>NZ_FNOV01000044.1 GCF_900107135.1 Hymenobacter psychrophilus
GGGGTAGCGCAAGAGTAAGAACAGAAATTCCCGTTAGGGCCGCCGGGTCGGATTCTGGCGAGTTGGGGGTGTCTCGAAAAACGGGCGTTTTTTCGGCCCAGTAACCTCGCTAGTTTGAAAGGCTCCTGAGGCGAGCAATAAATGTCTCATATGCTGTTCTCACGAATCAACGGCTCGCTATCTTTGCCCCCGTTGACTTCCTGAGAATACCGCCTATGATTTTCGGCTATGCCCGCGTCAGTACCTCTGACCAGCAGCTGCACCTGCAGACCGATGCTTTGCAGGCCTACGGGTGCGCCGAGGTGGCCCAGGAAAAAGTGTCGTCCGTGAAAGAGCGGCCAGCGCTTCAACACCTGTTGACCCGCCTGCGGCCGGGCGACACATTGGTGGTCTGGAAGCTGGACCGGTTGGGCCGCTCGCTCAAAGACTTGGTCACGTTGGTGACCGGTTTTCAGGACAAGGGCATCCACTTCGTCAGCTTGCAGGACCACCTGGACACGACCACGGCCCAGGGCCGGCTCATGTTTAATCTGTTTGCCTCGCTGGCTGAGTTTGAGCGCGACATCATCCGCGAACGGACGCGAGCAGGACTGACGGCCGCCCGCGCCCGCGGCCGGCAGGGGGGGCGGCCGAAGGGACTTTCCAAAGAGGCCTTGTCGAAAGCGCAGGCCGCGAAGACCCTTTATCTGCAGCAGGACAAGACGGTGGCCGAAATTGGGCAGCTGCTCGGCGTGGGCCGGGCCACCATTTACCGCTACCTCGCCTACCTGGGCGTCCCGACGGGCGGCAGTCCGGCCCGCCAGTAAGCGCCGCGTATGCCCGTCGAATTTCTCAGTGACGAACAAGCCGCCCGGTACAGTCAGTACCACGCCGACCCCAGCCCGGAGCAACTCACCCGGTTTTTCTACCTGAGTGCGGCCGATAAGCAGTTTCTGGCGGCGCGGCGTTTGCCGCACACCCGCCTGGGCTGCGCCGTGCAGCTGGGGACGCTGCGCTTTTTGGGCACCTTTCTGGTGGACCCGCTGCAGGTGCCCCCCGTGGTGGTGCAGACCCTGGCCAGCCAGCTCGGCCTGGCTCCCGAGCAGCTGCGGCCGTATCGGGACCGGTCCAACACCAGCTACGAGCACCAGCCGCTGATTCAAGCGTACCTGCAGTACCACTCGTTTGACGGCCGGCAGGCCTTTCGGCTTACCCGTTGGCTTTATGCCCAGGTGGCCACCAGCACCGTGCGGCCGAGCGTGCTCTTTGATTTGGCGACCGCGCACCTGGTGGCCCAGCGCGTGGTGCTGCCCGGCGTCACGGTGCTGGCCCGCCTGATTGCCCGGGTCCGCGAACGCACGGGCCGTCACCTTTACCGTCAATTGCGCGCCCGCCTGAGCCCGGTGCAGCAAGCGGCCCTCGAAGCGCTGCTGCAGGTGGGGCCGGGGGAGCGCCTCACCCAGCTGGAGGTGCTGCGCACGGGCCCCACCCGGGTGTCGGCCCCCGCGTTG
>NZ_FNOV01000042.1 GCF_900107135.1 Hymenobacter psychrophilus
TGCCAGCTAAACTTCGGCCAAGCCGGGAGTTGATGGATGTAGGGGTTTATTCTCCGCATACTATGCGGTAAATATGCGCATTATTCTCCGCATCAACTGTTGCGGCCTGCTGCACGCAACGATATCCTTGAGCATGGTTACCGCACCCAGTTTGTTGGATCACTAAATCTTTAGTCAACTCATCCTTCCATCGCTCGCCGCAGGCAGTCCACGTCCACAGCGGCCAGGGGAAGGGGATACTCCAAGCCGGATACATAGATGACCTGATAGGCCCAGGCGGCCAAATCGTGGGCGTAAATGATGGGCTGGTCAGCCGCATCAGCGTACATCGTTTTACCTTGCATAAATAGCTCCACACTGGCCCGAAACAGGAGTGGCACTTCTGACAGCGCTTTATCCCGTTGGTTGGCCAATAGGTATGTTAGGTAGGCGCGAAGCGCTCTATAGGCTTGCTGGTTATGTGGGCTCATGGGGCTCATAGCTGGCCAAAACTCAAGGTGTAGTCCAAAGCTAAATGCGTATCCAGTAGGTTCGTCTAGTCGGACCGAACCAATGCCTAGCAACTGCACATACAGGGATTCAACAAGGCACACCTTCCTGGCCCCTGCCAATCCGGAGCGACTTGTCCCGGAAATATGGGGCCAGAAAGTGGGGCCAGCCCTGCATCTTTGTGGCCCCACCTTCCTGACCCATTTGCCATGAACTTCGGTTACGCCCGCGTCTCGGCCAAAGACCAACACCTCGATACTCAACTCGACCAACTCCAGGCCGCCGGCGTCGACCGGGTGTTTCAGGAAAAGATCAGCGGCGCCACCATTCAACGGCCCGTGCTCACCGAGCTGTTGGCCACCTTGCGGACCGGTGATACGGTGACCGTGGCGCGCCTGAACCGGCTGGGCCGCAACAGCGCCCATATCATGCAGCTGGTGGCCGAGCTGCACGAGCGCCAGGTGCGTTTCGTGGCCCTGGATTTAGGCATTGATACGGCTACCCCCGCCGGCCGGCTGGTGCTGGGCATCTTCGCCGCGCTGGCGGAGTACGACCGCGAGAGCATCCGCGAACGGGCGACGGCAGGCATTGCCCTGGCCAAAGCACAGGGCAAGCACCTGGGCCGTCGCCCAGGTGTGGACGCAGACAAGCTGGCCAGGGTACAGGCGTGTCTGGCTGCCGGCATGTCGGTGCACCAGACGGTAGCCGCCACGGGCGTGAGCGAGTCCAGCGTTAAGCGCTACCGCCGCCAGATAGAATTGCGCAATTCAGACGCGGAATAAGGCAAGACAATTCCGCTTGCCGGGTTTCGCACTCGATACCGACTCATTCTGTCCAGCCCAACTAAACCACCTCAGCCTGTTACCCGTTTCTCTTCTCCAAGGAGGGTAAGAACGTGGGCAAAACGAAGCGGGGCGTGGTTTCTAATGCTAAGTTGTGGAACTTGGGGCAGCATATGCAGCGGCAGCCAGTGGGGACACCCTAGGGATACTGGAACAAAAGCCAGGTTATGACAAGGGTACAAGAGATGAGCAAAGATGGAATAGCAGTCCGAAAGGGTGGTAGTAGGAAACGCGTTCTTGCCTGCCTACTGGGTATAGGTATTTCTTTGATTAGCTGATTTTATGAGAAATAATTGGTTTCGAGGGTGTAAATTCTTTTTGGCTGTAATACCCGCAGTCGCGGTTCTTTCGTGCCAGCAGGGAGTCGATAAAATACCCGTTTCAATAAAGGCTAACAGCAAAGCCCAAGAGGTGGTAGACTTATCTATAAAAGCGCACGGCGGCAAATTGTTTGATAAAATCCTGGTTCGCTTCACCTTCAGAGAAAAGCAGTATACAGCGTTTAGAAATGATGGCTTTTTTACCTATACAAGAGCTTTTAGCGATTCTTCTGGCCATGTGAAGGACGTGCTGCAGAACAACGGCTTTTACCGGGAAGTGAATGGCAAAAGGATTGACCTGTCAGAAGATAAAAAACTGGCCTACTCAAATTC
>NZ_FNOV01000039.1 GCF_900107135.1 Hymenobacter psychrophilus
CTGTTTTTGGAGCACTCTCACCTGCTCCGCTGCAGCCGTGTTCGCCTGAGCGAGCTTGGCGACCTCAGCGAGCTGCGCCCGCGCGGCCTCGGCTTGGCGGGCCATTTCGGCGTTAATCCGTGCTTCCTCGCCGGCTTTCCACTCGTCCCGCCCGAGTAAGGGTGGGTCGGTGAGCTGGAATGCCGGCGCCGGCGCGGTGGGCCTGGTCAGCTCCGCCACGCGCTGCGCGTGCTGGGCCTCCAACCCATACAGGCGCTGCATCGGGTCGTGCTTGGCCTGGCTGTGCTCGACGCCGCGTTCAAACCCATGCGGGGCCATTGCCTGGGCGTACTCGGTTTGCAGCTGACGCAAGCTCTTGGGGTTGAATAGCTGGTCGGCCGACAAGGTGTTCTTATCCGTGATGGGGGCCAGCACCGCGTGAATGTGCGGGGTCTTTTCATCCTGGTGCAGCGTGAACGAAACGATGTTCTTGGCCCCGAACTGCTCCTTTAAAAAATTCAAATTGTCCTGCGCCCATTTGCTTTTGGAGTAGTCGGCCGCTCGCCCGTCCTGGCCACGTACAAACCCCTCCGGGCTGCCGGTCAGAATCACCTCCATCCCACGCACGGAATCATGTCGGATACGCTTCACTCCGGCCTCCTGGATGCGGGCTTCCAAAAGGCTCCAGTAGTCTTTTTTCTCGTGGTTGATATACTCCCGGTTCCGGTATGGGGCCTCTTTGTCAGCGTTACCTATGGAGTGGGGGTGCTGCTCCTGGCGGTAGTTGTGGCCAGTGGCCGCGAGGGCGTGCGCCTGGGTCTTGATTTTGGCAACTCGGATGACGGCGTAGGGCATGGGGCGGTGGGGAAAGGAAATGGGCAGGCGGCTTAGCCTTATGCCTTTTTTACCTCGGGGGAACAGGGGGCAGCGCCCCCAGGAGAACGAGCTGCCCCGCAGGGACCACGGTTTGAACTTGGGGGAGGGGCGCGTAGCAGGCCCCTTCCCCAAGTTCAAACCATAGTGGGTTATGGCTTTGTTTTTCTGGCCGGTCTAAGTTACGGATTTTTGCCCTACCTTAGCCGGGCTTACTTGAAGCGGACTTGTTTGGTAGAGGTATCAAACGGGAAGGAATAAGGTAGGTGCTATAAACGCCTGAAAGCCCCAGCTAGACAGTGTTGAAGGTTCGCCCTCTACTGCATAACTGGGGCTTTTTATTTCCCTTCAGTTCCCTACCATCCCGCTAAAGTGCTTACTCAACTTTTCCTCTATAGGCTGTAATGCCATCGATGTATAGATACCCAAATTTCACTTTCGCTTGTATGTTATCAGCTTTGATTTCAAAAATTAGGCTCTCATCTTCTCTCTTAAAAGAGAAATCACAGAATGTCTGAGGTACTATTCCCCTTCCTTCTAAAGTGGTGCTTGATACGTCAATTAGCTGTAGTGAAATTGAGGCAGTATTATTCCCTCTTGACACCCACTTCGCGGGTGGTTTAGAGGGGTAGTTAGACGGGCCAAATCTTAAAAGAATTATAGAGCCCCCATCTAATCTAAACTCCATTTCATGCAGAAGTACCCCTTCTAATATGGGAATTTCATCTCCATAAATTGACTCAACTACTTCGGGATTGGAGGCTAACTTAAACCACATGAGTTAACTGGTTATGTAAGAGTAGTAGTGGCTTTTTTGGTTGAAAAGTACTGATAGCTCGTTCTCCTGGGGGCTCTGCCCCCTGCCCCCCCGAGGTAAAAAAGGCATGGTGCTAAGCCGCCTGCACGCTCTTTTCTTCCCTTTTGTCATTCATCCTCCCTTGCCTCGTGTTCTGGGCTTGTGGGGATGTTTGTTTGAGTAAAAAAATCTAGTTGCCCCTGAGGTAAAGGCATTTTCTTGTCTTGCTGCACTACGTACTCGTTTACCATTACAAGGCGACTACCATTGAAGAAGATAGCTGGGTTTATAAAGAACGTATAAGCCTTGTGAGTACGGGCTATAAAATTATTTTTAAGTAGCTCACTTACACCATTATATACTGATGCCTTACTTGTGTAGCCAGTAAATTTCATGCAATCCTCTAAGTCGAATAATACCTGGTCCTTAGAGACGTGCAAAGCATCTAGGAAGTACCCAAAAGCCTTGATTCCCGCACTGCTCAAACAGAATAATGCCTGAATCTGACCTTTAAAAATCTTTCTAAACTGTTCCTTATCAACTGCTTGTCTTGTACCAATGAGCATGCTATGTTCTTCTCCACTTTCAGTATTTACAATCGAGAAGTTTTTAGGATTGCCTACTTGAACTACTTTATTCCTAGTGGGGACCACTAAAGAGCTCAAATAAGGATTGCTTTCATGAACTGGAAAGGTGGTTAAGCTTTCGTTTTTTTCGGTCTTTTTCATACGGCTAGTTCAATTTGTATGGGGTAAATATAGAATATCTTTCCATACTTTTTGTACATAAAGTTCAAAAATATGCCCTAAATTTTGAACTGAAAGTATACTAGGTGTGAACTATTAGTCTACGAATCGTGTACTTTTTTTT
>NZ_FNOV01000037.1 GCF_900107135.1 Hymenobacter psychrophilus
ACAGTTTTGACCGCGTTTGCCGCGAATATGGTGTCGAGCATTGCCTGACCAAGCCCGCTCACCCCTGGACCAACGGCCAGGTCGAGCGGATGAATCGCACACTTAAAGAGGCCACCGTTCAGCGCTTCCACTATCAGACGACGCAAGAGCTCCACGAGCACCTACAAGCCTTTTTGCTGGCCTACAACCACGCCAAACGGCTCAAGACCTTGCGCGGCCTCACGCCACATGAATTTGTCTGTGCCGAGTGGCAGAAAAACTCCGTTAACTTCACCCAGGACCCGACCCACCTCACGCTGGGACTATACACCTAGCAGCGCCCCACAGCCAGTCACTGACGGCAAAAATGGCATCGGACGGTCCGGGACCGTAGAATAGGGCTATAGTGGCGCGATAGGCGTACGCACTCGGCCTTGAAAGCCAACGTGTATTTCTTACGGGTGGCGGGCAAGCCGCCAGAACTCGATTTTTCAGTCATAGGCAGCGGAAGTCAAGACTTCGTGCTGTCCGTTTTAGTTAGACCACCTCAACGGCCTTGGCGAATAGATATCTGTATTTTTGAATAAGTAAACTCGATCCAAGTGGCGATGAAATATCAAGCAAATCAGTGGTGCATAGCGTATTCATCCTGGCTACTTGATCATTTACTGAATGAATCTTTCCTACCACCGCATCAAAGCTGGCGATGTTCTCGATAGCACATTTGATCACCGGAATTAACTGCCTGAAATCTTCAAGAGTCAAGTTGGCATTATTTACGTAATTCTCAAGCCTTCCACCTTGCCTGTAGTTGGGGTACCCTTCTAAGCCTATGAATGCTAACATCCACTCTTTAGAATAAAACCCTATGGTGTTGCTGATCCCGATATAGTCCGCGACGAGTTCATCATGGAGGTTATTCGAAGCACAGCCGTACCTACTGAGCGTATATAGATGCGTACACTCATGCTCCAGTCTTAAGGTAAGCGACTGAGACATCCAGTCCGCTTCACTAAGCCCCAGGAACTCAGCACTGACAGCACTATAGGGCTTTGTGCTCAGAATAATCAGTTTATCCTTGTACAGGCCGGGATTCGGCAAGATGTTCTTAGAAAACTCCTGGTTCCAGCTCTCTGAGGGATTGTTTTGTTGCCATTCTGTCTTTAGCGCCTTGATTCGATCCCAGTTGTTTATCCCACTAAGCAGCAGAGCACCCATGGAATGGGGAACAGGCGTCGGATTGTTCTTGTATAGTAGGCATTGGACTAGCTTGACGAAGTCCTCATTGTCAGCGACAGTCAGCACGGGTACTTTCCCCGCAATACTTTCGTGCAATGTAAATCTTACGCCTTCCGGTTTGTTGAGCAGTGGCGTAGCCCCCCCGCTCCTAGGGAGAGACTTGCCTTTCAGCACCACATCAATGTAATCCTGGGTTTTGTTGATGCCTTCCTGAATGTGGAAGTTGAGTTGAGGGTAGCATGTCTTCAACAACTGAAAGGCTCCCTCCTCTCTATATGTTGCTGCGTAACCCTCCCAGGACCTGACGTAGTGTTCATCAACAGAAGCCATTTTCTTATCAGGCGTCTCGCAAAACCTGTTGAGAAAATACTCACTCATTTTATCCGATATGCTACCCATAGCATCAATTGAGACCATAGCTGACGAGTTTGCAACCATGATCTATGCAATTTGACGTTTTGCCAGTTGAGCGAACAGCATATCTTTCTCCATCAATTCATCATATGTGCCGCACTCAACGATGGTCCCTTTGTCCAGGACGTAAATGCGGTCCGCGTTTTTGATAGTACTGAGTCGATGAGCAATGATAATCCGGGTTGCCTGAAGTTTCTCCAAACTCTGGGATACCAAACCCTGCGTTCGATTGTCCAGTGCGCTGGTAGCTTCGTCCATGAACAGCAGTCGTGGCTTATGGGCAATCGCTCTCGCAATCATAAGCCGCTGACGCTGGCCACCGGAGAACGTGCTGGCTCCTTCGCTCACCACAGTATGCATTTCCATCGGCATCTGTTTTATATCATCCTCCATGCCGGCCATTTTTGCAGCTTCCCAGGCATCGTCCAGGGTTAGCTCTGAGTTGCCGATGATATTCTGAAATATGCTACCTGACATCAACGCCCCGTTTTGCAGAACCACGCCGATCTGCCTGCGCAGCAACTCTCTGTTCATGAGATCAAATGAGTTCCCGTCGTAGTAGATCAACCCTGCTTCAGCCTGCTCGAAGCCCAGAAGCAATCTCATGATTGTCGATTTCCCTGATCCTGAAGCACCGACGAACGCAACCATCTCCCCTGGCTTTATCTTAAACGTAACGTCATTCAGGACCAGGGGCTGGTCCTCATTATATCGGAAGGAGACAGAATTCATTTCTATCTCCCCAGCCAGTTCTCCTGGATCCACACTTTGCTCGGCTGATTCTGTTTCTGCGGATAAAATAGGCTTAATACGTTCATACAGAGTGATTACGTTCAGAGAAGTTATCAAGGCCATGCTCAGACGCAGGCTATCGTTTAGAAATTGATTGAATGATACGATGAATGCCATAAATATCCCCACAGATAGTACACTCGTTCCGTCGGTGGCATGCAACTGGGTATAGTATATAAAAGAGAAGAAGAAAATGGTCGTTACCAGCGGATAGGAGGCCATAAAGGTCTCTACGAAGTTTTGGTAGGTGCCCGAATTAAAACCAAGCTTTTTCAGGAGAGAAAACTTATTGGCCCAAAGCGCAAAAACTCTCCGCTCACCCCCTGTTATTCTGATCTTGCTTATTCCCGAGAGAAACTCAAAGAGGAAACCCTGAATCTCACCCTGGTACTTAGAAACCTGGCGGTCGTACTTCAGCTTCAGCCAGCCAATCGTGATGATGAACGCGGCGGCCATCACCCCTAACCCTACGCCTACCAGAGCCAATTTAGAGTCATAGTAAAAAAGTAATAT
>NZ_FNOV01000034.1 GCF_900107135.1 Hymenobacter psychrophilus
CCGTAGGTGGTATCGCGCACCGGCAAGCCCGTGCGCGCAGCCAATTCAGTGGCCAAGGTTTCCCAACGGGTCCGCTCAGCGCTTTCTTGGTGGACGCAGGCCACGATGCGGGCCTCCAGGGCCTGGTACCCAGGAAAAGCCCGCGCGTTCATCCCGTCGGGGGGCACAAGGCCCAGGGGGTAGTGGCGCTGCAGGTCAAGGTAAATCGGCCAGTAATCGCGCTGGGCGTTGAAAAAGTGCGTCATGGGCAGGATGGAGACAGGGCGGAGGCGCAGCAGCTAACCTGCCCGTGGCAACGCAAGGGGTACAATGTTCAGGTAAGTATACCCTCCTTTCAATGAACTGCCAGCAGCTGCCCGGCACCAGGTGCTCGTAGGCCCTTGCGGGGCTGGAGGAGTCTAAGAAACTCGTCTACGATTCAAAGTTTACGAAACGCGCCGAGGGGATGAGTTTCGCAAACTCGAAACAGACGCCTTTCCCGGGCGTGAGCAAACAGGATTTTGGGCGCATTAGGAAAGAGCGAATAGTCCCGACCTCATCTGGGTTGTGTCCTTTCACATAATTCATCTTCTCAGACAGCGCTTGGAATCGTGGTGGGTTTATGCATTAGCTAAAACTGCCAGCAACTTGTATGAAAATAAGTAGATGCTTTACTCTTCAACTTGAAGAGTGGGCCCAATAGTAAGCTGGCGTTGGTGCAAATTATAGTCTTTCGTCGGTAGATTTTCAACCGCGTGAAAGAGGGTGGCTAAGGAGCTTCCTGGCAGCAAGATTCTAGAGGTATTATCTTGGGTCAAACTCAAGGCCACGATAGCTTTCGAATCGGGGTTAAGTCCTAAATCCGTCGTAAGTACTTGTTTTTGATAAGGAGCTATAGAATACGTAATTATTCCGTGTAGCTGGTCAATGTGAGCCACTCGGCCGGTTGGTTTGTAAGTAGCTAAAGTGTTGGCCCCAAAATGAATCCAAGCGCTTAAGCTGTCGAGGCGACCCGCGTATACTTTTGGTGTGTCGTCAAGGAAAGGGTTTACCTCGCTCTGGTGCGTATCTACCTGATACCACTTGCTCTGATGTCTGCTGAGCCGTCTTAAAGGATGACGCAGAAAGCCCCGACCTTCATAGGCTGCTGAGTCTATGTGCCACACCCGCTGCAAATGAGAGGCGTCAGCGATTGTTAGCTGCGTAGAATCTAAAGGGTAGCGCACGGTCACAACTAGCGTGTCGGGCGTATTATTGGCTACAACCCATACGAGTAAATCGACGTGCGTTTGCTCAGGCGGCGTGCAACTGCCCAGCGCCAACAACCCGAGTACTGGAACAAGTCTGTGCCAGGAAAACCGAACAGGTAGGTAGTAAATCATTAATAAGGTGCGTGTAGAACAAGAACCCATTGCATACGCTGGACCTGACTGCTCCTGATGCCTATGTGCGACCCGAAAAATATTACAATTAATGATATCCACGCCCCTCGCCCCCTACTCGCTGTTGCTCTCTTATGGTCACGGTCCCTCGTTGGACGATTGGATATTCACGATTATTCTGTTGTGGATACCCCAGCTTCTATGGACTGGGCTGGCGGCGTTGGTGCTGTGGGTAGCCCTGATACGGTTACGGTATCACTGGCTGCGTTGGGTGCTTGTATTTGTGCCCTATGCCATGATTGGATTAGTGCTCTGGGATACTTGGACAGGAGAATTTTCAGGAAACTCCCAAGACTATATCCTCAGCAAGTTGTCCAGTGAGCGGTTTCAACGTGATTGGGCACCTATCTTGCTAACCGTGCCGGGTATGCTGCTCTGGCACCTGAAGCTGTGGCGGAAACAGGCCCGGCTACGGGCCCAGGAGTTGGCCGCCCAAACACCACCAGCCAGCCCTGGCTAACCCAACCGCCCGGCTAGCTGCTTTCCGATACTTACTAACTCACCGATTTTCCTTCTCAATCCGCTATGGCGCAGCAGTCGTTTCACCGATTCTTTACGGAGGTGGCCTTGCAGCTGGGCGAAGGGCCAGGCGGTACAATGCGTCTCTTATAACGTTTTACAAAGGACCGTGGCTGTTGCAGAAGTTGGTGGATGAGTTGTCCACGAATCGGCTAGCTGCGTAGCGATAGTATGCAAGGCAAGAAGCAGTTTACCGATCAGGTAGTCACGCACTTCCGCCTCTCGGAGCGGGTGCCCTCCCATAACCTTTACCGCCGGCTCGACGAGCTGTTGGACCTGGACTTTCTTTACGAGGAAACCCACGCGCTCTACAGTCACACAGGCCAGCCCTCGCTCGACCCCGTGGTCTTCTTTAAGCTGCTGCTGGTGGGCTGCCTCGAAAATATCACCAGCGACCGGCGCCTATTGGCTCATTGCGCCCTTCGCCTCGACATTCTGCTGTTCCTGGGCTATGAGCTGGACCAAGAGCTACCCTGGCATTCGACCGTGAGCCGCACCCGTCAGCTTTATCCCGCGGCCCTATTTGAGCACCTGTTTGATCGGGTGTTTGGCTTATGTGTAGCCCAGGGCATCGTCAAAGGCGATACGCAAGCCGTCGACTCCGCCCCCATCAAAGCCAACGCCTCGCTCGATAGCGTGCGCGAAAAACAGGCACCGGCGCAGCTTCCCCCCTTTAGCGTGGTCGGCCGGGAGCCGGCAACGGTGGCCCCACCGCCCGCCCCGGTGCGCTCAGCTCCCGCCCATCAGCTGCGCTACGAGGCCACCCGGCAGGCCAAGCGGCAGCGCGAACCGGGCGCCTTGGGGGCCCATCATACCCAGGCACGGCTACTGAGCAACAAAACCCACTACAGCCCCACGGATCCGGACGCTCGCATTTCCGTTAAACCGGGTAAGGCCCGCGCACTTAACTACCTCTGCAGCCTAGCAGTAGATACGGCGTATGGCGTGATCAGCCATATGCAGGCCGACTTAGCCGACACGCGCGACAGCCGTTATTTGCCCACTATCGTGCAACAGGTGCAGCAGCGCCTGGCGCGCAACGAGTTGCAGCTACAGGATCTGGTCGCCGACACCGGCTACTCCAATGGCTTCAACTACGCGTTGCTGGAAAACAGCGGCGTCACTCCCTGGATTCCGGTGTTTGGCGCGTACAAGCCGGCCGTGGAGGGCTTCACCTACCACGAAACCACTGACGAATATCGCTGCCGAGCCGATAAGCCGCTACCCTTTCGAAAGTATCGGCTCTCGGCCGATGGCAACTGGCTAAAACACTACCGGGCCTTCTACCAGGATTGCCAGCATTGCCCTTTCAAAACGAGCTGTGTGCCCTCTGCCGACCACAAGCAGCTGAATCGCTCCGCATTTGATGCCGCATATCATCGGGCCTGGCACCGGCAACGCAGCCGGCAAGGGCAGCATATGCGCCGGGTGCGCCAGCGCACGGTCGAACCCGTGTTTGGCCACTTGCTGCACCAGTATGGCCTGCGCCGCATCAATGTGCGCGGCCAAGCTGGGGCCCAAAAGTCCATGCTCTTAGCGGCCATCGGTTATAATCTCAAGAAGCTGCTTCGCTATCGTCCCGCACAAACCATGCGCTTAGCCATCACCCTGCCAAGGCCCCCTGCGCCACCACCACCAGCGCCTGCTCTACGATGGCAGAGTCGACGGAAATGGCGCAACGCCAAGCGGCAGCTGTTCACCCCAACACCGAATCAGAGTTCTGCAACAGCCACGTCCGTTCAAGAAACGTTACGTAGTCCAAGAGGTGAAGCGCTTCTGCGGGCTAGTAAAGGAACTCAACCCGCAGCTGGAGCAAGAAGCGCAGCGCCAAGTGGCTCAACAGCGCATATGCTAGGCCACTCAACTGCACAGACGAGTAGGTGGAATAAGCAGGCAGAGTTCAACCTTTAACTAAACACCACGCGCCTTACGCTGCGCCTGCTTTCTGAATAAGATGGCATGCAACACGATTAGAAAAGGCACCGCCAATAAAATAGCAGCCCATTGTATTCGAAAATTCGAGTCATGATCGAGTAAGCTAAGAAGATTGTCAAACTCATAATGATTCCGCTCCATACCTACGGCAGTATCTATTGCCCACCCAACCATTGCGTATGGTACCCACATAATCACCCAGCGGATCCAGAAGCGGCGCAAGCCGAGCATCACCCCGACAAGCACTAGGGTGGCAATGCCTACCCATATTAACTGAGGTATCCACCATATAATTACTAATACCCAGTCTTCTAAAGTTTTGATGTCGGAAGAAAGCAGGAGCTGGATGAACATTGCGAACATGGGCTGATCTAATTGTAGTAGGTCTCTGGCCGGCTGGTTGCTTGGGATGCTATCAAATCGGCCTCCTCATAGCGGCCAGGGGATAAATTCACGCTATAGTATTGCTCCTTTTCCTAAAGCGCTAGTAATGGGGGTAGCGCAAGAGTAAGAACAGAAATTCCCGTTAGGGCCGCCGGGTCGGATTCTGGCGAGTTGGGGGTGTCTCGAAAAACGGGCGTTTTTTCGGCCCAGTAACCTCGCTAGTTTGAAAGGCTCCTGAGGCGAGCAATAAATGTCTCATATGCTGTTCTCACGAATCAACGGCTCGCTATCTTTGCCCCCGTTGACTTCCTGAGAATACCGCCTATGATTTTCGGCTATGCCCGCGTCAGTACCTCTGACCAGCAGCTGCACCTGCAGACCGATGCTTTGCAGGCCTACGGGTGCGCCGAGGTGGCCCAGGAAAAAGTGTCGTCCGTGAAAGAGCGGCCAGC
>NZ_FNOV01000033.1 GCF_900107135.1 Hymenobacter psychrophilus
GAAACTGCAGCTGGCCGATTCGCTGCTGCTCAACTCTGATTTCCAGGACTGGACCGCCGATTTGAGCCGCCCCCGCAACTGGACCTACAGCGGCCCGGCCGGCAAGGTGCAGGCCGCCCGCGTTAACGCCGATCAGGTTGGGCGTTACCAGCTGGATTTGCAGCCCGGGGCCGTTGCCGGCGGGCCGGACGCGGGCCTGCTCAGCTCCCCCGTGCGGTTGCTTGACGGGCAGAACCGCAGCCCACTGCAACTTACCATTAAAGCCCGCACGGTGGGCCTGCCTTCGTCGGTGGGAGAGCCTCGGCCTGAACCCCGTATTGTGCGCCTGCCCGTGCAGCTACTCGTAAATGGGGCCGCGGCCGGATTACCGTTGCTGTTTGAGTACTCCAGCGCCGATAAGGCCGACGAGCAGCAGTTGCTATTGCCCGGCGACCTGGGCACGGGACAGTTGCGCCTGCGCCTGGGCACGCCCGAACTGCTGGCTGGCCCCGCGCCGTCGGCCGCCTACCCGCTTCGGGTGCTGGTCGAGTCCGTAGCCCTGGCCGTGGTACCAGCAGCCCGGTCCTGGCCGACGGAAGACCGCTTTCTGGCCCTCAACCCCACGGCCGGCACGGGCATTGTACTACCGGCGGTGGAGTTGGTGCACGCCGACATTCCGCGCCTGGCCCTGCCCAACGGCCTGCCCGGGCCGGTGTCGGAAATGGACGTACTCGCGTGGCGCCATGCGCTTAGCCTACCCGACGGCTCTGCCACCACTGGCTGGGTGCGCCGCGCCCCCACGGTGGCAGAGCCGGACCCTGAAGCGCCCGCGGTTCTGGCCGGGATAGTCGCTACGCCGCCCGCGCCGCTGCTGGAACTGGCGGCAATGGAGCGCCTGGAGTTGCGCACGGCCCCGGCCGTAGGCCTGACGGGGGTGGTGAGCGGGCCGGCCGTAGGGCAGGTGGGCGTAGGCCGGATGCTTGATGCGGTAACCGACGAGCCGGGCCGGTTCGCGGTGGTTTCCTGCCAGACGGATGAGCTGCAGGATCAGGCCACCATCGTTGTGCGCCGACTGCGCGCCGGCTCCTACACCGAGGCGCCGACCGGGCCAACCGGGCGGGTGCGCTTCACCAGCCAGGGCCCGCGCTACGCTGGCCGGCAGGGCTTCCGGCGGCCGGGCGCGTAGGCCGTCCCTCTGCGCCCCCGCTTCTGTACACAACTTCCCAGCCAGAGGCTTACGGGCGGGCGGGCGCGGGGGTAGCTTCGTAGCATGGCGAACGAACCGCAGACCCCCGTCTTTATCCGCGACCTCGAAAACGCGGCCACGCAACCGGATCAGGTGCTCGGCAAGCTGTTTGAGATGGAGGGCCGCGACGGCAGCGGCAACCCGACCGGCTGGCGGGTTGGCTTTGCCACGCTGCTACAGGCACTAACCGCCTACGGGGCCGGGCCGAACGAACGTCGCGACCTGCGCAAGGCCGTGCAGCTGGAAAAGGCCACGCAGATTGTAGCGGGCGCGGGGGAGGTTTCCACCCTCGATACGCTGCCAATTGACTTTTTGTGTCTGGGCTGTACCTGCCGGGTAGAAGTCGATCAGACAGGCCAGAAAACGGATAAAGACTGGGTACTCGTCTCCGATGCCAACGGCCCGCTGCAGGTGTGGCGTGATGGCACGTTCCGGCTCGGGGGCAAGGTGCCGGCCCGCTGGGTGCCGGCCGGTTCTACGGCTGCTATTGCCGCGGGGGTGCAGCAGTTCAACCCCACCGCGGCCCGCTACGCTGTAGCCGAGCAGGTAGTTTACCAGGGCCGGTTCTGGCAGGCTACAGCCGAGATGATCCGCACGCAGTTCCCGGGCAATCTTATCCCCACGCCGGACGGCACCAACGGCTTTTGGGAAGAAGTAAGCAAGTCCAATACCACCGTCCTCTACCAACGCGCCGGGGTGCCGCTAATGCGCCAGCTACAGCTCGAGGAAGAACTCATCACCGGCCGCACCTACGAACTCGCCCGGGGCGCCAACGGCAACGTGCTGGTGACCGCCATCGGCGACACCGGCCGCGAACTAAGCCCGGTGGCGCTGTGGCGGAATCCGGCTACCCAGCAGTGGGAGCAGGCGGGGTATGATTTGGCCACCGACACGGTAAGCGAGCTGGAAACGGGCGGGGCGGGCATCCGCTACTTCCCGCAAGACTATGAGGACGCCGACGTGCTGCTGACGCGGGGGGAGATATGGGTCACTACCGACGGCGACTGGTACGGCATTGAGCTGACGCAGGTAGTCAACACGCAGCCGTTCGCCGATACGCCCGGCGAGTTTCGTTTGCTGTCTGGAATGGGCGGCCCGGGTGGTGCGCCGCAATGGAGTGCCGGTGAGCAGCTAGAAGGGTCGCTGGTGTACTATGCGGGCGTGTTGTACCGCGTGAAGGTGTACCGCGCCAATGGCACTACCCCCCCCGGCCCGACCACGACCGCTACCTACGAAGCCATCAGCTACACCGACGCGCAGGCCGTGCAGGCGGTGCGCAATAGCAACGAATTCGCCACGCTGGCCGAGCTGAGGTATCCGGTGGAGGCGGTAATCGGCGGCCAGGTGCGCCGCTTCGCCACCGTGCAGGCCGCTATCGACGCCGTGCCGACGCGCACAACAGCGACCTACAACACGGTGTACTACATCACCGTGCGCGGCAAGAGCACGCCGTACATGGAAGACCTCTCGTTTCGTGCCCGTAACATCGTGCTGACATTGGAGGCGGGGGCCGTGGTGCAGGCCGTGGTGGAACACGCGTTAGGAACTTACGCAGTTTCGCAGGTAGCCAGCCGCGTAATTATAAAAGGCGCTGGCACACTATCCGGCGCTATTGCATTAATAGAAAATCGCGGCGAAGATGGCCCGGATGGAAATCCGCTATTCTTTAAGGTAGAAGTCGCGCTTTTCAATGGTTTCATTGTGCCGTTCAAGGACGTTAGAAACGATGTGGCCGCAACGTCCTACGTCGGTCTTACCAACGTTCGCCAGACGGCCCCGGCTGGGCGCTTCCCGATGGAGTTCGGCACCGGCTATCTGGG
Source organism: Hymenobacter psychrophilus (assembly GCF_900107135.1). Lineage (GTDB taxonomy): Bacteria > Bacteroidota > Bacteroidia > Cytophagales > Hymenobacteraceae > Hymenobacter > Hymenobacter psychrophilus. The sequence continues at coordinate 3,046 of NZ_FNOV01000033.1, forward strand.
TTCGCAGACCTATTGGCTGGTGGAGTACCGCAATTGCGCCGTAACCAGCGGCAAGGAGATACTCGGTGTGCTGCGCAACCAGCAGGGCACGCTGCTGGCCCCCACGGCCGGCTACGTAACGGTTAATCTGTTTGACTGCGTGCTGACCCCGGGTACGGGCTTCGCTGTCAGCGAGCCGGAGCTGGTGGCCACCATAACGGTGAACGACGACCCGGCCGTGCCGAATGGCCCGCAGGCAGGCGCGGTGATTGGCGGCGGCGGCAGCAGTCCCACCGGCCCAACGGCCCCGGCCGCCCCGGCCGGCGTTGACTACGCCAACCCCATTACGCTCGCCGGGGCCGCCACCCTGGCCACCGACAAGTCCTACTACCTGACCGGCGCGGGCTACGCGCTCACGCTGCCCGACCCGGCCGCCAATATCGGCGCGGGCATTTTCGTGGAGGTGGCCGAAACGGCTACCGGCTTTTTCGGCATTGGCAGCGTGGCCACGTTCCGAAACGGCGAGAGCGTGCTGCTGCGCGCCACGCCCGGCGGCTGGCGGCTCGTCGGCCCGCTCTGGCGCGGTGTGCGGGCAGAAATTGCCACCACGCCGGCTCAGCAGAATACACTGTCCGGCGCGGCACAAATACCGCTCTCCATCACGCGCCAGGATACGTTCGGCATGGCCGAGCCGGCCCAGGCGCGGCTGGTGGTTCCGCGTACCAGCCGCTACATGCTTGGCGCCGGCGGGCTGGTGAGCGGCGGTTTCTCGCCAACGGTCATCAACATCGCCTTCATCCGCGTGGCCATTCCCGGCGGCTCGACTACCGACCACGCCGTGGCCGGCATTGGCAGCGGTGCCATTCAGACCGGCAAGGCCATGGACTTGCCCGCCGGCACCGTGCTGACGCTGCACGTCTATTTCGAGTCGAGCGTGAATATGCTCGGCGGCGCGGACGGTAACTGCTTTTTTCTTTCTGCTACCGAAACCCCCTGATTATGCCCCTGCTGCTTACGCCCACCACGCCGTTCCACACCGACTCGCTGCTGCCGGTAGAACAGGTATACGCCGTCATCCGAAAGGTCGGCTACGACACCGACTCGCTGCGCATTGAGCTGAGCGTCGGCTACTACACCACGGAAGCCGCCCGGGTCGCGCGGGCGCAAACACTCTCGATTGACGCGTTGCCGATCCGGTTTCAGCAGGATGCCACGCCGGAACAGGTCAACGGTCTGCCCATTTTCGACTTCCTGGACTCGCTGGTAAAGATGCAATTGGAAGCCCTGCACCCCACGGCCCTGATTGAGCGGGTCGCCTGATGCTGGCGCTATCCTGCTGGGCCTTCCCGCCGCTGCTGGCGCTGGTACTGGGCCCTCCCGCTATTCTGTGGCTGCTGGTGCTGGTGGTCTTCTTCTGGGGCCGCGCCGCCTACAACAGCCGCTTCCGCCGCTAACCTGCCCTGCCCGCCATGTCGCACGCTACCTCTGTCCGCTACCTACCGCACCTGCTGCCCGCCGGCGCCTTGTTGCCGAGCTGGCAGCAGGTAGCGGCCGGGGCGCTGCTGCTCCCCGCCCCGCTCTATATGGCTACGATTCTTACGCTTCCGGTTTTCGAGTTCAACGTGCTGCTGCTGGATTCAGCCGCCTCCATGCCTACCCCCTTGCTGGCCGGTGGGGTAACGGTGGTGATTGCCGTGGTCGGCTGGCTGCTGAACCGCACGATTAGCGGGTTTGATACGAGCACCCAGGAAACGAAACAGGCAGTCAACGCGCTCACGGCGCTGGTAACGGAGATGCGGCTCGAGCGCAAGGACGACCGGCAGCTCACGGCCTACCTGAAAGAACGGCAGGACAAGCTAGAAGAGGAAAATCGAAGCCTCAGAAGCTCGGTCAACGCCTTCGACCGGCACATTGCCGTGGCCGCCGCCCGCAAATCCAACGACAACGACTAAGCCATGCTAGACGAAATCAAACAGCGCCTGACCATGCCCACCCCGGCCTTTTGGAAGAAACTCCAGAAGCGCGCCGCCGCCACCGCTGGGCTGTTCGGCACGCTGACGGTAACGGTGGCCTCGCTCTCCAGCCACTTGCCGGCCATTGTGCCCCAGGTGTTCGCCTTCGCTACTGCCTTCTTCGGCGGCATTGCGGCCATCTGTTCGCTGGCCGTGGACGACCCAGCGGCGTTGACCGCGCCGCCCGCGCCGGTCGAACCATTGCCCACCTACACTCAACCTGAAGCCCC
>NZ_FNOV01000031.1 GCF_900107135.1 Hymenobacter psychrophilus
GAACAAGCCGATTGCACCGTGCTACCGGAACTGCTGGCCGCCCTGCCCGAAAAGCCCGGCGCTGTGGTGGCCGATAAGGCCTACGACACGAACGCCGTGCTAGCGGCTGTGGCCGGGCAACACGCGCAAGCCGTGATTCCGCCTAAGGCCAACCGGATAGACCAGCGGGCCTATGATGAGAACCTGTATGCGGACCGCAACAAAGTCGAACGCTTCTTTGGCCGGCTTAAGGAGGCGCGGGGCTTTGCCACCCGCTACGAGAAAACCGCCACCTGCTTCTTAGCCGGCGCTCACCTGCTCGCCGCCCTCGATTGGCTCCGATGACTGTCCACACAGTCTAGCTTACTATGGCTCGATTTCTGGCCACAAGAAGGCAGGGCAAACAGGCATAAGACACCCACCAAAACAGATACAGCGAAGTTCATCGATGCGAAGAAGACTTGGAAACGACAGAAAGATAAGATTACGCTCGTTTTAATTTCCCGACCGTTTTGCTGAATCTGCGTCTCAGAGGCTCCTTTTCTGTAGTGGGTGCCTAATTGACTTGTTTATACTCGAGTCCCGGACCATCACACGCCCGCCACGTACTCTGCAGGGTGCCGTCGACTTTGAGGGCTAGCGTTTCGGTCCACAGGGTCGGCGTGCAGGAGCCGATGATGGGGCTGGCAGCGCCGTAAGTCAGGACAGCGTACGGCCCATCGGCCAAGGGTGCAGGTGCCAGTTCTCCCAGCCCATCGCTACCTGGAAAATATGATGCAGCTCGGCCAGGGTAGTATCGCCCCGCACCAACACGCGCCGGCTGATTTGCGGGCTGATGCCGAGCAGATGAATCTTTATGGTAGCCCCCAGCTAAGCGGTCAGGAGTGGAAGCAACAGGTGGTTGGGTCATGGTCTTTGCCGACAGCTTCGGCTTCCCAAGGTAGCCGAAGAAGCTGCCGCCCCCAACTGCCCCACACTTTTTGATGCTCTCCATTCGCGTGGCTTTTGCCCCGCGAATCCAGTCTTTTCAGGACCAGCAGCTCTACGCCTTTGCCGGCATGGATGTGCCCGACCTGGCCGCCTATGCCTTGCGGCTGGGCAAGCCCTTGGACCGGGAGCTGATTGAGGCGCAATGGGAAACCATCCTGCGGCTCATCGTCAGCCTCAAGCAGAAACACGTGACAGCCTCCACCGTGCTCAAGCGCCTCAATTCTTACTCCCAGCACCACCCGCTTTACCTGGCGCTGCGCGAATTGGGGCGCGCCGTGCGCACCGAGTTCCTGCTCCGCTACATGGACGACCAGGACCTGCGCAAGCGCATCGACGACCAGCTGGACAAGCTCGAAAGCACGCATCAGTTCGCCCGCGCCGTGTTCTATGGGCAAAACGGGCAGTTTCGCTACGCCGGCAAGGAAGAACAGCAAGTTGCCGATGCCTGCAAACGGCTCGTGCAAAATGTGATTGTGTGCTGGAACTGCTTGTACCTGAACCAGCAGTTGTTCCAGGCCCCGCCTGCCGAGCGGCAGACCCTGGCCGATGCCATCGCTCGGATGTCGCCCGTGAGCTGGCAGCACATCAACCTGCAAGGAGAATTTGATTTCTCGGACGAAGCGCTGACCGATGCACTACGCTTCGACTTGAGCGCATTGCTCACCGTCGAGTGGGAAGCAACTGAAAGCCAATAAACTACCCCGCCAAATGCGACTTTTGGACCAAACTTTTAACCAAGGCCAATTGTCCGTACAACATAGGCGGGAAGCTCTTCCTGAGTGAGGATTCGCGCACCATCAATTGGGGTTTTAACAGCCCCGTTTTCGATAGCATGGGCTCGTCGCTGTTCATTTGCTCGATAAAGAGCCGGGCGGCGAGGCATCCCTTTTCGAAGGCCGTCTGCCCTACACTGGATAGGCTGAGCGTAAGCAAGGCGGGTACGGACACGCCCCGCTCGGGCAGACCCTAGTTGTATAGTCCCAGAGAGAGATGGTGTATTTTCCGGGTTGGAATTTCGCACGAACTTATGGGACAAGTACTCCACGGCAGCGCCCGCACAACTTCGGCAATACGGGCCGCTATCCAACGTAGTCAGGAAAGCCTACAAACGTTAGCGGCCCGCCACGGCATCAACCCCAAAACGGTGGCCAAGTGGCGCAAGCGCACGACGACGGCAGATGCCACGATGGGGCCGACGCCCGCCTCCACCGTGCCCACGCTCGCGCAGGAGGCGATTGTAGTAGCGTTTAGAAAGCACACTTTGTTGCCGCTCGACGATTGTCTGTATGCCTTGCAGGCCACTATTCCCCACCTCTCGCGCTCGGCGTTGCACCGCTGTCTGCAGCGGCACGGCATCAGCCGCTTGCCCTTGAATGAAGAGGGGCAAAGCCCGCCGAAGAAAAAATTCAAGGACTATCCCATCGGCTATCTGCACGTCGATTTTGCCGAAGTGCACACGGAAGAAGGCAAGCAGTATTTGTTTGTGGCCATCGACCGCACCAGCAAGGTCGCCTTCGCTGAACTCCATCCGCGTGCTAAGCGGGTGGTCGCGGCAGAATTTCTGCGGCGCGTGCTCGACAAGCTGCCGTATAAAGTATACAAGGTCTTGACCGATAATGGTGTCCAGTTCACAGCGCAGCCACATCAATTGCTACCCGGCGGGCACAGTTTTGACCGCGTTTGCCGCGAATATGGTGTCGAGCATTGCCTGACCAAGCCCGCTCACCCCTGGACCAACGGCCAGGTCGAGCGGATGAATCGCACACTTAAAGAGGCCACCGTTCAGCGCTTCCACTATCAGACGACGCAAGAGCTCCACGAGCACCTACAAGCCTTTTTGCTGGCCTACAACCACGCCAAACGGCTCAAGACCTTGCGCGGCCTCACGCCACATGAATTTGTCTGTGCCGAGTGGCAGAAAAACTCCGTTAACTTCACCCAGGACCCGACCCACCTCACGCTGGGACTATACACCTAGTCGAGCGCCATGGTCCGCCCGAGCGGCTGCGCGTCGACAACGGGCCGGAATTCATTAGCCAGGCCCTGCAGAACTGGTGCGCCCAGCAAGACATCGTGCTACACTGGATTCAACCCGCCAGCCCCACGCAAAACGCTTACGTGGAACGCGTCAACGGCTCGTTCCGCCGCGAATTGCTCAACGGCTACCTCTTCGCTACCTTGCAGCAAGTGCGCGAACACTGCCGCTTGTGGCAGTACGATTACAATCATCTGCGTCTCCACCAAGCGCTGCACTTTATGACGCCAACCGAGTTTCGTCAAGCCGCCTGACCTCTACTTTTCACTGGCCTACTTTACGGGGAAGCCTACAGTTCTACTCTCTGCTAAGCCTCAACCGTCACATTTGCTAACTTAAGCCCGAATTCACTCGTGAAGCAACGAGTGCGGGTATTTTGCCAAAATTCTGATTGTGCAAACAAGCTCGGCCACGGAATAGATATCCTTGATGAATTCAATTACTTCGATGACAATACATAGTATTCTTCAAATTTTTTACCTTTTATGGCAGATATCTTAGTCAACTCTGTGAACCCAAAACTTACCCGCCGTCGCTTAATTTACGAGTTTAAGGCGGTATTGGCCTTAGCCGGCCTGACGGAGCAGCAACTATTAGCCGAACTGACCGCTTATTACCACTCGTTGGTAAAACAGATTAATTGCTGGAAGTCGCATTTGCGCCAGCAGGCGGGGCACTTCTTAGCCGAGCCTTTATCGATACCCCCATGCGCGTAACCAAACAACGCACTGTAGTTGTGTCCAGCGATGAAGGCTCGAGAAAGACTCGCTTCCTGGTATTTTTGCGCCTGGCGGGATACTCCTTCAACGCAAAACGGGTGCGCCGGCTGGTGCGGCTGATGGGACAGGAGCCAGTCCAGCCCAAACCGCGTTTATCGGTGGCGGCTCAGGTCCCATCAGCCTCACCATCTGTACCTGTTACGGCAGCGAGTACTGTACGCCCCCCATGAGGCCTGGAGCACTAATATCAACTGTATTCTCATAGCCAAGGGTGTCATCTACTTGGCGGCCGTGCTCGACTGGCACACGCGGTTACATACTTTGTCGGGAGTTGAGCAACACGCTCGACGTGGACGTTGCCTGCGCACGCGGATCATTCACTCCGCGCCCTACATCTTCGATTTCGACCAGGGCAGCCAATTTATCAGCCAGTTCTTTGAGCAGACCGCGCTAAATGCCGGTTGCCAAATCAGCAACGACGGGCGCGGCTAGGCCACTGACAATGCCTTCATTGAGCGCTTATGGTTTTCCATCAACTGGAAATGTGTCTACCTCAACCTGGCCATTGATGACCAGCACCTCTATGAGCAACTGCACACCTATTTCACCTACTCCAAGCAAGCGCCCCACCACGAGCTCAACGGCCAAACGCCGGCCCAGGTCTTTTGTGTCCTCACAGCCATTTACTTGACAACGGCCTCATAAACTGTTCAGATTTTAGGGAGCGCTACAATAGTTGATTTCACTGAACGTAAATTTAAACAGTAAGATGAAGGAGATAAGCGCGTTTTTCAACGGTGCCAATACTATTTCTGACATCGATCAGGAAAACGGACAGCAATTCAACTATCTGGACTGTGTGAAGGCTTTTGCTGTCGCCACTTACAGTAGTATCTACGTGATAGACTACATGAAACAGGGATTTGAGTACGTCTCCGACAACCCTTTATTCTTGTGTGGTAACACCGCGACCCAGGTGCAGGAAATGGGATACAATTACTACTTCAAGTATGTTCCCGAGAAGGATCTGGAGTTGTTGCTGAAAATCAATACGGTAGGATTTGAATTTTACGAGAAAATCCCGTTGGAAGACCGCGGTAATTACTCAATCTCGTACGACTTCCACCTAAGAAACCAAGAAGGAAAGCTAATATTGATCAATCAGAAACTGACTCCCATATTCTTCAACAACGAAGGAAAGATCTGGAAGGCATTGTGTGTCGTTTCACTCTCATCTGAGCGAGCTGAAGGTAACATTAGAATTCACAAAAGTGGAGAGAACGAGTTCTATACATACGACCTCCAGGAAAATATATGGCGGCCTGACCAGAAAATGAAACTATCGGTTCGGGAAACAGAAATTTTACAACTGTCCGTTAGGGGTCATACAATCAATGAAATTTCTGAAATACTTTTTGTATCTCCCGATACTGTTAAATTCCACCGGAGAAAGCTTTTTGAGAAGATGGGTGTAAACAGTATGACTGAAGCTACGTCTTACGCTGTAAACAATAATCTTAATATATTTTGGCAAGTAAAGTCTAAAAAATCTTGATGTTTTTTCTGCAAAAAACGCTAAATTAATAATTAATTCTCATATCAAAACTTGATGATATGTATTTATATTAATCTTCATTCTATAGTATTTTCGTGAATAGTTTATTTTTTTCATGGCGCCTTTTGTAAGGTATAGCGGTTTCGTGAACGGTTTACCCCTCGTTAGGACATTGGGTATGGTAGCCGCAGTGGTCAAACCAGTTGCGCGCATCTTGGCTGGTAATCCAGTTGATGGCTTGCTGCAGGGCATGCTCCAGTGCGTGCCTGGGCGGCTCGTAGGGCTGTCTTGAGCTTGCTCCAGGCCTGCTCCACGGGGCTGAAGTCGGGCGAGTAGGGCGGCAGAAACAGCACTTCTACACCCCGCTCGGCCAGCCAGTCGACCACGCCCGGCAGTTTGTGCACCGACAAGTTGTCCAGCACCAGTACATCGCCCCGCCGCAACGTGGGGCCAGACATTGGGTCACGTACCAGGCAAAATTCACGTAGTTGAGGCCGCCCTCCAGCAGTTGCACCGCCCCCAAGCCCCGTACTGACAGCGCCCCAGTCAGCGTCAGCGAGCGAGCACGCGTCAGCGGCACGGACTGGCCCACCCGTTGCCCCCTAGGGGCCCGGGCATAGCGGCAGCAATAGTCGAGGCGCAGGCCCGTTTCATCCAGAAAGTGGAAGCGCGCCACATCGGGCCGGGTGCAGACCGTTTCGACGTGTTCGGCGCGGGCCGCTCGCACCCGCTCGGTGGCGCGCTCGGTGGCGTGGTTACTTTTTTTGCGCCGCGACTTATGCGCGTTCAGCACATCCCAAATGCTAGTCTGGCCCACGGGGCGGTCAAATTCGGCCTGCCAGGCGGCGTTCAGCTCCGCCAGCGCGGCATCGGCTCGTTGGCTCACATGGGCCACAAGCCAGGCCTGCGCGGCGGGCGAAATGGCCCGGCCTGGGACGCCGCTGGCGGGCTTGGGCGTGTTGGCTCACATGGGCCATTTCGCCCGCCGCGCAGGCCTGGCTCGTGGCCCATGTGAGCCAACGAGCCGATGCCGCGCTGGCGGAGCTGAACGCCGCCTGGCAGGCCGAATTTGGCCGCCCCGTGGGCCAGACCAGCGTCTGGAACATGCTCCACAAGCACGGATTACGCCGAAAAAAAAGTAACCACGCTACCGAGCGTGACACGCAGCGGGTACGAGCGGTCTGGGCCCGGCGTGTGGAAAGGGTCTGCACCCGGCCCGATGTGGCGCGCTTCCACTTTCTGGACGAAACGGGCCTGCGCCTTGACTAGTGCCGCCAGTATGGCCGGGGCGCCGGCAGGCCGTGCGTGGGCCTGGCGGCGCCGCTGAGCCGGGGCCGTAGCCTGACGTTGATCGGGGCGTTATAGGTGCGGGGCCTGGGGGCGGTGCAGCTGCTGGAGGGCAGCCTGAATTATGTCAATTTCGCTT
>NZ_FNOV01000035.1 GCF_900107135.1 Hymenobacter psychrophilus
CCCCGCCCAATGAAACTACTGACAACCGCCGAAATCACGGCCAAGTACGGCAGGCCGGGCGCGGCCAACCTAGTCGCCATCAAGCTGCCTTACCGGATGCGCGTGGCCTGGGACCTATCCCAAACCGTGGGCGCTATCCAGTGCCACAAGCTGATTGCGGGTCGATTGCTGGCCGTGTTCACCGACCTGCTGGCGCACTACGGCCTGCCTGAATTGCAGCGGCTGGGTATCGACCTGTACGGTGGCTGCTACAACTACCGCCCGATGCGTGGGGGTACCTCCTGGAGCCGGCACGCGTGGGGTATTGCTATCGACTTAGACCCGGCCCGCAACCTGCTACGCGAAACCAAGCGCACCGCCCGCTTTGCCCGCCCGGAATACAAGCCCCTGATGGCCATTTTCTACAAGCACGGCTTCGTGAACCTTGGCCTTGAAAAGAACTACGATTTCATGCACTTCGAAGTAGCCTCTTAATTCTCTTTCACTCTTACCCCTACACCCATGAAAACCCTCTCAACTGGTACCAAGTTCGCTTTCTTCGCCCTGCTGCTGTTCGCCCTGGTGGCCACCGCTTACGGGGTACGCGACATCTCCGTGCACGGCGACCACGGCGGTAGCCTCTACGCTGCTGGCCTGTTCACTGTATTGGCCGGCATCGTGTACGTGGTAGGCCGCAAGACCGACCGGGTATGATAGCCGCCTTACTCCCCGGCCTGCCGCCGCTGCTGCTGGTGCTGGCCGCCACGTTCGTGTATGCGGGCGTTACGGCCGGCTCCAACGCCTACCAGATACAGCGCGGGTTTAACATCTCGCACCTCTGGGAAACCCGCGAACGGCTGGTAGCGGTGGCGGGGTTCGTGCTGCTGGCCTACGCGCCGCGTGGTATCGAGCATTGGTGGAACGGCCTGGCCCCGCTACTCGCCGCTGGGGCCGCTGCCTGCCTGTTCGGGCTCCGCTTCGACATCCGCCTGAACCTTCGGCGGCTACTGCCTCGCTACTACCTTGGCACCGATCCGCAAACCGCTGCCACCGATAAACGGATTCGCGCGCGGGGGCTGACAGGCCGTGCCTTCGCGTGGCTGAAGCTCGGTGGGGTAGTAGTGCTTTCTCTCATTGCCTTTCTGCTATCGAAATGACCAACCAAACCATTAAGACTGTGGCACTGGCCAACAAGCTCTTTGCTGGCTGCAAGCCCATGCCTGCTGCCAACTACGCGGCACTGAACGCAGCCCTTCGTGCCAGCGCAAAGCCCACGTCTTCAATCCCTGGGATGCTATGAGAGCCACCCTGCTAATAGCCGCCGCCCTGCTGCTGAGCGGCTGCCGAACCGGGCGCGACGTGGCAACCGGTTCGGCCGATACCATGGTGCCGCCGACCACACCAACCGGTTTACCCATGGCCCCGCCAGTTGGCACCGGTGCCATGACAACCGGTTTACCCATGGCACCGGTAGCCCCCGCACCCGACGCCCCCGGGCGGGAGCACCGACAGTACCGAAAGAACCTGCGAGCCCAGCCCCGCACCGTTCCGCTATTCCAGGGCCGGGCCGCCGTGAATGCCCCGCTGGCTACGTCCGTGGTAGCAGCCTACAAACCGAAGGCTCCCGTCGTGCTGGCTGATTCGGGTAGCTCCGTACAAGTGGCCACCGCCGCCAAGAACGCGCAGGCAGCAGCCGGGCCGGGTATTGTGCAGACGCGCACCGACGTGGCCGCCGTGCCGTGGTGGAAACGGGTGCTCGGCTACTGGCCGTGGCTGGCAGCCGGAGCGGCCGTGTGGCTGCTGTGGCCGGCTATCATGGTGTTGTTGCGCCGGTTGGTGTAGTTGCCCGAATTTTATACGTAAGCAAAAAGCCCGTTCCTGCGTCAGGAACGGGCTTTTTGCGTGTTAAATGTAAATTATATTTAACCTTTGTATTGACTATATGGTAAATATGTTTAACTTTACAACATCAAACAACGACAAACACACAGCGCCATGACTACTTCCGCCATCTTCCTCGCCGCCCACGCCGCCGCCAAAGTTGCCTCGGCAGTAGTAGCCTACAAAGTGCGTTTCTCCACTGCCCTTCGTTCGGCCTGGGCTGCCGCCAAACAAACCGTTAACACGATCACCACCGCCATCATGGAAACCATCAGCAACCCCAACTTCTCTGCCGACCTGGCCAACCCCGTAACCGCCAACTACGACATCCTGCACACCGCTGGCAACGCCGCCTTCGTGGTTCGTCGCATTGAAGGCCGCAAGGATGTGGTTATGGTTGCCACCACCCGCTCGGCCATTGCCGGTGGCGCTAAGCTCTTCGTTCGCAACGGTGAAACCTTCTTCCACTTCGCGCACATCAGCCAGTTTGGCCAGCTGGATGCCGCCGACCTGTCCGACCTCAACATCACCGCTGCTGACGTAGCCGCCGCTACTACTACCCTCAACGCCTAATCGCTACTACTATGACTACTGAGCAAGCCGCCGACCACGTAAACGAATGGGTAGCCAATAACCCCGAACGGTTGGACTACTGCTACGATAAGCCGGCCGCCTTCCTTTCCTGGAAACAGGAGGCGGCCAAACGAGCCGCCGCCGGGGAGTCGCTGGAACTGTGGGCAGACGAAGCCGAATGCAAAGCCGCCTTCAAGGCTATGCGTAAAGACCTTGGCTGGACGCTGGCCGATGTAGCCGCCATTACCGGCCACACGGAAGGCTCGATTAAGGCAATGGTGGCACAAGGGTTTCCGCGCCACCTACGCCTTGCCGTGGAAGTGTGGCGACGTATGAAGTAACCGCCTATCTTGCACCCCATGCCCCGCTACCCCGCCAACTCCTATGACCCTTCCCCGTCTCCCTGGTGGTTAAAACTACTGGTGTGTCTACTGGTGGGGCTGGTGGCTGGTGGGGTGAAGTGGTGGGTTACGGGGGAGTTGTGAGGGGTTGGCAAACAATATAGAAGCCTGAAAGAAACACGAAAGAAAAGCCCGCCTCTGTTACGGAGGCGGGCTTTTCGGTTGTTGTTGTGACGAAAGGAGCCGAAAGAAACTACAGCGAATCGTACACCGAGGCCGCCGCCGCATCGACTTCCTCCGTCAGCATCGACCGCACGTATACTTCCGTCTGCTGGTAGGTGCTGTGTCCCAGGACGTGTTGTGCCGCCCGAATATCGCCCGTGGCTTCTACGGTCATCCTGGCCATCGTGTGCCGGGCCGTGTGGGGGTGGATATTACCCGGCAAGTCGAGCGCCCGGCACGCGGCCCGTAGGTGCCAGTTTACTTTCGTATTGGCCCGTTTGATAGCCCGGTGCTGCGCTGCTTTGTCGAGCGCGAAGAAGTCCGAAGGCAGGTAGTCGAACACGAACCCATCAGCCGGGCCGGATTCTCCCAGCAGCGCCCGAAGCGGCCCGCTGACCGCTACCGACTTGTGCGGCCCGCCCTTCGCGGCCCGGTAGTACACCCTTCCTTCCCGCACGTCGCCCCACCTGAGCTGTAACACCACCCCGATGCGCGAGCCGTGCAGGTAGAAACAGGCTAAGTACAGGTTGCGGGCTTCGTGCTGGCCGCCCGTTGGCAGGCCTCCCGTAGCCAGCCGGGCGAACTGCTGCCGACTGAGCGAGGCCCGGGGTTCGGGCCGGTGCCGGGGTAGTTTCAGCCCCGCGAACGGCCCGCGCCCCCGCTCGGTCATCAGCCCCGCCCGCGCCCACAAGGCCGCCAGCCCTGAAAGGTAGCTCCGTACCGAGGAAGGGCTAAGGGCTTGATGATTGAGTAGCCAGGCCACGAACCGTTTGCGGGCGTCCTCATCGAACTGTTCCTGCGGAAGGGTAGAGGCCTTGTGCCAGGTGCGTAAGAGTTGGAGGGCGCGGGTGAAGTTCTGCAGCGTACTCACGTTGCGGCTGGCAAAGTGCGTGGCCAGCGTGGCGTCGCCGGTCTTGAGCAGGCACACCTGCGCACCCGGGGCGGTGCCCCGAAGGGCCGCCGCTACCCGGTGGGCAGTACGTTGCGCGGCCGGAAGCGACTGCATAAGGGCAATGGCTTCGGCCTTGATAACAGAGAGGGTATTGTTGTTGAGCTTGGCGGCGTCCGTGCTGCCGCCCTGCCTCTCGCCCATCACATCCCAGGCGGCGGGGTCTAACCGAATAGAGGTGGAACAATAGGCCCGCTTACCGCCGGCACTGATACAGAGGCAGACCGGGGCTTTGCCGGCCTGGTTTACTTTGGCGACTCTCAGGACAAACCGGAAAGTCATAAGCGAATAGTTGCGTGGTATGCGCATGGTCCCGTGCCGCAGGAATAGGGCGGCCGGGACGGTGGGAGCGAGTGGGTGGGAGCGGGATGGGCAGGGTGAAAGAAGCGTCGAAAAGGTGTCGGATGAGGATAGGGTAGAGGCCTACTCAGTCGGCACGGGAGGGGGTAACGCCCGGGGCTTTCTGAACAGTATACACAGTGGGGGTAACGGGATGGGGTCGCACACATGGCCGGGCCGAAAAGGGGCAAACAAGAACGCCCGGCCGTATGGAAACGGTCGGGCGTGCTGCCGGTTGGACTCTCTACCTAGCGGGAAACAAAGGTAG
>NZ_FNOV01000030.1 GCF_900107135.1 Hymenobacter psychrophilus
AAACGGGTTTTAGTGGGTGAGAAACGGGTTTTAGTGGATTTATAAACGGGTTTTAGTGGGTTGAAAACGGAATTTAAAAACGGAATCCGAATACAATACCCGTTTCTTGCTTATAATTACCCAGCAATCAGCCAATAGCACCTTATGAGCAAGGAATTAGAAGTTCGCCAACACAATGCCTTAACCAATGCTCGCTACGAGTATTCAGAGCTGCAGCTTGATTTGCTGTTCTTCCTAATCTCAAAGCTCCGGAAAGACCAGCAGGATAGGGTCTATGAATTGAATATCAAAGATTTGTCTTCGTTGACTGGCAAAAAGTACAATGCCGCTTACCTGCATAGGGCGACTGCTGACATGGGTAGCCGTGTCTTTGAAGTGCAAACCGAAACCCGGTACCGGCAACTGTGGATGTTCCAGCGGGTGGACTACTTGCTTGGGCAAGGAATCATTGAAATCAAGCTCACAGAGGACATTACTCCCTATCTGTTTGACCTGAAAGAGAACTTCACCAGCTATGAATTGGCTTCGGCACTGCGCCTCACTAGCAAGTATGCTAAGCGGATTTATCAGTATTGCAGTCAGTGGAAAGATCAGGGCGAATCCAAAAAGTATGACATTCAGGAGTTCAAGATGATGCTGGGCTTGCTTGATGACAAAGGCAAGGATAAGGCTTTCAGAATGAGTGATTTCCGGGAAAGTGTGCTGGATGTGGCCGTAAAGCAAATCAATGAGCACACGGAGCTGAACATCAGCTACAAGCTTGAAAAACGGGTTAGGACCTACAAAAACATCGTCTTTACCATCAAGAGGCAAGCCTTAGCCGAAACCATCCCCTTCGACTTAGTAAGCACGGTTCAGGACATGCCTGGCGTTCAACAAAGCCACTTCGATAATGCCGCCCGTGTCCTGGATGAGTTGCGCATCACCGATGCGAAGCACCGGAAAACCATCCTCAGCAGCGCAGCCCACGTTGCGGAAGTGAATCGCTACAACCACGATCTGAAAACGGGCAAGATCAAAGCCTCCCGCAATCCGGGGGGCCTGCTGCTCGTACGCCTGGGCCTAGTCGCGGCTAAAGCTCCGAAGCCTGTACAAGCATCCTAAGAGTCTTAATTAAGCGGCTACTTCGCCTAAATTGCCACTTGGGCCGGTTGGCTCTGGCACGCTACTAATTGAGATTCATGTTTACCCAAACCCCTTTTAAGCGGGAAAACCACGTTTTCCGCTCCCCCCAGTTGCAAGACCTTATGCTCGATGCGTTACGCTTCTTCAATGGAACGCCCGTGTATGAACTGCCTCCTGCTACAAGCTTCACCGGGTCTGGGGTATATGCTCTTTACTACACGGGAGATGCACCACTTTACGAGAAGGTAGCGCAGCTGAACCGGGTGGCTTATAACTTGCCCATCTATGTTGGCAAGGCTATTCCCTCTGGGGGTAGAAGGGGGCTAACTGTGCTGGATGATGAGGAAGGCAGCCTGATAAAACGCCTACGTGAGCACTTTAAAAGCATTGTTTTAGCTCACCAATTTGCCGGAGTTAGAAGCGCGGAACTGCCGGTGCTCGACCCGTTGCATTTCGCCTGTCGCTTCATGATAATTCCAGGCGACGAGGCCGCGCTAATTGCGCCGATTGAGGCTGCTCTAATCCGAAACTATTTGCCTCTGTGGAACTCTGTCGTGGACGGTTTTGGAAACCACGACCCGGGAAAAGGGCGTTATGAACAAGCCAAATCCGCCTGGGACGTACTGCACCCTGGGCGTAAATGGGCCGATAAATGTTTGGGGGAGCCCTTCCCTGCAGACGTTATCGTAGCCAGCATCAGCAGTCACTTACAGAAGATCAAAACCACATCTTAATGCGGTCAGTCGAAATGTTTTCAGGGGCCGGTGGCCTCGCTATTGGAATGGGCAATGCCGGTTTCCGTCATGAAGCCTTATTGGAATGGAACAAACACGCTTGCAATACCTTACGCGACAATAAGAACCGCGATTATCATCACGCCCGGCACTGGCGGGTCGTGGAGGGTGACGTTCGGGACTTCGATTTTGCCAAAGAAGTATCCGGGCACATCAACATCGTGGCTGGTGGGCCTCCTTGCCAACCTTTTTCAATGGGGGGCAAAGCTCAGGGGCATAACGATGCCCGCGATATGTTCCCTAGTGCGATTCACGCGGTGGACCAGCTGCGGCCCGATGCCTTCATTTTTGAAAACGTGAAGGGCCTGCTGCGGGCCTCTTTCGCCGAGTACCTGGAGTATGTGCTTTTGCGGTTGACCTATCCGCAATTAGTTAAGCTGGAAACGGAAACGGTCGAAGAACATCTGGGGCGGTTGGAGCGGGCGCACACGGGGGGATATGATGGCCTGATTTACCGGCCGGTGTTCCGCCTGCTCAACTCGGCTGACTATGGCGTACCACAAAAGCGGGAGCGGGTCTTTATTGTCGGTTTTCGGGCCGATTTGCGGGAAGAATGGTCGTTCCCAAAGCCTACACACTCCCAAGACGCGCTACTATGGGCAAAGTGGGTGACGGGTGAATACTGGGACGAGCATGGTTTTACGCGTGACGAGCGACCCGCAATGTCAGCCGCGTTGCGGAAAAAGGTAGACAAGTTGCGTGACCGCTACGGTCTGTTTGGGCCGGACACCAAACGCTGGCGCACCGTGCGTGACGCGATACGTGGCCTCCCTGAACCTAGCCCTGGGGTCGATTTTTGGGCCTCTCATAGAATCATGAATCACGAGTACCGGGGCGGGGCAATGAGTTATCCTGGGCACACGGGCAGCGAAATAGATGAGCCTTCCAAAGCACTGAAAGCGGGCGCCCACGGGGTGCCGGGGGGTGAGAATATGATTCGTTACCCCGACGGCTCCGTGCGGTATTATACCGTGCGAGAATCAGCCCGTATCCAAACGTTCCCCGATGATTATCACATCACTGGTGTTTGGGGTGAGGCAATGCGGCAGCTGGGCAACGCCGTACCGGTGGGCTTGGCTGAAGCAGTGGCCAGCAGTGTTCAGAAACAACTTGCTCGAAGCAAGCAATTAGCCTTTTCGTAAACGTGGCCAGCAAAGCAATTGCCTCTATCGGGACCGGACACCACCCCAAAACCTTCCTTTCCCTCTACTGCACCACTGACCAGGCTATCACGCCGCACGCAGCTGGCCGGGTACTGGCTCGGCATGGCGCGAAATTGGAAATACAGACCTGGTGCCGCAAGTGCCGCGCCCAAGTGAGCTACATCACCGACGAGCTGCCGGCCGGCTACCAAGTGTACCAGGTGCGCGTCACGGGGGAAGATGGCCCGCACCTGCCCGCTGAGCTTCGCCCGGTGCCCTACTTGGAAGAAGAATTTGAAGTAGCGGCCACGTCGCCCCAAGATGCGCACGAGCGGGCCGATTTTGCCCACTCGCTGCGCTTTACCGGACACCTCACCCACTTCTATATCAACGGGGAAGTACACCTGGACGAGCGGTTTTAGAGCTTAACGTGTAAATCCGCCCAATTGGAAGAATCAACTCCTATGCGGCAAAAAATCTACCTGGAACTCGTCGTGTTGAAGCCGGAAAATGCGGTGCACCTGACCGAGGCCGAACAGCAAGCCATTCCGTGCCACTTCTTGATGGCTCAGGAGGCCGAAAAACGGATGATGGTCATCGAGTACACGCCCGGCTCTGAACGGGCCACCAGGGAGCGCATTATTGCCGTGCACCTGCGGGCCTACGCCCGTCGTTACAAAATCATCAGCTACGAGGTCTTTGACGACTTCATCCCGGCCCTGCCGGCTCCGCTGGTAGGCTAGTTGGATAGGATTTAGGGGGCAGTGGGGGGAGTAGAAAAAGTCCCCCGGTCGTCCCGGTTTTGTCCCTTAACATAATGTCGCTTCTCAGACCATCCCCGGAATAAGTACGGTTTTACTCCCCACCGCCCCGACTCGCCAAACGTGGTACTTTTCCGGTTTAGGGCCTTAAAAAACGGGGCCGATTTACCGGCCCGTCAGTGCTTCATCTTCATGCCCGTTTTGCCCTTGCCCAACTGGTCGAGCGCGGCGCGGAAGCCGGTAGCCAGCTGCGCGGCAGGGCCACGGCCGTAGTAGTGCAGGAACATCATGCGCGGCTGGTCAAACAGCATGTGGTTGTGCACGGCCACGACCTCCAAATTATGGGCGCGCAGGGCCTTTATCACCGGGTTTACTTCGTGCTCCAGCATGGCAATGTCGCCGGCCACGTGCGCGTCAGCCTGCTGGCCGGCGAACGCGGCCCACGAGTTCAGGCCGATGGCGGCGGTCATTTCCGTGCCCATCATCACCGATTGCAGGTCCGCCCGGCCCACGGTGTACTTGTAGGTCGGCCCGTTCACTGTGCCCTGGTACCCCACCAGCTTATCAAGCGCGGGGATGTCAAACAGCTCCTTGCCGGTGGGCGGTCCGGCGCTGGGCGTGGCGTTGTTGCCCGCCTGCGCGGCCGGGGTGCCGCCGCTGGGCTTCGGCTGGTTGGCCGGCAGCAGCTTGGAATCCTTCAGCGCGGCGGCAAACTTGCGGGCCAGTTCGGCCGGGGCGCCCATGCCGTGGATGTGCATGTAGAAGATGCGCGGCTCTTCGTAGAAGAAGTGGTTATGTACGGCCCCGATTTCCAGCCCCTGGGCCAGCGCGGCCGACATGAGGGGATTTACTTCCTCTTGCAGCAGCACCGTATCGCTCATGAGCATGGCCGATTTGCCGTCCAGCGTGTGCTTGATGGCCACCCAGCCGCCAAAACCGAAGGAGATGGGCACCGGCTCGCCCTTGATGGTCACTTTGAGGTCGTTGCGCGGCAACGGGGTGCTGTGCGTGGCCTGCGCCTCCACGTAGGCCCCTTTCTTGCCCATCGCGGCCTCGATGGCGGCAATGTCGGCCGCGCTCAGCGGCGGGGTTTTGCCGGGAGCCGGGGCTCCGGCGAAGGAAGGCAAGGGGCCTAGCAGCAGCGGCGTGGTGGCCAGCGCCGTGGTTTTGAGCCAATCACGACGAGAAAAACGAAAATCTGACATGGGACGAGGAATAGATGAGACTGCTTAGGGTACGTAAGTAATGTGTAGCCAAGGCAATAAATGCTCAGCTAGCCCACTCTACAAGGTGGTATTCTTACAAGGGGGCGGGCTTACATGAAAGTTTACATCCACCCCTTTGCAAAAAGCCTCCAAACCCCGTATTTGCCCCGTTTAAGGCCGTTTTCAGGGCTTAAACGCCCTACTGTGGGAAATACTTTTGGACCACCTTCGGATTGTCCCGTTTCAGGTCCCAATAGCCCTTCGTCAGCCAATCCAGCGCCGCCTTTTTCTTGGCCTGCTCCTGCTGCAATACCACTACCTGCGCCTCAGCTGCTGCTTTCTTCTGCCATAGGTAAGTGCTCAGGCTGACCAGGGCCAGCACCAACGCAATCACCCCCAACCCTAGCCGGCCACTGGTAAAGCCCCATACCTGGCCCACCACGGGCACGCTGCGCGGAATCCGGTCAATCACCTGCTGCAGCTGCGCCGTGCCCGTGGTGAGCGTATTTTCCACCTTCGCGGGCGTGGCCAGGTGCGGCTGGATGGCCTCGGCAATGCCCTGGTAATTGATGGTAAACCGCACCTCCTGCTTCACCTTGGCCAGCACCTCGTCCAGCTCGGCCCGGCTCACCGGCTTGCCCTGCTCTAAGCTGCGCTTGTTCAGCGCCTCGATGCCCCGCCGTAGCGCGTTGATGTCTTGAAGTAGCTCTTGCATACGTCGTTGCTGAAAAGTTAATCCCCCATTTCAAAGCCTCGGGACTGCTGCTTGCTCGGCTGCTGCTGGGCCTGCCGCTCTTTGGCCTGGGCGTACTCGGCCGCCAGCTTAGCCAGCGCGTAGTCCTGGCCCACCTGCTGCCACGCCTGGGCCGGGTCCTGGCCTAGCTCGCGGGCCTTGGCAAAGCCCGTTTCCAAATTGCCGGCGCTGTACTCGCGGCCCACCTGGCTGCCCTTCACCCGGTGCCCGTCCTGCGCGAACACCACCCCGGCCGGGCTCCCGTCCTTGCGCCGCGTCAGCTCCAGTTCGATGCCTCGGGGCCGTAGGGCTTCGCGCAGCTCGTCAAAGCTGCGGGCCTGGCCCGCCGTATAGCTCAGGGCGCGGCCGATATCCTGCCGGGCGCGGCTCCACTCGGCCGACTGTTCCTCCTTCGGGGTCGTGGCTTTCACCTGGGCCGGGGTGGGGCCGATTTCGCGGGCCTGCTTCCGGCCCACCTGGTCGGCTACGATTAGCCCGTACTCCTGCTCG
This sequence comes from Hymenobacter psychrophilus, assembly GCF_900107135.1. Taxonomy (GTDB): domain Bacteria; phylum Bacteroidota; class Bacteroidia; order Cytophagales; family Hymenobacteraceae; genus Hymenobacter; species Hymenobacter psychrophilus. Next base: position 6,271 of record NZ_FNOV01000030.1, read on the forward strand.
ATGCCCTTGCACACGTCCACGCTCCGAGAGCGGATAAATTGGTCGCTCACCGTCTGCCCGTCCAAATCCACCCGGTTTACCACCAGGTGCATATGCGGGTGGGTCTTGTCCTGGTGCCGCACCACGGCCCATTGCGTGTTCTCCGGGTCTATGTTCAGCCCCTTTAGGTAGTCCTGGGCAATGCGGCCCATCACCTCGTTGGTCAGCTTCTCCTTTTCCTCGACCGGAAAGGCCAGCGCGACATGCAGCACCGCCTTGCCTAGCCCTGGGCGCATGGCCCGCACCGCGTCGAAGTCCGCCGCCATGTGGTCGGCGCTGTCGGTGCGCACCCCGTGCGCGGCCAGCACCTCGGCCCCTTTGCCGGGGGCCTGCTCCTGTAGCACGTACCGGCACATGGCCCCGAACGACTGGTTCACCTTCACCTTGCCAATCATGACGCTTCGCCCGCAAGCCGCTTCAACAAGTGGTGCATCTGCCCGAGTACCGTTGTGGCTCCGGTCCGCTGGTCCTGGCCCAAGTGGGCCAGCTTGGTGAGCTGGTTTAGGTTCGCCGCCATGCCGGCCAGCTGCGCCAGCTGCCGCGCTTCCTCTGGGGTCGGCGGGGCCTGCAGTTTCGTGGCCGTGTTCTGCTTGCGCCATACCGACCGCAGCACTTCGCCCTGGCTCAACTTGTACCGCTCGGCCTCCTGGGTCAGGCGCTCGTGCTCGGCGTCGGTCAGCCGGACGCTCACGACGTGGCGCTGTTTTTCGGCCAGCGGGCCGGCCTTCCGGCCGCCTTTTCGGGGGCGGTGGGGAGTGGATTCAGTGGCTGCTAGGTCTGCCATAGGTGGGTCCCCGAAGGGGCAAGTGTAGTGAGCCCAACGGGCGAACGGGTTTTGGGAATTGCGCGAAGCGCGATTCAGGAAACACATCTTGCGAAACACGTTGAACGACGCGGGATAGGCCCACAAGATACGGCTCCCCGCACGCACGCGCAACGCTTGGCCCACTCTTTTCGCTGCGCCTCCCAGTTGGTCTTACCGTTGGTTTCCGTTCCAACTCTTGCACCCTCCCGGTTGCCTCTTGCCTCCTACTCCTGGTGCTCCCCTGCCGGCAACGTGGCCACCTTGCTCTGGCCTCCAGCTGCCCCATTTGGTCACCTTCCTCCCTGGTCATTGCCTCCTGTCCTGGTGCGCTTGCTTTCCCCTCTTGTACTCCTTTCCTGACCTGTGGCCTTAGCTGCTACTGTTTCTGTGGGCGCAGTATTCCGGAGTTCAAAGCAGCACATAAGCTCAACAATAAGGTTTATAAACCGTTGATTGCCAATAATATATACTTTATTGAATGCGCGCAAGTCACTGGCTTCTAGGACTTTGCTGTCTTTGTTTTGCTCGCGCCGTTGTACCATGCCCTAAAAGCTTTTTTTTCTCGCGCGAAACAACAATTGGTGTATTTGAGCTTATTTGTTCTATTTGAGGCCCTCATATTGAATTGAAAATCAATACTTTACAGCATTCATAAACGGGTTTTAGTGGGTGAGAAACGGGTTTTAGTGG
>NZ_FNOV01000029.1 GCF_900107135.1 Hymenobacter psychrophilus
GGGCGTTGGAGTAAGGGTTTTCCGGATGGGCCAGCGACACGATGGTGGCACTTGGCCAGTGGTTGAGGTAGCTGGCCGCCTTCATGCGGTCGTGGCTCTGGTCGTGCACCCCGTCGATGTAGATGACCTGGCCGGGGGTTTCCTTGCCGGGCTTGGGTAGCAGGTGCTTCGGAGTGGGGTGCGACGGCAGGGTGGCGCCGCCGGGCTGGGCTTTGAGTAGCGGGCCGTTTTTGCTCTGGTTGTTGAGGTAGTTGCGAATCCAGCCGTTCCACTGGGCAATCGTGCGGCTGATGTTGGCGTCTTCGGCGGCGGCCAGCGCCTGCTTGCGATAATGCCCGAAGTCGATTCCCTCGTACCCCTGCCGTTCGCAGATGACTTGAAAGGCGCCGGGCTTGGTGAGCGGGCCTTCCGACCAGTGCTGTTCATCAGCCGGGTCGGTCAAGGCCACGGCCCGCGCACTGTTCGTTGCAGTCGTCTGGCTTTTAGGGGTTGGTTTCTCTCCTTCAATCTGCCCGGCCGACGACGCCCCTTCGTCTTCGTAAGAAGACTGCTTAGCTTGGCTTATCTTAGTTGAACTTTCGTTGGCCGTTTTTTCAACGGTCGTTGGATTTATTTCAACGACCGTTGGATTTTCGTTGGCCTTTCGTTGCCGCTTCGCTGCCTCGGCTTCGCGGGCGGCTTTATCGGCGGCCCGGCGTTCGGCAGATTTGCGGCCGTTCTCGGCGTTCTTCTCGCTCAGTTCGCGCTGCTTGGCGGCCTCTGCCAACAGGCGCGGGTTGTAACGGTAAGCCCCGCATTCGGATAGGGGGAACTTCTCCAGTAATACTTCACCACTCACCTCCCATTCGGCGGGGCTCATTTCGGCCATGCGGCGCACCCGGTCTGGATTGACAGGCAGGGTGCCGGGCATATCAGCCCCCCAGGCGTAGGCTAGTAGGCCAATGTATGCCCCCCGCTCGGCAAGGCTCATCTGCTTGACGGCCTGCGAGGCCAGCCAGTCAGAGGCATTGAAGTAGAAGGAATATGCTTTCATGTTTATCACAAGTAAGGCCGCCCGCCCCACCCGACACGGTGTAGCTAAGGCGGCCTTTGTGAATGGCTTGCCGGCCATTAAGGTCTTTGCAAGGCTGGTGTCGCAGCCTGTTACTCGTCGGCGGCCCCGGCAAGGGCGGTGCTTCTGATTGCGTATTACAAACATACGCAAGTGTAATACAAAAGGCAACAGATAGCGCGGAATAATTTCGCTTGTGTACCTTCGTGCTCTATGGCAAAGGCAAAGGCACCCTTCCCGGTCCGGCTCTCTGATGAGTTGCGGGCCAAACTTGACGCGCTGGCAAAGCAGGAGCGGCGGCGTCCTTCGGAGCTGGTACGCCTGCTGATTGAGGATGCAGTAGCCGCTCACGAAGCCGCTAACGGGCCCCTCTCACCCGCTCCCCCAGCCCCACCAGCCACGTAGGCGGCGGGGCTGGGGTGGGTGCTACTTCCCACTGCTGCCGAAGCTACCGGCCCCTCGGGGGCTGTCGTTCAGCGAATCGACCTGCTCAAAACGCACCTCGGGCACCCGCTGGAATTGGATTTGCCCGATACGGTCGCCTGCCTTGTAGGTGCGGGGGCTGCCGACGTGCGTAGCTACTAAGAACCGGGCCTGCCATTCACCCCGGTAGCCGGCATCTATCACACCTACGCTGTTGCTGAGCGTCATATCAGTGTTGCAAATACTGCTACGGGGGTAGAATTTGGCCTGCCAGCCCTCGGGTATCTCGGTGGCGAAGCCCAGCCCGTACTTTTGCCCAGCCGGGGCCTAGCTCGCAGGTAGCGGCGTACACATCGTAGCAGGCATCAGTCGGGTGGGCGCGGGTGGGCAGCTTCGCGTCAGGGTGTAGCAGTTGGATTTTGATGGTTTGCATGATTCAGGGAAGTAAGGATTAGGAGGAATGACCGTAGCTGATGCTGGGCTTAGTAGGCCTCATGACTTACCAGCTCACCCCGGCTCTGCAGTTCCTTTTGCAGTGCGTTCAGCTCCTTTACCTCCAGCGGCTTGAGCGGCTTGCTGCTGCTGAGTAGATGGTCGCGGCGCTGGTGCAGGCGCTCGGTGCTGGCATCCGGTATGGAGGCCACCGGGCGGGCCGGGCCGGCGGCCACGGGCGAAAGCGCTGGGCTCGTTGGGGTTGGGCCTGTTGGGGCTGGCGTGGCAACAAGGGCGGGCTTGCTGACCGGGGCGCTGGCGGGTTTCACGGTGGCCTTCACGATGGGCAGCGCTGGCAGCGTGGCAGTGCCGAGTGGCCAGAGCACCAGGCCGGCGTGTTCTACTGGCTCAGGGAGTAGCGGGAACTGAGCGCTGTTGCGGTCTTCGGGTATACCGGCATCCGTGAGCACGGCCGTTACCAGGGCCTTGTTGATGAAATACCGACTGCCCGGCGTGGCCTTGCCGGCTTTGGCTTTCTTGTGGCGCAACTCGCGCGAATCCGCTTCGGGTGCCGCGTGGCCAAACAGGGCGTACCAGTGGCCGGTATCGGCATCCTTAGCCAGGGTGGCCAGCGTTTCGGCGGGGCCATGCTGCTGCATGAAGGAAGCCGAGAAACTAATGGTGCCCGAGCCACGGGAGACGGTGGCCATGCGCGGGGCCTCGGCAGTGTTGCGGACGCCACGAATGGCGGGGGTGATGAAGGTGAGGTTCATAGGTCGTTAGTCGTCTAGTCGAATGAAGCTGCCGAATGCCAGCAGCCGGGTGATGTGGTCTTCGGTGGTGGCCACAGCGGGCCGCCAATCGGTTTCTTCGGGTCGGCGGCGGGCTAGTAGCGGCCCGCCGCCTTGGCTTTTAGGGGCTGTTGTCAGCCGGTAGTGCAGCCCGTCGGTTGTGCAGTAGTAGCAGGCATCAGGCAGCATGGCGGGCGTGCTTGTCGCGGATATCGGAAAGCCACCACCACACATCGAAGGCGGCTTTCGACCACGGCCCGCAATCGGTTTCCATGTGCTCTTTGGCCAGGTGCTGGCAAAGGCTACCGATAAGCATCTTGCGGGAAGGCAGCCGGGGCAACGGCAGGCTCTTTACCCGGGGCTTCTTGCCGGAACTGCCGAACGGGTGCTTGAGGCCACCGGGGCGGCCATAGTAGCCGGGGCGGCTCATTGGGCGGGGGGCTTGCGGAACTCTGCGCATTCAGCCAGCGCAGTCTTAAAGCGTTCGTCGGGTTGCAGGTCGGGATACCGTTCCCACACGGCCTTAATGGCGGCCCCGTCGCGTAGTTCTTGCATGGCGGCCTCAAACTCGCCGGCCATTGGGGCTACTACTTCAGCCACGGTGCCCACATCGGCCATTTCCTCCGATGGGGTAGCTTCATACCCGGCGGCCTTCATCAGCCAGCCCAGCGTTAGCCGGTAGGCCTTGCCCACGGCGCGGGTTTGGGCCATTGAGCAGATGGCGTAGTCGGCAAAGCTCCTTTTCGTGTGCTCCCGGTTTGAGCAGGTGGCAAAGCCCCGGCCTACTACTTGCCCCGTATGCACGTTGTGCAGGGTAATAGTGGCCTGCCATTTGATTTCCGTCCCTTCGCTCTTGTCCTCAATGGATTCAAGCATCGGAGACAAGCCCAAGAGCGTGCCGGCGAACTGCCAGGCCTCTACGTTCGGGAATTGCTTACCCTGAATGGTGCTCGTTAGGCTGTTGGCGGCCACGAACTTTTGTAGCTCGGTGGCCAGTGTTAGCGCATCGTCAGCATTGCCCAGGGATAGGTTGCTGACAGCCGTAGCCTTCACGGCGCGGGCTACTTTGGTGGTTGGTTCTGCCATCGTTCTGGTTCGTTGAATCGTGAGAGACTACCACCCCCGCGCCGTGTCCACCGGCATCGGCGCCTCGAATCGGTCGGCGGTCGTGTAGGTCTTCACGGTAGCCGGGTGCAACCCCACCGGCTCGGGAGCCATCCGTTCAGCGCGGGCGTCGCCCCCGGGGCCGGAGAGGGTGGCGCAGCCGGTGAGCAGCCAGAGCGGTAGCAGGATGGACAGGAAGATGACCAGCCACCGCGTCAGCCACCGAGACAGGGGCTCGTTGTCCTCCTGGGCTTTTTGCAGGTAGTAGGCAGGTAGTGGTGGGTTGGGGTTGGTCGGGCGCGGGGAAGTCTTCATGGTTTCGGGGAATTAAGAATGGTTTTGGCCTGATTGAGTGCAGCGCTTTGGCCTTCGTGGGACTCTAGTATTGGCAGCACTGTGGCCACCATGTAGCGGTAGCTATGCGCAGCGACGTTGTATTGGCACCGCATGTCACCATCTGGCTGGCAGGTAATCACCACGAAGTATTTGCGGGTCAGCAGCCGCCAAATGGCAAGCGCGCGAGCTTTGAGAAACAGGCCCCGCTTCATACCCCCGCCCCCGTTACACCCGACGGCCCGGCGCACACCCCGCACCCGATACAGGAGGAATCCCCAGCGGCGCAGGTATCGGCGTTCAGCACGTTGCGGGTGTTGCCGCCGTGGCTGGGAGGGGGAAGGGCGACGATGCCGGGGGCGGGTGGGGCAACGAAAGCCAGCACCGCTGAAAGCTTCGTGTGCATTTCGCGGGCGTAATCCAGCCACGTATCGGCATAGGCTTTGATGAACTTGCCGCGCACCTGCTTAGCCCCCGGCCCCTCTTCGTCGCACAGTGCGTCTATTTCTGCGCGCTGCATCTCCCATGTCTTCAAGCGGATGTCGTAGCCGTTGAGGAGCCCCAGCGTGGTAAGGCCGGCCGCGTGCAACCGCTCGTTCACACCCGCCCCCGCAGCAGCCCCAGCGGCGGGCGTGGCGGCGCGCAGGTGCTGGAGCAGCTGAGCAGCCAGGGCTTCGGCGTGGGCGCTCAGCGTCCCGTTGGCGGCCTCAATGCGTACCGTTAGGCGGTTTACCATGTAGCCGGCCGCCGGTTCGCCCCTCAGTGCTGCGCCGGGCTGTACCGTGAACAGGAGCGTTCCTTCGCGGTACCAGGTGTTCTCTTTGTAGTCTTCCATTATCGTAAGTCGTTAAGAGTGTTTAGCGTATGGTCAGTACACAAGGCCGGTCTTTTGGTAGGCCCTGGGGTGGTTGGGGGGTGGGTGGGCATCTTAGGCGGCAGCAGTGCCACCGTGCCGAGCGGCCAACCTGTTCAGCCGCCGCCGGGCGCTCAGGTCTTCCCGCCAGCCGTAGTTGTATTGCAGGTCATAGGTGAAGTCGTAGGACTCCGACCGGGTAAGGCTATGCGACATCTGCACGGTTTCCGTAGCCGGGTCGTAGCTGTCTACCCGCAAGTGGGCGCGCTTCACTTGAATGCCGAAGCCGGTATCGACGGTCTTCTCCAAAATGAAGGGCCGGAAGTCCTCCACGTCGGTTCGATTAGCGGGCACGGTGGCCTGACAGGTGTAGACTTCTTCGTGGTAATCGGGGCGGCTACGCAGTTCCAGCGTCAGCCGTAGTGTTACTTGTTTGGTATCCATCGTGTCAATCAATTACTTAGTGGCTACTCGCTGCCGGACGCGTTCCGATAGCTGGGATAAGGGGCAGATGATGCGGCTCAGGCTGGGCACCTTGACCGGGGCAGCAAAGGCAGCAGCGCGGGCGGCAATAGTGGCTTTCATAGCCGCTGCCATTGGCGTGTCGAGGGTGTGGTAGTTCTTCATGCGGCTTCGGCTACATAGCTGACGTGGTAGGCAGGTACCGGCTCGTCGGTTGCCGGCGGGTAGCGGCTGATGGCGTCCTGCATGGCTTCCTTTTCAGCGTTCAGGCGGGCTTCCAGCGCATCAAGGCAGCGGTAAGCGGCAGTCGGCAGGCAGGCTTCTTCGGCCGCCATAGCGGCCTGTAGTTCGGCGCGCACCTGGCGCAGGGCACACACGCGGCCGGCGGCTTTGGCGTACTGGTAGGAGAGGCTGGTCGTATTCATCAGGCAGCAGTTGAAGTAGTGGTGTCTAAGTCGCAGGCTTTGTAATCGGCGGCCATTTCGCGGGCCTCGTATTTGTCGCGCCGGGTGGTGGTCAGGCGGCGGTAATGACCGAGCGCGAGGACCAGCTTGGACCAGGATTCGGGGCCGGTGGTGTTGTCGAGCCAGCGCTCCAGCTTGTCGAGTTCTTCGTCGCTATACAGCTCGTTGGTGGCTATCAGGTTGCCGGGTTGTAGTTGGGCCCAAAGCAGGTCTTCCAATAGGAGCCGGACACCGACCAACTCGCAGCGGGGTTGCCGCCCGTGGCGCAAATCGCTTATCACTAAGGCGACGGTATAGCGGCGGTCGTATTCGCTACCCTTCACTCCTTTCGGACACAGGGCCTGGGCTTCCCAGAGGGCGAACACGGTGCCGGTCTGGTAGAGCAGGTGGTGTAGCGGGCTGGGCATGGCATCAGGCGGTTACTGTTGCAGGCTGAATCCCTTCCCCTCTCTTCCAGTGGTCTAGGCTGCCTTGTGGTCGCCAGCCGCCCAAGTAGCGCGAAACAGCCTCTAGACGCTTCATGTACTGGTAGGCTTCTTTGCCTGGGTCGCTGCTATGCTTCTTTCTTAGGTGAGCCTTCCGCTCCGTCTCCGGCTTTGTATACCACTCGTTCACCTCAGTATACTTGCGCTTCAGGTCGCGCCAGCAGTCCACGTAAGGCGTCCACATGGGCAGGATGGCAGGCAGTTCAGGAAGGCGGGCTTCCAGTTCGGGGAACTTCTCCAGCATCCGAATGCAGCGGCCCAAGTCGCCCATATCGTATGGGATATCGAACCCGTAGCGCGGGGCGGGGCGGCCGTTCAAGGCCAGTATAATCGTAATGCTGCTGGTGCCGGTATCGCTTCCGGTGATCCAATCGACGTATTTACCTTCCATTACAGTATTGTTCAAAGGGTTATCGGGCTACTTGCAGCCCCTGGGTCCGGGCGGCTTCTACTTCGGCCAGCACCACCGGCACTTCTTGCAGGTAGCGGGGTTCGGCGGCGGCTACTCCCCACAGCAGGGTTTCGACGGCGTGCCAGGGAGCGGCTAACAGGACTTTCCAGGAGTAGCGGCGGCGTACTTCCTCCGTCTCAATCGGACAGGCGGCTTCCTCCTGGGTGAGCCACATAAGCTGCGGCGGGGCCTGGAGTTGGGGTTGTGGGTGTAGCATGGTATCTTTGCAGGGCTTGATTGAGTGTTTGTTTCCATTGGGGCCCCGGCTGTTAGCGCAGCCGGGGCTTTGTGTGTGGGGTGGTAGGGTTATAGCTGACTGAGTTCCTTTTCTAGGTCTTTAATCAGATGTTGATACTTGTCTATCAGTGCTTTGATTAGCTGGCGGCCCTGATCGGCATCTGGGTGTTCGCTGCTTTCATTCACACCGATAGTTGTAATCGGGGCCGGATAATGATTTTCCTCCCCCTGTATCACCACGACTACTTTCGGGTTGCCCAGTTTTGCAATCCTGCGCTCGTGCTTATCAATGGTTTCGATGATGGTGTTGGCTCGGGTCAAGGCTTCTCGTTTCATGGCTTCAGTAGTTAGTAGTGGCTGTTGTGGCTGGGGTGGTGGGTTAGTGCCGGGCGCGGGCCTTTTTTAGTGCCTTCTCCATAAGCCGGTTAATAAGCCCCAGGCGGTCGTGGTGGGCTTCCAGTCGGACTCTTGCGGATTGACACCCCCAGTTGTGCGTGTAGTGCTGGGGGCAGCCGGCGACTCGGGGATCTGCCCTGATCAGCGCGGCGTTGGTCGTTTGCTGGAGCAGCAGCCAGATGCGCCGCTGCTGCTCCAGCAGGTCGCCAAGGCTTTTCTTGCTGGCGACCCTGCCGAAGAGCGTAAGCATTAGGCGAGAATTGATACAAGGCCATCTGCCAGCACCAGCAGGCCCGCCGCTGCCATGTCGCTGGCCATTGCCTGCTCGGCGTTTGGGAGGTTCGCATACTTCACATTGCCGCCGTTGCGGATTAGAAAGTCGAGCAGGAAGTATTCGGCGGGATGGTTGGCAGTAGTCATGGCGTGCGTTGCTGAGGGTAGAGTGAATCGGTCAATGGCCCGGGCTTCGGGCGTTGCGGGTGTGG
>NZ_FNOV01000025.1 GCF_900107135.1 Hymenobacter psychrophilus
GCCGGGCTTACCTCCACGGCCTGCGCAGCCGTTACCCAATACAGATCATCCGGCCCGGTGGCCTGCGCGGACGGGACGATGTGCAGCGCAGCAAGGCCCGGGGCTGGGGGTAACACGATGCCGGTTTGCGGGTCGATTAGCGGCAGGCCTTCGGCCGTGAAGGCACGGCGCTCGGGCAGCGCATCCAACTCGGGCACGGCGTCGAGCTGCCAGGCCCCGTCCCGCTGGCAGAGTTGCAGAAAGAAGCCGCGTAGCTCCCCCTCCAGCACGGCCCGGCACAGGGCAACCTTATCTATATCATCCCCGCCCGCATTGTATACCTCGCGCTGGCCGTACGCCTGCAACAAGGGCTCTTCTTCCGCATCCATGCCCGCATCCCAGAGCCCACCACCAATGTAGAGCGGCAGGTTCAGGTCGGTGCGGGACAGGCAGTGCAGGATGGTGGCCAGCACCGGCCGGCGACCGGAGAGCAGGCGTTGCCGATGGTTGAGAAACTCGATTTCCGACAGCGGCCCCAACCCGCAAGACGCCGTAATCGTTACCGCCTGCCGGCCTGAAAGCAGTGGTTCGCGGTAGGTTTCGGGGGCAATGTAGCCGCGAAACGCCAGCCGGCCAGCCCGATACACGTCGACGCGGTGGGCCCGGTCATTGGGCCCGGCCAGTACCAGAAACTGCCTGGCGTAGGCTGTCAGCAGCGAGAGCTTGACGGTCTGGCCCACCACCTCCAGAAACGGGGCCAGCGGGTCGGTGCCGCTGCCCTGCCAGCCGCGGGTAATAGGCGAGTTGCCGGCCCCGCATACGGTTTCGGGTTCGCCCGCGTAGTCGTAGCCCAGGATAAAAACCTGCACTGACTCGCCGTGCAGGGCCTGCCAGTCGGCTGTAAAGCGGGGCCGGTAGCGGTCTTGTACTTCGAACGTGTCGCTGCTGGTGCGGCCGGCCGCATCGGTGGCCCGCGCCTGCCAGGAGCCCGCGGGCAGCCCCGCAAACTGCCCGGTTACGTTGGTGCCGGTAGCCCCGCCCGGGCCAATAACGGTGTACCGAATCGGTGGGGCGGGGCTTTCGGCCTCTATCCATACCCTTCCGGTAGGCGTGCCTGCCTCGTCAATGTCGGTCACAATCAGGTTGCTGATTTCCATCTCGCCCACCTGCTGCTCTACTTCCGGCACCGTGTCGGTGAAACGAACCCCGCCGGCACCGTTGTGGTACACCTGCCGGAACGTGCGCCCGTCGGGCAACTGGTAGGCATCAACCAACAGGCGCAGGTCACGGCTGTAAGGGTCGCCTGTAACGCCTTCCTCCGTGCGCGTGTCAACCGTGCGCGTGGCCTTGTTCCACTCAAAGAACACGGTGCGCTCGTACTCCACCGGCCCGCCGGCCGTTTCGTCCGTGCCGCGGTCAATGCGCGTAAGCAGCGGCACGATGGAATCGGCCGCCGGGGGGGCTGTCGGTGGGGCCAGGGTAATCGGAGGGCTGACGGCGTTGCAGGGGCCGGCCGCGGCCTGCACAACGTACGTGCCGGGCTGCGTCACCAGAAACGTGGCCGTGCCGGGCGAGGTGCTGACGGTCTGCTTGCTGGTCTGCTGGCCGCCGAAAATCAACTCCACCGGCAACTGCCCCGACGTAAAGCCTGCGCTTACCAGCCAGTAGCCGCCGGGGTATTGGCTGGTGGCGCTGGTGTAGGCAGCCGAGAGCGGGAACAGCAGCAGGTCGCAGCTAACCAGCGGGCAGGCCGGAAAATCGGGCGTGTACGTTACGGTCGGAAAGTCGGGCGCGGCCCGGTCGTAGGCAATGACTTCAAGCGTTGTATAGGTGTCGGTCTGCCCTCCCTCCCCGCGGGGTGGCACGCAGCGGCGCAGCAGCTCAAAGCCCGTGGGCGCTTCGTAGGCCGCGCATTGCAGCACCGTGCGCGGGCCCTGGGTGACGAAGGTGAACAGCTCCCGGTCGAAGTAGCGGTCGGTTTGTTCAAACTCGCCGGGCAGTACCCCGGGCTGGCAAGTGGTGCGGACTAACACGAGGTCTGGCATAATCTTAGTATGTTGGCGGCGCTATGATGAAATCAATCCTACTGTTTGCCGGGCTGCTGCTGGCCGGTGGCGCGGCGTTCGGACAGTCTGCTGCTGTTTTGCCAGCCGAAGCCCCTTTTCGTGGGGCCAATGCTATTCTGGTGCAGACGCCAGACTCAGCGGGCGCGGCGCTGCGTACCCTGGCCGGGCTGCTGGTGCAGCAGGGCTACACCATTAAGCGGCTCGACAAGGAGTATCACACCCTGGTTACTGACCCCCGGCCGCTGGAATTTGGCTTTCATCCGGTGCTCATTATCAAGGCGGTTGCCGTGCCCGGCGGGCTTCGAATGACGGGCGAATCAGAAGTCGACCTGGCCACACTGGGCAAATCAACCTCGCAGGCTAAGTTCATCGGGGTAGAGAAATCGGTATACAAAGGAACGTTTCGCGTAGTGGAACAAATGGCCCGCCTGTACCCGGGCGGAACGTTGCGCTATGTGCTCTTGCCCTAGTCAAATCGGCGGCTGCGGTAAGAGTCCACATTGAGCACACCCCGCAGGGCCGGGCCGTCCTGCCGGAACTCTACAGGCTCGAACTTGATGTTCACCTCCAACTTCTGCGGTTTCACGTCGACGGCGCGGGGGCTACTGAATCCGCCGCCGCCACCAGGCGACGGGCCGCTGCCAGCGCTGCGCCCGATGCGCGAAGCGGCACTGCTGAAGACAGAACCCAGCGCGATAAGAGCAACGCCCGCGGCAACCGCGCCCACCCCCCCGAGGGTTTTAAAGGCGGTTTTGATTGCCTCCAGACTAATGCCGATGCCGATGGCCAGTTGCCCCAACTGCACGGCCATGCTACCGACGCCGGACAGCAGGGCCGCAAATATCTGATCCGTTCCGCCCACCCCGGCAGCCAACGCCCCAATGGCTTCCGCTACCCCGGCCGCGGTGTTTTCAAGTGCCGACTCCAGGATGCCGCCGAAGTTATCGTTGAACTCTTCGGCCCTGAATTGCGCCCGGGCGAGAGCGGCATTCACTTCCTCCAGCGGGCCGGTTACCGGCGTTACATCCAACAGTGGCAGCACCGTAGGCAGGGCCACGTCGACCACGCCCTCAAGCGGCCGATATAACTCAGCAGCCAGGGCGGCGGCTTTGCGGCGACCTTCCTCCAGAAAGCGCGTAAAGTTCTGCCCCAGTGTGCCGTCCATGCGGGCCTCCAGCGCATCAATAGCAGCGGGCAGCGTCAGCAGTTGGCGGGCGAATCCCTGCACGGTGCGGCCGGCCGGGGCGAAGCCCACTTCTACCAGCTTCTGAACTCCCGATGTGAGGATGCTTTGCTTTTGCCCGATCTCGTCATAGGCGGAACCGAGGGCGCGCGCCTTGCGCTCGTTGTCGATAAGTGCCTTTTGCAGATCGGCCAGGGCTTTTTTCTGCTCGTCGCTCAGCACGGCCGCCGTGCCCACGGCCTCAAGACTCGCCCGCAGGTCGCCGCCCGACACGGCCCCGGCCAGTGCAGCTTCATCGACCAGCTTCATTTGCTGCGTAATCAGGTCGCCAATGGTGAGCCGCGGGGCATCCCCCAGTACGTTCAGCTTAGCCCGTAGCCCCTCGTAATCCAGCCCAAAGAGGCGGGCAATCGGAGCCAACAGGCCTAGCACTACCTGCTTGGCGCCGTCCCATGCGCGGGCCCAATCCTTGTCAAGCAGCGCCGATACGCTCCGCACGGCACCGTTCACTATATCGAACAGCGCGGCAATGCCGGTGGCCACATCCTGCACAACTTCCAACACGAGCTTGCCCGCGCTTACCAGGCCGCCGAACAGCAGGCTTCCCAGGTTGCCACCTCCAAGCCCAGCGGCGGCGGCCTTAATCGTGTTGATGGATTCCTCTACCCCGCGGGCCAACTCGCGAAACACTTGGCCATCCGGCCCCTGAAAGTAGGCGACTATCTCATCCCAATAAGCCACCACGGCGACCACGGCCGCGCCCACGGCAAGCGCTATCAACGCCACCGGGCCAGCCGCAAGGCCCACGGCGGCCCCGATAGCACCGAATCCGCTAACAATGGCAGGCAGCGCCGCGCCGAGCGTACCAACGGCCACCAGCACCGGCCCAACAGTGGCGGCCAGCCCGGCCAGGGCAAACACCGTGCGCTGCGTGGCGGGGCTCAGGGTTTCAAAGCGCGACACCAGCGACTCGATAGCGTCGCCGACCCGCTCAATCGTCGCCGTCAGGTTAAAAGCAGCATCCAATCGTAGGCCGATGCGGGCGGCGGCGTTGCTGAGCGTGTCGCCCACTGTCTCAAAACTGTTCTGCAGCCCCCCCGTTACGCGGGGCAACTTGGCTAGCTCGGCCGTAATGGCGTTAACGAAGGCGGTGGCGTCGATGCCAGCCTTTTGCAGCGCCTGCGTGTCAGCCGTGCCGAATGCCTTCTTCATAACGGGCCCCAGCACGATGCCCGCCTCCGTCAGCTGGTTGATTTCCTCCTGGCTTATCTTGCCCTTAGTGGCAATCTGCGAGAGGGCCAAGGTTACGCGGTCTAGCTGTGCCTTCCCCCCGCCGGCGCGGGCAATGGCATTACCGAACTCCAACAGGCTTTTAGCCGATTGTTCGGCCGTCAGACCCGCATTACGTAGCCGCAGGTCGCCCTTTACAGCATCCTCAAAGCCCAAGCCAGGCAGCTTGGCAATTTCCTTTAGCTCCAGCAGTCGCGCCTTTGTTTCTTCGGCGGCCCTGCCTACGGCCTCAATCGGCGGCACCCCATCCTCGGTTAGCTGCGTTTCCGCTACGGCCTCCAACCCCCGGCGCAGGCTGTCAAGCGAGCCAGCCGACTTGAGCGCGGCAATGCCCGCACCCACAATGGGCAGCGTCACCCCTAAGGTTAGGCCTGCGCCTGCGCCTTTTAGCGCGTCGCCTGCCGCGCCAATCTTCTGCAGATCGGGCAGCAGGCGCTGGAATGCGTTGCCGGCCGATTGCGCGGCCCGGTTTACCTGCCCGGCAAATGCCTGTACTTTGCCTACGGCCGCGTTCAGGCCCCGGTCCAGGTCGGTCAGGTCAGCCCCAACGGCTACGGCTAATTCGGCAACATTCATACAGTCGGCTCGTTTGGCGTTTGGGTTTGCAGGCGGGCGAGTTGCGCGGCACTGCGTTGGTCTCGATACTCTTTGAGGCCCTTGCCGCCCTTGACTGGGGATTGGCGGGGTTCATCAGTGGGCAGCTCCAGCAGGCGGCGGCCCCGTAGCTCTTTGCGCAGGTCCACGCCGTTAAAGGCTGCCGTCCATTCGCCTAACTGTCGGGTTCGCTCCCATTCGCGGGCCTGCCGAAGCCGGTACCCGCGGCAGGCGGCATCGTATTCGGGCCACGTCATAGCCCAGAATTCATCAGCCCGAAGCCCCAATTCCCCGAGGGCGAAATCCAAAACGCCCCACCAGGTAGCGGGCGGGGCGTTGTCGGATTCGGCCGTTAGGACTTGGTTGCCCGTGGCTTCGGCCCGGCCGGCTTTCCCGGCACGTCCGCCGGTGGCGGCGCGAGGGCGGCCAGCACGGCAAAGGCTTTGCCTAGTTCGGCGGCGTCGGCTTCATCGACCCAGAACAGCACATCGTCGGGCGTGAAATCAGGCTCCTGTCCGTCGCGCCGGCTGCCCGCCCGAAGGGCAGAGTACACCAGCCCCGACAGGGCCACGGTTGCCGTCAGGCCGCCCTGGCTGAACAGGTCGGCTACAGCCTGCTGGTAGGCATCTAATTCGATTCCAGCCAACTCGCAGTAAGTGCGGGCTTGATAGGTTCCCCAATGAAGCGGGCGCTCCTGTCCACCGATATGCAGGCGGCCGTAGCCGCGAATATTCAGGTCGTGCATCCGGCTTAGGCGTTAGCGGTGTAGGTAACGTCGCCGGTAACCGAGAAGTCAGCCGACCAGGTGGTCTCCCCATCCAAGTTGCTCGACTCGCTATAGCTGAGCACATAGCACTGGCCGGACTTCTTCGTGCTGCCCACTTCCTCGCCGCCCACCTCGAAGTCGAAGATCGTGCCGTCCTCAAAGAGCTGCTCCAGGTTAACGTAGGTGAAGTTGCCGGCCGCGTCGACGCCAGTGGCCACGCGGGCAAGGGCTTCTACGCTGAGCGTGTAGGCTTTATCGCCGGGCCGGGTAACCTTCGTGCCGCCGTTGGCAGCACACTTGGCGACGATTTCCGTACGGGAGGCTCCCCAGCTAACGGTTTGAGCGCATCCTACTTCGATGCCATTTAGGCCCAGAATCAGGCCGGTTACGATTTCAATTGCCATGATGACAGGGAGTTAAGAGGTGTAAATTGTAAACCGCATCCGTAGATAGCGGTGAATGTCAATCTGTTCGGTGTCGAAATCCGCCCCGCTGGTCAGCAACTCCAGTGTTGCCCGGCCCGACAGTTGCAACCCGCCGCCCATCGGCAGCGCAGCCCCTTGCAACCGGCCCAGCACCGCATCGGCCAGCTCGTCGCAGAGCACGGCCGAAATAGATTCCGGTTCTGAGAGCGTCACACAATCCAGCAGCAGCGTGGCCGACCACATCCGACAGGCGGCCGTGCCGGGTAGGTCAGCTACCGTAGGCTGGGTAACCAGCACGTAGGCCGAAGCCCCGCCCGGCTGAAACTCGGTTACCAGCGCCCCGCCGGGTAGCGGGCCGCCCTGGGTGAGGGCGTCGAGCACGGCGGGAATGAGGTAGCGTTGCGGGTTCATCGGGTGCGTAAGGCGTTGGTAATGGCTTGTTCGTAGGCCACGCGCCACCTCTCGGCAGCGGGGAACATGAAAGGTTGCGCGGGCATCCGGCGGGTACCCAGCTCCTGGGCCTGCGCGTATTCCACGTTGGTCGATACCGAACCGCCCAGCCCATCGGCGCGGAAGTCCGAATGAATCGAAGCCCGTAGCCTACCCGTATCGACCGGGGCGAAGTCCTTGGCGGTGGATTCAACCAGCAGCGTGTAGGTGGCTACTTCGGTTTTCACCCGGGCTTTCTTGTCGATCTGGTAGAAGCGCAGGGCCGCAATAGCCTCCCGCATTCCTTTCAGCTCGACCCTAACCCCCGACCGTGCCATTATCGACTGCCGTTAGCACCGTGAACTCACGGCGGGGGTCGTGCACCACCTGCCGCACCCCGTAACTACGCCCGCTCCACCGCAGCTTCGTGGTGGTGTTCACCGCGTCGGTGTAGCGGATCGTGAACTCCACCACCGAAGTACCCAGCACCTGGCCCAGCCGCAGCACCTCCAGGCCCGAGAGTTGCCGGACCGAAGCCCGAACGACCAGCGGACTAGTGGCCACGCCCGGCAGAAACCCGCCGCGCCCGTCCGGCACGGGGGCCGAAGGGTTGAGCAGGCTCAGGCGTTCGGTCAGGTTTCCGGCGGCGACGCGTCCCATATCAGTACATTAGGGGCTGAATGCGCAGCGGGGCCAGCTTCACGCGAAAGTTGACCGGCAGCTCGGGGCTGATGGTGCCCACGCTACTGCTTTCCCGGTTGCGGTACATCTCCGCTACCAGCTCCAGGATGCATTGCTTGGCCAGCTCCGGCACTTCCCCCGCGTTGATGGGGTAGGTAACCGTGTAGCGCTGCTGCAGTGCGTCTTCCCAGGCCAGCTCCCGGCTGATGCTGATACCCTTGCGGTATTCCTCCAGCGACGGGGGTAGCTGCGAGAGGTCGGTGAAGTAGCCGCGCACGGCGGTGGGTTCGCCCGCTAACGGAGCCAGTTGGTAGGGTTCGCCCAGCTCGAACGTGGTTTCCACGGTCTGGCCGGCAAAGAACCGCCCGGTATACTGTTCGCACAGATGCCGGGCGGCCTTTTGCAGTAGCGTCAGCAGCTCATCCTCTCCATCGGTATCCACGCGCAGCCACTGTTTCAGCAGGGCCAGCGAAACGGGCTCCTGTGCTTCGGACGCGGCGGATAGAACGACGGTGGTGGGCATGGCTACTTGGTGGCTTTAGTGGCGCGGGCTTCGGCTGACTTATCCTCCTTGGTGGAGGCATCGGCCTTGTCTTCCTTTTCAGCTTTCGGCGCTTCGGCCAGGCCGGCGTCGATTAACTCCTTGGCGACGGAATCCGACACCTCGACCGTCTGGCCGGCCTTGTAGTCCTTGGCCAGTGAGCCGAGGTTGAAATCTTGCAGGGCTTTTACTTTCATGACAATGAGTAAGTAAGCCCGGCCCCCGAAGCGGCCGGGCGGTTACGGATTAGGCTTTCAGCAGCGCGGCCTGGGCGGTGGCGAAATCGCCTTTGACCAGTGCCTCGGGGCGGTACACGCACAGGGCGAGGCGCTCCTCAATCACGATGGTCACCAGGTTGTGGATAGCATCGTCCTCATTCTGGTCGTACACGCGCACCGTAATGCCTTCGCGCACGAACAGCTGGGCGGCGTTAGCCGAGAAGTCGCCTACCAGGAAATTGCCCGCCCCGATGAGCGTGGTTTCCATGATGCGCACGCGCCCGATAGTGGGGGCCTGCCCGGTGAGCAGCGTGGGCAGCAGGTACTGCCCGTCGGTGGCCTTGGTGAGTTCCATTGCGGCCACGTCGTCGGGGTGCATCATGATACCGGACGGGGTGTACTCAATGCGGCGCACCTGGGCAATAGCGGCGCGCAAGGCGTCGAGTTGGTTGGCCTGGGCGACTTTAGCAGCCAGTGGGCCGGCGGCGAAAGCCGTGGCCTGCGTGCGCAGACCGTTGATGTTACCTGACGTGCCCGAGCCGTTGAGCAGCTGCGCATCTTCCACCAGCATCAGCTTGGCCTGCCCGCGCTGGGTGATGTAGCCCAGCAACTGCGGCATATCCGACAGGGCTTCTTCCGAAACCTTGAAATGCGTGGCAATCTTCACCACAGGGGCGAACTTGGTTTCCAGCGCCAGGTCTGACTGCTGCTTGAGGCCACCCTCTGCCACCACGGCCGCACCGTCGGTGTAGGAGCCTTCCCGCACGTAGGTAATCAGGTTGCTGGTTGTGCCGGACGTAGCCAGGAAGTCGCGGACGTGTTCCGGCCGCTCGGGCTGGGTCACGATGCCGGCCAGGCGCTGAGGCAGGATGACACCGTTGGTGCCCTGCTGGGTCAGACTGCCGGCTCCGGTGGTGATAATGGCCTTCACCTCTAAGCTCAACGGGCTGCGACCCTTGCCGCTGGCTTTGAACTCGGCGAACTTGTCCTTGTTGTCTTCCAGGGCCTTGCGGATGGTGCCCAGGCCGCCGTCCTGCATATCGAGGTCGTCAGACTTTACCCGGGCCATGACCAGGGCAATCTTGTCGATTTCATCCAGCGCCTTCCTGGCATCGGTGGCGGCCGTGTCGGCGGTTTCCTTCACTTCCTTTACGGCCGTGTCGGCAGCCTCTTTGCCAGCCTCTTTGGCGGCGGTTGCGGCTTCGGCCTTCAGGCGGTCGGCGGCTTCTTTCTGGGCTTTTGCGAGTTCTTCGGGCGTCATCTTCGGGGGAGGTTAAACGAGTGAGTAAAAGGATTTGAGCGCCTTCTCGCCGCTCGGCTCTGGGGCTTCGGAAGTGGCTTTCATCGGGGCCATGCTGCCGCCAAGGGCGGTCAGGGCGCTTTTCATCTGCGTCATCATGGTTTTCTGTGAGGCGTCAGTGGGCTCCACGGAACCGTCCATGTGCTTTTCATGCAGGGCAATGGCTTTCTGTAGCCACTCCTTTGCCTTGGGCACATCGGGTTCCTTGGCCTTCAGGCGGTCGGCAGTATCCAAGACGAGCGGACGCGATTCGGTCGGCTCCAGCGGTTGTCCGTAGAGTGAAATCATTCCTTTGTAGGCGGTTTGCAGGGCCTCTAGCTCGTCGGCTAGTTGGTGCCCCAGGTTGTCAGAGATGGTGCCGTGGCGCAGGGCCTTAACGAGCTTGGCCTCCCGGTCTTCCAGGCGGGCGAGGCTCTGCTCAAACCCGGCCTTGGTGTCGCACTTGATGCCTACCAGCGGCGTATCGCCATTCGCGCCCCAAGTAACGGAGGACACTTCCCGTAGCCGTAGCTCAGTCAGTGTGTTGATGCCCGTGCCCTGGTCGTACTGTTGCTTGATGACGCCGTAACCTATCGAGTGCTCGAACAAGTCCAGCTCATACAGGGCTAGCGCGTCGTTGCCTTCGGTGCTGTCGGCCAGAATGGAGGTGCAGAGCAGCCCCTTTTCATCTTCCTTGAGTTCGGTGAAGCGGCCAATGAGCTGCTGCGTCTGGTGCTGCCGCAGGTGCTTGATGCGCTTGGCGCCGAGCGGGCCGGCCTCCAGGATGGTCTTGGCAAACGCGCCCTTCACTACCACGTCGCCGTCGGAATCGACGTTGCCGAAAGCCGAGCCGTAAAACTGCACGGTGCGGCCTTTGGGGTCAATATCCTTGAGCAGCAGGACGGGCGCTGAATGCGCGTAGGAGGTTCCGGTCGTAAGCATGAAGCAAACCTACCCCCGCCCGCCCCCGCCCGAAAGCCGATGCCCCTCAAGTTGTGTACAGAAGCGGGTGGGCACGAAAAAGCCCCCACCGTTGCGGGTGGGGGGGGG
>NZ_FNOV01000024.1 GCF_900107135.1 Hymenobacter psychrophilus
AGGTGAACAAGCCGATTGCACCGTGCTACCGGAACTGCTGGCCGCCCTGCCCGAAAAGCCCGGCGCTGTGGTGGCCGATAAGGCCTACGACACGAACGCCGTGCTAGCGGCTGTGGCCGGGCAACACGCGCAAGCCGTGATTCCGCCTAAGGCCAACCGGATAGACCAGCGGGCCTATGATGAGAACCTGTATGCGGACCGCAACAAAGTCGAACGCTTCTTTGGCCGGCTTAAGGAGGCGCGGGGCTTTGCCACCCGCTACGAGAAAACCGCCACCTGCTTCTTAGCCGGCGCTCACCTGCTCGCCGCCCTCGATTGGCTCCGATGACTGTCCACACAGTCTAGTTCACGACCTACCGCCCCAAATACACCATCAGCACCGACACGTCGGCCGGGCTCACGCCGCTGATGCGGCTGGCCTGGCCCAGGGTTTCGGGTTGGATTTTGAGCAGCTTTTCGCGGGCTTCGTGTGAGAGGGCAGGCATGGCCTGATAATCGAGTCGGCCTTGGATAATGAAGTTTTCCAGCTCCTGCATGCGGGCAGCCTGCTGGTGTTCCTTCTCCAGGTAGGCCTCGTACTTGACCAGAATTTCGGCCTGCTCCAGCGCATCGGGGCGGTAGGGGGCCAGGGCCAGCGCGAGGCCGGGCAGGGCGGCGGCCAGGGCCGGTAGCTCCACGCCGGGACGGCGCAACAGGTTCACGGCCCGGGTTTTCTCGCTGATTTCGGCCGAGCCGATTTCCGTGAGCCAGCCATTGATGTCGGCCGCTTCGATGCCGAAGCTCTTGAGAATTTTGGCTACTGCCTGGGTCTGCTGCTCCTTTTCGCGCACCAGCTGCATGCGTTCCTCCGAGGCCAGGCCCAGCTCGTAGCCCAGCGGCGTCAGGCGCAGGTCGGCGTTGTCCTGGCGTAGCAGCAGGCGGTGCTCGGCGCGGCTCGTGAACATGCGGTAGGGCTCGTCGGTGCCCTTGTTCACGAGGTCATCAATGAGCACGCCGATGTAGGCCTGGCTGCGCGAAAGTACGAACGGGGCCTCGCCGTGCACCTTGCGGTGGGCGTTGATGCCGGCCATCAGGCCCTGGCAGGCGGCTTCCTCGTAGCCGGTGGTGCCGTTTATCTGGCCCGCGAAATACAGGTTGGCCACCCGCTTGGTTTCCAGCGTGGGCAGCAGCTGCGTGGGCGGGAAGAAGTCGTACTCGATGGCGTAGCCGGGGCGGAACATTTTGGCATTCTCGAAGCCGGCAATTTTGCGCAGGGCGCGGTACTGCACGTCTTCGGGCAGGCTGCTCGAAAAGCCGTTCACGTACACTTCCACCGTGCTCCAGCCCTCGGGCTCCACGAAAATCTGGTGGCGGTCCTTGTCGGCGAAGCGGTTGATTTTGTCCTCCACGCTCGGGCAGTAGCGCGGCCCCAGCCCCTTAATACGCCCCTGGAACATGGGCGACTTCTCGAAGCCCTCCTTCAGGATTTCATGCACCTCGGGGTTGGTGTAGGTGATGTAGCAGGGCCGTTGCTTGGGCAGCGCGGGCGTGTCGAGGTAGCTGAACTTGCCGGGCACTTCGTCGCCGGGCTGCTCCTCCATCTTGCTGTAGTCGAGCGAGCGGCCGTCGACGCGAGGCGGGGTGCCGGTTTTCATGCGGCCCGCCTCGAAGCCCAGCTCCAGCAGCTGCTCCGTCAGGCCGGTGCTGCCCTTCTCGGCCATGCGGCCGCCGCCAAACTGCTTCTCGCCGATGTGGATGAGCCCGTTCAGGAAAGTGCCGTTGGTAAGCACCACCGATTTGGCCCGGTACTCGATGCCGAGCTGGGTTTTTACGCCCACGCACACGCCGTCTTCCACCAAAAGGCCCGTGACGGCCTCCTGCCAGAAATCTACGTTGGGCGTTTGCTCCAGCGCCAGGCGCCACTCCTCGGCAAAGCGCATCCGGTCACTCTGCGCCCGCGGGCTCCACATGGCGGGGCCCTTGGAGCGGTTCAGCATCCGGAACTGAATCATGGTTTTGTCGGTGATGATGCCCGACAGGCCGCCCAGCGCATCCACCTCGCGCACAATCTGGCCTTTGGCCACGCCGCCCATGGCTGGGTTGCACGACATCTGGGCGATGGTGTTCATGTTCATGGTAACCAGCAGGACTTTGGAGCCCAGTGTGGCGGCAGCCGCAGCGGCCTCGCAACCGGCGTGGCCCGCGCCCACCACAATCACATCGTATTCTTCTTGCTGAAACATAGTTGTTTAATCTGCCCGCGCCGGAAAGAGTTCAACGCGGATTGCCGGCCGCAAATTTACCGCCTTTTTATCAGCCATTAGCTGAGAGCCAATGGCTGGCAACCTCGTGCTGTCAAATGGAGGTAGAGTAGCCGTACCCTGCTACCGCCTAGGATACTTGGAGCCAGAGCTCTAAAATCCCAACCAACTGAAAAGGGCATATAGCAGCAACGAATACAGTCTAGTGCCGATAAGCGTATAGAATGTATAAGCGGTTACCCGATACGCGGCTAGCTCTTTTCTCCAGGAGTCGGTGCTTTTTGAAACATCGGCTACCTGCGTATTGGCTACGTAATCCCCCAACCGCCTCCGCCCAGTTATTGCCACTGCCAGGATTTCCAGTGGCCAAGTGATAAACGTAGTGTTTCGCAAAAAGCACTGCCACTCGTTTGCGGGAGTATCTGTTTCCTGTTGCACCTGCGTGTCTAACAGGCGCTTTAGTGGACTCTGTCCGTTAAGGAAATCTTTGTTGAGATAGAGTACGAGTAATAAATAGAATTCCCAATCACCAAGTACAGGAGAAAAAAGAACCATAGGAAGCACGCCTATCATGCACATATTGGCATGCTCCCCGAGTATGGATAGTAGGCGAAACTTTCGGTTCACAGATACTTGCATCAGATTAATCGTGTATGCAGTATGGTCAGGCCTTACACATCAGTGGGACCACTCAGCGCCGCGTTCTGGGCCTCCACCCGCTCCCAGGAAAACGGGTACCACTCCTCCCGTAAGCAGTCGAACACCTCCGTGGCGGCCGGGCAGGGGAACAGCTTGTAGTCGAACTTGGGGTAACCGTGCACCACGTAGCCGGGGTAGTAGTGCGTGTAATGGCGGCGGCGGGCCTCCTCCAGCTTCAGTAGCATCAGCACCTTACCCAGGCTGAATTTGCGGTAGTTGGGGTCGTAGAAGTTCATGATGCCCGCCATTGTCCGCTCCCCGCTGTCGAAGATGCCGGCCGCAATCAGCCGGCCTGCGTCGCGCACCTCCAGCACTTCGGTCTGGAATACGTTGTGGGTGGCGCCGTTCAGCAGGAAGGTTTCTACCGTATCGGGCGCATCGAAGGTGATGCTTAGCCGGTAGCGAGCGTAGAGCTCCTCCAACTCGTCCGTTAGCTCGAAGGGCCGGATGCTGGTGGTGAACCGCTGGCCCTGGCGGAGCAGGCGACGCTGAGCGGGACCGTACTCCACCCCGGCCAGCACCATACGGAGCCAATGCACGGTGTACACCTGCTCCCCCACCGGCAGAAACAGGCAGGTGAACAGGTCCTGGTGCATGCGGTAGTAGCCCTGGCCCAGGTAAAAATCCAGGGCCCGGCCAGGAATAACAAGCGGCGGCGTGGCGGACATTGTGTTGAGCTGTTAGCTGCTGGCTGTTAGCGTACGTTCTGAGGTGAAATTTGCGCTAGAAAACGGCTGTACTACACAAAGCTTCCGCTTCGCGCATCGGTGCGGAAGCGGCAACGATACGCAAAGCGGAAGCTCTGCACTGCGGATGGATGGTCTGTATAAAACTTTTGTTCTGGCGAGAAGCTAACAGCCAGCAGCTATAAGCTAACAGCTGAAAAATCAGAACGTGCGTAGCAGCAGGCAATCGTCCTCTTTTTTGCGCATGGCGGTCTGGCTGAGCAGGTCCTTGTCGGCGTAGCCCAGCAGATGCAACACGCCATGAATCATGACGCGGTGCAGCTCGTCGCGGAAGCTGACACCGTGGATAGCGGCGTTTTCGCGTACCCGATCTACCGAAATGAAGATGTCGCCTTCGAGAATGTCGGCGTCATCGGCGTTGTCGAACGTGATAACGTCGGTATACGTGTCGTGGTCGAGATACTCGACGTTGACCTTGTGCAGATACTCATCGGAGCAGAACACGTAGGTGAGCTGTACGATTTCGTGCTCGTGCACCTCGGCCACGCGCTCGATCCAGGAGGTCAGGTCGCGGGCGTCGTCGAGCTCGAAATCCACTTCCTCCACCAGAAACTCGATGCCATGCGACTCGGCTTCGGGGCCGCCGGGCTCATCTAACTCGTCGTACTCAGTTGGCAGGTCGCTCATGGCAGCCGGAAGCAGGGGTGAAACGGATAATCAGCAAGTGGAAAATCTGCCTTGGGCGAGCCGAGGCCTAGCGGGTGGCCGGAACTTCGGTTTCGTTGATGGTCGAATGACGCTCATCATCCGCAGAATCGGCAGAAGGTGTGGGCAGCAGGAAGGTAAGCTGTACGTGGCGGCCGTCCTTATTAAACTCCACCTCATCGGCGAGGTGGCGGATAAGGAAGATGCCGCGGCCACCGGGGTTCTCGATGTTTTCGGGTGCCGTCGGGTCGAGCAGGTTATCATAGTCGAACCCGGCCCCTTCGTCCTCAATCTCAAACTTCACGCGGTCAGGCTCTACCTGCAGCGACAACAGCACATTTTTATCCTTGTCGAACTTGTTGCCGTGGCGGATGGCATTGTTGACGGCCTCCGTGACGGCGACCATGATATTGCCGTAAATATCGTCGTCGATGTGAAACGTATCCTTCGAGTTGTCGATAAAGCTCTCCACCACACGGATGTTCTCAACGAGCGAAGGAATCTGAATTTTAACCTGCTTCATATGGGGTAAAAAAAGAGAAGGGCGGCGGGGAAAGGGTAAAAATAGCAGAACGCTACTTCATTTGTTGAAAATACTCGCTCACCTTGCGCTGATAGTACGGGGTGAGGGTGGGCGGTACGGCCCGAAGTAGCTCGGTCTGGCGGGTTTGCTGGCGCTGATACTGCTGGAAAGCGGGCGGAAAAACGGGCGGACGCTGCTGGGCCGTCTGCGCTTCGCGCTTGTCGTCCTGGTCCCGCTCACGGGCTGATTTCTCGGCTTCAAGCAAGCGAGTCAGGATTTGGCGCTGGCGCATAATGGTCTGCTCCGTCAGCCGCTTGTTTACGAGGTCGGTTTCGGTTTGTTCCATCATTTTTTTCACGTCGCCGAGGCCGCCCGCGCCGTCCTGGCCCTGGCCGTCCTTGTTGGAACCGGGCTTGCCGCCGCCTTTTTGCTGCATCTTCTCCAGCTCCTGCATGGCCTGGCGCAGCATCTGTTGCTGGCCGGCCAGCTTGGCCAGCTCCTCCGATAGCGCCCGGCCGGTTTTGCCACTCTGCTGGAGCTGCTGAATCTGCTGGTTGAGTTGCTGCTGCATGCGGCCCATCTGGCCCTCGCCGGCCGAGCTGCCCTTTTTCTTCTTGCGGCCGGGCTTGCCGCCGCCCTGCATCTGCTGCTGGCTCTGGCTTTCACGCTGCTGCTGCTGCATCTGCTGCAGGGCGTCATTCAGCATCAGGGCCAGGTTGTTCATGCTGGTCATGGCCTGCTGCTGCGTACTGGTGGCGCGGCCCACATTTCGGTCCTTGATGTGGCCCAGGGCCTCATCCATGCGGCCGTTCATCTCGCCCACCTCGCGCGTTACGAAGCTCTTGAGCTGGGAAACGCGGTTGGCCAGCGCGTACAACGAATCCTGCACCACCCGGGCGTCGTCCTTGAGCTTGCGCTGAGTCTGGCCGAGCTGCACGAAGCGCGGGTCGCTCTGGTCGACCTGCCGGAACTGCTGCATCAGGTTTTCCTCATCGAAGCTGAGCTTGAGCAGGTTTTCGAGGATGTCGCGCAGGTCGTCGATGTTTTCCTGCTGCTGGTCCTGCTCCTCCTGGTCCATCTGCTGCTGCATCTGCTGGGCCATCTGCTGCATCTTCTGGGCGGCCTGGCTTTGGCTTTGGCTGGCCTTCTTATTCTGGTTTTTGCTTAGCTGCTGCTGGCTCTGCTGCTGCTGTTCGTCCACCTGCTGCTGCTCCGGCTTCATCTCGTCGGCCCCGTTTTCGCCGTCGAGCTGCTTGTCCATTTCCTTGAGGTTTTTGAGGTCCTCTTTCACCTCCTCAAACTTCTGCTGCTGCTCGGTCTGCTGGTCCTTTAGCTTTTGGTTTTCGGCTTTCTGCTGCTGGTTGTCCTTCTGGTTGGCCGGATTGTCCTTGTCATTCTTCTCGGTCTGCTCGGCCAGCTTCTGCTGGTCCTGGGCCAGTTGTTGGAGCTTTTCGAGGGCCTGGTCCTGCTTCTGCTCGAACTGCAGCTGCTTGAACATTTCAAGGGCTCGCTCCAGCTCTTTCTGCAGGGTATTTTCCTTGTTTTCGAGCTGTTGCAGCAGTTTTTGGATGTCGGGCTGGTTCTGGTCCTGCTGCTGCTCCAACAGCTTGCGCAGCTCTTCGTAGAGCTTCTTGGTTTCGGGGTCGAGCAGGTCATCCATCAGCTTCTGCAGCTCCTTGGCTTTCTCGGCCAGCTCCTCGTTTTTCTGGGGGTCGAGCTGGTTTTGCTGCTCCTGCAACTGCTCGAACTGGCGCTTGAGGTCGGCCAGCGCCTGGTCCATGTCCTGCTTGCTGTCGAGCATGTCCTTGAGCTGCTTGCGGTCCTGGAAGTTTAGGTCGCGCTTCACTTTGAGCTTGTCCTGGGCTTTGGCCAGTTCGCGCTCCATCTTCTTCGAGTCCTGGGCGGCCTGGCTCAGCTCGCTCTGCATGGCCTGGCTCTGGGAGGCCAGCTGCTGGCGCTGCTCGGTGCGCGAGGGTAGCCGGAACTCGGCCACCCGGCTGCGGCCCGGTTTGGCGCCGTTCACGCCGTCGTTGTCCCACACCTGCACGAAGTATTCGAGCCGGTCGCCGGGCTTCAGGCTAAGCCGGCGCACGTCCCAGGCGTAGGCGTAGCTCTGGCTGGGGCCCGCGCCCAGCGGCAGGGCGCGGGTCTGGTAGGCGGCGTTGGGGTTGTTTTTGCCCAGGATGCGGTAGTGCAGCTGCAGGCGCGAGAAGCCATAGTCGTCGCGCAGGTTGCCGCCCAAAGCCAGAAACTGGCGGGCGGTGGTGTCCTGGAAGCTTTCGAGAGTTACCTCGGGCACCGCGTCCGCAATTACGGTCAGTTGGTACTCAATCGGGTCGCGGTTGGGGCTGGCGGCGTTGCGTAGGCGCACGGCGTAGTTCTGGCTGCGAGTGGCGCGGCGGCGCAGATGGAACTGGCCGGCGGCGGCCTCATCAGGCGTGGCGGCTACGGTTTCATTGGGGTTCTGAAAGTTCAGCTGGAGCTGGTCGGTGGCTTCGGTCTGAAACTCCCAGCGCAGCTCCGTACCCTCGGGCACCGTCAGGTTGCCGGTGTTGCGAATGGTTTCGGCCGGCCGGCCTACGTAGGCCGGGTACACGGCCCGGATGGCGAAATCGCGCAGATTGGGCCGCGCTTTCACCTTCAGGTTGTATTCGGAAGACGAGAAGCCGGCCGCGGCCAGCTGGAAGTCCACGTTCTGGCGCAACTGCCGGAAATCGTAGCGGAAACGGTTGCCGGTTTCGCGGGTCAGCCGGCGCTCTTTGCCCTCGTACTGAATGCTGATTTCGTTGGGCAGCAC
This sequence comes from Hymenobacter psychrophilus, assembly GCF_900107135.1. GTDB lineage: Bacteria > Bacteroidota > Bacteroidia > Cytophagales > Hymenobacteraceae > Hymenobacter > Hymenobacter psychrophilus. Next base: position 7,651 of record NZ_FNOV01000024.1, read on the forward strand.
CTCCCCCTCCACCGTCACGTTCAGGCTGAAATCTTCGCCCTTGAACGCCGTGAGGCTCTTATTTTCCACTACGAACGTAAACGGCGCCGGCGGACTATACTTCTGGTTGTAGTTGAGAATGCGGCCGGTGCCCTGCACGAAGAAGGCCGGGTAAGCCAGCAGCAGCACCGCCACCACGGCCGCGGGCACGGCCACGTACTTCCAAAGCGGCCGCGTTTGGCGCTGAATATCGATGCCCTGCGAAAACTCGACGCCCCGCAGCTGCCCGGCTCGCTGCTCCAGGCTGGCAGCCAGCAAGGCGTTTTCCTGGGCCTGCCCGCGCAGTTGCAGCGCGTTCAGCAACTTGTCCTGTACGTCGGGGAACAGCTCGCCCACCCGGCGCGCAGCCTGCTCGTCGCTGAGCATGCGGCGCAGGTGGGTGAGGGCCGCCAGCGGCTGCCAGATCCAGCGTCCGAAAGCGTACACCACGCCCCCTACGAACCCGAACAGCAGCCCGGCCCGCACCCAGGTGGGCAGGTACAGGAAGTATTCGAGCAGGCTGAATACCAGAAACAAACTCAACAGCAGCCCGCCGGCCACCAAGGCGCCGCGCACCAGCAGATTGAGGTAAAACTTGCGCTTAAATGCATCGAGGCGGGCCAGCACATCGTCCAAAGCCCGGGTCGTCGCGGGGTCTTGCTCCACTACCATAGATGTACTTACTGAGCTGTTAGCCGCTAGCTGTTAGCTGTTAGCTTCATTCTGGCCGATAACGGCTTGCACTAATTTCGTGCAAGAGACGTCGATTCGGCCTTTTAGCTGCCCGACTCAGGTTGGGGAAAGATACAACATTCGCCCCGCCAAGCAGTGTAAGACGGACAACAGTAACGGGGCAAGAGGTTCCTTTCCTCTGAGCTGTTAGCTGAGAGCTTTTAGCTATTGGCCTTCATCCAACGGGAAAAAGCTGGCAGCTAATAGCTCTCAGCTAACAGCTAACCCGGCGTACCTTTGGCCGCTTCGTACCTCCTTCTCTTCCGGCCCGTGCCCCGATTGTTGGCCACGGTGCTGTCGGCGGTGTTTCATCCGCTGCTGGTGCCGCTTTATTTGTTTTATGTGGTGTGCTACCAGCTACCGGGCGTGGTGCTGCGGCCGGTGCTGTCGGGCCGCTGGCTGGTGCTGGTGATAGTAGCGGCCTGCACGCTGGGCCTGCCCGGCCTGGGCACGGCCCTGCTCGTGCGCCTGGGCTACGCCGATTCGGTGGAGCTGCGGCAGCGGCAGCAGCGCACCCTGCCGCTGCTGCTGGCCGCAGTGGGCTTCGCCACGGCCAGCATCCTGCTCTATCGGCCCGGACAGCTCGATGCGCTGCTCGCCTGGCTGATGGCGGGCATGACGCTGGCCGTGCTGCTAACGCTGCTCATCACGCTGCGCTGGAAGATTTCGGCCCACGGCGTGGGAATGGGCGGGGCGTTCGGGCTGCTGCTACTGCTGCACCTGAGCGGCGCGGCCGATCTGGCCGGCGTCTGGTGGCTGGCTGGCTCTGCGGCCTTGGCCGGCGCCATCGGTAGTGCCCGGCTGGCCCTCGACGCCCACTCGCCCGCCCAGGTCTGGGCCGGCTTAGCGCTGGGCTTGGGCGTCGCGCTGGCCATTGGGGCGGTGAATGTTCTTTAAAAGCAGTTAGAATTAAATCATTAAAGCTACCAGTCCGGCGTAGAGACGCAATATTTTGCGTCTCGTCGTTGCTGATGATGGCCGTCTCATCTTGCCGTTCAACGATGAGACGCAAAATATTGCGTCTTTACACTCAATGCTTATTTGACGAAGCTTAGGACTTCAGCGCTGCCATCAATCAACCAGAAAAATGACCAAAAAGGAAGGTCCCGCAACAACCGTTGCGGGACCTTCCTTATATTTTCTAAGCCCTAAGCCCTAAGCCCTAAGCCCTAAGCCCTAAGCCCTAAGCCCTAAGCCCTAATAAGATGGGCCTTTATCGGCTTGTACTAGCTGCTCTTCGGCGTCCACATACTCGTCAATCGAGGTGCAGGAGCAGATGAGGTTCCGGTCGCCGTAGGCCGAGTCGATGCGCGACACGGACGGCCAGAACTTGTAGGCGCGGGCGTACTCGGTGGGATACACGGCCTGCTCGCGCGAGTAGGGGCGCGTCCAGTCGTGCACGAGCACCGTGGCGGCCGTGTGGGGGGCATGCTTGAGCAGGTTGTCCTTGGCATCGGCGCGGCCTTCTTCCACCTCAGCCACTTCCATGCGAATGGCAATCATGGCTTCAATAAAGCGGTCCAGCTCCTCCTTGCTTTCGCTTTCGGTGGGCTCCACCATCAGCGTACCAGCCACCGGGAAGCTTACCGTGGGCGCGTGGAAACCGTAGTCCATCAGGCGCTTGGCAATATCTTCCACCTCGATGCCGGCCTTCTTGAACTGGCGGCAATCCAGAATCATCTCGTGGGCGCAGCGGCCGTTGGCGCCGGTATACAGCACGGGGTAGTGCTCCTCCAGCTTGGCCTTGATGTAGTTGGCATTCAGGATAGCAATGCGGGTGGCTTCGGTCAGCCCTTCGCCGCCCATCATGTTGATGTAGGCGTAGCTGATGGGCAAAATGCTGGCCGAACCCCACGGGGCCGACGAAACGGCGCTGGCCGTGCGGCCGTCGGCATCAATCAGCACGTGGCCGGGCAGGAAGGGGGCCAAATCGGCCACTACGCCGATGGGGCCCACGCCGGGGCCGCCGCCGCCGTGCGGAATGCAGAACGTTTTGTGCAGGTTCAGGTGGCACACATCGGCGCCGATGATGGCGGGCGAGGTCAGGCCCACCTGGGCGTTCATGTTGGCCCCGTCCATGTATACCCGGCCGCCGTGGTTGTGGATGGTCTGGCAGATGTCGATGATGGTTTCCTCGTACACGCCGTGGGTGCTGGGGTAGGTCACCATCAGGCAGCTCAGCTTGTCGGCGTACTGGGCGGCTTTGGCCTCCAGGTCGGCCACGTCGATGTTGCCGTCTTCGGTGCTCTTCACCACTACCACCTGCATGCCGGCCATTACGGCCGAGGCGGGGTTGGTGCCGTGGGCCGAGGCCGGAATCAGGGCCACGTTGCGGTGCTGGTCGCCGCGCGAATCGTGGTAGCCCTTAATGGCCAACAGGCCGGCGTACTCGCCCTGGGCGCCCGAGTTGGGCTGCAGGCTTACGGCATCGAAGCCGGTTACCTCGCACAGCCACTTCTCCAGGTCGGCAAAGATTTCGGCGTAGCCCTGGGCCTGCTCGCGGGGCGCGAACGGGTGCAGGTTGCCGATTTCGGGCCAGGTAACCGGAATCATTTCGGCGGTGGCGTTGAGCTTCATGGTGCACGAGCCGAGCGCAATCATGGAGTGCGCCAGGCTTAGGTCCTTGTTTTCGAGCTGCTTCATGTAGCGCAGCATCTCGTGCTCGGAGTGGTGGCTGTTGAATATGGGGTGGGTGAGGTACTCGCTCTTGCGCACCAGCACGTCGTCCCAGTTCACGTCCACCTCGGCGGGCAGGGCCACCTGGGGCGCGTTCTTACCGAGCACCTTGGCAAACACGGCCACGATGTCCTGCACGTCCTCGATTTCGGTGTTCTGGTTGAGCGAGATGCCCACGCGGGGCGTGCCATGCTCGCTGAAGTAGCGGAAGTTGATGCGGGCGGCTTCGGCCTCCTTCTTCACGGCGCTCTGCAGCTCCTCGCTCTCCAGCTTGATGTCGAGCGTATCGAAGTAGAACTCGTTGCGCTGATTCAGGCCCAACTCACCCAAAGCACCGGCCAGTGTCTGGGCTTGGGCGTGGATGTTGCTGGCAAACTGGCGGATGCGCTGCGGGCCGTGGTACACGGCGTACATGCCGGCCAGCACACTCAGCAGCACCTGGGCGGTGCAGATGTTGCTGGTGGCCTTTTCGCGGCGGATGTGCTGCTCGCGGGTTTGCAGCGCCATGCGGAAGGCCTTGTTGCCGGCCGCGTCAATGCTCTGGCCGATAATACGGCCCGGAATCACGCGCTTGAACTGGTCGCGGGTGGCCAGGAAGCCGGCGTGCGGGCCGCCGTAGCCCATTGGCACGCCGAAGCGCTGGGAGTTGCCCACCACGGCGTCGGCGCCCATCTCGCCGGGAGGCGTGAGCAGCGTGAGCGACAGCAAATCGGCCGCTACGGTCACGAACAGGCTGTGCTCGTGGGCTTTAGTAATGAAGTCAGTGTAGTCGTACACGGCACCGTCGGCGGCCGGGTACTGCAGGATGGCGCCAAACAGCGACTCGTCGGTGAGGTCGGCCGTGCGGTGGTCGCCAATCACCAGCTCAATGCCCAGCGGCGTGGCGCGGGTGCGCAGCACATCGATGGTCTGGGGCAGCACCTGCTCGGAAACGAAGTAGCGGGTGGCGTTCTTCTTTTTGCTGAGCGAGTGAAACATGTGCAGCGTTTCGGCGGCGGCGGTGCCTTCATCGAGCAGGCTGGCGTTGGCAATGTCGAGGCCCGTGAGCTCCATTACCATCGTCTGGTAATTGATGAGGGCTTCGAGGCGGCCCTGGGCAATTTCGGCCTGGTAGGGCGTGTAGGCTGTGTACCAGCCCGGATTCTCGAGGATGTTGCGCTGAATGACGGCCGGCAGCTGGGTAGGGTGGTAGCCCAGGCCGATGTAGTTCTTGAACAGCTGGTTCTTCTCGGCAATGCCCTTGAACTTGGCCAGAAAAGCCCGCTCGGTGAGGGCCTTGGGCAGATTCAACGGCTTTTTGAGGCGGATGGCCGCTGGTACGGTTTCATCGATGAGCTGGTCTAGCGACTCGACGCCGACAACGCGCAGCATTTCGGCAACACCAGCATCGTCAGGGCCATTATGGCGGTCCACAAACACGTCGGCGGGCTTGGTCTTCAGCAACATAAGAAGGGTGGTGAGGGTGGTAATGGAAGGCTAGTGTAGCACCTCCAACAAAGGTAGCGCGAAAAGGCTTCACCCTTAAACCGATAAGCCGGCAAAAGTTTGGTAGAACCCAATGAGCCCAATGCCTCCACCTACAACGGCCGCCATACCCGACGCACAATGTTTTTGCTAACGACAATAGGTGGTGCCGAAGCGCCTACTGTAACTTGCGCTACCAACCCAACCCGTTTTCTATGGCCGCTGCTCCTACCCTTTTTCCACCCGAACCGCTTAAGCTGCAAACCAAAGACGGCAAAATCTATTCGCCCGTCCGCAAAAAATGGCTCGTGCAAACCCCCGAAGAAACCGTGCGCCAAGAGTATCTGCTCACGCTGGTGAACGAGTACGGCTACGCCCTCAACCAAATCAAGGAGGAGGAAAGCCCCATCGGCGGCCGGGGCTCGGCCGGGGCCCGGTTCGACTTTGCCATCTACCGCTCGGCCCAAGATATTACCGATAGCAAAACTCCGCTCATCATCATCGAGTGCAAGGCCGATAACGTCACCATTTCGGAGCAGGACTACCAACAGGGCGAGAACTACGCCCGCCTAGAGTGTGTGGACAGTCATGTTTAAATTTGCGGGATGCGACGCCACGAACTTACTGAGCGTGAATGGGAACTGATTCAGCCGCACACACTTGGGCAGGCCGGTACGGCAGGCGGCACAGGCCGCAACAACCGCCATTTTGTCAACGCCGTGGTCTACCGGGTGCGCACGGGCTGCGCCTGGCGCGACCTGCCCGAACGGTTTGGCCCTTGGAACACGGTAGCCCGACGCTTTCGCCGCTGGGCGCTGGCTGGGGTCTGGGAGGGCCTGTTCCAGGCGGTGCAGGAGCCGGATTATGCTTGGGTGCTGGTCGACT
>NZ_FNOV01000028.1 GCF_900107135.1 Hymenobacter psychrophilus
ATATGCACGAGATTCGTCATTAATTCTGCACCTGATGTTTCTTGCTCTTGATACGTCATGACTGTGAATTTCTAAATTTTTGTAAATTTCATTGAGGTTACACCGCTATTTCCTGCGTTCGGATGTTGCGCACCACTTCGTCGCAGTTTGCGCAGGCATTTGCGCCTTCCTGATGATACCATCGGCAGCGGGTGCGGATGGCGCAGGCGACGAGCGTAGCACCCGCTTTGTGGTTCATGGCTTCAACAACTTTACCTACTAGACTGCAACTGGCGTTCTGCGAACTCCAGTGACCGCAACCAGTTTTAGCACAATTGCTGGCAAACCGAAACCGTTCTTCAGGCTGGCGGGCATGCTGGCGGGCGGTATCAACGAAGGTCTGGTCAACGACGACTGGTTCTTCGAGGTACTGAATGTGGCCAGTAGCATCCTGAATACCAAAAAGGGCGGCACCGGGCTTAGCAGTCGAGCTGGGACAAAGTAGAGAAGCCATGAGTACCCGTTTAGAAAGCTGCGGTTACCGGATCTGGGTTCCACATGCCCGCCATGGGTACGTCGATGAGAACACCAAAACCGGGTTCACCTCCACTGATTTGCTCCAGCATAGCATCAGTAAGTTGGCCTTGCTCATCGAGCTGGGCGAGTTTTTTCATGAACTCACCTTGATTTTCCGCGTCTTTTTTCAACGCATTGACCTTGTTGTTGATTGAATTTTTCATGGTGTTTTTTAATTGGTGAATGTGATTTATTTTACTGTGTTTACTGGTTTTATGTGGTGTAAGAAGGGCGAAAGGGCAGTGGCATGGATGGTTTTCCACCGACATATTCCTCAGCCACGACTTTAAGTTGATCTTAGTTCAACTCGACATTCTCCGTGTTTAGCTTGGCCAGAAGATTAATATAGACTGTGGATTCGTCGGTCTGATCGCGCACCACTATGGCCTTGCCTTTGGGCAGGTTGAGTTTGTGGCCAGTAGCTTTCTCGATAGCTTCGGCGGGATTAGCTATCAACCCGCTTTTGAATTGAGGATCTTCTCAAGCTTTTTGCACGACTTGTTCAAACACACTTTGATTTAGCGTGAATTCCATGGGGTTAATTATCAAGTAATCTTGAAAATTAACCCTAGATCGGCGATAATTAAGCAGAGAATCTTTATGATAGCTAGGGGCTTACTATTCGAAATCCGAAGACTTACTCAGTACATATATATGGCTATCAATATATAACAGTTTATTTAAATTAAACACTTAATTTTTTAATATTAAATACTGTTCTAATGAAGGAAATAAACTACTAACAAAATCAGTCCATATTTTATGACCGCCACCCGCTACTGCTTCGAGCTGATCTTCTGTTAGTTCTAGACCCTGCACCTCTGGCTCTACCGGTATATTTACGTATATCTTAGATTTGTCGGTCTGGTCTGTAATTACCAAACTCTTTCCCTCTGGCAACACAACCTTAACTCCGATCAGCTTTTCTATCGCCTCTATCGGATCGACCTGTAGCTCTTTTCTAAAGCTGGAATCTTCCCAGGCTTTAGATATGATTTCTTCTATAATATCTCGTTTTCTCCGTTCCATATCCTAATTATTATGATACAAATTTGACTTATTATTTTTTTATAAATCTGCCAAAAAAACCGTCAAAAATGCCAAGTCTTATTTCCTGCTATTTTCTGAAAATAAGCACGATTTTGTTTTTTGTTTTCGGTATTAATAACCTTTGATATCGTAAATATATGTAGGGTGTTTCCTATAAACCTGCCAAATAAGCTGAAAAAATCGCCCATAGCATTTTCGTGAACGGTTTACCCCTGGTTAGGCCATTGGGTATGGTAGCCGCAGTGGTCAAACCAATGGCGCGCGTCCTGGCTGGTAATCCAGTTGATGGCTTGCTGCAGGGCCTGCTGCAGGGCCTGCTCCAGCACCTGCTCCAGCGCCTGGCGGGTGCGTGCCTGGGTGGCACGCAGCTTGGTTTTGAGCTTGCTCCAGGCCTGCTCGACCGGGCTAAAATCGGGGGAGTACGGCGGCAGAACCGCCACCTGCACGCCCCGCTCGGCCAACCAATCGACCACGCCCGGCAGTTTGTGCACCGATAAATTGTCCAGCACCAGCACATCGCCCGGCTGCAGCGTCGGCACCAGACACGCGGTCACGTACCAAGCGAAATTGACATAATTCAGGCTGCCCTCCAGCAGTTGCACCGCCCCCAGGCCCCGCACCTATAACGCCCCGATCAACGTCAGGCTACGGCCCCGGCTCAGCGGCACCGCCAGGCCCACGCATGGCCTAGCCCCCGGTCAGGTGCGCCGCTTCGGCCACTGCCAAGTCGATGGGGTGTGGGGCCAGATCTGGGTCAAAGCCTTGGCCGGCAACGAGTTTCTGTTCCTGTTTGGCAATGTGGGGCTGCCCTACATGGACCAGCTCTACGCCAAACGCTGGACCATTGAGCAGTGCTTTCAGAACCTGAAGGGGCGCGGCTTCAATCTGGAGGCCACCCATTTACGCTGCCACCGCAAGTTGCGCAAGCTCGTGGCCCTAGTCAGCCTAGCCTACGCGTTGTGCCTGAGCGTGGGCACGGTGGCTAACGCGAAAATCAAGCCTATTGCCCGCAAAAACCACGGCTACCGGGCTACCAGTTTGAGTCGGCATGGCCTGAATCTGCTGCGCCAGCTCACTCGGCCGCACGCTGCCCCAGATGAACCAATAGCTCGTAAACTCTTGGGCCTGCTGGACGCGTTCAGTCGCTATCTTGCTTGCCGACAGTCAATTAAAATAGTAGGGTAGAGTAGGGTTTCATATATTACCTTACGGGAAGGCTTGTGAAAGGATAAACCGTTCGCGAAACCGCTATATATGCGGGGATACGCCGGTTTACGAAGCGGATGCAGAAACAATGAACACGCAAACTCATTCATACAAACTGTGAAACAGCGTTACATTCGAAATAGAATATACCTGACAAGCGAAGAGCAAAACCTGATACAAGTCACACCAATCTTACTGGGTGGGGCGGGCATTGGGAGTATAATCGCTGAATGCTTAGTGCGGTTTGGCTTTGAAACCATCACCCTAATTGATGGCGACGTGGTCGAGCTGTCTAACCTCAACCGGCAGAACTACATAGAGTCAGACTTAGCAATCCCTAAAGTAGAGGCTCTGAAAAACAGACTGATTGCTATCAACAGCAACGCCAAAATCACCGCTTATAACTGTTTCATAACACCCGATACCATTCAGGACTTCGTGCCAGGCCACACGATTGCCATAAATGCATTGGATTTCACATCAGATATGCCCCTATTATTCGACAGCGTATGCCAGGAACACGGCATCCCCGTCTTGCACCCATATAATTTGGGCTGGAGTGCCCTGGTCATGGTCATTGCTGGGGACATTGGTCTGGATTCCTTGCGAGTAGCCGATCGGCCGTTTAATGAGCTAAGTGTTGTACAGTACGTATCAGACTACATGAGACGCAAGAACAGTCCACAGGAATGGCTCGATGAGACGGTAAGAAAGTATAAGGCAGAAGAAGAGCAACTTTCTCCCCCCCAGTTGTCAATAGCTTCCTGGTTAGCAGCGGGAGTCTGCACACAGATAATCTTCGATCTTGTCACGGGAAGATCGGTAAAGAAGTTCCCGGAGTTCTATTTGAGCACAATCCGGGACGCTGATGCTGTTTAGAATCACGAATGGGACTTCCAAATAATTGTGAAACCAAGGAGACAACCTTGTTTTATTCTTATGTAGACGGTCATGGCTGTTGCAGAACTCGCCCTATTGGGAAGTGAGTTGCTGCGGTGATTTCTGCGGAACACTGTTTGTCGTGTTCGCATCCGAAAAGGAGGCCACGCGGGCGGTGGTGGAGGCAAGGCGAGGGCGATTGCCTTGCCTTTACGGGGCGGATACTTGAGTGGCTTTTTCAGATTATAGGCAATCGCCGCCAAGAGCATCGTCTTCTGGGCCCCGGCTTTGCCACGCGTGCCGACACGTCGCAGACCATAGTGATGGATCAGATTGCCAAACACGGGCTCGACTGTGCTTTGGCGCTTGCGCCGCATCGCCTGCCCTTTCGGACTCTGTTGCCGCGCCCGGCGATAGGCCGGATCGTACGCCGTGCGCGTGAGCTGCTTGCGTTTGGCCGTGGGCACACACGTGGGTTTAAGGGGGCAGCGCTGGCAATCCTGATAGGCGGCCCAATAAATCTTGAGCCAGTTGCCATCGGCGCTGGTGTCATACTTGCGGAAGGGCAGCGGCTTGTCGGCTAAGCACGTGTAGCTATCCGTCACTGAATTATAGGTAAAGCCCTCGATCGTGGCTTTGTATTGGCCAAATACCGGCATCCAGGGCGTGATGCCGCGCTGCTCCAGCAAGGCATAATTGAACCCATTGACGTAGCCGGCATCAGTCAGTAGCTCATGTCAATACAGCTCCTGTGCCTGTAAGCGGGGCTGTAAACTGCCGACGATGCGGGGCAGGTGCACACTGTCTCGGCTGTCCGCGAAGTCCGCCTGTACGTGACTGGTGACGCCGTGACCGGTATCGACCGCCAGGCTACGGAGGTAATTCAAGGCACGAACCTTGCCAGGTTTGACTGATACGCGCGCGTCCGGATCGCTCGTGCTGTAGTGCGTTTTATTGCTTAGCAAACGGGCTTTGCGGTGGGTCGCCCCCAACGCGCCCGGGGCTTTTTGGCGCTTTGCCTGGCGGGTGACCTCTTGTCGCAGTTGGTGCGCCGGGGTCGTGAGTACCGCCGGGGAAGGTGGCGTGTGGGCGGTGGCGGCCCGCTTGGGCTGCAGGCTTTCGAGCGCGGCATTGGCCTTAACCGGCGCCGAATCGATGGCCTGCGTATCGCCGGCGACCAGTTCTTGGGCCACGCATTGGGCAAAAACATGATCGAACAAGTGCTCAAAGACTGCTGCGGGGAAGAGTTGACGCGTGCGGCTCACCGTCGAATGCCAGGGCAGCTCTTCGTCGAGTTCGTAGCAAAGAAAATAAAGGATGTCGAGTCGCAGGGCACAATGCTCGACGAGGCGCCGGTCGCTGACCAGATTCTCCAGTCGGCCCACGAGTACCAACTTAAAGAACACGACCGGATCGAGCGACGGGTGTCCGGTGTGACTATAAAGCGCACGCGTTTGCTCGTAAAGAAACGTCCAGTCGACCAGCTCAGCGAGCCGGCCATCGGTATTGACCATCGCCGAAACGTCCACTTTACCCCAAAAAATGGCTTATAAAGTCTTTTTCTGACAGTTCGAGACAATTTCAGTGTATACTTTGCCGCCCCATTCGAATAGGCCAAAGACGACCGTTTTGCCTCCTCCTTCCCGGCTCCGCTTGCTCTGCATCTACCGAGGACCGAAGCAGCATTCGTCCAACTCAACACCCCCCGCCAGCCCGACTGGTACGCGACGTTCGGCCTGCAAGCCGTAGTGCAACCGCAGGTAGATAGCGTTGGCCAAGCGCACACTTAGGCCTATGGGCCGTGCCGTGTCAGGAGCCGTCAAATCCAAGGCAAACGTGAGGTGGTCCAAAGTTTAGGGTGGTAGTTGGAAGAAGTTGTTGGTGAGCGTGATGGGGCGTCTGGTAGTCAATACTGGAGTGCAGGCGCTCGTGATTGTAATAGTCAAAATAGTCGGCGACGCTGGTCTGCGCATCGGTCAAATCAGCAAAAACGGGCCATTCCCGCAGTTCCAGCAATGCCGTTTTGAGCCGCGACCACAGGCTCTCGGCCTGGGCGTTGTCGTAGCACTCGCCCCGGCGGCTTTGCGAGCGAAGCGCACCGTGCTTGGCCAGCAGGGCGCGGTAGGCATTCGCGCAGTATTGGCCGCCCCGGTCGGAATGCACGAGCGGTTGCGGGGTGAGCGGTTGCGGGGTGAGCGGTTGCGGGGTGAGCGGTTGCGGGGTGAGCGGTTGGGAGAGAAAAGCCCGCTGCAAGGCCGTGGTGACGAGTTCTTCCGGCATGGTGGCCATTACGTGCCAGCCGACCACCTGCTTGCTGGACATGTCCTGAAAAGCGCACAGATAGGCCCAATGGCCCGTGGCGAGCGGCAAATAAGTGATGTCGCTGACCCATACCCGGTTGGCGTGGGTGGGCTTAGGCTGGTCGAGCAACCGGTTGAGCGCGCACCGCAGCCCGTGGGTCGAGTCGGTCGTGCGCGGGGTGTAGGCCTTGGGCTGTAGCGCATGCAGGCCCCGGCGGCGCATGGCCGTGCGCAGGCGTTGGCGGCCTACCTGATGCCCTTTGTGGCGCAGCGCGACTTGTAGACGGCGCGTCCCGTAGCGGCGTTTGTGCTGGCCAAAAACCTTAACCAGCACCGTTTCCCAGGCGGGTGTGGCCGGCCCTGTGGCCGGCCACAGGGCCGGCTGTTTCCGTGCCCGCCAGGCGTAATAGCCGCTGGCGGGTACGCCCAACACGTGGCAGAGCTGACGCACGGGATGCTGAGCGCGCTCCATATCGATAAAGCGGTAGCGGCTCATGGCAATGGCTTTTTTTAAAATGGTCAGTTCCTGCGCCTGTCGCCGGTTATCGGCGCGCAGCTGGCGCAGTTCAGCGACCGTGGCCGCATCCAGGCTAGCACCGGCTGCCATGGCGGCGGGCGTCAGGGCTGCTTTCTGCCAGTCATAAATCAGTTTTGCCCGAATGTTGATCGAGTTGGGTATCGAGGTGTTGGTCTTTGGCTGAGACGCGGGCGTAACCGAAATTCATGGCAAATGGGTCAAGAAGGTGGGGCCACGAAGATACAGGACTGGCCCCACTTTCTGGCCCCTCATTTCCGGCACAAGCCGCTATTGATTGGTGGGGTCCTGGAAGGTGTACCTTGTTGAATCCCTGTATGTGCAGTTGCTAGGCATTGATTCGGTCGGACTAGGCGAACCTACTGGATACGCATATAGCTTTAAACTACACCTTGATTTTTGGCCAGCTATGAGCCCCATGAGTCCACATAACCAGCAAGCCTATAGAGCGCTTCGCGCCTACCTGACATACCTATTGGCCAACCCACGGGACAAAGCGCTGTCAGAAGTGCCACTCCTGTTTCGGGCCAGTGTGGAGCTATTTATGCAAGGCAAAACGATGTACACTGATGCGGCTGGCCAACCCATCGTTTACGCCCACGATTTGGCCGCCTGGACCTATCAGGTCATCCATGTGTCCGGCTTGGAGTATCCCCTTCCTCTGGCCGCTGTGGACGTGGACTGCCTGCAGCGGGCGATGGCAGGAGGAGGTGAATCAGGATTTGACGATCCAATAAACCGGGTGCGGTAACTATGCTTAAGGGTATGGTTGCGTGCAGCAGGCCGCAACAGCTGATGCGGAGAATAATGCGCATATTTACCGCATAGTATGCGGAGAATAAACCCCTACATCCATCAACTCCCGGCTTGGCCGAAATTTAGCTGGCAGCCAGATGTGCTGGAAAGGCTCCTGGGGGAAGTGCGTTACCAGCAAGGCCGGCTGCTGGGGCGCGTAGAATCCTTGGGAGTGGAGCTGCGCAGCGAAGCCACCCTGCGCACACTGACGCTGGATGTACTCAAGTCCAGTGAGATTGAGGGTGAGATCCTGCCTCCGGCCTCGGTGCGCTCCTCCCTCGCCCACCGGCTGGGCCTGGAGCGCGGCGGGCTACCGGCCGCTGACCGCCGGGTCGAAGGGGTGGTCGCCATGCTACTCGATGCGACCCAGCAAGCGGATCAGCCGCTGACCGCGCAACGCCTCTTCGGCTGGCACCACGCGCTGTTTCCGACTGGCTACAGTGGCCTCTACCCGTTGCAAGTCGGGGCCTGGCGCACGGGGCCGATGCAGGTCGTATCCGGCCCGATGGGGCGGGAGCGCGTGCATTACGAAGCCCCGGCGGCTGAGTTGCTGGCAGAACAGATGCAGGAGTTTATAGACTGGTTTAACGGCTCCCCTGAGCTGGACCCGGTACTGAAGGCGGGCCTGGCGCACTTCTGGTTCGTGACGATCCACCCTTTCGACGATGGCAACGGCCGCATCGCCCGTGCCATTGCCGACCTGCAGCTGGCTCGAGCCGATGGCAGCGGGCAACGGTGCTACAGCATGTCGGCCCAGATTCAGGCCGAGCGCCAGCAGTATTACGACTTGTTAGAGACCAGCCAGCGCGGCTCCTTGGATGTGACGGCTTGGCTCACGTGGTTTCTGGCCTGCCTGGGACGGGCCGTGACGGCGGCCGAGCAGACGCTGGCCCAAGTTCTGGCAAAGGCCCGTTTCTGGGAGCTGCACCGGTCGACTGCGCTGACGGAGCGCCAGCAGCGGCTGGTGACCCG
>NZ_FNOV01000007.1:0-6877 GCF_900107135.1 Hymenobacter psychrophilus
CAGCACTTGACATCAGCCATAGTTCGCTATGGTGTAGAGAAATCTTACAATGGAGAGTTTGATCCTGGCTCAGGATGAACGCTAGCGGCAGGCCTAATACATGCAAGTCGAACGGGTGTTCTCTTCGGAGTACACTAGTGGCGCACGGGTGCGTAACGCGTAACCAACCTGCCCTGAACTGGGGGATAGCCCGCCGAAAGGCGGATTAATACCGCATAAACCAACAGAACGGCATCACATAATTGGTAAAGATTTATTGGTTCAGGATGAGGTTGCGTACCATTAGCTAGTTGGCGGGGTAATAGCCCACCAAGGCGACGATGCCTAGGGGACCTGAGAGGGTGATCCCCCACACTGGCACTGAGATACGGGCCAGACTCCTACGGGAGGCAGCAGTAGGGAATATTGGGCAATGGACGAGAGTCTGACCCAGCCATGCCGCGTGCCGGATGAAGGCCTTCTGGGTTGTAAACGGCTTTTCTCAGGGAAGAAAAAGACCATGCGTGGTACACTGACGGTACCTGAGGAATAAGCACCGGCTAACTCCGTGCCAGCAGCCGCGGTAATACGGAGGGTGCAAGCGTTGTCCGGATTTATTGGGTTTAAAGGGTGCGTAGGCGGCTTGTTAAGTCCGGGGTGAAAGCCCACAGCTCAACTGTGGAACTGCCCTGGATACTGGCAAGCTTGAGTCCAGACGAGGTTGGCGGAATGGAAGGTGTAGCGGTGAAATGCATAGATACCTTCCAGAACCCCGATTGCGTAGGCAGCTGACTAGGCTGGTACTGACGCTGAGGCACGAAAGCGTGGGGAGCGAACAGGATTAGATACCCTGGTAGTCCACGCCGTAAACGATGGATACTCGCTGGTAGCGATATACTGTTACTGGCTTAGCGAAAGCGGTAAGTATCCCACCTGGGGAGTACGCTCGCAAGAGTGAAACTCAAAGGAATTGACGGGGGCCCGCACAAGTGGTGGAGCATGTGGTTTAATTCGATGATACGCGAGGAACCTTACCTAGGCTAGAATGCGCGTGACCGATTCAGAGATGAATCTTTCCTTCGGGACACAAAGCAAGGTGCTGCATGGCCGTCGTCAGCTCGTGCCGTGAGGTGTTGGGTTAAGTCCCGCAACGAGCGCAACCCCTATGTTTAGTTGCCAGCATGTAATGATGGGGACTCTAAACAGACTGCCTGCGCAAGCAGTGAGGAAGGCGGGGACGACGTCAGGTCATCATGGCCCTTACGCCTAGGGCTACACACGTGCTACAATGGGCGGTACAGCGGGTTGCTACTAGGTGACTAGATGCCAATCTCAAAAAACCGTTCTCAGTTCGGATCGGAGTCTGCAACTCGACTCCGTGAAGCTGGAATCACTAGTAATCGCGTATCAGCAATGACGCGGTGAATACGTTCCCGGGCCTTGTACACACCGCCCGTCAAGCCATGGAAGTTTGGTAGACCTGAAGCTGGTGCTCGTTAAAGAAGCCAGTTAGGGTAGAACAAGTAACTAGGGCTAAGTCGTAACAAGGTAGCCGTACCGGAAGGTGCGGCTGGATCACCTCCTTTCTGGAGCTTGTTCGACCCTTCGGTTCGCCGAAAGAATGAATACTTATAACGTCTTTTCCTTTCATTCACTTTTCTGACTCAATTGGAGTTGGAACACGTTCTTTGACATAGAGGAAAACAGAGTAAAAGAAAAAGAAAGCAACAAGAGTGATTAACCTATGGTTAGTCACCCGAGCCGGATCTGTCTACGGACAGGTCCTCTACGAGAAGTAGAAAAGGGCACACGGGGGATGCCTAGGCTCTCAGAGGCGATGAAGGACGTGATAAGCTGCGATAAGCGACGGGGATGGGCACATACCAACTGATCCGTTGATTTCCGAATGGGGCAACCCACTAGTTTGAAGAACTAGGGCCTTTCCTTGTATGAGGAAAGGGGCAAACCCGGGGAACTGAAACATCTAAGTACCCGGAGGAAAAGAAAATAACAATGATTCCCCAAGTAGTGGCGAGCGAACGGGGAGGAGCCCAAACCGGGTTGGTTACGGCCAGTCCGGGGTTGTAGGACCTCAACATCTGATTAAGTTACTTTAGCCGAACGACATGGGAAGGTCGATCATAGAGGGTGAGAATCCCGTAGGCGAGCTGGTAATTTACGGTAGAGGATTCCTGAGTAGGGGGGAACCGGAGAAATTCCCTCTGAATCCAGCGGCACCATCCGCTAAGGCTACATACTCCTGAGAGACCGATAGTGAACTAGTACCGTGAGGGAAAGGTGAAAAGAACCGGGAATACCGGAGTGAAAAGAACCTGAAACCGTGTGCCTACAAGCAGTAAGAGGACTTTAGTGGCCTGATAGCGTGCCTTTTGCATAATGAGCCTACGAGTTACTCCTCTCTGGCAAGGTTAAGAACTTGAAAGTTCGGAGCCGCAGCGAAAGCGAGTCTGAATAGGGCGCAGAGTCAGAGGGGGTAGACGCGAAACTTTGTGAGCTACCCTTGAGCAGGTTGAAGGTTGGGTAACACCAACTGGAGGACCGAACCAGTTTCCGTTGAAAAGGATTTGGATGACTTGAGGGTAGGGGTGAAAGGCCAATCAAACTGAGAAATAGCTCGTACTCCCCGAAATGTATTTAGGTACAGCGTCGGCGTAGAGTTACATGGAGGTAGAGCTACCAATAGGACTAGGGGGTGTCACAGCCTACCGAATCCTGATGAACTCCGAATGCCATGTAATATAGCCGGCAGTGAGGCTTGGGGTGCTAAGGTCCCAGGCCGAGAGGGAAAGAACCCAGACCATCTGCTAAGGTCCCTAAATTCGGACTAAGTTGAACAAAGGAGGTCCACTTGCTTTGACAGCCAGGAGGTTGGCTTGGAAGCAGCCATTCCTTTAAAGAGTGCGTAACAGCTCAC
The DNA here is from genome assembly GCF_900107135.1 of Hymenobacter psychrophilus. GTDB lineage: Bacteria > Bacteroidota > Bacteroidia > Cytophagales > Hymenobacteraceae > Hymenobacter > Hymenobacter psychrophilus. The sequence continues at coordinate 2,915 of NZ_FNOV01000007.1, forward strand.
TGGTCGAGCGAGAGGGCATCGATAATACGCGGGCATCAAGTCCGGTACCGAAGCAATGGATTTGACATTTAATTGTCAAGTGGTAGGGGAGCATTCTAGTCAGCGGTGAATGTGTATCGTCAGGTATGCTGGAGCGGCTAGAAAAGCACATGTAGGCATGAGTAACGATAAAGGGGGTGCGAAACCCCCTCGCCGATAGACTAAGGTTTCCTGCTCAACGCTAATCGGAGCAGGGTTAGTCGGGACCTAAGGCTAGGCCGAGAGGCTACGTCGATGGACAGCTGGTTGATATTCCAGCACTTATGAAGTGGAGTGATGCAGTGACGCAGTAGTGAAAGTACCGCGAGCGGACGGAAGTGCTCGTTAAAGGGTGTAGGTATAGGGCTGGTAGTTAAGTACGCCGGCTTTGCTGAAACCTGATAGTACCTTGCGGCTTCGGCCAACGGGATAGTGTACCTAATCAGACTGCCAAGAAAACCTGCTAAGCGTTTACTGCTTTATAACCCGTACCGCAAACCGACACAGGTAGTCAAGGAGAGAATCCTGAGGCGCTCGAGTGAATCACGGCCAAGGAACTCGGCAAAATGGTCCTGTAACTTCGGGAGAAGGGACGCTTCCTCGTAGCAATACGAGAAGCCGCAGTGAAAAGGCCCAGGCGACTGTTTAACAAAAACACATGGCTTTGCTAACGCGTAAGCGGACGTATAAGGCCTGACACCTGCCCGGTGCCGGAAGGTTAAGAGGGGAACTTAGTGGCGCAAGCTGCGAAGGTTTGAATCGAAGCCCCGGTAAACGGCGGCCGTAACTATAACGGTCCTAAGGTAGCGAAATTCCTTGTCGGGTAAGTTCCGACCTGCACGAATGGTGTAACGATCTGGGCGCTGTCTCAGCCGTGAGCTCGGTGAAATTGTAGTCTCGGTGAAGATGCCGAGTACCCGCCACGGGACGGAAAGACCCCGTGCACCTTTACTATAGGTTGACATTGACGCTGGACAACACATGTGTAGCATAGGTGGGAGACGTTGAGCCAGGGCCGCTAGGTTTTGGGGAGTCGCCGTTGAAATACCACCCTTGTGTTGTTTGGTGCCTAATCTGCGGAAACGGAGACAGTGTCTGCTGGGTAGTTTGACTGGGGTGGTCGCCTCCAAAAAAGTATCGGAGGCTTTCAAAGGTCCGCTCAATCCGCTTGGTAACCGGATGTAGAGCGCAATAGCAGAAGCGGGCTTGACTGTGAGGCCTACAAGCCGAGCAGGGTCGAAAGACGGATATAGTGATCCGGTGGTTCCGTATGGAAGGGCCATCGCTCAAAGGATAAAAGGTACGCCGGGGATAACAGGCTGATCTCCCCCAAGAGCTCATATCGACGGGGAGGTTTGGCACCTCGATGTCGGCTCGTCACGTCCTGGGGCTGGAGAAGGTCCCAAGGGTTCGGCTGTTCGCCGATTAAAGTGGCACGCGAGCTGGGTTCAGAACGTCGTGAGACAGTTCGGTCCCTATCTGTGGTGGGCGTGGGATATTTGACAGGACCTGACTTTAGTACGAGAGGACCGAGTTGGACCAGCCGCTCGTCTGCCAGTTGTGCCGCCAGGTGCAGTGCTGGGTAGCGACGCTGGGATGAGATAAGCGCTGAAAGCATCTAAGTGCGAAACTCACCTGAAGATGAGATATCCGATTTAAGAGCCGTTCGAGACTAGGACGTTGATAGGCCCCAGGTGTAAAGTCAGAAATGACATAGCCGAGGGGTACTAAGGGCTCGAACACTTCTGTAGCATACAAGCTCCTGCGTGCAAACGCGGACTTCGCTTACTTTTTCTTTTACGCTGCCTCTATGTCGAATTTCACAGCCGCACCGGTGCGAACACGCCGGTATGTGCTGAATTGATAATGGTGGCTTTAGCCCGGGTGTTCACCTCTTCCCATTCCGAACAGAGTCGTTAAGCCCCGGAGCGCCTATGGTACTGCCTTCATCGGTGGGAGAGTCGGTCGCCGCCAACCTTATCAAGCCTGCTGCCCCGCAGCGTCCTATGCCTTACCGGGCGGGATGCGCGGGGCAGCTCGCGTTTATGCCCAACCGTAACGCATGGACATCTACGCTACTGTACTATTATACTATATGCGTGCTAATACATCATGGCCCGCTTTCTCAATTGAGGAAGCGGGCCATGCTCCATTAGAGGGGGTTAATGTTACTCGTCCGCCTGCAAGGTCGCCGCGGTGAGTGCCATGACTGTAGGCTTCCCCATGAAGTAGGCCAGCGAAAAGTAGAGGTCAGGCGGCTTGACGAAATTCGGTCGGGGTCATAAGATGCAGCGCCTGGTGCGGGCGCAGGTGGTTGTAATCATACTGCCACAAGCGGCAGTGTTCGCGCACTTGCTGCAAGGTAGCGAAGAGGTAGCCGTTGAGCAATTCGCGGCGGAACGAGCCGTTGACGCGTTCCACGTAAGCATTTTGCGTGGGGCTGGCGGGCTGAATCCACTGCAGTACGATGCTTTGGGGGCCACACCAGTCCTGCAGCGCCTGGCTAATGAATTCCGGCCCGTTGTCGACGCGCAGCCGGGCAGGCGGACCATGGCGCTCGACTAGGGTCTGGAGCAAACGCACGACGCGGGCGGCGGGCAGCGAGAAGTCGACCTCGATGCCGAGTACTTCCCGATTCCAGTCCTCGACCACGTTCAGCGTCCGAAAGCGCCGCCCATCGGTTAACGCATCGCTCATAAAGTCCATCGACCAGCACTGATTTGGGGCCTCGGGCACGGCCAGCGGCTGGCGGACGCGTTCGGGCAAGCGGCGTTTTTTGCGCCGCCGGCTCAATTGCAGGCGCTGGGCCTGATAGAGCCGCCACACCCGCTTGTGGTTGACGAGCAGCCCATCTTTGCGCAGCCGATGGTAGTACTTCCAAAAGCCCCAGCCCGCGTGGCGTTTGACCAAGGCCAATAGCGCGTCCACGAGCACCGTATCGGCCGCCTGCCGTTCGGCTTGGTCGCCCCGGCCGGGCGGCGTAGCGTAGCTGGCCCGCGCCAGGCCCACCAGGGCGCAGGCCCGACGCCGGCTCAGCCCCCGCGCCACGGCGTGCTGGGCCACGGCCCGCCGCTCGGCCGGGGCCACTACTTTTTTCGCAAGACCTCTTTAACTACTTGGTTTTCCAGGCTCAGGTCGGCCACCAGTTGCTTAAGTCGGCGGTTTTCTTCTTCTAAGTGCTTGAGCCGTTGCAACTCGGTCAGCTCCAGGCCGCCGTACTTGCTTTTCCACTGGTAAAACGTGGGCTCACTGATGCTATGTTCGCGGCAAATTTGGACCACGGTTTGGCCCTGGCCTTGCTGGCGCAGGGTGCCAATGATTTGGGCTTCATTAAAGCGACTCTTTTTCATGGGTTGCAGGAAAAGGATGGGAAAAGATACCCTCTGCCTCTACTTTTCACTGGCCTACTTCATGGGGAAGCTTACATGACAACCTCTAGGCCGAAAGCCTGTGGTCCCGGTTCAAAACGAAGGTACTCGAACTGCGAGCGGCCCATTTTCGCTGATCCAGCCGATCCAGCTGATGCGCAAGCCAGCGCCGCGGACCACTTTAACTATCATAACCATAACTGATTGCATTCCAGCAACTGGTGCCAAAGCCTTATCATGCTCACCAACAACTTTCCCCAATACCAACCCAAACTATCCAGTTTAATCGAATTACCTCATGCATGTCTGTTACTGAGCACAGGTATTTATTCTCCCAGTTAGCGCCGCGCCGGCCGTAGCCGCATACTCCAGTTTGCCTAATGAAGCCTCTTTAGTCTCTTCGTGCTATAAAAAGGGTATTTAACGAGTTACGCCCTATTGGAAACAAGGAAGCTGTTTAGAAAGTAGGCACTGGTCGATAGAAACGCAAAAGACTCCCACAATACGGGCGAAATTTGGGGTGCGAGCCACCTTGTTTCACCTGCTTCATGGAAGTCCTGCCCAAAGATATTATCCG
>NZ_FNOV01000007.1:7172-68937 GCF_900107135.1 Hymenobacter psychrophilus
CCTCTTCCCATTCCGAACAGAGTCGTTAAGCCCCGGAGCGCCTATGGTACTGCCTTCATCGGTGGGAGAGTCGGTCGCCGCCAACCTTATCAAGCTTGCTGCCCCGCAGCGTCCTATGCCTTACCGGGCGGGATGCGCGGGGCAGCTCGCGTTTATAGCCGGCTCTAGCGCCTTGCCAGGCGGGCTGCGCGCTCTATGCCGCGCGCTTTATACCAGGCTCTGTATAAAGCCAAGAAAGCCCGTTTCCTCAGTGAGGGAAACGGGCTTTCTTGGCTTTGTGGTGATGGATACTACTGTTGTTGCGGCCCCGAGACTACCTCTACCATATCATCGGGCGAAAGGTATTCTACGCCACTCGTAAGAACACGTCCTCCAAGTAGAAGATGTTGTGGGGTTGGCCGGATTCAAACTCGGCGGATTCCTCCTCGTCTGCTTCTACACTTATGTCGAAAGGTTGCTCATCCTCATCTTCCCCGAACAAGTCGTCGGCTGGATAAGTGCAGGAAAGCTTCAGCGCCACGTTGGGCAGTGCAATAGGAGCGCTGGCTTCCGATGTGTATTCAAGCAGACAAGGCCACTCTATTACGGTAGCCAGTGCTTCGGCAACGTCTTCCTGTAGCGCCGAAGAACGGGGGCCAGCTAGGCGCAGAAGCAAGTCGAGTTGCTGGAAGGGCAAGCCGAGGTGGAAGAAGTGCGCGTCGCCGTCGAAATCAGTCGTTGCCCAGATGGTTACGTCATCGGAGTTATCGAAAACGATGGCCGTCAGGTGCACTTGTTCAATGAAAAAATCAGTGTCGTCGGCCAGCGCATCAATCAGTCGTTTCATCTTTATTGGGTTGGCGGAAGAAAGTAACCGCGCATCGTCGCCGGCTATTCTTTTCAAAGAAATAACAAAAGACGCAAAGCGAAGCCAAGGGCCATCCGAAATATCTGGGCAGTCCAACGTATAGCAGCAGGTTATCGTGGGTTTTAGGCTTCCTGAAACAGCGCCAGCGTGATATGGTCGGCTAAGAGCTTGCCGGTATCGGTCAGGCGTAGCCAGCCAGCTTCCAGCGTGGCCAGACCGGTGCTTTGGAGTTGGTCCAAGTAGGGGGCGTGGGCAGCCGCCAAGTTGATGCCCAGCTGCTCGCGTAGGTGACCCAGGTCGCAACCGCGGGCCGTGCGCAGACTGGTCATTAGGTACTCGTTGGCTTGATCCAGCGTACTGAGCACCTCCACGGTGGCCGGTACGGTGGCCTCTTCGAGCACAGCAGTTACGTAGCGCGGGTTGTTAGCCAGCGTGGCGTGACGGCTGGGGCCATTAAAGGAATGGGCGCTGGGGCCTAAGCCCAGATAAGGTACCCCGGCCCAATAAGCCGAGTTGTGGCGCGACTCCCGGCCGGGCCGGCAGAAGTTGCTGATTTCATACTGCTCGTAGCCGTGGTGGGCCATTTCGGCCAACAGCAGTTCAAACTGCCGGGCTACGAACTCATCGGGCGGAGCCAAAAACTTCCCTTTGCGCAATTGGCGGCCAAATACTGTGTCGGGTTCGATGGTGAGGGCGTAACAGGAGAGGTGCGGTACCTGGAGCGCAAACACCGCCGCCATGTCGGCCTCCCAGATGCCGTGGTCAGGTGCGGGTACGCCGTAGATTAGATCTACCGAAATGTTCTCGAATCCTGCGTCCTGAACCCGTCGTATGGCTTCGCCCGACTCCTGAGCAGAGTGCGCCCGGTTCATGAAGCGCAGGTGCGGCTCGTGAAAGCTTTGCAGCCCAATGCTGAGCCGATTGACTGGGGAAGCCGCCAGTTCGCGCACTTTGGCGGGGGTGAGGTCGTCGGGGTTGGCTTCGAGCGTGATTTCTGCACTAGCGGCTACCGAAAATCGGTTGGTAATGGCCGTAAGCAATTGGTCCAACTCGGATGAAGTAAGCAACGAGGGAGTGCCGCCGCCGAAATAAATAGTTTCTATGGTAGTGCCCGGCTCCAAGTAGTCAGCCCGCAGGTCCATTTCAGCTACCAGCGCATCTACCAACCGACTCTTCAGGCTCATGCTGGTACTGAAGTGGAAGTCGCAGTAGTGACAGGCTTGCTTGCAGAAAGGGATGTGAAGGTAGATGCCGGACAAAGCGAAGGGGGCAGCGGGGTGCTATAAGAGGTAGTAAAGGGACTGGTTAAACGTGCGCCCCGATTCGTGCATGAGCTGTGCGGGGCTGTTCAGCCGCTTGACGCTGATGGTGCCTTACACGTTCCGCAGACCAAAAAGTATCTTCGGGAAATTAAACGCGGCAATTCGCGTTGCACTGCTACAAATGTACGCCCGCATCCTTGTTTTCTGGTGGTTACTGCTGAGTGCCGCCGGTTGGGTAGCCGCTCAGGGCAGCACGCCGCTGAACCCGGCTGCCCCGCCGGTTGCGGCCGTGCCCGCCGTGTCCTCGCCGCCCGATTCGGTTCGGAAGGCCATGCCGGTTCTACCCCGCCCGGTGCGGCCCATCGTGCTGCGCTTCGAAACTGAAGCCGCCGACAGAGCCCTATTGCGGTCTTACCGCTACCGTCGGCAGCTGCCTGATTCGCTGGCGGCCTTGCGCGAGGTGCGCACGCTGGTGCTGGCCCTGCAGGCCGATGCTTACCTCACCGCCTCGGCCGATGAGTTGCGCTGGGGCCCGGCCGACACATTGCGTGTCCGCCTGTATGTGGGCGAGCAGTTCCGCTGGGCCCGACTGCGCAACGGCAACCTCGGCGACGCCCTGCTGGTGCGGGCAGGCTTCCGCGAAAAACTCTACCAGCAACAGCCACTACGGCCGCAGGAGTGGGTGAAATTCCAGGAAAATGTGCTCCGTGAGGCCGAAAATCAGGGCTATCCTTTTGCCACTGTGGGTCTCGATTCGATGGCCCTGCATGGAGCCGATATCGAGGGCCGGGTGGTGTTGCGCCGGGGACCGGCTATCGTGTTTGACTCCATTCGGATTATCGGCCAGACCAAAACCAAGGTCCGCTTCCTGAGCCGGTACCTGCAGATAGAGCCTGGCGAGCCGTTCAGCCAGCAGCGTCTGCTGGAGGCCGACCGTCGGTTGCGCCAGCTTCCTTATCTGCAGGTGAAAGCCGCGCCCGAAGTACGCTTCTCCCGGGGCCGGGCACGGGTATATTTTCTGCTCGACGACCGGACGGCCAACCAATTCGACGCCATTGTGGGGGTGTTGCCCAATCCCAACCCAGGTCTGGGGCAGAAGAAAGTACAGATAACCGGCGACGTGACACTAAACCTGCGCAACATCGGGGGGGGCGGCAAGGGGTTGGGCGTGCAGTGGCGCAAGCTCGATGCCACCTCCCAGCTACTCGATGCCCAGTACTTACACCCCACCTTTTTCGGGACTCCGCTCGAAGTCAGTGCTTCGTTCAATCTGCTCAAGCAAGCCGAATTGTTTCTGACGACCCGGCCACGCCTGCAGGTGGCTTATCCCACGGCCCGGGCGGGTCGGCTGGCCGTATTCTTCGAGCAGCGCAACTCCCGCCTGCTCAACCAAGACTCGACTCTGCAGCAAGCCGCCCGCCTGCCCGACAATATCGACTCGCGCTTTGGCTCCTATGGCCTCGACTACACCTGGAACACGCTGGATGACCCGTATTTCCCCAAAAGAGGGCTGCTACTGAGCGGGCAGGCGGCTATTGGTACCAAGCGCCTCAGCCTCAACTCCGACGTGAAGCCCGCGCTATATGAAGGCCTGGCCCTGCGCACCCGCCAAGCGAGCCTAGGCCTGCGGGCCGAGCGCTATTTCCGCCTGGGGCGGGCCGGGGTGCTACTTACGCGGGTGCGGGGCGAGGCGCTACTCAACGACCGGCTCTTCCTCAACGACCTGTTTCGACTGGGCGGGCTGGCTACCCTGCGCGGTTTCAACGAGTTAAATTTCTATGCCAGCCAGTATGCAGTAGGCACGGCCGAGTTCCGCCAATTCACTGGTCCCGATACCTATCTGTTCGTGTTTGCCGACCAAGCGTATCTGCGCCGCGCCCTGCCCAACGACCCTTATCCGCGCGACACGCCCACCGGCCTGGGCGCGGGCCTGAGCTTCCGCACTGGGGCCGGCCAGTTCCAGTTCGTGTACGCCCTGGGCCGCAGCCAGCAGCAGCGCTTCGGGTTGAGTTCCGGCAAAATCCACTTCGGCATCACGAGCCGGTTTTGAGTTGGAAAATGCCGCCGCGTGGTGGGCAGAGCGAAGAAAACTATCCTGTATGCAAGCCAATCTGCTGGCAGACAAAAAGCCCCCAACGTGCATACGTTGGGGGCTTTTTACTCTTAGAGAGTCGGGCTACGGGCAGAAAAAACTACTTTGCTCCGTTTGCCATAATAGGCCTTTACCCTAGGTGCTATTTCAACGCGTTCTTCAATTCGTTGGCCGCCAGATTTTCGGCTTCTTCAGCTTGCGGAACCACGGCGCCCATGCCGAAGAACTCGTGCGTTACGTTAGGGTAGAGCTTGTAGGTAACGGGTACGCCGGCAGCTTGGAGCTTATCGGCATACGTTTTACCCTCGCTCATCAGCGGGTCAATTTCGGCCCCGATAACGGTAGCGGGCGGCAGGTTTTTCAGGTTAGGCGCGTTTACCAGGTCAATCATCGGGTTCTTGCCATCGGCGGGGCTGCGCAGGTAATTGGTGAAGAACCAGCCCATAAAGTCTTTGTAAAGAGGCTTCGATTTGGTGTGCTGCTGATACGACGGCGTGTTCATGTCGTAGCCGGCAATGGGGTACACCAGCACCTGATGTTTGGGCGCCTGTATGCCTTTGTCGCGGGCCATAATGCTGACAGCAGCGGCCAAGCCACCCCCGGCGCTTTCCCCGGCCACGGCTACCCGCGCAGGGTCACCGTTGAAGGAGGCGGCGTTTTTCAGCACCCATTGGTAAGCGGCAAACGAATCGTCGTGGGCGGCCGGAAACTTGTTCTCCGGACCCTGCCGGTAGGCTACACCCACCAGAATAGCGTTGGTTTTAGCCGCCAGTGCTCGTTGCGAGGCATCGTAGGTGTCGAGGTTGGCAATAACCCAGCCGCCGCCATGGTAATACACGATAACCGGCAATGGCCCCGTTGCGCCCTGGGGCGTGTAAATCCGAACCTTCAGGCCTGGCGATACCATTTTGCTCATGGTATCTACGTTGGCGTAGGGAGCCGGAATGTTATATTTCTGCATCACGGCCATCATGGCTTCCTTGAAGGAAGGCGCCTTTCGTACCTCAGCCGGCGTAAGCTTATGGGGCGGGGTCGGACCGCTGAGGCTGTCGAGCTTCTCGATAACGGCCAGCATCTCCGGGGCAATATTCGGGGCCCAGTCGGGTGCGGGACCGGTGGGCTTTACGTTGGCCATCGCGCCCCCGTCAGTAGCGGGCATCGTGGTGTCCATCGTGCCAGGGTCGGTAACGGCAGTTTCGGTGTTTTGGTTGGTGTTGCAGGAAGCCAGGCCCAGGCCGGCCAATAGCAGCGGCGCCAGTAACCGCCGATAAGGGTGCGCGGATGCATTCATTAGGATTTGATTTGGAATGAATAGGGAAAAAGTGCTAATTCGATAGTACGCAGATTCTCCCCCACAGTGCGTCTTATCCCCAAATCCTACACGTGATCGAGTTTATAGGCTACCTAGTCAAACTTTTTTGTCCCTGATACTCAATCGGAATGAGCTTCCGGCGCGCTATTTCGGCTTTGAAGTAACGCATTCTTAAAAAACCCTGCTACATTTGTATTACCAAACAGTGCGGGGTGGAGCAGTTGGTAGCTCGTTGGGCTCATAACCCAAAGGTCACTGGTTCGAGTCCAGTCCCCGCTACCTACAAAACCCGGAAGTTGCTCACAATGAGCAGCTTCCGGGTTTTTCGTTTTTGGTTTACACAGTTACTACACAGTTAGCCAGACTAAGGGGTAGCAAATCGGGTTATTTCCTGGCATTTCCACTGGGACCATGCGCGAGGGTGCGTCAGGTGACTTCCAGGGAATGAAGCCTGTTGAGGTGAGTCAGTCTGGAACATGGGTAACAATAGCTACCCCCAGACCTTACCTTAGTATTACTCACCTCCTGACCTGTTTTACCCGTGGAAGTCGTTGTTCTCTCTCCTGCTCAACTAGAAAATATCATCAACCGGGCCGTGGCTGCTGCTTTGGAATCAACCGCTGCTGCTGCTACCTCATCTGCCAAAGCCGCCGCTAACCTGCTGACCATACGGGAAACAGCGAAGCGCCTGCATAAGTCGGAAAAAACTATACGGGAATATATTAAGCTCGGCGTACTGCCCGCCGTCAATGCCAACCGTGGCACTACGCTACGGCCTAGCTACTCGGTACTCGAAGCCGACGTTAACGCCTACGTAAAGCGCCTGCGGGCTTAGGTGGTGCTAATAAAAAGAGGGGCCGTTAAGCCCCTCGTCGTGATACGGAATTGCTTTTTACTATTCCTGGGCACACATGTTCATAGTGAATGCGCGACCACCACCGGTGTTTTTCATCTGGCCCACGTAGCAATTGCCTTCTGCTACTAGCTCACAGGTGGCCGTTGCTTTGCCATCGGTGTACTCGGTTAGCATGATAGAACCGTCGCCCTCATCCATGCGGCCTTTCAGCGTGTACAGCTGTTTACGCCCTGGATATGAATAGGTACCATCAATGCGTTGGTCTTCATGTAGCACCAGGGTGTAGTTGGCCGACAATTTGCCCACTTTGCCTTGAAAGGCGGTCGTCTCGCCAAATTCGCCGAATAAGTTTGGGACGTATTTGCTCCGAACGATTTCGTTATCGTCGTTGGATTCCTCAACACCAGACGCCGCTATTGGTGCCGAAGCTTCTGCTTTCAGGGTTTTGGGTTCTTCCGTTTCAATTGTAGCCGGAGCGTTTTCCACGTACTCATATTCGCTCGGTTCAGCAGTTGTATAGGACTTCTCCGTTACGCTACTCGTTCCCACGCCTGAGGAATTACTTCCTCCTTTCCGCTCACCATAGTACACTACGCTTACTGTGTAGTGGTCAGGTAGATCATGGTTCGAAAATTCGCGTTGACGCACGAATTCACTGATTTTGCTTTGCCATGCATCCTCAGAGCCAAAATCTGATAAACAAAAATCCATGTCAGCCTGATATGGGCTGGTGGATTTTACTGTCGCGCATTCCGAATTCGAAGACGTTTTGACTACGGCCGGGCCATTGAACAGGCGGTTAATGGAGCCTACAATAACTATCAGAAATATGAACAGGTAGAAAGCGTTTCTCATCCGGCTAAAGCTTACAGAGTAAAGTCAATAGTGGCGGATAGCTGCCCGTCAGCACTAAAAGCTGTTTTGTTATTCAGAAGCACCTTTTTTACCTCCTGCCCATCTACCTCTATTGAGGCTTCGATTGTGGAAGCATCTTCCAAGCGGTTGCTGTTGCTACTTTTCACATTTGAGCAGCCAACAGTTACCGATATTTTATCTCCTGGACGTCCAATGGATTCGGCAGGATACCACCCCTGTTCTGAAACGTTCACCCCGCTGCTGAACTGCCTATCTTCGGTGGTCGTCGTCGCTCCCTTAGGGGTTTCCTTAACAGTCATGTAACCACCCACGTTAACGCTACGGTTATTTCGGGCAGTCAAGCTAAATGCCTTAAATGATACTGCAACCTCTTTTTTTGGAGTTTCCGGGTCGTCTTTTTTGTCTCCGCAGGCGGTGAAGGCCAACGTGAGAGCTGTTAATGATAGGCAAACCAAGTGAGCGAACAGAGTAGTACGTTTTTGCATAGTAAGTATGAGTTTGCCGTGAAGGTATTGCAGCATAACCCATACTTCCCAATGCTGATACTGTTTTGCTAGAAAATTTGGCAATTAGCCTTTACTGTGCGTAGGGTAAACCTATTTTGTTAACTACTGAGGTCCCTACGCGTCCACACTCACCACCCATTGGTACATACAGGTGGCTTACGGCTTTCGTACGCTGGGCAACACCGGTGTATGGGTAGCCCTTGTAATCCAACGCATACGCCTCAATCAAGTGCGGCCATGTGGTGCCTTTTGGCGGGGGCTGCTGAATAAACTCCCGGACGTAGGCGGCAGTAGTTTCCGACCCCGTTTCAATCCAGGTGTGGACTGCTTCACGTAGTGCTCCGCGCTTCTTTAGTTTCCGCTGGTCCTGCTGAACGCCGCGCACCACTTTTTGCAAATCCTGGGGCGTCAGGTCGTCCACGTTAAGCAGGCACACCGTAGCGTATTGAAGGTTACGGTGCTTGTCGCGCTGGGGCTGTTCCAGGTCACGGAAGGAAAGCACGTCCCGCATAGCGTGGGCATAGATGGTAACCAGCTTTTCCGGTGACGACAAATCCTCAGGCATCACGTTAAAAAGCCGTAGCCAGTGGTTAGCTAGCCTCACCTCCCACCGCTCCACGGTACAGGCAGTATTGAGACCATTTAGGCGGTGCCACTCAGTAATGTAGTGCTTGCCGTTTTTCTCTATTTCCTGCGTCTTATCGTAACCGACAACCTGCTTACCGTTACCACGGGGGCCACGGGCGGGCTTTCCAAACTCATAACCACCGTAGCCGCTGGTCTTCGCTGTGAGTTGCGGAAGTACCGCCCGATAACGCGGAGCTTCGTCACGGCGCTTTGCAAGGCTGCTGTCATGAAAGACACCATCAACCAGTTTTAGCAGTTCTACATTGAAGTCCAGGGCTATTTCACAGTAGGAAATGCACCGGAGTTGAAGCCCCAGCGTATCCCGGAGCAGCAGGTAGTAATGATACCAGCCCGTGCGAGTGTAGAACAGCCAGTTAGCGAAGGTGAAGCTAATTAGTCCGGCCTCTTCCGCACAAACCCCTTTTGGGTCGGTGCGCAACGTGCCAATTTCCTGCTCGTCAGCATACACCGTGAAACCATACCGAAAGGTGCCAGAACCTGGTTGCCGGGAAAGGGAAATAGGTTGTAGGGTGAGATCATCTGCCAGCCGGTAGTTCTTTCCGATTAGCAGGTACTGACTTTTGATAAAAGCAGCGGTCAAAGTGGGCGTTTGGGCGTCGTTTTCTAGGCTCAGAGTCAGGGCGTCCAAGGTGAGGGTGAAAGGCTCTGCCCGTAGAGGAACAGAGGAAAGCGTATTTAACACTATACACTAAGGTACTAAGGCCGGGCGGGAACCCGGCTTTTTCAGTTATTCGGCTTTTAAGAGCCGTGAAGCGGTGTAGGCTTCCAGGTAGCGGCGGAGTACCGCCGAAAGGGTTTCATTGCGCCGGTAGGCGGTCCGGTGTGCTTCAATAAGCAACTCTTGCGTCAGGCGGAAATGAAGTTTGGTCTAAGTGGTGTTGGCTAGGGCGGCAAACCCGATAACGGCCACGACTAGCAGCGTCACCAGCAGCGTCACCAGCAGCGCGTATACCCGCAACTACTTGCGCTGGTGCTCGATGATGGTGATTTTTCAGCTCTCAATCAGCAACGAGACGTGGCTGATTGAGAGCTGCCGCTGCCGGGCCTTATAGAAAGACGCTTCCTGCCGCGCGGCTTTAATATACGTGTAGGCATTATTTAGCTTACCGCGCTGGTTGGCAATCGTTGGAAAGCTGAAACATGGGCACCTTTTCCTTGGTGGCTGTAAGAGTACCGAATAGCTGCAGGAGGCCGCCATCTATGTACACGCTAACTGCCGCCAGTGTCCCAACGTCGCCTATCCTACTGTTCGCCGCAGAAACGCTAGTACCTCCTCGTATAGCACCTCGTGGAAACGGACCCGGTCGAAGCCGGGCGGATCTTGGGACGGTGGAAACGCCGGGCTCACGCGGGCAGGCGGGAACGGGCTCAGAAAAGAATAGTGACCTGCGTTTTCGATAAGCCGGAAATCCAATTGGTCGGGGTCGGGCACGCCGCGGCGGATAATTTCGGCGTGGGCCGGGGGTAGGAATTCGTCCTGCCCGCTCACCACCAGCAGAATGGGCAGCCGGACGTTGGCCAGCGCCCCGGCCGGGGCAAACCACGGCACGGCCGGGGCTAGCAGTATCAGCGCACGCACCTGGGCATTGGCGGCCGGCACCGGAATAGCATGTGTCACTCCGTCGGGGCTGTCTACGGGACGGCTCCAGGGCTGCCCGCCGGCTAGGGCCAGCGACGTATAAGCCCCTAGTGAGTGGCCGATGAGTGCCACCGCTTGGGAACGGAGGGCTGGGGCTAGTGCCGCATTGGCCAGTAGAACCTCCAGCGCAAGTTGCAGGTGGTGCGGCCGGGCGACTAGGTTCTGGCGGGTATTGGCCCAGGCGTTGTCGTCGCGGTTGTTGTGCGGGTGCTCGGGCATGCCCACCACATAGCCCTGCCGGGCTAGGAAGAGGGCTAGGTTGCGGTGAACCAGCCCCGAGCTGCCGGTACCGTGCGAGAGCAGTACCACCGGCCACGGCCCGGCCGCCACTGGGGCTGCCACGGCCACCACAAGCTGGTACAGGCCCACTGAGGTGGGCTGGCCGGGCGTGGCAGTGGGGTAGAAAACGTTCAAAGGAAACGTCAGATCCAGTCCCGGATCGGCCACCGGTAGGGCGCGGTAGCCAGCAGCGTAAGGCATGGTGAGGCTGGTTATTTTCGCCGACAAACGCTATTGGCGAACATGTATACCTGTTTCGGGCACGCCGGTCCGCCCCAGCCAAGTCCGGCCGGCTATTACTGCCAGCCCCGCACTGTTATGGCCGCCTTCAAGGCTTTCGTTGACAACGCGCCAGATGCTGCCGTACAGAAAGACCTGAATGCTACTAAGGTCCCGCGCAGTTGCTCCTAGCTGTTGTGCGGCTCTTTCAGCGTGGCCGAAGGTTGGGGCGTGCTGGATTTCCAGCAACAAAGCAGCGAATGAGTGCTTTGGAGAATAAGTAAACTGTTCTGTCAGGGCGAACGGTGCGAAGCAAGCCGCTCAGCCTCTGCCCAAACCCGACCGGTGTAGAAGCCCCTGCCGCCCTCATTCACCTTAGAACCAGCCGGCGGCCAGCTGCATGAGTTGCTCCAGGGCCTGCTGGTCGGTGGCGTCGAAGTCGTTGAGTTGGTCGCTGTCGACGTCGAGGACGGCGACGACCTGGCCATTTTTGAGGATGGGAACCACGATTTCCGACTTGGAATCGGAGCTACACGCAATGTGGCCGGGGAACTGTTCCACATCGGGCACGAGCAGCGTAGCCGCCTGCGTCCAACTGCTGCCGCACACGCCCTTGCCCCGCCCGATACGGGTACAGGCAATAGGGCCCTGGAATGGGCCCAGCACCAGCTCATCATCTTTTACCAGGTAGAAGCCGACCCAGAAAAAACCAAAGGCCTGCCGGAGCGCGGCGGCGGTATTGGCCAGGTTGGCCACCAGATCGGGCTCGCCGGTAGTCAGCGCATCCAGTTGGGGCAGGAGCTGGCGGTATTGTTCAGCCTTGCTAAGGGTGATATCGAGCAACAGTTCTTCGGCCATGCGAAAGGGACGGGAGGTAAGAGGTGACAGGCCGGGTTGCTGGCCGGGCACCGGGATGGTGCAGGTGCAAAGATAATGCACGCGGCCGCGGCCAAGCGCCGCATGATCTTGGAAGCAACTACCGAATCTCGGCTGAAAAATGGAAATTAGCCTAACGGTAGAAGTCAGGGTGGCTGTTTGCGCCGCCACACTGCCAAAATTTTACGACCCGGTAGTTACTGGCGCCGTATCAACTACCAAGCCGGCTCCCCACAGCCGGCCGCCGCCCGCTGCCTGTTTCCGCTCCTCATCCACAACCAAATCCCACCCTTAACTGAATGCGTAAAGTTGTACTCTACATCGCCACCAGCCTCGATGGCTATATTGCCTCGCCCGACGGCTCGGTGGAGTGGTTGCCCAAAGCCGGCCTGACTGATTATGGCTACGCCGAATTTCTGAACGGCGCCGACACCACCCTGCTGGGCCGCGCCACCTATGAGCAGGTGCTCGATTCCGGACCCTGGCCATATGCCCAGTTCACCAATTATGTGTTCAGCCGCCAGCCCCCGGCTCTGGAGGCCCACGCTTCGGTGCAATTCGTTTCCGAGGAGCCGGTAGCTTTCGTGCGGGCATTGCGTCAGCAGCCCGGCCGTACCATCTGGCTTATTGGGGGCAGTACGCTGGCTTCGCCGTTGCTCACGGCCGGTTTGGTCGATGAGTTGATGCTGCTGGTGGTGCCCCGCGTGCTGGGTTCGGGCATTTCGCTCTGGCGCCATCAGGCGCAGCCGCAGACGTTGCAAATGCTGCGCACCCAAACCTGGCCCGACGGGACGGTGCTGCTGCACTATCAACTGCCCAAAAAAGATTGATTCCGCATCAACCCAACAAACGATAAAACCGGCTAGCTTCACGGCTCCAGCCGGTTTTTCGTTTCTATGCCTCTCAGGTTACACGCTTTACTCGCCGCCGCTCTGCTCGTGGCCGCGGCCCAACCCTTGTACGCGCAGCGCACCCTCATCGGCACCGTGCAGGATGAGCGGGGAGCGGCCGTGCCATTCGCCGTGCTGGAGCTGCCGGCCCAAAAGCTCGGCGTGCAGGCCGACGACGAGGGCCGCTTTTCCTTCCCGCTCCCCGCCAGCCTCGCGCCCACCGATTCGCTGAGCGTGTCGGCGCTGGGCTACGCACGGCGGCGCGTGCCGGTACCAGCCGGGGCTACTGCTACGTTGCAGCTGGCCGCGCTGCCCGTGTCGCTGAACGAGGTGGTGGTAAGGGGTACGCGGGCTGCGCCGGTGGTATTGGGTGCGGAGGAGGTAGATGAGATAAGGAGCTACGGCCAGTCAGGACTCAGTGAAGAGAAGAATACGGGCTGGCAGATAGCATACTTGGTTGATGCCCCGCCCGCAGGCTACATCGAGGAAGTTCGGTTCTATGTGCGTAAGAAAGAACGCGGAAAATGCTCGGAGGGTACCCAGGCGCCTTTTCGGGTACGCTTGTACGCGCCGGATAGCCTTACGGGTGTGCCCGGCGCCGATATATTGCTGATTTCCGTACTAACTGCCGCTACCAAACCCGGCTGGCACACGGTAGACGTACGCCGCTTCAACATCAAGGCCCCCAGTCAGGGCTTTTTTGTGGCCATGGAATGGGTTTATACTGATGCTAAGTATCTGTGCGTGCAAGCAACGAATAGGCCTAGTAGTAAGGGGAAATTTATAACGTTTTATGGCCAATCCTTGGGTTGCGCGCCATCAAATGGGCACACGTTTAATTATAGAGCCGGCTGGGGCTGGCAGAAAAGCACGTTCGGTGACGCCGCCATTCAGGCAGTTATCCAGCCATAAATTTCAAAAAAACCTCTTTAAACCAGTAGCGGTGATCCCCAGGTTGGGAGCCACCGCTACTGGTTTTATACTATAATGGACAAGGCCGTTTTTGCTCAAAAGCTTCCCCATTCAAACAAAAGAGTCAGTTAAATCCAGCCTGCTAAAACAGGCTTGGTGGTGGGGTTTTGAGCTGGGCAATGACGGTCTGGCCCCCTTTTACCTTCTCGCCGATCTGCACCTTTATTTCTGTGTCGAGGGGCACGAAGATGTCGACCCGCGAGCCAAACTTGATGAAGCCGAACTCCTCGCCCTGGCTTACCTCATCGCCTTCGTTCACGTACCATACAATGCGGCGGGCCATGGCGCCGGCAATCTGGCGGAACAGCACCAGCGGGCCGGCTTCCGACTCCACGACCACCGTGGTGCGCTCGTTTTTGGTGCTGCTTTTAGGGTGCCAGGCTACCAGGTAGTTGCCAGGGTGGTACTTGAAGTAGCGCACAACGCCCGAAATGGGGTTGCGGGTGATGTGCACGTTAATTGGCGACATGAAAATGCTGATCTGCATGCGCATATCGTCGAAGTACTCGGGCTCCTGTACGTTCTCAATTACCACCACCTTGCCGTCGGCAGGAGCGATAATCAGGTCTTCGTGCGTGAAGAGGCGACGGGCCGGGCTGCGGAAAAACTGCAGCAGAATCAGGAACATGATAACCGAGATGCCCGCAAACACTTTGTTGAAGCCGCTATTATCAGCGTTGTAGCGGAAAAGCAGCAGGTTCACGGCCAGCAGCGCCAGCAGCGTAAAAAACAGAATCCGTCGTCCTTCCTTGTGGATTTTCATAAATCACTGATGATGCAGGTGTTGGGGTGTCGCAGATGTGGGCGGCTCCTGGAGGTAACGTTGAGCGGGCAGTTAGGATGTCGGGCTGCAGAGGTTCACCCCAAATAAATGGTAGCGCGAAGCCACGGATTGCGGCCTCAAGCCAACCAGTTTACGCGAAGATAGCCCGAACCAGCGGCTCGGGCTATCCGAAAACAAATATACGGGCGCCGGACTAATGCTGCGTCGGGGCGCCCGGAACGGCTGGCGCAACCGCGCCGCCTGGCCGGCAGCAGCAGCAAAGCGGTGTTTTAGTAGCCGCCGCGGAACTTGTAGGTCTGGGCGACTTTATCGATGGCCACCACATACGCGGCGATGCGCATGGGCACGTCGTACTTGCGGCTGGTCTGGTACACCTTCTCGAAGGCGTCGTTCATGATGCGGTCGGCGCGGTCGGTTACCATCTTTTCGCTCCACTTGAAGCCCTGCTTGTTCTGCACCCATTCGAAGTAGGAGACTGTAACGCCGCCCGAGTTGGCCAGAATGTCGGGCACCACCATAATACCCTTCTCATTGATGATGGGGTCGGCGGAAGCGGAAGTGGGGCCATTGGCGCCTTCCACAATCAGCTTCGCCTTGATGTTGTGGGCGTTGTGCTCGGTAATAACGTCTTCAACGGCAGCTGGTACGAGCACGTCCACGTCGGTCGTGAGCAGGTCGTCGGCATTTTCGAGCATCGTAGCGCCCTGGAAGCCGTCGAGGCGGCCGGCATGGGCATTTTTGTAGGCTATAGCCTCATCAATGTCGATGCCGTTATCGTTCCAGTAAGCGCCGCTCACGTCGGAAAGACCTTTGATTTTTACGCCCTTCTCGCTCAGCAGCTTGGCCGCCCACGAGCCCACGTTGCCGAAGCCCTGCACCGCTGCCGACACATTGTGCGGGTCGAGGTCGAGCGTTTTGAGGGCCGCCATCGTGGCTACCATCACGCCGCGGCCAGTGGCCTCGGTGCGGCCCAGCGAGCCGCCCATCACCAGGGGCTTGCCCGTTACCACAGCCGGCGAGGTGCCGCCCACGGTCTTCGAGAACTCATCCATCAGCCAGGCCATCTCGCGCGGGCCCGTGCCCATGTCGGGGGCCGGAATGTCGCGGTCGGGACCGAATACGTCCTTCATGGCCAGCGTGTAGCCGCGGGTGAGGCGCTCAATTTCGCCGGCGCTCATTTTGGTTGGCTCGCAGATGATACCGCCTTTGGCCCCGCCGTACGGAATGTCGACCACGGCACACTTCCAGGTCATCCAGGCGGCCAGGGCCTTCACCTCGTCGAGGTGCACGTTCTTGTCGTAGCGGATGCCACCCTTGCTGGGCCCCAGAATGGTGTTGTGGATAACGCGGTAACCCTCGAACACGCGCACCTTGCCGTTGTCCATCGTAACGGGAATGTGCACAATGACCTGCTTGTCGGCCGCCTTGAGCACTTCGTACGTTTCTTCGTCGAGACCGAGAATTTCGGCCGCCACGTTGAAGCGCGACATCATCGATTCGAGGGGGTTTTCGGCATCAACGCGCGGCGCCGGCTCTTTGTACTTGTAGACCGTGGTAGCAGCCATACGGGTGGGGGTTGGGTGGGGGAAATAAGGTAGCGGCCCCGAAAAAACGGAGCCGCGGGTGGAATTCGCAGGCAAAGGTAGGCCTTTACTTTGGAGTGAAGCAGTGGTCAGTAAAGCAAAGCTTTCGCCTCAGCTTACGACCTGACTACGAGCCAAAAACAAGCTGCAAAACGGCCAGCACGGGCAGAATAAACAGGAAGGCATCGAACCGGTCGAGCAGGCCGCCGTGACCAGGCATAATGCGGCCCGAATCCTTCACGCCCACGCTGCGCTTGAGCATCGACTCGGCTAAATCGCCCAGCGGGCCGAATACGGCCACTACGCCGGCCACCACCAGGCGGTAGGCCAGCGAAAGTTCGGGCAGCAACCAGCCCAGGGCGGCGCCCACCAGCAGCGTAAACACGAAGCCGCCCACGGCCCCCTCCCAGGTTTTGCCGGGCGAGATTTTTGGGGCCAGCTTGTGCTTGCCCAAGGTTTTGCCGGCCGCGTAGGCCCCGATATCGGACGCCCAGACTAGAAACAGCAGCGCGAATACGCGGCGGTAGTCGTAGCCCCCCGGCCCGCTGAAGGCCAGTACCGTGAGCAGGCTCATGGGCAGGCTCACGTAGAGTAAACCGAGCAATGCCACGCCCACATTGGAGAACGGTGCGAAGGGCTGGTTGGGGCGGGGCCAGGAATACATTTCGCGCAGAATCAGCAGCACCGGCAGTAGCACAATCAGGCCAATGGCCGAGTTGCGCAGGTAGCCCAGGTCGGCCACGGGCAGCGGTACGGCCGCGTTGGTAAGCGTCCGGAAACCGGTGAGGGCAGCTATGCTGGCAAACAGCAGCAGGCTGATGGCCACGCCCAGCATGGCGGCCGGCTTGTAGCCCGCCTGGCGCATCATGCGGTAAAACTCGATGAGCATGCGCGCCTGTACCAGGGCAAAGAGCAGGGCAAAAGTCCAGGCGCTCAGCCACACGCTGCCCAGCAGCAGCGCGGCCCCCAGCAGACCAAAAATAATGCGCTGGCTTAAGTTGGACATCGGGGCTTTAGCGGCTTCAGACAATGGTTTTGAGCTTTTGGCTACAGCCCTTAGCTGGTAGCTTTTCGTGGAAGCAAGGGATAGGTATCGGCGGGTCAATTTCCGCACAAAATCCGAAAGTGGACTCTCGGCACCGGCAAGTAGAATCTGGGCCCGCGAGCGAGCTGCCAACAGGTGCTGGCTGACGGCTTAGAAAGGCTACGCTCTCGTCGTGTCGATGCCGTCGTGGCTGAGGGTGCGGCCGGGCGGAACCGGGGCATCGGCGGTGTGCACGGCCACGCCGCGGCGGCCCAGCGTGTGCATTTGGGTGGGTGGCCCATCGTCGAAGGGACGCTGCATGCGCTGGTAGAGGTACCAGAGCAACCCGGCGCACACCAGTACCGAGGCCAGCACCCAGTACCAGGGCAGCGCTTCGGTCGAGTCGGGGTCGAAATCGGTGGCCGACCACTCGCGCTGCCGGGCGTAGAGCAGCACCAGCTGAAAGGCGTTCTGGGCAAAGTGGGCCGCCATGGGCACCAGAATATTGCCGCTCCACTCATATAGATAGCCCAGCAACAGCCCCAGCACGAAACGTGGAAAAAAGCCCAGAAACTGGAAGTGGATGGCGCTGAAAATGGCCGCCGCCAGCCAGATGCCCACGTGCCGGGAGCCGCTCCACTGCACGAGGTTGCGCTGAATAACACCCCGGAAAAACAGCTCCTCGCTAACGGCTGGCACCACCCCAATAACGAGCAGCGCCGCCACAAAGCGGGCCGGCGACGAGAAGTTAGTCAGGTATTTGATGGTACTCTGGGCAGTTTCTTCGGCTTGGCGGGCCAGCTCCTCCCAGTGGGCCAGGGCCGCGGGTAGGTGCAGCTTGGCGTTCCAGGCAATGAGCACCGACATGGCCGGCAGGCTGGCCACAATCAGTACGCCCGCCAGCAGCAGCCAGCCCAGCGGTACCCAGCGGCGGGGGGCAAAGTAGTCGGGCAGCTCGTAGCCCGTGAGCTTGGCCAGCGCCACGGCGGCCCCCCCGAAGCCGCCGAGCAGCAGCAGGCCCTGGCTGAGCATCGAAATTTCCCAGCCGTTGGCGTAGTTGCTGGGCTGCTGCTGCACGTTGCCGAGCGCCATGAGGCCCACGCCATACAGCAGGTTGCTGGCAATGGCAATCAGCAGCATGCTCAGGCAGGCAGTGGCCACCAGCAGCACCAGCAGCAGTGCCAGGTTGGCCAGCGGGTGCAGCCGGCTCGAAACGAAACCTTTCATGGTAGGGGCAGGGTTGGAGTTTGAGAAGACCAGGGGCGTTGGCCCCTAACTAATCGTAAATTTGCGCAAAATACCAGAGGTGGCGTCAGCCGGCCCGCTCTGGTTTTCCTCTTTCGTCCTCAATCACAAGCTAACAGCCCGCCGCTCCAAGCTAACAGCTGCTATTTCATGGTTCATATCCGCAACATTGCCCTGCCCGATTTCCCGCTTTTGCTCGCGCCCATGGAGGACGTGTCGGACCCGCCGTTCAGGGCCGTGTGCAAGCAGGGTGGGGCCGATTTGATGTACACCGAGTTCATTTCGTCGGAAGGTCTGATTCGGGCCGCTGCCAAAAGCCGCCAGAAGCTCGACGTGTTCGACTACGAGCGGCCCATCGGCATCCAGCTCTTCGGCTCCGATGTGGCTACCATGGGCGAGTGCGCCCGCCTCAGTACCGAGGCCGGCCCCGACCTGATCGACATCAACTACGGCTGCCCCGTGAAGCAGGTGGCCTGCCGGGGCGCCGGGGCCGCCCTGCTGCGCGACATTCCGAAAATGGTGGAAATGACGGCCGCCGTGGTGCGGGCCACTCATTTGCCGGTAACCGTGAAAACCCGCCTGGGTTGGGATGAGGACACCAAAAACGTGGAGGAAGTGGCCGAGCGCCTCCAGGACGTGGGCATCGAGGCCCTCACGGTGCACGGCCGCACCCGCGTGCAGATGTACAAGGGCGAGGCCGACTGGCGGCTGATTGCGGCCATCAAGAACAACCCGCGCATCAAAATCCCCATCTTCGGCAACGGCGACATCGACTCGGCCCAGAAAGCGGTGGAGTACAAGAACCGCTACGGCGTGGATGGCATCATGATTGGCCGGGCCGCCATCGGCTACCCTTGGATTTTCCGGGAGGTAAAGCACTACGTGGCCACCGGCGAGCTGCTGGCCCCGCCCACCGTGGAGGAGCGCGTGCAAGCCTGCCGCATGCACTTCGAGAAGAGCCTGGAGTGGAAAGGCCCCCGCGCCGGCGTGTTCGAAATGCGCCGCCACTACGCCCAGTACTTCCGCGGCCTCGAAGGCGCCCGCCAGTGGCGCAGCCGCCTCGTGGATACCAACGACCCGCTGGAAATCCACCACATTCTGGATGAAATAACCGCCGCCGAGCCGATGCTGGTGGGGTAGGCATTTGCCCATTAATGAAGAGGGCGCAAGGTGGGCGGTGCGCCTGGCAAATGCCCGGCTCATCGGCCAGCTATGCAGTTTGATTTTAGTCGGTTTCTGCCTTACCTTTTGCGGGCTATGACGAAATCTTCCAAGCTGTTACGCACCCTGCTGGCCGTTGGCGCTACGCTGCTGCTACCGCTCCAATTTGCTGCTGCCCAAGGCCCCTGGGTGGATCAGCAGTACCCGGCTTATTCGGGGGGCTTTGTGATTTATAGCCGGCTGACGTTGCCCGGCCCTACCAGTGTCTGGGGTTTTCGGGCGCAGTCGGGGCCGGGTAGCGACACGAACAGCAACCACCAGATTATTTTCTCGCCCGACGATGGCCAGACCTGGCAGAACCGGCGCTTTCCGGCCAGCCTGCGCGATGCCTGCACCACCGATGGCCTGCACAGCTGGGCGCTGAACTTTGATGCCGGCTCGAAGGCAATCCAGTTGCTGTACACGGCTACGGGTCCGGCAGCGCTGGCTCCGCTGCCTACGGCTCCTCCGCAGGATGCTCGGCTGATCCGGTTCTTCAGCAACGAAAACGGGGTAATAGTGGGCGACCCCGGCACCGCCACCACCTGGCCGCTGTACCGCACCACCAACGGCGGCGCGAGCTGGACGGCCGTGGCGCTGCCACCTCCGCGCCTGGCCAACGACGTGAGTGGGAGCACGGCCAACCTGTGTCAGCTAGGCAACTCGTTGTGGGTGCCCACGAGTGGGCGGCAGCTGTTGTTCACCCACGACCAGGGCCAAATCTGGCAAACTGCTACGCTGCCCACTACCGGCGCGGCCCGGTCGTTGGCCTTCAGCAACGCTACAAGTGGTCTGCTGCTGACGGATAAAAGGGAGTTGCTGACCACCACCGACGGCGGCAAAACCTGGACCCCTATCGCCCCGACCGGGGCTTTGCATTACGCCGGGGGAATAGTCGCGGTGCCGGGCACCAACACGTATCTGTCGTTCGGATTCGTAAACACCATCAACCCGGAACCCGCCGCGTACGGAACCGCCCTATCGGTGGATGGAGGACTGAGCTGGCGGACACTGGACAAGGATGTGCTGTTCGCGTCGATGGCCGCTAGTTCCGCCACCCGGGCCTGGGCGGGTGAATACACCACGGCCAAACTCTACCGGACCAGTTCGCTGGTACTGGGCAGCACCAACGCCCGGCCCCAGGCGGCGGCGCTGGCCTACCCCAACCCCGGCACCGGCCAGTTCCGGCTAGCCCCCGCCACCCACCCGCGCCACCTCACGCTCACCGACGCGCTGGGCCGCCAGCAGCGCGAACTTACGTTGCCCGCCGGCGCCACGGCCCTCGACCTTAGCGGCTGCCGGCCCGGCCTGTACGTGCTCACCAGCACCGCCCAGGGCCAGACGCAAACCCAGCGCCTCGTGCTCACGGCGCCGTAGGGTAGGCACGAGGTGGCGAGCGGGCGGCGGGTACCAGATTCTGGTACGTTCCGAGGCCAGTGCAGCTACCTTTGCGGAAGTCGGCTGTATTCCGGCCTTGCTTCCGTTATGCTGCTCCGCTGTGTCTGCTCCCATTAATTCTTCGTCTGTTTCTGCCGTTCCGCTTGCCGCTCCGGCCCCGCCGCCGGCGCCTACCACTACGGCCTGGGTGCTGCTGCTGGTGCTGGCGGGCATCTGGGGTACCTCGTTTATTCTGATGAAGAAGGGGCTGGTGGTGTTTTCGGCCCTGGAGCTAGGCGCCACGCGGGTGAGCGTGGCGGCGTTGCTGCTGCTGCCGTTTGCGCTGCGCCACGTAGGCCGCGTAAACCGCGAGAAGTTTAAGTGGCTGCTGCTGAGCGGCGTGGTAGGCACGCTGCTGCCGGCCTTCCTGTTTGCCTACGCCGAAACCCGGCTGGCCTCGGGCCTGGCGGGCGTGCTCAACGCCCTCACGGCGGTGTTTACGCTGGTGATAGGGGCGGCTTTTTTCGGGCAGAAGCTCACCGGGCTGCGGGTGCTGGGTATTGCGCTGGGCCTGGTGGGTACGCTGGTGCTGATGCTGCTGGGTGGCAGCGCGGCGGCCGGCACCGCCCCGGCCGGTGGAGCCGGCAACGCCTGGTACGGCCTGTTCATTGTAGCCGCTACGCTGGGCTACGGCGTGAGTGTGAACGTGATTAAGCGCCACCTGAGCGACATCCCGGCGCTGGCCGTAACGGGGCTGCTGTTACTCTTTATTGGGGGGCCGGCGCTGGCGTTCCTGCTGCTGGGTACCGATTTCCTGGGCAAGCTGGCCACCGTGCCCGGGGCCTGGCCGGCCTTCGGCTACATTGCCCTGCTGGCCACCATGAGCACGGCCGTGGCCATGGTGCTGTTCAACCGGCTCATCCAAACCTCCACGGCCCTGTTTGCGGCCTCCAACACCTACCTCATCCCGGTAGTAGCCCTGGGCTGGGGCCTGCTCGATGGGGAGCAATTCAATCTGTGGCATCTGCTGGGCATGGTTATTATTCTGGTCAGCGTGGCCATCATCCACCGGGCGAAGTGATTCTAGTCAGCAGACGATTGTTGTACTTGAATAGAATTAAAAAACTGTAGTCGTTCTGCCTCTTCGAAGTCTCCGGACTGGCGTAATGGCAGAAAGTGCAGTTGATACACCGTTTTCCTAACTGTGAGGTTGCGAATGTATTTGATTACTAATGCTCCCTCAGCACTTATCATCTTGTATTTCACGGTAATTATATCAACGCCATCCTGTTCTGTTACGGACTGTTCCAGCAGGTTAGGGTAATCCTTGCCAAGCATCAGCGGAATAGCCCGGCCGGTATAATAGCTTTTGCGCGCCTCAAATGTGGGGGCCAATGTGGGCTCTTCCGCCAGTGGAATTCTAATCACTACGTACACCGCATTCGTATCACGTAGCACATATGCCTGGCTGTTTTGCACCATAGCATCCTGCTTGCGTGCTGGATCCGCAGCGGCCATAGTTCCCGGTACATCCATTTCCTGCGGTTGGGCGGGCAATTGCACGGTAAGCTGCTTATCGATGACGATAGTTTGCCAGGGGCTTTCCGGAGTATGCCGGACACAACTGCTCCACAGTAAGCATAGAATCAGCAAGCGGGTATATTTCATGAGTAATCTAATGAGCCTGATAGAGTAGCTCAATACTATGGTATTTCTCTCGTTTATCCATGCACATACGGCCACTCGTGGAATCGGGCGGGCAGGCCCAAACGGGCCGGGTGGGCGGCCAGATAGGTCAGTACGCGTTGCTGTTCCGCTTCATCCTGAATGGGTAATTCGTGGGAGCCGGGATGCCAAAAGTCGGCTTCGGGCGGGAGCTGGCCGCGCAACAGGCGGCGGGCCTGGGCGGCGGTGCGTTGCATGAGCAACTCGATGGTTTTGTAGAGCGAAAGACCTGCGGTGGCCGGCAGTACCAGCACGGCGTGCAGATGGCCCGGCAGTAGCACGAAGCCGGGCACCCGCAGGCCCTGCTCTTCCTGCATCAGTAGCTCGCCGGCCACCAACTCGGCCAATTTTTCGCGGCCCAGATAATCGGGTCCTACCGAATGGGCATCGAGCAACGCATCGAAGGCGGCGAAGAACTGCTTTTCGGCCCGGCGGCTGGCGGCGGTGGGGTCGGGGGCGGTGCGGGCGGCCGCCTGGGCGGCTACGCGCTTCACCTGCAGCTCGCGGCCGGCCCGGGCAGGCACAGAGCCGGCCAGGCGCAACGTCAGTAGGATAGTTTCGTCGTCAGCCACGGCTAGCGTAACAGGTTTGTAGGCAATAAAGTAAATAGAGTGCTGCGCGTAAATTGGCCTGCTATGCATGGACCGCCGCCAGTATCGCGGCGGACTATTTCGTGCCGCTACGCTGGCGCCAGTGGGCTGGGCCGCCGGTCGAAGCACAGGCGGTTGTGCTGGCAATACAGAATCAGGGCGAAAATGAACAGGCCGTAGAGCATCTGCGAGCCCACGATGGCCCATTCTTCGAGCAGGCTGCTACCCACAATCAAGCTCATCATTACCAGCATAGCGGCTACTAGCATCGGGCGCGTAAACAGGCCCAGCAGCAGCAGCAGGCCAATACCACCCTCCACGAAGGGCAGCACCGAGGCGAAGGCATTTACCAGCGGCGCGGGCAACGGCGTAGCCGCGAACTGCTTTACTAAGCCCGCCCGGAAGCCGGCCAGCTTGGGCAGGCGCACCAGCAAGTGCATCAAAAAATTAACGCCCAGCAGTAGGCGGCCCAGCACAAAGGCCAGTTCGGGGTTGGAAAGCTTCAGCATGGATACCCTTACGGCGCCTTCGCCCACAGGATGCACTAGCGGTACTGCCAGGCTTCGCTAACCGAAAGCCAAGCGCCGCTACCAAGGCCGTATTCATCTGGCTCGGTACGTCTGCGGCCAGGTTTTGCCCGACTGCCGCTACTGGCCGGCCGTGTCTTTGCTTGTCGTTGGCAGGCCTGCATTTTCCACAATTATTCGGTTTAAGGTTCCCAACCGATTTCTCCGGCCTGGATTACTATGTCAGTAAAAGCGAAGGGCGGGAACAACTGTCGAATTCCACTTAAGTCGAGCTTCACCCGCTTTTAGGCCGTGTTCATCGAAAATTACGGTATCTGTATATAGCCACCTACTACGTTTGCGGCCCCATTACACACGCCTTTTTGGCATTGCCACTTTCATGAAGTCTTATTACCCCTCCTTGCTGGTTACCACGGTCCTGTTGCCGCAACTGGCATCGGCTACTGCACTCCCCGCCGCAACAACCACTGCAGTTATTAGCAACCACCTTGCTCCGGATCTGGCCGATGCCACTTTGTCTGGCAAGGTTCTCACCGATAAAGGGGAGCCCCTGCCAGGAGCTACCGTCTTTATCAAGGGCACCTTTATCGGCACCAGCACCGACCAGCAGGGCAGTTTCCGGCTGAATGCTAATTTCGAAAACGGCCCGGTAACGCTGGTTTTCTCCTATGTGGGGTTTGATACCCGCGAGCTGCAGCTGCCGGCCCCCGAGCAGGCCATCAATGTAGGCCTCACGCCCAGCGCCACGCTGCTGAACGAAACCGTGGTGTCGGCTTCGCGCATCGAGGAAAACATCCTGCGCGCCCCGGTTACCATCGATAAGCTTTCGACCCGGCAGATTGAGCGCATCACAACGCCGGAAATCCTCAGCGGCCTGGGGCAGCTCAAGGGCATCGACGTAAGCTCGGCTTCCATGCTGTTCACCAGTGTGAGCACCCGGGGCTTCAGCACCGCCAAATCGGAGCGCGTGGTGCAGCTCGTCGATTACATGGACACCCAGCTGCCCTCGCTCAACCTGAGCCCCGGCAATCTGGTCGGCATTCCGGAGCTGGACATGGAGAGCATCGAAATCATCCACGGTCCGGCCTCGGCGCTATACGGCGCCAACGCCCTGAGCGGGGTTATCCTGTTCAACTCGAAAGACCCCTTCGTGTACGAGGGCCTGAGCGTACGCCTGCGCGGCGGGGAGCGTAACCTGCTGGACGGCCAGGTGCGCTACGCCAAAAAGATTACCGACAAGCTCGCTTTCAAAATCAACGCCAGTGCCTTCCGGGCCAACGACTGGGTGGCCCGGAACTACGAGCCTACCCGCAGCTCCGTCAATCCGGCCGGTTCGAGCCTGGGCTACAATGCCGTGAACCGCTACGGGGAGAACGGTTACGCCTTTACTCCCTTCCAGCAGCTGCCCGGCGGCACCAACCCGGAGCTGTATGGCAAAACGGCCTACCTGCCCGGCTTCACCGAGCAGGAGCTAACGGCCGACGACAACCGCACCTCGTCGTACCGCGTGCAGGGCGCGCTGTCGTATCTGCTGCGCGATGATTTGAAACTGACGGCGGAGGTGAAACACGCCGAAGGCACTACCACCTACCAGAACCTGAGCCGGTTCCGGACGAATGGGCTGGGCTCCAACCAGTACCGGGTCGAGCTGAAGAGCAGCAAAGGCTTTGTGCGCGCCTACACCACGCAGGATTTCTCGGGTAAATCGTACGAATTCAACCAGCTGGGCACGCTGCTGCAACAGTCGCCCACCACCGAAGGGGGCAACGTGAGCTTCCAGCAGCTGTTTTACGCCACCTACAACAATGCCTACACCCTGGCCCGCCGGGCCGGCCAACTGCCCGACGCCGCGCTGGCCACGGCCCAGGCGGCCGCCAATGCTACCCAGCTAAGCCCATCGGACCCGCGCTTTGGTGTGCTCCGCGACCGGATTACCGAGAGCCGGGTGCCCGGCGTTGGGGCGCAGCAGTACTTCAAGTCTTTCCTGCATGATGTGAGCGCACAGCGGCTGTTCACGTTCGACCAGACTGGCACCAACCTGATTGTGGGGGGCGCCTACCGCCAGTACCGCCTGGGCTCGGATGGCCTGCTGTTTTCCGACTTCGATGGCAAGCGCATCGTCAACTACGAGTACGGCGCCTATGCCCAGCTAACCCAGACCGTGTTTGAGGAACGGCTGAAGCTGGCCCTGGCCGGCCGCCTCGACAATTTCAAGAATTTCGATGCAGCCTTCTCGCCGCGCGTTTCGGCCGTGTACTCGCTGGGCGAAAACAAGCAGCACAACTTCCGGGCAAGCTATGGCCAGGCGTTCCGCTCGCCTTCGCAGCTGGAGCAGTACCTGTACAACGACATCCGCACCGGCCTGCTGCTGGGCAACGTGGGCAACGGCTTCCAGGGCTACAACACCTCCCTGTTCGCTTCGCCCCAAACCCTGGGCGCCGGCCTGGCAAACCCCGCCGTGCTACAAACCTATGAGTACAATGCCGCGCCGCTGGATCTGGAGCAGGTGAAAACAGTGGAAGTGGGCTACAAAGGGGCCCTGATTGCCAACCTGTACGCCGACGTGAGCTACTTCCGCAGCCGCTACGATGGCTTCATTGGCGCGCAACTGTTTGTGGGCAACACCGACGGCAGCCGCCCGACCGCGCAGCAGCTGAGCGTTGGCTACCCCATTGCCTACTCCGACCAGAGCCAGAAGACCCGGGCGCTCTACACCTACGTCAACAACACCCGCGAAGTGAAAACGCAGGGGGTTACGGCCGGCCTGACCTATTATTTCCACCGGGGCTTCAACCTGACCGGCAACTACTCGCTCAACGTCATCGACAAGAGCAACTTGCCGGAGGGTTTCCAGACGTTCTTCAACACGCCCAAGCACAAGTACAACGTGGGCATAAACGGCCAGCTCAGCAACCTGAGCTACTCGGTGAACTACCGCTGGGTACAGGGCCACTTGCAGGAAATGCCCTTCGCCGTGGGCAACATCCGCGACTACAGCACCACCGACGCCTACCTGGGCTACCTGGTGCCGAAGTGGGGCACCACATTCCAGGCCGGTATTTCCAACGCCTTCGACGCCAACAATACGCAGGTGTACGGCGGCCCCCAGATCGGCCGCCTCGGCTACCTGGGCCTGCGCTTCGATTTGCAGTAAACCCTGGCGGCTACCGCTTACGCAAAAGGCCCCGCGACAATCGTCGCGGGGCCTTTTGCGTGCCAGCTGAACGCAGAATGCCGCCAGGGCTTTCGTTGGGCCAACGGGGCTACTTGCGCTTGCCCTTCTTGATTTTCACTTTGGTTTTAGTGTCCTTGAGCTCCTGGGTTTCGTTTGCCATGGGCGTCGGGGCCGGGGTTGCGGCGGCCGTGCTGGTCATCGGAAAGCCCCGCTGCTTCATCAGAGCATCGATTTTGGGGTCGCGGCCGCGGAAGGCGCGGTAGCCAGCGGCCGGGTCAACGGTGTTGCCCACCGTGAACACGTTCTGGCGTAGCCGCTCGCCCACGGCTTTATCATAGGCGCCGCTGCCCTCGGTGAAGGCGCTGAACGCATCGGCCGCCAGCACCACCGACCACAGGTAGGAGTAGTAGCCGGCCGAGTAGCCGTCGGAGGCGAAAACGTGGTTGAACTGGGGCGTGCGGTGGCGCATCACCAGCTCGGAGGGCATGCCCAGCTGGGCCAGCGTTTCGCGCTCGAACTTGTCGGGGTCGATTTTCTGGTCGCCGGCCAGGTGCAGCTTCATATCAATCAGGGCGCTGGCCAGAAACTCGGTGGTGGCGAAGCCCTCGTTGAACGTACTGGCCTTGTTGATGCGGTCGACCAGGGCCTGCGGGATGGGCTTGCCAGTCTGGTAGTGCAAAGCGAAACGGTTGAGCACCTCGGGCGTCGGCAGCCAGTTTTCGAGCACCTGCGAGGGGAATTCTACGTAGTCGCGCACCACGCTGGTGCCCGCCAGGCCGGGGTAGGTCACGTTGCTTGACAGCCCGTGCAGGGCGTGGCCGAACTCGTGGAACAGCGTGGTGGCATCCGACCACGAAATGAGCACCGGCTCGCCGGGCTTGCCCTTCACGAAGTTGGAGTTGTTGGACACGATGGTGGTGATGTCCTTACCGTCCATGCGTTCCTGATTGCGGTAGGCGTTCATCCAGGCCCCCGATTTTTTGCCCGGCCGGGCGTAGGGGTCGAAATACCACAGGCCCACCTGCTTGCCGGTGGTTTTGTCGTTCACCTGCCACACCCGCACGTCGGGGTGGAACACGGGCACGTCGGTCACGGGGGCAAAGCTGAAGTTGAACAGCTCGCCGGCCATCCAGAACATGCCCTCGCGCATCTTTTCGAGCTGCAGGTACTGCTTTACCTCGTTCTGGTCGAGGTCGTAGCGCTCCTTACGCACCTTCTCGGCGTAGTAGGCATAGTCCCAGGGCTCAATCTTGAAATCGGCCGGCGCGCCTTCCTTTATAGCCAGCGCCTGCATATCGGCCACTTCCTCGTGCACGCGGGCTACGGCCGGCGTCCAGACCTGCTCCATGAGCTCCATGGCGGCTTCGGGCGTTTTGGCCATGGTGTTATCGAGGCGCAGGTGGGCGTGGGTTTTGTAGCCCAGCAGCTTGGCGCGCTCGGCCCGCAGCTGCAGAATCTGGGTGATGTTGGCGTTGTTGTCGTGGGCCCCGCCGTTGTCGCCGCGGTTGGTGAACATGCGCCAGGCCTTCTCGCGCAGCGGGCGCTGGTCGGAGTAAGTCAGGAACGGGTCGACGCTGGAGCGGGTGTTGGTGATGACGCCCGCGGCGGCCACTTTGCGCGAATCGGCGGCGGCTTTGGCTCCGTCGCGCAGCGAGGTGGGCAGCCCGCTCATTTCCTGCTCGGTTTTGAGCACCAAAGTCAGGTCCGACTCATCGGCCAGCACGTTCTGGGCGAAGTTGTTGAACAGGCCGGCCAACTGCTGATTTATCTGCGAAAGCCGGGCCTTGGCCGGGGCATCGAGCTTGGCGCCGGCCCGCACAAAGGCCTTGTAGCGCACCTCCGTCAGGCGCTGCTGCTCGGCCGTGAGGTTGCTGGCCGCCATCGAGTTGTACACGGCCTCAATGCGCTTGAACAGGGCTGCGTTCTGGGTTATCTGGTCGCTGAAGGCAGCCATTTTGGGGGCCATTTCGGCCTGCACGGTAGCAAATTTGGCGTCGTTGAGCGAGGTGCCCCAGATGCCGTACACCGTCCCGACTCGGTCGAGGGTGCCGCCGCTGCGCTCCATGGCCGCAATGGTGTTCTCGAAAGTAGGGGCGGCGGGGTTGCTGGCAATGGCATTGATTTCGGCCATATTCTCAGCCATAGCCGCTTCCAGCGCCGGCTTGAAATCGGCCACTTTCACCTTATCAAAAGGCGGAATACCACCGTGGGGGCCGCTCCAGGGCTGGAGCAGCGGCATGGTAGCGGGCCGGCCGGCAACAGTTTTGGCCGTCGCCGTGGGTTGGGCCTGGGCCCCCGAGAACGTGGCACCGGCCAGGCCGAGGCCGGCCAGCAGCGGCAACATAGGAAGGGAAAGCGAAAAGAGTGGATTCATGAGTAAAAATATCGGGCGGAAAAGTTGACTATGTGCGAAGATACAACGCATCGGGCTGGTCAGAATTCCCCCGCCAGCCCAAATTCCTGGTCCGGGAAACTCAAACGAGTACCCCGAAGTCAGGCTCCAGGGTACTCGTTTAGGTGGCCGACCGCTGCCAAGCCAATGTAGGGGCGGGGCCTGCCCCCACGCGCCGTTGTCCGATTGTCGTTGAACGAAACCGTTGAAACGGTGCGAGCGGCGGGCGGGGGCAAGCCCCGCCCCTACATCGGCTTAGCAGCAGTGAATAGGGTAAGCCTACGCGTGCTTCAGGCGCAGCTTGGAGTGCTTGTAGCCGTAGTTGAAGTACAGCGCCAGACCAATAACCAACCAGCCGAAAAACAGCAGCCAGTTGTTGAGGCCTAGCTGGGTCATCAGGTACAGGTTGGTGAGCAGGCCCAGCGTCGGCAGCAAACTCAGGCGCTTGCGGAACGACAGCCACGACAAACCCAGGCAGAAGCCAAAAAACACCAGCATCGGAATATAGTGGCGGCCCTCCTCGTAGGAGCCCATGGCGTGGGTGAATTCCCGGATGCCGTCCTGGTTGTACACCAGCACCAGCACGCCGCAAATGGCCAGAATGAGCGGCACGAGAAACTGGCCGTTGATGTAGGGCACTTTGAACCGGGCATCGCAGGTACCGTAAGGGTCGATAACCAGGATGCCGCCGCACACTAGCGCGAAGGCGAACAGGGTGCCGATGCTGGTTAAATCAATCACCAGATCCATGTTGAGTAGCAGCGCCGGAACGCCCACAAAGAAGCCCGTCACGATGGTGCTGAACGAGGGCGTTCGGAACTTGGGGTGGACCCGGGCAAATACCGGCGGCAGCAGCCCGTCGCGGCTCATGGTCATCCAAATGCGCGGTTGGCCGATCTGGAACACGAGCAGCACCGAGGCCATGGCAAACACGGCCGACACGGCTACCACGCCGCCCAGCCACTCCACGCCCACTTTATTGAACACGTAGGCCAGTGGGTCGCCCACGGCCAACTCCTTGTAATTCACCATGCCGGTGAGCACCAGCGTCACAATCACGTACAGAATGGTGCAGATGATGAGGGCGTAAATCATGGCCCGGGGCAGGTCGCGCTGGGGGTTTTTGCACTCCTCGGCGGTGGTCGAAATGGCATCGAAACCGATGTAGGCGAAGAACACGGCCGATACGCCCTTGAGCACCCCGCCAATGCCATTAGGCGCAAACGGACTCCAGTTTTCGGGCTTGATATAAAAGGCGCCCACCAGAATTACTACGGCCACGACCACCAGTTTCAGGCCCACCAGAATGTTGGAGGCGTTTTTCGACTCCTTGATGCCGATGTACACCAGTGCCGTAATGGCGAGCGTAATCAGGCCGGCGGGCAGATCGACGACCAGGCGCAGGCCGCCGGGCAGTTCGGGGGCCGAGTTCCAGGCGTTGTAGCCGAGCAGCTGCGTAGCCGTGGCGTCGCTGAGCGGCTGGCCGGCCTGCATCAGGGCCAGCACCTCGTTGTAGTAGCGGTGGGCGCTTTGCATGCCCATGGTCAGCCAGATGGGAATGTGCAGCCCCACGCCATCCATGAGGCCGGTAAAGTAATCCGACCACGAAATGGCCACTACGATGTTGCCCACCGCATATTCCATAATCAGAGCCCAGCCGATAATCCAGGCCGTCAGCTCGCCGAACGAGGCGTAGGCATAGGTGTAGGCCGAGCCCGACACCGGAATAGTAGCCGCGAACTGGGCGTAGCACAAGGCCGAAAACGCGCAGGCAATGGCCGTGAACACGAACAGCAGCGACACGGCCGGGCCGCCGTCGTGGGCGGCGTTGCCGATGGTGCTGAAAATTCCCGCCCCAATTACGGCCGCAATACCCAGCGACGTTAGGTCGCGGACGGTGAGGTGGCGTTCCAGGCCGTGCTGGCCGGGGTTGGGGCCGAGCATATCCGCGTCGGCGGGGGGATTAACGAGGAGGTCCGAAACGGTTTTGCGGCGGAACAGCCCGCTGAGGCGGGAGGGAGGTAGAGGGCTTGACAACGGAGCGAAGAACAGGTTTAGAGGGCAAAAGATACAGAAATATGCCGGGCAGTTGCTGCTGGCCGGTAACTGCCGGTCAGTAACCGGCAAATATCCTTATACTTACCTCCCGCCCCCAGTAGCTCCCTGCCATGCCTGCCTTCTCCGTCCCCAACCCCTGCCCCCAGCCCTGGGCCACCATGACGCCCACCGCCGCCGGCCGCTTCTGCGGACAGTGCCAGCACGAGGTCGTGGATTTTTCGGCCCTGAGCGAAGCCGAGGTGCACGCCTGGCTGGCCCGGCCGGGAGTGGGCACCGTCTGCGGCCTGTTTCGGGCCGGGCAGTTTGCGCCGCCGGTGCCGGCGGGCGTGGTAGCCGCCGGCCCGCGCTGGCGGCGCTGGCTGCTTACGGGCCTGGCGCTGCTTAGCCTCAAGCCCCTGCTCACTTCCTGCCAAAATGCCCAATCGAGCGCCGCCGCCGCCAACGGGGCCACCGAGCAGGCCGATGAGCTTGCCACTGCGCCGCAGGGCCAGGTAACTATCCGGGGCCGGGTGCTCGACGACTCCACTGGCCTAGCCGTGGCGGGTGCCGAAATCTTCATTGCCGATACGCCCTACGGGGCCGTTGCCGACGAGCAGGGCAACTTCGGCTTCACCATGAAGCAGCAGTGGGCGCCCGTGCAGAACGGTTCGGTAAGCCTGCGCGTGGCGGGCAGCCCGTTCGTGTTCGAGCCCCAGACGCTGAGCGTAGCAGTGAGCCCGGCCCCGGCTCCGCTGACCGTGCGGCTGAAGTCGGTGCCCGGCCGGGGGCAGATTATGGGCAAAGTAGCGGGCCACGAGCCGCCCCAGAAGCCGCCGCTGTAGCTGCTGCCCAAGGGTGCAGTTGTTACGCTGAAAAAACCTTGGCTTCGGGTGTGAAATCCAGCGCGGCACGGCATCAGGTCAGTGAAGGTTCACCCTAAACTGCTGCCCGATGTCTCGTTCTCTGCAAATTTCCGTTCCTCAGCCCTGCGCCGAAAACTGGGCCGCCATGACACCCGCCATCCAGGGCCGCCACTGCGCCGCCTGCGCCAAAACGGTGGTCGATTTCAGCCGGATGACGGATGCGCAAGTCGTTGCTTACCTGAGCCGGGCCAACGACCGGAGTTGCGGGCGGTTTCGGCAGGAGCAGCTAAGCCGGCCGCTGCGGGTAACTTTAGCGGCTCCTGTTTCGAAACGCTGGGCTGCCGCCACGCTAGCGGTTTTAGGACTGGGAGCTGCCGCGCCGGCGCTGGCTCAACTACCCATCCCCCAAACCCTGAGGCAGCAGGTCATAACGATGGGCATAGTAGCCACACGCCCCCAACCTGTTCTGCCGGTTCGCGTGGTACAGGGGCGCGTAACCGATGCCGGCACCGGCCAGGGCCTGCCGGCCGTAACGGTGCTGATGGAGGGCACCCAGCACGGCACTTCAACCCGATCTGATGGTACCTACGAGCTGGAAGTAGCAGCAGGTACGAACAACACGCGGCTGGTATTTTCCAGCATCGGCTTCAAAACGGTTGTTAAGCCGAGTGATCAAGCTGAAGCGGTTGTTTTGGAAGCTTCGTGCGACAGGCTTATGGGCGAGGTAATAGTAACGTATGGTTCCCGTTGGTACACGCCCCGCGGCCTGTGGCAACGCCTGACGCGGCCGTTTCGACGGTAGATTCGCCTGTCAACTCCTGCTTTATGCTATGCTCGCCGCACTATCAGGTACCCGCATTTTTGCCCGCGTATTAGCCACCAGTCTGCTGTCGTTGGGGCTGTTGAGCGCCTCGCCCACCTCGGCCCAGACGACAGCGGTTCCGCTTCCGGCCACCGTGCCCGCTTACGAGCCCCCGCCCGGCCGCCCATTCCCGGTTACCCCCGACGAAGCATCAGCAGCGGCTATCCTGACTGGTCTGGTGGTCGATGAACAGGGTCATCCGTTCGCGGGGGCTGTACTCGTGATTTGGAAGACGAAACTTGGCGCGGAAACTGACTCCAATGGACGCTACCGTCTGCCGGTACCGGCTTCCTGCTTGTCGCGCCGGGGTTGGGTAAAAATCGTTGCGGGCCAAATGGGTTTCGTTAGGCAAATGCTCCGGCTCGATGCCCGGCTGGCCAAGCAGCCGGTAATTCGGCTAGTGCAGAATATGCGGCCGCTGTATTGAGAAGCATATTTGCCTAAACCTTTCGGCGCCCGAAAGCCTTATGGCAGCAGTATGAAAAACCTGCTGTTAGCTACTGTTCTGTTACTTTTCACGGCCTCGGGCTGTACCCTCAAGCCTACTAATAAGTACGACGTGTTTACGGAGCGCGCCGAGTTGCCCCGCGAGGAAGCCGTCCACAAACAAAACTCTCTGGAATGGTGGTACTTCACCGGCCACCTGCGCGACAAGGCCACCGGCGAAATGTTTGGGGTCGAGTACGTGTTCTTCCACTTTAACATCAACGGCAAGCGCGACTGGCAGATGGTGAACTTCGCCCTCACCGACCCGCAAAACAAGCAGTTCCGCTACGACTATAAAGTCACGCGCCTGCCCGAGCTGATGCCTTCGGCTTTGCCCCTCAACCTGAGCGCCCGCAAGAAAAACGAAACCTGGACCCTGACCGGCCAGGAGGGCCGCTACCACCTGCAGGGCCGCATGGCCGCCCACGCCGGCCAGGCCATCGACCTGACGACCACGCCCGCCAAGCCCGTGCTGCTGCACAACGGCACCGGCTACGAAAACTACGGCAACGTAGCCAAGGCCGGTTACTATAGCTACCCGCGCCTGGCCACTACCGGCACCCTCGAAATAGGCGGCAAAGTGCGGCAGGTGGAAGGTGAGCTGTGGTACGA
The DNA here is from genome assembly GCF_900107135.1 of Hymenobacter psychrophilus. Lineage (GTDB taxonomy): Bacteria > Bacteroidota > Bacteroidia > Cytophagales > Hymenobacteraceae > Hymenobacter > Hymenobacter psychrophilus. The sequence continues at coordinate 40,929 of NZ_FNOV01000007.1, forward strand.
CCGCCAATGGAACGGCAACTCGGTCACCAACAAGGGTATCGGCTGGGACTGGTTTTCGGTGCAGCTTGATGAGCCCCGCACCGAACTGATGGCCTACCAGCTATTCGACCGCAAAACCAATCAAACCGTGAGCGGCGGCACCCACTACGGCCCCGACCTAGCCAACCAGCACCTGAACGCTGAGGATTTCCAGCTCGATGTACTGGAGTACTGGACCAGCCCGCACTCCAAGCTCCGCTACCCCAACAAATGGCGCCTGCGCGTGCCCAGCCAGGGCTACGACCTCACCATCACGCCCGTCATGCCCGACCAGGAGCTGACACTCAAACTCATTGCCGGCATCAAAATGCACTATTGGGAAGGCATGTGCCGCGTGGAAGGCACCCACAATGGCCGCCCGGTAAAAGGCAACAGTTACGTCGAAATCACGAACCGGGGGAAAGGGGAGAAGTGAGTATAGATAGGTGAGAGAGGAACGTGTCATTCTTCGACTCCGGCTGCGTCTTCGCTCAGAATGACATTTTTTCAGCTAACAGCTAACAACTCATCCGTTCAATATCACCCGGAAGGTAGTGCCACGGCCGGGCTCGCTCCACTTCACGAAGAGGCGGCCTTTGTGGTAGTTTTCGATGATGCGCTTGGCCAACGCCAGGCCCAGGCCCCAGCCGCGTTTTTTGGTAGTGTAGCCGGGCAGAAATACGCGTTGCAGCTTGCTTTTAGAGATGCCCTTGCCCGTGTCGGTGATATCGAGGGCAATCTGGTCTTTGTTGCCGCGCACTGGCCGGCGTATATGTAGCGTGATGCTGCCGCGCCCGTCCATGGCATCCACGGCGTTTTTACAGATGTTCTCAATCACCCAGTCGAACAGCGGCACGTTCACCTGGGCCGGCGTATCGGTGGGCAGGTCGGTTTTCACCTCGAAGCTGACCTTGCGCGAAACCCGGCTTTGCAGGTAGCTGATGGCGTTTTCGGTTACGCGCAGGATGTTCTCATCGGCCAGCACCGGCACCGAGCCGATGTTGCTGAACCGCTCGGTAATAATTTCGAGCCGCCGGATATCCTTGCCCAGTTCCTCTACAATCGGTTCATCCTTAAACCGTTCGGACTCGCGCAGGTAATGCTGCCAGCCCACCAGGCTGCTGAGCGGCGTGCCCAGCTGGTGGGCCGTTTCCTTGGCCAGGCCCACCCACACGCGGTTCTGCTCGGCCCGCCGCGACGAGCTGAAGGCGAAGTAGGCAACCACGGCCAGACAGCCAATAATGGCCAGCTGCACCAGCGGGTACAGCCGTAGCTGAGTCAGCAAATCCGACTCCTTGTAGTACAGGAAGTTGCGCAATCCGGCCCCTATTTTTATTTCGATGGGCGGGTGCTGCTCCCGCATCTGGGCAATCTGGTCGCGCAGAAAATCCATCGATTCCTCGTCGCTCACGCCCTGGGGCACATTCACGTTGCGGGCGTCGATGATGTTGTTGTCGCCATCGGTGATGATGACGGGGATGGTTTTGTTGGCCTCAATAATTTCGTCGTAGAGAAACGACAGGTTCGACTCCTCCTCGGTGTTGATGATGTAGCGCTGGGTTTTGGCATAGAGGTCGATCTGCTGCCGCTCGCGCTCCGAAAGGCGCTGCACGAGCACGTTGGTATAAATGACGGTCGCGGCCCCAATCAGCAGGGCCACGGCCACGATAACGAGCTTGATGCGCGACTTCTGGTCGTAGATGGCAATGGTAGGGAGCACGGCGGGCGGCAAAACGGCGGAAGGCAGACCCCCGATACGGCGGCCGGGGCCCCGAAGATACGGCCCTGACGAAAGTCAGGCCGCCCGACCTGATTAGCTGATTTTTGTCAGGTGGCCCCGACCACAAACCGCGCTGGCAGCATTTGGCGCGGGTTTCGCCCGCAATAGTAGTTTGCCCCGAACCACTGGCCCCCGTTTGCTGTTTTTACCCTAGCAATTTGTATTGTAATTTTGCCCTCTGCTATCTGCTCTAGCTCTTGCTATGTCCCATCCTTTTAAAGCTGTCAGTCTCTCGTTCAAGAAAGCACCGCTCGCTATCCGCGAGCTGATTGCGCTGGACGAGGCGGCCTGCCGGCGCCTGCTGCAAACCCTGCACCACGAGTTCGACCTGACGGATTTGCTGGTGCTGAGCACCTGCAACCGTACGGAGGTATACTACTCGGCCGAGCACGACCAGAGCGCCGCCGTTATCGGGGCCCTGGCCCGTCTGAAACACCTGCCCGACGCGGCCGACTTCGTACCTTATTTCGACGTGTTCACCGGCGCTTCCGACGCCGTGCGCCACCTGTTTGAGGTGGCCATGGGCCTGGAAGCGCAGGTAGTGGGAGATTTGCAGATCAGCAACCAGGTGAAGCAGGCTTACCAGTGGTCGGCCGATGCCGATGCCGCCGGGCCGTTTCTGCACCGGCTGCTGCACACCGTTTTCTTCACCAACAAGCGCGTGCAGCAGGAAACGGCCTTTCGCGACGGTGCCGCTTCTACTTCCTACGCCACGCTGGAGCTGGTGGAGGAGCTGACCGCCGATGTGGCCAACCCCCGGGTGCTGGTCGTGGGCCTGGGCGAAATCGGGGCCGATGTGTGCCGCCACTTCGGCGACAGCAAGCTCTTCACCGACGTAACCATCTGCAACCGCACCCGCGGCAAGGCCGAGGCGTTGGCGGAAGAATGTGGCCTTAAACTCCTCGATTTCGAAGATCTGGCGGAGGGCCTAAAGGAAGCCGATGTCATTATCAGCAGCATTGCCCGGCCCGAGCCGTTCTTTAGCCGCGCCCTGGTGGCCAACCTGGAGGTGCTCAGCTACAAGTTCTTCATCGACCTCTCGGTGCCGCGCAGCATTGCGCCCGATGTGGAGCAGGTGCCCGGCGTGCTGGTCTACAATATCGATACCATCCACAGCAAAGCTTCGGCCGCGTTGGAGCGCCGGCTGGAGGCCGTGCCGCAGGTGCGGGCCATTATTGAGGAAAGCATCGAAAGCCTACGCGACTGGACCAAAGAAATGATGGTGTCGCCCACCATCCAGAAGCTCAAGAACGCGCTGGAGCAGATTCGTCTCGAAGAGCTCGACCGCTACCAGAAAAAGAAGCTCAGCCCCGAAGAAGCCAAGCGCCTCGACGACATCACCCGCTCGCTGATGCAGAAGATTCTCAAGCAGCCTGTGCTCCAGCTCAAGGCCGCCTGCAAGCGTGGCGAGGCCGACCAGCTCATCGATACGCTCACCGACCTCTTCGACTTGGAGCGCCAGTCAGAAGCCGTCAGCTGAAGCCTTTTTGAGCTATTAGCTTTCGTTCGGAAGCCCTGATAACCCAACCAAAAAGAAGGCCCCGCACTCAACCGAGTATGGGGCCTTCTTCGTTTTCTCAGCTAACAGCTAACAGCTAACAGCTAACAGCTAACAGCTAACAGCTCAAAACCTAAATCGACTCGCAGCACTCTTCGAGCGAGTCGATGACGTCGAGCAATTTGGGAATGGAAAGCGAGTAGTAGATTTTGGTACCTACTTTCAGCGACGACAGAATGCCGCGGTCTTTGAGGGTGATGAGGTGCTGGGAGGCAATGGCCTGAGGCAGGTCGAGGGAGCGGTAAATCTCCGTGACGGTCATTTTATCCTCCTTGCCCAGCAGGTCCACGATGGCCAGCCGCTTGGGGTGAGCCAGCACCTTCAGGATGGCAGCGGCTTTATCAACTTTCTTCGATTCAACTCGGGCAAGTAATGGCTTCATTTCAGCAATGCAAGGGTGGTATTACGGAACGGTAAGCGGGAATAGGGCTAATACGATATTCAGGCCCTGCAAAGTTCCTTTTCCCCAAAAGCTATACCTGAAAATATAGAGCAAGCGCTACACTAGCGGGGCAGCGGATGGCGTGGCGCCACCAAGGGCGCGGCGAGGTGTGCCGCCCATCTGCCTACCTTTGCGGCCGGAAACCCCTTCTCACCCCACCCCCTTACCTGATGAAAGAGCTGCTGGCCAAGTTTGAAAATAAGCGTCCCGAAATTGTGTTCGAGTGGCAGGATGCCGAAACCGAAGCCGAGGGCTGGGTCGTGATCAACTCGCTACGCGGCGGGGCGGCCGGCGGCGGCACCCGCATGCGCAAGGGCCTCGACAAGCGCGAGGTCGAGAGCCTGGCCAAAACCATGGAAGTGAAGTTCACCGTGTCGGGTCCGGGCATTGGCGGGGCCAAGTCGGGCATCAACTTCGACCCGCGCGACCCGCGCAAGCGCGGCGTGCTGGAGCGCTGGTACCGGGCCGTAATTCCGCTGCTGAAGGCCTACTACGGCACCGGCGGCGACCTGAACGTGGACGAAATCCACGAAGTCATTCCGATTACCGAAGACTATGGCCTCTGGCACCCCCAGGAGGGCGTGGTAAACGGCCACTACCAGGCCACCGAGCCCCAGAAAATCCAGAAGCTTGGCCAGCTGCGCCAGGGCGTGGTGAAGGTGCTCGAAGATGCCGCCTACTCGCCCGACCTGCGCCGCCGCTACACCGTGGCCGACCTGATAACCGGCTACGGCGTGGCCGAGGCCGTGCGCCACTACTACGCGCTGTGGGGCGGCCGCTCGGTGGCGGGCAAGCGGGCCATTATTCAGGGCTGGGGCAACGTGGGGGCCGCAGCGGCCTACTACCTGGCCAGCCAGGGCGCGCGCATCACCGGTATCATCGACCGGGCCGGCGGGCTGCTGAGCACTGAAGGTTTTGAGCTGGAAGAAATTCGCCAGCTGATGCTCAATCGGGAAGGCAACGAGCTGGCGGCCGATAACCGGCTTTCGTTTGAGCAGATAAACGAGCAGATCTGGAGTAGCGGGGCCGAGATATTCGTGCCGGCCGCCGCCTCGCGCCTGGTTACCAAAGCCCAGGTAGAAGCCATGGCCGCCAACGGCCTCGAAGTAATTTCGTGCGGTGCCAATGTACCGTTTCAGGACCCCGAAATTTTCTTCGGGCCTACCGGCGAGTTTGCCGACGCCCGCGTGAGCGTGGTGCCCGATTTCATTGCCAACTGCGGCATGGCCCGCGTGTTTGCCTACCTAATGGAATCGGATGCCGAAATTACCGACCAGGCCATTTTCGAGGATACTTCGCGCATCATCCGGGCGGCGCTGGAACGTACCCGCGCCCAGGGCGAGGAGCACACCGGCCTGGCCCAGAAGTCGTTCGAAATGGCCCTGCGCCAGCTGGTCTGATTTTTAGGCTGTTGGCTGAGAGCCGGTAGCTTTTAGCTTCCGTGCAGAAGTAGTGACCAACAACGCCATACTTTTCTATGGTACGACAGTTGCGGGCGTCCAGAGGTGAAGCTTGCCGATACCCCAGAATGCTGATAGCTATCAGCTAAAAGCTAACAGCTTAGAATAAAGCCTATGTCCCTCACCGAAATCCTTCACTACCGCTTTCTGCAGGTCGAAATACAGGAGTACCTGATTGCCGCCACCATTATGCTGGCGGGCTTGGCTCTCAAGAACCTGGTGTCGCGCCTGCTGACGAAGGTGCTGTTCCGCTTCTTCAAACAAAAGGTGGACGAGGATGTAACCGAGGCCCAGTTTCACGAGCTGCTCATCAAGCCTATTTCCATCGTCATCTTCCTGATTACGGTGTTTATTGCCTACACCGTAATGGATATTCCGGTGCGCACGGCCGAGCTGGGCCGTAACACGCCCTGGTACGGCGTGTTTGCCTTCCGGGTCTACCAGATTGCCTTTGTCACGGGCATCACCTGGATTTTCCTGCGCATGATTGATCTGGCAGTGCTCGTGTTCATGAACCGGGCCCTGCGCGACCCCTCGCGGCTCACCAACCAACTCGTGCCCTTCGCCCGCGACCTGATCAAGCTATTCGTGGCCATCGTGGCCTTTCTCATTATTCTGGGCAAGGTGTTCGATGTGGATGTGACGGCCGTGGTAGGTGGTTTGGGCATTGGCGGCCTGGCCGTGGCGTTTGCCGCCAAGGAAAGCCTGGAGAACCTGCTGGCCTCGTTCACCATCTTCCTCGACCAGCCCTTCGTGGTGGGCGATTTGGTGAGCGTGGGCGATTTGACGGGCTCGGTAGAGAAAATCGGTTTCCGCAGCACCCGCATCCGCACCGTGGAGAAAAGCTACGTCACGGTGCCCAACAAGTCGATGATTGACAAGCCGCTCGACAACCTCTCGCGCCGCACCGCCCGGCGGGTGTTCTTTATGATGTCGCTCACCCAGATGACGACCAGCACCCAGCTGCACCGCATCCTCGACCTGATGCGCGAAGCCATTGCCTCACACCGCCTCGTCGAATCCGATATTCAGGTGAAATTTACCTCCCTGACTTCTAATTCGAAAGATGTGCGGGTGCAGTACTATGTGCGCACCGACAGCTACGACGAATACCTCGATGTGATGGAAGAAATCAACTTCAAAATCGTGTCGGCCGTGGAGGAGGTCGGGGCCAGCTTCGTGGATACGACCATGACCCGCCTGTCGGGCGGCTCCGGCGGCTCCGGCGACCTGCCCAAGAGCCTCCAGCAGCAAGGCAGCCAGTCCATCGCCAGCTCTTAATTCAAGCCATTAGCTGAGGCCTTCTTGAGCTATTAGCTGAGAGCTTATAGCTATTAGCTTTTGTTCTGAAGCCCCGATAACCCGACAAAAAGAAGGCCCCGCACTTAACCGAGTACGGGGCCTTCTTCGTTTTTTCAGCTAACGGCTAACGGCTAACGGCTAACGGCTAACGGCTAACGGCTAACGGCTAACGGCTAACGGCTAACGGCTAAGAAGCCTAGCGTCCGCCAAGCAGACCGCCGAGCAGGCTGCCCATGCCGCCACCGCCGAGCAGGCCACCGAGGCCGCCGCCGCCGCTGCTGCGAGGCTGCGAGTTGGGCTGGCCACCCAGGCCGCCCAGAATCGACATCAACGAGCCTAAGCCGCCGCCACCGGTGTGGGTGCCCTGCTGTGGATAGTTGTCGTACTGGCTCTGCTGCTGCTGGCCGCCGCCCATGACGCCGCTTAGCAGGCCGCCCCCGAGCAAGCCACCCAGCAAGCCGCCCATGCCGCTTTGGGCCGCACCGCCGAGCAGGCCGCCCATGCTGCCGCCCAGCATGCCACCACCGGCACCGCCGCCGCTCTGGCTGCGGCCACCCATTACTTTCGAAATGACCATGGGGGCCACAATGCCGAGCAAACCGGCCATCAGCGCGTTTTTAGGAATGCCGGCGCTTTCGAGCTTGTCGCCAATGCCGCCCAAAAAGCTTTGCTTGGCTGGGTCGCTGGCATCGTGGGGCACATTGGACGCTTGGTCTACTACCTGCTCTAGGGTGTGCTGCTGCTGCTGGTTGATGCCCAGATACTGCGAAATCTTGTTCACCATTTCCTCCTCGGTGTTCGAGTAGGCCCCGTCGGCGCGGGCAAAGCTAATGAGGTCGGTAACGAGCGAAAAGCGCAGGTCGCTGCCGCGCAACGCATCGAGGTTATTTTTTACGGTCTGGTTGTTCGCATCTTTGGCGGCGGCCAGCACCTGCTGCGTAGCCCCGCCGCTGAGGCCGGCCTGGTGGGCTAATTGCTGCAAAAACTCAATTTCGGGGGCTGAAGCTTCGCGGTCGGCAGATGCCAGGCTGGCGATTACGCTCAAATAAGCTGCTTTTTCCTGGTCAGAATAGTTCTGGAGTAACTGCGAGTCGTTCATGGTCGGAAGCAAGTGGGTGGAGAAATATAATACGCTCCCTTAACGATGGTTTTGAGTTCAGGTTGGCCGGCAACCCTGAACAAGTATCCCGTTGCCCGGCTCCGGCCCGCTGATGGTCTGTTTTAGTATCTTGCTAACAGCGTGGCGGGGCATCTTGAAGTGATAACTGAACAACTGCGGGCCGCCGCCAAGTTAGAACTCGAAATAGTCGCCGGTCTGCGGCTCGGCGGGCTTTTTTACCGGCTTTTTCAGTTCCCACGAAGGCCGGGCTCTGGGTTTGGTTGGGGGGGTAGGTTCGGCCGGGGTAGCTGGTGCCGGGCCAGTTGCCGGGGTACGGCTCGGTGGGGTGGCCCTGGTGGGCAGGCCGGTTTCGTAGCGCACCGTAAAGTTGCTTTCCGTGCCTCTTATGCCCAGGCGTAGCGTGGGGCCGTCGGCGCGGGCGGCGGCACGAGCTAGCAGGCCCGGCAGCAGCGGAATGCGCAGGTGGTAATCGAGCTGCTGATCGAAGGTATGGGTGCCGGTAATGCGCAGCAAAGCCGCCGCCCGCACGTTGGAGCGGATTTCCATCTCCGGAATGTACACCGTGCGGCTTTGGATGTAGAAGTCGTTGTGCAGTTCGGCAAAGCGCAGATGGCGCAGCGTAGCCCGGTCGGCCACCAGGCTCAGCTTCTGCAGGGGCTCGAAATTGAGCAGCTCGCCCTGTCGGACCGTAGCCTTGATCTGGGCCTCCAGGCGGTCGGGCAGCGGGCGCAGCTGGCCATCGAAATAGGTGTCCGACTCGGCTGATGCCGTGAGCCGGCCCCGCAGGTGGCGGCTGGTGAGAAAGTGCTGGCCGAAATCCTCGAACACGTAAAACAGGCTGTCCAGCGGCACCTGCTGGCAGCTGGCCACCGTGCGGGCCTTCAGCAGCTGGGGCTGGCGGGCATCTACGGTTCCGCGCACGCTCAGCTGGCCCCCGGCCGCCGTTACACTCAGGCCCGGCGAGCTGAATACCTGGTTTTGCAGCCGCAACGTGCCGCGCAGCTGTCGGCCCCGCAGCCGCCGGTAGCGCACCTGCCGCGCCTGGGTTTTCAGGTCGAGCACCAGCCGCGCCGGCACGTGCAGGCCGCCCGCCGGAGCCGTGCCGCCGCCGCCTTTGCCGCCTGCGGGCTGGTACGCGTACAGCAGTTGGTTGAAATCGAGCAGGTTCGAAATTATGCTGGCCTCAATGCGCAGCGGCTGGCCTGGCCCCAGGGCCCAGCCGGTAGCGTTGCGCACTGTGCCCCGGCCCCGAAAATCGGAGTTGCCCAGGCGGCCCTGCATATTGGGTACGGCTATATCGGAGCCGCGCAGATCCAGCTGGCCCGCAAGGCCGGTAAACGGCTGCCGGAAGTCGCGCAGCTGCAGCCTGACGCCGCGCAGCACCAGCTCGCCACGGGCCTGCTGGGCGGTAGGCCGGCGGCGCAGCGTTGCCAGCGGTCCGTTCAGCGCCAGGTGCAGGCGGGCTTCGCCGGCCCCCGAACGCACGGCCGATACCGGAAAAAACTGCAGCGCCCGGGCCACATCCAGCTCGGCCCGCAGCTCCAGCTGCAGAGTGGGCTGCACCAGGTTTTCGAGGCGCAGGCTGCCGCCGAAGGGCTTACCGGCCAGCTGCCCGCGCAGCTGCCGCAGCGTGAGGACGGCCGTGCTGGCCGCGCGGCCCGCGCCGTTGCTGAACTGGCCTGCCAAACTCACGCCCTCGACTTGTTGGTGATATTCGGGGTGAAAAAACGAGGCCTGCCGGCAGCCAAACCGCACCTCTACGGCCGGGTTGTGCTGCTCCGACCACTCGCCGCGCACCGTGCCCTCGAAATATACCTGCCCCTGGCTCCGGTAGCCGGCCAGCCGTTGCGTCAGGCGGGGCGGCAGCAGGGCCAGCACCGCCTGCAAATCGGCCTGCCGGGCGGCCGCCTGCAGGTTGAGTTGGGAGGCCTGGGCATAATCAACGGTGCCCGAAACCGAATAGGTAGCCGGGCCCACGGCAATAGTGGAGGGGCTGATACTGACCAGTTGCGCGGCCCTATCAACGTCGAGCAGCACGTTCAGGCGCACTTCTTTAGCCAGGAAATAGTCGTCGGTACCCAGCCGCACGGTTTCCACATGGGCCGGGCCCGTAACGGCCACTTCCACGCGGGGGCCGGCAAGGCGCACGGTAGCCCGCAAATCAGGCGTTTGCAGGGCGAAGAACTGCTGGCGGGCCGCGTCGTCGTAGGTGGCCCGCACACGCTCCAGCCGGATGCCGCGCAGCTCCAGCACGAAGGGCTGTTCGGTAGTGGTGGCGGTATCGGGCTTTATAATCAGGTAGTTGGGCTGGCCCGCAGCATCGCGACGCAGGTGCAGCTGACCGTCGGCCAGCGTGAGGCGGCGGATGCGGTAGTGGCCGCGCAGCAAATCGAGGGCGTCGAAGGCGCAGTACAGGCGACGGGCCCGCAGCAGCCGGGTGGTATCGGTGGGCCGCGAGCCCTGCATCACCACATCGTGCAGCGTAAGGGAGAGGCGCGGGAACTGGTCGAGCACCGACACATCGAGGCGGCTGGCGCGCACCGGCACGGCCAGGTGCTGGTTGAGGGCCACCACGAAGCGGCCGATAAGCCAGTCCTGCCCCAGCCACAGGCCCAAACTGGCCGCCAGCAGCAGGCCCAGCAGCGTCAGCGTCGCAATTTTCAGTATTCTACCCACTACCGGCCCATTATTTTTACAACCGAAATTTCTGACTGGCAGGGGGTTCCCCGCTGCGGCGGCCCTGAATGGAAAATTTCTTCACCCAAAGATGGGGGAAAGTGTTGCGTTTTTAGAAACAAGCCCCCATCTTTGCCATCCCAAACGACGGGAAACGCCCATCGGGAGATTAGCTCAGCTGGTTCAGAGCATCTGCCTTACAAGCAGAGGGTCACTGGTTCGAACCCAGTATCTCCCACCATTTTTTAGTACGCTCACCCCCGGGAGATTAGCTCAGCTGGTTCAGAGCATCTGCCTTACAAGCAGAGGGTCACTGGTTCGAACCCAGTATCTCCCACCCACACAAAAAGGACTGTCGCTTGCGGCGGTCCTTTTTTGTTTTGGCGCCCTCCGGCAGCCCTACCGGCCCACTGCTTGCCCGGGCGTTCTGCTATCTTGCGCGACTTCCTCCGCGTTACTTATGCTTCATTCTGTTGCGGTGCGCCGGTTCGGCGCAAGGGCCTTTTTTGGTTTGTTGCTGGTGCTGGGCGGGCTGCTGGTGAGTGACTACGGCGTGTCGTGGGATGAGCCAACTGACCAGCGCAACGGCTTGGTAAGCCTGCGCTACTTAGCCGATTTGACACTGGGCCACGAGCCCTACCCGATTGAGCAGTACCGCGACAGTGACCACGGTGTGTTGTTCGAGTTGCCCATGACGCTGGTGGCCCGGTACGGCCTGGGCCTGGTTGGCGAGCAGGTTGACCGCGACTATTACCTGATCCGCCACGGCCTCACGTTTTTACTGGTTCTAGGAGGCCTGGGTGCGCTTTATGGGCTGGCCCGGCTTCGGCTGCGCCGTCCGGGGCTGGCGCTGCTGCCGGTGGCTTTATTTGTGCTTTCGCCCCGGCTGTTCGCCGAGTCGTTCTACAATGCCAAAGACTTGCTGTTTCTGGCGGTTTTTACGGTGGGTACATTCACGCTGGCCCGGCTGGTGCAGCGCCCCACGCTCGGCCGCGCCCTGCTACACGGCCTGGCCACGGCCGCCGCCGTTGATGTCCGGCTGCTGGGCCTGCTACTGATTCCGTTTACCCTGGGGTTGCTGCTGCTGGCCGGGCTGCTGCCCACCCCGCCCGGCGGACCCCGCCCCCGGCAGGTAGGAGCCCTGGCAGGCGCGTACCTGCTGGCGGCGGCCGGGGCTACCGTGGCGGGCTGGCCCTACTTATGGGCCGACCCACTGTCCCGGCTGCTGCTGGCTTTCCAGCGGATGAGCCATTTTCCCTGGCAGGGCGAGGTATTGTACTGGGGCAAACTCGAGCAGGCCCAGCAACTGCCCTGGCACTACGGCCCCGTCTGGCTGCTGATTACTACGCCGGTGGCGTACTGGTTAGCGGCCGGAGCCGGCTTGGCGCTGGCCGCCATTGGGCTGCTTCGCCGGCCCCTGGAGCGGCTGCGCACCTTCAGCGGCCGCCTCGACCTGTTGTTCTGCGGCTGGCTGCTGCTGCCGTTTGCGCTGGTAATCGGGCTACATTCGGTGCTTTATGATGGCTGGCGGCACCTGTATTTCGTTTATCCGGCGTTGCTGCTGCTGGCGGTGTCGGGGGGCGAGCAGCTGTGGCAGCGGGGGCGCCGCAGCCGTTGGGGTTGGCCGCTGCTGCTGGGCCTGGGCCTGCTGGCCGGGCTCGAACTAGGGCTCACGGCGGTGCGGATGGTGCGCATGCACCCCCAACAGCAGGTGTATTTCAGCTTTCTGACCAACCAGCAGGTGGAGGATAATTTCGAGCGCGACTACTGGGGGCTGGCGTACCGGCAGGGACTGGAGTATCTGGTGCGGCGCCACCCCACCGGGCCCATTTACGTGGCCGCCACCGAGCAAACGCCGCTGTTCAACAACCTGATCTGGCTTACACCGGCTGACCAACAGCGTATTCAGTTGGTAGCCGAACCCGGTCCCGGTCGCTATTACCTGTTCGGCTACCGCGCGTGGCCCGGCGCGGCCCCGGCCGGCCGGGGCCGCGCGGTATACCAGGTGAAGGCAGATGGCCTGACGATTTTGTCGGTGCTTTACGAGCCGTAAGCGAGGGGCCGGCGGGCCACCGTGGGGGCTGGAACAGCGGCTTTGCTGCCGACGGGCCCAGCGGCGGCCCGCGCTAGTCTGGCTAATACCTGTTTCCTTTGAAGTCCTTTACCCCAGGCTAACCGCGAACTGCTGGTAGCCTTCAGCTTGAAAAGATGCCGCTCCACGAAGTCAACAGCCCCGCCCTCGTTCGCCAGTTCCTCGATCTGCCGGCCCGGCTCTATCAAAATCAACCCAACTGGATTTCGCCCCTCGATCCGGAAATTGAAACTGTGTTCGATCCGGCCAAAAACACCCTTTTGGCGCATGGCGAGGCAATTCGCTGGGTGCTGACCAACGCGGCCGGTACGGTAGTGGGGCGGGTGGCGGCCTTCGTTAATCGCGCCGCCGAGCCAGCCGACCCCACGTTGCCGGTGGGGGGCATGGGCTTCTTTGAGTGCGAAGACGACCAGGCGGCGGCCAACGAGCTGTTTGGGGCGGCCCGGCTCTGGCTGGCTGCCCGCGGCATGCAGGCCATGGATGGCCCCATTAATTTCGGCGAGCGGGACCGATTCTGGGGGCTGCTGACAGACGGCTTTACCGAGCCTAACTACGGCATGTTTTTCCACCAGCCCTACTACCAGCAGCTGTTCGAGCAGTACGGTTTCGAGCTATTCTTTCGCCAATACACCTGCTACCGCGAGGTGGATATGCCCCTGCACCCGGCCTTCTCGCGGGCCTTCGATACGTACGCGCAGCAGTATCCGACGTTCCGTTTTCAGCACGCCAACAAGCGCGACACCGAGAAACTGGCCCACGACTTCCACCAGGTATATAACCTGGCCTGGGCCAACCACAGCGGCATTAGTCCCATGAGCCTGGATAAGGCCCGCGACCTGGTGAAGCAGATGCAGCCCGTGCTTGATGAGCGGCTGCTCTGGTTTGCGTATCACCACGACGAGCCCATTGCCTTCTTTGTGAGCCTGCCCGAGCTAAACCAGATTTTCAAGCACGTGAGCCGTCGTTTTGGGCTGCTGGCCAAGCTGCGCTTCCTCTGGGAAAAGCGCCAATACATGCAGCGGCGCGACAAAAAATTGTTCGGCGTCATCTTCGGGGTGGTGCCCGAGTGGCAGGGCAAGGGTATCGAAAGCGCCCTGATGGTGCACGCCCGCGCCGAGTTCATGCGCGCCGGCTACCGCGAAATTGAGATGAACTGGATTGGTGACTTCAACCCCCGCATGCTGGCCGTTACCCGCTCCATTGGGGCCCGCATCTACAAAACCCACGTCACCTATCGCTACCTGTTCGACCGGGAGCGGCCATTCGAGCGCAGCCCGATTATCCGCTAGGCTTGATGCGCGAAAGATTGCGCTGAATGATACGTCCTTTACTTCGCCAATGCCCGCAACCCCGCATCCAGCCGCAGTACCTGCGGGATGAGCAGGTGCTCGTCGTCGTTGCGCACAACGTAGTCGGCGCGGGTTAGCTTTTCTTCTTCGCTGAGCTGCTTGTCGATGATGGTGAGTACGTCGTGGGCGGTGCGGTGCGGGTCGCGGCGCAGCACCCGGGCCTGGCGCAATGGCTGGGGCGCGAAAACGGTGATAACCCGGTCGAGCTGTTTGTAGGCGCCCGATTCGTAGAGCAGGGCGGCTTCCTTGAGCACGTAGGCATGGCCCTCGGCGTGGCGGGCCGCGGCCCAGTCGGCGAAGTCGTGGCCCACATGGGGGTGTACCAGGGCGTTGAGACGGGCCAGCTGAGTGGGGTCGGGAAAGGCTACGCGGGCCAGGTAAGCGCGGTCGAGCCGGCCTTCGACGTCGAAGGTTTCGGGGCCGAAGGCGGCCGTCAGCTCCTGGCGCAGTTGGGGGTTATGGGCCATTACCCACTTGGCCCGGCTATCGGAGTCGTAAAGGGGCACGCCTAACACCTGAAACAGCCGCCCCACAATGCTCTTGCCCGAGCCGATACCCCCTGTAATTCCTATCTTGAGCATCTGCCTGACTTTTAGCGGGTAAATCTGGATGAGTGACTGGTAAGGCCGGGTGGCAGCCGGCTGGCCTGTTGCCGGAAGAAGGGTATGCGGTGCCGCCGGGCAAATGTATCGATGCAACCGCGTAGCTCCGGCCGCTCGGCCGCGCCAGCTGCTAAGTGCAGTTCCACGAGCCACAGACGTAGGTAAAATAACCGCAATTAGTGTCCGTACGGAATGCCCGTGCCGTGAACAGGAGCATACGTATTTTGTGAACCCTACTCGCTCGTTACCCGCACGCCCCGGGTGAGCACCAGGTAGCCGCGCACCTGGGGCGGTTTGCGCGACAAAAAGGGCCGTAGTACCGAATCGGTGGGGCTTAGGAACTGGCCGTAGTGCAGCTGCACCCGCAACTGGTCGGGGCGGAAGGCGGCCGTATCTTCCGGGAAAAACTGGAGCCGCACCCGTACGGTGGCCGGTGTCAGGCGGAAGCGGCGGCCGGTGGGCGCGTCGAGCAGTTCGGGCACCACATCGACGGGCAATGTTACCACGGGTCGGCGCACGAGGCGCACCCGCACGTCGGTCACGTTGCTCTGCACTTGGTCGGGGCCGCCGATGGGCACCTGCACGTCGCCGTCGGTGGAGCCGGCCGGGGCCTGGGGGAGGTGTACGGGATAAGGGTCGGGCAGGTAGTTGACTTTGCCGGCGGGGCCGGTGAAGGTTACGGTACTGGGCTTGAAGCGGGCCTCGTAGGGCAGGGCGGCCCCGTCGGTGGCCGGGCTCAGGGCCAGCGGCAGGCGGCGGCTCACCAGCCGGTCGAGGTCAACCCATAGCGTGTCCGAAACCAGGTAATTAAGCTGCAGTCCGTCCATGGCCTGCTGCAGGGCGGGGCGCAGGGCGCTGGCCGTCAGGTAACGGGTGGCGGGGTCGCGCAACAGTATCTCAGCGGGGCGTATTTCCAGCGGCAACTGGCCCCGCAACAGCTTCCAGCCCCGGCCGGTTACGTTTACGGCCACTTCGTGGGGCAGTGGCTGCACCGGCACAAAGCGGGCATTATCGTAGCGGCACAGCAGCGGGTAGGTGATGCGGGTGGTGTAGGTTTTGTTGAGCGCGTTGAGCAGCCAGAAAGTGCTGGCCACCAGAAAGCACGCCAGTACAGCCCGCCAATAGCTGCGTTCCTGCCCGAAAAACGGGCTTACGAACCAGCGAAGCAGACGGAAACTGGGGCGGGCAGATGACACGAGGCGGTGGCGGGTAAAAGAGTAGGAATACGGCTGGGGCAGCGTAAAAACCGAAATTCCGGCCTCCGGTTGTGCCCGAAGCCGGAATTCCGGGATTCACAAGATACTACAAGCGCCGGATTGACGCCCCGCCGGAAGCGGCTAACCGGTATTATTCGGCTGCTACCGCTGACTTGCTGACCACCTCGCGGGCAATGGCCGCGCGGTCGAAGCGCAAGCGCACGGCCTTGTCTACTTCCACGGTTACCGACTCGTCGCTCAGGTCCACGATTTTGCCGTGCAGCCCGCCGATGGTTACCACATGGGACCCCTTGGCCAGGCTGGACCGAAATTTTTTGGCATCAGCCGTGCGCTTCTGCTGGGGCCGGATCATAAAAAAGTAAACCACCCCGGCCATGGCAACCAGGGGCAGGTACTGAAAGAGGCCGGCCGCGCCGCCGGCGGCAGGGGCTTGCAGTAAAAGAGAAGCGAACATAAGCAGGAGTTTCAGCAGTGAAAAAGCAGGTTTGGCCACGTTGGGGGCCCGGCCCCCAATGGCTTACTGCCGGTAAGGGCCGTTCTGGCCGTCGGGCAGAATGTTGGTCTTAATCACCACTTTGTTGATGCTGGGCTGGGTGTTGGCCTGAATAGCCACCTCCTTGTTTTGCATGCCCGTTTTGCCGTGCGAGTCGAACTGCACGTCGATGGTACCCTTGGACCCTGGGGCAATGGGCTCCTTGGTCCAGTTGGGCGTGGTGCAGCCGCAGGAAGCAGTGGCGTTTTCGATGATGAGCGGCGTTTTACCCGTGTTGGTGAACTCGAAGGTGTGTTTTACCACGGCTCCCGGCTGAATGTCGCCGAAGTCGTGGTCGGCCATGGCGAAGCTCATGACCGGGGCATTGGGGTTAGGCGCCTCGGTTTCCGAGCTCACGTTGGGGTTGTCGATCAGCGGAGCGGCCGTGGCGTTGGCATCAACGGCGGCGGCGTTCATGCCCTCGGTGCCTACCTCGCCCGGATTGTTGTTGCAGGCCCCCAGCAGCAAAGCGCCGGAAAGCAACAGAGAAGAAAGCAACGTGCGTTTCATAGTTGGCTGAAAATCAAGATGAGAAGCTGGTTAATAGCTTCGGGAAAACAAAGATAAGCAGTGCGGAGTTTCCGGCCGGGCGCAGTTGCCGACGAAAAGAACGCCGTTCCGGGCGCAGTGAAGAACGTTGTCGCATTGGCCGACAGCCGTCCAACGACCCCAGGCTAAGCTCTTCGTTGCGTCTGGAACGACGTTCTTTTAACTAATAGCCAGTGCGGGCAACTGGTTTACCGGCCCAGGTTGCCGATAATGGCTTGGGTAAACTCGCTGGTCGAAGCCGAACCGCCCAGGTCGCCGGTGCATTTGCTCTTGTCCTGCAGCGTGAGCAGGAGCGCCTTCTCAATCTGGTCTGCCTTGTCGTGCTGGCCGATGTGGTGGAGCATCATCAGGGCCGAGCGCAGCAGGGCGGTAGGGTTGGCTTTGCCCTGGCCGGCAATGTCGGGGGCCGAGCCGTGCACGGCCTCAAAAATGGCCATGTCGTCGCCAATGTTGGCGCCCGCCACCACGCCCAGGCCGCCCACCAGGCCGGCGCACAGGTCGGAGAGGATGTCGCCGAACAGGTTGGTGGTCACAATCACATCGAACTGCTCGGGCCGGATAACCAGCTGCATGCACATGTTGTCGATGATTTTCTCTTCGTACTGAATCTGGGGAAACTCGCGGGCCGCTTCCTGGGCTGCGTCGAGCATCACCTTGCCCGCCACCTTCAGAATGTTGGCCTTGTGGGCCATCGTCACCTTTTTGCGGCCGTGCTTGGCGGCATAGGCAAAAGCCGCGCGGCAAATGCGGCGCGCGCCCACCACCGTGTTGCGGGCCACCGAGTCGGCAATGCCGTTGTGGGCATCATACATTTCGAGGCCCGAGTACAGGCCCTCCGTGTTCTCGCGGAACAGCACCAGATCGATGCCCGAGTCGGCGTAGCGCGAGGCAATGCCGGCGGTGGTTTTGGCCGGGCGCACATTCTGGTAGAGGTTGTACTTCTGGCGCAGCGTAACGTTGATGCTGCGGAAACCCTTGCCCACGGGCGTGGTAATGGGGCCCTTGAGAGCCACCCGGTTCTGCTCCAACGAATCGAGCAGGGCCTGCGGAATCAACTCACCCGACGCGTCGAAGGTCGTCTGGCCTGCGTTCTGCTCCTCCCACTGCACGGGTACCTCGGCGGCGGCAAAAATATCGGTTACTGCTTTCGTGATTTCGGGACCAATACCGTCGCCGGGGATAAGGGTGATGCGCTGCATTACGTGGATGGGTTGATGGTTTGAGGAGCGGCCCGACGGCTACCGGGGGCAGGAGCGGGAACGTTTCCGTAAAGGTACCGATACCGAAGCGGAGCGGGCAACGAAAAAGTGCCGAAGCCCCGACAGGTTCGTCAGCTCTTCGGCACTTTTTTGAATATAGCCAACAAAAAAAGCAGCAGCCACCCGCAACAGTGCCCCGAAGGGCCGGCTTGCGGGCTGCTTACAGGCTTTTGCGGGAGTTGATCTGGTCGATGAGCTGGTCAACGTCGCCGAGCAGCTGCTCCGCCTTGCTCTTGGCGTCCTGAATTACGCGCTGGCCCTCGCTTTTGGCCGAGCTGGGCCCCTGGTCGGAGCGGCTCGTTACCAGGTTTTCGGTGAGGTCGGCCAGGGTTTCGCGGTACTTTTCGAGCTGGTAGCTGAGCCAGCTACGGGTTTCGCGGCCCTTTTCGGGGGCGTACAACAGGCCAACCACGGCCCCGGTGAGGGCGCCGCCGGCAAAGCACAGAATACCAGTGGTGGTTTTGCTACTCATGGAAGAGGTGAGTACGGAAAGGTGAGAAGTAGGACAGGAATTATAGACAAGTACGGAGAAATGCGCCGTTTAGATACCCGCTGGCTTCGCAGCTCAACGCTACTGGTTGTCCAGCAGGCCCCGGCCCGATTTGCGGATGGCGCCGCTGGCCGTCAGGTCCTGGGCCAGTTTGTCGAGGATGCCGTTGACGAATTGCTTGCTTTTGGGCGTGCTGTAGTTTTTGCTGATTTCGATGTACTCGTTGATGGTCACCTTTACCGGAATGGCCCGGAACAGGTGCATCTCGCAAAGCGCCATTTTCAGCAGAATCTTGTCCGTTAGGGCCACGCGGTCCACGTCCCAGTTCTGCGACGAGTCGGCAATCAGCTGCTCGTACTGCGCGTCGTCGGCCAGCGTCTGCTGGTAGAGGCTTTCGGCAAACTCCTTGTCTTCGGCCCAGTTGGCCGACAGCGACATGAGCACCATATTCTCGTCGGCAGCCTCGTCGAGCATTTTCACCGTTTTCACCACCAGGTTTTTCACCACCGAGCGGTTTTCCTCCCAGTTCTGGTCGTCCTCCTCAATGTACTCGGGCAGGGCCGTACCCTTAAACACGAATTCCTTGTAGAGGTGCTTGAGCATTTCCTGGTCGTCGGCGTAGGAGCCGGCCGGGGCAGCCAGGTAGCTCAGCAGCTCGGCGTCCTGCTTCATCTCGGTGCGCCAGGCCACGCGCAACGCGTCCAGCTCGGGCTGGCCGTGCCACTTCTGGTTGCGCCGGATGGTTAGCTCCTGCAGCTGCAGGTTTTCTATGAGCTTGGCAATAGCCTGGTTTTCCGAAAGCCGGGTAGTATCAAGCAACGGCTCGGGAGCCGCTGTCAGCCGCCGCGAGTCGCGCCCGCGCTCCTGCTCCAGTATCTGCAGCAGTACCTCCGGAATATTGAGCAGGTGCAGGTACTGGTCGTGGATGGCCTCGGCGCCGCTCACCAGCTGGCCGGCGTAATAGGTTTTGTCCTTGGCCACGGCCGCCTGATAGAACTTGATGGCGTCCTTCACCGCGTCGTTTACGTCGGCATCGTCGGTGGGCTCCGGGGTTTCGCCCGATTTATGCCACTCTTTGAAAATAACCTCGCCCATTTTGCGCTGGCCCTGCAGCAGCTTACGGTCGGGGGCCTCGGCCGCGGTCAGATCGGGCACGAAGGCCTCCGCAATACGCTCCAGGGCGAGCGAGTAATCGGACCCGACGGCCTGATGATAGGCGTACAGGGCCTGCATGACTTTGATGCGGAGCGTGCGACGGTTGAGCATTGTAAGTGAAAGTTTAGTGCTTAGTGGTTGGTGCGTAGTGCGTAGGAGTTTGTAGAACAGCCTAAGCACTATGCACCAACTACTAAGCGCTAGAAATTAATAAGTGGATTTTACCTTGCCGATGGCGGCGATGCGCTCCTCGGCCTGCCGGGTGGCAGCGGCCTGTGGGTGGCTGCCTTCCTGCTCGGCCTTGGCCAGCACCTGGGTGGTGATGTCGTAGATTTTCTCGGTCTGGATGAGGGCCGCCTCGCGGTTGCCGCCTACTACCTCCGAGTACACGTTAATGAGGCCGCCGGCATTAATGAGAAAGTCGGGGGCGTACACGATGCCGCGGCGCACCAGCTCGGGGCCGTGGCGGTTTTCGTCGGCCAGCTGGTTGTTGGCGCAGCCCGCTACCACTTGGCACTTGAGGCGCGGAATGGTGTCGGAGTTGAGCGTGGCACCCAGCGCGCAGGGCGAGTAGATGTCCACGTCCTGGTCGTAGATGTCGTTGAGGCCGACCATCTGAGCCCCGAAGCGGTTGGCCGCATCGAGGGCCCGGTCTTCGTAGTAGTCACTCACAATCAGCTGCGCGCCTTCCTTCTGCAGGTACTCCAGCAGGTAGGTGCCCACGTGGCCCATGCCCTGCACGGCAATGCGCTTGCCGGCCAGCGAGTCGGAGCCGAAGGCGCGCTTGGCGGCGGCTTTCATGCCCATGTAGGTGCCGTACGCCGTTACGGGCGAGGGGTCGCCGGAGCCGCCCATGCTCTCGGGCAGGCCCGATACGTGCTTGGTTTCCATCCGGATGAACTCCATGTCGCGGGTGGTCATGTTCACGTCTTCGGCCGTAATGTACTTGCCGTTGAGGTTCTGCACGAAGCGGCCGAATTTGCGCAGCAGCGCCTCCGTTTTCATCGTGGCAGCATCGCCGATGATGACGGCCTTGCCACCACCCAGGTTCAGCCCCGAAATGGCTGCCTTGTAGGTCATGCCGCGGCTCAGGCGCAGCACGTCGTTCAGGGCTTCGGCGTCGGAGGCGTAGTGCCACATGCGAGTACCACCCAGCGCGGGCCCAAGCACGGTGTTATGGATGCCAATGATGGCCTTCAGGCCGGTTTCGTGGTCGTGGCAGTATACTACCTGCTCGTGCTGGAACTCGGAAATCTGCCCGAAAATAGAGGCCTCGGTTACTACTTGCGTTTCAACCATAACGTGGGGGGGTGGGAAATGGGTGGGTGGGGGGGGAAGGGGGGGATTGGCGTACCTTCGCGGTGGTGACGGCCCATAGCCAACGCACGAAATTCGTTAAACGACTGGCAACGGCTTGTGGCTGCTTTCCCTTCGCTCAATGAACACTCCGCGCGGCGTCGGCCCGCTGTCCTCGCAATTCGGGTGCAAAAGTACGCCGATTTATATGAGTTTAGAAGGTGCAAAAGTAGAGACGCAATAATTTGCGTTTCGTCGTTGGGCGGTCTGCGCCGAACAAGCAGCCTCAGCGCCAGCAACACGTCAACTATTGCGTGTCTGCCCCGTTCACGCTGACGGCTGAAACCCTTTCCGGCTTTTTTGACTTTCTACGTTCGCGCTTCCCAACTTTCCAATTTCTCCGCTGGTGCCCGCACTTTCCGCTACCAACAAATACCTGCTGCGCTATAAATGGCACTTCCTCGGGGGCGTGCTGTTTGTGGCCCTGAGCACGCTGCTGGCCATCTTCCCGGCCCAGATTGTGCGCTATGCCTTCGATCTGGTGGGCGAGGGCATCGACCTGTACCACCTCTATGGCGGCACCCAGGCTCAGACCCAGGTGTACGAGCTGTTCGGGCGCAATGTGCTGCTCTATGCCCTGCTCATTCTGCTGATGGCGCTGCTGCGGGGCATCTTTCTGTTTTTTATGCGCCAGACGCTCATTGTAATGAGCCGGCTGGTGGAAAACGACCAGAAAAACGAAATCTACCAGCACTACCAGAGCCTGCCGCTAAGCTTCTACCGCCGCCACAGTACCGGCGACCTGATGTCGCGCATTTCCGAGGACGTGGGCCGGGTGCGCATGTACATCGGGCCGGCCATCATGTACTTCATGCAGCTCGTGCTGCTGTTCGTGCTTATTGTGCCGCTTATGCTCATGGTGAACGTGAAGCTGACGCTCTACACGCTGCTGCCGCTGCCGGTGCTGAGCGTGAGCATATTCTACGTCAACAACATCATCCAGCGCAAATCCGACGAAATTCAACGCTCGCTCTCGGGCATGACTACGTTTGTGCAGGAGGCCTTTTCGGGCATTCGGGTCATCAAGTCGTTCGTGCGCGAGCAGGATTCGCACCGGCAGTTCACCGAAGCTTCCAACGAGTACAAGGAGAAAACGCTGAGCCTGAACTTCGTTAACTCGCTGTTTTTTCCGCTGATTCTGTTTCTGGTGGGCCTGAGCACCATTATTACCGTGTGGGTGGGTGGCCAGGAAGTTATCCGGGGCACGATTACGACCGGTAGCATTGCGGAGTTCCTGATTTACGTGAACCTGCTGACCTGGCCCGTAACGGCCCTGGGCTGGACTTCCTCGCTGGTACAGCGCGCCGAGGCCTCCCAGGCCCGCATCAACGAGTTCCTGGACCAGAAAACGGACATCGTGTCGCGCCAGCATATCGAGCTGGATATCAAGGGCGAAATCAACTTCGACCACGTATCCTTCACCTACCCCGACACCGGCATTAAAGCGTTGCGCGACGTGTCGTTCCGCATCCGGCCGGGCCAGACGCTGGCCGTTATTGGCAACACCGGCTCGGGCAAAAGCACCGTGGCCGCCCTGCTCTCGCGCCTGTATGATGTAACCGAAGGCAGCATCAGCGTCGATAACGTGGACGTGCGCGACCTGGCTCTAACGTCGCTGCGCAGCCAGATTGGCTACGTGCCGCAGGATGTGTTCCTGTTCTCCGATTCTATCCGCAACAACATCAACTTCGGCCTCGACGAGCCCGATGAGGCCCGCATGCTGCAGGCCGCCCGCGACGCCAACGTTTACACCAACATCATCGACTTCCCGCAGGGCTTCGATACCAAGCTTGGCGAGCGGGGCATCACGCTTTCGGGCGGTCAGAAGCAACGCGTCAGCATTGCCCGCGCCCTGGTGAAGGAGCCCAAGATCCTGATTCTGGACGATGCCCTCTCGGCCGTCGATACCGACACCGAAAACGCCATTCTGGGGGCCCTGCAGCGCATCATGCACAACCGCACCAGCCTCATCATCAGCCACCGCGTCAGCTCAGTGAAGCTGGCCGACGAAATTCTGGTGCTCGACGACGGCCAGATTGTGCAGCACGGCACCCACGAGGCCCTCATGCGCGACGAGCAGGGCCTTTACCGCGCCCTCTACGAGCGGCAGCTGCAGAGCGAGGAAGCGTAGGAATAAAGAGCAAGTCAAAGCGAAAAGGTCAAAAGTAAAAGCCGTTGAACGAGCCACATGGCAACATTCAACGGCTTTTACTTTTGACCTTTTTCGCTTTGACTTACAGAAGCTACTGTCCCAGAATCACGCGCTTCATACCGCGCCGCTCGCCGGCCACGCAGTTTACGATGTAGGCGCCGCGGGGCAGGTTGGCCACGCTAAGCACCACCGCCGACTCGCCGGCCAGCAGCACGTCGCGGGTGATGACGGGGCGGCCGTCGGCGCCGTTGACTTCGATGCGGGTAGGGCCGGTGGCGTCGGTGTGTACGGTTAGGGCGTTGGTAACCGGGTTATGGTTGAGCCGCAGCTTCAGTGTTTCAGGAGGGGTTGCGGGCGTACCCATCGTGGCCGTAATCAGGGCCGGCGGAGCGGCGGCCACGGCTTTGGCCGTTGGGGCCTGCGCCCGTGCTACGGAGCCAACCGCCAGCAGGCATACCAGTAAAGTAAAGGTTTTCATAGACGTGCTGAAAAAACGAGGTACAATGCGGTCAGGGAAGGTACGATAAACACCCCTGCTACTGGTTCTGCGGGCCCTAAAATAAGCTGCCAGCAGTGGGCAAGAAACGCGCCAAACCAACCTTATTTGGTGAGTAGACCTTTTTTCAGGAAGATACAACCGGCACGCCAACAGTTGCATAAGGCATTTTAATAGTCGTCGGTGCCAGTTGAGTACAAGAAAAACTACGCGGGTGCTTGCGTTTTACCGCGCGGGTAGCGTACATTTGCATCATCATTCATCGGGGTGTAGCGTAGCCTGGTATCGCGCCAGCATGGGGTGCTGGAGGTCGTAGGTTCGAATCCTGCCACTCCGACGACGAATGTTTTTCGATTGAAGCCTCCGGGAACCCCACCCGGAGGCTTTTTTTCGGGGTGTAGCGTAGCCCGGTATCGCGCCTGCTTTGGGAGCAGGAGGCCGCAGGTTCGAATCCTGCCACCCCGACCCTATAGTACCCTCTCTTTCAAACTGCCCGCTGGACTCTGGTTCGGCGGGCAGTTTGGCGTTTGGGGGGTTGGGCTTTAGTATCGCGCTCGAGTCTCAAAAATATATAGACACATTAATACATTGAGAAATATAAAAGGAGCGTTGAATCTCCATCTGCTCGTTGGAGTGTCTACTTTGGCCTATCTTTTATTCTCTCCCATTTTATGAAGAAGACCCTAATTGGCGCGTTGTTCTTGAGCGCTGGTACTTTGCCGGCCCAAGCCCAGATTTCGGCCGGTACCAAGTTGCTTTCCACTTCCCTTCATTATTCGTATCAAACGACTGAAGAAGTACTAAACTCACTCAACAGTAAACAGGGTAAGCTGGTGTACGAAGAATTCGGCTTTGTGCCCAGTGCTGGGTATTTCGTGACAGAGAATTTAGCAGTGGGCTTAACAGGGCAGCTATCTGTCAGGAAGCGGCACTTCGGAACCGCCGCCAGTGGGCCCGGAACGATTACCGGCGTGTATTTGGAACAGAAGATACGCACGCTTAGTGGAGGAGTATTTGGGAGGTATTATAAATTTTTAGGGGAGAAGGTGGCACTCTATGGTCAGCTTGGAGTCAACTACCAAAACAACTATTATTACTTTTCATCTAGATACGATTCAAGTAACGGCAGAGGACTATATGCTTACCTCTCACCAGGTTTGGTTTTCTTTCCTTCTAATAAGATAGGTCTGGAACTCGCCATGCGTGGGGCATCTTATGACCGAATGACCAACGAGCGTGACGTCATAAACAGCAGCGCTACGAAAAATACTGTTACTACCAGCACTTTTAACTTTGGCTTCGGCCTCAACGATCTTAATCTAGGCATCTCCTTTTACCTAGGTCGCAACTAACCCCCAGTCAGCTACACCAAACGGCCCTTCCGAAAGCTTCAGGAGGGCCGTTTGGTGTTTCAGGTAACACGAAAAAGCGGTTAGCCAACAGCGCAAAAGACCTACTTCACCACCGCGAAAACCTCGGGCTTGCTCTGGTCGGGGAAGTGCTCCAGGTAAACGTGCGAAAGCTTGAGTTTCTGGGCTTCGGCGGCGGCCGTGATGCCGGAGTAGAGCTTATCGGGGGCCACGAGGTAGCTGGCCTGGATGCGGGCGTGCAGCACGCGCTGGCCGGCGGCGAAGGTGCGGTAGGTGTAGCCGGCCGGCAGGGTTTGGCTGGTGGTATCAGCCACGAGTACGCCCACGAACACGCGGGCCGAGTCGCGGGTGCTTTCGGGGCTGTTGTAGAAAATGTTGCCGAAGTCGCCGCGCAGCTTGCCCGACTTGCGCGCGTTGTAGGCTTCGCGGGTCAGGTCGCCGAACGCCTCGTCCTGGGCCGGGCCGGCGTAGTAGCGGCCGGCCAAGAAGTAGGGCTGGGTGGTGGTTTCGAGCGTAACGGTAGCCGCCTTGAAGCCGCCCATCTGCCAGTACACGGCCGAAAAGCCGACAATCAGGAGCAACGCAAGGCCAAGGAAAATTCGATTCATAGGTTTTTTTTAAGCTATTAGCTGACAGCTGATAGCCATTAGCTTGTGTTCAATCAGCAGAGGATGACTTGATAAGTAATTTCGTCAGAACGAAAGCTAACAGCTAATAGCTCTTAGCTAACAGCTCAAAATCAAGCGTACTGCATCTGGTAGAGGTTGGCGTAGAAACCTTGGTGGCGCAGTAGCTCCTCGTGGGTACCCGATTCCTTGATTTCGCCCTTGTCGAGCACGATGATCTGATCGGCCTTCTGGATGGTGCTTAGGCGGTGGGCAATCACGAGGCTGGTGCGGCCCTGCATGAGCTTCTCGATGGCCTGCTGAATCAACTCCTCCGTCTCGGAATCGACCGACGACGTGGCCTCATCGAGAATAATGATGCGGGGCTGATACACCATGGCGCGCACGAAGCTGATGAGCTGGCGCTGGCCCACCGAAAGCGTGGCGCCGCGCTCCATCACGGCGTAATCGAGGGCGCCGGGCAACCGCTCGATGAAGCGGCGGGCGCCCACCAAATCGGCCGCTTCCCAGATCTGGGCGTCGGTGATGTCGGTTTTGCCCAGCGTGATGTTGTCGCGGATGGTGCCGGCAAACAGGAACACGTCCTGGAGCACCACGCCAATGTGGCGGCGCAGGTCCTTGAGGTCGTACTCGCGCAGGTCGTGGCCGTCGATGCGGATGGTGCCTTGGTTTATCTCGTAGAAGCGGCTGAGCAGGTTGATAATGCTGGTTTTGCCCGCCCCGGTGGCCCCCACGAAGGCGTAGGTCTGGCCGGCTTTGATGTCGAAGTTCACGTCGCGCAGCACCCAGTCCTCGTCGTTGTACGCAAACCAGGCGTGCTCGAACTGCACGTCGCCGCGCAGCTGCTCGGGCGAGTAGGTGCCGTTGTCGGGTATCATCTCCTTGCTGTCGAGTAACTTCAGCAGGCGCTCGGTGCTCACCAGGCCCAGCTGCAGGGTGTTGAAACGGTCGGCAATCTGGCGGATGGGCCTAAAGAACAGAGCGTTGTACATAATGAAGGCGATGAGCGCACCCTTGGAAATCGTGCCCTCAATCTGGCCCTGGGCGGCGTACCATACCAGCAGGCCCACGCCGGCGGCGGCCAGCACTTCTGCCACCGGGAAGTAGATGCTGTAGTAGAGCACCGAGCGGATGTTGGCGCGGGTATGCTCCTGGTTGATGGCCTCGAACTTGCGCTGCTCGCGGGCCTCGTTGTTGAAAATCTGCACCACGTTCATGCCCGTCAGGTGCTCCTGCACGAACGAGTTGAGGCTGGACACGGCCGTGCGCACATCCTGGAACGACTTCTTGATCTTCTCCTTGAAAACGTAGGTGCTGATGAGCAGTGGCGGAATCACCGACAGGCTGATGAGCGTCAGCCGCCAGTCAATGTAGAACATAAAGCTCACGATAAACACGAGCTGCAGAATGTCGCCAATCATGGCCGCCAGCCCCTCACTGAACACGTCCGACAGCGTTTCGACGTCGGAGATATTGCGCGTCACGAGCTGGCCAATGGGCGTGCGGTCGAAGAACTTGAGGCGCAGGTCGAGGATGTGCTGGTACAAGTCGACGCGGATGTCGCGCACGATGTACTGGCCCAGCCAGCCGCCAAAATAGGTTTGCAGGTAGCTGACAATGGCGTGGCCCGTCAGCAGCACCAGCAGCAACCCGAACATCTTGTTCAGCCCCGCCACATCGCCCTGCTCGATGCTCACGTCCACCATCTGCTGGATGAGGAAAGGCCGCAGGGTGCCCAGCGCGGCCGTGGCAACGGTAAGGAAAATCAGGAAATAAAAGACGCGCTTGTACGGCTGCACGTACTTGAACAGCCGGCGCAGTACCTGCCAGTCGAATACGTTGCCGGTTTTGGTGGCGGGTTTAGCTTGCTCCATTCGTGGTTTCTACGAGAATGCAAAGGTAACTCTGGAAAGGAGCTAGAAGTTAGGAGCTGGGAGCTAGAAGAAAAAAACGCCTGTCATCCTGAGCTTGCGAAGGACCTTCTCACGGGTGCACGACTGTAATAACGACTCGTTTTGAAGTGAGCAGGTCCTTCCTTCGTCAGGATGACAGAGAAATTCTAACTCCTAGCTTCTGTCTCCTAGACTGTGTGGACAGTCATCGGAGCCAATCGAGGGCGGCGAGCAGGTGAGCGCCGGCTAAGAAGCAGGTGGCGGTTTTCTCGTAGCGGGTGGCAAAGCCCCGCGCCTCCTTAAGCCGGCCAAAGAAGCGTTCGACTTTGTTGCGGTCCGCATACAGGTTCTCATCATAGGCCCGCTGGTCTATCCGGTTGGCCTTAGGCGGAATCACGGCTTGCGCGTGTTGCCCGGCCACAGCCGCTAGCACGGCGTTCGTGTCGTAGGCCTTATCGGCCACCACAGCGCCGGGCTTTTCGGGCAGGGCGGCCAGCAGTTCCGGTAGCACGGTGC
>NZ_FNOV01000007.1:68947-294529 GCF_900107135.1 Hymenobacter psychrophilus
CGCTTACTTTTTCTTTTACGCTGCCTCTATGTCGAATTTCACAGCCGCACCGGTGCGAACACGCCGGTATGTGCTGAATTGATAATGGTGGCTTTAGCCCGGGTGTTCACCTCTTCCCATTCCGAACAGAGTCGTTAAGCCCCGGAGCGCCTATGGTACTGCCTTCATCGGTGGGAGAGTCGGTCGCCGCCAACCTTATCAAGCTTGCTGCCCCGCAGCGTCCTATGCCTTACCGGGCGGGATGCGCGGGGCAGCTCGCGTTTACGGCCAGGCTAGTTGGGGCAGGGACGCCAACCGACATTTGCCTACCTGCTCTGTCTAGTCGCTCTAGCACAATAAGGCCCGCTTCCTCACGTGAGGAAACGGGCTTTGTGCTTTACTGCGAGTCTGGTTTCCTATAATCAGGAGCATAAAATCCCGTTTTGTAAGGTTGGAACATATATTTATACAGTGGGTATATCGGTCATTTACGTTGTTCCCCAATCAATAACTCTTACGTAAGCAGTCACGCAGGATGTACCCCTGTCTTTTTGTGTTTATCTTCACGGAATTACTGGTTTTACTACATGGTATTTACGTATCCGTGGTTTTTGTGGGGGCTGCTGGCAGTGGCTATTCCTATTGCCATCCATTTGTTTGAATTGCGTCGGCCACAGCGGGTGCTATTTTCCAACGTGGAGTTTATCCGGGAAGTTAAGTTGGTAACGGCCCGGCAGCGCAAATTGAAGCATCTGCTGGTGCTGGCGGCTCGAATTGGGCTGGTTGCATTTCTGGTGCTGTTGTTTGCCCAACCCTTCATCCCGGCTTCCGAGCAAGCAGCTACTGGCAATGTGGTACAGGTGCTGCTCGACAACTCGCCCAGCATGCGCCAGTTGGGTTCTAATGATCAGCCAGTGCTAGAGCAGGCAATCGACCAGGCTGTCGATTTACCCTTGGCCTTTCCGGTAACAGCCCGTTTCGGTCTCTCGCCGGGTGGGCCTGACTTGCTTAATGCGGCAGCTTTCCGTAGTGCTGCAGAAAAAGTTCAGGTAAGCGGACAGGCTGGTGAGTTGGGCCGGGCATTGGCTCAGCGTCAGCAGCAGAGAAGTACAGCCGGCTTCGGGCCGCTGTTTGTATTTTCCGATTTTCAAAAGAACGATTTTTCGGCTCGTAGCTTACAGTTACTCGACTCCACTCAGCAGGTATTTCTGGTGCCTGCAACGGTGCGGCCTACGGCTAACGTGTTCATCGACAGCGTGTGGGTCGATGATGGTTTTGTGCGTAGTGATAGTGATTTGACACTGCGTATCCGGCTGAAGAATGGGGGGCAGGTGCCTGCTGAGAACTGCCCTGCCAAACTATTTGTGGGGCCGCGTCAAGCTGCTTCTTTTCAGATTACTGTGCCGGCGGGGCAAGTGGTGACGACGCAAGTACGGCTGCGGTTGAGCGGGCCGCAAACCCAGCAGTGCCGGGTAGTAGTCGATGATTTTCCAGTGGACTTCGACAATACCTATTTCTTCACACTGCAGCCCGCCGCGCAAATTAGGGTAGTGGAGGCAGCGACTAGTGCGCGGCTCGACCGGTTATATGGCAATGAGCCCTTGTTCAATTACCAGTTTACTAATGCTCAGATTGCCGACTACCGAAAACTGGCAGAAGGCAATCTGCTGCTACTTCGCGAAGCGCCCACGCTAACTGCTGGCCTGCGCGAAAACCTGCGCCGGGCAGTGCAACAGGGGGCTACGCTGGTTGTGGTGCCCCCAGCCGCGGCAGGTAGCTACGAGGCATACACACAGCTGTTCCGCGAGCTTGGGCTTGGGCCGGTGCAATGGCAGCCGGTGCCGCCTACCGGACCCGTGTTGCAGGAAGTAGCTGTGCCAAGCAACCGTAACCCCTTCTTCCGGGACGTATTTGCGGGGATAAACCCAAAGGCTGCCATGCCAAAGGCAGCTCCTGTGCTACGCTGGGCCCGCACGGGCACCGAGGTGTTGGGCATGCGCGACGGGGAAAGTTTCCTAGCCGGATTTAGTAGCGGCGCGGGCATGGTGTACGTTTTCTCCGCCCCATTCAGTACCCCATATTCCGACTTCGCCCAGCATCCGCTGTTTGTGCCAGTGCTCTATAAACTGGCTATGCAGAGCTACCGGCAAACGCAGCAGCCCGCCTATAGGCTCAACCAGGCAGTAGCTACGGTGCAGCTCCCAGTCAGGGAAACAGGGGCGGAAGCGGTGTATCGGCTGGTGCAGGACAGCCTGAGCTTTATTCCGGTGCATCGGCGGCAAGGGAGTGTCCTGCGGCTGGAAGTGCCGCCGGGACTACGGCAGCCCGGATTCTACGAGTTGCAGCAAGCGGGCAAAACTGTTGCCACGTTGGCCTTTAACTTCGATAAGCGCGAATCGGACCTGGCGGGTTACTCGGCGGCCGAGCTACGGGCCCTGATTGGGCCCAACCGCCCTAACGTACGCGTTTACGAAACCAGCGGGAGTCAAACGGCAGCGGCCCAGTATAAGGCAACGCGGGTAGGTACGCCGCTGTGGCAGTATTGCATCTGGGGGGCCTTGGCCTGCCTGCTGCTGGAAGCGCTGCTGTTGCGCTGGTCACGGCGACCGGCACCTGTAACAGCTGTGACGGCTTAAGCTACCTGGCTTTTACCCCGTAGATACTGGGTTTTGGGGTAGTTGCAGCCCCGGCCGTATCTTGCGCCTTCATTCGACTTCTGCTCTTGAAACCAACTACTGCTTCTGCGCTGAGCCCTGTACTGCGCACTGCTCTGCTGTGCGGAGCCATTACCGGGGCGCTATGCTTTGCCTGGGTGCTGTTCCTGTACGTCAGCGACAACAACCCCTACGGTCCGAAACGGACGCTGGCCGATTTCTTTCCACCCCTGGCGGCCATTGCGAGCCAGGTACTGCTGCGCCGCTATTACCAGCCAGACGGGCCGGGGCTTTGGAAAAGCATTGGAGTTGGGGTGCTGACGGCACTGATTGCGGCGCTGGTGTCGGCCACGGCTTTCTACCTGTTTTCGCGGC
Source organism: Hymenobacter psychrophilus (assembly GCF_900107135.1). Lineage (GTDB taxonomy): Bacteria > Bacteroidota > Bacteroidia > Cytophagales > Hymenobacteraceae > Hymenobacter > Hymenobacter psychrophilus. The sequence goes on from NZ_FNOV01000007.1 coordinate 71,956, forward strand.
TGACGGGGCCAGAATTGATTGCGGATCATTTGGCTGAGGTCCACCGGCTGCTCGAAAGTACTAAAGCGCTGTATCTGAAAGAGGCCAACGGATTGCAGCAGTATGAGGCCACATTACGCAACCTAGCCCGCACGCCGGTTCAGTTTGCCCAGGATGAATTTTCTAAAAAGCTATTTTTTGGGGCACTGCTGAGTATTCCGGGTGGGGTGTTCTTGCGGAAATAATTTACCTTCCCGCATTCAACCACTCCTCACCTTGTTTTGCTCATGGAAAACACCACTACTCCTGCTGTTACTCCCCTTGCCGTTGGTGTCCGCTATGGCCTGATCATCGGTATCGTTTCCATTATTGTTGACCTTGTGCTGAAGGCAAGCGGACTGGCATTCAAGTTCTCTGTCTCCGTAACGGTGCCGCTGCTGGTGATGGTGGTAGGAATTGTGCTGGCGCATAAGTTTTTCAAGCGCAGCAATGGGGGATACATGAGCTACGGGCAGGGCTTGCTTATTGCCATTGTGCTGGGTTCTATCAGTGCCTTGTTTACCGGTATCTTCAATTATGTCTATATCAATTTCATTGATACGACTTACGTAGATGCCATGCGGACCGATATGGAAACCTGGATGGCCAGCAAAAACATGCCGGAGGAGCAGATTGAAATGTCGCTGAAAGATATAAGCCAGGAAAAGCTGGGTGCCCCGTTTGCCATTGCTAAAGCCATATTTGGTGGAGCTATTGGTGGGCTGGTGCTGTCGCTCATCGTTTCCGCCTTCACCAAAAGCAAACGCCCTGAGTTTGAGTAAGCGCCTTTCGCAGCACTTTCCGGTGGAGCTGTCCATCGTTATTCCGCTGCTCAACGAAGCCGAGTCATTGCCCGAACTGACGCGCTGGATTCACCGCGTGCTGGCGCAGCATGGGCTCACCTACGAGGTCATTCTTATTGATGATGGCTCGACCGACGACTCCTGGGACGTAATTGCGGCGCTGGCTGCCACGGATACACATTTGCGTGGCATCCGCTTCAACCGCAACTACGGCAAGTCGGCGGCCCTCAATGTGGGCTTCAAGGAAACGACCGGCCGCGTGGTGTGCACCATGGATGCCGACCTGCAGGATTCGCCCGAAGAGCTGCCCGAGCTCTACCGCATGATTACCGAAGACGGCCTCGATTTGGTGAGCGGCTGGAAGAAAAAACGCTTCGATCCGCTCAGCAAAACAATTCCTACCAAGCTGTTCAACGGCGCCACGCGCTGGATTTCGGGCATCAGTCTGCACGATTTCAACTGCGGGTTGAAGGCCTACGACAGCCGGGTTGTGAAAAGCATTGAGGTGTACGGGGAGATGCACCGCTACATCCCGGTTATTGCCAAATGGGCCGGTTTCCGGCGTATCGGCGAGAAGGTGGTGCAACACCAGGAGCGCAAGTACGGCACCACCAAGTTCGGGCTGGAGCGGTTCGTGTACGGCTTCCTCGATTTGATGAGCATCACGTTCGTGAGCCGGTTCCGGCGGCGGCCGATGCACTTTTTCGGGGCCTTGGGTTCGGTTTCCTTCCTGCTCGGGATGCTGATTACGCTCTGGCTGGTGGTCGATAAAGTCTGGCAATCCTGGCAGAACGTGGCCACCCGCGCCGTTACCGACCAGCCCCTGTTCTTCCTGGCGCTGGTGGCCGTTATTGTGGGCGTGCAGCTGTTTCTAGCCGGTTTTCTGGCCGAAATGGTGCAGCTCAACGGCGACAACCGCAACGATTACCTGGTAAAGGAGCGGCTGAATCTGAAGTAAAAATTAAAAGATGCGCGTAGTCATCATCGGGCCGGCGTACCCGTTACGAGGGGGGCTGGCGACCTACAACGAGCGGCTGGCCCGGGCCTTCCAGGAAGCCGGCGACGAGGTGCGGCTCGTAACGTTTTCGCTCCAGTACCCCAATTTCCTGTTTCCGGGCCAGACCCAGTTCAGCACCGGGCCCGCGCCCGAGGGCTTGGCTATCGAAGTCAGCCTGAACTCGGTGAATCCGGTTTCGTGGTGGAAAGTGGGGGAGAAGTTGCGCCGCGAAAAGCCCGACCTGGTGATTTTCCGGTTCTGGCTGCCGTTTATGGGGCCGGCGCTGGGCACCGTGGCCCGCCTGGTGCGCCGCAACGGCCACACCCGCGTGGTGGCCATTACCGACAACGTAATTCCGCACGAGGCCCGGCCCGGCGACCGGCCCCTGACGCGCTACTTCCTGAGTGCCTGCCACGGTTTCGTGACCATGAGCCGGGCCGTGCTGGCCGATTTGCGCCGCCTGCACTTTGGCCAGGCCGCCCTCTACCGCCCACACCCGCTCTACGACAACTTCGGCCCCACCAAGCCTAAAGTGGCGGCCCTGGCCGCCCTGGGCCTCGACCCTGCGTTCGGCTACCTGCTGTTTTTCGGCTTCATCCGGGCCTACAAGGGCCTCGATATTCTGCTCGAAGCCTTTGCCGACGAGCGGCTGGCCGCGCTGCCGGTAAAGCTCATTATCGCGGGCGAGTATTACGAGGATGCCGCGCCTTACGAAGCTCTCATCAAGCAGCATGGGTTGGAAAACCGCCTCATCCGGGCCACCGACTTCATCCCCAACGAGCAGGTAGCCGACTACTTCTGCGCCGCCGATATGGTGGTGCAGCCCTACAAAAACGCCACCCAGAGCGGTGTTTCGCAGATTGCCTACCACTTCGGCCGCCCCATGCTGGTAACCGACGTGGGCGGGCTGGCCGAGCTCATCCCGAACGGTGAAGTGGGCTATGTGGTGCCGCCCGCTCCCCAGGCCATTGCCGATGCGCTGGTTGATTTCTACAGCCAGCAGCGGGAAACAGAGTTTATGGCGGGTGTGGCAGCGAAGCGCCAGGAGTTTTCGTGGGAGGTGATGGTGTCGGCGTTGAAGGAAGTGGCTTTAGGTTAGCTCTTAGCCTTTAGCTTAGCTTCTTGTTCAGGAAAAGCTATCAGCTAAAGGCCCATAATTAGCTTACCGGCACACTCGCCCGCACGGCCGCCAGCACCTTCTCGGCCGGCAAATCCTCCATACAGCCTGCGCCGCCCAGCTTGCAGGTACCGCGGTAGAAGCACACGCACTGCTTATCCGGCTGCACGATCTGGCCGCGGCCGTAAAGGTCGAATTCGTGGGGGTTGAAGATATTGTTCATCAGAATCGTGGGCTTTTGGAGCGCGATGCTGATGTGCATGGCCATGGTTACCTGCGTTACGATGCCGTGCATTTGGTGCAGCAGGTTGATGAACTGGGGCAGGGGGAAGGTGCCCAGGTAGGCCGCGCCGGTGGCGGCCTGCAGGCGGCGGTTGCGGGCGTCTTCGGCCTCGCCACCCAGCAGCACGGGGGTGTAGCCGGCGGTTTGCAGCTGGGTTATCAGCTCCAGCCACTTTTCGTCGCTCCACAGGCGGGTTGTCCATCGGTCGCCGCAGCCGGTGTTGAGGCCGATGCGGGGGCCGGCGCCGGTGGGCAGGTGGCTCCAGTCGTAGCCCTTGTCCTGGTGGGTGTCGAACACGTACTCCTCGCCCCGGAAATCGAAGCCGCAGAGCTCGAAAATTTCCTGCACGTAGGGCTTCTGGTTTTCCAGGCTCAACTGGTCGAACACGCCGGTGAGGTACTTGTGGTTGGCCAGCTCGTTTACCGGCCAGGCTACGCCGTCAGTTTCGCGCAGGGTGTAGCCGAATTTCCGGCCGGCGTCCATTTTGAGCAGCAGGGCGCAGGCTTCTTTCTCCTTATCGAGGTTGATGGCCACGTCGAAGCGGCGGGCCATCAGGTGCAGGGCGCTGGCAAAATCGAACCGAAGAATCTCCTCAATCTGGCCCTGGGGCAGGATGGCGGGCGTGAGCGTGAGCCAAGTGATATAGCAGCCCGGATACTCCTGCCGCAGCCGCCGCAGCAGCGGCGTAGTGCGGATAACGTCGCCGATGGCCCCGAGCTTGATGAGCAGAATGCGCGCACCAACCGGCTCATACACCGGGCAGTCCGGGCACAGGTAGCCGTGCTCCTTGTTGGGGCGGCAGGGCACATCGCCCCGGAAATGGCGGCAGTCGGAATGCACGGTGATGTTCGAGAGGTCGGGCACGGAGCGGGAGCAGAGCAGTTGAAAAGATGAAATTAACAGGCCGCAGATTGTCGCACCAGGGAAACCGATGCCGCCCTGGCAGGCCACAACGACTTATCCGATGGGGCGCCAGGCCAGTGCTTACAGGCCTACAGTGAATTTGCCACTGGTAATCGATTTGGCTGTACCGGTGGCCGGGTTTATAGCTGTGAAGGCGAAAGTGCCCGAGGTGCTGGTGGCCGTGAGAGCCGTAACAACGATGCTGCCCGTACCCGTAACGGTGCCCAGGCCGGTAGCCCCGGCGTAGTATACTTCGGTGCCGGAATTGGTGCGCGTGCTGTACGTACCCGAAGCGTCGGTCGTCAGGCTGAACGTATAGGTGCCCACGGCGGCCGGCATCGACAGCATCAGGAAGCTGCTGGTAGGCCCGTTGGGGTTCACCGTGCCGGCTATGGAAAGGTTGTTGCCGCTGCGCTGGGCCTGCAGCGTGGTCGTTGTCATAAGGCCGCCGTCCACTGTCCAACTCATGCCGGGCGCTAACGGGGGCGGAGTCGGATCCTCGTTTTCTGAGGAACAAGCCCCGAGGAACGAGAGGGCCAGCAGGGCGAATACCGGCCGGAGGAAACGAAGCAAAGGCTGCATATAAGTAGCGTTATATCCCCACGTAATTCTGCGGCGTAATGGCGCGCAGCTCCTGCTTCACGGCGTCGCTCACGTCGAGGCCATCCACGAATGCGCGGATAGTTTCGCGGGAAATGGCCTCGCCGGTACGGGTGAGGGCTTTGAGGGCGTTGTAGGGGTCGGGATAGGCCTCGCGGCGCAATATCGTTTGCAAGGCCTCGGCCACCACGGCCCAGTTGGCTTCCAGATCGCGCTGCAGCGCCGCTTCGTCGAGGGCCAGCTTATCGAGGCCGCGTTGCAGCGACGTGAGGGCAATGAGCGTGTGGCCCAGCGGCACGCCCAGGTTGCGCAGCACCGTCGAGTCGGTGAGGTCGCGCTGGAGCCGGGAGATGGGGAGCTTGGCCGAAAGGTGCTCCAGCATGGCGTTGGCCAGGCCCAGGTTACCCTCAGCATTCTCAAAATCGATGGGGTTCACCTTGTGCGGCATGGCCGAGGAGCCCACCTCCCCGGCCTTCACCGTCTGGCGGAAGTAGCCCATGGCAATGTACTGCCACACGTCGCGGGCCAGGTCGGTGAGGATGGTGTTGAGCCGCTTAAGACCGTCGCAGAGGGCGGCCAGGTGGTCGTAGTGCTCAATCTGGGTGGTGGGGTGGCTACGCTTGAGGCCCAGGCGGCCCTCCACGAACTGCTGGGCAAACTGATGCCAGTCGAGGCCGGGGTAGGCGACGTGGTGGGCGTTAAAGTTGCCGGTGGCGCCGCCGAACTTGGCCCCGAACGGCACCTGGGCCAGCAGCTCCACCTGGGCATCGAGCCGGGCCACGAACACCTCAATTTCTTTGCCCAGGCGGGTAGGGGAGGCCGGCTGGCCGTGGGTGCGGGCCAGCATGGGCACGGCGGCCCACTCCTGGGCGCGGGCGGCCAATTGGTTGCGCACGCCGGCGTAGGCCGGCAGCAGCGTGTTGATAAGCGCGTGCTGCAAACTCAGCGGAATGGCGGTATTGTTGATGTCCTGCGACGTAAGGCCGAAGTGGATAAACTCCACGAACTCGCCCAAACCCAGGGCCGCAAACCTGTCGCGCAGGAAGTACTCCACGGCCTTTACGTCGTGGTTCGTTACCCGCTCGTGGGCCTTTACTGCTTCGGCATCGGTGGCGGTGAAGTCGGTGTAAATGGCCCGCAGAGGCCCGAATGAGGCTGCCTCTACACCCGCCAGCTGGGGCAGCGGCAACTCGGCCAGCGCAATAAAGTACTCCACTTCCACCAGTACCCGGTAGCGGATGAGGGCCAACTCCGAGAAGTAGGCCGCCAGCGGGGCCGTCTGGCGGTGGTAGCGGCCATCGAGGGGCGAAAGGGCAGTCAGGGGCGAAAGGGCGGCGGCTTCGGGCATGGAGAAGGAGGCAGAAGGTGAGTTCGCCGGCAAATATAGTCTCATCCGCAGCCTGCCACAGACGCGTACAGAAGATGCTGCCGGAAATAGTCTTCCGTATCGGCCCCGGCCAGTTCCGGATAAGCCCAGCATGGGCCTGCCTGCCATTCCTTTCCCCCGCCCATTTCTCCCACAGGGCGCGGGGCTTTTTGTTTACCTTTGCCGCTTAAGCTACTCGTGAGGCGGCGGGTTCGGCCCGATTCTGGCTGGCCCGGCTCCGGCCTCTCGTTTTCTCCCTGATTCGTGCACATAACTCCAGCAATCAAGAAAAGAATTGGCATCGGCCTCGGCATCCTGGCGGTGCTGTTGCTGGCGGGCCTCGGCCTGTTCCTCGTTAAGCGGCAGCAACTGCTCGAAGCGGCGCTGGTGCGGGTAAAGGCGAAAGTCGAGGGCAAGTTTCCGGTTACGCTCACGCTGGGCCCGGCCCGCTTTACCGACCTGAACACCGTGGAACTGCGCAGCATCAGCGTGGTGCCTACCGCTCCGCTCACCGACACGCTGCTGCGTGCCCGCACCGTGCGCGCCTCCTTAAGCGTGCGCAGCCTGTTTGCGGGCCGGCCCGTGTTCAGCAACCTCGAAATTGACACCGTTCGCCTCACGGCCCGCCAAACCGCCGCCGGCAACGACAATTACTCCTTTCTCTATAAGAAGAAAGAGGGCGAGCCCACCGTGGCCCGCGACACCACCAAGGGCACCAACTACGGCCTGCTGGCCAACCAACTGCTCGAAGCCACCTTCGACAATGTGCCCGGCGAGGCCGATTTCCGCGAATTCCTCATCACCTACGAAGGCCCCCGCCACCGTGCCCGCCTCGTAATGCCGCGCCTGGCCATCAAGAGCGGCGAAATTTCGGGCGAAATGACGGCCCTGATTGACTCGGTGGAAAACCGGGTGGGCGTTATCGGCTACATTGATGCCGGCAGCTACGAGGTAGATGCGCAAGTGTTCGGCCTCGATAAGCGGCCGGTGGTGCTGCCCATTGTGCAGCGCCGCTACGGCGCCCGGGTGCAGTTCGATACCGTGCGCATAAGCCTGTCGGACAAGACCTTCCGCCGCGACGAGCTGACGCTGACCGGTACGGCTTCGGCCGTCAACTTCATCGTCAATCATCCCAAGCTCTCCGACCAGGATGTGCGTTTCCCGCGTGGGGGCATCGATTTCGTGACCCGACTGGGGCAGGCGTCGTTTGCACTCGAAAAGGGTACGCGGGTACTGCTCAATCGCATGGAGTTTTTTCCTGAGCTGAGCGTGCGCCGCCGGCCGGTGCCCGAGCGGGTTATCGGCGAAAACATCAATGGCCTGACCAGCCGCAGCCAGCTGCTGGCGGGCCTAGTGATGAAGCTGGACGTGCAGTCGGCCGAAACCAAGGCCAACGACTTTTTCGAGGCCCTGCCCGAAGGCATGTTTGAAACCCTGGAGGGTACCCGTGCCGAAGGCACGCTGCAGTACAAGCTACACGCCGCCCTCGACATGAATAAGCTCGACAGCCTGGAGTTTGATTCGGGCCTGCGGGCCACCAAGTTCCGGGTTACCCGTTTTGGGCGCGAAGACCTCAACAAGCTCAACGAGTCGTTCCGCTACACGGCCTACAACGACAAGGGCGACTCGGTGAAAACCTTCGCCGTGGGCCCCGAAAACCCCGAGTTCACGCCCTACAACCAGGTGTCCGACTACCTCAAGTACGCCATCATGACGGCCGAGGACCCGCGGTTTATGACCCACCGCGGCTTTATGGAGAAGGCGTTCGTGAAATCGGCCATCCAGAACCTGAAGGAGCGGCGCTTTGCCCGCGGCGGCAGCACGCTCTCGATGCAGCTGGTAAAAAACGTGTTCCTGACCCGCAAAAAGACCATTGTGCGGAAGGTGGAGGAGGCGCTCATCGTCTGGATTATTGAAAACACCCGGCTGGCCAGCAAGCAGCGCATGCTCGAAGTGTACCTCAACATTATTGAGTGGGGACCGAAAATTTATGGTGTACACGAGGCGGCCGAGTTCTACTTCAGCAAGCAGCCAGCCAACCTGAGTTTGTCGGAAAGCCTGTATCTGGCCAGCATTATTCCGAGCCCGAAGCGCTTTCGGGGCGGTTTCAACCAGTACGGCGACATGCGCGGCTCGGCCCGCTACTTCCAGCGCCTGATTGCCCAGCTGATGGCCCGGCGCGGCTATATTTCGGAGGGCGAAGCCCAAAGCGTGGGCGGCGTGAGCTTCAGCGGCCGTGGCCTGCGGGCCATGAACTTCAGCGCCCGCCCCGATACCATCCGCCTGTCGCTGGCGCCCGACTCAACCCGGTTCGACGAGCCCATCGATCTGCTCGACCTGCTTGGTACGGGCGTACCCGCCAGCCAGGAAGTGCCCCGCAACGGTACCGTGCCGCCGAAGCCGGAGTAGTTGGTGACCGAGTGACCTGGTGAAGGAGCGTGACCCATCCGTCAGGTCACTCATGCACTGCTTCTTCTTTCGGCTTTGGAAACAGCAGCGACAACGCCACCGACAGCAGCAAAATGGCCCCAACCGTGCCCAGCGACCAAGTCAGCGAAACGTGCACGAAGTCTTCGAGCAGCAGCTTGCCGCCGATAAAGACCAGAATAAGGGCCAGGCCGTAGTGCAGGTAGTGAAACAGGCGCATGAGGCCTTCGAGGGCAAAATACAGGGCCCGCAGGCCCAGTAGCGCAAACACGTTGCTGGTGTACACGATAAACGTATCGCGCGAAACGGCCAGAATAGCCGGAATGGAGTCGGCGGCGAAAATAACGTCGGTAGTTTCCACCATCACCAGCACCACCAGCAGGGGGGTGGCGAACAGTACGCCATCTTTGCGCACAAAAAACCGGCCCCCGTGCAGCTGGCTGGTGATGGGTAGGTGCCGGCTCAGAAACTTAACCACCGGGTTGCTGTCGGGGTCGATTTCGGGCTCGGCGCCGGTGGTGGCCATCTTGATGCCCGTGTACACCAGGAAGGCCCCGAGCACGTACATCAGGAAGTGGAACTTGGCCAGCAGCGCGGCCCCCACCAGAATAAACACCCCCCGCAGCACCAGCGCCCCGATAATACCCCAGAACAGAATTTTGTGCTGGTACTGGGCCGGCACTTTGAAGTAGCTGAAAATAAGCAGAAACACGAACAGGTTGTCGACGCTCAGCGACTTCTCAATGAGGTAGCCCGTGAGGAACTCCATGGCGGCGGCCTTGCCCAGCCACTGGTACACCAGGAAGTTAAAACTCATCGAGAGGGCAATCCAGAACGCGCTCCAGCCGAGCGCCTCGCGCATACTCACGGCATGGTCGCGGCGGTTGAATACCAGCAGGTCGAGCAACAGCAGGGCCAGCACGAACACGTTGAAGCCAACCCAGAACAGCGGGGAATTATCCATTGGCAGCAAGATACATGGCTGCTGCCAAACAGCGGAGCGCCGGCAGGCGGGCGTGCTGGTCGCTTAGCGCGTTTCGGGGTCGGTGGCGGCGGCCGTCAGCGGGGCAACATTAGGCTGGGGTGCATGGGCCAGAGTGCCGGCACCCTGGCGGTCGAAGTGCCGGAACCAGCTGCTTATTTTCATCTGCACCACCCCAAAAAAGGCTTCCTTGAAGATGCCTTTGCTCATTTTGGATGTGCCGCGGGTGCGGTCGGTGAAAATAATGGGCACTTCCTTAAGCCGGAAACCGAACTTGTAGGCCAGCCACTTCATCTCAATCTGGAAAGCGTAGCCCACGAACCGGATTCGTTCGTTTGTAATAACGCGCAGCACCCGGGCCGTGTAGCACTTAAAGCCGGCCGTGGCGTCCATGATGGGCATGCGCGTGATAAAGCGCACGTAAGCCGAGGCGAAGTACGACATCAGCACCCGGTTCATGGGCCAGTTCACCACGTTTACGCCCTCGATGTAGCGCGAGCCGATGGCCAGGTCGTAGCCCTGGTTGGCGCAGGCGTCGTAGAGGCGCATCAAATCGGCGGGGTTGTGCGAGAAGTCGGCGTCCATCTCGAACACGTACTCGTAGCCGTGGGCCAGGGCCCAGCGGAAGCCGTGCAGGTAGGCCGTACCCAGACCCTGCTTACCGCTACGCTCCTCCAGAAACAGCCGTTCCGGAAACTCGGCCATCAGCCCGCGCACAATAGCGGCCGTCCCATCGGGCGAACTGTCGTCGATGATGAGTACGTCGAAATGTTGGGGCAGCGAGAACACCTTGCGGATAATTAATTCCGCGTTTTCCCGCTCATTATAAGTTGGTATCAGAACGAGGCCGTCAGTCATTGCCGTAAAGGTAAAATTTTGCGCGAAGAGCGGGGCTTCTGCGCTGAAAACGGTTGCCGGTGACACCAAGGCCGCAGCAAACAGCCGGAAAGCTAGCGGAGAGATACAGTTGGCCGACCACGGGTTGCGTGCCGGGAGTTGGATAACCGCGCCGCCGCATTCGGGTTTGCGCAATATAAGGTTTGAGTACTGGCTGGCCCCCTACCATCAGGCCACCCTGTCAGGGCCAGAAAACCAAAAGTGCGGCGGGCTGCTAGCCGGCTGAAACCGTAGCGGCTCGGGCGGCTACCGGGCCGCGGCCAGCGTGGCGGCCAGCTGCCGGGCGTGGCGCACGCAGTCGGGCACGCCGGCGCCCGCCCGCCAGTTGGCCGTGGCGTGCAGGCCCAGGGCCTGCAGGGCGTCGGCGGCGGCGTGGGCAGGCACAATGCGGGCATCGAACTGCGGAATGGCGCGGGGCCAGAAGTAGCGGTGCTGCCAGACCGGCGCGGCGCCCGCCTTCAACCCATAAAAGCGGCTGAGCTCGGCGTGCACGGCCGCCTGCTGCTCCGCGGCCGATTCGCGCGCCTGGGACTCGTACTGCGTGCCGCCCACAAACGTAGTAAACAGCACTTGCCCGGCCGGGGCCCGGTTTGGAAACAGCGAGCTGGTCCAGATGCTGCCGGCGGCGTAGGGCTGCTCGGCCTTGGGGTGCAGGGCCCCGAAACCGTTGAGTGGGTGGCCTACATCGGCGCGCTGGTAGGCCGTGTACACGGCGGCCATAGGGGGGTAGTACACCGCCGCCAGCGCGGCGGCCTGCTCCGGAAACTGCTCGGCCAGCAATGGCGCGGCGGCGTAGGTGGGCAGCGCCAGCACTACCTGCTTGTAGAGGCGCGGCGCGGGGCCGGCGGTAGTTTCCAGCTCCCAGCGGCCGTCGTCGGTGTGGCGGTGCAGGCGGGTGGCGGCCTGCCCGAAGTGGGCCCGGCGCAGCTTGGCCGCTAACGTGGCGGGCAGCGTTTGCAGGCCCCCGGCCAGCGACACAATGCGGCGCCGGCCGGCCTTGCTCTTGCCCTTCATCAGCCCGCGCAGCACCGAGCCATGCTGCTGCTCCAGGGCCGCCAGCTGCGGAAAGGTTTTGTGCAGCAGCAGCTGGGCAGGGTCGCCGGCGTAGATGCCCGAAATGAACGGGTTGAGCGCGTACTCGACTACCTCGGGGCCGAAACGCCGGGTGAAAAACGCGCTCAGCGTTTCAAGCTCATTAACGGGTTCGGGCTTGCGAAACAGCTCCCGTACCATGTTATAGCGCCCCTTCAGACTGAAAAACTTGCTGGTTAGCAGGCCGGGCGGGGTGCCGGGCAGTGGCTGGTAGGCCCCGGCCCGCAGCACGTAGCGGTTCTGGCTCACGGCAGCTGCATCCTGGATTTTATCGTTTAGCCCCAACTCGCCGAATAGGGCCGCCAGCTCGTCGGAGAGTTGCAGCGAGTTGGGGCCTACTTCGAGCAGGTAGCCCTCGTGCTGCTCCGAGCAGATGGTACCGCCCGGCCGCGTATCGGCTTCAAACAAATCATAGTCAACGCCTGCCCGTTGCAGCCCCCAGGCCAGCGTCAGCCCCGAAATACCCCCGCCGATAATTGCAATAGCCATGAATTGATGTGCTGGTTCGTTGATGTGCTGATGTTCGGGCAAAGATACAGTCCGCTGGAGCGGGGCGTAGAACTCTGGCCCGTCAGGGAGGCCACATCAACAACCCGCCCAAACAGCGTAGGGTTCTTTGCTCCGTGGCCGGCGGGGTACGAGCGCCCCTATCTTTGCCCGCGTATCAACCCATCAACCCCATGAACAAAGCCGTTTTCCTTGACCGCGACGGAGTGCTTAACCGCGAAATTGGAACGTACGTATGGGAGCCGGCCAAATTTGAGGTGCTGCCAGGCGTACCCGAAAGCCTGGCCCGGCTGAAGGCCGCCGGCTATTACCTGATTGTGATAACCAACCAGGCCGGCATTGCCCGCAGCCTGTATACAGCCGCCGATGTACAGGCCTGCCACGCCAAGCTGCAGCAGGCCGTGGGTGGCATTATCGATGCGCTGTATTTCGCGCCCGGCCACCCCAGCGTGTCAGAAAGTCTGCGCCGCAAGCCCGACTCGCTGATGCTGGAGCAGGCGCTGGCTCGTTTTGGGCTGGATGTGGGCCGTTGCTGGCTGGTGGGCGACCGGCTGCGCGACATAGCCGCCGCCGAAAAGGTGGGCGTGCGCGGCCTGCTGGTGGGCCCCGACGAGCCGGCCGGTTACACCCCGCGTACTGCCGACCTGCCCACTGCCACCGACTTCATTCTGGCCGCTGCCGCCGGGCTAGGCGCTCAGTAACGCACCTGGCCGCCAGCTGCTGCTATTGCAAAATCGGCGGCCGGGTGGGGGCGCAACGCTACAAACCGGGTGGCTAGTGCAGGTGGGTGGTGGCAGTATTACTGGCCAGTGCTACCGGCCCCAGCGCTGGCGAAGTTGGCTTGGCTGAAGTGTAGGCAGGGCACTGCGTACGGCAGGAAACGGCTCCCAAGGACAGCAAGAGTCCGAAAAGAAGAAGCTTTTTCATTAAAAAGCACTAAAATATTGGCAAAAGAAGAAATGCAAAGCGCCGTGCTTTCAGCCTCCAACGATGCAGTTGCCACTAGATTGCCCTAGCTGCCGAAAATTACCGACCCGCCGTAATGCAAAACGCCTTCCCGGGCTAGGAAGGCGTTTCGTAATTGCGGAGCCGTAGGGGCAACTACTGCCGGTCAGGAGCAGCAGTTGGGGCCTGGGCCATCACGGGCGACGAGAGCCGGTTGGCGTCTTTGATGCCGCTGTAGGCCGGGCAGTTGGATTTCTTGTTGCAGGCACTCAGGCCGAGGCCGGCCACGCAGGCCAGGAGTAGGATTTTTTTCATGCGTGAAAACTGAAGTAAGGGCACCGCCCGGAGAAGATATCGGCCATAAAGATAACCGTCTGAATCCCGGCCTGCAACTACCCGGCCAACGCTGCGCCCGAAGGTGTGCCAGAGGCCCAAAAAAGCGGGAGTTCCGGCCGGAACTCCCGCTTTTTTGGCTGACCAGAGGAGGGCTAATGGCCCGCGTCGCTATACCTGGTAACCCAGAATCCGCAGCATCGACTCGCCGGTTTGCTCCTCGGCAAACACCCGGTCGGTGAGGTTGCCGTCGGCGTCGCGGTCGAGAATCACGATTTTGGGGGCCGGAATCAGGCAGTGCTTCACGCCGCCGTAGCCCGAAAGGCTTTCCTGGTAGGCGCCCGTGTGGAAGAAGCCCACGTAGAGCGGCTCGGCGTCGGTGGCGGGCTTGCGCTCGGGCAGGAACACCTGGTAGATGTGCTTTTCGGCGTTGTAGTAGTCCTGCGAGTCGCAGGTGAGGCCGCCGAGCTGGATTTTCTTGTACTTTTTGTCCCAGCCGTTGAGGGCCAGCATGATGAAGCGCTGGTTCAGAGCCCAGGTATCGGGCAGGTTGGTGATGAACGAGCCGTCAATCATGTACCACAGTTCCTTGTCGTTCTGCAGCTTCTCGTCCAGAATTGAATAGATGGTAGCGCCCGATTCGCCCACCGTGAAGATGCCGAACTCGGTGAACACGTCGGGTTCGGGCACGCCTTCCTCGTCGCAGATGCGCTTAATGGTCCGCAGGACTTCCTCAATCATGTAGGGGTAGTCGTACTCCTTCTGAATGGACGTCTGGATGGGCAGGCCGCCGCCGATGTCGATGGTCGTGAGCGTGGGGCACACCTTGCGCATTTCGCAGTACTGGTGCACAAACCGGCTCAGCTCCGACCAGTAATAGGACGTGTCCTTGATGCCGGTGTTGATGAAGTAGTGCAGCATCTTCAGCTCGAAGCGCGGGTCGTCCTTGATTTTGCTTTCGTAGAGCGGCAGCGCGTCGGCGTAGCGGATGCCCAGGCGCGAGGTGTAGAACTGGAAGCGCGGCTCCTCATCGGAAGCCAGGCGCATGCCCAGGCAGCACGATTCGCGCACGTTGTCGTGGTAGTAGTCCACCTCGTTGGGCGAGTCGAGGATGGGCATGCAATTGCCAAAGCCATCATTGATGAGGCGGGTAACTTCGCGCTTGTACTCCTCGGTTTTGAAGCCGTTACAGATGATGTAAGTGTCCTTGGTCACGAGGCCCTTGGCGTGCATGGCCCGGATGATGTTGGTATCAAACCACGACGAGGTTTCGATGTGGACGTTGTTTTTGAGCGCCTCTTCCACTACAAAGCTAAAGTGCGAGGCCTTAGTGCAGTAGGCGTAAGAGTACTTGCCGCGGTAGCCGGTCTGCTCGATACCGCGCCGGAACCACTCCTGGGCCCGCTGAATCTGGGAGCTGATTTTGGGCAGGTAAGCCAGGCGCAGCGGCGTGCCGTGCTTCTTTACCAGCGCCATCAAATCGATGCCCTCAAAGCGCAACTCGTTGTTTTCGACCGTGAATTCGTCGGTCGGGAAATCGAAGGTCTGGGAAATCAGGTCGCGGTAGGTATCCATGTAGGGCATTGGGGGCTTTAGAATTTAGTGCTTGGGCGCGGAACAGGTAGAAGCAGAACAGCAGGAGCAGAGTAATGGGCGGCGGTTGCAAAAGAAAAACTTCTTCCCAAAGCACGAAGCACCATCAACTAAGCCCTAAATTGCAGATACAAAGATACCCCCTCGCCGGGGTTTTGGTTGTGCTCTGTTCGTTGGTGGCGCCGGAAAGACCGCGCGCGTCAAGCCTGAGGGGAATTCCCACCCGCTCAATCGGCAAGCATCAAAACCACCCTAACCTCTTTTCTGCCAATGTAATATGCGACGTATTAAGCTGCTGGAAGTTCGCTCCGAACTGGGGGCCGGAACCCGGGGGGCCAGTATGGGCATCGATGCCCTGAAGGTGGCCTGCCTCAACAAGGGCTCCGATTACTTCCGCCGGTTCAACTCGGTAAAAGTGCCCGACCTGAACCACGTACTGTTCGAGAAAAACCACTTCCCCCACGCCCGTCACATCGACTCCATTTACATGGTGCAGAAGGGCATTGCCAGCACCGTAGAGCAGACGTTGCGGCTGGGCGAATTTCCGTTGGTGCTGGCCGGCGACCATAGCAACGCCTCGGCTACCATTGCCGGTATCAAGGCCGCCTACCCCCAAAAAACGCTCGGCGTCATCTGGGTTGATGCCCACGCCGACATTCACTCGCCCTACACCACGCCCTCGGGCAACGTGCACGGTATGCCGCTGGCCCTGAGCCTGAACGACGACAACCGCGAGTGCCAGCGTAACCAACCCGCTCCCGAAACCGAGTTTTTTTGGCAGCGCCTGCGCGATTTGGGCGAGCCCGGCCCAAAAGTAGCCCCCGAGCACCTCGTATACGTAGTGGTGCGCGACACCGAAGCCGAGGAAAACGCCATTATCGAGCGCCTGGGCATCAAAAACTACCAGCTCGAAGAAGTCAAAAGCAAAGGCACCCGCCAAGTGGCCCGCGAAATCTACGAGCGGCTGCGCTTCTGCGACCTAGTGTATGTCTCCTTCGATGTGGACTCATTGGATTCGCGCTTTAGCAAGGGCACCGGTACGCCCGTCGAGGAAGGACTCAACGTGGAGGAAGCTATCAGCCTGTGTCGCGCCCTGCTCGAAAACGACCGGGTAGTGTGCTTCGAGATGGTGGAAATCAACCCCACCCTCGACTCGGAAAACACGATGGCCCAAAATGCTTTCGACATTCTCGAAGCGGCCACTGACGCCATTCAGAACCGCCTGCGCCTGGCCGAAGTAGTGAGCCGGTAAGCGTGAATGCGTGCCTCGCCGGATTAAGGACCAATTTATGCTGTGTAAAACGCGAGTTGGTCCTTAATCCGGCGAGGCACGTATTCACCCTTATATTGCAACAAAATTTGCCCTATGCCTGACCAGCCGTCGTCCTCTAGTACCCCGTTATCTCAGTTGCCCAAGGCGCTTACCGGCATCGAGGGGCTGGATGAAATAACCGAGGGGGGCCTGCCCCTGGGCCGTCCCACGCTGGTTTGCGGTAGTGCGGGCTGCGGCAAAACGCTGCTCGGCATCGAGTTTCTGGTGCGCGGTATTCTCGACTACGACGAGCCAGGGGTGCTGATGGCCTTCGAGGAAACGGCTGCCGAACTGGCCGCCAACGTCGCCTCGCTGGGCTTCGATTTGCCCCAGCTGCAGGCCGATAAAAAGCTGCGCCTCGACCACGTCCACATCGACCGCTCTGAAATAGACGAAACGGGCGAATACGACCTGGAGGGGCTGTTTATCCGCCTCGGCTACGCCATCGACAGCATCGGGGCCAAGCGGGTGGTCCTGGATACCATTGAGTCGTTGTTTTCGGGCTTTAGCAACGAGGCCCTGCTGCGTTCGGAAATCCGGCGGCTGTTTCGCTGGCTGAAAGACAAGGGCGTAACCACCGTTATTACGGCCGAGCGGGGCGAGGGCACACTCACGCGCCAAGGCCTGGAGGAATACGTATCGGACTGCGTTATTCTGCTCGACAACCGCGTAATTGACCAGGTAACGACACGGCGGCTGCGCATTGTCAAGTACCGCGGCAGCACCCACGGCACCAACGAATACCCTTATATCATCACGGAGGATGGCATTTCGGTGCTGCCCGTTACCTCGCTCAAACTCGAGCATAAGGTGTCTGATGAAGTGATATCGACTGGCGTGGCCGACCTCGACGCTATGTTCCGGCGCGGCGGGCTTTACCAGGGCAGCAGCACCCTGATTACGGGCACAGCGGGCACGGCCAAAACCACGCTCGGCGCGGCCTTCGCGCTGGCGGCCTGCCAGCGGGGCGAGCGAACGATGCTCTTCGCCTTCGAGGAGTCGCCGGCCCAGCTGCTACGCAACATGGCCACGGTAGGTCTCGATTTAGTGCCCTTTGTAGATAGCGGGTTGCTGCGCATTGAGGCCAGCCGGCCCACGCTCAACGGCTTGGAGCGTCATTTGGTCACGATTCATCGGCTCATCGGTCAGTTCAAGCCCCATACTGTCATCATCGACCCCATCAGCAACCTGATTTCGGTGGGCAGCATTTCGGAAGTGCAGAGCATGCTCACCCGGCTGGTTGACTTCCTGAAAGTGCAGGGCATCAACGCCCTGTTTACGGCCCTTATCAGCGGCGGCCGCGGCCAGCAGGAAATAGCGCAGGAAGGCATTTCCTCGCTCGTCGATACCTGGATTCATGTGCGCGACCTGGAAGGCGTCGGCGAGCGGAACCGCGGCATCAGCATTCTGAAGGCCCGGGGCATGGGCCACTCTAATCAGGTGCGCGAGTTTGTGGTTACCGAGCAGGGCATCCGGCTGCTCGACGTGCTGGTGGGTCCGGGCGGCATTATCACCGGGGCCAGCCGCCTCACCCAGCACATTCAGGAGCAGGCCCAGCAGATTGCCGCCGGGCAGGAGGCTGAACGCCGCGACCGGGAGCTGGAGCGCAAGCGCCGGGTGCTAGAAGCCACCATTGCCAACCTGCGCACCGAATTCGAGACGGTGGAGGAGGAACTGCGGCTGGTGAACTCGGCCGAGCAGCAGCGCCAGCAGACGCTGACGGAGGACCGCCGCCAGCTGGGGCAGAATTTTTCGGCCCGCCCGCCCGATTCAGCCAACGGTTCGGGCGCGTAGCCGTTAGCAAGTTGGTTGAGGGGTTGGGTGTGAATAGAAACCACCCGTCATCCTGAGCTTACGAAGGACCGATACAGGGTGCTTTCAAAAGATAATAGATTCTGTACAGCTCCTTGGCTCCCCCTAAGCTAGTAAGCTATTAACCCAGACCCTGATTACCCCAAAAAACAATACTATGGACGAGGAAACGTGGGAGCTGCGGCTGTACGTGGCGGGGCAGACGACGAAGTCGATGCTGGCGCTGGCCAATCTGAAAAGCTACTGCGAGCGGCACCTGAAGGGGCGCTATCAGCTGGAGGTGATTGATTTGCTGGTGAACCCGCAATTGGCTGAGGGTGACCAGATTTTGGCCATTCCAACGCTGGTACGCAAGGTGCCATCGCCCATCCGCAAAATTATCGGCGACCTCTCGAACCAGGAGCGCGTTTTGGTCGGCCTCGACATCCGGGCCATCGGACATTCTTGAGTACCGTTCTGATGGAGGACTGGTTTTCCGCCGACGAGCGCCCGCCCCATTACGTGCTGGAGCTCTACATAACCGGTGCCACGCCCAACTCGACGCGAGCCGTACGCAACCTCAAGGCCATTTGCGAGCGGTATCTGGCGGGGCGTTTCGAGCTGACGATTATCGACATTTATCAGCAGCCCGAACTGGCCCAGAGCGCCCGCATTATTGCCGCGCCCACGCTGGTGAAGAAAAGCCCCGGCCTCGTGCGCTGGCTGGTGGGCGACCTCTCGGACCGCCCGCGGGTGCTGCGCCTGCTAGGGTTGGATACCGGGTTCGAGGATGATTCGCAACCAACTCAAAATAGCTAAGCTGCGGGGCGATGACTGCCGATTCCACCTCTTCTGCTAACCCCACCCCCCCGGCTCGGTCGGCGGCCCAGCTGGCCCGCGAAAATGAGGAGCTGCGCCAGCAGCTGTTCGAAGCCGAGGAGCTGCTGGAAGCCATCCGCACCGGGGCCATTGATGCGCTGGCTGTGCAAGGTCCTGATGGGCCGCGCATTTTTACGCTCGAAGGGGCCGACCAAAGCTACCGCACCCTGATTGAGCAGATGAATGAAGGGGCCCTGCTACTGGCCCCCGACGCCACTGTACTCTATTGCAACGCCTGCCTCGCGGGCCTGCTCGACGCGCCGCTCGAAACACTGATCGGCCACTCGTTCGAGCAATTTATTCCGGCCGAGTTCCGGGGCTACTGGCAGAAGTTGGTAGCGGCTGGCTGGGCAGCGAAAAGCAAAGGCGGAATGCCGTTATGCACCACCGGCGGCCGGCTTCGCCCCGTGGCGTTGGCCTTGAACGTGCTGGGCCAGCAGGAGGCCCCGGTGCTGGCTGTTATTGTAACCGATGTATCGGCGCAGCGCGAAATCAGCGTTATCCGGGCGCGGGTGATGGCCCAGAATGCCCTGCTGGAGCAGCAGCAGCTCCGGCTGCAGGCCCAGGTGCAGGAAGTGGCCGCGACCACCCGCATTCTGGAAGGCCTCCCGCACATTGCCTGGACGGCCAGTCCGCAAGGTGAAAATACCTACCTCAATCGGCGCTGGTTTTCCTACACCGGCCAAAATCCGCAGAGCCTGACGCCTGCTCTGATAGAAGCGCAGCTGCACCCCGATGACCTGCCGCAGGCAATGCTTTGCTGGGAGCAGGCGCTGGCAGGCGGCGAGTTCCTGGAACTGGAGTGCCGTATCCGCGACGCGGCCGGTACCTACCGCTGGATGCTGGGCCGGGCGCTTCCCTGGCACGACGAGCAGGGCAAAATTGTGCAGTGGATTGGCACCTACACCGACATCCACGAGCAAAAGCTGGCCCTGGCCCGCATTGATGAAGCCCAGCTGGAGCTGCGCGACAACAACCAGCAGCTTACCCGCATCAACGCCGACCTCGACAACTTCATTTACACTGCCTCGCACGACCTTCGTTCGCCCATTACCAACATTGAGGGGCTGCTCGATACGCTGCGCCAGGAGCTGCCGGCCAGCCAGCGGCTCGGCGCAGTGGGGCCCGTGCTGCGCATGATGCAGGACTCGGTGGACCGTTTCAAGCGCACCATCGAAAACCTGACCGACATTTCGAAACTGCAGAAGGAAAGCGCCCTGCCCCGCACGCCGGTGGCCCTGGCCTCGCTCATCGAGGATGTACGCCTGGATTTACAGCCCCTGATTCAGGTAGCCGCTGGCGAGCTGACCGTGGATATAGCCCAGTGCCCCACCGTTACGCTGGCCGAAAAAAACCTGCGCTCCGTAGTGTACAACCTGCTTAGCAACGCCTTCAAGTACCACGACCCGGCCCGCCCCGCCCGCGTGCTCCTGCGCTGCCGCCCGGCCCCGGATGGGCTAATAGCGCTGCAGGTACGCGACAATGGCCTGGGCCTCGACCTGCGCGAAGACCGGCAGCTGTTCACGATGTTCCGGCGCCTGCACGACCACGTCGAAGGCTCGGGTATCGGCCTCTATATGGTGAAGAAGATGGTGGAAAATGTTGGTGGCCGCGTGGAGGTAGAGAGCCAGTTGGGCGAGGGCTCCACCTTCACAGTCTATCTGCCCAAATAGCGCATAACGGATAGTTTGCGGAACCGCTGCAGCAAAGCTGCCGCAATGCATAGTAGTCTGCCGCGGTGCCTCTGAGTGGCGCCCCGGGTAATAACAGAGTGGGCGGTAGTGGAGCTGCTACCTGGCCGGCCATGCAAGGCGGGCCGAGCAACCTTGCCGCTCACCGTCGCCCGGCTTCAGATACCACCCGGCCAGCCTGCGCAAATCGGTTACCTTTGCCCTTCGCGGCGCGCCGGGCTACCTAGCCGGCCGCCAGACCCTCTTTCCGCATCCCGACCTCCGTGCAGCAACTCGAACAGACCCTCAAAACGGCCCTCAGCGCGGCCATTCACCACGTATTCGGGGCCGACGTGCCCGCTGATCAGCTTAGCCTGCAGGCCACCCGCAAGGACTTCGCCGGTCAGTTTACGCTTGTTACCTTTCCCTTCATCAAAACCCTGGGCAAGGGGCCCGAGCAAATCGGGCAGGCCCTGGGCGAGTACCTGCTGGCCCACGAACCTGTGGTAGCTGGCTTCAACGTGGTGAAGGGCTTTCTGAACCTGGAAGTGGCCGATGCCGAATGGGTGCGGGTATTTGAGGCGTTGCGCCAGCGGCCTGCCGGCGCGCCCGTGGCCACTGGCGGCCCGCAGCGCGTGGTAGTCGAGTACTCCTCACCTAACACCAACAAGCCCCTGCACCTGGGCCATCTGCGCAACAACTTTCTGGGCTACTCGGTGGCCGAAATCCTGAAAGCCACCGGCGCCGAGGTCACCAAGGCCAACCTGGTCAACGACCGGGGCATCCACATCTGCAAGTCGATGCTGGCTTACCAGCACTACGGCCAGGGCGAAACTCCGCAGAGCGCCGGCATCAAGGGCGACCATTTGGCGGGAAAATACTACGTGCTTTTCGAGAAGCACTACCGCGAGCAGGTGCGCCAGCTCGAAGCCGAGGGCGTGGCCTCCGACGTGGCCAAGCGTCAGGCCCCGCTTATGCTCGAAGCCCAGGACATGCTCCGGGCCTGGGAAGCCAACGACGAGGCCGTAGTGAGCCTCTGGAAGCAGATGAACGGCTGGGTGTACGAGGGATTCGATGCCACCTACAAAAATATCGGCGTCGATTTCGACAAGTTCTACTACGAGTCGCAAACCTACCTGTTGGGCAAGGAGCGTGTGGAGGAAGGCCTGCAGAAGGGCGTGTTCTTCAAGAAAGACGACGGCTCGGTGTGGGTGGACCTCAAGGAGGAAGGCCTCGACGAGAAGCTACTGCTGCGCGCCGACGGCACCAGCGTCTACATCACCCAAGACCTGGGCACGGCCGAGCTCAAGTTCGAGCATTTTGGCTACGACCTGAGCGTGTACGTGATTGCCGACGAGCAGAACTACCACATGCAGGTGCTGCGGGCCGTGCTTCAGAAGCTGGGCAAACCCTACGCCGACGCCATTCACCACCTCAGCTACGGCATGGTGGACCTGCCCTCGGGCAAGATGAAAAGCCGCGAAGGTACCGTAGTGGATGCCGATGAGCTGGTGCGCGAAGTGGTAGCCGCTGCTGAGGCCGCCACCCTCGAAAAGGGCAAAACCGAGGGCCTGAGCGACGACGAGCTAACCAAGCTCTACCATATGCTGGGCCTGGGCGCCCTCAAATACTACCTGCTGAAGGTGGACCCCAAGAAGCGCATGCTCTTCAACCCCGAAGAGTCGGTGAAGCTGGAGGGTGACACCGGCCCGTTCATTCAGTACAGCCACGCCCGTATTTCCAGCATCCTGCGCAAAGCGGCCGAGCGCGGCGTAGTGGCGGATAGTGGTTCACTGGAAGGAATTACCGGGTTGCAAGGCACCGAGCGCGACCTGATTCAGGAGCTGGCGCGCTACGATGCGGTGGTGGCCGAAGCCGCCCGTGTGCAGTCGCCCGCCCTGGTGGCGCAGTTCGCCTACGATGTGGCCCGCGCCTATAACCGTTTCTTCGCCGAGGTACCCATCATTGCCGAGGCCGACGAGCACAAGCGCGCCTTCCGCGTGGCCCTTTCGGCCCAGACCGGGCGCGCCCTCAAAACCAGCATGGGCCTGCTCGGCATTGAGGTGCCTGAGCGCATGTAATGGTTATAGAGACGCATAGTTGCGTCTCTATAACCATTTTTTCAACCTGTCAACTCCCCCTATGAAAAGCGTTGCCGTGTACTGTGGCTCAGCCACCGGAACCAACCCTGCCTACCAGCGGCAGGCCGGGGAAATGGGCCGGGTGCTGGCCGCGCGTAACCTGACGCTGGTGTACGGCGGCGGCCGCGTGGGGCTGATGGGCGTGGTGGCCGACAGCGTACTGGCCCACGGCGGCAAAGTAGTCGGCGTGATTCCCGACTTTATGATGGGCAAGGAAATCGAGCACCGCGGCCTCACGGAGCTGCACATCGTGGGCAGCATGCACGAGCGGAAGCTGCTGATGGCCGAGCGGGCCGAGGGCTTCGTGGCCATGCCCGGCGGCTACGGCACGCTCGAAGAGCTGTTTGAGGTACTCACCTGGGGCCAGCTGGGCCTGCACCCCAAACCCATCGGCCTACTCAACGTGGAGGGTTTCTACGACCACCTGCTGCGCGCCCTCGACCACATGGCCAACGAAGGCCTGCTGCGCCGCGAAAACCGCCAGCAGCTCCTGAGCTACCCCAACCCCGCCGCCCTGCTCGATGCCCTGGCCGCCTACGTGCCTATTCCCGTAGAAAAATGGCTGCGGCCGGGCGAGGAGTAGGGTAGTGGATAAGCTGTAAAAAAGTCATGCTGAGCAAAGCGAAGAATCTCGCGTGCCCTGGTAATGTCCTGCGACAGGATTACCAGGGCACGCGAGATTCTTCGCTTTGCTCAGCATGACAAACAGTTTACCTATGCACCACCTCCGGAACCCGGTACACCACGGCGTTGCAGTTCATGCCGGCCCCAACGGAGGCGAAAACCAGCACTTCGCCGGGCGTGATGGTGTAGCCTTCGAGCTGGCCCTTGGTCAGCAGGTCGAGCAGGGTGGGCAGGGTGGCTACCGAGGAGTTGCCCAGCCAGGAGATGGTCATGGGCATGATGTCGACGGGCGCGGGCGTGTCGCCGTCGAGGGCGTAGAGGCGCTTGAGGATGGCCTCGTCCATTTTGCCGTTGGCTTGATGGATGAGCAGGCGGCTCATGTCGGGCAGGCCCAGGCCGGCTTTTTCCAGGCAGGCTTTAATGGCCTGGGGCACGGTTTTAAGGGCGTACTCGTAAAGCTTGCGGCCTTCCATCTGCAGAAACAGCTCGGTGCCGGTGTACTCGCGGTTGCGCGAGCTGGCCATGCGCAGCAGCAGCGCCGCCTGGGCGGTGTCGGAGCGCGAGCTATGGGCCAGAATGCCAACGGGCTCCCCGGCCGCATCGTCAGCGGTTTCGCGGGCCTCTAACAGCACGGCCCCGGCCCCGTCGGAGTAGATCATGCTGTCGCGGTCGTGCGGGTCGCAGACGCGCGAAAGGGTTTCGGTGCCGATGACGAGCACCCGCTTGGCATCGCCGGAGCGCAGGTAGTAATCGGCCTGAATGACGCCCTGCAGCCAGCCGGGGCAGCCAAAGGGCAAATCGTAGGCAACGCAGTGCGGGTTGACTATGCCGAGCTTGTGCTTCACGCGGGCAGCCAGGCTGGGCACAAAATCGGAGCGCCGGTTGTCCTCGGTGATGTCGCCGAAATTATGGGCTACCAGAATATAATCGAGCTGCTCGGGGTCGGCGCCGGGGCTGGAGGCAAACAACTCCTGGGCCGCCAGCAGGGCCAGGTCGGACGCTACCTGATCGGCTTCGGCGTAGCGCCGCTCGTGGATATCGGTAATCTGGGCGAAGCGCTCCACGATTTCGGCCCCCGGCTTATCGAGCTGCTGGCCGTTGCCATCGTAGAAAGCCGCGGCAACGAATTCGTCGTTTTTAACCACCCGGGTCGGGATACAGGAACCTGTTCCGGTGATAACCGAATGAAAGGCCTTGCGCATGAGCAGGTTAGCAGAGGTGTTAGGATAGGTCAAGAGACGAAAGTAGCTTCTTTTTCGCTAGGGCCGGACTTTGATGTGCAGAATTCCGGCATTTGTTCTGCGGCTGCCCTTGCTGGAGCCGGTAGGCTGAACAATGAGCGGGCCGTAAGGTTGCTGGGGAAGTCGCCTGGTTTTTCTGCCCATGAACTACTTATTTTTTTCCGGCCTGCTGCTGGCCTCCGGCCTGAGCGTCGCCTGTTCTTCTACTCCCGCTTCCATTCCGGCCATGTCTTCCGATTCTGCCCAAACTACCGCTGCCGCTTCCCCAGCCGCCAAAACCGTGTACGATTTCACCCTCAACGACATCAACGGCCAGCCGGTGCCCCTGAGCAAATACCGGGGCAAAAAGCTGCTGCTCGTTAATACGGCTTCGGAGTGCGGCTACACGCCCCAGTATCAGGAGCTGGAGGAGCTCAGCCGCCAGCACGGCGGGCAGGTAACCGTGCTGGGCTTCCCGGCCAACGACTTCGGTGGCCAGGAACCCGGCTCCGACGCTCAGATTGCCACTTTTTGCGAAAAAAACTACGGCGTCACGTTTCCGCTCTTCAGCAAAATTTCGGTGGCCGGCCCCGACGCCGCCCCGCTCTACCAATACCTCGGCAGCAAGGCCCAGAACGGCGTAACCGACGAGAAGCCGAACTGGAACTTCTGCAAGTACCTGGTGGATGAAACCGGCCACGTAGTAGCGTTCTACCCCTCGAAAGTGAAGCCGATGGGCGAGGAGTTGCTGGCGGCTATCGGGGAATAGGGCTGTCGGCAGTTCTGGTACCTTCGTGGCGTTTCCACCAATCTTCCGC
Organism: Hymenobacter psychrophilus; assembly: GCF_900107135.1. Taxonomy (GTDB): domain Bacteria; phylum Bacteroidota; class Bacteroidia; order Cytophagales; family Hymenobacteraceae; genus Hymenobacter; species Hymenobacter psychrophilus. Next base: position 97,274 of record NZ_FNOV01000007.1, read on the forward strand.
GCCCGATGCAAACCGTTATTTTCGACATGGACGGGGTGCTCGTTGATACCGAGCCCGTGCACCGCTACGCCTATTTCCGGCATTTCGAGGAACTGGGCCTGGCCGTAACCGATGCCGAGTACGCCACCTTTACCGGCCGCTCGACCAAGAACGTGTACCAGCACCTGAAAGACCAGCACGGCCTGGCACCCGCGGTGCAGGAGCTGGTGATGGGCAAGCGTGCGCATTTCAACCGCGCTTTCGACGAGAAGCCCGATCTGGAGCTGCTGCCCGGCGTGCGCGCCCTCATCGACGACCTGCACCAGCATGGCCTGGAACTGCTGCTGGCCTCCTCGGCCTCGCATTCCACCATCGACCGGGTAATGCGGCGCTTTGCGCTGGCGCCCTATTTCAGCCACCGCCTCAGCGGCGAGGATTTTGCCCGCTCCAAACCCGACCCGGCTATTTTCGCGCACGCCGCCGCCGTGGCCCGCTCGCCTGCCGCCCGGTGTGTGGTTATCGAGGATTCCAGCAACGGCGTAGCGGCAGCCAAGGCCGCGGGCCTGTACTGCATCGGCTACGACAGCATCCACTCGCCCAGCCAGGATTTGCAGCTGGCCGATTTGGTGGTGGCTGACTTTGGGGAGTTGAGCGCCGCCCGCATTGCTGGGTTGGCGTTATAGGGCGTAATTTTGCGGGGTATAATACAGGCCGAAATTTTCTCGGCGCCGGGCAGTGAGGAGTTAGCGCGAAACTCCAGCTTCGCGCACCGTTGCTGGCGGCCGCGCCTCACGTAACCGTTCCACGATACGCGAAGCTGGAGCTTCGCGCTACATCCCACTATGACCTTTTCTGCTAAAGCCTGGGTTTCGGCATTTCGGCCACGCACCTTACCGCTGGCGCTGGCCAGCATTATGGCCGGGGGCTTTCTGGCGGCCAGCCACGGGCAGTTCCGGCCCGCGGTGGTGGCCCTGGCGGCCCTCACCACCATCCTGCTCCAGATACTAAGCAACCTGGCCAACGACTACGGCGACTCGCAGAACGGGGCCGATAGCGTGCACCGCGAGGGGCCGCAGCGGGCCGTGCAGAGTGGCGCCATTTCGCCGGCTCAAATGAAGCAAGGCATGGGCGTGTTCGGGGCGTTGTCGTTGGGGAGCGGGCTGCTGCTGCTGTGGGTGGCGCTGGGTGCGGCCGGGGCCTGGGTGTTTCTGGCGTTTCTGGCGCTGGGGCTGTCGGCCATCTGGGCGGCCGTGAATTACACGGCGGGCAGCAAGCCCTACGGCTACGCCGGCCTGGGCGACTTGTCGGTGTTCGTGTTTTTCGGGCTGGTGGGCGTGTGCGGCACCTACTTTCTGCAGGCGTACAGCCAGGTGCCCGTCTGGACTCAGGCGTTGCCCTGGCCGGTGCTGCTGCCGGCCGCCGCGCTGGGCTGCTTCGCCACGGCTGTGCTCAACGTGAACAACATCCGCGACATCCGCTCCGACAAGCTGGCCGGCAAAATCACGATTCCGGTGCGGCTGGGCCCCGTGCGCGCCCGCCGCTACCACTGGCTGCTGCTGGTGCTGGGCTTTTCGGCGGCCGTGCTGTACGTGGCCTTCACCTACCACTCGCCGTGGCAGTGGCTGTTCCTGCTGAGCGCCCCGCTGCTGCTGCGCAACGCCCACGCCGTGTGGCAGCGCCAGGATTCCATGCAGCTCGACCCGCTGCTCAAGCAAATGGCCCTCACCACGCTCGTGTTCACGCTGCTGTTCGGGCTGGGGCAGGTGTTGTAAGGAAGAATATGGATAACTGTTGGGTCTTAAATATTTGATTTTTAACAATATGTCAGGTGAAAAATATGACTCTTCAATCAGCCAATCAGGAAATTATCAGCCTAGTAGTTGACAAGCATCTTGCGCTGTGGGCAGATGATGTTTTGAATCGAATTTATACAAAGGGAGAAGCAGAACCTGAGATGATCCGTTCGTTTCATGATACAGCGACGGGAGAGGAATATGACATCTGGATACCCATACCCACCCAGATCAAGGAACAGGAAATAGACGAAGTGGAGGAGGTATTAAAGCATGCGCTGCCGGAGTCGTACAGGTTTTTCCTACAGTATAAATTCTTTTTTGACTTGTATATTGACCAGCTCAATGTGCGCAATCATACTCCTTCTCGTTGGAAAAAAGAGCTGGTAGATAGAGTATTAGATGGCTACCCCGAGGAGTTTCTGATAGATAAAGGATACCTCGCATTTGCGGATTACAGTGACTGGGGGCATTTGTGCTTTGATACCAACCGAAGCAAGCCCGGGAATGAGTATCCGGTGGTCTTATGGGACCATGATTCGCCACAGGATGTAACTCTGATGGCTGACAGCTTCACTGAAATGCTACAACTACTATCAGCTGCTGACGATAAAAACCGGCAACAGAACGAGCAGGAATAGTCTATGCTATCCGACAAAGAAACCACGCGCCTCAGCAAGCTCCTGAGCCTGGTGCTGCGCCACGACCCCGCGCACCTGGGCCTGACGCTGGACAAGCAGGGCTGGGTGGCTGTGGACACGCTGCTGACGCAGGCCCAGCAACAGCAGGTGCCGCTGACCCGTGAGGTACTGCTGCATCTGGTCGAAACAAGCCCGAAGCAGCGTTTTCGGCTTTCTGACGACCAACAGCGCATCCGGGCCAGCCAGGGCCATTCGGTGGCGGTGGAACTGGGCTACGCGCCCGTAACCCCGCCGCTGGTGCTCTACCACGGCACTACTACCCGGCTACGGGACACCCTTGTGGCGCAGGGCTTACTGAAAATGAGCCGGCAGCAGGTGCATTTAAGCGCCGATGAGCCGACTGCCCGACAGGTGGGCAGCCGCCACGGTCCGCCCGTGGTGCTGCTGGTGGATGCCGCTCGGATGTACGCCGACGGCCACCAGTTCTACCAAGCCGATAACGGCGTCTGGCTGACCGACGCGGTGCCTCCACAGTACCTGACGCTACCTTAAATTGTGTGGACAATTAGGCCGGCCTGTTACTACCCATATGCTCCGCCACTCTTACGCCACTCACTTGCTGGAAGCCGGCACCGACATCCGCTTCATTCAGGATTTGTTGGGGCACAGCAGTATTAAAACAACCGAAATTTACACGCATGTGGCCCGAACCTCCCGCCCAGCTTCTCCCCTCGATACGTTGGGCCTTTGAACCTGAGTTTCGGCAAGCATGCCACTGTAGGTGTGCTTGCCGAAGGTTACTTGCGTACATAGCGCAGGTTGCCGAAACTTACAGAGGTGCCGAGTTTCGGCAACCCTAATGTTAGCTGTAATCTTGACAAAAAAATCGGCTAAAATAAATAAACAACTTTAAACAAAAAAATATTTTTAATTATGAGTATGATAGGAAATTTGCTCCGAGTAACAAAATCTGAACTTGAAGACTATTTAAGAGACAGTTCATTATTGGAAGACAAAATCTATGACGACGAAACGAAAAACAAAAATTTAGTCGATATTGACAAATCGTGGGACGGAATAATATTTTTACTTACAGGGCAAAGTTTAGCAACTGCGGAACACAATCTCGTAAGAGTTTTATTCAGTGGACAACTAATTAACGAAGAACAAGATTTAGGTTATGGACCAGCTCACTACTTGACACCAGAACAAGTTGCAGAATTAAATAATGAAATTTCGACAATTACCATTGCTGATTTAAAGCAAAAATTCAATCTTGGAAAAATGACAGAACAAGAAGTTTATCCAACAATTTGGGATGAAGGAGATGACGCATTTGATTATGTTGCTGATGGGTTTTCAACATTGCAAAATGTTTTTGCAGAAGCAACAAAAAACAGAGAAGCAATAATTGCATTTTTAGACTAACATACATGGAAAAGGCTACAGCTAACAAGGGTTTTGCGTCAGGCGGGCTGAAGTGCAAAATTCAACAGTAGTTTTTCAATTGAACTTTAGTAATAATATCGGCTTTCATGCTTCGATTTCCCACCCGAACGCAAAGCCCCGAAACGTTAGCATAAAAAATAAAGCAAAGTGGCCGCTGCTTCATCAGAAGCAGCGGCCACTTTTTGTGTCTGTCCGAAGTGCTTTGGGGCCTTACTGCCTGCCCGTCACTACTTTCTTCACCAGCCGAACCACCTGATCAATCAGGAAGCCGAGAATAAGCCCGCCGATACCGCAGGCCAGCACCTTGGCCAGCCAGGCTAGTACCGGCGCCGAGGCCAGCGCCAGTTCCAGCTCGTGCAGCAGGTGGGCGGTGTAGGGGATGCCGTGGGCAATGATTTCAGCCCCCACCCACAGCATGGCGGCGGTGCCCACGTAGCTAAGGATATTCAGGAAGCTGGGCATAAACTGCACAATGCCGCGGCCAAATTTCTGGATTGCGGGGCTGCCGTCCTTCTGCGCCAAGTGCAGGCCGATATCGTCCGCCTTCACAATCAGGCCCACAAAGCCGTACACGGCCACGGTGATAAACACGGCCACGGCCAGCATCACGATAATCTGGTTGATAAGTGGGGAGCCGACCACCTGGCTGTAGGCAATGGCCATAATTTCGGCCGACAGGATAATGTCGGTGCGCACGGCTCCGGCCACCCGCTGCTGCTCCAGTTCCTCGGGCGTGATGGTCTGCATCTGCTCGGCCTCCGGGTCTGCCTCGGGGTGCTTGCTGAACATGGAATGCACCTTTTCGTAGCCCTCGAAGCACAGATACGCGCCGCCCAGCATCAGGATGGGCGTAATGGCCCAGAGGGCGAAATACCCCAGCACCAGCGCCGCCGGCGTGAGGATCAGCAGCTTGTTGAACAGTGATTTCTTGGCAATCTGGAAGATGATGGACAGCTCGCGGGAGGGACTCAGGCCCACCACGTACTTGGGCGTCACGGCCGTATCATCAATCACGATGCCCGACACTTTGCCGGTCGTTTTGGCTACCTGCGCCGGCACATCGTCCAGGCTGGCGGCACTGACTTTTACCAAAGCCGCCACATCATCGAGTAAAGCAAAAAGTCCGGAAGCCATAGGGTGGGGTGAGTGCTTGGGTTACGAAGTTGGGTAGAAATAAGCCCTACGCAAAAGTAGGTCGTATGCCCGTAGCGTGCGGCCCGCGAGCCGCAACGAAACCCCGTGTTGCGAGGAGAGGCCGACCGCCGGGCTGTCGGCAGTACCGTTTTGGGGTTGCTTGTGCCAAGCAGCCGCGGCCCAAACGGCTCATCTGTTTGCCGAGAGCCCGCCGCACGGGGCTGCTGGCCAAGATGTCGGTGCCGCGCCGCCCGGCTCCGGCGGGGTGGTTCGCTCGGGTCCGGGCCGCGGCAGCGGGTGGTGGCTGCCGGCCTGCGTTGCCGGAGTGGCTAACGTTTTTGCTGCCTACCTTGCCGCCGCCCCCGATCAGCCTTGAGGCTAGCCCGGCGCTGCTTATTTTACCTGTCCGTATGAATCGTTCGGTGTTGTTTATTGGTTTGGGGGGCTTCATCGGGTCGGTGAGCCGCTACTGGGTGCAGCAGTACTTCCTGCGGCTGGTGCCAGTAGGCTTCCCGCTGGGCACGTTTATCGTAAATGTGCTGGGCTGCCTGCTGATTGGTCTGTTCCTGGGCATCTTCGAGCGACACGCGGCCGTGCCTGCGCCCTGGCGGCTGTTCCTGACTACCGGCTTCTGCGGGGGCTTCACCACCTTTTCCACCTTCGCCTACGAGAGCGTGGCGCTGGGCCGCACCGGCGAGCTGCTGCTGCTGGCCCTGTACGCCGCCGGAAGCCTGCTATTGGGCATGCTGGCGGCCTTCGCAGGTTTTTGGGCGGCCCGGTTTATCTGAAATCATCCATGCTGGCCCGAACGCAAAAAAGCCTCAAAAACTGCACCTGTTGCCAGATGTACAGCTTTTGAGGCTTGATTTGGGTAGAGGCATTAACCTCTACAAGTACCCGGAGCCGGGGTAGCGTCCAGCCTCACAGATGAGACGCTAACCGGTTGATTGTCTGGGTGTAATTATGATTCTAACCCGTTGTCTTCCAAAACAGGTGGCGTAGCAGGGCGCGTAGGGTATCAAACTGCCTTTTTGACCCCGACCAGCCCCTGAGCTACCGCAGCCGCAACTGCGTTTCCGCAGAGCTCGTTTCCAGCCGCTCCATCATATCCAGGAGCCGGCCGCGCACGTCCGCCGAATCCCGGACCATGACTTCCAGCAAACCCGCCACCCGCTCGAAGGCCTCCTCGCGGTTGGCCGGCACCCGCGTGGTGAGCACGCCCCGCACTTCCCAGATTTCCCCGATGCTTTCCCGGGGGATGATATGGGGGGAGAAGAACGAATTGTCCGACAACAACTCCACTTCCTCGTCCTGGTCGCCAATAGGGCGGGGGATGCGCTTCACCATCAACGACTCGTCCGTGACGACCACGTACACGTGCCGGGGCTTTACCATGCGCCAATCGTCCACGCACCGCGAGATAACTACGTCGCTGGTCCACAGCGTGGGCTCCATGCTGGAGCCTTCCACCATAAAGGCCCGGTGCGACTTGCCCGAGAACTGGGGCAAACCCAGCAGCTCCAGGCCCATCTCTTTCAGCAGCGCCGGCTTCTCCCGGGCCAGCATGTAGCCGGCCTCGGCCGGCGTGGGCACAAGCATGATGCCTTCCTCGCCGGCCGCATTCAGCGTAACCACCGCCGGGGCGTGCAAATGGCGCAGGGGGGAGGTAGCGGCGGGCCGCTCTTTCCTGGCTGCCGGTGCGGGCTCCGTTGCGGGCTGCTTCAGCATCTCGCCTTCGCCCAGCACCAGCCAGCCGGGCTCCACTTCCGGGTAGGTCTGCAGCACCTCGACCAGCGTATCGAAGCCGGGTTTGAACTTGTGTCCAATAAAGTTGTAAAGCTTGGTGGGTCGGTCGTGTCCCAATTTCTTGGCTGCCCCGTACACCGAATCGCCATAATGCTCAATTATGGCCGATAGCCGGTCCCCAATTTGCTTTTGAGCTTTCATCACGTATGGCTTGTCTGGTAAAATTTATTTGCTAGTTCAAACTTGTTGTGGTAAACTTGTTTGTCTAACAGGTCAAAGATAACTAACCGGCAAACAAAATGGAACAAGTAGCAAAGAAAATTAGCGAACAGCGCCATCTGTTCGGCAAACGCAGCGACTACACGGCCCGCATAACGGCCAATCTGGCCGCTAAAGGCAAGAAGTTCACCCGCCAGCAGGTATACAACGTAGTGTCCGGCCGCTACTTCAACATGGACGTGGCCGAGGCCTTTTTCGAGGAGCTGGACGCCGAGCTGCGTCGCCGGGCCGACCTCGAAGCCCGCGCCAACCGCCAGCCCGATGCGCTGGCCGATTCTCACCCCAGCGCCTAGGCCATGCAAGTCGCCCTGCTAGTGCCCGAACAGGAGTGGCGGCAGCTGCTCTCCGATGTGCAGCGCCTCAAAGAAACCGAGGCCGCCCCGAAACCTGCCCCCGCACCAACCCCGCCGCCCGACCCCATCCTCACCGTGCGGGAGGCGGCCCGCTACATGCGCCTCAAGCCCGAGGGCGTCCGCAATGCCCGTCGGGCCGGCCGGCTCCAGGGTCTGCGCCTCAACGAGAAAGAGTGGGGCTTCCACCTCTCGGAGCTCAACCGCTACCTGTCCCGCTACAACCGCCGCCCCCTCGAAGGACCCGAACATCCGGCCTTACCGGTATTGAAGACCGCCGCTTAATCCTTGATTTCTATGTCCCAGCTACTTCCCATCGTTGGGCCCGCCGCCGAGCTTGGCTCCGAGGCCACGCCTTCCATCATCACCATCCAGAAAGCCCGGGTCAAAGACCAGCAGCTGAGCTGCGAGTTTACCGAGCAGCGCACCTCGCATGCGCCACCCCGCGCTTTCGCCCTGACTTGCACCGAACAGGTCCACGCCGACCTAACCCACGCCCTGAGCCGCCTGGTACCGCACCTCTGTCTGCTCACCGAGCAGTTAGCCGAAACGCCCGACTTTTGGCCCGACGATTCCGAGGAGTTACCGGTCCTATTTGATTCCTTCACCATCACCGGCTTTTCCATGGGCCGCCACCATGGCGGCGTTACGCTCGTCGGTCAGCGCGAGCTGACCGGTGGCCGGGTGCTCAACCTGACCACCCCCTACCAGTCCTTCGACGACGAGCAGGTTAGCTACTCCTACACCGACCTGCTGGAAGTGACTCTGGCCGTGGCACTGGCCGAGGTGGAAGCGGCCCTGCGCGGCAAATGCATTGCGTACCGCCAGCTCGATTTATTCAAGCAGCCCGGTTCTGCTAACCTCCTTCTAGTGCCCTCGCCCCCGCAGGCATGAAACTCCCGGCTATCCAATTCTACCCCGGCGACTGGCACAAGGACCAGGGCGTGCAGGCCCTCGACCTGGCCCAGCGCGGGGCCTGGTTCGAGCTGCTGCTGATGATGCACGACAGCGACGAGCGCGGCGTGCTGCTCGTCAACGGCAGCCCCATGCCCGATGCCGTCATTGCCCGCCGCCTCGGTTTGGATAAACAAAGTGCCAACCAAATGCTAACCACCCTGCTCGACTACGGCGTGGCCAGTCGCCGCGAGTCCGACGGCGCGCTGTTCTGCCGCCGCATGGTCAAAGATGAGCGGTTGCGCCGGATACGCACGGAAGCGGGCAAAAAGGGCGGAAATCCGCTTTTGCTTAACCAAACCAACAACCAAACCAACAACCAAACGACAACCACCGGGGGTAAGCAAATGCCAACCACTGGGGATAAGCAAATTCCAACCCCTTCATTTTCATTTTCAACTTCAATTACATCTTCAAAAAGAGAGGGAGGGGTGGCTAACGCCGCCGCGCCCGCGCCCACTTCTCAAAAGTTAGTTAAAAAGCCAGCTGACGCCCAGAAGAAGAGCGCCGCGGCTCCCACGCTGGCGGAAGTCCAGGCCTACGCCGCCGAGCAGCACCCCACCAGCGCCGATGCGCAAACCGAAGCCGCTGCCTTCCACGACCACTACGAAAGCAACGGCTGGCGCGTGAGTGGCAAAACGCCCATGGTCAACTGGCGCGCCGCCTTCCGCAACTGGATGCGCCGTCGCGCTCAGTTCCAGGGCCCCGGCACCGGCCCTAACTCGCCCACCCCCTCCCGGGCCCGCACGGCCCCCAAGCCGTCCGACCCCGCCCGCTGGAGCTGATTCGCTATGGCTACTATGCAACCCTTTCGCCAACCCGCCATGAGTAAGCAGGCGCTGGTTTCAACTCCCCACGCCGGCCAACTGCCGCCGCAAGCTCCCGACCTCGAAGCGGCCGTACTCGGTGCGGCCCTGCTCGAAGTGCCTGCCCAACGTACGCTGCTGGCTACGCTGCCAGTCGAGGATGTATTCTACCTCGATGCCCACCGCCATGTATACCGCGCCATGCGCGACCTGGTGCAGCAGGGCGACCAAGTGGATTTGCTCACTGTCGTGCAGCAGCTACGCCACCGTAGTACCCTCCAGCGCATCGGCGGGCCAGCTTTCGTGGCCGGGCTCACCCAGCACATTGGCTCGGCTGCCCACCTGCTCACTCACTGCCGTATCCTCCAACAGCACCACGCCCGCCGCGTGCTCATACAGGCCGGCCGCGAGCTGACGACCTACGGCTACGATGAGGGCCGCGACCCCCTCGACCTGCTGGCCACGGCCCAGACCCACCTGACCACCCTCACCCGCTCGCTGGAAACCCGGCCCGTTCAAACCGCCGCCGCTGCCTTCGAAACTACCTTCGAACACTTGGCCCAGGCCGTGCTGCGCCAGGGCCTCACTGGTGTGCCCACCGGCCTCACTCAGCTTGATGGCCTCACCGGCGGCTGGCAACCGGCCGACCTGATTCTGCTGGCCGCCCGGCCCGCTATGGGCAAAACGGCTGCCCTGCTACATTTCGCCCGCACCGCCGCCCTCGACCACGGCCGAGCAGTGGCCGTTTTCAGCCTCGAAATGCCCATAGTCCAGCTTATGCAGCGCATGATTGTAAGCGAGGTGCCCGGCTACTCCAACGCCGACCTGCGCCGCGGCAACCTGCCCGGCGGTCTGGAGCAGGTCGGCCACTTGCGCGAGCAGGCCCAGCGCCTGCGTACCCACGGCCACTTGCTCCACCTCGACGACACGCCCGGCCTGAGTCTGCAGCAGCTGCGGGCCAAGTGCGCCGCCCTGCATGCCACCCAGCCCCTGGGTCTGGTGCTGGTCGATTACGTGCAACTCATGCGCGGCGACCAGCGGGGCAACCGCGAGCAGGAAATCGGCAGCCTCAGCCGGGGCCTCAAGGAGTTAGCCAAGGAACTTCACGTGCCCGTCATTGCTCTGTCCCAGCTCAGCCGCGACGTGGAGAAGCGCGGCGGCGACCGGCGGCCCCAGCTCAGCGACCTGCGCGAGTCGGGCAGCCTCGAACAGGATGCCGACTGCATCATCTTCCTCTGGCGGGGTGAGTACTACAAAATTGCCGAGTACGGCGACGGTAGTCCCACCCACGACACCGTGCTCTTCGACGTGGCCAAGCACCGCAACGGGGCCACCGACGAGTTCATCGCCACCATGATTATGCGCCGAGGGCTGCTGGCCGATTTACAGCCAACCTTCGGATAGCAGCTTTGAGCGCAGTCGGAAACTGCCACTGCGGGTAACTGAATTTCTCTATGTAGTGCCTGCGCCCGGGTGGAGTGACGGGGGTGATTAGCGAAGTGGGATAGGCTAAACATGCGTGTTTCTCTATGTGAAAAATAACCTGCTGACTTCCTAACTCTTCTGTTACCAGGCAAAAACCCATTAGCATCTCCCACATTCTTTACCGATATTTCCCGCTGAGCTGCTATTGGTTGCTCGCTACATTACCCAGTTGACTTTTCTATATGTCTGTTTCCTCACCTCATCATGCTACGTTAAGTTTTATCGAGCCTCTTCCCCAATCTCTACTGCCTTACCCGCCCAGCTTTGCGGGCCACCAAACCTTCGCGTTGCGTTCCTCCTGGCTTAAAAAAGGAGTCGACGCGCTGCTACAAGACCCTACTTTATTTACCTCCGATGCCGCTCTGGTAACGCTGGGCGTTGGTAAGAATATGGTAAGCGCCATTCGTCATTGGTTGCTTGCCACGGGCATGGCAATACCTATTTCGGAACGTAGCTCAACTATGCTGCCCACCGCTCTGGGAGCTTTCTTGCTGACTGACGAAGGAGCGGACCCCTACCTCGAAGACCCGGCTACCCTGTGGCTGTTGCACTGGAAGCTGTGCGGGCCCGGTAGCCAGGCCTATACGTGGGCGTACGCCTTCAACATATGGCGCGAGTGGGAGTGGACCCGGACCGCCTTGTCCTCATCCATTCAAGCCGCCGCCCGGGCAACTACCTCCAAAGTGTCCTCCGCCAATACCATCGACCGGGACGTGAACGTATTTCTGCTCACCTACCTGGCGGCGGGCGAGCGGAGCCAAAACGCCGAGGATGGCCTCGACTGCCCCCTGCGCGAGCTCGGCCTTATCCGGGCCGGCTTTGGCACTCAGGAACACTATACGTTTGCCATCGGACCCAAGCCCAGCTTACCGCCCGCCCTGTTTGCGTGGGCTCTGCTTCAGTTTTGGGACTGGCAATACCCTGGTACCAGCACGATTGCCGCCCGCGATATTGCGCACGCCGAGGGCTCGCCGGGCGTCGTATTCAAGCTTGATGAAGATTCCGTGCTGTTCTACCTGGACCAATTCGATGAGCTGACCAATGGCCAGCTGCGCTTCGAAGACACCCCCCTTGTGCGGCAGGTAGTGCGCACTACTGCCCAGGTACTTATTCCCCAAGACCTGCTCCAATCTTACTACGCCGCTCAGCTAGTTGCTTAAGTTCAATGCCTGTTTCTCCTTCGCCGCTGCTGGCTGATTACGTTTCTGTTAAGCCCCGCTTCGGGCGTTCCGTCCATTTGGAGCGCGATTTGGCGGTGGCTGCCAGCGCCGACGGTTATTTCCTGACAACCTCCGCGCTGGAAGCGTTGCAGGGTGTGCTCCGGGCGCAAGCCAACCCCGCCGACCGCGCCCTGTCTCTTATTGGGCCCTATGGCGCCGGTAAAAGTGCTTTCGCGGCTTTCCTGGCCCGTTTGACGTCCGATGCGGCGTTTCGTGCCACCGTTACGTTGCCAACTACGGTAGGCACTCTGGTGCCTCAGTTGTTACCAGTGCCGGTAGTGGGCTCCCGCTCCGCGCTGGCCCCCGCCTTGCTAGCCGCCCTGCGGCATGCCCTCGAAGCCGCTCCCGGTGCCGCCGCAATGCCCGCAGCCCTACGTAAGGCCGAGAGCAAGCCCAGCGCCCGTAATATCGCCAACGCCTACCTGGCTACGGCGGAAACCATTGCTGAAAACACCCCTTTCCAGGGGCTGCTACTGCTTGTCGATGAAGCCGGCAAATACCTGGAATATGCGGCCAACCATCCGCAAGAGGGCGATATTTTCGTGTTGCAGGAGTTAGCCGAAGCGGCCGCCCGCGCCCCCGAGCACGGCCAGCTGTGGGTGATGACAATCATGCACCAGAATGCCGAAGCCTACGCGCATCGGCTCGGCCGCACCCAGCAGGGCGAGTGGGCCAAAGTAGCCCAGCGCTTCCGGCAGCTGCCGCTGTTCCCGTCCGATGTCGAACGTATGGACCTCATCGGCCGCGCCCTCCAGCACCAGCCGGCCCTGCACCTCAACGGCACGTTCTCGGCCCAACTGGCCCCCGTGATGAGCCCCGCCGCGAACTTGCTGCCTACCGGACTGGCCGACCGCTTTCCCGACCTGGCCCGCGCCGCCTACCCGCTGCACCCGGTTACGCTGCTGGCGCTGCCGGTGCTGTTCCGCCGGGCCGGCCAAAGCCACCGGAGCGTGTTCAACTTTCTGGAAGGCCAGGAAAACAGTGCCATGGGCCGCTTCCTGCAGGAGCAACGCTATAACACCGCCGACCCCGCCTTCTTCCGCCTCGACCGCCTCTTCGACTACGGCCGCGACGTGCTACTGGCCCACTACACGGGCCCCACGGCCCGGCCCTGGCACGAAGCGGTGGAAATCGTGGAGCAGAGTACCGCCAAAAACCCGCCCCTGACCGAGCTGGCAGTGCGCGTTCTCAAGTGCGTGGCGCTGCTCAGCTGGTTGCGCGAGTCGCGCCTACCTGCTTCGGCGGCGGTGCTGGCTGCTGCCCTTGGAGCCGAGGTGCCCGAAGCCATCAAGCAACTGGAGGACCGCTCGCTTATCGTGTGGAGCCGGACGCGCAAAAGCTTCCGCCTCTGGGAAGGGGGCGACGTGGACGTGGCCGCCGAGCTCACGGCCGCCCGGGCCTCGCTGGCTGGCGATGTGCTGCTGCTGGCTGCCAACGACCCCTCCCTGTTCGAACTGCCCCGTCTGGTGGCCCGCCGCCACGCCTTCCGCACCGGTACTGTTATGGCAACAGCAAATTGAGCTTATCAACCCTAAGGCGGCTCTCTATCTCGCGGATTATTTCGTCAAATACTTTTACTAATTCCCCGTATTTCTCTCGTTGGCGAGCAGTTTTCGCGTTTTTGGCCCTTTGGATGGATTCAGTAAGCTTGCTTTGAGCATATGATAAGCTTCGTTTGTCTCTCTGAATTTCTCTTTGGTCTCGCATTTGTAGTAGTTTTTATCTATTCTTAGCAAAAGGCAGGTAATAAGTTTGAATTCGGGAGAAAATAATTTAATTAATGACACTACCCGAAGACGACCGACTCGACGTTGCTAAGCTCACGGCCGTTTTCGCGGATACGACCAATACATACAAGTTTTATTGGCTGTTGGCAATTCTTGACGGCTTGAGTGAAAGTGCTGATAATCGGCTTTCGCTGCACGATTTGTCCTTGCACATGGTGGCAGGCGTGTGGTATCCGCTGGATTACTTCAAACTCTCTTTTGGTAGGCAGGACGGATTTCGACCGATTGCGGATTTTGTGTCCCATCACCTGACGGTGGATAATCGACCTACCGCGCCTAGCTTATTCGTGCAACTCAAGCAGGCGCTTGCGCCCGAAACATTGGGGCTGCTTTACAAGCGCGTGAACGTGCTGCTTAATTGGGTGCCGTACCGTTTCATTCGGCCATTTTTCGCGGCTGAAACACGAGGCTTGCCCGACCAGCGGGTAAATGCTTACGTGGCAGAACTGGCGGGGCAGAGCACCCGCGCGCCATACCATTTTGTGGCCGACGCTATCGAAGTGCATCCTGCTTGGGCCGATTATTTGCGGCGACACCGGGGCATTTTGCGCGGCTTCACTTATTGGCACTTGGTACGTTTCCTGCAAAAGAACAACCCGAACGTAATCGGCTTAAGTGAAAAGCTAGAAAAGCCTGCCGTGCGCGTGTTAAATGCAGCCGGAAAATTCTGGAAGGAATACGTAGCCGCTACGCCCGGCCTGACGTGCATTTATTCGGGCCAGCCGCTGACAATGGCTAACTTGAGCCTCGACCATTTTCTGCCGTGGTCTTACGTGGCGCACGACCAGCTTTGGAACATCATTCCTACGCCGAAAAGGGTTAATTCAGCCAAAAATGATTGGCTGCCTTCGGTCGAATTGTACTTTGAGGCGTATGCCCGGCTGCAGTTCGCGGGCTTTCAGTTCCACGCCGCACAGGGCCATGAAAAGCTACTGGAAGACTATCATGTATTTTTTGCCCAAAATTTAAGTTCCTTACAGCAGCAGCCTTTTGGCTGGTTTAGGGAGCGGCTGGAACGGCAGGTATTGCCGCAGTTGCAAACGGCGCAAAATCTCGGTTTCTCTTATCCTTTTGAGTTCAAATGAGCAACTCCGCCAACCCGAATAGTCATCTCACGGCGAAGGAGCGCGACATGCCTTCGCTGCCAGTGCGGATGCTGTACGGGCGCGGGCTGCTAACCGGTGCCATATTGGATTATGGCTGTGGCTACGGGCGGGATGTAGAATTCTTGCAAGCCAAAGGCTTCGACGCGCAAGGGTACGACCCCACTTATTTTCCAGACGCTCCAACCCAGAAGTTTGACACCATTCTGTGTTTTTACGTCCTTAACGTGCTACTGGCCGATGAGCAAACGGCCGTGCTAATGGACATCGCGCGGCTACTCAAACCCACCGGCCGCGCTTACTTCGCCGTGCGACGCGATATTGCCCAAGATGGTTTTCGCCAGCACTACCTGCATAAAAAGCAGGTGTACCAGTGCATTGTAACACTGCCGTTTTCTTCGATTTTCCGCAATGAGAACACCGAATTTTACGAGTATCAACACTACACGCAAGCGACGCACCTACCCAGTAAATGCCCATTTTGCAGCCCCAGCCCTAAGTTGCGCCTGCTGACCGAAACCACCCACAGCTACGCGGTACTCGATGGCTACCCAGTAAGCAACGGCCACGCACTGATACTGCCGAAAGCGCACGTTGCCAATTTTTTTGATTTATCTCTGGCCGAACAACATGACTGTTGGCTATTAGTCAGCCACGCCCAGCGTATGATAGGCAACCGCTATACCCCAGCTGGCTTTACGGTGGGCCTCAACATAGGTGCGGCGGCCGGCCAACGCATGGACCACGCCAGCATACACGTCATCCCGCGCTACGTTGGCGATGTGAAGAACCCAGCCGGCGGTATCCGCAATATTCTGAAATGATAGTTCCGGCCACCAAGCGAAAGGAGTCCCTTCTATCGCCCCACTCAAAGCTGGAATGATAAAAGGAACTCCTGTTACTACCCTAGCTGACACCAAAACGACAAAAGGACCTCATTTATGTGCCCTGTCCAGCACCGAATGCTTAAAAGGAAACCCTTCCAGCATTTAGGTCGAAGCCGGGGTACACAAATGAGGTCCTTTTACTACTCTGGTCTTTACCTGTCTTGCAAAAGAGATGTTACGAGTGCTGCTATGCAACTTCGTCAGCCGGATGGCCTTTAGGCAGCGAAGCCAGGTTTGCATCGGCAGCCGTGCCGGTTGCATTGGGGAAAGGGAAATACGCGTAAGCCTGTTCAGGGTGTTCCGAATGATGATACAACAAGCCCGCGTAAGCCCGGTACAGCCCTTCGCATACGGCCAGTTCTTCAGCATCTACCGCTGCCGACCCGCTGCGTTTGTCGGTGGCGGCCGTGGTGCGGCCGGTTAGCGCCTCTTCCAGTGCCTTGTATTGCTTCGCCGCGTCAGCAGCCGTAATGCCTGTCTGTTTGCCATATGGCCCGCTTATTTTGTCGAGGTAATACTTGGCGCGACTCAATAGATTGGTTTGGTCAGCGCGATACAGCGCATCCATACCACCAGGAAAAATATCAATGCGCTCGGCTTGCTTGCGGTCAGGAAAGGCGGGGAAGACCTTCTGAATATTGGTGAGTTTGGCCCACTGCAAAAAGTCGCGCACCGCTTGCTTCAATGTCGCTACGCTGGCCGACTTGCCACTAATTCCGCGTTGTGTGTGCGCGGCCCGCAGTTTCGTTACCTGGGCTTCCAGTCCGGCCACGTCGGCTGCATCGGCTTTGGAGTCTTTTTTCAGGTTCGCCAATACCGACTCGGCGAAAGCTAGAAATTCATCATCGCTAAGCGAGGCGCAGAGCGGCACGAAGAAGTTGAAGAAATACGATTTGTTGGTCATGGTAAATGGTGAAAAAGAAGTTGTTGGGATGGGTAAGCGCCGCAATTACGGTACAAAAACCGGATACCTATGGGTCGAATAAATTGAGTTGGTCATTGCGGTTGGAAACGTAGCGCACTACGTCTTCACGGACGTAATGCAAACCCCCAAGCCGGTCAATCTTCGTTTTAATCAGGTTCACGGTTTGCGGCATTTCTTCCTCAATGTTGCGCGTAGTAAAGCGCAGTACATCCCACCCGGCAACGGCCGCTATTTCGTTGTTGCGTGCTTTGTCATAACGCACGGCATCGGGGTGCATGTGGTAGGTGTCGCCGTCACATTCTACATCTATCTGGCCTTTGGCACAGTAAAAAGCAAAGTCGCAAATCCAATTTTTCTCTTTGGTAGGTAGCAAAACCTGCCGCTCGGCGGGCAGGTTCTGGCGCTTTAACTCTGTCCATAAGGTGTCCTCTAGGGGGCTGTCGTGGTAGAGGTCGTTGATTTCCTCCGCTTGCGAAAACTTGGCCCAGGTAGTTGGAATAAACAGGATGAACCGGCCCCGGTAGCTGACGATTGGCCGGGGTAGCTCCTGTAGCGGGCCAAACGAGATTTTATGGTAGAGAACAGCCGAACGGGAATTAGGCGTTTCGTTCGGGAAAAGATGCTGGCGTGTAACGACTTCCACGCCGGTAATTTCTGCAAAAAACCGAATGGAGAACTTTAGGTCTTTGAATACTTTGGGAAAGTAAAAGGCAATGATGCGTGCTTGCTTCTTTTGCAGAGTTATTGGAATGCGCGAATTGGTCGGAATACGGTACCACCCCTGCGTTTGCGCAAGGTGAAAGTCGGCGGGCTCTTTCGCCAGCACGATAAGCACATCACATACAGCGTAAGGCTTTGTCATAAGCACAAATAAACATAAACTCCCCACTTACGGCCACGGCAAATCACACTTGGCTCTGGCGCTTGCCAACTTCTTCGGCCAGCCTGCCGGCTCGGCCGAAGCCGAAGCCATCTTGGCCGGCGTAAACCACGCTGCTCCCGGCGTGGCCCAGCGCCTGCGCAACTTCAAAGAAAACCGCGCCCCCTACCTTATCCTACGGCTTGCCGGGGGCGAGTCCGATAGCCTCTCGGCCGCTGTTGTGCGCGGGCTGGAAACGGCCTTGGAAGAAAACCCCGCCACCCAAGATGCCGAGCTGGGCCTCTGGTTCGATGAGGCCCTGACCGTGCTCAACACCTTCAGTCCCGACGAGCGCACGCGCACCAACGAGTACCTCGACACCCACGCCGCCGGCCAGAACCTGGACTTTGGGGCCCTGCGCGCCACGCTCGGCGTGCAGCACCGCGACGGCCGCCACCGTCAGCTCATTCACAAAGTAGTACAGCATGTGCGCGGCGTGTATCCGCACTTCGATGCCGCCCTTTCGCCCCGCGACCTGCTGCTTAAAACGGCCGACAAGTTCTGCGGGCCGGATAAGCCCTTCGCCGGCATTCTGGTGCTGTTCGATGAGTTTGCGGCATTCGTGGAAGCCTACGCCAAGCAGTATGGTCTCCACACCGAAAGCCTCCCGCTGCAAAGCCTGCTCGATGGGGTAAGTGCGCTGCGCAAATCCAACCAGGCAGTATTTCTGGCCTTCTCCCAGCAAGACCCCGACGACGTAGCCGAACTGGCCATGCAGGAGCGCGGGGCGGGTCCAAAGTCCCTCAACGACCTTAAGAAGGAGCTCACGCGCCTGCCCAACGAAGGCCGCAACCCGCTTTATTCCCCCATGGAGGCCGTCCTCGACGCCTACCTGCGACAGGATGTAAGCATCTGGGATTCGCTGACCCCCGACGACTCGGCCGCCGACAACGACGTGGTTGATGCCGTGGATGCGGTGCGTAATTTCTTCCCCCAGCGCTACACCGATGCCGCTGGCTGGACGCTCGACAGAATTCGCGTGACGATGGCCTATGGCTGCCACCCCCTACACCCGCTAACTACGGCGCTGCTGTGTTCGGCCACCCTGCGCGCCGGCACGGCCGCCCGTACCGTGCTATCCTTTGTGAAGGACACGATGCAGACCTACCGCGCCCGGCCGGCCCTGGCTGCCGATGGCCGCCTGTGTTGGGTGCGCCCTATCGAGCTGGTAACCTACTACCAGCACCAGCTGGTGTCCGACGACGCTTGGAAGCGCTACGACGATACGCTCCGCAAAGTAGCCCCTGCTTCTATTCCCGATGCGGAAGCCACATTGCAAGGCATGCTGCTCTACGAGTCCGCCGGCTTCCGCCCCGGCGACACTTCGGCCACCGACTACGCCGGGGCACTAGCCATCCTTACGGGCCTGCCCCGTCCGGCCGTAGAGCGCGCCCTCGATACCCTGTGCGAGGTAGGTGGGTACATCGAGAAGGATGCGGTCAGTGAAACCTACCGCTTCTGGGCCTCCGGGCAGGATGGCTCCAAAGTCAAGCAGACGCTGCTCGACAACCTGGCTCAGCTTAAGCGCAATGCCTCGGCTTTGCAAACGGCTCTGGCCGAGGGCCTGCGCCGCCCCGAGCTGCCTCAGCAGGAGGAAGTATCGTTTCATAACACGAATGGGCCCGAGTGGGGGGCGCGCATCATCCTGCTGCCGCGCGAGCAATGGAGCGTAACTCGCCTGACCGAGTTGCTTAAGGCCCAAAACCTGGAAAATAACGGCCGCCTCACCGATGCGGCCCGCGGGTATGTGGTCCTGCCGCTGGCGGCCAACGATGCCGATGTACAGTGGCTGCGCCAACATGCGGCCCAGGACCTGGAGCAAGCCGTAGCGGCCTTTGCCGACCGGCAGCGCGTGCCCCCAATAGTGCTGGTGCTGCCCAAAAAGGCCCACCAAGGCTTGCTCAATGCCATGCTGGAGTTGCACGTGCTCGATAGCTTGCCTCAGCCACAGGTGCGTAATTTAGGCGAAGAAGCCGTGAAGCAACGCCGGGCTGCGCTTAATGCCAACTTCCTGAGTGCGGTTCAGGCGCTGAAAGATGAGTTGGAGCAGGCCGCCGATTGGGCAGTGCCGGCCCAGCAGCGCCCCGGCATCGAGGAACGGTTGCGGGCCAAGCGCACTGTCCGTCTCAGCCATATCCTGGAGGCCAGCTACGAAGTCGTTTACTATCGTTTCGCACAGTACCTCGGCGATACTACTCGTAGCCCCAAGCTGCGCGAGGCCGTAGGCCTGGCCGCCGTACGCCTCTACAAAGGCAGCTTTCATGATTGGGATGAAGCTACTCGGGCCAACAACTTGGGCCGTGCCCGCGACTTGTACAGCAAAGTACTCCGGTTGGGTTCTGCCGGTGCCTGGGGCGTGGTAGACACCAGCGCCCGCGTTACGGCTCCCCGGCTAAAGCAGGTCAAGCAGGCCTGGGATTTACTGGAGCAGGCCGTGCCCGCCGGCTCCGAGAACGTGCGGCTGCGTGCCGTGCTTCTGCAACTTCTCAACCCGCCTTTTGGCTACGATGCCTACTCATTGGGGCTATTGTTCGCTGCCTGGTATGGTGTCAACCGCCACCAGCTCACGCTTACTACCAGTAGTGGCCGCACCCTCGAACCGAAAGACTGGTTGGGCAGCACCAATGATTTCAAGCAAATCTTGGAAAGCTTGCTGCACACGCTGGATGCCCGGGCCACCCGCCGCGACGCCGCTGGCAGCGAAAGCCGTGCCCAGGAGTTGATAACGAAGCTTCGTTTTCCCGATAATATGTCGGTGGCAGAGGCCGAAAAGGCTATTGCTGACCTCCGCGACTTTGTCGCTGCTCCTGATGCAACCAAACCGCAGCTTCAAGAGGAGGCCGAAACCAGCGCCAAGCAGCTGGAATTTGAACTCAAGCAAGCGGAAGCTTTCGAGCAGAAGGTATCGTCGGCGTACGAGGCGCTTGATTCAATTACTGTCGATGCCAAAGGTATTGGACAGCTACTTGAGGCATCCCGCCTATTCAATAATCCCGACCAGGCCGGCTTCCCACTGGGCCGGGTGTCACCGCCAGCCAATGACTTACTGCCTCCAGGGCAGCGTAAAGCTAACAGTAAGCTGCGCCAGCACCTCACGGAGGTTTGTACGGGCTTGGCCAACATCAGCTCTGTCCGGGGCTACGATTTAGCGAAGCAGCGCTTGGCGGCCCTCCACGCTGCCGTAGCGCCCTTGGCTGAGCCTGATTTAGAACGCCGCATCAAGGATGCTGAGCAGCAACTGGAGGAGAACCATGCAGGCTATAGCCAACTGGAGCAGGATGCCCCTATTCGCGAAAAGCTCACGGAAGCCAAGCGGGCCGCTACCCTGGCGGGCTGGCGCGAACTGCTAGCCTACTTCGACACGGCCGAACCGCAGGCGGATGGGACAAAAACCCAGCTGGCAGACGTAATGCTTCTGCTGACGACCAAGCAACAAGAAGCCGAACAATGGTTGACCTCGATGGAAGCGCGGGCCGAAACCCTCGTAGATTCGCCCACCATTACCTCATTTACCAGAGAGCTAAACCGTCGAATCGACCAGTTTCGAGGCACTCCCGAAGCCGAAACCCTCAAGCAATGGGAGACGCATTCCGAGCGTAGCAGCAAACTGGTAACGGAATTAGCGGAGCTGCGCACGGCCAAGCCAAAAACGGCCGAGACCCTGCGCAAGGTGTTGAAAGAGTACGATGCTCTGGCGGCCAAAGCCACCCTGGCCCCCGCCCAGGTGGAGCGTGTGCAACAAGAGCGGAGCCGATTGGCAGAACGCTTCGACGAGCAACGGCGCGCCGCTGCTACCAAGCTCACTGAACTTGCCCAGCGCAACGAAGCGCAGGAGAGTGCCGCCTTACTGCTCGCCGAGCTGGAGCGAAAGCTCGACTTCCTGTCCGATGAAGAAAAGCCGGCCCGTGATGCGTTGGAAAAAGTGCTCCAGCGTCGCGTCGCCCAGAGCAAAGCTTCAGTTGCCGAAAAAGCCTTTCTCGATATTGGCAACCGGGCCGAGCAGAAAGCTCTGCTCGCCCGGTTACAGCAGCTCCTCGAACCCCAAACGGCTTAACTCTTCCTCGTGTTAGCGAATCAAGTTCTCCTGCTCGACTCCTGCGGCGACGCGCCTATTCCCCCCGGACACCTTCTGGTGGCTACGGAGGTGGAATGGCTGCGCTATACCGTGCTGGCCTCTCGGGGGCAAGCCGCGCCGGCAGTAGTGCGCGGTACCGTGCTGGAGCGGTGGGCCAGTTCCTGGTGGGAGATGGCCGGCGGTACCTGTAAGAAACTGACTTCACCAGGCGAGCTGCTTCGCCGCGCGCTACCCTCCCTATCGACGCCCGAAGCCCAAATTCTGGCCCGCCAACTACAGGCTGAGTGGGGCGATGGTAACTGGCCCAGCCCCCTCAGTTTAGCCGCGGTTCTGGCCGTTCTGTTTCCCGAAGCAGCTGCACTCTGGGAGTTGGAGCCTAGCGCCGAGCCGAGTACCCTTACGGCTGCTACCGTGCAGTGGCTTGCCTGGTTGTTGACCTCCGAACCCTTGCCTGCTACGGCCGAGCAGGTACTCCGGGTATGGGTTAGCCATTGGCAAGCCGAAACTCCCGCGGCGGGCGAGTTGCTGCCCTTGTCAGCCAACACCGGCCAGGAGCTGCTTCGCGCCTGGTGCGGTCTGCCCGGCCCCAGTATCAGCTATCCGCAGCACCAAGCGCTGGGGCTGCTCGATGAATGCCCATATGCACTGCCCGCCGAGTGGATTATGGAGGCCAAGCAAGCTTGGGAAGATGAGTTGCGCGCCCAGGTTGCCGCTGTTCCCGCCGACACCGAGGCCGGCCTGATAGTGGCTACTTGGTGGGGGCAAACCCGCGCCGCCATTCACCATGCTGCGCTTGTACCAGTTGCCCTCGATATCGTGCTGCGTTACCTCGACGAGCAGCCTGCCACCTTATCCGAAGATTTGCTCCGCGCCCTGCGGGGTAGTCTACCGGCGGCCGAATATGCCCGCCTGCACAAACAGCTCCCGCCCCCCGAACCCAGTACCTTACCCACCGAGCCCGACGCCGTGTTGCGCTGGGTAACGGATGAATATCTTCCGTACCGGACTTGGCAGGCAGAGCAGCCGAACAACCCTAGTGCCAGCCTTATTGCCCGCACCCATGCAGTCGCATTTGGCGAGTGGCTGCTGGCTACTTACCCGGGGCAGTTAGCGGGGGCCGCGCACCCCTTTCAGCAGCTGTATTGGGCGCAGCATACCCGCACCCGGCCCCAGCATGCCAACGAAATAGTAATCTGGGTCATTGCCGACGGCCTAGGCTGGAATGACGCCCGCCTGCTGGCTCGTACAGTGCACGAACACTCGCAGGGCGACATTGCTGCCATCCAGGCCACCCCCTGCTTTGGCCTGCTACCAACTATTACTCGCTTCACCAAGGCCGCTATCCGCGCAGGCGTACCCTACCAGCAAATGCGCGCCCGACAAGCACAATCCGATGCTGATGCCGCTGCTGATGTGCGCGACCACCAAGACCCTGTCAGCCGTGCCCGTCAGCTGCAAGGAGGGCAAATGCTCGTCTGGCGACCCTTACAGCCTGATAAGGCCTACCACGAAACAGGAGAAGTAAGTGTAGTTCGCCGCTCCGTGCAGGCCGAGTTGCGCAAGCTGGCCGAAACTATCGTGGAAATTACCCGCGCCGTACCACGTGCCCACGGACTGCGCGTGCTTCTCACCACCGACCACGGTCGTATGTTGGGGCCCGGCTCCCGTGAAGTCACGGTTCCCGAAGGGTTCGAGGCCCACGGTCGGGTAACCTACCGGGAGCAACCCGGCCCGCCTCCGGCCGCTTCCGAAGATATCATCTGGCTCGACCCCACTACGTGGTTCAACCTGCCCTGCTGGGTCGGCGTCGTACGCGACGAGCGTAGCTTCCGCGTGCGCCGTGCCGATGGTAGTCAGGCTGGCGGCCCCGATAATTTCTCCCATGGAGGCATCTGGCCCGAGGAGGTAGTTGTGCCCTGGCTAAGCTTAGCCCGTAACGTCGTGCCCACCCGCCTCTCGGGTAGCGCCTCGGGTCATTCCCGGGTGGGAGCTACCGGCCCCGTAACGCTCCAACTGAACCATCATGGCGACCACGCGGTGCAAGCGCGTCGTTTCGTGCTTTCTTGGCCTGGTGGCACAGTAATCGAGCTACCTGTTGAAGGTGATTTGCCCGGCAAACAGAATACTACGCGTACGCTTTCTTTACCCGATTGGCCTACCGGGCAACGCATTGGTGCGGCCGAAGTGAGCGTCGTAATCGAACAGGCTGACGGACAAGAACTGACGTTCTCCCTCACCAATCAGCTTACCACCGACGAGTTCCAAACCCAGGGAGCCGACCTGCTGGGCGACTTGTAATCTATTTTTGCCCCCACTTATGAATCCAAATCCGGACGACCTTTTTAGCTTATTTGAACCTGCCGCTCCCGCCTTAACTCCGTTGGTAAACGGAGTGGATTTGGCGTTGCTGGAAACAAAAGTGGAGCGTGTATTTGGTAGTGTCTCCATCGATAAGCGTCGCCTACCTGCCTCTAAGCTGCAGAGTCGTGGTATTCCCGGGTACGTGGCAGAGTGGGTTTTAGAATCCAAGGTTCCTGGCCGGGGTCCTCTTTCGGCCGAAGATGCCGCCAAAGTGCTGGATTGGGCCTCGCGCGTGGTGCCGAAACCCGACGAGGGTAACTTAATCCGTAACCGTCTGCTCAATGGTGAATCTGTCCGCATCCTTACTCATGTTCAGGTCGATGTAATCCTTACCGGCAAAAAGGCCGAGCGGGTAGCCAAGCTGCCCATGATAGGGGAGGAGAATGCGCAGATTGCCGAGCATTTGCTTGAGTCTCACCCGGCATTGCTCCAGCAAGGTATGTGGGGCGTAGCCCAACTGCTTTATATCCGCGACCAGGGAGTGGTTATTACGGAGTTTCAGCCCATGCAAGCAACCGTTAGCCTCGACCGCTGGCACGAGGCCCGGCGTGAGTTCCGGTTGGAAGAATGGCGTGCTCTGCTGTTGCTTACCATGGGCTACAACCCCGCTGCCTACAGCGCCGAGGCGCAACTGCTAGTTTTAGCCCGTCTGCTGCCACTGGTGCAGAAGAATGTGCATCTCATGGAGTTGGCCCCCAAAGGCACCGGTAAAAGCTACATCTACGAGAACATCTCTCCCCTTGTCCGGCTCGTTAGTGGTGGCAACGTTTCGCCCTCAGTCCTGTTTGTCAACAATCAAACCAACCAGCCCGGCATTCTCGCCCGCTATGCAGTGGTGGTGCTCGACGAGGTTCAAACCCTCAAATTCGACAATCCCGCCGAAATTGTGGGGGGCTTAAAAGGATATTTGGCCAATGGTAAAATATCCCGGGGTGGTAAGCACGAAATGGCCTCCGACTGCAGTTTCGTGCTGCTGGCCAATATCACTCTCGATGCCAACCAGCGCCCGGCCAACGACCCGCTCGTGGTAAGCGAGCTACCCGCTTTTCTCCAGGAAACAGCTTTTCTTGACCGTATAAAGGGCCTGATTCCGGGCTGGGAAATCCCGAAGCTTTCCCCCGCCAGCTTCGCCGAGCAAAGCGGACTTAAAGCCGATTATTTCAGCGACATTCTGCTGCAGCTACGGCAGGAGCTGACTACTGATGCCTACTGTGCCCGTCACATCAACCTCGGCCCGGATGCTTATCAGCGGAATCAGGAAAGCGTGCGGGCTTTGGCCAGCGGCTATATGAAGCTGCTGTTTCCGCACGGCGAAGTCAGCCCCGAAGAATTCCAGAAGTACTGTGTGGCTCCGGCCGTCAAGCTCCGTCAGGGAGTGTGGGACCAGCTTTACACCCTCGATGCCGAGTACCGCAAGTATGGACGCTACATTGCCGTTTAGCGGTTCCTAGTACAATGTTCCCTATTTACCTCGACCACCACGCTACCACCCCCTGCGACCCACTCGTGGTAGATGCCATGCTGCCCTACTTCACGGAGCAGTTCGGAAACCCCTCGTCGCCCCACTTCGCGGGCTCCCGCACCGCCGACGCCGTACAACTCGCCCGCGAGCAGGTTGCCCAGCTAGTAGGCGCGCAACCCGGCGAGATTATCTTCACCAGCGGCGCTACCGAAGCCAATAACCTGGCCTTGCTAGGTTATGCCCGCGCTGCCCGCGCCACTAGCCCCCGCCGCCGCATCGTTATTTCGGCCATCGAGCATAAGGCCATCAGCAACCCCGTCAAGCAGCTAGCCCGCGAAGGCTTTGATATCATTACCCTGCCCGTCGACGCCCATGGCATCGTAGACCTGACCGCGGCTGCCGAGGCCATCGACACCAATACGCTGCTCGTGTCTGTTCACGCGGCTAATGGAGAGGTCGGCACTATTCAGCCCATTCAGCAGCTCTCCCAGCTCGCCCATGCCGCCGGTGCCTTGCTGCACACGGATGCCGCGCAAGCCGTCGGTAAAATTCCCCTTGACGTGATAGCCTGGGGAGTGGATTTGCTCTCCCTGAGTGGCCACAAGCTCTATGGCCCCCAGGGCACCGGTGCCCTGGTCGTTCGCCATCCTCGCCGCACCCAGCTGCAACCCCTGGCTTGGGGGGGCGGACAAGAACGCGGCTGGCGCCCCGGCACCCTTAATGTGCCCGGTGTAGTCGGCCTCGGAGCCGCCTGCGCCCGCTGTGCGGAGCTATTGCCTGGCGAGTCTGCGCGCCTAACTACCCTTCGCGACGAGTTCGAAGCCACTGTACTTGCCACCGTACCCACTACCTACCGCAACGGACACCCCCTCCACCGTTTGCCGCACAACAGCAGCCTCACTTTCCCTGGCCTCGAAGCCGATGCGCTGTTGGCCCGCCTCCCTACGCTGGCCCTTAGCACCGGTTCTGCCTGCGACGCCGGCACCATCGAACCCTCTGCCACCCTACTAGCCCTCGGCCTATCCCGCGACGATGCCCGCGCTACGGTAAGGATAGGAGTAGGCCGCTTTAATACTACAACTGAGTTGCAGTTGGCAGCTTCCTTGCTGATTAGACAGGTGCATACTCTCTCGGCTGTGTTAGGTCGCTGAGTCTCTCTTTATAAAGAGAATACGCTGGCCGCACATCATTTTAAAACCTTACCCCAATTGCAGGTTCTTCACCATGAGTAAGAAGGAGTTTATCGAGAAACTATTTGTAAAGAGAGCTACTTACAACGACCCCGAGCAGGCTGAAATGACTGCCAACTTGCTCGATACGGTGTCCAGTGACATATATTCCGAAAGTCAGCGCTTCGTCTTCGAGTTAATTCAGAACGCCGATGACGCCGCCCGTGGTGAAGGCAATGAGGTCCGGTTTGACTTCTTCGACCACCATCTCCTCGTCTCGCATAATGGCAGTGCCTTCACCCCCGAAGACATTGAGGCAATTACCGGCGCCGGCTTCAGCCGCAAGAAGAACGACCCAACTAAAACCGGCTACAAAGGCATCGGCTTCAAATCGGTGTTTGGTAAGTCTGATTGGGTTGGCATTTTCTCCGATGGCTATCATTTGCGATTCGAAAAAGAGTACCATACCGCCCGTTTACCCTGGCAAGTAATTCCTATCTGGACGGAAGCCAACACCCTGCCAGCGGAAGTCCAGAGCTTTATTGAGAGCAATGGTTACCATGTCACCACTGTCATTCAGTTAGTCGCCGCTTCAGTCCTGGAACAGGAACTCACTGAACTGCTGCAAAACGGTCAGATTTTGCTCTTTCTGCGCCACGTTAACGCCATTACGGTAGCCCGGCAAGGACAGCAACAATACACTATTTCTAAAACCGTTGAGCCTGCTACTGCTGCCTATCAACCCACCACGTTGTGGAAGGATGGCAACAGTACTAGCAGCTGGCTTGTGCAAAGCTTCGACCAGTTGATGGTTGATGCCGACACGCAAAAGGCCCTGCAAGCTGATGAGAAGACGCCTGCCAAGCTGCGCGACGCCAGCCACACCGAGCTAGCCTTTGCAGCCCGCGTTGAAAGCGGCCGTATCCGGGCCCTAAGTGCCGAGGAGAGTTTACTGTTCACCTATTTGCCGACTAAAGTTGCTGATTTCGGTTTCCCCTTTCTAGTCAATGGGAGCTTTCTGACTAGCGCCGCCCGCGAAGCCCTCCATGAGGACCGCGTATGGAATCAGTGGCTTATGGGGCTAGTCGCCGATAATCTTTTTTCCTGGCTGGCACAGCTCGCTCAGTCGGAGCACCGGTTTGAAGTATTGCATTTGCTGCCAAAACTATTTCCAGGCTCCAACAACGAGCTGAAGAAAGCGTTTGCCGTGAAAGCCAAGCAGGCGCTTGCCAATTATGCTTTCATCCCCACTCAAAGCCAGACGGAAGCACGTGTCGCGGACGTCGTTATTGACGATACCGGTTTGGCCAGTCAGGCCTTTATTTCCAAGGAAAACCTGGTCAAGTTTATCAATGCTAAAACCAGCGGAAGTTTTTCTTCCTCCTCTTTCGCTCATGCTGACTTACAGCTTGCGCGGAAACTGCAACCCCTCGGTGCCACTTTATTCGAAGCCAGTAATCTAGAAAGCTATTTTCTGTCGGACACGTTTGCCGACAGTCACCAGCTTAACCAAAATTATTCGCTGCTTGAGTACTTTTTCCGCAAAGCCACGAAGTATGATACCACTGGCGAATGGAATCACAAGCTCAAGCTCATTCCATTTATTTATAGTGCTGACCAGGAACTGAAGGCGCCGGCAACCATTTGCTTTCCTTCCTTGGCTTATAAAACAGATGCCGGCCAGACGGTCACCGTTCTGCATCCTGATGTTTATGCCAAAGTCAGCCAACATACTGACCTGAAAAGCTGGCTGGAATCACTTGGGGTAAAGGAGCCATCTGATGAGGCATACCTCGAAAATGAAATTATTGGTAACATTTCAAAATGTATCACACGCGACAACTACCAACAGGTTACTCGCTACTTATTCAGCCAATACAAGAAGGGGAAAATCACCCCTACGCACCTTGAGAAATTGCAGGACATACGTTTGATGTGCACAAACGGGGTTCTACACGCTGCTAAAGATTGTTATTTAGCAGATAGTTACGAGCCTATTCTTAAGTTGCAAGAGAAAAATAAGAAAGGAGATTTTGTTGCTGAATATAAAGAGTCTGATGATTTGGTTAGCGAATGGAAAACATTTTTTCTCAAAATAGGAGTTAGTGAAAATATATCCCTTGCGCATGGAGGGTGTAAAAGAGGGCTAACGAAGGGAATAGAGCTGGAATATTTTGATTTCATCGGGGAAGAAGTTAAAAAAGGTCACCCCTATCCCCATTTGGTAGGGCCAGAGAATCTTGTTCACATTGATAAAATAAGATACTCCCAATTTGCTAACGATTACCAGTTTTCCAAGCTGTTTTGGGAACAAGTATTTGTTAATATTGATTTAGATGAGATAAATAAGTTTGGTAAAATGCCTTGGGGCTACTATGGCAGCATTAACGCTGTCATCAACTATTTTCATTGGTTTCTTGATAATCGCCCCGTCTTCCCAACCAGCCAGAAAACTTGCCGCAAGGCTGCCGAAGTCTTCTCCAATCACAAGGATATAGTTGACTTAGCTGGTTCTCACTTACCGGTTTTCGACTACGATGCTCCAATTCCCGAAGCCTGGAAGCCGCTGCTTAAGTTTCGGCAGAAACTAGAAGTTGACGACTACCTAAAAGTGCTGGCTAGTATTGCCAAAACGGCTATTGAGCGAGATGGAAAAGTGAGTGACGCTGAACGTAAGCGTATTGGCTTAGTGTATAATCAGCTAGCGGAGCGGCTACCCGACTTTTCATCCACTGAGAGAGCCGCCTTGTTTACTTGGTCGGGTGCCAACTCCCTGTTATCTGCAAACGACAGTTTTGAACCGGCTACCGAATTGAAATGGATAACGGCTGAAGGTTTCCAAACCCTGCCAGGTAGCAGCATAAAGGCCCTCTATATCCCTAAAAACTGCCAGACCAGTTCTGCTGAGTTCACGCAGTTGCTGGAACTACTGCAAGTACAGTGCATAAAGGAATTCACCCCCTTAATTGAAGGCGAAAAGCCTAACCCAACGCTTAAAAATAAATTACTGCAAACACTGCCTTATCTGGCGCTGGTTGTTCATAAACGGCAGTACAAGTCTGCCGAGGCTGAGTTCAACCGTATGCGTAAGCTAGTAGAGGCAACCTCTTTCTACTCTGCTACTGCTATATGTCTGTCCTTCGTTTACCGCGGCGAAACCGTTGCCGGCCAGCCCCTGCCTGTCTTGCGTGGTGCCGACAGTAGCTTCTATCTAAAAGGCGACTGGCGTAGCCCTCGTACTGCCTACCAGCTACTACGCGAGCTGGACAGCCTGCTGGGTGTAAAACACGTCGATAATGAGTTGCGGCTCCTATTAGAGCTGCCCATCGCTGAGGCGGCCCAATGGCTACTAGAGGACATTGGAGTTGCTGGTGCTGATTTAGCCGCGGCCCAAAACTGGTCGTCTGTAAGCGAGGTAATCTTAGATAGCAGTGCAGTGCCTAGCTTGATATCTGCCGCTGCTGAGCCTCTTTCACGTGTCGACGATAATGGGTTCGAAGAACTTTCCACTGGAGTAGATTGGGCAGACACTCCATTCGAACCTACAATTTCCGCCGATGCAATTAATCCAGCGGCTGTTTCGGTCAGCAGGCATCTCTCCAGTATACCAATTGCCACTGCTCCGCCGAGCAGTTATAGCACAATAGCTAATCTTGATACCCGACTCGACGTTGGCCGCTGGTGCGAGGAGCTAGTGTACAAACTTCTGTGTGCCGACTCTACCGAGTTCACCCAGGTACAATGGGTAAACCAACACGCGGAGAGCCGTCTGCCCTATGATTTTCAAGTAGTTCAAAATGGGCAAACACGCTTTTTAGAAGTTAAGGGAACCCCTTCGCGCACCAAGGATAGCATTTACCTTTCTCAAGCCGAATGGAAAGTCATGTTTGACCAGGGAGCCCAGTATTCCATATACCGAGTTTTAGGCGCCGGCAATACTGACCCTAGAGTCATAGTTACTGACCATCCTAGCAGTCAAATTCAACAAGGACTGTTATTGCCCAACCCAATTGAATTGATAATTTGATGAAAGGCAGTGCAGACCGTAATGCAATAGGTGCAGCGCTCATTGTGTCTACTTTTATTATCTTGTCCACATAAAGTAGACAAGCGGATAAAAGTAGACAAAAGATGATGGACGCTTCTGTAGTTAGAGAGGTCAAAGCTGCTTTAAAGAGGGCGTTAGGCAAACGCCTGCCCGTTCAAGTAATCGAGGGTACTCCACATCAGCACATCCTCACTATCGGCCAACAAGCGGTATTCACGGTCGAGATAAGAGACGTCTTCCTCAAAAAAGTTACTCCCTTGCTGGCCTTTGCGCTGCACCCTCCCGGCCGACCATTTATCGTGTTCCTGCCCTACGTAACTGAGGAAGCCGGGCGCGAGATGCGTCGGCAGGGGCTCTGCTACGCCGATACCGCCGGCAACACCTTTCTGCACCACCCCGCGGCCGACCTGTTTGTATTGGTGCAAGGGCAGCCCAAACCCAAAAAGGATAAGCCCACTGCCGACCCCGCTCATGGCCGCGCCTTCCGCAAAAGCGGCCTGCGCGTACTCTTTCACCTGCTTACAGAGCCTGAACTGGTCCGCCAACCCTATCGGGCCATTGCCCCGCGCACCGCAACGCCCGTAGCGACGGTGGGCCTCATCATGCGCGACCTTACTCAGCAGGGCTACTTGCTCGACGAAGAGCCGCGACAGTTGCTGCGCTTCGATGACTTAGTTCGGCGCTGGGTAGAAGGCTACGGCGACACGCTCCGCCCTGGGTTGCCGGCTCAGCGCTACCGCTGGACTGCGCCGGATACTGCCGTCGGCGGCTGGCAGAACCTACTCCTGGGGGCCAATACCTATTGGGGTGGGGAGCCCGCCGCGGCCCTGCTGCTCAATGGCTACCTGCTGCCCGAATACTTCACCCTTTACAGCACTGCCACCCGCCCCGGCCTCATGCGCCAGCTGCGGCTCGTGCCCGACCCCACCGGCAACATCGAGGTGCTGCCACCCTTCGACGACCGCCTCAACTTCACCCAACCTACCAGCAATTGCGTCCCCCCGCTGCTGGTGTATGCCGACCTGCTTCTGAGCGGCGACGCCCGTAACCGCGAAGTCGCCCAGCAACTCTATGCTCGATATATCCGCCATTCCGCCTGAGCGCCTTTTCCCCACCGGTCTCGACCAGGTATTGCCTGCTCTCACCCGGGGCATGCAGCATGCTGGCTTGGAGTTCTTCCTGGTTGGGGCCGTTGCCCGCGACTTGTGGCTCGATGCCGCCTTGGAGTCCGGACCGCGCCGCCGCACCCAGGATATTGACCTGGCCGTGCTGGTAGCCAGCGAAGCGGAGTACCAGCAGCTCCGTACCTGGCTCGTAGCGCACGAGCACTTCCACGCCCCCGCCAGCAGCGCCTTCTGCCTGATTCACGAACCCACCGGCGTCCAAGTCGACCTAATGCCCTTCGGTGGCATTGCCGATGCCGACGACCGCGTGCAGGTGGCCGGCCAAGGCTTAACTTGCATCTCGGTGATCGGCTTGGCGGAAGTATTAACTCAAGCCGAACCGGTTAAAATCACCGAGCATATTACCTGGCAGGCTGTCACCTTGCCTGGGCTAGTGGGCCTTAAACTGCTGGCTTGGTCCGACCGCCCCGAGCAGCGCGGTAAGGATGGCACCGACCTGCGCCTCATTCTGCAGCACTTCCACGAGCTGATTACCGACGACATCTTCGCCCGCCACTACGATTTGCTGGAATCCATGGACGCTATTGCCGGCGCCGACCTGATGCGCCTGGTGGGCATCCGCGTGCTCGGGCAGGAGTTAGGCGCCCTGGTAGCCTCGTCGGCGGAACTGCACCAGCGCCTGCAAACCATTCTTAGCACCGAACAGCAGCAGCATACGGCCAGCCGCCTGGCGCTGGCCATGGCTCAGCCCCTGAGCGCCGCCGACCGTACCGCCCCCACCGTCACGCAAATCCTACACTGGCTGCAAGCCTTACTGCAGGGGTTACAGCCAGCAGATTAAATCAAGGAAAAAGGCCTGAAGACAATCTGGAGGGATAAAACTTAGCGTGCCAGTAGAAACCGAAACGTGCTCAGTTCCTCAGCGCGCAGGCGTTCCATCCAGCGCAGAGCATATTAGAATTAAGGTAAAACACACACTAAAAATGGGCCCTTCACAAGCTCAGCACGGTAGATTTCTCAAATTATTTACAACCTCAATCTTAAGGAATGATTAGTAGTTAATAAGCCGAATAGGAATTGCTTCCATCTGCTGTTTAATTGGTTTTCCCACTAGGCTTGGATCAATTAGGTGCTGTCGCACCCGCACCCGGATAGTGAGAAAGCCCGTAAATTTTGCGTGGCAGACCCGGTGATTGCCGCTCTGACATAGAATATATTCCTCTCCGTATTGTTTAACAGTAATGGGGTCTAAACCCTCCGAGTGGTCAGGGTTGTCACGCACCATAGCCACATACTTCTCGTTCGTGCTTTTTTTAAATAAGGTGTCTCGCATCTTTATCCAGTTGTCGGTATTGAAGGTGCTGTGGTCTGTACCTACAATTTTGCCCAAGTCCACTTCGGCTATAAACATGGGTAAAGGTGACTGGTGATACAAGTGATAGTTTATTACTTCATCTTCACGCTTTATTTTTTCGAACTGCCAGCCTGCTTCAGGATACATAGTAAATTGGTTTGTGTTCAACAATGTAAATGATGAGTAAAAAATATTTTTGTCAGTAAAGAAAGATTGCTGACTGGTTGTCTGTTCACCGCTTCCGCCGCCGGCGACTCTCAAGTTGCTCTCAGCACGACACTGTCGGCTCAAAGGCCTTAGCCGTAAGCTGCACCACGGAATAACGAGCCCTGTCCCGCAAAATGAAGTCGTCCACAACATTCTGGTAACCAAGCCGGCGTAGCTTTGTTGCCTCGCCCGGTGCCAGCGCCCACCACGCCCCACCGGGTTTCCTACTGCTCCGGGCTGCCTGGTAGATGAGAGGATGGAAGAAGCGGCAGGAGGCGCGCTATGTGTATCAAGTAAAAGGATGTAAGTCGTAGTTACCGGATGGTAGCTAACAGGCAGAAAGAGTAACTACCAGCGGCTCTTACCCAATCAAGCTGCGGTGGGGGAGATAGGCTAATCATCTCACTCCTCCTGGTCAAGCGCCTCACTAAGAGCCGTCAGAATCAGTGCGTAAATCGTTTCCCATCCCAGCCGAATTCCTTCCTGCGGCATCTGGGTCAGGTACTGAGCCGTGACGTAGTCTGCCAGCGCCGGCGTTACCATGCCCTGGTCCATCTCCGCCGGTAGTGGCAGTTCCCACCGCTCTTTGCCGGGGCGCAGCAGCTCAATCAGGCGGCCGGTACCCGACCGGCCCCGAATCCGAACCTCCATCAAAAAACGCGCAGTAGCCATAACTGAATGCATAGGTTGAAGCAAGCCCCCGCCCAGCACCCGCGGGCCGCCAGATAGGGTAATGCTTGCCGCACCCGCCACCCGCCCCCGAGCCTATGCTGCTTCCACGGGAATTATGTTCCCCTGGAGAAGGCTAGCTCATGATGAGTTGTTGTCTTATAGGAGGATAAGAGCAGCTGAAGCCGCAGGCAATAAAATGAAAAGGAGTTGGCAATTATACGAACTTGCTAATCAAGTTAGTTACTATTTGGTTAAAATTATTAGTAAACAGGCCCCGGTTGTCTCCAAATGGCTTGCCTCTCTAGCACCCTAGCACACGCCAACTCACTACCCGTACTTGATGCTACCGGTACTTACCAAAAAAAGACCGGCTCACACCTCGAAGTGTGGCCGGTCCTTAAACTTGGGCCAGTAGCCGCCCCAGCGGATTGCGGGGTCGGCCAGTAGCATCAGCCGCGCGAAGCGCCCCAGCAACTCCGCCGACCAGCTTACCTGCCCGTTAGCCAGCAGCAAGGCTACGTCCAGCGCCCGCGCCGGCTGGGTATTGTGCTTCGACTCCCCACCCCGCTTATAGGTTACAATCAGCCCCGGCCGGGTGCGGCCCTGGGCATACAGTGCATCCTGCTCGGCGGCGCTCCGGTAGCCCTGTGTCACGATGGGCCGACCCAGTCGGGCTAGCTCCGGCGTATTGACCCACGCCAGCAGCGCCCGGGCAAAGGCCACCCGCAATGCCGGCCGTACCCCCGCCAGCCGGGTAGCTTGCCGACCAGCCTGGGCGCTACTGAGCCGAATCATCCGGCTCGGGCTTGGGTGCTTCCACCTGCATCAGCGGCAGTACCTCGGCCGGTACCCTTACCACCGTCTCCGGCCGTTGCAAAGCCTTGCGGATAGTGGCCCAGATAGTTACCACTGCCACCAGGGTCTGGATAATCAGATGCCCGTAGTTCTCAATGGTAGTTGGGTCCGGCGGCGTGAGCCCGTTGCCAACTGCCTGCCCCAACAGCGCCGTGGCAATGATGTGGGTGAAATGCCCTGTTTTCGTACTGCTGAACATGACAATAGTTTTTAGTTAATAAGTTTGATAAATATACGTTATTAAAATAAAATTGACTATTTGTTGTTCAATATGTGAGGATAAAAAATTGTTATATAAGAAGATGGACTTTTGGAATCATTCTCCAGCGAGCAAGAAGTTGCAGGAGAACTGACCGCTATGGTAGAGCCTTAGATGTATAAACAGCTTACTGCCAAGGCGACAAACTGGCCAGCTAAAGAAGGCAGGGATGATACCTATTCCTGACTGTAGCTGGTTCATCAATTCCAGTCAATGGCCAGCCGCATGGCCACAGAAAACAAAAGGAGAACCCCGACATCCAGCTCGCGCTCGGCTCCCGGCCCGCAAAGGCCTGAAAAAGGTCCTTTGCCGCCCGTCCGCGCCACCCCTGCCCGCCGCCCCGGTGCCAACGGCGGCCCATCTCCCGCACAAACTCTGCGCCGCGCCGCCGCCCGCACCTCTGCCCCCGCACCGATAAGGCCCGCTTCGCGGATAGTGTCATTGGGGAGTGCCCCAAACCCCCGCCATCATGCCCTGGCTGACGCCCGGTCATCAGCCTCGGGCTCCGCGGCCTCCCGCTGGTCGGCCGCTACTCCCTCACGAGGTGCCCTTCGGGCCGGTTTATTGGGGGCCTCAAGGCCAGCCCCCAAACCCCTGGCCAAGAGCATTCAAGTGGTTTGGCTAAGTCTTGCTGCCCGGTTAGCGGTTGGCCCAGGTAGCAACGAGTAGCCGGCAACTAGCCGGCTCCGTCCAGTGGTAGCAGCTCGCAGGGGCGGCCCAATCGTCGCGCGGCCCGCAGGGCGCTCAGCGTGCCCTTGCTACGCCCGTCCCATACTACCAGTACCAGGGTGGCCCGGCGCACTATTTCGGCATTGCGCACGTGGGGCGCGGCTGTGGGGCCGTGGGCCGCATAGTCGGGGCGTAGTTCCAGCAGCGGTACTCCATGCGCGCGGGCCCAAGCCGCCGCCAGCGCATCCACGCCCGCCGCACCCCCGCTTACCACCTGGGCCGGATGCAATTCGGCCAGCCGTCGGGCCAGGGCTGAGCAGGCTGTTACTGTCCGGCTACCCACTACGGCTACTACATAATTTTTGTACTTATCCATTGTTAAATATACGTAAAATATAGTTGATATACAAGTAAATTTATTTATCAAACATGTTTCTATAATGAAAATTAGTTTGTATATTTAGGTAGTAGTTCGGGAAAGGCCCGGACGCCACGCGCACCCCGGCGGGCCCCCGGCCGCGCACCCCACGGCTAACGTCTACAGCCATGTTCACTGCCTTACAATTCTCGCATCTAGCCGCTGCTGCCTGGTCTGGCCCCGCCGCCTGCATCTGGGCCACCGCCAGCTACTACCAGGCCCCCGGCGGCTACACTCAAACCCAGTATAGCACCTCCTACCACGTGGGCCAAGCCTGCTACTATGCCCAGGCTGCTTGTCCCTTTGAGGCCATAGCCGCCGCCGTGCGGGCCTTCGCCGCTGTCCAGCCCCAGCCCAGCCTGCCGGCGGTGCTGGCCGTGGCCCACGCCGCCCAGGTGTTGCGCGAGGCTGCCGCCGCGCTGGCCGGTCATCCACTGTCGCCCGCCCGCGCCGCCCGGCCCGGCTTTGCCGGCCGGGCCCGCGCCCGGCGCTGCTTCCCTCATTTCACGCCTTTGCGCCGTGCATAGCCCGGCTACCACCATAGCGCCGGCCCCAGCGGGGGCCGGCAGCTACAACCCGGCTCCTTTTACGGCCCGCATGGCAGAATTGCAGGCCCGTCTGGAGGCGCTGTGCGCCCGGCCATTACTCGATGAGCCATACATGAAGCCGTTTGCTGCCGTGTGCGCCGCCTTGGCAACCCCCGCCAAACCCTTATAACGGCCCGCCATGCAACGCCACATCAAAATAGAGCACCGCCACCGCCGCCGCGTGTATGGCTACGCCGCCACAGCCAAACTGCTGCTTTCCGGCCGCTGGCTGGAGGCCGCCGGCTTCGCCCCCGGCGCAGTAGCCCAGGTCGAGGTGCAGGCCGGCCGCCTCATCATCACGCCCGCCCTCCCAGTCCAGTAATCACCGGCCCGCGCCCTACCTCCGACGGCGCGGGCCCCTAGCTCCCCCAACTCATGCCCGCCACCGCTACCACGTACCAGCCCCAACTGCTCGACCCGCACAGCGCCGAGCCCCAGACTGTCAGCCCCGCCAACGGCCGTAGCTTCCGCCTGGCTGAACTCTACCAGCTACTCGACTGCCAGACCGTCGAAGTCGTGCGCCTCTCCGACGAGCTCATCCTCATTATCGACGAAGAGGGCAAGTTCCGCAACCCCGCCTACCTCAACCTGCTGGCCACCTACATCTGGTATCACCACCAGCCCCAGGCCCGCGGCCAGGATTCTATCGTTGGCCGCGCCCTACTCTGCCATGACAAGCAGTTCCGCTAACCCCCAAACGGCGACGGGGCCGGCCGCTCACGGGCCCCACTTTTTTCACCCTCTTACCCCTTTTCGTTATGGCTACTGCCACCAAAGCCCCTGCCACGCCGGCCGAACTCACTGCCGCCACCACCACCCCCAGCCGTGCCTACTTGACGGCCATGTTGGACGAGAACACCGGCGAAGTAACTGAAGCCAGCCGCTTCCGCTACCTGCCCGGCCACCCCCGCCAGATTCGTTTCGATGCCAAAGCCGGCCAGTTCAATATCAATGGCATCACCCAGCTGGGCCCCGCGCTGAGCTTCATTCCGCTGGCTTGGCGCATCTTCTCCGATGATATTCTCAACATGGGCCGCAAGCTCTGGGCCGAGCTATTCTACGCCGACGATAAAGGCGCCGTGTGCGCCGTGCTCTTCCACGGCTACTCGGTCGAGAACCTCTACCGCCTTATTGAGCCGCTGTTCTACGACGAGCTCACGCTGGCCGACGTAGTCGTGCACGTGCGGGCCATGAAGAAGGAAACGACCAAGGAAGGCAAGAAGGCCACTTACTACCTGGCCGAGTTCAGCTACGAGCCCGCCGAGCTATCCGAGATTCTAGCCCGCCGCGACTTTGCCCAGGACTTCCCCATCTGGCGCGAGGAAACCCACACCGGCGCAGCCGAAGTGCGCACCCACCACGGCTACAGCCCCCCATCGGCTCCCGCGCAGTTGGAGCCCGCCCCGGGAGATGCCGCCCCCGTCCCGCTGGCCGCCTGATGCCCACCGGCCCCCGACCTCACCAGGAAGGGGGCTGCTAAGGCCCCGTAGCGCTACCTCTTAGATGCAGTCCTTATGGTAATTTCCTTCGTCTCCCGCCCGCCCGCGCCAGACCTGTACCCGCCCCAGCTGCCCGAACTGGTAGTACACCAGCTGCCCACCGACGCGGCCGAAGCCGCCCGCCTTAACCAGCTCGCCCAACTGGTAACCGCCAGCTTGCCGCTGTCCGACTTGCGCGACCTGGCCCCGGCCATCCGTGGTCTGTTTCCGCCGCCGGCCTACCTGGTTGGTTGCGGCGGGGCCCACATCTGGCTCCACCGTACCGGCGAATCCCAACGCCTGGCTCTTGTCAGATGATAGTTCATCTGCCAGCCGGCAAGCTAACGACCATCCACTTCCGCAACTCCACCACTATGTTCCACCGCCTCACGACTCACCCCGGCCTCACCCAGCAGCAGCACCGCGACTTGCCCGGCCTCAGCAACACCGACCTATCCCAGCTCAAGGCCCAGGTACTGGGCCAGCTTCGCAACCTGAATCCCGCCGCCCTGGCCTACGGCACCGCCTTCCACGCCGCCACGCTGGAGCCGGCCACTTACCAGCGCACCGACGAGCGAGGCATTCGCTGGGCCGAGTTGGAGCAGCTGGCCCGTCAGGTGCGCCGCCAGCGCTTCTGCCGCGACCTGCTCTACCGTGGCACCCCCGAGCTCACCCACACCGCCTTGTACCTCGAAACGGGCTTGCTGGTCAAGGTGCGCCCCGACCTGCTCGTGCGCAGCCCCGCCGGCCGCCGCCTCACTTTGCTCGACTTCAAAACCACCAGCTGCCGCGACCAAACCCAGTTCCTGGCCGCCATCGAGCAGTACGACTACGACCGCCAGGCTGCCTTCTACCTCGACGTGCTCCAGGCCGACCGCTTCCTCATTGTTGGCGTCCAGAAGAAAGCGCCCCACGCCATCTGGGTATTCGAACTAACCACTGCCCCGCTGCTGCTCGAACAAGGCCGCAAGAAGTACCGCCGCCTATTACGGGCCCACGCGGCGCAATTACCTGCCCATCAGCCAGCTGCTTTGCCGCTGGCTGCTTAACTTCCCTCCACGCTTTCACCGCTTAACCCTCATCTTATGGCTGCCTTCCAGATTTTCCACAGCAGCAATCAGTACTGGTACCACCTGCGCGCCGGCAACGGCGAAATCGTCCAGTCGGGCGAGGGCTACACCACCAAGGCCAGTTGCCAGAACGGTATCCGCTCGGTGCAGGCGAATTGCCAGCCCCACCGCTTCGAATCCTATTTCGCCAGCAGCCAGTACGGCTTCAACCACGTCGCCGCCAACGGCGAAATCATCGGCCGCAGCGAGAAGTACACCACCGCCCAGTCCCGCGACCACGGCATCCAAGTAGTGCTGCGCGAGGCCCCCGAGGCCCCAGTTCAGGACCTAAGTTAATAATGATGTCGAGCGCAAAACGGCCCGTTGGTGAGCTGCCAGCGGGCTTTTTAGACTAAAAAATGTGGTGAGCTAATGAAAATTTTTATTGTTACCGAAGGAGCCGGAGTGTATGCTTAGCTTTTTTCTCTTCGCTTATAAGCTGAGACAAGTTTTTTGAAAGCGGTGTAATGAGGCTTTGCTTCGCTAATAATTTCCTCTATTAGCCTTGCTCGCTCCTCCTCACTATTCGCCATAATAAACAGCGTTTCAAGCGGCAAGGATTCAAAGGCAGTTGCTTTGATGAAATTCTTCCAGCCCAGCCACCAACCGTTATTCTTGAATTTTGGGTGTACTTCTTTTACAAGTGCAACAAAGGGTGCCAATGCTTTATCTCGGCAAATTTCTCTCATTTCACCTTTGCTGGCAGTAAAGCCGAAGTAGTTGTCTTGCTTTGAAAAAGTAATAGTGTATTTCTCAAGCGGACACAAGTCGCCCCTGAAGGCCCTATCCCATTTTTCATATAGTTCGCTGTTCAGTAATGCAACGGTTTCTGCTTTAACCTCTTGCAGCATCTCCGCTAAATAGGCGGCACTCTCGATGTTTGCTCGGTCATGTAATAACAAGCGCTTTACTTCCTCTTTCATAAAGTTGTCGGGCACGTTTCCAACTAAGCTGGAAATTAGATTCAAATATTGGCCAATCGTTTCGCGTACTGTTGGATAAGCGGCAGCTTCTTTATAACACTTCTCTAGCCACTGACTTATCTCAACCCGGTACGAGCAGACATTGTACTGCTCGGGCGCAAGTTGACCTAAACTCCAGTCGCTTGGCAAGTTTCCATCTAGTGTGAGATAAATGAGATGAGCCCGCGGCTCGTAATTATAATAGCGAGCCAGCTGATTTCGTTGGTCGCCAGCATAGATTTTGTTTTCAATGAAGATGAACTGGCCGTGTTGGCCTTTTAGATGAATGTCAATCCGTCCGCCCTCTAAGTAGTTATCATCGATTGGTCCAGCATACTTCTCAACTTGGACAGATGCAAGCTCCGCATGGAAATTCTCTATTCTTAGTGTTTCAAGGAATAGCTCTAGGAAACGACTTTTAAGACCATGGCAACCACGGGGATTGAGTAGCTCCCCAATAAAAGCTGAATGGGTACGAACTTCATTCGTTTGTAAGCCCAGTATTTTAAATACGTTGAATTCAGCTCCGCCCAGAAGATTTAACTTTTCTTGTGTTCGGTTTATAGCCGTGACTTGGTTCAATAATTTCCTAACAACTTGAATTTCCATACATGAGACAAATGTCCAAGCAAAGTAGGGCAAAAGCAGATAGGTAGTATGAGGGAGAACTGGAGAAGAAATAAAAAAGTCCGCCAGCAATTTGCTAGCGGACTTTTCTGCTTGATTCAACTGCTAAGTGCTCAGTCTGTTAGATGCAGTTGGTTCGATAGGTCCAACCATATCTGTTTCGGCAGCTAGTAGGTCATTCAGTACAGTGGACTCTTTCAGAGCCAATTCCTTTGCAGTCTGCACCGGGGGAATAATGGGCGGCCCCATCACCTCTTCCCCGAATAAAGGATTGGCTGGCAACTCCTGCCCACCGTTGCCGTCCGGTATCAGGTTGAACAGCTGCACTTCCTCGCCAGGCGTACTCTGGCCCAGCACGCCCGCGAGCTGCTCAGGTTGCAGCACGTCGAGCAAATCGTGCACGAGCAGCGTCTGGGTGCTCACGTCCACATTGTAGAGTTGGTTGAGCGTGTTCAGCTGGGCGGCCGCGTCCTGGCTGAGCCGAAGCGCGTCGGCCAGCAGCTGAGTGTAGCGCCGGGACTTCTGGTCCGACCGGGCCCGCTGACGGATGGCGCGCTTCATGCGGCGCTTGAATTGCAGTTGATAAGCCGAGAGTGCCATGGGTAGATAGAAAAGAGGTGTAAGAAATGAGATAGGAGGGGAGGTGCAAAGCGAAAGCGGTGAGCAGCGGGCGAGTATCGTAGCACGACACGCACTTCTCGCTGCTCACCGCTCGCTTCTTCCAATTACGCCACGTACTCGATGGCCAGTGGGTTGGTGCTGTTGTTGTTGAGCGGGTAGTTTTTGCCGTTCACCTGCTGGTAGAAATTGATGCCCACTACGCCCACTACCAACTCGGCCGAAGTCGGGGCCGTGGCAAACGTGGCTACCAGATTCTGCTCGGCCAGCGGCGTTGCATTGAGCGGCAGCACGCCCAGCGGAGCTGATACTGTGGCCCCCTTGAAGGTCAGCATTTCCATATCCAGCGCCGCCGCCGCGAAGACGACTTCGAAGTGCGTCGCGCCTTGCGGAGCGGCAATTTCGGCGGCCGGGTTCAGGCTGGCAATGCGCATCGTCACGTCCGCCCCATTGCCCGTTACTTCGAAGGGGAAGTACATGGTTTGGGCAATGCCCGCGCCGGCGTTGAAGTTGAAGCCCAGCAACGGGGCCGAATTGCCCGTGTCGAACACCCGCTGTCCCCGCTCGCTCGTGTCGTCAAGGCCGATAACCTCGCGCATCACTTTGGTGAGGCGGGCCGCTACCCGGCTGTCGCTGGCGGCCGCAATGGCCACTCGTAGCGAGTCGCGCAGCAGCTTGCCGTAGCTGGCGGCCAGGCCAAACTCGGCCGCGTTTTCTCGCGTCCGGGCCCGGCTCGGAGCCGAGGCAAACGCGGCTTTGTTGCTGGCCGGCTTTTGGGCCACCGAGCCGTCCTTGCGGAATACCAGCCCGCCCACTGTGCCCTGCAATCCCAGAATTCCAGTTTGTTGTGCCATGAGTGAAAATAAGTTGATGAAACGCTCCCAAATTGCCAGTAGTGGCTGACCCCGTCGCCGCGTTCAGGCAGCCAGCGCCATTGTGGAGGTGAAATACTTCAACTATATTTGACAAACCTAGCTCGGTGCCCCGTACCCGCCCCTTTGCGCCCACTATCCTTCATTATGCCGCGTATCTGCCTCTATCCTAAAGACGTGGCTGCTCTCACCGGCCGCAGCTACGACGCTGCCAAGCGGCTGCTACGTCAGGTGCGCCAAACCGCCGGCAAGCCCGCCGGGGCCCTCATCACGGTGCAGGATTTCTGCCGTTTCACCGGTCTCGATGCCAGCGAAGTTTCCGCTGCTCTTAACCACAAAGCCAAGTAAGCCCCAGCATACTCCGGGGCAGGACGAAGGCATCACCAACCCTACTCACTGCTTGGCCTATCTGCCCAGCCGGCCAGCTATCCGGCAGCCAGCTTTCCGAATGGAATGTCTCTAGCCCAGTAGAAGCCCCAGCCGGATATTTGACTGGGGCCTCAGCTTACGCGGCCATCACCGTGCAAACCGCCTCTTCTGGCGCCGGTCCAGCGTCGAGTCCACTCGGCCCGTCCCAGGCCGCTCGCATGGCTTGATGCTGCAGTTCCTCCACTACCTGAGCATAGCGCATAGTATTTTGAATTTTAGCGTGCCCCATCACCCGCTGCAACACCGTCACGGGCATCCCGCGTAGCAGGCTTTGCACGGCGAAGGTGTGGCGGGCCGTGTGCATGGTCACCAACTCGTGCAGCGGTACCGCCTGCTTTACCACCTGCCCCCCGGCAGTGCTCACCACTTCCACTAAGCGAGTGAGCCCTGCCAACTGCCCGATTTTCTTCAGGTATCGGTTCATGGGCTGATTAGCCAGCACCGGCAGGAGTCGGGCCCCGGCGTGCGCCCGCTCGGGTCCGGCGTAGCGGTCCAAAATCTGGGCTGCCAGCCGGCTCAGGTAGATGCTGACCGTGGCCCGCGTCTTGGTCTGCACCAGCCGCAGCACCCGTTCACCGGTGCCGTCCACCCCCAGCCCGTGCACATTTCCCGCGTGCAAAGCCGCCACATCGGAGTAGCGCAGGCCGGTGTAGCAGCAGAACAAAAACACGTCCCGCGCCGGCTCCAGCGTCTTCGGGAGCGACACCGCCACCAGCGCCGCTAAGTCAGCTCCGGTCAGGTAGGCTTTGGCTTGTTCGGTATAGCGTACTTCCAGCCGCGTCAGCTCCAGCCCCAAGGTCAGCCCCCGCTCATCTTGGGCGTGGCGCAGGAAGGTCTTTAAATCCTTGAGCATGGTGTACGCCCCGTTGGCCGATAAGCCGCAGGTGGTTCGCAGGTAGCGCACGAAATCGTCGTGCACTGCCGGCGTGTACCCCGCCAGTAACAACCCCTTGCGCCGCGTCTTTTCAAGGAAAGCTGTCAGGTGGTTGTACGCTGTTTTGTAGTGGCGCAGGGTGTGGAAAGCATAGCCCCGACCCACCAGCACCTCCCGAAACGCGGCGAATCGCGCCAACAGCGTAGGTTCTTCTGGCACCACTACCGCCGCCGGATTCACTACCTCCCGCAGCAGTGCTACGGTAGGGGCCACATTATCCGCCCGCAGGTCCCGGTATCGGTCCTCCAGCCGCCGCTCCAGCGCCTTCAGCCCCTCGTTGGCCGAATGGTACCCTGCAAAAGAGCGTCGGAACTCCTGGTCCCGCTCATTCCACTGCCGGGGCTCGCAACGCTCCTTGGTCGAGCAGCGCAGCCGCAGTCCATCAAAATACGCGGACACGTAAACCGGT
Organism: Hymenobacter psychrophilus; assembly: GCF_900107135.1. Taxonomy (GTDB): domain Bacteria; phylum Bacteroidota; class Bacteroidia; order Cytophagales; family Hymenobacteraceae; genus Hymenobacter; species Hymenobacter psychrophilus. Next base: position 141,429 of record NZ_FNOV01000007.1, read on the forward strand.
ACCGTGCCGGCCTTGTCCTGCTTGTCATGCCGCAACTCAAACAATACTTTCATAGGGCTTGAAAAAAGAGGTGGCGTAGGAGGTGGCGTAAAAGAGTCGGTAAGTCTGGGTATACCCATTGGTAAACCCGATTTGGCCAGAACGCAAAAAAGCCTCAAAAACTGCATCTGCGAACAGATTTACAGCTTTTGAGGCTTGCTCTAAGGGAGGAATCTAATCCTTCCTAGTACCCGGAGCCGGAATCGAACCGGCATATCTTTCGATATCGGTGTTTGAGACCGACGCGTCTACCAGTTCCGCCATCCGGGCGTTTCAAACCGTTCCGACAGGTAGCTTAAGAACGGGCTGCAAACTTAGTTAGAGATTCCCGAATGCGCAATAGGTAACGCTTTTTCAGGTAGTATGTCTGCACCTGCTGCAGGGCTGGTGGGCGGGCGTCGGTGGGCAGGCCTTCGTAGCCCGCCAGCACTGGCTCGATACCAGCATCGAGCGTGTCACTCAGCATATTGACTTCCGCTTCCACCTTGGATTCAGCCGCCGGATCGGGCTCAAATTCCAGCTCCATCAGCTGTTCATTCAGGTCCATTACCTCCATTAAAAAATCGGGTGGTAGTGCCTGTTTGCCCTCTTCCAGTAAGCCGTGGCGGCCCAGAATGTAGGCCATCCGCTGGTCGGGGTGGCTAAGGGTACGGTAGGCGTCGGTGTTGAGTGTGGCCAGGTGCAGGATTTCCTGCTGCTTCTCGGCGCTGGCCGTGGCATGGAAATCGGGGTGATACTCACGGCTCAGGGCGTAGTATTTGCGCTTGAGCCCTGCCTCGTCGGGGCGGAACGTTTCGGGCAGTTCGTAGAAGTCGAAGTAGTTGGGCGTTGCGGGCATGGGAGTAGGGAAGAAGGAGCGGGGTGGCTATCGTTGCCAGCCGGATGCAGCAGGGCTCCCGGGTTCAACCCGCGGCTGGCCCGTTAGGTTGCGGTGTCGGAGGCCAGGCTAGCTACCAACCGGGGCGGAAAGCGTAGCTGGCTGTACCGAAAATGCCAGGGGCGGGGCCGCAAACAGGGCCTTGGTAGCCGGCCAAACCTGCCCGAACAGGGCCGAGCGCCGATACGCGTTCAACGCCTCGGCCGATTCCCAGTGGCTGTGGGTGCAGTATACCCGCGGGTCGTCGGCGTCCTGCCACAGCTCCAGGTGGCGGCAGCCCGGCATCTGCCTGATATGGGCTTCGGAATCCTGGAAGATGCGCAGGAAGGCCGGTACGTGCTCGGGAGCGAAGGTGAGGCGAACAATCCGAATCAGCATCGGCTTAGCAATTGAAGGAGAGAATGGGTAGTTAGCCAAGCTGTCAAAGTGGCCGGAACGTGTTAACATAATATATGCACGAATTGAATTTTCGTGTCTAGAGAGCTATGAAGCCCTATTTTCCCTTAGCTGAGGTAGCGTACATCCACCTGCGAATCGAAATGCAGGCCTAGCAACTCGGAGGCATTGCCTTGGTTGATGCCGATGCAGAGACGGTCCTGGCTGTTGAAAATGCATACTGCCTCGCCGGGGTCGGCGGCCTGGAAGTGGGGCGCAATGGCCCGCACAGTTTCGCGGGCGAAGTGGATGGTGAAAGGCCGGTCGCGGCCAATAACTTCGAGGGCCGAGCGTGAGATGTCGGTAACCAGGTTGCCGTAGTGGTCGACGTGCACTACGTGGCCGGTCACGTGGTTGTCCTGCAGACGTAGCTGGCGGTTGAGCAGTTGGTATGGCTCGGCCAGTTCCGGCCCAAGGTCGGCCAGCGGCTTTCCCTGGGCCAGGTGCACGGCGGCGGGTACCAGCAGGTCGCGGGTAGGGGAGGCGGTGGGCTGCTGGCCGGGACTGAGGCGCACCAGATATTCGGGTTCTCCATCGCAGAGCAGCGGCAACAGGCCGTTGTCGGCGGCTACAAAATAGTGCCCCTGGTAGCGGGCCGCCAGCCAGGCGGCGTGGGGGGCGCCCAAATCATTCACCCCTATCAGGTGCACGGTGCCGGCCGGAAAATCGGCGTACACGGCCCCCAGCACATGCACGGCGTGAGCAATGTTGAAGGGCTCGATGCCGTGGGTAAGGTCGAGCACCGGCAACTCGGGGGCCAACTGTAGAATCCGGGCCTTCACGGCGGCCACATAATGGTCGCGGTAGCCGAAATCTGACAGAAACGTAATCAAGCCCATGACCGTAAATTCGGAGTTATTCGTACTATTGCTTTGTTCCCCGCAGGGGCGGCAAAAGTAGCCCTTTTGCCCGGAACCGGGAGGGGCAACGATAACCCGGGTTTTGCTGTTGTAAGCAGCAGAAGCCTTCATCCGTCGGGCGCTCAGCCCCTTATTTTTCTCTTCCCGCTTTTAAAATCTCCTAGTTTGGTCGAAAAAGTCATCACGTTGGAAAATGTGTCCCTGGTTGAGTTCCTGGGACCCGACAACCAGAATATCCGTCAGCTTGCGGCGGCTTTCCCGGGCAGTAAAGTTGTCTCCCGGGGCAACGAAATCAAGATTCAGGGCCAGCCGGCCGTCATCAGCCGCATCAACGACATCCTCTCGGCCCTGATTGAGCACTACCACGAATACGGTACTATCACCGACAAAACCGTGAGCCAGTACCTGTCTTCGGCCGATGAGGAAATTGAGGAGGCCCGTATGGCCGCCGCGCCCGACGTTATTCTGTTCGGGGCTAAGGGTGGCGTTATCAAGGCCCGCACGGCCAACCAGCAGCGTTTGGTAGAGGCCGTGATGAAGAACGATTTGGTGTTCGCGCTTGGGCCGGCCGGTACGGGCAAAACCTACATTTCGGTGGCGCTGGCCGTGCGGGCGCTTAAGAATAAGGAGGTCAAGAAAATCATCATCTCGCGCCCCGTGGTGGAAGCCGGCGAAAGCCTGGGCTTTTTGCCCGGCGACATGAAGGAGAAGGTCGACCCCTATTTGCGGCCGATTTATGACGCGCTGGAGGACATGCTGCCGCCCGAGAAGTTCAAGTTCTACATGGAGAACAAGACCATCGAAATTGCGCCCCTGGCGTACATGCGCGGCCGCACGCTCAACCACGCCTTCGTGCTGCTCGACGAGGCCCAGAACACCACGCCCTCGCAGCTGAAGATGTTTCTGACCCGCATGGGCCCCCACGCCAAGGTGATGGTGAACGGCGACCGGAGCCAGATTGACCTGCCCACCAAGCAGAAATCCGGCCTCAATCAGGCCCTCGACATCCTGCGCGACGTGCCTGGCATCGGGTTCGTAGAAATGACGGCCGACGACGTAGTGCGCCACCGCTTGGTGAAGGAAATCGTGCTGGCCTACGACCAGTTCGATACCGAGCAGGAGCAGGAGCGCGCCGACCAGGCCAACCGCCCCGTACGCCCCGCCCAGCGCCGCGGCGAGTAGAGTTTGCGTGCGCTGTCAGCCATTAGCCGACAGTTGTTAGCTTGGACCGCCTGTCATCCTGACGAAGGAAGGACCTTATCCCGGTAAAACGAGTCGTTGCTACGATTATCGTTTTACCGGGGCAAGGTCCTTCCTTCGTCAGGATGACAGGTGAGGTTTTTACTTTTGACTTTCTCCTTGAATTCAACTCCTTTGCAAGTCCACCGCATTACCACCGAAGCCGAACTGGAAGCGGCCTTGGCCATCCGCCACAACGTGTTTGTACTGGGCCAGAACGTGCCCGCCGGCCTCGAAAACGACGCCCACGACCGCACCGACGCTATCCACTACCTGGCCCTCACGGCCGATGGTCAGCCCTGCGGGGCGGCCCGCTGGCGCCTTACCGAAGCCGGCGTAAAGCTGGAGCGGTTCGCCGTGCTGGCCGAGTACCGCAACCAGCAGGCCGGCGCGGCCCTGCTCGCCGCCGTGCTCCGCGACGTGCAAGCGGCTCATCCGGCTGCCCTGGTGTACCTGAACGCCCAACTGCCCGCCGTGCGCTTCTACGAGCGTCATGGCTTCACGAAAGCGGGAGAGAAGTTCGTGGAGGCCGATATCGAGCACTACAAAATGAGTTGGCAGCGCTAAAAAGGTGTGGGTACCCAAAGAAACATAGGGCATCGTTTCTCTCAGCTGTTGCACGTCACTGAATTTTTCTACACCTTGATTACCAACTGCCTGCCTTAGCCAAACCATCCGGTCGAAAGCTGTCAGCTAAAAGCTCAGAAAACCGGTATGCAAGTCAAATGGGCTCCGAATGCCTTCGTGCGCCTCGTGCTGCCGCTAATGGCTGGCATCCTGACCTATTTGTACTATGGGCCGGCACTGCCCGTACTCTGGCCGTTACTGCTGGGACTAGGTGTGGTGTTTGCGGGCATGCAGTGGTGGGCGGCCCGACAGCCCCAACTAGGCCCAACCGATGCGGCGGGGCTGCTGGCCGTGCTGGTCCTGTACGTGGCTGGCCTCACGCTCACGCAGCAGGCCACCGAGAGCCGGGCGGCTGACCACCTGTACCACTTCGGCGGTGAAATAGAATTTTACCGGGCCGTGGTAGACGACTATACCGTGCGGCGGCCTGCCACCTACGCCACGACTGTGCGGGTGTCGGCGGTGCGGGTGGCGGGGCAGTGGCGGCCGGCGGTGGGCGGCATTCGCGTGTCCATCCCGCTCACCGATTCGCTGCCGGCCCCGCAGTACGGCGACGTTTGGCTGGTGCGCGGCGCGCCGGCTCCGAGCAAGGCCCCGCTCAATCCCGGCGAGTTCGACTACCGTCGCTACCTGCAGTACCACCAGATTTACCACCAGCAGTTTATCCATCCCGACCAGTACCAACGCATTGCTGTGGACCCGCCCAACCTGCTGCGGGCCGTGGCCATGCGGGCGGCGCGGGTGGTGGAGGGCGTATTCAAGCAGTACGTGGGGGCCAAGCGCGAATACGCGCTGGCGTCGGCGCTGGTGCTGGGCCTCAAAGACGATGTGGACCAGCAGACTAAGGAGGCCTACGCCAACACCGGCACCACCCACATCATGGCCGTGTCGGGCCTGCAGGTGGGGCTGCTGTTTGGGGCCGTCAGCTGGCTGCTGGGGTTGCTGCCGGGGCGCCGCGGGCCTGTTATGCGGCTGGTTACGGCGCTGGTGGGGCTGGCCGTCATCTGGAGCTATGCCTTCCTGACGGGACTGTCGGCTTCGGTGCTGCGGGCGGCCGTCATGTTCTCGTTTCTGATTGTGGCCCGCGCTTTTGGCCGGCAGACTTCCATGTACAACCTGCTGGCCGTAGCCGCCTTTTTTCTGCTCTGCTACGACCCGTATTTGCTCTGCGATGTAGGGTTTCAGCTCTCCTTTCTGGCTGTGCTCAGCATCGTGTATCTGCAGCCGCGCATTGCCGCCTGGCTGCAGCCCAAGGCCTGGTTCCTGGAACGGCAGCGGCCCTGGCAGCCGCCGGCGGTGCAGCGGCTCTGGCGCTGGGCAGGCGTAAGTACCGATTGGCTGTGGCGGGCTACGGCGCTGTCGTTGGCGGCGCAGGTAGCCACGTTTCCGCTGGGGCTGTTCTACTTTCATCAGTTCCCGCTCAGCTTCCTGCTTTCTAACTTGGTGGCCGTCCCTATTTCTAGCTTGGCCGTGTACGTAGGCCTGGCGTTGCTGGTGCTCAAGGGCGTGGGGTGGGGGCTGGGCCTGTTTTCAGCCTCTCTGGCCCACGGTTTCGATTACCTGACCAAAGGCGTGGCCTGCGTATTCGAGTGGATGATCTGGTTCTTCAACGAATATATCTTCCTGATTGGGCGGGCCCTGCCCGGGGCGCTGGTGTCAGGCATCCACATCACGGCCCCGCAGGCCTGGCTGATATTCGGGGTGATTCTGGCCCTGCTGGCTTTTTTCTCATTGAAGAAACTGCAATGGCTGGCGCTGGCCTGCTCCTTTATGGGCGTGTTTGCTGGTAGCCGGGTGTGGGCCGCCCGCCGCCTGGCTACCAACGAGCAGCTTGTTGTGTACAGCATCCCCCGCCGCTCGGTAGTGGGCTTCTGGCAGGGCGCCGCCGCCGACATTGTGCCCCTCGACTCGCTGCCGCTCACCGAAACCGAGCGCACCTACCGCATCGTGCCGGGCAGCATTGGGCGAAACGCCCGCCGCGTTAGCTACTGGCCCGGTTGGCAGCACGGCCCGGTGCCGGCCGTAGTGGCCGAGCCGGGGTTGGTACTAGCGGGTTGGCGGGGCCGGCAGCTGGCCTTTGTCAGCGGCCGGCTCAGCGGGAGCACCCGGCCGCTGCCGGGGCTGGTGGCCGTGGTGCTGCGCCGCAACGCCCGCGTGCAGCCCCCCGAGGTGGCCGCGCTGTTCGGCACCGCCCCGCGCATCGTCTTCGACTCAAGCTGCAAAAGCTGGTATGTGGCCCGCCAAGATTCGCTTTTCCGGGCTGCTGGTTTCCGCACGCATGATGTGGCGCTGGCCGGGGCCTTTACCGTGCAGATGGGGCAGTAGCGGGGGCGGGGCGCGCCCACTTACCGGAAACCAGCAACCGGGTTTTGGCTGTTGTTCGTATCATAGTAGCATCAATTTTGCTAGGTTTGAGTTTTCCGACCTTCTTTTGGCTCAGCCCGGCCCCGCTGTTTGCAGTTACCGGCCCCTTTGCTGGCTCCCATCATTGCCCCACCTACCCCGACTATGGAAGACGCCCTCACCCAGGAACTGGAAGAACTGCGCTATATCCGCTACGAAGCCCAGGACTCCATCGGCTACATTACGCTCAACCGGCCCGATAAGCGTAACGCACTCAATGCAAACGTAGTAACTGAACTAAAGCAGGCCTTTGCGTACGCCGAAGACGACGTCGACTGTAAAGTAATCGTGCTGCGGGCGGCGGGCGACGTATTCTGCGCCGGTGCCGATTTAGGCTATATCCAGGAGCTGCAGAACTTCGGCTACCAGGATAACCTGGCCGATTCCACCCACCTCATGCAGCTCTTCCACCAGATTTACACGCTTAACAAGGTGGTAATCGGGCAGGTGCATGGCCACGCGCTGGCCGGCGGCTGCGGGCTGGCAACCATTTGCGACTTTGCTTTCACGGTGCCAGAGGCCAAATTCGGTTATACGGAGGTGAAAATCGGGTTCCTGCCGGCCATTGTCAGTATTTTTCTGCTGCGCAAAATTGGCGAAACCCGTACCAAGCAGCTGCTGCTCACCGGCGACGTAATTACGGCCGATAAGGCCTTGGAGTATGGCCTCGTCAACTTCGTGGTGCCCCGCGAGGAGTTGGCCGACAGCGTGTACCGCTTCGCCCGCCGGCTGTGCGTCGAGAACTCGGCCCAGAGCATGGAAATCACAAAGGAAATGATGGCCCGCCTGCCCGAAATGCCCCTTGAAGACAGCCTGCGCTATGCCGCCCGCATGAATGCCGACGCCCGCAGCTCTGACGACTGCCGTCGCGGTATTGCCGCCTTCCTCAACAAAGAAAAGCTGACCTGGGATAATTAAATAGCGCGGGGAGCAAGAACGGCGTGCTGGGCTTGACGGAGCATCTTTACTGCGTCGTTGTAGGGCTATTATTTAGTCAGAAATAGCGGTGTTTCGACCATACACAGTGTGATGAAATTTTTCATTCCCATTGCATTACCCGCTAAACTTTCTCGCATTTTCGCTGGTTAGGGCTACTATGACAACCTTGGGTGCTGTGGCTGTAACGGCCGCTACTTTTCTGGGAATGGAGTTCGTGGCGTGGTTCATGCACCGCTTCGTGCTGCATGGGCCGCTGTGGTTTCTGCACCGCTCGCACCATGTGCGCCACCCGCACCGCTTTGAGCGCAACGACTTCTTCTTCCTCTTCTACGGGTCGCTTTCGATGCTGCTCATCGTGTTCGGCTCCGAAACCCATGATTTTCGGTTTTGGATGGGCGTGGGTATTGCCAGCTATGGTACACTGTATTTCTTTGTGCATGATGTGCTGATTCATGGCCGGCTGCGTTTCTGGCGCAAGTCGCGCAACACGTATCTGCGGGCCCTGAATATGGCGCACAAAATGCACCACAAAACTACCGGCCGCGATGGCAGCGAAGAGTTCGGTTTGTTGTGGGTGTCGCCCAGGTATTTCTGGCTGGCTCTGCGCCGCCCCGCACCTACCCGCGTGCTTAAAAGTAAAGCTGTTGGCTAAGCATTGAGGGTTTTCGAGCCCGATACCGCTAACAGCATCTGTTTCTCACTTCCCTAAAAAAAAGCTAATAGCCAGCCGCTAACAGCTATCAGCTTAAAACAATGGGCCACTTCTCCATTTCCGATTTAGAGCAGCTTTCGGGTGTAAAAGCCCACACGATTCGCGTGTGGGAGCAGCGCTACGGTATTTTGCGGCCCGCCCGCACCGCTACCAACATCCGCACGTATTGCGAAGACGATTTGCGCCGGCTGCTGAACGTAGCTTCCCTCTGCGACCGGGGCTACCGCATCTCCAAGGTGGCCGGCCTGAGCGAGCAGGAACTGTCTGCGGCCGTGCTCACGGGCAACGATGCGGCCCACAACTACTGCCAGCGCGTGAACGGGCTGCTGGCCGCTATGCTGGCCATGGATGAGTGCCAGCTCGTGTCCCTGATCAATCAGGCCATCCAACAGTTGGGTTTTGAAGATACGATACTGCGAGTGGCCTATCCATTTTTGCAGCGCATTGGTGTGATGTGGCAGGCTGGCACCGTAAATCCGGCGCAGGAGCACTTGATAACTAATTTGCTGCGCCAGAAGATGCTGGCGGCTACCGATGGGCTGCCACCGGTGGCGCCCAGTTCGGCTCAGCGCTGGGTATTGTTCCTGCCCGAGCGCGAAATGCACGAGCTGGCGTTGCTGTTTATGAACTACGTGCTACGGGCGCGCGGTCACCATGTGCTGTATCTGGGCCAGAATCTGCCCAGCGCCGAGTTGGAGGCTGTGTGCGCCTCCTACCAGCCCCACGCGCTGCTCACGGTGCTCACGGCCGTACCTGAGCGCGATGAGGTGGGCCGTTTTGTGGAGCAGCTCCGTCAGTACTGCCCGGGTACCCACCTTTACCTCTACGGCCCGCTGGCCCAGCTCGATTTTCCGCTGCCGTCAGAAACCACTCGCCTGACCCTGATTACCGACTTTATTGCTTTGGCCGATGGTGCTGCGGCAGAGCCGGAACTCAACAGTTCAATCCAATAGTTCAGGTTGGGCGTAACTACTTGGGCCGTTAGATAATAATTACTGTTGTCCTGTCGTTTGCTGGTTGTTTGGCAAGTCTGCTGATGAATTGGTACCCGTACTTATTTCTGTGCTGACTATCTGCGTTTAAGGGCAACACTAGCTGTTTTTAGACCTGATGCCATTGGGGGAAGCGAAATAAATGAGTGCATTCCCTTACTTTTTAGTGGTGGGTGCGTATATTTGTTTAACATTTGGCCACCAAAAGCTAAACAGTATGACCTCTCTAGAATTCACTGACCAAGTACAGAAGATTTCTTACTCGCTGAAGCCAGTGGCGATGAACCTTACCCGCGACGCCGACGACGCCAAAGACCTTGTGCAGGAAACGCTACTCAAGGCCATGCTCAACAAGGACAAGTTCAAGACGGGTACCAATCTGAAGGCATGGTTGTATACCATCATGCGCAACACCTTCATCAACAACTACAACAAAATAACCAAGCGTAACAGCAACATCGATAGCACAGAGTACTTTCAGTACTTTAATACCGATGAAAATTACATTACTCACAACGGAGCTAGCTCCGATTTCGTAGTAACGGACATCAACGCGGCCATTGCCGGCCTTTCGGCCGATTACCGAACCCCGTTCATGATGTACTACATTGGCTACAAGTACCTGGAAATTGCGGAAAAGCTGCAGATTCCGATTGGTACGGTTAAGAACCGAATCCACATCGCCCGCAAAGAGCTTAAGCAGGCGTTGAAGACATACGCCCCCGGCGTGTAGGGAATAGGGAGAGAGTACAGACCCGCCCCGGGCGTATCACGGGCCGCGGACTACGCTTCGCCTTTTGGGCGGCGTAGTTTGCGGCCCGTTGTCTTAACTGGTAAACCAAACTTCCGGGTCGGCTGTCGGTAGTATAGGGCAACTTAGCTTCGAAACCAGCAAAATCCCATCTTTGCGCCTGTGAGCAAACACGTCATAGTTATCGGGGCCGGCTTCGCGGGCCTATCGGCGGCCACCACGCTGGCCCAGCAGGGCTGCCGCGTTACGCTGCTGGAAAAAAACGAGGGTCCTGGTGGCCGGGCACGGCAGTTTCAGGCCGAAGGGTTCACCTTCGATATGGGCCCGAGCTGGTACTGGATGCCCGACATTTTCGAGCAGTACTTTGCTAAGTTTGGCCGCAAGGTGAGCGACTATTACGATTTGGTGCGGCTCGATCCTTCGTACCAAGTAATATTTAAGGGGCCCGAAGCGGTAGATATTCCGGCGGCCATGAGCGAACTACGGGCGTTGTTCGAGCGGTTCGAACCCGGCAGCGGTGCCCGGCTGGATGAGTTCCTGCGTCAGGCAGCCTATAAATACCAGGTGGGCATCGGCAAGTTTGTGCACATGCCCGGCCGCTCGCTGCTCGAGTTTGCCGACCCGCGCCTGCTGGTAGATGCCGTGCGCCTCGATTTGTTGCAGAGCATGCACAAGCATGTGCGCAAGTTCTTCAAAGACCCGCGCCTGCTGGAACTGGTGGAATTCCCGATTCTGTTTCTGGGCGCCACTTCCGAAAACACACCGGCCCTGTACTCGCTCATGAACTACGCCGACCTGGCGCTGGGCACTTGGTACCCGATGGGCGGCATGCACAAAATTGTGGAAGGCATGGTGGCCCTCGCCCGCGAGCAGGGCGTGGAAATCGAATACAACGCAGCCGTGGAGCAGATTGTGGTGGAAAACGGCCGCACCACCGGCGTGCAGACGGCCGCTGGCTTCCGGCCCGCCGACGCCGTGGTGGCCGGCGCCGACTACCACCACGCCGAGCAGCACCTGCTGGCCCCCGAGTGGCGTACCTATTCTGAGGATTACTGGGATAAGCGCACGATGGCCCCCTCGTCGCTGCTGTTTTACCTGGGCATAAACAAGCGCTTGCCCAACCTGCGCCACCACAACCTGTTTTTCGATGAGGACTTCGGCCTGCACGCCGAGGAAATCTATGAGAACCCGAAGTGGCCCAGCCGCCCATTGTTCTACGTGTCGGCTCCTTCGCAAACCGACCCTTCCGTAGCCCCCGAAGGCTCCGAAAACATGTTTTTGCTGGTCCCGGTGGCTCCTAACCTACCCGACCCCGAAACTACGCGTGAGCATTACTACAACTTCATCATGGAGCGGCTGGAGCGGCACTGCGGCACCAGCATCCGCGATGCGGTGGTATATAAGCGCAGCTACGCCCACCAGGATTTCATCGACGACTACCACAGCTACAAGGGCAACGCTTACGGCTTGGCTAACACCCTGCGTCAAACGGCCATCCTCAAGCCCAGCCTCAAAAGCAAAAAAGTCAGCAACCTTTATTTCACCGGCCAGCTCACCGTGCCCGGTCCCGGCGTGCCACCGTCCCTTATTTCGGGCCAAGTAGTGGCAGGGGAGGTGATGAAGGAAATGAAAAATTAAAAATGCTGTTTCATTCCACAACTATCAGTTGAGGTATAGTGGGTAGGGATATAAGTTGGGCGAGGAATATAGGAGCAGTGAGTCGCACTGTTTTTAATTTTTAATTTTTAACGGTTAATTCTCTCTTGGACCACGTTGCCCTTTTCACCGAAACCAGCCGGGCGTGCAGCAAGCTGATTACCCAGCGCTACAGCACGTCCTTCACGCTAGGTATCCGCACGCTCGACCAGCGGTTTCACCTGCCGGTTTACTCGGTGTATGGCTTCGTGCGCTGGGCCGATGAAATTGTGGACACATTCCACGAGCACGATAAGGCTGCGCTGTTTGCCGATTTTGAGCGCCAGACGTACGAGGCCCTGGATAAGCGCATAAGCCTCAACCCGGTGCTGCACGCTTTCCAGGATGTTGTGCACCAGTACGGCATCGACCGCGAGTTTATTGCGGCCTTCCTCTATAGTATGGAGATGGATCTTGACGACCGTAGTTACGACCAGTCGCTGTACAGCAAGTACATCTATGGCTCGGCCGAAGTGGTGGGGCTCATGTGCCTGCGCATTTTCTGCGAGGGCGACCAGCAGCAGTTCGATCAGTTGCGCGAGCCGGCCCGGCGGCTGGGTTCGGCCTTCCAGAAAATCAACTTCCTGCGCGATATTCGCTCTGATTACGAGGACCGGGGCCGGGTGTATTTTCCGGGCGTGGAGTACGCACATTTCACCGACGCCGTGAAGCGCGATATTGAGGCCGATATCCGGGCCGATTTTGAGGCTGGCTACGCGGGTATTGTTCAGTTGCCGCGGGCAGCCCGGCTGGGCGTATACTTGGCCTATGTGTACTACTTGAAACTGTTCCACAAAATCCGGCAACTGCCGGCGGCCCACATTCAGGGGGAGCGGGTGCGGGTGCCTACCAACACCAAGCTGCTACTGCTGCTGGGCTCGTGGCTACGTTACCGGATGGCTAAAATATAGCTGAGCTGATGCCGAATTGCGTCAAATTTCGCTATTTGGCGTCATAATTGAAGTCTGCTTGGCCGGAGCAGCTGGTTAAGCGGCTTCGATTTCTGCCCCGCCTTTCTTTCTGCCGTGCTTAAGTACCTGTTCCTTACTTTCTTCCTGACTTTTTTCACGCTCGTGTCAACCGAAGCCAACCCCTACGCCCTGCCCAAGCTTCGCCAGCAGTACCAGCAGGCTGCCGCTAGCAAGGAAGCCGGCGAGAAATTTCATAAGCTGATGAGTGCCTACACCCGGCAGGACGCCGTGGTGCTGGCCTATAAAGCTGCCGCCGAGGCCATCCGCGCCCGCGATGCCTCCATGCTCAGCAAGCTCACCTACGTGCAGCAGGCCAGCAAGCAGTTCGAGCAAGCCGTGCAGCACGACCCCGCCAACGCTGAAGTTCGGTTTCTGCGCCTGAGCGTGGAAAGCAACCTACCCGCTTTTCTGGGCCTAAGCCAGCACGTGGATGAAGACCGGCAGTTTCTGATTAAAACGCTGCTCAACCATCCCAACTCAGGCCTCGATGCCGAGTCGTTCGGGCTGGTGCGCGACTTCTTGGTCGGGCGCGGGCACGTATCGGAGGCCGATGCTCAGAAGCTGGCGCGACTATAGCGCCAGTGCCGCCATCCGGCGGTTTTGTTATCCGGCTCTGTAGTGCCTTCAGGAGGCCTGCGGAGCCTTTTTGCTTGTCTAATTCTTCCTTTATTCTATTGTCTATTTCGCCGCCCATGAAATCTGTTCTGTTGTTCTTGCTGATTTGTCTGCTGGGCGGGAGTGTTGCTCAGGCCCAGCAAGTCCTGCTCAAAGGCCGCGTACTCGACGAGAAAGACAAGCCGGTGCCCTATGCCGGCGTAGGGGTGGTAGGTTCGGAAGTGGGCACCGCCACCAACGAAGCCGGCGAGTTTCTGCTTCGGGTACCGCGCCTGCCTCAGCAGATAACCATCAACAGTCTGGGCTTTGAGCCAACGATACTCAATGTAGCAACGGCGGCCAAGTCGCTGGAAGTCCGCCTTAAAAGTAGCCTCGTAGCCCTGCCCGAAGTACGGGTGCGCAACCCCGGGCAAGTAGCCACCGAGTTGGTGCAGCGCGCCAGCGCCAAGCTGGCCCGGCACCAGCGCGAAGCCATGTATGGGCAGGCTTTCTACCGCCAGAAACAGCGCCATAATGGCCGTTACACCGAATTTATGGATGCCTTCTATGATGTTCGCTTTACAGCGGAAGGTGTTAGCGGCTGGCAGCTGACGCAGGCCCGCTACGGGCAGGTAAGCGAGGAAACGGGCGTGGACATGATGAATTTCTCGGCGGCCATGCGCTTGATTCCGGTGTATGATCCTAAGCCCAGCCCGCGCAAGGTAGCCGTGCCGCTGGGGCCGCGCGCCAGCAAGCAGTTCGTATTTCAACTGCGCGAAATAATGCGTGATGAGTCGGGCGAAGTAGCCGTTATCGACTTCCTGCCCCGGCCCGAGCTGGGCCAGTCGGCGCTGAGCGGTACCCTCTACCTCGATATGCAGACGGCCGCCCTGCGCCGCATGGAGAGCCTGGTGCCTATTGCCGACCTTATGTCGCTGCAGTTTGGCGAAGGCACCAGCCTCGACTCGCAGAACATGCGCCTGACAGCCGATTTTGTGCCCTACCAGGATTCACTCAGCCAGCTGCGGGCGGTGCGGGCCGAGCAGCGCATTGTGCTACGTTACCAGGGCCGCCCCGATACGACCACGTTGAGCGGCAATCTATTCTTCTACCGCTACACCAAGGGGAGCAACACGAAAGGCTATAAGAGTACGGGTGTCAACTACAACGACCTCAAGCAGGCCCGTAGAGGCCCCTACGAACCGGAATTCTGGCGTAACCGCGAAGTGTTGCGCGCCTCGCCGGCCGAAGAGCGCGTTATTCGCGATATGGAGCAGCAGCAGGCTTTCGGCACGTTTTAGCCAAGGGCCCACATGGGATGGGGATAGGGTTTTTTAGTGAATTCGCCCTATCTTCCGCTAGCCGTAACCTTCCGGACTCCTTTCGGGTTACTGCTTAGCTATGCCGCACCACCTAAGCGTACGAATCGACCCCAATTCCGGCTTTTGCTTTGGCGTCATCTATGCCATTCAGATGGCCGAAGACCTGCTCGACGAGCAGGGATACCTGTATTGCCTGGGCGATATTGTGCACAACGATGAGGAAGTGGAACGGCTGGAGCGCCGGGGCCTGCGCATCATCGACTACGACCAACTGGCTAATCTGCGCCGCGAGGCCGTGCTGATTAGGGCCCACGGCGAGCCGCCCAGCACGTATCAGATGGCCATGGAAAACGAGCTGACGCTGGTTGATGCCTCGTGCCCGGTAGTACTTAAGCTCCAGAACCGCATCAAAACCAGCTACGACAAGCAGGACCGCATTTTCATTTATGGCAAGCACGGCCACGCGGAAGTGCGCGGCCTGCTGGGCCAGACCAGCGGCCAGGCCGTGGTGTTCGAGAGCCTAGAAGAGCTGCTGAGCCACGAGTTGCCGCCCCGCCTCACCCTCTACAGCCAGACCACTAAAAGCACCGATTCCTTCTACCGCATCAAAAATGAGTTGGTTGAGCGCGGCTATGAGGTAAACGCCAACGACACCATCTGCCGGCAGGTGAGCAACCGCGATAAAGACCTGCGTCGTTTTGCGAATCAGTTCGATCAGGTGGTATTCGTTTCGGGTACTAAAAGCTCCAACGGTAAGGTGCTTTATCAGGTCTGCAAGGATACCAACCCGGCCACCCACTTCATCTCCAAGGTTGATGACCTCGACCATAACTGGTTTGCGCCGGGCCAGAGTGTGGGTATCTGCGGGGCCACCAGCACTCCAATGTGGCAGATGGAGCAGGTGCGCGACGCGCTGCTGGCGCTGTAAACGAGCGACTACCCCCATGAGTGAACTGACGTACTCTGTTGCCGAAGTTGTTTCTGCCAGCCCGGCATCCGGGCCGCGCGCACGGGTGCGGCCGGCGCCGTTGCAGGGGCGGGGCGTGTTGGCGGCGGGGCTGATTGTCGCCTGCTGGACTGGTTTACTGACGTTTCTATTGGCTTTTTACCAGCCCGATTGGCGCACCCCCTGGCCTTACCTGCTGGCGCTGCTGCAAACCCATCTCTACACCGGCCTTTTCATTACGGCCCACGATGCCATGCATGGCGTGGTGAGCCCGAATAAGCGCCTCAACAAGTACATTGGCACGTTGGCGGCGGGTTTGTTTGCCTTCAACTGGTTTCCGGGCATGCTGGCCAAGCACCATGCTCACCACCGCCACGTGGCTACCGAAGACGACCCCGATTTCCATAACGGCCGCCATCCGGGCTTTCTGCCCTGGTTCGTGCGCTTTGCCTGGAACTACGTAACGGTGTGGCAGGTGTTGCTGATGGCCGTTACCTACAATGTGCTCAAGCTATTTTTCCCGCAGGCCAACGTTATTGCTTTCTGGATGCTGCCGGCGGTGTTGGGTACGTTTCAGCTGTTTTATTTCGGGACCTACCTGCCGCACCGCGGCGAACACGCGGCCGACAACCTGCACAAGTCGCGCAGCCAGTTCCGCCACCACGTATGGGCCTTCGTGAGCTGCTACTTTTTCGGCTACCACTACGAGCACCACGACCAACCCTACTTGCCTTGGTGGCGGCTTTGGCAGGCGAAGGGTTGACCAGCAATTCCTGCCGCTTAATTCCTTCTAATGAGGGTGGTATTTACAATCTGCTCGGTTACCCGTTCGCGGTAGGTCTGGCCCAGCGGCAGGGCGTGGCCGGCCACTTTCACTTCTATCGAACTCATCGAGTCGATGCGGGCAGCATTAACGAGGTAGGAGCGGTGGGTGCGCACAAACAGGCCGGTAGGCAGTTGTTGCTCCAGGTTTTTGAGGTTGACCAGCGTCAGGTGCGAGCGGCCGTCGGCGGTATTGATTTTGGTGAAGTCCTTTAGTGCCTCAATGTAGAGCACCTCGCGGTAGTGCAGGCGCACAAACTGGGCATCGGTGCGAATAAAAAACGAGCCCCAGCCAGTGGCCGGGTCCGATGGCTGCTCCGCTAGGCCGGCCTGCCCGCGCAACAGGCTGGCAACTTTGTTCACGGCCTTCAGAAAGCGGTCGGGCGAAATAGGCTTGAGCAGGAAATCGATTACATCGAGGTTGAACCCCTCCATGGCGTACTGCGGATGCGCCGTCATGAGTACGACCAGCGGGGGTTGGTGCAGTGACTTCACTAGGTCGATGCCGCTGAGGTGAGGCATGGTAACGTCGGAAAAAAGCACTTGCACCGGGTGCTCCAGCAGGTAACGGTGGGCTTCGAGCGGGTCGGTGAAGGCCGCTTTGACTTCCAGCACATTCGTCATGCTTGCATAAGCCCGGAGCAGCTCCAGCACCAGTTGGTCGTCGTCGAGGAGCAGGCAGGTTATTTTCATGGAAGAAATACGGAACCTAAGGAGGTAGGTGAATATAGCCGGATGAAACCAGATTATTTCAATAGTAAGGAAAAATATGGCAAGTTCGTCTGGTATTCAAGGCGGTTGGTATACTATTTATTCTGATTGCTATACCATCTGTAGTTTTGGCAACCTGGATTTCGGACAGCGCAAAAACCCCGGCGGCCAGCAGTAAACCCTTGAGTAGGTTACTGCTGGCCGCCGAAGTTTTCGCGTTGGATTCTAGCCAACTGCTGGCCGAATCTGCCCGGAAAGTTTAGTGAACGTCGTTGGTTTTTTTGCAGCACTCCGGCAGCCGCTCGTAGGCCTTGTCGTCGGCCAACTGACCGTTGGCGTCGTAGCCGGTTTTCTGGATGGCTGCGCTGAGCGCACTGGGGTTGGTTTTATCGGGACGGTAAGTAACGGTCAGCATCTGGCTGGGCACGTCGAGCGTGGCCTGCTGCACGCCTTTTTCGTAGGCCATGGCCTTTTCGAGGCGGGCCTTACACATGTCACACACAGCCGAGGTCTTGATTTGCAGCGTTTCGGTAGTGGGGCCTTTGGCCTTGTTCTTGGTCTGAGCAAAAGCGCCGCTCGAAATCAACAGCAGGCAGGAGAGCAGGAAAGAAGGGAAGAATTTCATAGGTAGAAAACAGAAAGTGAGGGAAAAAAAGTGCGTTTACAGGTGAAAAAAGGCCGATATACTACGGCAGCGTGAAGCGCATGCCCAGGTAACTCATGCGCCCGTATACCGGGCCCCATGCCATGGCCGCATCGAAAGCCGGGCCAAACGGTGCCTCGGCTCCCTGAATGGGGTTGCGCTGGCGGTAATTGGTTAGGTTCTCGACGCCGGCGTACACCTCCCAGCGCTTGAAAGCCCGCGTGATCTGGGTGTTGAGCAGAGCGTAGCGGGGGCTAAGCGACCGGCCCAAGTCGGCTGTGCCAGGCTCGGGAGCCAAGGGCCGCCGGCCGTAGCCCTGCACTGTCAGGTCGGCGCGCCACTTATCGAAGGCCGTGGCGTAAGCCAGGTTGAGAAACAGGCGGTGGCGGGGCACCAGCACCCGCGGCAGTAACTCGCCGCTGTAGGTGGTCTGTACATCGAGGTATTTGTAGGCGGCCTTGGCTTCCAGGCCCTTCAGGGGCTGCACCTGCACTTCGGCCAGGAAACTGCGCGAGTAGCTGCGCCCGCCCGGCTCCAGATTACCAATCAGTAACTGGTCGGGGGCGGTATAGGAATCGACCACCACCTGGTTCTGAAATTCGGTGTGGTAGTAATCGGCCACGAGCGTGCCCTGGCGGCCGAAGGCGTTGAAGTACTGGGTGGCCGAGCCGCCCAGGCTCCAGGCCTTTTCGGGTTGCAGATCGGGGCTGATAACAAAGTCGCGCGAGCTGACAAACATACCCGAGTTTTCGGCCAGCGGATTGGCTACCCGCAGGCCCTTGCCGGCCGCAAAGCGCAACACCGTGTTCTTGGCCGGGTCGTACTTCACGTTCAGGCGGGGCGTAAGCAGCCAGCCGTAGAGGTTGTGCCGGTCGAGGCGCAGGCCCCCGACTACCGTCAGGTTGCTGGCGTTCTGGTAGGTGTACTCGCCGAACGCGCCCGGCACCTGCTCGCGGCGGTTGCGGGCCAGCAGTGCCGCGCTGGTAGTGCTGGGGTTGTAGGTTTCGCGGTAGTCGTCGTGCAGAAAGCTCAGGCCGGTGCGGTAGGTGTGGGCCGTGGTCCCGATGATGCTCTGAAACAGCAGCGTGGCCAGCCCCGTGCGCTGGCGGCCGTCGTAGTCGCGGCGGCCGTAGCGGGAGGTGAAGTCGTGGTCGGTACCGCTCAACAGCAGCCCCAGGCTCTGGTAGGGCCGGCCGGCCCAGGCGTAGCTGGCTTTGGCGTAGCCGGTGTAGCGGTTGGTTTCCTGCGTGATGCCGTAATAGGGGCCGGGCGCCTCTTCGCGGAAGCCCACTTGCCCGCCCTGGCGGGTTTCACGCAGCGCGCCCAGCCCGACTTCGGTCACGAAGCCATTGCCCGAGTTGTACTTCCACTTATTGAACGCGTTGAACTGGGTGGCCCGGGGCAGGTCCAAAAAGCCGTCGTCGTTGCGGTCGATGCGGCCGCCCAGGTGGTCGGTGTGCAGCAACAGGGCCGTGCTCAGCTTGGGCGTGAGCCGGGTGGCCAGGTTCAGGTTGAGGTCGAATTTGCCCATGTCGTTGACGTAGGCGTTGAAGTGCAGGCGGTCGGTTTTGGCGGGGTCTTTCAGGTGGATGTTCACCTGGCCGGCAATGCTCTCGTAGCCGTTCACTACCGAGCCCATGCCCTTAATAATGTCGATGCCCTCAATCCAGGGGCCGGCCAGGTAGCCCAGGCGGTAAGGCGTGGCCAGCCCGCGCAGGGCCGGCAGATTTTCCAGCGTCAGCAGCGTGTAAGCCCCATCGAGCCCCAACAGCTGAATCTGCTTGGCCCCCGACACGGCGTCGGAGGTCGATACTTCTACCGAGGCGTTGGTTTCGAAACTCTCGGCCAGGTTGCAGCAGGCCGATTTGGTGAGGTCGCGGCTGGTGATAACCTGGGTGTTGGTGGGCGTGAGGCCCGAGTAGGCCAGGGCCCGGGCCTGCACCTGCACTTCGCCAAGTTCGGCGGAGCGGCGGAGCGGCACGCGAAGGTAGCGGCTATCGGCCCGCACGGTGTCGGCCAGGTAACCCAGAAAATTGATGATGAGCCGGTTGTCGGTGCCGGCGGGGCGCACCAGCGAGAAGGCGCCCTGCTCGTCGGTAGTGGTGGCCCCGGCGGGGTTGCTCAGCCAGCGGACGACGGCGCCGGGCACGGGGGTGCTGGTGGTGGCATCGAGCACCTGCCCGCGCACGGGAGCCACGGAAGGGTCGGGCGTCTGGGCCCGGGCGGCACTGGCTGCCAGCACGAGGCCGGCCACTGCCAACGCCCGGCTATGCCGGATAGAGGAATTCATAAAAAGCAGGTATTTAGCGTTTTCCGAAATAAGCGCCGACCCAACCGGGCCCGGCAAAGCGGGCTGCCCAAACGGCAGCCTCCGGAAAAACGCTAAACGACCAGTATGCCCACCCGCACGAGCAACGCCCGCCCGCCCAGCGGCGGCGGCGACGAGTCGGCCGCGTACCAGTGCGCTGCGGCCCGGTGCAGGGCAGCAGCTTTAAAGGCCGGGAACGGGGCCGTGGGCCAGGCCGGCAGCAGGGCCGGTACCGACGTCTTCGCCCAGTTCAACTGCGCCGAAGCGGCATCGAGCTTATGAAAATGAGCACCGAACTCACAGCACGACTTAACCAGAGGAACCACTTCGGCCTGGTGGGGACTATCGGCCGTCTGCACTGGCGGGCAGCCATGCCGGGCGGGCCGGAAGATAACGTCGGTGCTGCGCTGTCCGCTTTGCAGGCACAGGTGCTGCTGCACCGCCAGGCCCACCGAGGAGGTGAGCACCAGCAGGGCCAGCCAGACACTGAAGAGCCGATGGAGAAGCGGACGTTTCATAAGCACCAGCAAAGATACAGCATGCAGCGCCGGGAGCTCGTTCGGGATGGAGGCCGGGTTGTTCAGGCTTCAGGGCTGCGGGCCGAAGCGCCCGCATAAACAGGCAGCGCATCGGGGCTGAGCCGCCTTTTTTCTCCAGACTCCTCGGCGGGAATGCTCCGGGTGGCTGGGCGGCAGAAAACAGGAAAGTCGGGTTGGCTTTGCCCGCCAGATGTGTACTTTTGACTTCCAACGAATTCAATAAGCAATACCGGCAGGCGTTAGCGTGCCGTTTTCCGGAGCCTGACGCAGGGGAAGCCCGACAGCCTGCCCGGCCCCCGAGTTTTAGCCCCGCCCCGCCGTGCCCGATTACAACAACGATACTGCCTACCACCGCCCGGTGATGCTGCGCGAGTGCCTCGATGCCCTCGACCTGCAGCCCGCGGGCCGCTACGTAGATGTTACGTTTGGCGGCGGCGGCCACTCGGCCCGCATGCTGGAGCGGCTGCAAAGCCCCGGCCACCTCTACAGCTTCGACCAGGATGCCGATGCCGAGGCCGAGGCCGCCCAGCTGGCCCGGCCCGAGTTTACGTTCATCCGCGCCAACTTCCGCCACCTGTTTCAGGAGCTTGGCCAGCGCGGAGCTCTGCCCGTCGATGGTCTGCTGGCCGATTTAGGCGTCTCGTCGCACCAGTTTGATACGCCGGAGCGCGGCTTCAGCACCCGCTTCGACGGGCCGCTGGATATGCGCATGGACCCCGACGGCCCCGACGCCTCGGCTGCCGACCTCATCAACGAATACTCCGAGGCCGAGCTACACCGCATTTTCGGCATGTACGGCGAGGTAACCAACGCCCGTACGCTGGCCGCCACGGTGGCCTCGGCGCGCCGCGGACAGTCCATTACCACCATTGCGGCCCTCAAGAAAGCCATTGCGCCCTGCACGCCGCGGGGCAAGGAAAACAAGTACCTGGCCCAGGTTTTCCAGGCCCTGCGCATCGAGGCCAACGACGAAATGGCCGCCCTGCGCGAGATGCTGGAGCAAACCGCCCGGGTGTTGCGCCCCGGTGGCCGGCTGGTGGTGATGAGCTACCACTCGCTCGAAGACCGGCTGGTAAAGAACTTCCTGGCCAAGGGGAAATTCTTTGGTGAAGCCGATAAGGACTTGTTTGGCCGCACCGATTTGCCCTTCGAGGTCGTTACCCGCAAGCCCCTGGAGGCTACGCCCGAAGAAATTGCCCTCAACAGCCGCGCGCGTTCGGCGAAGCTGCGCATCGCAATTAAAAAGTAAACAGATGTCCGCCAATACCGTTCGCCCTGCCAGCACCCCGCCCCGTGCCAACGTGGCCCGCGCCCCGGAGCCGGAGCGCCCGTCGGTGGCGGCTGGCCCGGAGCCGGAAGCTGCCCCCGAGCCTGCGCCCCGGCCCGTGCGGGCGGCCCGGTCGGTAGCTGCCAAGCGAAGCTCCTGGAGCGTGTTTACGCTGCTGGACCGCGCCACGCGCATGGACGGGCTGTTTCGGGAAGGGCTGCCGGTACGGTTGCTGCCGCACCTGCTGTTTATCATGTTCCTGGTGCTGCTTTACATCGGCAATACGCACTACGCCACGCGCATGAACCGGAGCATTCAGAAGATTAAGCTGGAAACTGAGGACCTGCGGGCCGATTACACCACGCTTAAATCTGACTATATGGAGGCCAGCAAACAGAGTGAGGTGGCCCGCCGGGTGGCCGCCTACGGGCTGGTGGAAAGCTCCTCGCCCCCCTTCCACATTGCCGTGCCCGCCGGTGGTCTCGACGAGGCCAAGCTGGACATGATGCCCGTGCTCACGGCCGACTCGGTAACGGCCATGACGGCCCGCGCCCGCGCCGACTCGTTGCGCCGGGCCGTGGGCCCGGCCCTGGGCGGCGATTCGGTGGAAGTGGGCGCTCCGCCTGTTCCCATCGGCACCGACCTCAACGGCGAGCCGGCCCCGGCCGCCGCTTCATCCAACCGAGCTACAACCCGCCGTCGATGAAAGGAAACGTTAAGAAGAGTATCGTTACCCGCGTGCGGCTGGCCTTTTTGGGGGTTTGCCTGTTTTCGGCGGCTATTGTGTGGCGCATCAGCCACATCCAGTTCACTGAAGGCGCCAAATGGAGCGCCCTGGAGCAGGAGCGGCGG
The DNA here is from genome assembly GCF_900107135.1 of Hymenobacter psychrophilus. Classification (GTDB taxonomy): domain Bacteria; phylum Bacteroidota; class Bacteroidia; order Cytophagales; family Hymenobacteraceae; genus Hymenobacter; species Hymenobacter psychrophilus. Next base: position 163,973 of record NZ_FNOV01000007.1, read on the forward strand.
GTCATCTACCAACCCGTTTTCGCTACCCGGGGCAACATTTACTCTGACAATGAGAGTATTATGGCGACCTCGCTGCCCTTCTACCGGGTGGCCTGGGACCCGAGCGTGGTGAATGAGGCCCTGTTTAATCAGAAGGTCGATTCGCTGGCCGGGCTGCTGGCCGGCTTCTTTGGCGACCGGAGCAAGCAGGAGTATTTTCGCAAGCTCAAGAACGCCCACGACCCCAAGCGGGGGGTGCGCTATATCCGGCTCAACTCGCGGCAAATCAACTTTCAGGAGAAGAAGGAGCTGGCTTCGTGGCCGATTTTCCGGGAGGGCAAGAACCGGGGCGGGGTCATTTTTGAGAAGATTGACAAGCGGTTCCGGCCCTTTGGGGGGCTGGCCCAGCGCACAATTGGCTTTCTGAACGAGGACAAGAACGGGGCGGGCCTGGAGTTTACCTTCAACCGCCACCTGGCCGGCCGCGACGGCGAGGCCCTGTTTGAGCGGCTGCCCGGCGGCAACAAGCCCATCTACGATGGCACCGAGGTGAAGGCCCAGCCGGGCTACGACGTGAAAACCACGCTCGATATCAACCTCCAGGACATGGCCGAAAATGCCCTGTACAAGTCGCTGGTGCAGAATAACGCCCAATACGGCACCGTGATTCTGATGGAGGTAGCCACCGGCCACATCAAGGCCGTGGCCAACCTGGGCAAGGTGGCCGACGGCGTGTACCGCGAAAACTACAACTACGCCATTGCCGACCAGGGCCGTACCGAGCCGGGCTCGACCTTCAAGCTAGCGTCGATGATGGCTGCCTTCGAGGAAAACCCCGATCTGCAGCTTACCGATACCATAAACACCGGCCGCTCGGGCGCCATGCGCATCGGTGGGGCCGTAAAAACCGATTCGCACCCTTACGGCCGGATTTCCATCCAACAGGTGTTCGAGAAATCGTCGAATATTGGGGTGGCACTGCTCACCGAGCGCACGTTCAGCAAGAACCCCGACGAGTACACCAACTACCTCAAGCGTTTCGGGCTCGATAAGCCGCTGGGCTTCCAGATGGCCGGCGAGGCGCGGCCCTACATCAAGGACCCCACGGACCGGAGCTGGAGCCGCACTTCCCTGAGCACGATGAGTATCGGCTACGAGCTGAAGCTGGCCCCGCTCCAGACGCTGGCCTTTTACAACGCCGTGGCTAACAATGGGGTGAAGATGCAGCCCATGATTGTGAGCGAAATCAAGCAGGCCGACAAGATAATTGAGCGGTTCGAGCCGGTGGTGCTCATCTCTAAAATCTGCTCCGAGGAGACCTTGCAGAAAGTGCGCACGATGATGGAGGGCGTGGTGGAGCACGGCACGGCCCGCGGCATCCGCACCAGCGACTACCTGATTGCGGGCAAAACCGGCACGGCCTGGAAGTTCAAGAACGGCGCCTACACCCGCACTTACTCCACTAGTTTCTGCGGCTATTTCCCGGCCGACAAGCCCAAGTACAGCTGCATTGTGGTGGTTGACTCGCCCAAAAACGGCCGCATTTATGGCGGCGACGTGGCCGCGCCGGTATTCCGCGAGCTGGCTGACAAAGCCATGGCCCGCGACGCGGCCTCGGAACGGCCGTTGCTGGCCCGCGCCCCGGTGCGCCGCTCGCCGGTGCCCCTGGTAAGGGCTGGCCTGCAGGACGAGTTGACGATGATGTTCGGCCAGCTGGGCGTGCGCCACGAGGGCGGCGGCGCCACCGACGATTGGGTGCGCACCTCCCGCGCCGACTCGCAGGCCGCTGATGTGCAGTTACGGCCCATGCCGCTGCGCCCCGGCCGCGTACCCAACGTGGAAGGCCTGACGTTGCGCGATGCGCTGTTTCTGCTCGAAAACCGCGGCCTGCGGGTGCGCACCAGCGGCTCGGGCCGGGTAACCAGTCAGTCGGTAGCCGCCGGTACCCCCGCCCAGCGCGGTACCACGGTGCTGCTGACGTTGGAGCCGATTGGTATGCAGTCGCGGCCGTTGGCGGTACAAGTGGCCGCTACGCCGTAACTATTTCCGTGAATGCCCCGGGGCTGAAGCCCTGGGCTAGTTAGCGACCTCCGGTTAGCGCGCTCCACAGCCCAGGGTTTCAACCCGGGGACGTTTGGGCTAGGGCCCGATGAACGATTTACCAGACGAATTTTGAATCAGACGACCACGCTTGCCCAACTCCTGACCGCTGTAGCCGTGCTCGACCAGCACGGTCCGACGGAAGTTTCTATTCGTTCCCTCACGCTGGATTCGCGCCAGGCAGGGCCGGGAGCCGTATTTTTCGCATTGCGCGGCACGGCTGCCGACGGCCACCAGTTCATTGCCAAAGCGGTGGAGCAGGATGCGGCTGTGGTGGTGTGCGAGGAGTTGCCGGCCGAGCTGAACCCGGCCACCAGCTACGTGCAAGTGGCCGATTCGGCGGCGGCAATGGCCCTGATGGCAGCCGGGTTCTACGGGCATCCATCCAGGCAGCTGCAGCTGGTGGGTATTACGGGCACCAACGGCAAAACTACCTGCGCCACCATGCTGCACAAGCTTTTTCGGGAGCTGGGCTACCATTGCGGGCTGCTGAGCACGGTGCAGAACCAGATTGATGAGCAGGTGATACCCAGTACCCATACGACGCCCGACGCCATTCGCCTCAATGCGCTGCTGGCCGAAATGCTGCGGGCCGGTTGCACCCACGTGTTTATGGAAGTCAGCTCGCACGCCGTGGTGCAGCACCGCGTTACGGGCCTGCACTTCGCGGGGGGCGTGTTCACCAACCTCAGCCACGACCACCTCGACTACCACGGCACTTTCGATAACTACTTAAAGGCCAAGAAGAAGTTCTTCGACAACCTGCCGAAGTCGGCCTTTGCGTTGAGCAATGCCGACGACAAGCGCGGGGCCGTGATGCTCCAGAACGTAGCCGGCCGCCGCGAAACGTACTCGTTGCGCGGCCACGGCGAGTTTCGGGCGCGGCTGCTGGAAAACGCCGTACATGGCCTGCACCTCGAACTAGCGGGTCGCGAGGTACAGTTTCGGCTGATTGGCGTGTTCAACGCCTACAACCTGCTGGCCATTTACGGCACGGCGGTGCTGCTGGGCGAAGACGCTACGGAAGTGCTCACGGTGCTGTCGGGCCTCACCTCGGCGCCCGGCCGCTTCGAGCCGGTGGTATCGGAGAAAGTGCATATTACGGGCATCGTAGATTACGCCCACACGCCCGACGCGCTGGAAAACGTGCTCCAGACCCTGGCCGACATCCGCCAGCCCAGCCAGCAGATTATTACGGTGGTGGGCTGCGGCGGCAACCGCGACGGGGCCAAGCGCCCCGAAATGGCCCGCCTGGCGGCCGTACTCTCCGACCGCGCCGTGCTGACCTCCGACAACCCCCGCTTCGAAGACCCCAACGACATTCTGGCCCAGATGCAGGCCGGCGTGCCGGTAACCGCGCTGGGCAACGTCCTCACCATTGCCGACCGGCGCGAAGCCATCAAAACCGCCGTAGCCCTGGCCCAGCCCGGCGACATTGTGCTGGTAGCCGGCAAAGGCCACGAAACTTACCAGGAAATCAAAGGCGTCAAAAACGACTTCGATGACAAGCAGGTGCTGAAGGAGATGTTCGAGCTGCTGGGGAAGTAGGGCTTTGGGCAGTGAAAGGCTGTCATCCTGAGCGCAGCGAAGGACCTTATCACGTTACAACTGGTCGTTACGATGTGATAAGGTCCTTCGCTGCGCTCAGGATGACAGGCGTTTTCATTAATGCATCCCCAAAAACTCACCCTTAACCGCTAATCCCTCCCCGCTAAAATTTACCTTTGCGCTTCAACCTGCCTGCCGAACACCGCGCCCATGCTGTACTACCTGTTTAATTACCTCTATAAAGTACACCACATTCCGGGCACCGGCGTGATGCAGTACAGCTCGTTTCGGGCGGCGCTGGCCATTGTGTCGTCGCTGATAATTGCGCAGTATTTTGGGGCCCCGCTGATCCGGCTGTTGCAGCGCCAGCAGATCGGCGAAACTATCCGCGACCTGGGCTTGCAGGGGCAGGCTGAGAAGAAGGGTACCCCCACCATGGGCGGCCTGATTATTCTGCTGGCCATTCTGGTACCGGTGCTGCTGTTTGCCAAGCTCGACAACATCTACATTATTCTGATGCTGCTGAGCACGGTTTGGCTGGGCTTGATTGGCTTTGTCGACGATTACATCAAGGTAGTAAAGAAAAACAAGGACGGGCTGGCCGGCCGGTTCAAGATTCTGGGCCAGGTGGGCCTGGGCCTCACGGTGGGCTGGGTGCTGTTCTTCAGCAACGACGTAACCGTGCGCCAGTACGTGCTGCCCAACGGCACGTTTTCGGCCGTAGATGCCAGCGGGGTGTATCAGGACGTGAAGCTGATGATTACCACCGTGCCGTTCATTAAGAACAACGAGCTCAACTACGGCGACCTGTTCGCCACGGCCGGCGACTTTTTCAACGAGTACTACGCCTTCTTCTACATTCCCATCGTCATCCTCATCATCACGGCCGTCAGCAACGGAGCCAACCTCACCGATGGCCTCGACGGGCTGGCGGCGGGTACTTCAGCCATTATCGGCACTACGCTGGCCGTTTTTGCCTTCGTGAGCGGCAACGCGCTGCTGGCCGATTACCTCGACATCATGTTCATCCCTAACTCGGGCGAGTTGGTTATCTTCTGTGCCGCTTTCGTAGGAGCCTGCGTGGGCTTTCTGTGGTACAACAGCTATCCGGCCCAGGTATTCATGGGCGATACCGGCTCGCTGGCCATCGGCGGAATCATTGCCGTGCTGGCCCTTATCGTGCGCAAGGAGCTGCTTATTCCGGTGCTGTGTGGGGTGTTTCTGATTGAAAGTCTCTCGGTGATGGCGCAGGTGAGCTACTTCAAATACACCCGGCGCAAGTACGGCGAAGGCCGGCGGCTGCTGCGGATGTCGCCGCTGCACCACCACTACCAGAAACTAGGCTATCATGAGTCCAAAATCGTGTCGCGCTTCTGGATTGTGAGCATCATGCTGGCCGTATTGACTTTGGTGACGTTGAAACTGCGCTAGAAAGAGTAGTGAGTAGTTGGTATTGAGTAATGAGACTTTGAAGCTGTTTAGCAAGTCGTCTTTTTTACGAGTGTGTCATCCTGAGCGCAGCGAAGCACCTTATCGCGACTGAGCCGCCATTATGCCGCCATGGTAAGGTCCTTTGCTGCGCTCAGGATGACAGACTTTTTGACTTTCTACACAGCTTCTTTGCCAATTCTTAACTAACCGGTTTTCTCATTACTCAATACCAACTACTCATTACTAAATAATGCATTACGTAATTCTAGGAGCCGGCGAGAGTGGGGTAGGGGCGGCGCTGCTGGCCCAGGCCAAAGGCCACACCGTGTTCGTATCCGACCAAAGCCCGATTCAGCCCAAGTACCAGCAGAAGCTGCGCAACGCCAATATCCGGTTCGAGGAAGGCGGGCACACGCTGGAAGAAATCCTGACGGCCGACGAGGTGGTGAAAAGCCCCGGCATCCCGGAAAAAGCCGCCGTCATTCAGGCGTTGCGCAAGCAGGGCACGCCTATTATTTCCGAAATCGAGCTGGCCGGGCGTTATACCCGCGCCCGGTGCATTGCCATTACGGGCACCAACGGCAAAACCACCACCACGCTGCTCACCTACCACCTGCTGAAGGAAAGCGGCCTGAACGTGGGGCTGGCCGGCAACGTGGGCTACTCGCTGGCCGAACAGGTGATTGCCGATGCCCACGACTACTATGTATTGGAGTTGAGCTCTTTTCAGCTCGACGACACCTATGACTTCCAGCCCTGGGTGGCCGTGCTGCTCAACATCACCCCCGACCACCTCGACCGTTACGACTACTCGCTGGAGAAGTACGCCCAGTCCAAGCTGCGCATTACCCAGCGCCAGGACAGCAGCAACTTCTTCCTCTACAACGCCGACGACGAAACCATCCAGCGCTACTTCCCCGGTGCGCTGCGGCCGGTGCGCCAGCTGCCCTTCAGCCTGCACCACCGCCCCGATTTCCACCTGGCGGGCTACTACCTGCAGGAGGAAGTTGCGCGCATAGATCTGCTGCCCGGCTTCTACAGCAAAGCCGAGGAAATCAGCACCGCCACTTCGCCCCTTATCGGCCAGCACAACCGCCAGAACACGCTGGCCGCCATTCTGTGCGCCCGGCTGGCTGGCCTGGAGGCCGCGCAGATTGAGGCCGCCCTGGCCTCGTTCCACAACGCCGACCACCGGCTGCAGCGGGTGGGCGAGTACAACGGCGTGCGCTTCATCAACGACAGCAAGGCCACCAACGTGGAGGCCGCCTGGTACGCCCTCGACGGCATCAGGGCCCCGATTGTGTGGATTGCGGGCGGCACCGACAAGGGCAACGACTACAGCAGCCTGCAGCCGCTGGCCGAAAACCGGGTAAAAGCGCTAATTTGCCTGGGGCTCGACAACGATAAGCTCCGCGCCAGCTTCGGCAGCGTAGTGCCGCACCTCGAAGAAACTCAAAGCATGGTTGCCGCTGTGCAGCGGGCCGCCGCCCTCGCCGCCCCCGGCGACGTGGTGCTGCTCTCGCCCGCCTGCGCCTCCTTCGACCTGTTCCAGAACTACGAGGACCGTGGCCGGCAATTCGCGGCGGCGGTGGCTGACCTAAGCGAATAGCGGTTGCCGCAGATGCACGCAGAGGTTTCCGCAGAGGTCCGCAGAACGTTCTGCGAGCCTCTGCGCCTCTTCTGCGGACCTCTGCGGCAACCGCCGAAAGAACATTTAACCGTAAAAACAGTGGTAAACAACTGGCTTCGTAAAAACCTGAAGGGCGACCCTATTCTGTGGGGCATCGTGCTGCTGTTTTCGCTGATTTCCATTGCCGTCGTGTACTCGGCAACGGGCACGCTGGCGTACAAAAGCCGGGGCGGCAACACCGAGTACTTCCTGTTCAAGCACACCAGCCTGATTGTGGTGGGCCTGCTGTTTATGTGGCTGGCGCACCGCATCGACTACCGGCACTACTCGCGCCTCTCGTTGTATGCGCTGCTGGCGTCGGTGCCACTACTCATCTTCACCTTCGTGATGGGCTCGACGCTCAACGAGGCCTCGCGCTGGCTCACTATTCCGGTCATCAACCAAACTTTCCAGCCCTCCGACCTGGCCAAGCTGGCCCTCATTACGCATTTGGCGTCCATGCTCAGCCGCCGCCAGCAAAACGTGGGCGACTTTAAAACGACGCTGCTGCCGGTGATGATTTGGGTGGGCGTCATCTGCGGCCTCATTATACTTTCCAATGCCTCTACGGCGCTGCTGCTGTTTGCTACCTGCCTGTTGCTGATGTTTGTTGGGCGGGTGCCACTCAAGCAGATGGCCGTGATGGTGGCCATCGGCGTGGTAGTGGGTGGCGTGGGTCTGGCTGCCGGGCAGCGCTGGAAAACGGTGCAGTCGCGCATCGAGAGCTTCACCGACAAGAGCAAGCCGGTGCCGTTTCAGCTCGAACACGCCTACATTGCCGAGGCCACCGGCGGACTGTTTGGCAAAGGGCCCGGCAAAAGCACCGAGCGCAACATCATGCCCCACCCCTATTCCGACTTCATCTACGCCATTATCATCGAAGAATATGGCCTGTTGGGGGGGGTAGTGGTGCTGTTTCTTTACTTAGCCTTTCTCTATCGAGGGCTGAAAACGGTGATGAACAGTTATGGCGCGTTCGGGGGGCTGCTATCGGCGGGGCTTACGTTTAGCTTGGTTTTGCAGGCCATGGTGAATATGGGCGTAGCCGTGGGCCTGGGCCCGATTACTGGCCTGCCGCTGCCGTTGCTGAGCATGGGCGGCACTTCGCTTATCTTCACCGGAATCAGCATCGGTATTATCCTGGCCGTAAGCCGGGGCGAGCGGGAAATCCGCCCCATGAGCGACCAGCCCGCCGATACCGCCCGCATTCCCAAGGTGTCGGTGAGCTATTAGCGGTTGACGACAGTGCTTAGCTGTTCGTGCCTGGTAATGGGGCCGTTCTAGTCTTTTGGCGGCGTCCAATAACCCAAGCACCAAGCATAAAATACGAAGCTCGAAACCATGAAACTCATCATCAGCGGCGGCGGAACCGGGGGGCACATTTTTCCGGCCGTAGCCATTGCCAACGAAGTCCGCCGCCGGTTTCCCGATGCCAACATACTGTTTGTGGGAGCCAATGGGCGCATGGAGATGACGCGGGTACCCGAGGCCGGCTACGAAATCATCGGCCTCGATATTGCCGGCCTGCAACGCAGCCTGACGCCCAAAAACCTGCTTTTTCCCATCAAAGTGATGCGGGCGGTGCGTAAGGCGGGCAAAATCATCGAAGATTTCCGCCCCGATGCGGTAGTAGGCGTGGGCGGCTACGCCTCGGCTCCGGTACTGCTGGCGGCCACTTCGCGGGGTATTCCGGCCCTTATTCAGGAGCAGAATTCCTATGCCGGCCTCGTAAACAAGCTGCTGGCCAAGCGGGTGCAGCGCATCTGCGTGGCCTACGAGGGCATGGATAAGTTCTTTCCCAACGACCGGCTGACGCTAACCGGCAACCCGGTGCGCGCCGAAATTGCCGCCGGCCAACGCGCCGCCGCCCGCGCCTTTTTCGGGCTCGATAACACCCGGCCGGTGCTGCTCGTTATCGGGGGCAGTTTGGGCGCCCGCACGCTCAACCAGACCACTGCCGCCGCCCTGCCTCGCCTGCAAGCGGCCGGCATGCAGCTGCTCTGGCAAACCGGTAAGCTTTACTTCCCTGAGGCCCAGCAGCAGGCTGCGCCCTACCAAGCCGACGGCCTGCAGGCCCTGGAGTTCATCCGCCGCATGGACCTGGCCTACGCCGCTGCCGACGTCGTCGTGAGCCGGGCCGGGGCGCTGTCGGTGTCGGAGCTGTGCCTGACGGGCAAGCCGAGCATCCTGGTGCCCTCGCCCAACGTGGCCGAAGATCATCAGACCAAAAATGCGCTGGCCCTCACCACCCAGGATGCGGCCTTGCTTGTGCGCGACACCGATGCCGCCGCCACGCTCTACGACGAGGCCTTGGCGCTGCTCCAGAACCCAGTGCAGCAGCAGCAGCTAAGCGCCAACATCCGGCAGTTGGCCCGTCCCCAGGCCACGGCCACGATTGTGGACGAGCTGCTGAAACTGATTCCGACGGGGTGAAGAATGGCACACACCCGACTGCCGCCCTTCGCAGGTTGCGGGTGATATACGACTTCTATTACTCAACTCAGTTTTCCATTTCCCAATGAAATCCAACGTCTTTTTCCTGGGAATCGGCGGCATCGGCATGTCGGCGCTGGCACGCTGGTTCCAAGCCAACGGGCACGTGGTGAGCGGCTACGACAAAACCCGCACGCCCCTGACGGCTGCCCTGACGGCTGAGGGCATCAGTATTCACTACGATGACGCGGTGGAGAGTATTCCGCTGACCGTACGCGAAAACCCCGCCGATACGCTGGTAGTGCTTACACCCGCTATTCCGAAGGACCATCGTGAGTGGGCCTGGCTGCGGGAGCAGGGCTACGACATTCGCAAGCGTAGCCAGGTGCTGGGCGTGCTCACCGAAGGCCGGCCCACCATTGCGGTGGCCGGCACCCACGGTAAAACCACCACCAGCAGTATGGTGGCCCACTTGCTTCACCACGCCGGCGTGCCTTGCGCGGCATTCCTGGGTGGTATCAGCGTGAATTTGGGCTCGAACCTACTGGTGCCGGAATCAATTAAAAACGAAAAATCAAAAATTAGAAATTCTCCGGAAGGAGTTGATAATGATACCAATAGTCAAGCGCCAGAAGCGAATAACGAACAACAAAAAACGAGCAACGAAAACGACCTGACCACTGACAACGGGCAACTGGTAACTCGAAATATTCCCGTTGTAGTGGAAGCCGATGAGTACGACCGGAGCTTCCTGACGCTGTTTCCGACGGTGGCTATTGTAACGAGTACCGATGCCGACCACCTCGATATTTATGGCGACGCCGACACGCTGCTCGAATCATTCCGGCAATTTGTGGGGCAGATTCAGCCGGGCGGTACGTTGCTTATCAACCATACGGCCGATGCCAGCGTGGCCGCCGCCGCGCCGGCTGGGGTACGGGTGCTGCGCTACGGCCTCTCGCCCGGCCAAGGCCCGGAGCTGTACGCCGCCAACATTACCGCCGATGGGCACTTGTTCCGGTTTGATATGCACGGGCCGGCCGGGCCAGTGCCAGGGCTGGAACTGGCCGTCCCGGGCTTCCACAATGTGGAGAATATGTTGGCCGCTGCCTGCGTGGCCCGCCTCTACGGCCTTACCGATGAGCAGCTGCGCGCCGCCGTGGCTGCTTATCGGGGGGTGAAGCGCCGCTTCGAGTTTATTGTAACGGCCGGCACGCCCGCGCAGCCCAAGGTGTACGTGGATGACTATGCTCACCATCCGCGCGAAATTGAGGCCTTCCTGCAGTCGTTGCGGGCCCTGTATCCGGGGCGGCGGCTGCGGGTGGTTTTCCAGCCGCATCTCTACAGCCGCACGCGCGATTTTGCCCCCGGATTTGCTGAGAGCCTGAGCCTTGCCGACGAAGTAGTGCTACTCGACATCTACCCGGCCCGCGAGCAGCCATTGCCGGGCGTTACGGCGGAATTGATTTTGTCCCAAATCACGGCGCCGGTGAAATCTCTGCAAACCAAGGCAGAAATTTTGCAAAATGCCGAAACCAATCCCAATTTTGACGTATTAGCCACCGTAGGCGCTGGCGACATAGACCAATTAGTGCCTCAATTAAGGAATATTTTGAATCTTCGCTGGCAGAATGGCTGAGTTGCTGGTCGTAACGCGTTGGGCCGGTACTGCCGCAAAGCCAGCGCAGCATTCCAGAGCCTCAAAACCGAGCCCCAAAACCCCAAATGAAGCGCAACGCCCATAATCTGCTGATTGCCACCGTATGCCTGCTGCTCCTGCTGGGGTTAGGGGCATTTGCGGCCGTGCGGCAGGCCAACCGTAAAGTGGGCGGCGTGATTGTGTCGGTCAGCAACGAGTTTAATAATTTCTTTATTGGTCAGCGGGAAGTGACGGGTCTGCTGACCCGCCAGGGACGTGACCGGCTGGAAGGCGCTGCGCCCACCGACATTGACTTAAAGGCGCTCGAATCCCGCCTGAAGGCCCATAGTTTCGTGAAGGAGGCCCAAGTGTACCGCGACCTGGCTGGCAACCTGCACGCCGATGTGCGCCAGAGCCGCCCCATTGCGCGCCTCGTGCACGCCGACTCGCGCCAAGACAGCTACCTTGATACTGATGGGCGCCGACTGCCGCTTTCCTCGCTGTTCACGGCCCGGGTAGTACCTATCTCGCGGCCCGGTGGCGTGCCGCTGGCCGCCGCCTTCTTTCAGGACAGCAGCGGCACACGTTACCTGGAGTTTCTGCGTTACATCGACGAAAAACCTTTCTGGCGGGCCCAAGTCGCGGAAATCTTTGTGGCGCCTAACGGAAAAATTTCTTTCACCCAGCAAGTGGGTGACCAACGAGTAGAATTTGGTTTTCCGGATAATATTTCGGAAAAATTCGCGAAACTAATGGTATTTTACCGGCAAATTCCGCCGGTACTTGGCTGGGACACGTACCACCGCGTCAACGTCGAATTCAAAGACCAGATCATCTGTGAATAAAATTATCCGTCTAAAACGCTACCTTAAAGCGGATTAAACGACTTTTTACTGCCTGCACCTGCCAACCTCTCGCCCTTCCCTCTCATGCAACACGATAAAATTGTAGTCGGCCTCGACATCGGTACCACCAAAATATGTGCCTTGGTGGGCCGCAAAAATGAATTTGGCAAGCTCGAAATTCTCGGCTTGGGCAAGGCCGTATCGGAGGGCGTAGTGCGGGGTATTGTATCGAACATCGACAAAACGGTGGACGCTATTAAGAAGGCTATCCGGCAGGCAGAGGAGCAGTCAGGCATCAACATTGGCGTGGTGAATGTGGGCATTGCGGGCCAGCACATCAAGAGCCTGCAGCACAATGGCAGTATCACTCGCACCTCGGCCGAAACCGAAATAACCCAGGCCGATGTGGAGCGCCTCACCAGCGACATGTATCGCCTCGTGACGCCGCCCGGTTCGCAGATTATCCACGTAATGCCCCAGGATTATAAGGTGGATTACGAGGAGGGCATCCTGGACCCGGTAGGCATGTCGGGTGTGCGGCTGGAGGGCAATTTCCACATCATTACGGCGCAGAGCACGGCCATCAACAACGTATACAAATGCGTTACAAAAGCCGGGCTGGAGATTGATAACCTGATTCTTGAGCCGCTGGCATCGAGCATGTCGGTGCTGAGCGACGAGGAGAAGGAAGCGGGCGTGGCCTTGGTTGACATTGGCGGAGGAACGACTGATTTGGCCATCTTCAAGGACGGCATCATCCGCCACGCGGCAGTACTGCCCTTCGGTGGCAATATCATCACCACCGACATCAAACAAGGCTGCCAGGTGATGCAGAACCAAGCCGAGCAGCTGAAAGTAAAGTTCGGCAAGGCTATTGCTGAGGAAGCCTCAGAGTACGAAATCGTGAGCATCCCCGGCTTGCGCGACCGGGCCCCGAAGGAAATCAGCCTGAAAAACCTGGCTTACATCATCGAAGCCCGCATGGAGGAAATCGTGGAGCTGGTGTACGCCGAAATCCAGCGCCTAGGCTTCCAGGACAAGTTGGCGGCCGGCATTGTAATGACCGGTGGCGGTTCGCAGCTCCAAAACTTAGTGCAGCTAACGGAGTTCATTACGGGCCTTGATACGCGCATCGGCTACCCCAACGAGCACTTGGGCAAGAGCAAAATTGAAGCCGTGAAATCGCCTATGTATGCCACCACGGTGGGCTTGGTGCTGGCTGGCTACCGCTCGCTCGACGACCGCTTGGCCCAGCGCGGCTACGAGGAGCCCGAAACCGAGCAGAACTACTACGTGTCTACCCCCGATACCCGCCCCGTTGCGGCGCCACAAGCGCAGCCCGCTCCGGCTACACCAGCTGCCGAGAAGGCCACTAAAAAACCGGGGCCCGGCGACTTTTTTCAGAGAATTATTAATCGCACTAAAGACTTGCTGATTAATGACTTCGATGATAAGCAATACTAGTGTTAATTATGAGTTTTAATTCATGGGTTTTGAATGGCAAAAACTGAAATGGTACGCTAATCGGCCATTCGGTTTTTCTAATTCAAAATCTGTAATTCAAAATCCATAATTCATAAGCGACCCTCAAACATGAATTATACTTTCGACATTCAACCGCAATCAACGTCCATCATCAAGGTGATTGGGGTGGGGGGCGGTGGCTCCAATGCGGTCAAGCACATGTATGCCCAGGGCATCAAGGACGTGGAGTTCGTTATCTGCAACACCGATAAGCAGGCTCTGGCATCGTCGCCGGTACCCAACCGCATGCAAATCGGCATCGACCTGACCGAGGGGCTGGGAGCGGGGGCAAACCCCGAGCGCGGCAAGCAGGCCGCCATCGAGAGCCGCGAACAAATCCGGGAGCTACTGAGCCAAGGCACCCGTATGGTGTTCATTACGGCCGGTATGGGCGGGGGCACCGGTACGGGTGCCGCGCCTGTAATTGCCAAAGTGGCCAAGGAACTTGGTATTTTGACGGTCGGCATCGTGACGGCCCCGTTTATGTTTGAGGGCCGCAAAAAGCGTCAGCAGGCTGAGCAGGGCATCAAGGAGCTGAGCGAAGACTGCGACACGGTACTGGTAATTCTCAACGATAAAATTCGTGAGATGTACGGCAACCTGCCCTTGAGCGCTGCTTTCGCTAAGGCTGATACCGTATTGACAACGGCTGCTAAGTCGATTGCCGAGATTATTACGGTGACCTCGGATGTGAACGTGGACTTCGAAGACGTGAAAACGGTGATGAAGGACTCGGGTGCTGCTGTAATGGGTAGCAGCGTAACGGAGGGCGAGAACCGCGCCGCCCGCGCTGCCGAGGAAGCCTTGGCCTCGCCTTTGCTCAACAATACCGACATCCACGGTGCCCAGCGCATCCTGCTCAGCATCATGTCGGGCGACCAGGCCGAACTGGAGATGGACGAGTTGACCGAAATTACGGAATATATCCAGGAGAAAGCCGGCCAGAATGCCGAGGTTATTTTCGGCCACGGTATCGACCCTTCGTTGGGCCAGAGCATCCGCGTAACCGTAATTGCCACTGGCTTTGCCCGCGATGCACACAACATTACAGCTGTGGTGCCCCGTGATGATGCCCGGGCCATGCCTATGGGGGCGTCTACGGAGGCCGCCGAAACGTCTGAGCCGGCGGCAGCAGCGCCTGCATCGGTAGTGCCTAGCTTCGGCAGCCCTGCGCCAGTCGAGCCGCCGGTGGTTGTTCGCAACCTCGATACCTCGCCCCCGCAGCATAGCGCCGGGCCGGTGGCCGCCCCGTCGATGCCTGCCCCAGAGCCGCAGCTGCAGTATCAGTATCCGCCGCAGACGCCCGTGGCCACTATACAGCACAGCTTGCCCCGGCCTTCGTTGGAGGCCCGGGCCGAAGAGCGCCGCCAGCGCCTGCAAGCCTTGAGCAACGGCCTAACCAACGATGCGCTTAAGGAGCAACTGGAGACGCCGGCTTACCTGCGTCGGCAAGTGAAGCTGGAAAACGTAGTGCCTTCTTCAGAGCAGAACGTGAGTCGTTTCAACCTCTCCGATGATAACGAGTTGCTGGGCGACAACCGCTTTTTGCACGACAACGTGGACTAGCGGGTCAATCAGTAGCATTATAGATGCAATAGGCCGCCCCGAATTGATCGGGGCGGCCTATTGCATCTATAGCTATTGTTAAGCCGCTAGCGCAGCGAATCGTTGAGTGGCAGAGACTGTGCTGAATCGGCCGGGAAGCGGTCTGGATCCATCATTTCGCGTTCGGGGGCAAGCTGGCCGCTCTTGCCCCGATGCGGTGTGAGTGTGCAAGCATTCAGCAGTATTAGGCTCAGCATTAGCAGTGAGTATTTCATTGGCAGAGAGTGGTTAGCGAATCAGCCCTTACGCAAGCGGCCAACTTTAGATCATTTGCTATAGTAGGAACGTGGCTGAAAGCCCCTGTATTGTGCCGCTAATGGGTGTGTCGCCTTTGTGTCTCTGTCCGTAAACCTGAAATTCGTGATAGTCGCTATGCCACGCTATTCCCTTGATCAGCATAGCAGCCGAGATGCAGCCCAGCGCCGGCTCATCGTGGTGTTTAGAATTTTAGTAGGTGCGCTACCTGCTCGCGTAAGAGCTGCTGGTAAAGCGGCTCCGTTAACTCGCCGTTGGCGCTTAGGTGGCGGTCGATGAAGGGTAGGCGCACGCGCTGGGGCAGCACGGCAGTGCTCAGATACATCAGAATGTCGGTGAGGTGGTTGAGGGCCAGCAGGCCACCCTGGCCACCGCTACTCAGCCCTACCAACGCTGCCTTCTTGTTTCCAAGTCCGGCAGGGTAGGGCAAGCCGTCGATAAAGGCCTTCAGCACCCCCGGAAACGAGCAGTTGTATTCAGGCACAATGAATACCAGCTTATCGGCGATACTGACTTGAGATGCCAAGCGGTTGAAGCCTTCATGGCTGCCGGCATTGTTGTAAAGGGCTGAAGTGGTAAAATCGGCGGGTAGTTCCAGCAGGTCCAGAATCTGGGCCTCGGCGCCGTGCTCGGCCAGCAAGCGGGCGTATAAATCGGCTACGCGACGGGCGCGGGAATCGGGGCGATTGGTGCCAGCAACAATAGTGAGCATTTAGTTTGGTAAAAAGGTGTCCAGCAAGAGTAATAGCCGCCGTGTGGCGAAAAAAAAGGCGAAACGGAAGCCCGTTTCGCCTTTTCAGGGAATCCTTACAGGATAACCGCCGAAGCTTACGCCAAGTTATTGGACGTTGCCTTGGCCGACAGGAATTCCTGGTTGAGGATGGCAATGTTTTCAAGCGAGATGCCCACCGGACACTCGGCAGCGCAGGAGCCAATGTTAGTGCAGGCCCCAAAGCCTTCCTTATCCATCTGGGCCACCATATTCTCGACGCGGGTTTTGCGCTCCACATGGCCCTGGGGCAGCAGTGCGAGCTGGCTTACCTTGGCCGATACGAATAGCATGGCCGAAGCGTTTTTGCAGGCTGCTACGCAGGCACCGCAACCAATGCAGGTTGCGGCCTCAAAAGCGCGGTCAGCAATATCCTTAGGAATCGGAATCTCGTTGGCATCAGGCGTACCGCCAGTGTTGATGCTAACGTAGCCGCCCGCCTGAATAATGCGGTCAAAAGCCGAACGGTCTACGCTCAGGTCTTTATTGATGGGGAAGGCCTCAGCGCGCCACGGCTCAATGGTGATAGTATCGCCATCGGAGAACTTGCGCATGTGCAACTGGCAGGTAGTGGTGCCCTGCTCGGGGCCATGGGCCCGGCCATTAATGAACAGGTTGCACGAGCCACAGATGCCTTCACGGCAGTCGTGGTCGAAAGCGACTGGCTCTTGGCCCTGGCGAAGCAGATCTTCGTTGAGCACGTCGAGCATTTCCAGAAAGGACATATCGGGCGAGATGTCCTTTACCTTATAATCGACAATGCCACCCTCGCTGATGCGGTTTTTCTGCCGCCACACCTTCAGGGTGAGGTTCATTGGTTTGGCGTTGGGGTTACTTCCGGCCATATTTTTGGCTATTAGCTGTTAGCTGAGAGCTGTTAGCTTGTCGGGCTGGAAACGCTATTGGCACGGAGCTAACAGCTAACAGCTAACGGCTAACAGCTAAAAAAATTATTTATAGCTGCGCTGGGTGAGTTTCACGTTTTCGAACGTCAGCTCCTCCTTGTTCAGCTTTTCGGGCTGGTTGTCGCCCTGGTATTCCCAGGCGGCCACGTAGGCATACTCGTCGTCGTTGCGCAGGGCCTCGCCCTCGGGCGTCTGATATTCCTCGCGGAAGTGACCACCGCAGCTTTCGTTACGGTCGAGGGCGTCGTCTACCATCAACTCGCCCAGCTCCAGGAAATCGGCCACGCGGCCGGCCTTCTCTAAGGCTTGGTTCATCTCCATTTCAGTGCCGGCCAGCTTCAGGTCGCTCCAGAATTCCTGACGTAGCTTCTGGATTTCCTGCTTGGCAAAGCGCAGACCCTCGGCATTGCGCGACATACCACAGTACTCCCACATCAGGTTGCCGAGTTTCTTGTGGAAATCGTCGGGGGTGCGGGTGCCGTTGATGCTCATCAACTGCTGCATGCGCGACTGCACGGCGGCCGTCGCCTCGGCGAAGGCCGGGTCTTCGGTCGTGACGGGCTTGGGCGGAGTAGAAGCCAGGTAGTCGCCGATGGTGTAGGGAATCACGAAGTAGCCGTCGGCCAGACCCTGCATGAGGGCCGAAGCGCCGAGACGGTTAGCGCCGTGGTCGGAGAAATTGCACTCGCCGGTGGCATAAAGCCCTTTCACTGTGGTCTGGAGGTTGTAATCAACCCAAAGGCCACCCATGGTGTAGTGAACAGCCGGATAGATGCGCATGGGCCGCTCGTAGGGGTTTTCGCCAGTGATTTTGGCGTACATGTCGAACAGGTTGCCATATTTCTGGCTCACAGCCTCGGCCGAAGTGCGCTTGATAACGTCGGCGAAGTCGAGGTACACTGCCAGGCCGGTTGAGCCTACACCTTTGCCCTCATCGCACATCAGCTTGGCGTTGCGCGAAGCTACGTCGCGGGGCACCAGGTTACCGAAAGCCGGGTACTTGCGCTCCAGGAAGTAGTCGCGGTCGGCCTCCTGAATGTCATTTACGTTGATTTCGCCCTTGCGCAGGCGTTCAGCCGTTTCTTTGGTAGCCGGCACCCATACGCGGCCATCGTTGCGCAACGACTCCGACATAAGCGTCAGCTTCGACTGGTAGTCGCCCGATACGGGAATGCAGGTGGGGTGAATCTGGGTGAAGCAGGGGTTGGCGAAGTACGCCCCCTTCTTGTGCGCCCGCCAAGCAGCGGTAGCGTTGCAGTACATAGCATTCGTGCTCAGGAAGAACACGTTGCCGTAGCCGCCGGTGGCCAGCACCACGGCGTGGGCCGCGTGCTGCTCAATCTCACCCGTCAGCAGGTTGCGGGTGATGATGCCCCGGGCCTGCCCGTCCACCGTCACCAGATCCAGCATTTCGGAGCGGGTGTACAGTTTTACTTTACCGTAAGCAACCTGGCGCGAAAGGGCCGAGTAGGCGCCCAACAGCAATTGCTGACCAGTCTGGCCGCGGGCATAGAACGTGCGGCTTACCTGAGCACCACCAAACGAGCGGTTGGCCAGCAGGCCACCGTACTCGCGGGCGAAGGGTACACCCTGGGCCACGCACTGGTCGATGATGTTGACCGATACCTGAGCCAGGCGGTACACGTTGGCCTCGCGGGAGCGGTAGTCGCCACCTTTTACCGTATCGTAAAACAAGCGGTAAATCGAGTCGCCGTCGTTCTGGTAGTTTTTGGCGGCGTTGATGCCGCCCTGAGCTGCAATGGAGTGAGCCCGGCGCGGCGAATCGTGGAAGGTAAATGCCTTCACGTTGTAGCCTAGTTCGGCCAGCGAGGCAGCGGCGGAAGCACCTGCCAGGCCGGTGCCTACCACAATGATATCGTACTTCCGTTTGTTGGACGGGTTGACGAGCTTGACGTTGAACTTATGCTTTTCCCACTTCTCGGCTATCGGGCCTTCGGGAAGTTTGGAATCGAGTACCATAAAGGGCAGAATAAGAAAGTGGGAAATTAGCGCAGTACCGCTGGCTCCTCGGTCAGGGACTGTTCAACCGTCTGACCGGTAGCAGGGCGAGGCTGGTACTGGTCGCCGAAGAACATAACAATCGGGACGAGGGCAAACAGCACTGCAATCACGACTGAGAAAACGTAGCCCGTGTAGTAAATGGCGGGCGTATACTTAGGGTGCTTGAGCCCCAACGTCTGGAACCCGCTGCGGAAGCCGTGCCAGAGGTGGTAGCCGAGCGCAATCTGCGCCAGCGCGTACAGGGCCACGTACCACGGAATTTTGAAGGAAGCGGCGGCTACCGAGTACAGGTCGCCAACCGGATGATCGAGGTTGGGCACCTTCACTTCGGCCAGGCCACCAAAGGCGTCGAAGCGGGAGCGAATCCAGAAGTTCATCAGATGAACAATCAGGAAAATGAGGAGCAGCGTGCCCAGCAGCGCCATGTTGCGCGAGGACCACTGCGAGTTCTGCTCGGAATGGTTGACCACGTACCCCTGAGCGCCACGGGCCTTTTTGTTTTTAAGCGCCAGGGCGAGGCCCTGATAAATGTGCACGGCAAAACCAAGCATGAGCACGATTTCCATGAACCGGATAACCGGATTGGTGCCCATGAACTCGGCCCAGAAGTTGAAGCTGGCCCCGCCATCGTGGCGCAACAGCTGCAGGTTGATCAACAGATGCACCACCAGAAACGAGCACAGGAACAAACCTGTGGTGGCCATAACAATTTTGCGGCCGATGCTGCTGGTGAGGGTTTTGGAAATCCAACTCATAGAGAGCTACTAAGTAGGGTGGGGAAGTCGATTATAACGGTCAAAGTTAGGTGCCCGGCTAGTAGGAAACAATCTGAATAAAGACTACAACCCGGCCGGAATCAATCGAAAGCCAACTCCGTTAGTATCTTGCTTCGGTCTAACAACCCGCGCTGACCGATTTTTGTTAGGTTTCCGCCAGGTTTTTCCGGACCTTTCTTCCTGCTGTTTCTCTGCCTGCCAAGTTGTCTAACTATATGCGTATCGCTCTACCTATCCGCCCGTTGCAGCATTGGCTGGCGGGGCTGTTTCTGCTGGTGGCCTGCCTGGGACTGGTGCCGGCCGCCCAGGCTTCGCACCTGGCCGCCGGCGACATCCAGGCCCGCACCGACCCCAACAATCCGCGCCATATCTTTTTCACGCTCTCGCTCTACGTGGGCGTGCCTGGTCCCACCGTGGCCGAGGAAAACGAGGTCATCATCTTCTTCGACGACGGTACAGCCCAGGAGAAGATTCCGTTTGTGTCGCAGACCCGGGTAGCGCCCGAGTATCTGCTCAACATTTATAAGTTTGATCATACCTATAATTCTGCCGGACCCTATACAGTAAGCTACGCCAGCGTCAACCGGCCGGATGGAGTGCTGAATATGTCCAACTCGTCGCAGGAGAGTTTTTATATCTCTACCACCATCCTGATTAACGCTTTTATTCAAAATACTACGCCCCAATTACTGGCCCCGGCCATCGACAAGGGTAGTGTACGACAGGTGTTTTTGCATAACCCGGCCGCTTTTGATGCCGAAGGAGATTCGCTGGCCTACGAGTTGGTGCCTAGCAAGCGGGCCGGCGACCCGCGGGTGGCCCTGGCCAATGGTAACCAGCTGACTCCCGTAACGACTACTAACTTCACTTTCCCCAATAATCTGCCCGGTGTTGATGCCCGGCAGGTGGCTTACAGCGGGCCGCCCGCAGGGGTGCCCAACGATAGGGCCATCTTCAGTATTGATGCCCGCACGGGCCAGATTGTGTGGAACGCGCCAGCGCTGCAAGGCGTGTACAACGTGGCCTTTAAGGTGAAGGAATACCGCCGTACGCCCGGCCGGCCTACCATGCCAACACTGCTGAGCGAGACGGTTCGCGACATGCAGATTAATGTGAAGGCGCAAAACAACCTGCGCCCCATCATCAATGTGCCGCCCGATGTGTGCGTGGTGGCCAATACGCCCGTGCCCGGCGGTACCATAACGGCCACCGACCCCGATGGCAACCCCGTGCTGCTCGAAGCCTTTACGGGCCTGTTGCCCACGCCGGCTTCGTTTCAGCAGACCACTAAGGGGCCGCCCGTAGCCCGCGCCCTGTTCCAGTGGACGCCGACTTGCTCCTATATCCGCCGCCAGCCTTACTCGGTGCTGTTCAAGGCCACCGACGAGCCGGGCGGTGCTATTTCGCCGCTGATTGATGAGCGCATCTGGAATATTACCGTGGTCGGTCCGGCCCCGCAAAACCTGCGCCCTACCCCGCAGGGCAATACCATTCGCCTCGACTGGGACAGTTACAGCTGCCAGAATCCGGGGGCGCAGATGCTGATTTTCCGGCGCGAAGGCTGCTTTCCCTACACGCCGACCACTTGCCAGACGGGGTTGCCCGCCGGCTCGGGCTACGTGCAGATTGGCACCGTAGGAGTAGGCACCCGCACTTTCCTCGACGACAACAACGGAGCCGGCCTGACCAGGGGCAAGACTTACTCGTACCGCATATATGTGAAGTTCGCCGAGCCCGGCGGGAGCGAGAGCCTGGCTTCCAACGAAGCGTGTGTAAAAATTGAGGGCCGTGCGCCGCGCCTCACCAATGTAACCGTAGACCGCACCGACGCAGCCGCGGGCCAGATTACCGTGCGTTGGAACCAGCCGGCGCCGCTGGCCAATTTCCGCGAGCCCCGCGGGTACCGCCTCTACCGCGCCACCGGCCAGAACCCGGCGGCCGCTGACTTCCGCAAGGTGTACAGCACGACCAATCTGCTCGATACCACCTTCGTGAATACGGGCCTCAATACCACCGATAACGCCTACACCTACCGGCTCGATTTCTTCAGCAACACAATCCTCGCGGCCGATTCGGTGGAGCGCACCCAGCCGGCTTCGAGCGTGCGGCTGCGGACCACGCCCAACCCGCTGGCCAATACCGTAGCCGTAAGCTGGACGTACAATGTGCCTTGGGACAACAGCAAACGCCCCACCACGGTGTACCGGCGCGAGCCGGGGGGCACGTTCCGGCCCGTGGGCAAAGCCACCAGCACCACTACCGGCGGCACGTTCGTGGACGACGGCAAGGTACTGCCGCTGGTGAAAAACCGCACCTACTGCTACTACGTCAAGACCAACGGCACCTACAACATTGCCCTGCCCGACTCGCTCATCAACCTGAGCCAGGAGCAGTGCGCGCCCCTGCAGGCCGTGCCCTGCACGCCGATACTCACGCTCAAGCCCACCAACTGCGACAGTCTGGCCAGCCGCCTGTTCGAGTTGCCATTCACGCCTAAAACGGGCATGGTGTTCACCAACTTCCTGAGCTGGACGCTGAGCAACCAGCCGACGGAGGATTGTAGCCGCGACATTGTGCAGTATATCATCTACTTCGCACCCACTGCGGCCGATGCGCTGACCGAGCTGGCCCGCGTGCCCGGTACCCAGACCACCTACCAGCACGCCAACCTCACCACTGCCCAGGGCTGCTACGCGGTGCAGGCCGTCGACCGCAACGGGGCCGTGAGTGCGCTCAGCAACAAGGAGTGCAAGGATAACTGCCTGCTGTTCCTGATGCCCAATATCTTCACGCCCAACGCCGACGGGAAGAACGATACGTTCCGGCCCAAAGTGTTCAGCCCGATTGAGCGCACGGCCATCAAGATTTACAACCGCTGGGGCACAAAGGTGTACGAAGGCGACCGGGACCCGCTTATCAATTGGAACGGCGGCGGCATGGGCGAAGGCAACTCCAACGGCAAAGTGTCGGATGGCATGTACTTCTACCAGGCCGAGGTAACGTTTAAAGATGCCAACCGCACCACCCGCACCTTTAAAGGCTGGGTGCAGATAAACCGCTAGCCGCGGGCTTCGGCCCGCCAAAAAGCCGGGTTTCCTTCATGGGGAGCCCGGCTTTTTTGTGGGGAAGCCAGGCCGCTTTTTGCGGGCCGCTACTTTCCGGTCCGGCATTTTTATGCAGCTTGCGGCCGTAAATCTCCCGCCTGCCCCGGCGGTGCTTCCTACCGGGAGCGGCCGCGGGGCGTATTCTGACCACATGAAAGCAGTTATTTTCCCCGGCCAGGGCAGCCAGTTCAGCGGCATGGGCCGCGAGCTGTACGAACAGTACCCCGAGGCCCGGCGCCTCATGGACCAGGCCAACGACATCCTGGGCTTTTCGCTTACCAACGTGATGTTTACGGGCTCGGAGGACGAGCTGCGCCGCACTGACGTTACGCAGCCGGCTATTTTCCTGCACTCAGTGGCCCTGGCCGCCGTGCTGCCCGACTTCCGGCCCGATATGGTGGCTGGCCATTCGCTGGGCGAGTTTTCGGCCCTGGTAGCCGCCAAGGTGTTGCGGTTCGAGGATGCTCTGCAACTGGTAGCCCAGCGGGCCCGCGCCATGCAGGCCGCCTGCCAGGAACAGCCCGGCACGATGGCCGCCATTCTGGCCCTCGACGATGACACCACGGCCCGCATCTGCCAGGAAATTACAGCGGGCGGCAACATTGTGGTGGCCGCCAACTATAACTGCCCCGGCCAATTGGTGGTGTCGGGCTCGCAACGCGGCATCGAGCTGGCCTGCGAGCAGTTGAAGGCCGCCGGGGCCAAACGGGCCCTGCCGCTGCCCGTGGGCGGCGCCTTCCACTCGCCGCTGATGCAATCGGCCGAGGCGGCGCTGGCCGCGGCCATTGCTAAAACGAGCTTTGCGGCCGGCATCTGCCCCGTGTACCAGAACGTGGATGCCGCCCCGCATACCGACCCCGACGAAATCCGCGAAAACCTGGTGCGCCAGCTCACGGCTCCCGTCCGCTGGACCCAGAGCGTGCAGCGCATGGTGCAGGACGGCGCCACCGAATTCGTGGAGTGCGGCCCCGGCAAAGTGCTGCAAGGGCTGGTAAAGAAAATTGCCCCGGAAGTAACGGCCGGCTCAGCAGTAGTATAGGTCTGCCCGCTGTTACCGAAAAGGTCCTGCCAATTCATGGCAGGACCTTTTTTGTGTCTGCGTTTCCAGTTTCACCCGTCATAGTTTGGTGAGACTAACTACTTACCCACGTAACCGCCAGTTCATCGGGGCAGTCGGCCAGCAGCTGGGCTACGGTGCGGCCTAGCGCCGGATGCGGCACAGCGGCCGCAATTTCGGCCAGGGGCAGTAAGGCAAAGCGACGCTCCGGCAGGCACGGGTGCGGCAGCTGAAGCGTGGGAGTTTCGAGCACTAAATCGGCGTAGAGCAGGATATCCACATCGAGCGTACGGGCGCCCCAGCGCACCAGCCGCTGCCGGCCGGCGTGCTGCTCGGCGGCCAGGCAGGCAGCCAGCAGCTGGGTAGGGGAGAGGCTGGTTTGTACTTCCAGGGCCTGATTGAGAAAGGCCGGCTGCTCAGTCAGGCCCCAAGCGGCCGTTTCGTAGAGGCCCGAGGCCGCCGTTACCGGGCCGGCCGTGCGGCCCAATTCATCGGCCGCCGTCCGCAACGTGGCGGTTCGGTCGCCGAGGTTGGAGCCGAGTAGGAGGTAGGCGGTTTTCAAGCGAGTTAGAAACGATAAATGGAAAGTGCCGGTAGAAGGCACGTACGCACTCTTGGCAGTGGTTTTAACTACTGTGACGCAGTTGGCTTCGTTTGTACAAGCCCGCACGCTGTAGCGCGAACTTTGTAGTTCGCGTCCCCGCACCGTTCAGCTGGCTTTTACGGCGCGGGGCCGCGAACTGCAAAGTTCGCGCTACTGGCAACGGCGTAACAGCAGAGTTTTAACTTCTCATTTTCAATTCAAAAAACTCCGCCGTGGCCTCGGCCGCCTGCTGGGCTTGTTCGGGTAGCTCGGCCGCGGGCCAGGGGTGGGCGCCGCCAAAGTTGTGGGTGGTGCCGGCCAGCACCCGCAGCTCGGCGGCGGGCTGCCACGCGTGCAGCTGGCGGGCGCGCTCCAGCGGCACGGTTTCGTCCTGGTCGCCGTGCAGAATGAGCACGGGACGGTCGGCGAGCTGTTGGCGCAGGTTCTGCTCGATGTTCAGGCGGTCCTGGTGCTGGTAGTAGTTCTCCACAAGCTGGTAGTAGAGCGGTAGCTGCTGCCTGGTGCGCGAGTTCTCCACGTGCAGCACGCCCTTGAGCTGCCAGTCGGCCATTTGCTGCTCGGTCCAGCCCGGGTTTACGTTGCTGATGGCCGCCCACGTAGCCACGGCCCGCACCCGGATGTCTTCGGCCGCTTTCAGCAGCACCAGCCCGCCGCCCCGGCTGTGGCCAATGAGCGCCAGCCGCGAGAGGTCCATTTCGGCGGCCGGAATGCCCGTCTGGCCCGGCTGGTGCAGGGCGTCGAGTAGGGCTCCCAGGTCGTCGAGCTCGATGCTGAAGTTGTTGCGGCCGAAG
This sequence comes from Hymenobacter psychrophilus, assembly GCF_900107135.1. Lineage (GTDB taxonomy): Bacteria > Bacteroidota > Bacteroidia > Cytophagales > Hymenobacteraceae > Hymenobacter > Hymenobacter psychrophilus. The sequence continues at coordinate 189,029 of NZ_FNOV01000007.1, forward strand.
GCTTCCAGGTCCTCCAAATCGCCGGAGCCGCCTACTACTACGCCGTTGTGCGAGAGGTTGAGCTTCACGAACACGAAACCCCGGCGGGCAAACCAATCGGCCAGCACATGGAAGTGGCCCCAGTCTTTGAACCCCTTGAAGCCGTGCACGAATACCACTACCGGCTTGGCCCGGCCATCGGCCACGAAGCGCGCATCGGCGGCAAACGGGCGGCGGTGGTGGGGGGCAGACAGCAGGAAATCGACGGTGGTGGGCTGAGTTGTAGGCATGGGGCTAAGGTAGACAGGAGTGAAATAAGAACGTCGTTCCGGCCTTGTTCACTCCGAAACGCCACCCCAACCCCTTTTCCCGTATCATTGCAGTGCCCAACTACGCCGCATGACCATTTCGCTGGACCAGATACAGGCTCCGATTGCCTTGGAGATGGTGGAATTCGAAAAGAAATTCCGCCAGTCGATGCAGACTAAACAGCTGCTGCTCGATAAAATCATGGGCTATATTATCAAGCGCAAGGGCAAGCAGATCCGGCCGATGTTCGTGTTTTTCACGGCCAAAATCTGCGGTGGCGACCCGCTGCCCGAAGCCACCTTCCGCGGCGCGGCCCTGATCGAGCTGCTGCACACGGCCACGCTCGTGCACGACGATGTGGTGGACGAGAGCAACTACCGCCGGGGTTTTTTCTCCATCAATGCGCTGTGGAAGAACAAGATAGCCGTGCTCGTGGGCGACTATCTGCTGAGTAAGGGCCTGCTGCTGAGCCTGGAAAACGACGACTACGAGCTGCTCAAAATCGTGAGCAATGCCGTGAAGGAGCTCAGCGAGGGCGAGTTGCTGCAGATTGAGAAGGCCCGCCGCCTCGACATTACCGAGGACGTGTACTTCGATATCATCCGCCAGAAAACGGCCTCGCTCATTGCCTCCTGCTGCGCCGTAGGGGCCGCCTCGGCCGGCGCCGACCGCGAAACGGTGGAGCGGGCCCGGCTGTTTGGCGAGAAGGTGGGCATGGCCTTCCAGATAAAAGACGACCTGTTCGACTACGGCACGGCCGAAATCGGCAAGCCGCTGGGTATCGATATCAAGGAAAAAAAGATGACCCTGCCGCTGATTTACGCCCTGCAGCAGGCCGACTGGCTCACCAAGCGCCGCGTGATTTTCAACGTGAAAAATAACGATGGCCGCCGCGACCGGGTGCAGCAGGTAATTGAGTTCGTGAAGCAGTCGGGCGGGCTGGCTTACGCCATTGCCGTGATGGAGCGCTACCGCGACGAGGCCCTGACCGTGCTGCGGACTTTCCCCGAATCGGCCTCGCGCACCTCGCTCGAACAGCTCATCAACTACACCATCGAGCGCGAAAAGTAGCCGCCCACTCCGACGCCTGCCCGCATGAAAACGCGCTACCTGCTGCCGCTGCTGTTGCTGTTCGTGGCCCTCGATTTGGGCTATACCGGCTGGCAGAATTACCGTATGCCCCTCGATGGCGACCTGGCCTACATCGTGCTGCCCGCGCCCGACTGCCGGCCCGTGCTTTCGGACCCGTTTGGCTGGGCCGCGCTTACCCGGCACGAGCTGTACACGGCGCCCAACCGCTTTTTCGCCCACGCGGCCATGGTGGTCTACTTCAAAACAGTGCCGTTTGGGTTGCAGAAGTTTCTGCTGCCCATAACCAGCGTGTACGTGGCCTGCGGGCTGTTTAGTGCCGCGGTGCAGGCACTGGTGCTCTACGTGCTGGCCCTGTACGCCAGCGGCCGGGCCCGCCCAGGCCGCCGGTTCTGGCTCACGGTAGCCGTGCTGGTGCCGCTGTTTCAGTCGGCGGGCTACCACAACCAGATGGGCATTATTGATAACGCCATCACCTACACGTTCTTCTATGCCTTCCCGCTGGCGCTGCTGGGGCTGTTTTACTGGCCTTTTTACCGGGCAGCGCAAGATGGGGAAGCATTCCGGCCGCGCTGGTGGCAGGTTGGGCTGCTGGCGGGGCTGGCCGTGGTACTGAGCTTTAATGGGCCAATTATTCCGGGCGTGGTGGCCGTGCTGCAAACCGGTATCTGCCTGCACTGGCTGGGGCGGCAATGGCGGGCCACGGGCGGAAGCTGGCGGGCCGTGGCGCAGCGGGTACCGTGGGCGGCGTTTGGTTTGCTGCTGCTGCTGGGGGCGCTGTGCCTGTATTCGCTGTACATCGGGCAGTTCGAGCTGGAAAGCCGCGACATCACCATTCCGCTGGCCGAGCGCTACCGCCGGCTGCCTACAGGCCTCAATGAAACCTTTTTTCGGCGGCCCGCGCTGGCTATTCTGCTGGGCGTGGTGCTGCTGAATACGCTGCTGATTGGCCGCCTGCTGCCCGCCACGCCCGAAAGCCGGCGGCTGCGGCAGCTGCTGGGCTGGCTGGCACTATTTGCGGTGGCCTACATGCTGCTGCTGCCGCTGGGCGGCTACCGCGCGTACCGCCCCGACATCATCCGTCGCGACTCCATTATGCCTGTTTTGCTGGGCCTGATGGCCCTCTACGGTGCCACTACTTACTACCTGGCCGCCCACCTGCCGGGCCGCCGCCGCCTCGGCTTCCTGGGCTGGGTAGCCGCGCTAAGCGTGTTCTACACCGTTTCTGATAACACCTGGCGCTACCCCACCAACGCCTGCCAGCGCGAGGCCCTCGAAACGCTGGCCCACGCCACCACGCCCACCGTAGCTCTTCCCCAAACCTGCCCGGTGCTGGCCTGGGCGCCCATCCCTACCTACGCCGAGTCCGATATCCAGGCCCAACTGCTGGCCTACTGGAACATCACCCGTGGCAAGCGCCAGCTTCAACAGCCCACTGAATAAATCATAGCTGGTGCAGATGCCGCTGCTGTTGGCGTCAGCAAACTAAAAGCCCCACCGGACCAAAATCCAGTGGGGCTTTTGCTTAGAAGCTGTTTGAGTTAGCAAAATTTAAGTATCCGTTTGATATTCGCTACGGTAATCCACACGTTGGCGTGGCACAGTGTCCGGTCGTACTCTTTTGACAAGCGGCGATTAGCGCTGAGCCACGCGAACGTGCGCTCCACAATCCAGCGCCAGGCATGAATGCAGAAATTCGTTTTCTCCACCAGCACGTGGGCTGGTTTCTCGACCCGAATCCCGTAGCGTTTCGCCAAATGTTCCCGAAAGACGCCGTTAAACGAGCTGTCCACGAAGACGACCTGCACCCGCCCCAACAGCTCGTGCGTGGCGACCACCTCATCCCAGAAGGCAATGGCGGCGGCCCCGTCCACCGCGTCGGCGGGCAACACCCGACTAGCCAATACGTTCCCCAGCGTGTCGGTCAGCACCAGGCGCTTGCGGCCTTTGACCAGCTTGCCCGCATCGAAGCCCACGGTCGCCCCGGTGGCGGTGGCCGCATTTTTCACGCTTTGCGTGTCGAGGATGACGGCCGTGGGCCAGGCTTTTTTTCGGCCCACTCCCGGCTGCTCACGTTCAGGCAGGTGTTGACCCGTTGCCAAGTCCCATCGACCTCCCACTTGGCAAAATACCAGTACACCGTGCCCCAGGGTGGTAAATCACCCGGCAAATCCCGCCACACGCACCCGTTCTTGAGCACGTAGAAAATGGCGTTCACCACCTCCCACAACGGCCATTTACCGCGCCGACGCACCACGAGCAACGGCTCCAACTGCTGCCAATCGTGCGCCGATAAATCCGAACTGTACCGCTTCCGAACGGCTGAAATCTCTGCTGCTTGCATCCAGCAAAATTAACTCAAACAGCTTCTTACAAATCTAGAGCGGATGACGCCTGCAACAGTGGCATCTGCAACAGCTGTGATTTAGTGCTGCACCTGGTAATACACCTGCTCGGGCTTTACTTCTGATACTTCAAAGCGTACCCCTTTGGGGCTGCTGTTGACGGTGATTTCGTGGGTCATGTCGCAGGTGGGGCACTGGAGCTGCTCGGTTTCGTACTGGCCGTCATCGGGCATGGTGGCGAAGTGCTCGGCGGCGGGCACGCCGATGGAAGCCGTGAAAACCTCCTGGTTGCACTTGTTGCACTCGAACTTGAGGCCTACGGTGTGGCCCTGAAGTTCATCGATGGGGGCGGGGGTGCTTTTTTGCTGAATCCACATAAAGAAAGGCTGGTTTAGGTGATAGGTTGGTTGTTGGAAAAGGACAGTAGGGCCCGTGAGCCCGGCTTGGTGTACGCAGAAACACCAGCGCGGGGTTGGGCCGGTACGCAACCAGCCCAACCCCGCGCTGCGAATCTGGCCCCACGGCCGGAGCGGCGGTGTTTGCAGAGGCCAGTTGCTGCCGCCGGCTACAAATGAAATGTAAGCACCGGCTGGGCCGACTGGAAGGCCACCTTCTCGGCCACGCTGCCCTGGAAAAACCGGCTGAACGCCGAGCGGGCGTGAGTGGGCACCACAATCAGGCCGGCGGCCAGCTTGCGGGCCGCGTCCGTAATGCCACTGCTGATGCTGCCGGCTTCCATGAGCACCGCCTCGGCGGGCGCCAGCTGGTGGCGCTCTATGAAATCGTCTATCTGCTGGCGGGCCTGGCCGGCGTTTTCGTCCGTTACGTGCAGCAGGTGCAGCTGCGCCTCCGGAAACAGCTGCCGCACCTGCCGCAGCCCGGGCACGGCCTGGTCGGCCTCATCGCCAAAATCGGAGGCGAATACGATGTCGCGCACCGCATCGAGGTCGGCGGCCTGCTTCACGGCCAGTACCGGGCAGGGCGCCAGGCGCACCAGCTGCTCGGTGTTCGAGGAGGCGAAGAAGCGCTCAATGGCGTCGTGCTGCTGCGTGCCGAGTACCACCAGGTCGATGTGGCGCTGCTCAATCACCTTCAGAATAGCGTCGTCCACGTCTACCTGGTCGGTCAGGTCGTGCACGGGCACATCGGGGGCCAGCTGGGCGGCCTCGGCCAGCAGCAGGTGCATGCGCTGGCGGGTGGCTTCCATAAGCTTGATGACGAAAATCCGGTCGATGCCATGCGTGCCGGACAGTTCGGCGCTGCCTACCGGCCCGCCAAAGCTGCTGAAATTGGCCGTGCGCGGCTGGTCGGGCAGGGCCAGTACGTGCAGCAGCGTAACCGAGCCGCCCGTGCGCCGGGCCAGCTGCAGCGCGGTCCGAAAGGCGTGGTGCGCCTCGGCCGAAAAGTCGGTGGGAACCAGGATGTTTTTCATAAGCCGGAGAGGAAAGAGGTGGAACAAAACAACGCCGCCCGGACAACGCCAGGCCGGAGCAGGGCATCACCCGGGCGGTATAGTTCTATACGCAGCCCAACCGTAAAGGCTTATTTACTCGGCCAATAGCTGGTCCATGGTTTTGTTGAATTCGGCGTTCTGCTGCGCGTAGTACTGGCCGGTGCCGGGACCCGAGAAGCCGGTGTGAATCTTGCGCACTTCGCCTTTTTTGTCGATGAAAATGATGGTTGGGAAAGCCAGCACCTTTTGCACCTGGGGCAGCGTCTGGCCGGCCGCGTCCTTGTCGGCGGTGCCGGCCAGGGCCAGGTCGTAGCCCACATTCAGGCGCTGCTTCATCTTCGTCAGCTTGCGCTTGGCCGTCGCCTCATCGTCGGAGGCCCGCTCGTAGCCCAGGCCGATAATCTCGACGCCGCGCTGCTTGTTTTGGGCATACCAGGGGGCCAGGAAGTTGGTTTCGTCCATGCAGTTGGGGCACCACGAGCCCAGCAGCTGCACCACCACCACTTTGCCCTTATACTTGGGGTCGGTGATGGAAACCGTGCCGCCTTCAATGCCGGGGAAGCTAAAGTCGAGCTTTTTCTGGCCGGACTTCATGCCGGTCAGGGCGCTGGCGTCGGGTAGCTTGGCGTTGGCATCCTTTACCGCCGTCCAGGTTTCGTGGCCGGTGAGGCCGGAGTAGAAGTCGCCTTCCAGGCGCGTGGCGTTATCGGGGGTGGTGCTTCCGGGCTGCCGGCCAGTGAACAAAAAGCCGTGGCTTCCGTCGAAAGTGCTTAACATGAGCTGGTTGCCATCAGCCTGCCCCGAAAGGTAGCGGTAGTCGCCGGTGGTGGTAAGAAAAGTGCCCGTAACGCCTGCTGGCGTTTGCGTGAATACGCCCACCGCCGGGTAGGTATTTCCTGTATCATCCTTGAAACTGACTTTCCAGGTACCGTCGAAGGACAATACCTTCTGATCTGCCATTACCGGAAACAGCGGCTGCGCCCCCTTCTCTGCCGTCAGCGGCACGCGGTAGGGCTTGCCGGCGTCGTACTTCACCCAGGCACCCGTCAGCTTGCCTTCGCCGGCGGCGCGCACGACCAGCGCAGCATCAAACACGCCCAGCTTGATGGTGGTCGAGTCGCCGGCCGTCGTTATTTCATCCAATTTCAGGCGCTCCTCGCCGTTGCGCAGCGTTACGGTGGGCTGGCCGTCGTCGGTGGCTACGTCGAACAGAAACGGAATCTGCTGGTCCTGGGTGGCGAGTACGCCGCGCCAGGTGCCGGCCGTGAGGGGCGAGGCCGCGGCAGTGGTGGCCGCGTTTGTTTCGGCAGTTTCGGGGTTGGATTGGCAGGCGGCCGCGGCCAATGCCAGTGTGGCCCCGGCTATGGCCTTGCGCCAGAAGAAGGCAACGGGCATGGTTGAAAAGGAGTAAAAGTGAATTGGTGGCTAAATTACGGCGGAGCCTGCATAGTTTATAAAGCAGTGCCCCGCCGGGCCGCCGCCGTCGCTGGCCGAATTCTTTTGAGAATTTCTAAATAGGCCCTTAGCCGGGTCCGGCGGCATTTGTTTGGCTTGCCGGACCCCGGCGCTTAACTATATTTGCATATCTGCCCCGGCAGGCTCGTTCTCTCCACTTTTTCAACCTGATTATGGCATTCGATTTAGAAATGATTAAGGCCGTGTACGCCGGCATGGGCACCCGCATCGAGGCGGCCCGGTCGGCGGTCGGCCGTCCGCTCACCCTGACGGAAAAAATTCTGTACGCCCACCTGTACGGCGGTACCGTTTCGCAGGCCTACGAGCGGGGCGTTTCCTACGTCGATTTCTCGCCCGACCGCGTGGCCATGCAGGATGCCACCGCCCAAATGGCCCTGCTCCAGTTCATGCAGGCCGGCAAGCACACGGCCGCCGTACCCAGCACCGTCCATTGCGACCACCTGATTCAGGCCAAAGTAGGCGCCGACATCGATTTGGCCACTGCCAACTCCGAGAACAAGGAAGTGTACGATTTCCTGGCCTCGGTTTCCAATAAGTACGGCCTCGGCTTCTGGAAGCCCGGCGCGGGCATCATTCACCAGGTAGTGCTCGAAAACTACGCCTTCCCCGGCGGCATGATGATCGGCACCGACTCGCACACGCCCAACGCGGGTGGCCTGGGCATGATTGCCATTGGCGTAGGCGGCGCCGATGCCGTGGACGTAATGGCCGGCATGGCCTGGGAGCTGAAATTCCCGAAAGTAATCGGCGTGAAGCTGACCGGTAAGCTCTCGGGCTGGACCTCGGCCAAAGACGTGATTCTGAAAGTAGCCGGCATTCTGACCGTGAAAGGCGGCACCGGTGCTATTGTCGAGTACTTCGGCGAAGGCGCCGAGAACCTCTCGGCTACCGGCAAAGGCACCATCTGCAACATGGGCGCCGAAATTGGCGCGACCACCTCGGTGTTCAGCTTCGATGAGAAGATGGCCGTGTACCTGCGCGGCACCGGTCGCGCCGAAGTGGCCGAGCTGGCCGCCGGCGTGCGCCAGCACCTGCGCGCCGATGACGAGGTGTACCAGAACCCCGAGAACTTCTACGACCAGCTCATCGAAATCGACCTCAACACGCTGGAGCCCTACGTGAACGGCCCGTTCACGCCGGACGCTGCCTGGCCGATTTCGGAATTCGCTTCGGCCGTGCGCGAGCATGGCTGGCCCGAGAAGCTGGAAGTGGGCCTGATCGGCTCGTGCACCAACTCCAGCTACGAGGACATCACCCGCGCCGCCTCCATCGCCAAGCAGGCCGCCGATAAGGGCCTGACCGTGCAGGCCGAGTACACAGTAACGCCCGGCTCGGAGCTGGTGCGCTACACCGTAGAGCGCGACGGCCTGCTCGATACGTTTGCCCAGATGGGCGGCGTGGTGCTGGCTAACGCCTGCGGTCCGTGCATTGGCCAGTGGGCCCGCCACACCGACGACCCCAAGCGCCGCAACTCCATTATCACGAGCTTCAACCGCAACTTTGCCAAGCGCAACGACGGCAACCCCAACACCCACGCCTTCGTGGCCTCGCCCGAAATCGTGACGGCCTTCGCCATTGCCGGCGACCTGACCTTCAACCCACTCACCGACACGCTGACGACCAGCACCGGCGAGCAGGTGAAGTTCGACGAGCCCGTCGGCATCGAGATGCCGCCTCGCGGCTTTGCCGTGGAGGATGCCGGTTACCAGCAGCCCGCCGCCGATGGCTCGGGCGTAAACGTGATGGTGTCGCCGGAATCTGACCGGCTGCAGCTGCTCGAGCCCTTCAAGGCCTGGAACGGCACCGACCTGCTGGGGCTGCGCCTGCTCATCAAGGCCAAAGGCAAGTGCACCACCGACCACATTTCGATGGCCGGCCCGTGGCTGAAGTACCGCGGCCACTTGGATAACATCTCCAACAACATGCTCATCGGGGCTACCAACGCCTTTACTGAGCAGACCAACTCGGTAAAAGACGCCCTCACGCAGGGTACGCCCTACTCGGCCGTGCCGTTGGTAGCGCGCAACTACAAAGCCCAGGGCATTGGCTCGGTGGTAGTGGGTGATGAGAACTACGGCGAAGGCAGCTCGCGCGAGCACGCCGCCATGGAGCCCCGCCACCTCGGCGTGCGCGCCGTGCTGGTGAAATCCTTCGCCCGGATTCATGAAACCAACCTCAAAAAGCAGGGTATGCTGGGCCTCACCTTCGACAACAAGGCCGATTACGACCTGATTGAGGAGGACGACACCATCGACATCCTCGGCCTGACGGACTTCCAGCCCGGCAAGCCCCTGCAGGTGCGCCTGCACCACGCCGACGGCGACACGGACCTCATCACGGTGAACCACACCTACAACGAGGGCCAGATTGCCTGGTTCAAGGCCGGCTCGGCCCTGAACCTGATTCGCCAGATGGAAGTTGGCGGCGATGCCCAGCTTTCGGAGCGCGTGTAGCTGATTCGAGCTGATTGAAAACGGCCGCCTTCCCGGATAGGGAAGGCGGCCGTTTTTTGTGGCGCAGCGGGCCGCCGGGGCCGGAAAACGAGCCTTTTGGCGCCAGCCGCGTATAGGCAGACTTCCCGCTTTCCCTTTCCCATGAAAAAATCGAACCCGCTTTACCCGGTAACTGCCGCCGTTGCCTATACCGGCGCGGGCATTATTGGGCTGGTAACCGTGTATTTGCTGGCTTCTGTGGCGCTTTCGGCCATTCCGGTGGCCGGCAGCGGCGCAACGCCGGCGCCGGGCAAAGGCGTGCAGGTATACCTGCTTTCCAATGGCGTGCACACCGATTTGGTACTGCCCGTGCGCAGCCCTCAAAAAGACTGGACGCAGTTTATCTCCTACGCCGACACGCCCGCCAACGACGCCAGCCAGGAATTTGTGGGCTTTGGCTGGGGCGACCGGGGTTTCTACCTCGATACGCCCACCTGGGCCGAGCTCAAGCTCAGCACCGGCCTGAAAGCCATGTTCTGGCTCGGTACCACGGCCATGCACACCACCTTCCACCACCGCCCCGAAGTAGGCCCCAAGTGCGTCCTGCTCACGCTCACGCCGGCCGAGTACGACAAGCTTATTCATTTCATCGAAACCAAGTTTGATGTGGATGCCCAAGGCCGCTCCCAGCAGATAAAGGGCCACAGCTACGGCGAGAACGATGCCTTCTACGTCGCCAACGGCACCTATAATCTCTTCGATACCTGCAACAGCTGGACCAACCGCGGCCTGAAAACCGCCGGCCAGCCCGCCGCCCTCTGGACGCCCTTCGACTTCGGCATGTTCTGGCACTACTAGGTTTTTTTTAGCTATTAGCTGTTAGCTGTTGTTCAAGAACCCCTATTGTTCTGCACAAAAAAAGGCCCCGCACTCAACCGAATGCGGGGCCTTGTTCGTTTTTTGAGCTAACAGCTAACAGCTAACAGCTAACAGCTAACAGCTAACAGCTAACAGCTAACAGCTAACAGCTAACAGCTAACAGCTGTTAGCTTAATTAAGCCAGATTTGGGCCACGGGCTCGAAGCGGTGCCGGGCAAAGGCGCCGTAGGGCCGCTCGGCGTAGAAGCCTAGCACATGCACCTGCCAGTGGCCGGAATGGGCATTGCGGCGCATTTGCACGGGGTACACCTGCCCGCGTGCGGGCCAGTCGCCAATGTAGTCGGCTGGCCGGTTCCGGGCGTTCACGCACCGGGCATACTGCTGCATCGGAAGGGGGACGGGAAGCTTCGTTTTTGACATATCCAAAGATACGGATATTGTTGCTTAAAACTAATATTATTAGTTAATAATTGATAGAAAAAAAAGGTGATCCTACTGTTGGGCTTGTGGCAGAAGTGGTGCTAACATGCATTCAATCCCCGGCAAGACGAATTGGTTACTATATTACTGTAAACCAATGTATTTTCGTTTTGCTAAATTGATTGGGCGAATTTTTATGATTCGAAGCCAGGTTTAGCGGCCCGGCGGCTACGGGCGTTTCAGGATGCGGTAGGTGGCCGCGCCGGCCGTTGTCTGCACCCGTATCAGGTAGAGGCCCGCCGGGTAAGCCGACAGGTCGAGCGAGGCAGTTGGCTGCTGGAAATTGTAGGCCGCCAACTGCTGCCCCAGCACCGACAGTACCCGCACCGTGGCCGGCCCAGCCGGTAGCTCCAGGCGCACCCGGCCCGCGGTGGGGTTGGGGTAGAGGCGGACGCCGGCCAGTATGCCCGCCTTGGTGGCGGTGGGCACCTGCTGGTAGCCGGCGGTGGCCGCATCCGCGGCGGCCTGCAGCTCGGCCAGCGAAGGGGCCGCCAGCACCGCGAAGGCCACCATTACCGAGTCGGCGGGGGCCAGGTAGGGAAGAACCGCGCCCACTACCTGGGCCGCATCGGTGCCAGCGGGCAGGCCGGCGCTGGCGTTGGTAGTGCTGCTGCTCAGCGTCAGCCACTTCTCGGCCCGGCTGAAACCGTCGCTGAGGCGCACCGGGCCGGTAGCCGCAGGGCTGGTATCGAGGCTGAAGACGCTGGGCTGCCCCCCGGCCAAGTGCTGCACACCGGCATATATGGTCTGGTTGGGTGCGTTGTACGCATAGCCCAAGCGGCGGGCGGCATCCCAGCCGGCCACGTTGTGGGCGGGGTCGTCGGGTAGGTCCCAATCCATAAACAAGCCCAGATGCAGCGGCCGGAGCGTATCGGCGGTGAGGTTGGTGAGCTGGTATTCGAGCAGCACGTAGCTCTGGTGCGGGGTAGCCGTCCGGGCGGTGGCCCGCTGGCGTAGCGCCACGCCCACGGCCTGCGGATTGGCGGCCGGCAGCTGCGCCTCACGCATTCTGCCCTCGGCCCGCTGGTTGGCGGCCCCGCTGGCGGAAGGCAGGCGGCGTACCTGGGCCACGGCTATAAAGTCGGCGTCGTTGCCGCGGTTGTCGTTGCGCACGTTGCTGGCCAGGCGCGTGGCCGAGGTGGCCAGCAGCAGGCCGCCCTCGGCCAGCAGCGGCGGGCCCTGGCGGTAGCTGATGCCCTCGCCGATGCTGGGGTTGGTGCCGTCATAGCCCAGATTGCCGCGGCTGGTGAGCGTCAGGTGCAGGTTGTTGGCATCGAGCACCACGTAATCGGGGTTGAGCAGCAGAGTTTCGTACTGGTACTCGGTGTAGCCGCTGGCCGCGTGGTGCAGGCGGTAGCGCAGCACGGCCTTGGTATTGAGCGGTACGCCCGCGGCCGCTACAGCCAGCCGGAAGGGTGTGGCCGCGTTGTCGACCTCGGCCAGCGTAGCCAGCGGGCCGGCCGCAAACTCGCCCTGGCGCACCAGCAAGTAGGGCGAAAGCGAGGTGAGCGTTACGGTGAGACCCGGCAGCTCGCGCAGCAGATTTTGCACCCGTACTATAAGGCGCAGCGTGTCGGCGGGCGCGTAGTAGCTGCGGGCCGGGGCAGCCATGCGGGCCACCACCCGGGCCGAGTAGGGCTGCTCCGACACGGCCCGAAACACGTTCAGGCGGCCCGAGCCCAGCCGGCCGGCGTAGGCCACGTTGCCGGGCAGGTTATCGATGAAATCGGTGGTGCGCCGCAGTTGGGCTGCCACTTGGGCCGCGTTGTAGCTTGGAAACCGGGCCCGCACCAGCGCCGCCGCGCCCGCCACCTGGGGCGCGGCAAACGACGAGCCGCCCACCTGGGCGTAGTCGGTATCGGTTACGCCCAGGGTCGTGAAAATGCCTTCGCCGGGAGCCGACACATCCACCCGGTAGCTGAAGGTGGCGGCCACGCTGCGCTCGTCGGTGCGGGCCGTCGAGGCCACCGATACCACGTGCTGGTAGCTGGCGGGGTAAAAGTCGAGGTCTTGGGGCGTGTTGCCGGCGGCGGCCACCACCACCACGTCGTGGTTGAGGACCGCGTAATTGATAACGTCCTGCTCGAAGCGCGAAGGAGCCCCCGTGCCGCCCCACGACAGGTTGATGACCCGGCAGCCGTGGTCGGCGGCGTACACGATGGCTTCGTAGCCGCCAAACGAACCCTCGGGGGTGGAGGGGTAGATTTTCAGGGGCAGGTAGCGCGACTTGTAGCCCACGCCGGCAATGCCGCGGCCGTTGTTGGTGGCCGCGGCCGCAATGCCGGTTACCAGTACGCCGTGGGTTAGGTCGGTGGGGTTGCGCAGGCGCTCGGGGTCGTTGTCGTTGTCGGCAAAATCCCAGCCGTAGTAGTTGTCCACGTAGCCGTCGCCGTCGTTATCAATCCCGTCGATGGGGTCGCGGCGGTTGAGCTGGTTCTGGTTCGTCAAGTCTTCGTGGCTGAAGCGGGTGCCGCCGTCGATAATGCCGATAACGACGCTCGTATCACCCTGGGTGATGCCCCAGGCCTGATGCGCGCGGATATTGCGCAGATAATACTGGCCCCCGGTGCCGGCCGAGTCGGCCTGCGGGTCGTTGGGCTGCTGTAGGTGCTGGTAGTTGTAGAGCGGTTCGGCGTATTCGACCAAGCCAGTTTTGAGTAGCCGCTGCCGCAACTGTTCCGGCGAGGTGCCGGCCGGCAGGCGCAGCTCGTAGAGCAGCCCCAAATCGACGGCTCCGGCCTGGGCGCGGGCGGCGGTGGGCGCGGCGGCCCGCGGGAACTTGGGCCGGGCCGTAGCGCCGAAGGAGCTGAGCGCGGTAGTGAGGGCCGCCGGCAGTACGGCCGGACCCGGCCGGCGCGGCTGGCTGGCATCGGCCGGGGAGGCTTTCAGCCGGAAAACCAGCACGCCCGGCCGCACCGTGCGGGTAGATGCGGGCACTGCGGCCGACTGGGCAACGGCTGACGCAGCACTGCCCAGCAGCAGCGCGACGCAGCAAAACCAACGTAGAGTTATAAGCATAGTACCAGAGAGATAGGGTAGAAGCGCGCGGTAGTCCGACGCTCAGGCAAACGAAACTGCGGCCCCGGCGGATTGGTTCGGGCGGGTTCGGGGCCTATTTCGTAAATTTAGCCACCCCGAAGCAGTTGGCCCGCGCTTTTCGATGAAGTAGCGGCCTTGGCCGGCCAGCGGCGGGGGTATTGTTGTATGGCGGGGCCTAAGGGGGCAGTAAGAAGCCGTTTTTGGCGGCCTGCTGTTTACTTTTCGGTTACCGCTGCTGTAGCATCGTACTCTGCTTTCCCACCCTTATTTTTCTACATGACCACTACCACCGACACCACCCAGAAGCACCAGGCCACCCTCGACGCGGCCGTGGAGGCCCTGCACGGCCGCACGTTCTTTGCCGCCTTCCCCGAAAACCCCTCGCCCGAAATCTATGGTGCCGACGCCGATAAGGAAGGCCGCGCCAGTTTCAAAGCCCACCGCGACCAGCGCTTCACCGAGCTGCAGCAGGGCGAGCCCGCCGGTTGGGCCGGCCAGGAAGAGTCGCCCTACGAGCAGGCTTCACTGGGCATTGAGTACCCGTACTACAAGCCCGAAACGCTGGTGCAGAACGCCCAGGAAGTATTCGGGCAGTGGCGCAAGCTCAAGCCGGCCGACCGCGCCGCGCTATTGACGGAGACGCTGGAGGGCATGAAGGACCGGTTTTTTGAAATCGCCTACGCCACCATGCACACCACCGGGCAGGCCTACATGATGTCGTTTCAGGCCAGTGGGCCGCACGCCGCCGACCGGGCCCTGGAGGCCATTGCCGCCGGCTACGAGGAGCAAACCCGCTTCCCGGAGGAAACCCGCTGGGAGAAGCCCATGGGTAAGTACAACATCACGCTGCATAAAACCTGGCGTGCCGTGCCCAAAGGCGTGGCCCTGGTTATCGGCTGCTCCACGTTCCCGACCTGGAATACGGTGCCCGGCATGTACGCCTCGCTGGTCACCGGCAACCCGGTTATCATCAAGCCCCACCCCAAGGCCGTGCTGCCCATCGCCATTGTGGTGGCCGAGGTGCAGAAAGTACTGGCCGCCCACGGCCTCGACCCGCGCATCTGCCAGCTGGCCGTAGACGCCAACGACCACCTGATTGCCAAGGAGCTGGCCGAGAATCCGGCCGTGAAGCTCATCGACTACACCGGTGGCTCGGCCTTCGGCGAGTACATTGAGGGGCTGAAAGGCAAGACGGTGTTCACCGAGAAAACCGGCGTCAACTCCATCATCCTCGACTCCTGCGACGACCTCGACAAGGTGGCCCAGAACCTGGCCTTCTCGGTGAGCCTGTACTCAGGGCAGATGTGCACCGCACCCCAGAACTTCTTCATTCCCGAAGGTGGCGTGAAAGTGGCCGGCGAACTGGTGCCCTACGAAGACGTGGTGCAGAAGCTGGCCGCCGCGGTAACCAGCCTGGCCCAGAACCCCAAGGCTGGCCCGCACGTGCTGGGCGCCATCCAAAGCGCCGCCACTCAGGAGCGGGTGCGCGACCTGGCCCTCGAAGGTAGCCGCTCGGTGCTGGCCCATGGCACCGTAGATAACCCCGTGTTCCAGAACGCCCGCACCTGTTCCACCAGCATTCAGGAGGTCGATGCCAGCCGCGTCGAGCAGTTCAGCCAGGAGCTGTTCGGCCCAATTATGCTCGTTATCAAAACCCGCGACACCCAGGAGAGTATCCGCCTGGCGGCCGATTTGGCCCGCGAGTACGGCGCCATTTCGTGCGGCGCTTACACCACCGATTCGGCTATCAAGGAGCAGATTATGGACGAGATGAGCTTGGCCGGCACGCCCGTCAGCTTCAACCTCACCGGTGGCATCTACGTGAACCAGAACGCGGGCTTCTCCGACTTCCACGTAACCGGCGGCAACCCGGCCGGCAACGCCAGCTTCACCAACCCCGAGTTCGTTATCAAGCGCTTCACCTGGGTAGGTTTCCGCGAGCCGGTTATGTAAGCTGTTAGCTGAGAGCTATTAGCTGTTAACTTCCGTTCAAAAAAGCTTTTCTTCGCACAAAGTAAGGCCCCGCACTCAACCGAGTGCGGGGCCTTATTCGTTTTGTCAGCTACCAGCTACCAGCTACCAGCTACCAGCTACCAGCTACCAGCTACCTAGCGGGCCTTTTTGTACTTGTACTTCTTGGGCGCGTCCACCATCCGGAATTTCTGCGGGTCGTTGGCATGCAAATCAATACCCAGGCCAATTGGGGTACGGTTTTTATAAGAACGCGACCGGTCGTTGGAGCGCTTAGTGGACGTGTTGCCGAAGCGAGTGGGGTGTTCCATGGCTTTGTCGCCGCTGGAGCAGGAGGCGGTGCTTACCAGTAGAAGACCCAGGACGGAGCAGAGTAAGGTATTTTTCATAATGCAGTGGGCAGGGTTGACAACTCGTAACCGCTACGCCAACAACGAATTGTAGCAGTAGCTCAGCTACTTATTTGGTCTTTGTACCCCGATCTACCTTAAAAGGATACAGTGGCCGCGGAAAAATACCAGCCACTTCCCGCAGGGCTCATAAACTCAGTAGTTCCCGAAAGCGCCCCGACTGCTGGCGCGATACTTCTACCTCAGGCCCGCCGCGAAGCCTGATTTTGAGTGTGTTGCTGAACCAGGGTTCGATGCTTTCTACCCAATTGAGGTTGATGATCTGCTGGCGGTTGGCCCGGAAGAAGGTGCGCGTATCGAGCCGCTGCTCCAGGTGCTGCAAGGTGCGCGGAATCAGGGGGCGGTGCTGGTCGAAATAGATTTGGGTGTAGCTGCCGTTGATTTCGAACAGCCTTACCTCAGCCAGGCGCACAAACCAACACTGCTCGCCATCCTTCACAAACACCTGGTCCTGCTCGGTGAGCGTGGATAGCGCCGGGGCCTCGGGCGCGGGCTTCGCCACCACTGCCGGGCGGTGCTCCGCCGGTGCCAGCCGCGCCTGCACCTTTTGCAGGGCCGCCGCCAGTCGCACTTCCTGAATGGGCTTGAGCAGGTAATCGAGCGCATTTACCTCAAAAGCCTGCAGCGCGTACTCGTCGTAGGCCGTAGTGAAAACTACCTGGGGCGCGGCCTCCAGCGAGGCCAGGAGCTCGAAACCGGTTTCACTGGGCATATGAATGTCGAGCAGCAGCAAATCGGGCCGCACGGTGGTCAGCAGCTCGCGGGCCTCGGCGGCGTGCCGGGCCTCACCCACCACGGTCACATCGGGGAAAGCGCCCAGCAGGTGCCGCAGCTCGGTGCGGGCCAGCCGCGAGTCATCGACGATAAGGGTTCTCATATTTCCATCACTGATTGACGCTGATTGGATTGATTTCGCTGATTTTTCGCTCCCAACTGAATGGGTAATGCGTAGCTCACTAACCCCTAACCCCTAACCCCTAACCCCTAACCCTTAACCCCTAACCAACCGGCAGCTGCAAATGGGCCACTACGGTGTTGGGGCAGTGCGGGTCGTTGGCCAGGTGCAGGTGGGCGGCGGGGCCGAAGAGCAGGGCCAGCCGCTCGCGGGCATTGCGCAGGCCCACGCCCTGCGGCTGGTCGGGCGTGGGGGCAAACCGGCCGGTGTTGCGCACGTTCAGGTGCAGGGTATTGGAGTCGTTGAGCTGGGCCGTAAGCTTGATGCTGCCACCTTCGGGACGGGGCGCGAGGCCGTGCTTGATGGCGTTTTCCACCAGCAGCTGCACCGTCATGGGCGGAATGAGGACGGACAGGGCGGCCGGGTCCACGTCGAGTGAATACGTCAGGCGCTCTTCGAGCTGCATGGCTTCGAGCTGGAGGTAGTGCTCCACAATTTCCAGCTCGCGGGCCAGCGGCACCTGCTCGGTGCTATTGAGCTGGATGGAATAGCGCAGCAGGTCGGAGAGGTGGGTAATCATGGCGCGGGCGCGGGCCGGGTCCTCCATCACCAGGGCCCGGATGTTGTTGAGCCCGTTGAACATGAAGTGCGGGTTGATCTGGGCCTTGAGCGTACGCATTTCGGCCTCGCGCACGGCCGCCGTCAGCTTCCACTTGTCTACTTCGGCCTGGCGCGAGCGGCTCAGGTAGTGCCAGCCGAAGTAAAACCCTTCCCAGAGCCACAGCAATATATTGACGTTCAGCGCGTAGCCGATAAACTGCCCCCAGCCGTAGGGTTGCCCGGTAGGAGCCGGCCGTATCAGCCAATAAATCAAGGCCCAGACGATAACCTGGCTTAGCACCGATAGCAGCAGGTTGGCCACCAGCAGCCGTCCCAGTAGCGGCAATGGCGCCAGCTGCGCCCAGCCCCGCGCCCGGATGTGGTAGCGTAGCGCGTGAGTCAGGCCCAGCAGGGTCAGCGCAATAGTCAGGCTGATGAGCAGGACGTCGACCGAAAACCGCCCCAAAGCGGAGAAGACCACCAGGTTGAATGTGGCGTAAAGAGTCCAGCCGGTTGCCTGGCAGTACCAGTAGGAGCGGTTGGGGGCGGGCACAGACATTTTTGCAAGACAGAAAATGTGGAAGAATGAGCAGGGCTTGCCCTGAATGAGGACTGCCCTGGGCGCTCATTTCGGTGATGCTGCCTTCGGTAGCCCGTGCCAGCGCCGTTCCAGCACCACAATAGTAATACCGTAGAGCAGCACAATCAGCAGCGGTAGCACTACGAAGCGCTGTGTGGGCAACAAATACCAAGCGGCCAGCAGCAGCCCCGTGCGGCCCACGGCATGAAATACACCCACCCAGTGCTGAATAATCCACGACAGCGGCAGCCACATCAGGCCCGTCAGAATGCCCACCGTGAGCGGCAGGGATGTGTAATCGGCCAGGAAAAACGGGATGGCCACGGCGTACACCAGCAGCGACATGGCCACGGTGTAAAAGAACAGCGTGTCAAAGGAATTTTTGGGCTGGCCGCGCCGGAAGAAGTCTTCGCCCGTGATGCGCGAGAACAGCATGCCCAGGTACACAATGCTGCCCGTGGCCCCGTAGAGCACCCACACCGCTGGGCGCGGCGGCAGCAGCAGCCCGGCAGCGGCTACCACCAGCCAGGCCGTGGCGCCGGCCAGTGGCATGGCCAGAAACCGCCGGCTGGTAAATGCGCGCCGCTGCTCGTCGAGGGAAATCGGACTCATAACCGGGAGTATTTGCAGGGAGCGGTAGGAAAAGTACGGGCTACTTGCGGGCCGCGGCCGACTGCTTCAGGAAAGCGTCGGTCTGCTGGAAAAACCAGGCTGTGTCATCCCACATCAGGAAGTGGCGGCCCGCTTCCGACATCTCCACGCGGTGGGCGGGCAGGGCGGCGTACTGGCGCTCAAAAATGGCCTTGGTGCTTTCCTTGGTCGAGCCGTAGTCTTTGTAGGCGGCCCAGGCCCCGAGTACCAGCACGGGCTGCCTGATGCGGCCCAGCTCGGCGCGCAAATCGGTGGTGTAGAGGTCGTACATGGCCTGGCCTACGGTAGCGGGGTCGGAGGCCATGCTCCAGCGGGTAGCCTGGCTGATGCGGGCCGTGTCGGTTATCATGGTCGCCGACATCTGGCGGGCGGCGGCGTAGGGCAGCTGGCCGGTCATCTGCCGGCGCATGTTGGCGGCCATCGGGCGGGCCATGGCCACCGTCATGTCGGGGTTTTGCATGGCGGCCAGAAACGGCAGCGAATCCACAATTACCAGCGGGCCCAGGGCTTCGGGGCGGGTTACGCTCAGCCACAGGGCCATAAAGCCGCCCAGGCTGTGGCCCACCACTACGGGCTTGCTGAGCTTCTGAGTCTGGATGTAGGTCAGCAGCTGGTCGCGCACGTTGCGCAGCAGCGAATCGGTGCTGGCCGGGGCCGCCGCGCCACCGAAGCCGGCCAGGCTAACGATGTGACACTGGTACTGCTTCTGGTAGCGGGCCACCGTTTCGTCCCAGACCGCGCCGGGGCAGGTCAGGCCCGGAATCAGCAGCATGGGCGCGCCCTTGCCCACCACCCGCACCGAGAAGTTGGGGTGCGCGGCCGGATTATCGGCCACGGCGGCGGCCAGGGCAGGGGTCGGAGCAGCAGCGGCGGCAGGCAGGGCAGTGGTGGCCAGTAGCAGGGCGGCGGCAGCGAAGGGGCGGAGGGCGGCGGTCAGTTTCATGGGGAAGAGGAAGAGAGGTGAAGTAGATGATTCAAACCTACTGCTCCTCCGGCGTCCCTGAAACTACTTTTCCGCGAACGGTCAATCGGCCCGTCGAATGGCTGGTGGGGCGGCCCGAATGGCGGCGGCCCTTTTACAGCAGGTCGCGCAAATCCTGCCGCAGGTTCTCCACGCCGCGCCGGATTTCTTCCCACACGCCCGTTTCGGAAGCAGGTGGAGCCGCGGCTGCTTCGGTGGGTGAGGCCGCCGTGGCCTGGTGCAGCTGCGCGAGCAGGCGGGCGCGCTTGCCTTCGAGGGCCTCGGCGTGCTGCTGATAGGTAGCAGTGGAGCCCGCCACGGTGGCGTGGGCCCGCCGGTGCAGCGTCTGGATTTTATCGTCCAGCTCATCGAGGGCCCGCTGCAGGTTGGCGGCGCTCAGGTGGGCCGGAACGCGGATATGGTCGGGGTCGGGAACGGTAGCCATTGCCAGAAAAAAAAGGAGGTGAAACGTGGCCGCGCATAGTAGCCGGCCGCAAGTAAGGAAACGGTGGTTCTTCGCCGAAGTTATCTTCAGCCGTTGCCCCACACGACCGGCAAATCCAGCTCGCGGGCCAGCGGGGCGGCAGCCGAAGCGTAAAGCAACGTCAGCAGCTCGTTTACGGCCGGGGCATACTCGACACGGTAGTCCTCGTGCAGCTTGCCGAACTGTTTGAGCACCTCGTGGGTGCGGCGCGCGAGGTGCTGGAGCAGCGGCTGGGTGGGGCCGTGCAGGCGGGCCGTAGCCTCGGGCTGCTCGCGCAGCACATTGGTCAGCAGCCGCAGCGTCAGCTCGATTTCGCCCTGGGTGTCGGCCGTAACTTTGGCGTGGTAGCTGAGCCGCTGCTGGAGCTGCCGCACAATATGCAGCAGGTCGTTGGGCGTTTGGTGGAAGCCGCGCACCGGGTCGTCGACCTGCTGTTGCAGCACTTCGCGGCGGGTTTCCAGCGCGTCGTCGCCCTCCAGCAGCCGGAAGGCGAGCTGCTCGATCAGCACAGCGTCTTTGGCCACGAGCTTGGTGAGCAGCTGGTCTTTTTCTTTGGTCGGCAGGGCCAGCAGGGCTTTGCGCAGGTCGGGGGAAAGCATCTTTTGGGAGCTGTTAGCTTAAAGCTATTAGCTGATAGCTTTTTGTTCTTGATAATACGTTGGTCAACTCAACGGGCCCACCAGTTCCGCCCGAGCCGGTAGGCGGACACGGCACCGAGTAGCAGCAGCAGTAGCGTGGAGTTGCGCCAGTCGGGGGATAGGAGTGGGGCGAACCAACCGAACTTCCAGAAGGCCGTGATGAAATCGTCGAACTGCACCCAAAATGGTTTATGAAGCACAGGAGGTAGATAACCGCCAGATACCCCACAAACCCAATCGGGTATTTCCTTGTAATTCGGGTCAGGCTTGCTAGTGAAAGTGTATAGAGTCGTCGGCTCATGGCGGATGTCAACCCAATACCTTTTCATGTCATACATATTGCACCAGTCCAATAGTTGAATCAGACTGGAATAGCTAGCCTCCTGACCAATTCGTACTTGTAGGCCCCGGTTGTAATTGGGGTCGGCTCCCAAGTGACGAAAAACGGCTTGGACGTTACGCAAGGCAAAGTAGTCTTCAAACAGGTTGCCTGTTACCGCCAATGTTTGCCAAGGGCGGAAGGCTGCAATTATAGCTGGCGAAGAGTAGGGAAGAGAGGTGCCCTCTACAGCATGATCAGCAAGAATAATTGAGTTAGGTCGTAATGGAGGAAAGGTTATTTCCATCACGTGCTGCACCCGCATCCCCCGCACCTGCGGCAACGCCACGCAACCCAGCCACAGCAGCCAAGCCAGCGCCAGTAGGCCCGGGGGCAGCAGCAGGGGGCGGCGGTAGCGGCGGGGGAGGGGCAGTAGGAGCATAAAGCTAACGGGTACATAATCAGAGATAAATGGATGGTTTCAGGCCGATGTTCAGACGAAACCAACTCCGGGGGTAATTTTGGGGTTAGTAGAACCCAATCTACCTGTTTTTCCTGTTGATGCGCTATTGCTCTGCCGCGCTGCTGCTGCTGCCCCTGCCGGCCCTGGCCCAAACGCCTCCCGCTGCCCCCGCCCCGCCCGATACCGCCCGCGCCGTAGCCCTGCCCGAAGCCACCGTGGCGGGTTACGGCCAGCAGCTGCCACTGCGCCGCACGGCCGCCGCCGTAGGCACCCTCGACCGGGCCGACTTTGAGCGGTTTCCGGATAATGCCCTTACCCAGGCCGTGAATACGCTGCCCGGCGTGCGGCTGGAGGAGCGGGCCACCGCCAGCTACCGCCTCAGCGTGCGCGGCAGCACGCTCCGCTCGCCCTTCGGGGTGCGCAACACCAAGGTCTATTACCAGGGTCTGCCCTTCACCGAGGCCAGCGGTAGCACGCCTCTCAACCTGCTCGACCCCAGCTTGCTGGGCGGGCTGGGGGTGATAAAAGGTCCGGCTGCCAGCGTGTATGGGGCCGGTACCGGCGGGGCCGTGCTGCTAACGGGCCGCCGCCCCGCCACGCCCGGCACGCACGTTTCGGCGGGCTTTACGGCGGGCAGCTACGGGCTGCGGCGCAGCACCGTGGCCATCGAAACGGCCACTGCCACCGGCTACCTGCGCGCCGCCTACGCCCGCCAGACGCTCGACGGCTACCGCCAGCAAAGCGCCCTGCGCCGCGACGTGCTCAGCCTGGATGGCGAGTGGCAGCTCACCGAGCGCCAGACCGTGAGCCTGCACGCCCTCTACGCCGACATCGACTACCAGCTGCCCGGCGGCCTCACGCGGGCACAGTTCGAGGCCGACCCGCGCCAGGCCCGGCCGGGCACGGCCACCGCGCCCGGTACCGTGCAACAGCGCACCTATTACGCCTCGCGCACCGGCCTGCTGGGGGCCAACCACGAAGCCCGCTTTACCGAGCGCCTCACGTTGCGCTCGGTGCTGTACCTGAGTGGCAGTCGCATCAATACGCCGTATTTAATTGATTTCGAGCGCAACACCCTGCTGGGCGGGGGCGGACGCACGGTGCTCAGCTACCGCACGGCTCTGGCCGGCCGCACCCTGCGCCTGCAGGCCGGCACCGAGGCGCAAACGGGTTTCAAGAGTGCCCGCAACTACCAGAACCGCGCCGGCCAGCCCGGGCCATTGCGCTACGATGACGAAATTCGCACCCTCACTGGCTTCGCCTTCGCTCAGGCCGACTACGAGCTGCCCGCCGAACTGCTGCTGACGGTGGGGGCCAGCTACAACCGCCTGCGCTACCGCATCAGCCGCCTCTCTGATGCCGCTGCCAACCCTATGGGCTACGAGTTAAACCGCGACTTCCGGCCCCAGGTGTCGCCGCGGGTGGCGCTGTTGCGCGAGTTTGGGCCGGGGTTGTCGGTGTATGGTAGCGTGAGCACGGGCTTCTCGCCGCCTACCGAGGAAGAAATCCGGCCTTCCGACGGCTCTATCAACCAGGCCCTGCAGGCCGAGCGGGCCACCAGCTACGAGCTGGGGGCGCGCGGGAAAGTCTGGCGGCAGCGCCTGCGCTACGATGTGGCCCTCTACGACCAGCGCCTGCGCCAGACCATCACCACCCGCACCACCGACCTGGGCACCCAGCTTTTCCTCAACGCCGGCACCACCCGCCAACGCGGGGCCGAGGTGGCGGTTAGCGGCTGGCTGTGGCAATCCGATGTTACAAGCAGCAAGGCCCAAACTGTCCGTTCTTCGGGGAGTGCTGCTGATGAGGAAGTCGGCCTGCGGGCCTTCGTGAGCTATGCCTACAACCACTACCGTTTCGGTAGCTACCAGCGCGGCGGTCAGGATTACAGCGGCAACCGCCTCACCGGCACCGCGCCTCACACGCTCACAGCCGGCCTCGATTTGCGCCAGCGTCACGGCTTCTACCTCAGCCCCACTGTCAACCACCAGACCCGCCTGCCGCTCAACGATGCCAACACCGCTTACGCCGCTGGCTACTGGACCATTGGTTCGCGGGGCGGCTGGCGCGGCCCACTGGGCCCGCTCACGCTGGATGTGTTCGGGGGCGGCGAAAACCTGGGCAACCGCCGCTACTCGTTGGGCAACGACCTCAACGGGTTCGGCGGCCGCTACTTCCAGCCCGCCGCCGCTCGCAACTGGTACGCGGGCATCCGGGCCAGTTTTTAGCTATAGAAGCTGTTTAGAAAGTCAAAAATTCTGTCATCCTGAGCGCAGCGAAGGACCTTGCCATGGCTGCACAATGGCGGCTCAGTCGTGATAAGGTCCTTCGCTGCGCTCAGGATGACACACTCGTAAAAAAGACGCCTTTGTAAACAGCTTCGTAGCTAACAGCTGTTGGCTCCGTTCAATAAAGGTGCAGTAAACTGCCGGAAACGCTGTCCGAATTGCACGCCTCTTGAGTGTATCTAATAGCTATCCACTCAAAAAAATCAAGAAGTTGGCAGCAGCAATATGGGTCGGGGGCTGTGCAAGAGTACCTGCGCCGTTACGCTCTGGTTGAACAGCTGCCCCCAGAAACTGCGCCGGCGCGCCGGTAGCACCAGCCAATCGGCCTGCAGTTCGGTGGCGGCGCGCACAATGGCTCCCGGTACGTCAGAATCGACCATGTTGTGTGCTGTAACCGGCAGCCCCAGGCCGGCCAGCAGCGGACTGGCGGTGAGGGTTTCGGCGGCAGATACGGATGTGGTGGTGGCTTTAGAGGCCACATGGCAACTGCTGAAACGTGGCCGCAGTTCTTCCAGCAACGCCCGCAGCCCGGTTGGGGGCGTAGCAAAATCAAGCGGCTCCCCATCAACGGCCAGCAGCAGGTGGCGGGGCGGCGCCGGCGCACCGGCCGACTGCGGCACGACCAGCAGCGGCGTGTTGGTAGAGCGCAGCAGCTGCAGGGCCGTGGTGCTCACCAGTTGGTCGGGCGTTTGCTGGGTGTCGGGCTTGCCCAGCACCACCAGGGCTGGCGCGTACTGCTCCACGGCAGCGGCCAAAGCCTCCGGTAGCCGGTCGGATACCGCCTCGCTGAGCACGGACACCGGCAGGCCCGCCGTGCGCTCGGCAAAGGCCGCTTCAATCTGCGCGTCGCTCAGGTGGCGGATGCTGCCGGTAAAGGCTTCCGGATCGAGCAGACTCTCGCGGCGCACGTACAGCAGCCGCAAAGGTGCCTTCAGCAACGCAGCCAGCGCCGCGGCATGGCGCAGGGCCAGGTCGGCATCGGGGCTGAAATCGGTTAGAACGAGCAGCGGAGCAGTCATAAGGCCAGAGGGTAACAAGGTGAAAAAGCCCGCTCTTAACCCGAGAGCGGTCCTGCCGGCGGCAGTTATAGCTCTATATACCTCAATTTCACTACACTTTCACCTTCTTGCCGGTGCGGGCGGCTTCGTAAATGGCGTGCACGAGGCGGATATCGCGCAGGCCTTCTTCACCGGGGGTTTTGGGCGTTTTATTTTTGAGTACGCACTCGGCCATGTGGTCGAGTTCGGCAGCAAACTGGTTGCCTTCCTTGAGCTGGGGCTCGCGCTGACCTTCTTTATCGCCGATAACTAGGTGGTGCCGGTCGTAATCGGTGGCCGGGTCGAGGTCGAGCCAGGCCTGCGAGCCGAAGGCGCGGAAACGCTTCACCTGCTGAATGCTGTAGGCGCTGGTGCAGGTAGCCAGTGTGCCGCCGGGAAAGCGCAGTGTGAAATGAATACGGTCCTCCACTTCCTGGAAGCGCGGGTCCGACTTATCGGTCATTTCCTGGGCCGTTACCTCGGTGGGCTCCTCGCCGGTAAGGTAGCGGGCGGCGTTGAGCGAGTAGATGCCGATGTCCATGAGTGAGCCCCCGCCCGCCATTTTCTGCACCACGCGCCAGGTATCGGCCGGGTCGTCTACCGGGTCTACAATGCGGCCGTGGTCGGCCGTGATTTGCAGTAGCTTGCCCAATTCGCCGCGGCGGATGCGGGCAATGGCATCGAGGTTGAAGGGCTCGTACTGGGCCCGATAGGCAATCATGAGCTTCTTGCCGGCTTTTTTGCAGGCCTCAATCATGCGCTGGCAGTCGGCTACGGTAGGTGCCATAGGCTTTTCGCTGAGCACATGCTTGCCGGCGCGGGCGGCCCGCTCGGTGTACTCGGCGTGCAGGGCGGGCGGCAGCACCACGTACACCACCTCCACGGCGGGGTTGTCGCGAATGGTATCGAAGTTCTGGTAGTTGTAGATGTTTTTCGGCTCGATGCCGTACGCGCGGGCCAGGCGGGCAGCTTTGTCGGGCGAGCCGCTAACCAACGCCACCAGGCGGGCGTGCTTGGTTTCTTTGAATGCGGGCATCATCTGCTCAGTGGCAAACTTACCCAGGCCCACAATGGCGAAGCCAATCTTCTTCTGGTCGGCGTGTTGCATAGCAGCTGATTCGGTTGAGGAGAGTGGGAAAGCGGCGCTGGGGCCGGCTACTGCAGCCAGGGCCGTACCCAGGCCAGCCCGGCGCAGAAACTGCCGTCGCGAAGCCGATGAGAAAGTTGAGTCCATCCGGAAGCGGGCAACGGGTGAATCTGATTCAACGGGTAAAAAGGCCTCTTGTTACGACGGACAGCCACTTTGCGTGTAGGCTCATCCGCAGAATCAGCTCCGCTAACCTGCCAAAAAGCCCCTTCGCCACGCGGGCAAAGGGGCCAGAAATAAGGCTATGCCGTATGAGCTTAGCGGTTGTTGTCGTCGATGGGATTGTTGAAGCCCGTAATGCGCAGCTCGTCGGTAGTTGATTCGGTATCGGGGTCGGGACCGGTAGTAGCGCCGCTGGGCGTGCCCGACATAGCATTTTCGAGTTGCGTGCTCGTGTCGAGCGTGCCTTCGGCGTCGTGCTTATAGCCGTACAGTTCCTCGCGGTGCTTTTGCTGCTCCTCGGTCAGGTTGCTATTTTTCGCGTCGAGGGCGGCGGCGGGGTCCTGGTTCAGCTTATCGTTGGATTCGTTTTTTTTATCGGTGCTCATCACAAAGTGGGTCTGGGGTGAAGGAAAAAGGCGTGGCGCCCTTAATCGTTGTTCGGCATTTCGTTTTCCTTGCCCGAGCCGGGAATGCCACGGCCGTTGTCGGCGCGCAGGGCGCTGAATTCGTCGGGGTTGTCGTTGGTACCTACGTTGGTGTTGCGCTCCTCTTGGGTATCGGAAGCCGGGGCAGTGGTGTGGTTGGCCGGTTCGTTGGTGGGCCAGTTGCGGGTGCCGCCGCCGTAGCGGGGGTCGTCTTTGGCCCACCCTTCACGCTGCTCATCGTACTCGGCGTCTTCGGCCTGGCGCACGGCGGCCGGGTCGAGGTTTTGCGGGGCGCTGCCGCGTTGTTCGGCAAAGGCCACCGAAGGGGCCGACTCGCCCCCTTTCGTTACGCTTTCGTTTTCATTCGTCGGCGCTTTCGGATTGTCGGGGTGGCCAAATTCGCCGTAGTTGGGGGTATCGTGGACAGTCTGCAAAGGGTCGCGGGAAGGGTCGGGGGCGTTGATGGGAGTGGTCGACATAAGAAAAGAGTAGGAGTAGGGGAGAATAGGGAAGAAACGGCAACGTAGGTAGCCGCTCTTGCCATTCATACGTAAACTTCCAGGAAATGGCGGTGTCCAGTTGGGCTTGCGCCTTTCCCGCCTTCCAATTCTTCCCCCTTTTTGCTCCTTCTATGTCGCTTCCTATTCAGCACCACCCCGAAAATCAGGAATTTACCGTTTCCCAGGATGGCCATTCGGCCGAGCTATCCTATAGCCTCCCCACCGAGGGCGTCATCGACTTCACCCATACTTTCGTTGAGGAGGAGTTGCGCGGCCAGGGTATCGGCGACGAACTGGCCAAAGCCTCCCTGGCCTACGCCCGCGAAAACAACCTGAAAGTGCGTACCACCTGCTCGTTTATGGCCGGCTACGTGGCTCAGCACCCCGACTACCAGGATTTGGTGGAAGGAAGCTAAGGGCTCTGCAACCCAGAATCCAACCAGCAAAAAGCCCCTGACATCCGCAAGGACATCAGGGGCTTTTTGGTTGTTAGTTGCTTGGGCCGAACCTACCGGCGTACTTCTACGCGGTTGGTGTAGGTTACGCCGTCGGCCGTTACGCGCAGCAGGTACAGGCCCTCGGCCAGCGGCTGCACGTCGAGCGTAGCCGTTTCGGTGGCCGATAGTGGCTGGGTGCGGCTCAGCACCTGCTGGCCCAGCATGTTATAAAGGCTGATGCTGGCCGACTGCCGGCCCCGCAGCTGAGGCAGGCGCACCTGCACGCGGCCGGTGGCCGGGTTGGGGAACACCTCCAGGCCCTCGCCCAAACGGGCCGCGCCAGTAGTGCCCGTAATTATTAAGCAGTTGCTGGAATGGGGACCGATTTGGTCGTACACGTCGGTACCCAAAAATGCCCACTCGGCCCGGGCAGCGGCCCAGCGCGGTTGCCCCTGTTTTACGGTTGGTAGGCGCATCAGCGTAGCATCGGTAGTACTGCCGCCGCCGGGCAACTGCCAGCCGCCAACCGGCTGCTGCCCGATAACACCGATAATGTCGAGCGTATCGCTGCCATCCATGAGCAGCAAGGCATCATCGCCATTGAAAAAGCCCACATTCGATTCTAAATCCGCTTGGGCTTTCACAATGGGCGAAGCCACGCCGGAGTTGGCAATTACATACTGTCTGCCGGAGGCCACGGTGCCGGTAAGCTCGACCGTAGCAGTGGCCGTTTTAGCACCGTTGCTGAACAGGCTTACGGTAATACCTTCCAGGTCGATTGAGGTAGTAGAAGGGTTGTAGATGGCAATGGCCTTGGTATTGCTGGCTTTGCCTTCAATGTAGCGCGAGAAGTATAATGCCGTGCAGGGCTCGGCGGGCAGCGCCACATCGTCGTTGAGAATGGTTAGCTCGTGGGTGCGCAGGGGGCCGAGCACCGCGCCGCCCGTGGTGGGCGTGCCCAGGGCCAGCAGCACCGTTTCGTTGGGCTCGGGCAGCACATCGCCCACAATGCTCACGGTTACGGCCTGGGTCTGGTCTACCTGGCCGGCCGCAAACGTGAGGCTGGTCGTATTCAGGGTATAGTCGGCGGGTGATGTGGCAGTGGTGCCGGACGCCAGCACAACTACCGGAATCGTAACGGCCGCCGTGGGCGCCGGGCCGGTCAGCGTTACGCTTACCGAGTAAACACTGGTGCCGTTGTTGCCCTCGTTTACGCTGGCTTTAGCCGTGGCAAACTGAATGGTGGGGGCCGGGCCGTCGTCGTTGAGAATGGTGAGCTCGTGCTGGGCCGGGCCGCCCACGGCCGCGCCGGTCGAGGGGTTGCTCAGGGCCAGCACCACGGTTTCATCGGCCTCGGGCGTCAGGTCGCCGTTGATGGTAACGGTAACCGGCTGGGTGGTCTGGCCGGCGGTAAAGGTCAGGGTCTGGGGCGTAGTGAAGACGAAATCCTGGCCGCTGGTGGCCGTCGAGCTGGCCGCCGCCAGGCTCAGCTGCACGGTAAGCGCAGTAGTAGGAGCGGGGCTGATGGTCACGCTGGTGGTGTAGGTGCTGGTGCCGCTGTTGCCCTCGGCAATGCTGCCGGTAGCGGTGGCAAACGCGAAGGTTGGCAGTACCTGGAAGCCCCAGGCGCGGGCCACTAAGTCGGGGTAGGCAATGTAGGGGTTGAAGTTGCCCTGGCTTTTAGCGGCGCGCCGGTTACGCTCCCGCTCAGTTGGATCAACCGGGTCGGCCAAATGCCACTGATAGAGCGTGTTCAGGTCGGCGGCGGCCGTAATTACATCTTTTCCCGGGTCAAATTTCTGGCCCTGGTGCATGGTGTAGAAGTAGAAGAGGGCCCGGGCCAGATTGCCCTTGTGGTCTTCGCGGGGCTCAAACTGCGAGTTGGTATCCTCGCTGTACTCGTCGATGTTGGTCGTCGGAATCGTCGTCTGGCCCACCGTGCCGCGCATCCAGAGCTGGGTCTGGTTGTCAGGAATTTCGGCAAACGGGTCGGAGCCGCGGTTCGAGTTCCAGGTGATGTAGGTCGGGAACAAGTGGTGAATATCCGAGCGCATCCGCACCTGCTCATCAAACCACGACTGCGGCACGGTATGCTCGCAGTTGATCTGCTTCACTACGCCGGTGCTGGTGTTAGTCGAATCGAGCCGTACGTTCTCGGTGTAGCCCGAGTACACGCACACCAAGCGGCCGTTCTGGTTGTCTACGTAGTTGTACATCCGGCCGCGGGCAGTGCCGTAATCGAGCTCCACGCGCTTGCCGTCGTACCAGTTCTGGCGCAGCCAGTCTTTCAGGTTCTGGCCCTGCAAGGCAGTGGGCGGAGCCTGAGGCATGGTCTGGGCTGAGGCCATGCCCAGCCCAAGGCACAGCACGGCGGTCAGCATGCGGGCGAAAAAGTGTTTCATCAAGTAGTAAGAAGAGTGAAAACCAAACTGTCCGTAAAGATCGGCAAAGATCCTCCGCCCGCAAACGCTCAGCTGTTGACGCTTTTATAAAGAAGCGCCGTCTTGGCCGGCGCGAACAAAAAAAGCGTCCGACCCCATAGAGGGTCGGACGCTTTGGCAGTTTTCAGAAATTTTGAAGTCTTACTTCGTCGGCATCAGCACGGTATCAATAACGTGGGTAACGCCATTCTTCGATACGGCATCGGCTACCGTTACCGTGGCCATGCCGCCTTTGGCATCGTGCAACATCACCGAGTTACCGCTACGGTGCACCATCAGCGTTTCGCCCTCTACAGTGGTCAGCGTCTGCCCATCCTTAAGGTCGGCGGCCATCAGGCGGCCGGGTACTACGTGGTAAGTTAGGATGGTGGTAAGCTTGGCTTTGTTTTCGGGCATTACCAACGTGTTCACAGTGCCAGCGGGCAGCTTGTCGAAGGCGGCGTTGGTGGGAGCGAATACGGTGAATGGTCCGTCACTCTTAAGCGTGTTTACCAAATCGGCGGCCTTCACGGCGGCTACCAGCGTGGTGTGGTCAGAAGAGTTAACGGCATTGTCTACAATGTCCTTATCAGGCGTCATCATAGCTCCCCCCACCATTACTCCGGCCGAGTTGGTCATGCTCATGTCGGCCATATCGGCACCCTCGCGGGGCTTGGTAGTAGCCTTCATTTTGGCTCCATTGGCCGATTTGCCCTTAACCTTGGTCTTGCCATCGTCGGCTACCTTGGTCTTGGTCATCATCCCATCTTCGGTAGTAACCTTGGTCTTTTCGTCGTCCGATTTTTTGGTCATCTTACCCTGGGCTACGGCCGAGCCGGCACTGAAGGTAAGGGAAAGAGCCAGGGCGGAAAGCAAATACTTGTTCATAGGTAGGCAATTTAGTAGGAGTGGAAACTCAGGCGTACCGTTGAGGTAAGCGCCCGCCTTATACGAGCTACTTGGCTCAAAAGATGCGCCGCCGCCACTGCTTCCTGCCCAGCCTCACCCAAAGGGCATAAAAAAAGCCCTCCGCGTTCAGGCAGAGGGCTTAGGTGTGGTCGCGCTAGGAATCGAACCTAGATCTAGAGCTTCGGAGGCTCCCATACTATCCGTTGTACTACGCAACCCGGTAGTGAGGCGCAAAACTAGAGAGAAAAAGGGCGTTTGCCAAACCTGTTTCCGCTTTTTCTGCGAAATCCTGTACCCCTGCCAAGTAACCTTCCGACGGGCTAGGCAGTTAATTAGCCAAACCTCTTTCTCACCAGCTATTCCTTTTTATGGCAAGCACCGAAAAAAAGACGCTCTATACCGCCGACGCCACCGCTATCGGCGGCCGTAGCGGCCATGTCCGCTCCGCTACCGGCATCATCGACCTCGAAATGTCGGTGCCCGAAGGCCTGGGTGGCAAAAAGAACGCCACTAACCCCGAGGAGCTGTTTGCCGCCGGCTACTCCTCCTGCTTTCAGCAGGCGCTACTCGTTATTGCCCAGCGCGCCGGCGACAAGCTCGACCCCGGTACCGAAGTAAAATGTTCGGTCTCGTTGTTCCAGGAGGGCGAAGCCTACGGACTTTCGGCTGTGCTCGATGTGGACCTGAAAGCCTTCGACGAGCAGAAAACCATGGATATGGTGCGCCAGGCCCACACTATCTGCCCCTACTCGGTGGGTACCCGTGGCAATATGGAAGTGGAGCTGCGCGTGAAGGGCAAAGCCATTTCCGTGAAAGCCGAAGACAACGCCGGTGTTGCCAGCGAGAAGTAAAACCCGCTAAGCAGTAAGCAAGAATGGCCGTTGAACGACTCCCGAAAGGGGCGTTCAACGGCCATTCTTGCTTTTAAGCGCTTGCTAATTACTTAGCCAGTACTTCCTTCACGCGCTCGGCAGCGTCTTTCAACAGCACGGCCGAGTACACCTTCAGGCCACTCTCGTCGATGATGCGGGCGCCTTCTTCGGCGTTGGTGCCCTGCAGACGCACGATGATGGGCACGCGGATGTCGCCGATGTTTTTGTAGGCTTCCACCACGCCGTTGGCCACCCGGTCGCAACGCACGATACCACCGAAGATGTTGATCAGGATGGCCTGCACGTTCGGGTCCTTCAGGATGATGCGGAAACCGGCTTCTACGGTTTCGGCCGAGGCCCCTCCCCCAACGTCGAGGAAGTTGGCCGGCTCGCCGCCGCTCAGCTTGATGATATCCATAGTGGCCATGGCCAGACCAGCCCCGTTCACCATGCAGCCCACGTTGCCGTCGAGCTTCACATAGTTCAGGTTCGAGGCCGAGGCTTCTACTTCCAGCGGGTCTTCCTCGTTGGTGTCGCGCAGGGCGGCGAAGTCCTTGTGGCGGTAGAGGGCGTTTTCGTCCAGGTCCACCTTGGCGTCAACGGCCAGAATCTTGTTGTCCGAGGTCTTCAACACGGGGTTGATTTCGAACATGGCCGAATCGGTTTCGTCGTAAGCCTTATACAGGGCCGTCACGAACTTCACCATCTCCTTGAACGCCTCGCCCGACAGGCCCAGGTTGAAGGCGATTTTGCGGGCCTGGAAGCCCTGCAGACCTACGCGCGGGTCGATATGCTCGCGGTGAATTTTCTCGGGATGCGCCTCGGCCACTTCCTCGATATCTACGCCGCCTTCGGTGGTATAGATGATAACGTTCTGACCAGTAGCACGGTCGAGCAGCACACTCATGTAGTACTCCTTGGTCTCCGACTCGCCGGGGTAGTACACATCCTGGGCCACGAGCACCTTGTGCACCTTGCGGCCTTCGGCGCCGGTTTGCTTGGTAACGAGCTGCATGCCGATGATCTGGCCGGCAATTTCCTTTACCTGCTCCAGGCTTTTGGCGAGTTTCACCCCACCGCCTTTGCCGCGGCCGCCGGCATGAATCTGGGCCTTAATAACGTACCAGCTGGTGCCGGTGTCGGCGGTGAGCTTTTCGGCAGCCGCTACGGCCTCTTCAGCCGTATTGGCCACGATGCCTTCCTGTATGCGCACGCCGTAGCGCTTCAAAATGTCTTTGCCCTGATACTCGTGAATGTTCATAGAGGTCAGTTATGGGGGTGGTTTCTAACCGCGAAAGTAGGTAGAATTGAGTTGGGAGTTGGTGGGGGAGGGGGAATTATTGGGTAATAAAGTGCTGGCGTGAGGAGGTTATGGCTCAAGAAAGTCTATCATCCTGAGCCGAGCGCAGGACCTGCAAAGAGGCTAACGGCAAGCATTCGCCTCGCTCTGGGTCCTGCGCTCCGCTTAGGATGACAGGTTTTATTTCAGTTCCTACCTTTCTCTACTACCTTATCCGCCCTTCAAAAACCACTCGCTCATCACCCGCTCGGCAGGCTTGTGCTGGGGCGTGAAGTCGGAGTGGCGGCGGGCGGGGCCGTCGGGCTGCAGGCCGGGGTACCACTTCCAGATGAACAGACCCTTAAACCAGGGCCGGGGCCAGAATGTCTCGAACAGGGCGGCGTAGCAGGCAGCCTGGGTGGCCTCATCGGCCGGGGCCAGCAGGTCGAGCTGCTGGGGCCACTCCCAGGGCTTGGCGGCCGCGTTGGCGGTGGTTTTGTAGCCGGCTTCGGTGAACACGACGGGCTTGTTGTAGCGCTTCTGCACGGCGGAAATGTGGCGTAGCGGCTCCTGCCAGCCGGCCAGCAGCTGGGCTTTCGTGGGGCTGGTTTGGGTGCTGAGCGGGAAGTAGGCCTGCACCCCGATGAAGTCCAGCGCATCCCAGAATTTCACCTGCTCGAACTCGCCGCTCCAGTTGGCCGCGTACGTGAGGGGCCCGTGGTACACCTGCCGGACTTGCCCGATAAGCGCCCGCCACTCGGCCTCGTGGCCCACGGTGCGCTCCAGCTCGGTGCCGATGCACAGGGCGTCGAGCCGGCCCGTTTCGGCCAGCCGGGCATAGTGCAGGATGAAAACCGAGTAGCTGCTGAACCAGGTCTGCCAGTCGGTTTCGGAGGCCATGTTGATGTCGCCTGACCAGTTGCTAGGGCCGCGCAGCCACAAATGAGGCTTGAGCAGCGTGCGGATGCCGTGCTCCTTGGCGCGTTGGGCCGTAAGCAGGATGCCCGCGTCGCTTTCGCCCCAGTAACGGCGGCTGGCCACGCCGCTGCGCAGCTGCACCGTGGGCTCGGCCGCGCCCGCCTGCCAGCCGAAGGGCATCTGGGCAATCCAGGTCACGCCGGCCTTGGTTAGTGGCTCCAGGTCGAGCATGGAGGCCGAATCGGTGCCCACCCAGCTCACGCCCCGCAGCCGGCCATCGGGCGGGGGCGGGGTGGTGGGCAGCGGAGCCAGGGCGGCCGCCCCCGCGGGCGTTGGCCGCAGGGCCGGCACGGTGCGCGGCCAGTACCACCAGCCGGCCGCCAGCGCCAGCAGCACGGTGGCCGTCAGCACTAGCCCGCCGAGCCAGCGCGGGAACGAAAAAGCAGGGAGGGGCATAGAAGACAGCATACGAACCGGGAAGGTACGCCCGTTGGGGCTTGCGCGCGCTGCCCGCCCCCCTGGCCGGGCCGAATGCCACCGCAACGCCCGACATTCCGTAGATTTGTTTCCGTACTCCTATATCTGGCCCCGTTCCCCGACCCGTTTTGCTGCAAGCCATCAACGTCCGCAAAAGCTACAACACGCTGGAAGTGCTCAAGGGCATCGACCTGACCATCGAGAAGTCGGAAATTGTGTCCATCGTGGGCTCTTCGGGCGCCGGCAAGAGTACGCTGTTGCACATTCTGGGCACGCTCGACAACCCCGACTCGGGCGAGGTGCTGTTTGATGGCGAGTCGGTTAGCTCGCTGGGCCGCTCCGATCTGGCCCGGTTTCGCAACCGCCACATCGGCTTCATCTTTCAGTTTCATAACCTGCTGCCCGAATTCACGGCCCTCGAAAACGTGTGTCTGCCGGCCTATCTGGCGGGCCGCTCGGAGAAAGAAACCCGGGTGCGGGCCCGCGAATTGCTGGGTATGCTGAACCTGGAGCGCCGCGCCGACCACAAGCCCTCCGAAATGAGCGGCGGCGAGCAGCAGCGCACGGCCGTAGCCCGCGCCCTCATCAACTCGCCCGAAATCATTTTCGCCGACGAGCCTTCCGGCAACCTCGACTCGCAGAACGCCCAGGAGCTGCACCAGATTTTCTTCCTGCTTCGCAAAGAGTTGGGTCAGACCTTCGTCATCGTCACCCACAACGACCAGCTGGCCGAAATGGCCGACCGCACCATCACCATGAAGGACGGCTACATCTGGGAAGGAGACAATTAAAAGGCCGCACAGGCAGTTATCAGCGCAAAAAACGCCGGCCAGTAGCCGGCGTTTTTTTGTGCCCCGGCTTCTGAGCCTGGGTTGATTATACAGATGCCACCGGTGGCCCTCGCGCCCTGGTTCAGACGAGGCTCAACTGTAGCGCAAGGCGGCAGGTAAGCTAAATAAGATAGTGACTAATTAGGTTGGAAATATGGTTTGTAAGTATCTGTTAATCAACGATAAAAATTATATAAAAATAGATGAATTTTTGCACCATTTGTGTTGCGTATCGGTTATATACCCGAACCCCATTTATGTCATTACAGGAACCTAACGGAAAAGCACCATGAGCCAAGCAGTGAAAGCCCCCAAAGAGCCCATCCGCAAGCCCAAAGTTGAGAGCTACGACTTGTCGCACTCCGACGAAACGCTGCACCTGGCCACGGATTTGGCCAAGTTCATCAAGGAAAACAAGCTCACGACCAATGTGCAGGGCAAGGAGTTTGTGAACGTGGAGGGCTGGCAGTACGCCGGCTCGCGCCTGGGCATCGTGCCCGTGGTCGAGCACGTCATCAACGTCAGCAACGACCAGGAAATTAAGTATCAGGCCAAGGTGATTCTCTTCGACCTGAAGAGCGGCCAGACCGTAGGCGCCGGCTTTGCGGTGTGTTCCAACAAGGAGCAGGGCAAGAAATTTTACCAGGAATTTGCCATCATGAGCATGGCCCAGACCCGCGCCATCGGCAAGGCTTACCGCAACATTCTGGCCTGGATTATCCGCGCTGCCGGCTACGAGCCCACCCCGGCCGAGGAGATGGACTACGGCGGCAACACGCCCACCGTGGCCGAAACGCAAGCTCCGACGCCGGCTCCGCAAGCTGCTCCGGCTGCGCCCGTAGCCATGAAGGCCGTACCCGCCGAGCCGGTGGCCGCTACCGAGTCGTCGGCTCCGGCCTACGCTTCGGCCTCGCAGAAGGAGGAAATCATCCGTCTGCTCAACCACCCGGTGGTCACGCGCGCCGAGAAGACCAAGATGCTACTCAACATCAACCGCTTAGATGAGGAGCGTGCCACCCAGGCCATTGCCAAGCTGAAGAAGGCCATCGACGACCGCGAAAACGGCCAGACAGCCGCCGCCGCCTAAGCGTCAGGCTGAAAACACGAAGCCCGGTTCCTGAAAAGGAGCCGGGCTTTTTAGTGGTTGTGTTTTACGTGAGATGGTTAACCAATGGCAAGAACAGTGTAGAGACACAACATTTTGTGTCTCGTCGTTGAACTGAATACCTGACGATTCTGGCGTGGGTTGTTCAACAATGAGACACAAAATGTTGTGCCTCTACAACGCCCTTGCATTTCGGTTTGTGACTGGTTTAGTGCTATGCCCCACACCTACAATTCCTCATACAGCCAAGCCATCTGGCTGCGGCTTACGGCGGCGGGCAGCAGGCGCATCAGGACGTTGCGCAAGGCGGTAAGCACCGGGTTTTCGAGCTGGCCCACGCGGCCCAGGTACCAGGACGTGCGCACGATGCGGGCGGTGCGGGGTCGGCGGCGCTGCTCGAAGGCACGGAAAGCGGCCGGCACATCGGAGGGGGCAGCGCGCAGGCAGCGGGCCAGCACGGCGGCGTCTTCGATGGCCATACCCGCGCCCTGGCCCAGGTTGGGCGTGGTGGCGTGGGCCGCGTCGCCGAGCAGCAGCACCGGGCCGCGGGCGAAGTGGGGCAGGGGCGGCAGGTCCAGAATGTCGTTCCAGAGCAGCTGGCTAGCGGGAGTGAGGTCCAGCAGGGCGGGCACAGGCGCGTGGAAGCCCGCAAATTCGCGCTGCAGGTCAGCCACCTGGTAGGCCCGGAACCTGGGGTTGCGCGGCTCGGGACTGTTGAGGCAGGCAAACCAATACACTCGCCCGCCGCCCACCGGCACGTACCCGAACCGCCGGCCCGCCCGCCCCCAGGTTTCGCCCGATTCGCCGGCCGCCAACCCCAATACGCTCGCATCTACCACGCCCCGCCAGCAGGTGTAACCCGCGTAGCGCGGTACGGCCGCCGGCCACAGCTGCTGCCGCACCCGCGAGTTCAGCCCGTCGGCACCCAGCAGCGCGTCGGCGTGAGCCTCGGTGCCGTCGGCGAACCGGGCCGTTACGCCGGCCGGAGTTTCGTGTAGCCGCTCGAAGGGCATGCCCAGCTGCACGGTGCCCGGCGGCAGGTCCGCCAGCAGCGCCCGTTGCAGGTCGGCTCGATGGACGCCCACATTATCGAAGCCCAGCTGTTGAGTGAATCCGCTGGTGTCGGCGGCCTGCAGCAGACGGCCCTGCTGGTCGAGCAGGCGCAGCTGCCGCACGGGCGCGCCCTGCGCCGCTACGGCGTCATGCAGGCCCAGTTCGTGGAGGGCGCGCATGGCGTTGGCCCCCAGCACCACGCCCGCGCCCACCGCCCGCAGCTCGGGCGCCGCCTCGTACACCCGCACCGCGTGGCCCAGGTTTAATAGCGCATGCGCCGCGGCCAGCCCCCCGATGCCGGCTCCTATAATGATGAAATCAGCCATAAAACAAAGTCAGCCTGCAAATAGCAAAGCCGTTTAAAGAGTCAAAGAAACGTCATGCTGAGCATGACGTTCTTTTGGCCATTCTAAACGGCCTCGGCACAAAAAAAAGGCCCGAAGCAAGCTGCTCCGGGCCTTTCAAACCTAAAAGAAATCAGCGTAATCAGCCGAAAAATCGGCGTCAATCAGTGATTTACTTGCCTTCGACTTCCTCGTAATCCACGTCGGTTACGTTGTCGGCGTTGGCGCCCTGCTGGCCGTTGCCGCCGGGCTGGCCGTCGGCTCCACCGAAGGGGTTGCCTCCGTCGGCGCCGGGCTGGCCGCCTTCGGCACCGCCCTGGGCGTACATCTCCTGCGAGGCGGCCTGCCAGGCGCTATTGATGGCCGCCATGGCGGTATCAATAGCGCCGAGGTCCTTGCTCTCGTGGGCCTTCTTGAGGTCGGCGAGAGCGTTTTCGACGGCCGTTTTGTTGCCGGCGCTCAGCTTGTCGCCGTACTCGGTCATCTGCTTCTCGGTCTGGAAAATCATCGAGTCAGCTTGGTTGACCTTCTCGATTTTCTCACGCTCGGCCTTGTCGGCTTCGGCGTTCGACTGGGCTTCCTGGCGCATCCGCTCGATGTCGGCGTCGGAGAGGCCCGACGAGGCTTCGATGCGGATTTTCTGCTCCTTACCAGTGCCCTTATCCTTGGCCGTTACGTGCAGAATGCCGTTGGCATCGATGTCGAAGATAACTTCGACCTGCGGTACGCCGCGGGGCGCGGGCGGAATGGAATCAAGGTGGAACTTGCCGATGGTGCGGTTCTGCGAAGCCAGCGGCCGCTCACCCTGCAGCACATGGATTTCCACGCTTGGCTGGTTGTCGGAAGCCGTCGAGAACGTCTCCGACTTCTTGGTCGGAATCGTGGTGTTCGACTCGATGAGCTTGGTCATCACGCCGCCCATGGTCTCGATGCCGAGGCTCAGCGGGGTTACGTCGAGCAGGAGCACGTCCTTCACCTCGCCGGTGAGTACGCCGCCCTGGATAGCGGCGCCGATGGCCACTACTTCGTCGGGGTTTACACCCTTGCTGGGCTTCTTGCCGAAGAACTTCTCTACGTCTTCCTGAATGCGGGGCATGCGGGTCGAGCCGCCCACCAGAATCACGTCATCAATGTCCGAAGTGCTCAGGCCGGCGTCCTGCAGGGCCTTTTTCACGGGCTCCATGCTGCGCTTAAACAGCGAGTCGGCCAACTGCTCGAACTTCGAGCGGCTCAGCTTTACCACCAAGTGCTTGGGGCCCGAAGCCGTAGCGGTGATGTAGGGCAGATTAATCTCGGTTTCCGACGACGAAGACAGCTCCACTTTGGCTTTCTCGGCCGCTTCCTTGAGGCGCTGCAGCGCCATGGCGTCCTTGCGCAAGTCGAGGCCTTCGTTTTCCGACGAGAACTGGTCGGCCAGGAAGTTGATGATAACCTGGTCGAAGTCATCGCCGCCGAGGTGGGTGTCACCGTTGGTGCTCAGCACCTCGAACACACCGTTGTCGAGCTCCAGAATCGAGATGTCGAACGTACCACCACCGAGGTCGTACACGGCCACCTTGTGGTTGGAGTGGTCCTTATCGAGGCCGTAGGCCAAAGCGGCGGCGGTGGGCTCGTTGATGATGCGTTTCACTTCGAGGCCGGCAATGGCGCCGGCTTCCTTGGTGGCCTGGCGCTGGGCATCGTTGAAGTAGGCCGGAACCGTAATAACGGCTTCGGTTACCGTGGTGCCCAAGTACTCCTCGGCGGTCTGCTTCATCTTCTGAAGCACCATGGCCGAAATTTCCTGGGGCGTATAGTTACGGTCGCCGATTTTCACGGCTACGGTGCCGTTGGTGCCGCCTACCACTTCGTAGGGTACGTTTTTAGTCTCCTCGGTTACTTCCGAGAAGTTACGACCCATGAAGCGCTTGATGCTTTGAATGGTGTTGTTGGGGTTGGTAATGGCCTGGCGCTTGGCGGGGTCGCCCACCTTACGCTCGCCCTTACCGTTATCGAGAAACGCGACGATGGAGGGAGTAGTGCGGCGGCCTTCGCTGTTGGGGATTACCACCGGCTCGTTGCCTTCCATTACCGACACGCACGAGTTAGTGGTGCCGAGGTCAATACCGATTATTTTGCCCATGATGTTATGAGTAGGAGT
Organism: Hymenobacter psychrophilus; assembly: GCF_900107135.1. Lineage (GTDB taxonomy): Bacteria > Bacteroidota > Bacteroidia > Cytophagales > Hymenobacteraceae > Hymenobacter > Hymenobacter psychrophilus. The sequence goes on from NZ_FNOV01000007.1 coordinate 228,825, forward strand.
AGAAAGTAGGTTGTCAGTTGAAAGAAGGCCGGAACCCTCGTGCACTGGTAATTACAAGAGACGTACCAGCCCCCGAAATGCGCGTTTCTAATGACAGATTGTCATTTTTGAGGGCTGCGCGGCGGCTTTTCGTGCCGGTCTGACTTTCTACCGAAATCTAGCGGGCAGGGTTTCTGCCAGCCGGGCAGTAAGCAAAAGCGCGCTACAGCCCGTTCAGAAACCTCGCCACCGTGCGCTGCCACAGCGCCTCGTGCTTCCACCAGTACGGCTCGTGGCCCGAGCCGGGAAAATCCTGTCGCTGCTTCGGGCCGGCCAGGGCCGCGAAAATGGCATCGGTTTCGGGAAGCGTCACGCGTGGGTCGGCGGTGCCCCAGAGTAGCAGGGTGGGCGTGGGGATGCGGGCGGCGTAGGCGGTGGCATCGAGGGCGAAGGCATTAAAACCGTTGGCCGCGCCGCCCCAAAATACCAGCAGGTTGGCCATGGGAAACGCGGGTACGCCTATGGAGTGGAAGCGACTTTGGGCGGTGGCCAGCATCGAGCCGTAGGGGCATTCGAGCAGGTTGGCCGTGGGGCGCAGGCCCAGCTCGGCCTCGGCCCGCAAGGTGGCTACCGCGCCCATGGAGTTGGCGTAGATGAACACCGGCCCCGGCCGCCGCTGCAGCCAGCGCACGGCGGCGGCTACGTCAGCGGCCTCGTGGTAGCCCACAGTGCAGTTATAACCCGCCGAGCCGCCGCTGCCCGCAAAATCGGTGAGCAGCACGTTGTAGCCCAAGCGGCGAAAATAGCCGGCCTCGTGTAGCAGCTGGCTTTTGGAGCTGGTATAGCCGGGAAACAGCGCCACCGTGCCCCACGCCCGCGGCACCGCGCCGTACCAGCTTTCCAGCTGCCCATTGGGGCTGGGCAGCCGCACGGTAGCGTACGGAAACGTGGGCCGGACATAGTTGCGCGCCTTGGGCGTGCGCACGCCGGTAGCCAGTACGCCCAGTTTGCCGGCCAGCGTTAGCTGCTCGGGGCTGCCGGTGGGCCGGCCGGAGTCAGCCGTGAAATGGGTGAAGCGCCAGGCGTGGAAAAAGGCCACCGCGTTCAGCAGCCCCAAACCCAGCAGAACTACCAACAGCCCGCGCCGCGCCAGCCGCCGCCGCTGCACTAGCCGCGCCGCTTGGGGCCGCCGCCCGCCGCCCCGGGCTTGCTACCGGGTTTGCCACCGGTTGGTTTGGTGCCGAAGGTTTTGCCGTTGCCGCCTCCGCCGCTAGGTCTGGCGCCGGCCGGCCGGCTACCCGCCGATTTTCCCCCGGCGGGCTTGCTGCCTGCTGGCCGGGTGGGCGCGTCGGCCCGGCTGCCGGCCGGTTTTGGGTTGATTGATTTTGGCCCACCGGCGGGGCGGTTGAGTTTGCTGCCGGCTACTTTGGGGCCGCCGGGGGGCGTGAAGCCGCCGCGGCTGCCGCTGCTTTTTTTGCCGCCGGGCGGGATGCCGCCGGGCCAGTATTCGGAGGGTTTGGGCGTTTTGAAGGTGCCGGCCGCGGAGGTCTGGGCGGCCATTTCCTCGGTGAGCAGGCGTACTTCGGTAGCCGTTAGTTCGCGCCACTGGCCGGGCTGCAACCCGGCCAGCTCCATATCGGCAATGGCGGCCCGCACCAGGCGCAGGGTGGGGTAGCCCACGGCGGCCGTCATTTTGCGCACCTGCCGGTTCATGCCCTGCGAAATACGGATCTGCAGCCAACTGGTGGGGATATTCGCCCGGAAGCGTACCGGCTTGCTTCGCTCCCAGAGCTCGGGAGCTGCGGGCAGTAGCTCCACTTCGGCGGCCGAGGTGTAGCCGGTTTTCAAATCCACGCCCCGGCGCAGGTTCTCCAGGGCCTCGGGCGTCGGCTGGCCTTCTACCTGCACCCAGTAGGTTTTGGGCACCTTAAAGCGCGGCTCCGATAGGCGGTGCTGCAGCTGCTTGTCGTCGGTGAGCAGCACCAGTCCCTCCGAGTCGTAATCGAGCCGTCCGACGGGGTAGATATCGGGCACCGTTACAAAGTCCTTGAGCGTCTGCCGGCCGGTTTCGTCGGTAAACTGGGTCAGGACTTCGAAGGGTTTGTTGAGCAGGATGTAGCGCATAGAGAGGCGGTGAATGAGGGAACGGGAATCTGGCGCTCATCCTGCGCGGCGCGCAGGATGAGCGAACTGCAAAGGTACGGCTACTGCGCCAGCCGGCGGCGGCGGATGCTCTCGGCAATCAGCAGGCGCACCTCGCCGTTGGGCCGCACCACGTACTCGCCACTGTCGCGGATGAGAATGCCGTCGGGCGTCTGGTCGCGGTAGTCGTGGTGCACCAGAATGCCAATGCGGGCCGTATCGGCGGGGGTGGGAGCGAGCGGGGCAGGCAGGCCATTGATCCGGGCCATCTGCGCCAGATACAGCAGTGAGTCGCGACGGGTGTAGGGCTGCAGGCGGAACTTGCCGGGCGAGTAATTGCGGGCCGTAGAAACCCGGTTGCGCAGAAAGTCCTGCACAGCCAGTTCCGCTTTTTTATCGGTCGATTTGGCGCAGCCGGCGAGCAATACGATGGTGGCGAGCAGAGGCAGGTATTTCATTGGGGGCGTTATAAAAGCGGTATTGTCATGCTGAGCGAAGCGGAGCGCAGTCGAAGCATCTCTACCGTAATGGTAACCTCAATAATAAGGTTAGCGCTGCGGTAGAGATGCTTCGACTGCGCTCCGCTTCGCTCAGCATGACGTTCTTTTCACTGGCAACTGGCAACCAACTCACACGCCGCCGGAGTATTTGCGGGTGGCCCATTCGGCCGTTATCAGGGCCAGCAGCAGGAAGAACAGCCATTTCAGGTTGATGAGGTCTTTGAGGTCTTCCTGCTCGTAGATGACGGGCTTGTAGCCGGCCTTCTCGATGTCCTGCGCCAGTTGGTCTAGCTGGGCGGGGAAATACAGGCGCTGGCCACTGCGGCGGGCCAGTTGGGCCAGCAAATTGTGGTCGGCGCGGCTTTGCAGGGCTTCGAGCTGCTGCTCCTGCACCAGCACTTCGCCGGCATCCTGCTGAAGCTGGCCGCCGAGCGTGGCGCGGGCCCGGTAGCGGTAGAGGCCGGCCGGCAGCTCGCCCAGATGCACCGGCGCGCCGTCGGGGGTGGGGGCGAAGCTGAAGGTGCGGGTTTTCTGCTGCTCGTCGGTGAGGGTGAGCGTGACGGGCTCGCCATACACCCGCTCGAAAATGGCGTTGTAGGTTTCGGCCCCGAAGGTTACGTCATCGGATGTGTTGAAGGCGTCCTGGGTCGGGTACACGTCGAGGCGCTTGCGGTTGGCGTTCTGGGTGAGCAGCTGCAGCGTCCGCAGAATCAGTCGGTCGTAGGCTTCGGGCCGGTCATCGTGCTCCACGGCTTCCTGCAGGCGCCACTGCCAGCTGCCCTCGGTGAGCAGCGTGGCCTGGCGGCGGGCAGCGGTGCCGCCGAACACCAGCAGCGGCTTCTGGGTGGCCACCCGGCCCACCTGCTGCCACAGCGCCGCCTCGGCCCCGCCACTGAGCCGGACCTCGCCAAACGGCACCGGCACGGGCGGGTAGGACAGAAACCGCTTCAGCGCGTCCTCTTCAAAAGTAAACCGACTAAAACCCGGGTTGGGCACAGGTGTTACGTCGTCGGTCTGTGCGCCGCGGGGCTGCACCGTGAGGCCGGTGCCCAGGCGGTTGTAGACCCCAAAATCAGACTGCGCCCCGAGCACGTACAGAGCCGGCGCGCGGCGGGCGGCCACCTGGGCCAGCACCTCGGCGCCCACACCCGAGCGGGCTGGCAGCTGGTGCAGAATGGCCACGTCGAAGTCCTGGGTTGTAAGCGGACTGATGCCGGGCAGATAGGTAATAAGGTCGAAGTTGTTGGTCTGCTGAATGGCGGCGCGCAGGGCCTTGAGGTCGGGGTGGGGGGCGGCGCCGGCCAGCAGCACCCGCAGCTTGCCCTTCACCACGTCGAGGTAGGCGAATTTGGTGTTGTTGAGCAGCGTGAACTCGCCCGGCAGCGGCGCGGCCCGCACCTCGTAGCGGCGCTTGCCGGTGCCGGTGGCCGTTACCAGAAACGTGGTTTTAACGCGCCGCTGCCCGGCCGGCAGAGCCACGCGCCTGGTTTGCAGCACCCGGCCGTTTTCGCGCAGCTGCACGGTGGCCGTGGTGCCGGCCGCGTAGCCGGCGTAGGCCAGCTCGGCTTCAATCGGGAACTGGTTGCCACTGAAGGCTACCCGGTTGTAGCTCAGGGCGGGCAGGCTCAGGTCGCGCTTCGGAATCGTGTCGCCCACGCCAATAGTATAGAGCGGGAAGCGGTAGTCGGCAAATTCGGGGGCCTGGCCCTGGTTCACGAGGCCATCGGAGAGCAGCACCACGCCCGCCAGGTTGCGGCCCTGCATGGTTTCGCCGATGCCGGCCAGCAGCCCGTCGAGGTCGGTGGCCGGGGCCCCAAACTGCACCGAGTCGGGCCGGGTGGCGCGGGTGGCCGCGAGCGTGCGCGTTTCCACCGCGAAGCCGCGGGCGCGCAACGTTTCGGCCAGCCGGGTGAGGCCCGCAGTGGCCTGCTGCAGCACCGCCGGCGGCGTAAACAGCGCCACCGACTGCGAGTTGTCGAGGGCCAGCACGACGGTAGGCTTTTCGGTGCTGGTGGTGGTCGATTTCAGGAAGGGCGAGAGCAGCAGAAAGCACAGGAAGCTCACCACCACGAAGCGCACGGCCGCCAGCGCATAATTAACGGGCCGGCTCCAGGGCGCCCGGGCCGAGTAAAGCAGCGCCGCGTAGCCCGCGCCCACCAGCAGGCACAATCCAATCAACCAGGGAGAAGCAGATAACAGCAAGAGCCGACGTAATCAGTGGAAAACCCATAACCCCCGGCGCGGGCCCAGAGTTGCGCGAAGGTACGGAACCCGACCCCAACCCCAACTCACCCTCCATCAGGCTGGCACACGCTGCGGGCCAGCTACAAAAAGGCCTACACCGCCAACTCGCAAAAACGCGAAACGGCCGTCATTGCCCGCGGCATCAAAGCCAGCAGCATCCTCGAAGACATCCGTTACCTCAACGAAAGCAGGCTGATGCTAGACGGCACGGGCCCATCGTGGTAGGTGGCCTGGTGGGCGGCATCGGCGTCGGCGGGGCCCACGGGAATGAGGATGCGCGGATTGCTAAAGCGGGGTTGAAGGTGCTGGCGGAATAGAAAGAAAGGAGAACCCGCGTGGCAATGCTGAATCTGTCTGCTCTATGAAATTGTGTCTTCGGGAAGCGTGCTGAGATTGGCTTGCTACCTCAATTTTTGTTGCGTACTTAGCACAGCTTCCCGAAACTTACGGCCATGTTGGGTTTCGGCAACCTAGATGTTGTAGGCAAGCTTGGCGACAATTTTCAAATTGACATAGGTTTATATACTTACCGCTTATGACGACTAAAAAAATATTAATTTATACAATACTATTGTTGACCACTCTAGTTGGACTGCAATGCAAGATCACGCATTATTATGCATCGCAAAGTACGGCTTATAAAGCCATTTACATTGACCAATTTAAGTTGACATATCTAAGACAAATTCTTAAAAAAAGTTATAATAATTCCAAAGCCATTCAAGAAATCCTTAGCTCAGACCACAGTGGATTTACTGAGCCTGTTTTAACAGAGAGCGATTATGAATTAATTGACAGTTTATCAACAGCACATAATGCGTTTATGAAGGTTGACTCGACGCAAGGTTATAGAAGAGCAGAAGGAGCACAAGGAAAGCGACCGTTGGGGTTTATATTAGACAAGGTAGATAGTCAATGGCTCGACAGTCTTGCTCGACAAAGACTAAAGCTTTCTGGTGTTCCAAAAAGTTGGACAGACTAAAAAGCCTGCCTGCAACAAAAGGTTTTGTGCAATTGGGGCATGACGTTGAAACAATCATTGTCAGTGCATATACAGGCTTTATATTCGGCGGACGTAATTCTGTTAAGCAGTAGTTATTAACTTCGGCTTTTAGTTATAGATTTATCTTCAGTTCCGGGCAGACAGTTGGTCAATTCGCCACCTGCTGTAAGCCGCAAAACGCTACTGTCCGTAACCCCTAAAACCAAAGCTGCCGCTGCTCCTCACGAAGCAGCGGCGGCTTTTTAAATGGCCTCACTTAAACCTTACTCCCCGCTGGTAGCAGCCGGGCCTTCAGCAGCCGGAGTATCGCCACTTTCGGGGCGGGGGCCACGGTTGTTGCGGTTACGGCCGCCGCGCTTGCGACGGCGGTTCTCGTCCGTGCCGGCCTCGCGGGTGGCACCCGCAATGTGGGCGCCGGGCGCGTCGTCGGACAGGGGCAGGCGGGGGGCGCGGCGGGGACGGTTTTCGCCGTCGGTGGGCACGCCTTCACCGGGGGGCGTTACTTCGCCTTCGGGGCGGGGCAGGCGGGGCGCGCGGCGGGGGCGGTTGGGGTCGTGGGCCCGCGGTTCGCGGGGCTCGCGGGCGGGGCGCTCGTAGGGCTGGGCCGGGGCCTGGCCGGCATCGAGGGCTGCCAGGTTGGCCTGGGCGCGGGCAATGCGGGCCTGCTGGTCGGCGTCGGGCTTGTCGCCGCGGCGGTCGGGGCGGGCGCCGCCGCCGTCGCGGCCACCACCGCCGCCCGAACGGCCGCCACCGCCGGAGCGACCACCGCCGCCCCCGCTACGGGCGCCGCGCTCGGGGCGGCCACCTATTTTACCACCCAAGCCGCTGAAGCGCTTGGGGTCGAACTCGGGCGCGGGGCCAAGGCCCATGGCTTCGGTGATGTCCTGCTTCTCGACTTCGCGCTCAATGAGCTTCTCGATTTTCACCACCCGGTCCTGGTCCTGATCGGAGATAAAGGTGATGGCCGTGCCCTTGGTGGCGGCGCGAGCCGTGCGGCCAATGCGGTGGACGTAATCCTCGGCGGCGCGCGGAATATCGTAGTTCACCACGTGGCTCAGCGAGTCGATATCAATGCCGCGGCTGAGCACGTCGGTGGCCACCAGAATCGGAAACTGCTTGTTCTTGAACTCGCGCATGATCTGCTCGCGCTCCTCCTGGGTGCGGTCGGAGCTGATGCCCTGGGCCACGTAACCCAGCTTGTTGATGGCCCGCACGATACCGCTCACGGCCGCTTTCTGGCTCGTGAACAGCACCATGCTCTGCACCTCCTGGGTTTTGATGATGTGTTCGAGCAGGTAGATTTTCTGGCGGTCGAAGGCCATGTAGAACTGCTGGTCGATGCCGGCGGCAGGCTTGGATACGGCCAGCCGGATTTCCTCGGGCTCCTGGAGCAGTTGCTTCGAGAAGTCGCGGATTTTGGTGGGCATGGTGGCCGAGAACAGCAGCGTCTGGCGCACCTTGGGCAACTGGCGCACGATGTTGAGGATGTCATCGGAAAAACCCATGTCCATCATCTTGTCGGCCTCGTCGAGCACCAGGTATTTGAGGTCCTCGAACTTCACGTAGCCCATCTGCATGTGGGCGATGAGGCGGCCGGGCGTGGCCACGATAATATCGGCGCCCGAGGTGAGGGCGCGCTTCTGCTGCTCCCAGCCCTCGCTTTTGCCGCCGCCGTAAATGGCAATCGAGCTGGCTTCCACGAAATAGCCGAAGCCCGTTACCTGCTCGTCAATCTGGGTGGCCAGCTCGCGGGTGGGCACCAGCACCAGCGTGGACGTGGTGCCGTGCTTGGCGTGCGAAATCTTGTCGAGCAGGGGCAGCAGGTAGGCGGCGGTTTTGCCGGTGCCGGTCTGGGCGCAGGCAATGAGGTCTTTGCCGTCGAGGATTTTGGGGATGGCCTGCTCCTGGATGGGGGTGGCCTGCTGGTAGTTCATGGCATCGATGCCGGCCAGCAAATCGTCGTGGAGGTTAAATTCGTGAAACGTCAAGGTTCAGCTTGGATAGAGGATGAAAAAAGGCTGACCTGTCGTTTCTGGGCCAGCAAACCGCTTGCGTACTATGTGAACAAAGATAGGGTACGGAAAGCGGACAGTTTTTAGGCTGATTCTTCAGCCCTACCGGTTCATTATGCCGTAGGCGGTACTAGTTTTTTCTTAACCGTTCTGCATGAAATACTTCTTCGCGCTAACAACCGCTGCTGGTTTGGCCCTGCTGCCGGCCGCGGTCCAGGCTCAGAGCACCCCCGCCGATTCGGCGGCCACAGCCGTTACCGCGCCCACCAACCCGTTCACCGTGTATGGTTTCGTGGATGCGTATTACGGTTACGATTTCAAGCACGCGGCCACCAACGAGCGGCCCAACTTCATTTTCTCCCACAACCGCCAGAACGAGTTTACCGTGAATCAGGGCCTCATTGGCCTGCGCTACGACAACGACCAGGTGCGGGGCGAAGTGGGCCTGCATGCCGGCACCTACCCCTCGGCCAACTACGCGCCCGAAGACCCCATCATCCGCAACATCTACCAGGCCTACGCCGGCTTCCGCCCCTTTCGTAAGGCCTGGATTGATGCCGGTATCTTCAGCTCCCATATCGGCATCGAGTCGGCGCTGAGCAAGAACAACTGGACGCTGACCCGCTCGCTGGCCGCCGAGGGTTCGCCTTACTACGAGGCCGGCGTGAAATTTACCTACGAGGCCGCGCCCACGCTCACGCTCACGGCGCTGGTGCTCAACGGCTGGCAGAACATCCGCGAAAACAACCAGGCAAAGGCCCTGGGTACCCAACTACAGTGGCAGGCCACCGATAAGCTGCTCATCAACTCCAGCACCTTTTACGGCAACGAGCAGCCCGAAGGCACGGTGCGCCGCCGTCGCTACTTCCACGACTTTTACGCCCGCTACACTGCCGCCGACCGCCTGAGCCTGGCGCTGGTGTTCGACGTGGGCAAGCAGGAGCGCCCTGAGGCCGGCGCCAAGGCCGATACCTGGTACACCGGCACGGCGCTGGCCCGCTACCAGCTGGCCGAAAAGTGGCGCATTGGCGGCCGGCTCGAATACTTTTCGGCCGACCACGGCGTGGCCATCCTCAACGCTACGCCCGCCCTCACCGACCCCGATTTCAAGGTCCGGGCCGGCTCGCTCAACCTCGACTACCTGCCCACCAGCCATGTGGCCGTGCGCGTGGAGGGCCGCCTGTTCAACTCCGGCCGCGACTTTCTGGTTGACCGCAACGGCCGCCTTACCAAAAGCTACGGCAACCTCACGAGCAGCGTGGCGCTGATGTTTTGAGCTGGGCCTTATTGCGCGGTAGGCCCAGGGCTAAAGTCCTGGGCTATTGAATGCTCAACTACAACCGCTTTCTAGCCCAAAATTTCAGCCTAGGTAACTAACGCCAGTAGCGGCAACCGTTGCATAGCCCAGGGCTTCAGCCCTGGGACCCGGGGAAGCCCCCGCCCGCCAGAATTTCCAGCTGCCAGCGCAGTTGCTCGGGCCGTACCGGAAAGGGCCGGCCGTGGCGGATAGTTTGGTACACGGCCTCGAACAGACCGGTGTAGTTGCCGGTGGGGGCGGGGAGGGAAGTGGTGACGAACTGGCCCGGCTCGCTGGTGGCCAGCGTGAGCGTGCCGGCCGCGTCGGCGGGCTCCTGGCCGTAAGCAGCCTCGGTGGGCAAAACCCCCTGGTCGAGCTGGGTTTCCTGCACGTCGGCCCGGCTTTTCTGAAACGAGCCCAAGGTGCCGTGCAGCACGTAGGCCGGCACCGGCGCGGCCGTAAGCAGGCTGCCCGTCACGAATACGTGCAGGTTGCCAGCGTACTCCAGATGGGCGTGGAAGTAGTCATCGACCCGCGAGCCGGGGCGGTGGCTGGCGCGGGTGAACCGGCTATGCGCGGGCCGGCCGAACAGGCTCAGGGCCTGGTCGAGCACATGGGGCCCGAGGTCGTAGCTCAGGCCGCTGCCGGCTACGGCCGGGTCTTCCTTGAACATCTTGGAATTGAGGGCCGTTTTGTACCGGTCGAAGCGGAAGTGCACCTCCGTAAGCTGGCCGAGCTGGCCGCTTTCCACTACCTGGCGCACCAGCTGAAAATCAGAATCCCAGCGGCGGTTCTGGTAGGCCAGCACATGGCGCTGCTGCTGCCGGGCCAGCGCCAGCAGCTCGTCCAGCTCGGCTGGGGTAGTGGCCACCGGCTTCTCGATGAGCACGTGCTTGCCGGCCGCCAGCGCCTGCCGGGCCAGGGCAAAATGCGTGTCGTTGGGCGTGTTCACTACCACCAGCTCCAACGAATCATCAGCCAGCAAATCGGCCACCGTGTTGTAGCTGCTGATGGCGGGGTACGTTGCGGCGGCGGCTTTGCGGCGGCGCTCCACCACGGCCCGCAACGCGAAGCCCGGATGAGTATTCAGGAAAGGCGCGTGGAATACGCGGCCCGACATTCCGTAGGCCAGTAGGCCGGTTGGGATAGGCATAAGGTGTATCGAGTAAGCGGTAAAGAACGTCATTCAGAGCGCAGCGAAGAATGACGTTCTTTACCACCACCTTCCTGACTGACTGACTGACTGACTCACTATGCTCGACCGATTTTCCAGCCAAGCCGCCGAATATGCCCGCTACCGCATCAGCTACCCGCTGGCTCTCTACCAGTGGCTGCTGCCGCGGGTGCCGGGCCGGGCACGGGCCTGGGACTGCGCTACCGGCAACGGGCAGGTGGCGACCGTGCTGGCCGGGCACTTCGGGCAGGTAGAGGCCACCGACAGCAGCGCCGCCCAACTGGCCCAGGCGCCGGCGCTGCCCAATGTGCGCTATCAGCTTAGTCCGGCCGAAGCCACGCCTTTCGCCGCCGGCAGCTTCGATCTGATAACGGTGGGCCAGGCCGTGCACTGGTTCGAGCCGGCGGCATTCAACCAGGAAGCCCGGCGGGTACTGCGCCCCGGCGGCGTGCTCGCCGAGTGGGGATACGATCTGGCCACCATCAGCCCCGAACTCGACCCGCTGCTGCGCCACTTCCACGACCACACGCTGGAACGGTACTGGGATGCCCAGCGCCAGCACATCGGCGAGCGGTACGCCCGCCTGCCGTTCCCGTTTGCGCAGGTCGAAACCCTGGAGTTGGCCGACCAGCACCAAGTGTCGGTCGAGTGGTTTCTGAGCTACCTGCGCACCTGGAGCAGCGTGGTGAAGTATGAGCAGCAGCACGGCCGCAACCCCGTTGAGGCACTGGCCCCGGCGCTGATGCGCCTGTGGGGGCCGGCCGCACGAACCGTAACATTTCCGATATTCGGGCGGCTGGGGGTGAAACAATAAGCGGCCCACCGTCCTGCCCGACTTTCCGGAGCTGCTGGCGCAGCAACACCAGCCGGCCGGATAGCTGTTGGGCGGTACCGCGCGGCTGCTGGAGGTGCTGCTGCTGCACGCCGACACCCAATTCACCCTGCTCGATGAGCCTTTCACCGGCGTGATGCCCGTACACACCGAAGCCCTGGCCGCCGTGATGCGCCGCGCAGCGTTGCGCAAGGGCTTGCTGCTCCCGACCACCGCTACGAAGAGGTGCTGGCCCTCTGCGACGCGGTGTACCTGCTGCACAACGGCCGCCTGGAACTGCTGGCCAACCCCCACGAAGGCCTCCGCGACTGGGGATATCTTAGCGGTTAGCGGCGAGTGGGAAAGAGGAGTGATAAAAAAGCACGTCATTCTGAGCATGTGGCGCATAGAGCCAGTGTCCGGAGAATCTCTACCGCTTCGTTGCCGCCGCTATGCTTACCATTGCTAGAGATTCTTCGGTTTCGCCTCCGGCTACACTCAGCATGACGTTCGCTCCCTAATCCCTAATCCCTAATAAATGACTGACCTCCCCCTTTATGGCCTGCGCGTGCTGGAACTGGCCTCGGTGCTGGCCGGCCCCCAGGTGGGCCAGTTTTTGGCTGAGCTGGGGGCCGACGTGCTGAAGATTGAAGCGCCGGCCGGCGACGTAACCCGTACCTGGCGCACGCCGGCCGAAGCCCCCGACGCGCCCATTTCGGCCTATTTTAGCGCGGCCAACTGGGGCAAAACCAGCCGCGTACTCGACCTGACTGCCGCTACCGGCCGCGCCGAACTGCATGCGCTGGCCGCCCGCGCCGACATCGTGCTGGCCTCCTACAAGCCCGGCGACGCCGCGAAGCTGGGGGCCGACTACGCCACGCTCGCGGCCCTGAACCCGCGGTTGCTGTACGGTTCCATTACCGGCTACGGCCCCGAGAGTAGCCGCGCCGGCTACGATGCCGTGCTGCAGGCCGAAACCGGCTTCATGCACCTCAATGCTACCGGCCCCGGCCAGCCAGCCCAGAAAATGCCGGTAGCCCTCATCGACCTGCTCACCGCGCATCAGCTCAAAGAGGCGCTGCTGCTGGCCCTCTACCAGCGCGAACGAACCGGCCGCGGCACGTTGCTCGAAGTATCGCTGCACGACAGCGCCCTGGCTTCGCTGGCCAACCAGGCCACCAGTTGGCTGGTAACGGGCCACGAGCCCCAGCCGCTGGGTTCGGGCCACCCCAGCATTGTGCCCTACGGCACCGTGTACACCGCCGCCGATGGCACCCGGCTGCTGCTGGCGGTGGGGTCCGATGGGCAGTTTCGCCAGCTCTGCACGGTGCTCGAACAGCCTGCCTGGGCCACCGACGCCCGTTTCAGCACCAACCCCGCCCGTGTGGCCCACCGCCAGCAGCTGGAGGAGCTGCTGCGCCGGCGGATAGCGCAGGTAAGCGGGGCGGAGTTGCTGGCCGAGCTCGAAAAGCGGGTTGTGCCGGCCGGGGCCGTGCGCACGGTGGGGGAGGCCCTAACCCAACCTGCGGCCCCGGCCATGCTACTACCGCCCACGGCTGATTTTCCGCACTCGGGCCTGCGCACGGTGGCTTTTCGGAGCAGCACCTGGCCCGTAGCGGAGGTACTGCCGGGGCCGCCGCGGTTAGGTTGCAGCTAAGTTACCAGCCGCCGTTTTGTGGGCGGAATGGCCGGTCGGCTGCACCAAGAACAGTGAATTTTGCGTAAGTAGGGCATTCCCACTTGATTTCCATCCGCGCTTCCAGTCGCGCCTCAATTTTTCTCTGCTGCATGGACGACGAAATTTCCCGCCCCACCAAGCTCACCCTCTCCCCGGGCCCACCGCCCACCAGCGCCCGCAAGCCCATCCGGACAACGGCCGATGCCAGCCTGGCCGGTGCGCCCAATACCGACGGGATGGAGCCCCAGGCCCCCGGCGACCCGGCGGCCGCCCCCGCCGACCGCCTGAACCAGATTTTTGAGGGACTACGGCAAAAATCCTCGGCCAAGCAGGCAATCTATCGTCAGACGCAATCAACCTTCGAGCTGCTGCGGCAGGCCTCGCAGCTGCTGGTTGAGGAGCTCAGCAACAAGGTGGCCGCCATCGATTCGACGGTGATAGTTGAGTATCGACCGGTTAACGAGATGGAGTTTCACATCCGCTTCAGCGGCGACTTGCTGGTGTTTGTGCTGCACTCCAACATCGTCACTTTCCCCGACGATTACGGCCCCATGCCCACCAAATACGTGGAGGAGGACTTCCGGCGACGGTTTTTCGGCCACATCATGGCCTACAACTTCATGGCCGACAGTATCAAATACCAGCGTCTCAACGACCCAGGCTACCTGGTCGGCCGCCTGCTCATCAACATCGACCGGCACTACTTTCTTGAAGGCGTGCAGCAACTCGAACTGCCCGACAACGATATGTCGGACAACCTCGTGACGGAGGATGCGCTGCGGCTGTTCGTGGAAAGCGCCATGATTGCGGCCGTCAACAACGACCTGATTGCCCCGCCCATGACCGATATCCAGAAAATCACCGTCAAGCAGAAGCTGGAAAACCAGCAAGTGAGCCGGGGTAGCAAAGTTGGATTCAGCTTCGGCAACCAGCAAAAAACCTACAACATCGACGGCCTGCCATACTGATTCGAGCAGCAAGTGGCCTGTCATCGTGCGCTTACTTTGGATAACAGGCCGCTTGCTGGTTACCGCGGCGAGTAGCCTACTTTTTCGCGCACTTTGTTGAGTACGCCGGTACCGTAGGCTTGGGCTTTGCTAGCCCCCTCGGCCAGTTTCTTATCCACTTCGGGCAGGTTCTGGCTGAAGAAGGCGAACTGCTCGCGCTCCTGAGCGAAGCGGGTGCGGATGGCCTCGAACAGTGCCTGCTTGGCATGGCCGTAGCCGTAGCCACCATTCAGGTAGTTCTGGCGCATTTCGGCCACTTGGTCGGCACCAGCTACCAGCGAGAACAGCTTGAAGGTGGTGTCGGTATCGGGGTTTTTGGGCGCTTCGAGCGGGGTGCTGTCCGAAACGATGGTTTTGATGGTTTTGAGCAGTGTTTTATCATCCACGAAAATGTCGATGGTGTTGCCGTAGCTCTTGCTCATCTTCTGGCCATCCACGCCGGGCACCAGCATCACCTGCTCATCCACCCGCGGGCGGGGCAGCACGAAGGTCTCGCCGTAGCGGCTGTTGAAGGCCTGGGCCATGTCGCGGGCAATTTCGAGGTGTTGCACCTGGTCTTTGCCCACCGGCACAATGTCGGCGTCGTAGAGCAGGATGTCGGCGGCCATGAGCACGGGGTAAGTAAACAGGCCCGCATTTACGTCGCTCAGCCGGTCGCTCTTGTCCTTGAAGCTGTGGGCGTTGGCCAGCATCGGGTAGGGCGTGAAGCAGCTCAGGTACCAGGTCAGCTCCGTTACCTGCGGCACATCCGATTGCCGGTAGAACAGATTTTTGTCGGTGTCGAAGCCGCAGGCCAGCCAGGCGGCGGCCACGGCGTAGGTGTTCTCGCGTAGCAGTGCCGGGTCGCGCACGGTGGTGAGCGAGTGCAGGTCAGCAATGAAATACAGCGAGTCGTTGGCCGGATTTTTCGACAGTTCGATGGCGGGCAGAATGGCGCCGAGCAGGTTGCCTAAATGAGGACGGCCAGTGCTCTGGATGCCGGTAAGGATGCGGGACATGGGAGGGAAAGGGGTTAGTACAGCTGGCTGGCTGGTAGTATCGGGGCTTTATAAGGCTCTCCACTATTGAGGGCGCGCACAAACGGGGCCAGATTTTCAATAGAAATTTTACGGTCGGCGAGCAGCTTTTGTAAATCGGGACGAGCGGTAATAAAGGGCGTCAGAATTTCACGAAAGTTCTTGCCGGCCCCGCTGAGGCGGTTGGCAGTCACCACTGTAAATTCCTGCTCGCCCGGGCGCTGCAGTAAATGCACCGACGTCCAGGAGGCGCCGCCCCCATATACCATACCGCCACTGCCGGTTCTGGGCGGATTCGAAACGTAGTAACTGTATTCGTACAGCTTTACTTGGCCGCTGTCGAGAACTTCGGCAAAGCCGCGTTGTACGTCGGTACCCCCCAGCCCTTTCTTAACATGAAAGCCGCCAATGGGAACAAACTTCCGGTTGGCCACCTGAAACCAGAGCACCTCTTCCAGGTCTATTTTTTCCTTTTTGCTATTGCCTTCCTTAATAAGAAGCGTGTTTTCATCGCGTAGCTTTAGTTTGGCCGAATAGCGCACCTGACGGTTGTCTACCAGTACATACGTGCCTGATTCGTAAGATCCGAACTGCGCAAAAAGGGCCTGGGGCAGGAGTAGGGCAACGAACAGTACTAAAAAACGAATCATAGGGTCAGTAGAAAAACAGTAGTTATACACTCACATCGGCCTGGGCCTGTTGCTGGAGTACCTCGGATTCGTCCTGGCCCAGGTACCGGTCGATGAGGTAGTGGGCGAGGTAGAGCACGGGCGTAAGCAGGATGGCCGCCGCAAATTTATACCAGTAATTGGTGTTGGCCACGGCCAGCACCTGATTCAGCGTCCAGTTGCCGAACACGTAGAAGGCCACGAACAGGACCACCACCGAATCGACGAGCTGGGAAACGAGCGTGGAGCCAGTGGCCCGCAGCCAGATGTAGCGCCCGCCCGCCACGCGCCGGAACCACTGGAAAATGCTGGCATCGAGCACCTGCCCGATAACAAAGGCCACGAGCGAGCCGATGATAATGCCTAGTCCCTGCCGAAAAATGCTGTGGTAAGCAAAGTCGATATCAAACGGCCGGCCCTGCGAGTCGGTGCGGTTTACATCGAGCCAGAACTGGGCCGGTGGCAGCTCGGTGGTGGCCAGAATCACGAGGAAGGCGTACAAAATCAGGCCCACCGTGAGGAAGCTGATGCGCAACACCCCCGCGCGCCCAAAGTACTCGTTGATGATGTCGGTGGTGATGAACACCACGGGCCAGATGATGACGCCCGCCGTGAGGTTGCCGGGCAGCCCCATCAGCTTATCAACCGAAAAAATCTTCACCCCAATGATTTCGGCCAGCAGCGCATTCACGATAAAAATACCGCTGAGCACCAAGTAGAGCTGCTGTTTTTTGTGCGCGAAGGTTTTAGCGGGCATGGGGGGTAGAATGAAAAAAGGGCCCGGCCGGAGGCAGCCGAAGAGCAGGACCGGGCGAGTGCTTAACCAGGCAGGGGAGAAGCTAAGGCCCGAAGGTATAGTCCTTAGCCAGCATCGTGCGTAGCTGCTTGGCCACGCTGGTTTCGTCTAGGGGCTCGTGCTCGATGGGGGACGTGTGGCAGTAGTAGACAATGGCTCGCTGTTGGGCGTCGTACACGAACACCCCAATTTCCGACCTAGCCTTCACCGAAACGGGTACCAGCATCCCCATCGTCAGCAGGCCCACGCCGATGCTTTTGGCTACCTGGCCACCGTAGTTACCGGGGCTGCGGGTGAAGCCTCGCGCCGCCGTAACGAAAACGTAGCGCTGGCCCTGTTGCTGCAACAAATAATCGAGTACCGGCAAATTGGCCCCGCCCCCCAACTGCGGCCGGCTGTTAAGCGCCGCCACGGCCCGGCCAATTTCCTGCTCGGCCTGAAGACGCAACGAGTCCGGAATTACTAGTTCGCCGCTCAGACGCAGTCCGGCTTGCTGGGCCCGCAGCTGCCGACGCAGCAGCCCCACCGAAGCGCGGGTTGCGGCACTGTCGAATACTACTTGGTTGCCGCGCTGGATAGAGCCGATAGCCGATATGGGCGTAGTAAACGGCATGGCCGGGGCTTCGGTGGGCTGAAAACCAGCTTGAGTGAGGCTATGTGCCGAGGCACAACCAGCCAGCAGCAGAGCCAGCAGGTAATACAGCAAACTTCTAATCATAAGTAGCGGGAGCCGTTCATAAAAGCCGGCCTGAAGAAGCAGATCTAAAGTAGATAAATCAATTCACTTCAAACCCCACCAACGGCTGGGGGCAGCCTCCGGCCCGCCGAGTACTACTCAGCCACCGAAAACGTGCTGCCTTCTATGGCCAGGCTGGTCCAGGGAAACTGGGTGCGCGCCTCGGTTAGCAGCGGTTCCAGGTCGCGGTAGCGGCTGCTGAAGTGGCCGATGATCAGGCGTTGCACTTCGGCGCGGCGGGCCAGCAGGCCGGCTTGGCGGGCGGTGCTGTGGTGGGTGGTGGCGGCCCGCTCACGCATATCGTCCAGAAATGTAGCCTCGTGGTAGAGTAAATCTACTCCGTGCACCAGCTCGGACAGGGTTTCGGTGTAAAGTGTGTCGGAGCAGAAGGCGTAGCTGCGGGCGTGCTTGGGCTCGGTGGTAACGGCCGCGTTGAGGGCCAGCACCTGGCCGGCCGCGTCGCGCACATCTTCGCCCAAGGTAAGCGCCGTAAGCTGGGCGGGCGTCAGGCCGGCGGGCAGCTGTTCGGCCAGCAGCCGGCGCCGCTTGGGTTTCTCGCGGAACATGTAGCCGCAACACGGAACGCGGTGGCGCATGGGCAGCGAGTGTACCGTCAGATTTTTATCCTCGAAAATAAGCCGGTGCTCAGTGGTATCGACGGCCGTGAATTCGAGCGTAAAGTTGAGGTGGGTATGCGAGTGCCGGAACTGGGTGGTCAGGATTTCGTCGAGGCCGGCCGGGCCGAACAGGTGCAGCGGCTCGGTGCGGCCAGTCAGGTTCATGGTACCCAACAGCCCAAACAGCCCGAAAAAATGGTCGCCATGCAGGTGGCTGATGAAGATGGTGTGCAGCCGCTGGGGCCGCAGCTTGTACTCCAGCAGCCGCCGCTGGGTGCCCTCGCCACAGTCGATGAGGTAGGGCGTGCCGTTCACACTCAGCAACTGGGCCGTGTGGTGGCGGTCGGGAAACGGGGTGGCCGAGGCACTGCCCAGAATTTTCAGCTCAAACTCCAAAATTTTCAGCTATTAGCTGACAGCTATTGGCTGTTAGCTTTTTTGTGAGGGTAAGGAATGGGCAGTGGCCGCTTTGCAAGCAACCATAAAAAAGCTGTTGGCTGTTGGCCGTCAGCAAAAAGCTAACAGCTAACAGCCAACAGCTAATAGCTTACCAAGCGCTATTCTTTGCTGGTGAGGTCGCGCTCGATGGCGTGCAGGAAGATGCGGTCGATACCTTCTTCCACGGTGGGCAGAATGTGCAGCACCGATTCGAGCTTGCTGATGGTGATGAGCTTCATCACGTGGTCCTGCAGGCCGGTCATTACCAGCAGGCCGCCAGTGGAGTTGCACAGGCGGTTGGCAATCAGAATAGAGCTCAGGCCCGACGAATCGGTATACTTCACGTTGCTCAAATCCAGAATCAGGTTGTTGATACCCTCGGCGTTAAGCTTCACGAATTCCGATTTCAAATCGGGCGCAACAGTGGTGTCGAGCTTTTTTTCGTCAATCGTGATGATGGTGTAGGTCTCTTTTTTATCGATGGAGTACTTCATACCGCAGGTCGGTTCGGTTGTTTTGGGAGTAGTTGCGAAGGTAGCAAAAAAAGCCGTTGGGTGTGAATCCTGGATGAAGTCCCAAAAAGGGTCTGACAAACGCTACAACCGGGCTTTTCCCGGTAGTCCGAAGGTCAGCGTGCTCCAGGTGCTCTGCCAGTCGGCTCCGGCAGCGGCCGGCGCACTCTCCATGCGCACGGTGCTGACCAGATACTGGCCGGGGCCGGACAAATGTAACAACACCCGACCGTTTTGGTTGCTGCGGATTTTTTGCAGCAGCGCCTGGGGCTGTGCGCCGCGCCGCCACAGCACCACCAACTGGCCCGCAACGGGCTGTCCGGCCCGTAGCACGCGCACCGTCATCGGGGCCTCGGGAGCTAAATGATAGGGGTTTTGCTCGGGCACCAGCTCCAGGGGCAGGCCCACCGGCCGGGCCCAGGCGCGGGCGGTATCGGCGGGGTTGGGCGGACCGGCCTGCACCAGCGTTTTGGCGCAACGCCGGTAGGCCTCGCGGCCGGGCTCGGTGGTCTGGCCCCGCTGTTCGCGCAGGGCCAGCACGTTATCGAGCCCTTCCTGCTGCAGATATGCAGAAAACCTAGCGGCTTCCAGCGTGATGATGGCATTATTGGTGACCAGCGCCACGAGGTGAGTGCCGGGCTGGTGGAGCGTAACGGTGCTCTGGATGGTATCGGTAGTGGCGGTAGGGTTGGCAGCAGAAGCGGAAGCAGTCAGTAAATCGAGGAAAGGCGCGCCGGGGGCGTAATGGCGTAGCAGTTCGAGGCGGGCGCGGCGGCCAGCCCAGGGTTGGCCGCGGAAATCTTCGCCCGACAGCCGCCGCAGATGCACGCGCGCGCCCGGCGCCACCACAAACCGCGTTGGTTCCAGCCAGAACTCGTTGGCTAGCAATGCAGTGCTGGCCGTTAGCAGCAGAACCAGCAGAACAGACAGGAGGTGTTTCATGCGGCGGGACTCAGGTGGGACGGCTGACTGCAAGATAATCGACTTTGATCGGGCGGGCCCGGCAAATTGTGCGGAACCGTTGGAGTAGAATATTTTTAATCAAATATTAATGTATCAAGATATAACAAAATTAAAAGTGGGCCGTTAATGATGGCAAATGTTTAATCTTTTCACCCAAAAACTTAAACAAATGCACACGCCCTTCCTTTCTTTCCGTCTGGTTCGAGGTCTGCTCGCTATGGTGGCTCTCGCTTCTGTCACTCTCCTCACATCGTGCGACGACGATGACGATAACAACGTCATTCCCGCGCAGAACATCGTGCAGGTAGCGCAGGGCGATGCCCGGTTTTCGACGTTGGTAGCGGCCGTTACCAAGGCCGACCTAGGCACCACGCTTGCGGGCACGGGGCCGTTTACGGTATTCGCGCCCACCAACGATGCCTTTGCCAAGCTGGGCTCGCCCTTCAACTCGGCCGCCAGCATCACGGCCATTACCGATCCGGCCCAGATTGCCACACTGAAAGATATTCTGCTCTACCACGTAGTAGCCGGCGACATAAAGGCGGCTGATATTTCAACCGGTGCCAGCTCGCAGAAAACCGCCCGGCCAGCCAGCTCTGCCATTGTCAACGACAATACGATTTACCTTACCAAGAATGCCAACGGCGTATTCATCAACGGCCTGACTAAAGTGGTAGTGGCCGATGTTGATGCCTCCAACGGCACGATTCACGCCATCGACAACGTGCTGATGCCGCCGACCCAGTCGATTACTGAGATTTTAGCAGGTTTTAACACGGGACCTACTCCCGAATTTAGCCTGTTGCTACAAGCCCTAAGCCGCCCGGCTGCCGCCAGTATTCTGGCCGCTGCCGCCGACCCGGCCGCCAACATAACGGTGTTCGCGCCCACCGATGCGGCTTTTCGCACCCTGCTCAGCGGTGCTGCCCTTAGCTCCGTCTCCGATGCCAACCTTGTGGCCATTCTTTCGCGCCACGTAATTACCACGGGCCGGGTATTCTCGTCTGACTTAGCCGCCGGCCAGATTGCTACGGCTGCCGGAGCCAATACGGTTACCGTTGCTGCCAGCGGCACCGGCTTCACGGTGCGTGGCGGAACGGGTACGGCCGCCAATATTACGAACGCTAACATTTTGGCTGATAATGGGCTGGTGCATATCATCGATCAGGTGTTGCTGCCCTAGTTGCCGGCTGCTCGTCTTGCCGATGGGCTGCTACGCAGAAAAGCCCGGTTCCGCTTTGGCGGGGCCGGGCTTTTTTTTAGCTGAAGCTGAAAAGAATAGGGCAATACCCCTCGTTTCGCTGTTCAGCTGCGCTCCAGGGCCAGCTGGTAGGCGTGCTCGTAGTACACACGCAGGTTTTTCCAGTCGAACATTTCGGCCGAGCTTTCCACGTTGTTGCGTTGCATAATTCGCTCGCGGCGGTTGAGCTGCACGAATTCCCAGAGCATGTCGGTCAGTTCCTCGGCGGCCTCCTCGAAGCTCTTTTCCTGGCGATGCACCACAAAAATTCCTTGCTCTTCGTGGGTCGGCACGTTCTGCAGCACGTAGTCGCCGAAGCCCGACAAGTCGGAAGTAACGGCCGGCACGCCGCGGGCCACGCACTCCAGGGGCGTGTAGCCCCAGGGCTCGTAGTAGCTCGGAAACACGCCCAGGTGGCAGCCGCGCACAAACTGCCCGTACTCCATGCCAAACAGGGGCGAAGTGGGCGACACAAAATCGGGGTGGTACACGATTTTCACCCGGTCGTGCTGGTTGTTTACCAGGTTGGCCTGCCGCAGGAAGTGAAGGATGTCGTCGTTCTGGTCATCGACCAGGTTGTGGGTGATGACGGGGGGCAGCGCTTTGGTTTTCCAGCTTTGCAGGGTGCGGCGGTAGCGCAGGCGCCAGTAGTCGTCGACCATCGTGCTCAGGTCGGGCAGGCGGTTGTCGTCGGAAGCGGCGGCGGCAAAAAACAGCCGCTCGCCCACCTGCCGCTCAATGGCCTGGCAGGTTTCGCGCACTTCCTCCAGCACGGCCCGGCTATGCAGCACCTGGGGGTTGATGCTGTGGAAGGGCCGCTTGGTGATGAAAAACATGACCACGTTGGTTTCCAGCCCGCTTTGCTGCAGGCGGTAGTTGAGCCGGGCCAGGGCTTCCAGCGTCAGGTCGAAGCCTTTGTTGTGGTACTCGTAGCGGCCACTTGTAAACAGGTACAGCGTTTTGTCGAGGTCGAAGGAGTAGCTCTGGAAGAAATGCGCCATCACGAACTCGTGAATCTTGTTTTTGTACTGCTGGTGCAGGTTCTGGAACTCGTGCAGGGCCACAAACCGCTCGATGTTGAGGCCGTTGGGCAGCACGGCATCCGGAATCCGGTCGAGCAGGTAAATGCACTCGCGCACCGTCAGCTCGCTCACCGTGGTAAACACATGGGCCCCGTGCGCGGCGGCGCGCTCCATGGTTACGGCCGGCTCGATATTGAAGCGTTGCGCCTCCGCCTGCCAGTTCACCTGCATGAGGTGGTCGTAGAAGTTGGGGTCGTTCATGGCCAGATAGCGGCCCAGCAACGTAGCGTGGGTGGTGAACACCACCTGCACCGGCACCTGCTCGCGGCGCAGGGCCGGAATGGCCACGCCGGTCATCCACTCGTGGAAGTGGGCAATCAGCCGTTGGGGCGGATTCGTTTCGGCGGCCAGTAGCTGCAAAAATACCTTCGCCAGCTCGCCGAAGGCTACTACCTGGTGCAGCAGGTCGTCGGTGGCGGGCACCGGAATGTGGTGATGCTCCCAAAGGTCGGCCTTGATGGCGTCGAGCCGCGGGTAAGCCTGGTAGGGGTCGATGAGCACCACGCGGGGGCGCCCCGTTATAAGCCAGGTGCCCAGCTGCACCTGGTAGCCCAGCGCACGCATGGCCCGGACGGCGGCGGCAAATGGGTCGTCGGAGGTGGAAGAGGCCAGCTGCTCGTCGTCGTAGGGCTCGAACTCGGCCTGGGCCTGCTGCGGAAAGTAGGGCCCCAGCAGGCAGTACTGCTCGCCCCATACCTGCCGGGTAGCCGGCACCTTGCTGCGAATAACCGTATAAATGCCGCCCACCTGATTGCAGACTTCCCAAGCCACTTCCACCAGTAGGGTATTGGCAGCAATAGCGGCGGCGGTAGGAGCGGGGGCAAGCGAAGAAGTAGGCATTGACAGGGAATAAAGCGACGAGCCGCAAGCTACAAGCTTCGGGCTGTAAGTTGCAAGCTTTGGTTTTGAGCGGTAAACTAAGCTTCCTACGCTTGCGGCGTACAGCTTATAGCGTACGACTACCCCGGTTCCTGCGACAGGATCAGGACGGAGTAGGGCGCCAGGCCGAAGGTGCCGTGGAAGGGCTGGTCGTCGTATATGCCGGTTTCGGCCTCGCAATCCACGCTTTCGAAATTGCCAAACTCCTGGTCGTAGCCCTGCCAGTCGGAGTTGAAGCGCACGTGCCAGCGGCCGGCGCGGGGCAGACCGATGCGGTAGTTGTCGTGGCTCTGGTCGGCAAAGTTGCACAGTACCACCGTCGTGTCGCCCGGTCCGCCCTGTTCGCGGCGGATAAAGGCCAGCACCTTCTGCTCATCGTTGAGATGGTGTACTTCGGCGTGCTGGCCCAGCAGGCCGCGGGTATTACCTCCAAAGTTGCGGCGCAGCGCAATCAGGTCGCGGTAAAGGCGTACGAGGCCGGCGTGTTCCTCGGCGCGGCCCCAGTCGAGGGGCTGGTCGTCGGAGAACGAGCCGTCGGCCAGCATGGTCTGGCCCTGGAAAATCATCGGGATGCCTGGCACGGTCAGCACCAGCGCCGCGCCTAGGGTCGAGCGCTTTTTAGGAAACCAGGAGGCCGCCATACCGGGCATAATTTCCTCGGGTACCCGGGCCTTGCCGTTGGCCACTTCGTCGTGGCTTTCGGTGTATACCACCCGCTGGAAGGCCTCGCCGTTGTAGTGGTGCAGCACGGCCTCGGCCACGGCCGCCATGCTGCGGTCGGCGTCGTCGGGCGCGGTCAGCGCGTCGCGGACGGGGTACACGAAGCGGGCATCCCACTGGCTCGAAAAGCCTTGGCCGTCCTCTTCGGGGGCGCGGGTGATGTATTCGTCGCCCAGCAAATCCTCGGCAATCATGATTTTCCAGGGCATGCGGGCGCGCACCTCCTCGTTTATCCAGCGCATCAGGCTCCAGCCGTCGGGCAGGTCGTGGGCCGGGTCGGTGGTGCCGTTTACGTTGCGGATGTGCGCAATGGCGTCGCAGCGCAGCCCGTCGAGGCGGTAGTCTTCGAGCCACATGAGCACGTTGTCGCAGATGTAGCGGCGTACCGCCTCGCGGCCGTAATCGGGGCGGTTGTGGCCCCAGGGCGTTTCGGCGCGCCAGTCGTTGTAGAAGTAGATGCCGCCGCCGTCGTTTTCCTGCCAGCCATCAAATTGCCACAAATCCAGGTCGCCGGGCCCGAAATGGTTGTACACCACATCCAGAATAACGGCAATGCCGCGGCGGTGGGCCTGCTTGATGAACTCCTGAAAGCCCGCCGGCCCGCCGTAGTCGCCATCAATAGCAAAGGGGTGAGCGGGGTTGTAGCCCCAGCTCAGGCGGCCCGGAAAGGCCGCGGCGGGCATAATCTCCACGGCATTGATGCCCAGCTCGCGCAGGTGGTCGAGCTTTTCAATGGCGTCGTAGAACGTGCCGGGCCGCTCCGGGTCGGGCGTATAAAACGTACCAATGTGCAGCTCGTAAATTACCAGCTCGTTCCAGGCCGGCATCTGAAACGCATCATCTTCCCAGTCGAAATTGGGGTCGACCACCACCGAATGGCCGGCCGAATGAGTTACCTGGCGGGCGTAGGGGTCGTTTTTGGTCAACTCACCGTGGGGCGTGGTCAGGTGGAATTTGTACCCGGTGCCGGGGCCGAGTCCGGCGAAGTCGGCGGTCCAATAGCCTTCGCCTTCAGACGTGAGCGGGTGCGTGGTGGCGTTCCAGTCGTTGAACGGGCCCACCAGGGCCACGGCCGTAGCCGCCGGCGCCCACACCCGGAATGTGGTGCCACCGGCGTAGGGGCGGGCCC
This sequence comes from Hymenobacter psychrophilus, assembly GCF_900107135.1. GTDB lineage: Bacteria > Bacteroidota > Bacteroidia > Cytophagales > Hymenobacteraceae > Hymenobacter > Hymenobacter psychrophilus. Next base: position 253,468 of record NZ_FNOV01000007.1, read on the forward strand.
CCATACCGCCCAACACAGTGGGCGTAGGGTTGCTGTTGGAAGGAGCGGGAAGCGGGGTAATAGCAGTTTCAGGCATGAAGTCTATGAAAAAGGCCGCCACTGATAACCGAGGCGGCCAAAGTTTCTTTACTGCTGGGGTTGCGTGAAGGTTATGGGCGGGACTACCTGAACGGGCCAGGCGCGCACGTCGCTTTGCCGGGAATGGGGCCGTTTGGCCGGCAGCATTTACAGGCGTTCGGCAACAACCAGTTGCCCGGCCAGAGTTGGCGCTGCGTTTAGCTCCGTACTTGTCCGATGGTCAGGAATTACCAGGGTCGTTCTACCCCAAGTAGCCCCGGCAGTAGCAGATTTGTCTGCTACTGCCGGGGCTACTTGGGGTTTGTAATCCAGCGCTTACGTGTTCCAGGGCTTACTTAACGATAGTGGGCTTAAAGGTTTTGATGATGCGGACCGGCGCACTGCCATTGGTAGGCACCACCTCAAACGAAACCCGCACCCCCACAATGCGCAGTTCGGCCGTGGCTTCGAGGGTTGTGCCGGCATAGAACTGCGGGCTTATGGAGTTATCGTCGCTGGCGGCGGCAATCAGGGTCTGTTGAACGTCGCGGATGGTTGCGGCGCTGGTAGTAGCCGGATTGAAGAGGTAGCGCACCGAGGGCACATCCAGGCTGTAGCGGTAGCGGTACGTCTGGCCGGGCTGCTCCTGCGCCTGCACCACTGGTGGCTGGGCCAGATTGAACACGCCGGCCGCATCGTTGTAGAGCGGGGCCAGCCCTTTGGTAGCTGCGTTGTTGTACCCCGGCACGGGCAACGACGGGCCTAACACCGGCACCAGTGGCCCTCTGGTAATTTGAGCGGGCGCCTTCCATTTTAAAGCAGTGCCGGCCGTCTGGGCTGCCTGGGTTACCACTCCATCGAGCAGGTCGCTGTTAACCGGGTCGGTTAGGGCCCGGCGCAGGCCTTCGGTACCGAAGCCTGCGTTCTGTAGCCGGTCGATGCCGCCTGCCCCGTACACCAGCAACTCGGCCTGACCACTAAACGATAATGATGCGCCGGGACTGTTGAAGTCGGTTCCCGTATTGCGCAAGCCCACAGGCAGCGTCGAAAAGGGTACTCCACCCAACAGGCCCGTAGCAGAGGCATTAGCCAAGTCCCACTGAAACAATAAGGTTTCGGCCGATTGCTCCCGCAGGAAGGGGTCGTAAGCTAACTCCACCTGGGTGGCGAACCAAATAGACCTATTAAGCGGCTGCGGCTCGAGTGCTGAAGCGAAGGGTGCGTTCTGCGCGAGGTCGATGATGCTCTGACCACCAAAGTTGAGTAGCGAAGATTGGGCCGCATAGCTGCCAGTCAGCCGCAGAGTGCTGGCCAGTATCCCCGACGGGGGCAACTGGCTGGTGCTACTATCCAGATAATAGTACAGCCGCATTACGCCCCGAAACTTGTTGTAGAAGACCAGAATTTTTGAGCTTGAGGAACTGGTTTTGGAATTGTTATTCAAAAAGAGCTCCCAGCCATCAGTACGCTTATAATCATTGGCCCATTCAACTGGAAACGTGCGGCTGGCATTAGGTGCCCACGGCAGCGGCACGGCTGGCTGGTTGGGCGGGGCGGGCAGGATTAAATCGGTTTCCCAATCGAATTTATACTCCGCGTCGTTCTTGGTCGGCGGAGTTGGTAACACGGGCTGCGGCACTATAGTAGCCTGGCCGGTAGTGTTGGTGCCGGTCCGAACTGAAATGACGGGCTGGGCTTCCTGCCGGTCTGCGCAACCGGCAAAGGCCAGGGTTGCCAATAGGGTAACAGCGGATAGTTTAAAATGAAAAGTCATAAGTAAGGAGTGGAAAGAGCATGAACTCAAATATATATTCCAGATTCTGGAATTGAAGGAACTGCCGAAGGCCGGGCCAGTTGTGGGGTTTGCGTATTTTAGCGGCTCACCTCAATCATTTAACCTGTTTACAAGTTGGATAAGGCGTAGTAACCCGGTTCCCCATCCACTTTTTATGCCCCGACCCAAACCCGTGGTGTTCGGCCTCTATGGCTGGACGCCCGAATACGGCTACTCCTACATCCATCCCGCCAACCGCCGCTCCTTCGAGTGGCTGGAGCCGCTGGGCAAAGTGTTCGAGAAAATCGACGAAAACGACGACTGGATTATCCTGCGCTACGACGAGCAGCAGTTCTTCGTCAGCGCCGAGCTGTTCAAGGAGCTCTACCAGAAACCGGCCTTCAGCTTCGGCGACCAGGTGAAAACCACCGCCCCGCCCGCCCACCAGGGCCTTATTTCCGACGTGTACTTCGATGAGCGCGCCGACACGTTTCAGTTCCAGCTGGTAGAGAAGAAGCGCAAGGTGCAGCGCGTGTTTGAGGCAGCGGAGTTGGTGGGAGAGTAGAGGAGAAGTGCAAAAATAACGTGTCATGCGGAGCGTAGTCGAAGCATCTCTACCGCAATGGTAGCTCTGACGCTGGGTTTACTACTGCGGTAGAGATGCTTCGACTACACTCCGCATGACACGTACTTTTTCCTCACCATTTCACCGCTAAAGCCCCACCACAATACCGATTACCACGGCCACCGCGCCCAGGGCCAGTAGCAGCAGGTACAGCGGGAAGGCAAACTTCCACCACTCGTCAAACCGCACGCCGCAGGCAGCCACAATGGCGACCAGGGCGCCGTTGGTGGGCGTTATCAGCTCGCAAAGGCCGGCGCCATATTGGTAGGCCAGCACCGTAACCTGGCGCGAGAGGCCGATGAGGTCGGAGAGGGGCACGAGCAGTGGCATGGTGAGCACGGCCTGGCCGCTGACCGAGGGCACGGGCAGGTGCAGGGCCGTGTGTACGCCCATCATGCCCAGCGCCGCCACCCAGGCGGGCATCCCGGCCAGCGGGGCCGAGAGGGAATTGACGATGGTATCGACAATCTGGCCTTGCTCCAGCACCACGAAAATGGCGCGGGCAAAACCAATCAGTAGGGCCGAAAAGGCAATGTCGCGGAAGCCGGCAATGAAGCCCTCGGCGGTGCCCGTGAGGCCCAGGCCGCCCACGAGGCCGGCCAGCACGCCCATCGTGAAGAACAAGGCCGCCATCTGCTCGAAATCCCAGCCCAGCTTTAGCACGCCGTAGGCGAAGAACGCGAATCCGCCCAGCAGCAGCGCCAGCACCAGCCCATGGTTGCGGCCCGTGACCAGCGTGCCTTTCGGATCGGCTTCCTCGCTGGTTTCGGGCGTTATGCGGTGGCGTTGGGCGTAGCGCACGGTGCCGCCAATCCAGATAATCAGGGCCAGCAGCAGAAACACCAGCCGAAAGCCGCCGCCCGAGAGCAGCGGCAGCTGGGCCAGCTTCTGGGCAATGCCCACCTGAAACGGGTTGAGCGGGCTGAACGCCGCGCCCACCGCCGCCGAGCCGATGCTGACAGCGGCAGCCGTGACAACCGGGTAGCCAATGCGGCGCATCAGAATCAGGAGCACCGGCACCAGGGGTACGATTTCCTCCTGCATATTCTCCAGCGCGCCCATAGTGGCAAACAGCACCGAAATAATGGGAATCACCACCGCCTCGCGCCCCCGAAACTTCTCCAGCAGCCAATCCACGCCCCGGCGCAAGGCCCCCGTGAGGTCGACCACGGTAAAGGCGCCGCCGGCCAGGAACACTAGGAAAATCACGGCCGCCGCGTCTACCAGTCCTTTCGGAATATCGACCAAGGCCTGCAATGGGCTGACCGGCGTGGCGGGCACGCGGTGGTAGGAGCCGGGCACCACTACGTCGCGGCCGGTGGCGGCATCGGGGATGCGCTCGAATACGCCGGCCGGCAGCACATAGCTCAAGGCGCAGGCCAGCAAAATAAAGCCCACCAGCAAAACCAGCGGGTGTGGAAATCGAATCGTCTTCATGGGAGCGAAGGTAGGGGGTGAGATGGTGATGAGGCGAAAGTTGATAGGGTGAAGACGTGTCATTCTGAGCGAAGGCGAAGCCCTAGTCGAAGAATCTCGCGTGCTGACGTTGCCAGACAAACCCTGCTATCGGGAGTACTTTGGCCCGCGAGGTTCTTCGACTAGGGCTCCGCCTTCGCTCAGAATGACAAAGCTCATCACCCCGTTATCTTTGCCCCGCCATGAAGTACCCCGAGTTCAAAGCGCTGAACATGTTTCGCCAGGCCGAGTACCTGGCCGGGCACGGGCGGCTGCTGGCCGAGCGGCGCGAAGACAGCTTCCGGTTGCGGCTGTTCGCGGTGGCCGATTTCTACGCCGAGCAGTGGTGCGAGTACGATAACGAACACCTGCTCTTCATCCACCTCTTTCGCCACCCCGCCGGCCTGCGCGATTATCTGCCTGCCATCCGGCTGCCCCGCGACCTGTAACCAGTATCCGCAAAATTATATATTTGGGGGATGAAAAGTCCTTGCCTGCTGCCGGCGCTGCTGGCCCTGCTCAAGTTTGCCACCGGCTACGGGCTGGCCAGCCGCGCCTACGAGCTGCACCGCGACGAATACCTCTACCTCGAATACGGCCGCCACCTAGCTTGGGGCTACCTGGAGGTGCCGCCCCTCACGGCCCTGCAAAGCTGGGTTACGCTGGCACTGGGCGGCAGTTGGTTCTGGGTGAAATTCTGGCCGTTGCTCTGGGGCAGCCTCACTATCTACTTGGTGGGGCGGGCCGTGCAGCGCCTAGGCGGCGGACCCTGGGCGGTGGCGCTGGCCGGCCTGGGCTACCTGCTGGGGGCCTACGCCCGGCTCAACTTTCTGTTCCAGCCCAACGCGTTCGAGGTGCTGGCCTTCACGGCCGTTGGCTACTGGCTGATTTGCTACGTGCAGCAGCCGGCCCCGCGCTGGCTCTACGCCATGGGGGCTGTGCTGGGGCTGGCGCTGCTGAACAAGTATTCGGCTCTCTTCTACATTGGTGCGTTGCTGGCGGCGCTGCTGCTCACGCCGTTGCGGCGGGTGCTGGCTACGCGGCATTTCTGGCTGGCGGCGGGCCTGGCGCTGCTGCTGTGGCTGCCCAACCTGACCTGGCAAATTGGGCACGGATTGCCGGTGCTCCACCACATGGCGCTGCTGCGCGAAAGCCAGTTGGTGCACGTATCGGTGGCCGGGTTCTGGCAAAGCCAGCTGCTGATGAACGCGCTGAGCCTGTGGGTGTGGGTGCCCGGGCTGCTGGCGTTGCTGCTGAGCCGGCGGCTGCAACCCTACCGGGTGCTGGGGCTGGTGTACGTGGGTGGCCTGCTGCTGCTCACGCTGCTGCACGGCAAAGACTACTACGCCTTGGGCTACTACCCGCTGCTGATGGCCGCTGGCGCCGCCTGGTGGCAGCAGTGGCTACGCAGCCGGCCGCGCCTAGGCCGCGTGCTCCGGCCCGCGCTGCTGGTGCTGCCCCTGGCCCTCAGCCTTCGGATGCTGCCGCTGCTGTTCCCAATTGAGCCCCCCGCCGGCATGCTGGCCCACCGGGCGCGCTACGAGCGGGTGGGCGCGCTGCGTTGGGAAGACGGCCAAAACCACCCGCTGCCCCAAGACTACGCCGACATGCAGGGCTGGCGCGAGCTGGCCGATAAAACCTGGGCGGCCTACGCGGCGCTGCCACCCGAAGCGCGGGGCCATACCCTCATTCTGGCGGACAACTACGGCCAGGCCGGCGCCATCAACTACTACAACCGCCACCGCCGCAACTTACCGCCGGCCAACAGCTTCAACGGCAGCTACCTGTTCTGGCAGCCCCCTGCGCCACCCGGCGGCTGGCAGTACGTGCTGCTGGTAGAGGAAGACCCCACGCCGGGCCTGGAAAAGCACTTCCAAACCCTGCAAAAGGTGGGGCAGGTGCGCAACCCCTACGCCCGCGAGCAGAATACCCGCATCCGGCTCGGCACCCACCCCGATGCTGCCATTCTGGCCTACGCCGCCGAGGAGCACCGCCGCGAGCTGGCCGCCTGGGGGCAGTTTTAAGGTGGGTTTTGGGTTGATATGGTGCACCCCAGCCCCCAGGTTTGGTTTCCGCGCATTTTGAGCGAACTTCACGGCTTCCCACCCAATGCAATCCGTTATGAAAAAACTTCTGTTTGGCCTGCTGCTACTCGGCTCGCACGCGCTGCTAGCCCAGGACGCCGCCACCTACCAGATGCCCCCCAAAGCCCTGGCCGACCTCGTAACCGTGGCGCCCACGCCGGGCGTAAGCGTCGATTCGAAGGGCCAGTATATGGTGATTCTGGAGCGAGCCGCCAACCCCACTATCGCCGAGCTGTCGCAGCCCGAAATGCGGCTGGCGGGTGTGCGGCTAAACCCCGCCACCAACGGCCCCAGCCGGGCCCAGTACCTGACCGGCCTGAAGCTGAAAAAGCTGCCCGCCGGCGCTGAAACAGCCGTAACCGGCCTGCCCGCCGAGGCCCAGCTCAGCTACCTGCAATGGTCGCCCGACGAAACCAGAATCGCCTTCACCAACACCACCGACGGCCAGATTGAGCTGTACGTGGCCGACGTGGCGACGGGCGCGGCCCGGCGCGTGGGTAGTGTGGCCCTGAACGCCGTGCTGGGCACGCCCTACAACTGGCTGCCCGATGGCCAGGGCTTTATTGTGCGGGCTGTGCCGGCTGAGCGCGGGGCGGTACCGGCCGCCGGCCGGGTGCCCAGCGGGCCTACGGTGCAGCAGAACCTGGGCCGTTCGGGCCAGGCTCCTACGTACCAGGATTTGCTCAAAAACCCCTCTGATGAGAAGCAGTTCAACTACTACGCCACGGCGCAGGTAATGCGGCTGGGGCTTGATGGCCAGACCAAGGCCATCGGCCAGCCGGGCATCATCACCGGCGCGCAGGCCTCGCCCGATGGGCGGTTTGTGCTGACGGAAACGGTGCATGCGCCGTTTTCCTACCTCGTGCCGGTCTACCGCTTCCCGCTGCGCACCGAGGTGTTCAGTATAGATGGTACACTGGTGAAAACGCTGGCCGACACGCCCGCCCAGGAAAACGTGCCCTATAGCCCCGACGGCGCCCCCACCGGCCCCCGCGACTACGCCTGGCGCACCGACGTGCCGGCCACGGTATTCTATACCGAAGCCCAGGACGGCGGCGACCCCAAGCAGAAAGCGGATATCCGCGACAAAGTATTCGCGCTCGACGCGCCGTTTACCAGCGCCCCCCAGCAGATTTACGCCGCCCAGTATCGTTTTGGGGGTTTCGAGTGGGGCGATGATAAGGTGGCCCTGGCTACCGAGCGGTGGTGGCAGTCGCGCAAGAGCCTGACCAAAGTGGTGAACCCGCGCACCTGGCAGACCCGCGTGTTGTTCGACCGCTCGTACGAGGACCGCTACTCCGACCCCGGCCAGCCCGACACCCGCCGCAACCAGTACGGCCGCGACGTGCTTAACCTGCTGCCCAACGGTGAGCTGCTGATGCTGAATGGCACCGGCGCCTCCAGCACCGGCGACCGGCCCTTCGTGCGTGTGCTCAACCTGAATACCGGCCAGAGCAAGGAACTGTGGCGCTCCGAAGCCCCGCGCTTCGAGCGCCCCGTAGCCGTGCTCGATGCCAGGAAGCGCGTGCTGCTCACCACCCAGGAGCAGCCCGACGAAAACCCGAACTACTACATTCGCAACTTAGCCAAGCGCAGCGCCCCCCAGCGCGTCACCAACTTCCCGCACCCGTACCCGCAGCTCAAGGGCATCCAGAAAGAGCAAATCCGCTACAAGCGCGCCGATGGCGTGGAGCTGACGGCCATGCTGTACCTGCCGGCCGGCTACAAGAAATCCGACGGGCCGCTGCCCACCTTTTTGTGGGCCTACCCGGCCGAGTTCAAGAGTGCCGCCGCCGCCGGCCAGGTGAACGGCTCGCCCTACCAGTTCAACCGCATCAGCTACTGGGGCGCGGCCGCTTTCGTCACAATGGGCTACGCCGTGCTCGACAACGCCAGCATCCCGATTGTGGGCGAGGGCAGCAAGGAGCCGAACGACACCTACGTGACGCAGCTCGTATCGAGCGCCCAGGCTGCCATTGAAGAGGGCGTGCGCCGGGGCGTGGTGGATGCCAACCGCGTGGCCGTGGGCGGCCACTCCTACGGGGCTTTCATGACGGCCAACCTACTCACCCACAGCAACTTGTTCCGGGCCGGGGTGGCTCGCAGCGGTGCTTACAACCGTACGCTCACGCCCTTTGGTTTCCAGAACGAGCAGCGCACCTACTGGCAGGCCCCCGACGTGTACAACACCATGTCGCCCTTCCAGAATGCCGATAAGATGAAGACCCCGCTGCTGCTCATCCACGGCGAGGCCGACAACAACACCGGCACCTTCCCGATGCAGTCGGAGCGCTACTACACGGCTCTCAAGAGCTACGGCGCCAGCACCCGCCTAGTGCTGCTGCCCTACGAAAGCCACGGCTACACGGCCAAGGAGTCGCTGCTGCACATGCTCTGGGAGATGAACAGCTGGCTCGATAAGTTCGTGAAGAATGCCCCGGCCGCTACGCCCGATAAGTCGGTTGGGCAGGCGGGTAACGGCACGAAGTAACATCTCCCCGTCGCCTACTAAAACGGCCTCATCCACAATGTGGGTGAGGCCGTTTTAGTAGGCGAAGCTTGGCGCAAGGCCAGTTGTAGACGAAAGGCCTATCTGCGTCTCGTCGTTGAACGAAATCGTCCGAGCGGCACGAACGGCGGGACACGAATAGGCGTCTCTACAACCCCCCGAACTGCCGGCCGAAATAGTCGCCGGGGTTCCAGCGGGGGCGTTCGGGGGCCTGGGCCACCAGGTAGCCGACCAGGAAGTTGAGCTGCACGTAGGTGCGGCCGGCCTCGAAATCGAAGGTGCCGCTCATGTCGTCCTGGGGCTTGTGGTAGGTGAGGGCCCGCCACTGCTTCACCTGCTCGCTGAGGTTGTTGCGGCCGTCGGGCGTGCGGTTGCCGTACTTGAGGTGCAGCGCCGGAATGCCCTGGGCCACGAAGCTGTACTGGTCGGAGCGGATGAAGCGGTTCTGCTCGGGTTCGGGGTCGTCCTCCACCGTCAGTTTCAAATACGCTGCCGCCTGGGCTACCGGCGCGGCCAGCGTGGAGTGCTGGGCTCCCAGCGGCACTACGGCCAGCAGGGGCGCAATCAGGGTGGGCATGTCGGTGTTCACGTTGGCTACGAGGCTGGCGGCGGGCACAGTGGGCCGGGCCGCAAAATAGGCCGAGCCCAGCAACCCCAGCTCCTCGCCGGTTTGCAGCACGAACAGGATGCTGCGGAGAGGCTTTTGCTTGAGCCGCGAATAGATGCCCGCAATTTCAAGCACCGAGGCCACGCCCGTGGCATTGTCGTGGGCGCCGTTATAGATGGAGTCGCCGCGCACTGGCGCGCCCACGCCCAGGTGGTCGAGGTGGGCCGAATGCACCACGTACTCATCGCGCAGCTTAGCATCAGAACCCGTGATTTTGCCCACCACGTTGTAGGAATCAAAATCTTGGTAAGCCGATTCCCAACGGGCCGATAGCGTGCCGGGCAGCGCCACCGGCGCGGGCTGACTGGCGCGCAGGCGTTGCATAATCTGGGTCGTGTCGGAGGCGGCGGCGCGTAGCAGGGTTTGCAGGCCGGCGGCCGAGAGCGTGCCGACAAGGGCCACCCCGCCAGGTCCGCTCACAAAGCCCCGGCTAGCGGCCACCTTGCCATCGGCCCCCAGCACGCTGGTGCTCGAAGCCAGCCGCGCCGGATTGCCCGAAGCGGGCCGCAGCGTGGCAAACAGCACGCCCACCGCCCCGTGGGCCGCGGCGGTACGCACAATTTGGGTCTGGTCCTGGCTGGCCGCGGCCACGGTGCTCGGGAAGGCGGGCGGGGCTCCGCGCAACACGACCACCACCTTGCCGCGGGCGTCGAGGCCCTGGTAGTCGTCGTAATTTTCGGCCGGGGCCGAGATGCCGTGGCCGGCAAACACGAGGCCGGTGGCCGGTAGTTGGGCGGTAGGCTGCTCGGGGTGAGGCAGCAGGCCGATGGCATCAAGCGGTAGCCCAGCCTGGCCGGCCGCTGACTGGTAGCTCACGCTGGCTCCCGGCCGCACCGTGGCCCGGCGCAGACGCACGCGCTGGGTGAAGCCGCCGTTTTCGCCGGCCGGCTCTACGCCCCGTTCTTTCAGCTGGGCCACCACATAATCGACGGCCAGCTGGTAGCCGGGCGTGCCGGGCTTGCGGCCCAGCAGCCGGTCATCGGCCAGATAGGCCACGTGGGCCCGCATGGCCTCGGGCCGCACCTGTCCCAAGGCCCGGCGCACGGGTTTAGGCAGGTTAAGTGAGGAGGGCGAGCTGGTCTGGGCGGCCGCCCCGAAACCGGGCAGCAGTAGGGCAGGCAACAGGAGCAGAGTCGAGAACTTCATCAGGCGAACATACGCCGAAAGTCCTGGCCTGCCGCGCTGAAAGGGTGCCGAATGGTTGTAGAGACGCCTCTTTGCGTCTCGTCGTTGCTGGTGTTGCTGACCATTCAACGCCGAGACGCAAAGAGACGTCTCTACAACCGCACCATATGAATGTGCGGGATGTCGTCCTCCAGATACCCTTCGCCCACCTGCCGGAAGCCGAAGCTTTCGTAGAACGCCTGCAGATACAGCTGGGCCCCAATTTGGATGGGCTGGGGGCTAAACTGGCGCGCGATACCGGCAATAGCCTCACGCATCAGTTCGCGGCCCAGGCCCGTGCGGCGGTGGCGCGGGCTGCTCACCACCCGCCCAATGCTGGCCTCGGGAAAGGCAATACCGGGCCCAAACAGCCGGGCGTAGGCGGCCAACTCGCCGTTGGATGCGTGGCCTAGCAGGTGCCAAGCTGCCTGGTCGAGCCCGTCAATGTCCTGAAATGGGCAGGTTTGCTCCACCACGAATACTTCGGAGCGCAGCTGCAGCTGCGCGTACAGTTCGGTGGTGGTCAGGTCGGCGAAGGGCTTGAGGGTCCAGATTAGGGGCATGGGGCAAAGGTACGGCGCTGGGCCCAGCGGGCCCAGCGCCGTAAACCGGTCCGGTCCGCCGGCTTTAAACATTAATATATAGTTTTTATTGGATATTGTAGCTAATTCGGTGGGATTGGGCCCGGTAGCTGCCCGGCAGGGGGCGGGTAAGCTTAGCAATATTGAGAATATGAGGCTTTTGGGCCGGTTGGTACTAGGGTGCATATTGGGGCTATTTGCCCTAGGTGAAGCCCGCGCCCAGCCCCCGCGGCCCCCACGCTCATCCGTCGACAGCCTGCAGGCACTCCTGGCGCAGGCCCGCACCGACAGCAGCCGGGTGGAGCTGTTTTACTTGCTCAGCGACCAGCTCTGGGCCTCCGATACCGAGGCCGCCGCCGTGTATGCCCGCCGTTCGTTGGCCCTAGCCCGGCGCACCGGTAACCGCCGGGGCGAGGGAGCGGCCCTCAACCGGCTGGGCGCAGCCCTGCGCGAAAGCAACCTGAGCCAGGCGCTTCAGCTGTTTCAGGAGTCGCTGCGCATCGGCGAAGAGCTAAAAGATTTGGGCCTGCAGGCCCAGAACCTGCGCAGCATTGGCATTATTTACGTGTACCTGCGCGAGCAGCAGCTGGGGCTATCCTATTATTTCCGGGCTCTGCGCCTCGATCGGCTCATCCGCGACCAGCGGCGCGAGGTGGTGGAGCTCAGCAACATTGGGCTGGCCTACGACCTGTACGGCCAGGTAGATTCGGCCGCCTACTACCAAAATCAGGCCTACGCGCTGGCCCGGCAGCAGGGCTCGCTCACCAACTACATTCTCTATGGCCTGGGCAATGTGGCCCGGCAGCGCGGCCAGGTGGCACAGGCCCGTGCCTACTACCGCCACAGCTTGGCCGAGTCGCGGCAACGGGGGCACTTGCGCAGTCTCAACTTTTCGTACCTGGGGCTGGCCGCATTGCACCAGCAGCTTGGCCAGCCCGATTCTGCTATTTACTACGCCCGGCTGGGCACGCAGGCGGCCCGGCAAAACGGCTTTCTGCGCGGCGTACTCAATGGCAGCCTGATCCTGACGCACGAGTTTGCGCAGCGGCAGCAGGCCGATAGCGCTTTCCGGTACCAGACGCTGCTGGTGGCCATGAAAGACACCCTGTTCGGGCAGGAGAAGGTAATGCGCCTGCAAAACGTGAACTACCAGGAACGGCTGCGGGCCCAGCAGGCCGCCGCGGCCCAGCGGGTGCTCAAAACCCGCTACCAAACCTACGCGCTGCTGGCCGGGGTGGGCGGGCTGCTGCTGGTGCTGGCCCTGCTCGTGCGCCACGACCGGCAGCAGCAGCGCACCAACGCCGCCCTGCAAGCCTCGCTGGCCGAGCTCCGCGAAGCCCAACTGATGCTGGTGCAGCGCGAGAAAATGGCGTTTCTGGGCGAAATGACGGCCGGTGTAGCCCATGAGCTGCAAAATCCGCTGGGCTTCGTGAAGCAATTTGCGGCCGTAAGTGCCAACCTGATCGACGAAATCAGCGGGGCCCAGCGGCTGGCCCGCGACGAATACCTGGAGCGCGACCTGTTTGAGGGCCTGAAGGAAAATCTGCGCGAAATCAGCCAGCACGGGCAGCGGGCCACGGCCATCATCAGGGGCATGCTCGACCATGCCCGCACCGGCCAGACCCCGCACGAATCCGCCGACCTCAACGAGCTGGCCCGCCAGAACCTCGCGCTGGCCTACGAGGGCGTCCGCCACCAGCTGCCCGGCTTTGAAGCCACCCTTGTTACGGCCACCCTCGACCCGCACCTGCCGCCGCTGCCCGTAGTGGCCGCCGACCTGGGCCGGGTGCTGCTCAACCTCTGCACCAACGCCCTGTACGCCGTGCGCCAGCGCCAGCCAACGGCGCCGGCCAACTACGCGCCCACCGTGGAAATCGGGAGCCGGGCGCTACCCGGCGGCGGGGCCGAGCTGTGGGTGCGCGACAATGGCGGGGGCATTCCGGCCGAGGTGCAGGCCCGCATTTTCGAGCCCTTTTTCACCACCAAACCCTCCGGCGAGGGCACCGGCCTGGGGCTTTCTCTCTCCCACGACATCATCGTGAGTGGTCACGGCGGCACGTTGCGGGTCGAGTCGGTGGTGGGGGAGGGCAGCCGGTTTGTGGTGGAGCTGCCGGTGGGGTAGCGGTGAGCAAAACAGGATAGGGAAATAGCAGTGGCACTTTGGTTTACGACCGACAAACCAGCAGCTTGAAAAAACAACCATATCTAACCACCCGACACTATGCAATCCAAGAAGCTTCCAGCGGATTTCTTCTATCTGGTAGATATGTATCAGGACGACTATTTTCCTGCATTTCTGGTTGATAAGATCAAAGGCGCAATCGAAGAGGTAGTGGGCTTTCTGGAAAAGGGCCAATCTTCTGAAACGGAGATTCAGGCAGGGCTTGACCAGATGACGTCGAAAATCAATGACTTGCAGGACGAGTTCGAGGAAAATGACAGCGAAATAGAAACGGGGGCCAGAGAATCCATTGCAGCGACGGTAGAAGAAATTCTGCGCTTTTTCGAGGTCGGTATTGCTACTGAGGAAGCAATAAGAGAATGGGACTGGTAGGGTTGCTGGCGGAATGAGGCGCCTTTCCTGGCCAGTGGAAACGCTTCATCCTCCTCATCCGACGCTTCGGTAACGGCGAGTTTCAGCGGGCCCGGCGGCGGCGCACATTTGGGCATCACTTCACCGCCCCGCCATGAAACGCCTGCTGCTGCTCCCGCTACTACTGTTGCTGACGCTCGTTAGCCTCGCCCAAACCACCACTACCCTGCGCGGCACCGTGCGCGACGCGGCGGGGCTGCCGCTGCCGGGCGTGAACGTGTTTCTGCGCGGCACCTTCGACGGAGCCAGCACCGATTCGGTGGGCCGGTTTCGGTTTGAGACTACCGCCGCTGGCAGCCATGTGTTGCAGGCCAGCCTGTTGGGTTTTATTACCAGCGAGCAGCCCCTCACGCTGCCCGCGCCGGCCGCACCACTGCATTTCATCCTCAAAAGCACACCCCACGCCCTGGGCTCGGTCATTGTAACGGCCGGGGCCTTCGAGGCCAGCGACGAGCACCGCAGTGCCGCTCTCAACACCCGCGACATCCAGACGACGGCCGGGGCGCTGGCCGATGTGGCAGCGGCCTTCAACACGCTGCCCGGCACCACTCGCGTGGGCGAAGACGGGATGCTGTTTGTGCGGGGCGGGGCGGCCTCCGAAACCAAGGTGTACCTGGATGGCATGCTCGTGCAGAATCCGTTTAACGCCACCGTGGCGGCGGTGCCGGCCCGCGGGCGGTTTTCGCCCAGCCTGTTCAAGGGCACCGTGTTCAGTACCGGCGGCTACTCGGCGCTGTATGGGCAGGCGCTGTCGGGCGTGCTGCTGCTGAATTCGACCGACCTCGCGCCCGAAACCCAAACCGGGCTGTCGGCTACCTCGGTGTTCCTGGGGGCCTCGCGCACCAAGCGCTGGGAGCGGACTTCGCTGGCCCTCACCACCGACTACACCAACCTGGGCCCCTACACCGGCCTGCTGCCCCAGAACGTGCGCTGGGACCAGGCCCCGCGCGGGCTCGCCTCGTCGCTGAGCCTGCACCACCGCACCGGCCAGGCTGGCATGCTGAAAGTATACGGTACCTGGACGGGCCAGCGGCTGCAAATCGGGCAGCCCAGCCCCGAGCCGGCCGGCATGCAGACGGTGGGCCTGCGCAGCGGCAACGCCTACCTCAACGCCACCTTCCGCAGTCCGTTGCGCCGGGGCTGGAGCCTGCAGAGCGGCCTGGCCGCGAGCCGCGACGACCAGCGGCTGCGCCCCGATTCGGTGCGGCTGCGCACGCTGGAGCAGGCGCTGGTGGGCCGGGTGGTGCTCACCAACGATTCGGTGCATGCCCGCTTCAATGTTAAAATCGGGGCCGAGGGCCTGGTTCAGCAGGTAAACCAAACGGTGCAGCCCCACGTGGCCGACCCGCTGACGTACCGGCCGGAGTTTGGTGAGCAGCGTGCTTCCGGGTTCGTGGAAAGTGATTTTCAGCTGACCGACCGGCTGGCGGGCCGGGTGGGCGGGCGCACCGAGTATTCGGCGCTGCTGAACCGCTGGAATGCAGCGCCCCGGCTGGCGCTGGCCTATCAGACCACCGAAAACAGCTCCCTCTCGGCTGCTTACGGCCACTTCTACCAAACGCCCGACAACAGCCTGCTGCTGGTGGCCGCGCCCCGGCTGAACTTCGAGCGGGCCCGGCATGCGGTGCTTACCTACCAATACACCCACAACGGCCGGCTGTTGCAGCTCGAAGGCTACCAGAAAACCTATTCCCAGCTCGTGCGCTTCGACGGCCGGAATTTTCGCAATCCGCTGGGCTACAACAACGGGGGGGCCGGCTATGCCCGCGGCCTCGATGTACTCTGGCGCGACCGGGCAACGGTGAAAAACCTGGAATACTACGTCAGCTACGGCTTTCTCGATACTAAACGGCAGTACCGCCAAGACCCGGTGCCGGCCGTGCCCACCTTCGCGGCCCGCCACAATGTGTCGGGGGTAACCAAGTACTGGGTGCCGGCGCTGCACACGCTGTTCGGGGCCACCTACAGCTACGGCAGCCCCCGCCGCTACCACGATTTCAACCAGCCCGAGGCCGGCTACAACCAGGGCCGCCTGCCCGCCTTCCAGGATCTGAGCCTGAACGCCAGCTACCTGACGCGCATTATGGGCCAGTTTGCCATCGTGCATTTATCGGTGAACAACGCCTTGGCCCGCCCCAATGTGTACGGCTACCGCTACGCCCAGCAGCCCAGTGCCGCCACCGGCCAGCTCAACCGCGTGGCCATCACGCCCACCGCCCCGCGCATGGTGTTCCTGGGCGTGTTCGTCTCCATCAACAAGAAAAACCCCGGCAGCGTGAGCGAGCGGCCGGAGTAGATGAGCCACTGAGAACTAGGTAGGGGCGGAGCTTATCCCCGCCCGCTGTTAACACGAGCTGATTAGGTCCGGTCGCACTCGTCCAACGGGGCCGTTCGAAGGTGGGCGGGCACAAGCCCCGCTCCTCCACCGTGCTTCTTCCCCCACGCTTCATCCGGCTTATCCGACGCTTCGGTAACGGCAAGTTTCGGGCGTGGCGGCTAGTAGCCACCTTTGAATCAGTAAACCAAACACGCATTTACACGCACCCTTTTACTTCCTTTTCATCCATGAAAAAGCCTCTGCTCATCCTCGCCCTCGTTGCTGCTTCCTGCGCTGCTCTCGCCCAGAAGCCGGCCACCGCGCCGGTCGTTGCCACCACCACCGCTGTGGCCGCGCCGACTGACCCGTACACCACCATGATGACGGCCGCTATTGCCGAGCTGATGAACACCGGCGACCCGGCTGCTCTTAAAGCCAGCGCCGCCAAAATGGAGCGTGCTGCCTCCGCGAAGCCCCAGGATTGGCTGCCTCGCTATTACCAGGCCTACGCGCTGCTCATCAACGTGTTCCAGAGCAAGGAAGATGGCGACGCCAAGGACAAAACGCTCGATCAGGCCGAGGCGGCTCTGGCCCAGGCCCGCAGGCTCGGCGGAGCCGACGAGTCGGAGCTGCTGGTGCTGCGGGCCTACATCCACCAGGCCCGGTTGGGTATCTCGCCCATGCTGCGCTCCATGAAATATTCGGGCATGGTGAACGAGGCCGTGGAGCAAGCCATCAAGCTCAACCCCGCCAACCCCCGCGCCTACCTCGTGCAGGCCAACAACGTGTACTTCACGCCCGCCATGTTCGGGGGTGGGGCCGACAAGGCCAAACCGATTTACGAGCAGGCCAAGGCCCGCTACGCCGCCTTCCGGCCCGCCTCCAGCCTGGCCCCCGGCTGGGGTGAAAACCAGGTAAACGGCCGCCTGAAAAAGTACGACACGGCCATTGTAAAATAGCGCTGCCCGCGCGCCGTGCTGCCACGACTCTTGTAGGCGTGGCCCCACCGCTGCCCGTCGCGCTGGTTTCGTCCGCTTTTGATACCTTCCAGTACAAACGCCGCCAAGGCCCCCACCCGTGAAAGCCGAATCCATCCCCGCCTATGCTGCTTCGGCGGCCCCGCTTCCGACTACGGCCG
This sequence comes from Hymenobacter psychrophilus, assembly GCF_900107135.1. Lineage (GTDB taxonomy): Bacteria > Bacteroidota > Bacteroidia > Cytophagales > Hymenobacteraceae > Hymenobacter > Hymenobacter psychrophilus. Next base: position 270,432 of record NZ_FNOV01000007.1, read on the forward strand.
ACGAACGTAACGACCTTTCGCGGTATTATCCGCACCGGAATTTGTGGAAGGGCCTGGGGCTGATGACGCTTATTGCGTTTGGGCTGGCGCTGATATTCAACGCAGGGGAGCACCCTGTCTGGAGCGAGCAGTTCCTGGTAACCTTTGCCTACAACTTCTTCTATACCACCGGACTATGGCTGGTTAACGGCTATCCTTCGGAGTGGCTTAACCGCCACGTTGACTGGACCAGGCATCCCATCCGGCGGTTTCTGCTGACGATTGGCCTTTCGATGGTGCTGTCGTTGCTGGTTATTGTCGTTGTTGCGGGCGGGTTTCGGGTGTTTTATCACCATAAAACACTTGGCTCACTGAGCTGGCTGGAATTTATTATGCCGCTGCTGATAACGGTGGTTGTGTCGCTGTTCATGCACAGCCGGGCGTTTCTGATGGGCTGGCGCGAAACGGCCATCCGGGCCGAGCGGCTGCAAACCGAAAACGCCCGGGCCCAGGCCGACTCATTGCGCCGCCAGCTCGATCCGCACTTTCTGTTCAACTCGCTCAACGCCCTCACCTCGCTGGTCGAGCAGCACGACCCAGCCCGTGCTTCCCGCTTCATCCGCCAGCTCAGCCAGGTGTACCGCTACGTACTCGACCACCAAGACCAGGAGCTGGTGCCGCTGACCGAGGAGCTGGCCTTTGCCGAGAGCTACCTGTTTTTGCAGCGTACCCGGCTGGGCGAAGGTGTACAGGTAGAAATGCGCCTGCCCCCGGCCCCCGAGCTGCAGGAGCTGCTGGTGCCCCCGCTGGCCCTGCAGCTGCTGCTCGAAAATGCCCTCAAGCACAACGCCACCTCCCGCCACAACCCGCTGCGCCTCGTTATCGAGTTCGATGCGGAAACCCGCCAACTTGTAGTGCGCAACTCCCGCCTGCCCCGCCTGGTGGCCGAGGGTGAATCGACGGGTCTGGGCCTGCCCAACCTCCAGGCCCGCTACGCCTTCCTCACGCCCAAACCGGTGCTCATCACCGAGTCAGAAACCGAATTTGCCGTAACGCTGCCGGTGCTGGAGCTGCGGTAGGGGCGGGGCTTGGCTGCGCTGTCCTACGGTTGCCCCCGCCCCTACGATAACCGACTTATTTTCAGTTCCTAAATTCTTGATCTTCCATTGAAACCTCTCCGCGCCCTCATTATCGAAGACGAGCCGCTGGCCGCCACGCGCCTGGCCGGGTTGCTGCAAAAACAGCCGATGCCGGTAGAAGTGGTGGGCACGGCCGAATCGGTGGCCGAAGCCGAGGCGCTGCTACGGAACTCCGGCACTGCGCCCGACGTGCTGCTGCTCGACATTCATTTGGCCGACGGGCTGAGCTTCGAGCTGTTCGAGCGGCTGGAAATCCGCTGCCCGGTCATCTTCACCACGGCCTACGACAAGTACGCGTTGCGGGCTTTCAAGGTGAACAGCATCGACTACCTGCTGAAGCCAATCGACCCCGAAGAAATCACGGCGGCCCTGCAGAAGCTGGTGCAGCGGCGCGAAACGGCCGCTCCGGCTCCGTTTGATACGGCCCTGCTGGCCCAGGTGCTGGCGCAGGTCCGGCAGCCGGCCCACGAGTACAAGTCGCGCTTTGTGGTGCGGGTGGGCGAGCACCTGAAGGCCGTGCCAGTCGAGGATATTGCCTACTTCGCCAGCCTCGAAAAAGCCACGCTGCTGCACACCCACGAGGGCCGCCGCCTGGTGGTCGATTACACGTTGGAGCAGCTCGAAGCCCTGCTCGACCCGCGCGAGTTCTTCCGCCTCAACCGCGCCTACCTGGCCCGCGCCACCGCCATCCGCGACATCATTCACTACACCAACTCGCGCCTGCAAACCATCCTCCAGCCCGCCCCGCCCGACAACGACACGGTGCTCGTGAGCCGCGAGAAAGTCAGCACCTTCAAGGAGTGGCTGGACCGGTGAAATGGTGAATGGCCGTTCAATGCTCCTGGTTATGCCGCCTGCGCTAATAGGCTCCTCGAACGGCCATTCACTCATTCACCAAGTCACTCATTCACTGCTCCAGCCACTGTTTCACCAAAGCCGCCTTCTCCCGGCTCACCAGCACCTCTTCACTCGGGGCTGGCTGTAAATCAACCAGCAGTTTGCCGTTGAAGTGCGGATGCAGGCGCAGCACGGCGGGCAGCTGGGCGATAAGCTGGCGGTTGAGGCGGAAAAACTGGATGGGGTCGAGCAGACCTTCGAGCTGCTCCAGCGTGTAATCGACCACGAAGCGGCGGCCGTCGAGGGTGGCGAGCGTGGTGGTTTCGTGGCGGCTCTGGAACCAGGCAACCTGGGTGGCGGGCAGCGGCAGCAGCTGCTCGCCGTGGCGCACCAGAAACCGCGTTTTATGCTGGCGTTCAGGGCGGGGCAGCGCGTCGAGCAGGCGCTCCAGGCGCTGGGCCGGAGCAGTAGTGTCGGGCGCTTCGGTGAGTTTAGCCGGGGTGGTAGTGGGCCAGCGGCGGAGCTTTTCGAGGGCGGCCGTTAGTTCAGTCAGCTTCACGGGCTTTAGCAGGTAGTCGATGCTGTTGGCGCGGAAGGCGCGGATGGCGTAGGCGTCGTAGGCCGTCGTGAAGATAACCGGGCTGCTGACCACCGTCTGCTCGAACACGTCGAGACTCAGGCCATCGGCCAACTGGATATCGGACAGAATCAGGTCGGGCGCGGGGTTGGTATCGAGCCAGTCGAGGGCGCCGGCCACGGTATCGAGCACGGCCAGCACCTGCGCCTCGGGCGCCGCCTGGCGCAGCACCCGTTGCAGCCGCTCGGCGGCCGGATACTCATCTTCGAGCAGCAAAACAGTCATTGACGATGGGAGGGAAGGTTAGGAGGTGGTAAAGTTATTATGGGGTGATAATGGTAGGAGGCAGTGGAGCAAGAAAGAACGTCATTGTGAGCAAAGTTGAAGCATCTCTACCGCAGTGCTAATCCTGTCAGCCGCAACGAAGCGGTAGAGATTCTTCGACTTCGCTCAGAATGACGTTCATTTTGCGCCCGGTTCGCGTACCGTTGTTCACTGTTCACTGTTCACTGTTCACTGTTCACTGTTCACTGCTCACTGCTCACTGCCCAACAGCGGCAGCCGCACCCGAAACCAGCCAGCTTCGGCGGTTACCACTACGGGTTGGGGCGCCTGCAGCAGCGCGTAGCGGTGGCGCACGTTGCGCAGGCCGGTGCCGGTGCCCGCTACCAGACCGGCCGGGCGGGGGCGCAGCGTATTTTCGACGGTGAAATAGCCCGTAGTTGCGTCGGCGCTCAGGTGCAGGGCCAGCGGCTGCTCGCGCGAGGCTACGTTGTGCTTGAGCGCATTTTCAACCAGCAGCTGCACGCTGAGCGGCGCCACCCGACGCCGGTGCAGCTCCGGCGGTACCTCCGTTCGCACCTGCAGGTTGTTGCGGAAACGGGCTTTGTGCAGGGCCAGGTAGGTATCGACGAAGGCCAGCTCTTCGGCCAGCGAAACCGTGGGCTGCTCGCGGGCCAGCAGCACGTAGCGGTACACGTCGGCGAGTTGCTCCACGAAATCCTGGGCGGCTTCGTTTTCGGGTTCGATGAGGGCCGAGAGGGTGTTAAGTGAGTTGAACAGGAAGTGCGGGTCGAGCTGGCTTTGCAGGGCTTCGAGCTGACTTTGCACCCCGGCGCTCTGCAGCTGCTCGGCCCGGCGCACGTTTTCCTCCCACTGCCGGAAAGAATGCCAGCTCTCATAAAGCAGCTGCACCACCACTGCCGGCACCATGTTCAGACCGAACTCGCCCAGGTAGCCGCTCAACGAAAAGTGCCCCTGCTGCAACCAGGCCGATGCTACGTGAATGAGCAGCGTAACCAGCGCGGTGGTAGTGGTATTGATAACGGCCAGCCACCACAGCCGCTGCCGGGTTTGCCCGACTGCCGGAAACCGGCGAAACAGGGCGAACCATAAGGCGCGGCCCGTCAGCCAGAACGCGGTGGTAAAGACCAGCGAGATGCCCCAGTTCAGGAAAAACACCGGCACCGTGCGGATGTGCAGCAGGCCCCGGGGCAGCAGTACCAGCACGGCCAGCACCGGGATGCCCACCAATAGAAACCGACGGTCGTTCATGCGGCTAAAAGTAGCAGTTTAGCGGGCAGCCCCAGCGGTTAGCGGCCGCGGGGCAGCTGGCGCACGAAGGCATGCACGGCCTGCTGCAGCTCGCGGGGCGCATCCAGAAACGGGGTGTGGCGGCCGGGCAGCACCACTACTGTTTGGCGGGGGAAGCGGAAGCTGCGGTAGTGTTCGGGGCCGGTCAGGTAGTCGGCGGCGCCGGTAAGTACCAGCACGGGCATCGTGAGAGCGGCCGTGGCGGGCGTGTAGTCGAGCACGTAACCGCCCGGATTCTGAAACAGGTGCGCGGCAAAATCCTGGTTGGGCTTCTGGCCGCGCAGCACCCGGTTTACTCGTGCGGCCGACGAGTCGGATGTGTACTGCAGCTGGTTGTAGAGGCGCTGCTGCTGAAGCATTCCCATCACCATGAAGTAGCGCTGGGGCAGGGGTGCGGTGGCATCGAGGGGCGGGCGGGTGGCGGCGGGCAGCAGGGTGTAGCCGTAGGCCGTGGTAGCCTCCATGGCGGCGGGCAGGTTAAGGATGCTGTTCACCAGCATAAGGGCCTGCACATGCTCCGGGTACCGTTGGGCGTAGGCCGTAGCCAGAATCCCGCCGAAAGAATGGCTCATCAGGGTCCATTTTTCGAGGTGCAGGTGCTGGCGTAGCTCTTCCATATCCTGCACCTGCCGCTCCAGCGAGTAGTTGGCCCGGGGGGCGCTGGCCGAGCGGCCGCTGCCGCGCTGGTCGAAGTAAACCATCTGCAGGTCTTTCTCCAGCGCCGCACCGGCCAGTACTTCAATGGCCTGGCTGCCTGCACCGGGGCCGCCGTGCACGAACAGGCAAACGGGGCCTTTGCCGGCTACCCGCACATAGAGCTGCACGCTATCGGAGGTCGTGAAATCCTGGCGGCCGGCGGGCAGTGCCCCGGCCATAGCGGCCGACAAGGGAAGCAGCAACAGCAGGGTGAGCAAACCGGCAAGTAGCGTAGTCAGGGGGCGAAGCAGCGTTTTCATGGGAGAAGGGAGAAGTCGTTGTTGATGCTTCAAATCTCCACAAACCCTTGCGGCGAAACCACCCTAAACCGGGTGAACCGGCGGTGGGCCCGGGTGAACCGGCAAAAGCTGCGGGCCAGCCGGCACACCCGGCGCGGTGGTTCAGGCGGGCAGCAATGGCACCCCGCGCAGCGCCAGCACAAACAGGCTGGCCACGACCATGGCGTACAGGGCCGCCCCCAGCCAGGTAAGCAGTACGGCGCGGCGCGGGAGCCAGCGGCTAAGCACCCAGCCGAGCAGCGGCACGAGTTGCAACGAGTGCAAGCCCAGGAAGTGGGCCGGGCGCAGGTCGCCGGCGCGGGTGCTCCAACCCAGGCCCGGCAGGCCGGGGCCGCCATCGGGGGCGCCCACGGTATGCTGGCTCAAATGAATCATCATGCCACCTAGCACCGAGCCCACCAGAAACAGCGCCAGACCCAGCCGCACGCCCCACACGTAGCCAGCCGGGCCGGCCGGCCGATACCGCCATACCAGATACACCGCCCAAAAGGTGAGCAGCGTATTCACCAGAATAAACACGCCCATGAGCCCGAAAACCACACCGTCGAAGAGGCTGGCGGCGTTGTAGTGCGAGGTAGTGCCGCGGGCCGCCTGTAGGAAAACGCAGCCGATTTCCACCACCATGCTCAGGCCCACGCCCCAGCTTAGCCCGCGCACGGCGCATTGAGCCCGGGCGGGCAAACCGGCCAGCAGCCAGCCCAGCGTCCAGACATACAGCGTTATCGAGACGGCGAATTTGGCCGGTTTCAGCCACACTGCCAGGCCCGTTACTGCCCGCCCATCGAAGGGCAGCAGCGCCAGCGCCATTAGCAGCAGGGCTACGTGCAGCCAACCCACCAGGCTCAGTACCGGGTTGGCGCGGTGCAGGTGCCGAAATCGGGCCGTCAGCCAAAACCAGCGCGGGCCACTTGCTGGAAATAAAGCGTGGGTTGAGAGCTGGGTGGTGTCCATGGCAGTGGGGTTTTACTGGATGAGGGACGAGCCGGAAACTGCTGCGGGCCGATAAAAGCGCCGCAGCCCCGCGTAGAGCAGCAGCCCTACCGGCCCTAACATGAACGTGAGCAGCAAGCAGGGTACCAGCAGTGCGTGGGGCACCCCGCGCCGCCGTGCATCCAGGCTTTCCCAAATGCCCAGGCACATATCAAAACACAGGTAATGCACCCAGCCGGCCAGCAGCCCCCAGGGGTTGCGGAACAACACCGCCACATCGGCCAGTGAGTTGAAGCCACCTTCTACCGCACCTGGGGCCAGTAGCTGGAAGCCAATTAGCAGGGCGTAGGCGGTGGCTAGCAGCAGCGGCAGTGCCCCGCTCAGCACCAGCCACCGCGTAACGCGCCAGTTCGGAGCCAGCACCAGCAGGGCCCAGCCCAGCAGCGCAATCGGGTTGGCTACGGAAAACAGAAAATCGGGGGAGAGCGGCATGGGTGGCGGGGTTGGTTGATAAGCCAAAGGTGTTCATCGAACCCCATGAAACCTACCCCTTTGCGGGTGAGCCGCAGTCAGCCCGGGGCGAAGCAGCGGTCCGGCGGGGGCGAACCAAAGCCCTGCGGCCAACCACCGTCCCGTCCGCGCCGTACCTTTAGGCTGTGAAAGCCCGTTCCTTTTTTGCTGTGTTTCTCCCGCTGCTGGCCGGGGCACTGGCCGCGCTGCCAGCCCGGGCCGACAGCCCCCCCGATACCACTTTTGTGCGCGAGCGTCACCGCCGGCCGGTATTCCAGATTGACCAGCGGTTTTCCATTATCAATGGTAAAGTGGCCGGTATCAACGGGCTGCGCGGCGGCATCGAGTGGCGCGGACGCTGGCGGGCGGGCCTGGGTTTCTACCGCCTTTCGGGCGGGCTACGCACGCGCCAGCCCCTGCCCGAAGGCCTACCGGCCGGCACCCGCGACGAGGTGCGCTTCCGCTACGTGGCTGGCTACGGCGAGTATGTTTTTATTGGCAACCGGCGCTGGGAGCTGAGCGCCCCGCTGCAGGTGGGCGTGGGCTACTATTACACCCGCTTCTTTTTGCCCAATGGCGACAGCCAGCGCAGCGGCCGCAAGGTGTTGTACCTGGTCGAGCCCTCGGTGGCCGCTCATTACCGGATATTCCGGTGGGTGGGCATTGGGGCCGGTACCGGCTACCGGCAGGTATTCGCGTCCGGCCAGCAGCCCGAAGATCAGATCAGCGGCTACATCTTCTTTGCCCGCGCCAAGCTCTTCCTGGGCGACCTTTACAAAGTCGTGCGCGGCCACGAGCGCCTCCTCAACCCGGACTGGGGCTCGGATGAGTAAAAGGGGAAACAGGAAACTGGTGAGCTGACCTTCGGGAAACCTAACGGCGCAAGTGGCGCAATCAGGTCTTCCGAACATCAACTCACCAGTTCACCGAGCGTAGCTTTTCGGTCGAGCTTGCCGGAGGCGGTCGTCTGGAATTCGGGCACGAAAACCAGCTGCCGGGGCACCTCGTAACGGTCCAGGCGCTGGCCAAGCAGCTCGCGTAGCTGCTGCTGACCGGCTTCGGGCAACGGCTCGCCCTCCACAAAAGCCGTTACCTGCTGGCCCAGGCGCGCATCGGGCTGGCCGGCCACGAAGGCGCGGCGGTTCAGGCCCAGTTCCATCAAGCCCAGTTCCAGCACCCGCTCCACCTTTTCGGCTGCCACCTTTACGCCGCCGCTGTTGATGACGAAATCGGCCCGCCCCAGCCACTCGAAGCTGTGGCCGTCGGGCGCGAGGCGGATGAGGTCGTTGGTGACGATGAGTTCGTCGTTGGTGACGTCGGCGCGCACCGTGAGGCAGCCGCGCTCATCCTGGCCCACCGCAATGCCGGGCAGCACCTGGTAAGTGGGGCTGGCCTGCGGGCCGTTGAGGCGGCGCAGGGCAATGTGCGAGGCCGTTTCGGTCATGCCGTAGGTTAAGTACACGGGTACCTTCAGGGCCTCAATTTCGTGGGCCTGGCTGCCCTCCACCGGGGCGCCGCCCACCAGAATGGCCCGCAGCTGGTTGAGGCGCGGGGCCTGGCCGGCCGCCAGCAGCGCCTGCATCTGTAGGGGCACGAAGGCGGCAAAATCGAAGGTAGCGTCGGGCGCTACCAACGCCAGCGGGTTGGCTTGCGGCTCCACAATGGTCAGGTGCATGCGCCGTTCCAGCCCGCGCACCAGCATCATCAGCCCGCCCACAAATTCGCAGTTCAGGCACACCAGCAGCCGCTCGCCGGGGCCCAGGTCGAAGTAGTCGCCGGTGCGGCGGGCCGAGGCTTCGAGCTGCTGGCGCCGGAAATGCACCGGCTGCGGCGGCCCCGTCGAGCCCGAGGTAGTCAGGCTGAACTCCTGGGCCCCGTTAAGCCACTCGCGCACAAAATCGAGCACCCGGGCCTCGTAGCCATTAAGCTCGGCCGGAGCCAGGGCCGGGTATTGCTGAATATCGGCGTAGCGAAACTCGCGGCCGTTGAGCAGCAGCGAGTCGGGCAGTAAGCTGGTGGTAGCGTTCATAAAATTTGGAGCCGTATTTTCTGCCAAAGGAGCGGCGGCAGTAAAGCAATTGAACAAAAAAAGAGCGAATAGCTTGCCGCTAACAGCTCAGGATTGAAGCAGCCAGCGCTGGTACGCCTCGGCCGACGGAGCGGTGAGCCGGGCCAGCAGCGGCAGCAGCACTACATACGCGCCAAGCGCCGGGAGGCTGCCCACCAGCCCGTAAGCCAGCAGCAACGGCAGGCCCGACAGCAGCAACAGGCTGTCCTGTAATAAAATGCGGCTTTGGTAGATGCGCAGATTTTCTTCGGCCAGCCGCCGCAGGTTGGGCACCATGCGCCGCCGTAACCATAGCAGCCCCAGGCCGGCCAGCACCCCGCCACCGGCCAGCAGCGCCATTCTCCCACCCGAAGCCAAGGGTGCCGTACCCACCCCGCCAGTGGCCAGCAGCCGGTTGATTGCCAGCACTAGCGTCCCCATCAGCAGGCTCTGCACTGCATAGTGCAACCAGTGCCGCCGCCGGATGCGGCCAATAGCGCGGTGAAAATTGGGGTTGTTCATCGGGTGGGCGGAGTGATGAAGACAAGTTGTTATCGACCAACCAAAGCCACCGGAAATAGTCTGAGCCCGAACTAAAGAAACTTTCAAATTGTGGAATACCGGCGAAATTGATTGTATATTAAGGTGTTCACTAAGCCCTGCTGCCATGTCTGCCTCCGCCCCTAAATCTCTGCTGCCGGCCCGAGCCCTCATTTTTCGCCGCTACCTTACCTTCCGCAACCGCATCCAAGGGCTACGCCTGACGGCTGAAGCCATTCAGGAGGCCCGCCAGCGCCGCCAGCAGGCGCGCCACGACCAGCGCATGGTCAACTTCTACAGCTGGTGCGAAGCCTGCCGCGGCCTGGGCTCTATCTTTTAAGCGCCGGTAAGCGTTGTGCTTATGGTTTCAGCGGCCACACCTCGTTTCTTTTTCGGCCGGATTCTTTGCGTGGCAGCCACCCGGATTACCGGAAACCAACAGCGCCACCGGGTGAGGGTGGCGCTGGAGCGGGACTGTTTACAAGGTGAATCCTCGGGCAGTTATTGGGGCTTGGCTACCTCCGGCAGGAGCCGGAAATACGTGGCCACAAACCGCTCGTTTACTACTGCGCCCTGCACCTGGGCCTGCCGGATTTTTTGGCAGAAACCATCTTTTGCGTGGGCGTCGCCGTGGGAGTCGATGTGGGTGCCGTCGACGAAATAGGCCTGGCCATTCAGGCGTACAGCTAGGTCGCAGCTTTTGCCGGGCAGGCCCAGCTGGCACTGCCCGCACGATGCTTCTACTACCTGCACCGGCCGGGTCTGGTCGGGGCCGGCCGTGGCAACCGCTGGTTTAGCGGCCGATTGGGCCAGTACCTGAACCGGCATGACTACGCCGAGAAGCAACAGATGCAGCAGTTTTTTCATCAAGAGTAATAGTTGAAAACCAAGGAAACAGAAACCACAAAGAACGTTACGCTTCGGCAGGCTCGGCATAACGTTCTTTTGTCAGTCGTTCAGCGACCCAACAGCCGTTACGGAAACTTGGGGTATTTGTCGAAATCGGGCTGGCGCTTCTCCACGAAGGCATTGCGGCCTTCTTTGGCTTCCTCCGAGAGGTAGTAGAGCAGCGTGGCGTTGCCGGCCAGCTCCTGAATACCCGCTTGCCCATCCAGCTCGGCGTTGAAGCTCGACTTGAGCATGCGCAGCGACAGGGGGCTTTTCTGCAGAATTTTGTTGCACCATTCCACTGTCGTTTCCTCCAGCTTATCAAGCGGCACTACCTTGTTTACCAGGCCCATATCAAGGGCTTCCTGGGCGTCGTACTGGTCGCAGAGAAACCAGATTTCGCGGGCTTTCTTCTGGCCCACCACGCGCGCCAGGTACGAGGCGCCGAAGCCGCCATCGAACGAACCGACTTTCGGGCCGGTCTGGCCGAAGCGGGCGTTGTCGGCGGCAATAGTCAGGTCGCAGACCACGTGCAGTACGTGGCCGCCGCCAATGGCCCAGCCGGCCACCATGGCAATTACGGGCTTGGGCAGCGAGCGAATCAGCTTCTGCAAATCGAGCACGTTGAGGCGGGGCACGGCATCTTCGCCGATGTAGCCGCCGTGGCCGCGCACGCTCTGGTCGCCGCCCGAGCAGAAGGCCTTGCCGCCCTCACCCGTGAACACCACTACGCCGATATCGGTCCGGTCGCGGCAGATGTGCATGGCCTGAATCATCTCATCCACCGTGAGTGGCGTGAAGGCATTGTGCACCTCGGGCCGGTTGATGCTGATTTTGGCGATGCCGCCATGCTGGGTGAAGAGAATTTCCTTGAACTCCTTGATGGTAGTCCACTCGATTTTTTCTGACATAGTAAAGGTGAGGTAAAGGGTAGTTGTAAATGGGTTTGCTCAGGTTGGCAGCGCGAAAGAGGTGCGCACCAAGGTACGGTACTGCTCAAAAAACGCGGCGTTGGTTTGCGAGTCGGTAAAGACTTCGAGCAGCGCCGCGCCGCCTTCGGTCGATAGGAAAACCGGCAAGGCGGCCTCAAGTTCAGCAAAAGTAGAAACGGGGAAGTAGCGCAGCCCAAAGTCGCGCGCCGTATTCTCGGCCGTCAGGGGTTGGCGCGTTTCGAAAAACTCCTCCAACTCCGGCTGCTGGCGCGGGCCATCAATGAGCCGGAAAATACCGCCCGCGTGGTTGTTGAGCAGCATAACGCGCAGGTTGGGCAGCGGGTAATTGTGCCAGAATGCGTTGCGGTCATAGAAAAACGCCACGTCGCCGGTGATGAGCACTACCGGCCGCTCCGGCTGGGCCAGCGCCGCCCCCACGGCCGTGCTCGTGCAGCCATCAATACCGCTGGTGCCGCGGTTGGCAAACACCCCGGCCCCGTGCCCGGCCGGCAGACCCAGAATGTTGGCGTAGCGCACGGCCATGCTGTTGGCCAGGTGCAGCGCCGCGCCATCGGGCAGCAGCTGCAGGGCCTGAAATATGGTCGTAAACTCGTTGAACTGCTGGTTGGGATGCTGCATAAAGTCAGCCAGAAAGCCAGTCGCCCAGTTCTCAGCCGCCAGCCAGGGCCGCAGGTAGGCTGCTTTGGCGGCGTCGGCCTCCGCCGGTGCCGGCCAGTTCAGACGGGGCCGCGGGGCCACGCGGGTGACGTCGGCGGGCAGCACGTTCCGGCCCGGTTCGGTTTGTCCGGGAGAAGAAGGCGCATCACTCAGGCTATCCGTATCCTCGTTTCGGGAGGCGAGGGCCGCGAAGAAATCGGTCGGCTCCATCCGAATAACCTGCGTGAGCGACTGAAAGGTATCGGCCACCGGGCCGGCAGCCTGGATGTGCCAGTGCCGCGCCGGGCGATGCTGACGCAGGTAGAGCTTGAGGGCCTTGGAAATGAGCGACTGGCCGAAAGTGATGAGCAGATCGGGCCGTAGCGCCTCTTTCAGGCCGGGTTCGGGCACCGCCAGAAACACATCTTGGCGGCCCACAAAGCGCGGGTGCTGGTTGTGGCTGGCGGCGGTGGGTTGGTGCAGGTTGGCAATCAGGTCACCTACTACCGGCAGCTGCCAGGCCGTGGCAAATTCGCGCAATGCGAGCTGCAGCGGCACATCGGCCGGGTGCTGACCGGCTACCACCAGCACGCGGGCGGTGCCGCGCAGGACTTCGCGCAACTCCCGGAGCGTGGCGGCGGGCAGTTGGGAGCGGCCGGGCAGCTCGTGCATCACCTTCACCGGCCCAAACGTCAACTCCTCGTCCGGCTTGGGGTAGAACGGCTCCCGCAGCGGCACATTCACCTGCACCGGTCCGGCTGGGAACTGCTGGGCCAGGTTGATGGCTTCGCTCACGAGGCGCGCCGCGTGCCACTGGGCGTCGGGGTGGCTGGTATCGGTAGGAAAGGTGAACGAACCCTTGGCGTGCCGGCCGTACAAGTCGGTCTGGCGGATGGTCTGGCCGTCGAGCTGGTCAATCCATTCCGGCGGGCGGTCGGCCGTGAACACCACCAGCGGAATCTGCTGGAAAAACGCTTCGGCCACGGCCGGCGCGTAGTTGAGGCCGGCCGTGCCCGAGGTACACACCAGCGCCACTGCCCGCCGCTGGGCCTGCGCCAGCCCGAGCCCGATAAAGGCGGCGGCCCGCTCATCGGGTACCGTGCGCACTGTAATGGCCGGGTGCCGGGCGAAGGCAATAGTGAGCGGCGCGCACCGGCTGCCCGGCGACAACACCACATCGGTAATGCCCAGTTGCGCGCAGATTTCGGGGATGTTATGAACGGCCTGGAGGCTGCTGGGCATAGATGAAAATTAGAGAGGGATGTAAAAACGGAGGCATGCTGAGCATGTGGCGCATGGAGCCAGGGTCCGGAGGCGCAGTCGAAGCATCTCTACCGCAACAGGTAAATCCATGCGTTGGGGTAAGCACTGCGGCAGAGATGCTTCGACTTCGCTCAGCATGACAACCACTCAGGTCTGTAATCACTCCAGAACCGCCCCGATCGTGCGCAGCTTCAGCTCGGTTTCCTGCCACTCTTTGGTAGGGTCGGAGTCGGGCGTTAGACCGGTGCCGGCATACAGCACGGCCTGGTTGGGGCGCAACTGCAGGCAGCGCAGGTTTACGTAGAGGCGGGCGGCGCCGGGTTCGGGCAGGTTTACGGGGCCTAGGAAACCGGCGTAATAGGCGCGGTCGTAGCCTTCGTGCTGCTTTATAAAATCGAGGGCCGCCTGCCGGGGCATGCCGCTCACGGCCGAAGTGGGATGCAGCAGCCGTAGCATATCGGTGCCCAGTGTGGCGAAGGGTACGTTGCCCAAATCCACCGCGAAATCGGTGCGCAGGTGCAGCACGTCGCCGGCGGCCACCGTGCGCGGGCCGGTTTCGTGGTACTCGCGCAGCCGCAGCTGCTTGAAGCAGTTGACGATGTAGCGGGCCACCAGCGCCTGCTCCTCAATTTCCTTCTGCCGCCAGATGGCCTCGCTCGGGACGTGGCCCGGCAGCAGCGGCTGGGTGCCGGCCAGCGCCATCGTCCGGAACACCTGGTCTTCGCCCACCTCCGCCAGCACCTCGGGCGTGGCCCCCAGCCAGGTGCCGGCCCCCGGCGCACTCACCAACGACACGAAGGCCGTGGGGTAGCGCCGTTGCAACCCTTCAAAGGCCCGCAGCGCATCAAACCCGGCCGGCAGTGCCTGATGCACCGCCCGGCTCGATACTACTTTCTGCACCTTGCCAGCCCGCATAGCCGCTATGCCGGCCCGCACCAGGGCCTCGTACTCGGGCTGGCTAACGGGGCGCGGGGCATGGCGGGGCCGCACGTGCCAGGCCAGCGGTGCCGGGTCGGGTAGCGCCGCGAACTGCTGCCGCAGCTCGGGCAGTCGGCTGGCGGCCCCGGAACTCACGCGTACCTCGTCGGGCCGGGCCAGGTCGAAGTACAGATCGGCCGGTAGAAACAGGGGCGGGTTGTGGTCGGAATCCTGGAAGGGAAAAAAGGCGAACCCGGCCGGGGCGCTGGCCTCCAGCGCGGGTGGCAGGCCCACATAGGCTGCTTCCACCCGCAAACTCAGGCACAGCCGGGCCGACTTTTCGCCGGGCAGCCGCCACAATGCCACCGGCCGGCCGCTGCTTAAAGCCAGCGCCACCAGTCGCCGCAGCCGCTGGGCCGGCGGCAAATCAGGGTTCCAGGCAACGGTTTGGAGCATATGCAGGGGCCGGTAGGGGTAGGGTTGAGGGTGATTGAGGTAATAAAAGCATGTCATGCTCAGCATGACACCCTTTTGCGTGCTTCACTTCTCCACATCAATAACCGCCATCGTAATGCGGCTGATGCAAACCAGGGCGCCGGTTTGCTCGTGGGTGATGCGGATTTCCCAGACCTGGGTGCGGCGGCCAACGTGCAGGGCCGTAGCCCGGCCGATTACGTGGCCGTCGCGCACGCCTTTTATGTGGTTGGCGTTGATTTCGAGGCCGACGCAGGCTTGTGTGGTGGGGTCGGGCAGGCGGGTGTGGGCGGCAATGCTGCCCAGCGTTTCGGCCAGCGCCACCGAAGCCCCGCCGTGCAGCAGGCCCATGGGCTGGTGGGTGCGGCCATCAACGGGCATGCGGCCCTCCAGGTAGTCGGCGGTTATGGCCGTAAGCTCGATGCCCAGCGCATCGGCCAGGGTGGGGCGGGTACTAACCCATTGCTTAAGTTGGTCGAGAGTCATGCGCAGAGCAGGGAAGAGGAAAGACGCTGGTAGAACGAACCTGGACGGCTGCCGGCCGGCAACAAAAAACGCCCAAAAACTTGCAGCTTGCGGCCTGAAGCTTGTAGCTTTAGAAGCGCTTCAAGCGTAAACCGCAAAACTAGGGGGAAAGTGAGCGTCAAAAAAATATACCTGATTCGCCACGGGCAAACCGACTTCAACGTGCGCGGCATTGTGCAGGGCAGCGGCATCGATTCGTCGCTCAACGAGGCCGGGCGGCGGCAGGCCGCGCGCTTTTTCGCCGCCTACAGCCACGTGTCCTTCGATAAGGTGTACACCTCGCTGCTGCGCCGCACCCACGAGTCGGTGGCTGGTTTCCTGGATTTGGGCTTGCCCCACGAAGCCCACGGCGGCCTGAACGAAATCGGCTGGGGCACCCGCGAAGGCACCCGCATCACGCCCGAAGAAGACGAGGAATACCACCGCGTACTCCAGGATTGGCACGCCGGCCGCACCGCCTCGGCCCTCGAAGGCGGCGAAAGCCCGGATGAGGTAGCCGCCCGCCAGCGCCCGTTCATCGAGCTGCTTACCGGCCGGCCCCACGAGCAGACGGTGCTCGTGTGCATGCACGGCCGGGCTATGCGGGTGCTGCTGTGCCAGCTGCTGCATTACCCGCTCAGCCAGATGGAAAACTTCGAGCACCACAACCTGGGCCTCTACGAGCTGGAGTACACCAACTCGCTGTTCACGGTGCGTAATTTTCTGGATACAAAACACCTGTACGACAGTCCGTGAAAATGGCCAGGGCAGCTATAGCTGGGCTACTATTGAGCGCGGCAGTTGCTTCTTCTGCCGCGGCCACAGCCCGACCGCTGCGTGCCCGGACCGGTAGTGAACCGGATACTACCCGCGGATTTGTCTGTTATTTTCCAGCGAATTGCTACCGGCTGGTAGAGCCTGCACCCGCGCCACCGACTCTCCGGCACCCGGCGTTGACGGGCAGGGTTTTCGTAGGCTTCGTGGTCGATTCGCTGCTCCGGAAGCGCAATTTTACCGTCGCCTGTGCCCGGCTAACATGGCGAAAAACGGGTAAAAAGTATGCGCCCGATTGCCAGCAGCTTACCGCGGCTCAGCAGCAGGAGTTGCTGGCGCTGGTAGTTCCCTTGCTAAAGTCCTTGCGCTTTGTGCCCGCCCGCGCCGACCGCCGGGGCTGTGGGCAGGAGCGTTGGGCAATGCCGGTAACCTTCCGCTGACCGTGGAGTACGCCTTTGTGGGGTACACACTTGCCAGCTGGACCGTAAAACTACGGCCGGCGAAAATTCGCCCTTTTCCTGGTCAATCATAGCAAACCAGTTTCGTTTGCTCCCCCGAAATTTCGGGCTAATTTTGACCCTATTCAATCCAACGACGACGACGCAGATGGCCGAACTCATAAAAATGCCCAAGATGAGCGACACGATGACCGAAGGGGTTATTGCGGCGTGGCTCAAAAAAGTAGGCGATAAAGTAAAATCCGGCGACGTGCTGGCCGAGGTGGAAACCGACAAGGCCACCATGGAGCTCGAAAACTACGAGGACGGCACGCTGCTCTACATCGGCCCCAAGCAAGGCGAGGCGGTAGTAGTAAATGGGCTGCTGGCTATTGTAGGCAAGGAGGGCGAAGATATTGCCGCTTTGCTGAGTGATGCCCAGGCCGAAACCGCCCAACTCGCTACCGGCGAAACGGAAGAGGCTCCGGCGGCCGAGGCCCCCGAGGCGCCCAAGGCTGTTGCGCCGGCTCCGGCTGCTCCTGAGGCGGTCAAGGCCGAGGCCCCCAAGCCGGCGGCGGCTCCGGCCGGCAACAGTAAGAAGGCAACCGTTATCCGGATGCCCAAAATGAGCGACACCATGACCGAAGGCACCATTGCTGCTTGGCTGAAAAAGGTGGGCGACAAGGTGAAATCGGGTGATATTCTGGCCGAAGTGGAAACTGACAAGGCCACCATGGAGCTGGATAACTACGAAGACGGCACGCTGCTCTACATTGGCCCCAAGGAAGGCGAGGCAGTGCCCGTAGATGGCGTGCTGGCTATTATCGGCGAAGAAGGAGCCGACGTGCAGGCCCTGCTCGGCGGCCAGTCGGGCGGGACTCCCGACGCGGCTCCAGTTGCCGCCGCCGAAGCCGTTGCTCCCGCTTCTGCGTCTACTTCGGCTCCGGCTCCGGCTCCGGCGGCCGAAGCTGCGCCTGTTGCTGCCGGTGGCCGCATCTTCGCTTCGCCGCTGGCTAAAAGCATTGCCAAGGATAAAGGCATCGACCTGAACACTATTAAAGGCTCGGGCGAAAACGGCCGCATCGTATCGCGCGACCTGGAAGACGTAGCCGCTTCGGCTGCCCAGCCCGCCCAGACTACCGTGCCGGCTGCTGCCCCGGCTATTCAGCCCGCCGCTAATCCGTCTCCGGTGGCTGCCCAGCCGGCTCCGGCCGCCGCGCCAGCCGCCCCGGCTGCCCAGCCCGCCAACGGTACCTACACCGATACGCCGGTGTCGCAGATGCGCAAGGTAATTGCCCGTCGCCTCTCCGAAAGCCTGTTTACGGCCCCGCATTTCTATCTGACGATGGAAATTCAGATGGACCGGGCCATGGAAGTACGCACCCAGCTCAACGGCCTGTCGCCCGTTAAGCTCAGCTTCAACGACCTGGTCATCAAGGCCGCCGCCGTGGCCCTCAAGCAGCACCCGGCCGTAAACTCGTCCTGGTTGGGCGACCGAATCCGCCAGAACCACGTGGTCAACATCGGCGTGGCCGTGGCCGTGGATGAGGGCCTGCTCGTGCCCGTCGTGCGCAACGCCGACGGCAAGGGCATGTCGCAGATTGCTACCGAGGTGAAAGAGCTGGCCGGCAAGGCTAAGAGCAAGAAGCTGCAGCCCGCCGAGTGGGAGGGTAGTACCTTTACCATCAGCAACCTGGGCATGTTCGGCATCGACGAGTTCACGGCCATTATCAACCCGCCCGATGCCTGCATCCTGGCCGTGGGCGGCATCAAGCAGACGGCCATAGTGAAGGATGGCGAACTGGCCGTGGGCAACCTGATGAAAGTAACGCTCAGCTGCGACCACCGCGTGGTCGACGGCGCCACCGGCGCGGCCTTCCTGCAAACGCTCAAGAGCCTGCTCGAAGACCCGCTGCGGATGCTCATTTAATCTTTAGTTGTTAGGTAATGGTTGTCAGTTGTCAGTCCGATTACGGAATGGCAACTGACTTCCGTTTTTACTGACAACCACCAATTATCAACTGACAACTATCATGAAAATTCGCTCCACTACCGTCCTTGGCATCCGCCACAACGGCGAAGTTGCCCTCGGCGCCGACGGCCAGGCTACCATGGACAAGCACGTGGCCAAAAGTAACGTCCGCAAAGTGCGCAAGCTGCACGATGGCAAGGTGGTAACCGGCTTTGCCGGCTCCACAGCCGATGCGTTTATGCTGCTCGATAAGTTCGAAGAAAAGCTCGCGGGCTACAATGGCCAGCTGCGCCGCGCCGCCATCGAGCTGGCCAAGGAGTGGCGCAAAGACCAGTACCTGCGCAAGCTCGAAGCCATGATGGTGGTCTGCGACAAGGATGAGCTGCTCATCATTGCCGGCACCGGCGACGTGCTGGAGCCCGACAACGACGTGGCTGCCATCGGCTCGGGCTCAATGTACGCCCAGGCCGCTGCCCTGGCCCTGAAAAAGCACGCGCCCCACCTAACGGCCCGCCAGATGGTGGAGGACGCCCTGCACATCGCCGCCGACATTTGCATCTACACCAACCACAACCTCATGATTGAGGAGCCGGTATAGGTGTTGGAAGAACAAGAAAAAAGAACGTCATGCTGAGCGAAGGCAGAGCCGCATTCGAAGCATCTCTACTGCAGTGGTAATCCTGCTATCAGGTTAGCATTACAACGAAGCGGTAGAGATGCTTCGACTATGGCTCTGCCTTCGCTCAGCATGACAAATAACGAACAATTGACAACCCAACCCATGCAAATCACCAACTTCCTCAAGCACCACTACCGCCACTTCAACGCCGCTGCCCTGATTGATGCCGCCGAAGGCTACAACAAGCACCTGGCCGATGGCGGTAAGATGATGATTACCCTGGCCGGCGCCATGAGCACCGCCGAAATGGGCATTCAGCTGGCCGAGCTCATCCGCCAGGACAAAGTACAGATCATCAGCTGCACCGGCGCCAACCTGGAGGAAGACATCTTCAACCTCGTGGCCCACGACTTTTACGAGCGGGTGCCCAACTACCGCGACCTGACGCCCGCCGACGAGCAGGCCCTGCTCGAGCGCCACATGAACCGCGTAACCGACACCTGCATTCCCGAAGAGGAGGCCATGCGCCGCCTGGAGCACTCGGTGCTCAAGTTCTGGGAGAAGGCCGACAAAGCCGGCGAGCAGTACTTCCCCCACGAGTTCTTCTACCAAATTCTGAAGTCGGGCGAGCTGGAGCAGTACTACCAGATTGACCCCAAGGACAGCTGGATGCTGGCCGCCGCCGAGAAAAACCTGCCCATCATCTGCCCCGGTTGGGAAGACTCCACGCTGGGTAACATCTTCGCCGGCCACGTTATTTCGGGCGACATCAAGAACGTACACACCGTGCGCACCGGCATCGAGTACATGATTTACCTGGCCGGCTGGTACACCGAGCAGGCCACCGACGAAAGCCCGGTCGGCTTCTTCCAGATTGGCGGCGGCATTGCCGGCGACTTCCCCATCTGCGTGGTGCCCATGCTGCACCAGGACCTGGGCCGCACCTCCGTGCCGCTGTGGGGCTACTTCTGCCAGATTTCGGACTCCACGACCAGCTACGGCAGCTACTCGGGCGCCGTGCCCAACGAGAAAATCACCTGGGGCAAGCTGGGCCAGGACACGCCCAAGTTTATCATCGAGTCGGACGCTACCATTGTGGCCCCGCTGGTGTTTGCCATGGTGCTGGGCCAGTAATTGCCGCTTCTGGCTGAACAAGCTACTATGTAAAAGCGCCTGCTGCTCTCGGAGCGACAGGCGCTTTTGCGTTAGGCAGACAGGTTACTTTTTTGCGGTTCAGGGCATCAAACAGAAAGACGCGATGAAACGTGAAAAGCCACCGTTCTACTATCTATTAGTCCTCATCGTCAAGGCTATAGTATTCATTGTGGCGGGCGGCGTGATACTGATAATTCTGCTCTTGATCTGTCTATCAATGAATGACCCTCGCAAGAGGGAGATATACCAGCAGGTGGTTGTCGCTCAGGATATTTCGGAAGTGTACTTGCGCAACCAGACCAATACCGAGCTTTTTATGACGCTAAAGGTCCCACGCTTTTCTTTACAACTAGATACTGTTTGGTGGGGAATCGAAATTGCCCCGGAGGCCGTTGGTCGCGCGGTGGTAGGGCATTATTTGAGTCCAGAAAGAGCCAAGTATCCATTCAAAGCCCCCATTCTGCTTCAGGGTTCTGGTGATACGCTGGTGGCAGATAGGGCAATCGACCTCCCGGCAACGGGCCAGGTTGGCAAGCGCAAAGTGTTCTACCCTCATCAAAATCTGCCGCTCTGGAAAGAGCGCGTGCGACACTACAAACCTACTTTTGAACCCAAGGTACTTATCCAGTCTTTTTCCGGGCAACCAGATTCTATAACGGTGGTAGTGCGGGTTGCTTCTTATGGTACTTTTTTACTGGCTCACGAGGAAAGAACCAAAGTGCGGGATGTCAATGTGGAAGATTTAGATGAAGAGGCACCGGCGGGTAGTGAAGTGTATGAGAAAACCACTTCTTTTGCCCTGCTACCTACCGTGCGATGGACGGATTCATTCCATCATTCCCACAAACGGCGCATTACTTCAACCGACATCCAGCAGGCCCGCACCACCCAACCTGTTCGTGATTCAACTGAGCCCAATAAGCTGGGTTATTATCTGGATTGCCAATAGTTGGCTGCCACATGGCAAGCGCAACGCTGCTCATCGCCTCACATACAAAGGCCCACCGCTTAGTATCAGCGGCGGGCCTTTGCATGTGAGGTGATGGGGAGGAAATTATTGCCACGCCAAGCGGCAATACACGGCCGGATGGTCAGATACGCCCACACTGTGCGGAATGAAATCTACGCTTCGGGGCTTGAAACGACCGACGGAAAAGTATATCCGGTCGATACTGATGAATGGGGGCGAAAATGTATTCAGTACATCCGCATAGTTGGTGGACGGCAGCTCGGGTACCTCAAACATATTAAAATCGCCCAGAATAAGCTGGGCTTCGTTCTGCCGCTCCTGGAAATACGTGGCGGCCGTGGCGGCAGCGGTGGGTAGTGGGTCGAAATGGAGCGAATATACCCGCACCGGCCGGCTGCCCACCAAAATTTCGGCGGCCAGGATGCTGCGTCTTCGCCATTTGCTGACGTATTCGTTCTCGTGGTTTTCGATGCTGTTGATGGTAAAGCGGGTCAGAATGGCATTGCCCCACTCGCCCTTTGGGGGCTGCACGCCCCGCGGCTCGTTGTGGGCGTGGGCCCCAAAAGCATAGTTCATGTGTAGCCGGGCGGCCAGCTGCTCGGTGAAATCCTGGGTAGCGGAATTGGAGCGGTTGCGGGGCACTTCCTGCAAGCAGATAATATCGGGCTTCACCCGGCTCAGAACGCGCGCTATACTATCGAGCTGAGCAGCCGAGCCACCGCTTTGAGCAGCATCCCAGGGGTCTTGTCCGTCCCGGAATCCCAGTTGGATATTATACGTCACGCACGTCAGCAGACTATCCGGGGCGCTGCCAGCTACTGGGTTCCGGAAGTAAGATGTGCGGGTCTTATAGTCCGGGAACAGTTTCTTACAGCCACACAAGAGCACAATAGCTGCCAACAGAATTGGTCGGATTGAAATCATACAGGTGTAACGTACAAGTGGAAAAGCTAGCAAAGACAGAAGTATTGGAAACCGATAGTACGTCATTTCTGCCTCTTCTGCAGACTGTCTAGCCCACCCGTCTTGCGTTGTTTGGACACCCGATTTTTGTAGCCCCGCTGGTATCTGCTATGGTGCTGGGGCAGTAAACGGCCGCTTAGCGCTCCGTAAAAAAAAGGTCCGCCGCTGATGTTCAGCGGCGGGCCTTTTTTGCGCTGGATAAGGCTGGTTCAATCCTGCCAGGGCCAGTGCCAGCGGAACAGACGCGTTTTGGCTCTTTCGCGCTGGGTTGGTGCTTCTCCCTGAACCTGCACGTCCCAAACCAGGCCCAGGGCGCGGAGGCTGGCTACCAGGTACCACCCCAAATCCAACTCATACCAAGCCGTGCTCATTTTGGCGGAGCTGGGGTGGGCGTGGTGGTTATTGTGAAATCCTTCCCCAAACGAGAGGGCCCCTAATACCCAGTTGTTGTAACCATGCTCAGCGGCATCGTCGATATCGTAGCGGGCGTAGCCGTACTTGTGCGATATAAAGCCTACCACCCAGTGGCCCATAATAGTAACGCTGATGCGTAGGGGCACGCAGACAATCATGGCCTCAAAGCCGAAAAAGGCCCAGATAAGGCCGGCTGCCGCCAGTACGTGCAAAAACCAGGTCTTCTCCAGGAACAGCAGCCAGGGGTCGTGCAGGTCCTCGGCCGGAATTTCGTAGCGCCCGATATCGGCCGGCTTTAAGGTGAAATGCAGATTCCAGTAATAGTCCCGCCCGATGGAGTGGTCGTAGCGGAAAAAGGCCGGGCAGTCGAGGCGGTTTTGCCAGTAGTCGCGGAAATAATGCACCCGTATCCAGGACAGTGGACCTCCCAGGCCGGTATGCACGAACAAGTAGGCCAGTACTCCCCGCGTGATGCGGCTACACCGATACGACCGGTGGATAATGCCCCGGTGCAGTCCAATGGAGTGCCCCAGCCCAACTGTTACTACGGTAAGCAGGACGGACGCCAGACTGCGCGGGCCCGATAAACTCGACCAGCCCCAAATCAGGGCGGGAGCCAGCATCAGGTACAGCCAAAAAATCTTCAGCCAGCCCGGTATAATTTGGTCGCCGGGGGCCACCGGAGTAATAGGTGCGTTCATAGAAATAAGGGTAATTGCTGCACGAATTTACGACGGCGGGTTCACTATTTGTATCACAAAAACAGCGGTTAATTAACCCAGGTTGCGGACTTATGCTCCTAGCTCGGTGAGGGTGTGGGTAAGGATGGATAGCAGCAGCTTGAGGACAAAACCTTCGGCCGTTACGGCGTGGATGGACTTGGGAAAGCGGCATTCTGCCGTTCATGCATAGGCTGCTGCAACTGCTATAGTTAGATGAGTAGTATATTTTTCCAGATTGAATTACGCTCTTACTGTAACTCAATCTTGTCTATTTCCAGCCTGAAATTTTCAGCTTTTTCATTGCCAATCAAAAGCCGGACTTCCTGAATCTCATTGGCAGTGAAGTTAGGCTGATTCAGCTTATTTCCGCGGTAAGTCGGTTCCATTTGGTTAAGCGGAATCTCGATGGTCTGCCATTCTCCGCTGGTTTTGAAATTATATATGTAGGATGCCTTTTCATTAAGCCGGGCTTTCATCCTGAACTGGTATTTCTTGCCATCTCCTTTTAAGCGAATAAGTGCCTTCGTACAGCCGCTTATGTCTTTGGAAGCGAAATGATATTGCATGGAAGCAAATCCACCGTTGTTTTCCAGGGAAACATCGCCAGTGAAAACTGCATTGCCCGCGTCGCTACGCGAGAGTTTGCTGGAGGATTTTCCGCCCATTACCACGTCATTCTCTATCTCCCACACTGACCAGTCGGAGGAAGCGCTAAAATCAAAAAGCAGTAAGCTATGCATGAATAGTACGGTTAGAAATGAAGCTTTCATCAGGGTATTATTGGTATTTGCACGTAACTCCTTCGGATTCAAATAGTTTTGAAGCCATTTCGGGTGCACCGTCAGCTGGCAACGGATGCTGTATGCCAGCGCCAGCCCGCCGTTGCGGTGCAGTGGCGGGCCCGTTTTATTGGTACGGCTTCAGCGTTGCGGTGCTGGTACACTGCTGGGTGCCGTAGTTTTTGACTTTCCCTTGGAGTGTGTGGACAGTCATGTTTAAATTTGCGGGATGCGACGCCACGAACTTACTGAGCGTGAATGGGAACTGATTCAGCCGCACACACTTGGGCAGGCCGGTACGGCAGGCGGCACAGGCCGCAACAACCGCCATTTTGTCAACGCCGTGGTCTACCGGGTGCGCACGGGCTGCGCCTGGCGCGACCTGCCCGAACGGTTTGGCCCTTGGAACACGGTAGCCCGACGCTTTCGCCGCTGGGCGCTGGCTGGGGTCTGGGAGGGCCTGTTCCAGGCGGTGCAGGAGCCGGATTATGCTTGGATGCTGGTCGACTC
>NZ_FNOV01000040.1 GCF_900107135.1 Hymenobacter psychrophilus
GGGGTAGCGCAAGAGTAGGAACAGAAATTCCCGTTAAGGCAGTTGAGCGAGCTGTTCTTCCAAGCTCGTCGGGTCGCGTAGCGGGCGCAGTTGCCCGGCGGCAATGCCCTCGGGCAAGGTAAAGTCGTAGCGGCCTAACATGTTGATGTGTTCGTGCAGCAAGGGCGAGAGCCGGGCCACATCACCCGGCTCCGGCGGTTCGGCCACGGCCTGGTGTTGTTCCAAGGCTTGTTGCAGATAGCGCGTATTCCACAGCACCAGGGCGTTGAGGACCAGGCCCAGCGCGCCCAACTGGTCTTCCATGCCCTCGCGGTAGCGCTGGCGCAATTCGCCTTTCTTGCCGTGGAAGACGGCCCGCGCCACCGCGTGCCGCCCCTCGCCCCGGTTGAGTTGGACCAGGATGCGCCGGCGGTAGGCCTCGTCCTGCACGTAGGCCAGCAGGTAGAGCGTTTTCTCCACCCGCCCGACTTCGGCCACGGCCCGCCCTAGCCCAGAGAGGGAGCCGGCCCGTTGCAGCGTGCGCATGACGGCCGTGGCCTTGACCTTGCCCAGTTTGAGCGAGCCGGCCAGCCGCAGCATGTCGTCCCAGTGGTCGGCGATGAGCCGGGTACTAATGACGTGGCGGCTCAACTCGTTGAGCTCGCCGTAGTCGTCCTCTTTCTGGAGACGCCAGAAACGCTGGTCCGGCAGGTCGGCTAACCGGGGACTGAAGCGGTAGCCCAGCAGCGAAAACAGGCCAAAGACCACGTCGCTGTAGCCGTGCGTATCGGCCATGATTTCCCGGGGGTCGAGGCTCGTTTGCTGCTCCAACAGCCCGGCCAGGATGAAGAGCGAATCGCGCAGGGTGCCGGGAATGACGATGCCGTGAAAGCCGGTGAACTGGTCGCTGGTGAAGTTGTAGTAGGTCACGCCGCGTTCCGAGCCAAAGTATTTGCGGTTCCAGCCGGCGTGAATCGTCCGCACGGGCACGACGAAGCGCATACCGTCGGCCGAGGCCACTTCCCCACCGCCCCAGGCCTGGGCCAGCGGCAGCTGCGCCTGGGCGTCGACCAGCCGGGCGTTGGCGGCCGTAAGCGTTTCTACCCGCAGGTAGTTTTGCTGCACCCACGAGAGGTGCGGCAGCGTCAGGGCCGGCACGTCGGCCCGGGCCACGGTCTTCAGGCCAATGTTACAAGCCTGGGCCAGCAGCACGGCGCAGATACTCAGGGGCAAATCGGCCGCTTTGGTCTGGCCGTCGGCGACGTGGGTAAAAGCGCGGGCAAAGCCGGTGAAGGCGTCCACTTCCAGCAGCAGGGCCGCCAGCTCCACCTGGGGCAGGCGCTGGGCCAGCTGCGCCCGCAGTGCAGGGAGGCCTTCCGACTCGGTTTGAGCCGCCAGCGCGCTGACGCTTACGTAGGGCTGCCCGTCTTGCTCAAGCACCTGCAGGGCCGTGTTGCGGGGCAGGTTCGTGCGGACTTCGGTGTAGGCCGCCGCCAGCTGCTGCTGCCAGCGGGCCAACTCGACCTGCGGGTCGGTGGAGCGCTCCAGGGCCCGGGCCACCGAGTCGCGGACCTGCTCCCAGGCCTCGCCCCGCAGCAATTCGGCCCGCGGGTCGCCGTAGCGCTCGCTGCGGCGCACGAATACGTCGCGGCGGCGCAGCGCCTGGTGCAGGCGCTCGACTACGCAGAGCGTGTAGGCGGGCGGGTGGACTTGGCCTTTGGCCGGAAATACCCGCCGCGCCCACCGGGGCGGCACGACCGTGCGCGGGGCAGCAGTCCACTTCGGGCAGCCCCGGCCGCCGGCTTCCTGCACCTGCAAAAAGCGCCAGGCGTCGAGCAGGGACTTGGCCGCGGGCGTGCCCTCAAACACCACCCCGCGCAGCAGCGCCGGCAGAAAGCGACGGACCGTGGCGTAGCGCGTGCTCAGGGCCTGTACCAACGGGTCCTCCGCGCTACGAGCCAATTCCTGCACGGCGTCCGCCGCCTGGCGGAGCGTTTCTGCGCTGAGACGGTCCAGCACGTGCTGGCGGAGTTCGGCGTCCGGTACGGCCTCGTCGAGGAGCAGGCGCACCGCTTGTTCCAGCACCAGGGCCGCTTGATCCAAGTCCTTGAGCGAGCGCAGGCGCTCGCGACGGCGGGTCGTTTCCCCGCTCAGGGCTAGCGTGGCCATCAGCCCGTCAAACAGGTCCAGGATGTCATCGGTGGCCGTGCGTTCGAGCGTTTGCGCGAACACGAGCAGTGTGGCTTGGCGGCGCTCCTCGCTCATGCGCAAAAGGGTCTGGGCCCAGGCGGACTGGGCATGCCGGGCCAGGCGCGCCAGCCGGGCTTCGGGCAAATCCTGCACGGGCACTTCACTCACCCCCAGGGCTCGAATCTGGTCCAGGCGGCGCAGGGCAGCCAC
>NZ_FNOV01000009.1:0-89129 GCF_900107135.1 Hymenobacter psychrophilus
GGCCGGCATTGCGGTAGCCGGACTGTTTTTAAACGCCGATAGGGCCTTTGATACCACCGAGTTGCGCCAAGCCTGTGCCGCCCGTGACATCGAAGCCAACATCGCCCGCAACCGCCGCGCCACCGATTGGCAAACGGCGGACGACACGTTCTTTGACCCCCAACTCTACCGGCGGCGCGTCGTGGTCGAACACGCCAACGCCTGGCTTGACCGCTTCAAAACCTTGCTCGTGCGCTATGAAACCAGTATCGGCAACTGGCTGGCGTGGCATTGGTTGGCGTTCGTCGTCCTGTTGTTGCGAAAAATCAACCCTAAACCGACTTCCTAAACAGCTTCATTATAAGTGACATCTGCTTTCCATTGGCTTACAAGCTATTGTTTTGTTTACAATGGTGCTGAGGGTGATATCGGACAAGGGAGCCGTCTCCAAGAAGTCGTTGAAGTTTGCGGCGGGAAGGTTGAGCGCTGTCAATACTGTAAAGTCGGGTACTATTTAGCCTTTTTTTAGCTGACCGAGAAGCCTTTTTCATAAGATGGGAGAAGGTAGTGGACGGGAAAATAGTTAGAACAGAATGAACTCATCAGCTGCCTATTCTTGTACGTATGATAAGTTGTTCATACATTTGCTCCCGAAATGATACCTGCTACCGCCATCCTTGCCGTTGATATGGGCCTCTCCATCGAGAAGATGGAGAAAGTGGCCTTCATTCTGAAGGTGACTGCCCACCCCACCCGCATTGCCATTGTGCAGCTGCTGGCGGCCCAGGAGAGCCTGTCGGTTACCGAAATCAGCGAAAAGCTCAACGTGGAACAGAGCCTGCTCTCGCACCACCTCTCGGGCATGAAGCTCAAGGGAATTCTGAGCAGCACCCGCGAGGGCAAAAACATCTTCTACTCGCTGAAAATGCGGGAAGTAGTGGATGTCATTCAGTGCCTGGCCGGCTGCACCTTCCTGTAGGGGCCGGCGCTTTTTTTTGTCGCAATACATGAACAATCCTTCATAATTTCATACGAAACGTTCTCATGCTGCACTACTTCGGCTACTTCTCCGCCATCTTTATTGGCCTTTCGCTCGGCATTATGGGCGGCGGTGGCTCCATTCTTACGGTGCCCGTGCTGGTCTACCTGATGGGTGTGAGCCCGGTGCTGAGCACGGCCTACTCGCTGTTCGTGGTGGGCTCGACGTCGGTGGTGGGGGCCTGGGGCTACTTCCGCAAGGGGCTGGTGTCGTTGAAAACGGCCGTGGTTTTTCTGATTCCCTCGCTGGCCTCGGTGTTCTTGGTGCGCAAGGTGCTCATGCCGGCCATTCCGCACGAGCTGTTCACGGTGGGTAGCCTGATGTTCACCAAAGATTTGCTGGTGCTGGTGGCCTTCGCCGTGCTTATGGTCGGCGCGGCCGTATCCATGATTCGCAGTAAGCAGGCCGAAGTGGTGCTTGATGGGGAGCTGCACCAGCAATCCACCTTTAACTACCCGCTCATTCTGGGTATTGGGCTAGTGGTGGGTTTGCTTACGGGCTTCGTGGGCGCGGGCGGCGGCTTCCTGATTATTCCGGCCCTGGTGCTGGGCGCGCGCCTGCCCATGAAGCTGGCCGTGGGCACGTCCCTGGCCATTATTGCCCTCAACTCGCTCATCGGTTTCAGCGGCGACCTAAGCGCCGGTACGCCCATCGAATGGTCGTTTATCCTGGGCTTTTTGTCTTTTGCCCTCGGCGGCATCGTGCTGGGTACTTATTTGGCCCGCTTTATCCCGGGCGCCAAGCTGAAGCCGGCTTTCGGCTGGTTCACGCTGGCCATGGGCACATTTATTCTGCTGCGCGAGCTGGTCTTTCACTAAGCTGCTAGCTACTAGCTTTTTTCATTCATCCCCCCACTTCTCAACCGCTTTTAGTTATGAAAATTGAACAGTTCGAAGACAAGGGCCTGGCCCACTACTCCTACGCCATTCTGAGCGAGTGCGCCCGCGAAATTGTGCTGGTCGACCCCGCCCGCGACCCGCAGCCCTACTACGATTTCGCCCGGCAGCACGACGCCAAGATTGTGTGCGTGCTCGAAACCCATCCTCACGCCGACTTCGTGAGCAGCCACCTGGAAATTGCGCAGCAAACCGGCGCCGTTATCCGCGTCAGCAAGCTGCTGGGGGCCGAATATGACCATGAGGCGTTCGATGAGGGCGACTCGTTCACGGTGGGCAAGCTCACGTTCCGGGCCCTGAACACGCCCGGCCATTCGCCCGATTCGGTGAGCACGGTGCTCAGCCGCGAGGGCAAAGACGTGGCCGTGTTCACGGGCGACACGCTGCTCATCGGCGACGTAGGCCGGCCCGACCTGCGCGAAAAGGCCGGCAACATGACCGCCAAGCGCGAGGAGCTGGCCAAGCAGATGTACCACAGCACCCGCGAGAAGCTTATGCCCCTGGCCGACGACGTGCTGGTGTACCCCGCCCACGGCGCGGGCTCGCTGTGCAGCAAGGCTACCAACTCGGCTAACAGCAGCACCATTGGGGCTGAAAAGGCCGGCAACTACGCCCTGCGCCCGCAGTCGGAGGAAGACTTTGTGAAGGAGCTGCTGGCCGACCAGCCGTTCATTCCCAAGTACTTCGGCTATGATGTGGATTTGAACAAGGCCGGTGCGCCCGACTTCGCCCCGAGCATCGCCCAAGTACCTCGCCTGGAAGCCGACGCCAAGCTGGAAGCCGGCGTGGTCGTGGTAGATACGCGGCCCGAAGCCGAGTTCAAGCAGGGCCACGCGGCCGGGGCTATCAATATTCAGCAGGGCGGCAAGTTCGAAACCTGGCTGGGCTCCATTGTGGGGCCTGAGGAATCATTCTACCTACTGGCTGCAGACGAGGCCACGCTGACGGACCTGATTGAGAAAACGGCCAAAATCGGCTACGAGCCGCTGATTAAAGGCGCGCTCGTGGGTACGCCTTCTACCCAGGAAACCATGCCCGAAATCGACGTGGAAGCCTTCCGCCAGCACCCCGAGAACTACACCATCGTGGACATCCGCAATGCTTCGGAGGCGAAAGCGGAGCCGCTGTTTGCCGGGGCCATCAACCTGCCCCTGCCCGAGCTGCGCGAGCGGGTGGGCGAAATCCCGGCTGGCAAGCCCGTGGTGGTGCATTGCGCCGGCGGCTACCGCTCGGCCGCCGGCAGCAGCATTGTGGCCCCGGCCCTGCCTGGCACCACGGTGCTCGATCTGGGCGAGGCCGTCAAGTCCTTTCAGGCAGCTGACGCTGGCCATTAACGGGTCGGCACATCGTCGTGCTGAGCGGAATCGAAACATTCCTACCGCTTCGTTGCCGCGCTAATCAGCTGGTAGGATTACCACTGCGGTAGAGATGCTTCGACTCCGCTCAGCATGACGGTTGCACTTCACACTTATCCCTCACTCACTTCCCCCCCCTCCCCATCATGTTCGACTTCCTGAAATCTTCCGCTCCGGCTTTCCAAAACCTCACCCCCGCCAAGTTTGCCGAGGGCCTGCGCCAGCCCGGCGGGCTGTTGCTCGACGTGCGCCGCCCCGACGAATTTGCCGGCGGCCACCTGCCCGGGGCCGTCAACATCGACGTGACCGGGTCCAACTTCGCTCAGCGTACGGCGGCCCTCGACAAAACCCAGCCCCTATACGTGTACTGCCGCAGCGGGGCGCGCTCGGCCACGGCCGCCAAGCAGCTCACGGCGGCCGGTTTTGCTAACGTTAGCAACCTGCTCGGCGGGGTGCTCGACTGGCCTGAAACGCTGGTGCGCTAAGCTAATGGCCGCTCCTACCCCAGACTCCCGCCAGCACTGGCAGACCGTGTATGGCACCAAGCAGCCCCACGAGGTAAGCTGGACCCAGCCGGTGCCTGCTACCTCGCTCGAATTTATCCACAGCTTTAAGCTGCCCCGGCAGGCTCCCATTATTGATGTGGGTGGTGGCGACAGTCGGCTGGTGGACCACTTGCTGGTTGAGGGCTACGAGAACCTGACGGTGCTCGACATATCGGGGGAGGCACTGGCGCGGGCCCGGCACCGGCTGGGGCCCGCTGCGGCCCGCCGCGTGCAGTGGCTGGAAACCGACGTGCTAGATTTCCAGCCACCCCAGACTTATGCCCTCTGGCACGACCGGGCCACGTTCCATTTCCTGACAAGCGCGCCCGACATAGCCCGCTATCTGGCGCTGGCCCGGGCCGCCATAGTGCCCGATGGCTACTTATCGATGGGTACTTTTTCGCCCGCCGGGCCCACTTCGTGCAGCGGTTTGCCCATCCGCCAGTACAGCGAGCAGCAGCTGGCCGGGCAACTGCGGCAGGGCTTCCAGAAGTTGCGCTGCCGCACCGAAGACCACCACACGCCGTTTCAGACCACCCAAAATTTTCTGTTCTGCTCGTTCCGCCGCCAGCAGTTGGCAGCGGCCTGAGTCCATTTATTATGAATTCCATGCTTGAACTTCTGCAACAACCCTGGCCCTGGTACGTGGCCGGGCCCCTCATTGGCCTCACGGTGCCGGCTTTGCTGCTCATCGGCAACAAGGCCCTGGGTATCAGCTCCTCGCTGCGCCATGTGTGCGCGGCCTGCGTACCGGCCGGCATCCCCTTTCTCACCTATAACTGGCGGGCCGAAATCTGGAACCTGGTATTTGTGCTGGGCGTGGCCCTGGGCGGCTTTATCGGCTACCAGCTGATGGGCCACCCCGAGATAATCAACATCTCGCCCGAAACCATCAACGACCTCAAAACCGAGCTGCACCTGACCGATTTTTCGGGTCTGCTGCCCCGGGAGCTATTTTCGCTTGATAATCTGGCCAACTGGAAGGGCTGGTTTTTTCTGGTGTTTGGGGGCTTTCTGGTGGGCTTCGGCACGCGCTACGCCGGGGGCTGCACTTCGGGCCACGCCATTTCGGGCCTCTCGAACCTGCAGTGGGTGTCGCTGGTGGCCGTTATCGGCTTCTTCGCTGGCGGCCTGCTGATGACCTGGGTGGTTTACCCTATGCTGTTTTAACTGCCAACCATGACGCACGCCGCTGATTTCTGGGATGCCCGCTACGAGGCCGAGGCCTACGCCTACGGCACCGAGCCCAACGTCTACTTCCGCCGGCAGCTCGATGCGCTGCCGCCCGGCCGCCTGCTGCTGCTGGCCGAGGGCGAGGGCCGCAACGCCGTATACGCCGCCCGTAAGGGCTGGCAGGTCACGGCCGTAGATTTCAGCGACGAAGGCCGGGCCAAAACCCAGCGCTTGGCGGCCAGCCAGGGCGTGCGCCTCAACTACCAGGTAGCCGACCTGACCGACCTGGCCTGGCAAAAACCCGGCTACTACGACGCCATTGGGCTGATTTACGCCCACCTACCCGCCGCCGACCGGCAGGCGGTGCACGCCGCTGCTGCCGCCAGCCTGGCCCCCGGCGGCCATATACTACTGGAGGCCTTCACGCCCCGGCAGCTCGGCCTTGCCTCGGGTGGCCCGCGCCAGGCCGAGCTGCTCTACGAGCCAGCCCAGCTGGCCACCGACTTTGCCGGCCTCACGCTGCTCGAAAACGAGGAGCGGCGGCTGGTGCTGCACGAAGGCAGTTTCCATGTTGGCCCGGCCAGCGTGGTGCGCCTGTTGGCCCGGCGGCCCGCTCCTTCACAACCTTCGGTTTAAATTTCTTCCGACCTCATTTTCTGCTCATGAAATATTTCAAATACCTGGTGCTGGGCACGTTGTTCGGCATCATTCTCACCAAAAGCGAAGTCATCAGCTGGTTCCGGATTCAGGAGATGTTCCGCTTCCAGGCCTTCCACATGTACGGCGTCATCGGCTCGGCCATTGTGGTGGGCATGATTTCGATTCAGCTCATCAAGCGCAACCGCCTGAAAAGCATCAGCGGCGAGGAAATCAAGCTCGCCGACAAGAAGTTCAACCACGGCATCTGGATTGGCGGCTTCATCTTCGGCCTGGGTTGGGCCATCACCGGCGCCTGCCCCGGCCCGCTATTCGCCCAGCTCGGCAGCGGCGTAGGTGCAGCCGCCGTCATGATTCTGGCGGCCCTGGCCGGCACCTGGACCTACAGCGCCCTACGCGAAAAGCTCCCTTACTAATGGTAAGGAGCTATTATGTTAGCTATTAGCTGATAGCTAATAGCTAACATAATAGCTCCGGCACCAAACCCATCTCCACCATGAAACCCACCGAACAACGGGTGCAGCAACTGCCCCATCTGGTACGCCTGCTGATGTTGCTGACGGCCGCCGTGGTGCTGGTGTTGGTGGTGGTCGTTACCCGGATTTACGGGCCGGTTGGCGCGCCTGCCCCCACAGTGGTGGCCAACGAAGCTACCGATGGTCCGCCGCCGCCCGGCAGCTACCACCGCCCCGCCACCCCGGCCCCCGACACGGCTCTGATTCCGCGCACGGCTGCCGGCCGTCGGATTCGCTACGGCCGCGAGCTGATTGCCAGCACGGCGCAGTATCTGGGGCCGGCGGGCTCGGTGGCCCACCTGACCAACGGCATGAACTGCCAGAACTGCCACCTGCAGGCCGGCACCCAGGGCTTCGCCAACAACTACCTGGCCGTGGCGGCCACTTACCCCAAACTACGGGCCCGCTCGGGCCAGGTGGAGGGCATTGAGAAGCGTGTGAACGACTGCCTGGTGCGCAGCCTCAACGGCCAGGCCCTGGCCGACAGCAGCCGCGAGATGCGCGCCATGGTGGCCTACATCAAGTGGTTGGGCCAGGGGATTCCGAAGGGCCAGAAGGTGTACGGCACGGGCTTCATGCAGCTGGCCTACCTCGACCGCGCCACCGACCCGGTGATTGGCAAGGCCGTGTTTGCCGGCAAGTGCCAGAGCTGCCACGGCCCCGAGGGCCAGGGCCAGCCGCTGGCCGACGGCCGCGGTTACCAGTATCCGCCGCTGTGGGGGCCACACAGCTACAACGACGGCGCGGGTCTGTTTCGGGTCACCAACTTCGCCAAGTACGTGAAGGCCGCCATGCCCTACGGCGCCACTTTCGACCACCCGCAGCTCACCGACAAGCAGGCCTGGGACGTGGCGGCTTTCGTGAACTCGCAGCCCCGCCCGCACCTGTCTGCCTCCCACGACTGGCCCGACATCGGCCAGAAGCCAGTCGACTATCCCTTCGGTCCCTACGCCGATGCGTTTTCGGTGCGGCAGCACAAATACGGCCCGTGGCAGCCCATTGAGGCGGCCCATCCCGCCAAAAACAAGTAATTCCCGCTGATGAATTTCCTCCTGCGTCTGGGCGTGGCTGCCCTACTGCTGGCCCCTTGCGCCACGCAGGCCCAGCAGGCCGAGCCCGCCCCTACCCGGCCCATCACCGGCCGGCCGGTGCTACCGCCTTATCCCGCTGCCCCGGCCACATCGGCCACAACCGACACGCTGCCGGCCCGCACGCTGGCCGAGGCCTTCGGGCGGGGGCAGTGGCACGGCCGGGTGCGCAACTACTTCCTGGCCACCCTCAACCAGAGCAGTCTGCCCGACTACTACGCCAACGGCCTGGGCGCCGGGGCGCGGTTCGAGACGGCTCCGCTGCACGGGTTTTCGGTGGGAGCAGGCGGCTTTTTCTGGGTGAATCTGGCCTCCAATAACCTGGCCACGCCCGACGCGGCAACCGGCGCCGTGAGCCGCTACGAAGTAGGTTTGTTCGACGTAAGCAACCCCGCCCGTCGCCAGCTCACGGGCCGGCCCGAGGAGCTGTTTGGGCGTTACCGCTGGCGGAAGTCGGTGGCCACCTTTGGCCGGCAGCTGCTGGTCACGCCACTGCTCAACCCCCAGGATGGCCGCCTGAGCCCCAATTACGCGCAGGGTCTGTGGCTGGAAATGAACGAGCTGCCGCGTACTACGCTGACGGCGGGCTGGCTTACGCGCGTTGCCGTGCGCTCCACCTCGGAGTGGGCATCGGTGGCGGGCTCCCTAGGCCTCTACCCCACCGGCGTAGACGAAACCGGCAAGCGCGCCGCCTACGCCGGCAACCAAAGCAGCCGCGGCCTGGGCGTACTGGGCGTTAGCCGGCAGCTGGGCACCCGTACCCGCGTGCAGGCCTGGAACTACTACGCCGATAACCTCTTCAACAGCCTATTCACAGAGCTGATCACCGGCCGGGCCCTGGGTGCGGGTCAACTCACGCTAGGCGCGCAGTACCACTACCAGCGCACGGTGGGCACCGGCGGCAACGCCAATCCGGCCCTGGCCTACAGCGCCCCCGGCCGCCGGGCCCATGCCCTGAGTGCCCGCCTGGGCGCGCAGCGCGGCCCCTGGAGCCTGAGCGCCAACTACACCCGCATCACCCGCACGGGACGCTTTCTGTTTCCGCGCGAGTGGGGCCGCGAGCCGTTCTACACCTTCCTTCCCCGCGAGCGGACGGAAGGGTCCGGGGGCCTCGACGCGGCCGCGCTGCTGGCCAGCTATGCCGTGCCCACCGCCCCGGGCCTGAAGGCAGAGGTCGGCTACGGCCATTACTACCTGCCCGACGTGAAAAACTTCCGCCTCAACAAGTACGGCCTGCCGTCGTACAGCCAGTTCAACGCCTCGCTTAGCTACCCGTTTCGCGGCTGGGCCCGAGGGCTACGGGGCCAACTGCTCTATCTTTACAAGGCCTCCCTGACCGACACCTATGGCGAAGCCCGCTACGTGGTAAACAAGGTAGATATGCACCAGCTGAACCTGATTCTCAACTATGATTTCTAACGCCTTTCCCCGCCTGACGATGCCTTCCCTGCCCCGCCTGCTGGCCGCCGCCGCCCTGCTGGCCACCATTGGCACCGCTCACGCCCAAACTACCACCCCCGCCGCTACCCCGGCGGCAACTACAGCCGCTCCGGCACCCGTTCTCACGCCCCCCAACGCGGCGGCGGCAGCCAAAGCAGCCGTTTTTCAGGGTGCGCCGGCTACCAAAAAGCACTACCGGGCCGTGTATCAGCTCGATAGCAACGACCCCAAGCTCATCAACCAAACCCTGCACAACATGCAAAACGCCCTCAAGGACCCGCGCCTGAAAGGCAAGCTGGAGATGGAGTTGGTCGTGTTCAGCGGCGGCACGGTGGTTTTCCGCAAAGACCAGCCGTACGAGGCCGATGTGCTGGCTTTGCAGCAGGCAGGCGTTATTCTGGCCCAGTGCGAAAACTCGATGCGGGCCTACAAGCTGACCAAGAACGATATGCTACCCTACATTTCCGTGGTGCCCACCGGCAACGGCGAACTGATTATCCGCCAGACCGAAGGCTGGGTGCTGGTGCATCCGTAAGTAGCGGCACCAAATCGGCCTTTCAGGGCTGCTCTACTAGCAGCCCGTGCGACATACGTAGCGTAGTCAACGACCTAGCGCAAACATAAGCGCCGCTTGCGTTGCACTGGCAGCAAGGGGGCAATAACTCGCCACGGCGAGTCAGTGAGGGGTTGATAGCCGTCAACCATAAAACGAGCAGCAGCCTGGCAACCCTTACCGCAGCTTCCTGATTCGTTTATTTTTGCTTTACTCAATTCCCAAACGCGCTCTACGTGTGGCTCTAATTCCAGGCTACGCGGGCGTTGTTGCTGGTGAGGATAAGTTGATTTTTCACCAGCAGCAATAGCAATAACTTCGATAGCAAGTCGGGCAGCAAACGCCCCAAAGGCAGTTAGTGAGTGCAGTGTCTTTGTAACTGAGTGTTCGTGCAATCGGCTGGCTGCCCCTTTGGCTTGCCTACTCAAAAAGTAAGAACACCTTACTGCAAGCCGATACTGCACTGCTTCCTTACGCGGCGGGGAGCACCAGCACGGGGATAGTGCTGCGGCGCAGTATTTCCGCCGTAATGCTGCGGTGGAACAGGTTGCCGAAGAAGCTGCGGGGCCGCGCCACCACAACGACCAGGTCAAAATCGGTGCTCTGGGCAACGTCCAGAATAGCACGGGCCGGGCTTGCGTCGGCTAAAGTGCGTGCTTTTACCAGAGGTAAGTCGATGGTCAGGCCGGTACGTAATACAGTATCGAGGGCCTGGTCGGTGGCTTCCTCGGCCTCCGCTTGCACCGCATTGGGCGCTACGTAAAGCACTGTGACTTCGGCGTCGATGGCCGTAAGTAGCTGGCGCACAGCACCCGCGTGCTCGCCCAGGCTGAACGGCTCCCCATCGACGGCAAACAGCACCCGGCGAAGCGGCCGGAGGCCACTTACGGTGTGCGGCACGACCAGCAACGGGTAGGCAACGAGGCGCAATAACTCGAGGGCCGTCGTCTGGATTAAGTTATCGGGAATATCGTCGTAGTTGGAGCGGCCCAGCACTACCAGGGCCGGATGATGCCGCGTAACGGCATCGGCAACGGCGGAAGCCACGCGGCCGTGTCCTACCTCGGCTACTACCGGCACGGGTAAGTCCAGGGCAATGCTGCTCATGGCCAGCGCGATGCTTTCCTTGCTCAGATTGGAAAGCTCACCGGTGAACATTTCCGGGTCGAGCACGGAGTCGCGGCGCACATGCAGCAGCACCAGGCGGGCCTGAAGTGTGCTGGCCAGCGTAGTGGCGTAATCGAGCGCGCCATTCGCCTCGCGAAAGAAGTCGGTGAGCACAAGCAGGGAAGCGGGCATAGCGCAAGAAGTTAGGTGGCGATAAAACGCGAAGAGAGTACACGGCAAATAACGGCCGCTGGCGGCCGGCCCGCGATGCGCATTGTAGGGAAACCACCTGATTTTGGTCATGGCGGGGAGGTGGCGAATACGGTACCCTTGTAGCAGTATTCCTGCTGCTAATTACCTGATGGCCAGATTATGACTGTTGACCTGCAATTCCTCGGTGCGGCCCACTGCGTTACCGGCTCCAAGTACCTGCTCACCCTCACCACGCCCGCCCGGTACTGGCGGGTGCTCATCGATTGCGGCCTGTTTCAGGGCCTGAAGGCGCTCCGCCTGCGCAACCGTGACGAGCTGCCCTTCGACCCCGCCACCGTTGACGCGGTGGTGCTCACCCACGCCCACATCGACCACAGCGGCTACCTGCCCAAGCTGGTGCGCGACGGGTTTCGGGGGCGCGTGTTCTGCACCGAGCCCACAGCCGACCTGCTCAGTATTATGCTGCTCGACTCGGCCAAGCTGCAGGAGGAGGAGGCCGCCTATGCCAACGCCAAGGGCTACTCCCGCCACCACCCCGCCACGCCGCTCTACACCCACGCCGACGTGCAGCAGGTGCTGCCGCTGCTCGAAAGCATGAGCTACGAGGCCCCGCTCTCGCTTTTTGAGGGAGCCCTTGAGCTCACGTTCCGCCAGGCGGGCCACATTCTGGGAGCCGCCAGCGTGGCCCTCACGGTACACGGAGCCACCCAGCACAAGCAGCTGGTGTTTTCCGGCGACCTGGGCCGCTACGACAACCCCGTGCTGTTCGACCCGGCCACCTTCACCCAGGCCGACGTATTGCTGGTAGAATCCACCTACGGCGACCGGGAAACCGGCATCGAGAACCCCGAGCAGGAGCTGGCGCGGGTGGTGAACGAGGCCCTGGCCCGGGGCGGCACGCTGCTGATTGCCGCCTTCGCCGTGGGCCGCACTCAAACCCTGCTCTACTACCTTAAAAAGCTGCGGGCCGAAGGCCGGGTGCCCCAGGTGCCGGTGTACGTGGACAGCCCAATGGGCATCCGGGTGTCGGACCTGTACCCACGCCACCCGCGCGCCCACCGGCTGGGCCACGGCAACGTGTTCGATTTTCCGGGCCTGCGCTTCATCACCGAAGCCACCGAGTCCAAGCAGCTTAACAGCCGGTCGGGGCCGGCCATCATCATTTCGGCCAGCGGCATGTGCACGGGCGGGCGCATCATTCACCACCTCTTCCACCGCCTGCCCCGGCCCCAGGATACGCTGCTGCTCATCGGTTACCAGGCCGAAGGCACCCGGGGCCGCCGGTTGCAGGACGGGGAAACGGCCATCAAGATGTTCGGCAAAATGGTGCCCGTGCGTTGCGCGGTGGTGCAGCTCGACGGCTTTTCGGCCCACGCCGACCGCAAGGAGTTGCTGCGCTGGCTGAGCAGTTTCGAAGCCGCGCCCAAGCACACGTTCATCGTACACGGCGAGCCGGTGGCCGCCGAGGCCCTGGCCCACACGCTCCGCACCGAGTGGGGCTGGCCCCGCGTGCGGGTGCCCGAGTACCTGGAAAAGGTGACGCTGTTCGAGGGCCTCTAGCGCGGGGCCTGGCCGGCCCGGTAGCTGGTTCAGTACTAAACCAGCTGCGTTCTGCTTACTTCTTACTCAGCTACATGATTGCGGCCATCGATAGCGCCTGCGCTTACAAGGAGCCCTTTTTGCGGGAAGCTGCTGCCGTGGCCGGCCACGAGTTGCGCTGGCAGCCGGCCGTCTCCCGGGCCTGCGCTATGTGCCGCTGGCCGAGCTGTGCGCCACGGCCGACACCATCCTCCTGCACGCCTCCCCCCTCACGCCCGCCAGCCGCGCCAGCACCGGGCACCTGGGCTACCTGGGGCTGGATGTCTGTGAGCACGAGAAAGGCCTGTTCTTTCACGACCACTCCGCCCACCCGCCTGCCGACCCGGTGCTGGCCGCGCCCAACGTGCTGCTTACCGGCCACCAGGCGTTCCTGACCCGCGGGGCCCTGGCCAGCATTGCCGCCGCCACCTGCGCCAGCCTGGCGGCCTGGCAGCGCACCGAAGCAGGCCCGCACGAGCTCTAATCCACTCCAAACTCTCGTTTCGGTCATCGGCCGGGCCGACATTTTCTCATTAAGAATACGCTCTACTACCTGCCCGTGTCGGTTATTATGCGCCTTTCTTCCTTGCTGCTGTTCGTGCTGGTCCTGCCCTGGTGCGGCGCTCACTCCACGAGCCGTAAGCCGGAGGCATCCGCCCCGTTCGTAACTCCTGTTCCGGCCGCTGCCGTGCCGGTGCTCCCGCTGGTGCGCGCGCTGCTCGATACGGCCACGGCCGGCAGCGCCCGTGCCGCCGACGTACGCCGCCACCTGCAAGCCGGCCCCGAGGTGCGGGCGCTCTACGACTCGGCCACCGCGCCCTACTGGACCCAACCCGCCGACAGCCTCAACGACCTGGCCCGCGCCGCCCTGGCCCTGCTGGCCCGCGCCCCCGAGCACGGCCTGCAACCCGCCTATTACCAGTTGGCGGGCCTGCAGGCGCTACGCGACTCGCTGCGCCAACCTGCCTCGCCCGCCCACCGGGCTGGCCAGCAAGCGCGGCTGGAAGTGGCCCTGAGTGATGCCGTGCTGCGCTTTATGTGGGACCTGCACCGGGGCCGGTTGCGGCCCTACACGGCGTCGGCCACCGAGAAGGCGGCGGGGCGGGTGTGGCAGCCAGCCGCCGTGCTGCGAGCGGGCCTGGCCCAGGGGCAGGTGGTAGCGGCCATGCTGGCCGGCCGGCCCACCGGCCGCGAGTACCGCCACCTGCAAGCGGCGCTGGCCCGCTGGCTGCACACGCTACCCGCGCAACCGCAACCCGGTTCGGCGGCCCGGCGGCGGCAGTACGAGCAGGCCGCCGTGAACCTGGAGCGCTGGCGCTGGAACCCGCTGCCGCCCGATTCGGCCTACCTCTACCTCAATATTCCGGCCTACGAGCTGCTGGCGCTGGAGGGCGACTCGGTGACGCGCCGGCACCGCGTTATCGTGGGGGCCCCGCGCACGCCTACGCCCACGCTCAGCAGCGTGGTCCGCCACTTCACGCTGGCCCCCGACTGGCACGTGCCCCGCTCCATTGCCACCAGGGAGATGCTGCCCCGCATCCGGCGCGACGTGGGGTATCTGGCCCGCAACAACTACGCCGTTTACGACGCGCGCGGGCACTTGCTGGACCCGGCCGCCATCAACTGGCGCCAAGTGACGGCGGCCAACTTCCGCTACTATATCCGGCAGTCGGCGGGCTGCGATAACGCGCTGGGCAACGTTGTATTTCGCTTCGTTAATCCCTACTCGGTGTACCTGCACGATACGCCCATGCGCCAGTATTTTGCCCGCCCCGACCGCGCCCTGAGCCACGGCTGCATGCGCCTGGCCGAGCCCCTGCAGCTGGCCGCCTACCTGCTGCGCCGCGGGGGCCAGCCGGTTCGCCTGCCCAGCGAGGAGGAGTGCGCCCGCCAGCCCCGGCCCCGCCAAGTGGCGTTGCGCCGGCCCATGCCCCTGCACGTACGCTACGCCACCTGCCAGGCCGCCGGCGACTCATTGCAATTCCTGGCCGACATCTACCAGCTCGATGCGCCCCTGCGGCGGGCCCTGTTCAACTAAGCCCAGCCAACAGATTAGCGGGTTACTCATCTGTTTGGCCGAAATCGCCTGCCGTCCTGCTGATGGAGGGCGGTTTTTTTGTGCGCCCATTATCCGGCCATTCGGCCGGTTGGCCGGACCAGCCGCGCACCATGATAAACGTCAGGTAATCAGGTGATAAACATCAGGGTGGCAGGAGTGGATATCGACGAAATTTACAGTAGTTGATATTTCACCTGAAAGTCCCTGGCTTTTCTTAATCCTCTACTACCATGATAACCTCTTCTGCTTTCTTTTCGGTGCTGCTGGTTGCGGCGCTGGCCTACGGGAGCTGGCAGCTCGGCCACCGGCTGCTGCGCGCCACGCACTAGGGGCTGCCCCGCGCCCGCCCGGTTTTAGTCTCGCCCTCTTTTCCTTTCCGCTATGTCAACGCACGAAGTATTGCCTATGCCTACCGAACAGGAGCAGGTAACCGATTCCCGGATTTGCGCCGCCATCGAACTTCAGTTTCTCACCCAGCGCGGGGTGCTCGACCGCCTGATTGACGTGGAAACCCACGAAGGCATCGTGGAGCTAACCGGTCTGACCGACAGCCTGCTCTCGCGGCGGCGGGCCGAGGAAATTGCGCTGGCCGTGCGCGGGGTGCGCGGGGTCATCAACGAAATCGGCATTCTGGCCAGTAAAATGACCGACCAGGAGTTGCGGCGCGACGCTGAGCGGGCACTGGATCAGGACCCCAACGACTTTAATGTGCGCTGCTACGTGCATGAGGGCGCACTCAACCTGAGCGGTGTGGTGCAATCGTGGGCCGAAAAGCAGCTGGTGCTGCTGCTGGTAGAGGGCGTGCACGGGCTGCGGCGCGTCAATGCCGACCAGCTGGGTATTCGTGGGGGAGAAAACGTGAACTCCGATGAGGACATCACGGCCCAGATTCAGAAACTGCTTGAGTGGGATATCCGCGTAAATGCCCGCCTGGTGCAGGTGCGCACCCACGAGCGGGTGGTGCACCTGGCCGGCACGGTGGGCACCGCTACCGAGCGGGAACACGCCGTGGCCATTGCCTACCAGGCTGGGGCCGAGCGGGTAGATGCCCGCGACCTGTTGGTGGCCTACTGGGCTCTGGACCGGGAGCTGCGGCGCGAAAAGTTCGCGGCCCGCTCCGACCAGGACGTGGCCCAGGCTATCCGCGACACCTTCCGCTACGACCCGCGGGTACTCTCGACCGAGCCCGGGGTGGAGGTGCACAACGGCATCGTGACGCTGCGCGGGGCCGTTAGCAGCCTGCTGGCCCGGCAGGCCGCCGAGCAGGACGCCCGCAATGTGGTGGGCGTCTGGGACGTGCACAACCTGCTGAAGGTGCGCCTGCTGCTAACGCCCACCGATGACGACCTGCGCGAGATGGTGCAGCAGGCCCTGGCCCGCGACCCCTACGTGGGCAGCCTGGCCTTCATTGTACATGTGCGCCACGGCCGCGTGAGCCTGTTTGGGCGGGTGGATAACTACTTTGAGCAGGAGCAGGCTGGGCGCGCGGCCAGTGGCGTGAGCGGGGTGATGGAGCTGGACAACCGGCTCAAGGTAGCGGGCCCGCCAACCTGGCAGCAAGCCCAGCAATGGCTGGGCCAGTCCAACAGTACGGCTCCGGCGGCCGCTGCCGGCCTCCATTCCGACCACGCGCTGGCCGAGCGCATCCGCCAGCGCTACTTCTGGTCGGCTACGTTGCACGACGAGGACGTTGAAGTGCGGGTTGACAACGGCCGGGCCACGCTCAACGGCACGGTCGACACCTGGTTCGACCGCAAACAGGCCGCCATGCTGGCCTTCGAGGTTGGGGCCCGCGACGTGAACAACCACCTGCGCGCCACCATGACCGAGCTGCCCGATGAGTATTAAAACCCCGCCTCCGTCGCTGCTGGCCAGGCCGTGCGCCAGCGCCACCCGCTTTTCGCCGGTGAGTCGCTCGGGCAAAACCGGCTTGTCCATCGGCCTGCGTGCGCAACGGCTGGTGCAGGAAGCCGACGCCACGATGTCGCCCGATATCTGGGGTTGCGACTACCTGTCGCCGGGCTCAGAAGCGGATTCTTCCCAGCCGAAGGGCTTGCCGGCTGCCAACTGACCCGGCACCTGATTTTTCCTTCCACTCTGATTTTCTCCTTTCTTATGGCTGCCTTCCTTGTTGTTCTGAGTGATTTTTTCGCCGTTTCCAACCGAGCCCTCTCGTACGCGGCCGATTTAGCCTGCCTCATGCCCGCCGAACTCGTGCTGCTGCACGTAGCGCACGATGAGTTGCTGGCTCCTGAGCAGCAAGAGTATCAGTCGCTGACCAGGCGTACGGCCCGGAGTACGGCGGTGGCTCTGGAGCAACTGGCCCATCAGCAGCCCGTTGCCACAACCGTGCGGGTATCGGA
Organism: Hymenobacter psychrophilus; assembly: GCF_900107135.1. Classification (GTDB taxonomy): domain Bacteria; phylum Bacteroidota; class Bacteroidia; order Cytophagales; family Hymenobacteraceae; genus Hymenobacter; species Hymenobacter psychrophilus. Next base: position 16,561 of record NZ_FNOV01000009.1, read on the forward strand.
GCAACAGTTGCCGGCCGCCGTGCAGGAGGCTGTGCGGGAGCATCATCCCTTGCTGCTGGTGCTAAGCCAGCCGGGTTCAGGCGCTACTCCCTGGAAAGTAGTAGTGGATACGGCCACGACGCTGCTACTCCACGCGCCGCACCCGCTGCTGGTGATACCGCAGGTGGGGTGGGAGCAATTTCCGCCCCGCCGGCTGTTGCTGGCCGTTGATGGCGAGCCGTTTGAGCTGGCTGGCCGTTCGCAGGTGCTGCGCCAGCTGCTGGCCGCTACCGCCGGCACGCTGAGCGTGGTACACGTCACCGACGACGGGCACGCCCTGCCCAACGCGCAGGCCGTGCTGGCCACCGTCCGCGACCAGGATGTGCTGGATGAGGTGCCCGACAACTGCCTGCGGCAAGTGTACCACCCAAATCCCACGGAAGGTATTCTGCGGGAAGCCGCCCATCAAAAAGCCGATATGCTCGTGCTGGTGGCCCGGCGGCACAGCTTCCTCGGCAGCCTGTTTCACCGCAGTATCACGGCGGATGTGGTGCGCGAAAGTCCCATTCCGGTGCTGCTGCTACCCGCCGACGATTAGCGTCGATAAGCAATTCGCCGGAGCCGTCCTGCAAAGGCTACCTACCAATTGTAACCGGCTGCTTTCTTCCACTTTCCCCGCTCACGATGAAGCCTTGTTTCGTTGTTTTTACCGACTTATCGGCCTTCGCCCGGCAACTGGCCTCCTATGCGGCCGGGGTGGGGGCACCCTTGGGGGTGCGGCTGCACCTGCTGCATTTTTATCATACCCCGAGCGTAGACCCGGAACTGGTAACCACCACCGGCTTCCACCGCAGCCAAGCCGAAACAGGCCGGATGCTCCGGAAAATGGCCCAGAGCCTGCCCGCTGAAGCCACCGTTACCGTTTCTACCGAACCGGTTGACCAAGCTTTAGCGCAGGCCGCCCGATACTGTTACCCCATCCTGCTGGTACTGGGCCTGAGCGACGAGCAAGCCCTGCTCGACCATTTGTTGCGCAACCAACTGCTGTCCGCGCTGCGGGCCACCCACCGCCCGCTGCTGCTCGTGCCTCCGGGAGCGGCCTGGCAGCCGGCCCCCCGCCGCGTGGCCGTGGCCATCGACGGGGAAGAATTTACGCTCAATGCCGCCGCCCACCGCCTCGTGCCCCTGCTGCGGGCCTGGTCGGCAAGCTGGACGGCCGTACACGTGGAGACGCCAGATGAGCACCAGGCCTTTCGGGGGCAGCGGGCTCTGGGCACCTTGCGGGAAAGCGGGCTGCTGGATAAGCAAACTGCCCTGGCCCTCTACGAGTCGCAGGAAGTGCTGCCGACGGCCGGCATTCTGCAAGCCCTGCACGATACCCGGGCCGACCTGCTGGTGCTTATTGTGCGGCCCCGCAGCTTTTTAAGCCGGCTCTTCCACCATAGCGTAACGGCGCGGGTGCTGCGCAACTGCCCCGTGCCCGTGCTGCTACTGCCTGCCGAAGACCCCGATAGGCCGGGCTGGATGCCCACCATGAGCTAAAGACTCCCGCTTGCTTTCTAATTCCAGGCCCATCATCTGAACCCACGTTTCATGTCCGTCAACTTTATCACGTTGGCCGGCTTTTACCCGCCCGCCCGCAACGCCATGCGCTACGCCGACCTGCTGGCGCAGGCCTTCTCGGCGGCCAACAACTGCTGCTGCACGCCAAGCGGGTTGCTCTCTTCGACCCCTACCAAGCCTTGGACAAGTCGTACCAGCGGGAGGAGCTGGCCCGGCAGCGCAGTTACCTGGGCGAGGTTTTTCACCGCAGCGTTACGGCCCGTCTGCTCGACCGAAGCCCGGTGCCCGTGCTGGTACTGCCCCACGGCAAGCGCCTGAACCGGGGCCACACGCACCGGGTAAGAGCGAGGCCCCAGCAGGCGCAGAACTGTTTTTTATCGGGTGTGAGGTAACGACACAGGATTTTGCGTCGATACCTCGTGTGCCTGAAATTGAATTGAAGCGGAGAGTCGCACAGGCATCATGCTGAGCATGATGCCTGTGCGACTCTCCGCTTCAACGGCCTTTTGAACCACCTGCCCCAGCGGCCCGGCGCATGGCTTTGTAGACTTCTATCCAAGCCACGCCCAGCAGCGCGGCCAGCGCGCACCACCCCAATGCGGCTATCGGCACGGGCACGAATCCGAATAGCCGTTGCGCCCCCGGCACGAGCAGCGTCGTCAGCAGCAGGGCCAGCGTGAGGACTAGCATCAGCCAGAGGATGCGGTTGGGCACGCGCAGGGTGCGCCACACCGACTGCGTGAATGAGCGGTTGACCAGCGTGAGCAGCAGGTTGCTGAACACGAGCGTAGCGAAAGTGAGCGTGCGCACCACCTCGGAGTCCGCACCCTGCCGCATAAAGAAGTAGTACACGCCCAGCACCGCCGCCGTAATACCCAGGCCCTGCGCGATGCTGCGGCCCAGCTCGGCCCGGCCCAGGAAGGTGCTGGTGAGCGGGCGCGGGGGCTGCTGCATCTGCCCGGCCTCGGCAGGCTCATTTTCGAAGGCAATGGAGCAGGTAGGCCCCATCACCAGCTCCAGAAAAATGATGTGGACGGGGGTCAGCAGGTTGGCCAGCGGCCAGCCCGCCAGCAGCGGCACGGCCACCACCAGCACAATCGGAATATGAATGGAGACGACGTAGAATACCGCTTTTTTGAAGTTCTGGTAGATGCGCCGGCCGTGCGCGATGGCCGTGACCATGCCCGTCAGGTCATCATCCACTAGCACCAAAGAAGCCGCCTGCCGGGCCACTTCGGTGCCGCGCCGGCCCATGGCTACCCCGATGTGGGCCGCCTTGAGGGCCGGGCCATCGTTCACGCCGTCGCCGGTCATGGCCACTACTTCACCGGCGGCTTTCAACGACTCCACCACCCGCAATTTGGCCTCGGGAAACATGCGGGCAAACACGGCCGTGCGCTCAGCCTGCGCCTGCAGCTCGGCGGCCGACAGGCCCATTACCTGCTGGCCGGTGAGCAAGGTATCGGCCCCCGGCAAACCCACCTGGCGGGCAATGGCCTGGGCCGTTTCGGGGAAGTCGCCGGTTATCATCTTCACCTGCATCCCGGCCGCCAGAAAGGCCTGAATGACGGTCGCCGCATTGGCTTTGGGCGGGTTTTCGAGGGCCACAAGCCCTAGAAACTCCCAGGCAAAATCGTCCTGCCGGGCCGGGAAATCGGGTCCGGTGTGGAGGGCGCGCGCCACGCCCAGCACCCGGTAGCCCTGCCCCGACAGTTCCCGCGTTACGTGCCGGATTTGCTCGGCCACGGCCGGGGCGGGGCGGCACACGGCCAGCACGTGCTCCACGGCACCCTTGCCGGCCACGCATACCTGCCCGTTCACCCGGCGCACATGCGTCATCATGGGCGGAATGCCGGCCAGCGGGTACTCGTGCAGCATGGGCGCGGGAGCAGCGGCGGCGGCCGGGTCGGCGGCCGTAAAGGCTTCCACGATAGCCTTTTCCATGGCATCGAAGGGCAGGGTTTCGCTGGCCCAGCGTGCGTAGGCCAGCACCTTGGCCGCCGTGGGGGCCAGCGGGCCGGGCACTGGCACGAGGCCGGCGGTGGTGCCGTCGTAGAGCTGGGCCACGCGCATGCCTTCCTGGGTGAGGGTGCCGGTTTTGTCGGCGCAGATGACGGTGGCCGAGCCCAGGCTTTCCACGGTTTGGGGTTGTTTGGTGAGCACGCCCAGCCGGCTCAGGCGGGCCGCGCCCAGGGCCATAAAGCTGCTGAAGGCCACCGGAATTTCCTCGGGCAGAATGGACATGGCCAGCGTGAGGCCGAAGAGCAGGGCCGTAACCCAGTTGCCGGAATGCAGGTAGTTGATGCCCCATACCAAGGCAAATGCCCCGGTGCCCACCCAGGCCATGCGCAGTACAAACCGCCGCACCTGCTGCTGCAAGGGCGTTTTTTCGGTTTCGATGGCTTCCATACGCTGGCCGATGCGGCCCAGCCGAGTGCCCGCGCCCACGGCCGTTAGCGTGAGCCAGGCGCTGCCGGCCGTGGCGCTGGTGCCCGCAAACACCGGGTCGGCCACGATTTTGACCACTGGCACGGCCTCGCCGGTCAGGATGGCCTCATCCACCGAAAAATCGTTGAACTCGGCCACGATGCCATCGGCCGGCAGGCGGCTGCCTTCGGTTACCAGCACGGCGTCGCCCACCACCAGGTCCTCAACTGCTACGGACATGAGCACGCCGTTGCGGCGCACTTGGGCGCGGGGCTGGGTGAGTTCGCGCAGAGCTTCCAGGGCCCGGTCGCTACGGATTTGCTGATAAACGGAGATGCCCGCCACCGCCAGTAGCGCCACGCCCAGGGTAATGGCCTCGGCGGCCTCGCCCAACCCTATATACACCGCGCAGGCTGCCAGCAGCAGCAGAAACATGGGCTCCGTAACCACCTCGCGCAGGGTAGCCGCCAGGCCCGAGTGGGCGGGGGCGGCCAGCACATTGCGGCCGTGCGCGGTGCGGGCGGCGGCCACGGCGGCGGTGGTCAGGCCTGGTAGAGCAGGAGCGTCAGGGAAGGGCATACGGCGGCGGTCAGGTGAAATATTGCCTCCAATGGTCGGTGCTAGCGGGCTGCCCAAAGTTGGGCAGCACCTTTAGTCTGAGGGCTGACCAGCGTCAGGCGCGGTTCTGATACTGATCATGGAAAGGTAAGGCTCTTGTTCACAGATTTGTAGGATAGCCTTCAACGCTGAAAAACCGTGGCTAGCCGGTGACAACCGGGCAGCTGTTTCGCCTGACTTCGCCCTTACGACAGTTCCCCGTTATATGCCCGTTTTTGCTGCTCCCACGTCTGCTCCCACGTCTGCTCCCACGTCTGCTGCCGCGGCACCCGCCACCGCGCCCGCTGCCACTACGTCCCCAACACCGTGGAAACTGCTTTAACGTCCAGGCCTCGACGGCGGCGCTACGCCGCCTGGGCACGAGCACGGCTCAGGTGCTGCGCGGCGGGCAGGTGCGGGGCCTGCCCGCCGACTCGGCCCGCGAAGCAGGCCATTGTCCCGGCTTCTTCCAGAAGCGGTAGGTGCATGGCCGTTGGGTGGGGGGTGAAAAAAGAGGCAGAGCGGTGCTAGGTGGGCCGCCCCAGCCGGGCCAGCACCAGCGCCGTCAGTTCGGCGGGGGTGGGCAGGCCGCTTTGCTGCCATAGCTCGATGCCCTGATGCAGCAACACGCACGCCGGCAACGGCCCCGAAGCCAAGCTGCGCACCACGGCGGGGTGGTCGGCCGCGTTCAGGCACAGCACCCGCACGGCCGGCCCCAGCCGGGCGCGCAGCTCGGCCTGGGCCGCGGCCGGAAATGCCGGCGCCGGCCGTGGCAGTAGCACGAGCAGGGTGGCGGCGACATCGTCGGCGGCAGCGGGCAGCAGGGGGGGGAAGGCAGCGGGCATTGCAGGCAGGGGGTGTATATTGGCCAAAATTATCCTGCTGCCACCCCGCGGGCCATGACCGGCGCTATCCGCCGGCCTGATTCTGGTCACGGTTTTCGGAATACCTCTTTCTATCACTCCTGGCCCCGCCGCCGATGGCCCCCGACGCTTCTGCTTTGCCCTTGCCGGACCTCGACCTGGCGGCGGTGCTCTTCGAGCAGGCCGCCGATTTTGTGGGCGTGTACGACGTGGCCGCCGGCTGGTTTACCCGCGTGAACGAAGGCGGCTACCGGCTGCTGGGCTATGCCTCGGCCCAGGCTTTCTACACCGACTCCGCCCGCACTCTGCAAACGCAGGCCCTGCCCCAAACCGAGTGGGTGGCCCTGCTGGCGCAGGTGCGCCGCCAGAGCGGCCACACGCTGCCCGTAGAAGTGCGCCGCCAAACGGGCACTACGTTCTGGGTTGACCTCAAGCTGCACCTTTTTTGGCACGAGGGCCGCGAGCAGGTGCTGGTGCAGTTCAACGACGCCGACTGCCTGCACCGCACCGAGCAGCAGTTGGCCCAGAGCGTACGCCGCTTCGAGGCCGTGTTCACCCACGCCACCATCGGCATCATCGTCTGCGACCGGCAGGGAGGCATTGTGCTGGCCAATGAGAAATCCCACCAGCTCTTCGGCTATCCGGCTGCGGCGCTGCTCGAAGCCCGCATCGAAGACCTGGTGCCCGATGCCGTGCGCGGCCACCACGAGCGGCTGCGCGCTTCCTTCAATGCCCATCCCCAGGTGCGCACTATGGGGGCCAACCGCGACCTGCTGGCCCGCCGCCACGACGGCTCCGTGTTTCCGGTCGAAATCAGCCTGAGCTACTTCCACCTCGATGAGGAGCTGTTTGTGGTAGCCTACATCATCGATATCACCTTCAAAAAAGAAGCTGAACAAGCCCTGCTGGCCGAGCGCCGGCACGTGGAGGGCCTCAACGCCGAGCTGGAGCGCAAGGTGGCCGACCGCACCACCGCCCTGCTCGTTACGCTGGAGCAGCTGGAGCAGCGCCAGCACGAGCTGCGCCAGGCCCTGGCCGCCGAGCAGGAGCTGGGCGAGCTAAAGTCGCGCTTCGTGAGCATGGCCTCGCACGAGTTTCGCACCCCGCTTACGGCCGTGCTCACCTCGGCTTCGCTCATCCGCAAGTACCCCGCCACCGGGCAGCAGCCCCAGCGAGAGCGGCATCTCGACCGCATTCAGGCATCAGTAAAGCACTTGAGCGACATTCTGGAAGAGTTTCTGTCGGTGGGCAAGCTCGAGGAGGGCAAGCAGGTGGCCCACCCCGCCGCCACCACGCTGCCCGCACTGGTGGCCGAGGCCGTGGCCGAAGTGGCGGGCCTGCGCGGCCCCGGCCAGCGCATCGAAACCGACCTCGACGGTGTGGCCGCCGTGTGGCTCGACGGCTCGCTGCTGCGCAAGGTGCTCGTCAATCTGCTTTCCAACGCCCTCAAGTACTCCCCCCCCGAAACGCGCATCACCGTGCAGGCCGCTATCGGCGCGGCCGGGCAGCTGGTGCTACGCGTGCAGGACCAGGGCATGGGTATTTCCGAGGAAGACCAGCAGCACCTGTTCGGGCGCTTTTTCCGGGCCCGCAACGCGGCCAACGTGCCCGGCACCGGCCTGGGCCTCTACATTGTGGCCCGCTACGTGGAGCTGCTCGGCGGCACCATTGCCCTGCACAGCACGCTGGAAGTTGGCACCACCGTCACCCTGACTCTGCCCTATGAAAACAATACTGCTGATTGAAGACAACGCCCCGATTCGGGAAAACACGGCCGAGATTCTGGAAATGGCGGGCTACGCCGTGCAAACGGCCGAAAACGGCAAGTTGGGCGTGGCCCTGGCCCTAGCCACGCCCCCCGACCTGGTGGTGTGCGACATTATGATGCCCGTGCTCGACGGCTACGGGGTGCTGCACATCTTCACCCAAAACCCCGCGCTGGCCAGCATCCCGTTTATTTTCCTGACGGCCAAAACCGAGCGCACCGACCAGCGCCGGGGCATGGAACTGGGGGCCGACGACTACCTGACCAAGCCCTTCAGCGACACCGAGTTACTGAGTGCCATTACCAGCCGCCTGGGCCGTTTTCAGCAGCTGCGCCCCGACTACGATGTGCAAGCCGAGGGCCTCGACGGCTTCCTGGATGATGCGCAGGCCGTGGGCAGCCTGCACGAGCTGACGATGGAGCGCAGGCCGCGCAGCATCCGTAAAAAGCAGGACATCTACCGCGAAGGCGACGAGGCGGTGTGGGCCTATTTTGTGCGGGCGGGGCGGGTGAAAACCGTGCAGACGACCGACGGCGGCAAGGAGCTGATAACGGGCCTCTACCAGGCTGGCGACTTCTTCGGCTACCTGCCCCTGCTCGAACATACCCCCCACCAGGACACGGCCGTGGCCCTTGACGACGCGGAGGTGGTGTACCTGCCGCGCGACGATTTCCGGGCCCTGCTGGAGCGCAACCCCGCCGTGAGCCAGCAGTTTATCCGCCTGCTGGCCGGGCGCGTGCGCGAGCGGGAAGCCCTGCTGCTGGGCATGGCCTACGATTCCATCCGCCGCCGCGTGGCCGACACGCTGCTGCGCCTGCACGAGCAGGCTGCTGCCACGGCCGACCCCGCCGCCGAGGCCACCATCCAGCTCTCGCGCGACGATATGGCCGCCATCGTGGGTGCGGCCCCCGAGTCGCTGATCCGCACCCTGAGCGAGTTTCGCCACGACGGCCTGATTGAGGTGACGCCCCAGCACATCCGGGTGCTCGAGGCCGACAGGCTGCGCCAGGCCCACTGGTAGGCTGGGGCCGGGCGGGCTTTACTCCGCCCACGCCACGCCCTGGCGCAGCCAGGCCTGGGTTTCGGCCTCCGGCGAGCCCGGCTCGATGGGGAGCTGGTATATCCATTCGCACTGGGGCGGCAGGCTCATGAGGATGCTTTCGGTGCGGCCGCCGGTTTCGAGGCCGAATTTGGTGCCCCGGTCCAGGGCCAGGTTGAACTCGGCGTAGCGACCCCGGCGCACCTGCTGCCACTGCTTCTGGCGGCCGGAAAACGGCAGGTCGCGGTTTTGGCGCATCAGCTCGGCGTAGGTGCGGCCGTACACCTCGCCCACGTCCTGCACGAAGGCAAACAGCTCCTCGAAGCTCCCGTCGGGCCCCACTGTGAGGCGGTCGAAGAAGATGCCGCCCACGCCCCTGGTTTCCTGGCGGTGCGGCAGGTAGAAGTACTCGTCGGCCCACTGCTTGAAGCGCGGGTAGTAGCCGGTATCGTGCCGGTCGCACACCTGCCTGATTTGGGTGTGAAACCAGCGGGCCTGGGCCTCGTCCACGTAGATGGGCGTCAGGTCCAGCCCGCCCCCAAACCAGGTTTCGCCGTTGCCGGCCTCAAAGTAGCGCACGTTCATGTGCGAGATGGGCACCCGTGGGCTGTGCGGGTGCTGCACCACGCTCACGCCGGTGGCGAAGTAGGCCGGGTCGGGCAGCAGCAGCTGGCGGGCGGCGGCCTCGCCCAGCCGCCCCGCAACGGCCGAGAAGTTCACGCCGCCCTTTTCCAGCACGTCGCCCTGGCCGATAACGCGGGTGAAGCCCCCGCCGCCGCTCGCGTGCGTCCAGGCTTCTTCCTGAAAAGTGGCCCCGCCGTCGGCATTTTCCAGCTGGCGGCACAGCCAGCGCTGAAAGTCGCGCATCCACGCCTCAACAGTCGCGCGGGCCGGGGTGGTATTTGTGGGGGATGCAGGATTGGTAAGGGAAGCAGGAGTTGCCATCGGGTAGGGGTGTTTAGGCGGCGGAGTTACGGGCCGGGCAGGTTCGCCATGCACTGCTGCGCTACGATTGGGCGGTCAGTTCTTCGATTGCAGCCAGGGTGCGGGGGGTGGGGGCGGCACGTGCGGCGCACTGGTCGCAGCAGGGGCGCGGCGCGGCGGGCGCGGCGGTGGGTAGTACAAGCACCGGAATGCGGGTGTGGTAGGCGCGGGTGGCCGTGTAGCATCCGTCGAAGTAGCGCAGTAGCTCGGCCTGGCTAGCGGGCGCGATGAGCAGCAATTGCGCCTGCATGCGGGCGCAGAAGTCGCTGGTTCCTTCCAGCGGGGCATCATCTTCGAGCAAATGGCCTGTTACGTTGGGCCAGGTAAGCTGGGCGGTAGCGCGGGCCAGGGCCAGCTTCAAAGCCCGGCGGCGGCTCCGCTCTTGGGGCGCGTAGAACTGCACCAGCTCCATCGGGGCCGGGAAGGCCCCGGCCAGGGCCGAAGCGCGGGGCAGCACGGCCAGCGGTAGCGTACTGAAATCGGCCGAGAATACCAGCCGATTGGGCAGTGGGCGGCGGCCCGGCGGCACCAGCAGCAGCGGGCAATTAACCAGCGCGCGGATGGCGGCGGCGTGGTTGCCAGGGGCTTCTTCGCGGCCGCAGTCCACATGTTCCAAGCCCATCACCAGCATATCGGCCCCGCAGCGGGCGGCTTCGGCGCGGGCGTGGTCGTGGAGGCAGCCGCTGAGCACGCGGTAGCTGTAGCGGATGCGGCGGCCGTCCTGGCGGGTGAGCTGCTGGTAGCGCAGGCGCTCCACCAGGCCGCGCAGGCGCTGCTCTTCGGCCGCCAGCCCGGCGGCCGTGGCCGCGTCGGGCAGCGGCGCGGTGGGGGCGGGGTGGCAGTAGAGCAGCACGATTTCGGCCGGCCAGCGCACGGCCAGCTTGTTAGCGTAGGCAAGGGTGTGTTCGGTGGCGGCCGTATGGTCGAGCGAAACGAGCAGAGTTTTCATGGAGAGAGGTTGATTGGAGAATGGCTTCGTTCTGAGTGGACCTCACCTCCGGCCCTATCTCTTCAAAAGAGGAGGAGCCTGACAAGAAGGCTGTTAGTGAAAAGTGAGGTTGAATACTTGTGAAAATGTTGCGTTACGAGGTTGCCGGAGCTGCCTCAGTGGCAGAGCGTGACGGTGGTGGCAGGCCGTCCGGTCGTGACCGTGGTGGCGGGTAGTTGCGGGCTCAGGTAAGGAACGCCCAAGCCCAGGCCGCGCAGGACAAACAGGGCAGCCAGCCCCAGCGCCAGCACCGGCACGGCCCGCCGCAGCCGCCCGCGCCACACCAGCGGCACGAGTTGCCCGGTAAGCGAGAGGGCCAGCATCAGCGGCAGCGTGCCCAGCCCGAACAGGGCCATATAGGCGGCACCGCCCGCCATACCGGGGGCACTGAGGGCGCCAGCCAGCGCCAGGTATACCAAGCCGCAAGGCAGCAGACCGTTGAGCACACCGGTAGTGTAAAGCGCGCCGAGCGTGGGCTGCTGGTAGAAATAAGCCAGCCGGTTTTTCACCTGAGCCAGCACTGGCGCGAGGCCCAGCGCCCCGGCAGTGCGGCCCAGGTAGCGCTCGGGGGTGGCAACCAAAACCAGAATCAGCAGGCCCGAAAGCAGCGACAGGCTTTGCTGCCAGCCGGCCAGTTGCAGGCCCTGCCCCAGCCCCCCGGCCACCGCCCCCAGGGTAGCATAGGTAGTCACGCGACCCAGGTTGTAGAGCACCCGCCCCAGCACGTAGCGCCCACGCGGCTGCCCCGCGCCGGGCAACGCCAGCGCAATGGCTCCGCACATGCCCACGCAGTGGAAGCTGCCAATTAACCCGAATAAAAAACCGGCCCAGAGCATGCGGTGAGGTGGTGAAGTAATGGGGGAGATAGTGATGGGGATGTCATGCTGAGCTTGCCGAAGCATCTCTACTGCTTCGTTGCGGTCGTCAGGATTAGCAGAGCGGTAGAGATACTTCAACTGCGCGGACGCCAGATGAAGCATGACCGTTCTTTCGGCCAAGTAGCCCTATTCCTCAATCGACAGCACTTCTTCCAGGAAATAGGGCTGGTTGTTGGCGGTGAATTCGATCCGCAAACGCCATAGGCCGGGCGCCAGGCGGCCGGTGTTGAGCTGCTGGCGGGCCGGCTCGCCGGTAGGCTGGAAGGGCAGCGTGAAATCGAGCTGCTGGTTGGAGGGGCGGAAGAACTGCAGCGTGCCTTGCACGTTCTGGCCGCGCAAAGAAGCGGGCAGCTCCAGCGTGAGGCGGTGGGTGGCCGCGTCCAGCGCTACCTGCACCGGGGCGGGCAGGGCGTTGGCGCGGGCCACGGCCTCCATACGCTGGCCGTGGCGCAGCTCCTGCTGGTAATAGTCGGCACTCACCAAATCTACGCTCGTGCGCATGGCCTGCTGCACCATATAGCCGATGTAGCCGGCAAACAGCACAAACGTGGCAATGATGTAGTAAGGCCAGTAGGAGGTTTTGGGCGGGGTCATTGGAGAAGCTGGGAGTTAGAAGCTAGAATCGAATGGAGTAATGCGCGTGAAACACGAACCGAAATGGAAGTAGAAACAGGCCCTACTGAATAGGCTTTCTGATTCTAGCTCCTTTAGTGAAGCACCGGCCCTAAAAACTTGGTGCTGGTTTCGGCGATGAGCTCGTTGCCGCTGTAGATGCCGATGCGTAGGGCCTGGTTGGTTTCGTGCAGGGCAGCGCGGGGTAGCTCCACGAAAAACACGCTTTCGGTGAAGCCCTGGGCGGGCAGGTGCAGGCCGGTTTCGGGGGCGCCCACCACCGTGAGCGTGCCACCGGCCGGTTCCAGCACCCGCAGCGAAATGGGGTAGGGCTGGTTGGTTTTGTTGATGACGGAGATGTTGTAGAGGTTGCGGATGGTGCCCTGCTCGGTTTTTTGGTAGCGCTGGCCCGGCGTGCGCAGTACGGTGGCGGCCACGTTGGAGCGCGACAACAGCAGGACGCCCAGCACCAGCATCAACACGCCCAGCATGCCCGAAAGCGCCTTCATGCGGCCCGTGAGGCGGAACTTGCTGCCCCGGGTAATGTCGTTTTCCGAGGCGTGGCGGATGAGGTTGGGCGGCAGATTCACCAGCTCCATAATGTTGTTGCAGGCGTCGATGCAGGCGGTGCAGTTGGTGCATTCGAGCTGCTGGGCACCGTTGCGGATGTCGATGCCGGTGGGGCACACCTGCACGCACTGGTGGCAGTCGATGCAGTCGCCGGCGGTGCGGTCCTGGTTTTTGCGCAGCTTCTCGCGGGGCTCGCCGCGCTGGTAATCGTAGGCCACCACCAGGCTATCCTTATCCAGCAAAACGCCCTGCAGGCGGCCATAGGGGCAGGCAATGGTGCAGACCTGCTCGCGGAACCGGGCAAATACCGCGTAGAAAACCCCGGTAAACAGCACCATCGACGACAGGCCGCCCAAGTGCGCGTTCAGCGGGTCGGTGACAATCTTCACCAGCGCCTCGGTACCGATGATGTAGGCCAGGAAGGTGTTGGCAATCAGAAACGACAGCACCAGGAAGATGACGTGCTTGGCCGTTTTGCGCCATAGCTTGTCCCAGTCCAGCGCGCGGTGGTCGAGGGCTTTCTGCTGGGGCGCGTCGCCCTCAATCCAGTACTCGATGCGCCGGAATACCATCTCCATGAAGATGGTCTGGGGGCAGACCCAGCCGCAGAACACCCGCCCGTACACGATGGTGAACAGGTAAATAAACAGGATAAAGGACATGGCCGCTAGCAGCAGGATGAAGAAATCCTGGGGCCAGAAGATCTGTCCGAAGATGATGAACTTCCGGGCCGGGAAGTTGAGCATGAGCACCGGCAAGCCCTTAATGCGCAGCCAGGGGCCGGCAAACAGCAACGCCAGCAGCCCGTAGCTAATCCACTTGCGGGCCTCGTAGAGGCGGCCGCTGGGCTTCTTGGGGTACAGCCACACGCGCTTGCCCTCGGCATCCACCGTCGAGATGGTGTCGCGAAACGAGTCGTTGGGCTGATAGGGGGCGGTGGGCATGAGGAGAATGGGTAAGGGGCATAAGAGGAATGGCACGCAACACGACTGTTCTGCTCAGCATGACGGTTCTCGTAATCCGTTATTTTCGCCCTACTTAGCGGCAATAGGCTGGCCCGCCGGCGCTTCCTTCTCGCCCTGGAGCTCCTTGGGGTTGGCTGGGTTGGTGCCGTGCAACGACCCGATGTAGGAAGCCACCTGCAGAATCTGCTTGCCCGAGAGCTTGCCCTTCCAGGCCACCATGCCTTTGCTGGTTACGCCGAACTTGATGGTTTTATACACGTGGTTGATTTCGCCGCCGTGCAGCCAGTAGTCGTCGGTGAGGTTGGGGCCTACTTTGCCTTCGCCTTCGGTGCCGTGGCAGGCGGCGCAGTTGGTGGCGAACAGGGCCTTACCGGCGTCCAGGTCGGGGCCCGCGGTGAGGGCCGTGTAGGTGGTGAGCTTGTTGGGGTCGCTGTCGTCGGCCGAAACCAGTAGGGCGGCCTGCTGCATCTCGGTTTCGTACTCAGCCAGCTGCAGGTCGCCGGTATCGGTGACGTGGTAGAACACCATGTAGCCAACGGCAAACACGATGGTGAAGTAGAAGCCGTACTTCCACCACGGTGGCAGGTCGTTGTCGAACTCGGTGATGCCGTCGTAATTGTGGTCCATCAGCTCGTCCTTGTATTGGCCGGTTATCAGGGCAGCGTCGCCGACGAGCAGGCCCAGCGCCTTGCCGCTCCAGCTGTCGTGCACCGTGGGCAGGTTGTAGAGGGCGCGCAGCTGGGGCTTCATCTTGACAACAATCAGCACGAAGAGCAGGCCGAATATCAGCAGCACCAGCGCCAGCGTAGCCAGCAGAAACCAGAACAGCATCAGATGGCTGCCCGAAGCCGCGGCGGTCGGGGCGGCGGCGGCAGCATCAGCGGCAGCGGCGGCCAGCGCGGCATCCTGGGCAACGGCCGCCAGGGTGGGGGCCAGAAGGGCAGCCGGCAGTAGCGCCCGGCGGAGCGAAAAGAGCGTTAGCATAAAACAGATTCCTCGACTTCGAATGAATGAACGGGCACAGCGGCCGGAGCCGGCTGGGCCACTACCGGAGTAGCCTCGGCGGCCACCACCACGGCCGGGGCACTGGCCGGGGCACTGGCCGGGGCGCTGGCCGGGGCCGCTTCGGTCCCGGCCTGTTCGGCCGACCAGCGCATGGCCGAGGCAGCCGAGCCGACGGTCATGATGAGCATGATGCCCACAATGCCGATGCCGGCGAGCAGCAGCCATAGCAATGGGTTGGGGCCATCGGCCGTGGCGGCCGGCGCGGCCGCGGCCGTTTGGGCGGTGGCGCGTAGCGTGGCCAATAGTCCGGCGGCCAGCAGCAGCGCGCAGCGAGGCCCGGCAGCGGTAATAAGCGGGCAGGTTACCATAGCTTGGAGTCGTAAAGGGCGGCGCCTTCGGCCTCGTCGGTGGCGGCGTCGGCCGCGTCGGGGCGCAGGGGCATCTGGCTCATCTCGTGCAGGTGCTGGCGGTTGGCAATGAACACGTACACGATTAGGCCAAGGAAAAACAGGAAGAATATGCCGAACGAGATGAGCGGGTATATCTCGATGCCGGCAATCGAACGCAACACTTCTTTATGCATGACGAAGGGGGGCTGGGGGGTGGGGAGTCCGGATAATTAAGGGAGTAGGAAACCGGGAGTCGGGGGCCGAAGCGCACCTTGTGGGGGCTCCGGCCGCCAGCCCGGCCGATGGGCCGGTCCGGTCTACTGGCCGGCCGTTTCGACGGCGGGCTTCACCTTGATGTCGGTGCCAAGGCGTTGCAGGTAGGCAATCAGCGCCACAATCTCCTTGTCCGATTTCACGTCGATGTCCTCTTTCTTCAGGTCGGCCGCAATCTGGTCGGCCTGGCGGCGGGCATCGGCCTCGGCCTGCTGGTCGTAGCCGGCGCGGTAGGGCGTGCCCAGCTGCTGCAACACCCGGATTTTGGCCGGCAGCTCCGCGTAGTCCGTCTCGTTATCAAACAGCCACGGGTAGGGCGGCATAATGGAGCCGGGCGACATGCTGGTGGGGTCGAGCATATGGTTGTAGTGCCACGAGTGCGGGTATTTGCCGCCGACGCGGTGCAGGTCGGGGCCAGTGCGCTTGCTGCCCCACAGGAAGGGCCGGTCGTACACAAACTCGCCGGCCTTGCTGTACTCGCCGTAACGCTCGGTTTCGGAGCGGAACGGGCGCACCATCTGGGTGTGGCAGTTCGAGCAGCCTTCCTTGATGTACAGGTCTCGGCCCTGCAATTCGAGCGCCGAGTACGGCTTCACGGCTGCAATGGTAGGCACGTTGCTCTTGATGAGGAAGGTGGGCACCATCTCCACAGCCCCGCCGATGGCAATGGCTACCGTGGCCCAAATGGCTAGCTGGAAAGGCCGCCGCTCAATCCAGCGGTGCCAGTGGCCTTCGTTGATGTGCGGGTCTTCGGAAGCGGGCAGCAGCGGGGCGGCAGTGGCTTTCTCTTCGGCCAGCAGCGAGCCGGCTTTGGCGGTCTTCACCAGGTTGTACACCATCAGGAACACGCCGCTCAGGTACAGGACGCCACCGATGCCGCGCAGGTAATACATGGGCACCAGCTGCAGCACGGTTTCGAGGAAGTTGGGGTACTGCAGCATCCCCTCGGCGTTGAACTGCTTCCACATCAGGCCCTGCGTAAAGCCGGCCCAGTACATCGGAATGGCATAAAACAGGATGCCCAGCGTGCCAATCAGGAAGTGAGCATTAGCCAGCTTCTTCGAGTACAGCGGCGTGCGGTAGAGGCGCGGCCACAGCCAGTAGAGCATGGCGAAGGTCAGGAAACCGTTCCAGCCCAAAGCGCCTACGTGAACGTGCGCTACAATCCAGTCGGTAAAGTGGGCAATGGCGTTTACGTTTTTCAGGCTCAGCATCGGGCCTTCGAAAGTGGCCATGCCGTAGGCCGTAATGGCCACCACTAGAAACTTAAGCACCGGCTCCTCGCGCACCTTGTCCCAGGCCCCGCGCAGCGTCAGCAGGCCGTTAATCATGCCGCCCCAGCTGGGCGCAATCAGCATAATGGAGAAGGCCACGCCCAGGCTTTGCGCCCAGTCGGGCAGCGAGGTGTAGAGCAGGTGGTGGGGTCCGGCCCAGATGTAGATGAAAATCAAGGACCAGAAGTGAATGATACTCAGCCGGTACGAGTACACCGGCCGGCCGGCGGCCTTGGGCAGGAAGTAGTACATCAGGCCCAGGTAGGGCGTGGTCAGGAAGAAAGCCACCGCGTTGTGGCCGTACCACCACTGCACCAGCGCATCCTGCACCCCGGCGTAGGCCGAGTAGCTTTTCATGAAGCTCACGGGCACGGCCGCCGAGTTGACGATGTGTAGCACCGCTACCGTTATAAACGTGGCGATGTAGAACCAGATGCCCACGTACAGGTGCCGCTCGCGCCGCTTGGCAATGGTGCCGAACATGTTCCAGCCGAACACCACCCAGATAATGGTAATCAGGATGTCGATGGGCCACTCCAGCTCGGCGTATTCCTTACTGGTGGTGAAGCCCATGGGCAGCGAGATGAGCGCGCTCAGAATAACGAGCTGCCAGCCCCAGAAGTGAATTTTACTCAGGGCTTTGGAGTACATCGGCGTTTTGCACAGGCGTTGCAGCGAGTAGTAAACGCCCATGAAAATACCGTTGCCCACGAAGGCGAAAATCACGGCGTTGGTGTGCAGCGGCCGGATGCGCCCGAAGGTGGTAAAGGACGTGTGCAGGTTGACATCGGGTTGGGCCAGCTGGAACGCAGCCATGATGCCCACCAGCATCCCGGCAATGCCCCAGAACACCGTGGCCACGCCAAAGTCGCGGACAATCCGGTTATCGTAAAAGAAGGTGTCCAGGGCCCGTGCCTGGTCGGGCTGAACCAGGACGGAGTCGGACGCGGCCGGCGGTAGCGGAGTTGCGGCTTGCATTTAGGGGACTGACTAAGTAGAGAATGTCCCAAAGGTCCCCTATGCCCTTTCCCGGTAGCATGACGCCGGTTAGCTGCCCGCTTGATTTATGTCAGGAAAGGCTGACGTTCCTACGCCACACCTCACCCCCTAGCCCCCTCTCCTTGGGGAGAGCAGGGACTAATTTTTAGCTTTTTAGAAATATAAAAGATTAATTTACAGCCAGATAAAGGACTAAGCGCTAGTTCCCTTCTCCCCGAAGAGAGGGGGCTAGGGGTGAGGTGCCACAAGTGCCCGATACCTACGGTCCTAGCGGCGGCTCCTCCTCATCGAACAGCATCCGCACGGAGGGCGTGTAGGTATCGTCGTACTGGCCCGAGCACACCGACCACAGGAAGGCCCCCAGGAAGAACAGCGCCACCAACAGGCTGATACCGATGAGCAGGAAGATAATGGTCATGGCAGATAAAGGGTTTGCAAGAACGATGTAGGGGCGGGGCTTGTCCCCGCCCGACGTTAGACGATTCTAATCCGAGCCGTTCAACGGCGGGCGGGGACAAGCCTCACTCCTACACCGTTTCTTTAGCTCAAAGCTGTAATTTCTTCGCTGCCCGGCGTACCAGCACGGTGGCCACGAGCATCACGCTCAGCGAGCTGATGGGCATGAGAATGGCGGACACGATGGGCGTGAACAGACCCTGCACCGCCAGCGCCAGCCCGAAGGCGTTGTAGCAGAACGACAGCCCGAACGTAATGAGCACGGCTCGCAGGCAGGCCCGTGAGAAGCGCAGAAATGTAGCCAGCCGGCCGAACTCGGCCGCGTCGAGAATGGCGTCGCAGGCGGGCGAGAAGTTGGTGAGCGTATCGGTGAGGGCCAGGCCGGCATCGGCGGCGCGCAGGGCTCCGGCGTCGTTGAGGCCGTCGCCCACCATTACTACGGTGTGGCCTTGGGCGCGCTCGGCGGCAATGTAGGCCAGCTTATCGGCCGGCGACTGGCGGAAGTGCAGCGCGGCATCGGGGCCCAGCATCTCGCGCAGGCGGGCCTCTTCGGCGCCCGTATCGCCCGAAAGTACCGCCAGCCGGTAGTGCCCGCCCAGGCCAGCCAGCACTCTTGGTAAGGACGGGCGGTACACGTTGGGGAAGGTGTAGTAGCCCGCCGGCTCGCCCTCAAACGCCACATACACCCTGGTTTCCGGCGCATCGAAGTAGCGCGAAGCTTCCGCTTGGCGGCCTTCAGGAGCCGTTGGCGCCGCTTCGGGCAACGGGTCGCCAAGCGGAAGCTTCGTGCTACTTCCTGTGAAGCCGGCGGCTCCCAGGCGTACTGTTTCGCCGGTTTCGGCGGTGGCGGCTAGGCCCTGGCCGGGGGTTTCGTGGCAGTGGCGCAGGGGCCGGGCCGGGCCGGCGGCTTCGCGGGCCAGGCGCTGGCTTAGCGGGTGGGTTGATTGGGCGGCGGCCGTCGTGAGCAGGTTCAGCTCGGCGGGCGTTAGCGGGCGGCCGTGGTAATGCACCGCCGCCTGGTGGGGGTCGGTAAGGGTGCCGGTTTTGTCGAACACCAGTGTATCGGCGCGGGCCAGGGTTTCGATTACGGCCGAGTTTTTCAGGTAGAGCTTGTGGCGGCCCAGCACCCGCACGGCCGCGCCCAGGGCAAACGGGGTGGCCAGCGAAAGGGCGCAGGGGCAGGCAATAATCAGCACCGAAACAAAGGCCCGCCACATCATGGCCTGGTCGCGCGGGCCCCAGTAGAGCAGCGTGCCCAGCGCCAGGGCCAGCGTGATACCCACGAAATAGCGGCCCACCCGGTTGGCATAGGTTTCCAGGCCCTGGTGGCGGTTTTCCTTGGCGAAGGCCGGGTTGTTCCAGAGCTGGGTCAGGTAGCCCTGGCTGACTTCACGCACCACTTCCAGCTCCACGGCTTCGCCCAGCTGCCGGCCGCCGGCGTACACCAGCTCGCCCGAAACCCGCGTCACCGGCGTGCTCTCGCCCGATACAAAGGAGTAGTCGAGCTGCCCGTCGCCGCGTAGCAGCACCGCATCGGCCGGCACCACCTCCTGGTGGCGCACCCGAATCCGGTGGCCCATCCGCAGCTCCCGCACCGAAATGGACTTGTCGCCCTCGGGGGTGAGTTGGGTGACAGCTACGGGAAAGTACGAGGTAAAGTCGCGGTCGAAGCGTAGCGCGTCATAGGTGTGCTGCTGCACCCAGCGGCCAATCAGCATGAAAAATACCAGGCCGGTAAACGAGTCGAAATAGCCCGGCCCCTGCCCCGACAGCGCCTCCCAGGCACTCACCCCAAACAAGGAGAGCAGCCCCAGGCTAATCGGAAAATCGAGGTTGATGTAGCGCTGGCGCAGCCCCTGCCAGGCCGAGCGAAAGAAGTCGCGGGCACTGTACAGCAGCACTGGCAGCGCCAGCGCCAGACTCAGCAGCCCAAAAAAGCCCCCAAATCCAGCCTGCAAATCCTCCACAAACGAGAAGTAGTCGGGCAGAGCCAGCAGCATCACGTTGCCAAAGGCGAAAGCCGCCAGCCCCAGCTGGTAGTAGAGCGTGCGGCTGGCGCGGTGGGGCTGGGCGCCCAGCTCGGCCAGCGTAATCTGGGGCTCGTAGCCCACCGAGGCCAGCAGGGCCACCACTTCCTTGAGCCCGGTGCTGGCCGTCAGGTAGGTAATGGTGATTTCCTTGCGCAGAAACTGCACCCGTGCCTCCGCAATGCCGGGATTGAGCCTGGGTAGGTGCTCCAGCAGCCAGATGCAGGAGGTGCAGTGCATCTGGGGCACGCTCAGGGTAATACGGGCGCGCTGCTCCGAGCGGAAGCTCAGCAATTGGGCCTGGACGGTTTCGGAGTCGAGGTAGTCGAAGCGGCCGGGCAGCTCCACCTCCTTTATTTTGAGGCCGGGGCGCTCGTCGAGGTTGTAGTAAGTGCAGAGATTGTTGGCCGCCAGCAACTCGTACACCGTGCGGCAGCCGGCGCAGCAGAAGGGCAGCCCGGCAAGCGCCAACGGCTCGGGTGGACAGGCGTCGCCGCAGTGGGCGCAGGCAACTTCAGTGGCGGTAGCTTCTTCGAGAACGGCAGGCATGGCTTCGGGCAAGGGCAATAACTACAAAGCTCGTCCTCCCCTGGCCTCCGCTCAATGACCAACCTCATACCGGGGCTTGATTTGCGTCAGCGCACCCGTAGCGCCCGGCTGGCACCTTTGTTTGGTTGGACGGTGTAGGGGCGGGGCTTGTCCCCGCCCGCCGTGAGTACGGAACTAGGCGTCATCGTTCAACGGCGGGCGGGGACAAGCCCCGCCCCCACATTATTTCCTCCTACCTCCATGTTCTCTCGTCATTCCTGGTCGTTTTTACTGGTGGCGGCGCTGTTGTTCTGGGCCGGGCTGGTGGCGGGCATTTCCTTTCTGGAAGCGCCGCTGCAGTTCACCGCGCCGGGCATTACCATTCCGCTGGGGCTGGGCATCGGCCGGCTGATGTTTCAGACCCTTAATAAGGTTGAAATCGGGCTGGCGATGCTGGCCGTCGTGGCCGCCTTCCGCCTGAAGGTGCCAACGAACCTAGCCCTGCCGCTAGGTTTGCTGGCCGCCGTGCTGGTGGTTCAGAGGCTGTGGCTGCGCGCCGGCAGCACTACCCACGTTTTCGAAACCCGCCTGCGGAGTATCAACAACCCACTTTCTATTCTTTAACCAATTTCTTTCCTCATGGAAGCTACTTCCGGCAGCCTGCTGGCGGGCGCGCACGCCCACCCTTCCCCCACCGACGCCGCCACCCACGTGCTCCTCCGTCGGGAGGGACACAACATCATTTATAAGCAGTTTGGCGCTGGCCAGGGCATGGCCCCCCACCATGCCCCCCACGATGTTTTCGTGGTCGTGCTCAGCGGGAAGCTCGACATCACTGTGGCCGACCAGCTTCGCCACTACGTGGCCGGCGACTACGTAATCTTCCCCGCCAACGCCATGCATAGCCTGCACTGCCTCCAAGCCGCTCAGGTGCTGATTTATCGGTAAGCTCCGGCCCGGAACCGCGGCAGCCGAACTGCGGCGCTTGGCAGGTTTTGCCGGGTCTTTTATACCGATGGAAAGATACCACCCTGTTCTGGCCAGATTAATTAGCTCACCTCAAGGCTACTGCTTCGGGCCTGATACTACTTCTAGCATGTCATCAGGAGAGAGGTATTCTTGCGCTAATTCCTGCAGCGTAACTGCATCGGTGGCCTGTACCTGCGCTACGAAGTCTGAGTAGTAGCTGGTTGGTAGATTGTAAAATACCAGGTTCTTGTATTTGTCGCACTGTTCGAAAACGGTGCTGAGTTCGTTCGCAAACTTGCCGCTCATGTAGTTCTTCACTGTTTGCAGCTCGGTCAGCGGTATCGGTTCTTCCTGAAGCCGACGGAGTTCAAGTTGGACTTGCTCGATAGCAGCGGCGGAGTTGGCGGCATTAACATCAGAGCCGATTACAAAGCTCGTGGCGTGCTCGCGCGGCTGTACGCTGGAATAAATGCCGTACGTAAAGCCCTTGTCCTCGCGGATGTTCTTCATTAGCCGTGAGCCAAAATACCCACCCAGTACTTTCACCAGCACCTGCAGCGCGTGGGTCTGCGGATGCTCAAGGGCGGGCCAGAGGCGGCCGATGCGTAGGGAGGCCTGCAGGCTTCCGTCTACCGTTACGTAATCGCTCGGGGCCAGAACGGCAGGAGCGGGCGAAGTGGCAACTGCCACGGTGGGGCCTCCGGCCGGAGTGCCCAGCAACTCAGTTACCAGCGTCACATGCTCATCGGTGGCGTCGCCGCATAGGAATATCTCCGCCTCGGCAAAGTTGTAGTGCTGCTGATAGAACTGGCGGACCTGTTCGGAAGTGATGTCCTGAAAAATGGCTTCATCGAACGTGACGCCGTAGGGGTAGCCTGGGCCGAAGAGGTGGCGCGAGAAGCTTTCGGAGGCCAGGTAGCTGGTTTTCTGCCGCTCTACCCGCACGTTCTGGATGGTGCGCGTTTTCAATAAGGCCAACTCTGTCTCCGGAAAGCTAGGTGCCGTTAGTACATCCTCTACCAGTGGCAGCAGCTGCGGCAGATGGCGGCTGAGGCAGTAAAGCGTAAGCGTAGCCCGGTCGAAACCCTGCTCACAATCCAGCGAAGCGCCGAAGAAGGCAACTTCATCGGCAATCTGGCGGGCCGAGCGTGTATGGGTGCCATCGAGCAGCAGACGAGCGGCCAGCAGCGATACGCCAGCCGAAGGATCATACCATTTGCCGGCCTTAAAGACGACCTGCAGACGTATGACGGGTTGGGCATCGTTGCGCATCACGTGCAGGCGGGCTCCGTTGGGGAGCGGGAATACGTCTGCTGCGGGCAGCGTTACGCGTGCCAGCGGCTGAACAGGAGGAGCGACAGTCCGGTCGAGCATCAAATCGAAGAGGTTAGGGAGACTATAAAGCTGTCATTCCGAGCGAAGCAGGAAATTCGGGGTGAAACGCCGAACAAAATCGTTCGATGGCGTTCCGCCGGATTTCCTGCTTCGCTCGGAATAACAGCTTTACAAAGAAATAGCAGAACTAGTTAACCGGGCTATCGGATGGGCCGAAGGCTTCGCTTAGTTCATTGAAGTTAAAGTGTAACGACACCCGCAATGTTTGCGACAGCGGGTTGGCCTTCGAGTTGGGCACCAGGTAGGTGCCATCAACCCCAAAAACCTGGTAGCGCACGCCGGCACCAAAGCTCAGGTACTGCCGGTCGCCCTTGGTAGGGTTTTCGTAAAAGTAACCGGCCCGCACCATCAGCAGGTCGTTGTAGGTGTATTCGAGGCCAGCTGAAAGGTTGATTTCCTTGAGCTCCTCGCTGAAGCCGCCCGGCGCGTCGCTGAACGAGCTGGTGATGCCCTTCACGATGCCGTAGTCGCGGCGCTTGCGGTTTTCGGCCTCTACCGCCGCGCTGTTGGGGGCCGCGCCTTCTTCGTAGTAGGGCGATGGTACCAGCAGCTTGTTGGCATCAAACGTAAATGTGAGCTTGTTGTAGGGGTCAAGCTCCTTGGTAATGGCCGTGCCCAGCTTCAGGTTGGTAGGCAGGAAATCGGCATTGTTGGGGTCGGTGTAGGTTATTTTGTTGCCGATGTTGGAAACCGCACCTCCGAAGGACAGGTTGTATTCGCCGGGCCCGATGGTGAGGTCGGTAGTGTAGTACGCGCCTAAATCGACGGCTACGGCGTTGGCGGGGTTGGAGTCGATGCCGCTGTTACCGCCGATAAGGTTGGAGCGAATGTAGCGCACGTTCAGGCCCACGCCGAAATTGTCGCTCAGCTTCTGGCCGTAGCCTACCGTCAGGGAGTATTCCTTGGGGTTGAAATCACCCTTGGAATTACCCAGGTCGTCGCGGTAGTTGATCTGGCCCAGGTCGAAATACATTAGGTTAGCCGACAGCGTGCTTCGGTCGCTGAGTTTGGTGGTGCCACTCAGATACCCCAGGCCCATATCGTTGGTAATGCTGGCCAGCCACGGCGTGTAGGAGAGCGAAGCACTATGCTGATAGCGTACAAAGCCGAGCTTACCGGGGTTGTAAAAACCGGCGTTGGCATCGGGGCTGATGGCCACACCCGCCTCGCCCAGCGCCGAGGAGCGCGAATCGGGGCTGATGGTGAGGATGGGCACGGCCGTGGTGATGGTATGCTGCTCTTGGGCGTGCGCAGTGGCGGCAGCCAGGCTCAGCAGCCCGGGCAACAATACCGAACGCAGGGACAAATTGGTCAGGGGCATAGGGGTGGGTGAAAAGCGGAGTCGAAAAAGTAGAGAAAAACCGGGAAGGCAAGTTAATTGAGCAGCACCAGCTTTTCGTATTTGGAGGCTGTGGAAGTTCCTGTGTCGCTGGCCGAGCGGGTGCGCACCGTTACGCGGTACACGTACACGCCGCGGGCCAGCTGGTCCTGGTACTCATCGCGCCCGTCCCAACTGAGGGCGGCCACGTGCGAGCCACTGCCCAGCGCCGTACCCTGCAACGTGCGTACCAGCCGCCCGGCGACCGTGAAAATCTGCACCTGAATATCGAGGTCCTGGCCGCTGCGGTTGTGGTCGAAGTGGAAGGTGGTGCTTTGGGCAAACGGGTTGGGGTAATTAAGCACGTGCTGAAGCGCGAGCTTATCGGTAGAGGCGGCAATGAACTCCAGGCGCTGTTCGGCCGAGTTGTTCCAGGTGTCCCAGGCCTTGAGGCGCAGCTCGTGGGGGCCGGGCGTAAGGTCTTTGAGCTGGTATTGCACCCGGCCCACCTGGAAACTATCGGTTTTAGCCGTGTACGACGAGTTGAGCACCAGCACCTTGCTGGCGTCGCCATCGAGCGTGAGCGTGAGGTCGTGGCCGATGCCGGTGCCGGCCGTGTTAATGCCGCTGGCGTCGCGCAGCACGGCCAGCAGCGTGGGGCTCATGCCCGTCAGGCCGCCCGACACAAATTGCTCGTTGTCCATGAACAGGCGGATGCGGGGCGCAATCGTGTCGCGGGCCGTGAGTGGGGCCACGTCGCCGATGGGCACCAAGCGCTGGCCCTGAGCGTCGGTGCGGGTGGTGGGGTCGGCGGCATACAGGCTGATTTTGCCCAGGCCCACGCTGTAGTTGATGTCTTTGGGTACTACGAACTGCAGGCTGAACCTGCCGCCCTGCACGCTGGCCGGGCCATCGTAGAGGATGTTCTCGCGTAGCTGTATCGCCTGGGGCTTGTCCGAGCCGTCTGGTTGGACTTCGTTGCCGAGGGTGCTCACGGTAGATTTCTTCTCGAATACCTGCACGTTGGCCGTACCCGCAAAAGCCGTGTTCAGCTGCCCGTTGTTTCTTACTTCGCCCTTCAGTGTTACCTGCTGCAGGGCTTTAAGCGTGTCGGGCATCGAAGCGGTTACCGGCTTGCCGTCGATTTCGGTCAGGGCTACCGTTTGCTCGGGGTAGGCCAGGCGCATCGAGGGGTCGCCGAGCAGGGCGTAGTTGCGGTTGTTGTCGCCGATGACGGCAATGTTTTTGGCCGTCTGGCAGACATCCCCGATGCGGGGCATGGTGCCATCGGGCCGGCGCTGGAAGAAGTCCTTGAAAAACTCGACTGCCAGGGCCTGGTTGCGGTCGGCATACACCACGCGGGTGGTGGTAAGCAGGCCGATGGCTCCGCCCTGCACATCAATCAGGGCCTGCTCGCCGGCCGAAGTAAGGCTGGGGTCGTCGTAGGTGCTGAAGTCGCAGGTGCCGGTGAACATGAAGGTGGGCCGGGTCGCGTTCTTCAGCCTGAGAATGGAGGCATTAGTCACAATCTGCTCCTGAGCCAGGGTCTTGGGTCCACCGTGGCCGATGTAGTTAATTAGCAGTGAGCCCTGCTCGAACGCCTCATCAATGGCCTTTTCGGCAACCGGCGACCGTTCGCCAGCGGCCAGCGACACCTGCGGGAAAAGGTCGAGGTACAGCTTATAGGTGTTGTAGCCGCGGGAGGCAGCCAGCGTATCGAGCGGGTTGGCCAGCTGCTCGCTGTAGTATACGAACAGGTTGTTGTCGCCGTCGTCGGCGACGAACGTGAGGCGGTTACGCCACTTGCCGTAGCCCACGGGGCTGTCGTAGTCGATCAGTTTCTGGGTAACACGTGCCGCCTGCTCATCGGTGCTGACCGGCAGACGGCCCACGGCTACGTCGAGCAGTTCGTTGCTGGATCCCGGTAGCCAAGCCCCTTCCGAATCGTCGAGCAGGCCGTAGTAGTCGTCGGACGAATAGGTAAGGCCCTGGCCGTTAGGACGGTTGCCCATCACTAGGTCGAAGCTCTCTTCCGATTCGTACACTGGTACGAAATTCTGATTGGTTTGATTGGCGTTGGCTGGCTGACGGCTGCTCCACCAGTCGGGGAGCTTGGTGGGGTCATTGGTAGGGCCAGCCTTGTAGTCGTAGGAGGCGTCTCCGAACAGCAGCAGGTACTGGCGGCGGCCGCTGGTGTTGCGGTCATACACCATCTTCATCAGGTCACGAATGGCCGTTACGTCCTGGCCGCCGGAGCCGAACTCGTTGTAAATCTGCCGCACGTTTACCACCTGCACGTTCAGGCCATCGTGGCTGCTGCGGTGAGCGGCCAGCTTGTTGGCCTCCCGCAAAAAGCGTGGGTGGGCTACAATCAGCAGCTCCAGCCGGCCGTCGAGGTTGAGGGCGTGCAGGTTCTGGCTGGCTACTTTGCCGAAACCGCGGGGAGCCGGAAATTCGGCTCCCGTAAAGGCCACGAACTCGCGCACGGTATCGGTGCGGGCCAGAAAGGTGCCGTTGGCGGCGGCCACGGCAGCCGGCCGGCGCGGGTTGCTCACGTCCCAGATGGTGGCGGCGGCCGCGTTGGCCACGTCAAACTGGCTGATGGCGCCGGGCAGCAGGTTGTCCAGGCTGCGGAATTGCAGCTGGCCCCCGTTCAGGCGCAGCTGGCGGCGGGCATTTACTTCCAGGTAATCGAGGTAGCCCTGCGCGCCAGGGTCGGAGCCGCTGCTGTAGCTGAGCGTTATTTTGAGTTCGGTAGGGGAGGTGGCCGGTACCTGATAAGGCAGCACGCTGCGGTTGGTATTGGCTGCCTCGGGGTAGCAGTAGCTACCGCCGCTGCAGCTGAAGCCCGGTACTACCTGAGCGGCCAGCGCCTGCCCGTTCACGCTGGGCTGAAACACCGTAGCCGCCGTCGAGGCAGCTACCACGGCCGAGGTAATCAGGGCCGTTGAGCCCGGCACCAGGTCGGTCACGGGAAGCGTGAAGGTCTGTTCAGGGCGGCCCGAAAATGCCTCGCCCACCCAGGTCCGGCCCGTTTTTTTGAGGTTGAGCAGGTCGCGCTCGTAGAACTGCCGGTCGTTGAAGGTACTGATGCGGGCGCCGGGCGTGCCACTCACGGCCGGGGCCGGGGCTACGCGCCGGCCGGCGGTGGGGCCCACCGTCAGGAAGTAGTAGGCCGTGTCGGTGTAGGGGTTGAGCTGGTGGCGGAAACGGGTGCTGAACCCCTCGCGGCTCCAGGTGTGCGGGCCGCGGGCATAAAACAGGAAGTACTCGTCGTTGTCGAAGGTGGCGTTGGTATTGCCCACGAACTGAATGTCGTTTTCCACCAGGTCGTCGGGGCGGTAGGCGCTGTTGGGTTGGGGCAACGTGCCCATGGCATTACCAAACAGCCGCAGCCGGGTGGGGTCGAAATTCTCCAGCCCGAAGCTTTTGAGCGTAGCCTTATCGAGCTTGAAAATGCCGCTGGTGGGCACCCCAATCTTAAACCACTCGCCCTGGCTCAGTACCGAGGTGCGGGCGTAGGTACGGGTGGCGCCGGGCCGGTTGCTGGCACTGCTATAGGTATAAGCGAAGCGCACGAGGCGCTCGGCTTGGCCGGTTTGGGGGTTGCGGCGCAGGGGCTGCAGGCGCAGCAGCGTAACCGGCTGGCGGGCTTCGGTGCCGGGTACCAGCTGCACCAGCGGCGAAGGCGGCAGGGCCGCCAGATCGAGTTGGCCGGCCTGGGCGGGCAGTAGCGGCTCGTACTGGGTTTCGACCAGTTGGCCCGCGGCCACGGTGCCGGGCAGCCGCACCAGCAGCGTTCCAACCTGCTCCTCGGGCCCGAAGGCCGCACCCCGAAACGCGGGCACCAGTCGTTTCTGCCCCTTCAGACCCACGGGTACGGTGCCCGTCCAGGTAATGCGCCCCTGGTAGGTCTGCTCGCCCTTCTGGGCCTGGGCCCGCGGAGCCGAAACTCCCAGTAACAAGAGTGTAGTCAGCAGCCAGAACGTAGAGTAACGCATACGCACAACGCAAAAAAGCCAAGAGAATGAACTACGAGCGCCAACAGGGTGGCTGGCAATACAGTTCAGCCCAAAAGATAACAGCGCCGGCCGCGAAATATTGCGCCCGAGGCCGGAAGAAGAAAGCGAATGGTCTGGTTTGCTAAACGAGGCTGCCCCCCAACCCGGATTGCCCCACCCCGGCTCAGGCCGCCGCGGCAGTTTCCTTGGCCGGGCTGAGCACCGACAGCAATACGTAGAGCAGCACGATGAGCGGCACGGCCACCTCCCGCAGGCCAATCAGCAATGCGACACCCAGCACTAAAAATACGAACCGCAGTTTGTTGTCCTGCCAGCGTAGCGTCTTGAACTTGAGGGCAAACAGCGGCAGTTCGGCCACCAGCAGCCCCGACAGCAGTACCGTTAGCCCCAGCAGCAGCCTGGGGCTGAGGATGAAAGGGGCGAGGGCGAAGTGGTCGTTGGCCAAAATGAGCGGCAGCGAGGCCACTACCAGCGTGCAGGCCGGCGTTGGCAGGCCGATAAACGAATCGGACTGGCGGGTGTCGTTGTTGAACTTGGCCAGCCGCAGGGCCGAAAACACCGTCACGATAAAGCCCGCATAAGGTAGCCAGTCGGGCAGGTCGGCCCCGGCCCGGCTCAGCAGCGCGAACAGAAACGCGCCCGGCACCACCCCAAACGACACCATATCGGCCAGCGAATCCAGGTCCTTGCCAATCGGCGACGACACGTTCAGGGCCCGGGCCAGCAGCCCATCGAAGAAGTCGAACAGCGCTGCCAGGGCCACGAAGTAGGCCGCCAGCACGAGGTTATCGGCAAAAATGAAACGTAGCGCCAGGCAGCCCGCAAACAGGTTCAGGCAGGTAACGGCGTTGGGAATGGATTTTTTCACTAGCGTTCTAGGGTCTTAGAGGCTTGAGGTTGGATCAGTTTGTCATCCGGAGTGGAGCGAAGAATGACAGTAAATCGATATTCTAGTGTAGAAACGGATTGTTGCGGCGCTCCTCTCCGATGGTGGTGGCGGGGCCGTGGCCGGGGTACACTACCGTATCATCAGGCAGGGGCAGCAACTGGGCTTTGATGCTGGCAATGAGCGTGGCGTGGTCGCCGCCGGGCAAATCGGTGCGGCCGATACTGTGCTGAAACAGCACATCGCCGCCGATAACCGTGACGGTGGGTTGGTGGTAGAACACTACGTGGCCGGGGGCGTGGCCGGGCACAAAGCGTACTTCCAGCTCGGTATTACCAAAGCGCACCGTTTCGTCGGCCCGCAGCTGGCCGGTGGGCTCGGCGGGCTGGTAGCGCGGAAAACCGTAGTTGGATGCGTAGCTCGGCACGGCCCGCAGGGTAGCCAAATCGGCCTCGTGCAGCAGGTAGGGCACCTTATAAGTATCGATTACGAACTGGTTGCCCAGCACGTGGTCGATGTGGGCGTGGGTGTTCACCAGCAGCACTACCCGCAGGTTATGGTCCTCAATGTACTGGCGCAGCGCCTGCTGCTCGGCCGGCTCGTAGCAGCCGGGGTCCACGATAACAGCCTCGCCGGTTTCGTCGGAGAGCAAGTAGGTGTTTTCGGCAAACGGATTGAAAGTGAAGCCGGCAACGGTCATGGCAGGGAATAATAGGTTTGAAAGGGCAAGATAAGTGGATTTTGAGTTGCTGAGGTTTACAGAACGACGTAGGGGCGGGGCTTCGCTGTGCTGTCCTGCGGTTGCCCCGCCCGCCGCATGAACGATTCTACCCCGAGCCGTTCAAAGATTCGGCCCCAGGCCATGTACCGGCGGGCGGGGCAACCGCAGGGCAGTGCAGCGCAGCCCCGCCCCAACATTACGCCAACTCAATTTCTCCTACCCTACCTTGCCCCCTGATGCTACACGTTGACTACCTGATTATCGGCTACGGCATTGCCGGGGCCACGCTGGCGGCCGAACTGCGCGGGCGGGGCCGTAAGGTGCTCGTGCTCGATACGCTCCAGCCCGATTCGGCCTCGCGGGTGGCGGCCGGCCTGATGAACCCGGTGGCTGGCAAGCGGTTCGCGCTGGCCTGGCGGGCCGATGAGTTGCTGACGGCCGCCGCCGAATTCTACCACGCCCAGGAGCAGCGGCTGGGGCGGTCGTTTTTTCAGGCGCTGCCCATTGCCAAGTTCTTCTCGTCGGTGCAGGAGCAGAACGCGCTACTGGCCCGCAGCGCCGACCGGCCCTGGCTGGATTTTGTGGAGGATATTTCGGCTGGTGAATTGCCGCCGCTGCCGGGCGTAAGTCCGCAGTTTGGTGGCCTGCTGGTGCAGCGCGGCGGCTTTGTGCTAGTCGAGGAACTGCTGCTGGCCCTCACCGCCGAAGGGCTGGCCGCGGGCTGGCTGCGCCACGAAACTTTTGACTGGGCCGCGCTTGTTGCCGACCCAGCCGGCGGCTTTTGCTACGCGGGTCGGGTGCAGGCCCGGCACGTTATCAGTTGCGAAGGCGCGGCTACCATCCAAAACCCGTATTTCAGCTGGCTGCCCCTTACCCCCAACCAGGGCGAGGTGCTAACCGTGGAGTGCCCCGGCCTGCCGGCCGATACCGTCCTCAACAAGGGCGCCTACGTGGTGCCGCTGGGGAATGAGCGGCTACGGGTGGGGGCCACTTACCGCTGGCCGCCCTTCGCGGCGGGTATTACGGCCGAGGCCCGCGAGGAACTCGGCCAGCGCCTGTCGGAGCTGACGAAACTGCCTTTCCGGGTGGTGGGCCAGCGGGCCGGGGTGCGGCCGGCCGTGCGCGACCGGAAGCCGCTGCTGGGCACGCACCCCGACAGTCCGGGGCTGCACGTGTTCAACGGTATGGGTTCGAAGGGCGTGATGTTTGCGCCCCGGCTGGCCCAGGTAATGGCCGATTGGCTGGAAAATGACACCGAGCCCTGGCCCGAAGTCAATATCCGGCGGTATCTTTCGTTATATGCGGCCGGCATGGCTGCGAAGTAGTCGGATTTAGCTAATTTGTTTTTCTAAAGAAGAAACTGGACAAAGCCTCATGCAGAGCCAACCTTGCGTTGAGTGCCTGTTTGTTCTTTTGCCTTATAGTGTCCCTACCCAACTCCGTTTCCCGCTCTCGGTTTTTGATATGAAGCACGTCTCCTTTCTTTTCCGGCCGGGACTGGCACGGCCCGCTGGTTCGGTGCTGCTGCTGGCCGGGCTGCTGGCCACCGGCCCCGCCGCCTGGTCCCAGACGGCCCAGGAGCCCTTTGGGCGGGTCCGTATTCAGTACAAAAACTTCGACTGGCTGCAGTTCAGCACGCAGAATTTCACCGTATACTACTATGCCGGGGGCGAAACCAACGCCCGTCACGCGGCTGAGTACGCCGAAAAGGAGCTCCAGCGCATTACCGGCCTGATTGGGTACTACCCGTACTCGAAAACCACGATTATGCTCTTCAACTCGGTGGGCGACCTGCGGCAGAGCAACGTGGGCCTGGCCTCCGAGAAATACACCAGCGGCGGCGAAACCGCGCTGGCCCGCTCCACCAAGGTTCAGATTGCCTTCCAGGGTACCCAAACGCAGTTCAAGCAGGAGTTGAGCGGCCGCATTACTGAGGTGCTGCTCAACGATATGATGTACGGCGGCTCGCTTAAGGAGGTCATCCAGAGCAGCTACCTGCTACAGCTACCGAGCTGGTTTATCGACGGCGCCTCGGCCTACGCGGCCCAGGGCTGGAGCGTGGAAATGGACGATTACATGCGCACCATGTTGCAGGAGCATGAGGGCAACCGTACGGCCCCGTTCTTCCTGCGCAACCCCGAGCTGGCCGGCCAGAGCGTGTGGAACTACATTGCCGAGCGCTACGGCTATACCAGCATCCAGAATATTCTAAACCTCACGCGCATCACCCGCGACGTGGAAGTGGGCATCAGTTCCTCGCTGAACGTGCCCTACAAGGTGTTTCTGAAAGACTGGCTGGCTTACTACCGCCAGCTAAACGCCCAGCCGCTCACGCCGTTTCAGGAACTCGACGATAAGAACAGCCTGGCCGGCCGCAACCGCCGCAACATCCTGTACAGCCAGCCCGTGCTCAGCCCCAACGGCCAGCGGCTGGCCTACGTGCAGAACGACCGGGGCCGCTACCGCGTGCTGGTGGTAAACCAGAACGGCCGCGGCCGCGACGTGCTGCACCGCGGGGGCTACAAAACCCCCGATCAGCAGGTGGAAACCCGGCTGCCGCTGCTGGCCTGGCGCGGCAACGGGCAGGTAGCCGTAGTGGAGGAGCAGCGCGGCCAGCTGGTGCTGCAGTTGCGCGAGGCCAACGGCGGCCTGGGTAATCTGGCGGCCCGCCTTAAGGGGCTGCTGCCCCGTTTTGGCCGGCGTACCTCGCTGTTCTCGTCCTTCTCGCAGGTGACAGCCCTGAGTTACTCGCCCGATGGCAAATCGGCGGTGTTTAGCGGGGTGCGCCAGGGGCAGAGCGACCTGTACCTGCTGCGGGCCGGCAGCCGGGCTCCCGAAAAAATCACCAACGATGTGTTCGACGACGTGGAGCCGGTGTTTATGCCCGACGGCCAGAGCCTCGTGTTCAGCTCCAACCGCTGGCTCGATTCGGCGGGCACGGCCCGGGGCTCCTTTGCCTCGGTAGTGAACAACTACGACCTCTACCGCTACCACCTCGACGGCCGCGCGCAGCCGGTGGAAGTGCTGGTAAGCACGATTTCCAACGAAAGCCGCCCCCGGGCCCTGAGCAACGACGAAATCCTGTTTGTGAGCGAGGAGAGCGGGGTGCGCAGCATTTACCGCTACTCCTTCAGCACCCGCGACTACCAGCCCGTCAGCAGTTTCCTGGCCGGCGTGCAGGATTTCGACTACAACGCCACCACCGGCACGCTGGGCCTGACGGCCATGGCCGATGGGCGCAGCAACGCCTACCTGTATCCCAGCTACGCCCTGCCCGCCGACCTGAAGCTGTCTAAAACGGCTCGCCAGGAAATTCTGGAAGACCGCTCGCGGCCGGCCAAGGCCGTGGCTCCCAACCGGCCCGGCCCTACCGTGGCCCGCGCTCAGGGCACTGCTCCCACCGATGCAGCCCCGGCGGCTCCGGCTCCGGCTCCGAAAGCAGCCGATAAAACGGCCGACAGCCGCGTGAATCCCAACAACTACGAGTTCGATGAAGATATTCCGGCTTCGCGGGCACAAACCCCGGCCGTTGCCCGGCGGCGGGCTGCTACGGTTGTAGCCCTGCCCAAGTCCGCCGCTGCTGAGGCGCCCACGCTGGCCGGACCCTTCCGCTACGGCACCCCGTTCAGCATCGACAATGTGGTATCGACGCTCACGGCCGATCCGCTGCTGGGGCTGGGCTTCTCGGCCCAGGTGAACATGTCGGACCTGATGGAGGATCACCGGATTCAGGCCGGCATCTTCGCCCTCACCGACCTGCGTACGAGCAACATTTTTGCCGAGTACACCAACCTCAAGCACCGCTACGACTGGAGTATCCGCTACCAGAAGCAGGCGTATTTTCCTGACCTCAATGGTAACGCGGATGTTCGGTTGCGCTACGGCCGCCACGAAATTGCCCCCACCATTGCTTATCCGCTCACCCATAACCTGAGCGTGCGGCTGGGCCCGCGCTTCGTAAACGTAAGCCGCCGGCTCTACAGCGACCTGTCTAATAACTTCGACGTAAACACGAATTATCTGGGTGGCGAGGCCGAATTGGTATTCGACAACTCGGTGATAACCGGCATCAACATGCTGCAGGGTACGCGCATGAAAGCCGGTATCAACAAGCTGCGCGACCTGAGCGGCAACAACTCGGGTTTCACCAAGCTTACCGTCGATTTGCGCCACTACCAGAAGCTGCACCGCCAGCTGATCTGGGCCAACCGGGCCAGTTTCGGGCAGTACATGGGGGGCGGATCAACCTCACCGTTCTTCCGCCTCGGCGGTATGGATAACTGGCTGAATGCTGACTTTGCTGATTCGCGCTACATCACCGAGAACGGAAACCAAGTGAGTGAATCCACCCAGCTCGACCCCACGCAGATGTTCTACCAGCAGTTCGTAACCAATCTGCGGGGCTACGACTACAGCAAGCGGGTGGGCCGCAAGTACGTGCTCTTCAACTCCGAGCTGCGCCTGCCTATCGTGCAGTATTTCTCGCGCCGGCCCATCGAGTCGGGCTTCTTCCGCAACCTGCAGCTAACGGCCTTTGGCGATATGGGGACCACGTATTCGGGTTCTAATCCGTTCAGTGTCAATAATTCCAACAACACGCGTACTCCATCCCAAGGGGGCTTCTCGGCCACGGTCATCAACTTTACCAACCCGCTGCTGTATGGTTATGGCGCGGGCATCCGCACCACTATGCTGGGCTTCTACGTGAAAGGCGACGTAGCCTGGGGCCGCGAGCAGTACACCACCACCGGCCCGAAAATTTACGCTACGCTGGGTTACGACTTTTAAGAGCGGCGTCAGGCAAGACGAAAGAGTACGCACGAGAGCGGGTTTTCCACATCGGAAAACCCGCTCTCGTGCGTCTGGCTGGGCAATTAGGGCGGAATAAGGTGCGGAAGGCAGGTAGTCCGGGGGTTGGGTTGTATCTTTGTGGTCCTTTCAACGAGCCGAGTTGCCGTGGCGCTGCTAAGTGAAATCTGGGTGTTGATGCAGAAGGACTTCCGGCTGGAATGGCGGCAGCGGGCGGCTCTGAACGGCATGCTGCTGTACGTGAGCAGCACGGTATTCGTCTGTTACCTCAGCTTCTCGCTGCGCGGGGGGCAGCTGCCCGCTCCGGCCTGGAATGCGCTGTTCTGGATTGTGCTGCTGTTTTCGGCCATCAATGCGGTGGCCAAGGGCTTTCTGCAGGAAAGCCGGGGCCGGATGCTCTACTACTACACTGTGGTGCGGCCCCAGGCCGTGATTCTGGCTAAAATTGCCTACAACGCCCTGCTGCTGCTGGGGCTGGCGCTGGTAGCTTTTGCGCTCTACTCGCTGGTGCTGGGCAACCCGGTGCAGAATGTGCCGCTGTTTGTGGGCAACGTGCTGCTGGGCGCGGTAGGCTTTGCCGGCACGCTCACGCTGGTATCGGGCATTGCTGCCAAGGCCACCAACAGCAGCACGCTGATGGCCGTGCTGGGCTTCCCGCTAATGGTGCCCATGCTGCTGCTGCTCATCAAAGTATCCAAAAACGCCCTCGACGGCCTCGAATTCGAAGCCAGCCGTAACTCCCTGCTCACGCTGGTGGCCCTTAACCTCATCGTCGGGGCCGTGTCGTACCTGCTGTTTCCCTTCCTTTGGAGAAGCTGAAAAGAAGCTTTTAGCTGTCAGCTGTTAGTGTATAGCTGACCTTTCGATATCCTCCTTTGTTACAAAATAACGATTCTAAAAAGCTAACAGCCAACAGCTAATAGCGAACAGCTCATGAAAAGAAACTGGTGGAAAGCCCTGACTGTGGTGTTGCTGCTGTACGTGGCGGTGGCGGGCCTGCTGATGCCGGTGCCGCGGCTGGCCATTCTCAACGAGAGCATCCGCAACCTGTACTTCCACGTGCCCATGTGGTTTGGCATGACGGCCATTCTGGTGGCCTCGGTGTACTACTCGGTACGCTACCTGCGCACCCCCACGCCCGCGCTCGATATTAAGGCCCACGAGGCGGCCCGCACGGGCATTCTAATGGGTTGCGTGGGCCTGGCCACGGGCAGCATCTGGGCCCGCTTCACCTGGGGCGCGTGGTGGACCAACGACCCCAAGCTCAACGGAGCGGCTATCGCCATGCTCATCTACGGTGCCTATCTGGTGTTGCGCTCTTCCTTTACCGATGAGCAGCAGCGGGCCCGGGTGTCGGCCATCTACAACATCTTCGCCTTCGCCGTGGCCATGCCGCTGTTCTACATCCTGCCGCGCCTGACCGACTCGTTGCACCCCGGCGCGGGCGGCAACCCGGCCTTCGCCCGGTACGACCTCGACAGCGACATGCGTCTGGTGTTCTATCCGGCCGTCATTGGCTGGACGCTGCTGGCTTTCTGGGTGGCCCAGTTGGCCACCCGCATTTCCGTGCTCAAACTGAAAGTGTATGAAAAGCAAATTGCGTAGCCCGGCTCCCGGAGCCCTGGGCCCAAAGGTCCTGCTGCTGCTGGCCCTGCTGCTGCCGGTGTGGCCGGCCCTGGCCCAGGCGCCCGGCGCCCAGCCCGAAATGGCCGAAGTCCTGCGCCAGAGCGGCAAAATTTACGTGGTAGTAGCCGTCATTGCCGTGGTGCTGGCCGGGTTGCTGCTGTTCCTGATTTCGCTCGACCGGAAGCTGAGTCGGCTGGAGAAGGAAATAGGGGAGGAGCGGTGAAATAGTGACTCGGTGAATAAGTGAATCGTTCTGCCTCAAGTCTGCGCCCCTTGCAGAATGACAGAACCTGCTTCCATTCACCAACTCATTCATTCCCTCATTCACTGGTTTTTGCGGACCTTTGCGGCCCCAATTGTTGTTCCAAGCTGACTTCTGACTCCAACCGGAGTTGCCTCCTGTTTTAATCGACATGAAAAAAGCCCACATTTTTGTCATGGCCATCATTGCCGTGGCCATTGCCATTATCACCAGCACGGCCGGCGACGCCAGCGTGTACGTCTCGTTCAAGGAAGCCCGTGAGCGGGCCGCCGACGGCAACCTGACCAAGGTGCACGTAGTAGGCCGCCTGCCCCGCGACGGCCAGAAGAACATCATGGGCCTGGAGTATAATCCTACCCTCGATCCTAACTACTTCGCCTTCACGTTGGTTGATACCAACCGGATTGCCCAGCGCGTCGTGTATTTCAACCCTCAACCCCAGGATTTCGACAAGTCGGAGCAGGTGGTCATCACCGGCGCCATGCGCAACGACATCTTCGTGGCCGACAAAATTCTGCTTAAGTGCCCCTCCAAGTACGTGGAGAACGAGGTGAAGGGCGCTACCGCATCTATCAATTAGTGCTTGGAGCTTAGGTGATAGTGCTTGGGAAAAGCAGTTTTTTCTAAGCGTCCACGGCTAAGCTCTGTTCACTAAGCACTAAGCACTAAGCACTACGCACTAATAAAGCAAGCATGCTGAACACTCTCATCGGCGACGTCGGGCACTTAAGTGTTATTCTGGCGTTTGTGGCGGCCACCGTGGCGGCGTACTCCTACTATATGGCTGCCCGGGGCCGGGCGCTGGGCGACACCGATGCCGGCTGGATGAAGCTGGGCCGTGGTGCCTTCATCGTGCATTCGGTGGCTGTGCTGGCGGTTATTGTGAGCCTGTTTGGTATTATTCATGGCCACCGCTACGAGTACTACTACGCCTGGAGCCACAGCAGCAACCACCTGCCCATTTACTACATGATTTCCTGCTTCTGGGAAGGGCAGGAGGGTAGTTTTCTGCTCTGGATCTTCTGGCATGTGTGCCTGGGTCTGATCCTGATGCGCTCGGCCAAGCGCTGGGAGGCCCCGGTAATGGCCATTTTCGCCGGCGTGCAGCTCTTCCTCACGTCCATGATTCTGGGCATTGTGCTGGGCGACCTCAAAATCGGCTCTTCGCCGTTTATCCTGCTGCGCGACTTCATGCCCGACCTGCCCGTGTGGCAGACCAACCCCAACTTTGTGCCCACCGACGGCACCGGCCTGAACGCGCTGTTGCAGAACTACTGGATGGTCATTCATCCACCCACGCTGTTCCTGGGTTTCGCTCTTACGCTGGTGCCTTTTGCCTACGCCGTAGCCGGCCTCTGGAAGGGCGAGTTTAGCGCTTGGACGCGCCCGGCCCTGCGCTGGAGTCTCTGGGGCGGCCTGATTCTGGGCGTCGGCATTGTAATGGGGGCCTACTGGGCCTACGAAACCCTCAACTTTGGCGGCTACTGGAACTGGGACCCTGTCGAAAACGCGGTGTACATCCCATGGCTGGTGCTGGTGGCTTCCATCCACGGCCTGATTCTGTGGCAGCGCAGCAAATTGGCGCTGCGCACGTCGTTCGTGCTCGTTATTGCCACCTTCCTGCTCATTCTCTACGCTACCTTCCTCACCCGCTCGGGTGTGCTGGGCAACGCCTCCGTCCACTCGTTCACCGACCTGGGTCTGTCGGGCCAGCTGATGATTTACTTGGCGGCCTTCGTGGTGCTGAGCATCGTGCTGCTGGTTTCGCGCTGGAAGAAAATACCGATTTCCGAAAAGGAGCTGACCACGTACAACCCCGAGTTGTGGGTGTTTGTGGGCGCTACGGTATTGTGCCTGGGCGCGTTCCAGGTGCTGTTTACGACCAGCATTCCGGTGTATAATGCCTTCCTGGGCTTCATCGGCATCAAATCCAACTTGGCCCTGCCCGCCGATCAGATTGCCCATTACTCCAAGTTCCAGCTTTGGCTGGGCGTAGGTGTAGCCTTTTGCTCGGGCCTGGCTCAGCTGATGTGGTGGCAGAAAAACGACCGTTCTTCGCTGAGCAGCACCCTTACGGTGCCCGCTATGCTCTCCCTGCTCGGTGGGGCCCTGGTTATTCTGCTGGTGCAGTACAATGGCAAGAAGATGGAGCTTTCGTACATCGCGCTCCTGACCACGGCCCTGTTCGGGGTGCTGGCCAACCTGAGCATGGTGTTCACGCTGTTGCGGCGCAAGGTGAGCCTGTCGGGTGGCGGCGTGGCCCACATCGGTATTGCCCTGATGCTGCTGGGCGTGTTGGCTTCGTCGGGCTACTCCAACGTCATCAGCCAGAACACCTCCGGCCTGCTGTATTCGCGCGAGTTCGACCAGACCACCAACCAGGACAACGTACTGCTGTGGCGCAACGACGTAACGCGCATGGACAAGTACGATGTGCGCTACACCGGCCAGTATTTCGATGTGCCCGGCGTGCCCGGCTACGTGGATAAGCAGCAGCTCTACCGCACCGCCGACGAGTACAAGGCCCTGGCCCGCTCCGACATCAAGCGCGGCGACAAGGTGTACTACAAGGCCGGCGACACGCTCGAAATTCTGCCCGAAAACACCTACTACCGCGTCGAATATCAGGACCGTGAGAATAAGAGCCAGTTTACGCTGTACCCGCGGGCCCAGGTAAACGAGCAGATGGGCGGCCTGCTGGCTTCGCCCGATGTGAAGGTGTTCCTCGACCATGACATCTACTCCCACATCAGCGCCGTACCGCCCATCGACCAGGAAAAAGACTGGAGTGAGGTGAAGGAGCACGTGCTCAGCATTGGCGACACGATTTTCCTCAACGACTACTTCGCCGTATTCCGGGGCGTCGAGCCGGCCAAGCAAACCGCCGGCCTCGGCCTGGCTAAGGGCGACTTGGCCATTCAGGCCGATTTTCTGGTGTCAGGCGAGAAAAAGCAGTACCACATGCACCCGGTGTTTGTGGTGCGCAACCGCCTCATCGGCCGCGTGCCCGACGAAGCCGAAGACCTGGGCCTACGCCTCTCGTTCCTGAATGTGGAACCCCAGGAGGGCAAGTTTACTTTCGGCGTGAGCACCACGCAGAAGGACTACATCATTCTGAAAGCCGTTGAAAAGCCCTTTATCAACCTGCTCTGGAGCGGTACGCTGCTCATGGCGCTGGGCTTCGGTATGGCCATCTACAAACGCCGCCGCGAAACCGAAGCGCCGGCCGTACCCGCCCCCGAAGCAGGTGCCCGCCCCCGCCCGGTAATGCCCCGCCCCAAGGCCGTAGCCTAAGGCCCGGTTACTACCAACCACACCAAAAGCGCCCCCGATGCTAGTGCGTCGGGGGCGCTTTTGCTTGGTCTCCCTCGCCAATGCGGGCCCCAGCAGCTTGGGTTCAGCCGCTGCGGAGTGTCATAAATTTCATGGGAGGTCGGATGAATTTCATGGGAGCATAGGGTAGAGGCTGTTCAGTAGGTCGCCAACAGGTAGAGGCAGTAGCTGCGGCAGCTTTACCAAGATGGCTTGCAGGCAGTAGTGGGGAGCAGAAGCGCGTCGGATCCACCGCGGAGCGACCCCAGCCGTTCAGCCGGTTGTGTTACCCCGTTAGGGCTACCATGTAATAGCAGGCAAAAGAACAGCCTGCGGCCTGCACCTCGCTGCGCCGTAGAGCAAGCTGCCCTCCCTCCCCGCACAAAAAAGGGGCAGCCAGATGGCTGCCCCTTTTCGGGTACACTCGCGGGACTGAATTACTTCTGCACCGAGATAGTACGCATCATGAACTCGTTGCCGTTGCGCACCTTCACAGTGTACATGCCGTTGGCCAGGTTCGAGAGGTCGATGGTCTTTACTGCGTTGTCGCGCACGGTGCTCGTGTGCACGCGCTGACCCAGCATGTTGGTTACTTCAACCTGCAGGCCGTTTTTGGCATTGGCGCCGCTAACTGCCACCGTAAGGTTACCGGCCGTCGGGTTGGGGTAGAGGTTGATGGCCTTCTGTAGGGCCGACGAAGTGCCGGTTACAGCAGCCGACGTTACCGTGATATCATCCACGAACAGCGCATACTGATCGGCATCACTGTTGGCGTGGAAACCGATGTAAACGTTGCCGCTGGTGGTGGGAGTGATGGCCATTACTTGGCCTGCGCCCGTACCAGGAGTGGTCGTTACGTAAGACGTGTTAACGATGTTGTTGTTGCTCCACAGGAGGTTGGTTTGAGCAGCCGGGGTGGCGGCAGTACCGTACTTTACCTCCATTTTTTCAAACGTACCTAATACCAACGCCTTGTACTTGAAGGTGAGCTGGTAAGTGGAACCAGCCCGCATGAACAGCGCCGGGGTGTAGAACCAGTCGTCAACGGCAGTCGTCGTGTTGGTTGTGCTGAAGAAGTAGGCAATGTGGTTGGGAGCCGAAGCGGGGCCCCGCTGATCCGTAACGAACCAGGACTCATCATCACCGTTGACGTTGCTCACCGTAACACCGCAAGGTAGATTGTCGGTGGCTACCCCATCGAAGTTCTCGGTGTAGGGGAACGTGCTGATAATGGGCGGCTGACAGGCAGTCGTTACTCTTACCGGGCCCACCAGATCACTCTGGCTGCTGGCGCTGCAATTCGTGCGGATGTACACATCATAGCTCGTCAGACCCGCCAGGCCGGTGATGGTGTAAGGCGAGGCGGCGGTGGTTACGGTAGTGCCGGCCGAGTTGGGGTTGAAGCCGGTTGGGCCGTAGATGATGCTGTAACCCGTGGCACCGGCAGCGGCAGTGAACGTAACGGTAGCCGTGGTAGGCGAGGGGCTGGCAACTGTCAGGGCCGTTGGCACGTCGCAGGCGGCGGGGGTACCGAGTCCGGCTTCCAGCGCCAGACGGGTGCGCAGCGTGGTAGCGTTTACCGAAGTCCAGGCACCGGTAGCCGTCTTGTAGTAGAAAGTATTTGGCCGCAACGGATCTTCCAACTGGGAGGCCAGGCCCGGATTGGTATCCAGTTCCTTCACGCCAACGTAGAAGTCGCTACCTACGGCAATGTTCGGAATAGCTACCGCAACAGTGCCACCGGCTGCTGGCCGCGTTTGGGTAGGCGAGGTGTACAGAATAGCGCCAGGGGTGCCACCGGTACCCGTAGCGTCGAGCAGCACAATCTGGTACGGCGAAACGTTGGGCGTCGTGCCACTGGGCGCAAAAGTTGGCTTAACGGTGTACACCGTGGTAGGCTTGGTTACGCTGAATTTGGCTGCCAGAATACCCTCGGCACCGCCCACGCCCACTCCACCGGCGCTAAATGCCACGTTGGGGTCGATGTAAGAAAGCCGGTTGGTGTTCACGTTCTGCGAGGCCACCAGTGCATTGTTGGTGTTTACCTCGTCGGCCGGTACGGTTACCCGGAGGGTGTTGGTGCCGGTCGAGGTCAGCGGATAGGCTGCGAAAGTAACCGTTGCCGATTGACCCGTGGTCAGCGAGGCCACCGTTTGCACGTTGGTAAACGTGTTGGGGCCGCTCACGGTAAGCGTAACCGGAATGTTGGTGAGCGTGCCGCTGCTGTTGTTGGTAACAATAGCCTGCACCACATGGGGCGAGTTGAACTCGCGGGTAACCTGGCCCAGCGTAAACACCGACCGCACCGCTACGTCGTTGGCGATGAGAGGGGCCTGGTTGAAGCGGTAAGTGCGCCCCAGATCGGGCGTAGTAGTAGACCGGAAGTTGTGGGTGTAGCCAAGAGCCGAGTAGTTGCCCGTGATAAAGGTGGTGGTGCTCCAGGCTGCAGTTGAGCCAGCCCGTGCGCCTAACACTGTCTGCCCAGCGGATGAGCCCGAACCTTTAATGCCCACATTGGGGAACCGGGCGCCGGGAGTTCCCGTGCCTGCTACGGCGGCGCCGTAAACAAATTCTACCCGGTTGGCGGTTTCGTAGAGTTTTACCTGAAAGTTAAAGCTGGCATACTGAGTGGCTGCCATGTCGGTGCCGCTGCCCGCTTTGTCGCTCACGTTCTTCCACTGAATGGTGCAAACGCGGTTCGGAGCCGTGCCCGTGGTGGCTACCCGATATTCCGCCCCTCCTGCTGCCGTGCCGGCAATCAGGTCGATGTTGAAGGGCATCAGGATGTTGGTGTTGGCCGCGTTGGTGCTCGTCAGCGGATCGGTAGACGTGCTGCCCTGGTCCTGCGTAATAAACAGGTCGGCTGCCGAAGGGGCCACGGCCCCCAACCGGATTGCTCCGTTGGTATTAAGCACGAAGCTGGTAAAGCTCTGGCCATTGAAGCTGAAGCTGAAACCAATAGGGGTAGCCGCCGAGTTGGCGTCGTCGGTGTTGGCCGTGGCAATGGCCGTGCCGGTGGTGCCCAAATCGGTGTAGGTGCCGGCTACGTTCGTGGCATTGGCTACTGTATAGTTCAGGCTCTGGGCGTGGGCGGCTCCGGTAGCCAGGCCCAGCAGGCCAAGCAGGGCCAGCTTACGCCAAGCCTTGGTAGAACGGCCTTTCGTGTAGAGTTTTGTCATGAAAAAACGGAAAAGAAAGTGAGATAAAGGACATGAGTTGAAATGCCAGCCGCTATTCGCTCCGGAGGGCAAATAGCGTTTGCATCGGCAATATGCCGAATAAACCGCTAATATTTATTTCATTTAGTGGTAAAGTTTTCAAAAAAATATGATCCAGACTACTAAATAGTCAGTTCTACTTCCATGCTTATAACCGATCTGAAATCCTTGCGCGTGGTGGTGCTCGGTGCTGGCCGCGTAGCTGCTCATCTGGCCCCGGCATTGGTTTCTGCCGGCCACCAGGTAGTAGGCCTCTGGAGCCGCAACCCCGAATCGGGGGCGGCGCTGGCGGCCCGGCTACCGGCTACGGCGGCCCTTGCCCCCCACCTGACCCAGCTGCCCCCCGCCGACGTGTACCTGCTCACGCTGCCCGATGCGGTAGTGCCCGACGT
Source organism: Hymenobacter psychrophilus (assembly GCF_900107135.1). Taxonomy (GTDB): domain Bacteria; phylum Bacteroidota; class Bacteroidia; order Cytophagales; family Hymenobacteraceae; genus Hymenobacter; species Hymenobacter psychrophilus. Next base: position 59,673 of record NZ_FNOV01000009.1, read on the forward strand.
GCTGGCCGCGGCCCGCTTTCCGGCCGGGGCCCTGGTGGCCCACACGGCCGGGGCGCTGCCGCTGTCCGTGTTTGCTCCTTATAAAGAGCAGCTGCGCGGCGGCGTGTTCTACCCGCTCCAAACCTTCGGGCCGGGCCGGGCCATAGCGTGGGCGGATGTGCCGCTGTGCCTGGAGGCCACTGATGCGGCCGCGCTGGCCACCCTGCACCGGCTGGCCGCCGCGCTCAGTACCGATGTGCGGGAGCTGGACTCGGCCCGGCGGCTGCAGCTGCACGTGGCGGCCGTGTGGGTCAGTAATTTCCCCAACCATTTGCTCGGCATTGGGCGCGAGCTGCTGGCGGGCGCCGGGCTGCCCTGGGAGTTGCTGCACCCGCTCATCCGCGAAACCGTGGATAAGGCCCTAGCCCAGCCGCCCTTCGTGGCCCAGACTGGCCCGGCCGTGCGCCATGATGCCGCCACGCTCGCCCGCCACGAAGCCGCGCTGGCCGCCCAGCCGCGCTGGCAGCAGCTCTATCAGCAGCTCACAGCCAGTATTCAGGCCACGGCCGGGCTGCTACCAGCTGCGGCAAACAATGGGTCCGGTTCGCGGCTTTGATTCGGGGGGGGGCGTCCGTACCTTTGCCCCTTAATTTTTGCCTTGTTTCCCCTAGCCTTCCGCCGTGAAAGCCATCAATATCACCTTTACCTTCCAGGACGGCCAGCCCGACCAGACGCACGTGGCCGCCGAGGGCGAATCGGTGCTGGACGTGGCCCTCAACAACGATATTCAGCTGCAGCACAACTGCGGCGGCGTGTGCGGCTGCAGCACCTGCCACGTCTATATTGAGCGGGGCGAGGCCGACCTGCCCGAAATTTCCGACGCCGAGGAAGACTTTATCGACCGGGCCGAAAACCCGCGCATCAACTCGCGCCTGGCCTGCCAGTGCGTGGTGCAGGGCAGTTCCGACCTAGTGGTGCGCATTCCGCCCCAGCACTTTCTGGGGCATTAAATAGCCATGTGAGGAAACGTGAAAAATGCGAGAATGTGCTGCCCGGTCCGACTCGCTACTGTTCTCACCTTCCCCACGTTTCTCCCATTCACCATATTCTTCCTATGAACCATTTCGAGCCCCCGATCCAGTGGAGCGACCACGAGGACGTTGCCATTGCCCTGTACGAGAAGTTCGGCAACGAATTCGGCGAGCCTAAAATTTACCGCGTTCGGTTTACCGAGCTGCTGGACTGGGTGCTGAGCCTGCCCAACTTTGAGGGCACCCGCGAGCAGGCCAACGAAGGCCACCTGGAGCAGATTCAGGCCAAGTGGGTGTACGAGTGGCGCGACAACCAATAGGCCGTCCGGCCGTGTGCTGCCAGTCAGTTCTTTCTGTTATTAGTGCACGGCAAGCTGGCCGGGGCGCGCATTTGCTATGCATGATATGTCGTCGAGCGTTGATTTAAAAGCAGTCAAAGTATTCATTCTGGATGTGGACGGGGTGCTGACTGATGGCACCCTGCTCGCCTTCAACTCGGGCGAGCAAGTCCGTACCTTCCATATCCGCGACGGGTACGCCGTGCGCCATGCCCTGCGGCAGGGCTACCGGGTGGCCGTTATTTCGGGCCGCGAAGAGCAGGGCGTCCGCAAGCGGCTGGAGTCGCTCGATGTGCGCGACATCTATCTGGGGGTTGATGACAAGATGAAAATCTTCAACAACTACCTCAACACCTATCACCTCGAAACGGCCAACATTGCCTACATGGGCGACGATATGCCCGACCTGGAGGTGATGCGCCGCTGCGCTGTGGCCGCCTGCCCCGCCGATGCTGCCGCCGATGTGCGGGCCATCAGCAACTACGTGGCCCAGCTGCCCGGCGGCCACGGGGCCGTGCGCGAACTGATAGAAGCCGTGATGAAGGCCCAGGGTACCTGGTAAACACTGGTTAGCAGCGCAGAACTGTAACTTCCGGCCCAACTTTCTCCTCCGGCCAGCCGGAGCGCAGTACCCGGACGGACGGCAAAGCGGGCGTGGCGGCGCGGCAAGTCGGCTGCAAATGCCTCTTCTGGTTTCGGGAGAGGCTTTTTCAGGCCCTTTGGCTACGGCTGGTCCATCTTTGTATTTCCTATCGTCTTTACGGCCTCGTCTATGCTCGCTCGCTCGCCTTCGTTTGCCGCCGGTATTTCTGCGCGCGGGGCCGGCTCCGGGGCTGGTGGCGGCGGCTGGCAGCAGCTGGCCCGGCTGGTGCGCCTGCCCAACCTGCTGATTATGGGCCTGTGTCTGTTGCTGGTGCGCGCCTGCCTGCTGCTGCCCGCTGCGCCCTGGCGCCAGGTGCTGGCTCCCGGGTTCGGGTTGCTGCTGCTGGCGGCCCTGTGCATCGGGGCGGCCGGCTACATCATCAACGATTACTACGACGTTAAGATTGACGCCATCAACCGGCCCGGGCGGCTGGTGGTGGGGCACGGCATCAACCGGCGCCATGCCATGCTGGCCCACCTGGTGCTTTCGGGGCTGGGCGTGGCCATCGGGGGGCTGCTTTCGCCGCTGCTGGGGCTGGTCAATTTGGGCTCGGCGCTGCTGCTGTGGGGCTACTCGGCCCGGTTTAAACGGGTAGCGCTGGTGGGCAACGTGAGCATTGCCACCCTCACGGCGGCGCTGGTGTTGCTGCCCGAGCTGCAGCTGAACACCGGCCGCTCGGCGGTGTGGGGCTACGCGCTGGCCGCCTTCCTGCTCACGCTGGTGCGCGAAATTGTGAAGGACGTGGAGGATATGCGCGGCGACGCCCAGCACGAGTGCCGCACGCTGCCGCTGGTGTGGGGCGTGCCGCGCACCAAGTGGGTAGCTGGGTTTTTTCTGGCCTGCCTGCTGCTGCTGGTAGCCGGAGCCGTGTTCAATGCCCTGTTTATGAGCCACCGCTACGGGCTGGGCCTGTGGCTGCTGGTGCTGGTGCTGGCTCCGCTGCTGGCACTGGCCGCTGCCCTGCGCCGCGCCGACCAGCGGCGGCACTTCGCTCAGCTCAGCATCTGGTGCAAAGCCATTATGCTGGCCGGGGTACTCTCGATGGTGGGGTTGGTCTGAAAATGCCGGCAACCGCGGCTGCTACAGTTGCGTTAGCAGAGGCTACAGCCCTATTCGTGCGGCCGCTCGTGGTAGCGGCGCTGCCAGCAGGGGTTGGTTCCTTTCACTTCTCTTCTTACCCCGGCCATCACCGTATGCGCTTCTTCTACCCGTTGCTGGCGCTAAGCGCGCTGGCCACCCCGGCTGCCCTGGCGCAGTCAACTGCTCCCGATTCAGTTGCCCCTCTGCTGGCCTCGGCAGTGCTGGTCCCTGCGGCTCCCGAAATTGTAGCCCCGGCCGAACCCACTACTGAGCCTGCGGGCGCGCCGGTGGGCCTCAACCGAGCCCTGGCCCCAGCTACTACCACCAAAATCAGGCTCACGCCCTCCGACCCCGATAAGCCGAGTTTCCTGCCCGTGCCCATTGCTTTTTATCAGCAGGAAACCGGTTTTGCTGGCGGCGTGGCCATTTTGCCGGTGTGGCGCTTCGGCACCGATACCACGGTGCGTAAATCCAATGCCCGCCTGATTGCCTGGATTTCGCAGAAAAAGCAGACCACCGTACAGCTCACGCACACCATTTTTACCAAGGAAGAGAAGTTCTTTTTCTCGGGCGAATTGAGCTACTTCGACCTGGCGTTTAAGTACTACGGCCGCGGCAACGACACCAACGAGGACGTGTATTCCAACATCCAGTACCCACTGTGGGTGTTTGATGAGAAGGCCCTTGTAAAGGTGATGCCTAACCTGTTCGTGGGCCTGCGCTACCGCCTCACCGACCTGGGCGAGGTTAAATTAAAGGACGGCGACGACGAAAGCACGCCCGGTCCCTATGAAGAGATTCCGGCCGAGCAGCGCGGCGGCTACACCACATCGGGCGTGGGCCCGGCGCTGCTTTACGACAGCCGCGACAACGTGCTGGCCACGTATCAGGGCAATTTCGTAGATGCGCACGTACTATTTGCCGGCAAGGGCCTGGGTAGCGACTACAACTTCACCCGCTACATGGTGGACGCGCGCCACTTCAACCCGCTGTTCGGCTCCAACAACACAATTCTGGCGCTGCAGTTTCTGGGCCAGTACCACACGGGCGACGTGCCGTTCCGCGAGTGGGGCGGCATGGGCGCCACGCTCGGCGGCTCTCTTTACAACAATGCCTACCTGATGCGTGGCATTTACGAAGGCCGCTACCGCGACCGGCAGTTCACTACGGCCCAGGCCGAAATCCGGCAGAAGCTGTTCTGGCGCATCGATGGGGCCGTGTTTGGGGCCGTGGGCCAGGTTGCGCCTAACATCGATGAGTATAGCTTTGACCGCATGCGCTACGCCGGTGGAGCAGGAATACGCTTCCGCTTCAACCGCCGCGACCGGCTCAATATCCGCCTCGACTACGGCGTGGGCTCGGGCGGCAACTCGGGCATCATCTTCGCCGTGGGCGAAGCGTTCTAGCTCTTTTTCGCTACCAGCTACCAGCTGCAGGCTGCAGGTGCTTTCGGGCGGCCTGCGGCCTGCAGCTTTTGCTTTTTCGGGCTTCAAAGCTCATCAGTAGGGGTTTTTGCTGATTTCGAGGTCAACCGTACACCGTGCGCCTCGTAAAAAGCAGCGCATGGACTACGCCACTCCGCACCGCTTTCATTCGGCCCATCCCAACAACGCGGCGTTGCCCGTTTCGCCCTGGAGCCATTTGCCGCCGCCTTTCCCAACATTGCGGGCCACTGTCATTATTCCGGCCAAGGATGAAGCGGATGCGCTGCCCGCCACGCTGGCCGCGCTGGCTGCCCAAACCAACGAGCAGGGCGAGCCGCTGCCGCCCGGCTGCTTCGAGGTGCTGGTGCTGGCCAATAACTGCACCGATGGCACGGCCGCGGTCATACGGGCCTTCGCCGCCACCCACCCGGCCCTGGCCCTGCACGTCGCCGAGCTGACGCTGCCCCCCACCGAGGCCCATGTGGGCCGGGCCCGCCGCCTGCTCATGGATGAGGCCGCCCAGCGGCTGGAGCTGGCCGGCCAGCCCCGCGCCGCCATCATCAGCACCGATGCCGATACCCGCGTGGCGCCCGACTGGCTGGCCGCAACGTTCCGGGAGCTGGCGCTGGGCGTTGAGGCCGTGGCCGGCCGCATTCTGATGGAAGAAACCAGCCGGGCCTGTCCTGTGCGCCGCTGCCAGCTCCAGGATGCCGCCTACCAGCTGCTGCGGGCCCAGCTCGAAACCCAGCTCGACCCGCAGCCCCACGAGCCCTGGCCCCGCCATCACCAGCATTTTGGGGCCAGCCTGGCCGTTACGGTGGCTGCCTACCGGCAAGTGGGTGGGCTGCCGGTGGTGCCGTTTCTGGAAGATGAAGCCCTGTATCAGGCCTTACTACGCCACGATTTACGGGTGCGCCATAGTCCGGCCGTGCGCGTGTTTACTTCGGGCCGGCAGCAGGGGCGGGTGGCCGTGGGCCTCTCGTGGCAGCTGCGCGAATGGGCCCGCCTGGGCGCGCAGCAACTACTGGTGCCCGACCCTGCCACCCTAGTGCACGAGTTGAACCTGCGCCGCCGGCTGCGGCAGCAGTGGCAACTGGCCCAGCATGGCGAAACACGCAAGCAAGAGGTGGCAGGGCTGGAAGAAATACCGGCCGAAGTGCTGGCAGCCTTGCCCGGCTACGCCACTTTCGGGGCCTGCTGGGAGTGGGCCCGCCCGCTGCTGCTGCCCAATCCGACGCCCCAGGTGCCGCTGGCACTAGGCATTGCCACGCTACGCACTGAGCTGGCACGGACACCGGTTCTGATCAGTGGTTGGTGAGGAAACATCATTCAGAGCATGGGTCTTGATGCGCCATATGCTCTGAATAACGTTCCGCCACTAATCACTAATCACTAATCACTAATCACTAACCAGCTACCGGCGCTCCAGCACGTCGAGGCGGTACTTTTCGTAGCGCTGGCCGTGTAGGTGCCGTAGGGGCCCATCGGGGGTGGCTTTTTCGAGGAAGAACTCGTGCACGGCGTCGCCGGTGAGTGGGTAGTCGTGCACGGGGGGCGTCCAGTGGACCAGCACGAGCTGGCCGCCGGCCGGCAGTGCCGCCACCAGTTGGTCGGCGGCGCGGGCCAAGTCGGCCGGGCTCCAGTAGTAACCTACTTCCGACACCAGAATCAGGTCGAACTGGCCTGGGGGGAATTCATTGGGTACCCGCAGCAACTGCAGCTCCACCTGCGGCAGGTCGGCGCAACGCTGGCGGGCCTGCTGCAGGGCGGCCTCGGCCACATCAACGGCCAGCAGGTAGTCGCAGCGTGGGGCCAGCCGGGCCGTAAGAATGCCCAGTGAGCAGCCGATTTCAAAAGCCCGCGCGTAGTGTTCGCGGGGCAATGCGGCCAGCGTGGCGGCGTATTTCTCCTGCTCGTAGGCGCTGGTGGCAAAGTCCCAGGGGTCCTGGTTGGCCTCGTACACTTTATCGAAATAGTCGGGCGGCAGCGTGTGCGGCTGGTTGGGGTTCGGCTCCATGTATAAATCCAGTTAGTTGATATGCAGATGATTGAGGCAAAAAAAGGCAAGCGCTCTGCGAGATAGAACGAAAGCGGACAGCTAAAAGCCAATAGCTCAGTAGTTCAATAACTCAGGCGGTGGCCTCCAGGTACACTTCGATGGGGTTCTCAAAGTGCTCCAGCATGGTGGGCGCCAGCGTGAAACCTGCGGGGTCGTCGTCGATGCAGGAGCCGGGCAACTGCGAAGCGTGGGCAGCAATGGCGCGCTGCTTCTCGGCCAGCACCGAGCTGATATTGAGCTGCCAACCGCTTACCTCGCCGGGTTGGGGCAGGTCGGCGGGGGCAGCCCGCTCCCAGGCCCAGACCAGATATTCGACCAGACGTGGCGAAGGCAGCATTTGCGCCAGTGCGGCCCGTACGAGCTGGCTGCTGGCGCGATGGTCGGGGTGGGGGTCACGCCGCCAGGGGCACAGCACGGTGGCCGGCTGCTTTTCCTGAAAAAACTCGACCAAGCGGGCCACAGCTGCCGCGCCGGCCGGTGCATCGGGGCCGGGTACCTGGCTATCGGGCAGGCGTAGCGTCAGCAAATTGGCCGGATTCAGACCCAACTCGGCCAGCGCCAGGCGCAGCTCGGTTTCGCGCAACGCCTGGCGGGCCGGGGCCGGAAACCTGGCCGAGTTGGGATGCGACATCGTGCCGTCGCTCATCAGTACGCACCAGACGGGCACCTGGGCGCGGGCTAGCAGCGCCAGCAGCCCGCCGCAGCCCAGGCTTTCGTCGTCGGGGTGCGGGGCAATTACCACGGTTGGCCCCAGCGTGGCGGCATAGGTGACCGGCTGCAGGGGTAGGGCATTGAAATCAAAGTTCATTCGGCGTAATTCTATAAAATGCAGTTTTCACCATCCACAACTACCCAGACTGGTCGGTCCGAAAGCTGTCAGCTAATAGCTAGTGACTAACAGCTCACCAAAAACTTACTCGTGCCAGAGACGGTGGGCGGGGCGGGGGTGGGCCAGGGCGTAGCGGCCGGCATCGGCCAGGGCGGCATCGGGGGCGGGCTGGCGCAGGTAATGCGTCAGGTCGCGGTGCAGGCGCTCGAAGGGCTCGGGCCGCAGCAGGCCCCTGGCGCCCACGCAACGTTCGGCCAGCGGCAGCACCCGCAGGCAGATGTCCTCGATGGCCGAGCGCACGAGGTTGGCGTGGGCCACCACCGTTTCGGCATCGGCGCCGGGGCGGGCGGCCAGCTCGGCGGCGGCATGCAGCCAGTGCTGGCCGCTGGCCACCAGAATGCTCAGCTGGCCCAGGCGCTGACGCTGATAAGGGTCGTCGGTGCGGTTGAGGGCGCGCAGAAAGCGGCGGGTTTCGTCGAACACGGCCTCGGCCCCGCCCAGCTGCACGGCCGCAAACCGGATGGCCCCGCCACTAAACCAGGGCTGCTGGTAATAGTCGCCGGGGGCGCCCAGTAGCTGCTCGGGCCCCACTTCGAGCCCCGTAAAATCAACCCGGAAGCTGGCCGAGGCCCGCATGCCTAACGGCCGCCAGAACCGGGCGTCGTACTCGGGTACCTGGGTGTCGGCGGGCAGCACCAGCATCTGCCAGCCGCCGCCATCGGGCAGGGCGGCCGTGAGCAGCGGGCGGGTGAGGTGGCCGGCACCCGAGCCGAAGGTTTTGCTGCCGCTGAGCCGGAAGCGGCCGTCGGGCAGCGGCTCCAGCTTCACCCCGTCGTGGGCCTCGGTGTTCCAGACGCCGAACAGGTGGCCCGCCCGGGCGTCGGCGGCCCAGTGCTGCACCTGTGCCGGCCGGCCGAAGCGTCCGATGAGCTGCAAAGCGTTGGTATGGCCCTCGTACACTCGGCCCACGGCCAGGTTGCCCCGCCCAATGTGGCGCAGGGTGCTGAGCAGCTCGTAAGTGTGGGCTGATTCGTTGAGGCTGCTGCCGCCCAGTGCAGCGGGCAGCGGGGCCGTCAGCAGCCCGGCTTCGCGCAGCCAGTCAAATTCCTGGGTTGGAAAACTACCTTCAACATCAGAATGGGCGGCCTGCGCGAACAGGCGCGGGGCGAGGGCAGCGGCTTGGCCGGCCGCTAGGGCCGGGGTGGCCGCGGGCGCAGCAGCCGGGATGGAGGCGGGTGGGCTAATCAGTTCGGGCATAAAAAAAGAACCGGATAACAGGTATTTCCTCTACGCACGGTGGCCCGCTTCGGCTGCCACGGTTGAGCTGCGAAAGTGGCCTGCCAAGCCCGCGGCTGGGCCAGCTTAACAATTCGGTAACAACGGGCCGCGCGAAGGTGCCTACCTTCGCGGAGCATTTCACCAACCTATTCAGCCCCCTTCCGCCATGTCGCAGCCCATTCGTTCCGCCCTTATTTCGGTGTACTATAAAGACCGCCTCGGCCCGCTCGTGGATTTGCTGAGCCAGCACGGCGTAACGATTTACTCGACCGGCGGCACCCAGCAGTTCATCGAGGAGCAGGGCGCCGCCGTAACGGCCGTGGAAGACCTGACCGGCTTTCCGGCCGTGTTTGGCGGGCGCGTGAAAACCCTGCACCCCAAAGTATTCGGCGGCATTCTGCACCGCCGCCACGAAGCCTCCGACCTAGCCGAGGCCGCCCAGCATGAAATTCCGCCCATCGATCTGGTAGTCGTTGACCTGTACCCGTTTGAGGAAACCGTGGCTTCGGGTGCCCCGGAGGCCGATGTGATTGAGAAAATTGACATCGGCGGCATCTCGCTGCTGCGGGCGGCGGCCAAAAACTACCGCGACGTGCTCGTGGTCAGCAGCCGCGACCAGTATGCGGCTGTAACTGAGCTGCTGGCTCAAAAAAACTGCGCCACCGACCTGGAAGACCGTAAGCGTTACGCCGCCGCCGCCTTCGCCGCCACCGCCCACTACGACACCGAAATCGGCCGCTACTTCGCGGCAAGTCAAAGTGAAAAAGTAAAAAGCAAGAGCGCTGGTCAGAAACAAGCTGACAGCTATCAGCTAACAGCTAACAGCTCAGAAGAAACGCCTCTGCGCTACGGCGAGAATCCCCACCAGGCGGGCACTTTCCACGGCGACCTGAGTGCACTCTTCGACCAGCTCCACGGCAAGCAGCTCAGCTACAACAACTTGGTGGATGTGGACGCGGCCGTGCTGCTGATGCGCGAATTCGACGCGGCGGGCCCGGCGGCCTGCGCCATCCTCAAGCACACCAACGCCTGCGGCGTGGCCCAGGCCGACACGCTGCACCAAGCCTACCTCAACGCCCTGAGCTGCGACCCGGTATCGGCTTTCGGCGGCGTAATCATCGTGAACCGGCCGGTAGATGCGGCCACGGCCGACGAGCTGAACAAGCTGTTTTTCGAGGTGCTGATTGCGCCCGAATTTGAAGCCGAATCACTGCCGCTGCTGCAGAGCAAGAAAAACCGCATTCTGCTGCGTCAGAAGCCCGTGCAGTTCCCGGCCAAACAAATCAAAACGCTGCTCAACGGCACCATCGAGCAGGATTTCGACCAGGCCATCGAGGGTGCGGCCGACTTTAAAACCGTTACCGACTCGGCACCGACTCCTGAGGAGGTAGCGGCCCTGGAATTCGCCCTCAAAATCTGCAAACACACCAAGAGCAACACCATTGTGCTGGCCCGCGCCGGCCAGCTGCTGGCCTCGGGTGTGGGCCAGACCTCGCGGGTGGATGCCCTGCGCCAGGCCATCGAGAAGGCCGCCTCGTTTGGGTTTGATCTGAACGGGGCTGTACTGGCCTCCGACGCCTTCTTCCCCTTCCCCGACTGCGTGGAAATTGCGGGTGCGGCCGGCATCCGGGCCGTAGTGCAGCCCGGCGGCTCCATCAAGGACCAGGACAGCATTGCCGCCTGCAACCAGTTGGGTATGGCGATGGTGCTCACGGGCGTACGCCACTTCAAGCACTGATTTAGTGAATAGTGAGTAGTGAACAGTGAATAGTGAGCCCGGCTGTTATCCTGACGGTAGAAGCGAGTCGCTAAAACGGCTGTTCTTGCGTGATAAGGTCCTTCCTTCGTCAGGATGACAGCCGGGCTCACTATTCACTGTTCACTACTCACTATGAATTACTCCGTACTTTTGCCCTTCTTTTGATGGGCCAAGCGGTCCGTTCTCATTTACTTGCCGTTACGCGATGGGTTTCTTCAATAATTTCTTTACCAGCGACATTGCCATCGACCTGGGCACGGCCAACACGCTCATTATTCATAACGATGTTATCGTGGTGGACGAGCCGAGCATCATCGCCAAAGACCGCACGACCAACAAAGTAATTGCCGTGGGCCGGCAGGCGCAGCAGATGCACGAGAAAACCCACGACAATATCAAAACCATCCGGCCCCTGAAAGACGGCGTAATTGCCGACTTCCACGCCGCCGAGGAGATGATTAAGGGGCTCATCAAGATGATTCCGACCCGGCCGCGGCTGTTTCAGCAAAGCCACCGCATGGTTATCTGCATCCCGTCGGGCATTACGGAGGTGGAAAAGCGGGCCGTGCGCGACTCGGCCGAGCACGCCGGGGCCAAGGAAGTCTGGATGATTCAGGAGCCCATGGCCGCCGCCATCGGCATTGGTATTGATGTGGAGCAGCCCATCGGCTCGATGATTATCGACATTGGGGGCGGCAGCACCGAAATTGCGGTTATTGCTCTTTCGGGCATCGTCTGCGACCAGAGCATCAAAACGGCCGGCGACGTGTTCAACCAGGATATTCTCGATTACATGCGCCGCCAGCACAACCTGCTGATTGGTGAGCGGAGCGCCGAGCGCATCAAAATTGAAGTGGGCGCAGCCCTGACCGAGCTCGAAGTAACGCCCCCCGACTACGAGGTGCGCGGCCGCGACCTGATGACCGGCATCCCGAAAGTAATCAAGGTGACGTCGTCGGAAATTGCCATTGCCCTCGATAAGTCGGTGGCTAAAATTGAGGAGGCAGTCCTCAAGGCCCTCGAAATCAGCCCGCCCGAGCTGTCGGCCGACATCTACGAAAACGGTATTCATCTGACCGGCGGCGGCGCCCTGCTGCGCGGCCTCGACAAGCGCCTGGCCGTGAAAACCAAATTGCCCATCCACATTGCCGAAGACCCGTTGCGCGCCGTAGTGCGCGGCACCGGCGCGGCCCTCAAGAACCTCCACGGCTTCCGGGGCGTGCTGCTTACCTAAGAAGCTAGGAGGGAGAAGCCAGGAGTTAGAATTGGGCGTCATTCAGAGCACAGCTTGTTCTGAATGACGTTCTTTTTACATACTCAATGGCTGATTTCGCGTATTTGTCCGCTTCTAACTTCCCGCTTCTAACTCCTAGTTCCTCCGAATGAATAATCTGTTCGCCTTTCTGTTTCGCTACCGGGCTTTCCTGGTATTTGCGGTGCTGGAAGTGCTGAGCGTATTTCTGCTGGTGCGCAACAGCACCTACCAGCGGGCCGCGTTTTTCAACTCGGCCAATACCTACGTGGGGCAGGTGCTGGCCTCGCGCAACCAGGTGCAGGACTATTTCCGGCTGGCCGACATCAACCAGGAGCTGATGCGCGAAAATGCCCGGCTGCGCCAGCAGTTCTACCAGCCCGACCTGGGGGGCCGCACCGCCGACTCGCTGCCCGTGCGCCAGGACAGCACCACCCGGGCCCGGCTGGCCATCCTGGGCCGCCCCGATTCGCTGCTGCTGGGCCTGCGAGCCCTCTCGACCCGCGACCCTGACTACCCGCTCATTCCGGCCCGGGTGGTGAGCAGCACCCAGCGTCTCGTAGATAACTACCTGACCCTGAACGTAGGCCGCGCCGATGGGGTGCGCGATGGCATGGGCGTGGTGTCGGCCGAAGGTATTGTGGGGCGGGTGAAGGTGTTTTCCGAGCACTACGCCACCATCACGTCGGTGCTGCACTCGCAAAGCCGCACGTCGGCCCGCATTCAGCGCGACGGCACCATTGGCACCGTGCGCTGGCTCGGCGACGACCCCACCCACGTACTGCTCGACAATATTCCGCGCCAGAACAAGCTCGTGCGCGGCGATACGGTAGTGACTTCGGGCTTCAATGCCGTGTATCCGGAGGGCGTGCTGGTGGGCACCGTCGATTCGTTTGTGAAGGAGCCCGACAAGAACTTCTGGACGGTGCGCGTGCGGCTGGCCACCGATTTTTCGCGCCTCACCTACGTGTACCTGGTCACCAGCCGGCCCCAGGCCGAGCGCGACACGCTGGAGCTGCGCGCCGGCATAAAACCCGAAACCAAGCGGCCATGAGCGGAGGAATTTTGAGCGTTCTGTGGCAGGCAGTGCGGGGTGTATTTTACCTGGCCCTGTACGTGCTGCTGATCAGCGGCACCGATTTCGTGCTGTTCAACCTGGCCTGGTGCTTTATTTACCTGGGCTTTCTGCTGTTTCTGCCCCTGGGTACGCCGCTGGTGGTGCAACTGGTGCTGGGCTTTGTCACGGGCATTTCGCTCGATCTGGTGTTTGACACCGGCGGGGTGCACGCCGTTGCGGCCGTGCTGCTGATGTACCTGCGGCCCTGGGTGCTGCGCCTGCTCACGCCCCGCGACGGCTACGACACCCAGGATTCGGTCAACATCCACCAGATGGGCTGGCAATGGATGGTGGTGTATCTGGTGCTGCTCACGGCCATTCACCACACCGCCTTTTTCCTGCTCGAACTGGGCTCGATGCGCTTCGTGGGCCTCACGCTGGCCAAAATTGTGCTCAGCACGCTCTACACGGCCCTGGCGCTGCTCATCATCCAGCTGGTGTTCTACCCCACCAAGCGCCGGCAGCGGTAGGGGGTTGGGGTTTTGGCAGGATAGAGGGAGAACCTGGCGAATAAGAACGTCATGCTGAGCGGAGTGCAACGAAGCCGAAGCATCTTTACCGCTTCGTTGCCAGACTACCCTAATGTCAGGCTTACCACTGCAGTAGAGATACTTCGACTACGGCTGCGCCTTCGCTCAGTATGATAACCGTTGCCCCCCAACGCACCAGCCCTTCTAACCCCCATCTCGCCACATAGCACCTTTTCCGCACGGTCGGGGTTATCTTTGTCTTCCGACTGCTTGCTCGTAGCGGAAACCTTTTCCTTTCAGATTCTTCTGCCTTGCAATACCTCGAAGGCCGCAAATACGTCGTCCAGGCAATTTTCCTGGCCGTCGCGCTGGTTTTTGCGACGCGCCTCTTTTACATCCAGGTGCTGGACGGCAGCTACAAGCTGGCCGCCGACCGCAACACGCTCCAGCGCATCGTGCAGCCCCCCTACCGGGGCCTGATTTACGACCGCAAGGGCCAGATTCTGGTCCAGAACACGCCCGTGTACGACCTGATGGTGGTGCCGCGCGAAGTGAAAGTGCTCGATACGCTGCGCTTCAGCCAGCTGCTGCAGCTGCCGCTGGAAGAGGTGCGCGAGGGGCTGCAGCAGGCCCGCAAGTTCAGCCGCGTGAAGGCCTCGCCGCTGGTGCAGAACCTGAGCACCCAGGAGCTGGCCGCCATCCAGGACAACCTAATTGATTTTCCCGGCTTCAGCGTGAAGGCCCGCATGGCCCGCTCGTACAACACCCACACCATGGCCCACGCCCTGGGCTACGTGGGCTCGATTACGCCCAAGCTGCTCGAACGGCCCCAGTACAGCAAGTACCAGCCGGGCGAGTTTCTGGGCATCACGGGCCTAGAGTCGTTCTACGAAAAGCAGTTGATGGGTCGGCGCGGCGTGCAGTACCGCATGGTAAACGTGCGCGGCATCGAGAAGGGCGCCTTCCGCGACGGCGAGTACGACACGCTTTCCGTGGCTGGCCAGGATTTGCACCTGAGCCTCGACTCGGAGCTGCAGGGCTACACCGAAAAGCTGATGGCCGGCAAGCGCGGCTCGGTGGTAGCCCTCGACCCCAAAACGGGCGAAATTCTGGCCTTCGTGTCGGCTCCCATGTTCGACCCCGAAATGCTGTCGGGCAAGGGCATGGGCAACCGCTACATGGAGCTGCTCAACAACCCCGAGCAGCCGCTGTTCAACCGCCCACTGATGGCCACCTACCCGCCGGGCTCCACCTTCAAGCTGGTGAACGAGCTGGTGGCGCTGCAGGCGGGCGTAGTGTCGCCCAACACGCCGTTTGCGTGCAACTGGAAGCTGGTGCGCTGCACCCACCGCCACGAGTACCCCAGCAACGTGGGCCTTGCCATCAAAAACAGCTGCAACCCTTATTTCTACCAGGTGATGCGGGCCACCGTGCTGCGCGGGCGCTCCAGCAACCGCTTCGAGGATGCCCGCCTGGGCCTGGGCGAGTGGCGGCGCAAGGTGATGCAGTTCGGACTGGGCGAAAAGCTGGGCGTGGATATGGGCAACGAGAAAAAAGGCCTGGTTCCGTCGCCCGAGTTCTACGACAAACGCAACGGCTACCACCGCTGGACCTACCGCACGGTGTATTCGCTGAGCATCGGGCAGGGAGAAATGGGCATTACGGGCCTGCAAATGGCCAATGTGCTGGCTACCATTGCCAACCGCGGCTGGTACTACACGCCTCATTTCGTACGCGGCATCGGCAGCGGCGGGCCGCTGCCCGAGTACCAGATAAAGCACACGGTAGGGGTAGAGGCCCGGCATTTCGAGGCCATCATTCCGGGCATGGTTAGCGTGGTGGATGGCAACGGCGGCACCGGCAACAACGCCAGCCTCTCCGATGTGGGCATAGTGGTAGCCGGCAAAACCGGCACCGTGCAAAACCCCCACGGCGACGACCACGCCACGTTCGCCGCCTTCGCCCCGGCCCAGGACCCCAAAATTGCCATTGTGGTATTTATCGAAAACGCCGGTTTCGGCGGCAGCTCAGCCGCGCCGCTGGCGGCCCTCGTGATGGAAAAATACCTGCGCGGCCAGGTAGCCCCCTGGCGCCACCGCTGGGAAGAGTGGCTGCCCGGCCCCGCCGACCGGTTTATCAAGCGCCGAAAGTACTGATAGAGCTGTCTAAAGAGTTAATCAGAACGTCATGCTTCGGCAAGCTCAGCATGACGTTCCGCTGACGTTGGAAACTGCTCTATCAACTCGAGGAATAACCTTTAATTCTTAATTCAAAATTGAACTCGCTTCCCGCCCGCTACAACCGCAGCATCGACTGGGTCACGGTCCTGCTCTACCTGCTGATGGTGGGCGTGGGCTGGCTGAACGTGTATGCGGCCAGCTACTCGCCCGACGCGCCGGCCAACCCCTTCAGCTCGCTGAGCTTCGGCCAGCTCATGGACTTCAACTGGTTCAAGCAGATCGTCTGGATTGGCACGGCCCTGGTGCTGGTGGTGGTACTGCTCGTTATCGACCCCAAGGCCTACGATACGCTGGCCTACGGCCTGTACGGGCTGATGATTCTGCTGCTGCTAGTTACGCCCTTCATTGCCCGGCCCATTGCTGGCTCGCGCTCGTGGCTGGAATTGGGGCCGGTGCGGGTACAGCCCGCCGAGTTTGCCAAGTTCATCACGGCCCTGGCCGCCTCGCGCTACCTGGCCAGCATCAACCTGCGTCAGCAAAGCTTCCGCGACCAGCTGGTGCTGGCCGGCCTCACGCTGCTGCCGCCGGTACTCATCATCGCGGCCAACGAAACGGGCCAGGCCCTGGTGTTTGCCGCCTTCCTGCTGGCTTACTTCCGCGAGGGCATGTCGCCGCTCATCCTCCTGATTCTGGCTGCCGGTGCCGTCATCCTCATTCTGGCCCTGCTCGTGCCCAAGCTCTGGCTGATACTAGGCTTCACGGTGCTGCTGGCGGTGGTGCTGGCCGCTAACTGGCGCAGCCTGCGCCACCATCTGCCCCTGAGTGCAGGCGTGTGGGCGGTGGTTATCGGCATGGTGTTCGGGGTGGATTTCTTTTTCAACAACGTGCTGCAGGACCACCAGCGCAAGCGCATCGAAATCCTGATAAACCCCTCGGCCGACCCGCTGGGCGTGGGCTGGAATGTTACGCAGTCGAAAATTGCCATCGGCTCGGGTGGACTGGCCGGCAAGGGCTTTCTGCAGGGCACCCAAACCAAGTTCGATTTCGTGCCCGAGCAGAGCACCGACTTTATTTTCTGCACCGTGGGCGAGGAGTGGGGCTGGGTGGGCACCATGACGACCATTGTGCTCTTTATGGCCCTGCTGGGGCGCATTGTGTACGTGGCCGAGCGGCAGAAATCGGTATTCGGCCGCACCTACGGGTACTGCGTGGCCAGCATCATCTTCTTCCACTTCTGCATCAACATCGGCATGACCATCGGTCTGGCCCCAGTCGTGGGCATCCCGCTGCCCTTCTTCAGCTACGGTGGCTCCTCGCTGTGGTCGTTCACCACGCTGCTATTCATTTTGCTGGCCATGGATGCCGCCCGCAAGCAGGATCTGGAGCGGTATTAGGAGAAGGCAAAAACAGGGGTTTTACCAGTCCAAAGGGGCATTCGGCTTATCTGCTCGTGTGTGTTACCTGACCTGGTTTCAACCAATCAAACAGCGCGTTTCGGCTGATTATCAACGAAAACGCCACCGCGAAAACCGGCGCGGCCAGATAACCCATGCGGCCCAAATCACCCGAAAGTAGCATGTGGGCGGCTACGATAACCAGCAGCCAGGCGCCCGACCAGCCTACGGCGGGCAGCCAGGCCTGACGAGCTACACGGTTGCGCAAACCCGCCAGCAGCGCCAGACTGAAGAAGCCGAAAATGCTGAAAATCTCGCCCGCGCCCTTCACCGAAAACAGCCGCCGCAACGAGTAGCTCAGGTTTTCGAGGTGGCCCAGGGCGTTGCTCACGCTGGCCGCCGGTGGGGTGCCGGCCTGTTGGTCAATCCAGAGGCGCAGGGCTAGCCAGGTGGCCCCGCCCAGCGCCAGCCAGGCCAATTGCCAGGGCCAGCGTAGTGCGTGGCGGCCGTACCACAGTAGCCAAGGCACCAGCATGAGGCCCGATTCTTTGGCCGGCAGCGCCAGCAGCAATACGGCCACTACTGCCCCGGCCGAGCCGGCCCGCACGGCGTAAAAGGCCAGCGCAAACACCAGCAGGTACAGGCTATCCACGAGGGGCAGGCCGGCCGTGTACACCGTCCAGCGGCTCGTGAATACGGCCGCCAGGGCCAGTGCTGCCGCCAGTGGTGAGGCCCCGCACAGCTGGCAGGTGCGGAATAGCACGAGCCCCGTGCCGGCCAGCAGCAGGCAGTTTACCACGTAAAATCCTAGTCGTAACGGCCATTCGGAGCCGGGGCGCTCGGGCCAGATGCGGGTGTATACCTGCTCGATGGGCCAGGCGACGGCGGCGGCCAAAGCCGGCACAAGCGGCCGGTAGCGCCGCGTCAGGCTCACGCCCGTAAACTCGCCGCGGGCCACACTCAGGTAGCTGCGCGTGTCGAGCGAGTGCGAGAAATCGTAGTGCCGGTACATGGGGTAGGCCGGCCCGGCCACCAGGCCCAGGCCCAGCAGGTACACCAGCAGCCAGTGGGGCCAGCGCAGAAACGGAACAGTGGGGTGGGGCATGGGCAACGAGCGGAACGAATGAAACGAGCCGCCCGAAGCTGGGCCCCGGCTCCTAAAAATCAGGCGCTGAACTTGCGGTCAATCAGCCGGAGCAGCTTGTTCACATGCTCTTCCTTACGCACCCACTGCTGTTCGGCGGCCAGGTTGTCGGTTACGTAGCGCTTGGCCGCATCGGCGTCGGGCAGCGTATCGAGGTGTTGGATGGCGGCGTGGTAACGCATGTTCTCGCCCCCAAACAGCTCGTTGATGAAGCTGAAGCGCTGGTTGATGGAAATAGCCTCGCGCAACGACTCGACGTTCGGCGCTTTGTCGGCCAGCGTGGCGGCGCGGTCGGGGCGCAAGGTTTCACTCAGCGAGGGCGAGCCCGCGCGCTCGGCCTTCAGCTTGGCGTGCAGCGGGACCACCGCCTCCGTTTCGGTTGCGGGCGCCACGCTGGTCGCAGGCGCGGCCGGGGCCACCGGGGTCATTTCTATGGCAGCTGCGGGAACGGGGGCAGGCACGGGGGCAGGGGGCAAAATAGGCGCGGCCGCGGCAGGAGTAGGGGCAGCCTGAACCGGCACTGCTGCTACGGGCGCCGGGGAAGCTTCCCGTAAATCGGCCTCGGTAAGCGGCAGCAGCTCGTTGAACTGGGCTACTAGCGCCGTTAGGGGCTCGGGCTGCTCCGGCTGGCTTTCCAGGTGCTGGCGGAAGTGGCTGATAAGGTAGTCGCGGGGCTGCTCTTGGCCGGCTGGCAGCGCATCGATGAAGCTTTCAAACAACGCCCTGCTGGTATCGAGGTAGCGTAGGCCCTCGCGTAATTGCTCGGGCGTGCGCGGGCCGGCCTCGGCGGGCAGCAGCTTGGTGGCCAGCGTATCGGCCGGGCTGAGGGCACCGGCCAGCGTGTCGGCCACGGCCTGGGCCAGTAGCGGCTCGTAGGTGGGCCGGCTGAGGCGGATGCGCCGCGAAAGCACGTTCATGAACTGGGTGAGGGCCTGGCGCACATCGGTATCCTCAAAATCGAAGTACGAGCTGCGCAGCTGGGCCATTTCGGCGGTCCATTTGCCCAGCAGCGCCTGCACCACAAACAGGTTTACCTGCCGGATGGGCGTGAAGCGCAGCACCGCCGGGCCGTCGAGCGTGGCCGTGGGGCGGGCCCCGAAATGTTGGTCGCAGAGCCGGGCTGCCAGCAGCCGGCCGTATTGTTCACGCTGGGCGTGGCTATATTTGGTATTCATTCGAAAGCCTGGTTCAGCGAGCAATTTACAGAAAGATGCCCACTCTGATTGTCGAAAATCTGGCCGGCGTAGCCATTCCGGTGCCTGCCGGGGCCACGCTGCTGGCCGCCATCCAGGCTGCGGGCCACGATTGGCAGCATGCCTGCGGGGCACGGGGCCGGTGCGTTACGTGCCGGCTGCGGGTAGTGGCCGGCGCCGAACTACTGAGTGAACTTACTGCCCCCGAGTTGGGCTACCGCGCCGCCGCCCGTCTCCGCCCTGATGAGCGCCTGAGCTGCCAGACCCGCCTGCCCGCCGGCCAGGTAAGCGTCCGTGTGCCCCGGGCTACCCAACTCCCGCACATCGTGTACTCGATGCCGGAGTAATTTGGTGAACGCGCAACTCCCGCCATCATTGTGAACCGAGCGAAGCAATGACAATAGTACCTTTGCTTACTCATTTACCGACTCCCTCATTTGCCGCCTGTGTTTATTGAACCCCGCGTTGGTACGCGCCTCGGCAGCAATGCCCGCCGGGGCTGGATTGAAGTTGTGTGCGGCTCCATGTTTTCGGGTAAAACCGAAGAGCTTATCCGGCGGCTCAAGCGGGCCGAAATTGCCCGTCAGCGGGTGGAAATCTTCAAGCCCGCCCTCGATACCCGCTACCACGCCGAAGATGTGGTGTCGCACAACCAGAACAGCATCCGCTCGACGCCGGTACCCGTGGCCCAGGAAATCCTGCTGCTGGCCACCAGCTGCGACGTGGTAGGCATCGACGAGGCCCAGTTTTTTGATGAGTCGTTGGTGGATGTGTGCGTGCAGCTGGCCAACGGCGGCACCCGCGTGATTGTAGCCGGCCTCGATATGGATTTCCAGGGCCAGCCCTTCGGCCCCATGCCCGCCCTGATGGCCGTGGCCGAGTTCGTAACCAAAGTGCACGCCATCTGCGTGCGTTGCGGCGAGCTGGCCTCCTACTCGTTCCGGGTTACGGCCGCCGAAGATAAAATTCTGCTTGGCGAAACCGACGCCTACGAAGCCCGCTGCCGCGTTTGCTTCCAGGAA
Organism: Hymenobacter psychrophilus; assembly: GCF_900107135.1. Taxonomy (GTDB): domain Bacteria; phylum Bacteroidota; class Bacteroidia; order Cytophagales; family Hymenobacteraceae; genus Hymenobacter; species Hymenobacter psychrophilus. The sequence goes on from NZ_FNOV01000009.1 coordinate 79,865, forward strand.
GGCATGAAAGGAAAGCGGTAAGTGGTGGTACATAGGTTTTGGGGAATGTCCCAGCGCCCCCGCCCGCACTAAAGCCCGGCCGGGGGCGTTATCTTGCCAATCAATCCGTTGCGCTTTTACTCCCCCTCGATGATGCGAATACTACGCCCGGGCCCGGCGCGGCTATTGGTTTTTCTGCTGTTATTGCTTATAGGCCTGCTGCCAGCCGGTGCGGCCCGGGCCCAGTCGGCGGCGGTTGGTTTTGGCGAGTGGCAACTGCACCTGCCCACCAACCGCGGCCTGGCCCTGGCCGAAGCCAACGACCGGGTGTACGTGGCCGCTCAGGATGCTTTCTTCTACTTCGATAAGCAGCTGAGCACCACTCGCCTGCTTTCCCGGCGCGACGGCCTGAGCGACGTGGGCGTGAGTGTGCTGGCCTATGACTCGGTGGGCCAGCAGCTGCTGGTGGTGTATCAGAACACCAACCTCGACCTGCTAAGCCTTAAGGACGGTAAAATCAGTAACCTCAACGATGTTCTGCGCAAAGACATCAGCGGTACCAAGGCTGTTTATCAGGTGCAGATTACCGGCCGGCGGGCTTATCTGGCTTCCAGCTTCGGCATTGTGGTGCTCGACCTCGACAAGCGCGAAATCCGGGATTCGTATACCAATATCGGGCCCGGCGGCACGGTGGTGCGGGTGTACGCCACGGCCGTGGCCAACGGCACGCTGTTCGCGGCTACCTCGAACGGGCTGATGCGCACGAGCCTGGCCGGCAATCCGCTCGACTACCGCACCTGGATTACCGATCTGCCCGCCCGCGCCGCCGACCCTTACCGCACGCTGGCCGTGCAGCAGGGCCGGGTGGTGGCCGGCCTCAACGGCGACCGGCTGTATGGCTACACCGCGCCGGGCAGTTGGCAGCCGCTGGCCGGCTCGCCGGTGGGCGTCGAGTTCCGGCAGCTGACCCCCTCGCCGGCCGGCCTGCTGATAACCGAACGGGCTCAGGTAACGGTGCTGAACGTGGCTGCCGGCACTGTGCGCCAAACCCTGCGCCCCACCCTGGTGCGTGACCCGCGGGCCACGCTGCGGGCCCGCGAGGGTAATTTTTACGTGGCTGATTTCGATAACGGCCTGCTCCGGATTTCGCCCGATGGCCAGCAGGCCGAGCAGTTTCTGAGCAACGCGCCCGCCGGGGTTCAGGCATTCAGCGTGCTGGCCGATGCCCGCACGAATACCGTGGATGTATTCACGGGCGGCTACGCCAGCAACTACGAGCAGCGCAATTTCCGGCGGGGCTTCTACGAGTTCAAGCAGGGGCAATGGACCAATATTACGTCGGCCACGCTGCCCGACCTCAGCCAGTACCCCAACCCGCTGGATCTGACCCGCGGCACCCGCACCCCCGACGGCACGCTGTACGTGGGCAGTTACGGCAACGGCCTGCTGGAGTGGAAGATGCCCGGTGAGTTCCGGCTCTTCAACGCAACTAGTAACCAGCCCAACCCACTGCGTATTTCCATTGGTGCCCCCGGAAACCCCAATTTTGTGCGTGTAACCGATGTTACGACCGATGCCGAGGGGCGCGTGTGGGTGGTGAACCGCCACCAGCTAACCGGGCAGTCGGGCGTGTTCGTGTTCGACCCCGTGGCCAGCAGCTGGCGCGTTATCGACTACTTCGCGGGCAGTGAAAGCCTCGACCGGATTGCCCTCGACGACGCGGGTAATGCGTGGGTGTCGCGCGACCGGCAGAGCAGCAGCGGCATGGTGGTGCATAACCCCGAAACCCGTGAAACCCGCTCCTTCCGGCAAGCCTTCGGCCGCCGGGAAGAGGGAGGCAGCACTACCGTGCAGGATATCAACGAAATCTATGATGTGGTGAAGGACCGTGCGGGCGACATTTGGGTGGGCACCCGGAAGGGCCCGGCCTTTTTTGCCAACCCCGGCACCGCCTTCGACCCCCAGCAGACGAACCCCGAATTTCAGCTGCCCTACCTCGACAAGGGAGGCGTGGACGAGGTGGGCTTCCCAACGCTGGGCAAAGACAAGATAAACGGCATTGCCATCGACGGGGCCAACCGCAAGTGGTTCGCCACCGAAAACGGCTTGTGGCTGTTCACGGCCGATGCCAGTGAGGCGCTGCTGCACTTCACCACCGCCAACAGCCCGCTGCCCTCCAACACCATCGTGGATGTGGCCGTAAACGATAAAACCGGCGAAGTATTCGCCGTGACCGATGCGGGCGTGGTCAGCTACCGCGGCGACGCCACGCTAACCGAGGGTAAGCCCAGTTGCGCCAGCGTGTTTCCGAACCCGATACGCCCCGATTACGCCGGACCGGTGGGCATTTCGGGCCTGACCAATAACGCCAGCGTCAAAATCACCGACGTTTCGGGCCGGCTCGTGTACCAGACCCGCGCCAACGGTGGCACCGTGACCTGGAACCTGAACGACTACAACGGCCAGCGCGTGCGCTCCGGCGTGTACCTGGTGCTCACCTCCGATGCCAACGGCAAGAACGGTTGCGTAAGCAAGATTGCCGTAGTGAGTAAGTAGGTCAGATTCAGATATGGAAAACGTCTGTCATCCTGGCGGAGGAAGAGCCTTATCACGTTTGAACGGACGTAGTAACGACTAGTTCAAATAGGATAAGGTCCTTCCTCCGCCAGGATGACAGACGTTTTCCATTCCACCACCAATCATCCAGCTATGCTTATTAAAACCCGCGGTATCGTCCTCAGCCACATTCGCTACCGCGAAACCAGCATTATTGCCCGCATCTACACCGAGCGGCTGGGCCTGCAAAGCTACCTCGTGAACGGGGTGCGCAAGGCCAAGCCACCCGGCCGCATTGCCCTGTTTCAGCCCCTCACGATGCTCGAGCTGGTGGCCTACACCTCGCGCAACGGCGGCCTCACCCGGCTCTCGGAGTTTCGCTGCGCCGAGCCCTTCCGTACGCTGCCTTACGATGTGCGCAAGAGCAGCATCGCGCTGCTGCTATCGGAAATTGTGAGCCGGGTGCTGCTGGAAGAGGAGGAGAATGAGCCGATGTTCACGTTTCTGCACGACTCGGTGCTGGCCTTCGACCGGCAGGCGGCGGGCTTCGAGAACTTCGCGCTGGTGTTTCTGCTCCAACTGAGCCATTACCTGGGTTTCGGCGCCGAAACGGGCGAGGAAATCACCACCCAGGTGGCCTTCGCCACCGATGCCGCGGCCGGCACCAACCGCGGCCCCACGGCCCTACGCCGCGAGTTCGACCAGTACCTCGACGAGCTGATCCGGACCCCGGCCACTGCCGCTATTCCCAACGGCCGCGTGCGGCGCGAGCTGCTGGGCGTGCTCATCCGCTACTACCAACTCCACGTCGAGCGCCTCGGCGACATCCGTTCCCTGGCCGTGCTATCGGAGGTGCTGGCAGAGTTGTAGAGAACAGAGAACAGTGAATAGTGAATAGTGAATAGTGAGAACGTCATTCTGAGCGAAGCGGAGCGTAGTCGAAGAATCTCGCGTGACACAGTAATTCCTGCCGACAGGGGTACTATTGCACGCGAGATTCTTCGACTACGCTCCGCTTCGCTCAGAATGACGTTCTCACTATTCACTACTTCACATCTACTAGCTCCACGTCGAAGAGTAGTACGCTATTGGCGGGGATGGATTCGCCGGGGCTGCGGGGGCCGTAGGCCAGGGCTGAAGGGATGAGCAGCGTAGCTTTGGCACCCTTGGAAAGCTGGGCCACGCCCTCATCCCAACCCGGAATAACGCGGCCGGCGCCCAGCGGAAACTCGATGGGTACGTTGCCATGACTGGCCGAGGCGTCAAACTCTTTTCCGCTGAGCAACTGACCCCGGTAGAGCACCGAAACTGTTTGGCCCGGCTGGGCCAGCGCGCCGCTGCCGGGACGGGTAACCACGTAGTAAACGCCCCGGGGCGTTTTTTTGGGCTGGAGTTGGTGCTCTTTGGCATAGGCCAGAATGACGGCTTCGTCGCGGCGGGCCTGCTCGGCGGCTTTAAGGGTGGCCGTTTGCTGCTGGCGGGCTTCTTCCTGCCGCATCTGGGCTTCCACTTCAGCCGGAGTCTGCACGCTTATGGCCTTGGCGAACACCAGCATAGTAGGGCCGGCCCGCCGGATAAAGCCGGGCACGGGCTGCTGAAACGACTTGCGAAACACCGTGTCGAGGTTGAGGCGGAACACGCCCGAGTCGCCGGGCTGCAGCAGCGCCAAGGCCTGCTCAACGCTGCCGCCCTGGCTGGGTCGGATGGTATCGAGCGGCACACGCACGGGCTGGTTCTCGTTCTGGCGGCGCGAGTGCATAAGCACCGAATCCTTGGCCGTCCGGAATTGCAGGTGCAGGCTCAGGATGCGGCCCACGCGGCTGGCATAGGTGGGGTCGCCGGTGGCGGGCAGGGCGGGCCGCAGCACGTAGCGGCCCTTTTCGAGCCGGTAGATGCGGTACTCCAACCCCGATTTCAGCCGGTTAAATGGCACGGGCTTACCCTGAAACGAAACCAGCCCCGCCGCCGCCAGCAGCAAGGCACTCACCGACCCCAACACGCGCACCCGGACAGAATAAGGCATAAAAAAAGCAAATATGGAAAGGTAAACGGAGCAGAACAAGCCTGCAAAGAAGAAACAAAAAAACGGTCATTCTGCCAAAGCAGAACGACCGTTGTACTCAGGATTTCGGCACTCCTGCCTATCGCCTCACTTCACCTTTAGCACTTCCAGCTCGAAAATGAGGTCGGTGTTGGGTGGGATGAGGTAACGGCGGCCATCATCATCGTCGGGGTCGAGGCGGCCTTTGGCACCGTAGGCCAGTGCGGCTGGTATCCAGACTCGGGCCCGGCTGCCCTGGGGTAGCAGCAGCAGTGCCTCATCGAAGCCCCGGATAACCTCCCGCTGGCCGGCCCGCACCTTCAGTGGCCCGCCCTGCTGCACCGAAGTATCAAAAATATGCCCATCGGTGGCCAGAAAGCCAGTGTAATGAACTGTAACGCGGCTGCCAACTTTGGGCAACGGGCCGCTACCCGGCTGCCGCAAAGTATAACGCAAGCCCGAAGCCGTGGTAGTAGCCCGGGCCAGCAGGCTATCGGTGGGGGGCGCTGGTGTGGCGGTAACAAGGGTGCGCTGGGCATGGCCAGCCAAGGGCAAGCCGCCCAGCAGTAATAAAATCGCCCACATCAGCACCTGCCGCATCGTTCAGCCGTTACTCTACGCTCAGAATTTCCATATCGAACAGCAGCGGGGTGCTACCCGGTATCGGCCCCGAACCCTTAAAGCTATACGCCAGATACGAAGGGATAAGCACCAGTTTCCGGTCGCCCTGCCGCATCTGAAGCGTGGCCTGGTCCCAGCCTGCTATTACGCCGCCGCTCCCATTGCGGAAGCTGAAGCAGCCGCAGTCGGTGCGGTTGGTGCTGGAGGCATCAAACACCTGCGTTTCTTTGCGCTTGTTGATAAACTTACCTACATAATTCACCGTCACTTTTTGCCCCGCCTTAATCAGCGGATTAGCGGCCGGCCCATCGGTGAGGGGCACCAGATAGATGCCTGAATCGAGGCGCCGGTAAGTGGTAATGGCGTGACGGGTCAGGTAAGTCTGGATCGTATCGTCATCGGCCTTTTTCTGGGCCTCGATGAGCTTAGGGTCGATTTCGTAGGGGTTCGCCGGCTGCTTGCAGCCGGCTATGAGCGAGCTGCCTACCAGCAGTGCAAGCAGCAACGAAAGAAGTAAAGTCAGGTTTTTCATCATCATAGAGCAAAAGGGTAACCGCCGCCTATAAGGCCGGCCGGCTTACTTGATATTAACTACCTCTACATCGAAGCGCAACACCGAGTTGGGTGGGATAGTGCCGCTCGTGGAAGACCCGTAGGCCTTCGCCGACGTAATGAGCAGAATAGCCTTGGAGCCTTTATTAAGCTGAGTGAAAGCATCCTCCCAGCCTTTAATGACCTGATTCGGGTTTGCGCCCAGCACGAAGGCAAAACCAATAGTCGTTGCCTTGGTCTGGTCGAAAACCTGACCATCGAGGGTTTTGCCAACATACTTGGCGATGATGGTTTGACCTTTGGTGGGAAGCGGCCCCGTGCCGGGACTGGTAATGGAGACGTACACGCCCACCGAGTCGTTTGTGAAACCAGTTAGGTTATTGGCCTTGATGTAGTCATCAATCAGGCCCTTGTCGCGTTCTGTGTAGTCGCTGGCGGGCTTGTCTTCGCTCTTTTTGCAGGCTCCGAGCGCAAAAAGCAGGGCCATCAGAAAGACGGGAAGCAAGGAAAGCCGGAAGTTCATAGGACTGAGATTTAAATGAGAAAAGGCATTATTGAGCCTGCAACAGCTCCACATCGAAGCGCAGCACCGCATGGGCCGGAATCGGCCCCGTGGCGCGGGCGCCGTAGGCCAAGCCCGAAGGGATAAGCAACGTAGCCTTGCTGCCGGGGCGCAGGCCCATAAAACCCTCATCCCAGCCGGCAATTACCTGGCCCCGACCGACCGTAAAGGTAAGCGGATCGTTGTTGCGATTGGCCGTCGAGTCGAAAATCCGGCCATCCAGGGTGAGGCCGGTGTAAAGCACCGTCAGCAGCTGGCCAGCTACAGCTGGGTCGCCGGTGCCGGGCTGCGTAACGGCTACGTACAGGCCGGAGGACTTCTTTTCGAAACCCGTCAGGTTGTTGGCCTTGATGTAGTCGGTAATCAGCTGCTCGTCGCGGGTGGCGTAGTCGGTGCTGTCAACGGGGTCGGACTGGCAGCCGATCAGCAGCGGCAGCACCAGCAGCAGCGCCAGAAAGCGACCACCCCGTTGGGTGGCGTTATCCAGCAGCTGCCAAAGAGAAGAAAACAGCATCAGCGAAGAGAAAAGATGTGAGGCCCCCTAAGGGCAGGATACAAAAACCCCCGGCCGGGTTGCACCGCGGGGCCGGGGGTTTACGTTAAACGAGCATACGGCCGCTATTATTTGCCCTGCTGCTGGCGCTGCATGGCTTCAATCTGACGCCGGATTTCGGCCTCATCCATCTGCGCACCGGCAGCCGGCTGAGCGGGGGCATTCTTGATGTCAACCAGCTCTACGTCGAAACGCAGGATGGCGTCGGCCGGAATGTCGGCGCCGGCACCGCGCTGCCCGTAGGCCAGCGACGAAGGCACCAACAGCACGCCTTTCGAGCCCTTGGGGAACTGCGCAATGCCCGCATCCCAGCCCGGAATCACCTGGCCCTGGCCAATAGCAAAGTCGAACGGCTTGTTGCCCACCTTCTCCGACGAGTCGAACACTTTACCGCTTTCCAGCAACGAGCCCTTATAGAGCACTGATACAATCTGGCCCGCCTTAGGCTTGGGGCCGGGGCCAGCTGTGGTAATGGCGTAATACACGCCCGAAGCGTCTTTCTGAACCGTGAGGTTATTCTTTTTGGCGTAGGCCTGCAGCGCTACATCATCTTTCTTAAGCTGATCCTCGGCGTGAGCGGCCATTTTGGCCTGCTGCTCCACCTGCATCTTCTGCACGTCGGCCATGGCTTCGGCCTGGGCCTGCACCTTGTCCACTTTCACGTACATGGTCATGGTTTTGCCGGCCTTGCTCATGAACGGCGGCACGGGCTGGCGGAACGACTTAGCGAAGATGGTATCCACGTTGAAGCGGAATACGGCCGAGTCGCCGGGCTGAAGCAGGCTGATAGCCTCCTCGAGGCCGCCGCGCTGGGCCTTGCGCACCGTGTCGAGCGGCACGCGCACCGGGAAACCCATCTGCTGCTTGCGCGAGTTGAATAGAACTGAGTCTTTGGCCGTGCGGTACTCCACGTGCAGGGCCATTATTTTGCCGATACGCTCCTTGTAGGTCGCGTCGCCTTCGCTGCTTACGTCCTTGGCATCGTATTTACCGGCGCCGGTGCTCTTGAAAACCTTGTACTCAATCCCCGAAGGCGTCTTGCTGAAATCCCCGCTTTTGTTGCAGGAGGCCAGGCTCAGGATGCCGGCCACCAGGGCCAGACTCAGAAAGTTGCGTTGAAGAAACATGAAGGGGTTTGAGAGGGGTGAAGATGCAGAAAGAGCGACGAAGTTACGGCGAATTACGCCACCGGGGCCGGGCTGGGGAGCGTAGCGCCCAGCAGCTGGGCCTGGTAGTCGGGCAGCAGGGCCAGGAAACGGTCGAGGGTGGCGGGCAGCGGCACGTGGCTGATGCCACCGGCGGCGTTGTGGTGGCCGCCGCCGCTGAAGTGGCGGCGCGAGAACTCGCTGGCCGAGAAGCTCCCCACCGAGCGGAAGGATATTTTTACGGCCTGGGAACGGTCGATGAAAATGGCCGCAAACACGATGCCCTCAATACTGAGCGCGAAGTTGACCAGCCCCTCGGTGTCGCCGGTTTTAGAGTGGTACTGGCGCAGCTCGTCGGCCGTAATGGCAATGTAGGCCGTGTTGTACTCGCGCAGCACCGTCAGCTTGTCCTTCAGTACGAAGCCCAGAAAGCGCAGCCGCTCCTCCGAGTGCGAATCGTAGATGCGGCGGTGCACCTCGGAGGTATTGATGCCGGCGCTGAGCAGTTCGGCAATAATGAGGTGCACGTTGCGCGAGGTGCTGGGGTGGCGGAACGAGCCCGTATCGGTCATAATGCCCGCGTACAGGCACTCGCCGATGCCCGCGTCAATCAGGTCCTGGTCGCCCAGGTCGCGGATTACTTCGAACACCAGTTCGGAGGCGGCCGCAGCCCGCGAGTTGGAAAAATCCAGCTGCGCAAAGCTCTCGGGCTCTTGGTGGTGGTCGATGAGCACCTTGGTACCCTTGGCGGCCCGCACGTACTCGCCCAGCTCGTTGATGCGCGCCAGACACGAGAAGTCGAGGCAGAACAGCACTTCCGCCTGATCAACCAGTTCGCGCACCTGTGCATCGTTGCGGCGCGGGTCGTACACCACTACGTCGTCGTTGCCGGGCATCCAGGCCAGAAAATCGGGATAATCGGAGGGCGTAACCACCGTTACCTGATGGCCCTTCTTGCGCAGGTAGCCTGCCAGGCCCAGCGACGAGCCCAGCGCGTCGGCGTCGGGTTTGTGGTGGGTGGTGATGAATACCTGCCGGGGTTGGGCCAGCAGTTCCTTTAACTCAGCAATTTGCGACATTTCCTACGGGGCAGGTAACTGAAAGTGGGCCGGTTAGGCCAAATGCAAAGGCGGCAAAATTCGGAAATATTCCGCTCTCCAACAAACCGCCTCCTGAAAAGGTGCGCTAAGGTAGTGAACAGTGGATAGTGAACAGTGGATAGTGAACAGTGGATAGTGAACAGTGGATAGTGAACA
>NZ_FNOV01000009.1:89139-252045 GCF_900107135.1 Hymenobacter psychrophilus
TAGTGAACAGTGGATAGTGAACAGTGGATAGTGAACAGTGGATAGTGAACAGTGGATAGTGAACATGACTCACTATTCACTACTCATTGTTCGTTATTCACTATAAAAAAACTGTTCACTATAAAACTGTTACTTTTGCGGCCGCAAATCTGCATTGACTTTCAAACTACTAAACCCCGCCATATGGCCACCAACCGCACCTTCACTATGATTAAGCCTGATGCCGTGCAGGACAACCACATCGGTGGTATCCTCGGCATGATTGAGGCTGCTGGGTTCCGCATCGTGGAGCTTCAGAAAGTGCAGCTGACCCCCGAGCGGGCCGGCCAGTTCTACGAAGTACACAAGGAGCGCCCCTTCTACCAGGATCTGGTGAAGTACATGTCGTCGGGCCCTATCGTAGCCGCCATCCTCGAAAAGGACAACGCGGTTGCCGATTTTCGCACCCTGATTGGCGCTACCAACCCGGCCAACGCCGAAGACGGTACCATCCGGAAGAAGTACGCCAAGAGCATCGAAGCCAACGCCGTACACGGCTCCGACTCCGACGAAAACGCCCAGCTAGAGGGCGAGTTCTACTTCAACTAATCACGGATTTTAGCGGATTGCGCGGATTTTGTAGTCGGCGCGGGTGCCTTCGGGTGCCGCCGCAGACGTAGCCGCGAAATTCGTTTCAAATTCATCAAAAATCCCGTCTGGCAATGCGCCAGACGGGATTTTTTGTGCAGACCAGTTGCAGTTGTTGGCTTCAAAACGAAGCTGACAGCTAGCAGCTAAAAGCTTAAGAAAATTATGCTTGTTCAATCGTCAGCAACGGCTCCACGTCTTCCACGTGCTCGTCGACCAGCTCGGGGTTGTGCTTGTGCTTGAAGAGGAAGACGAACAGCACGGCAATCACCAGGGCGTAGGCGGCGAAGGAGAGCCAGATGTTGTGCCAGTCCTTCACGCCGTTGGCGTCGGTGAAGTAGCGCTCAATCACGATGCCGCTAACGGAGCTGCCCAGCACCGCGCCAAAACCGTTGGTCATCATCATGAACAAACCCTGAGCGCTGGCCCGGATGGAAGGCGTGGTCTGGGTTTCGACGAACAGCGAGCCGGAGATATTGAAAAAGTCGAAGGCCATGCCGTACACGATGCACGAGAGGATAATCATCCAGAGGCCCGAGCCCGGGTCGCCGAAGGCAAACAGACCGAAGCGCAGTACCCAGGCCACCATGCTGAAAAACATAACCTGCTTGATGCCGAAACGGCGCAAAAAGAACGGAATGGCCAAGATGAAGAGCGTTTCCGAAATCTGAGAAATCGACATGATGATGGCCGGGTACTTCACGGCCAGCGTGTCTTGGAAGGCCGGCACCTTGTCGAAATCGTGCAGGAAGGTGTCGCCGTAGGCGTTGGTGAGCTGCAGGGCCGCGCCCAGCAGCAGCGCGAACAGGAAGAAGACGAGCATTTTGGGGTCGCGCAGCAGGGCAAACGACTTCAGGCCCAGCGCATCGACCACCGAGCGGCCCGGCGTATTTTTGGAAAGCGGCGGGCATTTAGGTAGCGTAAACGAGTAGAAGCCTAGTAGGAAAGCCGCGCCGGCCGCCACGTAGAACTGGCTGGCCGACTTTTCGAAACCCAGCAGACTCACCGTCCACATGGCCACAATGAAGCCGATGGTGCCCCAGACCCGGATGGGCGGGTAGTCCTTCACCACATCGAGGCCCTCGCGCTTGAGCACCGAGTACGACACGGCAATCGACAGCGCCAGCGTGGGCATGTAGAAAATCATGTTCAGCAGAATCACCCAGAAAAACGTGCTGGGGTCGGTTACCAGCGGCACGGTGCATAGCACTACAGCGCCCAGCAGGTGCAGCACGCCGTAGAGTTTTTCGGCGTTGATGTACTTATCGGCCACGATGCCCATGAGCGAGGGCATGAAGATGGACGCAATGCCCATGGTCGAGAAAATAGCCCCAAACTCCGAGCCCGACCACTCTTTCGTCTGAAACCAGTACGCCCCGATGGTAATCAGCCACGAGCCCCAGATAAAAAACTGTAGGAAACTCAGAATAATGAGACGCAGCTTGGTGCTCATGCCGGGGGTAGGTTGAAGGGTGGGAAGGGCCGTTGCCGAAGACGCAAAAAGATGTTGGCCGGCCGGCTGGCCCGGGGGTGGGGACGGGTTTAGCCTTCAAATATAAGTAAAGTTGTCAGTGGTTAGGCTCCTGCTGGCCGGGTTTGCCAGCGGCGCTCCGCCCGCTGCCAACTGGCCCACCGCCGCCGTTCGGGCCAAAGCCCTGCGGTGCCCGCTCAATCCGCTTGGCCCGCTGCCGGTGGTCGGATGGGTTGCGGCACCGGCGCAAGGCGCTAAAGAATGGAAAGCGGATTATTGACGGCCCGCATGCGATGCTCGAAAACGTGGGCAATGCTGCCGGCGCGCAGCTTGGCCTCCTGAGCTATCGGACCGGCAAACAGCGCATCGACGGTGCGGCAAAACAGGTGCAGCCACTGCTGGAAATGGCCGCTGCCGATTGGTAGCGGGATGTGCCTGGCGAAGGGCTGGCCGCGGTAGCGGTTGGTATGCAGCAGCAGCCCGCTCCAGAAATCGTACATGCGCGGCAGGTGGGCCGCCCAGTTTACATGGGCCACGTCGTTGAAAACGGGGCTCAGCAACGGGTCGGCATTCACGCGGTCGTAGAAACTATCAACCAGCGCCCTGATGTCGGCTTCGGTCTGGATATCGGGCAAAACAGCGGACATAAGCGTAGGGAAAGCAACGAAAGAAGAAGACCGAGGCTACTTAAAGATAACCCATCGAGCCCAAACACTGCTTTTGGTTGATATAGATACTGGCGCCTGGTAAACACCAACCGGCGTGTGATGCGGCCACGATACCAAGCCAATCAAAAAAGCCCGTCATCCTAAATAAAGGATGACGGGCTTTTTCAAGCGTTAAGTCTGGTTATGCCGATTGTTGCGCTTCGGCCAGGGCCGGGTAGTCGGTGTAACCGATGTGGAAGCCCTCGGGGGCGGGGGCGTAGTAGGTTGCCTGGTCGCCCTCGGCCAGCTTGGCACCGGCTTCCATGCGCTCGGGCAGGTCGGGGTTGCTGATGAAGGGACGGCCAAATGCTACGAGGTCGGCGCGGCCCTTCTGCAGCTCGGCTTCGGCCTTGGCGGCGTCGTACTCGCTGCTCAGGATAAACGTGTTGGTGAAGGCGCGGCGCATTAGCCCCACGGTATCGGCCGAAGCGGCTGGCGCTTTAATGGTTTCGGGGTTGATGAGGTGCAGGTACACCAGGTTGCGGCGCTGCAGCTCGGTGGCCAGGTACTCGTAAAAGTCGTTGACGCCCTCGTAGGCGCCCATATCGTTGAACGTGCCCCAGGGCGAGAGCCGGATGCCGGTGCGCTCGGCCCCGATGGCCGCTATTGTGGCGTCGGCCACTTCCAGCACAAAACGGGCGCGGTTTTCGGGCGAGCCGCCGTACTCGTCGGTGCGCTGGTTGGTGTTGGGGTTGAGGAATTGCTCCAGCAGGTAGCCGTTGGCGGCATGTAGCTCCACGCCATCGAAACCGGCCTCCACGGCCAGCTTGGCGGCCTTGGCGAAATCCTGAATTACCTGCTTTACCTCGGCCGTCGTCAGGGCGCGGGGCTCGGGATGGGGCTGCATCTGCTGCTGGTCGGTCCACATCTCGCCGCCGGCCTTTACGGCCGAGGGGGCTACTATTTCTGCGCCCTCGGGCAGGTTGAGGGGATGGCCAATGCGGCCGCAGTGCATAAACTGCACGAAAATACGGCCCTCGCGGGCGTGTACCGCATCGGTTACCAGCTTCCACCCCGCCACCTGCGCATCGTTAAACAGACCCGGAATGCGGGCGTAGCCCAGACCATCGGCGTTTGGGGCCGTGCCCTCAACAATGATGAGGCCGGCCGAAGCGCGCTGGGCGTAGTACTCGGCTACCAGCGGGCCGGGCACGTTGCCCAGCGAGCGGGCGCGCGTCATGGGGGCCATCACTACTTTATTGCGGAGGGTAATCGGGCCGAGCTGGGCAGAGGAAAAAAGCAAGTCAGACATTGAATTCAAAATGATGTAGATACATTGGTTGTTCCTTAAGCATATCTGCCCGCAAAAGGTTTGCTGTCCTGAGAAAAAAACTGACGGCGAGCCATAAAAAAACCCTCCGCCCCAAATGGAGCGGAGGATTTAGCGGTGCGTTATCTGTTCAGAAAATAGAAGCTGTTCAGACCAAAATCCGAAGAACAGGCAACAAAAAACAAGGTTAGGCGGCCTGGAAACGCTTGTTCACCTCATCCCAGTTGATGAGGTTGTAGAACGCGGCCACGTAGTCGGGGCGCTTGTTCTGGTACTTAAGGTAATAGGCATGCTCCCACACGTCGAGGCCCAGTACGGGGGTGCCTTTGCAGCCGGCGTCGGGCATGAGCGGGTTGTCCTGGTTGGGCGTCGAGCAAATGGTCAGCGAACCATCGGCTTGCTTGCAGAGCCAGGCCCAGCCCGAGCCGAAGCGCGTGCCGGCGGCCTTGGTAAATTCTTCCTTGAACTTCTCGTAGCTGCCAAACGACTTGGTAATGGCCTCGGCCACGGCACCGGTCGGCTCGCCGCCGCCCTTGGGGCTCAGCACCTGCCAGAACATGGAGTGGTTCCAGTGGCCACCGCCGTTGTTGCGCACGGCTGTAGGGGCGGCGGCAATGTTGTGCATCAGCTCGTCGAGGCTTTTACCTTCCATATCAGTGCCGGCAATGGCATTGTTGAGGTTGGTAACGTAGGCCTGGTGGTGCTTGTCGTGGTGAATCTGCATGGTTTGCGCATCAATGTGCGGCTCCAGTGCGTCGAAGGCGTAGGGTAGGGCGGGCAGTTCGAAAGCCATAATAGAAAGGGGTTAAGCGTTGAGGTTTGGTATGAAACAGAGCGTATTCTGTCCTGCTGAACGGCGCGAAGAATCCCGCGGGCAGTGGTACTTCTACCGTCGGAAGTTACTTTGGCCCGCGAGATTCTTCGCGCTGCTCAGCAGGACAGGTGGTCTATTACTACCCATATACAACCCCGGCGCGGGTGCCAGGGTTACGGTGCAGGGCTAAAAGTAGCCTATTTCCGCTTCCGGGCGAAAAACTCCCGCATCAACTCTTCGCTTTCGGCAGCCAGCACACCACTCACTACTTCAGCCCTGGGGTGCAGCAGCCGGCCATGGCGGCGGTAGCCAAACTTGGGCTCGGCGGCCCCAAATACCACCCGCCGCACCTGGGCCCAGGCGCTGGCTCCGGCGCACATCACGCAGGGCTCTACGGTTACGTACAGGATGCACTCCTGCAGGTATTTATTGCCCAAATGATTGGCCGCCGCCGTAATTGCCAGCATCTCGGCGTGCGCCGTCACGTCCTGGAGCCGCTCGGTCTGGTTGTAGGCGCGGGCGATAATACGGTTGTCGAGCACGACCACGGCCCCAATCGGAATTTCGTCCTCGGCCAGTGCGTAGCGCGCCTGCTTCAGCGCCTCCCGCATATACTGCTCGTCGGAATACAGGGAAAGGGGCATGATGCGGACTTCGGGTTAACTTTTAGGGCTTCGGTGATGTGGATAACTGCAAGCGCGAGGATGGCAGAAGGCTGATAGCCAACACACAAGCCCTGGTGTTTACTTCATCACAATGCTCTTCATAGCGGCCTGGGCAACGGGCTGCCATTTGGACTGCTCGCTGGCGGGGGCATCAAAAGTGAAGACGTACAGCTGCTCGCCCTCGATGGCGTACTGCACCAGCTGGTACTTGCGGATAGGGGCCAGGTTACCGCCGCCCCGGCGGTTGTCGGCCACCGTCGACACGAACTCCAGCACCACGAAGTCGCGCTTGTTGATGGTCTGGATGTCTTCGCGCAGGAACTGCACCTTGCCGTACATGTTCTGGATGCTGGCCTTATAAATCTTGAGCAGCATGGCGTAGTCGCGGTTGCTGAAATTGGTGGGCTTTTGGCTGACGCTCAGGCCTACCTGGCCGCTGGGGCTGGTGAAAACGGCCAGCGGCCGGCGCTGGGCCGGATACTTGGCGGCAATGCCATCGTCGGGCAGGGGCGCAAAACCGTCGGGCACGCCCATCGTCAGGTTTTTGGCGATGGTGGTTTTTTGGAGACCCGGACCGGCAAAGGCCAGCAGCCCGAGCAACAACCCGAGCAGCTGCACAAAGCGAAAAAAACGCGAAACAGAGTTCATGGCAAAAGAAGAAATGAGGCCAGCCCTACAAGGCCCACCGAAAAAGCAAAGCTCCGAAGCCCAAACGACTTCGGAGCCAAAAACAGTTGCCCGGCCCGCCAGAGAGACGGGCCGCCTAAGCCATTAGCGCCGCTTTTTGCGGGCTGCGGGCGCAGCGGGGTACTTTACCATCACCTTTTTCCAGTACACATAATTGCCGGTTTTGGCCTCTACCAGGTAAGTGCCGGCCGGAATGCGGCCCAGGTCCACGGGCGCGCCGGTGTTGTTCTGCGGGTCGAGCGGAGTCGAATAGATGGCCTGCTTCTTATAGTTGGTCATCGTAAGCGTACCGGGTTGGGTGAACTGCTGGGTGAAGCTGAGCATGATGCTCTTGCCCCCCGAGGCCGGAAAAATATCAATGCCCGACAGCGTTTCCACCCGCCTGATCGGCCCATCGAGCACGAGCGGCTCCGCATCGGTTTTGGTCTTTACCTCGGTGCCATTGGCAGCCTTGGTTTTAGTCTTGATTTTGGTCGCCGTCTGGGCCTGGGCGGCCGAGAAGGAAAGCAGCGTGGCCGATAAGGCGAGCAGAGCGGAGAATTTCATATCGGAGGGAGAAAGCAGAAAGTCGGAAAAAGTTGTGCTGCCCTTCCCTTTACAGAAGTCAGGCCAACTATGTTGGCCGCCGCAAAATGTAGCACGAAAGTCCGTTTCGCGACGAGCGAAGCGAGTTCCTGCGCGTCAGGTTCAACTGACCCGGTATCAGATAATCGCTTAGCCCGTCGCGAAACGGACTTTCGCGCTACGCGGCAGGACTACTTCTCCACCGTCACCGTTTTCAGGTTATCGTCCGGGGTGCGGTCGATGAGCAGGTTGTAGGGGTCGATGCCGGCTTTCTCGGGCTTTTCGGGCACGATGACGCTCAGGCGGGTGATGCCGGGGCGGAAACGGCGCTTCTGGCGGTACAGGGATACGTCCTGCCATTGGCCGTTGATTTTCCGGCGGGTCAGGACGCCCACGTCAATCAGGTAGTTCATCTGCTTGGCCGGGGTTTCGTTGCCCAGGCTGTCGGCGTACACCTTTTTGGCGCTGAGTACCATATCTACCCGGTAGCGGCCGTCGGGCAGCTTGCGGGCGGTTACGGAATCGGCCTTGTTCTCGTAGAGGGCAATGCGCTCGAACATATCCGTGAGCAGGTACTGCAACGAATCGGGCGTTACCTGGCGGAACTCGCGCAGCAGGTCCAGCGAGGTGGTGTAGGGTGGCTGCTGGAACTTCACCTTGTTCAGGTAGGCTGATAGCGCCTGGTTTACCTTGGCTTCGCCGAGGTAGTCGGCCAGGGCGTACATCACCACCGAGCCCTTGCGGTAATGGATGTACTGCTGGTTTTCGACGCGGTAGAGGGGCTGCTCGGCTACGCGCTCGGTGCTGCGGCCGCGCAGGTAAGTGTCAAGCTCGTACTTGAGGAACTTGCGCATGCGCTCGGGTCCGTACTTCTGCTTCATCACCATCAGGGCCGAGTACTGCGAGAGGGTTTCCGACATGAGCGTACCGCCCTGGGCCGCCGCCCCAATCACCTGGTGGGCCCACCACTGGTGCGCCACCTCGTGGGCCGTCACGTAGTAGGGGTAGTCCACGTCTTTGGGGTTGGCAGTGTCCACTTTGGCAATGAAGCCGATGTTTTCCGAGAACGGAATGGTGTTCGGGAACGACTGGGCGAAGGCCGAGTAGCCCGGGAACTCCACGATGCGCACCTGCCGGTGCTGGTAGAGTCCAAAGTTTTTGGTGTAGTAGGTGAGGGCGTCCTGCACGCCGCGCACCATGCGGCCCAGGTTGTACTCGTGACCGGGCTGGTAGTAAATCGTGATGTCCACGCCCTGCCACTTGGCGTGGCGCTCGGCGTAGCGGGCTGACTGGAACGAGTAGAAGTCCAGGATGGGCGCATCCATGGCGTAGCGGAAGTAGCGGCGGCCGTTTTCGGTCCACTCCTTTTGCAGGTAGCCGGGGGCCAGGGCCAGCTGGTCGGGCACGGTGCTCACGGTGGCGGCGAAGCGCACCCAGTCGGCATCGGAGGCAATGTAGGTATTGGCGCGGGCGGTGGTGTCTTCGAGGCGAGCCATGCGCAGCTTGGGCTTGAGGCCGAACTTCTTGCGGGCGCTTTCCTCGCCTATTTCCGCATCGGTATTGTAGCCGAGGTGGGGCAGGGTGCCGTTGTTGACGAACGTGCCGTTGGCCACGATGCCGGTGCGCCGGGTTTGCTGCTCAAAGCCGGGGGCATCATAGTACAAATCGAACGTGAGCGGCAGCGAGTCGCCGGGGGCCAGGGACTGAGGCAGGTGCTGCACGTAGAAGCCCAGCGCGGAATCGGCCAGCACGGCGGTGGTCCCGCCCGCCCCGAGCTGCATTTTGCGGATGCGCACGTCTTCGTTGGAGGGCAGGTTCAGAATCACGGTGTCGATGGGCTGGCCCGTTTTGTTGCGCAGCCAGTACTGGCCCCGCACGTGCGCTTCCTGCTGCTCCGGGAACAGGTCGACCTGCACATCCACGGCCACAATGCGGGGTTGCAGCGTGTGGCGGAAACGGCCGTATTTCTGCTCGTAATCGACGGTGAGCTGCTGGCGGGCCTTGCTGCCGCGGTAGGTGTTGAGCACGTTGGTGTTATAGAAAATCCAGCTGCCCACGGCCGCGAAGCCCAGCAGCGCCACCAGCAGGGCCGCCCGGGCCGGACCGGTAAAGCGGCGACCGGCCAGCTCGCGGCGGGTGCTCCAGTCGGTTTCCGAGCCGCGTACCCACAGCAGGTTGGCCACAACGGCCAGGGCCACGGCCAGCAACGCCCAGTAGAGCTTGAACCAGAGGTAGGGCCCCACGAAGTGGCCGAAGCCGTTCATGTCGGAGTAGCGGATGCCCGAATCAGCCCCGAAAAGCAGCAGGTTGTGCTCCAGGCCCAGCTGCCCGGCGAAAATCGTGAACACGTAGTAGAGCACCATCACGAAGTGGCCCAGGTACTTGTGGTTGACCACCACGTGCACCACGATGGCCAGCACCACTATCAGCCAGTAATCCACCAGCTTCAGCCCGAACAGCCAGCGCAGGTACAGCCCGATTTCGAGGTGGGTGTAGCCCGACACGAGCTGGGTGCCGATGCCGAATACCATCACGATGAGCAGCAGCACTACCGGCACCAGCAGCAGGGCCGTGAGCTTGCTGGCAAACGGCACCCAGTTGGGAATGGGCAGCGCGTCGTGCATCTGGTGGAGGCGGGCGTCGCGCTCCTTCCACACCAGCTCGCCGGCGTAAAACGTCACGATGGCCAGCACAAACAGCGAGAACGAGCCCGATAGGATTTCAATCACCTGGGCCGTAATCGGGAAGGTGGTCGTGTCGTAAATCTTACCAATTTGCAAAGCCGCCGCCAGCAGAAACGCCAGCCCGGCCGCCACAATGGCGATGAAGTAGGGGCTGCGCAGCACGTCGCGCAGGCCCAGCCAGGTCAGGCGCAAATACTGGCGGAAGTACTGGGCAAAGCCGAAGTGCTGGTCTACGGGCGGCAGCAGCACTGGGGCGGCCGGGGCCACCACCACGCCGGGCGCGGGCTGGGGCCGGCTGCGCTTGGCGCTGCCGGTGGCGCCCTGCTCGAAGCGGAAGCGCACGTAACAGAAGCCCAGCAGCAGCAAGCCCACGCCCATCCAGAGCAGCCGGTTGAGACCCAGCAGCCCGGTGGGCCAGATGAGCCGCACGTTCTTTTCAACGGGCGTCCAATACTTGGTCAGCAGCGAGTTGGCCCCGCTACCCAGCGGGTCGAGCAAAGAGGCAAGGGTCTGGTTATCGAGGTCGGAAAGCTGGCTGGAAGCCACGAAATAGAGCACCAGAAAGATGATGCTACCCACGTAAGTGCTCAGGGCCTGGCGCGTGAGGGTGGCCAGCGCAAAGAAAATAGCGCCCGTCAGCAGCACGTTGGGCAGCACAAAGGTCAGGTAAGGAACCAGGTAATAGCTGAGGTGAAACGACCCCAGCCGGTCGGCCGGAATGCCGGGAAACAGCGCCCCGATCAGCAGTCCCAGCCCGATACCGCCCATCATAAGCACGGTAATCACGAGGGTGCCAAAAAAACGCCCGCCCAAATAGCCCCACTTGCTGATGGGCGTGGTGAAGAGCAGTGGGTGCATCTGCGAGTCGAAGTCGCGCAGCACCGCCGGCCCGAACATAGCCGACACCAGCAGAATGCCCGGTACCAGCGTCAGGGCGCTGGTTAGGGCGTTGATGGTGAAGGGCGAGTTTACGTGCACCTTCCCGTTGCCGACGACGGCCGTCAGGCTCTCGAAAAAGCCGCCCACCACCAGCGCCATCAGCAACGACAGCACCAGCAGAATACCGAAATAAATGTACGTAGCCGGCCGCCGCAGCCGGTACCAAAGCTCAAATTTGAATATCTGTAGAAACATGGAGGAAGAAGCTAGGAGTTAGGAGCTGAGGAAGTTAGGAGGGGGAGAGAACCATCTGTCATCCTGAGCGGAGCGAAGGGCTTTATCACGTAAGCACGACTCGTTTTAGCGTGATAAGGTCCTTCGCTCCGCTCAGGATGACAGCTGATTAAGTCAACTCATTCACCAACTCCCGCAGTCACCATCTCCGCCTGTTTGATGCGGGCGAAGTACACGTCCTCCAGGGTGGGTTCTACGCCGTCATACTCCGGGCCGGGTTGGCTGCCACTGACCACGTGAACGATGGTGCGGCCGGCAAACAGCCGGGTAGAAATCACCTGCTGCTCCTGCTGAAGCGCGGGCAGCTGCTCCTTATCAATCTCGCGCCGCCACACCTGGCCGCGCAGCTCCTGCATCACCACCAGCGGGTCGCCGGTGAGTAGCACTTGGCCCTTGTTGATGATGGCCATGTTGCGGCACAAATCACTCACGTCGCCCACGATGTGGGTGCTCAGAATCACGATGATGTTCTCCCCGATTTCGGCCAGCAGGTTGTGGAAGCGGTTGCGCTCGGCCGGGTCGAGGCCGGCGGTGGGCTCATCCACGATAATCAGACGGGGGTTGCCCAGGAGGGCCTGGGCAATGCCGAAACGCTGCTTCATGCCGCCCGAGTAGCCGCCCAGGTTCTTCTTGCGCACCTCGTAGAGGTTGGTGCGGTGCAGCAGCCCCGACACAATTTCGCGGCGCTGCTTACTATCCGAGATGCCCTTGAGCACGGCGAAATGGTCGAGCAGCTCTTCGGCCGAAATCTTGGGGTACACCCCGAACTCCTGGGGCAGGTAGCCCAGCACCCGGCGCACGGCGTCCTTGTCGTGCAGCACGTCGAGCTCGCCCAGCGTGATGCTGCCGCTGTCGGCCTCCTGCAAGGTGGCAATGGTGCGCATCAAGCTCGATTTTCCCGCCCCGTTGGGGCCCAGCAGGCCGAACATGCCGGTCGGGATGGTGAGCGTGACGTCGCGCAGGGCCTGGGTGCCGTTGGCGTAGGTTTTGGAGAGGTGCTCGATGCGGAGTTCCATAGAAGAAGGATGAGAGGCAGCGGATTAGTGTAGGTAGATGGGTGCCGGAAGGGGCGCTAACAAACATAGGAAAACCTGCATAGGCACCCGGCCCTTTTCAACGAACCGGCCCTCCCAGCGGGGCAACGGGTCTGTAGTTGTTGTTTCCCGCAGAGGGTTTCGCAGAGGTTCGCAGAGAACGACCTCCGCGGACCTCTGCGAAACCCTCCGCGCTCCTCTGCGGGAACTGACATCTACCAATCCAGTATCTTCGCCCAAAATATAGACGTATGCTCCGAACCCACACCTGTGGCGAACTTCGCCCCGAACATATTGGCCAAACCGTTACGCTCTGCGGCTGGGTGCAGCGCACCCGCGACAAGGGCGGCATTCTGTGGGTGGACCTGCGCGACCGGTACGGCCTCACCCAGCTGGCCCTCGAAGAAGGCGTGGAAACGGCCGAGGTGCGCGAGCAAGCCCGCCAACTGGGCCGCGAGTTCGTGCTATCGGTAACCGGCACGGTGGCCGAGCGCCACTCCAAAAACGACAAAATGCCCACCGGCGGCATCGAAATCCGGGTGGAGCAACTCGACGTGCTCAACCCCGCCAAGCTGCCGCCCTTCCTGATTGAGGACGACACCGACGGCGGCGACGACCTGCGCATGAAGTACCGCTACCTCGATTTGCGCCGCAACCCCGTCCGCCAGAACCTGATGCTGCGCCACCGCGTGGCCCAGGCCACCCGCCGCTACTTGGATGGCCAGGAGTTCATCGAAGTGGAAACCCCAGTGCTCATCAAGAGCACGCCCGAAGGCGCCCGCGACTTCGTGGTGCCCTCCCGCATGAACCCCGGCGAGTTCTACGCCCTGCCCCAGAGCCCCCAGACGTTCAAGCAGCTGCTGATGGTGTCGGGCTTCGACCGCTACTTCCAGATTGTGAAGTGCTTCCGCGACGAAGACCTGCGCGCCGACCGCCAGCCCGAGTTCACCCAGATCGACTGCGAAATGTCGTTCGTGGAGCAGGAGGACATCCTCAATACCTTCGAGGGGCTGGTGCAGTACCTGTTCCGGGAGGTGAAGAACCTGGAAATCGGGACCCTGCCCCGCATGACCTACCAGGACGCCATGCGCTTCTACGGCAACGACAAGCCCGATACGCGCTTCGACATGAAGTTCTTGGAGCTCAACGACGTCGCCAAGGGCCACAACTTTCCGGTTTTCGAGGCCGCCGAGCTGGTAGTGGGCATCTGCGCCACGGGCGCCGCCAGCTACACCCGCAAGCAGCTCGACGAGCTGACCGACTACGTAAAACGGCCCCAGATTGGCGCCACCGGCCTGGTGTACGCCCGGGTGGAGGCCGACGGCAACGTGAAGTCGTCAGTCGATAAGTTCTACGGCCAGGAGCAGCTCCAGCAGTGGAAAGCTGCTTTCAACGCCCAGCCCGGCGACCTGCTGCTGGTGCTGGCCGGTCCGGCCGATAAAACCCGCAAGGCCCTCTCGGAGCTGCGCCTCGAAATGGGCCAGCGCCTCGGTCTGCGCGACAAGGACACGTTCTCGGCCCTGTGGGTGGTCGATTTTCCCCTGCTCGAATTCAACGAGGAGGAAAACCGCTACTTTGCCATGCACCATCCCTTCACCTCGCCCAAACCCGAGGATATGGCCCTGCTGGACTCGCCCGACACCATCGGCCAGGTCCGCGCCAACGCCTACGATATGGTGATTAACGGCGTGGAAGTGGGCGGCGGGTCCATCCGCATCCACGACCGCACGGTGCAGGCCCGCATGTTCAGCCTACTGGGCTTCTCGGATGAAGAAGCCAAAGCCCAGTTCGGCTTCCTGCTCGACGCCTTCGAGTACGGCGCGCCCCCCCACGGCGGCATCGCCTTCGGTTTCGACCGCCTCTGCAGCCTCTTCGGCGGCGCCGACTCCATCCGCGACTTCATCGCCTTCCCCAAAAACAACTCCGGCCGCGACGTCATGATCGACTCGCCTTCGGAAATTTCCGGCGCGCAGCTGAAGGAGCTGAGCATCAAAACGGACGTAGCGGCGGGGAAGTAGAACGTGGAGCCTGAGGAATACCCGCACGTCTTTTATTTCTCCTCAAAAGGTGGCTACTGTGGCATATTCGTTGGAACGTGCAGCCTTGTAGCTGCCATGTATCTGAGTCTGAAAAATCCTGGTAGGGTAATTTGGGTAGCTGGCGCTCTAATTTTTAGCCTTGTCTCTCTATGGTTTGGAATGCGAAATCTGCTAAGCCCGAAGCCCGCATTAAAACTCGGACCAACTGGCCTTTGGACTCCAAACATTGGCTTTCGTGCTTGGAAACACGTGCGAGTGAAAGTTGAATCTGTGTATGGAGGGAAAGCTGGTATGTTGGACCTGCTGACAATTAGATTACGTCAATCCGAAGAGCCCCTAGAAGTCATAGCCTTGACTGGCCTTGGTGGCCCTACTGGAAGCATAGAACACTTGATAGAACAGTATAAGCGGTAAACTACAACGGCGGCCTCTGAGGAATCAGGAGCCGCCGTTGGCGTATCATCGGTTTTAGCTCTATATTGACAGTATGTCCTTTCGTCTCGATCGTACCGCTTTCCACGCGGGTACTCACGAAGAAAATGCCCGCTACCACGCCCAGCAGCAGCCATCAACCATGGAGGAGCGGCTGCGGGCTGCGGCTTACTTGAACAGCGTCGCTTATAATTATGACTTGAACAACCCGCCCCGGTTGGACCGTACGGCTTTCTCGACTCGCAAGCACTGCCACTAAATGGGCAACCTGTTTAATACTGACTTTCAGGACTTTTTGCGGGCGTTGTGGTCCGCTGAAGTGAAATATGTGTTGGTGGGTGGATATTCCGTTATTTTGCACGGCTACAGCCGCACAACCGGTGATCTGGATATTTGGGTGGAAAGGTCGGCCGAAAATTATGAGCGGTTGGTAGTCGCTTTTCAGCAGTTCGGCATGCCTACTTTCGACATGACCAGCCGGAATTTCTTGGATAATCCGGTCATGGATGTTTTCACGTTTGGCCGGCCGCCAGTTGCTATCGATATCATTACAGAGTTAAAAGGATTGGCCTTCGACAATGCTTATGCTGCTGCGGAGGTCAGGCAGATCGAAGAAGTTGCCGTGCGCCTGATCCAGTATCAGCAGTTGCTTAAAGCGAAAGAAGCAGCCGGACGTCCGCGTGACCAAAACGATATTGAGAACCTGAAGCGGCGTAACGGATAGCTGCATAGCGGAGCAATAGGGCCAAAACCCCTATATTCCCTTATTCGCCCCGTTTTACCGCTGCCCGCCATGCGTCTGCTCCGTGATCTGAAGCTTGAGGAAGTCTTCGTGCTCGACATCGAAACAGTCCCCTGCGTGGGCTGTCACGACGACCTGCACGAGATGCTCAAGGAGCTCTGGGAGCACAAGTGCCACGCCCTGCGCCGCGAGAAAGGATGGATTTCCCACCACGACCACATTGCGCCCCTGCCCGATACCCTGCACGCCTCGGCCCTGTTCGAGCAGGCCGGCATCTACGCCGAGTTCGGGCGGGTGGTGTGCATTTCGGTGGGGCGGTTCCGGTACGCTGCCGACGGGGCGCTTCGCTTCAGCGTGAAGTCGTTTTACGGGCACGACGAGCGGGAACTGCTGCGCGAGTTCAGCGCCGTTATCAGCCACCGGCCGCAGTTCCGGCTTTGCGGGCACAACGGCAAAGAGTTCGACTTTCCCTACCTCTCGCGCCGCCTGCTCATCAACGGCCTGCCGCTGCCGCCCCACCTCGATACGGCCGGCAAAAAGCCCTGGGAAGTGCCCCACCTCGACACGATGGAACTCTGGAAATTCGGCGACCGGAAGTCGTTCACATCCCTGAGTCTGCTGGCGGCCATGTTCGGCATCCCCACGCCCAAAGACGATATCCAGGGCAAGGACGTGGCCCGGGTGTACTACGAGGAAAACGACCTGCCCCGCATTGCCCGCTACTGCCAGAAGGACATCATCACCACCGCCCGCCTGCTCCAGAAATTCCGCGGCGACGAGCCCTTCCCCGACGAAGCCGTGGTGTACGCCGACGGCGAAACCGTCACGCTCCGCCGCGTCTGAACCGCTCCGTCGGATGAGGGTGTTCGATAGGTTGCGCGCAGTGGCGGATTGAGTAAAAAAGAACTTCATTCCGAGCATGTGGCGCATCAAGCCAGTGTGCGGAGCCGGAGCCGGGGAATCTCGCGTGCTGACATTGTGATGGTAATCTGAGAGCGGGATTATCCGGGCAACTTCAGCACGCGAGATTCCTCGGCAAGCTCGGAATGACGGGCTGTGTATAAGATAATCCACTTAATAGCCCAGGGCTTCAGCCCTGGGACTCCAAGCGGTCATGGCAGCAGTTTCTGCCGGGCTACCTCCAGCGCCTTTTGCAGCACCGGGTCCTGGCCTTGTTGGAGGGCGGCAGGCGTGTTTTCGACGATTATATCTGGCGCTACGCCCACGTCTTCCAGCAGCTGGCCGGCGGGAGTGGTGTAGCGTTGGTTGGAGAGCGTCACGTCGAGGCCGTTGATCAGGTGCACGCTGTACATATCAGAGAGCATGCCTTTGGTGGCGGTGCCCACGCGGGTTACCTGCGGGAGCTGGGCGAGGGCAATGGTCAGGTCCTCGGCGGCGCTGGCGGTTTGGTCGGAGGTGAGCAGTACGACGGGGCCGAGGAAGCGCGGGCTGGCGGCGGGCGTTACGTAGGAGGGCTGGGGCTCCGTGAAGTGGTCGTAGCCGCCGGGCTGGCGCAGGGCTTTGTAGTTGGCCAGGTAACGCTTGGCCGTGAAATGACCAGCCAGCTCGTTGCCGCTGTGCCCGCCGCCATCGTCACGGATATCCAGCAGCAAAACCTGGCAGCCATCCAGTTTGCGTAGTGCTTTCGAAAAGAGCCGCTCCAGTTTCAGGTGGTCCTGCTGCTCCTGAGCTTCGGTGCCGATGGCGCCGGTGAGGTCGGCGAAGTTGCGGGTGAGGTGGAGGTAGCCAATGGGGCCGGAGCGGCTCACGTAGAGCACCCGCTTATCCTTGAACTTAGGGCCCAAGCCCTTCACCGCCGAGAAGCCCGCCGCCCGCAGCTGTCGGTAGGCCACCTGCCAGAAGGCCGGCTGCACTGTCCGGAAGTTTTGTTTAAACGAATTACGGGCGCTTTCACCTTTGAACAATATCTCGTCGCCCCGCGAAATGGTCACGTGCCCGTCGTGCAGCGGTTCTACCATCCGGCCCAACAGGGCCACCAGCGAATCGGGTGGCGTCTGGGCCGTGACTTGGGGGCGGAAGTCACGGTAGGTGGAATCCCAGTCCACTTTTTTCAGCTGGAAGAAGGCATAGTTATCCCGGAACGCCTGCCAGAACTGCTCGAAGCTTTGCTCGGGCGGGCTCAACTCCGGGGTTTGGGCGCGGGCCAATAAAGAGGTAGTCAGCAGGACGGCCGTCGTCAGGATAGCGGATAGCTTCATCAGCAATGGGTAGGGTAAGTAGAAGCGAGAGAGGATAGCGTGGGTCAATGGTACCTTATTTTTTGCTTTTCGCTTGATAGGGTACAGAACTGTACCTCATCCACAATTTTTCTGCGCGTAGGGTACAGCAGAGGGCAAAATGCAAAACGCCCCTGCCGGTGGGGCAGGGGCGTTATCTTAAGCGAAACCGAAACAGCGCGGCGCCCTACAGCACCCCGGCCAGCAGCCCGGGCAGCACGCCCAGCAGCACCGTCAGCAAAGCCAGCACTAGCAGCGCCCCCGACTGAAAGGTGGTAACCGGCACGGGCACGGCTTCAGTAGTAGCGTCGTCGGCGTCGCGCATGTACATGGCGATGATGGGGCGCAGGTAGTAATAGATGCTCACCATCGACATGACAACGGCAAAAATCACGAGGCCGATGTAGCCGTTTTCGACGGCGGCCATAAACACGAAGAACTTGCCGAAGAAACCGCCCGTGAGCGGGATGCCGGCCAGGCTCAGCATGGATACCGTGAGGCAGAAAGCCAGCAGCGGGTTGGTTTTGGCCAGGCCCTGGAAGCCAGCGTAATCCTCGCGGTGTCGGGCGTCGGCTACGAGTTTCAGCACCCCGAACGCCGATACGGTGGCTACTGAGTAGGCCAGCGAGTAAAACATAATGCCATTGGCCGAGGCACCTTCCAGCGCGCCGTTGAAGGCCACCAGCGCAATGAACAGGTAGCCGGCATGCGAGATGCTGGAGTAAGCCAGCATGCGCTTGACGCTGGTTTGGGCCACCGCGCCCACGTTGCCCACGAGCAGCGTGAGCACGCACATGGCCGTGAGCGTGGGCAGCCACACACCCTGGGCCGTGGCGGCCGGAAACACCTGCACCAGCAGTTTCAGGAAGGCGGCGAAACCGGCAGTTTTCACCACCGTGCTCATGAAGGCCGTGAAGAAGGTGGGCGTGCCTTCATACACGTCAGGCGTCCAGAAATGGAAGGGTGCGGCGCCTACCTTAAAGCCGATGCCGAGCAGCATCAGCAGCATGCCGATATAAAGCATGGGCCGCAGCGAGGCATTGACCGGGTTCTGCACCGAGAAGCTGATGCTGCTCAGCTCCAGGGTGCCCGTGGCACCGTACACCAGCGCCATGCCAAACAGCAGTATGCCAGTAAAGAAGGCTCCCATCAGGAAGTACTTCAGGGCAGCCTCGTTCGAGCGCATGTTGCGCTTATCCGAACCGGCCAGCACGTACATGGCCACGCTCAGGATTTCGATGCCCAGAAACAGCATGAGCAGGTGGTTGTAGCTGGCCAGCATAATGGCGCCCACCAGCGAAAACAGCAGCAGCGAGTAGTACTCGGCCAGGTTG
Source organism: Hymenobacter psychrophilus (assembly GCF_900107135.1). Classification (GTDB taxonomy): domain Bacteria; phylum Bacteroidota; class Bacteroidia; order Cytophagales; family Hymenobacteraceae; genus Hymenobacter; species Hymenobacter psychrophilus. The sequence continues at coordinate 107,620 of NZ_FNOV01000009.1, forward strand.
GCTTCCTCGTCGAGCACGTACTTCTGCGAGAAGGGCACGAGCACCAGCGCCGTCAGGAGCACAATGCCCGTAAATGCCACCGAGAAGTTATCGATGATGAGCATGCCGCTGAAGAACGACTGCGGCCCCTGGTTCCAGTCGAGGAAGTTTACCGTCAGCACCAGGCCCAGGATGAGCATCATCACGGGCAGCAGCAGCCGGTTGGAGCGGCGGAAACCCAGAAACAGGTTGCCCAGGCCCAGCGCAGAAAGCAGAATGATTGAATTCATATCGTCAGCCGAATTTCCCAGGGTTGAAACCCTGGGCTATGGAGCGTTTTTCAAGTTGCATATACCCAGAGTGAAAGTCCTGGGCTACGAATCGTTTTTCGGATTGATTCTTTTCGACCTAAGCAGGAATAGGAGCACTACGTAGCCCAGGGTTTCAACCCTAGGACGCGTGGGGTACTACCGTTTCACTACCTGCCCCAGAATCCCCAGCACGCTGCCTTCCGACAGGCTCAGGAAGAAGTTGGGGAAGATACCGATCCAGAACACGAGCACGATGAGCGGCACGAGCACGGCAATTTCGCCGCCGGTCAGGTCGGTGAAGGTGGCCGAGTGGGCCGAATCGGGGCCGAGCATAACGCGCTGGAACATGCGCAGCAGGTACACGGCGCTCAGGATGATGGTGATACCGGCTACTGCGCCCAGCCAGGCGTTGTGCTGGTACACGCCGGCCAGCAGCAGAAACTCGCCCACGAAACCGTTGGTGAGCGGCAGGGCCACCGTGCCCAGCAGCAGCACCAAGAAGCACACCGTGAGAGCCGGCGCCTTGCGGGTGAGCCCCCCCAAATCGGCGATGTTGCGGGTGCCGGTGCGGCGCTCAATGGCATCGGCAATGAAGAACAGGCCCACTACGTTGATGCCGTGGGCCAGCATCTGAATGCTGGCGCCCTGCATCCCGAGCTGGGTGAGTGAGAATACGCCGGCAATCATCAGGCCCACGTGCGAGAGCGAGGAGTAGGCGATGAGCCGCTTCACGTCCTGCTGGCGGATGGCGATGATGGCGCCGTAGATGATGCCGATGACGGCCAGGATAAGAATCAGGTTTTGCCAGTAGTCAACGCCCAGGGGCACGACGGGCAGCAGCCAGCGCATGCAGCCGTAGATGCCCATTTTGAGCATGATGCCGGCCAGCAGCATCGAGGCCGGCGCAGGCGACTCGGTGTAGGTATCGGGCTGCCAGGTGTGGAAGGGGAAGATGGGCATCTTCACGGCGAAGGCCGCGAAAATTAGCCAGAACACCCACAACTGGGTTTCGGCGGGCAGGTTGAGGTTGTAGAACGCGCTGAGCGAAGCGTTGTGGGCCGACAGACCATCAACCGTCGGGCCGGTCTGGAAGTACAGGTACACGAAGCCGGCCAGCATAAACAGCGAGCCGATGATGGTGTAGAGGAAGAACTTGAACGTGACCCGGGCGCGGTCAACCCCGCCCCAGACGCCGGCCAGGAAGTAAATCGGAATCAGGGCCACCTCCCACATGAAGTAGAACAGGAAGGCATCCTGGGCCGTGAATACGCCAATCAGGCCGGTTTGCATGAACAGCACCAGCGCGTAGAACACCGACTCGTTCTCGAAGTTGCGGCGGAAGGCGCTGAGCAGGATAATGGGCACGAGCAGCGTGGTGAGCAGCACCAGCAGCAAACTGAGCCCGTCCATGCCCACGTGGAAGCTAATGCCGGCCGTAGGAATCCAGCTATAGTTGAACTCGAACTTGGGGCCGATGTCGCCGCCCAGGGCCAGGTTGGCGCCGGAGAAGCCGGCAGCGTACAGGGCCAGCGCAAATTCGAGAAGGGCCGCGCCCAGCGCCGCCACCCGCGCCGACTTCCCCTTGAAGAAGTGCAGCAGCAGGGCGGCCGTCACGGGCCAGAGTAAAAGAAGAACAGTCAGCATGCTTTACTGTGAGGGTGCGGTGTCGGAAACGAGAGTTTCTTTAATACTCAATAATTCGCTTTCTAGTAATTCGACTTTACTAGATAATTCTTCGACTTTTTTCAATAAAGTGTGTTTCTCTAATGTCTCGTCCTTGTTAATTTCTGCTATGTATTTTACAGCATTTGCTACGCCATTTATTGATTCTCCAAAACAACTATTTGGTTCAATTTTGACTCCATCTCTGTCAGAAAATACAGCATATACAGAACAACCGGGATGATCAACGTACCTATGGTCTCTAGTATTAATACGGACGATTTGGCAGTAACCAATTTTAACCCCGGTGTTAAGCTTGTCTTCGTAATGAAAATAATATTTAAGGCCCTTGTAATTATTCTGTATGAAATCTTGCTCAACAACTGTTATTCCATCAGCAGCTTCAGCATATGTCAATGATATGTATTCTTTGTAATTGCCATTATGATTAACGGAATACCATTTAGTCATAGCTTTTGCGGTATCTAAAACTTTCCGAAGTTTAGCGCCATGACCAGCACGATGGCTACGACCATCAGCAGGAGGTAGACTTCTACGGAGCCGGTTTGCACGGCGCGGAGCAGCTGCCCGCCGCCAAGCGTTACGCGGCCGAAACCGTTGACGATGGGGTCGATGATGCCGTTTTCCACGAAGCGGTAGAGGCCGCGCGAGAGCCACATGATAGGGCGCACTAGCAGGGCGTTGTATAGCTCGTCGATGTAGTACTTGTGGTACACCAGGTTGTCGAGGAAGCCGCGCGGGGCCTCGTCCTCGGCCGGGCGCACGCCGCGGCTCACGTACTGCACGTAGGCGAAGATGATGCCCAGCACGCCCGCACCCACCGAGAGGCCAATGAGTAGTAGCTCGGTGCCGTGGTCAACTTCGAGGGCGAAGGCGGCGGGGTTGAGCTTCTGCGAGTAGGTGAAGATAGGGGCGAGGTAGTTGGACAGGTACGCGTTTTCCTCCCCCAGGAAGAACGGTGCGTTCATAAAGCCGCCGACGGCCGCCAGAATGGCCAGCACGATGAGCGGCAGCGTCATGGACGCGGGCGACTCGTGTAGGTGCTGGCGCTGCTGCTCGGTGCCCCGGAACTCGCCGAAGAACGTGAGAAACAGCAGCCGGAACATGTAGAACGCCGTAAGGAAGGCCGTAACCAGGCCCACGCCGTAGAGCAGCTTGCTGTGCTGGAAAGCGTGGAGCAGGATTTCATCCTTGGAGAAGAAGCCGGCGAAAGGCGGGATGCCGGAAATGGCCAGGCAGCCCACCAGGAAGGTAATGAACGTGATGGGCAGGGCCTTGCGCAAACCGCCCATGCGGCGCATGTCCTGTTCGTTGCTCATGGCATGAATCACGGAGCCCGCGCCCAAGAACATGAGGGCTTTGAAGAAGGCGTGGGTGAGCACGTGGAACAGCGAAGTGCTGTAGCCCATCACGCCCAAGGCTAGGAACATGTAGCCCAGCTGCGAAACGGTGGAGTAGGCCAGCACCTTCTTGATATCGTTCTGCGCCAGCCCGATGGTGGCCGCGAACAAGGCCGTAGCCGCGCCGATGATGGCAATGACCTCCAGCGTATCGGGGGCCAGGGTGAAGAGTACGTTGGCCCGCAGAATCATGTAGATGCCCGCCGTAACCATGGTGGCGGCGTGAATCAGGGCCGAAACGGGGGTGGGGCCGGCCATGGCGTCGGGCAGCCAGGTGTAGAGCGGCAGCTGCGCCGATTTACCGGTGGCGCCCACGAACAGCAGCAGCGTAATGACGGTCACCACTTCCGGGCCGTAGGCGCCGAACTGGCCGAGCGAGGCTTTCTGGAACACCTCGGCAAACTGCACCGACTCGAAGGTGAGGTAAATCAGGAAGATGCCGAGCAGAAAGCCCAGGTCGCCGACGCGGTTGATGATGAAGGCCTTTTTGGCGGCGTTGTTGTAGGCGGTGTTCTTGTTCCAGAAGCCGATGAGCAGGTAGGAGCACAGCCCCACGCCTTCCCAGCCGATGAACAGAATCAGGAAGTTGGAGCCGAGCACCAGCACCAGCATCGAGAACACGAACAGGTTCAGGAAGCTGAAAAACTTGCCCACGTTCTCGTCGTGGGCCATGTAGCCGATGCTGTACACGTGAATCAGGAAGCCCACGCCCGTTACCAGCAGCAGCATAATCAGGCTCAGCTGGTCGATCTGGTAGGAGAACGGAATCTGCATGGTGCCCACCGAAATCCAGTCGAACAGCGGCACGGTGTATTGGTACTGGAAGTTCAGGAACAGAAACACCGAAATGGCAAACGAGCCCAGCACGGCGGCCGAGCTAATCAGGCCGGCAACGGTGGCCGAGAGCTTGCGGTTGAGCAGGCCGTTGATGAGGAACCCCAGAAACGGCAGCAGCGGAATCAGCACGTACAGAAACGTTGCGTACGGTGCGCCGGCGGCAGGAATAACGGTTTCTTGCATGGTTATGGATGCAGAAGCGCGGGTGTCATCCTGAGCGGAGCGAAGGACCTTATCACGTTGGGATGCTAGTAGAACAATCCTTGTTCTGGCGTGATAAGGTCCTTCGCTCCGCTCAGGATGACATGGCGAATCAGAATTTCAAACGACTCAAAAGATTAACGTCGGTGCTCTGGATGTTGCGATAAATCATCACGATGATGGCCAGACCCACGGCCACTTCGGCAGCGGCCACAGCCATGATGAAGAACACAAACACCTGCCCATTGGGGTCGGAACGGAAGGCAGAAAATGCCGTAAACAGTACGTTCACGGCGTTGAGCATGAGCTCGACGCTCATGAAGATGATGATGGCGTTGCGCCGGGTAAGTACGCCTAGTACGCCGATGCTGAAAAGGGCAGTGGCGAAGAAGACGTAGTACTGAAGGGGAACCGTCTGGATAACCTGCGGTATGTTCTGGTCCATGCGGGGGGGCTAACGGCCAAGCAAACGCCCCGGTGGCGAGCCAGCCAGGGCAATGGAGGGCAAAGGTATCCTGAAAATCGGAAAAGGCCACTGTTTGGGCGGGTTCTTTGGGCTGTGGGACTGTTTGCTATGCGACGGCGTGCAAGCGCGCTAGCCAGGAGCGCGAGCACACCGGCTCAGCCGCATCATAAGCAGCGGGCTGCGGGGCAGCCAGCTTACTGGTCCTTCGGGCACGAAACTGTATCTTCGGGCCTCTCTTTCCCGTTTCCTTTTCCTATGAGCATCACTATTGGCAGCTTAGCCGAACTTCAGCAGCACGAAGGCCAGGAATTGGGCATTACGCCCTGGCACACTATTACCCAAGAGCAAATCAACCAGTTTGCCGCCGCCACCCTCGACTTCCAGTGGATTCATACCGACCCCGAGCGGGCCGCGGCCGAGTCGCCCTTCGGCGGCACCATTGCCCACGGCTACCTCACGCTGTCGTTGTTGCCCTATTTCTGGAACCAGCTGGTACAGGTAGAGAACCTGAAGATGCAGGTGAACTACGAAATCAGTGAATTTCGCTTCAACCAGGCCGTGCTCGTAAACACGCCCGTACGCCTGCACGCCACGCTGCTAGCCGTAAAGGACCTGCGCGGCATTGCCAAGGCCAACATCGGTGTAAAAATGGAAATCGAAGGCATCAAGAAGCCCGCCTACACTGGCGTCATCACCTTCCTCTACCACTTCGAGTAGAGTCGATAGATTATTAGCACGAAAGATTATCCCACGGCTTCTCCAAACAAACTTCGCGCCTTGGTGGGGCATGCCACAGCCGCCCCACCAAGGCGCGCTATCACAATCGCCGGGCGAAAAGCTAATTAATCAAAAAGCGACTCGAATACGGGTCGCTTTTTTAGCTTTTATTCAGCATCGCCTGCGTATCAAAATCGGTTACTCACCCCAGCAGCGGCCGTAAAACCTCGGCGTACGTCCGACTTACGCGCACTGTGTGGTCCCCTTCCAAGGTCGCGTAGTAGCCGCCGCTGCCGTCGCGCTCCAGCGCTAGAACGGCATCCAGCGCCACGAGCGTAGAGCGGTGGACGCGCAAGAACCTTTGTGGGTCCAGTCGCTCCTGCAGGGCCGTGATGCCCAGGTTGCTCAACTCTGAGCCAGTGTTGGTGTGGATGGTGCAATAGTCGCCGGCCGCTTCGGCCCAGCGGATGCTGGCCACGGGCACAGCCACCAGCCGGATGCCATGCGGTACGAACAGCCGGACAGGATAGGTGGGGGCATTGTGTCCGGCCGGAGCCGCCAGGTGCTCCAGCAGATTTTGCAGGCCCGCATTGGGAGCAGCGGGCTGCGCGAGCAGTCGGCGCACTGCCTGCTCGAATCGAATCCGGTCGTAGGGCTTCAACAGGTAATCCACCGCCCCGGCATTAAAGGCCTCCAGGGCATACTGGTCGTAGGCGGTAACGAAGATTATGGCCGGTACCTGCTCCAGTTGCAACAGCACTTCGAAGCCCGTTAGGCCCGGCATTTGAATATCCAGAAATACCACATCCGGCTGGTGTTTCCGGATAGCCGCCACTGCTGCCACCCCGTCGGCGCATTCATCCAGCACAATAAACTCTGCAAATGCCGCCAAATACTGCCGGACCAGCAACCGGGCAGGCGCTTCGTCGTCGATTATCAGAGTGCTGAGGCGCTGCATGAGGATGGGGAAATGTCGGTGGAAAAAGAGAAGCGGACGCAGGCGCCAGTAGGCGCGTGGGGGAGTAGCTCCAGGCCGGCGCTGCCCAGGGCCAGCAACCGGGCATGCGTGTTGCCGAGCCCCAGGCCGGGGCTAGTTGCCAGGTCAGGCGGTTGTCCCTGGGGCCAGCCCACTCCCGTATCCGTTACCTCCGCGCCCAGGCAGCGGGCTCCGGCGGCGTAGAGCCGTACCCGCACCGCACCGCCTGCTATGCACGGGCTAATGCCATGTTTTACAGCGTTTTCGACGAGTGGCTGGAGCAGCATGGGGGGCACCAGCCAGCTCAGTAGTTCCGGTTCAATAAGAAGATCTACTCGTAGGCGACTGCCGAAACGAGCCTGCTCCAGGGCCAGGTAGGCTTCTAGAAACTGAATTTCTTCCCGTAGGGGCAACAATTCGTGGCGGGTGGCTTCCAGAGCAAAGCGGAAGGTGTGCGCTAGCTGAGCAATAAGGGCCCGGGTTGGCTCCTGTTCGGGCGGAACCGACGCACTGAGCGTGTTAAGCGTATTGAACAGGAAATGGGGGTTGATTTGGGCCTTCAGCGCGGCCAGCTTACTTTGGTGCGCCCGAAACCGCAACTGCTCTGCCAACCGATGCTGCTGCCGCAGTTGCTGCGTGAAGCGCACCGTGTGAAATAGGCCGAACTGGACCCCGTAAAAAAGTAGGGGAATATATACGTCCCATACGCGGCCGGGACCACGCATACCCGTTGCGCCGAGCAACTGCAGCAACCCGTAGTAGCTGCTAAACCAAGCCGCTACCCACAGTGGTGCCAGTAGCAGGTGCGCGCTCAGCTTCCGAGCCCAGCCCGCCGCATCCAGCGGCGTCCGAAACAGCAACCACCAAACTGGCACTGTCCATAGCGCTTTAAGGGTATAGTCGTAGAGCAGGGTGCGCCGCAAGTAGTCGGGAAAAGCCCCGGGTTGCACTTCTTGTACACTGTAAGCAATGGCACCGGCGTAAAGGGTGGCGAACAACAGGTAAAATCCGCCTAATCCCAGCCATTCCTGGCTGCTAAACCGGCCCGTGTCGTTGGCTCCCTGTAGAGGTGATACTGAATGAAGCACACTGGGCATGGAGTTCAACTTACAGCTTTTGCGGGGGTGGGGAAGGCAAACGAAGTATCTGGCCTTGTTTGATGCGCAGTCGGATGTCCGCCGTGGCGGTGGCAAAGTCGTTAGTAAGGGGGTTTTGACCCAGCACCAGCAGATTGGCTTCGTATCCTTGGCGCAACCGCCCGATCCGGCGGCCGGGGAATACAGCCTGCGGCGTATTTTCTGCCCACAGCCGAAGCAGCGTAGCATTATCGAAGACGCGCAGCCGCAGCAGGTTCAGCATTTCAGCGCGGGCAGTCTGGCCATACGTATCGGAGCCTAGAGACAGCTGGACGCCCGCCCGATACAGACAGCTAAGGTTCTCCCGCTGTAATTGCTGAATTAGTTGCCGCTGGAGCGTATCCTGGCCAGTAGCGTACTGCTCGTGTGTTAGAAAAGTGGTAGTTACCACACGGGTACCTTGGCGGGCGCATTGTTGGGCCAACGCCGGCGTGAGGCAGTAATCGGCGGCGCGCAGGTGCTTATCCCAGTAGTAGCCCGGCATATGGTTTATTTCGTCTACGCCGGCTTGCAGTGCTACGGCAAAGTCGGCAGCGGTTTCCAAATGCACGGCCACCGGCAGGCCCTGGGCGTGGATGCGGCCCACTAGTTCGGGCAGTAGCCGCGGATTAAGCCCCGCCGAAGTTGCTTTGGTCGTGTCGTGGGGCTGGCCATACCGATCCGAGAACAGCAGGTAGAGCTTCACGAAATCGGGCTGGCCGGCTGCCACCCTGCGCCACACGGCTGGCCATTGGGCCAGCGAATCGAGTGTATGATAGGCCTGCCCATTGAGTTGATCAGGTGGAATCTGGTACACACCCCGGGCCACCAAAGCCTCATAGAGAGGAATTGGGTGACCTCCGCTAGCCGTGATTCCTCCTCCGGAGTAGGTCACGTCCAGGCTGCCTGGCCGGTTAAGGAGCGGAGCTAGCGGAGCCGTGTATCGCGGGATGTTGTTGGGGTTTTTGAGGTAGAAAATCCCGTCGGTCAGGTACTGTGTAATGCTTTCCGACGCCTTCCACTGCTGGTCTACCGCATGGTTGTGGGCGTCGCCAAAGGCCGGTACTACCCACTGCCCGGCCAAATCCACCACCGAGTCGATGTGTGCCGGCCGGTGCTGCTGCAACAACCCCGCTACTACATAAAAGGTCCGGGCCCGAAACTGGCGGCCATCAAACCACCGGCCATTTTGCAACCGTAGGGTCTTAGTTCCTGGGTTGGCTCGTACGTAGGGAGCGGGTACGGGAAGCAGTTTCCGCTGGGCCTGCGCAGCCAGTGGAAACCATAGGGTAATGAAGACGACTAAACCAGTACCTAAGCCGAACCGCATGGAAGAGGATGTCTGATGAGAGAATAACCAAACCTACTTTCTGACATCCACTACTGTGCTTATTATTCGCTCAAACGCGGCTACCAGCGCTAAGAGGGGTGATGCAGAGTTGAATCGATGGCAAGACGAAAGCACATCAGGGTTATTGCCGATTGGTAAGAGTCTGCTGGATTACTCGTCTGGTAGGTTGAGTGTGGAAGCCAGTAGAACATAAAAAGCGCGGCGGCTGATATATCAGCCGCCGCGCTTGGTTTCTTCCAGATTCATCCAAATGGCTTAGAAGTTCCGTTCGCCGGCTTCGCGCTTACCCAGCATTACGGCACCTACCATGGCTATCAGGAACAGCACCGAAGCCAATTCGAAGGGCAGCAGGAAGTCGGTGTACAGCTTGAGGCCGAGTTGGTCGACCATGCCGATTTGGGAGTTGAAGGGCGTGCCGGCCGCAACGCCGGTGGGCACTATGTCTTTGAGGGCAGCCACCAGAATGAGCAGCAACGAGCCACCGGCCACGGCCGCGGCAATTTTAGCCATTGCCGGCTTGTGCGGCTCGGTGTCCACGTTCAGGTTCAAGAACATAATCACGAACAGAAACAGCACCATAATAGCACCCGCATACACAATGATGTTCACGGCCGCCAGAAACTGCGCATTTAGCAGCAGGTAATGGCCCGAGAGCGTGAAGAAGGTTAGAATTAGGAACAGCACGCTGTGCACCGGGTTCTTGGCGAATACCACGCCCAGTGCGCTCAGTAGCGCCACGAACGACAGGAAGAGGAAGAGAGGATGCATAAGGGAAGAAGATTTGTCATCCTAAGCGGAGTGAAGGATGACAGATGGTTTTAGGCCTGTACAATTCGACTACGAAGTTTATCGGCCTGCTCCGAAGTGAGCTGAATGCCTTTAACGCTCCGCTCATCGGGCGATACGGATTCCACCAGACGGTCTTTGCCGTACACAAACTCGTCGCGCTCGTAGCGTGGCGGGGCCATTTTGTCGGGCTGCAGGTAGATGGCCGCTTTGGGGCAGGCTTCTTCGCAAAGGCCGCAGAAGATGCACCGCAGCATATTGATTTCGTAGCTGATGGCGTACTTCTCCTCGCGGTAGAGTCCTTCTTCGCCCTTTTTCCGCTCGCCGGCCACCATCGTAATGGCTTCGGCAGGGCAGGCCACGGCGCACAGGCCGCAGGCGGTGCACCGTTCCCGGCCCTGTTCGTCGCGCTTGAGCACATGCAGGCCCCGGAAGAAGCCCGAGAACGGACGCACCTCCTCAGGGTAGCGCACGGTGGCCTTCTTCATGAAGAAGTGGCGCATCGTGATGCTCAGACCCTGGAAGATGGCCGGCAGGTAAGCCCGCTCGGCCAGCGTCATGGGCTTCTTTTCTAATACCTTGGCTCGGTTGGTGAGTTGCATAATATCAGTTACGAAAACTGTCGCTTGTCATGCTAAGCCTGCCGAGGCATCTCTACCACCAAAGTAATTAGATACTAGCACGGTAGAGATGCTTCGGCAGGCTCAGCATGAGCGTTAATTGTTGAAGTTACCTAAATCACCCCAAATAGGATGAGGGCGCCGGTGAGCACGATGTTGAATACGGCCAGCGGAATGAGGATGGTCCAGCCCAGGCGCATGAGCTGGTCGTAGCGGAAGCGCGGCAGGGTCCAGCGAATCCACATGAAGAAGAAGATAAAGGCGAAAATCTTCAGAAACAGGCCCACCGTGCCCAGTAGCGTAATCAGGTTCTGGGCCGAAGCCAGTTCCCAGCCTTGGCTGTTGATGAACCAGTCGCGCAGTTCGTACTGAAAAGGGAAATTGAAGCCACCGAAATACAGCACGCTCATCACGGCCGACACGACGAAGATGTTTACGTACTCCGAGAACAGGTACAGGCCCAGTTTCATCGATGAGTACTCGGTGTGGTAGCCGCCCACCAGTTCGGTTTCGCACTCAGGCAAATCGAAGGGCGTGCGGTTGGTTTCAGCGAAGGCACAGACCAGAAAAATGATGAAGCCCAATGGCTGCTTCACAATGTTCCAAACCTGCCACTCGCCGGCTACCGACTGCTGCAGCGTGATTTCGCGCAAGCTCAGCGTGCCCGAAATCATGAGTACCGCAATCAGCGACATGCCCATGGCCAACTCGTAGCTGATGTTCTGCGAAGCGGCCCGGACGGCGCCGAGCAGGGAGAACTTGTTGTTGGAAGCCCAGCCACCAATCATTACGCCGTACACGCCCAGCGACACCACGCCGAAAATCCAGAGCATGCCGATGTTCACCTCAATTCCTTGCAGGAAAAACAGGTTGTTGCCGAAGCTCATGGTGTTGCCAAACGGAATCACCGCCGACGACATCAGGGCCGTAATCATGGCCAGGCAGGGGCCTACCACAAACAGCACCTTGTTGGCGCCACCGGGGAAGAATTCTTCCTTCGTGAACATCTTCACGGCATCGGCCAGCGGCTGGAGCAGGCCATAGGGCCCGGCCCGGTCGGGACCCACGCGGTCCTGCAAAAAGGCCGCAATTACGCGCTCGGCGTAGGTGCAATAGGTCGCAATCAGAAGCGAAAGCGCGAAAACGACGAAGATGACAATGGATTGCCAGCCGAGTGCGGGGAGTTCAATCATTAGAGCATAGTGCTTAGTTGTTAGTGCTTAGGATGCTTATTTGTCGATGTTTAGAATAGCCTAATCACCAACAAATACGCATCCTAAGCACTATCCAAGTTTCAAAGGCGGATTCATTTCCAGTTCGCGCTGGGTGCTGGCGGGCAGATCGGCAATAACCGACTGGTTGAGCACGGGCAGTTCGTAGTGGTTGGCCGAAATTACGGAAGAACGGTCGATGTGGGACGGTCCTTCGATAGTCCAGTCGCTGGTTTCCTTTTTTTCGAAGCGGCACTCGTTGCAAATCCACTCCTTCACCTCGCCGTACTGGTCCTTGCGGGCGGTGGTGCGCAGCACGTCGTTGCCTTTGTACCAGAGCACCACGTTGCCCGAACATTTCGGGCAGTCGCGGTGGGCGTTTACGGGCTTCGTAAACCACACGCGCTGCTTGAAGCGGAACGTTTTGTCGGTCAGCGCACCCACCGGGCACACGTCAATCACGTTGCCCGAAAAGTCGTTGTCGATGATGTTCTCGATGTATGTGCCGATTTCGGCAGCATCGCCGCGACCGAGCACACCGTGAATCCGGTCGCCCTTGGCAATCTGGTCGGCGGTGTATACGCAACGGTAGCACAGGATGCAGCGCGTCATGTGCAGCTGAATCAGCGGGCCGATGTCGATTTTCTCGAACGTGCGGCGCTCCTCTTCGTAGCGGGTCGTGCTCAGGCCGTGCTCGAAGGCGAAGTTCTGCAGGTCGCACTCGCCGGCCTGGTCACACACAGGGCAGTCGAGCGGGTGGTTGATGAGCAGCATCTCCACAATGCCTTTGCGCACGTCGAGCACACTGTCGTTGATGGTGTTTTCTACCACCATGCCATCCTGTACCGGCGTAATGCACGAGGCCACCAGCTTGGGCATCGGGCGCGGGTCCTTGGCCGAGCCGGCCGCCACCTTTACCAGGCAGGCGCGGCACTTGCCACCCGAGCCTTTCAGGGGCGTGTAGTAGCACATGGCCGGGGGCACAATGGCCCCGCCAATCTGGCGGGCTGCATTCATAATAGTCGTTCCGTCCGGAACTTCTATCTCGATGCCGTCGAAGGTTATTTTAGCCATTGGGGTTGAAGCATTGGATTCCGACTGCTCGGCACGACAAAGACGTCATGCTGAGCTTGCCGAAGCATCTCTACCGGGGGTAATCAAATAGCATTGCAACGAAGCGGTAGAGATGCTTCGGCAAGCTCAGCATGACAATTTGAACCTAGGCGGTTACCAGCTTACCCGGAAAAATCGCGCCGGGCTTGGTGGCTTCCTGTGGGTGCGTTACGTGCCATTCGAACTCGTCGCGGAAGTGGCGCACGGCAGCGGCTACCGGCCAAGCGGCGGCTTCGCCGAGCGGGCAGATGGTGTTGCCCTCAATCTGCTTGGCTACGCTTACCAGCAGGTCGATGTCGTGCATCTGGCCGTGGCCATGTACGAGGCGGTGCAGCACCTTTTCGAGCCAGCCGGTTCCCTCACGACACGGCGAGCATTGCCCGCAGCTTTCGTGGTGATAGAAGCGGCTAAAGCTCCAGGTATTGCGCACGATGTTGGTCGTCTCGTCCATAGCAATAAAGCCACCCGAGCCGAGCATTGTGCCCGTTACGAAGCCACCGTCGCTGAGCGACTCGTAGGTCATCAGGCGGTCTTCGCCAGCGGCAGTTTTGAGGATGAGCTCTTTGGGCAGAATCGGCACCGAGGAGCCGCCGGCCACTACGGCCTTCAGGTCGCGCCCTTTCCAGATGCCGCCGCAGTACTCGTCGGAGTAGATGAACTCCTCGACGGGCAGGCCCAGTTCGATTTCGTAGATGCCGGGCTTGTTGAGGTGGCCGCAGGCCGAGAATAGCTTGGTGCCGGTGCTCTTTCCCACGCCGATTTTGGCATACTCGTCGCCGCCCTCGTTCACAATCACCGGCACGGCGGCAATGGATTCCACATTGTTGACTACGGTAGGACGGGCATACAGGCCCTGCACAGCCGGGAAAGGGGGCTTGTTGCGCGGGTTGCCCCGTTTGCCTTCCAGACTTTCGAGCAACGCCGTTTCTTCGCCGCAGATGTACGCGCCGCCGCCCGGATGCACATACAGGTCGAGGTCGTAACCCGAGCCCAGGATGTTCTTGCCCAAGAAACCAGCTGCGTATGCTTCAGCAATTGCTTTTTCGAGGATGCGCAGCACGTACAGCAACTCGCCACGGATGTAGATGTACGAGGTGTTCGCGCCCAGCGCGTACGAACCCGTAATCATCCCCTCAATCAGCAGGTGGGGCAGTTTCGACATCAACTCCCGGTCCTTGAAGGTGCCCGGCTCCGATTCGTCGGCGTTGCAGACGAGGTAGCGCGGCACGCCCTCGGGCTTGGCCAGGAAGCTCCACTTGAGACCCGTAGGGAAGCCCGCGCCGCCGCGGCCCCGCAGGCCCGACTTCTTGACTTCCTCCACCACCTCATCGGGGGTCATGGTTTTGAGGGCCTTCTCCACCGAGCGGTAGCCGCCGTGCTTGCGGTACACATCGAGCTTCTCGATGCCCTCAACGTTGATATGTTCGGTAAGCAGTTTGCGTCCCATAATTTCAGTGCGAAAAGGCGTTAGTTGTTGGCCAGCGCGTTGGACAGGCCGGTTTCTTCCCAAGGCAAAGCAGGGCGATGCACTTGGTTACGCAACTCGGCAAGCATGGCGTCCACAGCTTCGGGGGTGTCGAGCTGCTCGTAGTACTGCTCGCGCACCTGCACGATGGGGGCGAAGCCGCAGGCGGCCAGACACTCCACTTCCTTGAGCGTAAACAGACCGTCTTCGGAAGCCGGGCCGCCCACTTTGGCGCCCGTGATGCGCTCCAGCTGGGCTGTCAGCTCCTCGGAGCCGCGCAGCATGCAGGGCCCGGTGCGGCAGATTTCCAGTACATGCTTGCCTACGGGCTTGAGGTTGAACATCGTGTAGAACGACGACACCTCGTACACCTCAATCGGCTTGATACCGAGCACGTCGGCCACCAAGTCCTGCACTTCGGGGCTCACCCAGCCGCCAAATTCGGCCTGGGCAATGTGCAGCACCGGCAGCATGGCCGACTTGCGGCGGTCCTCGGGGTATTGCTTACAGATGCGCTCAATCTCGGCCTTGGCGGCTTCGGAAAATTGCGGCTTAACGGCAGTCGATTCCATATAGGTCAATTCAGCAAAAAACTACGCGTCGAGCTCCCCGGCAATAACGTTCATCGAGCTCAGCGTCACGATGGCGTCGGAGAGGGTCTGGCCCACTACCATTTCGGTGTAGGCCTGGTAGTAGATGAAGCAGGGCCGGCGGAAGTGCAGGCGGTAGGGCGTGCGGCCGCCATCGGACACGAGGTAGAAGCCCAGCTCGCCGTTGCCACCTTCCACCGAGTGGTAGACCTCGCCCACGGGGGCATCAATCTCGCCCATCACAATCTTGAAGTGATAGATGAGGGCCTCCATGTTCTGGTACACGGCCTGCTTGGGCGGCAGGTAGAAGTGGGGCGCATCGGCGTGGTAGGGGCCAACGGGCAGGTTTTCCAGCGCCTGCTCGATGATGCGCAGGCTCTGCCAGATTTCCTCGTTGCGCACCATGAACCGGTCGTAGGTATCGCCCTTGGTGCCCACCGGAATTTCGAAATCGAAATCCTGGTAGCTGGAGTAGGGGTTCATCACCCGCACGTCGTAATCGACGCCGGCGGCGCGCAGGTTGGGGCCGGTGAAGCCGTAGTTGAGGGCGCGTTCGGCCGAAATGGCGCCCACATCCACAATCCGGTCCATGAAGATGCGGTTGCGGTTGAACATCGCCTCGAACTCGCGCATCACGCCCGGGAAGGTCTTGAGCCAGGCGCGCAGTTTGGCAATGGCAATATCGGAGAAGTCGCGCTCCATGCCACCCACGCGGCCCATGTTGGTGGTGAGGCGGGCGCCGCTTACTTCCTCGTAAATCTCGTACACCTTCTCCCGCTCATCCATCAGGTAGAGGAAGCCGGTGAAAGCACCCGTATCCACCCCCAGAATGCCGTTGCAGATGAGGTGGTCGGTAATGCGGGCCAGCTCCATCAGGATCACCCGGATGTACTGGGCGCGCTTGGGGACTTCCACGCCCAGCAGCTTCTCCACCGTCATATGCCACCCAAAGTTGTTGATGGGCGACGAACAGTAGTTCATCCGGTCCGTCAGGGTGGTAATCTGGTAGAAGGGCCGGCGTTCGGCAATCTTCTCGAAGGCCCGGTGGATATAGCCGATGGTGGGCACGCCGGAAATAATCCGCTCCCCATCCATTTGCAGGATGTTCTGGAAAATGCCGTGCGTGGCCGGGTGCGTCGGACCCAGGTTAAGGGTCGTCAGCTCCTGGTTGAAGTCGTTGACGGTTGGGGCCAGCGGGTTCAGGTGTGGCTGCTGCTCCCGCGCCGACTCGATTATCTTATGGGTGCCTTCCAGCGTGTCGTTTACTGCCATGTTGCTAGTAGTGCTTAGTTAGTAGTGCGTAGAGCTTAGGCTGTTCAGGTTACAAAGTTGAATGATGCTTTCTTCGATGCACTATCAACCAAGCACTAGGCACTAAACACTTATCGACCAAAGAACAGGTCGGTTTTGTCTTCGCGGGTGCCGTCTTCGAGGGCGTATTCCTTGCGCATCGGGTGGTAGTCCATGTCCTCCACGTTGAGGATGCGCATGAGGTTGGGGTGGCCGGGGAAGATGATGCCGTAGAAATCGAAGGCCTCGCGCTCCATCCAGTTGGCGGCCGAGTACAGGTCCGTCAGGGTAGGGGCCACCGGGTCGGCGATGGGGAAGAAGATTTTCAGCCGTAGCCGGATGTTGCGCGTGAGGCTGTGCAGGTGATACACCATGCCCAACTCGCGGCCTTCCTGCTCGGGCCAATGGATGCCACACATGGTGGTCAGGAAGTTGAGCTGCAACTCCTCGTCCTGCTGCAGGCCCGCAATGATGCCGTGAATCTGCTCCCGGGTCGTGGTCGCAGTCAGTATGCCATACGACTCCTCCACGTCAGTAAAGGCGGCCTCGCCGAACAAGCGGTGCAGCAGCGCCAGCAGTTGCGCGTTCTGTTGCGCGGCCGGGTCTTGGGCAGCGGCCTGTTCCTGAGCCGGGGTAGATTCGTTCTGGTCAGCCATTTTTTAAGCTATTAGCTGTTGGCTATTAGCTGTTAGCTTTTTCGCTGATGCTCCCAACGGAAGCCAACAGCTAATAACCAACAGCTAATAGCTTACTTAATATTGTACGACGTCAGCAGGGCTTGGTATTCGGGCGAGTTGCGACGGCGGATAGATTCGTTGCGGGCCAGATCCTGGATGCGCATCAGCCCGTCGATTACCTGCTCGGGGCGGGGCGGGCAGCCAGGTACGTACACGTCGACAGGGATGATGCGGTCGATGCCTTGGAGTACGGAGTAGGTGTCGAAAATGCCGCCCGAGGAGGCGCATGCGCCCATGGCCAGCACCCAGCGGGGCTCGGCCATTTGCTCGTATACCTGCTTGACGATGGGGGCCATCTTCTTAGCGATGGTGCCCATCACCATTAGCAGGTCGGCCTGCCGGGGCGAGAAGCTGGGACGCTCGGAACCGAAGCGCGAAATGTCGTAACGCGAACCCATAGTAGCCATGAACTCGATGCCGCAGCAGGAGGTGGCGAAGGGCAGTGGCCAGAGTGAGTTGGCGCGGGCCATGCCCACAACTTTTTCCATCGAAGTGGCGAAGAATCCCGCACCTTCGAGGCCGTCGGGCGCCTCGGCCATCTTGATTTCAGGAACTCGGGTATCCATAAGAGCAGAAAGTCAGGGAAGAAAAAGTGGCGTAAATCCACCTAATGCCAACAGGAGCCGGCGGGCAAAAGTTTGGCTTAACGGCTTTCGTTCCAGTCCAGAACGCCCTTTTTAATAACGTACACGAAGCCGGCCATCAGCAGCGTCAGGAACACCAGCATCTGCAGGAAACCTGTCGTGCCTAGGGCGCGGAAGTTCACGGCCCAGGGGTACATGAAAATAACCTCGACGTCGAAAAGCACAAACAGAATGGCCGTGAGGAAGTATTTCACCGAAATCGGGGTGCGGGCGTTGCCCACCGACTCGATGCCGCACTCGAAGGCTTCGTCCTTCACCACGCTCTTGCGGCGCGGCCCCACCAAGTGCGAAACCGTCATGGCGAAGGCTACGAAGGCAATGGCCAGCACGAACTGGACGATGATGGGCAGAAAATCCTGGGGCTGGTATTGAACGGGAACGGCGAGCAGCATGGCAGCAACGGGTAAAAGGCCGTTTTCGACGGCATGGGAGGCAAAGGTAGGCCCTTCGCAGTTGGGAACAAAGATGAAAGCGGACAGGTCTGCCGATGGCTGGTATTTATGCCAAGCTAGGCATACCTCTGGCAACGAATGATAGCGCTGGCATGAACTAAAAACGGCCACCCTATTCAAGGTGGCCGTTTTTAGTTCATGCAAAAAGCAACGCCTCGTGCTAGATACCCTTGTCGCGGTTCAAATCCTCGGCCGGAGCAGCGCCTAGGAAGGGGTAGCGGTAGTCCACTACGGGCACGAAGGTTTCCTTGATGGTGCGCGGCGACACCCAGCGGAGCAGGTTGAGGATGGAGCCGGCCTTGTCGTTGGTGCCGGAGGCGCGGGCGCCGCCGAAGGGCTGCTGGCCCACCACGGCCCCGGTGGGCTTGTCGTTGATGTAGAAGTTGCCGGCGGCCTGCACCAGCTTGCGCGTGGCCAGGTCGATGGCGTAGCGGTCCTGGGAGAACACGGCGCCGGTGAGGGCGTAAGGCGAAGTCTGGTCGACTACCTCTAAGGTTTCCTCGAACCTGTCGGCCTCGTACACATACACCGTCACGACGGGCCCGAACAGCTCCTCGCACATGGTTACGTACTTAGGGTCCTTGGTGACGATGACGGTGGGCTCGATGAAGTAGCCCTTGCTCTTGTCGTAGCCGCCGCCGGCGATGATTTCCACGCTGCTGTCGGCCTTGGCGGCGTCGAGGTACTTGGCCAGCTTATCGAACGACTTCTCGTCGATAACGGCGTTGATGAAGTTGGAGAGGTCCTCCACATCGCCCATTTTGAAGGTGGCGAGGTCTTCCTTCACGTAGCCCAGAATCTCATCGGCTAGGTTCGAAGGCAGGTACACCCGCGAGGCGGCCGAGCACTTCTGGCCCTGGTACTCAAACGCACCACGCGAAATACCCACGGCCACGGCCTTGGCGTGCGCCGACTTGTGGGCCACGATGAAGTCCTTGCCGCCGGTTTCGCCCACAATGCGCGGGTAGGTTTTGTACTTGCTGATGTTCTCGCCAATCGTCTTCCAGATGTGCTGGAATACGCCGGTCGAGCCCGTGAAGTGGATGCCTGCGAAGTCGGGGTGCTGGAAAATTACGTTGCCGGCCGTCGGACCGTCCACATACACTAGGTTAATCACGCCATCGGGTACGCCGGCTTCCTTGAACAGCTCCATCAGCACCTGGGCCGAGTAGATCTGGGTGTCGGCGGGCTTCCAGACCGTGACGTTGCCGAGCATGGCCGCCGAAGTGGGCAGGTTGCCGGCAATGGCCGTGAAGTTGAAGGGTGTAAGAGCGAAGATGAAGCCTTCTAAAGGGCGATGCTCCAGGCGGTTCCACATGCCGGGCGACGAGGCGGGCTGCTGCTTGTACAGCTCGCTCATGTAGTGCACGTTGAAGCGCAGGAAGTCAATAAACTCGCAAGCCGCGTCGATTTCAGCCTGAAAAGCATTCTTGCTCTGGCCCAGCATGGTGGCCGCGTTGAGACGGGCCCGGTAGGGGCCGGCCAGCAAATCGGCAGCTTTCAAGAAAATGGCGGCCCGCTGCTCCCATGGCAGCTCGGCCCACTCGGTGCGAGCGTCCAGGGCAGCGTCAATAGCCTGTTGCACGTGGCTGGCGTCGCCTCTGTGGAAATGGCCCAGCGTGTGCTTATGGTCGTGGGGCGGGCTCATGCGGACGGTATTGCCCGTCCGCACCTCCTGGCCGCCAATATGCATCGGAATATCGCGCTCCTGCTGCTTGAGCTCCTTGAGGGTCTTGAGCAACTCAATCCGCTCGGGCGAATCGGGCGCGTAGCCCTTCACGGGCTCATTAATCGGCAGCGGGACGTTGAAAAAGGCGTTGGCCATAGAGTGGATGGTTTTTTGGGTGGCTGGGAGGATAGACGACAAAGGTAAGGCTTCGTGGTTAGGGGCAAACCAAGGACGTCATGCAGAGCGGAGCGAAGCATCTCGCGTGCTGACGTTGTAATAGTAATCCAACGTCAGCACGCGAGATGCTCCGCTCCGCTCTGCATGACGTTCTCTTACTGACAACTGACAACTCAACCTACGCTGGCTCCAGCACGGCTGGCTCGTTGTGGGCGGGTGAGTTCACCAGCTTGCTGATAACGTACTCGCGCATCAGTTCAGTGGGATAGGGGCGGAGCAGGGCCTGATGGTCGGCGGCCGGTACGGCGTCGCTCAGCCAGGCCTGCTCGGCTTCCGGCCCTTCCAGTAGTACGGGCATGCGGTGGTGTAGGGGCGCCATCAAAGCGTTGGGCTCGGTCGTGATGATGGTGAAGGTGGGCAATATTTCGCCGGTGGCGCGGTCGAGCCACTCGTCCCAGAGGCCAGCGAAGGCGTAGGGCTGCCCGGACGTGAGCAGGATGCGGTGGGGCGTTTTGGGCGGCAGGCCGTGGGCTTCTTTCTGCTGCCATTCATAGAAGCTGTCGGCCAGCACCAGGCAGCGGCGGCGCTGGAGTAGCTGCCGGAACGAGGGCTTTTCGGCCAGCGTCTCGGCCCGGGCATTGATGGGCTGGGGGCCGCTGGTGCGGTCCTTCACCCAGGCCGGCACCAGCCCCCACTGCATCAGCCGCACCTGGTTGGGCGCGGCATTGGTGATGACGGGCAGGTGCTGGGAGGGCGCGGCGTTGTAAGTCGGGGCGAAGTCGTCGGCCAGTTCGGCTCCGAAACGTTCTTTTATGAGGCCGGGTGGGGCAATAAGGCTGTAGCGTCCGCACATAATCAGGGGGAAGGTAAAACGTGAAGCTTCGTTTTACGCGCCGGTGGGGCCGCGGTTACCGGCCCAACGACCCAGGGCTAAAGCCCTGGGCTAGTCAGCGGTTCGGCAGGTGCGCTCCGTAGCCCAGGGCTTTAGCCCTGGGACTCCAAACGGCCCGGTGCCGGATACTCGCTTCGCTCGTCGCGAAACGGAGTTGAGTGTTACAGCTGGGTCAGCAGCTCCCGTACCTGCCGTTCTAGGTCGGGCAGCGAGCCGGTGTTGTGCAGCACGGCGTCGAAGTGGGGGTAGTCGTCGAGGGCGGTTTCGCTGGGGTGGGCGTCGTCGCGGGTGCCGTCGCCGCGCTGATTCAGCGGGTCGCCTTCCACGCGCAGCATCAGGCCGCCCCGGCTGCGGGTGAGGTCGGCTTCGTTGGGGAAGCGCACGTCGGGAATGAGCGTGTGCTGGTTGGTGGGAAGCTGGGAGAAGAACGCCTGCACCCAGATGGCGGGCTCCCAGTGGCGCAGCGCCAAGCCCACCTGCTGGAGCATTTCGCCCCGGGTGCGCCCGAAAGTGGGTAGCAGTTCGGCCTTGCCCTGCTGCGAGAAGTAGGGGGCCGTGCCTTCACCGGCCAGGGCCGCACAGACGGCCTTAATCGGCTCGCCCACCGAGCGAATGTGCCACCTGCGTTCCGGCTGTAACTGCTGAAGCAACCGGGCGATGGTGTCTTTGCCGCTGCCCCGGCGGCCCGAAAATCCAATCAGTCGAATCATCCGGCAAAGGTAGCTGATTGCCTGTTCGGGCCCCGGCGGGCATACTTCAAGCCCCTATAGAATGCCCTTCAGCTCGCTCAGGCAGCTGATTTCGTAGGTTATCTGGTTGAAGTGGCGGCGCTTGTCGGGGTTGAAATACACCTGGTCGAGGCCAGCGTTGTAGGCCCCCAGCACGTCGCACTCCAGGTTGTCGCCCACCATCAGGCTCTCGGCGGCCGTGGCGCCGCTGCGTTCCAGCGCATGCTCGAAAATGCGGGTGTCGGGCTTGAGGTGGCCGCAACACTCGGAGGTAATAACTTCCCGGAAATAATCGGTCAGGTTGGAAGACTGCAGCTTTACGTGCTGCACATCGCGGAAGCCGTTGGTAATCAGGTGCAGCACGTAGCCCTTGCCCTGCAGGTAGTCGAGCACCTCGTGGGTGTGCGGAAATACGGCCGATTTCAGGGGCAGAATATCAGTGAACTGCTCCGACATATCGGCCGGCGAATCGGCCTCCGTAAGGCCCAGCCTGCTAAACGTGCGCGGAAAACGGGTGGCCCGCAGCTGCTGCTGCCCGATTTTGCCGTTCTGGTACAGCCGCCAAAGCCCATGGTTGATATCTGAATACACTCGGATAAATTCTTCGACCGTGAACGTGCCGTAGCGGCTCAACTCGTGCTGCTCGTAGAGGTGGCGCAACGTCTGGTCGGCGTTGGTTTCAAAGTCCCAAAGCGTGTGGTCGAGGTCGAAGAAAAGGTGGCGGTATTTCACTTTGGGGGCAATTAGGCGAGAGGTAGGTTGATAAAGAGGCGCTGCGGCGGCCGGAGTTATAACGAGCAATTAATCAAGCTGTAACCGCTTTACAACCCGGCCTTCGCCCAGATGTTCGTGCACGATTTCGGCCGCATCTCGAGGGCGCACGTTGCCGTAGCTTACGCCTTCAGGATACACGATAACGGCCGCGCCGGAGCCCTTTTTGCACTGCTTACACAAATCCAGGCAGTTGCAGGTCTGCACCCGCACCTTGCACCTCTCGCCGTCCAGCAGCCGGGTCTTCAGACCCTGGTTTTTCAACTCCTGCTTGAGGGCCTTGGCCACGTCGCGGCCAATTTCGTCCTTCTGAGCCACGCACACGAACAGCCGGGCCGCCTTGTCAACTGATTTCACGGAATGCTACGCATTGAGATAGAAGATATCTGATCTGAGAAGTGAGACTTCGTGATATGATATGATGAACAAAATCATCCATCTCACCTCTCAGGTCTCCTCACTGGCCTTGCCAGCGGCGGTTTTGGAGCTTGTACGCGGCCAGCTCGCGGTTCGACCACAGGGTCTGGTAGATTTTCTGGTCCTGCGTCAGCTGGGCGTCGCGCTCCATGTAACCGAGCAGCTGGCGCAATAAATCCTGGGCTTCGTCTTTGATGAAGTAGAACACCCAGTTATCGAGGCGGCGGAAGCTGACGAGGCCGGCGCTGCGCAGGTGGGCCAGCTGGCGCGAGGTTTTGGTCTGGGAGAAATCGAGCACCTGTTCCAGGTCGGAAATGCACATTTCCTGGTTGCGCCACAGCAAATGCAGGATGCGCACCCGGCTTTCATCGGCCAGCGCCCGGAATACTTGCTGGCCGAATGCAACGGTAAAGTGTTTGAGGCGCATCTTTAGACGAAAGCGGGAGACAAGGGCGGCGACCGAACCCCGGCGCCGGCCCGAATTTAAGCCAAACCCGCCAGCAGCCCCCGAAAGTGCCGTATCTTTGGTATTCCTAATGACTTATCTGCCCGTTGTGATTTCGGTTCGAGTTTCTTTTCTGCTAACTGCGCTGCTGCTCACCCTGGGCCTGTTGCGGCCCGGTGCGGCGCAGGCCCAGGGCCAGCGGCCGGTGGTGCAGTTCACCGGCATCGTGGCCTCCGGCGACTCGCTGCTGGGTGTGCCCGGCGCGGCCATCTTCGTGCCCAAAGCGGGCCGCGGCACGTCCAGCAACGAGTACGGCTACTTCTCGTTGCCCGTACTGGCCGGCGACAGCATCGTGATTCGCAGCCTGGGCTACCGCAACCAGTACGTCATCGTGCCCGAAACCTACCCGCGCCTGAGCTACTCGGTGATTGTGCAGCTGCAGGAAGATGCCACCATTCTGCCCGAAGTCCGCATTTTTCCCTACGCCACCGAACGGGCCTTCAAGCAGGCATTTCTGGCCATGAAGACGCCCTCGGAAAACGACCGCTCGGCTGCCGAAAAGCTCAACGAGCAGACCATGCGCCGCATGTTCAACACGCTGCCCGTTACCAGCATGGGCAACTACCGCCAAACCATGCAGGCCCAGCAGCAGGACCAGCAGCGCCGCATGGGCTTCGGCGCCACGCCGGCCACCAACAACCCGCTGCTCAACCCTTTCAGTTGGCTGCAGCTCATCAAGCAGGTTAAAGACGGCGAGTTCAAGAAGAAAGAGGGCGTGGATTACTAGGGGGTATTGAGTGGGGAGAAAGTAAACAAAACGTCATTCTGAGCGCAGCGCAGCGGAGTCGAAGAATCTCGCGTGCAATGGTAATACCTGTCGTCGGAAATTGCTTTGGCACGCGAGATTCTTCGACTTCACTGCGCTGCGCTCAGAATGACGTTCTTTTTTTCCATCTCACCAACTACAACCCTGCCAGCCGTTTCCGGGTAAAGCAAGTGTTTGACCCCCACGCATTTTCCTGTTTATGGATACCAATCTGCCGCAAACCTCCCAGCCCCGCATCGTTGTTATCGGGTGCGGCTTTGCCGGGCTTCGGCTGGCCAAAGATCTGGCGAAGCTGCCGGTGCAGGTGGTTGTTATCGACCGGAACAACTACCACAACTTCCAGCCCCTGCTTTATCAGGTGGCTACCGGAGCCCTCGAGGCCGACAGCATTGCCTACCCGATTCGGAAAATTTTTGCCGGCCAGCACAATTTTTTCTTTCGCATGGCCGATGTGGAGCGGGTAGATCCGGCCCGCAACGTGCTGGAAACCAACATCGGCGAAATCCACTACGACCACCTGGTACTGGCTACCGGCTCGCTCACCAACTTCTTTGGGCTTGATAGCATCGAGCAGAATGCCATGCAAATCAAGAGCGTGCCCAACGCCCTGAACCTGCGTAGCTACCTGTTTCAGAACTTCGAGAAGGCCATCCTGACCGAAGACCCGGCCCAGCGTCAGGCCCTGATGAACGTGGTAGTGGTAGGCGGTGGCCCGACGGGCGTCGAAATCTGCGGCTCGCTGGCCGAGATGCGCAAGGACGTGCTGCCCAAGGACTACCCCGAGCTCGACCTCAAGCAGATGGAAATTTACCTGATTGAGGCGGGGGCCGAGGTGCTGGGGCCGATGAGCAAGGAGTCGCAGGTGCAGGCCAAGCACTACCTCGAGGAGATGGGCATTCACCTGCGCCTCAACACCCACGCCCAGCGCTATGAGAACGGCCGCATCTATTACTCCGATACCGAGTTCATTCGCACCCAGAACCTTATTTGGGCGGCCGGCGTGAACGGGGCCGCCCTCGACGGACTGCCCGAAAACGCTGTGGCCCGCAACAAGCGCGTGGGCGTCGACACCCAAAACCGGGTGCTGGGCCTGCGCAACGTGTACGCCATCGGCGACGTGGCCAACATGGTAACCGACGAAATGCCCCGCGGCTACCCCATGCTGGCGCCGGTGGCCATTCAGCAGGCCGAGCAGCTGGCCGCCAACCTCGGGCGGCTACTCCAGGGGGAGGCCCTGCAGCCCTTCAAGTACACCAACAAAGGCAGCATGGCCATCGTGGGTCGCAACCGGGCCGTAGTCGATTTGCCCGGCGACCTGCATTTTGGCGGCTTTCTGGGCTGGCTGACCTGGCTGTTTGTGCATTTGATGACGCTGGTGGGCTTCCGCAACAAGGCTGTTACGCTCATCAGCTGGGCCATCAGCTACTTCAGCTCCGACAAGGCGCTGCGCCTGATCATCCGCCCCTTCAAGCGCCACGATTTCGCGGAACGCTCCGTTGTTGAAGCCGCCGAAAAAAAGGCCGCCACTTCTGCTTACATCCCGCCCGTATCGGCCCCCGAGGCCCCGGTAGTGGGCGGATAATAACCTGCTTTTTCTTTATGGCAGAGGCCGCTATCCAGTTGGATAGCGGCCTCTGCCATAAAGAAAGCTATGCTACTGCGTTGGCCGCAACGCCGCCAGCAACTCAGCGAACTGCGCCGTGAGCCGGGCCGGCTCGGTGGTATCGAGCAACCGGGCATCAAGGCCCACGCAGGTGGCGCCGGCCGCCTGCCACTCGGCCATCGTTGCTACCGTTGGCTGAATGCCGCCGGTGGCCATGAGGGGTACGTGGGGCAATGGGCCGCGCAAAATGGCCAGGTAGGCGGGCGTGAGGTAGGCCGAGGGGTAAAGCTTGACCAGCGTGGCACCGAGGCGGTGGGCCGCGTACACCTCGTTCAGGGTCTGGGCGCCGGGCAGCCAGGCCAGGTCGTGGCTGCGGCAGATGGCGGCCACCTCGGGGCTGGTGATGGGCTGGATGATGAAGTCGGCGCCGGCCTCAATGAAGCGGCCCGCTTCTTCGGGCGTGTAGATGGTGCCGGCGCCCAGCAGCAGATCGGGGTATTCGGCCTCCACGAAGCGCTGGAGCCGGCCGAAAATGGTGGGCGCTTCCTCTCCACGGTTAGTAAACTCGAACAGCCGCACTCCGGCCGCGTAGCCGGCCGCCAGCACCGTGCGGGCGTACTCCTCGGAGGCGTGGTAGAAAACCGGCAGCAGCGGGTGCTGCCGGGCCTGGGCCAGCATGTGGGCCGAAGAAAACAAAGCCATAAGCGGTGAGATAGTGAACTGGTGAGTTTACGTGCTATCTGCGCAAGTGGTGCAATCAGGGCCGCTTGTGCCGTCGGAACGTAAACTCACCATTTCACCATCTCGCCTTTAGAGAGCATACTCGCTTAGCGTCTGGCCCACGTCGGAGATAAGGGTGTTGTCGCGGAAGGTTTTGCTGATAGGCTCGGCCATACCGCGCACCCATATTTTTAGCTCCGCGTCGAGGTCGAAGTGGCCGGTGGTTTCGGTGCTGTACCGCTCGATGCTACGGTAAGGGATGCTCATGTACTCGCGCTTTTTGCCCGTTACACCCTGCTTATCAATCAGCAGCAGCCGCTTGGTGGTGAATACCATAAGGTCGCGGATAACGACGTAGGATTTGCGCACCTCCTCGCCGGGGGCCAGCAGTTGTGCCAGTTCTAACTGAATGGCGTTGGTGTCGGTTTCGGAAGCATTGCCCAGCAGGCCATCGAGAAGTCTCATGAGAAAACGGGTTGGGTTCGGGGAAAAGGAATAGTTGCTAAACGGAAAGAGCCGGACTAAAGATAGCCCGGCTCTTTCCGTTCGCATTTTCAGCCTTCTGACTCAAGTCAGAAACACCAGTTCTTTAGTTCGAACCGCCCGTCGAAACCGGCGTGGTCAGCGGCTTCTGCTCCTTTTGTTGCAGGGCCGACTGCTGCTGCATGGGGTTCGGGGCGGCGCGCTGCTGGAACTCGTACAGCTCGAAGCGCGAAGGCGCGGCCTGCTGGGGCCAGGCGTTGTTGCTCAGGTCGGTGTCGGCGGTTTGCTGGTAGGGGTCGATTACGAAGCTGGCCACCGGCTTCTCGGTCACGAATACCTTGCTAACCTCGGCGTTGTTCTTGCGCCAGATTTCGGCCGGAATGGTCTGGATTTCCTTCTGGCCGTCGGCGTAGGTCATCTCCATGATAACGGGCATTGTGAGGCCGCCCAGGTTTTTGAGGCTCACTTCGTACACGTTCAGGCCGCTGCCCAGGCGCTGCTGCTGCTCGGGGCTCAGGGTTTTCAGCAGCTGCTGGTAGCGCTGCTGGTCGGCGGGCGTGGTGGCCAGCGGGTCGTAGCTGTTGTAGAAGTCGTTGAGCTGGGGCTTGTCATCGACCAGCGTGCGGGCAATGGCCGTCTGGTTGCGCTGCTGCGAGATGGTGCGGGGCGCTTTGTCCTTCTGTTCGCGCTGCAGACCCTTTTCCACGGTGGGGTTCTGCGAGTTGACGTTGTACTGCTTCACGCCGGCAATGGCCAGGTCGGTATGCTCGGTGGTGTAAAACCAGCCGCGCCAGAACCAGTCGAGATCCACGGCCGAAGCGTCTTCCATCGTGCGGAAGAAGTCGGCGGGCGTGGGGTGTTTGTAGGCCCAGCGGCGGGCGTACTCCTTAAAGGCGTAGTCGAACAGCTCGCGGCCCATAATGGTCTCGCGCAGGATGTTGAGGCCGATGGCAGGCTTGCCGTAGGCGTTGTTGCCAAACTGTAGCACCGACTCCGAGTTGGTCATGATCGGGGTCTGCAGGCTTTTATCGGTGCGCATATAGGGCACAATCTGGGCCGCATCGCCGCGGCGCGAGGGATAGTCCCGCTCCCACTCCTGCTCCGTCAGGTATTGCACAAACGAGTTCAGGCCTTCGTCCATCCAGGTCCACTGCCGCTCATCCGAGTTCACAATCATCGGGAAGAAGTTGTGGCCCACTTCGTGGATAATCACCGAAATCATTCCGTATTTACGGTCGGCCGAGTAGGTGCCGTCCTTCTCGGGCCGGCCGCCATTAAAGCTCAGCATCGGGTACTCCATACCACCTACCGGCCCGTGCACCGAAATGGCCACCGGATACTCGTAGGGGATTGTATAGCGCGAGTACACCTTGATAGTGTGCGCAATTACCTCGGTCGAATACTTGCCCCAGAGCGGGTTGCCCTCCTTGGGGTAGTAGCTCATGCACAGCACGTCCTTGCCGCCTTGCTTGATGCCCATGGCATCCCAGATAAACTTGCGCGACGAAGCCCAGGCGAAGTCACGAACGTTTTTGGCGGCGTAGGTCCAGGTTTTGGTGCCCTTGGCGCGGGTCTGCTCGGCCTTTTCCGCTTCCTGCGGCGACACAATCAAAACCGGGCTTTTGGCGCCCTGGGCCTGCTGCAGGCGCTGGCGCTGGGCGCTGCTGAGCACGTCGTTGGGGTTCTGGAGCACGCCGGTAGCGCCCACCACGTGGTCGGCGGGGGCAGTAATACTCACCCGGTAATCACCGAAGGGCAGGGCAAACTCGCCGTTGCCCAGAAACTGCTTGTGCTGCCAGCCCTGGTTGTCGGAGTACACCGCCATGCGAGGGTAGAACTGCGCAATTTCGTAGAGGTAGTTCTTGTCGTCGGGGAAGAACTCGTAGCCGCTGCGCTGATTGATTTTGAGCTGGTCGTTGATGTTGTAGCGCCAGCTGATGCTGAACGTAACGGCTTGCTTAGGCCGCAGGGGCGTGGGCAAATCAATCCGCATCATAGTGTGGTTGATGACGTAGGGCAGCGCCTTGCCGCCTTTCAGCTTCACCTCGCCAATCTTGAAACCGCCGTCGAATCCGTCGCGCTGCAGGTAGTCCATCGCCTGGAAAGGCATCCGAGCCTGGATTTCGCCCACCTGGGTAGCCGTCGTGATGGAGTTCTTATCGAGGATATTCTGGTCGAGCTGCACCCACAGGTAGGTGAGCACATCGGGCGAGAGGTTGGTGTAGGTGATGTCCTCGTCGCCGCTGATGGCCTGCTTCTCGTCGTCGAGCCGCACGCGGATGTTGTAGTCGGCGCGCTGCTGCCAGTAGTCGTTGCCGGGCGCGCCCGAGGCTGTGCGGTAGCTGTTGGGCGTGGGCAGCAGCGTTTCGAGCTGGGCGAATTTATCGGTCCCGGAGTTGGTGTTCTGCGCGGCCGAGGGCAGGGCCAGCAGCACTGCCAGCCCGGCGGCCAGTAGCGTAGTTTTCAGCATAAAAAGCAGGTGGGGGTTTGAGGGAGAAAGTTAGGCGTTTTTTGCGTCGGAAAGGGGCAACATATTCTCAATAGTTGCAGGGACTTCTAAAAATAGCACGTTAGGCCGAGCCTGCCGGGGTATCTCTGCCGCTTCTAGGCAGGCGTTGGGATTACCGCAACGGTAGAGATTCTTCAACTGCGCCTCCGGACCCTGGCTCCATGCGCCACATGCTCAGAATGACGTTCCTTCACTAACCACTAACCACCAACCACTCAGCCCAGCAGCAGCACCAGTGAAATGCCCAGGGCCGCGCCGCTGGTTACCAGCAGCCAGTCGCGGCGGGCTACGCCCAGCCCCCGGATCAGGCCGTAGCCCAGGGCCAGAATCAGCCCCACAATCAGCAGTTGGCCCAACTCGACGCCCACATTGAAACTGAACAACTCCACCACCGGCCGGCGCTGCGGGCCCAGCAGCTCGCGCAGGTAGCTCGAAAAGCCGAGGCCATGAATCAGGCCGAAGCCGACGGCCAGCAGATTGGGCAGCGCCAGCACCAGCGGCTGGCCGGCGGGGGCGGCGGGCTCGGGGCGGCGCAACGTAGCGCGGCCGGCTTGCATCAGGTTCAGCAGGCTGGTAAGGGCGATGGTTATCGGAATCAGCGTTTCAATCAGCCGGGGCGAGTAGTTCACCAAGTCGAGCGTAGCCAGGGCTAGCGTGAGCGAGTGGCCCAGCGTGAAGCTCGTAACCAGCAGCACCACTCGCCGCCAGTCGCGCAGCACATAGGGCGCGCACAGGGCCAGCAGAAACACCAGGTGGTCGTAGGCCTGCAGGCTGAAGATGTGGAAAAAGCCGAGCTGGAGGTAGGTCGTGAAAACAGACATGCGGGCGCCGGAAGCAATGAGTGGGCAAATATGCGAAACCCGGCCCGATCTGGCCTGAACGCAAAAAAAGGAGCCTGCCGACAAACGTCGGCAGGCTCCTTAACTATAGCCGGAAAACAGGTCAGGCTATTGCTTCACAATGCGACGTACATCCAGGCCGCCTTCGGTGCGGGCTTTCAGTACATACACGCCGTTGGGCAGCTGGCTCAGATCGAGTGGCTGCTCGAGGCGGCCGGCGGGCACCGAAAGGGTGCGCACCTGCTGGCCTACGGCGTTGTACACGGTCAGCTCCACAGCTTTATTGTAACCACCCAGCTTCACCGTCAGCAGGCCGTCGGTGGTAGGGTTGGGGTAGAGCTGCAGCGAAGAGCCGGCCAGCGGCTGGCTGCTCGACGTGACAACGAGCGGGGCCGAAGGCAGCGAGGTGCAGCCGGCCGCGTTGGTCGTCGTTACGGTGTAGGAGCCCAGTTGGGCCGCCGAGTTCACCACGTAAGTCGGGTTGGTAGCGCCGGCAATGGCCGTGCCGTTCAGCAACCACTGGTTGCCGGTTGCCGCGCTGCTCGTGAGCGTGGTAACGGGGCCGTTGTACTGCACCGACACCGTTGGCTGAGCCGGACGGGCGTTGATGGTTACGCTGAACGTGGCCGTAACGGCCGCGCAGGCACCCGAAGCAGCAACTGTGTTGGTTACCACATAGGTGCCGGCTGTGCTGGTGCTCAGGTTGATAACACCGGTAGCGCTGATAACCAGGCCAGTGGTGCTGCTGAACGTACCGGCCGAAGCGCCAGTAGCCAGCACCGGGCTGGGGTTGGTGGCGCCCACGCAGTAGTTTGCGCTGGCGTAGCTGAAGCCCGCCGTAGCCGGAGCCGTAATCGTTACGCTGAACGTAGCCGTAACCGTGGCGCAACCACCCGAGGCGGCTACCGTGTTGGTTACCACATAGGTGCCGGGCGTGCTGGTGCCGGGTGTAATAGCACCGGTGGCGGCATCAAGGCTCAGGCCCGTCGTGCTGCTGAAGGTGCCAGCCGTAGCGCCGGTAGTCAGCACGGGTACCCGCGTGCCGGTGTTGGAGGTGCAGAACGCGGTGCTGGCGTAGCTAAAGCCAGCCGTGGCCGGGGCCGTAACCGTTACGCTGAACGTGGCCGACGAGGGGCAGTTGCCACCCACGCTGTAGGTGACCACGTAGGTGCCGGTTGTGCTGGCGGCCAAGTCGATTACGCCGGTGGTGGCGTTGATGACCAAACCCGTCGTGCTGCTGAACGTGCCGCCGGCCGTGCCCGTGATGGTGGGCGTGGGGTTGGTGCCGCTCTGGCAGAAAGTAGCGCTGGCGTAGGTGAACGTGGCCGTAGTGGCCGGGTTCACGGTTACCGTTACCGGGGCCGAGTACACCGTGCGGCCATCGGCCGTCGTGAGCACAGCCCGGAAGGTGGTCGTAACGGTCAGGTTGGTGAAGGTGTAGGTCGAGCCAGTGTTGGTACCGGCCACGGCTACAAAGCCGTTGCCCGAATCAGCCTCGTAGCCCGTTACGGTGCCGGTGTTGCCGGTCAAAGTAATGGTACCCGTGTTCGAGCCGGCACACACTGCGGCAACCGACGAGGTCAGCGTACCGCCTTCGGTGTTAGCCAGCACGAAGAAATCGTTGCCGGGCGTCAGGTCCTGGGTGGAGATGATGCCGGTAGTAGGCACCGTGGCTGGTGCGCCGCCGAGGCTGGCGTAGCTGCCGCCAGCCGTGGCGGCCTGCGCTACTACGGTCGTGGCCGGGGCGCCAAGTACATCATCGGTGCCGTAGCTCAGCTGCATGCGGGCCGTAGCCGGCAGGGCCGCCGAATTTTGCAGGCGCACGTAGCGGGTGGGGTTCAAACTCGAAAGCCCGCCCGAGAGCGTGCCACCGGTAGCAGCCTTAACAACCGTAGCCGTGAAAAGCTGGCTGGCAGTTGTTGTAATTCCAGTTACCACCACCGGCCGCCAGCCGGCCGCGTCGCCCACGGCGAAGGTGCGATTTACAGCCGTAGTACTGTTAACAAATAAGCCCAATGGTCCATTCACATAACTAATGGCCGAGCCAGTCGGGATAACTGGGGCAGCCGAGCCAATAATAACCGTATTGGCGGCCGAAGTAGTCAGGATCCCGTTGGTCAGTACCAGAGAAGAGGTAGTAGAACCCCCAACTAGCAAGTTGCCACCGGCCACTGTAACACCCGATGGGTTGTTGATTACCACCACATCTGTAAGGCGGTTAGTTGGTACCTCCAGGCCTGTCGTGCGGTTGGTAGTTTCCGAGTTGTAAATAAGCTGGTAGCCGCCGTTGCCGATGTTGAAAGTTGGGGCCGATGTGAAGGAACCACTCGTTGTCGTGTTGCCCGTTACGCCAATCTGAACCGCAAAGAAAATGGCTGAGCCGTCGCCGATGGTCAGGTTACTGGTGCCATTCAGATTGCCCGTAAACAGGTTCACGCGCGTGACCACCAGGGGTACATTCAGCGTCAGGCCGCCCCCGTCGTTATCTAACGTAAGGGAGCGGATGGTAGTGAAGATACCTGTGCCACCCACCGTCTGGGGTACGCTGCCCGCGAAGTAAATGGTGCTGTTGGCAGCGGTGCCCGTGAGTGTGCCGTTGTTGGCGATAGTCGCCCCAAACTGGAGC
The DNA here is from genome assembly GCF_900107135.1 of Hymenobacter psychrophilus. Lineage (GTDB taxonomy): Bacteria > Bacteroidota > Bacteroidia > Cytophagales > Hymenobacteraceae > Hymenobacter > Hymenobacter psychrophilus. The sequence goes on from NZ_FNOV01000009.1 coordinate 140,269, forward strand.
AGCAACTGGCCGTTCAGATTCAGCGTCGCACCGGCCGTAACCAGCGTTGTACCATACACGTTGGTCTGGCCCTGCATCAAGGCGCTCTTGGGGTTGGTCGTGTTATCGACGGTCAGGTTTGGAAACGAGCCGCGAATGCGGAAATCGAAGTTGGTGGCCGTAGCAGCCGTGCCCACGTTCACGGTGCCACCCGTGAAATTATAGGTGCCCGCCACGTAGTAGTCGAGCGGCGTGGTGGCCGTGCTGCGCTGCACCAAGTTGATGACGCCCCCCGAAACATTGCTGACCCCATTGATGCCGAACGAGGGCGTACCGGAGGCATTACCCACGTTGGCCACGTTAATGGTTCCGCCGCTGAGCGTGAACGTAGTAGCGGCCGCAGCGGTGGCCGACGTGAAGGAGGTAACGCGTCCGGCCGAAGTCAGTACGCCCCCTTCCACGGTTAAAACCGAAGCCGTACCCAGGGTGAGGGAGTTGCCGGCCGCCGTGCCCACGTTATAAGCGCCCGCCGAAATCCGCAACAAGCCGCTTACAGTGGCCGAGCCGGTCTGGCCTGCCACCGTAAAATTGGAGTTGTTCAGCCAGAAGCCGCCAGTGGCCGGAATAACATAGGACGCCGCGTTGCCAAATACCTTGTTGCTGATAGTCGCCGTGCCCGAAATTTTCAGGGTGCCGGTCATGTCGTCGGCCGGCGTAGCGCCCGTGGTGCGCGTCAGCAGAAACCCGTCGCCGGTGCTCGTGCTGCCTTTCACCGACAGCGTGGGCAGGTCCAGTTCTACTACGTCGGCCCGCACTGCTTTGGCCAGCGTCAGGCTTTGCAGGTCGGTGATACCCGAACCGCCGAACGTAGCATTGCCCGCGCCGGTGAAGCGCAAGTCGGAACCAATGGCGGGGTCGGCGCTCAGGTCGAGCGTGCCGTTGTTGGTTACGTTGCCGCCCACTGCTAGGCTGTAGCTGGTAGTGGCCGAATTGAGCAGCGAGCCGGTGGCGGCTACCGTTAGCGAAGCCGCACTGGCTGCCACGTCGAGCGTTACCGTTGCGCCCGCCACAATGGTCACATCGTCGGTAGCCGTTGGCACGGTGCCACCCACCCAGGAGGCGGGGTCGCTCCAGTTACCGCCCGTGGCGGTGGAGGAAATGGCGGCCAGTGGCGCGCGGCGCGCACGTCGGGGCGCAACGACTGGAGCCGCAACCTGGACCGATGGTGCGGGCAGCGTTACGCGGGTGGCTGTTTCGACTGGCTTAAGCAGCGGACGCTGCTGAGCACTGGTAGGCAGCGCCGGCAACAGGCCCAGCGTTAGCAGCAGCGCCGGCCGCCAGCCAGCCAGCAGCTGTACGGCCGGCGTGGCCGGCGAAGAAAGTAAGGTTTTTGCCATGCAGACAAATGGGAAAATGGGAGAAAGGAATACGCCGTCGGCCAACCGGCCGCCGGTAAACTATTGCCGGCTCACGCAGCGCTACCCGGGCTTAGCGGGCGGCCACAACGGAACTGCTGCCCGCCAATTTGATTGGCGGGCGAAAGGTGAATGGGTGAGAGGTGCTGAATTGTACTAAGCCAATCGGCGATAAGTAATGTGGATAGGGGCTTAAACTTGCCCAATATCCGGATTATAATGTGTTCTACAACTATTGCTTTACGATTGATTGCGTATTTTTTTTGGGCTTATTGAGAAGGCTGCCGTTAACTGCGCCCGCAAGTTGTCAGATCTGTCAGAAAACGGCTCTTACGCCTAACTATTAGTGTTTTGTCGGCACCAGTTGATGCTCATTGCAGCGCTGCCATGCGCCGGTGCCGTTCGGGACTGGACTCCGCCAGCGTTCCGTCTGTGCGAAGAGGAAATCAGTGGCCCGACCAAAGGACGCCGCCGCCGGATTTATTCGCAGCAGAATGGTTCGGGGCTTCCGGTTGTAAATAGGATATTTAGGCGGTGTTAGCATTGGAGAAAAATCCTATATTGCCCCTGTTTCTTGATCTGTGTTGCTCTGCTCAATTAGCGCGGCGGTTCCGCTAAAGCTCATTTTTCAGACGGTTTCGACCCAAAGTTCTTATAGCCTCGCCAATGCTGTCTTCAAGTAGAAGCTGCGCAGTCATTATCTTTAAAACAATACGCCCAAGTGGTCATCAGCTTCTATGGCCGGCCGCAGGGGGAAGGGCGCATCCGGATAGCCGCCGGCCGCCCCAGGTTGTTACCTGAAGGCTCATCAGTGGCGGTGACAGTACCAACTCCACGGCATGATTGTCGACCAGCAAGGGCCGCGTGTTGGCGCCATCCTGCTTGCGCCATCCCCGATTCCAGGCTACGAAACAGGCAAGCCGGCGGCGCTTTTCAACCGGCCCACTGTTCAGTACAAAACGGTTCCCAACGTTCCTACCACATAACCTATGCGTTTCTGCCTGTTGCTTATCCTACTGCTTTGGGCCGCCAGTGCAGGCCACGCGCAAACCAGTATCAGCCCCCAACTTTCGCTCCCAGCCAACCCGGCCGCTGCCCTGGCTGCCTCCCCCGATGCGGGCGCGGTGCTGCTCTTTAATGGCTGGTACCTGCCCCGCTACCAGCCCCGTGCGGGTGTGGCCGATACCACCGGGGCGTTGCTGAGCCTTTTTCGCAAGCGCCGCTATGCTGGCTGGCTGTACTCCGTACCACTTATTGCCGGGCTGTCGCTCACCTTCCCGCTCTCCTCGACTGACCGCTACGGCCAAACCCATGTAGCTGACGAGGCCATTTCGCCTCCACTGGGCGTTGTGGTTCTGGTGGGTACCGTGGCCGGTTTCATTGCCCACGCCGCTAAGTTCAATAAGGCCCACCTGCTGGCCACCGCTAAGGCCTACGTCGCCGGTCAGCCGGTTCCGGCCAAATACCGCAGCCAGCTAAACGACCGCCATTTTGCCGAGGCTGCCTACCTGCGCGAAGTTCTGCGGCAGCAAATGGGCCCCGAGCAACCAGTGCGACCATAGGCACCGGAGGCGACGGTTTCTTTCGCAGCCAGCGGCGCCTGGCATAACTAATAGAGTGCTTTGGAGTTGCTAACCTACCGGGGCTTGCTATCCGGCAGCACCCGAAGCAACTGCCATGGACACTTTAGTTATTCTTGCGCAACTTATTATTGCGGCCTCCATTATTATTGTATGGGTTTTTCGGTTCGATAATATTGTGCTGGAATTCAAACAGTACGGCCTGCCCGATTTAGTGCGTAATATGGTTGGCGCTACCAAAATAGCCCTGGCCACGTTGCTGGTGGCGGGCATCTGGTACCCGCAGCTAGTGCTGGTGCCGGCCCTGCTGATGGCCGCGCTGATGGTATGTGCGCAGTTGGCCCACATTAAAGTGCGCAACCCGTTCATCAAGTACGTGCCGTCGTTTGTGCTGCTGCTACTGTCGCTTTTCGTGGCTGCCGCGCATGCCGGACTGATTAACGCATGAGCACGTTCACACTGCTGCTCATCTGGCTTTCCAGCCTGTCGTTCCTGGGCTACGGAATAGGCTACTTCGTGTCCCCCAAGCTTCAGGAGGAATTCAAGCGCTTTGGGTTGGCCAAATTCGGCCCTCTTACGGGCGCGCTGGAAATCCTGGGGGCCGTGGGGCTGCTGCTGGGCCTCTGGGTGCCGCTGATTCTGCTGCTCGCCTCCGCGGGCCTCACGCTGCTGATGCTGCTGGGGTTTGGCGTCCGGCTGAAGATAAAGGACGGCTTCTGGGCCTCACTGCCATCGTTCCTGTTCATGCTGTTGAATGCCTACATCTTCTACGAGGCGCTGCGGGTGTACCAGTAGGCGGAGGGCTGTGGCTGCTTAGGCTCACAAAAAGCCCCGCCGGCACAAGGCCGACGGGGCTTTTTGTGGAGCCGCAGTGCCGTTTAAAACTTGGCCTTCGTGATGGCAAACCGTGGCGAGGTGGCTTGGTAGGGATAGAGCACGTAAGCATCCGCATCGCTGCGGCGCGTAATAGTCGTTGGGCTTACCGGGCCAGTAGCGAAACTGCCGCTGGCCGTAGTACTGGCCCAGCCATCAGTGCTCGTCAGGCGGAACACGGTAGTCTGGCTACCCGACACGAGCAGCAGGGTTTGCGGGTTGAGCAGCAGCAGGCCATCGGCTCCCACCAGACTTTGAGTGGTGGTGACGCGCGTGAATGTTTTAGGGGTAGCAAGCGGCACCTTGAACAACGTGCCGTCGTTGGCCTTGGCCACAATTAGATAACCGTCGGGATGAAACACCAGACCATTCAGGCCGAAGCCGGTGCCACCGCTTAGTTGCGGGTCTTCCAGAAATACAGAGGCTGTGCCCTGCAAGTCAACCTTATAGATGATGGGCGCGAAGCTGTCGGTGATGTAGGCATTACCCTGGGCGTCCACGGCAATATCGTTGGCAAAGTGGTTGACACCCGGGCGCAGCGCCCCCAGATCAATGTAGGAGGTGAGACTGCCCGTGCTGGCGTTGAAAATGGCCAAAGCAGCCAGTTTGCGCAGGGTAGCGGCCGAGGTGCGCGTAGCATTACCCCCGGCGTCGGACACGGCGGCCAGCAAGCGGTTCCGGCTGGCGTCGAGGTGCAAGCCAATGGTGGAAACCAGGCGTGCGTCGTCGGCCAACTGCGTGTAGGTGCTGTCGTCCTTCACGGTGCCAATGCGGCCCTGCGTGCGCGAGCTCACGATAAACCGCTTGTTGGCCTCATCCCACTGAATACCCTCGGGATGCAAAGCGGCCTGCCGTACCGTCAGGAATTCGGGGGAGGCGGGGGCGGTTACCATGTCGTCGTCGTCGGAGCAGCCGGGCAGTACGGTGGCCAGGCCGATGGCCAGTATGGCGAGCCGCAAAAAGCGCGGTAGCGTCAATCGGCGGGCAGGGTTGATCGGAAGCAGGTGAGCCATTGAGCAAAGGTTACGTACTGATTTACAGTGAGCCAGGTATACGGGTTGCCACCCAAAAAGGATAACGCCCCCGGATGTTTATATGACGTGCATACGGGCCGCGCAACTTGCGGGGAGGGTGTAGCCGCTAGCTGCTGCAGGTATTCTGAGGTCAACACCGCCGCGCTCCGGCGGTGCGGACGGGCGTGCTTTGTTGGTTCGTTGCTTGAGGCAGAGGCCGCCAACAAGTTTGCCGGCTTTCTAGGTTGGGCGAAGACACCGCGGCCGAATGGGCGGCGGCGGACCCCGGCAGCGACGGTGGGCCAGGAGCGGTTGGTGCCACTATTCGCACTGAGGTGGCGGTTTGGCAGTTGTGGCATAAGTGAGGCGATAGGGGATACTGTGCTTTTCGCACAACAGGTATATTTGCCCGTTTCCTATGTGGCCTCCCGCTTTATGACTAGATACCTATTCCATTTTTTTGGCCTCCTGAGCCTGACCCTGCTGCTGCTGCTCAGCCCCAACGCCGAAGCCCAGCAGTATCCCTCACCGGCTTCCCGCATCCCCTACGTATCCCTGGATTCGCCGTCCGGCTTCACCCGGGCGGATACCGCCCGTGCCATCCGGCGCCTGTTCCGAAGCCGGCGCGGGGGAGGCATTGGCTGGCTGGCGTTGGGCACAAGTAGTATACTCGCTTCGACCCTGCCGGCTCAGCAGTCTACCAGTGCGGGCGTCTGGACGCCTGGGGTAGCGGCGGGTTCCGCTTTTATGCTCATCGGGCTGAATAAACGCATTCAGTTCCGCCCCGGCCAGGAGCAGCAGGTATTGCGCGAACTGGCAGCTACCGGCCGACTCGCTCCCAACATAGCGCGTCGTTTGCGGGGTAAATTCAAGGTTACGAAAGGAATTGCTTCTGACTACAATCCCTTGCTGGCGGAAGGTGTAGCACCTGCAATTGCCCCCACCAGCGCGCCGCCGCCATCCGATACCACCCAGGTTCAGGTCGCGGGCCTGCCGCAACAACTCGGCACCTCTACTGCGCCTGCCCTGGCGCAGGAAATGGCCTATTCCGATACATTACGCGCAATTTCCCGGCTGTTTGAGCGTCGTCGCCGGGGTGGTGGAGTGTGGGCCGGCGGCGGCTTAAGCAGCGCCCTGGTATTAGCCGTCAGCCTGGCCAGCCCCAATGCCGACGCTGGCTCTGTAAGCGGTGGTGGCCTGGCAGCACTTTTGGGAGGGTTTGTTGTTGCTCCGGTTGCCATCGGCATTGCGAATTTTAGCGCTTACAATCCCCAACGGCAGGAAGAGGTCGAACGGAACTACCGCGCTGGCCAGCCGCTGCCAAAGAAACTCCGGGACAGATTAAAAAAGAAGGATTTACAGCCCTACGATTAACCAAAAAGCCCCGCCGGCACAATGCCAGCGGGGCTTTCCCATTCACAAACAAACCAAAACCTACACGGCGGGCATCTCTACGTTGTTGAAGCGGATCTGGCCGTCTTCGAGTATGGCTTCCACCACGGCGTCCTTGCTCACGCGGTCCGAGAGGATGTCCTTGCTCAGCTCGTTGAGCACCAAACGCTGGATAACGCGCTTGAGCGGCCGGGCCCCGAAGGTGGGGTCGAAGCCCTGCTCGCCGAGGAAGTCGAGCACCTCGTCGGTGGCTTCGAGGCGGATGCCGGCTTCCTCGAGGCGCTGCTGGATCTGGCGGAACTGGATGTCCACGATTTTGCGGATTTCCTTGCGCTTGAGGGGCTGGAACATCACGATTTCGTCGATGCGGTTCAGGAACTCGGGGCGCATGTGCTGCTTGAGGCGCTCCACCACTTCGTTGCGGGTGCGGTCCACCACTTCCTCGTGGTTGTACTCGTTCAGCTCCTTGAAATTGTGCTGAATGATGTCGGCCCCCGTGTTCGAGGTCATGATGATGATGGTGTTCTTGAAGTTCGCCACCCGGCCCTTGTTGTCGGTGAGGCGGCCGTCGTCGAGCACTTGCAGCAGGATGTTGAACACGTCGGGGTGGGCCTTCTCGATTTCGTCGAGCAGCACTACCGAGTAGGGCTTGCGGCGCACGGCCTCCGTGAGCTGGCCGCCCTCGTCGTAGCCCACGTAGCCGGGAGGCGCCCCGATGAGGCGTGATACGGCGTGGCGCTCCTGAAACTCGCTCATGTCGATGCGCACCATGGCGTTTTCATCGTTGAACAGGTACTCGGCCAGGGCCTTGGCCAGTTCGGTTTTGCCCACGCCGGTGGTGCCCAGGAAAATAAACGAGCCGATGGGCCGCTTGGGGTCCTGGAGGCCGGCCCGGGAGCGGCGCACGGCGTCGCTGATGGCGGCAATGGCTTCGCTCTGGCCGGCTACGCGCTTGCCCAACTCGGCTTCCAAGCTCAGCAGCTTCTCGCGGTCCGATTGCAGCATCTTGTTCACCGGAATGCCGGTCCACTTGGCCACCACCTCGGCAATGTCCTCATGGGTGACCACTTCCTGGAGCATTGAGCCGCCTTCCTTGCCCTTATCGGCTTCGGCCTGGGCCTGCAGCTCCTTGAGGCGGGCTTCGGCTTCCTGAATCTTGCCGTAGCGCAGCTCGGCTACGCGGCCGTAGTCGCCCTGGCGCTCGGCCTGGTCGGCTTCCAGCTTGAAGCGCTCAATATTCTCCTTTTCGGTCTGGATGCCGGTGAGGGCCGCTTTCTCGTTTTCCCACTGGGCCTTCAGCTCGTCGCGGCGCGAGCTCAAGTCGGCAATATCCTTGTTGAGCACGGCCTCGCGGTCGTGGTTTTCCTCGCGACGGATGGCCTCGCGCTCAATTTCCAGCTGCATGATGCGGCGCAGAATCTCATCCAGCTCCACGGGCATGGAGTTGAGTTCGATGCGCAGCTTGGCGGCGGCCTCGTCCATAAGGTCGATGGCCTTGTCGGGCAGGAAACGGTCGGTGATGTAGCGCGAGCTCAGCTCGACGGCGGCAATGACGGCGTCGTCGGTGATGCGCACGCCGTGGTGGAGCTCGTACTTCTCCTTGATGCCGCGCATGATGCTGATGGCGTCCGCAATGGTCGGCTCATCCACCATCACGGCCTGGAAACGGCGCTCCAGGGCCTTGTCCTTCTCGATGTACTTCTGGTATTCCTTGAGCGTGGTGGCCCCGATGGCGTGCAGCTCGCCGCGCGCCAGGGCGGGCTTAAGCAGGTTGGCGGCATCCATGGCGCCCTCGCCCCCGCCGCCGGCCCCGATGAGGGTGTGCATCTCGTCAATGAAGAGCACAATCTGGCCGTCGGAATCGGTCACTTCCTTGATGACGGCCTTGAGGCGCTCCTCAAACTCGCCCTTGTACTTGGCCCCTGCTACCAGCAGGCCCATGTCGAGGCTCATGATGACTTTGTCGCGCAGGTTTTCGGGCACGTCGCCGGCCACGATGCGCTGGGCCAGGCCCTCCACGATGGCGGTTTTGCCCACGCCGGGCTCGCCGAGCAGCACGGGGTTGTTTTTGGTGCGGCGCGAGAGGATTTGCAGCACGCGGCGGATTTCCTCGTCGCGGCCAATCACGGGGTCCATCTTGCCGCGCCGCACCTGCTCGTTGAGGTTCACGGCGTAGCGGTTGAGGCTCTGGTACTGGTCTTCGGCGCTCTGGCTCGTGACTTTGCGCCCGCCGCGCAGCTCTTGGATGGCGGCCTTGAGGTCCTTGCCGTTAAAACCGGTGTCTTTGAGCAGGGTGGCCACGGCATCTTTACCGCCGAGGATGCCCAGCAGCAGGTGCTCGACGGACACGAACTCGTCGCCCATGTCCTTCATTGCGGCGGTAGCGCGCTGCACGGCGGCGGCGGCCTCGTTGGCGAAGTAGGGCGAGCCGCCGCTCACCTTGGGGTAGGCGGCCACTAGGGTATCGAGGCGCGGCGTGAGAATATTAAGGTTGGCGCCCAGCTTATTGGCCAGAAACGAGAAGACGCTTTCGTCGCTCCGGAAGAGGCCCTTCAGTAAATGGCCCGTTTCAACGGCCTGCTGCTGGTTGCCCCCGGCTATTTCGGTGGCCTTCTGCACGGCCTCCTGTGCCTTGATGGTGAAGTTTTTAAAGTCCATTTTGGTTAGTCGCTAGTTGGGTGCTTCGGGTGAGGAAGTGGCTACGAAGGGACTAGCAAATGGGGTGCGCAAGTGGTTTTTCGGACTTTTTGGCGAATATTACGAATGTTCAGAAAATAAATCAGTCAGAATGACATTGTATTTATTGCTTCCGTAGAATAAATCTCATACATTCAGAAATCTCTTTTTATGTCAACTAATTCTAAAAAGCATCATTATCTTCCTCAATTCTATCTAAGAGGTTTCACTGATGAAAAAGGATTCTTTACTGTTTATGATAAGAAATTAGATATATTTAGACGAAGCCGGCCTGAAAACAATTTCTATGAGAAGAATAAAAACTTAATCGATATACATGGGGAGAAAAGTCTCTTTATTGAAAATATGTATTCTCATTTAGAATCTACGTTAGCCCCCGTTGTTGCTTTGATAGAGAATTCCAGTCATAAAGACAGGATTTTGAGTTCTGATATAATAGTTAGACTTAAGTTCTTTGTCGAAATAATGAGATGGCGTAATCCTGCTTTAGACGATGTATATAAGACCATTGTTCGGCGAATGAAAATCGAGGATTTTGGTTTGAATGTAGTTAGTAATAACGAGGAGAAATCCAAGGAAATCGAAGAGATTATGATGCAAGAGCCTGTAGTATGGCAAATGCTACGTCCATTTATGGCTGCAATGGGTCTAGGCTCTATGACTAACGAATCCTATGATGCCAACAAATGGAATATAACTTATCAGGAAGGAGGATTTCCTATTCTTGGCGATTTCCCTATCATATTTAATCCTGCTACTATTGCTGATAATATTAATGGTGAATTTATATTTCCATTGTCATCGCAAAGAACAGTTATTTATTCAAAAACTAATGGCCTTAAACAGTTGCCTGACATGTTTTCTATCGATAAAGACCTTGCTCAGATACATCTCGCTAAAAGATTTGTGTGTTGTAAGAGAGGAGAATATTTAAAATTTATGATTAGCTTATATAAAAAAGACAAACATGAGTTTACAGATAAATTTTTCGAAAATATATTCTTAGCTGTTAATAGATAGTTAATATAGATAGAAATTACATGCTGAATAATACCAATAACAGGTGGGACATGGATTACATATTGCCAGTCTATTTCCCTGCCCGTCCGCCTGCCGCCCAGCTCCGCGAAGTGGCAACTGTTGCAAGTGGCTAGGGAGGGGGCAAAGTACAGATGCTAAACTAGGGCAGAATCCTGAGCTTCGCCTAGGTGGCGGGTATGGCGGGCGGCGGTGGCGGCCATGGGGCAGAAGCTCTAGTTTCTTCAGCGGCGGGGGCAGCGGGCGGGGGGGCGGTTACTTTGCGTTGACCGATTCGTCGGCGGCCTGCTGCTCGGCAACCCAGTCTTCCAAGGCAAGGCCTAGTATATCAGCAAAATGCCGCGTGTTGCGCGTTACCAACGTCAGCCCAAATGCCAGCGCCGTGCTGCCAATGAGCATATCGAACTCGCCTTGTAGCCGACCGATGCGCTTCAACTGTGCTTTTTGCGCCGCATAAGTTTCTAGAACGTCTGCAAGGGCCAGCCGGCGGGTTTTGGGAAAGAGACGCAGAAACTTGTCTAGTTTCAGGCGGTTGCTGGCCTGCCGGTCAGGGGCGCTATTGGCGATGCCATAGAGCAATTCAGCAATCGTCAGTTCACTGATGAAGCAGTTGCGTAGGCCCACTTGTTCGACCTTGTTATCAAGGTCGAAGTCGCCCTTCATCAAGTGGATGCAGATATTAGTATCGAGCAGATAGCGGCTCATAGGTCCACTTCACGCGGCTGGTCTTGGCGGTCGGCGTAGATGCGGCGCACCATTTCCTCACCGCTCTCCTCCGATTTCCACGAACCGAATACCTCGTGCAGCAAACGGTTCTGCTCTGCCTCTGATAGGTCTTCGCTCCCTCCCGCTTCTGGCAGCGCTACTTCGCCTGGCAGGCGCTGCTTGCCCCGAAACTTGGCAACCAAGCCTTGAGGAATGCTTTGCAGCCAATGAAGAGCGGCAGCAGCTTGCTCATCCGGAACCTCCAATTCTATTGCGAATTTCATACTACTAAGCTACGGAAAAGCTGGGGTATCGTTTTAGCGGCGCGGGCGGCAGTTGGGGCGGTCGTAGGGTAGAAGCTGTGGTATAGTGCCAGCGGCGGGGGCAGCGGCCCAACCGATTGCCCGGGCAGTTAGGCCAGCAGTTCGCCCCGCTCGTGCAGCCAGTCGAAAATCAGCTGGTCGACGGCCGAAACCTGGGGGCGGTGGCGGTAGGTGAGCCAGACAACTTCCTCGATTTCGGCGGCGGGTTGCAGCGTGCCGGTGTAGGCGGCTGCGTAAAGCGTCATCTGCACCAGCACATCGGGGGCGTGGCCGTGGGCAGGGGCCGTGAACACGCCGCGCGGGTGCAGGCTGGTGGGCAGCAGTTCCACGGTTAGTTCCTCCCGGATTTCGCGCAACAGCGTCTGGGCGTCGGTTTCGCCGGGCTTGCGCTTGCCGCCGGGCAGGTAGTACCGGTCTTTGCCCCGGCTGCGGGTGCTGAGCACGCGGCCCTCGGGCAGGTGCAGCCAGGCTATCTTGTCGATGAGCGGCATGGCAATGGTTAGGAGCAGCGCACTACGAAGTAGGCCACCGCCGCTACCAGCGCCACCGAGCCGAAGCGTAGCGCCAGAAACACCCAGGCGGGCAGTTCGGGTTTTTTAGGAGGGTAGGACATGGCGGGGGAGGTATGGTAGAGATATACAGAACGTCATGCTGAGCTTGTCGAAGCATCTCTACCGCTTCGTTGCAATGGTAATCCAACGAAGCGGTAGAGATGCTTCGACAAGCTCAGCATGACGTTCTATTCTGACAACTAACAACTAACAACTATGCCCCAACCGCTGCCGGCATGGTTTGCAGCAGCCACTGGTAGAGGCGGTCCACATCGGCTTTGCGGAACAGCTCGGTGCCGGGGTTCATGGTGGCGGCCGTGCCGCAGGCTACGCCTAGGCGGGCCGTTTCGCGCAGGCTGCGGCCCTCGCTCAGGCCATGTACCAGGCCGGCTACCATGCTGTCGCCGGCGCCCACGGTGCTGCGTTTTTTTACCGACGGTGCGGGCACGTAATCGGCGCCCTCGGCCGATACCACGCAGGCCCCCTGAGGGCCCATAGATACCACCACGATTTCGCACTTGCCGGCCTGCACCAGCTGCCGGGCGGCCCCGGCTACGGCCTGGCTGTCGAGCTCTTCCACGCCCTGCATTTTGCTGAGCTCGCCCACATTGGGCTTGGCCAGGTACACGCCCGCATCGAGTAGCGCCGCCAGGGCCGGGCCCGAGGTGTCGGCCACCACTTTCACGCCCAGCTCGCGGGCGGCGCGGGCAATGCGGGCCAGCAGCTCGGGCTCGACGCCGGGCGGCAGGCTGCCGCTGATGACTAGAAACTCGGGCGGCTCGGGGAGCTCCTGCAGCGCCTGCAGCACCTGCTGCTGCTCTTCGGGCCGTAGCGGGGTGCCGGGCATTCCAAAGCGGTACTGCTGGCTGGTGGAGGCATCGACCACGATGAAGTTCTCGCGGGTCCAGCCCTCCACCTCAATGGGGTGCTGCTCGATGTGCTCGTCGCTCAGCAGCTGGCGCAGCAACTGGCCGCTGGGGCCGCCCACCGGGAACACGGCCACCGAGTTGGAACCCAGCCGCCGCAGTGCCCGGCTCACGTTGATGCCACCGCCGCCGGGCTCGAACCTGGGCGCTTCGCAACGCAGCTTTTGGTCGGGGATAATATGGTCGGCGGTGGTGCTTTTATCCACCGTGGGGTTGAGCGTGAGCGTGACGATGCGGGCCATAGGCGAGAGAGTGATAGAAACAGGAGAATGACGTAGGGGCTTGTCGCCGCCCGCCGTTGAACGACCACCGTCGGACGATTACCGCTGGAGCGGCGGGCAGGGGCAAGTGCCGCCCCTACGTCGTTCTTGAAAGGCGCAACTCGTACCAACGGCCAAACATAGCACGAGTTTTCGCGTCTAGTATAGAACCGCCGTGTTGGCCGCCCCCCGCATGGCGGCGGTACCGTCCCTTTTTCCTTCTTTCCTTATGATGCGTCCACTACTCCTGCTGACGGGCCTGTTGCTGGCCCTCGCGCCCCGGGCCCAAGCCCAACGAACCATCACCGGCTCCATCCGCTTCGAAGGCGCAGTGCGCGACTACCGCCTCTACGTGCCCAAGGCCTACGACGGCACCCGGCCTGTGCCGCTGCTGCTCAACCTGCACGGCTTCGGCTCCAACGCCGCCGAGCAGGAGCAGTACGGCGACTTCCGCGCCATTGCCGACACGGCCAATTTCCTCATCGTGCACCCCAACGGCACGCTGGCCCCCACCGGCCAGCGGTTCTGGAACACGTTTCTGCCCTATGCCGCCGGCGGCCCCGACGATGTGGGCTTCCTCGGCGCCCTCATCGACTCCATCAGCGCTCAGTACCGCGTTAATCCGCAGCGGCTGTACAGCACCGGCATGAGCAACGGCGGTTTCATGAGCTACGAGCTGGCCTGCCGGCTCAACAGCCGCATTGCCGCCATTGCCTCGGTAACCGGCAGCATGATAACCAGCCACCTGGCCGACTGCGCCCCCGTGCGGGCGGTGCCGGTGCTGGAGATCCACGGCACTGCCGACGGCACCGTGCCCTACGAGGGCAACGGCACCTTCGTGCCCATTCCGGAGCTGATGGCCGCCTGGGCGCAGCGCAACGGCTGCAGCCCCACGCCCGTCATCACCCAGGTGCCCAACACCAATACCACCGACGGCAGCACGGCCGAGCGGCAGGTCTTCAGTGGCGGACGCAACGGCAGCGTGGTCGAACACTACCGCATCATTGGGGGCGGCCACACCTGGCCCGGCGCGCCGGTCAACATCGGCGTCACCAACCGCGACATTGATGCCAGCAAAGTAGTCTGGCAGTTTCTGCGCCGCTACCAGCTCGGCGGACTGCTTACGGCCACGGCTCCGGCCACGCTGCGCAACTCGGCCGGGCTGCTGCTGGCTCCCAACCCAGCCCGCAACCAGGTCAGCATCCGCTCGACGCTGGGCCCGCTGGAAACCAGCCGGGTGCGCGTTTCCGATGCTGCGGGCCGCACCGTGCCCGCCACTTTCCGGCGCGGCCCCGATGGCAGCCTGCTGCTCTCTACGACCGGCTGGGCCGCTGGCAGCTACTGGCTGCGGGCCGAAGTAAAAGGCCAGACGCTGTACCGGCAGCTGGTGAAAGCGGCCGAGTAAAACCGAGCGTCAGGCAGCGCGCAGCGAAGAATCTCGCGGGCTGATGTTAGCTTACTATCTGCTGTAGCGCGAACTTTGTAGTTCGCGTCCGGGCGCCGATGAAGCCAGTTGAACGGCGCCCGGACGCGAACTACAAAGTTCGCGCTACAGGCAACGGCGTAACGTCAGTTACTGTAACAACGTCAGCATACGTTATTCTTCGCTGCGCGCTGCCTGACGCTCCTGCAATCCTAAACGTAAATTATGCCTGAGCTTGCTTTGCGCACCGTGGAGGTGACGCGTTACGTGGTGCCACTGCGCGAAGGTGGCTCGCTGCCCGCGCTGGTAGAGGCCGACGACAACTTTCTGTACGTGCTCAAGTTCCGGGGGGCGGGGCAGGGGCTGAAGGCGCTCATTGCCGAGCTGGTGGTGGGCGAGCTGGCCCGGCAATTGGGTTTGCGCATGCCCGAGCTGGTGTTCGTCAACCTCAACGAAGCCTTCGGCCGCACCGAGCCCGACGAGGAAATCCAGGATTTGCTGCGCTTCAGCACCGGCCTGAACCTGGGCCTACACTTTCTGGCCGGCGCCGGCACCTTCGACCCGCTGCTGCTCGACATCGAGCCCCAACTGGCCTCGCTTATTGTGTGGCTGGACTGCCTGACGCTGAACGTCGACCGCACGGCCCGCAACACCAACCTGCTCATGTGGCACCGCGAACTGTGGCTCATCGACCACGGCGCGGCCCTGTACGTGCACCACGCCGGAGCCGGTTGGGCGGCGCCCAGGCCGCGGCCGTTTCCGCAGGTGAAAGACCACGTGCTGCTGCCCCAGGCCACCGAGCTGCCCTGGGCCGACGCCGAAGGCCGCGCCCGCCTCACGCCCGCCGTTATCGAGGCCATTGTGGCCCTGGTGCCCGACGACTGGCTGCAGGAACCCGATGTGCCGGCTGCCGAGCAGCGGGCCCGGTACGTGCAGTTCCTCACGGCCCGCCTTGCCGATTCCGCCACCTTCGTTGCCGAAGCTGAAGCCGCCCGCCATGCACTTGTTTGAGTATGCCGTGCTGCGGGTGGTGCCCCGCGTAGAGCGCGAAGAATTCCTGAACGTGGGCGTGATTCTGTACTGCGCCTCCCAGGGCTTCCTGGAAACCCGCTGCCAGCTGCCCGAAGCACGCCTGCAGGCCTTTGCGGGCCCCGCGCACCAGCTGGATTTCGACGACCTGCGGGCCCGGCTGCGAGCCTTCGAGCGCATTTGCGCGGGTCGGCGTGAGGGCGGGCCCATCGGGCAGTTTGCCGTGGCCTCGCGCTTCCGCTGGCTCACGGCCACCCGTAGCACCGTTGTGCAAACCTCGCCCGTGCACCCCGGCCTCTGCCACGACCCGGCCGCCACACTGGAGCAGCTCTACCGCCAACTGGTGCTCTGAGTACCGGCATCGGCTGCAAAGCCGCCAGTCAGGCATTGAAAGCCGTCTGAGTTGGTTGGTTGCAGAAGGTAGAGACGTCTAGTTGCGTCTCGTCGTTGAACAAAACAGGCCCGATGAGCAGCCGGTAAGACGCAACTAGGCGTCTCTACATCCTTCCAGCGCGCCTCTTCGGCTGATTCAAAGAGCCTTTTAGCAGCCGAAGTGCGAAGGCGCGACTAGGTTGCCCGCTACTGAACTGCCAGCCAGCAAATCAGGCGGAGGTTTGCGGGGCCAGCTGTTGCAGCATGCGGAGCAGTAACTTGTACAGCTCCCGCAACTGCTCCGGCTCAACCACGGCCCGCTCCAGGCTAAACGTGAGCAGCAGCGGCGCGTCGGGCGCAGCCGAGTCGGGAGCCAGCGTGAAACGGGCCGAGGGGTGGTGCAGCAGTGTCTGATGCACAGCTGAGTCGGCGAGCAGGCGGCGCAGGGTGTTGGCGTCGTTGGTGGTGATGATGAACGCCTGGTCCAGCTCGGCGTAGCCCAACTCCACGTCTTCCAGGCCCAGCAGCTTACCGATTTCGTGCACCCAGTCCTGCTCGTGCAGGGCGAAGCGCAGGGCCGGCTGGCCGGGTACTACAGCCCGGAGGGTAGTCAGCTCATAGCCGCCCTCGAAGCCGCCGCCCAAATCAATATCCAGCTCTAGCCGCACCCGGTAAGGGGGCTGGCAGAGGTCGACGCGGTAGTCGAACAGGTCGGGTTGGCTAGCCATATCGGTGGCTACCTGCGCCCAAAGGTCGGGTTCGGAGTCGGCGGTGAACGTACGGATGGTTTCCATGGGCAGCAGCTGGATAACGGATGAAAAGATCTGTTCTTCCTACTCTGCCGCCCGCTCCGGGGTTGTGCGCCCCCCGGCCCGCGGCTAATAGCCGCGACCCAGTGTTACTGCATTTTCCAGCGGCTCGCCCCGCTGCCAGTGGCCCAGGTTGCGCAGAAATACCTTCATACGGTCGGCTTCTTCTTCGGGGTAGCCACCGCCGGTGTGCTGGGTGAGCAGCACCTGCGGCAGACCCCAGAGCGGGTTGTCAGACGGCAGCGGCTCCTGGGCCGTTACGTCGAGCACGGCCCCGGCCAGGCGGCCGGCCTGCAGGGCAGCCAGCAGAGCCGGCTCGTCGGTAGTCGAGCCCCGGCCCACGCTGGCGTACAGGGCGTGCGGGGGCAGGGCGGCCAGCAACTCGGCCGATACGTAGCCGGTGGCGCTGCCCGGCAGGCAGTTTACCACAATATCGGTGGCGGGCAGGGTGGCCAGTACTTCGGCGTGGGTATGCAACTGGGCCTGCGGGTCGGTGCGGGCCACAAACTGCACCGCGCACCCAAAGCCGACAAGCTGCTGGGCCACCGCCAGCCCGATGCTGCCGCGGCCTAGCACCAGCACCCGCCGGCCCCGTAGCACCCCCAGCCGCTGCCGGAACGCGCCCCCTTCCCAATGCCGCCGGGTTTGCCACACGGCCAGCTGAGGCACTCCGCGCAGTAGCGCCAGCAGCCCGGCTACCATCGTTTCGGCGCAGGGCCAGGCAAATAGGTCGCCCATGTTGGCCACCAGAAAATCTGGCCGTAGCTCTTGGTACTGATGAATGCCGGCCGAATCTATCTGCCAGAACCGGAGCTGGGGTGGCAGCGGCGTGAGCCAGGAGGCGGGTGGGTTGCCCAGCAGCAGCCCGGCCGTTTGCAGCGCCGCCGGTGGTTGGGCGCTGTGCCGGTCGGTGGCAAACTCAACGTCGAGGCCGGCCGGTAGCTGCCGGGTAAGCTCGGCGCGGGCAGCGGCCGAGAAATCAGAATAAACAAATAGGTGCATACGCCCCTATACTACCCGCTACGGCCGTGAGGTTGCACCGGGCGCAACTCAGTTTTACTTGGAGGTAGTGGGTAGGGTGGTTGTCGGTTGCGAAGCTGCGGTGGGCTTGATGTAGGTATCGAACCAGGTATTCATTTGGGCCAGCAGCTGCATCAACGATTCGCGGGCCGTGTAGCCGTGGGTCTCGCCGGGCAGCGTGGCGTAGCTCACGCCCTTGCCGCCCAGGCGCTGTAACTCGCTGTAAAGCTGCTCGGTGCGGGTTGCCAGGCTGGCTGGCACACCTTCGAAACCGGCGGGCAACACCAGCAGTGGCCGGCGCAGCGTATCGGGCAGGCTGAAGGGGGGCACCAGCACATCGGCGTAGCCCAGTACAGGCCCGGGCAGGGCCAGTGGCTGCTCCTCGCCAGGCAGCCGCATGGGCAATGGCTGGTTGTGCAGGCCGGTCAGCACGATGCCGGCCTTGAACAAGCGCGAGTCCGCCAGCAGGCTGGTGGCCAGCAAGGCCCCCGGACCCTGGCCCACCACCACCAGCCGGGATGTATCAATAAGACCCAGGCGGCGACCTTCTGCCAGCGCCGCGCCCGTGGCCTGGGTCAGCTGCTGGGTGTAGGCAGCCGGGGTTACTGCGTTGTTGGCAGGAAATGTTGGCAGGGCTACGTCCTGCAGCACGGCGTAGCCCTGGGCCGTCCAGTACAGGGGCGAGCCCCAGCCGTAGCGGGCAAACGAGTGCCGGGAGCCGCGCACCTGGCCAGTGGCGGTGCTGTCATGGAACACGGCCGGACTAACCTCCATAATAGTAGGCAGCGGGCCGTCGCTGGTCTGGTAGCCGGCCGGCAGGTAAAGCGTAGCCGTAAGCGGGCGGCCGTCGGGCCGCTGATAACGTATTGGCTGCGGGCGGGGCAAGCTGCCCAGGCCCGCGTAGGGGTCGGCGAACTGGGTGATGGCGACCAGCTTCGGGCCGGTGCGCAGGTAGTAGTTGGGCGACTGCTGGTCGGATTCGCGCCGCGTGATAAAGATGCGCTTCGCCGGATCGACAATGGCTACGGGCAACTCATAGTATGGCGCTTCGGAACGCCACCAGCGCAGGCTGGCGCGGGTGCGCACGTTCAACTCATCTACGAAGGGCCGGTCGCCCTCGCCCGATGCCCCTGCTCCGAAAAGGTACACGCCCGTGCCGCTGCGGTCGGTGAGCAACACCCGCCGGCCCTGGGCGTTGGGCCGCAGTACCAGGGTGCCCGGGTGGGCGTAGGCATCCCGGGCCGAATATGTGAGCAGCGGTGCCTGCAGGGTTTTGGTGGCCACATCCAGCGGCCAGATGAACTGTCGGCGGTCGGTCAGGCGCATTCCTTCGACCAGCGTCAGCTGCTCGCTGCTCCAGTACATACGCTTAAAGCGCACCGGCAGGGCCACCAGCTGGCGGCCCGGCTCCTCGAAAGGGGCGGCCAGCGTTAGAAGCTGGTCGCGCACCGGGGCCACCTGGGCCGGGTTGCCGCCATCGCGGGCTTCCACCCAAAATAGGGTATTGGGGGCATCCTCGCGCCAGCTAAACTCGCGTGGTCCGGTCGGTACGGCATCCGGACCGGCAGGCAGCGAGTCGACGGCAGGCAACTCGGCCAGCTGCTTATCCAGCAGCCCATCCACGGCCAGTACCTGCACCCGCTGCGGGAAACGGTCGAGCGGCAGCGTGTTGGGGTAGGGGCGGTGGTAGGTGCGCACCAGCACAAAGCGGCCATCGGGCGAGGGCGAGGCCTGGCCAATCAGGCCTGGCTGGCCCAGTGGGGCCATGCGCCCATCAAGGCCTACCCGCACCACCTGGCTCAGGGCGTAGTAGCCGAGTATCTGCTCGTCGAGCGGGGTTCCAACGGGGTACTCGTAGCGGCGGCGGACCTCGGCCGGCGCTGCTACCGGTGCGGCGCCCCGGCCGCCCACTACGGCTCTTACAATCAGCGTTTTGCTGTCGGAAATCCACTCGTAGGGCATGCCCAGCGCCCCGTTCAGGAAGATGTTGGGTATCAGCCGTGCCGAGGCCGAGGCGACATCGACGACCCACAGCTCCAGATGGTCACGGGTACTATGGGTGAAGGCTATCTTCGTGTTATCGGGCGACCATTGCAGGTTGTTGATGCGGGCGTTAGCCGGCAGGCCCTGCACCAGCAGCTCCAGGCCTTTGGGCAACTGCCGCAGCCGTAACGCCCGCACATGGGCTGCGCGGCTACGGCTGTTAACGGCCGTGTTGATGCGCAGCCCGGCCAAGCGCAGCTCGGACTGGCTCTGGTCTAGCACCGTGGGGCGCTCCTGCATATCGAGCTGCAACAGCCATTCGGCGTTGGGCGAGAAGCTGACCCGGGGAATGGGTGGCGCATCGGCCAGCGCCACCAGGGGGCGGGGCGGTAGCTGGTAGGGTAGTAACTGGGCCAAAATCGGACCCGCCGTCAGGGCGCTCAGCGCCAACGCTAAAATCTGTACTTTCATCGTAAAAGCCACTCACCAGAATATACCGACAAAAAACGGCAGATTTCGCCGGATTCGCTAATGGATTGAATAAATAGCTAGCTGTCATAGTTTTATATTATTCCAGATAAGCGTTTAAATGAAAAACAAAAGCCCCACCAGATTGGCGGGGCTTGTAAATGCGGAACAAGAAATAGTAATTAACTGCGAAAGTACTGGCTGCTGGCTGGTGAGTTAGCTGGGCAATTGGCCAGGAAAGGCGAAAGCAGCAACCGAGCGGCGCTGGCGCGGGGCCTGCTCGCGGCTCAGGAAAGGCTCGTCTAATTGCTCCGCCCGGCCCAGGTAGCCCAGGGCCATTATCACTACGGGCTGCAGGTTGGCAGGTAGCCCGAATGCCTCCCGGGCTTTGTCGGCATCGAAGCCGCCCATAAAGTGGCCGTGCAGACCCAGGGCCGTAGCCTCCAGAATCAGATGGCTGTTGGCCATGCCCAAGTCGTGGAGGGCGGCCGCGTTGGGCGTGTCGTTGGAAAAAGTGGTTTTGGCCAGCGCCAGCACCAATACCGGCGCGTGGCGGGCCCAGGGTTGGTTGCCGGGCAGCAGGCAGTCGAACAGCTGCCGGAAGGCTGCCTCATCGGCCCGGTGGGCGTAGAGGTAGCGCCAGGGCTGCTCGTTCATGGCGCTGGGGGCCCAGGCGGCGGCTTCGAAGAGTTGCTGCAGCGCCTGCTCGGGCACCGGCTGGTCGGCAAAAGCCCGGGGGCTCCAGCGCTGCCGGATAACGTCGAGCACGGGGAAGGTGGTAGTGGCAGTTCTGCTCATAAATTGGTGCTTTGCGATGGCTGCTCCCGGGGGCGCTGATTTTTCCGGTTGGGGCATTCTGCCCGATGGAGGCGCTGACTGGCCAGTTGCTGTAAACCAACAGCGCTACAGCCAATCAGCGCCAGCCGAACCTTAGCGCATCGGTATTTCCATCAGCAGCAGCTGGGTGTCAGTATCAGCCTTGATGGCTACCGACTTGGTTTCCCACAGGCCAAACCCGTCGCGGCGCTGCAGGGCCTGGCCGGCCACGGTGGCTTTTCCTTCCAGCACAAATACATACAGGCCGTTGCCCTCTTTTTTCAGCTGGTAGTCGGCCGCGTGGCCGGCGTCCAGGTCGGCGCGGTGAAACCAGGCCTGCTGGTGCACCCACACGCCGGCATCGTCGGGCGAGGGCGAGAGTACCTGCTGAAACTGGTTGTGCCGGCCCTCGGCCGCGAAGTGCTGCTGGTCGTAGCGGGGGGCCACGTTGCGCTGATCGGGGAAAAGCCAGATTTGCAGAAACCGTACTTCCTCCGTGCTGCTGTGGTTTTTTTCGCTGTGCGCAATGCCCGTGCCCGCGCTCATCACCTGCACATCGCCGGGCCGGATGAGGCCGTGGTTGCCAGCGTTGTCGCCGTGCTCCAACGTGCCGCCGAGCGGAATGCTGATGATTTCCATGTTGTCGTGGGGGTGAGCTCCGAAGCCCCGACCGCCGGCCACAATGTCGTCGTTGAGCACCCGGAGTACGCCGAAGTGCATGCGCTCGGGATTGTGGTAGCCGCCGAAGCTAAAGCTGTGGTGGGAGTCGAGCCAGCCGTGGTTGGCGTGGCCTCGCGAGTCGGCCGGGTGCAGAACGGTTTTCATAAGAAACAGGAGCTAGAAGAGTTGATGATGCAAATATATGTACATACATCGATTATGGCAAAAATAGTTTCCTTAACGAGAAGGTGTGCTAACGTAAGCCCGCTTGCAGCCGCTATGCGTACTTTGCCATCGTCAGCTTTCCTGCCCTATGCGCCAGTTTCCGTCTGCTCCTGTTGTTTCGCGGCTCGCGCCCACGCCCAGCGGGTTTCTGCATCTGGGCAACGCGGTCAACTTCACGCTTACCTGGCTACTTACACGCCGGGCCGGCGGCACGCTGCACCTGCGCATCGACGACTTGGACCGCGCCCGGTTCCGGCCTGTTTATCTGGCCAACATCTTTCAAACCCTAACCTGGCTGGGCCTCGATTACGACCACGGCCCCAGTGGCCCCGACGATTTCGAGCGCCATTATTCGCAGCAGCCCCGCCTGGCCGAGTACGAGGCCGTGTTGCAGACTGCCCGCGCTGCCCACCCGGCGCTTTTCTACGCCTGCGGCTGCTCGCGCACCGCGCTGGCCCGCGCCGCCGCGCCCAACGGCCACTACCCCGGCACCTGCCAGACATTGGAGCTGCCTTTCGATGCGCCCACCATTGCCTGGCGGGCCCGCGTGCCGCCCGCCACTACAGTAACGTGGCCCGATTTAGCGCAGGGTCCGCAAACCGTGGCGCTGGCTCGGGCACTGGGCGATTTTGTGGTGCGCAAAAAGGATGGCGCCGCGGCGTACCAGGTGGCATCGGTGGTGGATGACCAGCGACTGGGCGTGAACTTCATTGTGCGGGGCCAGGACTTGCGGGCCAGCACGGCGGCTCAGCTGTGGCTGGCCGGCTTGCTTCCGGACCATGCTGGTTTCGCCCAAACCCAGTTTCTGCACCACGGCCTGCTACTGGATGTGGCCGGCCAAAAACTCTCTAAATCAACCCAAACCAGCCAGCAGCGCGGTATTCTGGCCGAAGCCGGCTCGCCCCAACTTGTATATGGCACCGTGGCTGCGCTGCTGGGGCTGCCGCCGGGAGCGGGAGAATCGTTGGCGGAACTGGTAGCTGCCGCTGAGTGAGGCCAGTGCATTCCGCAAGCAGCCATAAAACGTGGTTCTGAGCGTGGCGAAGAATCTCCCGCTTCGTTGAATTTTTGTCTAAACGAAGCGGCACAGATTCTTCGCCACGCTCAGAATGACGTACCATCACTGTTCACTGTTCACTGTTCACTGTTCACTGTTCACTGTTCACAACTCCTTTTTGAACTCCTCGGCCCAGTGGTCGGCGAGGCGGGTGGGTTCGGGTAGTTTGTAGCCGCGCAGGCAGGCCAGCGTGAGGCGAGTGGCGGTAGCCTGGTCGCACAGGTGGCCGGGGCTCACGAACAGCGGCTTCACCTTGTCTTTGCTGCGGATGACCTGGCCCAGCAGCTCGCCGCTTTTATCGGTGAGCGGCGTAATGCTGCCCTTGGTGAGGGCGGGCTCCTCGTAGAGGCCCGTGAGGCGCTGCTTGGCTACTCCGAATGTAGGTACATCCAGTTCAACCCCCAAGTGGGCTGCAATGCCCATGCGGCGCGGGTGGGCAATGCCGTGGCCATCAACCATGATAATATCGGGCTGGCGGCGCAGCTTGGCGTAGGCCCGCAGCAGGTTGGGCGCTTCGCGGAACGAAAGCAGCCCCGGAATGTAGGGTAGCGGTACGGGCCCAACGTGGTACACTTTCTCGATGAACCCCAATGAAGGCAGCTCCAGCACCACAAACACCGACAGCACCGTATCGGGGGTCGGGAATGAGGAGTCGCAGCCGGCAATGTAGCGCAGCTCGCCGGCGGGTGGCGCCAAGCGCACCTGATTGCGCAGTTGGTCCTGCAGTTGGGTAAACTCGCGTACCAGCTGCGGGTCGGGGGCGGGGCCGGGGGGGCGGAAGTAGGCCATGAAAAGGAGGTGCGGGGTGAATCGGTTGTACTGCCTGCGCGGGCGCGGGGTTGCCCCAGAATACGCCCCCGTCCGTTTCGGGCGGGCCTGCCTGAGAGCAGGCGGCTTTTTCCAGGAACCCGCTACGGCCGGGGCCGTTCATGCAGAAAACCTTTCCATTGATTGCCATGCCTAAGCCCGAACAACCCGCCCACACCGGCAGTGGCCCGCTTTTCGAGCGGCGCTACTGGGTAGATGTGCAGCACCCGCGCCAGCCGGCCGAAGAACTGCTCCGCTATATCGAGTGCCACCTCCCTGATTTCTCGCCCGACCTGCTGGCTGACTTTGAGAAGTCGAAGGGGGCACATGACTGCCTGGCAGTGGGCGACGAGTATAACATCAAAATTCTGGGCCCCTGGAACGGCGACGTGCGTGTAACCGAAGTAGGCGCAGATTTCTTCGAGCTGGCCACGCTCGAAAGCCACCCCGAAGCCGGCCGCATCCGATTTTCGTTGCGGCCTCACGCTACGCTGCCCGCTACCATGCGCTTCGAAATTCACTCCTGGGCCCGCTCGCGCGACGGGCTGGTGGCCTTTACCTACGACACGCTGGGCCTGGGCCGGCGGGTGCAACAGCAAACCTGGGAAACCTTCTGCCAGCGGGTAGCCGACTACTGCGGCGGCTTGCAGCTAGTCCCGGTGCAGGTAGAAACCATTAAACAGGATGAAACCCCCGTTACCAATGCCTGACCGTCCTGCCCTCACTGCCCGCCAGCAAGCCCGCCTCGACGCGTTCACGCAGGCCGGTTACAACTTCGACCCCGACCTGATGGCCGACTATACTGCCGCCACCGGCTGGCGCGTAGACAATTACGAAACCGAGTTGCCACCCGAAGCGCCTGGCCCGCCCGTGGCGCAAGGCTCCTGGGCCGCGGCCTGCGAGGTGCTGCGCCGCTACTCGTTTCCGCCACCCGGCCTTATCACCGGCATCTTCCTGCCCGATCAGCCGTTGGCGCAACGCGTGATGGTACTGCGGGCCGGCTTTCTGGGCTTCTCGTTCTGGTTCGGCGTGCGCATCGGGGGCGTAACTGATGAAACCCGGACGCTGCCCGGCGGTGGAGGCCAGGAGCAGGTGTGGGGCTACAACTACCGCACCCTCGAGGGCCATTTCGAGCGGGGGCAGATTGAGTTCATTGTGCACAAAAACCTGGCAACCGGCCGCGTGTGGTGCCACATCCACGCTGTGTCGCAAACCGGCCGCATCCGTAACCCCTTCTACTGGCTGGGCTTCAAGCTCTTCGGTCGCCGGTTGCAGGTGCGCTTCTCCCGCCAGTCGCTGGAGCGGCTGAAGGCGCAGGTGGAACAAATGCTGCAGAAGGGCTGGCTGGCGCCGGCCGCCACCGGCCCGGTAGTAGAACCAATTTCCGCCCACGACGAGGCGCAGGAGCAGCTGGAGAAGAATCAGCCTTCGTCCTGAGCAAAGCAAAGGACCTTAGCACGCCGAAACGACTCCTGATAATGGTCGTTTCGGCGTGCTAAGGTCCTTTGCTTTGCTCAGGATGACGTTTTTTAGCTAACAGCTACTAAGAAATTTCCGCCGGTTCGCCGCCATTAATCATGGCCGACACTACGCCGGGCTCCTCGGTTACCTCAGCCCGGAAGACGCCCACAATGTGCGCCACTACGAAGGCAATAACGGCGTACATCGTGTACTCGTGGATTTCTTTCATCAGGTGCTCGATGCTGGGGAAGTAGTCCTCGAACACCAGAATGAGGCCCGTAGACACCATAATGGCCAGGATAACGTAGAACGCCCGATAGCTGTAGCGCACCCAGCGGGCCTTCGTGGCGCCGGCTTCGCCCCGCGCCTCGCGGGCCTTTATAGCCGCTAGTTTAGCCGCCGTGCGCTGACCGCCGCGCTGCCGGAAGCTCACCAGCACCCGGAACGCCAGCAGGCAGGCAATGGTGATGCCGGCCCAGATGTGCCAGTCCCAGATGCGGTGGGCCACAATGCGGGTGAGCCCGCGCAACTCCTGGGCCGGCAGGTTCACACCCTTTTCGGCCAGTACCTGGCTGAACTCGGGAGCCAGCGTTTTTACCTTCACGATTACGAACAGAAACAGTATCGTCATCAACTGAAACAGCACCAAGCCCGAATTAGCCCAGTGCCAGATGCGCAGGCCTAGCGAGTTGTGCCTGGGGCCGGAGTGGGTGGTGGAGATGGTGGAAACGGGCTGGACAGCGGCCATGGGATAGGCAAAAAGAGGAAAGAAGTATTTGGTTGGGGAAGGTACGCCGAGGTCGGCGAATTTTTGACCTGCTGCCGTACAAAACGGCCGCCGCGCAACAATTTAGAGCCGACTGCGGTTTTACTCTCCACGCTCGGATCCCTCTGTTCCGACGCTTATTTCTCTTGTTATGATTTCAGCCAAAGGCTATGCGGCTCCCGCCGCCAACGAACCCCTTGCCCCCTTCAGTTTCGAGCGCCGCGACGTGGGCCCCCACGATGTGCGCATGGACATTCTTTTCTGCGGCGTCTGCCACTCCGATATTCACCAGGCCCGCAACGAGTGGGGTAGTTCGATGTTCCCGATGGTGCCCGGGCACGAAATTGTGGGCCGCGTAACGGAAGTCGGTGCCCATGTAAAGAACTTTAAAGTGGGCGATTTGGCCGGCGTTGGCTGCATGGTCGACTCGTGCCAGCACTGCGCCGAATGCAACGAAGGCCTGGAGCAGTACTGCGACAACGGTTTCGTGGGCACCTACAGCGCCACCGACAAAGACGGCTCGGTAACCCAGGGCGGCTACTCAAACAACATCGTGGTAACCGAGAAATTCGTGCTCCGCGTGTCCGATAAGCTTGATTTGTCGCGCGTGGCCCCGCTGCTGTGCGCCGGCATCACCACTTGGTCGCCGTTGCGCCAGTGGAATGCCAAAGCCGGCGACCGGGTAGCGGTTATCGGCCTGGGCGGCCTCGGCCACATGGCCGTTAAATTCGCCGCCGCCATGGGCTGCGAAGTCACCGTGCTCAGCACCTCGCCCGGCAAGGAAGCCGATGCTAAAGCCCTCGGCGCCCACAAGTTTGTGGTGACCAAGGAGAAGGGCGCGATGGAAGGCATTAATAACTACTTCGACCTGATTATCAACACTGTATCGGCTCCCATCGATCTGATGCCCTACGTGGCCAGCCTGCGCCTCGATGGCACGATGGTGCTGCTCGGCGTACCGCCGGAAGCCGCTCAGCTGCACGCTTTCAACCTGATTGCTAAGCGCCGCCGCATTGCCGGCTCGCTCATCGGCGGCATCCAGGAAACCCAGGATATGCTGGATTTCTGTGCCGAGCACAACGTGATGAGCGACGTGGAAGTCATCAACATCGACTACATCAACGAGGCATACGAGCGCATGATGAAGTCCGACGTAAAGTACCGCTTCGTGATTGACATGGAAAGCCTGAAAGGGTAGCCCTGCTGATTACACACAAAAAAGAGAGCCAACGATTCAGTTCGTTGGCTCTCTCTTTTGTGGGTTGCTGTAGAGACGCATATTTGCGTCTCATCGCTGAACATCTGACACCGTATGTGACAAGGTCGTTCAACGCCGAGACATCGGTCGGGCTGCTGATTAATGCTTCACGAATACGTACGGGTCCTGTTCCACGTAGTCGTTAGCGCGCATTTCAAGAGACTTGACCTTACCGTTTTCCACTTCGAACTTGGCCGGCAGCACGCCGAACACGAGGTCGGAGTAAGTGGCGCGGAACTCTTGGCCGTCCATGTAGTCGAGCGTGGCGGTGAGGCCGGGGTGGGTGGGCAGCGTCACGAGGAGCTGCTTGCCTTTCTGGGTTACCTGGATGCGGCCGAACAGCGGGTTGTCGAACTCGCCCACGTAGGCTTTGAGGGGCAGCGGGGCCTTGGCTTTTTTGGCCACGCGGGCGGCCAGGGCCAGCGTGGGGTCGGGGCCGGCTGCTAGCTCGCCGGCGCGGCGGCGGGCCAGCAGCTGGGCGCTCCTATCGATGTAGGGCACGCCCAGGTAGGCGTCGAGAATCTGGTAGCGCAGCGCCTCGAAGAAGCTCTGGTTGTCGTTGTTGGTGAGTACGGCCAGGCCCAGGCCCGCCTCGGGCACGAAGCACACGTTGCTTACCTGCCCCGACGCGCCGCCCGTGTGCCAGTACACCTGCCGGCCGTTGTAATCAGCCGATTCCACGCCCAGCGCATACGTCACGAAATGGGTAGGAAACAGCGGCGACTTGCGGCTGCTGATGATGGTGTTGGCATCGCGCGTTTTGCGTAGTGCCGCCCAGGGCAGCACCTGCCGGCCCTCGTAGCGGCCGCTATCGAGTTGGAAACGCAGCCAATGGGTCAGGTCCGTTACGTTGGAGGCCATGCTGGCGCAGGGGCCCATGTTGTCCCAGTTATCAAACTGCACCTTAGCCAGCGGCCCGAAGGTGTTGGAATAAGCCGTGGCAATGTTGGGCTGCTTGGCGAATTCGAGCGACGAAACGAAGGTGCTTTTCATGCCCAGCGGCTGCAGCAGGTTCTGGCGCACGTAATCCTCCCAGCTCGTGCCGCCGGTAACGGCCGGAATCACCTCGCCGGCCGCCACGAAGCCCGAGTTGCAGTAGCCGTAGTCCTTGCGGAACTCGCGGGTGGGCTGCATCAGCCGCATCCGGCGCACAATGTCGGCGCGCTCCAGGTTGGATTTGAAGAAGCTGAAGTCGCCCTGAAACGTTTTGAAACCGAGGTGGTGGCTCAGCAGGTCGCGCACCGTGACGAGGCGGGTGCTGGTAGAATCGTAGAGCCGGAAATCGGGCAGATACTTGGTGACGCGGTCGTCGAGGCTGATTTTCTTTTCGCCATCGAGCTTGGCCAGCGCCGTGCCGGTAAACAGCTTGGTGTTGGAGGCAATCATGAACAGCGTCTGCTCATCCACGAGGGCCGGCTTGCCCACTTCGCGCACGCCATAGCCCTTCTGCACCACCATCTGCCCGTCCTTCACCACCACCACGGCCAGCCCCGGAATGTTCCAGAGCCGCATGCCGCGCCGCACGTAGCTGTCGAGGCTGTCGGTGAGGAAGCGGTTAGGGGTCGTTGGAGCCGTTGTTTGCGCCTGAGTGGCCGTCGTCGCGCCCAGCAGCAGGGCCGCGGCGGTTAGTCGGAGGAAAGTAGAAGAGGGCATTGGGAGGTAATAGTGGGATTTGGGAATAAAAGAACGTCATGCAGAGCGAAGCGAAGCATCTCGCCCGCTTCGTTGTAAAAGTAACTCCTGACGATTGGGTTTACTATTGCAACATCAGCAGTAGAGATGCTTCGACTTCGCTCAGCATGATGTTCTTTTATTCATCAGCTTATCATGTAGTCTTCCGGGCTATTCTTTCTCCACCGGAAACTCAAATTCGCCCTCCAAGGTGAAGCGGCGGGCGCCACGGCCGACTTCGCACACCTGGCAGCGGTAGGTGCCGCGTATCCAATGACGCTCGGCATTCACGCCGGTAATCACCACCTGACCGGGATTGTCGGAGCACGATTTGGAGTAGGCCGATATGGCGTTGTAGCGGTAGGAGGCGTCGCGGTTGCGGCCGCTCAGGATTTCCTGAAACTTGTAGGTATCGACTTTGATGGGAAACCGGTCGATGATGATATTGAGCCCCTGCCCGTCGGGGTCGTCGGCGCGCACGATGTTGAGGCGCAGGGCCCGGTCTTCGCTAAGGAAAAAGCGCGAGCTAAGCGTATCGGCGGGCACATTCTTGCCATCGATGCGCAGTGTGAGGTGGCGAACCGGGGCGGCCGGCGGCGCGGAGGGAGCAACGGGAGCCGCCCCCAGCAACGGCAGCAGCAACAGGGGAAGAAAGCGTTTCATGGAAGCCGGTGGAACAAGAATCAGCCCAGAAGCTACGGAAAAAACGGCTGTTGCCTTGCCAGAACGATGTAGAGACGCAACATCTTGCGTCTCTACATCCGCCAGCCACTACAGCTGTACCCCAAACTTCTGGCCCAGGCTTTCCAGGTCGCGCAGCACCGGTTCCAGCAGCGGAATGCCGTCCAGCAGGCGTATGGCGGCGGTTTCGCGCTCCGGGTCGCCGGGGATGAGCACGCGCTGGCCCTCCGTGGCGCGGGCGGCCCGGAAGGTGGCAATCCAGTTGTCCATGTCGGCCTTGAACTCGGCGGCGGGCCGGAAGGCATCGACCCGCATGGCCCCGAAAAAGTGGCCCAGGCCCTGGCCTACGGGGTTGGCCGCCGGCTGCAGAAAAGCCACGAACGGCGGCACCCAGGGCCCATAATTAGCTCCGCTGAGTACGGCCGAGAAAATATCGACCACCGCGCCCAGCCCGTAGCCCTTGTGTGAGCCGGTGGCCCCGCCCAGCGGCAGCAGGGCCCCGCCGTTTTTCACGGCGTTGGGGTCAGTCGAGCCGTTGCCGGCCGCGTCCTGGGCCCAGCCTTCGGGAATGGGCTGCTGCTTGCGCTGGGCAATTTCGAGCTTGCCGTTGGCGGCGGTGGTGGTGGCCATGTCGAGCACGAAATCGGGCTGCTCGGCGGCGGGCACGGCTACGGCAATCGGGTTGGTGCCCAGCAGGCGCTCCAGCGAGTGGGTAGGCGCTACCAGGGGCGAGGCATTGGTCATGGCCACGCCAATCATGTCGTGGGCCAGCGGAAGCATGGCGTGGTAGCCGGCGATGCCGAAGTGGTTGGAGTTCTTCACCGAAACCCAGCCGGTGCCCACCTGCCGGGCCTTTTCCATGGCTACGCGCATGGCCCGCGGCCCCACTACCAGCCCCAGGCCGCCGTCGCCATCCACCACGGCCGTGCTGGGCGTTTCGTAGGTGACGCCCACCCGGGGCGTGGTGTTGATACGGCCGGCTTCCCAGAGGCGCACGTAGCCAATCAGCCGGGCCACGCCGTGCGAATCTACCCCCCGCAAATCCGCTGAAAGCAGTGTTTCGGTAGCCAGCAAAGCATCTTCTTCGGGACAGCCCATGCTGCGGAATACGGCTTCGGCAAAGGCGAAGAGTTGGGCGTAAGGAAGCGTGGTAGTCATGGGCGGGAGGGGAAGTGGCCCACAGTTCCCAGGGCTGAAGCCCTGGACTACGGAGCGGTGCGGGTAGGCGGAAGGTGGAGAGAAAGAGTGGAGATACCGGTTCGCTCCGTAGCCCAGGGCTTCAGCCCTGGGACGTCCGGGGCTGCTACAGCATTTCAGCCAGCAGACCTTCCTTCAAAGCATAAGCCGAGGTGCGGATGCGGGTCAGGCCGGTCAGCTGCAGCACATAGTCAATCAGAATGGCGGCTACCACCAGCATGTCGGCGCGCATGGGCAGGATGCCGGGCAGGGCCTGGCGCTGCTCGTGGTTGAGGCTGAGCAGCTGGGTGTAGCTGTGGCGGAAGCTGCTAAGGGCCAATTCGGTGCTCGGTGGCAGCTCGGCTTCGGTGCGCAGCTGGCCCAGCTGCATGTCGGCCAGACTGTCGAAACTGCCCGAGGCGCCAATCAGGCTCGTGGGCGGAAACTCGGCCAGGGCGGCTGTTAGCGGGGCCAGCACTTCGGCCAGGTACTGCTGCTCGGCCACCATAGCTTCGGCGGGCATGATGCCGCTGGGCTCCGGAAAAAACTTGTCGAGCAGGCGCTGGGCCCCGATTTCGAAGCTGCGTTTCCAGAAAATAGTGGTGTCGTCGGCCAGAATGAACTCCACCGAGCCACCACCGATGTCCATAATGAGGTGGCACTCGGACCCCAGCGGCACGGCCTGGCGCACGCCGGCGCAAATCAGCTCCGCCTCCCGGTCGCCGCCAATCACCTCGACCTGAATCCCGGTCTGCTCAAAAATATCTTTGACCAGCTCAGGGCCGTTTTCGGTTACGCGCATAGCGCTGGTGGCCGTAGCCCGCACATCGGTCACCTGGTGCAGCTCAATTTCCTCGCGGAAGCCGAGTAGCGCGTGCAAAGCCCGCTCGTAGGCCGGCTCGGCAATGCGGCCCGCGCTGATGCCGCCCTCGCCCAGCCGTACGCCTACTTTGGTCCGCAACAGCGTGTGCGGCTGCGAATGGCCAGCTTCGGGCATCTCCACAATCAGAAGGTGAAATGTGTTGGTACCCAGGTCAATCAGGGCAAGGCGGCGGTGCTGCATGGTTGGATCTTGGTTGGTGATTTATAGTTTTTGGCGGTCCAATAAGAACGTCATGCTGAGCGAAGTCGAAGCATCTCGCATGCCAAAGTAATTCCTACTGAGTGGGTTACCACTGCACGCGAGATGCTTCGGCTTCGCTCAGCATGACGTTCCTAATCAGCCAAAAACCTGCTACGTGGCGAACCGGCAGAAGGTGCCCAGGGGCAGCTTGCGGGCGCCGGCGTCGTGGAGGTAGATTTCCCCGATTTCCCGCTTGTCGCGCATGGTGGGGAAGATTTCGCTCACCAGGTTGTCGAGAATCAGGGCCGAGAAACCAAGCGAATAGAGGTTGACGAGGAAGAAATGGTCTTCGGGGTCGAGCAGCTGCTGGCAGAGCTTGAGCATTTCGTTGAGCTCGTCTTCGAGCTGCCACTTTTCGCCGTTGGGGCCGCGGCCGTAGGCGGGCGGGTCGAGGATGAGGCCCTGGTATTTGCTGCCGCGCTTCACTTCGCGCTTCACGTACTTCATGGCGTCTTCTACCAGCCAGCGCACGCCGTCAATGCCCGAGGCTTCCATGTTGTCGCGGGCCCAGAAGTTGACCTGCTTCACCGAGTCGAGGTGGGTTACGTCGGCGCCGGCGGCGCGGGCGGCCAGCGTGGCGGCCCCGGTGTAGGCAAACAGGTTGAGCACCCGCGGCTGGGCCACCTTGCGCCGCCGCGTTTCGTTGTAGATGAACTGCCAGTTGGGGTCCTGCTCCGGAAACAGCCCCACGTGCTTGAACGACGACATGCCCAGCCGGAAACGCAGCTTCAGCCCATCGGGCCGCTCGTAATTAATATGCCACTGCTCGGGCGTGCCGGGCTTTATTTTCCATTGGCCGCGCTCCTGACTGCCTTTTTCGCGGGTGAAAATGGCGTTGGCGCGCTGCCACTCCGAAGCCGGCAGGTGCGGGTCCCAGATGGCCTGGGGCTCGGGGCGGGCCAGAATGTGCTGGCCGAAACGCTCCAGCTTCTCGAAGTTGCCCGCGTCGAGCAGCTCGTAATCGGCCCAGGGGCTCGTGGTAAGAAATGTATACATGCTGGGCGTAAAGGTATGGAACCGGAGATAGTGAACAGTGAGAGAACGTCATTCTTCGACTACGCTCCGCTTCGCTCAGAATGACGTTCGCCATTATTCACGGTTCTCTACCTTTGCCCCATGAGCACCACGCTGCACTTCTGCAAATACCAAGGTACCGGCAACGACTTCGTAATGGTCGATGACCGTGCCAACCAGTTCGATGCCGCCGACCACCAGCTGGTGCGCCACCTCTGCGACCGGCGCCGCGGCATCGGGGCCGACGGGCTGATTCTGTTGCGCCAGCACCCGGACTACGATTTCGAGATGGTGTATTTCAATGCCGATGGCCATCTGGGCTCGATGTGCGGCAACGGCGGCCGCTGCACAGTGGCCTTTGCCCAGCAATTGGGCGTCATCGAAACCGACACCCGCTTCCTGGCCATCGACGGCCCCCACGAAGCCCGCGTGGCGGTCGATGGGACCGTGCACCTGCGCATGCAGGACGTGCGCGGCCAGCAGGAAATCGACGATTACGGCGTGTTCCTCGACACCGGCTCGCCCCACCTCGTCTGTTTCCAGCCGGCCGGCAGCTTGTCTGGGCTGGATGTGGTAACCGAGGGCCGGATCCTGCGCGACGGCGAGCTGTTCCGCGAAAAAGGCACCAACGTGAACTTCGTGGAGGTGCCCGCCACGCCCGACCAGCCCTGGCCGGTGCGCACCTACGAACGCGGCGTAGAGGACGAAACGCTGAGCTGCGGCACGGGAGTCACGGCCGTGGCGCTGGCCGCTTCCCGGCACGGCGCGGCCAGCCCCGTGCGTCTGCGCACGCCCGGCGGCGAGCTGCAGGTAGCGTTCGAGGCGCACCCCGACGGCTCGTTCACCAACGTTTACCTCAGCGGCCCCGCTACCTTCGTATTCGAAGGGGAGGTGTAGGCGCTGGTACCGCGAAACAGATTTACGCGGTACAGATTGTTCTATTGACCATGCCCGAACCTGACTTCCTTACTGTCCACAACATCAGCCTGGGAGAGCATGGCCAGGCAGTACTAAGCGGCATCAGCTTCGAACAGCCGGCCGGCCGTAAGCTGGCGCTGGCGGGCGAGTCGGGGGCGGGGAAGAGCACGTTGCTGCAGGTAATTGCCGGGCTGGTGCAGCCCACGGCGGGGGAGGTGCATTTTGCCGGCCGCCGGGTGCGCGGCCCCCAGGAGGTGCTGGTGCCGGGGCATCCGGGCATCGTATATCTGTCGCAGAAGTCCGATTTGCCTAAGTCGCTGCGGGTCGAGCAGGTGCTGCGCTACGCCAGCAAGCGGCCCGCCACCGAGGCGCAGGCCGTGTACGAGGTCTGCCGCATCAGCCCGCTCATGGCCCGGCGCACCGACCAGCTTTCGGGCGGCGAGCAGCAGCGGGTGGCGCTGGCGCGGCTGCTGCTCTCGGCCCCGCGCCTGCTGCTACTCGACGAGCCCTTTTCCAACCTCGACCGCACCCACAAGCAACAGCTCCAGACCGTCATCCGCGAAGTGGGGGAGGAGTTGGGCATTACCTGCCTGCTCGTTTCGCACGACCCCACCGACACGCTGCCCTGGGCCGATGAAATTCTGGTGTTGCACCGCGGCCAACTGGTGCAGCAGGGCCCTCCCGAGCAGGTGTACCGCCAGCCGGTAAGCGAGTACGCCGCCGCCCTGTTCGGCGACTACAACCGCCTCGAAGGCCCCGACCTGCGCGCCCTGCTGGCCGCCCCGCGCCGCCGCCTGCCCGGCCCGGTGCTGCTCGTGCGCCCCGAAAACCTGCGCCTGGCCCCCGCCGGCAGCCCCGGCGCGGCCGGCACCGTGCGGGCCGTGCGTTTCCTGGGCAGCTACTACGAGGCCGAAGTGCAGCTGCCTGCCACGCTGCTACGAGTGCGCCTGCCGGCCGCATCGGTAGTGGCGGGAGAGGCGGTGGTCGTGCAGCTGGCGGAGAGTGCGCCGGTCTCGTTTATAAGCGGCCAAGCCCAACGCACTACCAACTAAGCACTGCCTTATGCTCCAATCCGACCTCATCCGCCTGCGCCCGCTGGAAGCCGACGACCTTGGTTTCCTGTATCAGCTGGAAAACGACCCGGCCGTGTGGGGCGTGTCGGATACGCTGGCGCCCGTGTCGCGGCACGTGCTGCGGCAGTACCTGGATAGCGCGGCGGCCGATTTTTTTGAGGTGCGCCAGCTGCGGCTGGTACTCGAAGATTCGGCCAGCGGAGCGGCGGTGGGCACGCTGGATTTATTCGGCTTCGAGCCTTTGCACCAGCGGGCGGGCGTGGGCATTACGGTGCTGGCCGGCCACCGACGGCACGGCTACGCCCGGGCCGCGCTGGAGCTGCTGCAACCCTACGCCCGGCAGGTGCTGCGCCTGCATCAGCTTTTTTGCACGATTGGGGCCGATAACGAGGCTAGTCTGCAGCTGTTTGCGGCGGCGGGTTTTGGGCGGGTGGGCGTGCGGCGCGAGTGGCTGCGCACCGCCGACGGCTGGCAGGACGCCGTGGAGCTACAGTGCCTACTGTAAACTACTGCGGCCCAGGCGCAGCAAATAGCCGCATAACCGGCGGCGGTGCGGAAAAGTTTAGCTCGACAGCAAGCCAATTTACTTAGCCCAGATGGCTAGCTAAAATAGTAGTAGCTCGACAATATCTTTTTGAAAAGACGGGCGTATAGGCGAGGGAAGCGCAGCGGAAAGGCCTGTGTGGTTGCCTGGCTTCCCCCATCATTTATCCCGTTCTTTATGTCATCTGCCCTGCCGGCGGAAGTGCCCGTGCGCTCTGCCCCAGCCGACAACGCTGCCCAAACTGCCCCTTACTCGCTGCCCGACGTTGTCTGTTTTGCCCACCTGCACTGGGATTTTGTGTGGCAGCGCCCTCAGCACCTGATGTCGCGCTTCGCCCAGCACGGCCGCGTATTTTACGTGGAGGATGCTTTCTACCATGATAACGACCAAGTGCAGCCTCATCTGGAGTTGAAGGAGCGGCCCCACGGCCTGCAAGTGGTAGTGGCCCACCTGCCCGCCCGCTTGCGCCACGATGCCCCAGCGGCCGACGAAGCGCAGAATACGCTGCTGCACGCGTTTTTTCAGGAGCAGAACCTGACCAACTATCTATTCTGGTACTACACCCCAATGGCTTTGGGCAAATCGGGCGGTTTTGCGCCGGCCCTCACGGTGTACGACTGCATGGACGAGCTGGCCAACTTCAAGTTTGCGCCGCCCGAGCTGCGCACGCGTGAACAGGAGCTATTCCGGAAGTCCGACCTCGTGTTCACCGGCGGCCACACGCTCTACGAGGCCAAGCGCCAGCAGCACGCCGACGCCCACCCCTTCCCGAGCAGCATCGACAAAAACCATTTCGGTCAGGCCCGCCTGCCACTGCCCGAGCCCGCCGACCAGGCTGGTATCGCGCACCCGCGCGTCGGCTTCTTCGGCGTGGTTGATGAGCGGCTTGATATTGAATTGCTGGGCCAGCTGGCCGAGGCTCATCCCGAGTGGCAGTTTGTCATTATCGGGCCAGTGGTCAAAATCGACCCCGCTACGCTGCCCAAGAGCGCCAACATTCATTACCTCGGCGGCAAAGATTACCAGGAACTACCTACTTACCTGGCCGGTTGGGACGTGGCCACGCTGCTGTTCGCCGACAACGAAAGCACCAAGTTCATTTCGCCCACCAAAACGCCCGAGTACTTGGCTGCCGGCCGGCCCGTCGTCAGCACGCCCATCCGCGATGTGGTGCGGCCCTACGGCGAGCTGAACCTGGTGCAGATTGCCGCCACTGCCGACGAGTTCGGCCGAGCCATTAGCACGGCCCTTACCCAAACCCATGACGCCGACTGGCAACAGCGCACCGATGACTACCTAGCCACCATCAGCTGGGACCAGACCTGGCAGCAGATGGTTGATTTGATGCAAGCGCGGATCAACGTGAAGTAGTGTTGAGCTTAGGCAGGTCAGCCAAATTTTTTGGCTGAATTTGCTAATAAGTAGCATCAAAACCCAGATTAGTTTGTTCATAGGGCCGGGCTTAAAGTCCCGGTTTCGACCTTCCAAACCTAGGCTTCGGGTTCCAAAATCCAGGCCCCAAAAACACACTTCCAAATACCAGTATATGTTTGATTATCTGATAGTAGGGGCCGGGTTTGCCGGTAGCGTACTGGCTGAGCGGCTGGCCACACGCTCCAACAAAAAAGTGCTGGTTGTTGACAAGCGCAACCATATTGCTGGCAACGCCTACGACCACTACAACGAGGACGGTATCCTGGTGCATAAGTACGGCCCGCACATCTTCCACACCAACTCCAAGGACGTATTCGAGTACCTGTCTGATTTCACCGACTGGCGCCCCTACGAGCATCG
The DNA here is from genome assembly GCF_900107135.1 of Hymenobacter psychrophilus. GTDB lineage: Bacteria > Bacteroidota > Bacteroidia > Cytophagales > Hymenobacteraceae > Hymenobacter > Hymenobacter psychrophilus. The sequence goes on from NZ_FNOV01000009.1 coordinate 177,169, forward strand.
CGTGCTGGCTTCGGTAGATGGCCAGATGGTGCCGATGCCTATCAACCTCGATACCATCAACAAGCTCTACGGCCTTAAGCTCAACAGCTTCGAAGTAGAGGAGTTTTTTGCGTCGGTGGCGGAGAAGGTGCCGGTTATCAAAACGTCGGAAGACGTGGTGGTGAGCAAGGTGGGCCGCGAGCTGTACGAGAAATTCTTCCGCAATTACACCCGCAAGCAGTGGGGCATGGACCCCTCGGAGCTTGACAAGTCGGTGACCAGCCGCGTGCCTACCCGCACCAACCGCGACGACCGCTACTTCACCGATACCTACCAGGCCATGCCGCTGCACGGCTATACCCGCATGTTCGAGCGCCTGCTGGACCACCCCAACATTAAGGTGATGCTTAACACCGATTACCACGACATCATCGACTTCATTCCTTTCAAGGAGATGATTTTCACGGGTCCGGTGGACGAGTTCTTTGATTTCAAGTACGGCAAGCTGCCTTACCGCTCGCTCGAATTCAAGCACGAAACGCTGAATACCGAGAACTACCTGGCTGCGCCGGTCGTCAACTACCCCAACGACAACCTGTACACGCGCATCACCGAGTTCAAGGCCCTCACCGGCCAGCAGCACCCCAAAACGGCCATCGTGTACGAGTACCCTAAGGCCGAGGGCGACCCCTATTACCCCGTGCCGCGCCTCGAAAACGCCGAGCTCTATAACCAGTACAAGAAGCTGGCCGACCAGACACCCAACGTGCATTTCGTGGGCCGCCTAGCTACCTATAAGTACTACAACATGGACCAGGTAGTAGCCCAAGCCCTCACACTGTATAAGAAGCTCACCGAGAAGTCCGCCGACGAGAAGCCCTCCCAGCCCGCCATTTTCGGTTCCACCGAGCTGGTAGACAAGTTGGTGTCGCGTGACCCGGCCAAGCCGTAAGCTTCGTTAGCTGTTAAGCCAAAAACGTCATCCTGAACGAAGCGCAGGACCTTATCGCACCGAAACGAGCCGTTAGTATGGCCGTTCGGAGGTGGCAAGGTCCTGCGCTTCGTTCAGGATGACGTTTTTGGCTTAACAGCTAACCACCCTGACAAGCCGGCCGGCCGAACCGAATGCGCACAATCTTTGAGGATGGGCCGCTTGTCGTTTCGGAACAGGAGCGGCGCGGTGGCTTGAAAAGAGCCGGGTGATTCCCGAAAAACGCCGTAAATTTGAACTGCGCCCCGGCGTTTCAATTAAGGTAACCGAAACATGCTTGATTTTTTAGGGAAGACCGTCGCCAAATTATTCGGGTCCAAGGCCGATAAGGACTTGAAGGAGATTGTCCCGTATGTGGCGCTCATTAACGCCGAATATGCCAAACTGGCACCTATCAGCGACGATGAGCTCCGTGCCCGCACCGACGAGGTTCGCGCCCGTATCAATGCGCACCTTAAAACGACCGACGACCAGCTGACTGCCTTGCATGAGCGCGTGAACGTCGAGGGCCTCGACGCTCTGCAGAAAGAGGATCTGTTCGATCAGATTGACGTGCTGGAAAAGCAGCGTAACAAGGAGCTGGAAGTGGTGCTCATGGAAGTGCTGCCCCTGTCGTTTGCTATTACTAAGGAAACCGCCCGCCGCTACGCCGAAAACAAGCAGCTTGTGGTAACGGCCACCGAGTACGACCGTGAGTACGCCAGCCGCAAGCCCAACGTCACGATCGAGGGCGATAAGGCCATCTGGAGCAATACGTGGCTGGCCGCCGGCGCCGAAGTTACCTGGGACATGGTGCACTACGATGTGCAGCTGATTGGCGGCGTGGTACTGCACCAGGGCAAGATTTCGGAAATGGCCACTGGTGAGGGTAAAACGCTGGTTTCGACGCTGCCCTCGTTCCTAAATGCGCTGGCTAAGCGTGGCGTGCACCTAGTAACGGTGAACGACTACCTAGCCAAGCGCGACTCGGAGTGGAATGCGCCGCTGTTCGAGTTTCACGGCATTACCGTGGACTGCATCGACAAGCACCAGCCCAACACCGACGCCCGCCGCAAAGCCTACCTGGCCGACATCACCTACGGCACCAACAACGAGTTTGGCTTCGACTACCTGCGCGACAACATGGCCCGCGACCCGCAGGAGCTGGTGCAGCGCAAGCACCACTACGCCATGATTGACGAAGTGGACTCGGTGCTGATTGACGACGCCCGGACCCCACTCATCATCTCCGGCCCCATTCCGCGCGGCGACGTACACGAGTTCCACCAGCTCAAGCCCCGGATTCAGAAAGTAGTGGAAGCCCAGAAAAAACTGGTGCAGAACTACCTCGTGGAGGCCCGCAAGCTTATCAAAGAGAACAACGTGGGCCCAAAGGAGGGAGAAGGCGGCCTGGCGCTGTTCCGGGCCTACCGCGGCCTGCCCAAAAGCAAGCCGCTGATTAAGTTTTTGAGCGAAACGGGCATGCGGGCCGCGCTGCAGAAGGTGGAGAACTTCTACATGCAGGACAACTCGCGCCAGATGCCCCAGGCCGACCAGCCGCTGTACTTCACCATCGACGAGAAGAACAACCAGATTGAGTTGACCGAAAAGGGCCTCGACCTGATTACCGGCGAGGGCGAAGACCCGCGCCTGTTCATTATGCCCGACATAGGCTCCGAAATAGCCGACATCGAGAAGAATGCCGCTCTGAACGGGGAGGAAAAGCTGCACGCCAAAGAGCAGCTGATGGACAACTTCCAGCAGCAGTCGGAGCGGGTGCACACTATCAGCCAGTTGCTGAAGGCCTACACGCTGTTCGAGCGCGACGACCAGTACATCCTCACCGAGGATGGCAAAGTGAAGATTGTGGATGAGCAGACCGGCCGCGTAATGGAAGGCCGCCGCTACTCCGACGGCCTGCACCAGGCCCTGGAGGCCAAGGAAAACGTGCGCGTCGAGGAACTGACCCAGACTTACGCCACGGTGACGTTGCAGAACTTCTTCCGCATGTACCACAAGCTGGGCGGCATGACGGGTACGGCCGAAACCGAGGCCGGCGAGTTCTGGGAAATCTACAAGCTCGATGTGGTGGTGATACCCACCAACCGCGGCATTGCCCGCAAAGACGAGCACGATAAGGTGTACAAAACGGTGCGCGAGAAGTACAACGCCGTGGCCGACGAAATCCAGGAGCTGGTGCAGGCCGGCCGGCCGGTGCTGGTCGGTACCACGAGCGTCGAAATTTCGGAGCTCGTGAGCCGCATGCTCAAGTTCAAGGGCATTGCCCACCAGGTACTCAACGCCAAGCAGAACCAGCGCGAGGCCGAAATTGTGGCCGGCGCGGGTTTCCCGGGCACCGTCACTATTGCCACCAACATGGCCGGCCGCGGCACCGACATCAAGTTGCGCGAAACCAGCAAGGAATCGGGCGGCCTAGCCATTATCGGCACCGAGCGCCACGAAAGCCGCCGCGTTGATAGGCAGCTGCGGGGCCGCGCCGGCCGCCAGGGCGACCCGGGTTCCAGCCAGTTCTTCGTGAGCCTGGAAGACAACCTGATGCGCCTGTTCGGCTCCGACCGCATTGCCAAACTCATGGACCGCATGGGTCTGGAAGAGGGCGAAGTGATTCAGCACTCGATGATTACCAGCTCCATTGAGCGGGCCCAGAAGAAAGTGGAGGAGAACAACTTCGGCATTCGTAAGCGTCTGCTCGAGTACGACGACGTGATGAACGCCCAGCGTGAGGTAGTGTACAAGCGCCGCCGCAACGCCCTGCACGGCGAACGGCTGGAGCTCGACATCTGGAACATGATTTACGACGTCTGCGAAGACATCGTGGTGGGCCATAAGGGCAGCAACGACTTCAACGACTTCCAACTGGCCATCATCCGCATCTTCGGCTACGACACCCACCTGACGGCCCAGCAGCTGACAGGCATGACGGCCGGCCAGCTCACCCAGCTCCTCTACGACGAGGCCTTGGGCTATTACCACAGCAAGAACGAGTTTATCGGCAGCAACGCCATGCCGCTCATCAACGATTTGCTGAGCCAGAACGCGCCCTACGAAAACATTGCCGTGCCGTTCACCGACGGCCGCAAGCAGATTCAGGCCGTGGCCAACCTGCGCCGCGCCCAGGCCAGCCAGGGCCAGGAGGTAATCCGGGGAATGGAAAAGGTCGTGGTGCTGTCGGTTATCGACGAAGCCTGGACCAAGCACCTGCGCGCCATGGACGACCTGAAGCAGGTGGTGCAGAATGCCGTGTACGAGCAGAAAGACCCGCTTTTGGTGTACAAATTCGAGTCGTTCGAGCTGTTCAAGCTGATGATCAGCAAGGTGAACGAGGACACTATCCAGTTCCTGTTCCGTGCTGATGTGCCGATGCAGGCCGGCCAGGATGGCGAGGACGAGTTCGAGTACTTCACCGAGGACGAGCTGCCCGTAGCCCCGCCCCAGCCCAAGCTCACGATGGAGAAGGAAACCTCCACTGTGTCGCTCGGTGCGGGTCCCGAAGATCTGGAGCAGGACGGCGCCATGCCGCAGTTGCTGGAAAAGCAGCAGCCCGTCCGGTCGCAGAAAGTGGCCAACCGCAACGATAAAGTGAGCGTGCAGTACATGGACGGCCGCATTCTGCGCGATGTGAAGTTCAAACAGGTGGAAGACGACCTGCTGAATGACCGTGCCGTACTGATTGACTAATCAGGAAATCAGAAGACTGCTGTCATCCTGAGCGCAACGAAGGACCTTATCACGTAGACACGAGTCGTCGTTACGACCGGGCAAGCGTAGTAAGGTCCTTCGCTGCGCTCAGGATGACAGCAGGTTTTTGTTCGCCTATCTCGTTTCGGAGCCTACGTTTAGCAGTCCTACAAATCCCTGCCATATGAACCTTGCGCCCTACATCGACCACACCCTGCTGAAGCCCGACGCCACCCCGGAGCAGATTGCGCGGCTTTGCGCCGAAGCAGCAGCCCACCACTTTGCCAGTGTGTGCGTGCCGCCCTGCTATGTGCGTCAGGCTGCCGAAGCACTGCAGGAGTCGGGCGTGGCCGTGTGCACGGTTATCGGGTTTCCGCTGGGTTACTCGCTGGCCAAGGTGAAGTTTTTTGAAGGACATCTGGCCCTCAACGACGGGGCTACCGAGCTGGATATGGTACTGAATATCGGGGCGCTGAAGGCTGGTCGGCACGCCGAAGTGGAGGACGAAATCGGGCAGCTGGCCGAACTGTGCCGCATGCGCGGGGCATTGCTGAAAGTGATAATCGAAACGGCTTTGCTCACGGAAGACGAAATGGTAACGGCCTGCCGACTGTGCGTCGAAGCCGGGGCCAACTTCGTGAAAACCAGCACCGGCTTTGCCAGCCGCGGCGCCTCGGTGGCCGACATCGAGCTGATGCGCGCTTCGCTGCCGACCCATATCCGCCTGAAAGCCTCTGGTGGCATCCGTACCCGCGAAGCCGCCCTGGCCCTCGTGGCAGCCGGCGCCGACCGCCTGGGTGCCTCCGATGGCGTAGCTTTGCTGGCCCAACCCGCTACTGTACCTGCTGCTTATGACTCCAACAACGACTCTCACGCTACCTCGTAACGTGCTGCTGCTTTGTGGCCTGCTGTCGTTGGGTGCCTGCGCTGCCTCGGGCCCCAGCGCTCCGGCCCCCGATACTACTACCCGCCGCGCGGCCCCGCTACCGACCGAAGACCTGAGCCGGTTTCGGCCGGTGTTTCCGGCGCCCAAACCTGCCGTTGCGGTGCCAGCCCCCAGCGCCCGCCCCGTGCCGCCCACCAATCAGGTAAATGCCCAGATAGAGCAGCGCCTGCGCGATTTGGCCTACACCAACCGCAACGTGAAGTACGCCCAGGGCTACCGGATTCTGGCCTATGTGGGGTTGGAAAAAGATAAGGCCATGAGCGTACGCCGGGCCATTATCAGCCGCTACCCCGAAGAAACCGATTACCTCACCTACAAGAACCCCGTCTTCCGCCTGCAGGTCGGCGACTACCTCACGCGCCTCGAAGCCGCCCAGGCCCTGTTGCGCATCCGCCCCCTGGCCCCGCGCGCCGAGCTGGAGTCCATGCAGGTGATTATCAATAAGACGGGATACTGAAATTGAGCAGCGGAACGATGTAGGGGCAGGGCTTGCCCCCGCCCGCCATTGACCGGAACCGCCAGGAGTCCCAGCAGCTCCGTTGAGTAGCGGGACAGCGTAGTGTAAACAGAATCGTTGAAACAGTGCAGATGGCGGGCGGGGGCAAGCCCCGCCCCTACATTGTGCCATCGGCTAACAGCCCCAAACCTATGAACCACCTTCTCTCCCGCGTAAAGCAGCTGGCAGCCGAAGCCGCGGCCGATACTGTAGCCCTGCGCCAGCACCTGCACGCGCACCCCGAACTCTCGTTTGAGGAGCACAAAACAGTGGCTTTCGTAACCGGCGAGCTGCAGAAGCTGGGGCTGCCGGCCCAACCGATTGCCGGCACCGGACTGGTAGCTGTTATTGAGGGGCGCAACCCCGGTGCCCGCACCGTGGCGTTACGGGCCGATATGGACGCGCTGCCCATTACGGAGCAGAACGAGGTGCCCTACAAGTCGCAAAACCCGGGCGTGATGCACGCCTGCGGCCACGACGTACATACGGCCTCGCTGCTGGGCGCGGCCCGTATTCTAGTATCTCTGAAAGACGAGTTTGAGGGCAGTGTGAAGCTGATGTTTCAGCCAGGTGAGGAGCGACTGCCTGGTGGGGCTTCGCTGATGATTGCCGAGGGCGTACTTGAGAACCCGAAACCAAACAGCGTGCTGGGTCAGCACGTATTTCCGATGCTGCCAGCCGGCAAAGTAGGCCTGCGCGCCGGCCGCTACATGGCCAGCACCGACGAGCTGTACCTGACTGTGCGCGGTAAGGGCGGCCACGGTGCCATGCCCGAGCAGAACGTGGACCCGGTGCTGGTAGCCGCCCACATCATTGTGGCCGCCCAGCAGATTGTGAGCCGCCGCGCCAACCCCAAGATGCCCTCCGTGCTGTCGTTCGGCAAAGTCATTGCCCAGGGCGCCACCAACGTCATTCCCAACGAGGTGTATCTGGAGGGCACGTTCCGGACGCTGAACGAGGAGTGGCGCAACGAGGCCCACCAGCACCTGCGCCGCCTCTGCGAAGGCTTGGCCGAAAGCATGGGCGCAAGCTGCGAGCTGGAAATCCGCCGTGGCTACCCCTACCTCGAAAACGAGCCCGCCCTCACGGCCCGCACCGAGCAGGCGGCCATCGAGTATCTGGGTGCCGACAACGTGGTGGAGCTCGACCAATGGATGGCCGCTGAAGATTTCGCCTACTTCAGTCAGGCCGCCAGCGCCTGCTTCTACCGCCTCGGCACCGCCGCCGCCGACGGCAGCGGCCGCCTTACTGCCTCGGTCCATACGCCCACCTTCGATGTCGACCCGCACGCGCTGGAAGTAGGCCCTGGCCTGATGGCCTGGCTGACATTGCGCGAACTGGCGGAAAAGTAGTCAGGTACGGCTTCCGCGGGCTGACGGTATTTCGGCTTTTTCCAGTAATGTTGAGGGGCCGGCTTCGGCTCTTCAGGTACTTGCTTCTTCTTTATGCGTCTTCCTCTGCTTTCTGCCACTGTCGGCACACTCCTGCTGGCGCTGGCCGCTAAGCCCGCCGCCGCTCAGAGCCGCTATACCGGCAACTGGGCGGTACTTCCTGAAGTGCAGGCGGAGCTGCCGCTCAATGGCAACGACTACGTTTTTGTGGGCATTTCCCTCATCAGCCAGGAGTATAGCGGGGGACTCGACGTGTATTCGGGCCAGCTGCGGCTGGGCTATGAGCACTTCTGGAAACCGAACTGGAGCTGGGGCGCCACTCTGCGCGCGGTGCCCGACGGAAATAGTCGGTACGGTGACGGAGACTACCTGGGGTTGCCGGGTAATATTATTCCCGGCGTTTTGCTGCGGCACCGCGCTCCATTGGGCCCGCTGAATTTCTCCCAGCGCCTGGGTGTGGAGTACGGCATCCAGACCGGCAACACGCTCGACTCCCAAAGCCGCGCCCATGCCCGCCTGCGCCTGGGCCTCGACCACGAGTTTACCGTGGGCGCTACCGTGAAGCTGCGGCCCCGCGTGGCCTACGAGGCGCTGGCCTACCTGCGCTTTCAGCGCGATGAAGACCAGTTGAAAGAGCGGTTCGTGGATTTTGGGAACCTGCGGGGCGAAGTGGGCGTGCGCCTGTCGCCGCGCTTCGACCTTACGCCCTGGGTGGCCTCGCAAACCCGGTATATCAACGCGCTGGTTCAGTTTGATAAAAACGGCAACCCCGTATCGGGCGGCAAGGTCAACCTGCTGACGCCCACCGTCGGCCTCGATGTGCGCGTAACGCTGGGCCGCCACGCCCTCGACGCCGACCGGCAGCCCTTGCCCACCCAGCACTAAGTGGATATGGTGTCATGTTGACACTCAATAATTGTCTTTTATAGCTATTTGAAGCATTTATAAAAGAAGATAGCTGATTCTGTTGAACAGTTAATGTCAATATGGCATCAGCTGACCATTGGTACGGAATTTAGAGAACAGGGGTGTCGCCGGTTAGCTAATCGGCTGTTCAACCCTAACTTTATTTTTCTTACTACTATGGCAACGCTGCTGTATAACAACCGTCCGGCCCGTAATTCCTTCAGTTCGGCACTCAACGAGATGCTGCGCGATACGCTGCCGGCCCAAAGCCAACCGGCCGATTCGTTCAACCCCGCCGCCGACGTGCTGGAGGGTCCCGAGGGCTTCCAGCTGCAGCTTGTGCTGCCCGGCGTGGCCAAAGAAGACGTGAAAATCGACTTTCAGGAAGGTCGCCTAACTGTCAGTGGCGAGCGGAAAGCCCCGGAAGCCGCCGAAAATGCTCCGAAGTTCCGCCGTGTCGAGTCGGGCTACGGCAAGTTCGCGCGCACCTTCCGCCTGCCCGATACCGTGGATGTAACGGCCATAGCCGCCGAACTGACCAATGGCATCCTCCATCTTGTGCTACCCTTCGACAGCCGGAAGGTGAGCAAATGGCAGATCGAGGTACGCTAGTTGTTTCGCAAAAAGGGCGCTCCGGTTGGGCGCCCTTTTTACCTGGAAGTTGTTGAGGCTGCTTTTCAACGCTGCTACATCGTTTTCTGTTAACCCCAACAGCTTCCTGGATAAGCTCCTGACACGTTCAACGTGCACCGCTCGTCTAAAACAATCTACCAACGGGCTGTTTTATTCCTTGAACGCCCGTGCAACCGGACACCATTAGCTAGGCATCTGACGTTAGAAAGGCACCGGGAGAAGGAGCAAGCGGGCCACTTGATGGCTTGTCTGCCTTTTTCATTGTAAATTCAACTTTCGCTATTTACCCTTAAGTTTCCTTACCCATGCAAGCAAAACAAATGATGCTCGGCCTGCTGGGCTCCGCCATTCTGGGCGGAGGCGTGGCCGTGGGCGGTTACAAGCTGCTCGAACCCGAGCGCGACAACTCGCCCCAAGCCCTGGCCGCCGACCCCAACATGCGCTACACCAGCGCCCTCAAAAGCAGCACCTACTCTATCCCCGACGGTCTGAACTTTACGGCCGCCGCCGCCACCGTAACGCCGGCCGTGGTGCACGTGATGACGGAGTACTCGCCCCAGGCTGGCCAGAACGATGCCGCCATGCGCATGGACCCGTTCCTGCGCCAGTTCTTCGGCGACGATTTCGACCAGTACCGTGGTCGGGGCCGTCAGCAGCAGCCCCAGCAGGGGTCGGGCTCGGGCGTTATCATTGCCGCCAACGGTTACATCGTCACCAACAACCACGTTATCGACAAAGCCAGCAAAATTGAGGTGGTGATGGATGATAAGCGCAAGTTCGAGGCCGAGCTGGTGGGCAAAGACCCCAACACCGACCTCGCCCTGCTCAAGGTGAAGGCCGACAACCTGCCCTTCATCCGCTACGGCAACTCCGATGATGTAAAGGTAGGCGAGTGGGTACTGGCCGTGGGTAACCCGTTCAACCTGAACTCGACCGTAACGGCCGGCATCATTTCGGCGAAAGGCCGCAACATTAACATCCTGCGCCGCGAAGACGGCATGGGCATCGAGTCGTTTCTGCAGACCGACGCCGTGGTGAACCCCGGTAACTCGGGCGGCGCGTTGGTTAATCTCAGCGGCGACCTGATTGGTATAAATTCGGCCATTGCTTCGCAAACCGGCTCGTTCGTGGGCTACTCGTTTGCCGTGCCCAGCTCAATTGTGAGCAAGGTGATTGACGACCTGCTGAAGTATAAGGTGGTGCAGCGCGCCCTGCTGGGCGTGCAGATTCGGGAGATTGATGCCACGCTGGCCGCCGAAAAGAAGCTGAAAACCCTGAGCGGAGTGTACGTGATAGGCGCCGGTAAAGGCAGCAGTGCCGCCGAAGCCGGCCTCAAGGAAGGTGACGTGATTACGTCCATCAACGGCGCGAAAGTAAACACGGCCTCGCAGCTCCAGGAGCAGGTGGCCCGCTTCCGCCCCGGCGACAAAATTAAGGTGGCCTACCTGCGCGAGGGCAACGACCGCACGGCTACGGCCACGTTGCGCAACGCCACCGGCACCACCGATGTGGTTCGGGAAACGGCCGCCACGACTATTAAGTACGAAGGGGCCAGCCTGAGCCCGGTGACGCGCCAGGAGCAGGGCAAGTTAGGTATTGAGGGCGGCGCTAAAATCAGCGGCATCCGCGAGTCGAACTTCCGCGAAACCGGCATTGCCGACGGCTTCATCATCACCCGCATCGACAAAAACCGCGTGGAGAAGCCCCAGGATGTACAGCGCCTGCTCGAAGCCGCCAAAGAAACGGATGGTGCGCTGGTCGAAGGCGTGTACCCCGACGGCCGCAAGGCTTACTACCCTATCGGGCAGGGCCAGTAGACGGACTCCCTGAGTAAACAACCGCAGCAAAAAGCCTCCGTTACGAGCGTAACGGAGGCTTTTTGCTGCTCATCGCATCAGCCCGAACTTATTACCTTTGAGTACTAGCCGTCCGCCCTATGGAAAACGCCATCAACACCCTGCGCATTCAGAATTTCAAGTCCATTAAAGATGTGACGATAAACCCGCGTCGGGTCAACCTGATTATCGGGATGCCCAATGTAGGGAAATCGAATATTCTGGAGGCTATGAGCTTGTTGGGAGGAATGTTCTTTGATAAGGAAGACGATAAGTTTATGGAAGGGCAGATTCGTTATGAGAATATTCGAAATATGTTTTATGACAATAATTGGAATGATGATTTACGGGTTCAATCTAATATAGGATTCGCTACCGTGTCAAACCCTAAAGAATATGACGGTGTATATGTATGTTTTGCAAACGATAGTATTAGCAAAGAGAATGAAATTATGGAGAAAATAATTAATTATAGGGAAAATATAGAGGAATTTGCCGGCGAAGATAGTTTGGAAGAAAGAAAATTTATGCATAAATACAAAGATCAAATAGTGAGTTATGATTATTATTTTAGTAATGGTAAAAAGAATGGAGATGAAGTCTCAATAGAAGAAAGTATTCCTTTGGTGCGGAAGTATAAATTTGAGAAGGATATTGCTTATGGCAAGAGTTATAAAAATAATTTCTTAAAACCTCCGCTAGGATCAAATATGGTAGATGTATTGCAACACAACGGAATTGGGTTAAGAAAGGAAATTGGAGCTATGTTTAAGCCCTACGGTTTGAACTTTGCAATGCGTGTAGCTGATGGTGTGTTTGAGGTTCAAAAAAACGAAGATGGATTTATTACCACAATACCGTATTCACTCATAGCTGACACACTTCAACGAATTATTTTCTACCTAGCTGCCATCGAATCCAATGACGACTCCGTATTGCTGTTCGAAGAGCCTGAGGCGCATACGTTTCCGGTGTACACTTCTATGCTGGGACGCAAGATTGCCGAGAGCAAAAACAACCAATTTTTTATTGCTACCCACAGTCCGTATTTAGTGACGGAAATTATGGAACAGCTGCTGCCGGAGGAAGGGCAGGAGGCAGAACTAGCTATTTTCCTGGCGTATTATGAAGATTATCAAACGAAAGTAAAGCAGCTCAGTGACGAAGAAGTCCGGGAAATTAGAAACGACAGCATCGACGTGTTTTATAATCTGAGCCGCTTTACGCCTGGCAGTAATTCGTATGCCTGATTCTATTCTGTTTTTGCCCGAATGCCACGTAGATACGGCCCTGATGCGGACGTTGCTCTACGACCGACAGAAGCTGATTACCCACATCAAAGGCGCGCCCAAAGTGGGCGATGCGCTGCACCAGCAGGCCGAGCGTTACGGTACCTCACGGCTGGTAATTGCGATGGTAGACAACGACAAGCACCTGTTTTCCATCCCCAAGCTCCAGCCCTTCGACCAAGTAGTGCTACAGTGCGAGGAGCCGGGCTGCCTGTTCGTGGTATACAGGCACCGCGACCTAGCCAGCCAATACCTCATCGTGCTCGACCCGGCCTGCGACGGCTGGATTTACGGTAACGTGCAGGCGGCCGGGCTCAGCCCAACGACGCACCGGTTGCCCGAGTTGCTGCCTGATTTTCTGGGGTTCACCAAGCGTATTCAAGCCGAGGAGCAGCCGGAAATAGTTGGGTTGCTAAAGGCTTTGCGTAGTAGCTCGCCCCCGGCCTACGGGCTGCTGGCGGCCTTTGTGGCGGAGCGGTTGGGGGAGGCCGGGCAGGCGGGCTGGTAAAAAGCCCCTAATCTAAATTGTTAGCTTTGTAAGAGGCGGCTGCGGCTGCCCGGCTCTATCCTAATCCTAACCCCACCCATATTCTGCACCCCATGAAGCAAGCACTCGAAGAAGCCATTGCCACCGGCACCGACGTTCAGGACCACGACCACCACGGCATTCGGCAGGTACTGCGCGAGCTGGGCGTACAGGCCCACAACGCCGCCTGGAGCACCGGCCTGCAGTGGGGCGGCACCGACAATAAAAACACCCGCACCATCCACTCGCCCGCCGACGGTAAGGTAATCGGCACCGTGGCCATGGCTACGGCCGAGGACTACGAGCAGGTGGTAACCAAGGCCCAGGAGGCCTTCAAAACCTGGCGGCTGGTGCCAGCGCCCAAGCGCGGCGAAATCGTGCGCCAGATTGGCAACAAGCTCCGCGACCACAAGGACGATTTGGGCAAGCTGGTGAGCTACGAGATGGGCAAAATCCTGCAGGAAGGCCTGGGCGAAGTGCAGGAAATGATTGACATCTGCGACTTCGCCGTGGGCCTTTCGCGCCAGTTGCACGGCCTGACCATGCACTCGGAGCGCCCCGCCCACCGCATGTACGAGCAGTACCACCCGCTGGGCGTGGTGGGTATCATTTCGGCCTTCAACTTCCCGGTGGCCGTCTGGAGCTGGAACGCCATGCTGGCCGCCGTCTGCGGCGACACCTGCATCTGGAAGCCCTCCGAGAAAACCCCGCTCACGGGCGTCGCCATTCAGCACATCATCAAGAGCGTGCTGGAAGAAAACGAGCTGCCCGAGGGCATTTTCAACCTGATTATCGGTGATGCCGAAATTGGAGCCAAGATGGCGGCCGATGGGCGCGTGCCGCTGGTGTCGGCCACCGGCAGCACCCGGATGGGCAAGAAAGTAGGCGAGGCTGTAGGCGCCCGCCTGGGTAAGTCGCTGCTGGAGCTGGGCGGCAACAACGCTATCATCCTCACCGAGCACGCCGACCTGAGCATTGCCATGCCGGGCATCGTGTTCGGGGCCGTGGGCACCTGCGGGCAGCGCTGCACCAGCACGCGCCGCCTCATCATCCACGACTCGATTTACGACGACGTGAAGGCTCGGCTGCTCAAAATCTACCCCAACCTGCCCATCGGTCACCCGCTAAAGGACGGCACGCTGGTTGGCCCGCTGATTGACAAGGATTCGGTGAACGGCTTCCAAAACGCGCTGGCTGCCGTGCAGAAAGAGGGTGGCAAGCTGCTCATCGGCGGCGAGCTGCTCGAAGGCGAAGGCTACGAAACCGGCACCTACGTAACGCCCGCCATCGTGGAGGCGAAGAACGAGTACGCCACGGTGCAGGACGAAACGTTTGCGCCCATTCTGTATCTGATTAAGTACAGCGGCGACGTAACCGCCGCCATTGAGCTGCAGAACGGCGTGCGCCAGGGCCTGTCGTCAAGCATCTTCACGCTCAACATGCGGGAGGCCGAAACCTTCCTCAGCCAGGGCGGCTCCGACTGCGGCATTGCCAACGTGAACATCGGCACGAGCGGCGCCGAAATCGGGGGCGCGTTCGGCGGCGAAAAAGAAACCGGCGGCGGCCGCGAATCCGGCTCCGATGCCTGGAAGGTGTACATGCGCCGCCAGACCAACACCATCAACTACAGCACCACGCTGCCGCTGGCCCAGGGCATCAAGTTCGACGTGTAACTGCTGCTTTGGTCTTACCCAAACGGCCCGCTTGGTTTTACCGGGCGGGCCGTTTGGCGTTCTGCTGAGAACGGTTAAAGGCCGATTTTGATGTCGCCGTGGCCTTTATAATGAAGGACTTTGCCATCATACAGCACGTAATAGAGACGATAAAGCTTGCCCTGTTGGAAGGTGCTGCCACTTACGTCGAGCAAATACTGCCGGTAAGGACTGAGATTCGGAGAGGTTTGCAAAGGCAGAACTGCTCGGTATTTGGCATCCACTACAACAAAGCTCAGCGCCACGGGGTTGTTGCTCTCAAAGTTTACCCTCACTTGGCCCACCCCGACCGGATTAGGCCAAGCAAATACTCTGGAGGCTTTAACCCCGCTAATTGCCATCGTATTCAAGTTAAATCCCAGCTCTTTAAACAGATCCTGTTCCTGCTGATTCCAGGAATCATCCAGCGTCCAGTCGGTCGGATCTGGGTCGCCCTGCGGGTAGCCGATAGCATCGCGCTGGGTGATGCCGCCGTTGGGGCCAAAATCAATAACGGGAGCTGGCGCGGGAACTGGAGTGGGCGTGGCGTCCTGTTTCTGGCAGGTGCTCAGGCAGGCAATTATAATTAGCGAGGCTAAAAAAAACTTCATAGGATGGCAATAGCTTAAGAGAGCAGAAAGGTAAGCAGCGCCTCACTACTTCCGGCTTCGCCCGAACCTACTTGGGTCGCAGGTGCAACTACCGGCCCGGCTGCTGGTCTTTGTGCTGCTTGCCCGCCGGCCCGTGCCGGTTCGCCCGAAAAGTGGGATATTTACTTTTCCCACTTTTCTGTTCCGCTACTGCTGCCACACCCTATGGAAGCCTTTGCTTACACCGACATCAACGCGCCGCTGGTCGAGCGGTGCCGCTTAGGCGACCGGCGCGCCCAGGCCGAAATCTATAAGCGCTACTCCAAAGCCATGTTCAACGCCTCGCTGCGCATCACCGGCGACTATGCCGAGGCCGAGGATGTGCTGCAGGAGGCCTTTCTGAGCGCGTTTCGGGAGCTGCACAGCTACAAGGGCGACTCGTCGTTCGGCTCCTGGCTCAAGCGCATCGTCATCAACAAAAGCATCAACTGCCTGCGCAACCGGCGCCTGAGCCTAGTGCCGCTGGGCGAGCAGCACGATGGCGCCGCCGCCGAAGATACCGACCACGGCCCGGAACCGGAAATAACCAGCTGGCGGGCCGATGTGGTGCGCCGCTGCGTACAGGAGTTGCCCGACGGCTACCGCGTGGTACTCACGCTGTACCTGCTTGAAGGCTACGACCACGCCGAAATTGCCGGTATTCTCAGCATCAGCGAATCAACTTCCAAATCCCAATACAGCCGGGCCCGTAAGAAGCTTCTCGAACTGGCCCGCCAGCACGGCCTCTGATAACCAAACGACAGTGTAGCGGGATGATAGAATGCGGCAGGTGCGCCGAGCGCCGATAGGATAGTGGCACTGTAGGCTGGTTTAGCTTCGGCCATTTTTACGTAGGTGGATTTACTTCTCACATACTGCACGTTTTTTCTGTTCCCCACATTCTACTCATCTCCCACACTTTTTACTCCTAGCATATTCAACACCGTGCGGCGCTGGCCCACCCCCTGCCCGACCAGCCGCCCGGTTCCGATACCACCTTCGCCATGAACATCATCAACCCCGGACTGGAAACCTTCGTGGACCACCATCGCGCCGATTTCGACGCGTTTGAGCCGCGCCCGGACCTGTGGGAAGCCATTGCCCAGAACCTGGACGCGGCTCCTGCCGCCCCCGAGCTGGCTGCTGAACCAGCGCCTTCGCGGGTGCTGCCCCTGTTTCCATCGGCAGCCCCGGCTGCGTTGGCAACCGATGCTACCGCCGCCGTACGCTCGGCCCGCCCTTATGGTATTGCCGCCGCCGTAGCTACGCTGCTACTACTGGGCACCTGGGCCTGGCAGCAGCCCCAGGGCAGCACCTGGGCTCATACAAGCGCCTCGGTAGCGCTGCCGGGCGAAGCCCAGGCTGAGCTGCCGCCCTACACGGTGCCCGAGTTGGCCTCTTCCGTTTCGGCTGGTCCCGAGCAGCGTCTGGCTGGTGCCGTGCAGCGCATGGAAACCTACTACACTGCTCAGTTGGTAGAGCGCCAGCAGGAGTTGCGCGAGGTTGACGAGGAGTTTGGGGCCAACGCGCCGCAGGCCGATTGGCAGCAGGAACTGGTTGCCCTCGACGAGGATTATCAGCAGCTCAAAACCGAGCTCTACCGCAACCCCGAGCCCGAAATGGTGCTGGAGGCCATGAACCGCAACATGCAGATTCGGCTCGATTTGCTGGGCCAGCAGCTGCGCACCCGCGAGCAAATCCGCGAGTACCATACCCAACCCTACATGGTGGCCGATAGCCGCCGCCTGCCTTAATTGATGCTTTGGTTTAGGACGAAAAGCGACTGGGCCAGCCAACGCCGGCTGGCGTTGGCGGCTCTATTGAGCCTGGGCCTGGGCATTACCCAGGCCCAGGTACTAACCCCGGCTGGCCCCGCTGATACGCACTTCTGCGAGCCGGCTGCCGCACCCCTGCCCGGCCAGGCGGGGCCTGCTACGCCCCGCATGAGCAGCGCCCAGGGCCCTGCGCAAGCTGATGGCGCTGCCACGCCGGCCGTGGAAAAGGTGCGCAAAATCAGTCGTACGTTTCCCACCAACCCCACCAAGCTGTACACCCTCGATACCCGCTACGGCCGGGTAGAGGTAAATGTGTGGAACCGCCCCGAAATCCGCACCGATGTGACCATTATTACCCGGGCCGACACCGATGCGAAAGCGCAGGAGCTGCAGGCTATGATTGAGGTTGAGTTGCTGGCCCGCGACCCCAAAACGGGCGGTGTTTCGGCCCGCTCGCGCTTCGGCGAACTGCCCCGCGAGTGCCGCAGTCAGGTAAAGCTCTACGAGGTGAACTATACCGTGTGGGTGCCTGCCAACAACCCACTGGCCCTGCACAATGCCTTCGGCGAAATCAACCTGACTGCCGACCTGACCGGGGCGACCGAACTGGCCGTGGAGTACGGACGCCTGCGCACGGCCCGCCTGGAAGGCCCGCGCAACAGCCTCAAGCTAACAAACGCCCGTGCTGCCGTACCGTTCGCCCGCCGGGCGGTCATCGACGCTTCTTACGCCAAAGTGCGCCTGACGGAAGGTGGCAGCGTGGAGTTGCGCAGTAACTACTCCGACATTGATATCGGGCTGGTGGGCGACCTGACCGTGCACAGCAAGTACGGCGACGTGGCCCTGGGCACGGTACAGAACCTGCGCGGCACCTCGGGCTATTCGCGCTTCAGCGTCGATAAGCTCAATAGCGCGTTGGATATGAAGGTGCAGTACAGCCCGAGCTTTGAGGTGCGCAACACCGGCCCCAACTTCCGGCAGATTACCCTCGACGGTGGCTACAGCACTATTCTGCTCAACTTTCCCGACGAGGCTGCCTTTGGCTTCGACGTGAACACCGAGCATGGCCAGCTGCTGGTAGATAAGCGCCTGGTGAAAGTGGCCTCGGAAGAAACCAGCCCTACCTCGAGCGACACCCAGGGAACATTCGGCGCCACCACGGCCCGTAATGCGGGCAACGTGAATATTAAAGTGCGTTACGGCAACGTGAGCTTTAATAAGTGAAGCCAGGGCGGGCCGGCAATGAGCCGGCCGAAAGCGCGCGTCCGGAGCGGGTAGTGGCCTCATTGCCGGCTTCGAAAAAATAGGATTCCCCGGCGGGCTTTTTACTTTTTCAAGCCAGCCCAATCCAGTATACTTGTGGAACTATCAACGGCAGACCGCAGGGGCGGTCGGGCCAATGAGGTGTTCTATCTGGTATACTTGATGCGCATTTCTACGTACGGCCTGTGTCTGGGCCTCTGGACCGGCAGCGCCGGTATGGCGCTGGCTCAGCAGCCTGCCACCTCTACCGCCGCCAACCGGCCCGTTACCACCCTCCCCACTGCTGCCCGGGCCACCGAACTGGCCGGACCGCTGTTTGAGAAGGGCGACTACGCCGGCGCCATCCGCGAGTATCTGCTGGTGCCTTCCTCCGACTCGGGCTACGTGAGCACGCTGGGCGACTTATCGGTGGCTTACCTGCGTAACAAGCAGTTTACGGAGGCCGCTGCCACCAGCCGGCGCGCCATTGCGTTGCGCCAGCACAGCGCCCAGCCCTACCTGGTGCTGGCCGATGCCGAGGAAAGCTTCAAGAATGAGGCCGCTGCCCTGCAGGCATATTCCGACGGGCTGCGGCGCTTTCCCTACAACCAGCCCCTGTACTTCAACCAGGGCGTGAGCCTGGACATGCTTAAGCGCCGGCCCGAGGCGCTGCTGAGCTGGCAGCGCAGTTTGGAGCTAAACCCGCTGCACGAAGCCACACACTACCAGCTGGCCTGGCTGGCCCTGGAACAGGGCCAGACGGCCCGCGCCCTTATCAGCCTGCTGACCTACCTGGCGCTGGAGCCCGGTGCCGAAAGCAGCTTGCAGGTGCTGTCGTTGGCCGAAAAGATTGCCGCTGGCGTGATGGAAGTCGAGGAGAAGGACCGCGAAAAGCCCTTCGTACCCAACCAGGCGTTTCAGGAACTCGACCTGTTGCTGACTTCCCGTGTAGCCCTGCGCAAAGAATACACATCCAAGGTGAAATTTGATGCCAGCATCGTAAAGCAGGCGCAGCTGCTGATAGAGAAGTTTCCGGCGGCCGGCCCCAACGAAACCGACCTTTGGCTGCGCGCCTATGGCCCCATTGTGGAGGCCCTGCGCCGCGACGATAACCTGACGGCCTTCACCTACCTGATCCTGTATTCGGCCGATGACAAGCGGGCGGCTAAGTGGGTAGATGCCAACAAGAAAAAGGTGGCTCAAATGAGCGAAGCCGTCGGTAGCGCGCTGCTGAGCCTGCGCGCCCGGCAGCAGGTGGCCGGGCAGCCCGCCGGTACCTACCGCCCGGGCTGGTTTTCCGACGGCGACTTGGTGGCCATCGGCGAAGCCGACAACCAGAGCGGCACGCTGGCCAACCGCCGTGGCCCCTGGCTGACAATTGACGGAGCCGGCTGCGTGACGGAGGAAGGCACCTACGCGGCCGATAAGCCGGTGGGGCCCTGGCGCGAGTACCATGCCAACAGCCGCCTGCAGAAAGAGGTGAACTACACTGCCGAGGGTAAGTTCGACGGCCGCTACGTGGAGTATTTCAGCAATGGCGCGCGCATGGTGGAAGGCACTTACCAGGCCGGTGCCATTGTGGGCAAGGTGAACAAATACCACTACTGCGGTGCGCTGAGCGGGGTGGAACCCTACGAAAACGGCGACATCAATGGCGAAGCGCTGTACTACTACCCCGACGGCAAGCTGCAGCGCCGGGCCATATACCGCTCCGATAAGCTGGAAGGCCCCTCTGTGAATTACTACCCCGATGGCAAGGTAGAAACCAAGTTCGGCTACGTGGCCGACCAGCGCCAGGGGCCGTTTGAGGTGTTTTACACCACCGGCCAGCTGGAGCGCAAGGGCGGCTACGAGCAGGGCGAGTTGCACGGCGACTACCAGGATTTCCACGCCAACGGGCAGCTGGCCAATTCCGGCCGCTACGACAAAGGCCGGCAGGTGGGCCGCTGGCAGACTTTTTACACCTCCGGCAAGCCCAGCGAAGACCGAAGCTTTGACCCCGCTACCGGCGAGCTGCAGGGTATTTACAAAGATTATGATGCCCAGGGCCGCCTCAGTACGGAGTTTAATTACACGCAGGGCCGCGCAACCCGCATAACGTACTTTGATGCCGTAGGCAAGCCGCTTATTCAGAATGCAGTGGCTTCAAAGGGGCCGGCCAGCATCAAAGGGCAGTACCCCGATGGCAAACCGTGGGTAACCGGCTCTTATGTCGATGGCAAACTGAACGGCGAGTGGCGCTGGTACCGCCGCGACGGCAGCCTGAGCGCCGTGCGCCGCTACCAGCAGGGCAAGCAGGAAGGGGGCGAGGAGCTCTACACCAGCACCGGTCGCCTGCAGCAGCGCGCCAATTACCAGGCCGGTGTGCTGGAAGGTTTGTACGAGCAGTTTTTCGGCCACGGCCAGCTCCGGCGCACCGGCTACTACCAGGGCGGCGAACAGCGCGGTACCTGGCAGGAATACTATGCTACGGGCCAGCTCAGCCAGGAATACAACCTGGATGGCGAAGATCTGCACGGCTACTCCCGCGACTACACGCCCGGCGGAAAGCTCACCCAGGAGCGGTGGCTGCAGTTCAACCGGCCTCTGAGTGTCGTTTCGTTCGATTCGACGGGGCAGGTGCTCGACCGCATCGCCATTGAGCCCGATACCAAGGCGCTGACGCTGCGCTACCCCGGCGGCCAGCCCCGCATTGCCAGCGGCTGGCTCTGTTACCAGTATCAGGGCGACGAAAAATGGCTGCTGCCCAACGGTAAAACCGAAATCAGCACGACCTTGTACCAGGGCAAGCGCGAGGGGCTGTACCGCCGCTACCACCCCCTCACGGGCCAGCTGGTGGAGCAGGGCCAGTACCGCAACGGCCAGCCCGAGGGCGAGTGGATTACGTTTTTCCCTTCGGGCAAAGTGAACACCAAGGCGAGCTACCGCGCCGGCCAGCGCGAAGGGGAGGTGCAGGTGTTCTTTGAAAACGGCCAGCCCGAGCGGGTAGACCATTACACCAACAACGAGCTCGACGGGTCGTTGCGCGTGTACAACATGAGCGGCGAGCTGCTGCTGGAGAAAATGTACGAAAACGGCGAGCTGCTCGGCTACCGTGGGCCCGGTGCGCCGGCCGGCACACTCCAGCCCGCCGGGGATATCAGCATCCGCTTCGCCAACGGTAAACCCGCGACCACCGAAACGTATCAGAAAGGGAAACTGACCGGACCGCGCACTTACTACTACAGCTCGGGCCAGGTATACCGCCGCCTCGAAAATAACGCCGACGGCCAGCTGCATGGCGCAGTAGTTACCTATTACCCCAGCGGTAAAGTGCAGGAAGAGGAGCCCTACCGTTTCGACGAACTGCACGGCCGCGCCCGCTACTTCCGGCCCGATGGCACCCTGGAACGCGAGGAAACCTACCGCTGCGGCGAGAAGGCCGGCCCTACGGTGTACTATGATGCGCAGGGCAAGAAGCCCCTGCGCACCGATAACTACTGGAATACCTACCTCTATGGAAGCCGCTAAAACGAGCCGCCGCACCCCGGCGTTCTGGCTGCTGCTACTGCTGAGTCTGCCAGCGTGGGCCCAGAATCCGGGGGCGCAGCTGGCCCAGCTCCGGCAGCAGTACCCCGCCGAAAAAGCCGTGTTCCTCGACTACCGGCAGGAGCTGACGGTGGAGGTAAAAGGCGACTCGGTGCAGGTGCTGGCCCGCCACCACTACGACATGCTGCATCTGGGGCCGCAGTCGGCCATGTACGCGCCCGACCAGGTCTACAGCTCCCATTTCAACCGCCTCCAGAGTATTGAGGCCCGCACGCTGGTGCCCGCCGGCAACGGCTACAAGGCCATCAAGGTCACCGAGTTCAAGGACCGGTTTGATATCCGGCCGGGCATTTTCTTTGATGATGTGCGGGTAGTGAAGTTCGGCTACCCGGCCGTGGTGCCCGGCGTGCGCACCGTGTCCGATTATACCGTGCGCCACTCCGACGCCCGGTTTCTGCTGCCCTTCCAGTTTGCCAGCCACGTGCCCATGCTGCACGCCGAGCTCGTCATTACGGCCCCGCGCACAGTGCGCCTCAACACCAAGCAGTTCAACATTCCGGCCGGTAAAGTCACCTACACCCGCCAGGAGAAGGGCGCTAACGTGATTCACCGCTGGGCCGCCGACAACCTGCCGGCCATGCCCAACGAAACGGATGGGCCCGAGCTGCTATACTACCTGCCCCACCTGGTGTATTTTGTGGAGGAAGCGCAGGTAAACGGGCAGCCGCGCCGGCTGCTGGGCGGCGTGCCCGAGCTGTATAACCTGTACGCGGGCTTCGTGAAAAACCTCGACAAACAGGAAAGCCCGGCCCTGCGCCAGGTCGTGGACTCACTCACGGCTGGGGCGCGCACCGAGCCCGAAAAGGTGGCCCGCATCTACTACTGGGTGCAGGACCACGTGCGCTACATCGCCTTCGAAAACGGCCTGCGCGGCTTTATTCCGCACGATGCCGGCCGGGTGTACGCCAGCCGCTACGGCGACTGCAAGGACATGGCCAACCTGCTCCACGAGATGCTGCGGCTGGCCGGTGTGAAATCATACCGCACCTGGATTGGCACCCGCGACCTGCCCTACCGCTACGCCGATTTGGCCACGCCCGGCGTCGATAACCACATGATTACCACCTACGAGCCCCGCCCCGGCCAGTACGTGTTTCTCGATGCCACCAGCAAGTACACGCCCTACGGTATGCCTTCATCCATGATTCAGGGCAAGGATGCGCTGCTGGCGCTCGATGGCGAGCACAGCCGGGTGGTGCCCGTGCCCGTAATGGCGCGCCAGCGCAGCCGCACCGTCGATAGCTCGGTGGTGGTGCTCGATGGGGCCGCCGGCCTGCGCGGCCGCGGCCAGCTGCAACTGAGCGGCTATGCCAAAGTCAACCAGAGCTACGCCCTCGACGGCCTCAACCCCGCCGAGGAAGCCAAGGTGGTGAAAGGCCTGCTGGAGCGCGGCAACAACAAGTTCTTTATCGACCAGTACGCCGTGCATAGCCTCGACGCCCGCGACCAGCCCCTGACCGTGGACTACGACTACCGCCTGCAGGACTACGTGCAGCGGCTCGACGATGAGGTGTACGTCAACCTCAACCTCGACCAGCGCTACGCCGCCGACCGCCTCGACCCCGCCAAGCGCACCCTGGCCCGCGTCAACGACTACCACCAGACCAACTTGTTCCGCACCGAGTTCGAGGTGCCCGAGGGCTACGAGGTGGCCTACCTGCCGCCCAACGCCGAGGGCCGCGCCGATATGCTGGGCTTCACTATCCGCTACTCGCGGCAGGGCAATAAAATCATTCAGCAGAAGGAAATCTACGTGGATTACCTGCTGCTGGAGCCCGCTCGTTTCAGCCAGTGGAACACTGTGGTCGACCAGCTCAACGCCGCTTACCGCGACGCCATCATCCTCAAGCGCAAAAAGGCTTGATTTCAGTTGCCAGCTACCCCCAGTAGTCCCAGGGCTAAAGCCCTGGGCTACGGAACTAAATGAACCGCTAAATAGCCCAGGGCTTTAGCCCTGGGAACCAGGTTCGGCATAGAACCATTTTCCATTTCCCTCTTCGTGAAGAACCTGTATAGCCCCGCCAGCCGCTTGCTGGCACTGGTACTGGCGCTGCTGCTCCTGCCTGCGCTCCTGCACGCGCAGGCCCTGCCCGCCGCCCTCACCCACGCCCGCTACGACTGGGAGGCCAGGCGCAAACCCGCCACCCTTACGGCTGCCGAGGCCCAGCAGCCCGCCGTGGTGCTGCGCGACTTCCGGGCCGAAGAGCTGGCCCTCGATGCCCGGCAGGAATTGCGCCTGTACTCGGTCGACCACCGCATCGTGCGCGTGAACTCCTCCGATGGTATCGAGCGGTTCAACAAAATTTACCTGCCCGCGCAGGAAAACGGCCGCATTGTGCAGCTTAAGGCCCGCACCATTAGCCCCCGGGGCGTAATTGTGGATGTGGCTGAGAGCAATATGAAGGAGCTCAAGGATGAAGATGGCGGCCGCGGTTTCAAGGTATTTGCGGTGGATGGCGTGGAGAAGGGCAGTGAAATCGAGTACCTGTTTGTCCGCGAGCGGCCCGCGCAGTATTTCGGCCGCATTTATCTGCAAAGCGAAGCGCCGGTGCGCGACCTGCGGGTAGAGCTCATCACGCCCGAAAACCTGACCTTCGAAATGTACCGCTACCCCGGCGGCCTGCTGCCCGACACCGTTCGCAACGGTAAGCGCGTTATCGGTCTTTCGCTGCGCAACGTGCCGGCGCTACGCGAGGAGGGCTTTGCCAACGCCGCTGCCCAACGCCAGCGCCTGGAGTACAAGCTGGCCTACAGCGCCAGCCAGGGCCGCCAGCGCGCCTTCACCTGGGCCGATGCCAGCCGTTACCTCTACGAGCGGGTTTACCAGTGGAATAAAGACGAGTTGAAAGCCGTGGATAAACTGCTGAAGCAACTGAAGCTACCGGCCAATCAGCCGCTGCCAGCCCTGGAAAACTACCTCAAAACCAACCTGCAGCTGGGGGCCGAAAGTGGCCCCGAAAAGCTGACGGATGTGCTGGCCGCCCGCGCCGCCTCCGAAATGGGGTCCGCCCGCTTGTTTGCGGCAGTGCTGAGTCGGCTCAATATTGCCAATGAGCTGGTGATGACCACCGACCGCACCGAAACGCCCTTTGATGAGGCCTTCGACACCTGGAATTACATCGAGCATCCGGCGTTCTACCTGCCCGCTACCAAACAGTGGCTGGCCCCCGGCCGGGCCGATTACCGCCTGCCCCTGATTCCGGCCGAGTGGACGGCCAACAAAGGGCTGTTTGTGCGCCGCGTGCAGCTGGGTACCACCGAAACGGCCGTGGGCACCATCGGCGACATCCCGACCACCATTGCCGACCAGAGCCCGAACGACCTCGACATTAGTGTGCAGTTCGCGCCCAGCCTCGACAAGAGTACCGTCATTATTCGCGAAACCCTGGGGGGCTACTCGGCGCAACCCATCCAGCCCTTTCTGGCCTTCGTACCCGACGATAAGCGGCAGGAAGTACTGGAAGGCATCATCAAAAGCAATGTGCCCGATGGGGTTTTCCAAAAAATAACCGTGACGAATGGTGAAAGTGGCCTGAACCCGCTGGAAAAGCCGTTTATCGTGGATGCTACCCTGGAGTCGGTGGCGCTGCTCGACCGGGCCGGCCCTAAGTATCTGTTCAAAATTGGAACGCTGCTGGGGCCCCAGTCGGAGCTGTACCAGAGCGAAGAACGGCAGTACGATGTGGAAAACGAGTTCAACCGCCGCTACAACCGCACCATCACGTTCACGCTGCCGCCCGGCTACCAGGTACGCAACCTCGCCGATTTGAACATGGACGTGCAGGCCGGCCCGACTGCCGCCGGCCCCGAGTTCCTGTTCAAATCGGGCTACGCGCAGCAGGGCCAGCAGGTCACCGTCACCATTCGCGAGTACTACCGCCAGGTTTATTGGCCCAAAGCCGATTTTCAGCCTTTCCGCAACGTGGTGAATGCGGCGGCCAATTTCAACAAAGTCGTGCTGGTGCTCGAAAAGAAGTAGTTGAAAAGTTAACCGTCATTCAGAGCGTAGCGAAGAATGACGGTCTTCGTCAAAAAGAGTAGCTTCCCCACTTTCACAACCTCCCTGCTTATGTCCCGACTGCTGCTGGCGGCCCTGTTGCTTGCCACCACCGCTGCCGTTGCGCAAACTACTCCCGCCGCTATGCCCGTTACCTCTGCTGCTGCTGCTGTTTCGTCGCCGTTGCGCACGTATGCCCTGCGGCTGCGGCCGGGACAGGATTTGCGGCGCGAGCTGCTGGCCTTCGCGCAGGTCCATAATCTGCGGGCCGCCTGCATCCTGACGGGGGTTGGCAGCCTAACGACGACCACCCTCCGGCTGGCCAACCAGGAGGGCCCTACGGTGTACCAGGGGCACTTTGAAATCGTGTCGCTGGTCGGTACGCTCTCCGTCAATGGCAGCCACCTGCACCTGTCCGTAGCCGACTCGACGGGCCGCACATTGGGTGGGCATCTGCTCGATGGCAACAGTATCTACACCACCGCCGAGCTGGTTATCGGTGAGCTGCCGGCCCTGGATTTCCGGCGCGAAACCGACCCCACCTTTGGTTACCAGGAGTTGGTAGTGCGGCCGGCTGCTTCGGAAGCTGCCCCCAGCAAGGCACCTGCCCCGGTTCGTAACCGTAAGAAATAGCTCTTCCGGCTCAAAGCAGGGGCAACTACTTGAACGCTGGCTTCTTGCCGGGCGATGGTTATGTGGGTAGCCGGTTGCTTAATTAGTCGGCATGACGAGTAATTTTCGTTTCTTGTAGAAAACCCATTCGCCATGCCCGACCACCCCGCAGCCGTTGCCGCGCCCGATGCTGCCCGCCTGGAGAAATTCCGCCGCGACATCAGCAACCCGCTCAAGCTGAAGCTATTTATGCTGCGCAAGCTGCCGATGGCCTACCTGGCCGGCCTGCGCGTGGCCGAAGTACAGCCAACGCACTGCACCATCACGGTGCCCTACAAGTACCTGACGCAGAATCCGTTCCGGAGTATCTACTTTGCCTGCCTGAGCATGGCCGCCGAAATGGCCAGTGGCCTATTGGCCATGATGCACGTACAGAGCGGCGCGCCGGTTTCCATGCTAGTCGTGGGCCTGGAGGCCGATTTCACCAAGAAAGCGGTGGGCCTCATCCGCTTCACCTGCCCCGACGGGGCGGCCATCGGCCAGGCCGTGGCCGAGAGCCGGGCCACCGGCGAGGGCCGCACCGTGCTGGCCACCAGCACCGGCCTCGACGAAACCGGCGACACGGTAGCCGTATTCCGGATTACGTGGTCGTTCCGGGCGAAGCGGTGAATGGTAGTGAATAGTGAACAGTGGGGAACGAAACCGGCTGTCATCCTAAGCGGAGCGAAGGACCTTATCACGTATAAACTACCGTAACAACGACTCGTTTTAGCGTAACAAGGTCCTTCGCTTCGCTCGGGATGACAGCCGGTTTCGTCCCCACTGTTCACTATTCACTAACCACGCCTTCTTTGGTGATGACGTCCATCAGGCCGTCTTCGCTCACCACAATAGCCAGGCAGGGATAGGGGCTGCTTTCGACGTAGCGAATGGCCGAGTTGTAGCGGGCACCGCGGGTGCTGGTGCCGCGGCCGGTGGCCTTGCCATCCAAAATCACGCCGATGGAGTAACAAAAAGCGTCCGGATCGAGGAGCACGGCGCCGTCGATGGCCGTGACGAGGCGGGTAATGAGCGGGGTGAGCGGCACGGGCTCGATGAGCGTGCACTGCAGCTTGAGGCGGTCGGCTTCGGCCAGGGCTTCGGTGGTAATGACGAGCAGCGTGCCGTGCTTCTGGCGGCTGGCTTCGAGCACCACGTCCCAGAGCTTTTCCACTTTGGCCGAATCGGTGAGCTCAAACGTGCGGCGCAGGTCGCGGCGGAACTTGGTGCGGTTGAGGCGGGCGCGGGGCAGGCTGGGGTTGCCATAGTGGGCGCGCATAAGCACCTGTCCGCCGTGCTGAAATTCCCAGGCGTAGTGGGTAATAAAGCTGATAACGAACAAGTCCTCCCGCGCAGCGTCGTACTGGCCGATTTGCCGGCCCAGCGCGTACACGTTTTCGCCGTCGGCCAGCAGGCTCACGTCGGAGGTCGTCATTTCGAGCAACTTGCGCACGGCCCGGTAATCGGTGAGCGGGGTGGGGCAGGTAAGGGCGAATACCTCCGAGAGGTTGGGGTGGCCGCGGCGGGCCAGTAGCAGCTTGCCCACGCCCTCGGCCCCCTCGTAGCGCAACGAGGAGATGGTGTTGCAGGTGGCAAACAGCTTGGTGGCCGCCGGATTCATGCCCATATCCTGGGCCGGCGTGTCCATAAACAGCTTGCCCGCCGAGCGGATAATCTCGTCGGAGTCGCGGGGACGGATAAGCAGCCCCGAGCCTGGTTCGGGTTCGGTCAGCGACTTAATGCAGTCTTCGTTGAAGCGCAGAATGGCTGCCTGAATAAGCGAGTGGGGCAGCTGGCGACCATCGGTATAGTAGCGGTTGGGCTGCAGCGAAGGGTAGCTGTTGTACACCTTGCGGTTGAGCCGCAGTACGGGCATCACCGCAAAACGGCCGATCTGGGCCGGCCAACCGGCAAACGACAGCCGCTTGTCGGCGGCGTCGAGCACTTCCTGCACGGCCAGGCGCACGCCCCGGCCAAACTGCTTGCGCCGCTGCATGTCCTCGCTTTCGAGGTCGGGGTCGGATGGCTGCCAGTTTTGGGCCTGCTGCAGGGCTTGGCCCCGCTCCAGTACCTGCGCAAAATGGTGGGCGGGCACCGCTGAGTCGGCGGGCTCGAACTCGGCCGCCGCGTACAGGTCGTTATGCGTGCGCCCCACGGCCGTCAGGGGTAGCGCCAGCAGATACACGTAGGGGTCGAGGTCTTCGTCGAGGGCATCGAACAGGCCGTTGGCCACCGTTTGGGCTGCCTGCCGGAACCGCGCCTGATAGGGCCAGATAGGGTGGCTGGCGGGCAACGGCAAGGGTGTGCCAAAGGCAACGGGCGGGGCAGAAAGCAGCGGCAAAGGCGACAACATAACGACGGGAAAGTAACGGAAATAGCCCGATGGCCGGCGGCCGGCCAGGTGGCAGGCGGATGCTTGGGGGCACGTTTTACTCTAAGCGGGCAGCACTACTGCCGGGCTTACAACGAGAACACAACCGGCAGCACCATCTTTTGCTTTACCGGCTGCCCTTTATATAAGGCGGGCTCCCACTTGGGCGCCGCCTTCAACAGCCGGACAGCCTCCTCATCGAGGCCCGAGCCCAGCGGCTTAATGGGCTTTATACCAGTGAGCGAGCCGTCCTTTTCGATGATGAATTCCATCATTACCCGGCCTTCTACTTTGCGCTGAAGGGCCAAGGCCGGGTACTTCTGGTTCTGCTGAATCCACTCGAAAAAGGCCTCCGTGCCGCCCACGGGACGGGCGGGCTGGTCGGCACTGACCACCTGGGTGGTGGCCCCAGCGGTGCTCGGCGCGGCGGGGGTGCCCGCGGCCGGAGCTGCCGGAGCGTCGCCGGGAATCTGGAAGCTGATGGGGACCGTAACGCGCTGGCGCACCACGCCGCCGCGGTGCTGGGCGGGCGTCCAGCGCGGGGCCGCCTTTATCAGCCGGATGGCCTCGACATCCAGGAGCGGGTGCAGGGGCTGGACCACGGCCACGTTGGAAATGGAGCCGGTTCTTTCAATCACGAACGTAACCGTAACGGTGCCCTGCGCCCCAGCCTGCAGGGCGGCGGTGGGGTACTGCTGGTTTTCTACTAGGTACTGACCAAAGGCTTCGAGGCCACCGGCGGGCTGGGCAGGCTTCTCCACCGCGTCGTAGATTTCGCTGGCGGGTGGGGCCTTGGGGTACTTGAGCTTCTGCTGGGCCGCGGCCGGCGCGAGGATGCCGTTGCTCAACAGCCCCAGCAGTAGGAATCGGAAGTAGTAGTTCATTAGGGCAAAAGGGCAAAATAAGGATTAATGAGGGCAGGTAGAGCTACAATAACTGAACCATCCGCCGACCAAGTTCGGGCTTCTGTTGTACAGTTCCCGCCACTGCCCGGCTTTGGGCCAAGAGAATCTTTCGTAGTTTCCGACCCCATCAGCCTTTAAAATCGGCCTTCCGCTACGAAACTTCGGAATTATGAACAACAGCAAGTTAAGTGGCTTACTGGCCTGCGTAGGTCTGCTTGGAGGCTGCACAAAGGAAAAACTACCCCCGGCCGTAGTGTTAACGGGCAAAGTAGAGTTGGTCACGGAATTCGGAACGCCGGTGGTTGCCGGCAGCGGAATAAGTACGGAATCGATACAAGTGAAAACTGCCGTAGACAGCACCGCGACGGACCCCGATGGCCGTTATAAGGTGAGAGGAGCATCCAGGGCACAAACCCTGACCTTTGCCAAGACCTATATCGGCACGTATCGGATGATAAACTACCTGCCGCAAAAAGGCCAGGAAGTACCCCTGGTGAAGCTAGGGGTTAGGCCATCTTATACCATTGCCAGTGCCTATGTGAAAGTAGGGGCGGATTCCGTGTACGTGCAAGGTGTGGTTGGTACAGAGAATATTCCGGGGTTGCCGCCCCGTCGACACCGGCTGTTCTTTCAATCCGGCCCGGTTTCGCCGCTCAATTATTCGCTGTCGGTTGGTGGAGAAACGAACATAGGGAACAATCGATATATTGATGCGGTTCCTTTCTCTCTGCTTCGCGCCGCCGGATTGCTGCCAGGCACGCCAATTCAGCTTAAAGTGTATGCCGATAATGCATACGCTGACACGTATCTGGACTCGACAGGGCAGAAGCTGGTCTATCCAGCCGTATCATACTTTGGTTCCAATAACGTCATCTTCACCTACTAGGCACCTGTAGTCCTTACCTTCGCTGCTTCATCAGTAGCCGCTGCCGTGCCCGATTCTGCCGCTTACCATCCGCTCAACCCAAACCCCGCCGACCTTTTCCAGGAGAACCTAAAGCACCATACGGCGCAGGAAAGCTATTTTGCCGGCCGGCACCGGGCCGTGGCGCTGGTGCGGCTGGCCGTGTTTGGGGTAGCCCTGGCCGGCTTGTGGCTGCTGCTGAGCGCGGGCCAGACCGCCGCCGCGCTGGGGCTGGCGCTGGCAGCCTACCTGGTATTTATTGGCCTGGTGCGCTGGCACGAGGCCGTGGGCTACCGCCGCGAGCATCATCGGCTGCTGGCGCAAATCAACCAGGGCGAGCTGGCCCGGCTGGCCGGCGAGCTGGCCGGCTTCGACCCCGGCCGCCGCTACCTCGATGCCCAGCACCCCTACGCCGCCGACCTCGACGTATTCGGCGACCACTCGCTGTTTCAGCTCCTCAACCGCAGCACTTCGCGGCTAGGGCAAGACTGGCTGGCGGGCTGGCTACTGGCTCCGGCTGCGCCCGAAACGGTGCGCGAGCGGCAACAGGCCGCCGCCGAGCTGGCCCCCAACGTAGCCTGGCACCAGGAGTGGCAGGCCCGCGCCCGCCACTATCCGCGCCAGGAAACCGACCCGCGCCAGTTTGCCGGCTGGCTGCGCGAACCCGATTTTTTTGCCGGCCGTGGCTGGGTGCTGCCGCTGCTGGGGCTGCTGCCGCTGCTGGGGCTGGCGGGCGTGGTGCTGATGCTCGGCGGCTACGGGGCGCAGTGGCTGTTGCTGCTGCTACCGGCGGTGGCGCTCAACAGCGCTTTTGGCCAGGTGCGGGCCCGCTACTACGAGCATGCTACCACCATGCGCGACGCACTGCGGGCCGCCCACGACCAGCTGGAGCACTTCGAAGCCGGCAGCTGGCAGAGCCCGACTCTGCAACGGCTGTACCGCACGCTGCATGAAACCGGCAACACGGCCGCCGCCCGGCTGCTCAAGCGTTTGAGCAACATTGCCGGCTGGTTTTCGGCCCGCCAGAACCCGGCCGTAGCGGGCGCGCTAAATACGTTGCTGCTCTGGGATTTGTGGGGTATCTGGCAGCTGGAACGCTGGAAGCGGCGCATTACGGGCGGCCTGGAGCCGCTGCTCGAAGCGGCCGCCGAGCTGGATGCGCTGGTGAGTCTGGCCGCTTTCCGGGCCGCCAATCCCGCTTTCATCGAACCCGACCTGTCGGCCCCGGCCCTGACGGTGGAAGCCGCCGCGCTGGGCCACCCGCTGCTGTTTGGCGGCGAGGGCGTGCGCAACGATTTTGCCACCACCGGCCCGGGCCAGACGGTGATTGTAACGGGCTCGAATATGGCCGGCAAAAGCACCTTTCTGCGCACCGTGGGCCTGAATCTGGTGCTGGCCCAGTCCGGCGCCGTAGTGGCGGCCGCTACCTTCCGTTGCGGCCCGGCCCAGGTGTTCACCGCCATGCGCAGCCACGACAACCTAGCCGAAAGCACCTCCTCGTTCTATGCCGAACTCAAGCGCCTGCGCCTGCTGCTGGATTTGACGGAGAAGGAAGAGTTGAAAGCCGATGATAAAGCGGGTTCGCCGGCCGCTACCGCCGCGGCGTCTACCAACGGCCGAAGCCCTATCCCGGTGTTCTACCTGCTCGATGAGATTCTGAAGGGCACCAACTCGGCCGACCGCCACCGCGGGGCCCGGGCGCTGGTGTATCAGCTGCGCGAGCGAGCCGCCAGCGGCCTTATCAGCACCCACGACCTGGAGCTGGCGGCCCTCGAAGCCGACCTGCCCGCGCACGTGCGCAACGTCAGCTTCAACTCCTACCTCAACCCCGACGGCACCCTGCGCTTCGACTACCACCTTACGCCCGGCGTCTGCCGCTCGTTCAATGCCAGCCAGCTTATGCGACTGATGGGAATAGACGTAGATTTTTAGGCTACAAGGCCTTTAAGCGCCCAGTTGCCGCTGGAAGTGCAGCTGCAGCAGGTCGCTTACTTTTTCTTTGGTGAGGGGTTTGCTGACCAGACCGGCAATAGACAGCTCATCGAGGCGAACCAGGTCGCGCGCATCCATGGTGGTCGTGAGCATGACCACCACCGTGGCGCCGCGCTGCTCGGCGGGCAGTTGCTGGTAGGCTTCCAAAAACTGCATGCCGCTCATGCCGGGCATGTTTACATCGAGCAGGATGAGGGCGGGCGCGTCGGGGGTACCTTGGGCCAGCAGGCCGAGGGCCGCGGTGCCGCTTTCGGCTACCAGCACGCGCTCGGCTACTTCCAGTTTGTTAAGTAGCAGCTCGTTGAGAAAGTTGTTGGTCTGGTCGTCGTCAATCAGCAGAATACTCGGTAGTTTTTCCATAGGGTTGGGTGGTGGTTGTGCTGCTGGTTGATAACGACTTGTTGGCGATGGTTGGGTGTGGGGCAACTTACTTCGGGCGGCACAGCCTGGCCGGGAACAGGTAGGGGAAGACGCTACTCGGTGGCGGGTAAAAATACGGTAAACGTGGTGCCCACGCCCGGCTCGCTACGCACTTCAATGCTGCCGCCGGAATTTTCCACTATTTTCTTCACCATGTACAGGCCCACGCCCGAGCCCGGTACGTGGTTGTGCAGCCGCCGAAACAGCTGAAACAGCTCCTGCCGCTGGGTTTCGCTCAGGCCCAGGCCATTGTCGTGTACTTCCAGCACCACCTGCTGGCCCACGTGCCGGCAGTGCAGCCGCACGTGCGGCGGGCGCAGGGGCATACGGTACTTAATAGCGTTGCTGAGCAGGTTGTATACCACCGAGCGCAGGTTTTTAGCCGAGAACCGCACGGTTGGGCAGCCGTCGAGCTCGGTTTCGAGCAGGGCGCCCGCCGCGTCCAGCTCGGGGCCCATATCCAGGCGCACGGCTTCTACCAGCGCGGGCAGGTCCACGGCTTCGGGCGGCTGGTCGAAGGTGGTTTGCTGCAGGCGCGACACGTCGGTGAGGTGGACCAGTGTCTGTTGGAAGCGGGCCACGGCGTCTTCCATCATGGTCAGGAGTTGGGGTACGGGCTCCTGGGCGCGGGCCGCGGCGGGCAGGTGCTCGCGCAGGGCCAGCAGCAGCCCCTCCACGTTGGTAATGGGCGATTTTAGGTCGTGCGAGGCCGAATACACGAACGTATCAAGGTCGGCGTTGGTGCGGCTGAGGCGGTGGTTGGAGTCGGCCAGTTGCTGGTTGGTGGCCTGCATTTCCTCGTTGATGGCGGCCAGCCGCTCGTTGAGCTCCTGCACCTGCTGGCGGGCCACCACCTGGTCGGTTACTTCGGTGCCAATGGCCACCAGCCCACTAATGGTTGCTGTTCCGTCGTGCAGGGCCTGAAAAGCGAAGTTGAAGTAGCCTAAGCACGGTTGGCCGGTGTGGGCGCGGTCGAGCTGAACCGGACTTTCATTGATGAAAAAGGTTTCGCCGGTTTCCATCACTCCAGCCAGAATTTCTTCGAAGCCCTGGCCGGCTGTATCGGGTACGGCCTCGAAGTAGGGGCGGCCCAGGGTGGTGGCGGGGTCGCGGCCCCACAGGGTACTCATGGCCGAGTTGGCCAGTTCCACCCGCAGCTCGGGGCCGCGCATAATCACGATGGGCACTGGCACCTGCTCGAAAATGGCTTGTAGCTCGCGCTGGCGGCTTTCCCGCTCGTGGCGAGCCAGCACCC
The DNA here is from genome assembly GCF_900107135.1 of Hymenobacter psychrophilus. GTDB lineage: Bacteria > Bacteroidota > Bacteroidia > Cytophagales > Hymenobacteraceae > Hymenobacter > Hymenobacter psychrophilus. The sequence goes on from NZ_FNOV01000009.1 coordinate 211,259, forward strand.
GCTCGCTTACTTCCATGGCAAATACCTGCACCCCCCGTACCTGTTGCTGCGCATCGAACAAGGGCTGCGCCGTGATATCGAAGTAGCGCTGCTGGCCGGGCTCGTGGGCCAGTTCGGCGGGCGTTTCGCGGGTAACCAGCGGCTGGCCGGTATTGTATACGCCGTTTGCCATGGCTACCAGACCCTGGGGCACCGCCTCAGGCAGGCATTCGGCCCAGGGCTTGCCCAGCACGGCGCGCCCACCGGCCAGCACTTGGTAATGCTCATTAAAGAAGGTGAAGCGATGCTCGGGGCCGCTGAACGTGACGATAATGGCCGGTACCTGGCCCAGAATCTGGCCCAGCAGCTCTTGCTGCAGCCGGGCCTGGCCGCGCTGGTGCTCGGCCTCAGCCAGCGCCTGCTGCACCTCCCCGGTGCGCCGCGTTACCCGGCTGTCCAGCTCTTCGTTGAGGCGCTGCAGCTGCAGCTGGGCATCCAGCAGGCGCACGTTGGCGGTCTGGTACTCCTCGTTAGCGGCATACAACTCCTCATTGATGGCGGCCAGTTCCTCGTTGGCGGCAGCCAGCTCCTCGTTGAGATGCTGTACCTGCTGGCGCGCGAGCACCTGCTCGGTTACGTCCACGGCAATGGCTACGATACCCAACACCCCACCCGCGGGACCCGCCGAATCATATAGCGGCTGATAGGTAAAGTTGAAAAAGCGCGTCTCCAAATTGCCCCTGGAATCGCGCAGCCGGGCCGGCACCTCCTGCCCCCGGAAGGCCACCCGGGTCCGGAGCACCTCCCGGATTTGCCCGTCGAAGCCCTGGCCCCGCAGTTCGGGCATAGCTTCCAGCATGGGCTGGCCCAGCACTGCGGCGGCCGGGTAGCCCCAAATGGCGCACATCATCTCGTTGGCCGCCCCAATTACGCACTCCTCACCTTGGTAGAGGCAGATGGCCACGGGGGCCTGGGCCAGCAGCGCCTGTAATAAGTTGCGCTCGGTTTCGGCCGCTGCCCGGGCCTGCTGCTCGGCCTGCTGGCTCTGGCGCAGGGCCTCCTCAATAGCGGTGCGGGGCGCGTCGTTGGTGTCGGTGAAGCTGACGAGCAACAGCGGGCCGTGGCGGCGGGCCGAGAGGTAATAGTAGCCGTCGAGGTCTTCGTAGCGGTAGTCGAACTGGCGCTGCTGGGTGCCCGGAGTCCGGAACGCTTCGCAGTAGAAGGCGAAAATACCGGTCGGGAGGGAGTGGGGGTACAGGCTCAGAAACGACTCGGTGGGCCGGGCCGGCTGCGCCAGCATGCGTTGGGCGGCGGGGTTGAGGTATTCGTAGGCCAGATCGACAATAACTGCCCCCGCCGCGCTATATACCGGGCGGAACAGAATCAGGCCAGTCTGCGACACGTCGAGCAGGTCGAGCAGCAGGTCCTCGGAAGCCGGCACGTCGGCCGGCAGCATCGGAACCATCTTATCCGCCATAAAGGAAGCTGAAAATCAAACTGAACAAAAGGGAAGAGCCCGAAGATACCCGCCAGCTGCCAGATTACCGCCGTTGCGGGGGCAGAATATGGGCGGGCGGTTGCAACTTGCGGCCGGGCCACCGGACTACTCGCCGCCGCCGGCCTTCCGAACCCCATTTGCCGCCGCTTATGTTTGCCGACCAAGCCCGCCAGCTGCGCTACTTTTTCTCGAGCCAGGAGTTTTCCGACGGCCTGCGCACCACGCTGGCCATTCTGGTGCCGGGCCTGGCGCTGGGTTGGCTGGGACAGTTGCAGGCCGGCGTAACCATGTCGGTGGGGGCACTGTGCGTGAGCCTGACCGACACGCCCGGCCCGCCGCTGCACAAGCGCAACGGCGGCGTGGCGGCCGTGGTGCTCACCGGCCTGATGGCGCTGCTGACGGGGCTGGTGCAACCGTATCCGTGGCTGCTGGGGGCGCTGGTGGTGGCAGTCAGCTTCTGGTTTACTATGCTGCTCGTGTACGGCAACCGGGCCGGGGCCGTGGGCACGGCGGGCCTGCTGGTTATGATTCTGCTGCTCGACAAGCCGATACCGCCGGGGTACTCGCTCAACTACGCCGGTTTGGTGGTAGCCGGCGGGCTCTGGTACCTGGCGCTGGCGCTGGCCCTCAACCGGCTGCGGCCCTACCGCGAGGCCCAGCAGGCGCTGGGCGAGGCCGTACTGGCCGTAGCCGGCTTTCTGCGCCTCAAAGCCGAGTTCTACCGCAGCGGCACCAACCTGGAGGCCGACTACCGCCGCCTGGTGGCCCAGCAGGTGCGCGTGAGCGAGAAGCAGGACGGCGTGCGCGAACTGCTGTTCAAAACCCGCCAGCTGGTCAGCGAATCCTCCGATACCGGCCGCCGGCTGGTGCTCACGTTCGTCGATCTGGTGGACCTCTACGAGCAGATTACCATTACGAGCTACGATTATGCCGAACTGCACCGCCGCTTCGAGGCTGGGGGCCTGCTCGACGCGTTTGCCGGGGAAATTGATGCCCTGGCCGCCGAGCTGGAGCGGGTGGGGTTCGCCATTCAGGGCAACTATACTTACCACGCGGCCGGTTCCGATCCGCTGGCTGGCCTCAACCAGCTCAAAGCCCGCCTCGACGCCCTGGAGGCCGACCCGGCGCAGTCGGGCTCGGTGCTGCCGCTGCGCAAGGTGCTGGTGAACCTGCGTAACCTCGTCGCGCGCCTTCAGGACATGCAGGGCTACTTCGCCGCCGAGGCGGCCATTGCCACCCCGGCCGCCCGGCCACTGCAAACCAGCGGCACGGGCAGCCTCGACCTCGACCGGTTCGTGGCGCACCAGCAGTTCACCCTGCGCCAGCTCACGGGCCAGCTCACGATGCGCTCGGGCATTTTCCGGCACGCGCTGCGCATGCTGGTGGCCTCGCTCATCGGCTTCATCATCACCGAAATCCTGTCGGGCCACCACGGTTATTGGGTGCTGATGACGATAACCTACATGCTCAAGCCGGCTTTCAGCCTCACCAAGCAGCGCAACATTCAGCGGGTGATGGGCACGTTGCTGGGCGGGGTGCTGGGGGCCGTCATGCTCTGGCTGATTTCCGACCAACTGCTGCTGCTGGCCCTGATGGTGGGCTTCATGGTGGTGTCGTTCAGTTTCGCCCGCATCAACTACCTGGTTACAGTCGTGTTCATGACGCCCTTCGTGCTCATCCTGTTCAGCTTTCTGGGCCAGGGATACGTGCGGGTGGTGCAGGAGCGTATTTTCGATACCGTGCTGGGCTGCAGCATTGCCTTCGTGGTGAGCTACGCGCTGTTTCCGCGCTGGGAGTCGGAGCAGCTGCAGGGGGTACTGCGGCCGGTGCTGCGGGCCAACCTCAACTACCTGCGCACGCTCCAGCAGGCGCTGCTGGGCTCGCCCATTGCCCTGCTCGATTACAAGCTGACCCGCAAGGAAGTGTACGTGAGTTCGGCCAACCTGGGCGCGGCTTTCCAGCGCATGCTTTCCGAGCCCCGGGCCAAGCAGCGCCACCCGGCCGAGGTGCACGAGCTGGTGGTGCTCAACCACATTCTGGCGGCCAACGTGGCGGCCATTACCTCGGCGCTGCTGGCCGATGAAATCCGCCCCGGCGTATCGGCGGCGGGGCTCAAAACGCTGCGTCAGGCTCAGCAGCAGCTTCGGCGCGGCCTGCTCCGCTTAGGCGAGCCTGATGTGCCCGAGGAGTTTCCCCCCGCCCCGGCGCCCACCGCCGAAACAGAAGATGCCCAACTCGGCGAGCAGCTCGAGTTCATCCAGAAGCTCAGCGGCGACATCAATCGGATAACGGAAACGGTGGCGGGGTAGGGCAGAAAAGACCGTCATGCTTCTCTTAGCATGACGGTCTTTTCTGCTCATTGATAACGCACTCAGCAGTTATCGCTCCAGCTTGAAACCCGGCTCGCGGGCGGGCGGGGCGGGGCGGTTGGCCACGGCCCAGCCGGTCAGGTACAGCCACTGCGTCATGCGGCGCAGCTTGGCGTAATCGATGGTAGCGGGCTCGTCGCGGGGCGTGTGGTAGTCGGCGTGCAGCAGCGAGGTGAACATAACGGCCGGGATACCCAGGCGGGCGTAGGGCAGGTGGTCGGAACGGAAATACCAGCCCTCGGGGTGCGTGGCCTTGTCCCACTCGGTGTCGAGCTTGAACCGGGGACCGACCTGGTTGGCGGTCAGGGCGGTTTTTACGAGGTCTGAGGAGTTCAGGTGGGGCGCAATGGAACCCAGCAGGGCGGCCGAGTCGGGGGCGTTGCGGCCCATCATTTCGGCATTTAGCACGGCCACAATGGATTCGCGGGGCACGGTGGGCTTATTAGAGAAGTAGCGCGAGCCCAGCAGGCCGCGCTCCTCGGCGCCGTGGTACACAAACAGCGCCGAACGCTTGGCTGGCTGCTGCTTGAAGGCCCGCATAATGGCCAGTAGCGCCGCGCAACCGGTGGCGTTGTCGTCGGCGCCGTTGTAAATAGAGTCGCCCGCCACTGCGGCCCGCACGCCGTCGTGGTCCTGGTGGGTGCTGAAGAGCACGTACTGGCTTTTGAGCTGGGCATCGGTGCCGGGCTGCCGGGCCACAATGTTCACCGACGGATACAGGAAGGTTTCGGCCCGCAAATCGGCCACAAACTCCTGGCCCGACTTGCTGAGCGCCGCTGCCTCCGACATCGGTAGCCACACCACCGGCACCTGGCTGCCCATAATTTTCAACGACTCATCGGCGGGCAGGCCGTAACGGCCGCGCTCAAAAATATGGCTCCAGTGCTCGTACACGGCCTGGGCCTTATCATCCGACACAAACACCACGGCTACCGCCCCGGCCCGGGCTAGCTCGGCGGCCTGCTCGCGCAGCTTGCCAAACAGGTAGCGGCGGTAGCTGATGCCGTCGGTGGGTTCGCCCGAAAGCTGCACGGCCACCGCCCGACCCTTTATTTTGGCCTTGGCCAGTTCGGCCGGCGTGCCCGTGCCCACAAATACCAGTTTAGCCTTCAACTGGGCATCAACGGGGGCCACCACCACGGCCTCGTGGCCCGGCCGCAGCGTCCGGCCCCCGATGCTGACGGTGCTGGCGGGCGTGAGGCGGGTGCGCCGCAGGTTGAACCACTGGAAAAATGTGCCGTCGTCGCCGGCCGGCTGCATGCCGATGGCCCGCATCTGCTCGGCCAGCCAGGCCGAAGCGCGTAGCTCGTCGAGCGTGCCGCCCTCCCGGCCCCGGTATTTGTCGCCACCCAGCGCAAACAGGTCGCGCTTCAGGTCGGCCTCCTTGATGGCCGATTCGGCATTTTTGGCTGCAGTGCCCGGCCGGCTCTTCTGGGCCGATGTAGCAGTGGCCGTCAGTAGCAGGCCGGCAAGTAGCAGAGTGGGTAAGCGTGAGTTCATGAATGCGGGTTTAGGGATGGACTGGAAAAATACTGCCTGATACTAGTACGCACCAAAATGACCGATTGCCTGAAAATGGATTTTTCAGACTTAAACCACCCATGGTCGTGCTATTTTAGCAAGTGGCCGACTTTTAGGTGAGTTGAATCAAGGGTGATTTATAAACAATATGCGTAGGGTTTTACTTTGTAAGCCTTATAAATCAAAAACTTAAATCCTTTCACCATGAAAATGACACCCTTCAACTTCCCGCTCCGCACCTTGGCCACCGTATTTGTCGCCTCGTCGCTGGCATTCGGTAGCGCCAGCTGCTCCAACACCGCCGACACTGCCGCCACCGATACTACCGACATGGCGACGACGGATACCGGCGCAATGACCACCGACCCCGCCATGGCGGGCACCGATGGCACGGCTATGGACGACACGAGCGGTAAAAACCTGGCCGAAAACGCTATGGCCGTGCCGCAGATGAGCACGCTTGCCACCGCCCTCAAAGCTTCCGGCCTCGCCGACAAAGCCACTAGCGGCGGTCCTTACACCGTATTCGCCCCTACCAACGAAGCATTTGAGGCCCTGCCCGCCGGTGCCCTCGACGACTTGCTTAAGCCCGAGAACAAAGAGAAGCTGGCCAGCATCCTGACCTACCACGTAGTGCCCGGCAGCGTAATGGCCGCCGACCTGACGGACGGTCAGGAGGTTACTACGGTTGATGGCAAGAAGCTGAAAGTAAGCATCAGCGGCGGTACCGTCATGATCAACGGTGCTACTGTTGTTAAGGCAGATGTGAAGTCGAGCAACGGCGTAACCCACGTAATCAATCAGGTGCTGATGCCCCAGTAGATTTCCCTGATTGCTGAGCCGATGCGTTTTGCTCCCAGTTCTTCCGGGTAGCTCAACCATCGGATTGGAAGCGCATGATAGCGTTTCCTGACCTCTGCTAAAACCAAAAGCGCCCCCACGTGATGATTCACATGGGGGCGCTTTTGGTTTTAGCCAGGCAATATTACTTGCCCGCCGAGCCCTCGGGCTTCAACGTGCGGCCCAGCCACTCAAAAAACACCCGGTTCCAGAGCACTGCGTTCTGGGGCTTCTGAATCCAGTGGCCCTCGTTGGGGAAGTACAGGAAGCGGCTCGGGATGCCGCGCAGCTGAGCCGTGCCGAAGGCTTCCATGCCCTGGCCCTCGGGCACCCGGAAATCCTTGGCCCCGTGGATGACCAGGATGGGTGTATCCCAGTTCTGAGCGAACTGCTGGGGGTTGAATTCGGTGTAGCTCTTGTGGAGCGGCGTTTCCCAGGGCGCGCCGCCGATGTCGTGCTTGGCGAAGAACATTTCCTCGGTGCTGGGGTACCAGCTCGTGAGGTTATAGAGGCCGGCATGGGCGATGAACGTCTTGAAGCGACCCTCGTGCTTGCCGGCCAGCTGGTACACCGAGTAGCCGCCGTAGCTGGCGCCCACGCAGCCGCGCCGGTCCTTGTCCACGTAGGCTTCCTGGCTCACGGCGTCGATGGCCGAGAGGTAGTCTCGGATGGGCTGGCCGCCCCAGTCGCCCGAGATGCTGTTGTTCCACTCGGTGCCGAAGCCGGGCAGACCGCGGCGGTTGGGCGCCACCACAATGTAGCCCTGGGCCGCCATCAACTGGAAATTCCAGCGGTACGAGAAGCTCTGCGAAATCGGGCTCTGGGGGCCGCCCTGGCAGTACAGCAGGGTCGGGTATTTCTTGCTGGGGTCGAAATCGGGCGGGAAGGTCACGTACACCTGCATCTGCTTGCCGTCGGTGGTGGCCACCATCCGCGACTCCAGCCGGCCCGTTTTCACGCCCGCCAGTTCCTGCTGGTTGATGGTGGTCAGGGGCGTTTCGCGGCCCGATTTCAGGTCCACCCGCACGAGGTCGGCGGGCGTGGCCTGGGTGGTTTTGTTCACGATAACGGCATCCTTGCCGGCCAGCTCGAAGCTGTTGTAGTTGAAGGTGCCCTTGGTCAGTTGCTTCACCTTGCCGCCCTTAGCGGAAACCGAGAATAGCTGCTGGGTGCCGGCCAAAGCACTGGCGAAGTAGATGGTTTTGCCGTCGGGGCTCCAGCGCACGTTGCCGGCCGCCTGCTCCGAGCCGGCTGTCACGTCCTGGCGTTTTTTGGTCTTGAAATCATACACCACAATGCCGTTGCGGTCCGACTCGAAGCCGGGCGTGGCCATGCTCAGCCAGGCCACCTGGGAGCCGTCGGGCGAGAACACCGGCTCGGTGTCGTAGCCGCCCAGGCCCTCGCTCAGGTTGCGCGTCTGGCCCGTACGAATGTCGTAGAGGTAGATGTCGGAGTTGGTGCTTTCGGCCTCGGCCTTGCCCGTGAGCTTGCGCGAGGTGTAGGCCAAAGAATAGCCGTCGGGCGAAAACGCCAGCTGCTCGTTGCCACCGAAGGGCTGCAACGGTGCGTCGAACTTCTCGCCGGTCATAATATCCTTTCCGCTGCCTACGGGCTTGCCATCGGTGCCCACGGGCTGGAAGTACACGTGCGACACCTTGAAGTCGTCCCAGCTGCTCCAGTGGCGGTAGTTGAGGTCGTCGATGATTTTGGCGTCAGCCTTGGGCAGGTCCGGGTACCAGTCCTGCACCGATTTGCCGGTTTTTACATCCTGAGTATAGAGGATAAAATTGCCCTTGGGCGCGTACTTGAGGTTGGCCACGCCTTCCTCGGTTCCGAAGCCGCTCAGCAGCTGCTTGCCCGAGCCGTCGGCGTTCAGCACGTAGAGTTGGTCAGAACCACCTTCGGCGCTCATAAACGTCAGCTTACCATCAGCACGCCAGTTGAGCGTGTTTTCGGAAACGGTGGGCGTATTGGTTAGCTGCCGGGCCGCGCCGCCGCCAGTGGGCACCGTCCAGATATCCGACTGGCCCTTGTTATCGGTCAGCGAGTAGCGCGTCACGGTGTAAGCCACCGTTTTCTGGTCCGGCGACACCTGCATTTCGCCCAGGCGGCCGAGTTTCAGCAGCAGTTCGGGCGTGTAGGTATTCTGGGCCGCCGCCGCGAAGGGCAGCAGGAGCAGGGCAGTTAGCAACGGTTTATGCATCATCAGGATTTCGGGTGGAAACTTCAGGCAAGATAACCAAGACTTAGGCAGGTGCCACGCGGCTGTAGCGCGAAGCGCCAGCTTCGCGTATTGGTGCTGACTTGCGAACGGACTCGTTCAACGACACGCGAAGCCGGCGCTTCGGTTCGCGCTACTACCTTGCAGCCATGCCCGACTTCCGCCTCCAGGTTTTCCAGGCCGTGGCCCGGCACCTGAGCTTCACCAAGGCCGCCCGCGAGCTGTACATCAGCCAGCCCGCCGTTACCAAGCACGTGCGCGAGCTGGAAACCGCCTATCAGCAGCGGCTGTTCGAGCGCCGCGGCAACCGCATCAGCCTCACGGCGGCCGGCGAGCTGCTACTGGCCCACGCCGACGAGGTGGCTGCCCGGCACGAGCAGCTGGCCGAGCAGCTGCGGGGGCTACGCGGCGAGGCCGCCGGCCGCCTGCGCCTGGGCGCCAGCACCACCCTGGCCCAGTACGAGCTCCCGGCCCTGCTACCCGGTTTCCAGGCCCGCTACCCGCAAATCGAGCTGACGCTACGTAATGCCAACTCCGAGCAGATTGCCGAGGCGCTTCTGGCCGGCCAACTCGATTTAGGCTTCGTGGAGGGCCGCGCCAAGAGCCGCGACCTGCACTACGAGCCCCTGCTGGCCGACGAGCTGGTGGCCGTGCGCCGGGCCACGCCCGCCGGTCCGCCGCCCGCGCCAATGCCGCTGGCCGAGGCGCTGGCCCACCCGCTGGTGCTGCGCGAACGGGGCTCGGGCACCCTCGAAGTGCTCGAATTCGCCCTGCGCGAGCAGAAAATCCGGCTCGCCGACCTGCGCGTGGCCTTCTACTTCGACAACACCGAGGCCATCAAAACCTACCTCGAAGCCGCCCCCGACGCCCTGGGCTTCGTGTCGCGCCGGGCCCTGACGCGGGAGCTGGCCGCGAACCGACTGGAAGAAGTGCCCATTGCCGGCCTGCACCTGCCCCGGCAGTTCGAGGCCCTGTGGGTGCAGGGCCAACCCCTGAGCCACCCCGCCGAGTTGTTCTGGCGCTACGCCCGGCAGCACTACGGGTAGGAGGAGGTTTTTAGTTTTTGGCCAGGTCAAGGTCGAAATCAACAAGCAATTCAATATAACCTGTAGTTATACTTCATAACTATTTTAAATTATCGGATGGGGGCTGGCGGCCGTACCTTTGGGCGGGTTATTTAACTGCCCGAACCATGCCTGAAACAGTGCTTGCCCCGCCTGAAACTACCGCTCCCGCCCCGGGCGCTTTGGCCCCGGAGCCGGGCCCCGGCCTGCTGCCGAAAGTGGTATTCGGGCTGCTGCTGGCGTTCTGCCTCACGCCGTGGGCCTCGCCGCCGGTGGCGCTGGCGCTGGGCCTGGTGCTGGCCCAGACGCTGGGCAACCCGTTCCCGGCCTTCACCAAAAAATACACGGCTAAACTGCTGCAGTTCTCGGTTATCGGGCTGGGTTTCGGGCTGAACGCCTACGCTGCGGTGCAGGCTGGCCGCGAAGGCATCCTGTTCACCATTGCCTCCATTTTCGGTACACTGGTGCTGGGCTACTTTGCGGGCCGCTGGCTGAAGCTGGGCCGGGTGGTGACGCACCTGATTTCCTGCGGCACTGCTATTTGCGGGGGTTCGGCCATTGCCGCGGTGGGGCCGGTAGTGGGCGCCAAGGATGAGGAAATGTCGGTGGCGCTGGGCACGGTGTTCGTGCTGAACGCGGTGGCGCTGTTTGTCTTTCCGCCCATCGGGCACGCGCTGGCGCTCAGCCAGCATCAGTTCGGTTTGTGGTGCGCCATTGCCATCCACGATACCTCGTCGGTGGTGGGCGCGGCGGCCGCCTACGGGGCCGAGGCGCTGGGCGTGGCCACTACCGTGAAGCTGGCGCGGGCGCTCTGGATTATTCCGGTGGCGCTGGGCACCGCTTACTTTTTCAAGCGGCCAGACGTGAAAGTGAAACTACCCTGGTTTATTCTGGGCTTTATTGGGGCCATGCTGCTGAATACTTACGTGCCCGCCACGCAGGTTGTGGGCCCCTGGCTGGTGCAGCTGGCGCGCCTGGGCCTGGTAGTTACGCTGTTTTTTATTGGCGCGGGCCTGTCGTTTAAAACCATCAAGGCCGTGGGGCCCCGGCCGTTTGCGCTGGGCGTGCTGCTGTGGGTGGTGGTTTCGACCGTGTCGTTGTACGTGATTGTGCAGCTGTAAGCAGGCGCCACTAGTGCGGGTAGCGCGCGGCAATCTGCGCGGGCAAAACCCAACGCCCTTCCGACCCGAAAGCCCCTGCTGCCGTGCTGGTTTCAGGGGCTTCGCGCTTACCGCTGAGAGGCCGGCTCGGACTGCGTATCTTCGCGCCGTTCCTCTCGTTGCCCGTTACGTATGCGCCAGCTTGCTATTATTCCCAATCCGTACGCCAAAATCACGCTCTTCAGCTGGAATGGCAAGTACCTGATCAAGCTCGAAAAGGGCTCGTTTGAGCAAACCTACAAAGTGAGCGAACTGGACCTGACCGGCGAGGAAGACATTCACCGCCTGCTCGACGATGAGTTCATCCAGGCCGCCGTAGCGCGCTTTGCCGCTATGCAAACCGACTTGCAGGCCGCCTTCGACCGCCACGATATTTAACTGCGCAGACCTAGTACATAAGCATTCGTGCTGAGCATGACACGGTCCTTTGTTGCGTCTGCTTTTCTGTCCTCACTTCCCCGCCATTCTCCTAGATGAAACTTCCACTGCTACTTCCGGCGCTGCTGCTCACGGCTACGCTGGCCCAGGCTCAGCTGTACGAGGCCCGCACGAGCAGCGTCAATTTCGATAAGCGCAGCCGCGACGCTGTGAAGGTGGAGGTCGAGGCCTCGGCCGACTGGACCCGCGACTTCTGGCAGCGCTGGCTCAAGGACACCTATAATATCAAGCTGAAGGGCGACGGCGTGTTTGGCGTGGGCAAGCGCGATAACATGATGGCCAAGCAGGTGCCGATGTCGAGCGTTAGCGGCCAGCTCATCGACCTCTACTCGACTGTAACAGCCCCGGCCGACACGGTTTCGGAACTGTCGGTGTGGGCCGCTACTGGCCCCGACACGTTTCTGGCGGCTTCGAGCGGCGAGTTTACCTCCCTCCGTACCATCGTGCAGAGCTTCGGCACGGCTGCCCGCCAGCGGGCCTACCGCGAGCGGATAGAAACGGCCGAAAAGGAGCTGGCTGCCACCACCAAAGAGAAGGAGAAGCTGGAAAAAAGCCGCGCTAGCCTAGCCAGCAACACCAAGTCCAACCTCGATAAAATAGAGCAGCTCAAGCAGCAAAACAGTGATAATAAGCGTAAATCGGCCGACGACTCGGTGAAGCTGCTCGATAACGCCCGGCTGCTGGAACTGCGGCAGGCCCAGTTGGAGCGTCAGCGGGCCCGCCTGCTCAACCTCGACCGTCAGTAACGTTATTTCCGCCGCGCCTCATCATGGAGAAAGATCCTTCGCCTCTCGACACGCTCCGCCAGCTTAAGGAATGGCTCGACGCCGGTACCATTACGCACGATGAGTTCCAGACGCTAAAGCAGAAGCTGGTGTTCGCGCCGGCTGCCAACCCGCCCGCTCCATCCGAAACGGCCGCGTCCCCTGCCCCCAGCATTTCCGAGTCGCCGGGGTCGGAGGCGGGCATAACCAACCCATCGGCACCCGAGCCCACTGTACCCGGGGCGCCCGCCGAGGTGCCGCCCCCACTAGTGCTGCCACCCATTACGGCCCCGATAAGCGTGGTGCCCGAACCGCTGCTGCCTCCCGTGCCGCCCATTCCGGAGCCCATTCCGGAACTGTTTCAACCAGAGCCCACGACCGTGGCGCCGGTTGAAATGGCTCCCATGCTGCCACCCATCACCCATGCGCCCGCTGCCGGCCCCAGTGGAAACGACGAGCAGGAATACGTGGAGCAGGATGCCTACACGGCTCCGCGCAAGAGCCCGCTGATGACGATTGTTGTCGTGGCGGCTATTCTGGCGCTGTTCGGGTTGGTGGCCTATCTGTTCATGGATGGCCGCGACTCGGAACGCCTGACCAGTACCTCCCGCACAGAGGCCGATTCGATGGCCGTGCAGCCCGAAATAGGGCCCCAGACCGAGCAGATTGAGCTGCCGCCCGTTGCTGCGCCCGAAACCATCCGTGTGGCTCCCATCGCTCCGCCCGTAGCTACCCCAATTCCTGCGGATACGGCCGCGACGGAAGTGGCCGCGCCCGCCGCGCCGGCTCCGGTCGAGATACCGGCCGTGCTGTCGGAAGGTGCCGCCAAGGCCCGCGTCGAAAGTATTATGCAACGCTACTACGCCGATTTGCAGGCCGCACCGTTTACGGCTTCGGCCTACTTTGCGCCTCAGGTCGAGCGGTTCTATCTGATGCAGAGCACGACCCCGGCCGCCATCAACGCCGAACTGGCCAAAACTCACTTCCCCGAGTTCCTGGAGGGCCAGAGTAGCATTCAGCCCGGTACGCTGCAAGTGGGGACTCCGGTGGCCGATGGCTCGCGGGTAGTCACCTACGTGGAGGACAGCAAAGCTTTTCGCCAGTCGCGCCAGGAAATCCAGCGGACCAGCGCCCAAATACGGATCCGCTTCGATAAGAACTTTAAAATCGTGTATCTCCGGCAGGAAAAGCTGCTGAAAAATGAGTTCGGGGATTAAAATTCCTGAACGATGCAGGGGCGGGGCTTGCCCCCGCCCGCCGCTACCATGATGCTTTTTTGACAAAGGCCGCTGAACAAACCTGACGTTTCCCGTTTATCGGCGGGCGGGGGCAAGCCCCGCCCCTACATCGTTCAGCACGTCATGCTATACCTCCCGAATCTTGCTATGCGTATCCGTCCTGTTCTACTGTCCTTCGTCGCGCTGCTTAGCCTCGGTTCCTGCCTGAAAGTCATTAAACCAAGCAAGGATTTTGACCAGTACGAAAACCCCACCACGCCCGACTACGCGCAGCCGGCCAGCTGGGCTGCCCTGCCCACGCGTCGCGACTCGGCCGATGCAGTGCCGCGCAATACGTCGTTCAAAGACCAACAGGACACGGCCGCAGCTGATGTATTTTATGTGCATCCTACCACTTACTACTGGCGCAAGCAATGGAACGCCAGCCTCAGCAACGACCGGCTTAACCAGTTCACCGACGACGACGTGATTCGGGGCCAAGCCTCGGCCTTCAACGCGGCGGCCCGGGTGTATGCGCCCCGCTACCGCCAGGCCACGCTGTACAGCTTTTTCGTGGATGACCAGAGTACCAACGGCCAAAAGGCGCTGGACCTGGCGTATTCCGACGTGAAAGCATCCTTCCAATATTACCTGGCAAATTACAACCAGGGCCGCCCCATCATCATTGCTGGCCACAGCCAGGGCACCGTGCACGCCACCCGGCTACTACACGAGTTTTTCGACAACGACCCCCAGTTGCGCCGGCAGCTGGTGGCGGCCTACCTCATCGGCTTCAAAGTGAAAACCGACGAGTACCAGACCCTACGTCCCTGCGCCGACTCGACCCAAACCGGCTGCTACGTGGCCTGGAATACCGTGGCCTGGGGCAATGCCTACCCGCCCTTCCAAAACGGCGTGGCCGTTAACCCGCTCACCTGGACGCTCGACACGCTGGCCGCGCCTGCCCGCCTCAACCTCGGCGGGGTAGGGCAGGATTTTAAGCGGCTGGATGTGGGCGTAGTCGATGCCAAGGTGCACCAGGGCCTGCTGTGGGTGCATCCGCCCAAGCCCTCGGGCTACCCGCGCTTCCTGCTGCCCGGCCAGCCCCAGCTCTGGCACTCCTTCCACATCGCCGATTACGGCCTGTTCTACGCCAACATCCGCCAGAACGCCGTAGCGCGCGTGCGAGCTTGGCAGGCGAAGTAGCGGAGCGTCACGGTTACTTTTGCAATTCTTCGATGGTTCTTTGTGTCATAAGTGGCCAACGGTTAGCTGGAAATTCCTGCCGAAATTCAGCGTATTCCATCCAAAACCAATCTTCTTGGAAGCCTTCGAAATCAAGAGCGGAATAAAAAGCAAGGTTGTGAAGCCAATTAGCAACTGCCTGCGCAAAACAAACCCTTTTTCGGTTGCTGAACGCATTCCATAAACTGGATAAGTGGCTTCCTGGATAACATTGGGAACGTACATCAATCATAGCCCAATAAATTAGCTCCCGATACAATTTCTTGCGCTCATCCGTCATATGGGCCAAATATAGCGTGTGCATACAAAAAGGCCCCGCCGGCATATTGCCAGCGGGGCTCTTTCATTAAGCTAGAACGGAAAGCTAAAAGCTGTCAGCTAACAGCTAAATCAAACCTAGCCAACAATGGCTACGCGCTTGAAGTCGGAAACCGTCAGGCCTTTGCTGGTCTTGTCGAGCAGCTGGGCGATGGTCATCGAGCTGTCCTTCACGAACTCCTGGTTGAGCAGGGTGTTCTCCTTGTAGAACTTGTTGAGCTTGCCCTGGGCAATCTTCTCCAGCATCGCCTCGGGCTTGCCATCGGCGCGCGCCTGCTCTTTGCCAATTTCGATTTCGCGCTCTACGGTAGCCGAATCCACGCCGTCCTTATCGAGGGCAACGGGCTTCATGGCTACGATTTGCATGGCTACGTCGCGGCCCACGGTCGAAACGTCGGCACCGCCTACGTTCTTCATGGCTACGAGCACCCCCTTCTTGTTGTCGGAGTGGATGTAGGAAGCCACTTTCTCGGCCGTGATGTTCTCGTAAGCCGTTACGTCGAGCTTCTCGCCGATTTTGCCCATCAGGTCGGTGATGTGCTCCTGCAGCGAGCGGCCGTCGTCCTGCTTGGTGGCCAGCAGCTCTTCTTTCGAGGCAGCATCGCTCTTCACGGCCGTAGCCAGAATGCGCTGGGCCAGGTCTTTGAAGTCGGGAACCTTCGAAACCGGCTCGGTTTCGCAGGCCAGCGACACCAGCTTGCCGTTGGTGCCATCCTCGCTTACGGCGGCCAGTACCACGCCTTCCGACGTTTCGTTCTCGGCGCGCTTGTCGGCAATTTTCTGGCCCTGCTTGCGGAGCAGGTCGCGGGCAGCTTCGAAGTCGCCTTCAGCCTCTACGAGGGCTTTCTTGCAATCCATCATGCCGGCACCGGTCATGGTGCGGAGCTTGTTTACGTCAGCGGCGGTAATTGTGGCCATTTGGTAGGAGTTAGGAGCTTAAATCTAGAAGTCAGAATCCCGAAGGATAAAGCTGGTAGCTTAAAGCTAAATGTTGGAATTGAATGAAAGAGCAGATGCGAGTAGATGCAAAAAAGTCAGGAGCTAAGAGCTAGAATTTGCCAGGCGGTTTCCCTCTGATTCTAGCTCCTGGCTCCTGACTTCTAGCTTCTACAAAAGCGCCTATTCGTCGGCGTCCTGCTTTTCTTTGATGCCTTCTTCTTCAGCTTGCTTCTTGTCGGCGTCCTCTTTGTCGACCTTGCGC
Source organism: Hymenobacter psychrophilus (assembly GCF_900107135.1). GTDB lineage: Bacteria > Bacteroidota > Bacteroidia > Cytophagales > Hymenobacteraceae > Hymenobacter > Hymenobacter psychrophilus. Next base: position 227,094 of record NZ_FNOV01000009.1, read on the forward strand.
TCCGACAGACCTTCCTCGATAGCCTTACCCATGATGCCCACGATGAGCTGGATAGACTTCGAGGCGTCGTCGTTGGCTGGAATCGGGAACTGCACCGACTCGGGGTTCGAGTTCGTGTCGCAGATAGCGAATACCGGGATACCCAACTTCTGGGCTTCTTTCACGGCAATGTGCTCACGCTTCACGTCAATCACGAACAGGGCCGAGGGCAGGCGGCTCAGGTCGGCAATGCCACCGAGTACCCGGTCGAGCTTCTCCCGCTCGCGCGACAGCATCAGCCGCTCGCGCTTAGCGAGGGCCGCGTACGCCGTGTTTTCCTTTACCATCTTGTCGATGGTGCTCATCTTCTTCAGCGACTTGCGAACGGTAGCGAAGTTGGTGAGCAGGCCGCCCAACCAACGGTCGGTCACGTAGGGCATGTGCAGACGCTTGGCTTCGTCAGTCACAATTTCCTGCGCCTGCTTCTTGGTCGCCACGAACATAATCTTGCGGCCGCTCTTCGCAATGTTGCGAATAGCGCTGGTCGCGTGCTCAAGCGAGGCAAGCGTTTTGTTGAGGTCGATGATGTGGATGCCGTTCTTCTCCATGAAGATGTACGGAGCCATTTTGGGGTCCCACTTGCGGGTGAGGTGACCAAAATGCGAACCGGCGTCCAGCAATTCTTTATAGGTGGTAGTCTGGGCCATGATAGGGTTCCTCTGGAATATTAGCGTTTCGAGAACTGGAACGAACGACGAGCTTTACGCTTGCCGAATTTCTTGCGTTCCACCATGCGCGGGTCGCGGGTCAGGAAGCCTTCCTTTTTCAGGGCAGGGCGAACCTCCGCGTTGTCGCCCACGAGGGCTTTCGAGATGGCCAGACGGATGGCTTCGGCCTGAGCCGAGATGCCACCACCACGAACGTTTACCTTGATGTCGTACTGGCCGACTTGCTCGACAGTAGCCAAAGGCTGGTTCACGATGTTTTCCAGGAGTTCATTGCCAAAGTAGGCTTTCATTTCCCGGCCGTTGATAGTGATATTCCCTTGCCCGGCCTGCATGTAAATGCGGGCCACCGAGGTTTTTCTTCTACCAGAGGTATTGAGGATTTCCATTAAGTGGAGAATTAGAGAAAAAAGGAGCCGGGTTGCGGCTTACAGATGCGAGAAAGAAAGAGCCTTGGGCTGCTGAGCTTCGTGCGGATGCTCGGTACCGGCGTACACGTACAGGTTGCGGAACTGCTCGGCACCCAGCTTGTTGCCCTGCAACATGCCACGCACAGCGTGCTCAATCACCCGGGTCGAGTCCTTGGCCTTCTTGTCGCGCAGGTTAATGCGCTTCTGTCCGCCGGGGTAGCCCGAGTGGGTGATGTAGATTTTGTCGGTCATCTTCTTGCCCGTTACCCGCAGGTTGTCGGCATTGATGACGATGACGTTGTCGCCACAATCCGAGTTGGGCGTGAAGGAGGGCTTGTGCTTGCCACGCAGCATGTTGGCAACCTGGCTGCACAACCGACCCAACGTAGCGTCGGCGGCGTCAACCACAACCCAGCCCTTGTTGGCGTTGGCTTTGTTGACGGCAACCGTCTTGAAGCTCAGATGATCCATTGGGGAGGAGATAAACGTTTGAAAATGAAGAAGAAGCCGCTGCCCGTGGGGGCAAAACGGACACAAAGTTACCGCCTTTCGGCAAATATTCAAGCCAGACGCTTAATAATTGTCTGAAAAGCAATGAGAAAGCAGCGGGTAAGGTGTTAGAAAATCAGAACTGTCATTCTGAGCGGAGCGAAGAATCTCGCGTGCCGTGGTAACTCCAACGTTAGAAGTTACCATGGCACGCGAGATTCTTCGCTCCACTCAGAATGACAGTTTTCCCCCTCAAGCCCCTACGCATACTGCCGCATGTTCTCTACCAGCACCCGGAAATCCTTGGGGTAGGGGGCCTCAATGGTCACCGACTCGCCATCGAGTTTGGCGAACGTGAGCTGGGCGGCGTGCAGGGCAAAGCGCTTGATAAAGGGCTGTTCCTCTTCGCCCTGCTTCACGTTGAATTTTTTCTTGAGCGTCGACAGGTAGAAGTTCTCGCCGCCATACATCGTGTCGCCCACAATGGGGGCCTGCAGGTAAGCCAAGTGCAGCCGAATCTGGTGCATACGGCCCGTAATAGGCTGGCATTCGAGCAGTGTGTGGCGGGCGAAGGGCTCCAGCGTGCGCACCAGCGTAACGGCCGGCTTGCCCTTGTAGGCCAGCCGGGCCTTGCCCTTGGTTGTGGTTTCGATGCTGCGGTCGACGCGCAGGCCATCGTAGTGATGCACGCCCCAGGCCACGGCATGGTACACCTTGCGCACCTGCCGGTCTTCGAACTGCATGGCCAGGTGGCGGTAGGCGGCCGGGTTTTTAGCCAGCGCCAGCGCGCCGCTGGTTTCCTTGTCGAGGCGGTGGCAGGCCTGCACGTCGTCGTGGTGCTCGCGGGCCAGGCGCAGAATATTGGGGGCCCCGCCGAACCGCTCGTCGAGCGTGGCCAGGAAGGGTGGCTTGTTGATGACGATGAAATCGTCGTCTTCAAACAGAATCAGGTCTTGGAAATTGGGCAGCTTCATATAGAGCTGCAAAGGTAAGGGGTAGAGAAGTTAGAAGTGAGAAGAACGTCATTCTGAGCGAAGGCGCAGCCGGAGTCGAAGAATCTCTCCCACTTCGTTGCTGCCGACTGGAATACCATTGCGGTAGAGATTCTTCGACTCCGGCTGCGCCTTCGCTCAGAATGACGTTCCTTGCACTAACCACTAACCACTAACCACTAACCACTAACCACTAACCTCTGCTTTGGCCGCGGTAGCTTGAATTCGAGCGTGGTGCCCGCGCCCGGCTCGCTGTGTACCCGGATGATGGACTTATGTGCCTCCACAATATGCTTGCTGATGGCCAGCCCCAGGCCCGAGCCACCGGCCGCTCTCGATTCGCGGGCGCGGCTTTTATCGATGCGGTAGAACCGCTCGAAAATGCGCTGCTGGTGCTGTTTCGGAATGCCTTCGCCATCGTCGCGCACCTGTACCAGCACTTTCTTGGCGCTGGCTTCCAGGCTTACCACTACCTGGCCCTGCGCGCGGCCGTACTTGATGCCGTTGTCGATCAGGTTGATGAGTACCTGGCGGATGCGGCCGCGGTCGGCCAGTACGGATACAGGACCAGCAACAGCGGCGGCTTGCGCTGCAACCCCGGCAGCTTCAGCGGGGAGGATCACCCGGAGCTCCAGGCGCACCTGGCGGCGGGCGGCCTGCAGCTCCAGCTGCTCAAAAATGTCGCGCACCAGCTGGGCCAGGTCGAAGGGCTGGCGGCGCATCCGCAGCACGCCTTTTTCGAGCTGGGAAATGGTTACCAAATCCTGCACTAGTTGGTCGAGGGCATCGAGGCTGGCGGCGGCTTTGCGCAGAAACTTGTGGCGCGTGGCCGCGTCCATGCCGCTGGTGGCCCCGGTGGCCGCGTCTTCTTCCTCCTCCAGCACGGTATGCACAAAGCCCTGGGCCGCAAAAATGGGCGTTTTCAGCTCGTGCGATACATCGGCCAGAAACTCGCGCCGCAACTCCTGCAGCCGCCGCAGCTCGTCGATTTCCTGCTGCTTGCGCTGGGCCATTTCCAGAATCTCGTCGCGCATCCGTTTCAGCGGCTCGGGCCGAAACAAAAACTTGTTCGACAGCCGCCGGAATTGCTTGCGTTTGACGTGCTCCAACCCCTCATAAATGTTGTTGACTTCCCGAAAAATAAGGGCCTCAAACAGCAGATAAATAAGCAGAAAACACGCCGCTACCGTAATGCCCGCGGCCAATACTCCTTCCTCCAGCGACATAGATGGCGCTACGAAGGCCAGTGCCGTCAGCACCACCGCTACCAGCCCCGACAGCAGCACCGCAATAAGCCGGGAAGAAAGGTTCAGGCGCATGAGAAGGAAGGTTTTTGGGTTCTTATCCCGATTAAAAGCCTAGTCTATGTTGAATTTATAGCCAACTCCCTTAATCGTCTGGATGTGGTGGTCGCCGACTTTCTCGCGGACTTTGCGCACGTGCACATCCACGGTGCGGGCCAGCACAAACACGTCGTTGCCCCAGATATTCTGCAGCAGCTCGTCGCGTCCGAAAACCTTGTGGGGCGTGGCGGCCAAAAAGGCCAGCAACTCGAATTCCTTTTTGGGAAGCGTGATTTTGCGTCCGTCCTGATACACGGCAAAGCCTGTGCGGTCGATGGTCAGGCCGTTGATTTCGATAGTATCGGAAATGTGCTGGGGTTCTTTGTCGCGGCGCACGTAGGCGGCCAGGCGGCTGAGCAGGGCACGGGGCTTGATGGGTTTGGCAATGAAGTCATCGGCGCCGGCATCAAAGGCGGCCACTTCCGAAAACTCCTCGGCCCGGGCTGTCAGGAAAATGATGTAGGTATCCTTGAACTTAGGCAGCTCGCGCAACTGGCGGCAGGCAGCAATCCCGTCGAGGTTCGGCATCATCACGTCGAGCAGCACAATGTCGGGGCCGAACTGGGGGGCCACTTCCAGGGCCTGGCGGCCGTCGGCGGCGCTGGCTACCACGTAGCCTTCCTTGCGCAGGTTGTATTCGAGCAGCTCCACGATATCGGGGTCATCATCGACTACCAGAATCTTGTAAGCATTGGGGTTGGTGGCTGGTTGCACGGGTAGGGGTGGTTTAGGGTAGAAGAGCAGGCGGGCCGATAAAAGTACAGCCGGCCGGCCTGACCGGCGTATTATCGTTTCGTTACCTGAACTGCGACGCTTGCCTTGCGGCAAAGGTTGTGGAATGGGCCACACGAAATCGGCCAGCGCGCCCGGCCGGGCCGGAACGGTACCGGCGGCGGGTATCGGCACTGGATGGTAGCGGGCGGGGGCAGGTAGCAGCATCGGAAAAAAGCAGCGCAAAAGGTGAGCATAATCCGTCTGGCCAACTGGCCCGGGCGAAAAAAAAGCGGCCCCGATTGGGAGCCGCTTTATAAAATGCATTAGTTCTGGGCTACCATATTGAGCCGGTTTCGCAGGCCTTTATACTTGTAGAGGTCAACTTTCACGGCCCCCACGAACATATCGGCCTGAATAAGCACCGGGACCTTGTTCTGGTCGTCGGAGAGGTAGACAGATACCGCGTTTTCGCCCTTGAATATCTTGTTTTTAGGCATTTTAGGCACCAACCGGATAGCGCGAATGGTACCGGCTTTCGTGGAAACTGTTTCGCGACCCTTGTAAATCACGTCCATTGGCAACATTTCCTCGTCGAAGAAGCCCTGCACCCGAATAACTTCACCAGGCCGGCGCAGGTCGTAGTTGAGCGTGCGCAGGTAGTAAAAGCCGCTGACGATGTCCTGCACGTTGCTTGGGACTTTGAAGGTGCCGCGCTTCACGTCGTTCTTGTCCTTCTTGTAGCTTTCGACGCTGGCTACGTCCCGCTGATGATCGAAATCAACAGTTTCGCGCTTGCGGTAGTTGTTCTCCTCAATGTTGCGAAAGAAGCGCTGGGGCTGGATGCTGGCCGTGTCGATGTAGGAGCGCCAGGTGTCGCGGATGCGCAGGAAATAGTCGAATGAGCCGATGGTGCGGCCCGTAACGGTAGCCCGATAACAGGGCCGCTCGTTGATGCGGTGCAGGTTATCATCGAGCTCGATAGTGGCGTCGGCCGCATTAATAAGACCGTAGTGGACCTTATACTGCAAGGTTTCACCCGTATCGAAGCTGTTGTTGCCGGCCGAGCGAACCGTTTTTTCGGCGGGTTCGAAAGCAGCCAGACCCGTAATCAGCAAACAAAGTAAAAGTGGAAGCAGAAGCCGGCGGCGAGTAACCATGAGCAGGTAAGAAACGATGAATCGGTCGATTCATTCCAAAAGCGGTGCCAGTAAAGATAGGTGGTTTTAGGCAGGGCGAAAATATGGCTCAGGGAAACGAAGGCAACGTTGCCAGACACGCGTGGTAGTCGGCTGCCGGCAATCAAAAAAAAAGCTCCCCCGGATACCGGCGGAGCTTTTTTTTTAATGCAGAAACAAGCTTATGCTTCTTCCTCAGCCTCTACAGGCTCCACCGTTTCTTCGGCGTCTACGGTGCGGTCTTCATCCAAGGCCGCCAGGGCCTCCTCGGGGCTGCCCTTCACCTTGGCCCGAATCTGGGCTTCGATTTTGTCGGCCAGCTCGGGATTATCCTGCAGAATGGTTTTTACGCCCTCCCGGCCCTGGCCGAGGCGGTTGCCATCGTAGCTGAACCAGGAGCCCGATTTAGCAATAATGCCCATATCGACGCCCAGATCGAGGATTTCTCCCACTTTGGAGATGCCTTCGCCGTAGATAATATCGAACTCAATCACCTTGAAGGGCGGGGCCACCTTGTTCTTGGCCACCTTCACCTTGGTGCGGTTGCCCGTGATGTTGTCCTTATCCTCCTTGATCTGGCCGATACGGCGGATATCAAGGCGAACCGAAGCGTAGAACTTGAGCGCATTACCGCCGGTGGTGGTTTCGGGCGAGCCGAACATTACGCCGATTTTCTCGCGCAGCTGGTTGATGAAGATGCAGCAGCAGCCGGTTTTGTTGATAGTGCCGGTGAGCTTCCGCAGGGCCTGGCTCATGAGACGGGCGTGGAGGCCCACCTTCGAGTCGCCCATGTCGCCTTCCAGCTCGCCTTTTGGTACGAGGGCGGCCACGGAGTCAATCACGATGATATCGATGGCACCGCTGGAAATCAACTGGTCGGCAATTTCGAGGGCCTGCTCGCCGTTGTCGGGCTGGGCAATCAGCAGGTTGGCCGTGTCGATGCCGAGCTTGCGGGCGTATACCGGATCGAAGGCGTGCTCGGCGTCGATGAAGGCCGCAATGCCGCCCTTTTTCTGGGCTTCGGCAATGCAGTGCATCGTGAGCGTGGTTTTACCCGACGACTCGGGGCCGTATATTTCCACCACGCGACCCTTGGGCAAACCACCCACGCCGAGCGCAATATCGAGGCCGAGCGAGCCGGTGCTGATAACTTCAATGTCCTGCAGTACCCGGCTGTTGTCGAGCTTCATGACGGTGCCCTTGCCGTAGTTCTTATCGAGCTTTTCGAGGGTCAGCGCCAGCGCCTTCAGCTTCTGTTGCTGCGGGGTCAGGTCTTTGCTATCGGCTTTGTCGGCTTTGTCAGCTTTCTCAGCCTTATCGGCTTTGTTGGAGTTTAAGGCCATCAGAAAAGGGGGTAAGTAGATTTGCTTAGGTTTGGTGAAAGTAAGGCTTTTTACCAGCCCATGCAACCGCTTGAGGCGACCCCGGGGGCTGGCATCTGGTAACGCCGGCCGACTATATTTTGTGCCCGCAATGCTAAAGAAATTCGTTGAATTCAGTAGATTTTTTTGTGCTAAGATTTTTAGAAATTAAGCCCGCCTACAGGTCCTTGATACTGACGTTGCTAGCCGGGCTGAGCAGCAGCACTATGGTGCTGGCCCAACTCGATAACCGAGCCTTTACCGCCGGCATGCCGGGCGCCGGCCGCCTCGGCGCCAGCCTACTGGGACCTGCGGAGGCCCCCGCGGCCGATGGCACTCCGCCCACGGCCGGCGACCTGCACCTCTCCCTGCGAGCCTTCACGTTCTTCAAGGACAACGAGTATTTCAACTCTATTGCCGATGGCTATACGCTCTTTGGCACCCAACTCAACCCCCAGCTCGCTTACTACCCCACGGCCAACCTGCGCCTCGAAGGCGGCGTGTTCTTGTGGAAGGACTTCGGGACGCCGCGGCTGCGGCAGGTGCGCCCCACCTTCCGGGCCACCTACGCTAAGGGGCCGCACGAAATCACGCTGGGCAACATCCGGCCGCACTTAAACCACGGCTATATCGAGCCGCTGCTCAATTTCGAGCGCGTGATGCTGCGGCCACTTGAAGAGGGCCTGCAGTACCGCTACCGCGGCTCGCGGCTGGCACTGCTCGACGTGTGGGTTGACTGGCAGCGGCAACAGTACCGCAACAGTAGCTTTCAGGAGGAAATTGCCGGTGGCCTCAGTGCCACGGTGCGCCTCACGCCCGAAGGCAGCCCGCTGCTACTTACGCTGCCGGTGCAGTTCACGGCTACCCACCGCGGCGGCCAGATTGATACCGTTGACCAGCCGCTGCAAACCTATTTCAACGGCGCTACCGGCCTCGAAGCCCGTTACCAGCTACCCAATAGCCAAACTGCTTTGCGCCTGCAGGCGTATGGCGTAGGCTTCTACGACAAGTCGTTTACCTACGAGCTGCCGTATAAGCGCGGGACGGGGCTGTACCTCAACGCCACGGCCGAAACCCGCTTCCTGAACGTGATGCTCAGCTACTGGCAGGGCCAGCGGTTCCTTTCGCCCCTCGGCGGCGACCTGTACCAGGCGGCTTCACGCACCGTTTCGAACCCCGGCTACGTAGAGCCGCACCGCCGCCTGTTGTTCCTGCGGCTACTGCGCGACTTTTCGCTCGGCGACGCTGCCGCCCTCACTGTGCGCGCCGAACCGGTTTATGATTTCCAGCAGAAAACCACCGATTTCTCCTTTGGTGTGTACCTTAACTTCCGGCAGCAGTGGCTGCTGGGGAATGTTGGGGGCAGGGTAAGGAAATAAGAATGCGCTTGCAAAGGGAAATTACCGGTCATCCTTTGCAAGCGCAATAGTACAAGCCGCTGGCCTCGTCAACTCAGCGTTTCAGTATATAATACAGCACATTCGGGCCACCGCTCAGTACCCGTTGTAGCCAGGGGCGGGGGCGAACCGGTAGCAGGCGGAAACCCAACCCCTCGGCCACAGCTGAGCTACGCGGGTTGTCGGGTAGGCAACGAATGAGCAGGCGCGCGGCCCCAAGCGTGTTGAAGCCGAAGGCCACGGCCGCCGCCAGTGCCTCGCGGGCGTAACCCTGGCCCTCGGCCTCGGCATCCAGGTAGTAGCCGATTTCGAGGGTGATGGGAGCATTCCAATTAGGCTTGAGGCTGATGTCGCCGAGGTAGCGGCCATCGGGGTGGTGCCAGATGCCAAGCACGTAGAGCCGGCCGGTACGCCAGTCGTGGCGGAACTGTGCCAGCAGCCGGGCGCTGGCCTCGACCGAGCTGGCCGCTGCCTCGCGTTTCGGAAACGACGGGCGCAGCCGGCTACGGTTGGCGGCAATCAGCGCAAAAAAAGCGGCCGCGTCGTTGTTGTCGTCATCGAAATTGTAGGGCCGCAGCAGCAGGCGGGGCGTAAGCCGGGGGGCGGGGTCGGGGGCAGAGGTGGGGGCGGACAAAGGGGCGTTGATAATTTGGAACAGCAGACGGCACAAACGCAGCGCAGAGCCGCAAAGCGTGGCCCACATCGATGAGGAGAACGTGGCGCCGGAAACCCACCACGGTAATAGTCGTGCAAAAAACACCCTTACCAACCCACCGATCAGTCACTATTTACGCGGCGGCGGGCCGGCAAAGTTTGTTTTCTTGCTTCTAAACTTACCTCAGTTATGGCAGGCAGACTTTTGAACAAAGTAGCTATTGTAACGGGCGGCGGCTCGGGCATCGGTGAAGCTATTTGCAAACGCTTCGCCCGCGAAGGAGCGGCTGTCGTTGTCGTGGGTCTAAACTCGGACCCCGTGCGCGACGTGGTAGAAGAAATCCTGGCCAGCGGTGGCCGGGCCATCGGCTACCTTGGCGACATTTCGCGGCAGGATACGGCCAAGTCCTGCGTGAAGGCGGCCGTGGATGAGTTCGGGTGGCTCGATATACTCATCAACAATGCCGGCGTATTCCCGGCCACCGCCGAACTGGACAAGTATCCGGTAGACGCACTCGAGTACATGATTAAAAACAACATCTACCCGGTGTTTATGAGGACCCGGTCGGCGCTGCCGGCGCTGCAAAAAAGCAAGGGTACTATTGTGTCGGCCGGTTTCGAGGCCGGGCACATGGGTTCCCTTATGATTACCCCTTACGGAGCTACAAAAGCGTGGGTAATGACGTTCAGTAAGGGTTTGGCGGTGGAGCAGGCCAAGCACGGTGTGCGCGTCAACTGCGTCGGCCCCGGCCCCATCGATACGGCCTGGACCCACAAGGAAACCGGCCCGATGAACGCGAAAATGGAGAAGAATACTGTCGACGGCGTGCCGCTGGGTCGCCGCGGTACCCCCGAGGAAGTTGCCAACGTGTACCTGTTCCTGGCTTCCGACGAAGCCAGCTACGTAACCGGCGCTACCTATTTCGTCGATGGTGGCGTCACGATTTCCACGAGCCTGCCGGGCGAAGATGTGCCTTCGCACCTCAAGCAGCAGCCCCCGCAACACCTCAAGTTAGCGCACCGCAAAGCCGGCAATGCCAAAGTGCGCGAAGACGCTACGGCTTCCATGTCCTAAATTTCCGGACCACGAGTTAGCACGGATTTCTGTGGAAGGCTAAAAACAGAACAGCCACCTCAAGCGAGGTGGCTGTTCTGTTTATCAACAGCGGCAAAGCGGAAATACCTGGTCTTAGCTTACGATTTGTAGGCCTACGCCGGAGCGCGACTGGGGCGGGCTGCCAAGGGCGTGCTGGTTGCGCATCACGTTTACCTGGCGGGCAGCTTCGTTGAAGTATTCGAGCCGGCGAATGAGCATTTCCTTGGTCAGCACGCGGCCTTCGGGAGTGCGCATCAGGCTTCTTTTGTCAGCCAGAATCCGTTGCATCAGCGCTTCGTTGTGCGCTTCGTGGCTCTGGAACTGGGCCAGAAACTCGCGCACTTGCTCGCGGGGGGCAAGGTTTTCGGAGAGGCGAAACTGGCCGCCGCCCTGGTTGAGTACCTGGCTCAGCACGTATACTTCCAGCGGCAACGATACATTCAGGGCCGTTGGGCTGATATTGAGGCCCGCATCGAGGCCGCTGAGGATGATGACGAGGTTGCGCTCAAACTGCGTGTAGTAACCGGCTGCTTCCATGGTTAGGTCTTAGATAGTAAGGGCTTAGGTTTTAGATGCTATGTTGGGACGCATAAAGGGCAGGACTACAGTCGTCATTCAAGCCCTAAGTCCCTAACACCTACTACCTGTTCAAAGTAACTCTTTCACCAACTGGTCCACCGTAATGCCCTCGGCTTCGGCCTTGAAGTTGCGCACGAGACGGTGGCGTAGGATGGGCAGGGCCACGGCCTGCACGTCCTCGATATCGGGCGAGTACTTACCGTGGATGAGCGCGTGGCATTTGGCCCCCATAATGAGGTGCTGCGAGGCGCGCGGACCAGCGCCCCACTCCAGCAGCTGGCTGGCGCGGGCAGCGGCCCGGGGAGTATTCGGACGGGTTTTATGCACCAGGCCCACCGCATACTCCACCACGTTGTCGGCTACTGGCACCCGGCGCACCAGTTGCTGGAAAGCCTGGATTTCGGCTGCATGCAACACCTTTTCCACCTTTATCTGGCGGTTCGAGGTGGTGTTTTTTACGATTTGCAGCTCCGCCTCATAGCTAGGATAGTCCAGCTCGATGTTGAACATAAACCGGTCGAGCTGGGCCTCAGGCAGCGGGTAGGTGCCTTCCTGCTCAATGGGGTTCTGGGTGGCCAGCACGAAGAACGGGCGGGGCAGCGCGTAGCGCTTGCCCGCCACGGTTACGGCGTACTCCTGCATGCTCTCGAGCAGGGCGGCCTGGGTTTTGGGCGGCGTCCGGTTGATTTCGTCGGCCAGCACGATGTTGGCGAAAATCGGCCCCGGAACAAAGTGAAAGTCACGCTCCTTGTTGAGCGTTTCCGAGCCCACAATGTCGGAGGGCATCAGATCGGGCGTGAACTGGACGCGGTTGAACGATAGGTCCAGCGAGTCAGCCACTGTTTGGATGAGTAGCGTTTTGGCCAGCCCGGGCACACCTACCAGCAGGCAGTGGCCCTGCGAAAACACGGCCGTCAGCACCAGTTCTACCACGTCTTCCTGCCCAATAATGACTTTGCCGATTTCGCGGCGCAACTGCTGGTAAGCGGCAGCCAGCGCGTCGGCGGCTTCTTTATCGGAGGTGAAGAGCATTCTTGGGGAGGAGCTAGGGGTTAGAAGCTAGGAGCTAGAATCTGGTACAAGAAAGAAGCCGATAGTATAAGCACGGCATTCTGTCTCCTAGCTTCCAACTCCTGACTTCTCTAATTAATCGAATTCAGGAGCTGGCAGCCGGCGTACTCGGGGTCTACTTCGAGGTACACGGTGCCGCGGTTGAGGGCAAACCAGGCGTCGAGGGCTTTGTTTTTCTTCTGGTTGAGGGCGGCGGCGGCAATCTTCTGGTAGTCGTCGTTGAGGTTGGCCTGGTGGGGCGGGCTGTTCGATTTCAGGTATAGAATGCGCACGGCGTCTTTGCCATCTTCGGTGCGGTAGGGCAGCGGCGGGCTGATGCTACCTACCTTCATCGTATCAATGGTGAAGAAAATGGCCGGGTCGAGCTGGTCGAGGGGCAGGTAGGTGCTGGCGTCGCGACGGTTTTGCAGCAGGCCACCGTTGCCGCTGGTCAGCTTGTCGTCGGAGTTGTCCTTGGCGGCCTTGGCGAAGGTCAGGCTGTCGCTCATAACGCGCAGGCGCAGCTTGGCCAGCTCCTTTGAGGCCTCATTGGTGTCGGTGGTGCCGGTTTCGGGCTTGAGCAGAATATGGCGCGTGCTGTACGAGTCGCCCTTGCGCTCGATAAGCTGGATGACGTGAAAGCCAAACTGCGACTCCACAACCGGCGAGATGCCACCCGGTTCCAGGCGCAACGCGGCGGCCTCGTATTCGGGTACCAGCTCGCGGCGCTTAAAAAAGCCCAGGTAGCCGCCCTCCACGGCCGAGCCGGGATCCTGCGAGTACTGCTTGGCCAATGTGGCGAAATCCTCGCCGGCCACGATGCGGGCCCGCAGTTCGTTGAGCTTGGCCTGAGTGGCCTGCTTCACCTTGTTGTTGACCTGGGCTATCTTCACAATCTGGCCTACTTCTACCTCTGAAGAATAATAGGGCAGGCTGTCTTTGGGCATGCGGCCGAAGTACTGGCGCACCTCGCGGGGCGTCACCGACACCTTGCCGGCAATCTGATCCTGCATTTTTTGCTGAATCAGCTGTTCTTTCACCTGCGTACGCAGCTCGTCCTTGATTTGCTTGAGCGGCTTACCGTAATATTCCTCCAGTTTCTGCTCCGAGCCAATCTGCTGCACAAAATAGCCCATGCGGCGGTCTAGCTCGTTTTTCACCTGGTTATCGTCCACTACCACCGAGTCGGTTTCGGCTTTGGCCAGCAGCAGCTTATTGAGGGCCAGGCTCTGCAGAATCTTGCACTTGGTGTCGGGCGGTAGCGGCTTGCCCTCGGCTTGGGCCAGCTCCTGGTTGTAAACACCCTCCAGGTCCGACTTAAGCACAATCTGATTGTCGACCTTGGCAATGATGCCGTCGACCATGGTGCGGCCTACCGGGCGGCCGACGCCCAGCTGCGCGTGGCCAGCCGAGGCAGAAACAACCAACAACGTCAGGCTCAGCAGGGCTTTAAAGGCTGGTACTCGCAAAAAAATACGCATGAATATGGTTCTAATGCCCGTCCCGGCAATATGCCTGGAAAAGGTTTGGCAAAGGGTTCAACGCCGAAAGCCGCCCGTAAATTTCGTTATAAATCCTTGCACCGGCAAAAACCGCGCATTGCTCTGGTTACGGGAGCCCGTTTTAGGGTAAAACGTTGCATCGGCAGGAGGGCGCCGGGCCTTACTATTTATCTTCCTGAGCAACGCAAAGGACCTACACCGAAGCTATTCTCTCTGGAAGTTAGCTTCGGTATAGGTCCTTTGCGTTGCTCAGCAGGACAAGCGGCGACTACTTGGTTATGAGCTTGTCTACCTCACTCCGGTTAATTTTTACCGGATTCTGGGCCTTTAGCTGCTCCAGCCACTCTTTTTCCAGGAAGTTCTGGTAGTCGGAAGTGGCCTGACCGCGGGCTTCGTTGAGGGCTTTGGGGCCGGCGGGCAGCTGCTTATCGATGATGACCGCGTAAAAGCGCCCATCCATTTCGGTCTGGTACAGGCCGGGGGCGCTGGTCAGGAACTTGTCGGCTACCTTGTTCTCGCCCTTGGCAAAGCTGCGCTGCTGAATTTGCACGGCCAGCGGGCTTTTCTCGTTGAGCCGCTGCTCAATCAGGGTCGGGTTGCGGCTCAGCACGGTCAGCAGCAGCACATCGGTAGCCGTGGCATACTGCTTGGCCTGGCTGCTGCTACCGCTCATCAGCTTCACCCGGCCAGCGCGCACACCCTGGCCAACAAGGTACTGCTCCACGGCAGCCTGGCGCTGAGCGGCTAGCTTGGCAGGCACTTTGGCCCGGCTGGAAGCAGTTGCATGCACCAGCATCGTAGTGTCGGCTTCCAGCATGCGGCCGGCCAGCTCTTCGAGCGCCGCTTTGCTGGCGGGCAGCAGTGTGGCAGTACGGGGCTGGAACTTCAGTACGGCCGGAATGCCCTCCGTAACGGGTAGGTAGATGCTGGCTGTAACCGTCGTTTTTAACTCAGCCGGGTTGGGGAAGTAGTCCTGGGCCTGCCTCCGCAATACAGGCGTGGCCGCGCTGATGACGGTAGCCTGCACCCGCGGGCCCCACTGGTAGCTGGCCTGGTTGGCGGCGAAGAACTGCTGCAGACCCACGGTGTCCTCAATGGCCTTGCTCCACACCTTTTCGTCCATCAGCTGGAACAGCAGAATACCATCGCGGTATTCCTTCACCAGCATGCGGTAGTCCTCGTACTTGTTTTCGAGGTTGGACTTTTCGTACTCGGTCAGGCGCTGGTCCACGTACTGGTCGTAGAGCTGCTGCATAACAAAGCGCGGCTCGGCCCCGGCCGGGCGCTGGCGCTGGCTCTGCTGGGCGTAGGTCAGAAAATCCTGCACCAGGTAAGGCTGGCCCTGAATGGTGAACAGTGCCGCGTTGTCGGTGATAGTTTTGCTGGCTTTACCGGTGGCGGCGGCCGGAGCCGAGTAAGCGAAACGGCCCTTCACCAGTGAGGTGTCGGCCTTGGCCAGCACGTATTCCTTCACGGCCGGCACTTCCACGAAGTTGTTTTCGCGGCGCACCCGCTTGAGGAAGGCGGCGCGGTTGAGCTCGGAGCGCGAATCTTTGGAAACCTTGCTTTTGAGCGTGGGTTCCATGGTTTCAAACGAGGGTACGGGCTGCTTTTCTAGTAGCTTGATGATGTGCCAGCCGTAGGGCGTCTGCACGGGCGGCGCAATATCGCCGGGCTTTTGCAGCTTAAAGGCGGCCTCCTCAAACGAAGGAATCATGCGGCCGGTGCCAAAGGCCGGCAGCTCGCCGCCGTTGGGCGCCGAGCCGGCATCCTCCGAAAACTGACCAACCAGCTTGTCCCAGTTTTCGTTGCGACGGGCCAGGCGGGCATACAATTCGTCCACCTTCTTTTTGGCCGTGGCCGAGTCGGCGGCGGGCATGCCGGGCGTGGCCCGCACCATCAGGTGAGCCACTTTGATTTCGCCCTGGGCGGCCCGCACGTTGTCCACCTTAATCAAATGGTAGCCGAAGCGGGTGCGCACCGGCGCCGATACCTGTCCGGCCGTTGTGGCGTAAGCCGCCGACTCGAAGGGATACACCATCTGCATGGCCGTGAAGTAGCCCAGCTTGCCACCGTTGCCGCTGCTACCGCGGGCCGAAGGGTCGTCGGAATTCTCGCGGGCCACTGCATTGAAGTCCTCGCCGCCCTCCGTAATGCGGCGGCGCAGGCTCATGGCCTTCTCGTAGGCGGCGAGAGTGTCTTTGGGCGCCGCGTCGGGGGCCACGGTTACCAGCAGGTGCGAGGCGCTGATTTCCTTGCTCAGGCGGTCGTAGGCCTCGCGCACCAGTTGGTCGGTTACGCTTTTTTCGGTGAGGTAGGGCTGGGCCAACTGCTGCCGGTAGCCATCCAGTTCCTGCCGGAAAGCCTGGGTGGTATCGAGGCCGCGCTGTTCGGCGGCCAGCACCTTCAGCTTGAAGTTGGTGTAGAGGTCGAGGTATTCCTCGACGCTGGCTTTGGTGCCGAAGGTAGGGTCGGAGCCATTGTTTTTACGATACACGTAGGCAAATTCCGCGGCTGGAACGGCCGTAGTGCCCAGGGTTTCAACAGTGGCGGCCGAGGCAGTTGTGGCGGGCTTGGTAGCCTGGCACCCGGCCAGTAGGGCAGCCGCGGCAGTGCCGGCAAACAAAAAACGGTGGTGCATATGAAGAAAGAAGGGAATCGGCGGGCGTAGTTCCGGGCCGGACCAACGGCCCGGAGGAGGGGACTACAATTTTACGGATTTTTTCCCAGCGGCCGAGGTAGGCTGCCCGGGCCGTGCCGCTGGTTCAGGTCAGGCTCTTGTAGAGGCGGCAGACGGTGTGCTCACCGGTCGTGCTGTACTCCACCCGGTCCATAATGCGGTTGACCAGCATCATGCCCACGCCGCCCTTCTTGCCCACGCGCACAAATTCGCGCAAATCGGGCTCCTGATACGAGCCAGGCGAGTAACTGGAAGGCGCCCCGTCCTCAATCTCGAAGCCAAACTCGTGGTCGCGCACGTCTATCCGCACATCCAGAAACTGCCTTTCATCTTCGGCATTTGCATGAATGATGAAGTTGGCTACCACCTCATCAACGGCTAATACCAACTGGTTGACGAGTACTTCCGATAGGTGCTGCCCGGCCAAGTAGTCGCTCACAAAATCGCGCACCACCTTTAAGTTGCGACGATTGCAGCTAATACGAATGACTTGTTTCATGCCTTGGGGATGCGGGCAGAGCAGTTTAGGAACTTTAAACGGCGGTAGCTTCCGCTTCCGATGGTACAATGGTCATCAGCGAATCGAGGCCCAGAATCTCGAATACGTTGCGCACCTTTTCCTGCATATTGAAAAACACCAGCTTTACATTGGCGTCCTGGAAAGTCTGCAAATGAGAGATGAACACCCCCAGTCCCGCTGATGAGATATAGTTCAGTTGCTGGCAGTCGATGAGCACTTTCTGGGTGCGCAGAATTTCAGGCTTGCTCAGCTCGGTGTCGAGCAAAACGGAAGAGCTGGCGTCCAACTCCCCGTTGAGGGCCAGCGTGAGCGTAGTATCGGTAGTGTGTTGCGTTATTTTCATGGCTTGAAGCTACGTTAAAGCCCGGCTTCGGGTTGGGCCGACCGGAATTTTATCACGAGCAGCGTCTGGTCGTCGTGCATGGGTTGGGCCCTGGTGAACTCGTGCAGGTCGGCCAGAATGTGGGCCTTGATCTGGTCGGCATCGAGATAATATGACTCCTCCAACATGCGCTGCAGGCGTTCCTCGCCGTATTCGTCCTGGGCCGCGTTGCGGGCTTCCACAATGCCGTCGGTGTAAATCACCATTACGTCGCCGGGGTTGTAGTCGTAGAACTGATTTTTGATGTGTTTCTCGTAACCACCGTGCCGGATGATGCCCAGCCCCAGCCCGGCCGTCTGGAAGTACGATACTTCCTCTTTGATGGAGTGGTAGTAAAGCGTGTGGCAATGGCCGGCGCGGGCAAACACAAAGCCCCCATGCTCATAATCGATGATGTAGAGCGAGGCCGTAATAAAGGCCGATTTTTCGAGGCAACGGCCCAGCGCGTCGTTGGCCTGGGTCATGAACTGGCTGGGCACCGGAAATTTCTCCCGTTCGGTGCGGGCCAGCGGATTCTCCTGCATCAGGGCGTGGAAAATGCCCTTCATCTGGGCCACGTGGAAAGCGGCCGTAACGCCCTTGCCACTTACGTCGCCGATGAGCACGGCCAGTCGTCGGCCCGGCAGGTGCAAAAAGTCGTAAAAGTCGCCCCCGACTTCGGTAGCAGCCACCGCGTAGGAGCTGATTTCAAACCAGTTATCAATCGGTAGGTTTTTTGGAATCAGGCTATCCTGAACAGCCGAGGCAATCTTAAGCTCGTCCTGCACGCGCTGGGTGCGTAGCGAGGCCTGAATAAGCTGCAGGTTTTCGATGCTTAGTACTGTTTGGCTGGCGAAGGTTTGCAGGATGCTCAGGTTTTCGCGGTCGAAGGCCTGCGTTGGTTCCTGCAACAAGTAAATATTGCCATACTGGCGCTTGCTGGAGCTGAGCGGCATCACCATCAGCGAGCCAAAGGGCAAGTGTAGCTGGCGAAAACTGCCGCCCGACAGGTCGTTGTTGAAATATTCCAGGTTGCCGAGGTTGAAATCGGTCAGCAACTCCCGAATAGCGGTGGCCTGGTCGGTGGGCAGCCGGTGGTACAGGTCGTAGCGGTCATCGTCGGCGTTGGCCTCAATGTGCAGCCAGGCCGCATCGGCGCGGGTGGTCTGGATAGCTGAATCGAAGAACATCTGGTACACTTCGGCCGTCGTCTGGCCCCGCTGAATGAGCTGGGTGAGGCGTTGCATACTCAAAATCTCCTCGCGCTTCTGCTCGAATACGCCCGCCGTGGGCAGGTTGAAAAGCGTTACCAGCAGCCCCGTTAGGGCGTACATCGCCGCGAAGAAGGCATTGAGTAGCAGAAAACTATTCTGGGTGGCGGGCCCTACCAACCGCAGTATAGGCTGCGTGGAGGTGAAGTATGCCACGAAAACGCCCATCACCCCGATTACAGCCAGCTGCAGCAGTACGGCTTCAATCTTCTGGCGGCGGCTCAGGTAGGCTACCCACTTCTGGCGTCCGCTCAGGTAAGCGCCAAAGGCGGCCAACACGCCCAGCAGTGCCGATGATAAAGCGACAGGAGGCGAGAAAGGCAGCAGCCGCAGCAACAGCGTAATACCGAGCATTACCTCGAATGCAACCCACTGCCGCCGCAATCGGTCGGTGGCCCGAAACAGCACCAGTGCCCGCCAGGCATAGTTTGTACGGGCCAGTAGCAGCACAAACAGCCCCAGGTTAAGCGTATAGAATGCCGTATTCAGCACCGAGCCCGAAATGGTTTCGGGGCCTACCAATAACTGCATCAATTTGTGGGCCCCCACGCCGGCTACTGCCAGCAATGCCGAGCCCAGCAGTAGCTGGCGCAATAGCCCAATGAAATCGACTCCCCGCAGGCGCTCCGGGGCAATCCGCTCGCGCAGAAAAACTAAAGCAACAAACAGGGCCTGCAATACCAGAACTATCCCGCCCGTCTGAGGCAACTGCCATCCGCCCAGCCCCGGGTGCGCGTAGAGCAGCGCGGCCGCCAGCAGCGCCAGCCAGCTCAACAACACGGCTACAGACAGCAGGGGAAGAGGTTTCCGAAGAACGGACATGCAGACGAAATAAGGAAGAGCTGACCCGGGCGAGGGGTGCGGCGGAAGGAAATAGGAGGACAAGATACGTGCCCCGTTGTTATTAGGACAATTCCATCGTGGTAGCCGGCCATTACCCGACCCAGCGTCGGCCGGCCAGCGCGTTTGCCCGGCAGCGTTAAGGTGCTGGTATCAGCTGGTTACTAAAAAGAATACCCCGGAAGCGGGGCTCCGGGGTATTGGCATAAACTTAAACTAAAGACGGGCTTTTAGCGGCTGCTGTAATTCGGCGACTCGCGGGTAATCTGCACGTCGTGGGGGTGCGACTCGCGCAGGCCGGCTCCGGTGATGCGCACGAAGCGCGCCGTCTGGAGCGCCTCGATGGTGGGCGTGCCGCAGTAGCCCATGCCGGCGCGCAGGCCGCCCGTTAGTTGGTAGAGCACCTCGGCGGCCAGTCCTTTGTAGGGCACCCGGCCCACAATGCCCTCGGGCACGAGCTTCTTCACATCGTCCTCGGCATCCTGAAAGTAACGGTCCTTGCTGCCTTCCTCCATCGCCTCTACCGAGCCCATGCCGCGGTAGCTCTTGTACTTGCGGCCCTCAAACAGGGTCATCTCGCCGGGGGCTTCGTCGGTGCCGGCCAGTAGCGAGCCAATCATCACGGTGCTGGCACCGGCGGCCAGGGCCTTCACCACATCGCCCGAGTACTTGATGCCGCCGTCGGCAATAACCGGTACGCCGGTGCCTTCGAGGCCGCGGGCCGCTTCGAGCACTGCCGAAAGCTGGGGTACGCCAATGCCGGCCACGATACGGGTAGTGCAGATGCTGCCGGGACCCACGCCCACTTTCACGGCGTCGGCCCCGGCATCGGCTAGGGCGCGGGCGCCCTCGGCGGTGGCCACGTTGCCGGCAATAACTTCGAGGTCGGGAAACTGCTGCTTGAGGCTGCGCACGGCGTCGAGCACGCCCTTGCTGTGGCCGTGGGCCGTATCCAGGCTTACTACATCGACGCCGGCCTCCAGCAGGGCGGCGACGCGCTCCATCAGGTCGGCCGTAACGCCCAGGGCGGCACCCACCATCAAGCGGCCCTGCTCGTCTTTGCTGGCATTGGGCGTGCGGCGGCGCTTGCGGATGTCTTTGTAGGTGATGAGACCTACCAGCCGGCCTTCCATGTCAACAACGGGCAGCTTCTCCACTTTGGAGTCCTGCAGAATGTCCTCGGCGGCGGCCAGTTCGGTACCGGCTTTGGCCGTTACGAGCGGCATGGTGGTCATTACCTCGCTCACGGGCCGGCTCATGTTCTTCTCGAAGCGCAGGTCGCGGTTGGTGAGGATGCCCTTGAGGTGGCGCTGCTCGTCGATGATAGGAATGCCGCCAATGTTGTGCTCGCGCATCAGCTGCTTGGCCTCGGCCAGCGTGGCAGTTTCGGTGAGCGTGAACGGGTCGAGAATCATGCCGCTTTCCGAGCGCTTCACGCGGCGCACCAACTCGGCCTGGGCCCGGATGCTCATGTTTTTATGAATGATGCCGATACCGCCTTCCTGGGCCAGGGCAATGGCCATTTCGGCCTCGGTTACGGTATCCATGGCCGCCGACACGAAGGGCAGCTGCAGGCGGATGCGGCGGGTGAGCGGGGTGCCGGTGCTAACGTCGCGGGGCAGTACCTCGGAGTAGCCGGGCAGCAGCAGCACATCGTCGTAGGTAAGGGCCTCGAAGGCAATTTTGGCGGCGTGGTCGGCCATGGCAACAAGAGAGTAAGAAGGTGGCTTGTTGCGGGTCAAAGTTAAGGCGCAGAGTTGGGTTTCGGGTTATGAGCCGACCGGGTTTTTCAGAAAGGAGCCTAAAAGGTAACAACCGGCCTTGGGCTACGGGCAGCAAAACCTAGGGCCCGCTCTGGCAGTTATAAGGCCCAGCCGCGCTACTCCGGCGCGGCCACTACCTATCTACATCAGCTCATGGCAACTACCAAAAACTGGTTTATTACCGGCGTCAGCTCCGGATTTGGGGCCTCCCTGGCCGACTTGCTGCTCGAAAAGGGCGATAAAGTAGCCGCCACCTTCCGCAAGCAGGAGCAGGCCGACGAGTTTACCAAAAAAAGCAAGGGCCACGGCCATGGCTTTGTGATGGAGGTAACCGACGAGGCCCAGGTTAAAAAAGCCATTGCCGATGCCATTGCCAAGCTCGGTTATCTCGACATTATCGTAAACAATGCCGGTTACGGCTCGCTGGGCAGCATCGAGGAAATCGATGCCGAAGAAGTGCACCGCCAGTTCGACGTGAACGTATTCGGCCCGCTGCACGTGCTACGAGCCGTGCTGCCCCATTTGCGCGAGCGGAAAAGCGGCCACGTGCTCAACATCACCAGCATCGGCGGACTGAAAACCTTCCCCGGCGTGGGCGTTTACAACGCTAGTAAGTTTGCTCTCGAAGCCATCGGCGAAAGCCTGGCCCAGCAGGTGAAGCCGCTCGGCATCAAAGTCACCAATATCGAGCCCAGCGGCTTCCGCACCGAGTGGGCCGGTGCCTCGGCCACCTACGTCGATACCAATATTGAGGACTACCGTAGCACCGTGGGCGAAAACCTCAAAGGCATCCAGAGCTACAGCGGCAACCAGCCCGGCGACCCCGACCGCGCCGCCCAGATCATGTACGACCTCGTGCACGCCGAGGGCGACGCGCCCCTGCACCTGCCGCTGGGCAAAGCCGCCGTTAAAGGTGCCCGTGAGAAGTTTACCGCCTTGGTAAAAGAACTGGCCGAAGTGGAAGAAACCGGTGATTCGGCCGATTTCCCAAGCTAGGTTTTATTCTTTTAGAGCATAGAAAAAGCGTGTCATTCTGAGCTCCGCCCAGAATGACACGCTTTTTCTATGCTCTACACTCAACGCAAGCCGTTTTGCTTTTTGGTGCCGCGCACGGCCTGGGCTTCGAGCGGGTTTTCGGGCCAGTAGTGCTTGGGGTAGCGGCCGCGCAGTTCCTTGCGCACCTCGAAGTAGGAGCTGGTCCAGAAGCTGCGCAGGTCGCGGGTAACCTGCGCCGGGCGGTAGCCGGGCGAGAGCAGGTGCAGCGTGAGCGGGACCCGGCCGTCCCCCACGGTAGGCGTGTCGAGCAGGCCGAACACCTCCTGCAGGCGCACGGCCAGCACTGGTGTCTCGGGTGTAGCATAATCGAGGCGGATGCGTGAGCCGGTGGGTACTTCGAGGTGGGTGGGGGCGAGGCGGTCCAGTTCCTGGCGCTGGCCCCAGCCGCCCGGCAGCCGCCCCAGCAGCGCCTCCTGAAAGTCAATCCGGCCCAGCTCAGCCATCGACTTCACGCCCGTTAGGTAGGGCCCCAGCCAGTCGTTTAGCTCCGCCAGCAGTGCCTCATTCGACACCTCGGGCCAGTTGCCGGGGAAGTGATGATGGACAAAAGCCAGCCGTTCGCGCAGCTGCGCGGCCGCCTCGCTCCAGGGCAGCCCGGCTATTCCGCCGGCCTGCACCGCGCTCAGCAGGGCCGCGGCTACCAGGGCCGGGTCGGGGTTGGGCAAGTGAACATCGGACAGCATTAGGGCCCCGAGGCGGCGCAGGCGGCGGGCTGTTACGCGGCCGGCGGCTTCATCCCAGCGCACTTCGTCGCGGGTTTCTATCTGACTAGCAAAATGCTCTTCCAGCTCGGCCCGGCTCAGGGGCGCGGCCAGGCTGGCGCGGGGCTGGGCAGTATAGCCATCGAGGGCGGCCACGGCAAAAAACTGGTCCTGTTGCCCGAAGAACTCGGCCGGCAGCGTGGCTCGCTGGCCGCTGAGCAGGCGTACCCGTTCGGGTGTTTCGCGCTGGGCCAGGCGGTCGGGGTAGGCGAGGGCGGCCAGCAGCCCAGCCGCATCAGGCTGGATTTCACCCTTCGCGCCGGCCCGCTGACGCAGTACGGTGGCTGCCTCGCGCACCCGGCGCAGGCCGGCCGCATCGGGCAGCAGGCCGGGTAGCGGGGCACGGCCGGTGTGCAGGGCTTCGAGGCGCAGGCGCAAGTCGGGCGGGCCAAATGAGCCGTCGGCGGGGCGCAGAATGTCGCGCTCGGTGAGCAGCGCAGCCAGCGCGCAGGCCGTGGCCCCATGGCCGATTTGCTGCCCCCGGGCCACCAGATGGGCCAGGCGCGGAGCCAGCCCCAGCCTCGCCAGGGCGCGGCCGTGCGCGGTGGGCGGCCCGGCCGGCGTAACAGCCTCCAACCGCACCAGCAGCTCGCGGGCCTGGGCCAGCGCCGGGGCCGGCGGCGTGTCCAGCCAGCGCAGACTATCGGCCGCGTACGCACCCCACAAGGCCAGCTCTAGGGCCAGCGGGCTCAGGTCGGCGGTCAGGATTTCGGGCGGCAAGTGCTGCGGTAGCTCGCGGAATTCGGCTTCAGTCCAGAGGCGGTAGCAGGTGCCGGGGCCCAAGCGGCCGGCGCGGCCCCGGCGCTGGTCGGCGGCGGCCTGGCTGGCGGGCTCGGTGCCCAACGTGGTGAGGCCGGTGCGCGGCTCGAAGCGCGGAATCCGGGCAAAGCCGCCATCTACCACGATGCTTACGCCCTCAATAGTAAGGCTGGTTTCGGCAATGCTGGTGGCCAGCACCACCTTGCGGCGGCCGGCCGGGGCGGGGCGCAGGGCGGCGTCCTGCTGCTCGGCCGGCAACTCGCCGTGCAGCGTGTGGATAATGATATGGTCGGGTAGCGAGGCCAGCTTGGCGGCCACCCGGCGCTGGTCGGCCAGGCCGGGCAGAAACACCAGTATGTCGCCGCTGGGGTGGGCTTGCAGGGCCTCGCGCACGAGCACCGGCACCAAATCCTGTAGCTTTTCGTGGGGGCGGCGCGAGGCGCTGGCGGCCCGTTGGGGGCTCAGGTACTGCGTCTCAACCGGAAACATGCGGCCCAGGCTGCTCACTACGGGTGCCGCCAGCCAGCGGCCCAGCCGGTCGGCATCCAGCGTGGCCGACATGATCAAGAGCCGCAAATCAGGCCGCAACACCTGTTGGGCATCGAGGGCCAGGGCCAAGCCCAGGTCGGCCTGCAGGCTGCGCTCGTGAAATTCGTCGAATAGGACCGCGGCTACGCCTTCCAGCGCGGGGTCGTCCTGAAGCTGGCGGGTGAGGATGATTTCGGTGACGACTTCGATGCGGGTTTTAGCAGAAATCTTGCTTTCCAGCCGCATGCGGTAGCCCACCGTCTGGCCCACGGGTTCGCCCAGCAGCTGGGCCATGCGCGTGGCCGCCGCCCGGGCCGCCAGCCGCCGGGGCTCCAGCACAATTATTTTCTGGCCCGCGCACCAGGCCGCTTCCAGCAGTGCCAACGGTACCAGGGTGGTTTTGCCCGCGCCCGGTGGGGCCTGCAGCACGGCCACATGGTGGGTTTCGAGCGTGGCGAGCAGCTCGGGCAGGGCGGCGGTAATGGGCAGGTCGGGAAGGTGCATTGGTTCAATCATTGTTTTCTCGCAGAGGTCCGCGGAGGGATGCGCAGAGGTAAAAGGAGGGCCTCTTTTTAACCTCTGCGCATCCCTCCGCGGACCTCTGCGAGAAATTCAACCTAGACTGTGTGGACAGTCATCGGAGCCAATCGAGGGCGGCGAGCAGGTGAGCGCCGGCTAAGAAGCAGGTGGCGGTTTTCTCGTAGCGGATGGCAAAGCCCCGCGCCTCCTTAAGCCGGCCAAAGAAGCGTTCGACTTTGTTGCGGTCCGCATACAGGTTCTCATCATAGGCCCGCTGGTCTATCCGGTTGGCCTTAGGCGGAATCACGGCTTGCGCGTGTTGCCCGGCCACAGCCGCTAGCACGGCGTTCGTGTCGTAGGCCTTATCGGCCACCACAGCGCCGGGCTTTTCGGGCAGGGCGGCCAGCAGTTCCGGTAGCACGGTGCAA
>NZ_FNOV01000004.1 GCF_900107135.1 Hymenobacter psychrophilus
AGGTGAACAAGCCGATTGCACCGTGCTACCGGAACTGCTGGCCGCCCTGCCCGAAAAGCCCGGCGCTGTGGTGGCCGATAAGGCCTACGACACGAACGCCGTGCTAGCGGCTGTGGCCGGGCAACACGCGCAAGCCGTGATTCCGCCTAAGGCCAACCGGATAGACCAGCGGGCCTATGATGAGAACCTGTATGCGGACCGCAACAAAGTCGAACGCTTCTTTGGCCGGCTTAAGGAGGCGCGGGGCTTTGCCACCCGCTACGAGAAAACCGCCACCTGCTTCTTAGCCGGCGCTCACCTGCTCGCCGCCCTCGATTGGCTCCGATGACTGTCCACACAGTCTAGTATAACCGGTTGACCCGGTAACGGAGTGGTGCTAACTGCGCAGATAGGAGTGTAATAGGTTGTTTTTCAAGGCAATGAGCACAGGCAGAGGTGCTTAAAGAAAACGTGTGGATTAAAATAGTATTAAAACTACTTTTAAAGATAGTATTGCTTTGATTTTGAATCTGCATATGATACTTTTAGCCGTTCTATCTCATTTCCAACTTCCTATGAACCAGTTCAAAAAGAGCCTGTTAATCCTATTTGTCTGCCTGTTTAGCGCCGTCGCAGCCCTGGCTGATAATCCCGATGCCGTAGTGGGCGTGTGGAAAAACGGGGAGGGCACGGGCATGATTCAGATTTACAAAAGCGGCGATAAGTACTTTGGTCGGCTGGTGTGGCTGAAAGTGCCCAACAACCCCGATGGTACCCCCCGCACTGATGTCAACAACCCCGATGAAGCGGCCCGCAAAAAGCCCCTGAAAGGCCTTGTGAACATGCGCAGCTTCACCTATGCCGGCGACAATAAATGGGAAGCTGGCAACATTTATGACCCCAAAAACGGCAGCGACTACTCCTGCGAGATGACGCTCGTGGACCCCAATACGCTGGAAGTACGCGGCTTTATCGGTGTGTCGCTTTTCGGCCGCACCGACGTTTGGAAGCGGCAGGTAAAGAAGTAATCGATGCAGCCTCTCTTCCACTTCCTGCTGCCCGGGGCCTTGTTGGTCCTGGGTTCTGTATTCGCCGCGCCGGTCTGTGCCCAGGACCTACCCACTCCCTCCGACTCGTTGGACGTTGAGGACTTTAGCAGCTTTGGCAATGCCGATGCCAGCGCCAACCGCCCCTACGCCAGCCAGAAGGTGCTGTTGCAAAGCCCCACCAAACTCATTTCGGTGGGCTATGAAGGACAGGGGCACTTCGACTTCAACTCGGTAGGTCCGCACCGCCAGCTGTTCGTGCCCCGCCCCGAACCTAACCCGACTGGCTCCGAACCGACGGCCTCCACCGAGTTGGATGAGCGGGTAAACCGTTTCGGGGGACTGCGGCTGGGCTTCAACGCGCCGGTTATTTCTAACTCGAAGCTGATTTTGAACTTGGGCCTCACGTACTGGAATACGGACGTGAACATCAATAATCCCCGTACTTCGTCGCTGTTTACCGGGCTGAACAGGGGGCTGCGTTCAACAGGCTTCAACGCTACGGTTTTTCGGCCCCTCAATGAGAAGAACTACCTGCTGGTGCAGGGCAACATCGACCTGAACGGAACCTACCGCAACTTCGACGATGTGAGCAGCAAAGGACTTACGTACAGCGGCACGGCTATTTACGGCTGGAAACCGACCGAAAGCTACATGTGGGGGCTGGGCGTTACGCGCACCTACCGGGCCGGACAGCTGCTGCATATTCCGGTGGTGTACTATTTCCGCACCTTCAGCCCTAAGTGGGGGGTAGAGGCTATTTTCCCGGCCCGCGTGAACCTGCGCCGCAGCTTCGGGGCAAATTCGCTGCTCATGCTCGGCTACGAGATAGAGGGCAACGCCTACTACCTCGGGTCGGTTAACGGGCAGGACATGTACCTGCGCCGGGGCGAGCTGAAGCCGCGCCTCACCTACGAGCGCAAGCTCACCGGATTCGTGTGGCTCTCGGCGCAGGCAGGCTACCGCTATAACTACCGCTTCGACGCCTTCAGTACCCAAAACCCGGAAGGGAACGACAACCCGGTGTTCACCAACACACTGACCAACCCGCTCTACTTCAACCTGAGTATCAATCTGGTTAGCCCTTAGCCCTGCGGCTCCGCTAACTTCTATTCCAGCTGACAACACATTTTCCGCATGTGGAGCTGGTTTCGGGCCACGCCTGCTGCAACGGGCGTGGCCCTTCTGCGCGCCCGCTGGCGGCGGTCAGAAATATACCCACCATGTTCTGGATATACCCCTGAAAAGAGAACTTGTACTCTTAGAACTGCCGATGGAACCTTATGTGCTATCCATCGGCAGGTTGTGCTGAATTTAGACGGGTATCAATTCGCGTACGGCGTCGGCCACGCGCCGCAAGTGGGTTTCCGTCATGGCCGAGCCGGAGGGCAGACAGATGCCGCGGGTAAATAAATCGGTACAAACTGCGCCGCCGAATACAGGCACGCCGGCGAAAAGTGGCTGCAGGTGCAGCGGTTTCCAGAGCGGGCGGCTTTCCACGTTGTGGGTTTCGAGGTGCAGGCGCAGTTGTTCGGGCGTAATACTGGTTTCGGCCGGGCTGAGGAGCAGGCAGCTGAGCCAGCGGTTGGAGCGCCCCCCGGCCGGCTCGGCGGGGCCGAAGGACAAGCCGGGCAGGCCCTGGAGCTTGTCCTGATACCAGGCGTAAATTTCGCGGCGCTTCTTCACGCGGTCATCCAGCAGGCCCATCTGGCCCCGGCCGATGCCCGCGAGCAGGTTGCTGAGGCGGTAGTTGTAGCCCAACTCCGAGTGCTGGTAGTGAGGTGCGTCGTCGCGGGCCTGGGCAGACCAAGCGCGGGCTTTGGCAGCCCAAGCGGCGTTGTTGGTCACGAGCATGCCGCCGCCGCTGGTCGTCAGGATTTTGTTGCCATTGAAGGAAAACACGCCCACGGCTCCGAACGAGCCCAGCGGCCGGCCTTCGTAGGTAGAGCCCAGGGCTTCGGCCGCATCTTCGAGCACCGGCACGCCGAACTCTTCGGCCAGCGCCAGAATTTCGCGCAGCCGGCAGGGCATGCCGTACAGATGCACCACGATGAGGGCGCGGGGCTGGCGGTTCTGGCGGCGGCGGTCTTCCAGGGCCTCACGCAGCCGGTTGGGGCACATGTTCCAGGTTTCGGCTTCGCTGTCGATAAATACCGGCGTGGCCCCGAGGTAGGTGATGGGGTTGGCCGTGGCCACGAACGTGAACGAGGGGCACAGCACTTCATCACCCGGCCCTACACCCAGCAGCCGCAACCCGAGGTGGATGGCGGCCGTGCCCGAGTTGAGGGCCAGCGCGTGCTGCGCACCGGTAAAGGCGCATACGTCCTGCTCGAAACCGTCGAGGTTGGGGCCGACCGGAGCCACCCAGTTATCCTCGATGGCCTTGTGCAGGTAGTTGAGCTCGTGGCGGCCGAGGTGGGGGGGGGAGAGGTATAGTCGGTCGTAATCCTGGCTGTTCATAGGTGGTTTTCTGGCGGAGGTTGTAGTGCGAAGCTCCAGCTTCGCGTGCCGTTGAACGACGTTGTTTGGTAGTCAGCAACGATACGCGAAGCTGGAGCTTCGCGCTACATTTCGCGCTACACGATCCGGGCCGGCACGCCCACGGCCGTGCAGTCGGCGGGTAGGTTGCGGATGGCTACGGCCCCGGCTCCAAGCACCGTGCGGGCCCCAATGCGGACTTGCTGGAGTACCGTGGCATTGGTGCCCAGGTAGGCGCCGGCTTCAAGGTGGGCGCCGCCGCCTACGTTGGCGTGGGGCATCAGCGAGCAGAAGTCGTCCAGCACGGCATCGTGGCCCACGGTGCCGCCCAGGTTTAGCAGCACATGGCGGCCCAGGCGGATATCGGTGGTAAGAATGCAGCCCTGCGTGATAATGCAGCCGGCTCCAATCTGCAGGTGCTGGAATGATTCGGTGCTGACGCCAGGATGAATGAGGACGGGGAAGTGGAGTTGCGGCGAGGTGAGGCGGGCCACCACGGCTGCCCGGCTGGCGCTGCTGCCCACGGCTACGGCCACGGCCAGCGGCTCGGGCGTGGCGTTCAGGTCGGCGGCTGTGCCAAGGTAGCGCAGGCCATGAATAAGGTCGGTGGCGGGCGGCTGGTCGTCGTAGAAGCCCACCAGGTCCCAGGCGGGGGCCACGGCGTTAAGCTGCCGCAGCAGTACCAGCACCTCGCGGCCCAGTCCGCCGGCCCCGAAAATGGCCAGCCGACGCGGCGTTTCGGGTTGGGGTGGGGCCGAAGGGACCGGTGTGGCGGCGCTGTTGGAAAGTTGCACAGTTAGCTGGGAGAATTGAAATCAGAAGAAGAAGCCGGTGTGCCGGTGAAGGCCGTGGCCGTAGCCTGGCCGGGGGCGGCAATACCGCGCGCGCCGAGCACCCGGGCCACGGTGCGCCCCAAAATGCGCAAATCCAGCCAGAAAGAAAGGTGTTCGACGTACCAGACGTCAAACGCAAACTTTTGTTCCCAGCTCAGGGCATTGCGGCCGTTCACCTGGGCCCAGCCCGTAATACCGGGGCGCACCGTATGGCGGCGGGCCTGCTCGGGCGAATACAGCGGCAGATACTGCACCAGCAGCGGCCGCGGGCCCACCAGGCTCAGCTCGCCGCTCAGCACGTTCCAGAGCTGGGGGAGCTCGTCGAGGGAGGTCGCCCGTACCCAGCGGCCCAGCCGCGGCAGCCGGGCTGCATCGGGCAGCAGCTGGCCGCTGGCATCGTGGCGGTCGGGCATGGTCTGGAGCTTGTAGAAGTTGAATACCCGACCCTGGTACCCCGGCCGGGGCTGGCGGAACAACCACGGCCCGCCGTTCTGGACGGCCAGCGCCAGGGCCACCGGCAGCAGCAGCGGCGCGGCCAGCAGCAGAGCCGGGGCAGCCAGCGCCACATCGAGCAGGCGCTTGCCGCGGCGGGCATACCAGCTGGTTGCGGAGCTGTTAGCTGGTAGCTGATAGCTGTTAGCTTTCGTTGGGCGAGCCAAGGCGTGGTGGGGTGGATGGGATGAAAAGGGTGGCCGTAACGTATCGGAATATAGGGCCAGCAGTTGTTTATAACCTGAAAACTGCGGATTCCTGCCAGAACTTCGAATATTGCATACCGTTTCAATCCCAAAGCTAACAGCTAATAGCTAGCAGCTAACAGCTCCAATGAAATGCTCGTCTTTCCTAACGCCAAGCTCAACCTGGGCCTCTACATCACCAGCCTCCGGCCCGACGGATTCCGCAACCTCGAATCGGTGTTTGTGCCGCTGCCTTGGTGCGACGCCTTCGAGGTGCTACCCGCCCCTGCCGGGGCCGAAACCAGCCTTAGCTTCAGCGGCCTGCCTATTCCGGGCGAGCCGGAAACCAACCTGTGCCGGCGCGCCTACGAGCTGCTGGCCACTGATTTCGACCTGCCGCCGGTGCGGCTGCACCTGCACAAAGACGTGCCCATCGGGGCCGGGCTGGGCGGTGGTTCGGCCGATGCGGCTTTCGCCCTCAAGGCTATCAACAGCCAGTTCGACCTGAAGCTGCCACCCGAGCAACTCGAAAGCTACGCCCGCCGCCTGGGCTCCGACTGCGCCTTTTTCATCCGCAACGAGCCGGTTTTTGCTTACTCGCGGGGCGACATGTTTGATGATTTTGCTCTCGACCTGCGCGGCACGCCGGCGTTGGTCGTGTACCCCAACCTGCACATTAGCACGGCCGAAGCGTATGCCCGCGTGGTGCCCCGCACCCCGTGCCACGACCTGCGCCAAAGCCTCGCCCAGCCCATGGCTAACTGGCGTACCACCGTCAGCAACGATTTTGAAGAGGCTCTGATGCCGACTTATCCGGTACTGGCTGAGGTGAAGCAGCAACTCTACGCCGCTGGCGCTACCTACGCCAGCCTTTCGGGCTCGGGCTCGGCCGTGTACGGGCTGTTTCCGGAGCTGCCCCAGGTGCCGGAGCTACACTGGCCGACGGGCTACACGGTCTGGAGCGGGCAGTTGTAAGGGCGTGCTGCGTCCTTACGTAAGAGCCGGATTTCGCTTGAGCAGCCGGCGCTTGTCCCAACGGTCGAGTAGCGGGTGAATAAGCACGCTGACGAGGATAATGGCGGTGCCGGCATAGAAGCCGGGCGAAAGTTTCTCTTCCTCGAAGCCCGCCACGCCCCACGAATACAGGCCCACGGCCAGGATGATGCCGTACACGGGTTCGAGGTTGATGGTGAGGTTGACCACGAAGGCCGACAGGCGCTTCATCAGCTCCACCGAGGCCGAGAAGGCGTACACGGTACACACGCCGGCCAGCAGCGCCAGCCATAGCCAGTCGGAGCCGTGCAGGGCCAGCTGCAGGCCCCGGCCGTTGGTGAAATAGTGGCTGTAGAGCGGCAGGAACAGCGCGATGCTCAGGCAGGCACCTACCATCTCATAGAGCGTCAGCTTCAGGGGCGGATGCTTTTTTACCAGCTTGGAGTTGATTACGCTGAACAGCGCCGATAGCCCGGCGGATAGTATCGCCACGCCCAGCCCCAGCAGTTGCCCCAGCTCGGCCTGCGATACAATGTAGAGGCCCACCATCGTAAGCAGCCCCAGCGCCACCTCGTAGCCGCGCACTTTGCGCCACAGCACCAGCGGCTCCAGCAACGACGTCCAGAGGGCCAGCGTGGCCATGCCCGCCAGGCTCACGCTCACCGAGGAAAGCCGGGCCGAGAGGAAGAACGTAATCCAGTGGGCGGCCACGATAGCGCCCACGCCCAGCAGCCGTAGCACGTCGGCGGCCGGCATGCGCCAGGGGCGGCGCCGCACCAGCAGCAGCCCCAGCAGCCCCACGCTCGCCAGGCCCGTGCGCCAGAATACCAGCTCGACCGGCGGCACCGTAATCAGCTTGCCCAGAATGGCCGTGAAGCCCCAGAGCAACACGATAAAATGCAGGCGTAGATAGTCTTTCAAGCGGTGAAATGG
This sequence comes from Hymenobacter psychrophilus, assembly GCF_900107135.1. GTDB lineage: Bacteria > Bacteroidota > Bacteroidia > Cytophagales > Hymenobacteraceae > Hymenobacter > Hymenobacter psychrophilus. Next base: position 6,940 of record NZ_FNOV01000004.1, read on the forward strand.
TGAGGGGGTGAAATGATGGGTTTGATGTTCGGGAAGGAGAGGGTAAGAGGCCATCCTGTCATCCTGAGCGGAGCAAAAGGCCCCCCTAACGCTGCCACAGTTGTGCTGACGTGAGAAGGTCCTTCGCTCCGCTCAGGATGACAGGGCGTGAATCTACTTCATCTACTGCGGTATCACCTTGTAGAGCACCGCCCCGATGGTGGTGAACACGATGCTCGGGACCCAGGCGGCCAGCAGGGGCGAGAGGGTGCCGACGGCGGCCAGGTTGCGGCTTAAAATCACGAAGATGATAAACACGAAGGCCAGCACGAAGCCCAGCGCAATCTGGCCGCCCACGCCGGCACGGCTCTTGCGGGCGCTCATGATCACCCCAATTACCGTGAGGATGAACATGGCGTAGGGGTAGGCAAACCGCTCGTATTTCTCGCTCAGGTACACTTGGGTGTCGTCGGCGCCGCGGGCTATTTTGGTGTTGATGTAGCGGTTGAGCTCGGGCAGCGTGAGGGTTTCGGCCAGGCGGTAGGTGCTGGCGAAATCCTTGGGGAACAGGTTGAGCGTGGTGTCGCGGGCGGCCAGGGTTTTGAGGCTTTCCTTTTCGCCGGCGAAAGTGCGCACCAGCTGGGGCGTCAGGTGCCAGGCCTGCTTGGTCGAGTCCCAGGTGATGGCCTCGGCCGTGAGCCGGCGCTTGAGCAGCTGCCCGTCGATGGTTTCGAGCGCGAACTTGTAGCCCACATTGTTCACGTTGTCGTAGCTCTCCATGAACGCATAGTCCTGGGGGCCGATTTTAAAGTGCACGTTGCGCCCGCTGAACCGGTAGGGGTTTTTGATGTATTTCTTCTCGAACTCGACCCGCGTTTTGTTGGCAATCGGAATCAGCCAGCCCGTCATGGCCATGGTGAGCAGGCCCAGAATGGCGCTGCCCATAATGTAGGGCAGCAGAAACCGCTTGAAGCTGATGCCCGAGGCCAGCATGGCCACCACCTCGGTGCGCGCGGCCAGCTGGGCCGTTACGAACACCACCGCAATAAACACCGTGATGGGCGAGAGCAGGTTGGCGAAGTACGGGAACAGGTTCAGGTAGTACTCCGTCAGAATCTGCCACGCGCCCAGGTCGTGCTGAATGAAGTCGTCGTTCTTCTCCGTGAAGTCAATCACGCAGATAACCGACACGAGCAGCACCACCGTGAAGAAAAACGCGGTGAGAAACTTCGTGATGATGTACTTATCGAGAATCTTCAACTTAGTGCTTCGTTGTTAGAGGCCGGCCAACCCAGATTCCCAGGGCTGAAGCCCAGGGCTATTCAGCGTTCTGATGAACCTGCTCCGTAGCCCAGGGCTTCAGCCCTGGGAATCTGGGGCCAGCCTACAATCTAGTCATCAGCTTCTTTACCATCACGTCCTTCCACTCCCGAAACGTACCGGCCAGGATTTGCGCGCGGGCCTGCTTCACGAGCCAGAGGTAGAAGGTGAGGTTGTGGATGGAGGCAATCTGGGGGCCGAGCATTTCCTTGCTGTGGAACAGGTGGCGCACGTAGCTGCGCGAGTAAAACGTGCTTACGTAGCCGCCCAGCTCGGCGTCAATCGGCTCAAAATCCTCGGCCCACTTGCGGGCCGCCAGGTTCATGATGCCCTGGGTGGTGTACACCAGGCCGTTGCGGGCATTGCGGGTGGGCATCACGCAGTCGAACATATCTACGCCCAACGCAATATTTTCGAGGATATTGGCCGGCGTGCCCACGCCCATCAGGTAGCGGGGCTTGTCTTTGGGCAGAATGTCGCAGACCAGCTCGGTCATCTCGTACATCATGTCGGCTGGCTCGCCCACGCTCAGGCCCCCAATGGCGTTGCCCTCGCGGCCCTGCTCGGCCACAAACTCGGCCGATTTAATGCGCAGGTCCTTGAACGTGGAACCCTGCACAATTGGGAACAGCGTTTGGGAGTAGCCATAGTGGCCCTCGGTGCTGTCGAAACGCTGGATGCAGCGCTTGAGCCAGCGGTGGGTCATGTCGAGCGAGCGGGCGGCGTAGTCGTACTCGCAGGGCCAGGGCGTACACTCGTCGAAGGCCATCATAATATCGGCCCCGATGGTGCGCTGAATGTCCATCACGCCCTCGGGCGTAAACAGGTGCTGGGAGCCATCGACGTGCGAGCGAAACTTGACGCCCTCCTCTTTTATTTTGCGCGTGTTGCTGAGCGAGTACACCTGGTAGCCGCCCGAATCGGTGAGAATGGGCCGGTCCCAGCCGTTGAATTTGTGCAGCCCGCCGGCCTGCCGGATAATGTCGAGGCCGGGGCGCAGGTACAGGTGGTAGGTGTTGCCGAGAATAATCTGGGCGTTGATGTCGTCTTTGAGGTCGCGCTGCTGCACAGCTTTCACGGTGCCGGCCGTGCCCACGGGCATAAAAATGGGCGTTTCAATGGAGCCGTGGTCGGTGTGGACTACCCCGGCGCGGGCCTTGGAGTGCGGGTCAGTCGTGAGGAGGTCGAAGGTCATTACAGGAAGAAGCTAGGAGCCAGAAGGTAGGAGCTAGAAGCAAGAAGTGAGAAACCGGCTCGCAGGCCCTGCTTCTGTCTTCTCGCTTCTAACTCCTGGCTTCTTCCTGCAAAGGTACTCCGAATGCCTACTTTTGCGGCTTCTCAACCCATTATGTTGCTTTCTTACTCCCCGGCTCTGGGGCTGCTACTGGCGGCCGTGCTGGTGCAGCTCTACTACGCCGTCTACTACTTCCGGGCCTTTGCCGCCCGCCCGCCCGAGCCTGCCGCTGCTGCTGCCGCCGACCAGCCGGTTTCGGTGCTCGTGTGTGCCCGCAACGAGCACGCCAACCTGGTGCGCCTGCTGCCGCTGCTGCTGAGCCAGGACTATCCCGCCGACTTACTGGAAATCATCCTCATCGACGACCGCTCGACCGATGGTTCGGGCGAGCTGGCCGCGCAGTATCCGGGCGTGCGCCTCGTGACCATCCGCAGCACGCCGGCCGGCCTGGCCCCCAAGAAATACGCCCTCACGCTGGGCCTCAAAACCGCCCGCTACGAGCGGCTGCTCTTCACCGATGCCGACTGCATTCCGGCCACCAACCAGTGGGTGCGGTATATGCAGCGCGGCTTCAGCCAGCCGGCCGGGCTGGTGCTCGGCTACTCGGCCTACGTGCCCGAGCCGGGGTTTTTAAACAAGCTGGTTCGATTCGAAACCCTGCTCACGGGCGCGCAGTACCTCTCGTTTGCGTGGCGCGGCCGGCCCTACATGGGCGTGGGCCGCAACCTGGGCTATACCCGGGCCGTGTTCCACTCCACCAAAGGCTTTGCCTCCCACATCCGCACCCTCAGCGGCGACGATGATTTGCTGGTGCAGGACGCGGTGGCGGCCGGGGCGCGAGTGGCCGTAGTGGCCCAGCCGGGCGCCCACACGCTCAGCGAAGCCGCCGAAACCTGGGGCGCGTGGTGGCGGCAGAAACGGCGCCACCTTTCGGCCGGAAAACAGTACCGGCTGGCCGACCGGATACGGCTGGGAGCATTCATCGGGGCCAACCTGCTGTACTACGGCACGGCAGTCGTCTTGCTGTTTTCTCCCGCCAATTGGGTACCTTTGGCTATCTTGTGCCTGTTGCGAACCGTGCTCGTCGGGGCCGTTTATCAGCAGCTCAACCGTCGGCTCGAAGGGCAGCTGCCGACCGCCGCGCTGCCGCTGCTCGATGCCGCGTATTTCGTAACTTACCTAGCTCTGGGAATTTCCCTATTCCTTAACCGCTCGCTCCGATGGAAGTAAACCAGGAAAAACAGTTTTCCGCCAAAGCCAAGCACGATTTCAAGCTGATTCGGGCCGCCGTTGAAAACAACGACGAAAAGGCCTACGCCGAGCTGATGCAGATTTATAAGAAGCCGGTGTACCACGTCGTGCTGAAGATGGTGCGCAACACCGACGACGCCGACGACCTCACGATTGAGGCCTTCGCCAAGGCGTTCAAAAACCTGCACAAGTTCAATCCCGAGTTTGCCTTCAGCACCTGGCTGTTCCGCATCGCTACCAACAACTGCATCGATTTTATCCGCAAGAATAAAATCAAAACGATGTCGATTGACTCGGCCATCAAGATTGACAACGGCGACGAAATCACCATCGACTTCCGCGACCAGAACCTGAACCCGCAGGAAACGACCATCAAAAATCAGAAAATCGAAATCATGCAGCACGTGGTGTCGCGGCTGCCCGATAAATACCAGCGCCTCGTGACGCTCCGCTATTTCGACGAACTGAGCTACGAGGAAATTGCCACCGAGCTCAAAGCCCCCCTCGGCACCGTAAAAGCCCAGCTCCACCGTGCCCGCGAGCTGCTCTACGACATGGTGAAAGGCAAAAAGGAAATTATTTAAAGGGAGGAGTCAGGAGATAGAAGCCAGGAATTAGAATCCGGCCTGTCATCCTGACGAAGGAAGGACCTTATTACGAAAGCACAAACCGTTGTTACGGGGAGACTTTTGTAATAAGGTCCTTCCTTCGTCAGGATGACAGCCTTTCTTTTACTTCAGCTTCTGACTCTTGGCTTCTAGCTCCTAGCTTCTCAAAGAAATGAACCTGCTCGACCACTACTTCCCCCAGCTCACCGACCAGCAGCGCCGGCAGTTTGCCCAGCTCGAAACCGAGTTTCGCAACTGGAACGAGCGCCTCAACCTGATAGCCCGCTCCGACGTGGACAACCTTGCCGAGCGCCACATCCTGCACTCGCTCGGCATTGCCCGAGTGGTAGCGTTTGCGCCCGGCTCGTCGGTGCTCGACGTGGGCACCGGCGGGGGCCTGCCGGGCCTGCCGCTGGCCATTCTGTTTCCCGAGGTGAAGTTTCACCTAGTCGACAGCATCGGCAAGAAGATAAAAGCCGTTCAGGACATGGCCGAAACGCTGCACCTGACCAACGTGACGGCCGAGCAAATTCGCGCCGAGCAGCTCTCCGCCAAGTACGACTACATCGTAAGCCGCGCCGTGGCCCGCCTGGCCACCTTCCACACCTGGATTGCCCACCGCTACAAGCCCCGCGCCGAAGCTGCTTCCAACAGTGGCCTCTACTATCTCAAAGGCGGTGACCTGACCGAGGAAATTGCCGAGTCCGGCCTCCAGGCCCAGGTAACGGATTTGAGCGACTTCTTCGTGGAGGATTTCTTTGAGACGAAGAAGGTAGTGGTGGTGCCTGTGTAGGGTTTGCAACGCTTTCTGTATGCCCGATTGTAAGAGGCTATGGGAGCTACGCAGCGTATCCAAAGTGCCTGTTTAATTAGGCAAAGTGCTGATGAATAAGCGGTGTTTATACCGTGCTTACAGTGAATTTAAAGAGTGAAAGTAAGTTCGTGAAATGATAGAATGAGGGTCGCTCTCACCGATTCGGAACGCCAGCACCTGTACTGTACCAGCTGCTAACGTAGTGGCGCGCCGACGAGAGCTACGTTAGGGTAACCACGGCCGGGCTGGCGGCCCTGAGCTGGGAGAACTGGCTTTGTACCGACGCACAGACCGTTGGCGCATAGCTCCGGCCCCACGGGGGCGTACCAACTCGATGCCGCCAGACTCTAAGGCCTGCTTTTCGGGTTAGAGACCTTTATGCGGCGCGCGACGGGGCGGCCCCGCCCGCCGCTGGCCGCCATACGGGCTCCGGGGTTCCCGCCTGAACGCCTACCTTTGCCGGATATGAAGCGCCTGTTGCTCCTGTTATTAAGTCTGCACCTGTTGGCCGTGAGCTGCCTGCCGGGCGGCAACGCGCAGGAACTGGCGGAAGCCCCGGCTTTGTGGCAGCACCACAACCAAGACCATGCGGCCAGCGACCTGGCGGATTTCTTCTACGACCATTTTCTGGCCGCCGCCCACACCCACCATGACACCGGCGGGGCCAACAAGCACCAGTCGCTGCCCTTTCATCATGTCCACGACTACGCGGCTCCGGCCGTATTCCTGCCGCCGGTAGCCGCGCGGTGGGCCTTGCTGGTTGCCCCGGCCTGGTCGGCGCTCAGCGCCAGCCGCCCGGCACCGGCCGTGCTGGCCACCCATCCGGGCATGGCCCGCCGGTGCTGGCAGCCTCCCCAAGCCTGAATCAACCCCCGCTTTTCTGGGTAACGCCTCCTCTTGGTCCTGTCGCTACGCGGCAGCCGGCCGGGGTGCGGGCGTCTTATTGATTCAGCCAACTTCTTCATGCTTGATTCCATTATTCGCTTCTCTATCGGCCATAAGCTGCTGATAGGGTTGCTGACCCTGGCCTTGGTGGCCTGGGGCGGCTACTCGGTGCTGCACCTACCCATCGATGCCGTGCCCGACATCACCAACAACCAGGTGCAGGTCATCACCCAAACCCCCTCGCTGGGCGCGCCCGACGTGGAACGGCTCGTTACCTTTCCCATCGAGCAGGCCATTGCCACCATCCCCGACGTGCGGGAGGTGCGCTCGTTTTCCCGCTTCGGCCTCTCGGTCGTCACCATTGTCTTTCCCGACGCCACGGATATATACTGGGCCCGCAACCAGATTACCGAGCGACTCAAGGAGGCCGAGCGGCAGATTCCGCCCGGCGCGGGCACGCCCGAGCTGGCCCCGGTCACGACGGGGCTGGGCGAGATTTACCAGTATGTGCTGCACCCGAAAAAGGGCTACAAAAAGCAGTTCTCGCCCACCGAGCTGCGCACGGTGCAGGACTGGCTGGTACGCCGGCAGCTGCTGGGCACGCCCGGCGTGGCCGATGTGAGCAGCTTCGGCGGCAATATCAAGCAGTACGAAGTGGCCGTGGAGCCCGAGCGCCTGCGGGCCTACAACGTTAGCATTGGGGAGCTGTTCGCGGCTCTGGAGCAGAACAACCAGAACACCGGCGGGGCCTACATCGACAAGAACCCGGCGGCCTATTTCATCCGCACCGAGGGCTTGGTGGGCTCGCTGGAAGACGTGGGCCGCATCGTCGTTAAAGCCCCGCCGGCGGGGGGCGGCGTGCCCGTGCTGGTGCGCGACGTGGCCGAAGTACGCTTCGGCCACGCCGTGCGCTACGGCCTGATGACGCGCAACCAGGAGGGCGAAGTGGTGGGCGGGCTGGTACTCATGCTCAAAGGGGCCAACTCCTCCGAAGTCATTAAAGCCGTGAAGCAGCGCATGGCCGTTATCGAGCAGACGCTGCCCGAAGGCCTGGTGATTGAGCCGTTTCTGGACCGCACCAAGCTGGTGGACCAGGCCATTGGTACGGTGAGCAAAAACCTGGCGGAAGGCGCGCTTATCGTCATTTTTGTGCTCGTGCTGTTTCTGGGCAACTGGCGCGCCGGGCTGGTGGTGGCCTCGGTCATTCCGCTGGCCATGCTCTTCGCCATCAGCCTGATGCGGGTGTTTGGCGTGTCGGGCAACCTGCTGAGCCTGGGCGCTATCGACTTCGGGCTGATTGTGGACGGGGCCGTGATTATCGTGGAGGCCATCGTGCATCGGCTGGCCACGCTAAACCGGCCGGCCGGCGCGCTGGCGCTCAACGGCGAGGAAATGGACGAAGAAGTGTACCAGGCATCGAGCAAAATCCGCTCGTCGGCCGCGTTCGGCGAAATCATCATCCTGATTGTGTACCTGCCGCTGCTGGCGCTGGGTGGCATCGAAGGCAAGATGTTCCGGCCCATGGCCCAGACCGTGGCCTTTGCCATTCTGGGAGCCTTTATTCTGAGCCTGACTTATGTGCCGATGCTCTCGGCGCTGGCCCTGAGCCGCAACACCGACCACCAGCCCAACCTGTCCGACCGGGTGCTGGGCAACCTGGCCCGGCGCTACCAACGCGTGGTAGATTGGGCATTAGGAGCCAAAGCCTTGATTCTGGGCACCGCGCTGGCCTTATTCGTGGGTGCGCTGCTGCTGTTTGGCACCCTGGGCGGCGAGTTTATTCCGACGCTGGAAGAAGGCGACTTCGCCGTGGAAACCCGGGTGCTGCCCGGCTCGTCCATCACCTACACCGCCGAAAAAGCCCAGCAGGCGGCGGGCATCCTCCTCAAAAACTTCCCCGAAGTAAAGGAAGTGGTGGCTAAAGTAGGCTCGTCGGCCATTCCCACCGACCCCATGCCGGTGGAGGCCTGCGACCTGATTATCGTGCTCAAAGACCGAAAAGAATGGACCTCGGCCGACTCGCGGGAGGCCCTCGTGGACAAGATGTCGGCCAAGCTCAGCGCCATTCCCGGCGTCACGTTCGGCTTCCAGCAGCCCATCCAGATGCGCTTCAACGAGCTGATTTCGGGGGCCAAGCAGGACGTGGTGATTAAGATTTTCGGCGAAGACCTTCAGCAGCTCGACGACTACGCGGGCCAGGTGGGGGAGCTGGTGAAGGGCCTGCCCGGCGCCACCGACCTGTACGTGGAGCGCGCCACCGGCCAGAGCCAGCTGGTGGCCCAGGTGGACCGCGAAAAGCTGGCCCAGTACGGCCTGTCGGTGAATGACGTGAACCGCACGGTGCAGGCCGCCTTCGCCGGGGAAGTAGCCGGCCAGGTGTTCGAGAAGGAACGCCGCTTCGATTTGGTAGTGCGCCTGAAGGAGGACGCCCGCCAGGATATCAGCAACCTGCGCCAGCTCTTCATTGCCGCCCCCGACGGCCGGCAGGTGCCGCTGGAGCAGGTGGCGAAAGTGTCCCTGGTTTCCGGCCCCAGCCAGATTCAGCGCGACGATGCTAAGCGGCGCGTTATCGTGGGCTTCAACGTGCGGGGCCGCGACGTGGAAAGCCTGGTGCAGCAGGTGCAGCAGCGCATTGACAAGCAAATGAAGTTTGCGCCCGGCTACTACGTCACCTACGGCGGGCAGTTCGAGAACCTGCAATCGGCCCGCGCCCGGCTGCTGCTGGCCGTGCCGGTGGCGCTGCTGCTCATCTTCGTACTACTCTACGCCACCTTTAACTCTGTCAGCCAGTCGGTGATGATTTTTACCGCCATTCCTCTTTCGGCCATCGGCGGGGTGCTGGCGCTGTGGCTGCGCGGGATGCCGTTCAGCATCTCGGCCGGCGTGGGCTTCATTGCCCTGTTCGGGGTGGCTGTGCTCAACGGCATCGTGCTCATCGGCTACTTCAACCAACTCAAGCAGGAAGGCATCACCGACCTGCGGGCCCGCATTCTCGAAGGCACCCACGTGCGGCTGCGGCCGGTGCTGATGACGGCCACCGTGGCCTCGCTGGGCTTTCTGCCGATGGCGCTGTCCAACTCGGCGGGGGGCGAGGTGCAGAAGCCGCTGGCCACCGTGGTAATTGGCGGGCTGGTGACGGCTACGCTGCTCACCCTACTAGTGCTGCCGGTGCTTTATTACCTGGAAGAAACCTGGATGGCCCGCCGGGCCGCCAAAAAAGCAGCGGCCGGCTCGTCGGCGCAGCTCGGCGTGGCTGGCCTCGTGCTACTACTGGCCGTGGGTGGGGCGTTGCTGCCCGGCCGGGCGCTGGCCCAGAATGCGGCCGGGCCTGAAATTGGGCCGCTCAACGCCTCCCAGGCGGTAGCGGCCGCCCTGGCCCAGAGCGGTACCGTGCTCGGGGCCGAGCAGCAGCTGGCCGCCCAGCAGGCGGCCGTGCGTGCCGCCCGCGACTTCGGCCGCACCACCGTGCAGGGCAACTTTGGCCAGTACAACTCGGCGCGGAAAGACAACTCGTTCACCATCAGCCAGCCGCTGGCCTGGCCGGGCTACTACGGCACACTCAGGGCCCTGGCCAAGGCCCAGGTAGCCACCCGGGAGCAGCAGCTGGCCCTGGTGCGGGCCGACGTGCGCCGCCAGGTGCGCCTGCAATACGAGGCCGCCGTGCACGCCCGCCACCGCCTGCGCACCCTGCGCGCCCAGGACAGCCTCTACACCGAGTTCGTGCGGGCCGCCCAGCTGCGCTTTCGCACCGGCGAAACGGCCCGGCTGGAAGTAGCCACGGCCCTGGTGCAGCAGGGCGAAACCCGCATTCGCCTCGCCCAAACCCGCACTGAGTATGCGGTGGCCGTGCGCCAGCTCCAGGCCCTGCTCCAACGCCCCGAGCCCGTGGCCGTGGCCGACAGCACCCTCGCGCCGCTAGTGCCCCAAATGCCAACCATCCCCGGCGACACGGCCGCCTTCGCCCGGAGTTTGCTGGCCCAGGTACTTGCCCAACAGGTGGTCGTGGCCCGCGCCGAAACCCGCGTGACGCAGGCCCAAGGCAAGCCGGGGATTAGCGTGGGCTACTTCAACCAGTCGCTCATCGGCCCGCAGCTGGTAGACGGCGTGGCCCGCAACTACGGGGCCGGCGACCGGTTTCAGGGCGTGCAGGCCACCGTGGCCGTGCCCTTGGTGCAGGGGCCGCAAAAGGCGCGGGTGCAAGCCGCTCGCCTGCAGGAAAAAGTGGCCCAGACCGGCTACGCCCGCTACCAGGCCGAGCTGGCCGGCCAGGTTGAGGCCCTGTTGCTCCAAGTCGCTGAGCAGCAGCAGCGCCTGCAATTCTACGAGCAGACCGGTCTGCCGCAGGCCGCCGTCATCACCCGCATAGCCACCAAGGCTTTTAAGGCAGGCGAGAACGGCTACACCGAATACCTGCTCAACCTGGACCGCGCCCTGCGCCTGCGCACCGACCACCTCGACGCGCTGCTGCAACACAACCAGACCGTCATCGAGCTGGACTACCTGCTAAACAGCGGCCAGTAAGCCTGTTTCGCACCCATTGATATTCTCACGTTTGTCATGCTTCGACTGCGCGGATGCCAGATAAAGTATGATGTTCTCTTGATAATCCAGACTGTATGAAATTCCTTCTCAAACCTGCCTTCCTTATGGCCGGGTTCCTACTCGCCGCCGCCGGCTGCACCAGCAACACCGAACCCACCGACCTGGCGAATAACCCGGCCCCGACCATCGAAGCCGATAGTGCCGCCGCACCCACCGACCTGGTTTCGCTCACACCCGATGAGCAGCAGCTGGCCGGCATCCAGACCACTACCCTGACCCAGCGCGTGCTGGGGGCCGGCCTTAAAGTCAACGGCGTGCTGGATGTGCCGCCCGACAAGATGGTGTCCGTCAGCGCGCCGCTGGGCGGTATCGTGGAGCGCACAACCCTGTTGCAGGGCATGTACGTGCGCAAGGGCCAGGCGCTGGCCGTCATCAGCAACCCCGAGTTTATCCAGCTTCAGCAGGATTACCTGGAAACGCAGAGCCAGCTGCGCTACGCCAAACTGGAACTGGACCGCCAGCGCGAGCTGGTGCGCGAGGAGGTGGCCCCCGCCAAAAACGCCCAGCAGGCCCAGGCCCGCTACGGGGCCCTGACGGCCCAGGCGGCCGGCCAGGTGGCCCGGCTCCGGCTGGCGGGCCTGCCCGTGGGTGTCCGGCCCTTCGTGACTACCGCCACGCTACGCGCCCCCAAAGCGGCTTTCGTGAAGGCCGTTAACGTGGCCGTGGGCCAGAGCGTGATGCCCACCGACGCGCTGTTTGTGCTCGTGGACCCCGACCACCTGCACGTAGAGCTGACCGTGTTTGAAAAGGATGCCGCCCAATTAAAGCAGGGCCAGCACATCCGCTTCACCGTGCCGAACGACAGCAGCGTGGAGCGCACTGCCGCGGTGTACCTGATTGGCCGCACCGTGGACGAAACCCAGCGCACGGTGCGCGTGCACGGCCACCTCGACCGCGAAAACGACCCCGCCCTGCGCCCGGGCATGTTCGTGCGGGCCGTTATCGAAACCACTACCCGCCGTGTGCCCGCCCTGCCCAACCAGGCCGTGGTCGATTACGAGGGCAGGCAGTACGTGTTCCTCCAGCAGCCGGCGGCGGCCGGCTACCAGGCCTTCCGCATGGTGGAAGTGCGGCGCGGCGAAATGGCCGGCGGCTACAGCGAAGTATTCATTCCCGGCGCAGAAGCGGCTGACGCTACGGCACGCTACGCCACCGAGGGCGCCTATTCGCTGCTGAGCAAGCTCAAGAACGCCAGCGAGGAGTAGCCGTTGCTCTCACAACTGCCCACTGTGTTGTCCTGAAATATATTGACAGCTTTTCACGCTAAAAGCGGTGATGTAAACAGGCACCGCTTTTAGCCAGGGCCTGATAGGGGGCCGTTGTCGGACCCTAGCTACCCCTGAAGCGCTGCGCTCAGTGCTTATGCAAAAGCCGAGCAGGCCATGAGAAGCAATACTGTAGAAAACCACCTAACTACCCCGGCACCTCGCTCGTGAGAAAATCTACGGCCCGGCGCTCCGAGTAGTACTCGCCATCGGGGGTACCTTCGCCAAAGCCTACGTGGCCGCCATCAGTGGGGGTTTCGAGGAAGACATGGGGGCTCGCGGCGGCTATTTCGTGGGGGAAGCAGGAAGGGGGCAGAAACGGGTCGTTTTGGGCGTTGACCAGCAGCGTGGGTACCTGAATGCCACTTAAGTAGCGGCCGGAGCTGGCGTGGGCGTAGTAGTCTTCGGCCGAGCTGAAGCCGTGCATGGGCGCGGTGAATCGGTCGTCGAACTCCGGGAAGCTCTGTAGCAACTCCAGGTCCGTGAGGTCGACCTGGCCGGGAAGTAGGGTGGCCTTCTGGCGCATCTTCTCACGCAGCGTCTTCATAAAGCGCTTCAGGTAGATGCGGTTTTCGAGGCGGCCAATGTGGTAGGAGCTGGCCCGCAGGTCGGTGGGTACCGAAAACACGGCCGCGCGTTCCACCTCGCGGGGCACGCGGGCGGGCTTTTCGCCCAGGTACTTAAGCGTTACGTTGCCACCAGCCGAGAAGCCCGTGAGCAGTATCCGGCGGTAACGGGCCGTGCCCAGGGCGTAGCGCACCACGAAGTCGAGGTCGTTGGTGTCACCGAGGTGGTAGGAGCGGAGCAGGCGGTTCATCTCGCCGCCGCAGCTACGGTAATTCCAGGCCAGCGCGTCCATGCCCGCCTGGTTCAGGGCCCGCACCATGCCGCGCATGTAAGGCCGCCCCGCGTCGCCCTCCAACCCGTGCGATACGATGGCCAGCGTGTCGCTTGGCGGCCCTCCGGCGGGCCGCCGCGACCAGTCGAGGTCCAGAAAGTCGCCGTCCTCGGTTTCTACCCGCTCGCGCTCGTACTGCACTTCGGGCACCGTGCGCCACAGGCTGGGCACAATGGTTTGCAAATGGCCGTTGAAGAGGTAAAAAGGCGGCTGGTAGGCAGATTCGGGAACGAGAGGCATGGCAGATAGGGCGGCTGAAAGCTGCTGGGGTAGCCGGTGGATACTTATAAAATCAGGGCGCAATGCCGACTAAGCAAGCAAGTTACCTAAATAAAAGTATGCATGCATACTGAATTTGGGGTGAGGTGGGTGAAGAAAGTGGTCAATCAGATTGGAACAAGGAATTTGGCTGGCGTCGTTGAGCGGCAGCAAGCAGAATCGTTGTCCCGCGCTGGATGCCACTCGTTTTGTTTGCGTATCCTGCGCACTCCCATTACTTTTTACCGAAAAAGCCATTTGCTAATTCGGCGCAAATCTTTACCTTTGCACTCCGCAATTGAATTGAATCAGAGCAGAAGACCATAATCAACCCTCATGGCAAACCATAAATCCGCCCTTAAGCGCATCCGTTCCAACGAAGCTAAGCGCGTTCTGAACCGTTATCAGGCTAAATCTACCCGCACGGCCATCAAGAAGCTGCGCGCCAACACCGAAGCTTCGGCTGCTCAGGAGCAGTTCCAGAAGGTGTCGTCGATGCTGGACCGTTTGGCCAAGAAGAACATCATCCACAAGAACAAAGCCGCCAACAACAAGTCGAAGCTGGCCAAGTTCGTGAAGTCGCTGGCTGCTTAGGCACCAACCGGCTTTCTGCTCTTTATAAGGTGAGGCCCGGTGCGCAAGCATCGGGCCTTGCTGCGTTGATTGGTAGTTGAATTTAGGTGATTGGTAGTTAGGCAGTTCCGGGCGTACATTAACCAGCCGTTTACCGCCCATCTACTACCGCTGCTTATGCTACACCGCTACCTGCTGCTCTTGGCTTTACTGCTGATAACGGCCCTGGCCGCAACGGCCCAAAACTGGCGGCCCTTCCGGCCCAACGGGGCCGTGCACGCCTACATGCTAAGCCGCAATGGTGCGGCCACCGACAGTATCCTGACGCTACGCCTCGACTCGGCCGGGGTGCGGGGCGCCGATTCGCTGTACTTCTTTAACCGCATTATGCGGCCGGTGAAGAGCACGAACCTGGGCGAGCGGTGGCGGAAGTCGCGCAACAACCAGTTCGGGGCCCGGCTGCGCTACGAGGGGGCCACCCGGGTTTATTGGCTGGAATGGGCGGCCGAAGTCGGCGAGCCGGCCCGCAGCATCCCGCTACCCGTGTTTCGCAAGGCCGGCACCACGTTCACTGGCAGCAGCGGCCCCACGGCCACCGTCGTCAGCCGAACCGTGCGCGAGTTCAATGGCCAGTCCGATTCGGTGGCTACGTTGCAGGTTGGCACCGAGACCTACGAACTAAGCAAAAACTACGGGCTGCTGGCGGGGCCGCAAACCAGCAAGACCGGCCTTATGCTGGCCCGGCTTCCTGTAGCAGCCGGCCTTAGCTACTACAACCCGCTGCTGCTGGCCAATTTCCAACCCGGCGACGAGTTTGGGTATTATAATGAGCGGTTTGCTTTCGGTGGTGGTCTGATTTGTGAGGCCACCAACCTGCTGCAGCGCGTAGTAAGTCGGCAGCAAACAGCCGACAGTCTGATTTACGTGGTGCGCTACCAGTCGCGCACCCGAACCTCGGGGGCCCCGGGCTGTTCGGCGGCAGGTACTACATTTGAGCCACTCCGTACCGCCCGGCTGGCGGCTTCGCTGCGCACCGGGCAGTGGCAGTGGAGCCCCGGCAGGGCCCTAGGGCCATCGAATAATGCGCACCTGCTGGCCTACGAGTGGGTGGGGTTGGGCACGGGTCTCACGATGGGGCACCCGGTCGTGCCCAGCCGCCCAAGCGGCGTGGCGTGCAGCCCCCGAGCCGCGCTCCGGACTCAGAGGTTGCACCTCATCCGAGGGGGAATGGAAAATGTTTACCTGCCCTTTTTCGACTTTGACTGGCCTGGTTTGAATGAGTTTTTGAGCGCTGACCTAGGCGTCGTGCGGCTGAGTGATTCAAACCTGTTGGACTTGGTTTACTACCGCCGCACGAGCAGCAGCGGCGTCGTAGCCACCTGCGGCACCCGTGAGCCGTTCGACCTACTGCTATCGGCGGCCCCTGGCAGCGTGGCGTCGGCTGGCGTGCGGCTCTACCCCAATCCGGCGGCCATTACGGCCACGCTGGAGTTACCAGTTCCCACTACCGCCCCCGCCCATCTGACGCTGCTCAATGGTACCGGCCAAACGATTCGGACGCAACGGCTGCCATCCGGGACCACGCGGGCCACGGTGGCGCTGGCCGGGCTGCCCGTGGGCCTGTACCTGGTACGCCTGGAGCAGTTGGGCAGCCCGCCGCTACTGTTGCGGCTGCAACGCGGGCAGTAGAGTATTTAGGCCATTAGCTACGAAAGAGCGGTGTATGGTGCGGGGACAAGCCGCGCGCCATACACCGCTCTTTCGTAGCTAACAGCTCAAACGAATCTATGCTACGCTCACCTTTACCATGTTAGTTTTGCCCTTTTTGTTGATGGGCATGGAGGCCGTATTGATGAATACGTCACCCTTTTGCAGGTGGCCCGAGGCAGTGAGGGCGAACTTTATGTCGGACACCGTGCTGTCGGTGCTCACCATACGGTCGTAGTAGAAGCCGCGCACGCCCCAGATAAGGCTTAGCGCCGTGAGCAGCGGGCGGTTGTCGGTGAATATGAAAATGTTGGCTTGCGGGCGGTACTTGGCAATCTGGAAGGCCGTGTAGCCGCGGTGCGTCATGCCGGTAATGGCCTTGGCGTTGGTATTCTTAGCCAAATGGCAGGCCGCCGACAGCACGCTATCGACCATGAAGGAGGAAGCAGTGGGGTCGATGGGGAACCAGTGGTTGTAAAGCGTCGGCACCTGCGTTTCCACGCTTTTAATGGTGCCCACCATCGAGCGGATCACCTCGGCCGGGTAAGCACCCACGGCCGTTTCAGCCGATAGCATCACGGCATCGGCCCCGTCGATAACGGCATTGGCCACGTCGCTGGTTTCGGCGCGGGTGGGGCGCGGGGCCGTAATCATGCTCTCCATCATCTGGGTAGCCACAATTACCGGCACGCCCAGCTTATTGCACTTAGCCACGATAGTCTTCTGGGCCATCGGTACTTCCTCCATCGACACTTCCACGCCCAAATCACCCCGGGCCACCATTACGGCATCGGTGAGGGCAATAATTTCGTCGAGGTTGCGCAGGCCTTCGGGGGTTTCAATTTTGGCTATTACCCGGATGCTTTTGCCGCTCTCGGCAATCAGATTCTTGATGAAGCGGATGTCTTCGGCCCGGCGGGCAAACGAGAGGGCAATCCAGTCCACATCGTTTTCGAGGCCGAAGCGCAGGTCCTCGATGTCCTTTTCCGTCATGCTCGGAGCCGATACGTCGGAGTTGGGCAGGTTGATGCCCTTGCGGGGCTTCACGAGGCCGCCGTAAATAACCTCCACGTCCACTTCCTGCTCGCGGTCGGTAGCCAGCACGCGCAACTCAATCTTACCGTCATCAATGAGAATCATGTCGCCTGGCTTCACGTCGCGGGCCAGGCCCAGGTAAATGGTGCTCAGGCGGGTGGCCGTGCTGATTTCCTTTTCGCCGCAGACGAGCTTGATTTTGTCGCCGGCCTTAATTTCGACTTCGCCACCCTCTACTTCGCCGAGGCGGATTTTAGGGCCCTGCAAATCCTGGAGCAGGCCCACGTTCATGCGCAAGTCTTTGTTGAGGCGGCGCACGGTGTGAATAACGGCCTGGTGGTCTTCGTGGGAGCCGTGCGAGAAGTTGAGCCGGAACACATCAACGCCCTCACGCATGAGCATGGCTAGCTTGTCGTAGGTGTTGGAGGCGGGGCCGACGGTGGCAATAATCTTGGTTTTATTGAAATGCGACGTGACTTCCATGAGGTAGCTAAGAAACGAAAAGGCAAAAAAAAGGAACCGTGGCTGGTTGGCCGCGGCCTTTAGAAAAGAAAATTCTCTTTAAACTTCAGGTCGTTGGGGTCGAACTGGCTGATGAGTTGCACTTCGGGCAGCGCCGTGAGGTGGGCTATGAGCTGTGGGGCGGGTAGCAGGTCGGTTCCCCCGGCATTGATTTGCAGCAGGTAATCGTACTGCCGGATGTCGGGGGCAAGGAAGGGTTTTTTGAGGGCGGAGGCGTCGGCGCTGCGGTTGCGAAACAGGCGCAGCGTGTGGTGCTCGGTGGCGTGCAGGTAGTTGCTGATCACGAGGCGGCCCCTCTGCAGCAGATCGAGAATCAGGTCGGGCTGCTTGATCAGGCGCAGGTGCAGGGCCCGGTTGAGCACCCAGGCCAGCGTATGCTCGCGCGACGACGACACGAGCCCAAACAGGTCGAAGTCGCAGGCGTAATCCACGTCCAGGGTGAAGGTTTTCATAGGCGGCGGTGCGGAGCGAAAAGGCAAAAGTACACTGCGGGCCAAGCCTGCGGAACTGATAGGGCCATAATCTTACACCCGTAAGATAAGGGGGTGGAAGTTTGACAATGTTAGCGAAGATGGTGTTATTTGTGCCGAGTTTTCTTTTAAACCCCCACGGAAATGTCTGAAATTGCAGAGAAAGTAAAAGCCATCATCATCGATAAGTTGGGTGTTGAGGCGTCGGAAGTAACCCCCGAGGCTTCGTTCACCAACGATTTGGGCGCCGATTCGCTCGATACCGTCGAGTTGATCATGGAGTTCGAAAAGGAATTCAATGTGTCTATCCCCGACGACCAGGCCGAAAACATCGGCACCGTAGGTCAGGCTATCAGCTACCTGGAAGAGCACGCTAAATAGTGAATAACGAATAGTGAACAGTGAATAGTGTTGCTTCCAAGTTGGTGAAGCCCCCGACTATTCACTGTTCACTATTCACTACGCACTAAACAAACCGGCCGGCCTGCCGCCGGCCGGTTTGCTTTTTTTTGTCCTTTCCATTTTCTCGCTTCTTGAACTCGCCTATGTCTCTTCGGAGAGTTGTCGTGACCGGCCTGGGTGCCCTTACCCCCGTCGGCAAAACTGCCCCCGCCTATTGGGAAGGCCTGGTGGCCGGCCGTAGTGGTGCTGCTCCCATCACGCGCTTTGACGCCGGTAAGTTTAAAACCCGCTTCGCCTGCGAAGTAAAGGACTACAATCCCGACGACTACTTCGACCGTAAGGAGGGCCGTAAAATGGACATCTTCACCCAGTTCGGTCTGATTGCGGCCAACGAGGCCATTGCCGACGCGCGGCTCATTGAGGACGATGTTGACAAGGACCGGGTAGGCGTTATCTGGGGTTCGG
Organism: Hymenobacter psychrophilus; assembly: GCF_900107135.1. GTDB lineage: Bacteria > Bacteroidota > Bacteroidia > Cytophagales > Hymenobacteraceae > Hymenobacter > Hymenobacter psychrophilus. The sequence goes on from NZ_FNOV01000004.1 coordinate 25,228, forward strand.
GCATTGGCGGCCTCACCTCGCTGCAGGCCGAGTGCATTGCCTTCGCCCACGGCGACGGCACACCCCGCTTCAACCCCTTCTTTATTCCGAAAATGATTGCCGACAGCTCGTCGGGCAACATTTCCATCCGTCACAAATTCCGGGGCCCCAATTTCGTGACTACCTCGGCCTGCGCGTCGTCGTCGGATTCGATTATTTCGGCCTTCAACTACATCCGCCTCAACATGGCCGACGTCATCGTGACGGGCGGCTCGGAGGCGGCCATCACCGAATCGGGCGTGGGCGGCTTCAACGCCCTCAAGGCCATGAGTGAGCGCAACGACGCGCCCGAGCAGGCCTCGCGCCCCTACGACAAGGAGCGCGACGGGTTTGTGCTGGGCGAAGGCGCGGCCTCGCTGGTGCTCGAGGAGTACGAGCACGCCAAGGCCCGCGGCGCCAAAATATACGCCGAGCTGATTGGCGGCGGTATGTCGGCCGATGCCTACCACATCACGGCCCCCGACCCCGAGGGCAACGGCGTGGTGTTAGTGATGCAGAACGCGCTGCGCGACGCCGGCATCAAGCCCGAAGACGTGGACTACATTAATACCCATGGCACGAGTACGCCGCTGGGTGATGGCGCCGAGGTGAAAGCCATTCAGAAGGTGTTTGGTGAGCACGCCTATGGGCTGAACATCAGCTCGACCAAGAGCATGACCGGCCACCTGCTGGGGGCGGCGGGCGCTATTGAGGCCGTAGCCTGCATTATGGCCATGCAGCACGATACAGTGCCGCCCACCATCAACCACTTCACCGACGACCCCGAACTGGATTCGCGCCTCAACTTCACCTTCAACGAGGCCCAGAAGCGGGAAGTGAACATTGCCATGAGCAATACCTTTGGTTTCGGCGGCCACAACACCTCGGTTATTTTCCGGAAAATCAGCGAGTAGTAGAGAAACGGTGTCATGCTTCGACTGCGCTCCGCTTCGCGGATGCCAGATGAAGCATGACACGTTTTTTAATAGCTTCATCACAACAACTAAATAGAATGCCCAAGTCCGGTCAGCCTTTGCCGATATTCGGCTTTTTTCGCCGGCTGATTGGTCGTGACCGGGCCTTTCGGCAGGCCATTACCACCATTACGGGCCACGCGCCGGGCAACGTGCAGTTGTACCGGCTGGCTTTTACGCACTCCTCGGTAGTACGCCAGCAGGGCGAGCAGGCCCGCCACCAAAGCAACGAGCGGCTGGAGTTTCTGGGCGACGCGGTGCTGGGCACGGCCGTGGCCGAATACCTGTTCCGTAAGTTCCCCTACGAGCAGGAAGGTTTCCTGACGGAGATGCGCAGCCGCATTGTCAACCGCGAGAGCCTCAACGGCATTGCCCTCAAAATTGGTCTTGATAAGCTCGTGCAACTTGATGCCGCGCAGGGCCGGGCGGCCCGCTCGCGCTCGGTAAACGGCAACGCCCTGGAGGCGCTGGTAGGGGCCGTGTACCTCGACCACGGCTACAAAGCGGCCCGCAAGTTCGTGCTCGCCCGTCTGCTCAAGCCCTTCGTTGATGTAAAGGCCATGACCCAGACGACCACCAACTTCAAGAGCAAGCTGATTGAGTGGGCCCAGCGTAGCGGCAAAAACATGCGCTACGAGCTGACCGGCGAAGCCCGCCCCGGCGGCGTAATGGAGTTTTCGGCCGTGGTAGTGATAGATGATGAGGAAATTGCCACCGGCATGGGCCTCTCGAAAAAGCAGGCCGAGCAACTGGCCGCCGAGCGGGCGTTGGCAGCGCTGGGGGTGTAAGAACGGCTCTGCGAAACAGCGGGCTTCTGGTAGTCTCGAATGTGCCCGGATATTCGGAAAAATGGCTAGCTCGGGTTGCTGGCTGGCACCGGTGCTTAGTCCGCAATATTTATACGATTATACCTTAACCATTTGCTGATGAATGCCTCTGCTCTTATGCTGGCAAAGCAATACTTCGGCCTGCTACTGGTTCTGCTGACGTTGCGTAGCGCCCAGGCAGAACCACAGTTGCCGAAGGTGCAGGTGCAACTGCGAGCCGACCCCTCTACCCGTAGCTTCAATTGCCATTACCAATTCACGCTGCCCGCTGCCGATACGAGCACGCGGGTGGTGTTGCGGCTGAACCGGGCCTTCCGGGTGCAGCAGGTACAAGCGAAAGGGGCGGCCTCGGTGCGGCAAACGCGCAGTTATTATCCCTATTTCGCCGATACGCTTCAGCGGGTGGAGGTGCGCTTTAAGCGGGGTGCCCGGCAGGCCCGCACCGTGAGCCTAAGCTACTCGGGCACGCTGGATACGCTATTTGCCACTGCTGCCGTGCTGGAGTTTAGTGGGCATACCGGCTGGTTGCCGTTTCAGCCATTGTGCGAGTATGAGCCAGTGGACTACGAGCTGCGCGTGAAGGTACCGGCTGGTTATCAGGTGGTAAGCTCTGCAGACCTGCTAAAATCAGGCGCGGGCGCGTGGCAGTTTCGGGGGCGCACGGGCCAGATTGAAATTACGGCGCTCATAGGCCGGCAGTTCAGCAGAGCGGCGCTTGCGGCGCGCCCGCAGGTGCAAATAGTGAAGGCGGGTGCTACCACCACGCGGGCTGATACGTTGCTGCTGCGCAAAGCGGTGGATGTTGTCGGCTTCTACAACCGCACGATTGGGCGGCAGGATTCGGTGAAGCGGTTCACGGTGCTTTTGCCCGGTACCGACCGCGACGCATTCGGCTTGCGCGAGGATGCGACGGTTATTACTTACCCTGATTTCAACGTGAGCCAGCGCGGGGCTGAGTTAATTCTGGCCCACGAAATCAGCCATAAGTGGTGGGGCGAAGGGTCAGTGCACAACTACAACGACTGGCTGAACGAAGCCGTTGCCACCTACTCCAGCCTGCTCTACCTGCAAGCCCGCGGCGACACGGCTGGCTACCGCATCGAACTGAATAAACGAGCCCAAACGCTGACGGACAGCACACCGGCCATTATCGGCTTTGAAAGTTCCCAGCACCCTTACCAGGTGTTCCGGCAAGTGATTTACAACAAGGGGACGGTGGTGCTGGCGGCGCTGCACGGCTACCTGGGCGACAAGCAGTTTATTCAGCTGCTGGCCACCGCCGCCGGCCGCCGCACCAGCACTACTGAGGAGTTGTTGCAACTGGTGCAGGCGCAGGCAGGGCCGGAGGCGCGAACTTGGCTGCGGGCGAAATTGGAGCGCGTGGGCCGTTGAGGTCTTTTGTCCGACCTTTGCGCTGCGTTGGGGCGGTAGCAGCACTGCTTGCCACCGCGCCGCGCCGTTGTTCACCCCAATTCATCCATCCCCATGCGAATAGCCGGTGCCGCCCTCAACCAGATTCCCTTCGACTGGACTCATAACCTGCGCACGATTCAGACGGCCATAGCGCAGGCAAAAACTGCCAATGTCGAGTTGCTGTGTCTGCCGGAAATGTGCCTGACCGGGTACGGCTGCGAGGATTTGTTTCTGAGCGACTGGCTGCCCGAAAGCGCGCTGCAGCACCTGCAAACCATCCGGCCCTGGACGCAGGGTATCTGCGTGGTGGTGGGCCTGCCGGTACGCCTGAGCGGCCGCACCTACAATACGGCCGCCGTGCTGCGCGATGGGCAGATTCTGGGTTTCGCGGCCAAGCAGTTTCTGGCCAACGATGGCGTGCACTACGAGCCCCGGTTCTTCCATCCGTGGCCGGCCGGCGAAACCACGACGGTGCAGTGGGAAGGGGAGGAGTGGGCGTTGGGCGACCTCACGTTTGAGCATAAAGGCGTGCGGTTCGGGTTCGAAATCTGCGAGGATGCGTGGCGGCCCGACGATGTGCGGCCCGCCAGCCGCCTCAAGGGCAAGGTGGATTTGATTGTGAATCCTTCGGCCTCGCACTTTGCCATGAGCAAGACCGATGTGCGCTACCAGTTGGTGCTGCAGGCCTCGCGCAAGTTCGAGTGCACCTACCTCTACGCCAACCTGCTGGGCAACGAGGCCGGCCGCATGGTGTACGACGGCGAGATTCTGGTGGCCCGCAACGGCCATTTGCTCCAGCGCAACCAGCTGCTGAGTTTCAAGGAAGTGGATATGGAATGCGTGGACGTGGACTTTGCGGCTAACCTGCCCTTGGCCGAGCAGATTCCGGCCCTGCCCGCGCCCGACGAGTATCTGGAGCTGAACCAGGCCCTGAGCCTGGCGCTGTTCGACTACCTGCGCAAGGCCCGCAGCCGGGGCTTCGTGCTGAGTTTGAGCGGCGGGGCCGATTCGAGCATGTGCGCCGTGGCGGTGGCCGAAATGGTGCGCCTGGGCACGGCCGAGTTGGGCACGGCCGAGTTCATGCGGCGCGCCGGCTGCTTCACGGCCACCGATATTGCGGAAATCACTGGCGAGAAACAAGCCGTGCCCATTCCTCGCGAGCTGGTGGCCGCCGACGGTTCGCCGACCCCCGCGCCGGCCGGCAACCTGCCGCTGGCCAGCACGAAGGCCGTTTCGGGCAATCAACGCGAACTGAACCGCCAAATCACCGGCCGTCTGCTTACCTGCGCCTACCAGGGCACCGTCAACTCTTCCGACGACACCTTCAACTCGGCCCAGGAACTGGCCGACGACATTGGCGCCGTGTTTCATCACTGGGAGATTGACGAAGAGGTGAGCGGCTACGTGGGTAAGATTGAGCAGGCCCTGGGCCGGCCGCTCACTTGGCAGACCGATGACCTGGCCCTGCAGAACATTCAGGCCCGGGTGCGCGCCCCCGCCATCTGGATGCTGGCCAACGTGCAGAACTGCCTGCTGATGACGACTTCCAACCGCTCGGAGGCCAGCGTGGGCTACTGCACCATGGACGGCGACACGGCCGGCTCCATCTCGCCCATCGCCGGCGTCGACAAGTTCTTCGTGAAGCAGTGGCTGCGCTGGGCCGAAACCGAGCTGGCCTACCCTGGCCTGCGCCGGGTGAACGGCCTGCAGCCCACCGCCGAGCTGCGCCCGCTGGCCGATAACCAGACCGATGAGCGCGACCTGATGCCCTACGTGCTGCTCAACCGCATTGAGCGGCTGGGTTTCTACGACCGGCTGGCCCCGGCCCAGGTGCTGGCCACGCTCATTAACGAAGACCCCACCGCCGACCCCGAGCAGCTCAAAACCTACGTCAAGCGCTTCTTCAGCCTCTGGAGCCGCAACCAGTGGAAGCGCGAACGGTACGCCCCCGCTTTCCACCTCGACGACTACAACGTGGACCCACGCTCCTGGCTGCGCTTCCCGATTTTGAGCGGCGGCTACACCCAGGAACTGGCGGCGCTGTAGGTAGTGGAGCTATTAGCTGATAGCTGTTAGCTTTCCTGGGTCCTTCAGGCTTGCTTCGACATCCGCAGGGCGCGGGCAACTATCAGAACGAAAGCTAACAGCCAACAGCTATCAGCTAACAGCTCTAAAAAAGCCCTCCGGCTAAAAACCGATACTTTTACAGCTCCATTCCGCGCAATTCGTGTCGCCAACAACTTTCGAGCAGCTCTACCAGCAACGCGAGGCCTACCGGCTGCCGCTGTACTCGGCGCGGCAGGTGGCGAAGCTTACGGGGCTGGCGGCCTCCACAGTGCAGGCCTGGACCCGCGCCACCGACCTGCACGGCGCGCTGGTGCAGCCGGCCAGCGCCGACGGCCTCTCGTTTCTGAATCTGGTAGAAGTACATGTGCTGGCCGCTATCCGGCACCAGCATGGTATTTCGCTGCAGCGGGTGCGCCACGCGGTGCAGTTTGTGCGCGAGGAGCTACAGGCCGAGCATCCGCTGGCCCAGCATCAGCTCGAAACCGATGGCGTGGATTTGTTCGTGCGCACGCTGGAGGATGACAACCTGCTCATCAACGCCTCGCGGCGGGGGCAGATAACTATTCGCGAGCTGGTAGAAGCATATCTGCGCCGCGTCGAGCGGGCCGCCGATGGCTTCCCGCTGCGGCTGTTTCCGGTGTACGCCAGCACCCCCGGCTTCGTGCCCGACGGCGCCCCGGCCCACCTTGTCGTCGACCCGCGGGTGGCCTTTGGGCGGCCGGTGCTCACGGCCACCTACGTGCCCGTCGATGTAGTGGTGGACCAATACCGCGCCGGCGACGCGGTACTCGATATTGCCCGTAATTTCAACCTTCCGGCCGCGGCCGTGGAAGAAGCCCTCCGGTATGAGCTCGGCGCCTGAACCCGTTTTCTTCCTCGACCGCACCCTCGACACGGCGCTGGTGCGCGCCGCCTTGCAGGGCCGGCCCGGCCCGCCAGTGCTACGCCACGCCGAGCTGTTTGAGGCCGCCACGCCCGATGCCGAGTGGCTGCCCGCCGTAACGGCCCGGGGCGGCTTCGTGCTTACCCAGGAGCGGCGGCTGCACTACAACCCGCTCGAACTGCAGGTTCTGCGGGCCAGCGGGGCTGGCACCTTTATTTTCGTGGCTAAAGGCCTCACCGGGGCGGGCTTGGCCGAATGCGTTGTGCGCGCCCTGCCGCGCCTGCGCCGCTTTGTGGGGCGGCACCCACGGCCCTTTGTGGCCAAAGTCTACGTGGATGGTAGCGTACACCCGCTCGACCTTGGCTAAGGCGAGTGGTCTGTGAAGTTGAGCATGAGCATGCGTAGTGGTTGTTGCTAAAATAGTTGCTTGAATTACAGTGCGTTGTAATTTAATCGGAAGGCCCGCCGCAAGTATTCTGCACCAACCGGTCCTAAGCCTGTGTAACTCCCGGTACTTGCGGTAATGACTGGAATTGGTTACGTGTTGTTTCTCGCCTTCTGTTCTACGGGTGTATACTTTTCCGCTGCCTGCCATTCAAAAACCCTTGTCCACTATTGCTTCTGCTGATGCCGAGTTGGTAGCGCAGTTGCAACGGGGCAGCGAGGTGGCATTTCGTGCGCTGGTAGAGCAGTACCAAAACCGCATTTACCGCACTGTGCTGGCCCTGCTTGGTTCCCCGGAGGAAGCCGAAGATGTGGCGCAGGATGTATTTGTGGAGGTTTATCAAACCATTGGCCGGTTCCGGGGCGAATCGACGCTGGCTACCTGGCTCTACCGGCTGGCTACCTCGCGGGCCCTCAAGCACCGCCGGCAGGCCCGCGCCCGCAAGCGCTTCGCCTACTTCACCAGCTTGCTGGGCTTCGACAACCGCGTGCTCTACGAGCCAATGGACAACGAGCACCCCCAAGCGCAAATGGAAGGCCGGCAGCAGGTAGAAATCTTGCGCGCGCGCATTGCCCAACTGCCCGATCAGCAACAGGTAGCCTTCACGTTGCGCCACGAGCAGGAGCTGAGCTACGAGCAAATAGCCGCCGTACTCAATACCACGGTGCCCGCCGTGGAATCGTTGCTGTTTCGCGCCCGCAAAACGCTTCGCAACCACCTTCAACCCATCCCGCGCCATGCCTGATTCTGCTGCTCGCCCCGATGCCGACGAGGAATGGACCGAGCTGCTGCGCCAGCTGCAGGCTCAGCCCGAAGCCCGGCCCCGACCCTACTTCTACAGCCGGGTGCGCGCCCGCCTTGTAAATGCCAGCGCCGTTGCGCGCCCATCGGCGCAAGCCTGGTTGCGCTGGCCCGCTTACGCGGTGATGCTGGGCTTACTGCTGCTGCTGAGTGGCGACGATGCTGCCTTGGGTTCAGTGAGCAGTGCAAACCAAAACAGCGGTAACTGGCTTGAGGCGCCCTTCGGTGGCGAGTAACCGCATCCGGCGGAGGGTCAAATATGTCCGGCGCTTGAGCAGGAAAGCAGGTTGGCAAAACCCGTAGCCCGTTGACTGACGCCAGCTAGCCCATCTCATTTTTTATATTTCTCTTCGCTATGCTGAGTGCCATCCTTTGGAATCCTGACCCCATTATTGCCCACATTGGGCCGCTGACGCTGCGCTGGTACGGGCTGCTGTTTATGTCGGCCTTCGTGGTGGGAACCTTCATTATGAACCACATCTACAAGTCGGAGAAGGTGTCGCCGCGCTGGGTGGATGTGCTTACGATTTACGTGCTGATTGGCACCGTTATCGGCGCCCGGCTGGGCCACGTATTTTTCTACGACTGGCCACAGTACAAAAATAATCTGCTGAGCATATTTAAGATATGGGAAGGTGGCCTGGCCTCGCACGGCGCTACTATTCCCATCATCTTCGCCGTGTGGCTGTTCAGCCGCAACAACAAGTTCGACGTGCTCTGGACCCTCGACCGGATTGTGCTGGTGGTGGCCGTGGGCGGGGCACTCATCCGCATCGGCAACCTGATGAATTCCGAAATCGGGGGGTACCCCACCGACGCGCCCTGGGCCTTTGTGTTCCCCCGCGACACCGGGCACCTTCAGAAATCCGCCCCCGACCAGCCCCTGCCAGCCGGCACTTACGTAGTGAAGTACCAGCGCCCGCCCGGTGCCACCGAACTCACAGTAACGGCCCAACCAGCCGGCCCCGCCGTGGTGGCTGGTTCGCTGGTGGCCGTGCCGCGCCACCCCACCCAGATTTACGAGTCGCTGTTCTGCGTGTTCCTGTTCGTGCTGCTGTATGGCATGTGGAACCGCACCAGGGAGCGCACGCCCCGCGGGCAGCTTTTCGGCCTGTTTGTGGTGCTGCTGTTCTCGTTCCGCTTTTTCATCGAGTTTTTCAAGGAAGATCAGGTGGCCTTCGAGCAGGGCATGCAGTTCAATATGGGCCAGCTGCTGAGCATTCCGTTGGTGTTTATGGGCCTGTACGTGCTCTGGCGCGCCGGCAAGAACCCCGAAAACCCCTACGGCTACGCCCCCCGCGACCTGGCCGAATACGAAGCGGTTGGCCGCCAGCCTTCAGTTGTTGTGAATACCAAGTAGAATGGTTTCATACGCAATCGGGTACAGGCGCCTTTGGGGTAACAGGGCGAACCAACACTAAAGCCAATGGAGCCCGGGCCGCCCTGCAATATGGAGTTGATGGGCCGCTCGGCATCGAGGCTGAACTTCTCAGCGACGATACTTGGGCAGGAAAGTAGGTTGGCGAAACCCATAGCCCATTGTCTAACTACCTTTGACTTCTTCTCATCCTTTTGTAGCCCTATTCATGCTGAGTGCCATCCTCTGGAATCCCGACCCTATTATTGCCCACATCGGGCCGCTGACGCTACGCTGGTACGGGCTGCTGTTTATGTCGGGCTTCGTAGTGGGCACGTTCATTCTGAGCCACATCTACCGCTCCGAGAAAGTGTCGCCGCGCTGGGTGGATGTCATCACCATTTACGTGCTGATTGGTACGGTGCTCGGTGCCCGGTTGGGCCATGTGTTCTTCTACGACTGGCCTCAGTACAAAGACAACCTTTTGAGTATCTTTAAGATATGGGAAGGCGGATTGGCCTCGCACGGGGCGACCATCGGTATCATCTTCGCCGTGTGGCTGTTCAGCCGCAACAACAAGTTTGATGTGCTCTGGACCCTCGACCGCATTGTGCTGGTGGTGGCCGTGGGCGGCGCACTCATCCGCATCGGCAACCTGATGAACTCCGAAATCGTGGGCCACCCCACCGACGCGCCCTGGGCTTTCGTATTCCCTCGCGACACCGAGCACCTCCAGCGGTTCGCCCCCGACCAGCCCGTCCCCGCCGGTTCTTACGTGGTGGAGCGCTTTCGCCAGCCCAACGACGACGTGAAGGTAACGGCCCAACTAGCCGGCCCCACCGTGACTGCCGATTCGCTGGTGGCCGTGCCGCGCCACCCCACCCAGATTTACGAGTCGCTGTTCTGCGTGTTTCTGTTCGTGTTGCTCTACGGCATGTGGAACCGCACCAGGGAGCGCACGCCCCGCGGGCAGCTGTTCGGTCTGTTCGTGGTGCTGCTGTTCTCATTCCGCTTTTTCATCGAGTTTTTCAAGGAAGATCAGGTGGCCTTCGAGCAGGGCATGCAGTTCAACATGGGCCAGCTGCTGAGCATTCCGCTGGTGTTTATGGGCCTGTACGTGCTCTGGCGCGCCGGCAAAAACCCCGAAAACCCCTACGGCTACGCCCCCCGCGACCTGGCCGAATACGAAGCCGAGGAAGCAGCTGCTAAGAAGTAAGCTGTTAGCTGAGAGCGTATAGCTGTTAGCTTTCGTTCTGAAGCCTCAATTACTTCGCACGAAAAAGGGCCCCGCACTCAATTGAGTACGGGGCCCTTTTCGTTTTTCAGCTAACAGCTAACAGCTAACAGCTAACAGCTAACAGCTAACAGCTAACAGCTAACAGCTTAGCGGCGGTTGGCGGCGTTGAGGTCTTCGAAGGCCGATTTGAGGCGGGTGACGAAGCTTTCCTCGCCCTTGCGCAGCCATACGCGCGGGTCGTAGTACTTCTTGTTGGGCGAATCTTCACCGTTGGGGTTGCCGATCTGGCCCTGCAGGAAGGCTTCGTTTTTTTGGTAGTACTGGCGGATGCCGTCCCAGAACGCCCACTGCATGTCGGTGTCAATGTTCATTTTGATGGCGCCGTAGCTGATGGCCTCGCGGATTTCCTCCTGCGATGAGCCCGAGCCGCCGTGGAACACGAAGTTGATGGGCAGCTTGGCATCGAGCTTGAACTTCTCGCGCACGAACTCCTGCGAGTTGTGCAGGATTTTCGGCTCCAGCTTCACGTTGCCGGGCTTGTACACGCCGTGTACGTTGCCGAAAGCAGCGGCAATAGTAAAGCGGGTGCTGATTTTGCTAAGCTCCTCGTAGGCGTAGGCCACCTCCGAAGGCTGGGTATAGAGCTTGCTCGAATCAACGTCGGAGTTGTCCACGCCGTCCTCTTCGCCGCCGGTTACGCCCAGCTCAATTTCGAGCGTCATGCCGATTTTGGCCATGCGCTCCAGGTACTTCTTGCAGGTTTCCACATTCTCCTCGATGGGCTCCTCCGACAGGTCGAGCATGTGGGAGGAATACAGCGGCTGGCCGTGCTGGGCGTAGTGCTTTTCGCCGGCTTCGAGCAGGCCGTCAATCCAGGGAAGCAGCTTTTTGGCGGCGTGGTCGGTGTGCAGCACTACGGGCACGCCGTAGGCTTCGGCCAGCAGATGAATGTGCAGCGCCCCCGAAATAGCGCCGGCAATGCTGGCCTGCTGCTTATCGTTGGGGAGGCCCTTGCCGGCATAGAACTGCGCACCGCCGTTCGAGAACTGGATGATGACGGGCGAATTCAGGTCGCGGGCGGTTTCGAGCACGGCGTTTACCGTGTCGGTACCGGTTACGTTCACGGCGGGCAGGGCGTAGCCGTTGGCCTTGGCGTGTTCGAAAAGCTGCTGTACTTCGTCGCCGTACAGCACGCCGGCCCGCAGGCCGGAAGGGGTGGAGTTGTCAGCCATCTGCTAGGGAATGAGGTAGTGACGCGGTTGGGTAAAGCGCGTCGGATGGGGAATAGCTAGGTCAAATTTACTCAAAGAAAGCGCCCTGACCAATAAAGTGGCCCAACGGACCGCAGAAGACGGTACGTTGGGGCGACCTACTCGAATTGGTAGGTGAACAGGTTGCCCTGCTCGGTGCTGATGTACAGCGTCTGGTCGGTGGTGAACACGGCGCCCTCGGTCTGGCCCACGCCCTTCAGTGAAATCCGGCGCGGCGCGGCCTTCAGGATGGCGGCCAGGTCGTCGCCCTCGAACACGAACAGTTCTTCGCGGGCCAGCAGCACCAGCCGGCGGCCGTTGGGGCTCAGGGCGGCATCGGTTACCTGGCCGTTAATGGCCAGCTTGGTTTGCAGCCTGGCCGTGTAGTTGCCGGCTTGGTCGGGCACGGTGTACACCTTGCTGGTTTTGCCCTCGCCCCGGTCCTTGGTAAACAGGTACACCTGGCCCGCATGCCAGAGGCTGGCTTCCACGTCGAAGTTGCGGTCCTTTTTCTTGGGCGGAAACTCGTTTTGGTCGGGATATTTCAGCTGGATTTCCTGGACGATTTGCGGGTTGAGCGGGTTGAGGCGGTGGATGACCAGGTCCTTGCGGTTGTTGTTGTTGTTGCCCACGTCGCCGATGTACACGTTGCCCACGTTGTCGCGCGTTACGCTTTCCCAGTCGCGGCTTTTCACCGGAACCTCAATGCGAGCCAGCACTTCGCCCTTGGCATCGACCTTGTAGAGAATGGGCTGGTTGCCGTCGTCGCCGTGGGTGTAAAACGTGCCGGGCTCACCCGTCAGGGCCAGGCCGGAACTTTCGGGTACCTCCTTCATCTTGCCCACTTTCGTCAGGTTATCAATGTCGTCGCCTTTGCCCTTTTTCCCCTTCTTGCCCTGCTCTTTGGCGGAGGTAACCGGGTCGGCGGCAGTGGCAATTGCCAGGCCTTCGGGCTGATTGGTTTTGGCTTCGGAACAGCTGCCGAGCAGGGTGGCTGCCAGGGCAGGAACAACAAGGAATGCACGCATAAGAAAACAGGGAAGTAGCACAACGAACGCGCCGCCTATGGGCGGCGCCGAACCCCGGTATACGGCCCTGCGGCCGCAAGGGTATCTTTGGGTCCGGGCCGGCACTGGTCCGTTCACCTTCTTCCCCGATGGCTACCAATTCCTTCCTCCCCAACTCCGGGAAACCCACCACTACTGCCCACCCGGCCACCGGGCCCACAGTGGTACCATTCGGGGAAGCACCCGACGGAACGGCCGTGCACCTGTTTACGCTGCACAACGCCCACGGCATGCAGGCCAGCATCAGCAGCTACGGCGGCATCATCACGCGGCTGCTGGTACCCGACAAAACCGGCCAGCCGGGCGATGTGGTGCTGGGTTTTGATACGCTGGACGAGTACCTGCGCGAATCGCCCTACTTTGGGGCCCTGATTGGGCGCTACGGCAACCGTATTGCCCGGGGCCGCTTCACGCTCGATGGCAAGGACTACCAGCTGGCCACCAACGACGGCCCTAATCACCTGCACGGCGGCCCGCGCGGTTTCGATAAAGTGGTGTGGCAGGCCGCGCCCGGCACCTCCGCTGCCGGCCAGACCCTCACGCTACACTACACCAGCCCAGACGGCGAGCAAGGCTACCCCGGCACCCTGGCCGTGACGGTCGTGTATACGCTCACCGCCGATAACGCACTGCGCCTCGACTACTCCGTCACCGCCGACCAGGCCACGCCAGTCAACCTCACCAACCATAGCTACTTCAATCTAAGCGCGGGCCAATCGGAAGATGTGCTGGCCCACGAGCTGACGCTGAATGCCAACAGCTACACCGTGGTCGATGATCAGCTGATTCCGACCGGCGAGCTGCGGCCGGTGGCGGGTACGCCGATGGATTTCCGGCAGGCCCACGCCATCGGGGGGCGCATTGCCCGGGTGCCCGGCCCGCCGCCCGCCGGCTACGACCACAACTGGGTGCTTGACGGCGACGGAATGCGCCCAGTGGCCCACGTGTACGAGCCCGTCTCGGGCCGCACATTGGAGGTGCGCACCGACCAGCCGGGCCTGCAGTTCTACTCCGGCAACCAGCTCGACGGCAGTCTAACGGGCAAAAACGGCCAGGTGTACGGCCCGCACGCCGGCTTCTGCCTCGAAACTCAACACTTCCCCGACTCGCCCAACCACCCCCACTTCCCCAGCACCATCCTGCGCCCCGGCCAAACCCTGCGCACCAGCACAATTTTAGCTTTTAGCCATTAGCTGACAGCTGTTAGCTTTGTCTCGATGAACGCAAGCTAACAGCTAATAGCTTTCAGCTAACAGCTTAAAAAATCAAGGCACCGGGTCCTCGCCGAAGCTGCCCCAGGGGTGGCAGCGGCCGATGCGGCGTAGCGCCAGCCGGCCGCCGCGCCAGGGGCCGTGCTTTTCGATGGCCTCCACGGCATAGGCCGAGCAGGTAGGCACGAACCGGCAGCTGGGCGGCTTGAGCGGCGAAATCAGGTGGCGGTACACCCACAGCAGGCCCAGCAGCAGCTGGCGAAACAGGTACGTCATGGTTGGTCGAAGATACGGCCTGTTGGCATTTCCCGCAGAACAGCTCTGTGGACCTCTGCAGTTCTCCTCCGCGCTCCTCTGTGGGAAATGCTACAAGCACAATTCCGTAACTTCGCCCAAACATATTTCCCACCATCACTCTACTTATGCGCACCAATCACTGGGCCAAAGCCCTGCTGCTGACGTTGCTGCTTCCCTTCACGGCCCGCGCCGATGAGGGCATGTGGCTCCCCATGTTCATCAAGCGCCTCAACCAGGCCGACATGCAGAAGAAGGGCCTCAAGCTGACGGCCGAAGAAATTTACGATGTCAACAATGCCTCGCTGAAAGATGCCGTGGTGCAGCTCGGCGGCTTCTGCACCGGCGAGTTCGTGAGCTCGCAGGGCCTGCTGCTCACCAACCACCACTGCGGCTACGACGCCATCCAGAGCAACAGCACGCCCCAAGACAACATCCTGCAAAACGGCTTCTACGCCGCCACCAAGGCCGATGAGAAGAAGAACCCCGGCCTGTTCGTGGATATTCTGGTGCGCATGGAAGACGTGACGGGCAAGATGCTCGAAGGCATTACGGCCGCCACGCCCGAGGCCGAGCGTATGGCCACCATCCAGCAGCGCCAGCGCGAAACCGCCGAGGCTGCCAAGGAAAACGGCCAGTACGTAGCATACGTGCGCGACATGTTCGGCGGCAACGAGTACTACCTGTTCATCTACCAGCGCTTCGGCGACGTGCGCCTGGTGGGCGCGCCGCCCGAGGCCGTGGGTAAGTTCGGTGGCGACACCGACAACTGGATGTGGCCCCGCCACACCGGCGACTTCTCGATGTTCCGGGTGTACGCCGACAAAAACAACAAACCCACCGCCGGCACCCAGGCCGATAACGTGCCCTACGTGCCCAAAAAGCACCTGCCCGTCGCCATGCATGGCATCCAGGAAGGCGACTTCGCGATGGTGTTCGGCTTCCCCGGCCGCACCCAGCGTTTCTTGCCCGCCGCCGGCCTGCAGCTCACGCTCGACGAAAGCAACCCGGCCCGCATCAAGCTCCGCGACACGCGCCTCAAAATCTGGAAGTCCGACATGGACAAAAACCCCGACCTGCGCCTGCAGTACGCCAGCAAGTACGCCAACATTGCCAACTACTGGAAGTATTTCATTGGCCAGAACGAGGGCATGAACCGCCTGAAAACTGTTGATACCAAGAAGGCCGAGGAGGCTGCCCTGGCCCAGTGGATTGCCCAGGACCCCACCCGCCAGCAGCAGTACGGCGAGGCCTTGGGCACGATTGAGCAGGCCTACAAAGTGCAGCGCCAGTACAACCTGAGCAGCCAGTACGTGAACGAAGGCGCTTTCGGCACCGAAATCGTAACGCTTTCTGCCCGCATGATGCCGCTGGCCAATGCCCTGAAAAGCGGCGACAAAGGCGCCATCAGCAAGGCCACCGAAGCCCTGCGCGAGCCGGTGAAAGACTACTTCAAGGACTACAGCGCCCCCACCGACCAGAAGGTGTTTGCGGCCCTGCTGAACCTGTATATGCAGGATGTGCCCGCTGCCCAGCAGCCCGACGTATTTGCCACGGTGAAAAAGCAGTACGGCGGCTCGATGCAGAAGTACGCCGATTACGTGTTCAGCAACTCCTTCCTGACCTCGGAAGCCAAGGTAAACGCCTTTCTGGCCAACCCAACGCTAGCCAAGCTCGAAGCCGACCCAGCCTACAAAACCTACCAGTCGGTGTACTCGAACTATGTGCAGAACATTGCCCCCAAACTGCAGGCCTCGCAGGCCGGCCTGGGCCGCGCCAACCGCCTGTACGTAGCCGCCCTGCGCGAAAAGAACTCCCAAAAGGTATACTCGCCCGACGCTAACTCGACGATCCGCCTGAGCTACGGCACCGTGCGCCCCTACAACGGCCGCGACGCCGTGCACTACGACTACAAAACCACCGCCCAGGGCATTCTGGAAAAGCAGGACCCCACCAACCCCGAGTTCGTGGTGCCCGCCAAAGAGCTGGCCCTGATTAAGGCCAAAGACTTTGGCCGCTACGCCGACAAGGACGGCCAACTGCCCGTAGGTTTCATCACCGATAACGACATCACCGGCGGCAACTCCGGCTCGCCCGTCATCAACGGCCGCGGCGAGCTGATTGGCCTGGCCTTCGATGGCAACTGGGAAGCCATGACCGGCGACTTGGCCTACGACCCCGAACTCAAGCGCTGCATCAACGTGGACATCCGCTACGTGCTGTGGTGCGTTGAGAAGCTGGGTGGTGCCAAGCACCTCGTAGACGAAATGACGCTGCAAAACAACGGCCCCAGCCCCGGCGTGGGTGCTGCCTCGGCCATGAACAGCTCAATGGGCGCCGATATGAGCGACGTGGAGAAGATGAAGGTAAAAACCGAAAACGGCGGTAAAACTAAAATCAAGCGTAAAAACAAGAAGGAAGCCGCCCGCATGTAAGGCCCGGCGCTGCGCTGGATAATTACGTTGCCCGCGGTAGGGGCGGGGCTTATCCCCGCCCGCCATTCGCACCGTTTCAACGATAATCGTTAACAGTGGGCGGAGACAAGCCCCGCCCCTACAAGCCCCTGTTGCCACCCGGCAGCGGGGGCTTTTTGCGTCGTTTGTTTAGCGGAAGTCGTATGTTGAAGTCCTCCCACCACTCCCGTACCGCTATGCAAACCAGCCCCCAATACGTCATCGGCCTCGATTTTGGCACCAGCTCGGTGCGCGCTTTACTTGTGGAGGTAGCCACCGGCCGCGAGGTGGCCGAGGCCGTGCGGCCCTTCCCGCGCTGGGATGCCGGCCAGTTCTGCGACCCCGACCTGAACCAGTTCCGCCAGCACCCGCTCGACCACCTCGAAGGCCTCGAACAGGTGGTGCGCGAAGTAGTGGCCTTGGTGGAAGACCCCGCGCAAATAGTTGCCCTGGCCGTAGACGCCACCGCCTCGACGCCCGGCCCCGTGAACGAGCAGGGCCGGCCCCTGGGCTTGCTGTCCGAATTTGCCGAGGAGCCCGATGCGCTGTTTATCCTCTGGAAAGACCACACCGCCGTAGCCGAGGCCGAAGAAATCAACCAGCTGGCCCGCTCCTGGGGCGGCCCCGACTACACGAAGTACTCGGGTGGCGTGTACTCGTCGGAGTGGTTCTGGTCGAAAATCACGCGCATCACCCGCTGCAACGAGCGGGTGGCCCGGGCGGCGCACGCGTGGCTGGAGCACTGCGACTGGCTAACGCTCGAACTCACCGGCCTGCCCCTGGCCGAGCTCAAGCGCAGCCGCTGCGCCGCCGGCCACAAGGCCCTCTGGCACCCCGACTGGGACGGCCTGCCCGCCGAAGAGTTCCTGGTCCGGCTCGAACCCAAGCTAGCCGGTCTGCGCGCCCGCCTCTACCAGCAAACCTACCCCGCCGACGAAGCCGCCGGCACCCTGAGCCCCGAGTGGGCCAAAAAGCTGGGCCTGCGCCCCGAAACAGTGGTAGCCGTGGGCACCATCGACGCCCACGCCGGTGGGGCAGGGGCGGGCATCACGCCGTATGCCATGGTAAAAGTGATGGGCACCAGCACCTGCGACATCGTGGTGGTGCCGCCCGCCGACCTGGCCAGCCGGGCGCCGGTGGCCGGTATCTGCGGGCAGGTGGAGGGCTCGGTGGTGCCGGGGCTGGTGGGCCTGGAGGCCGGCCAGTCGGCCTTCGGCGACCTGCTGGCTTGGTTCGAGGAGCTGCTCCGCTGGCCGCTGGCCGCCGTGCTGGCCCACGCCGACAGCCTCAACGACAAGCAGCGCGAGCAGCTGCGGCAGGAAGCCGAAAGCAGCCTGCTGGGCCTGCTCACCGAAGCCGCTCAGGCCCTGCCCTTCGCGCAAAGCCCGGTGCTGGCCCTCGATTGGGTGAACGGCCGCCGCACGCCCGACGCCAACCACCAACTGCAGGGCGCATTGCGCAACCTGACTATGGGCAGCAGCGCCCCCGAAATATTCCGCGCTTTGGTAGAGGCCCTGTGCTACGGCTCGCGCCGGATTCTGGAGCGGTTCGAGCAGGAGGGCATCGTCATCAAGGAAATCATTGGCGTGGGGGGCGTGGCCAAAAAATCGGCCTACCTGATGCAGACGCTGGCCGACGTGCTGGGCCGGCGCATTGCGGTAGTGGCTTCGGAGCAGGCCCCGGCCCTGGGCGCGGCCATGTATGCGGCCGTAGCCGCTGGCTGCTATGCCAGCGTGGCGGCGGCCCAGCAGGCCATGGGCAGCGGCTTTTCGGAGCACTACCAGCCCGACCCGGAACGGGCAGCAGCCTACCACGCCCGCTACGCCGAATACCGGGCGCTGGGCGAGTTTATCGAAGCCACCACGCCCGGCCCCGAAAGTCCGGCCGGCACCTAATTCGGGAACAAATTGGACTTGGACGGTTAATCGTGCGTACTACCCAGCGCGCTGCCTAATCGCGCGTGCTTACACCCCCTTCGTATACATGGCTAAATCCTTTCTGACGGAAATTAAAGAACACTTCGGTAGTGGCAACTACGAGGGCGACGAACACGGAGGGGCCAACGGCGCTTCGGGCCAGGGCCTGCCCACCGGCTCGCCGGGCAACTTCATGTTTGCCACCGGCATCGAGTGTTCGTACCCCACCATCGAACACGGTAAAGTGCGCCGCGACCTGCTCGAAGAGTGCGGGCACTACGAGCATTGGAAGAAAGACCTGCAGCTGGTGCAGGATATGGGCCTGAAGGTACTGCGCTATGGCCTGCCCTACTACAGCATGCACAAGGGCCCCGGTGAGTACGACTGGGAGTTTGCCGATAAGGTAATGGCCGAAATCCAGCGGCTGGAAATCACGCCCATCCTCGATTTGATGCACTTCGGGGTGCCCGACTGGCTGGGTAACTTCCAGAACCCCGAGCTACCGGTGCACTTTGCCGAATACTGCGGCGCCGTGGCCCAGCGCTATCCGTGGGTGCGCTATTACACGCCCATCAACGAAATCTACGTAACGGCCAAGCTGAGTGCCAAAGACGGCATTTGGAACGAACAACTGCGCTCGGACGAGGCCTTCGTGACGGCCATCAAGCACATGGTGGCGGCCTCCATTATGGGCAACCAGCAAATTGCCAAGCACCGCCCCGACTGCGTGATTGTGCAGAGCGAATCGGCCGAGTACACCCACGAGCTGCGCACCGAGCGCACGCCCCATATTCAGCTGGAAAACAAGCTGCGTTTCCTGGCCCTCGACCTGCTCTACGCCCATCATCCCGACGGCGAGGTAGTCTCCTACCTGCGCAAAAACGGCCTTACCCAGGAAGAGTACGACTGGTTTATGGTCGGTGAGCCTCCGGGATACCAGATTATGGGCAACGACTACTACGGTCGCAACGAGCGCATGATTCTGCCCGATGGCGAAGTGCTGGTGGCCTCCGATGTAATGGGCTGGTTCAACATCACCCACGATTACTACTTGCGCTACCGCAAGCCGGTGATGCACACCGAAACCAACATCTTCGACCCCAATGAGGCGCCAATCTGGCTCTGGAAGCAGTGGGTGAACATTCTGCAGATGCGCAAAATCGGGGTGCCCGTGCTCGGTTTCACCTGGTACTCGCTCATCGACCAGGTCGATTGGAACCGGGGCCTGGAGGTGAAGGAGGGCACCGTAAACGCCTGCGGCCTTTTCGATATGGACCGCAACCCCCGCCCCGTAGCCGCGGCCTACAAGCGGCTGCTGCAGGAATACGGCCAGATTGCCATTATTCCCCACGGCGAATTGTTCGAGCAAACCAGCCGCCCGGCCACGCTGAAAGTGGAGATTTAGACTTTGATAAGCGAGAGGCTGGGGTTTAGCATAAACCACCTGTCATCCTGACGCAGGAAGGACCTTATTCTACCAGAAAGTATCGTTAATACGGTACTTCTGGTGAGATAAGGTCTTTCCTGCGTCAGGATGAAGGTAGTTTCTTCTGGCTTCTTGCATAATCTATGAAAAAATAATCCTACCATATTTGTAAGAACGAAATAGAGTGGCTACTTTCCAGCAGCTCAACTGCTTAACGGCCACTGTATGGCGAAACTCTACTTTCTGGTAGTTCTTTTGACTGGGCTGCCGCTTGCGTCGCGCGCGCAGGGCTTGTGGGGTGCCCGCTCGGCCGCATTGGGGCAGATTGGCACCGTGCTGGAGGCCGATGGCTGGGCCGGCGCCAGCAACGCCGCCGCGCTCGGCCTGCTTAGCCGGCCCACGGTAGCAGTGGGGGCTGAAAACCGCTACTTACTGCCCACTCTCAACACGGTTTCATTGGTGGTAGCGGTGCCCATCGGCTATCGCCGCGCCGATGTTCTGGCCGCACCAGTGGCGGGCGTGGCAGCCGCCATAGCCGGTGCCGAGGCGCCGCGCTACGGCACCGTGGGCGTTACGGCGCAGCGTTTTGGGGGCACGCTGTACTCCGAGCAGCGGCTGGGGCTGGGCTACGGCTACCAGCTGGGCACCGTGCGGGTGGGGGCCCGAGCCGAGGTGCTGCAAACCAGCATTCAGGGCCTCGGTAGCCGCCGGGCCGTGGCTGCCTCGCTGGGGGGGCAGGCCGATATCATTCCGCGCAAGCTCACCTTCGGGGCCACGCTCTACAACCTCAACCAGGCCCGCTTGGCCGAATACCAGGACGAGCGCCTGCCCACCGTGCTGCGGGCCGGCCTGGCCTGGCGCCCCGCCGACAAGGTGCTGCTGCTGCTGGAAACCGAAAAAGATGTGGAGCAGGATGCCGACTTCAAAGCCGGCCTCGAATACCAGCCCCTGCCGGCCCTGGCCTTGCGCGCCGGCCTGAGCACGCTCACCAGCCAGCTTACCGGCGGCCTGGGCCTGCGCACCGGGGCATTCCGGATTGATTATGCCGCCGGCTGGCACGAGGCGCTGGGCCTGAGCCAGCAGCTGAGTGCCGCCTACGTGTGGGAAAAGCCCGGTAAACCATGAAGCCGTGCCCGCCGCTGGACCGCCCGCTGGCGCGCCCGCTGCCCGCGCTGCTGCTCTTGGTGCTGCTGCTCCTGCTAAGCGCCACCACGGCCCGGGCCCAGGAGTACCCGCGCCCGCCCGTGCCCGACCTCGACCGGCTGACGCAGGAGCTGTTTGCCGAAATCCAGAGCGACGAGAACAGCGTGGCCTACGAGGACCTCTATGAAACGCTGTTGCTCTACTACCAGACCCCGCTTAACCTCAACCTGGCCACCCGCGACGAGCTGCGCAGCCTGCTGCTGCTTTCCGAAACCCAGATAACCCACTTGCTCGACCACCGTCAGCGCACCGGCCTGCTGCTGAGTTTGTATGAGCTGCAAAGCGTCGAGGGCTTCGATCTGCGCACTATCTACCGTATCGCGCCCTTCGTGGCCGTGCTGACGACGGACCCCAACGCGGTGCGCGGCAACCTCTGGCAGCGCATTGGGCAGGAAGAAAACAACGCCCTGTTTCTGCGCTACGAGCGCACCGTGCAGGGCCGCCCCGGCTACAGCCGCGCCGATACGACCAGCACCGGCCGCCCCGCCACCCGCTACCTGGGTTCGCCCGACAAGCTGCTGCTGCGCTACCGCGTGAGCCGGAGCCGCGACTTCAGCCTGGGTTTCACGGCCGAGAAAGACGCCGGCGAACAACTCATCTGGAGCCCTAACACCCGCCGTTACGGGGCCGATTTTTACTCGGCCCACTTCGTGGTGCAGGAGCGGGGCCGGCTCAAAACGCTGGCGCTGGGCGACTATCAGCTGCAATTTGGGCAGGGGCTGTTGCTGTCGTCGGGGTTTGTGGTGGGCAAGGGGGCCGAAACCATTACCACCGTGCGTCGCAGCTCGGTGGGCGTGCGGCCCTACGCCTCGGTGCTCGAAAACTCGTTTTTTCGGGGCGCGGCGGCCACGGTGGCCGTTACGCCCACGGTGCGGGCCACCGTGTTCGGCTCGCGCAAGCGCGTCGATGCTTCTATCCAGCAGGCCCAGGATTCGCTGGCCGAGTTCCGCGAGTTTACTTCGGGCTTACAGCTGAGTGGTTTCCACCGTACGCCCACCGAACTGGCTAACCGCAACGCCCTGCAGGAAACCGTGCTCGGCGGCCACGCCCAGTACACCAGCCTGAGCGGCGACCTGCAGCTGGGCGCCACCGCCATCAACACCCAGTTCGATAAGCCCCTGCAGCGCCGCGACGAGCTATACAACCAGTACGAGCTGCGCGGCGACCACAACCTGGCCCTGGGGGCGCATTACAGCTACGTGTGGCGCAACCTGCTGCTGTTCGGCGAAACGGCCCGCAGCACCAGCGGCGGCCTGGGCACCGTGAACGGCTTGCTGGCCAGCCTCTCGCCGGCCGTCGATGTGTCGGTGCTGCAGCGCCACTACGCCCGTAACTTCCACACGCTCTACGGCAATGCGTTTGGCGAGAATACGCGCAACATCAACGAAAACGGGCTGTACGTGGGCCTGAAAGTGCGGCCCGCGCCGCGCTGGGAGGCCTCGGCCTACTACGACCGGTTCAGCTTCCCGTGGCTACGCTACCAGGTGGGCGCCCCCAGCACCGGCCACGACTGGCTGCTGCGCCTCACCTTCAGCCCCAGCAAAACCAGCTTGCTCTATATGCAGCTGCGCCAGCGTACCAAAGCCTACGACGCCGATACGCTGCGGGCCGTGCCGCTGCCCGTGCCCACCCAGCGCCGCAGCCTGCTGCTGTTTTACGACACCAGCCCGCTGCCCCAACTCAGCTTGCGCACCCGTGTGCAGGGCAGCAGCTACCGCGAAGACGGTGGCCCGGCTAGCCGCGGCTACGTGCTGGCCCAGGACGTAACCGTGCAGCCCCTGCGCCGCCTGCGCCTCTCGGCCCGCTACGCCCTCTTCGACACCGACGACTACGACACCCGCCAGTACGTGTTCGAGCAGGACGTGCTCTACGCCTTCTCCATTCCGGTGCTTTCGGGCCAGGGCACCCGCACCTACGTGCTGGCCCAGTTCGAGGTCAACCGCCACTTCACGCTCTGGCTGCGCTACGCCGACACCCACTACCGCCACCAAACCACCGTCGGCTCGGGCCTCGACGAAATTCAGGGCAACCGCCGCTCCGACGTGAAGGCCCAGTTGCGGTACCGGTTCTAGGGGAGGTTCCACATTAGCAACAACCCTTCTCCGAATGGTTAAGGGCACTGCTGAGAGTGAAGCTGTGTAACTTGCCTCTATGAAGCCGATAATTATCCTTTCTATGATAGCGATGTTGGTATCTGCCAACGCATTCGCCCAAGCACCTAACCCGCCGCTGCTACCCAAGCCTACCGTTACCAAAGACGACCCCCAGGTGTATAACGTGACCCGTAACGGCCTGGAGATGAACGTGCAGTACCGTGGTCCACGCGAGTGCGCCCTGGCCTTTCTGCAACAGGCCCGCGAGGAAGGGTGGAACAAGGAAGAGCAAGCTGAGCAAGCTGCCAAAGTGCCTCCAGGTGGCTACTTGCTCGGCTATTGGTCGCGGTCAACGGCAGCGTTAGCTTCTGCCGAGCACTTCACCATTACGGTGGAAGCGGCCGACGGGCACCCTATTGTGCGCTGGCAATCCCCTGTTTCAAAACCTGAACAGTTGCGCCTGGGAACCAGTATCTTATATACGGAAGTAGTTACGGTGCACCTCCCCGTACCGCTAGCTGACGGGGACCGGGTGCTGGTGGAGGAAAGCACTGTCAAGAAGCGCTTTGTGTTTGTAATTCGGCTGTAATTAAGGTAGCGGCGTGGTTAATGACAACAGCCCGGCAGCGAATATCTTTTGCCGGATATGCTACCACCCGAAAGCGCATAAAAAAACGGTCATCCCCCGCCCATAAGCGAAGGATGACCGTTTTTTCTAAGCTCTAAGCTCTAAGCTCTAAGCTCTAAGCTCTAAGCTCTACTGCTTCAGCAGGCGCACCACGCTCGTGCCGTTGGGCAGGTCGAGGTGCAGCTGGTAGATGCCGGTGCCGAGCGGGCTCAGGTCGAGGCTGGTTTGCAGCTCGGCCGCGCCCTTGGTCAGGGTCTGGGTTTTCACCACCCGGCCCACGGCGTCGGTGACGCGCAGCGTGACGGGGCCGCGCTGGTCGTTGCCGATGCGTACCCGGAACAGGCCGGTGCTGGGGTTCGGGGCTACCTCAATGCCCTGCAGGGCGGCAGCTACGGCACGCGTAATCACTGAAACCGTCTGGCAGGCTTGGTTCGAGTAGGCCGAGGCGCCGGCCGTGTTGATGGCCCGCACGCGGTAGCACAACTGGCCGTTGGTCGTCACCTTGTCGGTGAAGAACGTAGAGCCGGCGGCCACGGTGCCTACCTTGGTGAAGGTAGTAGAGGGGGCCAGCGCGCGCTCAATCTCGTAGCCGGTTTCGTTGGTAGCGTTATCGAGCCAGATCAGGTCGATATCGGCGCCCGTGGCGGTAGCCATCGGCGCCAGAGCGGTCAGCGAGGTAGGCGCCAGGGGCAACTCATCCGAAGTGCATACTTCCAGGCTCCAGCCCGTGAGCGTGCCGCCGTTGCCGGGCTTACTGTCGATAATGGTGAGCGTCCAGTTGCCGTTGGCTGGCTGGTTGAGCAGCTCGCCAAACGAGTTGAGCGGCCGTACCGTGGTGCCGGCTACCAGTGGGCAGGCAATGGCGGCAGTAGCGGCATCGTCGAAGCTCAGGTTTAGGTTGGCACCCGAGCAGTTGCCAGTGAACAACACCACCCGACGGCCGGCGGGGTTGGTGAGCGAAATTTCCAGCTCGCTCACGTCGGGGTGCGTGATGGCCAGGTTGCGCACCCGAATGTTGGAGGTGCGGTTGGTGCTGGTTACGGCGATAATCGACGTAACAGTTGACGTGCCCGTAGCCGAAATGGTGAGCGGTACATTGGTGGCAGCCAGCGTCTGGCAGGTCTGGGTACCGGTCGTAAAGTTGGTCACGGCCGAGTACGGACCCGCCCCGCAGCCGCCCACAGCCCGCACCCGCACAAAGTACTGGGTGGAAGCCTGCAGCTGGTTTGGCACGAACGAGTTGGCCGGGCTGATGGTCTGCGTGATGACGCCCGTGGTGAAGGCCGCATCAAGCGCCAGCTGCACCTCGTAGCCGGTAGCGTCGGGCACCGGCGACCAGCTGATGAGCGGGCGTAGCGTGGTGCGGGTGCTGGCCGTAGTCGGGGCCGTGATGGTCGGGGCCTGGGTAATGCCTGGCAGAATCGTTAGCGGCACATCAAGCGTGCGCGTGTCGGTGCCGCTGACACCCGTCAGCTGCAGCGTGTAGGTACCCGCGGCCGTCGTGCCAGCGGCCGTGATGGTGGCTGTGGTGCTGGTGCCGGCCGCCACGGTAGCGGCGGGGAAGGTAACCGTTACGCCGGCCGGCAGGTTGGTGGCGGCCAGTGTTACCGGGCCGGTAAAGCCCTGGAGCTGGCCCACGGTGAGGGCCACCGTGCCCGAGTTGCCGGCGCAGAAGCGCAGGGCGCTGGCCGGTCCGGCCGGGCCCTGCAGGAAGAAGGTTGGCCCGGTGGGCACGTCAATTTTGAAATTACGGTCCGACACGTCGAAGAAAATACCGCCCGTGGCCTGCACCTTGATGCGGGCCTGTGCGGTAGCGGCCACACTGGCCGGTAGCGTCAGCGTTTCGTAGCCGTCGTTGGGGGTGTTAGCCAGCAGCGTAGTCGGGAAGGTCAGGCCGCCATCGGTCGAGAGCAGAATGTCCACATTGGCGGCGCTGATGGGGGCCTGGGTGGTGTTGGCCACGTCCCAGCTTACCTGCTGCGGGGAGCCTACCAGCCAGTTCGTGTTGGCCGAGTTGGGAGCCGTTACCACAAAAGGACCAGCCGTAGGCACCACGACCACGTTCATCGAGTCGTAATCAACCCCACCGCCGCCGGTCCGGTTGTCGCGGGCCACGAGGCGGAAAATGAGGCGGCGGCCGTAAGTTGGCAGCAGCTCGCCCCGGGTTTGGGTGTTGTTCAAGATGTCGCTCAGGCGCGGGAAAGTGCGGCTGGGGCTGGTGGTGGGAGAGAAGGTGCGGAACAGGGGGGCGTCGCCCTCGGGCGCGTTGGGCGCACCGGCCGGCCCCAGGTTGTACTGCTCCCACGAGTAGGTGAGGGCGTCGTTGTTGGCGTCGGTGGCCGAGCCAGTGAGCGTGAAAGGCGTGCGCACCGGAATGGCGTAGTTGCGGCCGGCATTCACGGCCGGGGCCGTGTTGCCGGTAGCCGTGGCCGCCGAGCAGTCCTGCGCCCGGGTAATGTGGGCCACAATCTGGTCGAAGCTGCGCGAGTGGAAGAAGGCGTCGGAGTTGGGCTGGGTGTTATCAGCCCCGCAGATGCCGGCGTAGGCCATGATAGTGGTGCCCGAGCCCGGCTCGTAGGCCGAAACGGCGGCCCGGTTGCCCCCGCCGCAGCTGCCGGTCTGGCTGTTGAAAGTGTGGTCGCCGCCGAACTGGTGCCCCATTTCGTGGGCTACGTAGTCGACGTCGAAGGCGTCGCCGATGGGGCTGTTGGTGCCCGTTACGCCCCGGGCCTTGCCCGTGTTGATGCACACCGAGGGTTTCTGGGCCACGCCCCCGCCGTTGGTGCTGAACACGTGGCCGATGTCGTAGTTGGCGTTGCCGATGCGCGTATCAACGGTCGTCTGGTTCTGGTTAAGCATGGCACTCCCGTTGTTGTTGGTGTACGGGTCGGTGTCAGCGTCAAAGAAAATCAGGGTGTCATTCTTGGGCACTATCACCATGCGCACGGCCACTTCGCGCTCATAGATACCGTTGATGCGGTTCATCGTGGTGGCGAAGGCCGCCATCACCGACTCCTTGGTACCGCCGTGGAAGGCCGAGTATTCGGCCGTGGCGGCCAGCGCCAGCCGGTAGGTGCGCAGGGTGGTGCCGTTGGCTACGGCCGCACGCTGGGCGGCGCTCAGCTTTATTTCGGGCTCGTTGCCGTCGGGCGCGGGTACGGCGCAGGTGAAGGCGGGCATCAGCATGTTGCGCCGCTCAAACACGAGATGGGTGCTGCTGCCCTTGGCCGTCGGGTCGATGTAGACGGTGTAGCCGACGGCCAGAATCTGGGCGTGGAAGCCGGCGGGCGTTATATCAAGCCGGGCCGTGGCCGAGGGGTCGTCGAGGCCCTGGGCCACGTAGGTGCGGATGCTGGGGTAGCGGGCGGCCAGCGCCGGAGCCATTACCGGCACCTGCTCTACCCGAAACCGCTGCGAGGTGCCGTTGGGCAGGGGCAGCGAAATAACCGTGGCCGGGCCCCGGTTGCCGGTGCGCTCCAGTGGTGCTGTTTTCAGCGCTTCGCGCACGGCGTCCAGCTGAAAACTTACCGACCGGAAGTGGCTGAGTGCCTGCGTAGCGGCGCGGGCCTGGGCGGGTACCTGCGGCGCATCGGCCCACAGCACGCGCTGGGCCTGAGCCGCCGATGAGCCCGCCAGTAGCAGTGCCGAGCCGGCCAGCAGCGGCCGCCACGTTTGCCGTAGCAGAGTAGAAAGTAATTGCATAAAGAAACAGAAGGGTGAGAAAGAATAGAAAGAGGGCGCATCCTCCGCATTAGCAAAGAAAACGCCCTCAAGATATGATATTTGTCGGCAGCCTGTCGGATTTTCTGCTAAAATGGCAGCCGGATTTAGCAAGTAGATCAGCCGAAAATAGGTCAGCCAAACGAAAGCGCATCCCGGATTACTATTCCGCCGCTGGTACCCGCCTACGCGTCGGTTTTCAGTAGTACCAGTTGGGCTTTATCGGCGGCGCTTACTTTGCGGCGGAACTCCAGGTAGGCTGGGTAGTCGGCGCGGGCGAAGCGGGTGCGCGGCATTTCGAGGCGGCGCACGTAGCGGATGCTGCCATCGGGCAGGGCCTGCAGCTGGCTGGAGTAGGTGCCGAAGGGTGTCGTCAGCTGTACCGGGGCCGGGAGCTGCTCGGGCTGCAGGCTGGCGGGCAGGTGCAGCTGCACGGTATCAAGCTGGGTGAACGCATAGTCGAGCCAAACGTCGGTTTGCCGCTCGCCCACGGCTGGCGTGGGGGCCGAGAGACGGCTGAGCAGATTGGGCGTAATAAACACGCGTTTGCCGCTGGGCGGAGCCAGGCCGGGCAGCGTGAGGGCCAGCGTTTCTACCAGGCCCGGTATGGTAGCCGTGGTTGGCAGCGGCTGGAACGCCACCTTATCGAGCGTGAAGTTGCCCAGGGCCAGGCGGTTGCTCACGCGCTTCTTCTGTTCGCTCAGCTCCAGGCCCGCCAGGCCGGCTACGGCATCATACTCGAGGCCAGTGCGTAGGGTGCGCAGCGTGGCCTTCGCGTTGCCGTTGGCATCAAGATACACATCGGCGTGGCGCTGGCGGCGGTTTTCGGCGGCCCCGTAGCGGGGCGTGGGCACCAACCGACCGCCTTCGGGCAGCAGCAGCAGCGCATGGCGGTTGCCCGTAAAGCTGCCCATGTAACCGAAGGGGTTGGTCTGGTCGGTGCATTCCAGCCACACGGTATCGGCCTTAGCAGCTTTCAGCGGCACGCACAGCACCACATGGTTGAACTGCGAGCTGGGAAAATCGGTGCGGATGTCGTGCTCGTCGGCGCCGGCCTTTATCAGGGCAGCATGGGCCGTGATGCCGGCCGCGCTCAGCAGGGCCTGGCAATAGTTGGTCAGGGCCTTGCAGTCGCCGTAGCCCTTGGCGGCCACATCGGCGGCCGGAAACGTCTGCCAGCCGCCCAGCCCCAATTGCACCGAGATGTAGCGGGTGTTGGCCTGCAAAAACTTGTACACCTTCCGGATGCGGGCCCGCTCGTCGGTTTCGCCGGCTACCAGCGCCTGCATGCCGGCCACCAGGGCCGGGGGCAGCGTGGCGCGGTTGGCGTTCAGCTCGTAGGTCCAGCGGCTGAGGTCGGCCCAGCTGTTGAGCTGGCCGGCATGGCCTTCCACCTCAAACGCGCTGGGCGCCGTAAACACGGCCGGCGTCAGCTCCGACACCGGCGGCGCGTCGGTTTCCTCTTCCAGCGCCGCCAGGTTCTGCACCCGCCACGCGTACACCTGCTGGCCGGCCACCGTGCTTTGGGCCAGGGCCGTGCCGGCCGGCAGCCGCCGCTCCTGGAAGCGCAGCGCCAGCCCGGCCGGCATCACCACCTTAAATGTAGCCTCCTGCACGCTGAACTGCTCGGTGGCCTGGGGTTTCCAGGTCGAGTAGAACAAGGGGTTATCCGATACCACTTCGTACTCAAACTCGACGGTGTAGGGGTAGGTGGGCTGGCTGAGGTCGGCCACCCGGCCGCGGGCATCGGTGGCCAGGCTGAAGCCGTCGGACAGGCTGATGTCGCGGATGTCCTGGCTGCGCAGCTGCCGCAGCTGCCGGCCGCCGGCGTCGTACACGGCCCCCCGGAAGTAGCTGATGCGGTTGAGCGAGCTGTAGTACACCAGCTCGGAGGCCCAGCGGCTGCCCGCTTCGTCGAGAATCGTGGTGGCCCGCAGCACCGTTTCCACGGTGCGGGCCGCCGATTTTACCGTCAGCAGCTCATCGTGGCGGCGCTCCACGGCGTGGGCGTTTTCGCGGAGCGCCGCGGGCAGCTCGGCCACCGCGTATTTGGGCGCCGGCCCCGCCCAGGCAGTTAGCGCACTGCCCGCAAAAAGGATAAAAGCGAATGGGATACAACGCATGGCCTTAGTGAATAACGAATAATGAACAGTGACTAAGGAATAGTGAGCTGCGTAATATCGAAGCTGTTTACAAAGTCAAAAGGCGGTCATGCTGAGCTTGTCGAAGCATCTCTACCGCTTCGTCGCAGTCATCCAACGAAGCGGTAGAGATGCTTCGACAAGCTCAGCATGACAATTTCGTAACCATGGCCGACTTTGTAAACAGCTTCATCTGCTCACTATTCCTTAGTCACTGTTCATTATTCACTAAAATCAGGATTTCTTTTTGATGACCAGCCGCTCGCCCTGCTTAGCCATGAGGCGGGCGAAGAACTCGCGCAGGTACGTGTATTCTTCGGCCGAGTAAACTGGCCTGCTCAGGCTCAGGCGGCTTACCAGCTGTATGCCCGCGGGGGTGCTTTGTACTCCGTAAAGAAAGCGCCCGCCCTTTTCGGGCAGATCCATTACCAGGCCCTGGGGTGTTTCGGCCAGCTCATAGCCGGCGGGCAGTGTCAGGGTAATCATGGTAGTTTCTTCCAGCGGGGTGCCAAAATCGACCGGGAAACGGCGGTTCTCGTGCAGAAAGGGGTTTTTCTCCATTCCAAAATCGCGAAGCGGATTCAGATACAGGGTGCCGGCCGGCGCGTTGGCCTCAGCGTTGCTCACAAAATCGTAGTCGAGCGTGAGCGGTTTCTGTAATTGGTCGCGCTCCTTAAATGCGTATTTGGGAATGCTCCAGCCCTCGTGGCCGGCGCTCAAATCGGCTACGTACTTTTTCTCGCCCAGCTCGCGCAGCTTCTCGCGCTGCGCCAGGGCCTGGTAGCCGGCGTGCTCCTGGTGTACACTGCCGCGCAGGCCCCCGTTTTCGTCCAGCGCCATAGTTACCTGGCGGTAGGAGGTGAGGCGCTCTTTGGGCGTAAGCTCCACCCAGCGCGACTCCTGGCCCCGGGGCATAATCAGGCGGCCCTGGCCGTTGAGGCAGCGGTGGGGCAGCATGCCCGACGGAGCCAGCTCCTCGGTGGCATCTACCAGCATTTCCTGGCCGTCGGGTAGCTGCACGTGGGCCAGCACGTAATTGAGGCGGCTGAGCAGCGGCGGCATATCGGGTAGCAAGTGGCCGTGCGAGCGGGTGCTCAGTACCACGGGGTTGGCCTTGAAGCCGGCCTCGCGCAGGGCCGCAATCAGCAGCAGGTTTACATCGGCGGCCGAGCCGGCTTTCTGGTCGTAGGCCCGGCGCACGGTGGAGGTGGCCCGCAGGCTGCTCTGGCCGTTGTGCTTGATGCTGCCACGCACCAGTCCGTGCACGGCGGCCACGCGGGCCACTGGGTCGGTGCCGGCCTTTGCCAGCAGCGGCGTAAGCTGGTCTTTCAGAAAGCCCCCCCGATTCATTTGAGTCCCGAAGTCCTCGTTATTGAGAAGTTCCTCCTCGATTTTGTCCCACGAGCCGGCCACGGCTTCGTAGGGCCGGCCGGGCATGCGCGTGCCCGCCAGCTCGAAATCGATGCGGGCCAGGTAGTCGTCGGTGGTGGTCATGTAAGGCTCCTCGCGCAGGGCCGGTACCTCCTTCATGGCCCAGCGGTAATTGGTCATGAGGGGCGTATACGTATCGGAGCCGCCTGCCGTGCGGGTCGCCGTAAAGCCCCCGCCCTCGCTCTGCCCCGAGTAAGAAACCACGAACTGGCCCGTCGATTTGGTCTGCTCCGTTACCGTTAGCGGCTCGTAGCCCTGCATCACCATCCGGTAGTCGAAATACTCCGGAATAGACGCCCGGTACTCGCTCCAGCGCACCGGAATATCTTCCTGAAACGTCCAGTCCTGGAAGTTGAACGCAAAGTCGGACGCCACCGAGTAGCTGTACTCCACCACCGAGCCCACGCGCACGTTGGGCAGCGTGAATTTGCGCACCGTTACGTTGGCCGAGCTTTCTTCCTTGAAAATAGCATCCGAGTTCAGCTTTTCCTTCACCACCTGCCCGTTTACCAGGTTGTAGGTGAAGCCTTTCAGACTCGTCAGCTTTTCGTCGCGGCCGTTGGCATGGTACAACGGAACCCGGCCGCTGGCGTACTCGTAGCCCGATTTTTTGAGGATTTTAATGCGCTTTACCCGCTCAAATATCACGGAAAAACCTTTGCCACCATACGAAAAGTACGAGCGGCCAAAGTCGCACAGCACCACGGCCGAGGCGGCGCTGTCGGCCACAAAGTTGCGGTCGGTCAGGTCGGCTTCGTTGATGCTGCCGAATTTGATGGGTGCGTCCTGGGCCTGGAGGAGCCCGGCCGTAGCCGTAATGAGCGTGCCGGTTAGCAGCGCCCTGAAAAGTAGCGGTTGCATCATAGTAAGCGGTGGTTTGAGCTTGAAAACATAGTGAAAAATTCCAGGGCAGTGCAGCCCGGCCGGTAGCAGCTCAGCGCCGGCACCTACTGCCGTTGCAGCACAATGGGCTCGGCTATTTTGGCCAGGGCCTTCGTGTAAAATTCGCGCAACGCCTGGTACTCCTGGGCCGAATAGCGGGTTTTGGTGAGTTGCAGCCGACTCACTACCAATAGTTGGCCAGGGCCGTTGGGCGTAGTCTGAAAAACGAATTTCCCGCCGTTGTTGGGCAGCGCCAGCTGCATGCTGGCCGGCAGGGCGGTGGCCGTATAGCCCGCCGGCAGCGTAAGCTCCAGGTGCTGCTCGAGGCGCGGCGCAACGGCAAAATCGACCGGATACATGCGGGTGGCAGCGCGGAAGGGGTTGCTCAGCTCACTCAGTGCCTGCAACGGCCGCAAATACATGGTAGGCGCGGACGACTCGGGGCCGGGCAGGCGGGCCTGCAGGTGCAACACTACCGGGCTATTGGCATCGGTTTCTGCCACTGCTGCCGCCGGCAATGGGGCTTGGTCGAGCTGCCAGTCGGGGTGGTTTTTTTGCCACTGCTGGCGCAGCGTGGCAACCGGCTGGCGGTGCTCGGCGGCGGCGTAGCCGCTGTACTCCTGCCGGATGGTGCCGCTTAGCTCGCCGGTGGGGGCCAGCACCAGTTTGGCTTGGGTATACACAAAATGGGGGGCCGCCGGTGCCAGCGACACCCAGCGCCCTTTGGGGCCCAGCAGCCGGCCCTGCTCATTGAGGCAACCCGCGGGCAGCAGGCCGGCTGTGAGGCTGGCGTCGGTGGCGTCGAGCAGCAACTCTTTGCCACCGGGCAGCGCCACATGTGCCACCACGTAGTTGAATTGGCTGAGCATGGGTAGCTCCGTTTGAATACGGCCGTTGCCGCGGGTGCTGAGCAGCAGCGGCTGGGCGTCCAGGCCCGCTTGTCGCAGCAGCGCTACCAGCAGCAGGTTGAGGTCGGCGGCGTTGCCTTGTCGCAGCTCCAGCACCCGGCGGGGTGGGGTGCTGGCATATAGGGCAGGCGTACTGTTATAGGCCACGGACTCCAGCAGCAGCTGGCGAACGGCTTTGGCCCGCGCGGTTGGGTCGGGTTGTACCGACAAGGTGCCGGCCCTGGCCTGCAGGGGGGAATCCCGCTCCAGGAAGCCACCGAAATCGGCGTGTCTGAGCAGCTGCGCTTCAATCTGCGCCCAGGTGCCCACCTGAAAAACCGGGTCGCGCGATGCGTCAAACTGAATGCGCTCCAGCTCAAAATCCACCCGGCTCATGTAGTCACGTTCCGTGGTCATGAGGGCCTCTTGATGAAATGAGGGCGCATTTTTCAGTACCCAGCGGCGGGTGAGGGCCTGGGCGGTAAGCGTTAGGTTTTCGGCGTAGGCCGGCGAGGTGCCGAAGCCGTTGCCGGACTGCTGGTACGAGGTCCGGTACTGTTCAATACCAGTTTCGTTCACCGTGAAAGGCAGGTAAGTCCGGGTCATCTCCTTGTAAGTATAGAAGGAGGGAATAGCCACCCGATACTCGCTCCAGCGCACCGGAATGTCGTGCTGAAAGCGCCAGTCCTGCAAATTGAACAGGAAGGGGGAAGTCAGCAGATACGTGAACTCGAGGATGGCCCCCGCCCGCACATTGGGCAGCGTGAAGGCGTACTCGTCGTGGTTTTCGTCGAGCTTGCGGCTGAATACGGCCTCCGTTTTCAGGGGTTCCTTGCTGAGCTGGGTGCCTGCCAGGTGGTAGGTAAAACCTTTGAGCTGGCTGATTTGCTCACGGCCGTTTTCTTTATCATGGTAAAGTACCACCCGCACGGTCGCGTGTTCGTAGCCCTCCGACCGGCGGATAAGCAGGCGGGCCGTGCGCTCGAACCGCAATTCGAAACCATCCTGTTTGCCTCGGATGCGCGACTGGCCAAAGTCGCAGAGCACTTCGGCGGCGGCCGAGTCGGGGGTGGGTTGCGCCAGTAGGGCAGCCGCCTCACGGGCATCGAGCTTACCGAACTTCAGCGGGGCCTCCTGGGCCCGGGCCAGCCCCGTAGTTGCCCCAGCAAGCCCAACCAGCAGTAGCTGTCGGCGCAACATGGATACATACATCGACACAACGAAAAAAATAAGCGGCAATAAGCCGGTTAATCCGGCCCGTGCTAACCATACAGGGTTACCATCAGAACCGAAATATCCTATTTATTTCGAAGATGAACAACACATGAAGTAAACTTATTTTCAGACTCCTACGAGCAGGGAGGCCCACGTGCTCCTAGGGTTCAGTAGGCGGTATGTTGCGGCGTTGGGCAGATTTGCCCAACGCCCGGCCCGGGCGGCTTCTTCAGGCTGCTTCCTCGGCCAGCACTGCCGGCACCCGCCGCCGCATCACCAGCAAAAACACTAGCCCGCAGCATACGCTGCCGGCGCTGAGCAGGTGCACGAAGGGCAGGTGAGCGGGCTCGTTGCCGAACACCCAGCCCGCCAGCAGGGCCCCCACGCCGATACCGGCTTCCAGGGCCATATACATTGTGGATACGGCCCGGCCGCGCCGGGCGGGATGGCTCAAATCCACGGTCCAGGCGTAAATGGTAGGCGAGTTGAGGCCCGTGCCCAGCCCGAACAGCATGGCCCCGGCCAGAAATACCGGCACCGAGCTAGCAAAAGCCAGCAACAGCAAAGAAGTGATAATAACGCCGGATGAGCCCAGCAGCACCGGCACCCGCCCGTAGCGGTCGGAGGCGCGGCCGGCCAGCAGGCGTACTAGCAGCGAGGCACCGGTGTAGCAGAGGTAGAACAGGCCCTTGCTTTCGCCGGTGAGGCCCAGCACCCGGCTCTGGTCGGGCACGACCGTGAAAATGGCCCCGAACGGAAACAGGAACAGGAGCGTAGCCGCCGATGGTATCAGCACCCGGGGCTCGAACACTTCCGCCCAGCTTTCAATTTTGAGCAGTTTCCAGCTGAAGCGCTGCCGCTGAGCCGGGGCCAGCGTTTCGGTCATGGTGCCCTGCACGATGAGGCTGAGCAGGGCCAGGCCCGAGGAGCAGTAGAACAGCACGTCGAGCGAGAAGTGGGCCGCCAGCCACGAGCCCAGTGTGGGGCCGGCCGCCATGCCCACCGAACCGGCCACACCCAGCAGGCCCATGGCTTCGCCCCGGCGGGCCAGCGGCACGATATCGGCAATGAAGGCGGCCGTGCCGGTGGGCTTGAAACCGGTGCTGAACCCGTGCAGCAGCCGCAGCCCCAGAAACCCCAGCACCGTAACCGTAAACGGATAAAAGAAGCCGCAGATAAAGCATACCAGCGAGCCAAATACCATCACCGGAATGCGTCCCACGGTATCGGCCAGCTTGCCCGAAAAGGGCCGCGAAAGGCCCGCCGTGAGCGTAAACAGGGCAATGATGTAGCCCTTGTACTCGCCGCCGCCCAGGCTGGTCAGGTAGTCGGGTAGCTCGGGCAGCAGCATGTTGAAGCTCATGAAAAACAGGAGCGACGAGAGGCACATCAGCCAGAAACCAGCCGTGTACACGCGGGGTGGGCGAGGCGCGGGGGCCGTAGTAGTAAGTGGGGAAACCATGCGGCCGCAAAGGTAAGCCGGCCAGGGCGGGGTTCGGCACTCCGGGCTAAGTTACTGCTACAGCTCCGGCTGAAACCTGCCCCCGCAACGGGTGAGCGGTAGCAGTGGACCAAGTCTGCTAGGAACAGCCGAAAAGAGTTCAGCCCCGGCAGAGCAGCGGGGCCGGTAGATCGGTCATGCTGTTCTGCCGGGGCTGAGGAGTAGGCCCGTTTGGCTGCTATTTGGACTGCTGGGCCGGAGCCGTCACGACCAGCACCTCGCCGGGCTTCACGGCGAAATCGGGTTTGCCATTCCACTCCATCAGCTGGTTGATGGTAACGCCGTAGCGGCGCGAAATGGCGTAGAGCGTTTCGCCCGGCTGCACCGTGTAGCGCACGGTAGCGGGCGGAGCAACGGCTGGCGCAGCCGAAGCCTGTGTGGCAGCCGGTGCAGCAGTAGCAGCCGGAGCCGCCACGCGCAGCACCTGCCCGATTTTCAGCGACGGATTAGCCGGCAGTTCATTCCAGGCGATGATATCGGCCGGGCGCAGCTTGAAGCGGCGGGCCACCGAGTACAGGTTTTCCTTGGGTTCCACGGTATGCAGGCCGCTGGCCGGTACCGGCTCCACGATGGTAGGTGGTCCGGCGGCGGGCACGGCAGCAGCTT
The DNA here is from genome assembly GCF_900107135.1 of Hymenobacter psychrophilus. Classification (GTDB taxonomy): domain Bacteria; phylum Bacteroidota; class Bacteroidia; order Cytophagales; family Hymenobacteraceae; genus Hymenobacter; species Hymenobacter psychrophilus. The sequence continues at coordinate 61,174 of NZ_FNOV01000004.1, forward strand.
CCGGGGCCGGAGAGGGTGCCGGGGCCGGAGATGGTGCCGGGGCAGGTGCCGCTGGAGTTACCGCAGTAGGGGCCGGAGCCGGTGGCGGGGTGGCAGCCGGGGCGGGTGTGGCGGGCCGGGGAGCCGGCGTAGCAACCGGGGCCGTCGCGGGTGCGGGCCGCCAAACCGGCGGAGCAGTTCGCGAAGCTTCCATATCGGCCGGAGCAGCGGGTGCTCCACTACGGGGCTCGTCGGCGACGGGGCGCGAGGCCGGCAGCGGCCGCCGCGGCGGTAGCGACGAAGCCGGCGTGGCGGCGGCTACCGGAGCCGCGGCCGGAGCTGGAGCCGGACTCGGAGCCGGAATCGGTTTTGCCGGCGCGGCGGCTGGAGTAGCGGGAACCGGAGCCGCCGCGGTCGGCGACTCGTTTACATCCTCCATCTGGGCGTCGGTCTCGTTGGCTGCCGAATTAGCTTCTGCGGCATCTCCCAGCGTCCGGTTGGCGCGGGCGGTGCTGCCGCGGTAGGGCTCCGGGTCGTTGGTGGTGCGCTTCCTAGGGGCCGGTAGCGGGGCCGGAGTGCTGGATACGGGCTGCTCGAAGGCGGCCAGCGCGGCGCGGTTCTGGCTATCGACGTACTCGATGGGCGTGGTTTTGGGGCGCGTGTGCTGCAACCACAGTACCCGGCCGGGGCGTAGCTCCTCGTTGCGAGCCATCCGGTTTTTCTGCCAGATGGCCTTGGCCCGCAGCCCGTACTTCTGCGACACGGTTAGCACGCTTTCGCCGGGCAAAGCTACGTGGTACTCCACGGCCGCCTTGTCGCGCTTCTTCTGCAGGAAATAGGGCTGGCCGGGCACAATCTGGTCGAAGGCAAACAGGTCGTTGTACTTGAGGAAGCGCCGCAGCTTGAGGCTGCCGCGGCGGGCCAGGGTTTCCTTGGTGTCGCCGGGCAGCGCAATTAGGGCCCGCAGGCCGTTTACGCGCACCAGGGCAGCGTTTTCGGGGTCGGCGGTGGGTGGGTTGAGTAGCTGGGTGGCGGCGGCCGTTTTTTGCTGGGCCGCCAGCAGCGTCAGCTGGGCGGGGTCGGAGATGGGTACCAGCACGGTGTAGGCGCGGTCGGTGGGCACGGTGGGGGCCAGCAGCCAGCGGTTGTGCTTGGCCAGCTCCTCAGGGTCCTGGCGCAGGCTGGTGGCCAGCAGGCTCAGGGGCTGCCCGGCCGGCGCCGGAAACTCCTGAAACAGCAGCGGCGGCCGCGGATTCAGGTTCAGCGCGGGCTCAAAAGCCACCTTGTGGGCCAGAAACGTGAGTACGTAGCCGTTGGTGCGCTCCGAAATCTCCATTTCGGTGGCATCGTAGTCGGTGGGCAGGGTGTAGGGCTTGGCCCCGGTCAGGCCCAGGTTGTAGCTGATGAGGGAGTTAATCCAGTTATGAAACGTTTTGTTGTTGCGCAGCAGGTACTGGGCCGCCGCCTTCGACGAGGCCACAATATGCTTGCGCTCATCCACCGACTCGTTCATCAGCAGCCCAAAATCCAGGGCTGCCTCGCGCTTGAACTGCCAGTAGCCCACGGCGTCGCTGATGCTCTGGGCATTGCCCTGCAAGCCGCTTTCATGGATGGCTAGGTAGCGGAAATCCAGCGGCAGCCCTTCCTGCTGAAAAACCCGGTCGATGAGCGGAAAGTAAGCATCGGCCAGCACTACCCGGGCCTGGAAAGAGGCGGGATGACGGCGCAGCGCGTCCACCTTCTGTTGCACGGCCGCCTGGCCGCCGGGGGTAAGGCGCAGGCGCAGGTTGCCCAGCGTAAGGTTGGCCGGTACAGGCACGGTTTGGGCCACTCCGAGCAGCGGAACCAGCAGCAGGAGCAGCAGATAAAGTCGTTTCATACAAAGCAGGCAATACGCGGAGCCACTGCGCCAGCCCCGCTGGCCGGCCCCGTCAGCCTACAAAGTAGAGGAAAAATCGGGTGCGTTCCGTGCTGGGACTCGCGAATCCAAGAGAATGACGGAATTCTACCGCGTAGCAAAGGGCGGTAAGCGGGCAGTGGTTCGCGCCCGGATCAGTTGCCGCGCAAACCCGGCCAGCGACGCAAGCAGCCCGAATACCGACCCCTTTTATGGCGTTTCGGTTGCTGCACCGATTTTTTTCAAACGTTTCCGATCAGGTCAGCAAGGGGTTACCTTTCCATCACTCGGCGGCCCGTATATTGACTCAAATGAGCGGGGCAGTATCTCTAGCTTTGCACCATGAAACATCTATTTATTCCCTTATTCCTACTCGGTTCCGTTGGTTATGCGCAGGGCCAAACCAGTATCAGCGCGGGGCCCGTTATCGGGTTCAACACCAGCACGGCGCCTTATGAGTACGACCACACCTTTACGACCCACTATCGAACCGGAGGCGCAATTGGCGCACTGGTAAACGTCCAGCGCCAGCACCTGGCCCTACAGGTAGCGGCACTTTACCAGCAGAAAGGGTTTCGCATAGATGATGAGTACACCTCACCCCAAAGTCTGTACACCCGCCAGAAAAACGACTACCGCCTGAATTACCTGAATCTACCCGTGCAGGTGGCCTATGCCTTTCGTGCCGACGGACAAGGCCTTCAGGTGTTTGCCGGTGGCTATGTCGGGTTGCTGCTTCGGGGAAAAGCCGAACTTGACACATACTATGAGGACGCGATGAGTGGAACGAGTGATGCGCGCCAAGCCACCATAAAGCTTAAGCCGGGGCGGGCTACTGATCCTTATTCCATTCATTCCTACTCCCAACGGATTGATGCCGGCCTGCAAGCCGGAGTTGGCTACTGCTACGAGCAGCTACTACTGCAGCTGAGCTACAGCTACGGACTGCGTGACGTTGGCCCCCGGTATGAGGAAGGGGTTGGGGCCGGGTTTATTACGCCCAGCTATTACAATCGGGTAGCACAGGTATCGGTAGCTTATCTGTTTGGGCATTCCGAGTAGCCTGGGCGGGTACTGGGTTTCAGGATCCTCCGGAAACAGGTAGCCGGAGGCCTACATCGCTCAGCCGTTCACGATATACCCCAATCCGAGCACGGCTCACCGACCGTTGCAGGGCTGAACGACAGGCAGGGGATGCTGCCGTATGACATGCAGGTGCAGTTAACATGACGGTCGGTTTACGCGGCTTCTGCAACAGCACAGATCCATTATTTCCATTCTCTCCGGAGAGGATTTGGTGCGCTGCGTAGTTGGTAGCTAGTCAGTGAAGTGGAACCTGGAGTAACGTTTCGGGCGCTGAACCCGCCAAACAGAAGGCCCGCTCCAATCTGGAGCGGGCCTTCTGTTTGGCGGGTTCAGCGGCAAGCTGGCTGGAAGCGGTAAAGCCGCTCGTCATTCCGAGCACAGCCGAGGAAGCTTGTGGGCTGATGTTAGGGCTACTATTGCAACGCCAGTACGCAAGATGCCTCGACTGCGCTCGGAACGAGGTTTTAATAGCCAATGTCCTTACATTCCGCCGCCCCCGGGCCCACTAAAGCCCCCGCCTCCCGGCCGGCCACCGCCGGGGCGCGGGCCGTCGTTGTTGTTGTCGCGGCCTTCGCGCTCGGGTGCCGCGCCGGCGCCGCTGCCGAAGCTGCGGATGTTGTAGGTGAAGCTCAGCAGGAAGTAGCGCTGCAGAATATTGGTGCGCACGTCTTCGGTGTAGGCGGCGGCAATGTTGCGTTGGATGCTGTTGTTCTGACCCAGCAGATCGAAGGCGAATACCTGAATTTCTCCCCGCTGACTGGCAAATATTTTCTTGCCCAGCGAGGCATTCCAAAGCACGAAATTCTGGTTGAAGCCCGCCGCCAGACCCGAGTACAACTGGTGGTTAACATCGGACTTGAGCGTGATGCCTTTGCTGATAATCCAGCTTAAGCGCAGGCTGGTGTTCTGGCGGAAATAGCGGCTGTTGAGCTGTTGCTGCAGGCTGTTGCGCACCCAGTTCTGGCTGGAGTTCGATGAGAGCGTAAAGTCGACCTCGGGGCTGATGTTGCTGCTCAGCGCCAGGCCCAGGTTGGCCGAAGGCGTGCGATTGTAGTTGAGCTCCCCGAACACCAGGCCTGGCGTCTGGGCGTAGTTGGCGCCGGCATTCACGCTCAGGTTCGACTTGATAAAGGCCAGCGGCTGGCTGTAGTTAGCGAAGCTGCGCACCGAGTACTGCTGGCTTAAGTTGACAGGCCGCGTGAGCTGGCCGCCGGCCGGAATAACGATGCCGTCTACGGTCAGTGGGGCGCCGCTGGCGTAAATCGTGTTGTTGGTGATGTAGTTGTTGACGTAGCTGCCGCCCAGGAACGCGAAGAAGGAGCGCGACTTCTCGGGCACCGCCGACGAGTAGCGCACAAACAGGTTCTGGCGGGTTTCCTGGCGCAGGTTAGGGTTGCCTGTGGTCAGCTGCAGCGGGTTGGAGTTGTTCACCACTTCCTGCAGCTGGCCCACCGAGGGGGCGTTGGTGCTGGTGCGGTAGTTGAGGCGCAGGTTCTGCTGCTTCGAGAAATTGTAGCGCACCTGGGCATTGGGCAGCAGGTTAAGGAAAGAGCGGCGGGTTTCGGCAAGCCGGGGGAATTCCTGGTCGCTCTGCAGGCGGGCGTTCTGCAGCTCCGCGCCCACCGACCACTGCAGGTCCTTGTTTTGGTAGCGGTACGTAAGGCCCCCCGAATTTGTGAGGTAGTTGCTCTGAAATACCGAGCTGAGCGTGTCGTTGAGGAGGCTGTACTGCTGCTCGCCGGGCACAAAATCGTAGGTGCGCTTGTCCGATTTGTTGGGCGTGTAGGCAATATCGTACTCGGCCTGCACGGCCCCGTGCTGGCCCAGCGGCTCGGTGTAGTCGAGGCTGCCGCGCCAGTTCCAGCCGGTCTGGGTCAGCTCCGAAAACTGGTTGAGCGTGCTGGTTACCGGCTGCTGCTGGCGGTAGAAAGTAGTGCTCGACAGCAGGTTGTTGTCGCCCCGATTATCGTTGTAGCCGGCGTTGAAACCCGCCGCAAACGTGCGGCCCCGCCGGGCAAAGCGGCGGCGGTACAGCAGCTGGCTGCTGCCCGTGATGCCGGTGAGGGCCGAGCGGTAGGAGCTGGCGTTGGCTCCCTGGGGCGTGGTGGCGTTGGCCGCATCGGCGGCGGCTACAAACGTGTTGCCGTCGAGCAGGCTATTGCCCGTGTTGCGCTGCATCGAGAAGCTGGGTCGCCACAGTAGCGAGTTCAGCGAGTCGAATTTGTGGTCGAGGCGCAGGTTGAAGCGGTTGTTGAGGTTGCGACTGCTGGCACGCGAGTCTTCGGCGTAGCGCAGATCCTGGGGCTGGTCGGTGGTGGGCACGTAGCGGCGCAGCAGGCTGGTGGCGCTGGTGTTGTCGCTCAGGTTGAAAAAGTAGCTGCCCTGCACAGTGGTTTTCGTGCCCCAGGTGTCGGAGTAGTTTAGGCCTATTGCGTGGGTTTTGCTGATGCCGCCCTGCTGGTTCACCAGAAAGTCGCCCGAGTTGTTGCCGCCCCCGCCCTGGCCGCCGCGCCCGCCGCCCCGGCCGCCGCGCCCGCCGCCACCCTGGGCCGAGGAGCCGATGACGCCTAACAGGTCGTCGGTGCCGAAATTCTGCTCGTTGATATTATTGCTCTGCGCCACCACGCTCAGCCGACGCTTGCCCTGGAAGCTGTTCAGGTTGCCGCTTAGCCGGTACCGGTCATCAAGCGGCCCGTAGCCGGCCACCACCCGCCCGAACTTGCCGTTGCGGAATTGCGGCTTGGTGATGATGTTGATGGTTTTCTGCTGGTTGCCGTCGTCGAAGCCCGTAAACTGGCTTTGGTCAGAAGCCCGGTCGTACACCTGAATCTTGTCGATTACCTCGGCCGGCAGGTTCTTGAGCACCGCGTCGGGGTCGTTGCCGAAAAACTCCTTGCCGTCTACCAGCACCCGCTGCACCTGCTCGCCCTGGGCCTGCACCTTGCCGGTGGTAGGGTCCACGGTCACGCCGGGCATCTTGCGAATCAGGTCGCCGGCGCTGGCATCGGGGTTGGTTTTAAACGAGCCAGCATTGAACTGGGCCGTGTCGCCCTTCTGCACGGCCGCGGCGGCCTGGCCTACCACTTCCACGCCCTTCAGCGTCACGCCCCCGGCCTGCAACGTCAGCGCGCCCAGGTTCAGCGGGGCGCTGCCCACTTCTACAACCCGCTGAAGGTCCTGATAACCCAGAAACGATACCGTGAGCCGGTAGCGCCCCGCCGGTACACCCGGCACCACAAACGTGCCGTTGGGCTCCACGGCTGCCCCCCGCCGCACCGAGTCGGGTAGCTGCAGTAGCACCACGTTGGCCCCCAGCAGCGCCGACTGGTCCAGGGCATCAACCACGCGGCCGCTGACGGTCGTCTGGGCCCGGGCGGTAGTCAGCAAAGAGGTAAACAGCAGCAGGCAAAAGAGGAAACGTACTGTCATCGGGTAAAGCGGATAGGGTGTTAGCCAGCACAGACACTAAAAATCCGCCAGCGTTTAATGGTAGCATATATTTATTTTAATAATGACGTGCTGTTTGAAACTGCTGTCTCTTTAGAGCTTGCGCACCAGCAGCAAGCCGTCGCGCAGGGGCAACAGCACGTTTTCCACCCGCACGTCGGCCTGCACTTTCGCATTGAAGGCCCGCACGGCGTGCGTGTCCTTGTCGGCGGACTTCACGGCGTGGAATGGCAATACCTTGCCATTCCACAATACGTTGTCAATCAGCAAAAAGCCCCCTGGCCGCACTTGGGGCAGCACCAGTTCATAGTAGGTGTCGTTGTTAATTTTGTCGGCGTCGATGAACACTAAATCCCAGGTTTCGGCCAGCGCGGGCACCAGCTGCCGGGCGTCGCCGATGTGCAGCTGAATCCGGTCTTCCAGGCCCGCCTCGGCCACGTAGCGCCCGATACGGCCCGCCAGCTCAGGGTTCTGCTCCACGGTGTGCAACAGTCCGTCCGGAGTCAGCCCTTCGGCCAGGCACAGGGCCGAGTAGCCGGTGAAGGTGCCCAGCTCCAGTACCCGCCGCGGCTGCACCATATGGCTCAGCATGCTCAAAAGCCGCCCCTGCGCGTGCCCCGACAACATGCGGGCGTGCAGCACCTGCACGTGGGTTTCGCGGTTGAGGCGGGCGAGCAGCGCGCTTTCGGGGCTGGTGTGGTCGTCGGCGTAGCGCTGGGCGTCGTCGGGGGAGTACATAAGATGCGTTAGAACAAGGTAGGCGCCGAGTGCGGCTGGTAGATGCGGCGGCGGTGGTAATGCAGGTGCAGCGGGTTGACCTCGTGGGCCGGAGCCAGGGTCAGGCGGCCCGGCTGGCCTCGCAACGTCCCATCATCGTTCACCGACCAACTGCCCCGGTCGAAAGTTAGGTGGTGGTTTGGGCACAGGCACAGCAGATTGTCGAGCTTGTCGGGCCCGTGGTGCGGGCCGCCTAGGCCCCGAATGTGGGCCGCTTCGGCGTAGGGCCCGGAGGGCGTAGGCAACCGGGCCGCGCACACCTGGCAGCTGAAATCGTAGAGTTCCTTCACGATCCGCATCAGGCGCGTATCGCGCACTAATCGGTTGGTTAAGGCCAGTTGGCGCGGCGTTGGCTCATACGCCACCGCTGGCTCCTGCACCAGTGTCGTTGCCGAATCTAATGCGCTTTCTGCCGCTATCATTTCCAGCCGAAACTGCCAGATGAGATGACCCGAGCGCCCCATTTGCGCCGCTGAACGGGTAACCAGATACAGCCCGGCGTACTGGTAAAAGGGAGTTTTACCCTGCCATACCTTCCGAATAACGCGCACCGGCGTTTGCTGCTCGAAGCTGAGCTGCAGGGCTAGGTTGCCGCCCTGCAACTGTTGGTCGGCCACCTGCCGGCCCTCCTGGTTGCCGCCCTCGCCGGTGTATAGTATCACCGAGCCCAAATCCAGGTCGTCCTCGTAGCCGCCCGACAGCACAATAGCCTCCGCCGGGTTGCCTTTGAGGCTGGCAATGCCCTTAACAGAGTCCCGGTGCAGCCCCGCGGCTTTCACGTCCAGCCGGTTCAAAAACTCGTGCCCTGGCTCGATGCCCGCAACTGAGCCAAGATGAAGAGGCACCGGACGAGTAGGCATCAGAGAATCGGAGTGGAGTGAGCGGAAGACCAGTACGGTAGTTGGCCCACGGCAAACCTACTAGCATGCGGTACAAAAGCCAAGCAACTCTTCCTTATTACTCGGGCACCAAGCGAAACTTCCAGACCAGAAAGCCCGCTTTGCCGGCCTCATACACCGCTGCCACCACCCGGTACAACCCTTCGTAGCGGTAGCCGTGGCCCGAACCAACCGTAATCCGCCGAAAAACCCGCACCGGGCGGCCGGTTTCGAGGCTTTTGTTGAGGTACAGATTCCGACCGCTCATCTCCTGGTGGGCCGTTTGCCGGCCGGTGCGCGGGTCGCGGCCGCCGCTGCCCGAGTACGTCAGATCATCCTCCCGGAAGTCGTCGTCGGCGTACTGGTCGGCCAGAATGATGGATTCCGCGCCTTCTTGGGCTGAGCCGCTCACACCCGTGCGGGTGGGCCGGTGCAGCCCCGCCCGGCTTAGTGCCAGCCGGTTATCCAGCACATCGCCCGGCCGGTAGTAGCTAACGTGGCCGAAGTGGGGCATGCGGTGAGATGGTGATTTGGTGAAATGGTGAGTTGACGGTCCGCTGGTCCTGTCGGCGTGGTAGGGGCAGCTTGTGCAAGTGGCGCAATCAGGCCCCTGAAACGTCAACTCACCATCTCAACTACTCCGGCACGTATTGAAGTACGCTCAGGTTGTCGTCGGTGAGGATTTCGTTGGCCATTTCCAGCAGCTCGGGGGCCGTTATGCGGCGGATGCGGTCGAAGATTTCGTTGATGGCTTCCACGCGGCCCAGGTCGAGGGTGCTTTTGGCCAGCAGCTGCATCAGGCCGCTGTTGCTTTCTTCGGCCATGGCCAGCTGGCCCATCAGCTGCTCTTTGGCCGTGTGTAGCTGCGAGGTGCCCAGGGTTTGCTCACGCAGGCGCTTGAGCTCCTTCTGCACCAGCGAAACGGTGCGGTTTACCTGCTTTTTCTCGGTGCCGAAATAAATGCCGAACAGGCCCGTGTCGGTGTAGGGCGAGTAAGTGGCGTCGATGGTGTACACGAGGCCGTACTTTTCGCGCACGCCCAGGTTAAGGCGCGAGTTCATGCCGGGGCCGCCGAGCAGGTTGCTGAGCAAAAAGAACGGAATCCGTCGCTCATCGTGCAACGCGTAGGCGGGCCCGCCGATGAGGCAGTGGGCCTGCGTGATGGGTTTGCGCTCCAGCCGCTCCAAGCGCTGGTAGCCGCTGAACCCCAGCCGGGGCCGCGCCCCCAGCCGGGCCGGTAGCGGGGCCAGGTACTTATCGGCCAGACGCTTCACCTCCTTGAAAGGCAGATTGCTTACCGAGCTGAATACCACCCGGTCGGTGCGCACGTTGTCGGCCAGGAACTGGTGAAAATCGGCCTGCTGAAAGCCCGACACGCTTTCGCGGGTTCCGAGGATGTTGTGGCCCAGCGTGTGGCGGGCAAATACCACGTCGTCGAAGTCGTCGATAATGGCGTCTTCGGGCGCGTCATGGTACATGGCCATTTCCTCCAGAATCACGCCGCGCTCCTTCTCAATTTCCTTTTCGGGGAAAGTGGAGTTAAACGTGAGGTCGGTCAGCAGCTCGAAGGCCCGCTCGAAGTGGGTGCTCAGCAGCGAGGCGTAGAAGCAAATCTTCTCCTTAGTAGTATAGGCGTTCAGCTCGCCGCCCACCGTTTCGAGGCGGTTGAGGATGTGGAAGCTCTTGCGCTTGTGGGTGCCCTTGAAGGCCATGTGCTCCCAGAAGTGCGCCAGCCCGAGCTGGTGGGGCTTTTCGTCGCGCGAGCCAATATCGAGCAGAAAGCCGCAGTGGGCAATTTTGGTGTGCGGAACCTGCTTATGCAGCACCCGGATTCCGTTGGGCAACTCGTACAGGTCGTAATCAGTCATTTCGTAGGGTCTGGGAAGCTTAGAGTGCCGGGAGACTCGGACTTTGTATAAGTTACTCCCTGTCCCGGCCTGGTATAACCACGCCAGCGCGTGGTAGGTTGCAAAGATACGTTGAGGTGAGATGGTGAAATAGGTAAACAGGCCGTCATTCTGAGCGGAGCGAAGAATCTCTACCACTTCGTTGCAGGCGTCAGGAGTAGCATTGTGGTAGAGATTCTTCGACTACGCTCCGCTCCGCTCAGAATGACAGTTCTTTCACTGCCTCTCCCAACACCGCCAGCAGCTGCTCCGTCCGGATGTCGTGGGCACAGCGGAAGTGGCCCAAGGGGCATGCGGCGTGGCCGTGCAGGCCGCAGGGGCGGCAAGGCAGAGGCTCCTCGATTTCTACGATGCGCGAAAACGGACTCAGCGGCCCGAAGCCGAAGGCCGGCACCGTGGAGCAGTACACCGCGCATACCGGCGCGCCCACGGCCGAGCACAGGTGCATGGGGGCCGAATCGTTGACGTAGTTGAGCACCGCCCCGCGCATGAGCACCGCCGAGGCCAGCAGCGAGAGGCGGCCCGACAGATTTACCAGCCCCGGCCGGCCGCTCTGCACCAGTAGCCGCTGGCAGGCCTCGGTATCGGGCGGCCCGCCGAGCAGGAACACTGTGTACTCGGGCGGCAGCGCGGCCAGCAGCTTCTGCCACTGGGCCTCCGGAAACTGCTTGGTAAACCACACCGAAGTCGGTGCAAGGCAGATATAAGGCCCACCCCCGGCCGCCGCCACCGCTTCGGCTGCCGCCTGCTCATCGGCCGCGGAAGGGTAGAGGCGGGGTGGCACCACCGGGCCGCGGTAGTCGGGGGTCAGCAGGTGTAGGTTGCGCGTTACCTCGTGTACGCCGGCTTCGAGCACGTGCGGGGCAGTGCGGGTGAAAAACCGGGCCAGCGGGTTCTTATCGAAGCCTACCCGCTCGGGAGCCCCCGAAAAGGCCGTGAGCAAACCGGTGCTCGCGAAGCGCTGCAACGTAACCACGCGGCCGTAGCTGGTGCGCCGGATTTGCTTCAACAGCTCCAGCAGGCCTTGGTACTTGTCCTGCTTTTTATCCCAGACCAACACCTGCCGCACGTGCGGGTGGCCCTTCAGCAGCCCCTCGTTGCCCCGGCGCACCAGAAAATCGACCGGCGTGGCGGGTTCGGTGCGGTGCAGGTACTCCAGCAGGGCCGTGGCCAGAATCACGTCGCCGATAAAGGCGGTCTGGATGAGTAGGACGGCAGGCGGCGGAGTGGGGGCGGGCATGGCGGAGGGCGTGAGCCGGCAAAGATACTGGTCAGGGTCTGGAGCCTTACTCGGCAGTTGCAACGGTGGCCGGGGCTTTTCGGAGCGCGACATGGAGCTTCCAAATGGCTCGTAATAAGGCCAACAGTAGCGCCCCTGGTAGCACAATCATTAGCAAGTAGGCCAACAAGCTACTATGGTCGCTGAGCCCGCTAAGTGCCAACAAGATGCGATACATCCATCCCAAAAACAGAATTTCCAACCCCAACAGTAGTTGAGACAGCCGTAGCAGCCACCGCCAGTCCAGAATGGCGTGCAGAAAAATGGGTATCCCGCTCAGAGCAGGCAGTATCGCCAGCGCCCAGATTGTCGCTAGGGGAAACCCAGTTATTTGCATGGAATACAGGCACCAACCAGCTAATACCAAACAGACGAATGCCCCAGCTAGCCTAAGCAGCAGCCATCCCAGCCACCGGAGTAGCCACCGTAGTTGCAGTTTGAGGAAAGGATTCATCTGGCAAGCATAAGGCCCAAGATATAGCTTAGAAGGTGGCGAAAGGTAACCATAGCTGCTATTTGGAACGTTGTACCTTGCAACGGGCTGCATGTAAGCGCCCACACAATCCTACCTCATTCCCGCTACCATGCGCTACGGTCCTATTTCGCCCGATTTGTTCCTTGAAAACCGCCGCCGCTTCCGCGAGCTGCTGCCGCCCAACTCGCTGGCCATCTTCCAGGCCAACGATATCATGCCCACCAACGCCGACGGCACTATGCCCTTCCGCCAGAACAACGACTTGTTCTACCTGAGCGGCGTTGATCAGGAGGAAAGCATCCTCGTTATCTGCCCCGACGCCACGCTGCCCCAGCACCGCGAAATCCTGTTTTTAAAGGAAACCAGCCCCGAAATCCTCATCTGGGAAGGCTACAAGCTGACCAAGGAGCAGGCCCGCGAGCAAACCGGCGTGCGCACCATTATGTGGCTCGATTCATTCGATTCGGTGCTGCCGGCCCTCATGAACGAGGCCGATAACGTGTACCTGCCCGCCAACGAGCACATCCGGGCCGCCGTGGCAGTCGAAACCCGCAACGCCCGCTTCATTAAGCGCCTGCAGGCCGCCTACCCGCTGCACCAGTACCGCCGCGCCGCCCGCCTGCTCGACCAGTTGCGGGCCATCAAAAGTCCCGAGGAAATCCGGCTCATGCAAAAGGCTGCCGACCTCACCGAGGCGGCTTTCCGGCGGGTACTGGCTTTCACGAAGCCCGGCGTAATGGAATACGAAGTGGAGGCCGAAATCTTCCACGAGTTCCTGCGTAACGGCTCGCGCGGGCCGGCCTACGGCTCCATTATTGCCTCGGGGCCCAGCGCCTGCATCCTGCACTACGTCAGCAACGACCGCGAGTGCCAGGCCGGCGACGTGATGCTGCTCGATTTCGGGGCCGAGTATGGCAACTACGCGGCCGATATGTCGCGCTCCATTCCCATCAGCGGCACCTTCACCAAGCGCCAGCGGGCTGTGTATGAGGCGGTATTGCGGGTGATGAAACTGGCTACGGCGCGCCTCGTGCCGGGCGGCAACATCGAGGACTACCACGCCGCCGTGGGCCGCGATATGGAGCAGGAGCTCATTGGCCTCGACTTGCTCAGTGCTTCGGATGTAAAAAACCAGGACCCCGCCGCGCCGCTTTATAAGCAATACTTCATGCACGGCACCAGCCACTACCTGGGCCTCGATGTGCACGATGTAGGTTTTAAATACCGCACTTTCGAGCCGGGCATGGTGTACACCTGCGAGCCGGGCATCTACATCCCGGCCGAGGGCCTGGGCATCCGCCTCGAAAACGATATTCTCATTACCAAAACCGGCAACGACGATTTGATGAAGAATATTCCGCTCGAAGCCGACGACATTGAGCGGCTGATGCGCCGCTAAGCGCGGGCTGTTCGGGTAGCTTACCGGTAACTCGTAGCCGGGTTGGGGCTGGCGGCTGTTTTTGTTCTCGAAAACGGCCGCCAGCCCTTTTTTGTGGTCTGAATTCGACTCGCTTAAAAAAAAATTAAGACGGTTTTCAAAGGCTGGTCCGCAATGGGGATTACCGGCAAATTACGGCGCATGCGGCAGCTTAGAAAGTGCTCGATATGTCTGATCCGGTGCATCATAGCTGGTTTTCAGCCGCCGCCGACCGCAAAATTAAAGACATATTAGAGCAACCTAATTTTGCGCTGAACGGTATAGGCACCATAGTAAGGCGCGCAGCCGCCGGCGCGGTTCAACGGCCGGAAAAGATACCTTTGCTTTCTCAAACCTCTTTTCTTATGAAAAAAATCCTAACCTCCATCGCGGCCTGTGGTCTCGCGATGTTGTCGTTGGCACCCGATGCGCTAGCGCAGACATCGGATCGTAAAACCAACATCAGCGTTTACTACAACTGGCTGCAGTACCACGGCGACCTGGGGTCGGAGTGGTTCAAGCACGACAAAGTAGAGTACGGCCTTGGTCTGACGGTGAGCCGCTATATCGCTCCGGGCCTCGACATCGGTCTGGACTTGAGCTACGGCGACATGAAGTTCTCGGCCGACTATCCAAAGAACATTCAGTTCCCCATCCGGCGCTTTGATGCCAACGTGGTAAACGTGGGCGTTCCGATCAAGCTGAAGCTCAACAACGGCTGGGCACTGAAGGAGGACGCGTTTATCGCGCCTTACCTGGTGGTACAGCCCGGCGTATTCTTCGCCAGCCCCGACCTTTACGATATCAACGACAAGGTTGTCGGCAACTCAGACGTATACGCGTTCGATATTTCGGCTGCTGCCGGTATCAAGTTCAACTTCTCCGAGTCGGTAGGCCTGTTCATCCAGACCGGCCAGCACTACCCGCTCACCGACCAGGTGGATGGTATTACCAACGAGGGCAAGAAAAACGACCGGTACCTGCAGCACAAGCTGGGCCTGAGCTTCAACCTGGGCAAAGCCAAGGATACGGATGGCGACGGTGTATCGGACCGCAAGGATAAGTGCCCCGACACCCCCGCTGGCGTAGCCGTGGACGAAAACGGTTGCCCGCTCGACGGCGACAAGGATGGCGTTCCGGATTACCAGGACCAGTGCCCAACGGAAGCCGGTACGGCTGCCATGATGGGCTGCCCCGACCGTGACAACGACGGCGTGGCTGACAAAGACGATGAGTGCCCCGACCAGGCTGGCCTGCCCGCTCTGCGCGGTTGCCCTGATGCGGATGGTGACGGCGTAGCCGACAAAAACGACAAGTGCCCCGACACCCCGGCCGGTACCCAGGTAGATGCTACCGGTTGCCCCATGGTGATGGACGCTGACGGCGACGGTGTTGCTGACAACCTCGACAAGTGCCCCAACACCCCGGCCGGCACCCGCGTTGATGCCAATGGCTGCCCAATGGAAGTGAACCCCGCCCTGCGCAAGCTGGAGCAGCCAATTCGCTTCGAGACGAACAGCACGGTTATCAAGCGCACCTCGTACGGTACTCTCGATAAGATGGTACAGGCCCTCAAAGACAACCCCGAGTACAGCATCCGGGTAATCGGCCACGCCGATTCGCGCGGTACCGATGAGTACAACCAGGGTCTGTCGGAGCGTCGTGCCGGTTCGGTGAAGCGTTACTTCACTGGCAAGGCTCTCGACCCCGCTCGTATCGTGACGGAAGGTAAAGGTGAGTCGGCTCCTGCTGCTCCGAACACCTCGGCCGCCAATATGGCTAAGAACCGTCGGGTAGAATTCAAATTTGAATTCTTCATCCCGAATGCTCCCCAGATGTAAGTCATCGGAAGCAATGTAAAAAGCGGCGTACCCCTTGGGTACGCCGCTTTTTTGTTGCCGTATTGCGCGTACTTCGTGCCTGTGCGTGCCCAGTGGCCCAACAGCCGGCCCGGTATTGCGTAAAGCAGCAATACCGTATTGTTTTCCCTTGCTGATATAGATGCTTATGAAAGTTCGTTTCGCTCCATTACTGCTGGCCTTTGCGCTGTTGTGGCTGGCAGGCTGCCGGGCCAGTGGCCCGGGTACGCCGGCCCGCACGGTTGCCCAGTTTTTCAACAAGTATGAAAACCGCTCCGGCTTTAAGGCCACCGACTGGAATGCCGGCCTCACCACCCGGTTTTTGCTGGGCCGCCTGGGCAAGCTTGGCGGCAACTCCGACCTGAGCCAGGCCCTCACTTCCATCCGAAGCGCCAAGGTCCTCACGTTCACGCCCACCAGCAACAGCGCCCAGCAACTGATGGTAGAAGGGCTGGATAAGGAAGTGGCCGGCCTGTTGGCCAGTGAGCGGTATACGCCCCTGCCCATAACTAATACCGACCCCGACATTCCGAACCAGATGCGCTACTCGGTGCGCGAACAGGGCGACCGGGTAACGGAGTTGGTGGCCATAGGCGGCGAGAAAAACACCGGCTCATTTGTGCTGATGGCTATCAGCGGCAGCTTTACCCGCGCGCAGGTTGCCGAGCTGAGCAAAGTGCTGCCCAACGTAACCAGCGGCGGATTCTGAACAGATTTCGGGGACGTAGGTTGTAGGGCGTAGCTACTGAAGCTGTTTACAAAGTCGTCTTTTTTACGAGTGTGTCATCCTGAGCGCAGCGAAGGACCTTATCACGACTGAGCCGCCATTGTGCCGCCATGGTAAGGTCCTTCGCTGCGCTCAGGATGACAGAATTTTTGACTTTCTAAACAGCTTCACTGTTTAATAGCTACGCCCTACAATCTATGCCCCTGTAATCTGCTTAAAAGGCCAGACCGTTGAGGAAGAAAACGTCGCGTACCGGCCCGTGTTCGGGGCGGATGATTTGGTAGCCGACGGCCAGAAAATGGCTTCCATACCAGGGCAGAAGGTGTTCCTGATTGGTGTTAAGGACTTTCTCGCCCGTGCCGTCAGTATTGGTGGCGGCCGCAGCGGCGGGCGGGGTGGTGCGCAGGCGCACCTGCCAGTCGTTGGGCGACGGCTTGGTTTGGTCAACCAGCTTGTAGTACAGCTTATCGTCTTTCAAATAAGCCATTACCATCCGCCCATCAGCCAACGGCCGCAGCACAATGGTTTCCTCCAGCTGATAACGGTTGATATCGTCGAGCAGAAAAGCGTTGTCCCACATAAGGTTGCCTTGGCGGTCGAAGCCGCAGACGATAGCGTGGCTGAAATGGTAGCCATTGGCCGGCCGGCTGCTGCTATTGACGCTGTTGTAGCGCGAGGGGTAGCCGAAGCCTCCCAGCCCGTAGCCGCCGTAGGGCAGGCCGCCGTAACCATAGCCACCGGGCAGGCCATAGTTGGAATAGCCGCCGCTATAGCGGGCATAATACACCTCCGCTACCAGTACGAAGCCATTGGGCGTGGGTAGCATGTCGTGCATGAGCAGCTGGTAGCGGTGGCGCTTCTGGCGCGACATCTGCCGCAGCTTGGCCTGGCGCTGGCGCAGCCGCGCTATCTGGGCCGGCTTCATGAAGTCGAAAAAGTGCTTGAAATTGAGAAAGTCGTAGAACCGCAGGGAGCGGCGTTGGCCGGTAACCGTGATGCCCGACGTGAGGTCGGCTGCAAACAGGCCCTGCGAAAAGCGCGAGTCGCGCAGCGTGTAGGTGCCGGCCAGCACCCGGGCCGCACTGTCGCCGGAGCTGAGTTGGGCATCGAGCAGGCCGCGTTCGGAGCCGGCCTGCACAAACTCGGAGTGCAGCAGTTGCCCCTGGTTGTCGAGCTGCTTGAGCTGCAGGCGCGACTTAAAGCCGTTGTTTTCGCTCAAAATCAGCTCGGCCCGCCGGGTGGTCGAGTCGGCTACCAGCGTAAAGCGGGCGGGCAGCGGCTCGTAAACCGAGGGTAAAAACTGAAACTGGGCCGTGCGCGGATTTAACAACAGCACCGTCAGGTGCTGGTCGACCTCCACCGTGGCAAACAGGTTGCCATCGAGGGCAGTAAGGCCATGAACCTGGCGGGCGCGTTTGGTTTTGAACTCGCCGGTGGCCAGCTCGCCGGTGCGCGTATCGAAAGCGGCCAGCCAGAGCGTGCCCTCCACGGGGCCGCTGAATAGGGCGTATACATCGGTGCCCTCAGCGCACATGCGCTGAAACGCGTAGCCGCGCGGCACCTCCAAGGGCCTAGCCGGGCCGGGCTGCAACTGGTAATCAAGCTTCTGAAAGTAGTAGACAGACCTGCTTGTCAGCCGCCCGTCTTTTTCCACGAGCAGCACTACGCTGCTGTCTTCGGCCAGGGGCTGCACCTGCACCTCGCTACTGAAATACTCCAGCGGCAACTCGGTGCGCAGGTGTTGCCGGGGCTCAAACGGGGGCTTTTCTGCCTTGGACTTCTGGGCCAGCAGCCCCGGCGTGGCACTCAGCAGACAAAAAAACAGTAGTACATATCTCATAGCGGGAACCACCAGGCTTTCGGGGAAAAGGGCTACCGTAAGTTACGCATAAGCCCGGGCTCTGCCTAACACCTACAGCCCCCGGATGATGCCCGGCTCCGCCAAATTCCACACGCTGGAGCGGTGAACTAGTGAACTGATGTTTCGGGGGCCTACCGGCGCAAGTGGAGCAATCAGGCCCCCGAAACAGCAACTCACCAGCTCACTATTTCACCTCTCCCAGCTCCAGCAGCACGTCGAATTCCTCGGCTTTGAGCGGCATTACCGACAGGCGCGACTGGCGTAGCAGGGCAATCTGGCTCAGGCGCTCATCCTGCTTGATGCGGGCCAGCGACACAGGCGCAGGCAGTGGCTGGCGCGGCTGCAGGCGCACGGCCACCCAGTCGGTACCGGCGGGGGCGGTGGCATCGGGCGCGGCGGCGGTGGCTACCTCGGCTACGCCTACTATCTGCTTGTCGCTCACGCTGTGGTAGAACAGCACCAGGTCGGCGGGCTGCATCTGGCGCAGGAAGTTGCGGGCCTGGAAGTTGCGCACACGGGTCCAGTCGGTGCCGCCTTCGCGCACAAATTCGGTCCAGGAGTACGCCGCGGGTTCCGATTTAACAAGCCAGTAGTTCATGAAAAGTAGTTGAGATTCGGCGCAAACATAGCGCAAAACGGCCCGGCCGCCCACCAAGGGCAGCCGGGCCGGTAAGCCGGTAGCGGCGGCTGACGGGCCGGTTAGGGCAGGTAGCGGGCCGTCAGCCGGTCGGTCGTCACCGACACAATCTCCAGCCGCATGTCGGGCCGCGAATCATCGGTTACGTGGAGGCGAAAAACGGACTTGCCGGCCTCGTCGCGCTGCCAGGTGAGGGGATGCGTGGTGGGGCCGGTGCCAATGCCGGGCGCAATGTAGGCGCCCTTGCCGTCGGCGTCGAGCCGGAACCCGTCGCCGCCCTCGAAGGGCATATTGTAGCGCTGGGGCGGGGTGGTCCAGGTGTAGTCGGCGGGCCGGTAAGTGGGCGTCTCGTCGGGGCGGGCTTCGTAGGAATTCACCCACATCTTGCCAAACAGCAGGGCGTCGTCGGTTGAGGCAGCCCCGGATTTTTCGGGGTTGGCGTCGGGGGCAGTAGGCGTGCAGGAATCCAGCGCCAGGGCGGCGGCAGCCAGCATTGTCAGCAGGAAAATACGCATCGAATGAAGTAAACTAAAAAGGTGGAGTGATAGGGGGGAATAGCTGGCTAACGAACAGCATCTGAATCAGTTGTCGCGGCGGGCCTGCAGCTGGGTGGCTGTTGGTTTGCTGATGAGCAGCAGATAGCCCTTGCGGGAGGGGTCGTGGAAAGTAATACGGTACTTCTGGCTGCTTTCCCGCTGCCAGGTGCCCGGCCGGCTTTCCGGGCTATCGACGGGGTTGAGGCCATACTCCAGGAAGCTGCCATCGGTGTTGAGGCGGAACCCATCGTGGAACCAGGGCAGGTTGGGGTTGGTGGTGGAGAAAATCAGGTGCCCATCGTCGCCCGGCTGATACGTGTTGTACCAGCTTTTACCAAAAACATAGTCTGGTGTCGGTTCTTCCGACTTTTTGCAACCGGCCGCAAGTAGGAGGGATGCTGCGAATAAATAGGGCGAAAAACGCATAAAGTGAGCGGTAAGAAATCAGGCAAAAGCACCTGCCAGCAAGAGCCAATGGCCCGCCGAGCGGTTGCAGTTGCCTATAAATCTTTGCGCCGCACCTTGAGCACGTTGTTTTCCAGCGACACAATTTCGAGCGCGTAGCCGGAGTCCGGCTGGTCGTCGAGGTCGATGAGCAGGGTATTGTCTTTCTGCACTTTCCAGCGGCCCTTGTGGCCTTCGAGGCCATCGGTGGGGGCAATGTCGTACTGCGTGAATAAGCCGTTGCGCTCGAAGGCAAAGCCCGTACGGCCCCGCGAGGGCGGAAAGGCGTAGGTGTTGGGCCGGTACACGAGCACGTCGGCCTGGTCTTCCTCGTGGGCGTGCAGCCAGGTGCCTTCCAGCTGCTTCAGGTTCGGGGGCAGGCGCGAGTCCTGCGACTCGGGCCTGCAGGTAGCGGCCAGCAAGAGTACGCTTAAGGCCGCAAAGAGGGTAAATAGACGCATGGCGAAGGCAGTAGTAGGTGAGAAAGGAGTGAGGAGGAAAGTTATACAGTTTACAGGTTAAAGCACCGGCAGGTTGGCAAAAGAGCCTCAACGCGGCGGCCCGCCGGCCAACTTCCGCGCCCATAAACCGTCTAACTTCGTTGCACCCCCTACCTTTGCCTGCCATGGACAACCGCGCCCTAACCCGAGCCTTCCGCCTGGCCGCCCAGCTGCTGGAGCTGCACGGCGAAAATCCGTTTAAAATAAGGGCCTACGAAGGCACCGCCAGCGCCCTGGAGGCCCTGAGCTTCCCGGTGGCCGACGTGGAGCGTACCGGCCTGCCCGACCGCACCGGCCTAAGCAAAACCGCCGCCGCCAAAGTGGCCGAAATGCTCGATACCGGCTCGTTCGAGGAGCTCGACCGGCTGCTGGCCACTACCCCGCCCGGCGTGGTAGAGCTGCTGAAAATAAAAGGCATCGGCCCCAAAAAAATCCGCAGCCTGTGGAAGGACCTGGGCATTGAGGACGGCACCCAGCTGCGGGCGGCCGCCGAAAACGACGAGGTCAGCAAGCTGAAGGGCTTCGGCCAGAAAACCCAGCAGTCCATCCTCGACGCCCTCGACTTTACCGACCAGAGCCGCGGCAAGCTGCTGTACCCGCAGGGCGAGGAGCTGGCCCACGAGCTGCTGGCCCACCTCGAAGCCGCGCCCGGCACCGCGCAGGCGGCCGTGAGCGGGGAAGTGCGCCGCCGCCTCGAAACCATCGAAACCGTGCTGCTGGTGGCCGCCACCACCGATGCCGCTACCGCCCGCCAGGTGCTCAATGGCCTCGACGGCCTTACGGCCGACCCGCGCCGCAGCGGCCCGTTTGCCTGGCGCGGTACGGCCACGGCCTCGGGCGTGCAGGTAGAAGTGCGGCTGGTTTCGCCCGCCGAGTTCGTCAACCAGCTCCTGCTCACTTCGGCCACCGACGCCCACCTGAACGGCGCCCTGACCGACGAACTGCTGCCCGGCCAGCCGGCCAGCCTGCGCCAGTGGCTGAAGCGCGAGCAGTTCGCCACCGAAACCGAGCTTTACCAGCGTGCCGGCCTGCAGTACATCGAGCCCGAGCTGCGCGAAGGCCTCTGGGAGCTGCCGCTGGCCCGCCAGCAGAAGCTGCCTCAGCTGCTGGAGCCCGGCGACCTGCGCGGCTCGCTGCACAACCACAGCACCTACTCCGACGGCACCCACAGCCTGCGCGAAATGGCCACTTTCCTGCGCGACGGCGGCTACGAGTACCTGGGCATCTGCGACCACTCGCAGGCTGCCCACTACGCCAACGGCCTGCCGGTGGAGCGGGTGCGCCAGCAGCACCAGGAAATCGACCAGCTAAACCAGGAATTGGCGCCGTTCCGCATTTTCAAGGGCATCGAGTCGGATATTCTCTCGGATGGTGGGCTGGATTATGCGCCGGCCGTGCTCGAGACCTTCGACTTTATTGTGGCCTCGGTGCACTCGAACCTGAAAATGGACGAGCGCAAAGCCACGACGCGGGTGCTGCGGGCCATCGAAAACCCCTACACCACCATGCTCGGCCACCCCACCGGCCGGCTGTTGCTGCGCCGCGAAGGCTACCCGCTCGACCACAAGGCCATTATCGACGCCTGCGCCAAGCACAACGTCATCATCGAAATCAACGCCAACCCCTGGCGCCTCGACCTCGACTGGCGCTGGGTGCATTACGCGTTGGAGCAGGGCGTGCAGCTCAGCATCAACCCCGACGCCCACCACACCAGCGGCTACGCCGATATGCGCTACGGCGTGCTGATGGGCCGCAAGGGCGGCCTCACCAAAGCCACAACCTTCAATACGAAGTCGGTGGAAGAAGCCGCCGAGTACTTTGCCCGGCGTAAAGCCGGAATCAAGCCGCCACTGGATTTCCAGGATTCGCTGTTTGGGTAAGAACGGTTGGATTGGTACGGATAACACCGCCTGTCATCCTGAGCTTGCGAAGGACCTTATTACATTAGTACAAGCCGTTTTTACGTGATAAGGTCCTTCGCAAGCTCAGGATGACAGGCGGTGTTACCTGAAGCTTCCAAGTAAAAATTCACATGAAGATTCTGATTCTGCGGTTTTCCTCCATCGGCGACATCGTGCTGACGACGCCCGTTATCCGGGCCGTGAAGCAGCAGGTGGCGGGGGCCGTGGTGCACTTTGCCACCAAACCCGCCTTCCGCGGAATCGTGGAAAACAACCCGCACGTGAGCCGGGTGCACTGCCTGACGGGCAGCCTGGGCGAGCTGGTGGCCGAACTGCGGGCCGAGCAGTTCGACTTCATCATCGACCTGCACCACAACCTGCGCACTGCCCTGATCAAGGCCCGGCTGGGCGTAAAAGCCAGCAGCTTCGACAAGCTGAATGCCCGCAAGTGGCTGCTGGTAAACTGGAAGCTTGATACCCTGCCGAAGGTGCACATCGTGGACCGCTACCTGGCCGCCGCCGCGCCACTGGGCGTGCGCAACGACAACCAGGGGCTCGATTATTTCATTCCGGAAGAAGACGAGGTAGAGGTGGAGGAGATGCTGCCGCCCGCTTTCCGCAACGGCTACGTGGCCTTCGCCATTGGGGCCCAACACGCCACCAAGCGCCTGCCCACCGAGCGGATTATCGAGCTGTGCGGGCTGTTGCGCCAGCCGGTGCTGCTGCTTGGCGGCCCCACCGACGAAAGCACCGGCCACGTAATCGAGCTGGCGTTTGATGCGGGTGCGGCCACCTCGCCACCCGCGCCGCCCCAACTACCCGAAAGCCCTTATTACTTCCCAAAAGCCCCAGGTGTTCAGGCCGCCCGCACAATTATCTACAATGCCTGCGGCAAATTCAACCTCAACCAATCGGCCTCGCTGGTGCGGCAGGCGCAGTTGGTGGTAAGCCACGACACCGGGCTGATGCACATAGCGGCGGCATTCCAAAAGCAAATCTTCAGCGTGTGGGGCAATACTGTGCCCGAGTTCGGCATGTATCCCTACCGCACCGAGTTCCGGCTGCTGCAGGTGGAAGGGCTTTCTTGCCGGCCCTGCTCAAAAATCGGTTTCGACAAGTGTCCGCAGGGCCATTTCAAATGCATGCGCGACATCGTCTTTAACCTCGACCTGCCCCCGGCCCGCGACGGCCGCTAGGGGTGGCCATTGCTGAGAGAAACGGGGAGCGGCAAAGAAATACCGCAACAGGGCAGTTGTTTGTCTTTAGAGAAGGTTGGGAGCAGCGAAGCCAGGTAGGTACATCGGTTGAGCTTGGATCTGAGCCCCTGAAAAATAGGCTGTTAAATTTATTGCCCCATGGTGGGCAATATGTCAGAAAAATGTTAATTTTCGGCGAAATTCAGCTGAGCCGAGTGCCCCTTTTAGCAGGTATGGGCGTCGGTAAGTCGGATGGCTTACTTTCCTCTTTTTTTATTTCCCCCTTTTCAATTTGATGAAAACTTCTACCCTTAACCTAGGGGCTGTGGCCCTGCTATGCCTTTTCCTGACGGCTTGCGGGCCTTCTATCTATCTGGCCAATGATTTCCGGGCGTATGCGCCCAAGCACAAAACGGTAGCCATTCTGCCGGCATCGGTAACCATGGAGTTGCGGCCCAACCAGGCCCGCAACACGCCGCCCGAGCAACGGCTGTCGATGGAAGAGAAGAGCGGCATTGATTTTCAGGAGCAGATTTTTGCCTGGCTACTGCGCCGCAGCCAGCAGCGCGGCTACACCGTGCAGTTTCAGAGCGTGATGGAAACCAACGCCCTGCTGCGCGAAAGCGGCATTCCGACGGCCGAGCTGCGCAGCCACACGCCGCAGGAGCTGGCCGATCTGCTGGGCGTAGATGCCGTGCTGACGACCAGCGTCCGGACTTCCAAGCCCATGAGCGACGGGGCTGCCGTGGCCGTGGGGCTGTTGGTGGGTGCCTGGGGTAGTACCAACCAGGCCAATATCAGCGTCAATATTCATGAGGCCGAGGCGGGTAAGCTGCTCTGGAAATATGATTATGTGGCCGCCGGCTCGGTGTTCAGCTCCTCGGCTACGGTAGTAGAGGCGCTGATGCGCAACGCTTCCAAGAAATTCCCTTACACCAGCCCCAAGTCCTGATTGGGCAGCTACCCGACCCGTAACCTGCTTTTTTTCGGGGGCCGCTTGTGCGTAATGCACGAGCGGCCCTTTGTTTTGCCGGCCCGCCCCGCCTAAAGCACAACGGTTGGCAAGCGGCTGCGTACTTCTGCTAGCGCCTTTCCCTAAACAGTCATGAAAACCTACGACACGCTTAGCGGGGCCATCCGCGACCTGCAGCAACACGGTTACGACCAGGATTTCAACCTCGCCGACGACCACCTGCACTGCCCCGGCCTGGATTTGAAGCTGCACCCCGCCAATTTCCAGGTGCGCGAGTTCTACCGCTTCGAGGGCGATACCGACCCCGCCGACGAAAGCATCCTCTACGCCATTGAGTCGGATGCGGGCGTGCGCGGGCTGCTGGTGAGTGCCTACGGCGCGTACTCGTCGCCGGCCAACGACGCGCTGATGCAGAAGCTTACCATGCCCATTGCCTGAACGATGATAGATACCTCTCCCAATACCTATACAGTGCTGGTAAAAGTCGGTCCCGAGGCCCTGACGGCCGATGTGCAGGCCGGCCGCCACACCTGGCTCGTCGATGAGCCCGTAAGCGTGGGCGGCCACGACCGGGGCCCCACGCCCTACGACCTGCTGCTCTCGGCCCTCGGAGCCTGCACTGCCATTACGTTGCGCCTCTACGCCAGCCGCAAGCAGTGGCCGCTCGAAGGCGTGGAAGTGCGCCTGCGCCACGGCCGCGTACACGCCCAGGACTGCGAACAGTGCGAAGAAGCCGGCCAGCTACTCGAACAGGTGGATAAGGAGTTGCGCTTGCTGGGGCCCCTCACGCCCGAGCAGCGGCAGCGTCTGGAAACCGTTTCCTCCAAGTGCCCCGTCCAGAAAACGCTGCAGGCCAGCCTGCGCATTATTACCACGCTGGTTGATGCCTAGCTGATAACAGGCCATAGGTTGTAGGAGTCGGGTAAGCTCAACAGCAGCCTGTCTGGGTCTGATGAGGGTATATTTGTTGTCCTGGTTTCTCCCTGAACTGCCGGCGCATGTGTGCTGGCGGAGTGGCCGGCCGTCGCCTATGTCGCTTTCCCCCGATTCCATCCTGGCCCGCCTGCGCCAGGAAACCCGACCTTACCACGATGCGCTGGAGGCGCAGCCCTTCAACCAGGCCCTGCGTACGGGCGCGCTCACGGCGGCCGGCACCCGCCACTTCCTGCAGAAGCTCTACGGGTTTGTGGTACCGTTTGAGGCGCAGCTTCAGGCCCACGAAGCGGAGTTTGGTGCCGAGTGGGAGCTGGCCCGCCGCTACCGCGCCCAACTGCTGCGCCAGGATTTGCCCAATGCCGACCAGCTGCCCCACGCCCCCAACCTGCCCCCGCTCGATACCCGCGCCCGGCTGCTGGGCGCCCTCTATGTGCTCGAAGGCTCGACGCTGGGCGGGCAGGTAATTGCCCGCCAGCTGGCCGCGGCCGACATTACGACCCGCACCTACTTTGCGGGCCGCGGCGCCCAGACCGGGCCCCTCTGGAAGTCGTTTACCGCGCTGCTGGAGGCCGAAGTAGCTGCTGAGCCTGCCCTGGCCGATGACGTGGTGGCCTCGGCCGCCCTCACTTTTCAACGCCTGCACGCATGGATAGAACTGGCCTGACACTCACCGACGAAAGCCTGGCCGGGCAGCCCGTTACGCTCACCAACTGCGACCGGGAGCCCATTCATATACCCGGGGCCATCCAGCCCTACGGCCTGCTGCTTTGCCTGGCGCCCGACACCCACCGCATTGTGCAGGCCAGCGCCAACACTGCCGCGCTGCTGGCCCTGCCGGCCGAAACCCTGCTGGGGCGGGGGCTCGACTGCCTGTTTGCCGGGCCCCGCCAGGCCGAGGTAGCGACCTGGCTGCCCACCCTGCGCGAGCAGCCCAAGCTGCTGGGCGTGCGCCTCGACGCGCTGCCCGGGCAGCCTTTCTTCAAGCTTATCGGCCATCAGTTTGATAACCTGCTGTGGCTGGAGCTGGAGTCCGTGGCCGAACCGGAGGCCGCCAGGCCGCTGAATTTGCCCTCGCTCAACGACGCGCTGGCCGAGCTGCTGGCCGCCGAGTCGGTGGCCGACTTCTGCCAGGCCGCCGTGCGCCAGGTACGCGACCTGACGGGCTTCGACCGGGTGATGACCTACCGTTTCGGGGCCGACGGCAGCGGCGAGGTAGTGGCCGAAGCGGCCCGCGCCGACCTCGAACCGTTTCTGGGGCTGCGCTACCCGGCCACCGACATTCCGCAGCAGGCCCGGGCCATGTACCTCAAAAACTGGCTCCGCTTTATTCCCGACGTCGATTACGTGCCCGTGCCGCTGGTTCCGGCGTTCAACCCCTTGAGCGCCCGCCCGCCCGATATGACGTACTCGGTGCTGCGGAGCGTGTCGCCCATCCACCTCGAATACCTCAGAAATATGGGCGTGGCGGCTACCATGGCCATTTCCGTAATTCGTGACGGGGAGCTGTGGGGGCTTATTGTGTGCCACCACGCTACGCCCCGGCTCGTGAGCTACGAGCTGCGTGACCTGTGCCTGTTTCTGGGTAAGACGTTTTCGGCCCTGCTGCGCGGCAAGGAACAGGCCGACGATTACGCCTCCCAGCTGCGGCTGCGCGAGCACCAGGTCCACTTGTTCGGGCTGCTGGCCGAAGCTGCCGACTTCCGCGAGGCCCTTTACGACCACCTGCCGGCCGTGCAGGCCGTGTTCGACTGCGGCGGGCTGCTGGTGCGCTTCGATGGCGAGCTGCGCACCGTTGGCAGCGTGCCCGAACCCGCCCAGGTAACCGCATTGCTGGACTGGCTGCACCACGAAGCCCCTGCCACCGCCGACGTATTTGCCACTAATTCCTACGTCCGTCACCGGCCGGCCGGGGTGGCGGCCCGCGCTACGGCCAGCGGCCTGCTGGCCATCTGCCTCGACCCCACGGCCGGCGACTATATTGTGTGGCTGCGCCCCGAGCTGCTACAAACCGTAACCTGGGCCGGCCGCCAGCAAAAGGCCGAGGAACTGCGCGACGGGCAGGTGTTTCTTTCGCCCCGGCAGTCGTTTGAGGCCTGGAGCCAAGCCGTGGAAAACACCGCCACCCCCTGGAAACCCATCGAGCTGGAGGCCGCCCGCGAAATCCGGCTGCGCATTGCCGATATCCGCCTGCGCCAGCTTGGCGAGGTGCAGGCCCGCGCGCGGGCCCTGAACGCCCTCAATGCCGAGCTTGCCCGCAGCAACAACGACCTCGACTCCTTCGCCTACGTGGCCTCGCACGATTTGAAGGAGCCGTTGCGCGGTATTCATAACTACTCCATTTTCCTGCTTGAAGATTACGCCGACCAGCTCGATGCCGAAGGCGTGAATAAGCTGCAGACGCTGGTGCGCCTGAGCCAGCGCATGGAGGCCCTGATTGAGTCGCTGCTGCGCATTTCGCGGGTGGGCCGCCTGGAGCCCGAATTGCAGGCCGTGGACGTGAATCAGGTGGTGGCCGAAGTGCTCGACCTGCTGCACCCGCGCCTGACCGAAACCGGCACTACCGTAAGCGTACCAGTGGCCCTGCCCATGGTACAAGCCGACCCGGTGCGCCTGGGGGAGGTATTCAATAATCTGATAACGAACGCCATGCGCTACAACGACCAGCCGCACAAGGCCGTGAGCATTCTGGCAATGCCGGCGGGCAGCGTGGTCGGCCCGCAGGGTCCCATCGACCCGGCCCGCTACCAGGTGCTGGCCGTGCGCGACAATGGTATTGGTATCGAGGCCCGCCACTTTGAGAATATCTTCAAGCTGTTTAAGCGTCTGCATGGGCAGGATAAGTACGAGGGCGGCACCGGCGCCGGGCTGGCCATCGTCCGGAAAATGATTGAGAGCCTGGGTGGTCAGGTATGGCCCGAGTCAACCCCGGGCCAGGGTACCACGTTCTACTTTACTATCCCCACCTTCACGCCCCCTGCCCCATGATTGCTGCTCCTCTAAAACCCGTGCTGGTTGTGGAAGATAGCCTGGAAGACTTTACGGCCCTGGGCCGCGCCTTCCGCAAGCACGCGCTGCAAAATCCGGTGCTGCGGTGCGAAGACGGCGACCAGGCCCTCGACTACCTGCTCGGCTACGGCCACCGCGCCCCCTGGCCTTCGGTGTTGCCCGCCCTGATTCTGCTCGATCTGAATATGCCCGGTACCGACGGCCGCGCCGTGCTCGATCAGGCCAAGCACGACCCCCAGCTAAGCTCCATCCCGATTGTAGTGTTCAGCTCCTCGGCCAATGCCCGCGATATTGAAGACTGTTATCGGCTGGGGGCCAACAGCTACGTAACCAAACCCATCGGCTACGGTGCGCTGGAAGAGAAAGTGCAGCAAATTGTGCGCTATTGGCTGAGCACGGTGGAACTGCCCGTAAACTGATTTGGCCCCCTGACGCTAGCCCCGCGCCCGTGAAAAAGATCTTATTGGCCGACGACAACGAACCCGACCGGGTACTTTACCGCCGCTTTCTGGGTCGGCAGATGGGCTTTCAGCGCCTGGAATTTCACGAAGCTACTTCGGGCCAGCAGGCCGTGGAGCAGTTTACCCGGTTGCGGCCCGACTGTGTGCTGCTCGATTACCACCTGCAGGATATGGATGGGCTGGAGGTGCTCGAACAGTTCCGCCGACTGGTGCCAGCCGAGGGCCTGTGCGTGGTAATGATAACGGGCAGCGGCAACGAAAAACTAGCCGTGCGGGCGCTGCAAAGCGGCGCGCTCGACTACCTGATGAAGGGGCAGTTCGACCAAGAACTGCTGACCAAAACGGTAACTCATGCCATCGAAAAAAATGAGTGGCGCCAGTACCAGGCCCGCTACCATACCGAGGTGGAAACCGTTAACCAGGCCCTGCGGACCTCCCTGGCCGAGCTGACCGAAACCCGCCAGCTGCTGCAGGCCCGCAACCAGCAGTTGGCCCGCACCAACGCCGACCTCGACAACTTTGTATACGCCGCCTCCCACGATTTGCGCCAGCCGGTACACAATCTGGCGGGCCTATTTGAGGAGTTGCGCCGCTCGGCAACTTTCGCCGACCCCGACGAGGCGCAGCTGCTGGGCTTGATTGACAGTTCGCTGCAGGCCCTGACCACCACCATCGACGACCTGGCCATTGTGGTGCAGGAACAGCGCCGCGCCGAACCCACGGCCACCGAACAGGTGCTGTTCCAGGAAATCGTGGATGATGTGTGCCAGGCCCTGCGGCCCCAGATCCTGGAAAGCCGGGCCCGCATCAGTACCGAGTTTGGGGCCCTGCCCACGCTGCTCTACAGCCGGGTGAACCTGCGTACCGTGCTGCTCAATCTGGTGTCCAACGCCCTCAAATACCGTCACCCCAGCCGCGCCCCACACATCATCGTCCGCACCAGCCAGCCCCAGGGCCGGGCCCTGCTCGAAGTGCAGGACAACGGCCGGGGCTTCGATCTGGCGCGCCACGGCTCCGAACTGTTCCAGCTCTTCCGCCGCTTCCACCCCGATGTGCAGAACGGTACCGGCGTAGGCCTGTTCCTCGTCAACCGGCTGGTACAAACCGCCGGCGGCCACATCGAAGTCGAAAGCCAACCTGACGAAGGCAGCACGTTCAAGGTATTTCTGGCGGAGGAGTAGGCCAACCGAAAAAAGGAAACGTCATTCAGCGCATGCTGCGCTTAGAGCAGCATGCGCTGAATGGCGTTCTTCTAATTACTCCGTCACCGAATCACCCTACTACTCAATCGACTCAAACCCGCAGTACGAGTGCAGCACCTGGGGCAGGCGGATGCCTTCGGACGTCTGGTTGTTTTCGAGCAGGGCAGCCACGATGCGGGGCAGGGCCAGGGCCGAGCCGTTGAGCGTGTGCAGTAGCTGGGTTTTGCCACCAGCCTCGGGGCGGTAACGGAGCTTGAGGCGGTTGGCCTGGTAGGTTTCGAAGTTGGAAGCCGAACTGACTTCCAGCCAGCGCTGCTGGGCCGCGCTCCACACCTCCAGATCGAAGGTGAGGGCCGAGGTGAAGCCCATGTCGCCGCCGCAGAGGCGCAGTACGCGGTAGGGTAGCTCCAGTTTCTGCAGCAGGCTTTCGATGTGCGCCACCATCACCTCTAGGGCCGCGTAGCTGTTTTCGGGCTGCGTGATGTGCACGATTTCCACCTTATCAAACTGGTGCAGGCGGTTGAGGCCCCGCACGTGCGCGCCCCACGAGCCGGCCTCGCGGCGGAAGCAGGGCGTGTAGCCGGTGTTGCGGATAGGCAGCCGCTCGGTGGCAATAATGTCGTCGCGGTAGAGGTTGGTAATGGGCACCTCAGCCGTCGGAATCAGGTACAGGTCGTCGGCGGTGGCGTGGTACATCTGGCCCTCCTTATCGGGCAGGTTGCCGGTGCCGTAGCCGCTGGCCTCGTTCACTAGAATTGGAACCTGCACTTCGGTGTAGCCAGCGGCACGAGCTTCGTCCAAGAAAAAGTTGATGAGCGCCCGCTGTAGCCGCGCACCTTTATCCTTGTACACCGGGAAGCCGGCGCCGGTAATTTTGTTGCCCAGCGCGAAGTCGATAATGTCGTACTGCTCAATCAGGTCCCAGTGGGGCTTGGCGTCGGCGGCCAGCTCGGGCTTGGTGCCCCACTCGCGCACTACCTCGTTGTCGTCGGCTCCGCGGCCTTCTGGCACGCTCTCGTGGGGCAGGTTTGGTAGCTTGTAGAGCAGCTGCTGGAGCTGCTTTTCGGTGTTGGCCAGCTCGTCGGAGTGCGTTTTGGTTTGCTGCTTCAGCTCGCCAGTGCGGACTTTGAGGGCTTCAGCCTCGGCTTTCTGGCCTGTTTTCATCAGGCCGCCAATCTGGCGGGCCAGCTCGTTGGCTTCAGCCTGGGCTTGGTCGTGGCCGGTCTGTAGCTC
Source organism: Hymenobacter psychrophilus (assembly GCF_900107135.1). GTDB lineage: Bacteria > Bacteroidota > Bacteroidia > Cytophagales > Hymenobacteraceae > Hymenobacter > Hymenobacter psychrophilus. The sequence goes on from NZ_FNOV01000004.1 coordinate 91,788, forward strand.
GCGGCGGCGCTGGTCGAGGTCGAGCACAGCCTGCACGTCGGCCTCGGCAGTGGGGTAGTGGCGCTTGGCCAGGGCGGCCAGTACGGCGGCGGTATTTTCTTTCAGGACGGCAACTTGCAGCATATCGGCGGGGCAGAAAAGGCAGATTCGGAAGCCCAAAAATAGCCGTTTGATTTCGGCCGCCAAGCACCGGCTGTTTCCGGGTCGCCAAACTGGCCCCCGCCCGCCCCGGGAACCCGGCAAGCCGCTGCCTTCGTTACCCTGACAACCGGCTCGCGGTAGCGGCTCACGGCATCCTTTTAGAGCCGTCGGCCGTATGCGTCGGTAGCGGGTTGCCACACGGCTGGTCGCTGGCTTTTTCGGGGCTGCTTCTCCCTGCGTCGTGGCCGTGGGGCCACCTGTACAAGGCTGAGTGGCCGGATTGAAACCCGATTTGGCAGTTCCCGCATATTCCGTTAACATTGCACATACAAGTCGGCTTTAGCTGGCGGGCCCGTTAGCTGTTTTATTCTTTACGCCCCGCCCGTCTTCGCCCCGCGCCAGCCGGTTTCACTTACCCCATTTCCTGCTTTTCCCTGCATCAGGCCCCGCACCGCGGTTGCTGCTGATGTCCGGAATGCCCCTTACCCCATCTGTGTGGGGTGCGCGCGGCCCCGAACCCCCTTTTTTGCCCCCCCCATCAGTATATGTACACCATCGACGAGCTAAAGGACCGTTTGTTGTCCGAGTTGAAGGAAATTGCCGAAACCATTCAGGTGGGCAATTTCAAAAAGCTAAGCAAGCAGGACCTTATTTACAAGATTTTAGATCACCAGGCCAAGGGCCCCGCGCCCAAACCCGCGCCGCGGGCCGCCGCCGAAGCAGCCCCCGAAACGGCGGAGGTAGCACCCCAGAAGCCGGCGGCCCGCGCCCCCAAAGAAGCCGCTGCTAAAAAGCCCGCCGCCCGCCCGGCCGCCAGCCGCACGAAAGCCGCTGCCGCCGCCGCCGCCGCCGAGCAGGCTCCTATCGAAACCGCACCCGCCGAGAAGCTGGCCCCCGAGCCCGAGGCGGCTCCTGAAGCCAACGCTCCGGTCGTGCCGGTTTCCTCGCCTACTTTCGACGACGTAACGCTACCCGCCGCGTCTGCCGAATCGGCCATCACCACTACCGACGGCCCCGCTGGTGCCGACCGCCCGGTTAAGCTCTACCAGCGTCCCGAGCGCCGTACGCGCACCGACCGCGCCGGTCGTCCTATTGCCGCTTCCGATATTTCCCTGGTCGATGCGGCACTGACCGACGTGGCGCTTTCCGACGACATGGCCGAAAGCGCTGCTCCCACCGAGGCAGCCCGCGAGATGACCGACGCTGCCCGCAACGGCCGCTCCGACCAGCCCCGCAACTTCCGCGACGACCGCCTCGAAAACGCTGGCCGGGATGGCCGCGAAAATCGTGATGGTCGGGAGAATCGCAACGACCGCGAAAACCGCAACGACCAGCCCCGCAACGATCAGCCACGCGAAGGCCGCCAGCGCGACGGCAACCGCCCCGATAGCCGCGAGCAGCGGGAGCAGCGCCGCGGAGAGCGGTTTGCTGCCCGCGAGCTGGCCCGCCAGCAGCGTCTGGCCGAGCGCCAGAATGGCGGCGCCGAGGCCGGCCGCTCAGATTCGGGCCGGCAGGAGCAACGCCAGGACCGCCAGGACCAGCCGCGTAACGACCGGCAGGACCAGCAGCAGCGCGGCAACGAGCAGCGTGGCAATAAGCTGCCGGAAATGGACCTCGTAATTCCCGGCGACGGTACGCTGGAAATGATGCCCGACGGCGGCTACGGCTTCCTGCGGAGCCCGTTCTACAACTACCTGACTTCGCCCGACGACATTTACGTGTCGCCGCAGCAGGTCAAGCAGTTCGCCCTCAAGGCCGGCGACTCGGTGAAGGCCACTATCCGCCCGCCCCGCGAAGGCGAGAAGTATTTTGCCCTGGTAGGCGTGGAAAGCGTAAACGGCCGCTCGGTAGAAGAGGCCCGCGACCGAATTCCGTTCACCAACCTCACGCCTCTCTTCGCCGAGGAACGCCTCAAGCTCACCACCAAGCCGACCCAGTACAGCACCCGGATTCTCGACCTGTTCGCCCCCATCGGCAAGGGCCAGCGGGGCCTGATTGTAGCCCAGCCCAAAACCGGCAAAACGGTGCTGCTCCAGGAAATTGCCAACGCCATTTCGGAAAATCACCCCGAGGTGTACCTGATGATTCTGCTCATTGATGAGCGCCCGGAAGAAGTAACCGATATGGCCCGCACCGTAAAGGCCGAAGTGCTCAGTTCGACCTTCGACGAAACGGCCGACCGCCACGTAAAAATTGCCACCATCGCGCTGGAGAAGGCCAAGCGCCTCGTCGAGTGCGGCCACGATGTGGTGATTCTGCTCGACTCGATTACCCGCCTGGCCCGCGCCTACAACGCCGTGCAGCCCGCTTCGGGCAAAATCCTTTCGGGGGGTGTCGATGCCAACGCCCTGCACAAGCCCAAGCGCTTCTTCGGCGCGGCCCGCAACGTGGAGGACGGCGGCTCGCTCACTATTATTGCCACGGCCCTCATCGAAACCGGCTCCAAAATGGACGAGGTAATCTTCGAGGAATTTAAAGGCACCGGCAACATGGAACTGCAGCTGGACCGCAAGCTGGCCAACAAGCGCATCTTCCCCGCCATCGACGTACCCGCTTCCGGCACCCGCCGCGAAGACCTGCTCATGAGCAAGGACGAGCTCAACCGCATCTGGGTGCTGCGCAAGTTCATGTCCGACATGACGGCCTCCGAGGCCATGGAGTTCCTGAAAGACCGCATGAAAGGCACCAAGGACAACGAAGAGTTCCTGCTGGCCATGAACGGCTAGTCAACCATGGGTAAAACCACAAAAATGGCCCGTTTCGCGCTGCGCGAAACGGGCCATTTTTGTGATGGACCAGAACAAAAAGCGCCGAATCTACGGTTGCCGCTTATCCAGCACCTGTTCCAGCACGAAGTCAATCTTCGTTCCATCGTAGAAGCGGTAGTGCATTTCGGTGAAGCCGTACTGCGGATGGAAGTAGAAATCGAGGTAGCTCTTGCCCAGCTTACTATGCTCCCCTACTGCCTTAATCAGCCAGCAGCCGGGCAAGGATAATGCGCCGTACTGGCGGGTTTCCTGCTTTTCGACCTGGTAGCGGTTGGTGGCTTTCCCATTGAAGGCACCCTGAAATAAGAAGACCATTTTGCCTCCCCAACCCAGGCCGGCTACCAATGAATCCTGTTTCACTTCCGGGAATGGCGCCACTTCGGTATAGTTATACTGATTGTCGCGAATAGGATGGATCCACACTTCCTGCTTATCCTCCTTTGCCCCGGTAGTATAACTTTTGATCCAATTGTAACGCTTCGGCTTATCCGGGCCCTTCGACTCCGGGTTCAGGCGAACGGAGAAGGTTGCTGAATCTTGCGGTGAATTGTTGAAGATGACCCGAAAAGCAGTCTGAACTTTCTTCTGGGCTATCCACGGCTCCCCAGAGGGCTGCAATGTTACCCGCTCGCGGCTCAGCGTATCGCCGGTGGGGCTGATAAATACGGCGCGGTAGTGATAGGTGCGGTTGGCATTGAAGATGATGAGGCTGTCGGTGGGGCCGGAGCCGGGGGGCGGCAGCGGGGTGGTGAGACTGAGTAAAGCGGCCAGTAAAAACATCTGAGTAGAATAAAAAGCCGCCTGCTATGGTGCAAACAGCCCGTTGCGCAAAGTACGCAACGGGCCGATAAGGTGAGCAAATGAGCGGGCGCAGCTATTGCCGCACAAAACGCTGGACGTGGCGCTGACCGTCGGTAAGGAGTTCGAGCAGGTACAGGCCGGCCGGAATCTGTTGTACGTCCAGGGCAGTACCGCCGGCCCCGTGGCCGGCCAGCACGGTGCGGCCGGTGGCCGTGTAGATGCGGTAGCGAATGGCCTGTTCTGCTCCGGCGGGTAGGGTAATAGTCGTTGTGCCGGGGTTGGGGTAAATGCGGGCCTCCAACTGTTGCCGGCCGGTAGCTACTGCTACCGCGGAAAACACTTCGCTACCGTCGTGGTCGGTTTGGCGCAGGCGGTAGTAGCCCGAGCCGGGCAGGGGCGCAGTATCGGTGAAGCTGTAGGTAGCTCCCGAACTGGTGTTACCCGCGCCGGGTACTCTACCAATCGGGGCGAAAACCCGGCCGTCGGCGCTGCGCTGCACCTCAAAGTAGTCGTTGTTGAGTTCGGTGGCCGTTGCCCAGTCGAGCTTCACGCCAGAAGGGAGGGCCTGGGCCGTAAAGCGAACGAGCGTGACGGGTAGGGGCTGGCCGCAGGTTGGGTCGTTGCTCGCCGGGGCCGTTTGCATGGGGCCGGTAGAGGGGCAGCTGCCGAGGCCTAGTTTGCCCTCTATGCACACGAGCAAGTTGCCACTGAACACGTTGTGGGTGCCTCCGTTTACTCCCGTAAAAACCCCGACGACATGTGTGCCCGCAGGCCGCAAGCCTGAACCGGTACCTTCAATAGAACCATTGCCGTTGGAAACATCAATGTTGCCCGCCACGGTGAGCAGGGCATTTTCGGCGAGTTCAATGCCCCCCTGGTTGCCGATCATCAGGCAGGTAACCTGGACAGCCGAATTGGCTTCTAGGCTCACCAGCGCATCGAAGTTGCCCCGCTGGGTGTAAGCAACTTCGAGAACCGATATGCGCAACCGCGGTACGCTACGGTTAGCCACCGCCTGCACCCGCAGAATGCCGTGGCTGATAGTGAGGGTGCGGGAAGTGGCGTCTTCCAGCAACGACCCGGTAGGGCTGATGATGATGCTACCGGACGTTTTGTTGTTAGTAGTGCCCGACACCGTGAAATTCTGGTTGAGCGTAACCTGGTGGTTGATAATGATAGTGCTGAGCGAGGCCGGCAAGCTCGGACACCCTGAACCACCCGACGTAGCATAAATAGTAGGGTCATTGAAGTTGCCGTCCCGAATGGTGGTGTAAGTACACTGGCCCAGCGCGGTTTCGGAGCCTGCCAGCAGCAAGGCTACCAGCAGGAGAATAGGGGAGAAGAGAGTTTTCATGGTGGATCATCCGCATAGCGAGGTTAAATGGTGAAAAAAGATGTACTTCTCTGAATCTTACTTTATGTATAATATACGAATAAATTATGTGTATATTAATAATATATATAAATTATAGTAAAATAGTTATATAAAAAGACTGTGCGTCTCCCTGACTTTCCTGCATATTTTCCTCCGATTTGGCTAAGCTGATTTCGCATCGGTACTTTGCCGCCCATGCAGCCTACTCCAACTCCCGACCTGCCCGAACTCCTCTACCTCTACGACGCACACTGCGGCTGGTGCTACGGCATGAGCTCCGTAATGCAGCGCGTGGAAGCCAGTTTTACGGGCCGCCTGACTATTTCTGTACTGAGCGGCGGTATGCTGGCCGGCGAACAGGCCGAGCCCATCGCAGACTCCTGGGGCTACATAGCAGGCGCTATGTCCCAGGTAGAGCAGGCCACCGGCGTGCGGTTCGGCGAGGCCTACAAGCAGCTTGGCGCGGCCGGTACTTACTTTCAGGATTCCGAAGCCCCGGCGCGGGCCCTGTACGTAGTGCGGCAGCTCGATGCGCAGGGGCGGGTGCTGAATTTTGCCCACGAGGTTCAGTTGGCCCTGTTTGCGCGCGGCGAGGACCTGAACGACGTGCGTACCTACAAGCCGCTCGTGCAGGCGCTGAACCTTGAGTTCGACGAATTTGCGCGCCGGTTTGCGTTGCCCGAAACCGGAGCCGCAGTGCGCCGCGAGTTCGAGGCGGTAGCCCGCATCGGCGTGCAGGGCTTTCCCACCATTATTCTCCGGGCCGGCTCGCAGGGTTACGTGCTGAGCCGCGGCTTCCAGCCGTACGAAGCCTTCGCCCGCAACCTCGAAGACGCCCTCGCGCAAGTAGCCGAAGAGCAGGCGGGCAGCTGATTAAAAGTAGGCTTAAATGGACAGGTAGGCCGGCTGGTTAACTGTTTGTGCCGCCTAGCCGAGCAGTTAAGGCAGGTGTACGACCTGCTTGCTGAGCGGCGACCAAGCCAGGTGGCGGCGGTCTTCTTTGCCTACCAGGTAGTTGAAACGCACGGCATCGGGGCGCTGGCGCAGGTCATTCCAGGTGGCGCGGTCGGGGCTGGCGGGGGCGGGGCTGGGGTAGGCAGCCGTTGGGGCCAGGGCCGGCCGCTGAAAGTTGGTAGCGGCGAAGAACTCCTGCACCCGGCGGCGCACGTAGGCCTCGCGCTCGGCCTGGGTGGCGGTAGGCGTTTTCATCTCGTACACCAGCGCCGCCTCCAGCTCGGGCGAGGTCATAATTTCCCGGAAGATGACCTCGCCCGTAGCCGTGGTGATGGTGAAAGTAGCCTCGCCGCTGAGCACCGACGGGCCGCGGAGCACCAGTGTAAATACGTCGGGAGCGGCCGGGTTCGAGAATACATGGCGGTTGCGGCGCACCAGCAGCGTATCGGACTGGGCATTGACCGTGGCAGCGCGGGCCGTATCGAGTGGTTCCGGCGCGGCGGCTCCGGTCGTATCGGGGGCAACCGCAGTGGTAGCCGAACCGGCCGGTTGGTCGGCGGGGCCGGAGCAGGCGGCGGCCAGCGGAAGCAGGGCAGGTAATAGCAGGCGTAAGCGCATAGCAGAGAAGGGGAGGTGTATAGGGCTTTCTACGCAAGGATAAACCCGGCAGTTAGGCCGCCCGATGCCGCCGGAGCTCCATCCACTGCCAGGGCGTTGGCCCGGCCATCAGCCCGATACCTAGAAAAACAGCATCAGCACGAAGGCCAGGCTCATACACAGCGAAGAAACCTGGTTCATGCGCATTGTGTGGTCGAAGTTGGCGGCAGCCGAGTCGTGCCAGACGGCCCAGGCCCAGCGCCCGAACAGCCACACCACCGGGCCGGTGGCCACCAGAAACAGGAGCAGGTGCGTTGACTCGTGGCGGCGCAGGTAGGTGTAGGCCAGCAGTCCGGCTCCGGCCGCCAGGGCCAGCCCGGCAAACACAAACGTGCCCCGGATGCCCAGGCGCAAGCTCAGTGTCCGGTCGCCGCGGCGGGCGTCCTCGGCGTGCTGGTACACCTGGGTGAGGGGGTAGGAGCCGCACAGAAACAGGCTGCTCACCAGGGCCAGCAGCAGGTTGTCGGGGGCCAGCAGTTGGCCGGTGGTGGCGCCTACGCCCACCTGGGTCATCAGAAACGTGTAGGCTCCCTGAAACACCACCACCACGGCCGTGCTCAGCAGCGGATACTTTTTGAGGCGGATGCCCTCGTAGCTATAGGCCTTCGATACCAGCAGGTACACCGCCACCAGCCCCGCAAAGGCCGGGCTCAGCAGCCAGGCGCCTGCCACCGCCAGCGCGTCGAACAGCCACACCAGATGCAGCAGCTCGGGCGACACTTTCGGGGGCGTGCGCAGGCCGCCGATGCTGCCTTCGTCGCGGTCGTAGTAACTGTTGTAGCCATTGGAAGCGGGGTAGGCCAGCAGGTGCAGGACCACAAACACGCCCGCCGCCCGCCACGGGCTAAACGACCCTGGCAACGCGCTTAGTCCGAACCAGAACACCGGCATCAGGTATACCGAAAATGGTATCCGTAGTAGCGGCAGGGCCTTTTTGTACTTGGTAATTGTCAATTGATAAGGCCGGTGAAGTAAGAGCGAAAGGCGAAGTTACGGGAGTTGAGAAAGAACGTCATTCAGAGCATGCGGCACTATGCGTCACATGCTCTGAATGACGTTTTTACCACTCTCCTCCCTTTCTGTCCGGGGCACACCAATCAAATACGTTACCTGGGGCCCCCACCAGTGGCGCACTTTGCCAGCCTGCCAGCTAAAGCTGCCGGTTGGGTCGGCACGGTGGGCCAGGGCCAGCAGCTGCGCGGGCGGATACATGCGCAGAATGCTCACGCAGCCGTCCCAGATGGTAAAGAGCGGAATCAGAGGCACCACATAAGTGAAAAACAGCCGGCCGAGGCGGAATGGCCGGATGAAGGGCGTGATGAGCAACTGGGCTACCGGCAGCACCGTGAGGGCCAGCAGCAGCTCCAGCCAGTGCTTGCCCGCGCCCTCAAACACCCCAATGCCCGTGCGCTGCCGCACGGCATCGGCCAGCAGGGCCTCGGCGGCAGCGGGCGGGAAGTGGTGGAAAGCCGAAAAAATAGTGCGGAAGCCCGGTAGCCCGGCCGGCACGGCCAACGCGTTTACCGGGGCCGGCTCGAATTCCAGGCCGGGGGTACTGGCTTGCAGCGGCTGCCAGGCGGCGGGCTGGGGGTAGAGGTCGGTGAGGCAGACGCGGGCCTCGGGCAGGCCGCCCGCCCGCAGGTCGCGCAGTACGCCGGCCGTGCCGCCGCCCGCCCCGGCACCCAACTCCAGCACCCGCGTCTGGTCGGTGTGGCGCAGGGCTGCCAGCAGCAGGGGCACAATGGGCGAGTAAGTGCCTAGGGCCGAAATCATGAACCGCAGGTAATCCATCATCCCGGCCCGAATCACTTTCGGAAACCAGGGTAAATCCTCGAACTCGAACAGGTGCAGGCGCAGCTTCATGCCGTGGGCTTACGGGCAGAACGGACCTTGCGTTGGCGGGCCCGGCCGAAACAGGCAGCGGGTTAGCGGGTCCGTTGCGAGGGGGCGGCCACGTGCCGGGCAGGACCATAGAGCCAAAGCACACCTAGCACTGCCGCAATACCGTAAGGCAGCGAAAACGGCAGCAGCTCGGCCACCGAGTTCATAGGGATAAGACCGAGCAGGACTTGGTTGGCCAGCAGGAAAAACAGGATGATGCCCGTCAGGGCCACCGTGCGGCGCGGCCAGTCGGCCTGCAGGCGGCTCATGAGCACGAAGAAAGGCACCACTAGCGGCACAATGGCCAGCGACGTCAGCGCCGCCGTCAGGCCGACCATCAGGGCAATCGGGTAATCCTCGAGCCGCTCGTAGGCAAAATCCAGCGTTAGCCACAGGGTGCCCCCGATGTTGCTCAGCAGCCACAGAATAAGCGTGCGGATAATAGTGGAGTAGTTGGACGGAGTGTAAGCGTAGGTCATAAGGGTAGGCGGTTAGGGAAATGAGAAGGAAATAAATATGGCCGGGAGTGGGGCGAACCACGCCCCGGCAGTGGGGCAATCGATGCAAGAACTTACGCCCCAAAAGTTCCCTTTGGATTGATTTAAAGCAGTTTTTTGATGGGAAAACCTCGTGTCAAAATGGGCCAGCTGCCAGTAGCCCACAGCGTGGTGGCAGCACGGTTTCGGTTGCATTTGGCAACCTCTTGTCCGCCGCCGATAACTCATTTTGGGACGGGTTCGACCACCTGACTGCGGGCTGCGGGGCCTGCGGCCTCCGGCAAAACCACTCGGCTGGAGGCGAGGCCCTGACAAAAAAGAAGCGACAGTGCTTGGGAAACCGGCGAAATATTGTTTGCTTTGTAGTGCAAAGTTCTTTCTGAAAATATGGCCCAGCCTACTCCCGACCCGCTCGCCCAACTCACCGAGATTCGCGCCATCATGGAGCGGTCGTCGCGCTTTATTTCCCTGAGCGGACTGGCCGGGGTAGGGGCGGGGCTGGTGGCGCTGGCCGGGGCCGGATTCGGCCATTGGTACCTGAACGGGCTGTATCCGTATGCCGGCTACCTGGGGCTGCTGGAAAGCTCGGCCGCCGAGCGGCGGGCAGTGCTGCCGTTTCTGCTGGGGCTGGCAGCGGTAATCGTGGTGTTGGCGCTGCTGGTGGCCACGTTCTTTACGTTGCGCCGGGCGCGCCGCAACGGGCAGCCGCTCTGGAGCGCGCTGGGCCGGCGGCTGGCCATCAGCCTGGCCATTCCGCTGGTGGCGGGCGGACTGTTCTGCATTGCGCTGTACCTGGATGGCGCGGTGGCGCTGGTGGTGCCGGGCATGCTGCTGTTCTACGGCCTGGCCCTGCTCAACGCCAGCAAGTACACCCTCGACGAAATCCGCTGGCTGGGCCTCACCCAAATCGGCCTCGGGTTGGTTGCCATGTTGATTCCCGGCCTGGGCCTGCTGTTCTTTGCACTCGGTTTCGGCCTGGGCCACATCGGCTACGGGTTGCTGATGTACAACCGCTACGAGCGGTGAGGTGGTGATTTGGTGATTTGGTGAGTTTGACGTTCAACAGTCCTACTTGCGCCAAATGCACCGTTAGCACCATTCGCGCCATCAGGACCCCTCGAACATCAAAATCACCAAATCACCACCTCACCAAATCACCACTTTGAAGCACCTGATTCACACGCTTAATAAGGCTTTCGACAACCGGGTGCGGTTGGGCGTGATGGCGGTGCTCATGGCCAACGAGGTAGTTAGCTTCACCGAGCTCAAGGAGGCCCTCGACCTGACCGACGGCAACCTGGCCAGCCACGTCGCGGCCCTCGAGAAGGTCGGCTACGTGAGCGTCAGCAAGCAATTCGTTGGCAAGAAGCCCAACACCACGTACTCGGCTTCCAAGGAAGGTAAGACGGCTTTCCAGGAGCATCTGGAGGTGCTGGAAAAACTGTTGCGCGGATAGTGGCCCTCTTTTTTTGCCTTTAAACTTTGAAATACAAAGTTCTTTTAAAAAATATATGACGACATTCACTTCCCCGGCAGCCTCGGCGCCGGCCTTCCCGCCCGCGGTTGCTGCCCGCCGGATTCCGCTGCCGCTCACGGCCCTCCAGAAACTGCTGCTGCCCCTGGGCGCGGTGCTCTTCGACGTGCTGTTCTACCGGCAGGGGGTGGGGCTGAATCTGGCCCTGTACACGCTGTTTGTGGTGGCAGCTACGCTGGTGGGCCTGCCCCGACACGCGGCAGTCTGGCGCTCGGGCTACTTCCGGCTGCTGCTGGCCGGTACAATGTTGAGCGCGGGCGCCGTGCTGTGGTATGGCTCGGGAGCCGCCTGGCTGGCCTGCGTGGCCTCGCTCGTCATGCTGCTGGGCCTCGTCAATCAGCCCCACCTGCGGCTGCTGGCCTTCGCGTTGCTCACGGCGCTGGGCGCGGCCGCGCGGGTGCTGCCGGGGCTGCTGCCCTACCTGCGGCTACCCCAGGCCGGAGCGGGCCGCTGGGGGAGCACGCGCTTTTACGGCCGTTTGCTGCTGGCGCCGCTGGCGGTGCTGGTCGTTTTCCACTTCCTGTTCGTGCTGGCCAACCCGCGCTATGCTGCCCTGGCCGGGCAGGTATTCGAGCGGCTGGGCGACTGGCTGCTGGCGCTGCTACCCGCTATTTCCATCCCGCACCTGCTGTTTTTTCTGGTCGGACTCGCACTTACGGCCGGGACGCTGGTCGTCGTGCCGCTGCACTTCTTCCAGGACCGGGAGTCGCGGCTGGGCGAATTTGTGCGGCGGCAGCGCGACCGGGTGGCCTCACTGGGCGTGCGCCGGCCCGATTTCCGGACCCTCAACCGCAAAGCCCTCGATTTACGCAAGGAATACCTGGCGGCCCTGGCCGTATTCGGCCTTGTGAACGGACTGCTGCTGGTCGTCAACGTCATTGATATCCGCTGGATCTGGTCTGGCTTCGTGCCGGCCCCCGGCTTCGACCTGACCCAGTTCGTGCACGAAGGCACCTACGTGCTCATTTTCAGCATTCTGGTGGCCATGGGCATTGTGCTGTGGTTTTTCCGGCGCAACCTCAACTTCTACCAGCCCGGCCTGGTGGCCCTGCGCTGGGGTGCTACCGTCTGGGTGGTGCAGAACGCGGTGTTGGTGGTGTCGGTGGGGCTGCGCAACTACTACTACATCCAGTACACGGGCCTGGCCTACAAGCGCATAGGGGTGTACGGGTTTCTGCTGCTGACTTTCTTCGGCTTGGTTACCGTGCTGCTTAAAATCTGGCAGCGCCGCTCGGCCTTTGCGCTGGTGCGCCTCAACTCGCTGGCCGCCTACGGGCTGCTGCTGCTGCTGGCGCTGGGCAACTGGGAAATCTGGATTGGCCGCTACAACCTCAACGCCCGCTTCCAAACCCTCGACCTGGGCTTCCTGCTCGAAATGCCCGCCCGGGTGCTGCCCGAGCTGGCCGCCCGCCAGCAGGTACTCGACGGCATGAGCCGCATCATTATCAGCCCACCCGGCTCCTACACCGCAGAAACGGCCCCACCTACCGAAGCCCGCGCCCTCCTTCAGCGCCGCCTTGCCAACTGGCGGCTGAACTATCCGCGCCAGCGCACCTGGCAAAGCTGGACCGCCGCCGAATCGGCGGCGTTTGCTGAGGCCTCAAAGTAGCACCCCCTCTCCCGGAGGATGTCGCGCATCGAGCGAGGTGGGGCGGGGGTGGGGTGCGCCGTCTGAACGAAGCTCAACGAAAATCATATCGAACCGCTAACAGCTCAAAACCATGAATTTCTTCCTCTCTTTCCTGGGCCTGTTCTGGTGCGTGGGCAGCATTGTGGTGCTGGCCACGCTGCTCACCTGGCACGAGCGGGCCGCCACACCGCCCGAGCGGAGCCGCCGGCTGCTGGCTGTGGTGCTGCCCGCGGCGGCTCTGCTGCTGGGTTCCGTCCTCTGGGCGCTGTTGCATGTAATGCTGCTCTGGGGCCCGGGCGCGGCGGCCGTAGCGGTGCGGTAAATGGTTATGCACTCGACTATTGCCACCTCTCCCGGCCGCTGCTTGGCGGTGCTGCTGGCCACTTGTGCCTTACTCTGGACCGTCTGGCAGCTACCCGGCTGGTACCGCCTGGGCTCCACCGACGCGGCCGGCCTCGCTATGCTGGTGCGGCTGTGGCAGCAGCCGTTGCTGGTGGCCCTGCTGCTGGCCGCGGCCAATGCCGGGGTGCTGTACCGGGCCACGCTGCCGCTGGCGCTGCCCGATACGCCGGCCTCGTTGCTCGACCGGCCCCGCTACCAGGCCGATTTCGTGTTCTGGCTCTGCGTGGTTTTTCATCTGGGCACCCTACTGTTTCTGCTGCTGTTTGGCGCCGGCTGGCTGCACCTCAATCCGCTGCCATGAAACCGACCGAATCGTATCCGACGCAGCTACGCCGGTTTTTGTGCCAGGTGCTGCTGCCGGCCGTGCCACGTCCGGTAGGGTGGGCGCTGGGCCTGATTGGTTTTAGCGCCCTCAATCTGCTGTTTGTCGAGGAGCTATGGCCGCATTTTCCGCAGGCTGAAAAGTGGTTTGGGCTTTTGCTGGTGTCCGGCCTGGGAACCCTGCCGTGGCTGGCCGCTGCCACCGCCGGGCGGGTGCAACGGCGGATGCGGGGTTTGTGGTGGCGGGGGATTTGGCAACTGGCCACCATCGGCACCTATGTGGTAGCGGTGTTACTGTCGATGCTGCTTTTCGTTGGGTTTCTGCTTTTGCTGGCAAACAATCAATGGTAGCCGCAACCGCATAATTTTGCTAGCTTATGGCGCAACTTCCGGTAACGTCACCGGCCACTAACTCACCCCTCATGGCCCGCACCTCCCTCCTGATTCTGCTTGTTGTGGCCCTGCTGTTCGAGCTGCTGCTGACCGCGGGCGGCTTCTTTGCCCCCGACATGCTACTGGAAAAATTCGGAGCCGGCGTTACGGCCGACACCCGGTTTCTGGCGTTCGTGGTGGCCTGGTTGCTGCTATTCGTGAGTCTGGCCATCGTACTGGCCCTCGTGTGGGTGGGGCGGCGCCATGCGGGCTACCCGGCTTTATGCTACCTGCTGGGCTTCTGGTGGATGGGTATCGGGCTGGGCCTGTACCTGGTATATGGCCGCTTCGATAACCTGTTGCTCGACGGGCTGAAAGGTCTGCTGCTGGTGCTGGCTACCTGGGCCACCCGCCGGGCGGAGGCCAATCGGCTAACAGGGAGTTAGCCTGCCGCATCAGCCTGCCAACTGCCTCCCGGCAGCAAGTCGCGGTTGACGTACCAGGCCGAGGCCAGCGCCGCGAGTAGCCAGGGAAACGCGCAAACGGAAAATATGCGGACGACACCCAGTACTATATCGGATTGGCTCGTTAGGTACTGCCAGTAACTCAGGCGATGCGCAGGCCCCTCCAGCCACATATACAGTGAAAAAAGGCCGGCCGCAACGGCAGCGTAGCTGATAAAGACCACCAAGGTGCCGATAAGCAGCGTAGCAGCGCGTCCCCAGGGGGTAACTAGCTGACTTACTACATTAAATAATCGCCGCATGACTGGCTCCCGCAGGAAGGCGAATAGTAGCGCCGGTACTATCCCCACGACCAATAGCATGCCACTCATTTGAAGGAATAAGATGAAACCACGTTCTATTGACGTTTCCGGGCCAATGCCGGCAATCAAGCCGCCTACTACCAACGGCACCAGTACGGCCCCGCCGCCCACCGTGAGCGAGGTATGCTGTTTGGTGCGGGTTGCGGCGTCGTAGGCCATCGGAATGGGTGGAGTCAGCGGCATAGGCTAGGTATATTGGCGTGCGTGAGTCCGCCCTGTAGCACCTTGCGGTACGGGAGGGCGGCCCGGCAAACCAAGGTACACACCGTTGCTTTCTCGGCGGCCCGGCCGCAACTGGTATATTTGCGGCTCCGCTGCCGGCCTGTCCGGCGCTGCCTGCTACCCCGCGCCCTGCATGTCTGCTTCCCAAAGCCCTCAACCAACTGATTCTGCCGCTGCTGCCCGGCCCGGGCGGCGCTGGCCCAACCGCGTTTCCCGGCTCCTGTGGGCTGGTTTTGTGGTGGGGCTGGGCGTGTTTCTGCTCTACCCGATTCTGGTGAGCATGAACTTCATGTACCTGTTTGGTAAGTCGCCGAGCCTGGAAGAGCTGGAGAGCCCGCGCGTTGAGCAACCCTCGCAGGTGTTTACGGCCGATGGCGTGCTGCTGGGCCGTTACTTCCGCGAAAACCGCAGTCCGGTACCGCTCAGCAAAATGTCGCCCTGGCTGATTAAGGCGTTGGTGGCTACCGAAGATGCCCGCTTTCAGGACCACTCGGGCATCGACCCCATTGCCATTGGCCGGGCCGTGGCCGGCGTGGCCACCGGCGGCAGCGGGGGCGGGGGCTCTACCATCACCCAGCAGCTGGCCAAAAACCTGTACAAAACCCGCCGCAAGGAAAACACCGGCGCCCTGGGCCGGATACCGCTGCTGGGCACCGTCATCAGCAAAACCAAGGAGTGGCTGACGGCCGTGGAGCTGGAGCGGCGCTACACCAAAAACGAAATCCTGGCCCTGTACTTCAATACCGTCGAGTACGGCTCGCAGGCGTTTGGGGTGAAAGTAGCCGCCAAAACGTTCTACAGCACCTCGCCCGACTCGCTCACCGTCGAGCAGGCGGCCATGCTGGTGGGCATGCTCAACAACCCCACGGCCTTCAACCCCCAGTTCCATCCCGAAGCCGCCAAGCGCCGCCGCGACTTAGTGCTCACGCGCATGGGCCAGGCCGGCGTGCTGTCCGCCGATGAGGTTGTTGCCCAGCAGGCCACGCCCATCGTGCTCCAATACCAAGTCGAAAAGCACGTCGATGGGCCCGAAACCTACTACCGCAGCGCCATCGGCCAGCGAGCCAACGAGTGGTGCAAGGCCAACGGCTACGACCTGTACCGCGACGGCCTGAAGGTGTACACCACCATCGATTCGCGTATGCAGACTCACGCCGAAGAGTCGGTGGATAAGAAGATGAAGAGCCTGCAGCAGGCCTTCGACCGGTTCTGGCGCAACCGCGGCACCGACCCCTGGGTGGACGAAGACGGCAACGTGATTCCGAACTTCATCGAAACCCAGATTAAGCGCACTCAGCAGTACAAGCGACTGGCCCTGAAGTACAAAGACCAGCCCCAGCGCCTGGATTCGGCCTTGAACGCCAAGCGGCCCATGAAGGTGTTTACCTGGAAGGGCGACCGGGATACCACGCTGCTGCTCTCGCCGCTCGATTCGCTGGCCTATTACAAGCACTTCCTGCACGCCGGCCTGATGACCATGGACCCCTCCACGGGCCAGATCAAGGCCTGGGTGGGCGGCATCGACTACCGCTTTTTCCAGTATGACCACGTGAAGCAGGGCAAGCGCCAGGCCGGCTCCACCTTCAAGCCCTTCGTGTACCTGACGGCTCTCGACAACGGCTACGCCCCCTGCGACCGAATCCGGGACGAGCGCGTGACCATTAACTACGTGGAAAATGGCAAGCCCATGGAGTGGAAGCCCGACAACGTGACCCGCGAATACACCGGCATGAACATGACGCTGCGCTACGCCATGGCCCGCTCGGTGAACTCGGTTACGGCCCAGCTCACCGAGAAAGTCGGCTGGGACAACGTGGCCAAGTACGCCCACAAGGTGGGCATCAAAAGCAAGCTGCTGGGCGTGCCCAGCATCGGCCTGGGCTCGGGTGGTGATGTGAGCGTGTACGAAATGGTGAATGCCTACAGCACCTTCGTCAATCAGGGTTTCCGGCCCGAGCCCATGCTTATTACCCGCATCGAAGACCAGAACGGCAACGTGCTGGTGCAGTTCGACCCGCGCCAGAAGCGCGTGATTCCGGCCGAAACGGCCTGGCTGATGACGTACATGCTGCGCGGCGGCATGGAGGAGCCGGGCGGCACCTCGCAAGCACTCTGGGACTATGAGCTCTGGAAGAAAAACAACCAGATTGGTGGCAAAACCGGTACCACCAGCAACTACTCCGACGGCTGGTACATGGGTATTACCAAAGACCTGGTAACCGGCGTGTGGGTGGGCGGTGAAGACCGCAGCATCCACTTCGTGGGCTCGCAGCAGGGCGAGGGCGGCCGTACGGCGCTGCCCATCTTCGGTACCTACATGGAGAAGCTGTACCAGGACCCCGAGCTGGATATCAAAATGGGCCCCTTTCCGCAACCCACCGTCAAAATCAACAAGAAGTACAACTGCATCACCGCTGAACCCCGCCGCCGCCCCGAGCCCGTGGATAGCCTCGTGGTAGATGATTTACTGGAGAAGATAAACAGCGGCCTGGCCATCCCCGACAGCATCAAGCTGTAAGCTGCGAGTGTTGGCGGCGGGGGCGCAGCCCCCGCACCCCGGCCAGCAACCCCGCCGCTACCAGCGCCGACAGCAGCTGAAACCAACCGCGCCAGCCCATTGAGCCCCGGATTTCGCGGCTGGCCTCTACCGAGTTTCCCCAGGCAATAAAGGCATCGGCGATGGGCAGCTGCCCGAACAGGTAGCGTTTGCCAGCTGAGGTGGTAAGCGCCACCCCGAAGCCTTCAATGCTGTTGCGCAGGCCCACGGCCGTGGTGCTGTCGGCGTAGCACTGCATGGTGCGGCGGCCCACCAGCGAGGCCGCGCCACCCACGCCCCAAACCACCGGGCCCGAGTCAATATCGTCGGTTGGGGGCGCACCATGGGCGGCCTCGCGAATGCCCGGCAGGCCCAGGCGGGAGGTGAGGAAGTGGCGGCGGTAGTTCTGGAACTGCTGGCGGGCGAACGTGGAATCAACCTCCAGCAGAAAGTTGAGCAACTGGCTCTGAGAGGAGCCCCGGGCGTCTTCCCCGCTCTGGCCGTTGCTAGCCGCCGCACGATGCGGAATCAGCCCCCGCTGATCGAGGTGGCCCTTTAC
This sequence comes from Hymenobacter psychrophilus, assembly GCF_900107135.1. Classification (GTDB taxonomy): domain Bacteria; phylum Bacteroidota; class Bacteroidia; order Cytophagales; family Hymenobacteraceae; genus Hymenobacter; species Hymenobacter psychrophilus. The sequence goes on from NZ_FNOV01000004.1 coordinate 109,264, forward strand.
CTGTTGTACCCACTGCCGCAGCAGGGGCTGGTAGCGGGCCGGATACAGCCGGTCGTGCCCGGCCAGCGCGGCCACGCCCAGCACGCCATCGGCGGGCCAGGCCGCCCCGGCATACGATTCGAGGTAGGGCGAGGGGCTGGCGGCCAGTGCCCGGGCAATCAGGGCGCACTGCCGCCGGAACCGGCCCACATCGGCCGTGTCGCGGCGGTGGGCGGGCTGGGCGGCCAGGTAGCGCCCCAGCACGTAGGCCGACCAGCCCTGGTAAAAGGCGCCGTTGGGCAGCGGTAAATCGGGGTTGATAAACTGCGCGGAGCCATTCGGCGACTGGATTTCGCGCACCGCCCAACCCGCTTCCGCCAAGCCCTCCTCATACATCGGGGTCTGCGGGGCCAGATGTGGGAGCAGTTCCAGCCAGGCCAGCGCGTACAGCGCGTTCAGGTACACGAAGCCCTCGGGGTAGAGGCCCTGCATTTGCTGGCCGGCCCCGGCGTGCATGGGCCCGCGCAGAAACCGCAGCTGCGCCACCACATCGCGGTTGATGGGCTGGCCGTTTTCGGGGCTGAAATCGGGACGGTAGTACAGGCGGATGTTCAGGTAGCCAAGCGCCAGTAGCAGGCCCAGCAGAATTCCTTGGCCCAGGCGGCGCATCAGCGGCCCTACTTATCGTCGCCGTAGAACGACTCCAGGGCTGGTTTCAGGGTGGGGAATTCAAACTGGAAGCCCCGGCCCAGCACTTTTTCGGCACTCACCCGCTGCGAGGCCAGCACAATTTCGCTCATCTCGCCCATCATCAGCTTCAGGCCAAACTCGGGTACTTTGGGCAGCACCAGCGGCCGGTGTAGCACCTCGGCCAGGGTTTCGGTGAACTCCTTGTTGGTAACCGGGTTGGGCGCCACGGCATTGTACAGGCCACGCCACTGCTCGTCCTCAAGGGCCTTAATAAAGAGCCGGCACAGGTCGTCGAGGTGAATCCAGGACATGTACTGCTTGCCCGAACCCAGCGGGGCACCAGCCAGCAGCTTCACGGTGCGGGCCAGTGGCACCAGCGCCCCGCCCTCGGGGCTGAGCACGATGCCGATGCGCAGGATGGCCGTGCGGATGCCATCCTGCTCCACATACTCGGCTGCCTGTTCCCACTGCCGGCACACATTGGCCAGGAAATCGTCGGGGGCGGATGAGGTTTCCTCGGTCAGGAGCTGGTCGCCCTGGTCGCCATAAATACCGATGGCCGAAGCCGATACGAAGCCGCGCACGTGGTGGCCGGGTTTGCGCAGCTCCTGGGCCAGCAGCTGCGTGCCCGCCACCCGGCTCGACAGAATCTGCCGCTTGCGCTCCTGCGTCCACTTGCCATCCGATACGCTGCTGCCGGCCAGGTTGATGATGAAGTCGGCGTAGGGCACGGCTGCCTCGTCGATGGTGCCGGCCAGCGGGTCCCAGCGGAAGCTGAAGTAGCGGTTGTTGCCGGGCGTACGGCTCAGCAAGGCCACCTCGTAACCGCCATCAATCAGCATTTCGGCTAGCCGGGTGCCAATCATGCCGGTACCTCCCGTTATCAGAACCTTACGCGACATATCTTTTTAAGCTTCTAGCTATCAGCTATTAGCCGTTAGCTTATATTTTGGAGTGAAAAATCGGAATCGAAACGGCAAGCTACTACCGAACCGCGTATCGTCAGACAACCGCCAACAGCTTCACTTGCCAATCAGGCGCAGAAACTCCTGGCGTAGGGCAGCATCCTGACCGAAGGCGCCACCGTATTCGGCCGTGAGCGTGCTGCTGCTCGTGTCGTTTACTCCCCGGCTCATCACGCACAGGTGGTCGGCCTCAATAAGTACGGCCACGTCGTCGGTGCCCAGGCTCTGCTTAAGCTCCTCGGCAATCTGGCGCGTCAGGCGTTCCTGCACCTGGGGGCGGCGGGCAAAGTACTGCACCACCCGGTTCAGCTTGCTCAGGCCTACCACGTTCTCGCCGGGCAGGTAAGCCACGTGGGCTTTGCCAATAATAGGCACGAAATGATGCTCGCAGCATGAGAACAGCGTGATGTCGCGTTCCACCAGCATCTGCCGGTACTGGTAGCGGTTTTCAAACAGGCGCACCTCGGGGCGGTAGGCCGGGTTGAGGCCCCGGAACCACTCCTGCACGTACATTTTGGCCACCCGCCGGGGCGTGCCAGCCAGACTGTCGTCGGTCAGGTCGAGGCCCAGCACCTGCATAATTTCGCGAAAATGGCCGGATATGGCTTCAATCTTGGCGTCTTCGCTTAACTCAAAAGCGTCGGCTCGCAGGGGCGTACGCAGGTCGGGGGGAAGTTGGGTGTCGGTGGCGGCGGCGGCGGGGCCGCCAGCCACTGCTGCCGACAGCGGCAGGTTATCCATGGTATTCTACAAAGTTGCGTTCGGTCTCGTACAGCGTAACCGATAAAGCTAACTGCGGCGCCAGGTGGGGCCGCAGCCGGTTCCAACTTACTACCGCAATGTTTTCGGCTGTTGGGTTGAGGTTGCGGAACTCGGCCACATCGAGGTTCAGATTCCGATGGTCAAAGGTATCGAGAATCTCCCGTTTGATGAGGTCACTCAGCTTCTTCATATCGTACACGTAGCCCGTTTCCGGATCAATTTCCCCCGTCAGGCGCACGATGAGCTGGTAATTGTGGCCGTGGTAGTTGGGGTTGTTGCACTTGTCGAACACCTGTTGGTTACGCTCGTCGGACCAGGCCGGATTGTGCAGGCGGTGGGCGGCGTTGAAGTGCTCTTGTCGGCAGATAGTTATGGTCATAGTCAGCACGCAACCTGTTGCAGGTGGCTTTTGTTCAGTGCACCTGCTCAGGAAATAAGTTTGGCATATAAGCAAGTTGCTATATGAAGTTTCCTTTAAAAGTCTAATTTCCTGAAAAAAAACAATCCGGAGTATAGTAACATGCAGGTAGGGTAGTTAAATTTGGTCAGTCGGAAAGCCATTATCTGGCCTTATTGCCGTCGCGCAAGCTTTTCTTTTTCAATCTATTGCTCTCCTTATGAAACGAAGCGTACTTTTTCCGCTGCTGCTGGTGCTGGTATCGTCGGTAGCCGGCTTCGCACAGACCTCCCCGGTAGACGAAACCGAAATGGCCATTAAAGGCATCCCGCGCAAAGGCCAGCGGATTTCCATGCAGCTCGACAGCAAGCGGGTAGAAGAGTCGTGGAAGAAGCAGCTCGACTCGCAGTTCGGCAACAAAGTAAAGTCCGATAAGGGTATTTACACAATGGACGGGGTGGTCATCGACGCTCTTTCTAAAACGCCGGTGCGCGTTATCAGCAAGGTGGATGCTGTGCCTACGGGCACCACCATCTGGTGGTCGATTGACTTGGGCAACGCTTACCTGAGCAAAGATGCCACGCCCGTAGAATGGAAGTCAGCTGAAGGCTATCTGAAGGACTTCTCCGTTAAGCTCTACCGCGAAGACATGGCCGTGCAGGTGATGGCCGCCGAAAAATCACTGCAGCAGGCCCAGGACCAGCACATTGCGGTTATTGCCAAGGCCGATGCCTTCAAGCGGGATATCGAAAAAAACAAGCAGAAGAAAGTGGAGATTCAGCAGCAGCTGGCCCAGAATGGCGCCGAGCTGCAGCAGCTCAACAATCAGGTTGATACGAACCTGAAGGAGCAGGAAGGTGCCCGCGCCGACATCGTTAACATGCGTGTTGCGCTGGAGGCCGTAAAAGAGCGCCTCAACAAAATTCAGTAGGCGCTCCGGTTAAGCCGCCCTTTCGGCTGCAACTCCTTGTACGAGCTAGCAAAGCGCCCCGTCGGCTAAACCGGCGGGGCGCTTTTTTGTGCCCGCTAGTTGCCCGCTTACCTCATCCATTGCCGAACCAGCAGGCTGGCGGCCTTCTCATCTTTCCAGCCAACGATGCGCGTGTTGGGGGCGCGGTGGCGGAACCACAGGTCGAGGAAGGGCCGCACGCCGGGATACACCCGTCTGAGGCTGGCCCAATCGGTGGCCTGGGGCAGAATGCGCTGGCTGGGCCGTGCCGGCACGGCTACTACCACCGGGCGTAGGAGCCCGTCTACATCGAGCATGAGCAGGGCGATGGGCAGCACTTCGAGCACGGTGCCGGCGGGTTGGCTTTCGGCCAGCAGCAGGGCGGGCAATGGCTGGCCCGGCTGGCCCTGGGCCTCATCGGGTGGGCTGGTGCCGGGCACGAAACCCAGGTTGCCGGGCGCGGGCAGAAACTCGACCACGGCCTCCAGCCCCGCCAGCCTCAACGGCTCAAATGCATTGGTTGTGGGGTTGTACCGCTGCTCGTGGTTGGTGCCGGCCGGCGTTTCTACTACCAGCTGCAGCAACTTGCGCTCGACCGAAAACGTGGGCAAATCGGCGTGGCGCGGGCCGCAGCCAGCCAGTAGCAGGCAGAAAATGGAGAGGCATCGGCGCATGGCGGCAAAGTACTGGCAAAAGGGCGCAACCGCAACCAGATAGGTCAAAGGGGGCGAATTACTGCGCCAAAAGCAACTGTCGGTACCGGAAATTACAGCCAGAAGGGCACCCATATTAGCCCGCAGAACAACAACGCCCGGCCGCGTAATGCGGACCGGGCGTCGGCGGGGGGTAAGCATAAAACAGGGCTGGCCTACTGGGCCAGTCGTTGGTTCAGGACGCGGAAGGGGCTCAGCTCTTCGAAATGAAAAACAAAGCGGATCTGGTCGGTGAACTCCTTGCGGCTACCAGGCAGCCCGTTGCCGTACTGGCTGCCGACCAGGGGCAGGTAAAGGCGCAGGATATTATTGGGTATGGGCAGCAGTAGTCTGGTTACGGGCAGTACCAGCCCGGCATCATAGTAGCCGTTTACGCGGCCAGAATTCGACTGACCGGCCCGGTTTACCAAGCCGAAATCGGCAAAAATTACCAGTGGGGTAACAGGCAGATCGGCTTCGAGGCCCAGGGTGGTAAGCCACTTCTGAGAAGCTACGGGCAAATAAGCCTTAAATCCGCCGTCCCGATCATCAGTTTGGTTGAATTGGGCCGGATACGTATGGGAAATCTGCCGGCGGTCCAGGAACATCGTCTGGCGGCGGTAGTCGAAGCTGCCACTCAGGCCCATGGCAAACGGGCTCTCACTCCCCGAGTTCAGGAAGGCGCCGCCAAATAAGCGGGCCCGGATTTGTTTGGTGGGATTGTAGTAGCGGCCGTAGGTGGCGGTGGCCCGCAACAAGGTCGCGTTCTGGCTGGTGTTGTCCGATGCTGCGTTGGGGCTGAGCTGGTTGAGCTCCACGTGGCCCGACCAGTTTTGCAGGGCGTTGCCGTCGCGCACCAAGTACTCCAGGGTCTGAATGCGGGTAGTCTGGCGGCGGTCCTGGTCGCGGATATTGGTATTGGCAAACCGCACGAGGTGCTGGGCCCGGTTGAAAGCAGAGTGGGGTAAGTGCAGCGTCAGGCTGGGCTCAATTTTGCGGTAGCGCTCGAAGCGGGTTAGCTGCACGGTGGTCAGCAGCTGGCGGGCCCGCGCCTGGGGCAGCACGTTCAGCGTCAGCATCCCAATGCCATTGAGCTCCCGGCGGTTGAAGCTGTACATCGGCATGGCCAGGTAGTTTAGCCGTTTGGGCACCAGCAGGTTGTTGTAGAAGGCCACCCCGAGCATAAACTTGTCGGAGGTATTCGCTCCCAGCACCGGCATCCAGTTGATAGCCTGCTGGTCCCAGCGCTCCAGGCTGGCCAGGGGACGCAGGTGCAACGGTTCGAGGCGCCGCAAAGTACCGCCAACCTTCATTCGGTCGTCGCGGCGGTTGAGCTGGGGCGTGAGGTAGCCCGCATCGATTACCACGGCCGTCACGCCGGCGGCACGAAAGTCGAGCTGGGTTTCGTCCTTCGTATCATCGTCGGTGCCGCCGAAAGCGGGCGTCCATTTGGTTTCCAGCACCCGGCCCCGGGCATCGAGGGTAGAAACGGGCACGGCAAATGGGGCGGGCGAGTCGTTGCGCACCAGCACCTTCAGCGTTTCGCCCTGCACCAGCAAATCCGACAGGGCCGCTTCGTAGGGGTGTTGGCTCGTGAGCATCTGCTGGAAAAACCAGTCCAGTTTTTGGCCCGTTGCCTGCTCGAATGCCGCCTGCATATCCTCAGGGTAGGGGTGGTGGAACTGCCACTGCTGGTAGTAGGCGCGCATGGCCGCATCGAATCGCTCCTGCCCCAGGTAACCGGCCAGGTATTGCAGCAGCAGCGCCGTTTCCGAGTACGTGATGAGGGTATAGTTGAAACGGCCGTAATCAGCCGAGGTAACCCCGCTCACGGGCTGGTCGAAGCCGCGGGCCGCCAGGGCAGCAATGGGCAACCGGTCCAGGGCCACGGCCGGTAAGTCGGCGATGCCCGTGGCAGTTTCTACTAAGGGCCACCTGGACAGCAAGCCCATTGCTCCACCGGCGGCCGTGTCGCGTTCGGCCACGCGCTTCTGCGTGTATGTGTTCAGGCCCTCATCCATCCAGGCAAAGTCCCGCTCGTTGGAGCCCAGAACACCATAAAACCAGTTGTGGCCCACCTCGTGCACAATGGCTACGGGCGGGGTTATGGTTACCATCGGATATTCCATGCCCGCGCCGGCACTGCCTACCCCATCTACGGCCGTAGCGGAGGCGTACGGGTACTCGCCCACCCAGCGAGAGTAGTAGGAGAGGGCCTCATTGACGTCCTGAAGGCCTTTTATCCACTGCGTTGCCTCCCGGTTGGTGAACATCACCCAGGAAGTGACCGTGCGGCCCGAAGGCAGCGTGATGCCGCTTTTGAGCACGTTGAAGCGCTTGTCGGCAAACCAGGCAAAGTCGTGGATGCGGTCCTGCACGTAGCGCAGGGTTTTGGTTTCGGGAGCCGAAGCCGGGAATTTGAGGTCGGAGCCAAAGTCTTCGGCCGTTTTCTTGCTGGCTCCGATGGCGGCCAGCGCATCCAGGCGCGCCAGTTCCTCGGGGTTTTGCAGTACGCCGGTAGCTCCTACCACGTAGTTGGCCGGCAGCGTAATGCGCACATCAAACGAGCCAAATTCGGAGTAGAATTCGCCCTGACTGAGGTAGGGCATCGGGTGCCAGCCCTTACGGTCGTACACGGCGGGCTTGGGGTACCACTGGGTTATCTGGTAGTGCTGGCCCACGTGCGCCAACCGGGAAAACGAATCCGGAATTTTCACCCGGAAGGGCGTGGTGATGGTGATACTGGCGCCGGCTGCCAGCGGCTGGGGTAGCAGCAGCCGGGCCATGTCGGGGTTGTCAGTGTCGTACTCCAGGCGGGCGGACTGGCCATTCACCCGAAATTCCAGGCTGTCGATGAAGCCGCGCTGGGCGGGCGTAGCAAACTGGAACGCCCGGTTGCCGTTGCGCAGCTGCTGGCGGGCAAAGGCCGTCGTATTGTCGCGGTAGGCATTGGGCCAGAGGTGAAACCAAATAAAGGGCAGCACGTCGGGCGAATGGTTGGTATACACGATTTGCTCGTGCCCCCGAAGTTCGTGGCGCTGGTCGTCGAGCGCTACCTCGATGGAGTAGTTGGCCTGCTGCTGCCACTCGGTGGCGGGCTGCTGGGCCAGGGCTGGCAGGGCCAGCAGACAGAGTAGGTAGAGGATTGTTTTCATGCAGAAACCAGATACAGCCGGAAGAGAGGAAGAATATGAAGCTAAAAATAGCCTCTCCGGCCGCGAGATGCGCTACAACCTTTCGCGGTTGCCCGCGTTTGCACGGAATAGTATTTTCCATGCCGCCATTTTAGCAGCGGCCTAACCATTCTTTCGCATGTCCTTCCACAAAATCCCCAAAGACGACACTCAGCACCAGGTTCACCTCGACGGCGCTATCACGCTACTCGGCAACAACTTGCAGGATGAAGCCAGCCGCGCCGGTCTCGACAACCACTTCCAGCGCTGGATTGAAGACCTTAAGGATGTCGACAACCCCCAACTCCACCAGATTGTGGTAGACCTGCAGGAGCTGAAGGCCCACTTCGGCGGTGGAGTTGTGAGTGAGGATACTGTTACCCGGCTCATGTCGCGCTTGGGTGCTAACACCGTGTCGGCTGCTGTTTTCGCCGACAACCCAAACACGGCTGAGCGCATTACTAAGCTGGGCGAAGCCCTCAGTGCGGCCTCCAAGCAATTGGGGCATAACGAAAACACGCCCGCCCAGGACCTGAAGAAGGACTCGGCCCAGAACAAGTAATACTGCCTGTTATCCTGCGTATGCTGCTTAATGCGCTACATATGCAGGATAACAGGAATTTTTACATGAAAAAGCCGGCTTCCCTAAAGAGGAGCCGGCTTTTTCTATGCAGGAAAGCAACGCTGCTTACGCGGCTACTACTTTGGGGGCGTTCAAACGACGCTCCTTGATACGAGCTGCTTTGCCCGACAGGCCACGCAGGTAGTACAGACGGGCACGACGCACCTTACCACGACGGATAACTTCTACCTTCTCGATGTTAGGCGAGAGCAGGGGGAAAATACGCTCGGTACCAATCTGGTTCGAGATTTTACGCACGGTGAACGTTTCACCGTTCGTGCTGGTGTTCTTGCGCTGGATTACAACGCCCTGGAACTGCTGCACGCGCTCCTTGTTGCCCTCGCGGATTTTTACGTGGACGTTGATGGTGTCGCCGGCGGCAAAACGGGGGAAGCTGGCGCGGCGCTCCTGGGACTCTTGCTCAATAAAATCGAGTAGTACGCTCATGGTTGAAAAGACGATAAAGGACGGTCGCGCCGCCCCGAGAGGTTTCGGGTAAAGAAGCGCAAATATAGCGCTCTGTTTTTAAATGGTGAAATCGTGAGGTGGTGAAAGGCTGGCAGTTGCCGGCTGGTTCCTTCTGCTCACTATTCCAGTAAGTCCGGGCGGCGCTGTTGGGTGCGGGCCAGGGCTTGTTCGTGGCGCCAGACGTCAATTTTCGGGGTGTTGCCCGAAAGCAGAATATCCGGCACCGGTTGGCCCCGCCATTCAGCGGGCCGGGTATAGATGGGCGGCGAAAGCAGGTTGTCCTGGAACGAGTCGCTCAGGGCCGATTCTTCGTTGCCCAGCACGCCGGGCAACAGCCGAACTACGGCATCAACCAGCACTGCCGCGCCCAGCTCACCCCCGCTCAGCACGTAGTCGCCTACACTGATTTCGTGGGTGATATAGGCCGTCCGAATCCGCTCATCGACGCCCTTGTAATGTCCGCAGAGCAACAGCAGGTTGCCACTGAGCGACAAACGGTTGACCAGCGGCTGGCGCATGGTTTCGCCGTCGGGCGTGAGGTAAATGATGGCATCGTAGGTGCGTTGTGCCAACAGCTCGTCGAAACAGGCTGCAATTGGCTCCACGCGCAACACCATGCCCGCACCACCTCCGAATACGTAATCGTCAATCTGGCCGTGCTTGTTGATGGCATAGCGGCGCAGATCATGCAAGTGAATTTCGGCCAGCCCTTTTTCCTGCGCGCGTTTCACGATGGAATGCGCAAAGGGACTAACCAGCAAATCCGGCTGGCACGTGACGATGTCAATCCGCATAGGTTGAACGGTTACGCGGCCGGCTCAGCGTCGTCCGAATCCTGCTCGTCGTTGGGCGAGGAAGGGCTCAGGTACACGTCGAGCAATCCGTCGGGCAGCTTCACCAGCAAGCGGCGGGCCGCTTGGTCGGCGCGCAGAATCAGCTCATCCACCACCGGAATCAGAACTTCCTGGCCCTGGTAGCGCATGCCCAATACGTCCTGCCGGGGCAGTTCGTAGAAAGCCTCCACAATGCCCAGCTCGCCCAGCGCCTCATCCACCACGAGGTAACCTACCACGTCGTGAAAGTAGAACTGGTCGTCGGCCAGAGCGGGTAGCTCGGCCAGCGGGCGCCAGAGTTTAGCGTTGCGCAGGGGCTCGGCGTCCTCAATTCGGTCGATGCCTTTCAGCTTGAACAAAACCTTGTTGTCGGTCTGGGGCTGAAATTTCTCGACTCCGTGGGCTACAAGTTTGCCGGGGGCGGCGGGCATTTCCAGCCACACCGTCTGCAGTTTGCGGTAGTCGTTGAGGTCGTCCACATCGAAGAAGGCCACCACAAACCCTTTCAGGCCGTGGGGCTTCCCGAGGGAGCCCAGTTGGTAGCAGTCGTCGATTTTCATGGGTGGGTTGAGCGTATAGTAGGATAAGTTGAGCAGTTGGAGGGTTGAAGGGCTAGTACCGCCTCTCCGCTTTCCAACTGCTCAACTCACTAACTATTCGGCAGCGGCTTCGGTGGTTTCTTCGGTCGAAGCAGCAGCTTCGGTCGTTTCGCCTTCGGCTTCCGCAGCAACTTCCTCAGCTACGGGAGCTGGGGCGTTGGCGGCATCGATGGCGGCCTGCTTGGCGCGTTGAGCTTCCGAACGGGCTTCCTTTACCTTGGTTTCGGCGGCCAGACGCTGCTGACGAGCCTCATCCTTGGCGGTGCCGAGGACGGTGCGCTTGCCTTCGATCTTGGAGTCCTTGTCTTCCTTCCAGTCAGTGTAGCGCTGGTCGGCAGTTTCCTGCGAAATAGCGCCTTTGATAACACCCAACTGCAGGTGCTTGCGGTAAAGCACACCCCGGTACGAGAGCATGGCCCGTACGGTATCGGTGGGCTGGGCACCTTTCATAATCCAGTCGAACGCCTTGTCGCCATCGAAGTTGATGGTGGCGGGATTGGTCTGGGGGTTGTAGGTACCGATTTTCTCGATGAAGCGACCATCACGCGGAGCGCGCGAGTCAGCAATAACGATGTCGAACATTGCGGCCTTCTTGCGGCCGCGGCGGGCGAGGCGGATTTTAACTGCCATAAACCGGTTGGGTTAAGCGACGCATCCCGTGCGTCTGGTTGAAAATGAGGTGCAAAGGTACTCACATATTGCGCGGATTAAAAGGATTGCCCGGATTCAAATCTGCTCCTTTTGCCTTTGCTTAGGTTGGAATCAATAAAAAAGGGTTTCCCCACGCGGAGAAACCCTTTTCAATACCGTAAGTATCCAGCCGATTAAGCGGCCATTTGCACGTCTTCCTGCCACTTGCGTTTGATTTTCACCACTTTGACTTTATCAAGCGCCCAGATGAAGGCGTAGGTAGGGTCAAGCTCCCACTTCCGCACGGCAAAGTTGACGCGCATGGGCAGCTTGTGGTGGTTGTTCTGGAACAGTTCGCCAAACGCTAGAAAATCGAAGGGCAGGGTGTTCTTGGAGTGGTCGTGGTTGTCGAAGTTCTGATAGCCGTACTTGTGGCCGCCCCAGTTCACGATGGCGCCATGAATCGGGCCCATCAGGAAGTGCAGCGGCAGCAGCAGAAACTGCCACCAAGCAGTAGCGAAGTTTACATAGAACAGCACGTAAAATGTGCCCCAGGCCACGCGGGAGTACCATTTGTCGCCCAAGTTCTCGATGAGGCTCCACTCGGGATAGTCACCCTCGAACCGTTCGGCGGCGGCATAGTCACGGTTGAGCACGGCATTGTAGATGTTCTTGGTCTTCCACATCATCGTGAAAGCATTCGACGAGTACAGCGGCGAGTGCGGGTCCAACTCGGTATCGGAGTAGGCGTGGTGCATGCGGTGCAGCAACGCGTAGGCCCGCGGCGACAGGAAAGAGGAGCCCTGGCAGATGTAGGTGAACAGGAAGAAGAACTTCTCCCAGAACTTGTTCATCGTAAACATCTTATGCGCCGCATAGCGGTGCAGGTAGAAAGTCTGCGTGAACAGCGACAAATAATAGTGCGCAACGAAGAAAATGAGTATTGCCATGAAGAGGGCAGAAAGAGTGAGGAGGTCGAAGTCAGGGAGCCGCCGAAGCGTATGAGCAGCAAAGCGCGGAAATGCTATATAAGTTCAGCAGTTGTACCGCAAAAATACGCTTACCCCCACCGCCAGTGCAATTTCCCTGCCTAAAAGGCCATAATGTTGTTGCGGTTGGCAAGGTTGGAAGGCACATGTGCCCGAAAACCAAGCCAACATTCTCCGCGAAGCGGAGTCGAAGAATGACGGTCTTTCCGTTACCTGTCAGCGGCTAGCAATACGTCTCGGCAACCTTCCAGTGGGCAATGTCCGGTAGCGGCGCCACAATGCGCATATCTTCTTTCGTAACCGGGTGTTTAAACTGTAGCTCGCGAGCGTGCAGGGCAATGCTCACATCGGGCAGTGGGGCCAGAAAACCGTACTTCACGTCGCCGACGATGGGCGTGCCCAGGCCGGTGCTCAACTGCACCCGAATCTGGTGAGGGCGTCCCGTGATGGGGTTTACCTGCACCAGATAGCGGTTGCCAGCTTCGCCCAGCACTTGGTAATCGAGGTCCGACTTCTGGCCTTGGCCGTGGCGCTCGGGGTAAGCTTTCGTGACGTTGCGAATGGGGTCCTTAACCAGCCAGTGGGTGAGGTGGCCTTCGATGGGAGCAGGGCATTTGCCGGTCAGGGCCCAATAGGTTTTGCTGATTTTGTTGTCGCGGAACAGCTCGTTCATGCGGCTCAGCGCCTTGCTGGTTTTGGCCAGCACCACCACGCCGCTTACCGGCCGGTCGAGGCGGTGCACCACGCCCACGAAGGCGGCGCCGGGCTTCTTGTACTTGAAGCGCAGGTACTCCTCAGCCTTGTTGGAAAGGGGCTCGTCGCCGGTAGCGTCGCCCTGTACGAGCAGACCAGCGGGCTTGTTGATGATGAGCAGGTGGTTGTCTTCGAACAGAATTTCTTTCTGCTCCGACCACAGGTTGGGACGGTTCACTCGGTGGTTAATTATGAATTATGGAATATGAATTTTGAATTGGAAGCGCATGACTCAATTATTCGAGTGCACGCCAATCAATTGGCCAATTCATACTCCATAATTCAACAGTCATAATTAAAATCAATACGCTTCGTCCGCAGTAGGGAAGCCGCGGGCTTTTACGTCACTGATGTAGCGCTGCACGGCGTCGTGCATAGCGTCGCCGAGGTCGGCGTAGCGGCGCAGGAAACGCGGCTTGAACTCCTTGGTAATGCCCAGCATATCGTGCACGACCAGCACCTGCCCGTCTACGTCGGGGCCGGCACCGATGCCGATAACCGGAATGGTGAGCTGCTCGGCGACCTTCTTGGCCAGGCCCGATGGGATTTTCTCCAGCACGAGGGCAAAGCACCCGATTTCCTGCAAGAGCAGCGCATCCTCAATGAGTTTCTGAGCCTCCACTTCTTCCTTGGCCCGCACCGAGTACGTGCCAAATTTATAAATACTTTGCGGAGTAAGCCCCAGATGGCCCATTACCGGAATGCCAGCCGTCAGAATCCGGGTGATGCTATCCTTGATTTCGGCCCCGCCTTCGAGCTTAATACCGTGCCCGCCCGACTCCTTCATGATGCGGATGGCCGAGCGCAGGGCTTCCGACGAATTGCCCTGATAAGAGCCAAACGGCATATCCACCACCACAAAGGCCCGTTTCACGGCCCGCACCACGCTCTGGGCGTGGTAAATCATCTGGTCGAGCGTGATGGGCAGCGTGGTTTCGTGGCCGGCCATCACGTTGGAGGCCGAGTCGCCGACGAGTAGCACGTCGATGCCTGCACCGTCCAGAATCTGGGCCATCGAGAAGTCGTAGGCCGTGAGCATGGAAATTTTCTCGCCGCGCTCCTTCATGGCCAGCAACTGGTGCGTGGTCACGAGTTTCACTTCCTTGTGTTGGGACATGTGTTTTAGCTGTTAGCTAGTAGCTGATGGCTGTCAGCTTCTGTTCGGTAGAATAATTTTCTCCTGGAAAGTCGCCCAAACCTCTCGTAACTGTGCATAAGGAGCTGGGAGCAAAGCACAGGATTGCTTTGCCGGCTTTAGGCGACGCTCACCGGGGACGGAGAGCAACGCGGTGGGTCCTTTGGGGAAACCCGAACAAAGCTAATAGCTATTAGCTTACAGCTGATAGCTAAGTATACCTACAGGTTGTTGAGGAAGGTGCGGTTGCGGCTCAGCTTGAGGCTTTGCAGCAGCGCCGATTTGGCAGCAATGGTAATAAAGTAGCCACGGGCCGGCCCGAAGGGTGTCCAGGTGCCGTTTATTTGCCAGCAGTGCAAGTCCTTGGTGAGGTCGAGGCGGGTGAAAGCAGGCGTTTTGTTCACAAAGTCGTAGTTGCTGCTGAAGCCGAAGCGCAGGGATTCAGTCAGTTTCACCGAGCCGTTCAGGTTGAGCGAGGCGGCCGTGTAAGGGCCCGGGCGCACCCGGCCAAACCGCGCCGGTAGCGGCCCCTGGTTCTGGTAGGTAAGGCCAAAAGTGGTGTTCAGCTCCCAGGGAATCTCGAAGTTTACGTAGTCTTCGTAGGGGTTGAGCGGGGTAACGGCCCCAAGCTGCGGATCATTGAGCGGTGCGACGTCGCGCTTCACGGCCGATTTGCGGTTGCCCTGGCTGGGATTGAACTGGTAGCTCAGGTTTAGGCTGGCGCTGGTGAGGCGGGCCAGTCGCACCTTGGACTGTTGCCACAGATACTTATCGCGCAGCCGGCCCAGCGAATCCTGCTGGTAGGGGTTGAGGCTGCCGTTGATGAACACCGTGAGCTTGCGGGCCACCTCGGTATTGAACGAGAACGAAATTGGCTCCAGCTGAAACGTGTCGCGGCCCAAATCGTAGCCGCCCGAAAAGGTCAGGTCCCGAATCAGCGACACCTTGTTGAAGGGCGTGGTGCCGGTGGTGTCGTCGGAGTTGCGCACCTTCATTTCCACCGAGTTCTGCAGCTGGAAAGACAGGCGCCGGTTGGAACGGTTGAGCGGTACGCCGTAGATGAAGTTGTTGAACTGCGGAAACGGCACGCCATCCCCATACAGTGGGTTGGAGGAGTAGAGCTGGCCGGTAGCGGGGTCGCGCAGGTCGTCGAGTTTTACGTTCTGGAAAGCTGCCGAACCCGGCAACTTTCCGGGGGCGTAGCTGAAACCCACACTAGGCGTAACCTTGTGGCGCAACGCCTGAAACTTGTGGTTGCCCTTGCGGATAATAGTACCGTAAAACGACGTGTTCAGGTTGATATTGGCCGAGCCCGTAGGCAGACGGTTAAAGCTGACCACCGTATCGATGGCCACGGCCCGGGCTAATGGGTTGTAGCTGTATTCGAGCCGCTTGAAGTACCACACCTCGTTGTAGGTAATGCCGGGGCTGATATTGATGTGCTTGACGGTGTAGCTGCCCAGCGTAATGTTGAAGTCGTGCTTCATGCCCGTCTGGGAGTTGCGTAGCAGCTGGCTTAGGTTGCCGAGCTTGATGGGCACAATGTAGGGCTCGCGCGAGCCGCCCAGCAGCGGAATGGATCCGCTATTGAGCAACCGGGCCGGTACATTGTTGGTCAGGCTGTTCTGGAACGTGAGGTTGTAGGAAAACGCCAGCTGCTCGTAGGCCTTGCGGGGCCGGATTTTCAGAATGTCGTACACGTATTGCCGGGCCAGGCCCACCGTCAGGTCGGGCAGGTTGGCCGTCATCGTGCCCAGCCGGGTATCCTGGGTTTGGCTGAGTTGCAGCGAGTAGTTGATGGGCGCGTTGCGCAGCTGCTTGGAGTAGGTGATGTTCGACTGAAAGGCCGCGCTCAGGTAGTTGCGCTGGTTGAACACGGCACTGCGCTGGTAGGCGCCGTTGCTCGACGTCAGGTTCACGCTGGCCGAAAACCGCCCGCCTCCTGGCTGCGGTACCGGCGTGTGCCGCCACGAAAGGAAGAACGAATTCTGGGAGCTGGGCGGCGTGTAAGTAGGGTTGGTGTTGGCGTCGGTGCTATTGAAGGTGCGCTCGATAGGGTTCGAATTGAAGCCGAACGAGAACAGTCCGTTGTACTTGTAACGGGTGATGTACTGCATCTCGGCCGTGCCCCGCCAGCCGCCGAACCGGTCGCCATTGCCGGCGTAAATGTCGCCCGTCAGGCGCACACCAATGTGGTCGTTGGCGGCCCAGTAGTAGCCGCCGTTGCGCAGAAAGAAGCCCCGGTCGGCGGCCTGGCCGAAAGTAGGAATGATGAGACCCGAAGCCCGCTTGTTGGATTTAGGCGTGGGGAAGTAGCCAAACAGGAAGCCCAGCGGCGTCGGAATATCCCCGATAACCAAGTTGAAAGGCCCGGTGATAACCTGCTGCCCGGGGATGAGCTTCATCTTGGAAGCATTGATATAGAAGTGCGGGTGCTCGAGGTTGCAGGTGGTGTAGCTGCCGTGCAGGCCATTGATGTCGCCGTTGGGCTGGCGCTTGATTTTTTCGGCATGAATGAAGCCCTCGCCCTGCTGGGTCACCACATCGGTAATGCGGCCGCGCTTGCTCTTGATGTTGTAGTCGATGCGGCCGGCCTGGTAGGTTTCGGCTCCCTGCGTGAACAGCGGCCGGTCCTGCATCTTGCCCGTCGAGTCGGCCACGCCCTCGGCCGTTACCAGGTTGCGCTCGTAATCCACCGTAATCAGGGCTGCCTTCAGGTTCACGTCGCCGTAGGTTACATCGGCTTTATCGAAGAGAATGGCGCGTTTATTCTGCACCTCGAACCGGATGGAGTCCTTGGCCTTATAAAGCACGGTCGTCTCCACGGCACCCTTGCGGCCCACGCCCAGGCCCACCGAGTCGGGCGTGCCGCCTACCCGCAGGCCGGTGGTATCGGCGCGCACGCGGCCGTCGGGCTTGGGCGGATTCACGATGGTAGGCAGCGGGCGCACATCGCCCTGCACGTTGGTGCTCGGCGACACTTGGGTGCCGGGCGCCGGGGTTGGCTGGGGCACCTGCTGGGCCGGCAGCGGCTGCTGGCGGGTAGGCGTCGGCGTTGTCTGGGCCCGGGCCGGAGCCGTCAGCAACCCCAGGCTCAGCAGCAGCGTAAGCACCACAACCGGCGCTGGCAGGTGCCCGAATAAACGTGTTAAGAGATGAAACACAGGCGCGAATAGAGCCACGTAGTTATTTATCGTTTATTTTGTGGCGGTTTGCAAAGGTAGCCGGTAGCTGCCTCAACTAACGAACTCCGTGCGGAATATTGTCGCTCTGGGCACGGCGGCCCTTCTTCTTTTCGCCGAATTTACTTCTCCCCTCACCCCGGCCCCGCGGTCGGCGGCCCCGCCGCCCGTGCGCTACCGGCTCCGAACGGTGGTGCTTGATGCCGGGCACGGGGGCAAAGACCGCGGCTGCACCGGCGTTTCGGCCCGCGAAGCCGACGTGGCCCTGAAGCTGGTACTGGCCCTGGGCAAGGAAATTGAGTCGAAAATGCCCGATGTGAAAGTGGTGTACACCCGCAAAACCGACGTGTTTGTGGAACTGGCCGACCGCGCCAATATCGCCAATAAGCTCAACGCCGATCTGTTCATCTCCATCCACTGCAACGCCAGCTCGCCCGCGGCCCACGGCACCGAGGTCTGGACCATGGGCCCGCATAAAACCGATGCCAACCTGGCCGTAGCCAAGCGCGAGAATTCGGTAATTCTGCAGGAGGACAACTACAAAGAGCAATACAACGGCTTTGATCCTACTTCGCCGCAGAGTCATATTCTGTTCAGCCTGTTTCAGAGCGCCTACATGGTCAACAGCCTGCGCTTCGCTCAGAAAATCGACCAGCAGTTCCGCACCACGCTCAAGCGGCCTTCGCGGGGCGTGAAGCAGGCGGGCTTTCTGGTGCTCTGGAAATCGGCCATGCCCTCCGTACTGATTGAGTCAGGCTTTCTGACCAACCGGCAGGAAGAACTGTATCTGAACGATAAAACAAATCAGGCGTATATGGCCTCGGGCATCTACCAGGCTTTCCGCGAATACAAGCAGGAGCTGGAAACCGGCTCGGGCGACTAACCCGGCCATATAACTGCCGGCCCGTCTGCTGACTCTTTCCCCTCCATATAACCGCGACCTCCCGTGTCCAAAGAAATAAAAGTAGCCCTGCTGGGTATAGTAGCCGTGGCCCTGCTCATTTTTGGCTTCAACTTCTTGAAGGGCAGCAATATCCTGTCGTCTGACCGCACGTACTTTGCCAAGTATGACAACGTAGACGGGCTGGCTATTGGCAACCCCGTGATTCTGAACGGCATCAAGGTGGGCCAGGTGAAGCAGATGGAACTGCTGCCCGAGGAAGCCAACCGCGTAAAAGTGTCGGTCGAGCTGCAGAAGGGCGTAACGGTGGGCGACTCGACCGTGGCCAGCCTGAGCGGCTCGTTGCTGGGCTCGAAAACCATTACCCTGTTTCTGGGCCGCAACTCCCAGGTGTTTGATGGTGGCGAGGAGCTGAAGTCGTACACCGTGGCCAGCCTCACCGACGCGTTCCAGGCCAAGGCCCTGCCGGTGCTGGGTACCGTCGATTCGACGCTGACCAAGGTAAACGCCTTCCTCAATAAGGATGCCCGCCTGAGCCTGCAAGCCACGCTGCTCAACAGCCAGGCGGCCACCGAGGCGCTCAAAAACCTGCTGCTGCTCAACCAGCGCAACATCAACCAGATTACCAGCAACATGGCCACGCTCACGGCCGACCTGAACAAGACAAGCAAGAAGTTCGACCGCGTAGCCTCCAACTTCGCCCTGCTTAGCGACTCGCTAAAGGATGCGCCCGTCGGCCCGGCCATGCGTAAGCTCAACAACACCATGACCGAGGCCCAGAGCGCCATTACCACCCTCAACCGCTCGCTCACCGACCAGCAGGGCTCGTTGGGTAAGCTGCTCAGCGACAGCACTCTCTACCGTAACCTCAACGCCACCGCCGCCAGCTCCAACGCCCTGATTTCCGACCTGCAGGCCAACCCCAAAAAGTACGTGCATTTCTCGGTGTTTGGCGGCGGCAAGAAGTCGAAGAAGGAAGTGGAAACCACCGTGACCAAGCCCAACGGCACGGTTATCGAAACCGAAATGGAAACCAAAACGGTGAAATAGCCCGGCCGGCTTCCGCCAATCTGCTTACCTTTGAAATCCGCCCACCCAGGCGGATTTCTTTGCTTTTAACTGGTATCTGAAATGGTTGGAACTGGTAACAAGGACAGTGTCATGCTGAGCATGTGGCGCATAGAGCCAGAGTACGCCAGCCGTAGTCGAAGCATCTCTACCACCAGGTAACTCTGTTGACTAAACGAAGCGGTAGAGATGCTTCGGCAGGCTCAGCATGACCGTTCTTTCTAGCAGTTCAAATCTACCCCACCCAATTCTACCCACCCACCCATTCCCACCCCATGAACCTCGAATTCAACAAAAACGAAGACAGCCTTAAGCAACTCCTGTTTCAACTCTCGCAGCGCCGCAAGCGCGTGGCCCTCGGCGGCGGCGAAAAGCGCATTGCCAAGCACAAGGAAAAGGGCAAGCTCACGGCCCGGGAGCGGATTACGTATTTGTTGGACGAGGGCGCGGAAACGGTGGAAATCGGAGCCTTCGCGGGCGAAGGCATGTACCAGGAGGAAGGCGGCTGCCCCGGCGGCGGCGTGGTGGTGGTCATTGGCTGGGTGCAGGGCCGGCAGTGCGTGGTGGTGGCCAACGACGCCACCGTGAAGGCCGGGGCCTGGTTCCCGATTACGGCCAAGAAGAACCTGCGGGCCCAGGAAATCAGCATCGAAAACAAGCTGCCCATCATCTACCTCGTCGATTCGGCGGGCGTGTACCTGCCCATGCAGGACGAAATCTTTCCCGATAAGGAGCACTTCGGCCGCATCTTCCGCAACAACGCCGTGATGAGTTCTATGGGCATCGTGCAGCTGGCCGCCATCATGGGCCCCTGCGTGGCCGGCGGGGCCTACCTGCCCATTATGAGCGACGAGGCCATGATTGTGGACGGCACCGGCTCGGTATTCCTGGCGGGCTCCTACCTGGTGAAATCGGCCATTGGCGAATCCATCGACAACGAGACCCTGGGTGGGGCCAGCACCCACTCCGAAATTTCGGGCGTCACGGACTACAAGTTCGAAAACGATGAGCAGTGCCTCGACCACATTCGTAACATCTTCGACAAGATGGGCGGCCAGGCCACGGCCGGCTTCTCGCGTAAGGAAGCTGCCGCGCCCAAGGAAAACCCCACGGAAATGCTGGGCCTGCTGCCCGCCGACCGCGCCAAGCCCTACGACATGATGGACATCATCAACCGGCTGGTCGACAATTCGGAGTTTGAGCCCTACAAAGACCTCTACGGCCAGACGCTGATTTGCGGGCTGGCGCGCATCGAGGGCTGGGCCGTGGGCATTGTGGCCAACCAGCGCAAAATCGTGAAGACCAAGAAGGGCGCCATGCAGATGGGCGGCGTCATCTACTCCGACTCGGCCGACAAGGCGGCGCGCTTCATCATGAACTGCAACCAGAAGAAGATTCCGCTGGTGTTCCTGCACGACGTGTCGGGCTTCATGGTGGGCTCCCAGAGTGAGCACGGCGGCATCATCAAGGACGGGGCGAAGATGGTGAATGCCATGGCCAACTCGGTGGTGCCCAAGTTCTCGGTCATCATCGGCAACAGCTACGGAGCCGGCAACTACGCCATGTGCGGCAAAGCCTACGACCCGCGCCTGATCGTGGCCTGGCCCACCGCCCAACTGGCCGTGATGAGCGGCGCGGCGGCCGCCAACACCCTGCTCCAGATTCAGGTGGCCTCGCTCAAAGCCAAGGGCCAGGAAATCACGCCCGAAGCCGAGAAGGAGTTGCTCGACACCATCAAGGCCCGCTACGAGGAGCAACTCTCGCCCTACTACGCCGCGGCCCGCCTCTGGGTCGATGCCATCATCGACCCGCTGGAAACCCGCAAAGTCATTTCCCAGGGCATCAGCATGGCCAACCACGCGCCCATTGAAAAGGCGTACAACGTGGGCGTGATTCAGGTGTGAGGAACAATTAATCCGTGAAATGGCAGCAGGATGTGGTACGGTATAACATTTCTGGTAGGAATAGGCCTAATTGGAGCAAGCTTCTATGTCTTTAGTAGTAAGATGGCACTGCTCAAACATGGTGAAGTAACGACTGCTACGGTTGTTGAGGTGAAGCGTATCACTGACAGTGATGGATACAGCTACCGTCCAGTGTATCGTTATGTAACCCGCGCAAACGAAGTGCTAACCCACGAGCCGAATTATTCCAGCAATCCTTCCAACTGGGAAGTAGGGGAGGTGATTCAAGCAGTTTATGACCCCAATGACCCTGCAGAGGTCACGATTTTGACGTACTTCGGCACCTTCGGCGTTAGTGCAATTCTCTTGGCCGCTGGAGTTGCTGCTATTATTATGGGTGGGGGCTATTACCTGGCTAGTAATTTTCTAAGCAGCTTTAGCCAGAAATAGCGCTGCATACTTAACGATGCTCCAGGCCCGCCAACTCTATTCGGAGCGGCGGGCCGCTGGCGTAATGGGGGCAGCGGCTTATCTTCATGTCTATGAAAACGCTCTATATCCTGGCGGGCTGCAACGGGGCGGGCAAAACCACGGCCGCTTATGCGCTAATGCCGAATCTGCTGGGTTGTCGGGAGTTCGTGAATGCGGATGAAATTGCGCGGGGCTTCTCGCCGTTTCAGCTGGAAACGGTGAGCGTGCCGGCCGTTGGGAGAATAATACATTCGTTCCGATTGAGAAGATATACAACGTGGACGTGATTCAGGTGTGATGACTATTTTGTTAGATGAAGTACCGCAGTTTCGCTGGCAAACACATTTAGGCCGACTGCTACCGGCAATCCGTCAGCAGGTGGAGGAATTGACCTGGGTTATTTCGAATCTGCAATGCTGGCACCTTGGGGACTTCATTCCGACAGTTGCCGAATGGGAAGAGCAGATGGAGCGCTACTACTCATACACGGTAGTATCTGGCAAGACGCTGTATGACACCATGGCTGACACCGATATACAAGTGGTGTGGGGTGTTTTCTGTGGCGTAACGGGCAACGCGCCAGATTTATCAAAAGATGAAGTGCCTTACGCTGACGGAAACAGAGAGCTATGGACAAAGCCAGAGGCGTTTCAATTGGCAGCTTCTGAAATAGAAATAGTTTGCTTCGATAGCGACGTGACTTTGGTGAAGTTTCGGAATGAAAACATTGGTCGGCAGTTTTTAGAAGTGTTTTCTGACGGGAAAATCCTTTAGACAACAACTTATGTACAATGACTTCAATAAGCAGCAGAAGGAACTTTGCGATTTGATGATTAGCCTCTCAGAAGAGGCGTGGTGTGCAGGCTGGATGGACGGGCTGGAATACGCTTTATGGCATATCGTAAATCATGGGCCAGCACGATACGGCCGTAAGCTTATCAGTGAGGAAACTATCCAGCAGTTAAAAAAACTGTCTCAACATGCTCAAAGCTGGATAACATTTGATGAGCTAACCGAAGAAACAGCAGTTCCTATATCTGAATGGCGTCAAATGTTCCAACTAGCCAACCCGAATCAATACTTTATAGAATTGGGGGACTCATGAAAACGCTTTACATCCTGGCGGGCTGCAACGGAGCGGGCAAAACCACGGCCGCCTACGCGTTGCTGCCGAATCTGCTGGGTTGCCGGGAGTTCGTGAATGCCGATGAAATTGCGCGGGGCCTCTCGCCGTTTCAGCCGGAAACCGTGAGCGTTCAGGCCGGCCGGCTGATGCTCACGCGGCTGCGGGAGCTACTGGCGGCCGGCGAAACGTTTGCGCTGGAAACCACGCTGGCCACGCGGCACTACCTGGCCTTTATCCGAGAGGCCCGGCAGCGGGGCTACGCGGTGCATCTGCTGTTTTTCTGGCTTAGCTCCGTGGAAGCCGCCGTCGAGCGGGTCCGGGTGCGGGTGCTGGAAGGCGGCCACAACATCCCGGAAGAGGTAATCCGGCGGCGCTATGAACTGGGGCTGCGGTATTTTTTTGGCCGATACCGGAACGCCGTGGATAACTGGACGTTTGTTGATAATACGCACGGAAGACCCGAGAGAATAGCTGAGCACGAGTCAGGACGGACAGCTATTCTAAATCCTGTAATTTGGGAATCCTTAACCGCCCAGCACAGATGAACCAACCATCACAAGGCACTACTACCAGTCAGCAGATTCAGGAAGGCTTGGATGCAGCCTATGAGCATATGCTGGCTTTTAAACGCTACAAACAAACGCCGGTCGTCATCGTGCAGAATGGGCAGGTGGTAGCTGTTTCCCCTGATGAATTGCCCCCCGCCGCCTCAAAAGCAGCTTGAGTATTGTCGCCGTTGCTTCTCATACCCCGGCCCGCCAGTTCCACCCGGGGCGGCGGGCCGCTGGCGTTTTGGGGGCGCCGCCCCAGCGTGGGGCCGTTGCAACCTGACTAAAGCGCCAAAAACCTGAAACGGCCGTAATTTGCCCGCCCACTTCGCTTATTTCGCTATGGCCAAGAAGCCAACCCCGGCTCCCCAGCCCGCCCTCGTCCACATTCCGGTTGCCAGCGCGGGCGCCGACTCGCTTTCCAAGGAGCAGAAAGCCTTTAACCGGCTCACCAAGCGCATTGGCAAGCTCGAAGGGGAAGTGAGCGAATTTCGGGCCGCCGCCGACCAGCTGCGCCAGCGGGTGCAGAACGAGTACCGGCCCCTGCAAACCCGGCACCACGACCAGCGGGCCGCCTTGGTACGGGCGCTGGGCCACGCCTACGAGCACCAGAAGCTCACCAAAACCGAGCGCAACAAAATTGTGGATTTAGTCGTGCACCGCTGCGCCGACCTGCTCGACCGCGGCTACGACGATTTGGAGCCTATTTTCGATACGCTCGACCCGCCGCCCACGGCCGAAGAGGCTGCCGCGCTGGCCGCCGATGAAGCCGACCTGGAGGCGCAAACGGCCGAGATGATGAAGGATATGTACCGGCGGCAGTTCGGCATCGAGTTCGATGAGGATGCCGACGTGAGCACGCCCGCGAAGTTTCAGGCCTACGTGACCCAACAGCTGGCCGCCCGGAAAGCCGAGTACGAGCAGCAGGAGGCCGAAGCCCAGGAGCGCCGCGCCAAACGCAAAAAGAGCCCCAAACAGCAGGCCGCCGCCGACAAGAAAAAGGCCGAGGAGCAGAACACCACCCAGGCCGTGCGTACCTTGTACATGGACCTGGTGAAGCACCTGCACCCCGACCGGGAGCCCGACGAGGCCGAGAAAATCCGTAAAACCGAGCTGCTGGCCCGCGTCACGACTGCCTATAAGGCCGGCGAGTTGCTCACGCTGCTGCGCCTGCAGCTCGAACTCAATCGCATCGACCAGGCCCACCTCGAAAACCTGGCCGAAGACCGGCTGCGCTACTTCAACAAGCTGCTGCGCGAGCAGGCCCGCGAGCTGGACCAGCAGCTGTTCGACGAGCAAACGGCGTTGCAGAGTTTCACCGGGCAGGGGTACTTTTACACCACTAGCCGCGCTGCGATGGAGTTGGATTTTCTGCACATGAAGGCGAACCTGGAACAGAAAATCCGGCAGCTCGAAGCGGAAGTAACGGCCTTCGGCCACGACCCCAACGCCCTGAAGGCATTCCTGAAAGACTACAAAATTCCGCGGCCCGGCGCGGGGCCGATGTATATTAAGCTGTAAAGCGGATCTTCGCGATACAGCGGTTTTCAGCCGAACAAAGTGGCCTGGTCGGGGTGTTACCTACTGGCAACCCGCGGCGCAAATCCGCGTCGGTTGTGTCCATTCGTTTCTGGTGCCCGTTTTGGCGCCCGCCCTGTTTTCATTACCGCCCGCCGCTTTCTCCCTCATGACCAACCGCGAAATCAAGGCCCTCATTTCCCTGCTCGACGACCCGGAAATTGCTCCTCATGCGGAGGACAAAATCCAGACGCTGGGCGAAACCATTATTCCGTTTCTGGAGGAAAGCTGGGAAGAAAGCCTCGACCCGCGCCAGCAGCAACGCCTCGAAGACCTGATCCATCATCTGCAGTTTGAGGGCCTGCAGCAGCGCTTTCGGGTGTGGCGCGAGGCAGGGGCCGAAAACCTGCTGGAGGGCATGTGGCTGCTGAATTCCTACCAGTACCCCGACGCCGATTTTCAGAGCCTGAACCGGGCCATCGAGCAGCTGCGGTTCGAGGTCTGGACGCTGCTGCAGCCCGAAATGCACCCCGCCGACCAGGTCCAGACGCTCAACCACGTGCTGTTTCGGGCCCATAAGTTCGCGGCCAACACTCAGAACTTCCACTCGCCGGCTAACTCCATGCTGCACCGGGTGCTGGAAACCAAGCGTGGCAACCCGCTCACACTCTGCGTGATTTACCTGCTGGTGGCCCAGCGCCTTAAACTGCCGGTTTTTGGCGTGAACCTGCCCAACCTGTTCGTGCTCACCTACCAGCTGGAGCCGCCCTTGGAGCCCTTCTACATCAACTGCTACAACCGCGGCCTGGTGCTTTCGCGCACCGATATCGAGCATTACGTGCAGCAGCTCAACCTCACCCCCAACGACATCTTCTTCCAGCCCTGCACCCACCTCGACATTGTGCGCCGGGCCCTGCGCAACCTGCAGCTTAGCTTCGAGAAGCTGCAGGAGCCCGCCAAGGCCGTGGAAGTCGGTCAGCTGCTGGCCATCCTCACCGACGACCCGCAACCCTCCGACACTGACCCCAACGAATAGCAGCGAAGAGTAAACGGCCACGGCCGGCCCGCGCCCTGGCGCAGGCCGGCCGTGGCCGTTTACTGGGAAGCAAGTCTGGATTAAAACCGCTTAATCAGGCAGCCGGCGGCACGTTTGTCGGCTACGCCGGCGGGGCGGCCGGCCAGCAGGTTGTCGAGCACCTGGGCCAGGTACTTTTCCTTTACGTAGTTCTCCACCTGCGGATTATCATCGATGGCACCTTTGTAGCGCACCGCAAAGCCGCCGTTGGCAGGCTGCAGCACAATTACTTCGGGGGTTTTGGTGGCGCCGAGCAGCGTGCTCACGGTCTGGCCTTCGTCGGTGAGTAGTGTTAGGGAGGCGCCACCAGTGGCCTTTACTTTCACCTTTTCGTTGGCATCAATAGCGGCCTCCACATTAATGGGCGTGTCGATGAACAGGAACTGCACGCCTTTGCCGCCGTAGTCGGCGCTGAGGGCCGCCAGCCGGTTCTGGTAGAGCATCGAGAAAGGGCAGGTCTGGTTGATGAACACCACAACCACCGCTTTGCTGCCGGCGTAGTTTTTCAGGCTGACTTCGGTGTTATCCTGCTTGAGGCTGAAATCGGCAACTGAGCGGCTGCCCTGGGCGCGGGCCGAGCTAACGGCGAAGATGCCGAACAGCAATGTGGCGGCGGCGAACAGGGAAATGCGGCGGAAAGTCATAGGGAAGTGGTAAAATTGTGAGCAGTGAAATCGTGAGTTGCTGTCTGCAGAATCTGGTGGCGCGCATTGCGCAAAGTGAGTTGTAGCACCTTTGGGGCTACAACTCACCGTTTCACTAGCTCATCATTTCACATTTCATCTACGCAGTAAGTGAGCACGTAATCGGGGGTGGGCTGAAAATAATGAATCTGGTGTTGGCGGCGGGAGTTTTCTAACAGCAGGTGTCCCGTCAAAACACCGGCCTCCCGTCGCTCAAACGGATTGAGCAGCAATTGCTCTTTAAACACCAGCCCCCGGCGACTATGCAGCTTGTAGAGCGTTTCCTTGGCACTCCAGTACAGGCAGTGCTTGGCTGCATCGTTGCCGGCGTCGGCCTGTTCGGTTTCCGATAGAAACCGCCGGGCCAGCTTTTGGGCTTTTGGGCGGATGAGTTCAATATCTGTGCCAACGGCTGCGGCACCCCGGGCAACCAGCGCCGCCACCCACTCGCCCGAGTGCGACAACGACACGCTGAAAGCGGGCAGACCGGTGAAATAAGGCCGACCGTTCGGGTCGTTTTCGAGCGGAGTGGGCGCATCGGTCAGCTCGCGCAGCAGCTGTGCGGCCAGCACGCGGGCCGCCAGCCACTGTTGGGCCCGCAGCTCGTCGCGGCCGTCGGGGAAGTGGGCCAGATAGTGCGCTGGGGTCGGAAGCTGCTCCCAGAGTCTATCTGCCGGCTCCGTCAGGTGCCACAGGCCCAGCAGAGCAGTAGCGGAAACAGGAGAGAGCGAATGCAGCGGCATGTGGTGGTTTGGCGATTTGGTGGGGCTATTTCGAGGGCAAAGGTACTGTCATCCTGCGCTTGCGCAGGACCGTATCACGTTGCTACGGTCGCTCCAGCGTGACACGGTCCTGCGCAAGCGCAGGATGACAGTACCTTTGCTCACCAAGCTATCAAACTATCAAACCACCGTGCGCCCATCTGTTCAGAAACTCGCTACCCTCACCGGCCACCGCGACTGCGTGTATGCCCTCACCGGCACGGTAGGGGAGGAGGTGGTGTATTCGGCCGGGCCCGACGGGTTGGTAGTCGCCTGGAACGCCGCCGCGCCGGAGCAGGATGGTGAGCTGGTGGCAAAGGTGGAAAATTCGGTGTACGCGCTGTGCCGGCTGCCAGAGCGCGATTTACTGGTGCTGGGCCATAATTTCCAGGGTGTGCAGGTGATTGACCTGGCTAGCAAACAACTGGCCTTCGCTACCGCACTGCCGCCCGTGGCCATCTTCGATATCTGCTATTCCGAAGTCCGGCAGCGCCTGTACGTGGCCCTGGCCGATGGCACGCTGGCGGTATTGCGCACCACCGATTTCCGGCTCGAAACCCTGCACCGCATCTCCGATAAAAGCCTGCGCTGCCTGGCGCTGCACGAGAAGCGTGGTGAGCTGGCCGTGGGGGGCTCCGACTGGCAGGTCCACATCCTCGACGCCGATTCGCTGGCCACTAAGTACACCATTGCCGAGGCCACCAACTCGGTGTTCACCTGCGCTTACTCGCCCGATGGCGGCCAGCTGCTGGCTGCCGGCCGCGACGCCCACCTGCGCACCTACGACGTGGCTGCTGGTTATGCGCCACTACGCACCGTGGTGGCCCATATGTTTACTATCAACCACCTCATTTTTTCGCCCGACGCCCGCCTGCTGGCCACCTGCAGCATGGACAAGAGCATCAAGCTCTGGGACGCCGCTACCGGGCAGCTGCTACGCGTTGTTGACCGCGCCCGCCACGCCGGCCACGGTACCTCCGTAAACAAGTTATTTTGGCCGGGAAGCCAGAATAGGCTAGTTTCGTGTAGCGACGACCGTAGTCTGGTGGTCTGGCAGGTAGAAGAAGCTAGGAGTTAGGAGCGAGAAGCTAGAAGGATGATTCGGCTGGCTGGAGTCAGCGAAAAGGCTCCTAATTTATTGCTCGATTCTGCCGGCCTTTCTGTCTGCCGTCTTCAATTCTAGCTTCTGGCTCCTAATTCCTAGCTTCTCAAAATGAAAATTACCGCCCTCGATATCCGGCAGCAAACCTTTGGAAAAGCCCTTCGTGGGCTGGATAAGGACGAAGTGCAGGCCTTTTTGCAAACCGTTTCGCAGCAGTGGGAGCGGATGGGCGACGAAAACCGGGAGCTGCGCCTCAAGCTGGAGCACGCCACCCAGGACGTGAGCAAGATGCGCGAGGTGGAAACCAGCCTGTACCGCACCCTCAAAACGGCCGAAGACACCAGCAACAGCATCACCGAGCAGGCCCAGCGCGATGCCGACCTGCGTATTCGGGAGGCCCAGCTGCAGGCCGAGGAGCTACTGGCCGCCGCCCGCCAAAAGTCGCGCACTGTGGTGGAGGATGCCTACCAGCAGGCCGAGCGCACAGTGGCCGATATGAAAAAGGAAGCCAACGCCCTGGGCCAGGAATGCCAGCGCCTCGAAAACCTGTTCGATGGCCTCACCCGCGACTTGCACCACCTGGCTTCCGACGCGCTGGATAAAGTGGAAAAAGCCCGCGCCCGACCCAAATCCGGCGCGGCGGCCATCCTTTCGCGGGCGGCCAGCGTAAAGGTGAACCGGCCACCCGCGGCCGACGAACTTTCCACCCCTGACGCTTCTGCCATGTACGTTTCCACCGCCGCTACCACTTCGGCCGCTGCTATTGCCGCGCCGGTTCCGGCCCGATCCGAATCGGCCGCCACCAATGGGTCGGCCGAAAGCCGCGCCACCCAGCCCGCCACCACCGGCTACAACCCCAAGCCGGGCCAGCAGCCCGACCCCAGCCAGGAGCCCGAGCGCCCGCGCAACCCCGACCAGCAGCCCGGGCCCGAAATTGAACGCCCCGGCGCACCGGCCGAAAACCCGGGCATCTCGCCCGCGCCCCGCATCGACCCGCCCGGCCCCATGCGCGTGCCCGATCCTGCGCCGCCGCGCGTGGAGCCCCCGGCTCCCGATATCCAGCCCATCGGCCCCAGCCACCCCGAAATTACCCAGCCTTCGCCCTCCATCCACCCTGGCCAACCAGGCATGGCTGCCACTCCCGTTTCGCTGGGCGAACGGTCATTTTTCGACGATATTTAATCGCATATGTTGCAGATGAAACTGATTTCGCAGATTGCGGATGCAGTTTTCTGCTCACTGAATAAAGCCTGCCTCTTGGGGCAGGCTTCGTTGTTTTTAAATGACTGATTGCGGCTGAGTGCTCGAACGTTAAACTCACCATTTTACCACTTCACCATCTTACCTATGGGCCAGATTGCACTCGAAGGCATGGAGTTCTTCGCCTTCCACGGTTATTACGACGAGGAGCAGAAAATCGGCAATAAGTATGGCATCGACCTGTTTATCGACACCGACCTGCACGCGGCCGGAACCTCCGACCAACTGGCCGAAACGGTGAACTACGAGGTGCTGTACCGGGTGGTGAGCGAGGAAATGCAGGCCCCCGCCCGTCTGCTCGAACACCTCGGCCACCGCGTACTCGACAGGGTGCTGGCCGAGTTTCCGTACGTGAACGGTGTGCGTGTCAGTGTCTCGAAGTTCAACCCGCCGCTGGGCGGCATCTGCCACCGGGCCCGCGTTACGCTGGAGCGCCGCCGCACCCAATAATACACCGCGTTCTTTCTGGCCGCTGCCTCCGACTGCCGGATGTAGCAGCTTAGCCTGAATTTTATAAAACTGCCCTCTAAAGCCTGTTGCGTACTGTGCGGCGGGTTTTGGAGGGCAGTTTTATATGCGCTTTTTAGTATTTACGAATTAATTCGTACTATATATTTGGATATACGACAGGTTTCGTATATGTTTGAAGTACGAATAATGTCGTACCTTCTATTGCTTGATTCACAATGACTAAAAAGATGATACCCAAGCCCACCGAATCAGAACTGGAGATTTTGCAGGTGCTCTGGCAGCATGGTCCCAGTACGGTGCGCTTCGTGAACGACGAGCTGAGCCAGCGCCGCGAAATCGGCTATACTACCACGCTCAAGCTGCTGCAGCTGATGCTGGAAAAAGTGCTGGTGCTGCGCGACGACGACACCCGCACCCACGTGTACCGGGCCGCGGTGCGCGAGGAGGAAACCCAGGGCCTGCTACTCGACAAGTTTGTGGACAGCGCCTTCGGGGGCTCGGCCATGAAGCTGGTGATGCAGGCGCTGGGTAACCGGCGCACCTCGCGCGAGGAGCTGGCCCAGATTCGCCGTCTGCTCAACGACATCGAGATTCAAAACGATACCAACTCACCCGCTAACGACGCTGCGCAATGAACTGGCTCGAACAACTGCTGCCTCCGGCCCTGGTGCGGGCCCTGGGCTGGACTTTGCTTCATTCGCTCTGGCAGGGGGCGGTAGTGGCGCTGGCGCTGGCCGGCCTGCTGCTACTGCTGCGCCGCCACTCGGCCCAGGTGCGCTACCGCACCACCGCCGCCGCTTTGGTTACGCTACTGCTGCTGTGCGGCCTCACATTCGGGCGCCACTATTACCAGGCGCCACCAGCCGGCCCGGCCACCATTGCCATAGTGCCGCCAACCGAAGCGGGAACCGCGCTGGCCGCTGTTGTAGCGGCAGCCCCGGCTGCCCGCTTGGCCGGCAACCCGGCCGCGCCCGGCTGGCTTAGCTCGTGGCAAACGTATTTCGATGCCAACCTGCCGCTGCTGGTTACCGTGTGGCTGATGGGCCTGCTGGTGATGATGCTGCGCCTGTTGGGTAGCCTGGCCTACGTGCAGCGCCTGCGGCGCTACCGGGTGCAGCCACTAGCCGCCGAGTGGCAGCAGCGGCTGGCCGCCCTGGCCGACCGTGCCGGCCTGAAGCAGCGCGTGGAGCTGCTCGAATCGGCCCTGGTAAAGGTGCCGGTAGTGGTGGGGCATTTGCGGCCGGTGGTGCTGCTGCCGCTGGGTGCCGTTACGGGCCTGGGTACGGCGTACCTGGAAGCCATTCTGGCCCACGAGCTGGCCCACGTGCAGCGCCGCGACTACCTGCTGAATCTGCTGCAGGCCGTGGCCGAAACGGTTCTCTTCTATCATCCGGGCGTGTGGTTTATGGCGGCCTGCCTGCGTACTGAGCGCGAAAACTGCTGCGACGACGTGGCCACGGCCCTGGTGGGCGGCAACCCGCTCACGGTGGCCCGCGCCCTGGCCGCCCTGGCCGAACTGACGGCTGCTCCCGCGCCTGTCGGTGCAGGCTTGGCGCTGTCGGCGCTGGGGCCCGATGGTTCGGTGCTGAGCCGCATCCGGCGGCTGGTGCAGGGCCGGCAGCGGCCCACGTTTGCCGAGGGCTTTATGGCTGCCTGCGTGGTACTTGTGGGCGTGGTGGTATTGAGCACTGCGGTGGCAATGGCCCGCCCGGCCGCTATTTCGTTGGCCGCCACGCTGGCCAAACCGGCTGCCGCCCTGCGCCGCGCTACTATGCCGGCCCCGATGCCACCTGCGGCAGCAACACCTGTTTCGGCCGCCGCAACCAGCGCCGAAGTCGGTTACCAGGAGTCGCTGCGTATTTTGAGCGTGTCGGCCGACGGGAAGGCCCGTGCCCGGCTCGGCAGTACCGAAGTAAGCTTCGATACTGTTCGCAACCCGCGGCTGATGCGCTGGTCGCGCGCTGGCCGCCGCGGCAACGACGCCGGCACGGTGATTATCAAGCGCGATAAGAAAGGCCGCCTCACGGAGCTGTTTGTGGATGGGCAACCGATTGACATTGCCCCGGCCCGCAAAAAAGGCGACCAGGTAGATGTGGTGCAGCTTGATAGCCGCTCGGTCAACCGGCCGCAAACCGATGCTCAGCAGCGCCTGGAAGAACTATCGTTGCGCATGAGCCGGGCGGCTTTGAGCGGCAGCTCAGCCAGCGCCACCGACGCGCGGGAACTGTCGGCCCTGGCACTGCTGGAGGCACAAAAAGCCCTAAGCGAAACAGATGTTGACAACATCACCCGCGATGCGCTGAGTAAGGTCGATTTTGAGGGCATCACCCGCGACGCTTTTGCCCAGGCCGAAAAGGAGTTGCAGGCCGCCGCCAAAAGAGCCCGCACCGATGAGGAGCGGGAGATGCTGGAAGACCAGCTGGACGAGCTACGCGACCGGCAGCAGGACCGGCTGGACGAACTGCACGACCAGCAGCAGCAGATCCGCCAGGACGCCGACCAGCAGCGCCGCGACCGGGAGCAGCAGCGTCGTGACCGAGAACAGCAAATGCGTGACCGGCAACAGGGGTTCCGCGACGCCGATCAGGCCCGCCGCGACGTTGAACAGGCCAAGCGGGATGCCGAACAGGCCAAGCGTGACGCAGCAACGAATGCCCTGCTGCGGGAACTGCGCAAGGACAACATCATCCAGAACACCAAAAACCTGCAGTTCAGCCTTTCGGCCAGCGGCCTGACGGTGAATGGCAAAAAGCAGCCGGCCGCCGTGCAGCAGAAGTATCTGCGGCTGGTGGAGCAGCTGCAGGGCCAGCCGCTGAAGGGCAACTACAACTTGAACTACCAGACTTCGGGCTCGACAACGACGACCGTGGGTTCTGGCTTGGGGCGCAACCTGCCTACGCCGCCCATGCCACCAGCGCCGGCTTCTCCGCCGGCCCTGCCCGCGCCGCCGCCCCCGCCGCCCGTGCTCACAACCGACGAAATCCGGGCCGAGCTGCGCCGCGACGGGCTGATTGGAGCCACTGACAAAGGTTTCCAGTTTCAGCTCAACAATAAAACCATGACCGTAAACGGCCAGCCGCAGCCCACTGCCGTGGCCGACCGGTACCGTCGCCTGCTGGGGGTGGAGCCCGCCACTGCTGGCAAAAGCAGCCGCACTATCCAGATTTCCGTGAGTGAGTAGCGGCATATGCCCGGACCGGCCGCCGCTGCAACGGCGGCCGGTTTTTTATCCGGAAGTTTCCTGGCAAACAGGCAACGGTTGAGGTGCCCGCTGCATCTATGGCGGCAAGCCGCCGGCCCGGGAATGGTTGCTGGCGGCGTTTTGGCCCGGTTGCCGGGTTTTGGGGCGGGGTGGTTCGTTACTTTTTTCTGCTGATTGGTTTGATTTCTTTACTCTCTCGTCGATTCGTCGTGAAGCATTTCTATGCCCTGTTGGGCCTGTTATTTTTGCTGCTGCTGGCTGGGCCGGGGCACGCCCAGAAGCTGGCTGCCGGCGCTAAAACCGCCGCGGCCGACAGCGCCGCCCTGCCGGCTCCGAAACGGCAGTTCCGGGCCACGCGCATTACCGAGGCCATCAAAATTGATGGTGACCTGGATGAGGCAGTCTGGCGGGAGGCGCCGATAGCGACCAGGTTCATCGAATCCCGGCCCACGCCCGGCCGGCCCGAGAAGCACGCCACCGAGGTGCGCATACTCTACGATGATGCCGCCTTTTACATCGGGGCCGTGATGCACGACGTGAGCCCCGATTCTATCTTCCGCGAGCTGACCCAGCGCGACGATTTGGGCAATACCGATTACTTCGCTGTATTCCTCGATACCTACCACGACAAGCTCAACGGCTACGGCTTCTTCCTGACGCCCGGCGGCGTGCAGCTCGATGCCCGCTACTCGCCCGCCGGGGGCGAAGATTTCAACTGGAACGCCGTGTGGATGAGCCAGACCAAGCTGCAAGGCAACGACTGGATAGCCGAAATCCGAATTCCATACTCGGCCATTCGCTTCAGCGACGCGATGGAGCAGGTGTGGGGCATCAATTTCGTTCGGCAGCGCCAGAGCACCCGCCAGCAGTTTTTCTGGAACGAGGTGAAGCCTCAGGTGGATGGTTTTGTAAACCAGTGGGGCGAGCTGCGCGGCCTGCGCGACATCAAGCCGCCGCTGCGCCTCTCGCTCACGCCCTACGTGTCGAGCTACTACAACCACTACCCCTTCAACGAGCAGGGCAAACGTAATTCCAGCACCAGCTTCAATGGCGGGGCCGATGTGAAATGGGGAATCAACGAAAGCTTCACGCTCGATGCCACGCTGGTTCCCGATTTTGGGCAGGTACAGAGCGACAATCAAGTACTCAATCTTTCGCCCTTCGAGGTGCAATACAACGAGAACCGGGCGTTTTTTACGGAGGGCACCGAGCTGTTCAATAAGGGCGGGCTGTTTTATTCGCGCCGGGTAGGCGGCCAGCCGCTGGGCTTTTATGATGTGGATAGCCGGCTAAGGGGCCGCAACAGGGAGCCTGATGGGCAAATCCGACAGGGCGAGTATGTGGTGAGCAACCCCGGCGTAACGCGGCTGCTGAACGCCACCAAAATATCGGGCCGTACCAAAAGCGGGCTGGGTGTGGGCGTGTTTAATGCCTTGAGCAACAACGTGTACGCCACCGTGCAGGACAGCACTACCGGCGAGCGGCGCGACGTGCTTACCCAGCCGTTTTCCAACTACAACATTTTCGTGCTCGACCAGAGCCTGAAAAACAACTCCTACGTTTCGCTCATCAACACCAACGTAACGCGCCAGGGCAGCACCTACGACGCCAACGTAACCGGCGGCCTGTTCCGGTTCGCCGACAAAGCCAACCGCTATGCCATCAAGGGCCAGGCCAACTACTCGCGGCGCCGGGGCACCGAGTTCGGCTCCGAGAAGCAGATTGACAACCAAGACGGGTACAAATACCAGCTGGAGCTGGCCAAAATCAGCGGCAACTGGAACTGGAGCGTCAACCACGGCATCGAGTCGGACACCTACGACCCCAACGATTTGGGCATCCTGTTCTCCAACAACTCCATCAACCAGGAGGCATCGGTCAGCTATAACAAGTACGAGCCTTTCTGGAAGCTGAACCGGTTCAACACAAACTTTGGCCTTTACCAGACCCTGCTCTATAAGCCCACGCGCTACCAGGATGTGGGCTTCTACTCGAGTTTCAACACCACTATCACCAAAAACTTCTTCTCGTTTGGTGGCAACATGGATGGTGGTTTGGTCCGGCACGAATTCTTTGAGCCCCGCCGCCAGCCGCTGGGGGAATACTACGTGCGCGTTCCGGCCAATATTGGCATGAACGGCTACGGCAGTTCCGATTACCGTAAAAAGCTGGCCTACGACGTGAGCCTGGCCGGCCGCTGGTACGCCGCCGACGGGGCCCGCACCGGTCGCAACGGCTACGACATCAACGTCAGCCCGCGCTACCGGGCCACCAACCAGCTCACGTTTCGCTACAGCTTCGACTGGTCCCTGCGCCGCAACGAAATCGGCTACGCCGGTAACCTGAACAAAAATGAGCCACTGGACCAGCCGTTCATTAAAAACAACGTGGCCGACGTAATCCTGGGTCGCCGCAACCGCACCACCACCACCAACACGGTGTCGGCCGGCTACACGTTCACCAATCGTATGTCGTTCACCATCCGCACCCGCCACTACGTGAGCGTGGCCCGCTACCGCGACTTTTCGCGCCTGAACCCTGCCGGTCAAGAGGAAACCGTGGGCTACCAGCGCAACCGCGACAACAGCTTCAACGCCTTCAACGTGGATGCCGTGTTCTCGTGGTGGTTTGCGCCCGGCTCGCAGATGACGGTGGTCTGGAAAAATGCGAATGCCAGCTCCCTGGCCGGCGACCAAACCCTGCCGCAGTACTTCACCAACTTCAATAACACGCTCAACACGCCCCACAACAACTCGGTGTCGGTGAAAGTGCTCTACTACCTTGACTACTTGACGCTGCGTCCGAAACAGAAGTAGCGGCCCGTTGTATGTGCCCGTTGCTGGGCGCGGCAAGCACGGTTCAATTTTGTCTTACTGCTCCTAACGCGCTGTCTCGCCATGAAACGGATAAGCCTGCTATTGCTCTTATTGCTGACGTTGCTGGAGGCGGCCCGCGCCCAGCAGTTCGTGGTTAGCTACCCGGCCGGGGCCTACGGCGGGCCGTTCAGCGGCAACGTTATCCTGTACCTTTCGCGCCGGAACGTGGAACCCAAAAACCAGCCCGGCTGGCCCTGCTACCGGCTGGCGGTGCGCAATGTTAGGCCGGGGCAGGCCATTACCTTCTCCGATTCGGCCCTTTCGTACCCCACGCTGCTTTCGCGCCTGGAGCGGGGCGAATACTATGTGCAGGCCGTGTGGGACCTGAACCGGGGGGGGCGCAGTATCGGGCAGAGCGTGGGCAACCCCTACAGCCCGGCTCGGCGCGTTACGCTGGGCGCGGCCACCGACACCTTCCGGCTGGTTTGCTCCCAAACGGTGGCGGCCCCCGAGTTTGTGGAAAGCATTTTCTGCAAAGAATTCAAAGCTCCTTCGGCCCTGCTGACCCGCTTTTCGGGGCGGGCAGAATCTCTCGACGCGGCCGTGATTCTGCCCGCCGACTACCACCGCCACCCGCGCCGCCGCTACCCGGTGCTGTTCACGGTGGGCGGTTTCGGCGGCGACTACCACCACTACTCGCGGGCCATGAGCACCGACACGCTGCCGGCCACCCCCATTGACACATTGGCCTGCATTCGGGTGTACCTCGATGGGGCCACTGCGTTGGGGCACAGCGTGTACGCCAATAGCGCCAACAACGGCCCCGTCGGCGACGCCTTTGCCACCGAGTTTCTGCCGCTGCTCGACCAACGGTACCGCACCAACGGGGCCCGGCTGCTACGCGGGCACAGCAGCGGTGGCTACGCGGTGGTATACCTGCTCACGCACTACCCGCGCCTGTTTGCCGGCGGCAACGCCAGCGCCTCCGACCCCGTAGATTTCCACCGTTTCGAGCTGACCAACCTCTATACCGCCACGAAGCGAGTGGAGATGAGGGACTCGGTAACTTATGGTGAGCTGCTGCCAGTGGCCTCGGCCTACGACCGGCCCAACATTGTGCACCGGCTGGAAGACATCATTTACCGGGGCGAGCAGGAGGTGTCGTTTGATGCCGTGTTCAGCCCGCGCGGCCGTAACGGGCTGCCCCAGCCGCTGTTCAACTCCACTACCAATGTGCTCGACCGGCGGGTTTTTGTGCACTGGCGGCGGTACGACCTCACCCAGTACGTGCGCCAGAACTGGTCCCGCCTCCGGCCCTACCTCAACGGCAAGCTGCGAATTTCGGCTGGTAACGAAGACAGCTACTACCTTAACTTTTCGGCTATGCTCATGGAGCAGGAAATGAAGAAGCTCGGGGCCGATATGCCGTTTGCCTACTATCCCGGAAACCATTTTAGCGTGATGACTCCGGAGTACAAGCGGGCGGAAATCATGTGGCTTAAAGCCACTTATCTGAACTGGCTGGCCCGAAATCCCGCGAAGAAATAGGGGTGGGGAAGCTAACTGAACCTCGTCAGTAAATACCTGCGGCCTTGCCTACAGCCCCAGCAACTCGCCAGCGGCCCCGAAGGCCGATTTGCGGCCTTCGCGCACAGCCCGCTCGATGGCAGCCAGCTGCTCGCGCACTGCGGGGCGCTGGTAGAACTGGGTTTCCAGGTTCTGGCGGATGGTTTCGTGCAGCCAGTGCAGGTTTTGCTCCTGGCGGCGCTGCCCGAAGTAGCCGCTTTCTTGGGTTTGGGCTACGTAGCGCTCCACTATTTCCCACACCGTGGGCACGCCCTGGCCAGTGAGGGCCGAGCTAACCGTTACTTCGGGAACCCAGCCGCTGGGGGCCAGCGGGTAGAGGTGCAGCGCGTTCTGGTACTCGCGGCGGGCGCGGCGGGCAGCCAGCTCGTTGCCCTGGTCGGCCTTGGTGATACTGATGGCATCGGCCATTTCCATGATGCCCTTCTTGATGCCCTGCAGTTCGTCGCCGGCCCCGGCCAGCATTAGCAGCAGGAAAAAATCGACCATGCCGTGCACGGCGGTTTCGCTCTGGCCCACGCCCACGGTTTCCACAAAAATAACGTCGTGGCCGGCCGCCTCGCACAGCAGCAGGGCCTCGCGGGTGCTGCGCGTAACGCCGCCCAGGCTGCGGCCGGCCGGCGAGGGGCGGATGAACGCCTGCGGATGAAAGGCCAGCTCATTCATGCGGGTTTTGTCGCCCAGAATGCTGCCCCCGCTACGCTGGCTGGTCGGGTCGACGGCCAACACGGCCAGCCGGTGGCCTTTTTCGCGCACCAGATGCAGGCCTAGGGCCTCAATAAACGTGCTCTTACCCACGCCCGGCACGCCCGTAATGCCCACCCGCACCGAGCGGCCGGTGTGGGGCAGCACCGCATCGAGCACCTGCTGGGCCAGTTCCTGGTCGGAGGGCAGCGTGCTTTCCACCAGGGTAATAGCCTGGCTGAGCCGTACGCGGTTGCCGGCCAGAATCCCCTCGATATAGTCGGAAGCAGAAAAACGTTTGGGCACGAGGAAAGTAGGGTGGAGCGTTATCTTTAGCGGCGCGGTTGACGAAACAAGTGGTGCAATTGGTGAATACCGTCATCCTGAGCTTGCGAAGGACCTTGCTACGGTTTTTTCAACGTGGCAAGGTCCTTCGCAAGCTCAGGATGACAGGTTTGTCTCACCACCCTCGCAAGCTACTGCCTCCACCTCAATTTCCTGTGCCCATGAACCGCTTTTTACTCCTGACTACTGCCGGCCTACTGGCCCTGCCCGGAGCCGGCTGGGCCCAGACCGAACTCAGCAACTTCACGGCCACCGGCCGGGGCGGAGTGGCCACCACGTTTGCTACCGACTACCAGGCCATTGGCATCAACCCGGCCAACCTGGGCCGCCGGGGTGGGGCGCTGGTGTCCTTCACCATTGGCGAGGTGGGGGCAGGCGTCAGCTCGCAGTCCCTCACGCGGCAGCAGCTGCGCAAGTTTGTGTTCGATACCAACGAGGCCCTTACACCGGCTCAAAAGCAGGAGTTTGCCCGCGCCTTTACCTCCGACAACGTGGCCAACTTCAGCGCCGATGCCACTACGCTGGGGCTGTCGGTGCAGCTGCCGGTGATTGGGGGCGTGGCCGTGAGCCACCGGCTGCGCACTTCGGGGCACATCGGCCTGAACCAGAATGCGGCCGAAATTGCCTTTTTGGGCCGTGATGCGCCGATTTATCAGGCGGCGGTGGCCGGCAACTTGCCGCTGGTATCGGAGGCGCTGGCCGGCACCAATCTGCAAATGACGTCTCTGAGCGAGTTCAACGTGGCCTGGGGCAAGCGGGTGCTCGATTTACCGCTGTTCCAGCTTTCGGCCGGGGCCGGCTACCGCTATATTCAGGGCGTGGGCATCATTGATATCCGGGTAGAGCCGGGCAACCTGCGGGCCTACAGCTCCCTCTCGCCACTGTTCGACGTCAATTATGGCAGCGTAACCACCAACCCCAGCTTCAACCTGAAAACCGGCGCGGGCCTCAAGCCCGTGGGCCAGGGCCACGGTTTTGATGTGGGCCTGGCCGCCGAAGTGGGCAAAACGGTGCGACTGGGCCTGGCCGTTACCGATCTGGGCCAGATGACCTGGACCGGCAACCTGCTCACGGCCAACGACCAGAAGCTCAAAAAGCTTAAATCGGAGGGCATTGGCTCCTACAACTTCATCAAGGAAGCCGCCGAAATCTTCGCCACCGGTACCGATAGCCTGTTCGAGTATAAAGCCAGCCAGGAGCGCCGCGCCAACCTGCCCACCAGGCTACGGGCCGGGGCCGGGGTGCGCCTGAGCGAGTATTTCGAGGCTGGCTTCGACGTAACGCTGCCCCTCAACGACGTGGCCGGCAACCTGACTTCGCCCTTCGTGGGTGCGGGGCTCGATTTCAAGCCCACCCGTTGGCTGCGCTTGAGCAGCGGCCTGGGCGGCGGCGCGGGCTACGGCCTAAGCGTGCCGCTGGGCATTACCCTCAGCACTTCCTTCTACGAAGCTGGCATCAGCACCCGCGACGTGGTGGGGCTGGTGGCCTCCGAAAACCCCTACCTGTCGGCCGCCGCCGGTTTTCTGCGGTTCCGGTTGGGCAGCAAGAGCAACTGAGTCACTTATTCACTCATTTTGGCTCCGTGATGAAGTTCGGCAACCCCAGCTTACCGCGGCGGCCGCCGAGCTTAAGGCCATCGTCGATGTATTTGGCCTCGGCGGAGTTGGGGTTCTGGATGAGGCCGAGGAACGGATTGTCTTCGCGCGACACGTAGATATTGCCGTCGGGGCCGCGCTGCAGGGAGCCCACTTTGCGGTTAGCCGATTTGCCGACGACAGTGGCCTGGCCCGTTTTCAGGTCGATCTGGTAGATTTGGGCCTCGCCGCCGCCTTCGCCGTTGCTGGAGCCGTAGAGCTTGCGGCCGTCGGGCGAAAACTCAACGCCGTAGGCCTCGGGGTAGGGGCCGTAGGAGCGCGGGTTGCCCACTTTCCCGGTCGTGCGGTCAAAGTCGAATACCTCGTACTTATTGGCTTCGCGCCACAGGGCCAAAGCCAGCTGGCGGCCGTCGGGCGAGAATTTCATGGCCCCGATGGCGTTGCGGCCGGGGCCGGCGTGCATGCTGCCCACGTTGCTCATCACGGGCTTGCTCTGCACCCCGTCGGGCGTTACCAGAAAGCTCACGAAGGCGTTGGAGTTCCAGCGGTGGGCCACCACCCACACGTCGCGGCCGTTTTGGTGGCGCACGGCGGCCAGCTTCTCGGCTACCGGGGCCACGAGCAGGGCGTTGAGGCGTACCATGTCGCCCAGGCCGTTGTCGCGGGTCATGTCGAGGGTGGAATAGCGCAGGCCGTTGGGGCCACCCTGCGCACTGGTCGTGAAGATGTAGAACACGTTGCCGCTGCCCGGGTCGGGCACAATCAGGGCGCTTTGGGTGCTGGAGCTGGAGCCCATCAGCTTGCGGCCGTTGGGCATTACCTGGTGCTGGCGGTTGAATACGACCTCGCCGTTGGTATAGAACAACAGCTGGCCCTGCTTATTGGTCGCCACGGCCGAGCCCTCATAGGTGGCCATTTTATTGGTAAGTAATGGCGTGGGCGTGCCGCCATCGACTGGAAACTGCAGGCCCGCCTGCTGCCCAAACAGCCAGACGGATTGTTCGCGCTGAGCGAAGGCCGCGCCGGATAGCAGCAGCAGCGCCGGCAGCAATAAAGGCAAAATCGAAAGTCGTTTCATCGTGGCAAAAGGATTCATGCGCGGTTGAAAGGCAATATCGTGCCAGTTTGGGTGGATGGGGGGCGTGATGTGGGGGAGCAGGTGAGCAGGTGGGGAGGGCAAGAGGTTGAGCTGTCATCCTGAGCGGAGCGAAGGACCTTATCAGGTTGGAGCGAGTCGTTCATACGATTGTCGCCCTAAACTGGTAAGATCCTTCGCTCCGCTCAGCATGACAGCTCTACTTCTCACTTCAAACTGCCCACTCCCCGGCCAGCAGGCGCGGAATGAGGGGCTGGATGATGCGGTAGCTGGCGCCCCAGAGCGGATAGTCGGTCCCGACGCGGTAGAAGGGTACGCGGCGGGGACCGGGCCAGCCGGGTAGCTCCCAGGTTTCCTCCACGTGGTTGAGCTCATCGGCCAGATGGCGGAGCGGAATTTCCAGCACCTCATCGACCTCCCGGGCCTGCCACTGCCAACGGGCGGGCCGCTGAATGCACCCCAGAAACGGGCTGATGCGGAAGCCGCTGGGCACGGCCACGGTGGGCAAAGCGGCCAGCAGCTGCACGTGGGCGGGTGGCAGATGTACTTCTTCGAAGGCTTCGCGCAGGGCCGTGGCCCGCAAATCGGCATCGGTAGGCTCGGGCTTGCCGCCCGGAAAGGCCAGCTGCCCGCCGTGCACCCCGAAGGCCGTGCGCCGCACCATCACGAGCTGTAGCTCACCGGCCGCGTCGCGGAATATGGGCACGAGTACGGCGGAGTCGCGTAGGTTTAGGGGAATTGGAAAATCGTGAATGGAAAGCAGCTCGGCCATAGACGCAAGGTACGCCGACCGGGCCGGCGGGGTTCAGCGCACCACGTAGGTCCCGGTAGCGGCCACCTTTACCGTGGGCAGCTCGTGATGGGTTTCGAAATACTGGTAGCCCGGGGCCAGCTCCTGCCAGAAGGCCAGATGAGTCCCGAGCGGGCGGCGGGCCAGCTGGTCGGCCGTTAGCTCGAAGGGGAAGATATATACCGGAATGCTTGCCTGCCCGGCCGCCCGCGCCTCCACGGCTAGCACATACAGCTCCCGGATGCCCGCGTCGGTGATGGGCAAACAGCCAACGGTTACGTCGGAGCCGTGCAGGAAAATATTGTCGCCGGGGTCGAGGCCCGCGGGCGTGCGCAGCTGGTCGGCGGCGTTGGGGTAGTCGAGGCCCAGCGAGAGCAGGTACTGGCTGTTGGGGTGGAAGCGGTTGATGGCGTAGAAGCCTTCCGGAATCTGCCCGTCGCCGGCCCGGCGCTTGGGGCCCAGCGTGCCCGAGGTGCCGGCCAGCGCAAATGTACGCAGCAGCCCGAATGGCCCCGCGCCCCGGTTACGCCCCCACACCTCCACCCGCCGCCCGATTTTGAAAGCCCGCACGAATAGCTCTAGCTGCTCCGGTGCCACCCCATGGCGGCGCAACAGAGCCCGCACTGGTCCCTGGTATTGGGCGTAAGCCTCGCGCACTCGGGAATAGCGG
Source organism: Hymenobacter psychrophilus (assembly GCF_900107135.1). Classification (GTDB taxonomy): domain Bacteria; phylum Bacteroidota; class Bacteroidia; order Cytophagales; family Hymenobacteraceae; genus Hymenobacter; species Hymenobacter psychrophilus. The sequence continues at coordinate 151,752 of NZ_FNOV01000004.1, forward strand.
AGTTGTTCGGTGCGAAAGGCCGCGTCGGGTTCGGGCTGTTGGGTGGCCGAACGGGCCCCCAGAGCTGCGGTTAAGGCCAGTGCAAGTAACAGCAGCGAGCGCATAAGTGGAGGCTGGGAAGAAGTGCTGGCCAGTTGAATTGGTAGCCGGCTGCTTAACGCCGAGTATAGCGTCCGCAGTATATAAACCAAGTTGCCGGGCATTGGAACTAGTTGCTAGCGCTAATAATGCTCGGCAACAGAGCCGCTTATCCGGCCCGGGTAGCCGTTTCTGCGTACACGCTCTGCATGAAGCCTCCCTACCAGCCCGACCCGCTCGGCCCCGACTTCAGCCAGTTGGTGCTGCCCCAGCTACCCGACTACGAAGGCCCCGTGCAGGCGGTGCTGGTCCGCTACTTGCCCGCGCCCGCCGCGCCTGCCGCCGGGGCCGTGCTCTACGTACACGGCCTCAACGACTACTTTTTCCAGCGCGAAATGGCCGGGCAGTACGCCGCCCACGGCTACCACTTCTTCGCTCTCGACCTGCGCAAGTACGGCCGGGCCCTGCTGCCCCACCAGCGCCCCAACAACGTGCGCGACCTGCGCGAGTACGACGCCGACCTCAGTGCGGCCCTGGTCGAAATCCAGGCTGCCGGCCATACGCGCCTCGTGCTCAGCGGCCACTCTACCGGCGGCCTCATCACGGCGCTGTACGCGGCCCGGCACCCGGGTAGCTTCGCGGCGCTGGTGCTCAATAGTCCGTTTCTGGCCCTGAACCAGCCGTGGCTGCGGCGCAAGGTAGTGGCGCCGTTGGCCGGCGCCCTGGGCCGGGCGCTGCCTAATTTACCCCTGCCGGCCGGCCTGCCCGATACCTATGGCCAGAGCCTGCACCAGGCATATCGGGGCGAGTGGGATTATAACCTGGCCTGGAAGCCCAACCACGTTTTCCCGGTGAATGCTGGCTGGCTGGGCGCTATTCTGCGGGGCCAGCGGCAGGTGCGGCACGGGCTGGAGCTTCCGTTGCCCGTGCTGGTGCTGCACTCCGAACGCAGCGCCGGCGGCCGGCAGTGGCGGGAGGAGTTTCGCCGCGCCGACATCGTGCTCAACGTGGCCGATATCCGCCGCCTCGCACCGCGCCTAGGGCCGCAGGTCAGGCTGCACGCCCTGCCCGGGGCCGTGCACGACGTATTGCTGTCGGTGCCGGAAGTGCGGGCCGCCGCCTACGCCGAGCTATTCCGCTGGCTGGCTGAAACGGTTGGCTGAAGCACCCCGGCGTTCTGGCAAACGCCGCCCATAACACAAGCTCCTATCTGTGGCTGCCAATAAAGCCAGGGCACCACTCCGGGGGCTCCGGCGTTAAAGGCGTATGCTGATTCGAAATTTCGCTTTTCTGTTGATGACTGTAGTACTGCTGCCCGCCGCCACTACCCTGGCCCAAACCGCGCCCGGTGCTTCGTTGGCCGTCACCGTAAAAGCGGCCCACTGGCGGCAGCGGGTGCTCCTCGTCTGCGCTCCAACGGCCACCGATGCCCAGCTCCTGAAGCAGCGCGCGTTGCTGCAACCTGCCCGCGCCGGCCTCCAGGAGCGCGACCTGCTGGTGCGCGAACTGCTCTGGAACACGCTGTCGGAAGCCGACCGCAACTACCTGCGCCAGCTGGGCGTGAAAACCGATGCGTTCCGGGTGCTGCTCATCGGCAAAGACGGCGGCGTAAAGCGGCGCGATACTGAGCCGGTTGCACCAGCGGCCCTGTTTGCGACCATTGATGGCATGCCCATGCGCCGCCAGGAAATGAAGCGGGCGGAGTAGGATAGTTATTCAGAATGGTACGTCATTAAGAGCGCAGCGAAGAATCTCGCGTGCCAAAGTAATTCTGTTGTCAGGGGTTAGCATTGCATGCGAGATTCTTCGCTGCGCTTTGAATGACGTACCCTTCTGACAACCGACAACCAGCCGCTGCCGCTACCTTTGCCCTCATGAACCAGTCTGCTCTTTTCGCCTTTCTCCAAGACCTCAGCCAGCACAACGAGCGAGAGTGGTTTCAGGCCCACAAACCGACTTACGATGAGCTGCGCTGCGAATTTGAAGTGCTGGTCGGGCAGATTCTCAACGCTCTGGCCGCCGACGAGCCCGCCCTGGCGACACTGGAGCCCAAGAAGTGCATCTTCCGTATCTACCGCGACGTGCGGTTTTCCAAGCGAAAGGAGCCCTACAAAACCCACTTCAGCGCCTATTTCGCGGTGGGCGGTAAGCAGAGCGTCGGCCCCGGCTACTACTTCCAGCTCGGCCCCAATGGCCAGACGCTGATGGCCGGCGGCATCTACCAGCCCGAAAAGGAGCAGCTGGCCCGCATCCGCCAGGAAATCGACTACAACGGCCCCGCATTGCACCGTATCCTGGAGGTCCCCGGCTTCCGGCAGTTCTATCCCGGCCTGGAGGGCGACAAGCTCAAACGCCCGCCCGCCGGCTACCCCGCCGACCACCCGGATATCGAGCTGCTCAAGCACAAAAGCTTCGTGGTGTCGCACGCCGTGCCCGACGCCACGGCCCGCCAGCTCAACCTGGCCGAGTACGTGCCCGCCGCCTTCCGCACCCTGCGCCCGTTCGCCGATTTTCTGCGCGACGCAGTGGAGGGGTGAATTTGAGTGAGAAGCTGATTTGGGAGCGGTTTGGTGAAAATAGCTGTCATCCTGAGCGGAGCGAAGGACCTTATCACGTCTGCATTTTTTACACACTCGTGATAAGGTCCTTCGCTCCGCTCAGGATGACAGTATATTTGCCTGCCGCATTTTCCCTTACTTCCCCCTTCCCAGCACCCCAAAATGCCCTACGATTACGACGTGCTGATAGTAGGAGCGGGGCCGGCGGGCACGGCCTGCGCGCTGGGGCTGGCCGGCAGCGGCCTGCGGGTGGGCCTGCTCGATAAGGCCCAATTCCCGCGCGACAAGGTGTGCGGCGACGCTATTCCCAGCCCGGCCCTCAAGGCCCTCACCCGCCTCAACCCGGCCTGGGCTGCCGAGCTGCGCGAGCTTACGGCCGGGTACCGCACCGACATGCGCACTAGCCGGCTTGTGTCGCCGGCCGGTACCGGCGTGAGCGTGCACTGGCAGGCCCCCGCCTTCAACTCGCCGCGTCTGCAGTTTGATGATGCCCTGCTCACGCTCGTGCGCCGCCACACGGCCACCGACATCCGCGAAAACAGCGCCGTAAAAACCGTAACGGCCGATGCTCAGGGCGTGACGGTGCAGCTCGCCGACGGTGCCTCACTCACGGCCCGGCTGGTGGTGGGCTGCGACGGCGCCCACTCGGCCGTGGCCCGCGCCCTGGCCCCGGCGCCCCTCGACCGGACCCGCCACTGCGCCGCCGTGCGGGCTTATTTCGAAGAAGTGGATGACGTGCCCGCCACGACCAGCGACTTTCTGTTTCTGGGCCGCTACCGGGCCGGCTACTGCTGGGTGTTTCCGGTGGGCGCGGGCCGTTTCAACGTGGGGTTCGGCATGCTCTCCTCGGATGTGGCCCGCCAGAAACTCGACCTGAAACTGGTGTTGCAGGAGCTGCTCGCCACCCATCCGCACCTAGTGCCGCGCTTCACCCGGGCCCGGCAGCTGACGCCGATTCAGGGGTTCGGGCTGCCGCTGGGCGGCTCGGCCCGGCCCCTCACCGGCCCCCGCGCCCTGCTCTGCGGCGACGCGGCCGCCCTCATCGACCCGCTGCAGGGCCACGGCATCGATACGGCCGTTATCAGCGGGCTGCTGGCCGCCGACCACGCCGCCCGCTGCTGCGCCGCCGATGCGTTTGGCCCCGAGGCCCTGGCGCCCTACGCCGCCGCCGTGCAGCGCCGCCTGGGCCGCGACCTGGCCCGCCGCTACCGCCTCATGCGCCTGCTGGCCCGCGCGCCCTGGCTGGTCGAAGGTGCTTTCCGGGCCGCCCAGTGGCCCCCGCTGCGCCGGGTGCTGGTGCGGGCCATGGCCTAGTTGGGTGCTGAGGTAATGGGCTGAGGAAACTCGGTGATGCTAATGAGAACGTCATGCTGATTCGGGATGCTTCCTAAGTAGTTGCGATGAAGTCCTCCAATTTGGGGCTGAAGCAACTCAACCCCAAATTGGGGGATTTCATCGGGTTTTTCCCCCGGTTATCGCTTTTCTCATTTCCTGGCGGGAGTTGCCGGCGCACTTTTGAGGCATGTTCACCACTACCTCAACCGCCATGAGAAAGCGCCTCCTACTTGCAGCCGTTACGATTTCGGCCTTTTTGCTGGCTGCCTACGGCCCGCGCTACGGCCTGCTATTGCTGGGCCTGAAGCTCCCCCAGCTTTCCGACTGGCAGTTCTCGCTCTATCTCACCTGCTCGTGGATTGCCATTCCGATGCTGACGCTGGCCGCTTGGTACGGGCCCCGCCGGGTGCTGCGGGAACTGGGGTGGCGGGCCTCTGTAGGTACGGGCCTGCTGATGGGCCTGGCGTGTACCTTGCCCATGCTGCTGGGCTACGCGGTGCTGTTTCCACTGACTACCACGGCCGGGCCCGCCCTGTTTTCGGCGCTGTTGCGCGGGGCCTTCTGGGCCGGGCTGAGCGAGGAGACGCTCTTCCGGGGCTTCCTGTTCGGGCAGCTTTACCGCCGCGTAAAGCTGCCCTGGCTGCTGGTGGTGCTGGTAGAGTCTGGTATTTTCGCCACGAGCCACCTTTACCAGAGCCACGATTTTGCTTCGGCCGTGAGTGTGCTGGCTGTCACGTTTGGGGGTGGGGTCTGGTTTGGCTGGCTCTACAAAAGCTGGCAGAATCTGTGGGTGCCCATCTTCCTGCACATGTTCATGAATGGCTGGTGGATGCTGTTCGACGTGGCGGATACGGCCGTGGGTAGCGTGGGAGCCAACGTGTTTCGGGTCATGACCATCGTGCTTTCCGTGCTGCTCACGCGCTGGCACCTGCGCCGCCAGGCCGCCCGGCTGGCAGCGCCACTGGTAGGGGCCGAGCTGGCCACAGTATAAGGTGTGCGACGCGTGGGCACAAGGGTTGCGGTGATGGTACCTTTGCCGCCGGCCAACGCCGCCCACCCAACCAAACTCGCTCATGTCCGCTACTCCATTGCAAGATCAACTCATAGCCGCCGTCCGCCAGAACGATGCAGCCACCATCACGCGCCTGCTGTCCGAAGGGGCCGACGCCAACGCCCCCGACGGTCGCGGTTTCACACCCTTGGTGCTGGCCGCCTACGACGCCCACCTCGACGCCACCCGCGCCCTGCTCGCCGGCGGGGCCAACCCCAACCAGCCCGTCGGCGGCGGCAATACCGTGCTGATGGGCGTCGCGTTCAAAGGCCACACCGGCATGGCCCAGCTGCTCCTCGACCACGGGGCCGAGCTCAACGCCCGCAACGGCGAGGGCAGCACGGCTCTTATGTTCGCCGTGCTGTTCGGCCGCCACGAGTTCCTGGACCTGCTCCTCGCCGCCGGCGCCGACGCGACCCTGCGCGACAACAAAGGCCAATCGGCCCGCGACCTGGCCCGCCAAAAAGGCAACGACCATGCCCTGGCAGTACTGCCCGAGTAGCCCCAACCAACTCCTCCCGAAATGCCCAACGCCCCGCTCTCCGGTTTGCCGGAAGGCGGGGCGTTGGTATTATCAGGAACTCCGAACGGCAGGGTTTTTACATAGGACTTATGCACCTGCCTTGATTTGTAGCCCCAGCGGGGCGCCATGTTTATAGAACCTAATGTGAAACAACAGTTAGAGCCCCTTAGGGGCGGCATAATTCGTTGCAACGGCGCGGGCGAATTATGTCGCCCCTACGGGGCTCTAGCGCCCCAAGAAGCGTTTTAGTTATAAATATGCCGCCCCTCCGGGGCTACAAAACAATCAAGTGCGTAAGTCCTATTACAGGATGGCCGTGCTATCGAGCTGGGCCAGCTCGGCTACCGGGCCGGGCAGTTGCGTGCGGCGCAGCAGCAGCGCCAGCTCCGGAGGCAGCGCGGCCACCGTGAGCGGCACCGCCGGCCGGGCCACCAGCCGGTACTGCGAATCGGTGGGGGCGTGGAGCTGGATTTTGGCGAACGAGAACATCCCTCGCCGGGCGTAGCGGGCCGCGCCGGAGGCTTCGGCCGGATCGGCGCCGTCCGCCAGTTGCGCCGCCCCGGTTTCGGGCCGCAGCAGGAAATGCTGGTGCAGTGCCAGCAACGCCTCCTGCGAAGCCGCCACCGACTCCGGCAACCGCCCGCCTCCGGATGCTATGTGCAGGATGTGGCCCTCAGCATCGGTGGCGAAGTAGTCAATGTCGGCGTCTAGTTGGTCGGCGGGGAAGATGTGCATGATTGACAAATAGCTTTGATTATGTCAATATTATCCACCAAATGTTAATTCTGGATTGGCTCCCGATTTTAAAGCTGCCGGAAGGTTTTCTAGAAAATGGTACACTAGACGCGGGTCTCTGAGTAACCCTGGATTCATATCTAGATGAGCCATTAGTTGAGGTGAAATAGTTTCAACACTCATGATGGTTCTGCCATCTATAATAGCTTTTACTAGAATTAGAGCACCGGTTCGCAATACTATTTCATCAACATTATAACAAGCTGCTATTAGTTGTGCTGCAGCGCTTGACAACTGTGCAGTTGATTCAGCTACTGGTTTGCCTAAGTAGGTTGCTTCAAGTGCAGCTTTGCCTTTATTATATATATCGTGAACTTCTCTTTGAGTTTTTGGCCGTTTTGTCCAGAAAATCAGACTTTGAATAAACGAGCCCCATACAGGTTCTTCTTCTGATTTATAGTCAAAGCCGCACACACTCATGAATGCGCTTGTGCTATCCAATATATTTTCTAGATCTTCATTCTGAATATAATTTTGCGGAATACTTATATATACAAATGCTTGTTGCTTTTTAGACTCACTTTCAACAGCAAAACCTTTGTCTATAGTTTCTAAGTAACCAAAAATTATATCGTTCTTGTCTACATCTCCTTTCTCGTTTTTTAATCGTATTATTTTCCTTCCATTTTTATCTAATCCAAATGCTTGCAATATTTCTGCAATCAGTTTTAACGATTTTGATTTAGTATTCATGAATTTTAGAATTAAATATTTAGTGCTTTACTCCCCCAGCTTTTCTAGAATCTCCTGGGCGGCCACAGCAATGACCGTTCCGGGGCCGTAGACGCCGGCTACTCCGGCGTCGAAGAGAAACGCGTAGTCCTGGGCCGGGATGACGCCGCCGGCAATGACGAGGATATCCTCGCGGTCAAGCTGCTTGAGCTCCGCGAGCAGCTGCGGAATCAGGGTTTTGTGGCCGGCGGCGAGGCTACTCACGCCCACCACGTGCACGTCGTTCTCGGCCGCCTGGCGGGCCACCTCGTCGGGCGTCTGGAACAGGGGCGCAATGTCCACGTCGAAGCCCACGTCGGCGAAGCTGGTGGCAATGATTTTGGAGCCCCGGTCGTGGCCGTCCTGGCCCATTTTGGCCACCAGCATGCGGGGGCGGCGGCCTTCGCGAACAGCAAAGGCATCGGCGGCCTCGCGGGCCTTGGCAAACTGCTCGTCGTAGCTCATCTCCTGCGAATACACGCCCGAAATAGCCCGGATAGTAGCTTGGTGGCGGCCGTAGACCTTCTCCAGCGCATCCGAAATTTCGCCCAGCGTGGCGCGCAGGCGGGCGGCGTTTACGGCCAGGGCCAGCAGGTTGCCGTTTTCGTCGCGGGCGGCTTCCATGAGGGCCGTTAGCGCCGCCTGCACGGCCGCTTCGTCGCGGGCGGCTTTGGTGGCTTTGAGGCGGGCAATCTGCGACTCGCGCACGGCGTCGTTGTCGATGTCGAGCACCTCAATTTGCTGCTCCTCGGAAGGGCGGTAGCGGTTCACGCCCACCACAATTTCCTTGTTCGAATCGATGCGGGCCTGCTTGCGGGCGGCGGCTTCCTCGATGCGCATTTTGGGCAGGCCGGTTTCGATGGCCTTGGCCATGCCGCCCAGCTCCTCCACCTCGTTCATCAGAGCCCAGGCTTTGTCGGCCAGCTCGTGGGTGAGGGTTTCCACGTAGTAGGAGCCACCCCAGGGGTCCACCACGCGCGTCACGTCGGTTTCGTGCTGGAGGTAGAGCTGGGTGTTGCGGGCAATGCGGGCCGAGAAGTCGGTGGGCAGGGCAATGGCCTCGTCGAGGGCGTTGGTGTGCAGGCTCTGGGTGCCGCCGAGGACAGCCGCCAGGGCTTCCACGGCGGTGCGGGCCACGTTATTGAACGGGTCCTGCTCGGTGAGCGAGTAGCCCGAGGTCTGGCAGTGGGTGCGCAGGGCCAGGCTTTTCGGGTTCTGGGGGTTGAACTGCCGGATGAGCTTGGCCCAGAGCAGGCGCCCGGCCCGGAGCTTGGCAATTTCCATGAAGTGGTTCATGCCGATGGCCCAGAAAAACGACAGCCGGGGCGCGAAATCGTCAATCTTGAGGCCCGCGGCCAGTCCGGCGCGCACGTACTCCAGGCCGTCGGCCAGGGTGTAGGCCAGCTCCAGGTCGGCGGTGGCCCCGGCCTCCTGCATGTGGTAGCCCGAGATGCTGATGGAGTTGAATTTGGGCATGTGCGCGGCCGTGTATTCGAAAATATCGGCAATGATGCGCATGCTCGGCAGCGGCGGATAGATGTAGGTGTTGCGCACCATGAACTCCTTCAGAATATCGTTCTGAATGGTGCCCGCCAGCTGCTCGGGCGCTACGCCCTGCTCCTCGGCCGCCACAATGTAAAAGGCCATAATCGGCAGCACGGCCCCGTTCATGGTCATGCTCACCGACATCTGGTCCAGCGGAATCTGGTCAAACAGCAGCTTCATGTCCTCCACCGAGTCGATGGCCACGCCGGCCTTGCCCACGTCGCCCTGCACCCGCGCGTGGTCGGAGTCGTAGCCCCGGTGGGTCGCCAAATCAAAGGCCACGCTCAGGCCCTTCTGCCCGCCGGCCAGGTTGCGCCGATAGAAGGCGTTGCTTTCCTCGGCCGTGCTAAAGCCCGCATACTGGCGCACAGTCCAGGGTTTCTGCACGTACATCGAGCTGTACGGCCCCCGTAGGTAGGGCGCGATGCCCGCCCCGAAACCCAGGTGGTCGAGGTGCTGCACATCGGCGGCCGTGTAGTAGGGCTTGAGCGTGATGCCCTCGGGCGTAGTATTCGGCTCGGAGGCGGGAGCAGCGGCCGGCGCGGGCAGTTGGGCGGCGTCGTAGGGTATCTGGGAGAAGTCGGGCATGGTGGGGCAAATTGTACGTGCCCGGCGGGGATTTCTGCCGGACATGTTAGGGCGCATGGCAGGCGCCCACTTAGCAAAAGAATACTATAAAAGAGCGGTTACTCCGCCTCAGTGGCTCCAGCCGTCGCAGTTGCCGCGCCTCGGCCCTGCAGGCGGGCCAGTACGTCTTCGGTGCTGTAGCCTTCCACCACAAATTCTTTCAGCCCGAAGATCTGCACGGCATCCTGCATGGTCGCCAGGTCGGCCGTGAGCAGAGCCGGGGGAGTGTAGTTGACCTCATCGAGCGGTAAGCCGCTCACGGTGCGGGCCAGCCGCCCGAACTGCAGGGGCGTGGCGTACATGAGCGTGGCCTGCTCGGCCGAAGAAAACAGCACCGACAGCGTACCCTCGGGGTGGGCGTGGTGCAGTTCGGGCCGCTCCAGCTCGGGCAGGGTTTGCAGGAACGATTCGAGGATGGTTTCGTTCGTGTGGGCGCCCAGCAACACCAGCGCCGCCCGCTTCTTTTTCAGCTCGCGCCGCTCGAAGTGCAGGGCCGTGGCCAGCCGCAGCACCTCGATGGGGTAGGTGGCCCGGGTGGTATCGAACGTGGGGCTACGCAGCAGGCGCTTGGGGTTGAAGTCGAACTGCTCGTGCGCGTTTTGGTAGCGGTTGGTGCCGATGACCACCTGCTCGCCGGTGGCAATGCGCCGGAACTGTATCTGGGCCGTTTCGTGCAGCATTCCCAGCACCTGGCCGGTAGCGGCCGGTAGTCCGCCGGCGGCTTCGAGCTGCTGAAATAATGCCCAGGCTTCGCGGGCCAGCGTGTCGGTGAGGGTTTCGAGGTAGTAGGAGCCGGCGGCCGGGTCCTGCACCTGGCCCAGGTGGGCCTCCTCGCGCAGCAATACCGGTAGGTTGCGGGCCAGGCGTTCGGCAAACTCGTTGGGCTCGTGAAACAGGCTATCGAAGGTGCCCACGCTCACGGCATCGGCCCCGCCAAGCACGGCGCTCATGGCTTCGGTGGCGTGGCGCAGCAGGTTGGTGTGCGGGTCGAGGGTGGTCTGGCTCCAGGTGGCGGTGCTGGCGAAAATCGTGAGGTTCGCGGCCGCTTCGGCCGGCAGCCCGTAGGCGTGCAGCAGCGTGGCCCACAGCCGGCGCAGGGCCCGCAGTTTGGCAATTTCGAAGAAGTAGTTGGGCGCCACGGCCACGTGCAGGTGCAGGGCCGCGGCCACCTCGGCTACCGGCAGCTCGTCGGTAGGCAGCTGGTTCAGGTAGGCGGCGGCGGTGTTCAGCGTGAAAGCAATCTGCTGGGTGGCCGTGGCTCCACGGTTGCCGTAATAGGCCATATCCAGACCCAGGGCCCGGAATTCGGGCCAGTTTCGGCAGGTCGCCAGCACTTCGCGCAACTCCTGCTGCTGGGATACTAAGTCGGGCAGATGATGAGTGAGGGGGTCGAGCACCAAAAAGCCGCGCAACGGACCCGCCCCGGTTTCTACCAGCCGTGCCAGTAGCCCCGCCGCGCCGCGTACCACCGAGTAGCCCACGTACGTATCGGCCAGCGGCAGCTGCTGGGCCAGGTAATCGGTATCAAATTCATCGGCTTGGGCCAGCACAAAGTGGGCGCCTTCGGCTCCCAGCTTCAGCGCCGCCGCGGCCCGGTCTATGGCCTCGTGGCCCCGGCTGGCGGCCGGTACCACGTAGGTAGGCACGTTGCGCCATGCACCAGCCGGCCGCACCAGCGGCGCGGGCGCGCCGCCCAACTCCGCCAGGGCCTCCTGATGATAGAAAGGCTCTACGGCAAAGCCATCGGGCGTTTGCCAGCGCAGCGTGGCCGGGTCCTGGCCCTTCAGGTCGCGGGTCAGGCGCGCCTGCCACTGGGCGGTGGTCAGGGGCTGAAATTCGGGAAAAGAAACCGGCACGGGTTGCGGCGAATCGGCCATAAGGCAGCGGGGTGGGGTGGGAAATAACGGCCCCCGGGGGGACGGGCTAAAGATACGGGGTAGGGGCCGGAAATTGGGTTTGGCGGCCATAAATGCCCGTGCTATCTTGCCCTGTTTTCCTGTTAAGCCCTGGTGAAGCTAACCACTTATTTACCCTTTTATAGTTGTTTCGAATGCTAAAAAAACTACTCCTGGTATCCCTGTTGGGTATTTCCTGCCAAGCTGCGGCCCAAACCAACTTCCGGCCCGGCTACGTCGTTACGCTCGGCGGCGACACGCTGCGGGGCGAAGTAGATGCCCGCGGGGCCGTGCGCAATGCGCGCCTGGCCCGCTTCCGCCCCACTCCCGACGCCGCCATTACCGATTACCGGCCGGGCCAGTTACAGGGCTATGCCGTCACGGGCGAACATCTTTACCAGCGCGCCACCGTGCTACTGGCCGACTCGCTGGGCCCAGGTGCGGCCTTGGGAGCAACCCCCGATACGGTGCAGCGAGTGTCATTCGTAGAGGTGCTGGTGCGCGGGCCCCTGCACCTGCTTTACCTGCGCGACGAGCAGCGCATCGACCACTACTACGCGCAACTGGGGGCTCAGCCCCTGCACGAGTTGCGCCAGCGCGTGGTGAAGCTGGAGCGCGAGGGACGCCTTTATCAGCAGCAAACCAACGAGTTCCGGCGCACGTTGGCCGAGTTGATGACGTCGTGCCCGAGCGTGCAGCCCCGCCTGAACACCCTGCGCTACCAGTCCAATGAGTTGGTGCGCGCGGTACAGGCCTACAATGTTTGTGTCGGCGAAAGCGCCGTGCTGCTGCCTGCCGCCGCCCGCAGAACCTACCTGCAGCTGGGCCTTGTGACGGGAGCCGAGGTTAGCCATCTGAAAATTGCTGGCAACCCGTTCAAATTGCCCATTAAAGGCACCAGCGCAATCGGTCCCGTTGTTGGCGTTGGACTGACGCTGCATACGGGGCTCAGCCGCAACGTAACATTTCGCCTGGAGGCCCTGTACGAGCGGCAGAAATATAACCGCCTAGTGCCCTACGGGGATGATCCGCAGGCCAGCTCAACGGCCAATCCCGAAAAGTACGCCACGCTCAGTACCCTGCGTGCGCCACTGCTTGTGCGTTACACCTACCCTAAGGGCCGCCTACGACCAATGGTTTATGCCGGCTTCACTCTGGGCTTTTTTCTGCAGGCCGATGTGGAGGACATCGTCAACGTACCCCGCCCGCCTCTGAGCCCGCTCGAGCTGGCCTACAATCTTAAAACAGAGCCTGAGCAGGCGTTCACCGGGGGGCTAGGCCTCACAACGGCCCGCCCTAACGGCCGCAACGCTAGCGTCGAGTTGCGCTACGAATACTCCAACGGCTTCAACGCCCTAACCGACCTCAACCGTTTCTATCTGTTGCTGAGCTATGACCTAACCAAATAGCGCGCCCCGGTAACCCGGCGCACCCCAACTCTGCCGATTCCGGCGGCATTGGCGTACCTTTGGAGCCGGCTTTTCTTTCTGCTGCCGATTGCCAATGCGTATTCTTCGTTCTCCTATAGCGGCCCTGAGCCTGCTGGCGGCTGTGTCCTTCACTTCGGCCTGCCAGCGGGCCGTTTATCAGCCCCAGGCCCGGCTGGCACCCGTTACGGCCCAGCCGGTCGGCAAATCCATCCCCGACGATGCCCGTGCCACGGCCATCATCGCGCCCTACCGCGAAAAGGTGGTGTCGCAGATGACGACGGTGCTGGGCAACGCCCCGGTGGCCCTGACCAAAAAGTCGGGCGAGTCGCTGCTGTCCAATTTTGTGGGCGACTTGCAGCGCATTGAGGCCGGCAAGGCGCTGGGCCGGCCCATTGCGCTGGGCGTGGTAACCAATGGCGGCCTGCGGGCGCCCATTCCGGCCGGCCCCGTAACGGTAGGCACGGTGTTCGAGCTGATGCCGTTTGAAAACCAGCTGGTGGTGCTCGATGCGCCCGGCACCGTGGTGCAGCAGCTGTTTGATTTTGCGGCCCGCACCAGGATGGCCGTTTCGGGCGCTACGTTCACCGTTACGCCCGAGGGCAAGCCCAGCGCCATCCTCATCGGCGGCCAGCCCTTCGATGCAACCCGCAACTACTCCATTGCCATTTCCGACTACCTGGCCGGCGGGGGCGATTCCATGGCGTTCTTCAAGCCCCTCAAGCCCGAAGGCACCGGGGTGCTGTTGCGCAATGCCATCATGAACTACATCAAGGAGCAAACCGCCCAGGGTAAACCTGTTCAGGCTGCTATTGAGGGTCGCGTAAGCCGTTAATTCTCGACGACTAATCGTGCGGGTACCGACGCAGGCGCATCTGCCCGCAAGCTGCCACAAGCAGGCGTTCTGCTTGCTCAGCTGAACGCCTGCATACTTATTTTTTCTTTTTCGCCTTCCAGTTTTTTGCCATGCCGACTCCTGAATCAGCATCATCACACTTCATCAGCGAGAAGCAGCGGTTAAGTCGGAGAGAGTTTCTGAAGTACAGCGGCGTGGGCGTAGCTTCGCTGGCCCTGCTGGGCGGGGCTTCCGTGCCGGCCACCGCCGCTGCCGCCGATGATAAAGCGGTGCGCCTGACTATTCTGCACACCAACGACATGCACTCGCGCATCGAGCCGTTTCCGGAAAATGCGGCGCAGTGGGCGGGTATGGGCGGTATGGCCCGGCGGGCAGCCCTCGTGGAGCAGGTGCGCCAGCAGGAGCCCAACGTGCTGTTGCTCGATTCGGGCGACATCTGGCAGGGCACGCCGTACTTCAACTTCTTTCAGGGTGAGCTGGAGTTTAAGCTCATGAGCCAGATGACCTACGACGCCAGCACCCTGGGCAACCACGATTTCGACAACGGCCTCGAAGGGTTGCACAAGCAGCTGCCCAATGCTACGTTTCCGTTTCTGAGCGCCAACTACGACTTTACCGGCACGCTGTTGGCCGGCCGTTTTCAACCCTACAAGGTGTTCGAAAAGCAAGGCGTGCGCATTGGCGTGTTCGGCGTGGGCATCGAAATGGCGGGCCTCGTGGAAGACAAGAACTTTGGGGCCACCAAGTACCTCGACCCTGTAGTAGTAGCCCGCGACATGGTGGCCCGCCTGCGCGGTGCCGAGCGTTGCGACCTGGTCATCTGCCTCTCGCACTTAGGGTACAAGTACGAAGGCCCCAAAATCGACGACCGTAAGCTGGCCGCCCAGGTAGCAGGCATCGACCTGATACTGGGCGGGCACACCCACACGTTTCTGGAGCAGCCCGAGCCCATTGCCGGCCCCAACGGCCACACCACGCTCATCAACCAGGTTGGCTGGTCGGGCATCAACCTGGGCCGCATCGATTACTCGTTTGCCCGCAAAAGCCGCCGCCCTACGGTAGCGGCTACGGCTGTGCTTCCGGTTTCGGTGGCCTAGATTGGAGGTGGGAGTAGAGACGTGTTAAAATGGGATGAAATACAAGGCCGCCCCCGGTTTTTTGTCTCCATAGTTTTCCACATTTTTGTCTCCCCCTAAAAAAAAAGCGGCGTAGCAACGCCTGCATTATCTGTCCTGTTCTCACCCGCACCCCCGTTGCTTTTGCCCTGCTTGCCTGATGTCGAAGGATTGCCATACGGTCTGGGCTAATTGTCTTCGCGTCATCAAATCAACAATTGGTGAGCAGAGCTACCGCACATGGTTTCAACCCATTGTGCCGGTGCAATTGCACAATAATGTGCTCCTGATTCAGGTGCCGAGTACCTACTTCTACGAGTTTCTGGAGGAGCACTACGTGGAGGAGCTCAAGCGGGCCATTCATCAGGAGCTGGGGGTGGAAGGCCGGCTCGAGTACAGCATCGTGGTCGATCAGGGCAACGCCCAGCAGAAGCCCCGCACGCTGAACCTGCCCACGGCCCGCCGGGCGGCCGGGCCGGTCACTTCCAATACGGCCGCCGCTACTTCGCTGGCCCAAAGTGCCCAAACCTCTTCGGCTCGTAACGAGGCCGCGGCATCTGTGCGGCCCGCGCCTGCGCCCAACATTCTGCGCAACCCCTTCGAGGCCAGCAAAAGCATCGACCGCGACTATCTGAAGTCGCAGCTCAACGGCACCTATACCTTCGAAAACTACATCGAGGGCGACTGCAACCGCCTTTCCCGCTCGGCGGGGCTGGCCGTGGCCAACAAGCCCGGCACCACCAGCTTCAACCCGCTCATGATTTACGGGGGCGTGGGCCTGGGCAAAACCCACCTGGTACAGGCCATCGGCAACCACATCAAGGCCACGAACACCGATAAGTTCGTGCTCTACGTGTCGGCCGAGAAGTTCACCAACCAGTTCATCGAAAGCCTGCGCTCCAACCAGGTCCAGGACTTCGCCAACTTCTACCTGCTGGTCGATATCCTGATTCTCGACGACGTGCAGTTTCTGTCGGGCAAAGACAAAACCCAGGAGATGTTCTTCCACATCTTCAACCACCTGCACCAAGCCGGCAAGCAGATTGTGATGACCTCCGACCGCCCGCCGCGCGACTTGGTGGGCCTCGAAGACCGCCTGCTTTCGCGCTTCAAATGGGGCCTGACGGCCGATTTGCAGAGTCCCGACTTCGAGACGCGCATGGCCATCATCCAGAACAAGATGCAGCAGGACGGCATCGACATTCCGCCCCAGGTGGTGGAGTACCTGGCCCACTCGGTGAACACCAACGTGCGCGAGCTGGAAGGCGTGCTGATTTCGCTGGTGGCCCAAAGTAGCCTCAACCGCCGCGAAATCGACCTCGAAATGGCCAAGCAGGCGTTGCGGCACATTATCGAGGAGGTGGAGGCCGAAGTCAACCTCGACTTTATCCAGAAAACCTGCGCCGAGTATTTTAGCGTGCCGTTGGAGCTGCTTAAGGCCAAGACGCGCAAAAAGGAAGTGGTAACGGCCCGACAGGTGGCCATGTATTTCGCCAAGGAGCACACCAGCCACTCGCTTAAAAGCATCGGTCACCATTTCGGGGGCCGCGACCACAGCACCGTCATCCACTCGGTGCAAACCGTTTCCGACCTCATCGATTCGGATAAGTCGTTCCGCGGCACCATCGTCGAGCTGCGCAAGAAGTTTGCCGGCAGATAGGTCTCTTTTAAACTTTTAGCTGAGCGCTTATAGCTGTTAGCTTTCGTTCAGACGACAAAAGATTTTTGCAACGAAGAAGGCCCCGCACTTAACCAAGTGCGGGGCCTCTTTCGTTTTTCAGCTAGCAGCTAGTCTTTCAGCGGGATGTTGTGCTTGTTGGCGAAATCCTTTACCTGGTCACGCATGAAGCGGCGGCGTTTCAGGCCCCGTACCTGGCGCAGGCTCAGGGCATGCGAGTTGCCATCGTTCAGGCGCAGGCGCAGTTGCTGGCCACCTATTTCGAGCGTGCTGATAGTTTCGGCGGCGAAGGCCTGCTTGGCCTTGAAGAGCCCTTCCTTGTGCACGATGTAGCCTGGCGTGAACTCCAGATAACTCTGGGTGCCGAAAATAGGGGCGTTATGCACCAGCACGTAACCCAGGTAAATCAGGCTGAATACCAGAAACACGTAGTGCAGGAAATACATGTCGGTGGCCCCTGCATCGGTTATAATCAGCGAAACCGTGTAGGCTACCCACATCAGGCCCAGAAAAATCTGGCCCCAGAAGGGAATACGTTGCGTATTGGCTGGCCGGAGACGGACACGGGTAGAATTGGGGTGCATAAGGGGCAGTGGAGAGCCGGGGGAAGGCGTAAAAGTAAGAAGTTGTTTTTAGTTGCCCGGCTCTGGCCCCGGCTTTAGCCGCGCCGCAACCAGCTGCAAATCGAGGCTGCCCTTGAGCAGCTGCGAGATAGAAGCATTTTCCTTGGCGTTTTCGGCGTACCGCTGAAACGCTGCCGGCGCCAGGCCGGCCGCTTCGGCTTCGGTGCTCAGGCCGCTACCAACCCCTTTTGGGCACACCGCCCAAAGTATCGTTGGGTGGCCTTCGGCCTGGTCTGGATAGGTTGGGCGGGGGTGCCGTTCAGGCTCAGCCGCCGGGCCAGAAAAAGGGTGAAAACAGCTGGCATGCGCCGTGGCCAGCAATTCTCCGGGCTTGGTGCCCTTCTGGCCATTCACCAGCGCGCCGGCCGCATAAACCGCCCGTACCACCATGCCACGCTGCGACCAGACTTCACTGCAGCCGTTACTGTCGCCCCACCAGACGGCGTTGCCTCGTTGATAGGCCATACCTATAATAGGGTTCTGCAGAAAATAAGCTGCCCAACGGCGGAAACAACCAGCGCGGCCGTTGAAATACTCCAAGTGCCGCGCCGGCTGGTGCCACTTACTTCAGCTTTGCCGAAGCCAGTTCCATCTCCGGCACGGCCTTCAGCAGCTGCGACATGGGGCAGTTCTCTTTGGCTTTTTCGGCATACTGCTGAAACTCCTCCGGCGAGAGGCCCTGCACCTCGCCCTCCGTGCTGAGGGATATTTTAACAACTTTCGGCACCTCGCCCGACGTGTCGAGCGTTACCTTCGATTCGGTTTTAATCTGCTTTACCTGCTTGCCGTCCTTGGTCAGGATGCTGGTCAGAAACATCGTGAAGCAGCCGGCGTGGGCTGCCCCGATAAGTTCCTCGGGGTTGGTGCCCTTCTCTCCCTCAAAGCGGGCGCCAGTGGAGTAGGGGGCCTGCACGGTACCACTTTGGGTCGAAATCTCGCCGCTGCCTTTAATGTCGCCGTGCCAGACGGCTGTTCCTCGTTGATTGGTCATGGGTTGGGGTTTGAAAGCTGAAGTATAAAGTCAGTAGCTCCCCATACGCGGACCGGGCGCTAAAGGATAGGCCGCGGCCGCTACTCCTATTTATATATAGGCAGGGTATCTTTGGCTGGCCACTGCACATCATCACGCAGTTTTCCCACATTTATTTCTCCCGATGGGTCTGAAAGCCACTTTGAGCCGTCCGCTGGCCGCCTATATCGTCCGCCAGTACGCCCGCTGGCAACACGACCCCATTGGCACCCAGCAGCGCGTACTGCGCGAGCTGCTGGCCCAGGGCACCCGCACCGCTTTCGGCCAGGCCCACGACTTAGCCGGCGCCCGCACGGCCACCGACCTGGCCGCCCGCGTGCCCGTGCGCGACTATGAAGGGTTGCGCGCGTGGTTTGAGCGCATGAAAACCGGCGAACCCAATGTGCTCTGGCCCGGCCGGCCGCTTTACCTGGCCAAAACCAGCGGCACCACCAGCGGCGCCAAGTACATTCCACTCACCCGCGACAGTATTCCCAACCACCTCAACGGGGCCCGCGACGCGCTGCTGCACTACGTGCAGCGCACCGGTAAAAGTCAGTTTCTCGATGGTAAGCTGATGTTTTTGTCGGGCTCGCCGGAGCTGGAAACGCTCAACGGCATCCACGTCGGCCGGCTGTCGGGCATCGTCAACCACCACGTGCCGGCCTACCTGCGCCGCAACCAACTGCCCAGCTACGATACCAACTGCATCGAAGATTGGGAGCAGAAGCTGGAGCGGATTGTGGACGAAACCCTGCCCGCCCCGATGACGCTCATTTCGGGCATTCCGCCGTGGGTGCAGATGTATTTCGACCGTGTAGTGGCCCGTACCGGCCGGCCGGTGGGGGAGGTGTTCCCGGGCTTCGACCTGTTCGTGTACGGCGGCGTCAACTTCGAGCCCTACCGCCGCAAGCTATTCGACACCATTGGCCGGCCCGTCGATAGCCTGGAGCTATTTCCGGCTTCCGAGGGCTTTCTGGCTTTCCAGGACGAGCCGGGCAACCCCGGTCTGCTGCTGCTACTCGATGCGGGCATCTTCTACGAGTTCGTGCCCGCCGAGCGGTTTTTCGAGCCTAACCCGCCCCGCCTCACGCTGGCTGAAGTGGAGCTCGACCGGCAGTACGCCGTAGTGCTCACCAGCAATGCCGGTCTGTGGGGCTACAGCCTCGGCGACACCGTGCGCTTCGTGGGCCGCTACCCGTTCCGGGTGGTGGTTACAGGCCGCATCAAGCACTTTCTATCGGCCTTCGGCGAGCACGTTATCGGCGAAGAAGTGGAGCAGAGCCTGCGCGAGGCGCTGGCGGCTCATTCCGAAGTCGAGGTCACCGAGTTTACGGTAGCGCCGTTGGTCAGCGCCGATCCGGCTACGCCTTCGCGCCACGAGTGGTTGATAGAGTTCGCCCGCCCGCCCCGCAGCTTAGCTGCATTTGCTGCTGTGCTCGATGCCGGCCTGCGGCGGCGCAACTCCTACTACAACGACTTACGAACGGGTAATATCCTCGCCTCCCTACAGCTTACGGGCCTGCCAACCGGTGCTTTTCAGCAGTATATGAAGCAATTGGGCAAGTTGGGAGGACAAAATAAGGTACCGCGCTTGAGTAACGACCGGACCTTGGCACAGGGATTAACCGGTACCTAGTGGCGTCGAAATGCCTGCAATTGAATCTTATTGATAAAAGGTTAGGACTTTTAATGGAAATTTAATGCCTAAGCACCAAATAGCGCAGCTTATTTGATGCGAATTGCAATAAATGTTACAGCAGTTGCTTACTTTTAGCGGGAAGATGGGTGTTGCCTGCGTTTTTAATATTTGGCGGTAACTCTTATCTTGCCACTCAGTTCAAATCCACCAAACTCTTTTTCACTCACATGCGGAAAGTTTTATTAACTGCGGCTCTGTTCGCGCCTGTCCTGTTGCAGCAGGCGGCCGCTCAGGACCGGCAAATCTCCGGACGGGTCACAGACCGCGCTTCCGGCCAAGGACTCCCTGGGGTTACAGTACTGGTTAAGGGTACGACTATTGGTGTATCTACCAATGCCGATGGTACCTACACCATCAGTGCTCCATCTTCTGCAACTACGCTTACTTTCTCCTCTATTGGCTTCGTTTCGTTGGAGCGACCCATTGGAACAGCTTCGACAGTTGATGTAGGACTGTCGACCGATTCCAAGGTGCTCAACGAAGTAGTTGTAACGGCCGTTGGTATCGAGCGTCAGGAAAAGTCGCTGGCTTACGCAGTTGATGTTATCAACAACAAGTCCCTGACTCAGGGCAAAGAAACCAACCCTATTGCCTCGTTGCAGGGTAAAGTTGCCGGTGCCAACATCAGCAGCTCCAGCGGTGGCGTAAACAGCTCTAAGCGGATTGTACTTCGTGGCAACCGCTCGTTCCAGGGCGAGAACCAGCCCGTGTTCGTTGTTGATGGTATTATCATCAACAACTCGAACATTCAGCCCAGCACCGGTACCATCAACCAGGTGGATACGGGTAACCGGGTAGGTGATATCAACCCCGAGGACATCGAGACGATGACCATCCTCAAGGGCCCTTCGGCTGCGGCTCTCTACGGTTCGGTAGCGGCCAACGGCGCAATCATTATTACCACCAAATCGGGTAAGAACGCTGCTGAACTCGGCAAGAAGGCTCAAATCAGCTACTCTTCGTCGTTTGTAGCCGAAACGCCGCTGAAGCTGCCAGACTTCCAGAACGAATATGGCTCGGGCTTCGACAACGAGTTCTATCCGGAGGAAAACACCAACTGGGGCCCCCGGTTCGATGGCAGCGAGGTACAGTACGGTTTCACGCTGCCCGATGGCAGCAAGAACATCCAGCGTTACGAGGCCAAGCCGAACAACGTGCGTGATTTCTTCAACACGGGTACTACCTTCCTGAACACGCTCTCGCTGCAGGGTGGCAACGCGAAGACCAACTACTATCTTTCGTTCTCCGATGCAGTGCAGAAGGGTATTGTGCCGGACGATAAGTTCCGTCGCAACAACCTCAAGCTGACGGCCGCTACTACCGTTGCCGAGAAGCTGACGGCCAGCACGTCCATTGCTTACAACCACAACTTTACCGACGTTACGTTCCAGGGCAGCGGAATTATTGACGACCTGTACAACGTTTCGCGCGGTATCAATACCCCGGACTACAAGGACATCAATAGCCCTTTCGGATCGAAAGAAGGTTTCTTCTCGGGCTATTACTACAACCCTTACCAGTCTATCAACGACGACCGGTTTGAGAGCAAGCTCGACCGTATTATCGGCAACGTAACGCTGAACTACGCCCCGGTTGAGTGGTTCAACCTGACCTACCGCGTTGGTTCCGACTACTCTTACGACCGTCGTAATGGGCGGAACGCAATCAAAGTTGGTACTACGGCCTACACCCGCCCAACCGATGATCCAGGGCGCTACAACGAAACCCGCATCTTCCTGCAGGACTTTACTACTGACCTGCTCGGTACGTTCCGGAAAAATGTTACGCCGGACCTGAGTGTGCAGCTTATCCTGGGTGGTAACGTGCGTGCTAGCGAGCAGAATACGCTTTCTACGACCGCCAATGCCTTGGTATTGCCTAACTTCTTCAACCTGGCAAACCGTTCGGGTGAGGCGGCTACGGACACGGAGATATTCCGTCGCCGTTTGATCGGTGCCTATGGTGACTTGACGGTAACTTTCCGTGATTACCTGACGCTGACCGCTACAGGACGTAATGACTGGTCGTCGACGCTGCCTAAGAATAGCCGTTCGTACTTCTATCCCTCGGTAGGTCTGGCCTTCGTCTTCACTGATGCTATTCCGGTCCTCAAGGATAACAATACGCTGACTTACGGTAAGATCCGGGCCAGCTACGCAAAAGTGGGTAACGATGCAACGCCATACTACCTCCAGAACACCTTCCCGGTAGCAGCCGGCTTCCCTTTCGGTGGCCAGACGGGTTTCACCGTAAGCAACCGGGCTGCCAACGACCAGTTGAAGCTGGAGCAGATTACATCGTTTGAGGCGGGTATCGAATTGGGCTTGCTTAATGACCGGGTCAATGGTCAGGTAACTTACTACACGACTACCTCCACCGACCTCATCAGTTCGCTGGCTGTTCCGCCATCGACGGGCTTTACGTCTGCAATCCTCAACATTGGTGAGGTATACAACAACGGTCTGGAAACCACTCTGCGGATTACGCCAGTAAAGCTGGACAACGGTTTCCGTTGGGATATTGGGGCCAACTTCACTATCCAGGACAGCGAAGTGAAGAAGCTGTTCGGCAACGCCCGCGAGCTAGCTGCGGGTGCCGGTAACCCTGTTCCGACATTTATCATTGGCGAGCCTAGCCCAGTTTTGAAGGGCACCGCCTTCCTGCGCGACCCAGCCGGCAACATCGTTGTACGTCCTACGGTTGCTTCTAATGGTGACATCCTGGGTTACGATCCAGTAGCTGATCCTGTACAGCGCATCCTGGGCCGCGTATCACCTAAATACCTGTGGGGTGGCAATACCACTTTCAGCTACAAAGGTCTGCGGGCTACGGTAGTAGTAGACGCCAAAGTGGGCGCGAGCATCTATTCGGGTACCAAGAGCACACTGGCCTTCACCGGTTCGTCGGCTGAGACGGCCGAGTACAACCGCGAAGCATTCGTGTACCCCAATTCGGTGGTAGAAAATGTGGACGGCAATGGCAACGTTACGTACTCGCCCAACACCAACGTTACCTCTGACGGCGGATTTGGCCTGTGGTACAGCCGCTTGAGCAATCCAATTGCGGAGTTCAACATCATCAGCGCCGACTTCCTCAAGCTGCGGGAAGCGTCCATCACCTACGACCTGCCGCAGGGTCTGCTACAGAATACCTTCCTGGGCAGAGCCTCAGTTGGTTTCTCCGGCCGTAACCTGTTGTTGTTCGTGCCAAAAGAGAACAAGTTCATCGACCCAGAAGCCAGCATTTTTGGTACTGGTAACTCGCAGGGACGGGAATTCGGTACCATTCCTACGACTCGCTCTTACGGGGTGAATCTGTCGGTAACTTTCTAAGGCATGTTCGGAAACTTAAATATTCTCACCGAATGTTTAAGTTTCCGGACCCTAACTTCTTCATTATATGACTTTCCTTTTTAAGCGAAATGCGCTGCTCGCGACTCTGGGCCTGTCGCTGGGACTAGCTTCCTGCGACTCGTACCTGGACGTAAATGACAACCCTAACACGCCTACCAGCGCGCCCGCCAGCCAGTTGTTGCCCAACGGTATCCTGCGTACTGCAGTTGTAACCGGCAACACCCTCAATGTGCTGGGCAACTTATACGCCGGTAACTGGGCTCAGGCTCAGGACTTCCTGTTCTATGTGCCCGAGCAGAGCTACCAGTTAACGTCTACCAGCTACTCGAGCATTTGGGATGAACTGTACGCTGGCAGCTTGCCCGACCTGAATGTCATCGTGCAAACCTCGAAAGCCAACGGTGACAAGAACTCGCTGGCTATTGCCCGCATCATGCAGGCCTACAACTACCAGTTGTTGGTTGATGCGCATGGTGACGTACCCTTCACCGACGCCCTCCAGGGTGTGAGCCTGCTCGCTCCCCGATTTGATAAGGACGTCGATGTATACACGGGCCTCATCACATTGCTCGACGAAGCCCTAGCCAACATCACCCCAACTGCTGCTGCCCCTTCTGCCGGCGACATTATTTTCCGCTCGGCCGGAACCAACGAAATGGTTCGCTGGCGGCAATTCGCCAACACGCTTAAGTTGCGTATTTACCTGCGTCAGTCGGGTGCCCGGCCCGCAGTGGCTGAAGCCGGCATCAAGGCTATGCAGGCGGCGAATGCCGACTTCCTCGGCCCCGGTGTACAGGTTGGCGTAAACCCGGGTTTCCTGAATTCGGCTGGTAAAGTCAATCCGCTAGTAGCCCGCGTAGGTTACACCGTAACTGGAGCAGTTACCAGCGGTAGTCGGGCAACTCGCGCCAACACGCTGGCCCTGAACTACCTCAAGGTAACCAACGACACGTTGCGCCTGAAGCAGCTTTACACCAAGCCTGCTACGCCAGCCACGCTTCCCAACAACGTCAAGAACTATCGTGGTATCCAGAGCGGTGCAAACCCTGCCGGCACGTTGGGCTACCAAGCTGTTCTGTCTCCGCTCGGGCCGGGCGTTATCCGGCCTTTCGCCCAGAATGGCTTTGCTCAGCCAGTTTACCTGATGACGGCTGCCGAGTCGTACTTCCTGCAGGCCGAGGCTGTGCAGCGGGGTTGGCTCACTGGTTCCGCCCAGACGTTGTACGAAACCGGTATCAAGGAGTCGTTCAAACTGCTCGGTCTGACCGAGGCCCAGGCAACCACCTACTACTCGCAGACAGCTGCGGTTAACCCCGTTATCAACGACGTGGTTGTGGGTGGCAGCTTCGATACGAAGGCTATTAGCCCTAACTTCACGGCGGCAGCTAATAAGATTGAAGCCATTATCAACCAGAAGTGGATTGCTAACAATGGTATCAATGGCTTCGAAGCTTGGACGGAGTACCGTCGGACCGGTTTCCCTAAGGGCAACTACATCTCGCTGAACGCCGCGACGCAGGCTTTCCCAGTGCGCTTGCCTTACCCGCAAAGCGAAATTTCCAACAACCCCAACACACCAGTAGGGGTGACTATCTTCTCGCCTAAGATTTTCTGGGACGTAGACTAGTCTGGACTTTATGCTTGCATAAGCCAATAAAAAAGGGCTCCTCAATCGAGGAGCCCTTTTTTATTGAGCTATAATCAAGCGGGTCAATTCTGCATCAGATACCCCTTGATATACTCCTCCAGGTCGCCGTCGAGCACGTTTTGCACATCGGTGCGCTCGATGCCGGTGCGCAGGTCCTTGATGAGTTTGTAGGGGTGCAACACGTAGTTGCGAATCTGGGAGCCAAAGTCGATGCGCTTCTTACCAGCTTCCACCACATCGCGGGCGGCGTTGCGCTTGTCCATCTCAATTTGATAGAGGCGCGACTTAAGCATACGCAGAGCGTGCTCCTTATTCATGAGCTGGCTGCGCTCAATCTGCACGGCGATGATGATGCCGGAGGGCGCATGGGTGAGACGCACGGCGGTTTCCACCTTGTTTACGTTCTGGCCGCCGGCTCCACCGGCTCGGAAAGTATCCCAGCTGATGTCGGCGGGGTTGATTTCGATGTTGATGGTATCATCAATCACCGGGTAGGCAAACACCGAGGCGAAGGAGGTATGGCGGCGGCCGCTGCTGTCGAAGGGCGACATGCGCACGAGCCGGTGTACCCCGATTTCGCTTTTCAGATACCCATAGGCAAACTGACCATCGATTTCAAGCGAGGCCGACTTGATGCCGGCACCCTCGCCGGGCTGGTAGCTGAGCTGCCGTACGGTGAAGCCCTGCTTTTCGCCCCACATAATGTACATGCGCATGAGCATTTCGGCCCAGTCTTGGCTTTCGGTGCCACCGGCACCGGGGTTGATGTCGATGACAGCCGACAGTTGATCTTCCTCATCGGAGAGCATGCGCTTAAACTCCAGACGCTCCACCGACTGCTCGGCCGCCGCGAATTCGCGCTGCATTTCGACCTCGGGCACGTCGCCTTCGCGGTGGAACTCATAGAGCACCTCCACGTCATCGACCTGCTTTTCCACGGCCTCATAGTCGTCAGTCCAGACTTTGACGCCCTTCAGCTCGCGCATGGTGGCTTCGGCCTGCTTGGAGTCGTCCCAAAAGCCGGCGGCCATGGTCTGGGCCTCAATTTCTTCTACTTGTTCTTTGCGGGCATCGTAGTCAAAGATACCTCCTCAGGGCCTCAGCGCGGCCCTTCAATTCCTTCACCTGGTCGTGGGTCATGGAAAAAAAGTGTGGGTTCTGAAATAGGAAAACAGCCGGCGCAATGGCTCGGCAATAGGCAAATATCGTGAAAATACCACCGCCGGACGCAACAGAGCCGGCCCCCGCCCGAAAGCAGGAACCGGCTCTGTGCCGGCGTGGCGCCCCAGCGGGCTGCTACAGAAAAAATGGGTTGGCTTTACACCGGCACCATCCAGCCATGCGAGTCGGGAGCCTCGCCGCTGCGGATAGCTGCCAGGGCGGCGGTGGCGCGGCGCGAGAAGGCGTCGGCCGGGGGAGTAGGCAACTCGTAGTCCTGGCCCTGATAGCCGATAACGGCAATAGTCGCAATGGTAGCGGCCGTGCCTACCCCGAAGGCTTCCTGAAGCGTGCCGTTGCGCTGGGCTTCGAGCACTTCAATGGCTGATACCTTACGTTCCTCTACGGGCATGTCCCAGTCGCGGGCCAACTGCAGCACACTGCGGCGGGTGATGCCGTCGAGGATGGAGCTGCTTAGAGCGGGTGTAATCAGGCGGCCGTCAATGATGAAAATGGCGTTCATCGTGCCCGATTCCTCCACGTACTTGTGCTCGGAGGCATCGGTCCAGATGAGTTGGTTGTAGCCTTCCTGCTGGCCCAGCTTGGTAGGGTACATGGCCGCGCCGTAGTTGCCGGCGTTTTTGGCCGCACCCGCGCCGCCTTCGGCCGAGCGCACGTACGTTTCCTCGAAACGAACCCGTAGTGGCTTAACGTAATACAGGCCCACCGGGCAGGTAATAATCATGAAGCGGTATGACTCCGAGGGGCGCACGCCCAGCATGGCATCGGTGGCGAACATGAAGGGCCGGATATAAAGGGCGCTACCGGCATCGGTGGGTACCCAGCCGCTGTCGAGGCGGATGAGCTGCAGCAGGCCCTGCATGAACACTTCTTCGGGCAATTCGGGCATGCACATGCGCCGGGCCGAGGCGTTGAAACGGTGGAAGTTGTCGAGCGGGCGGAACAGGGCTACCGCTCCGTCATGGCTCTTGTAGGCCTTCATCCCCTCAAAAATCGACTGCCCGTAATGGATGGCCGAGTTGGCCGGGCTCACGCTCATATTGCCGTAGGGCACAATGTGCGGTTCCTGCCACTGCCCATCGTGGTAGTCAACCACCAGCATATGATCAGCGAAAGTTTTGCCGAATTCGAGCTGGGCGAAGTTTATTCCGGGCAGGCGTGGGGCGTCGGTGCGCTGGGTAGTAATGGTCAGAGT
Source organism: Hymenobacter psychrophilus (assembly GCF_900107135.1). Taxonomy (GTDB): domain Bacteria; phylum Bacteroidota; class Bacteroidia; order Cytophagales; family Hymenobacteraceae; genus Hymenobacter; species Hymenobacter psychrophilus. The sequence goes on from NZ_FNOV01000004.1 coordinate 178,655, forward strand.
ATCGAGCATGGGGGTGGGATGGTTGAGTAGATGGAGAGGATAAATCAGCCAGCCGGCTGGTGTGGCCCGGGATTCGGCCGGACTTTTACCGGTGGCGAAGTAGCGGCCGATTAGTCGAAAGTTTGGCGGCCAGCAATTTATCAGCCGGCTGCGACCTCAGGGCTTTGGCCAGCTGACTTAAAGATGCGAATTTTCTGCGTAAGCTGCCAAACGCCCGTTAGGCAATCGGGTTACATGCGCGGCTCCCACTTCACTTCCTCGGCATTCAGCTCGTGGGCCATCTGGCGGCTGAGCACGAACAGGTAATCGGAAAGGCGGTTGAGGTACATCACCACCAAATCAGCCACAAACGACTCCTCTCCCAAGTGAATGACCAGCCGCTCGGCCCGGCGGCACACGCAACGGGCCAAGTGGGCAAACGATACTGACTGATGGCCACCGGGCAGCACAAACACCCGTAACTCGGGCAGTGTCTCATTCATGCGGTCTATTTCCTGCTCCAGCAGCGCCACATCTTCGGCGTGCAGGTCCGGAATCTTCATTTTCGATTTCTCGGGGTCGGAGGCCAGCGAGGAACCCATCGTGAACAATCGGTCCTGAATTTCCTTGAGTAGCGGCCGCCGCGCTGCGTTCACTTCCTGGTCGCGCACAAGGCCGATGTAGGAGTTCAACTCATCGACGGTGCCGTAGCATTCGATGCGCAGGCTGGATTTAGGTACACGCGTACCGCCGATAAGCGAGGTGAGCCCCTTGTCGCCGGTTTTGGTATAGATTTTCACGAGGAGGAATTAAGTGAGAGGATGATAGGGTAAAGGGGTAATGAGGTTGGGAGGGAAAAGGTTTGTCATCCTGAGCAGCGCGAAGGACCTTTTCACGATAACATGGCCGCGGTAACGGCCTGTGCTGCCATGGAAAGGTCCTTTACGTTGCTTAGGATGACAAACCTATTTCCCTCCCAGCCAAAAATTACCCTTTTGCCAGCTGGCCGTTCACCACATTTTCATTTACCTCATCCGTTTCTACCAGCCCATCGCGCAGGCGCACGATGCGGTGGGCGTGCATGGCAATGTCCTCTTCGTGGGTTACCATGATGATGGTGTTGCCGCGGGCATAGAGGGCCTCGAACAGCTCCATTATTTCATGGCTGGTGCGGGTGTCGAGAGCGCCTGTGGGTTCGTCGGCCAGGATGATGCTGGGGTTGTTGACCAGGGCGCGGGCAATGGCCACGCGCTGGCGCTGGCCGCCGCTCAGCTCGTTGGGCCTGTGCAGGGCCCGGTCGGCCAGGCCCACGCTCCGTAGCGCCTCGCGGGCCATCTCGTGCCGCTCGGTTTTGCCGTAGCCAGCATAGATGAGCGGCAGGGCTACGTTATCGAGGGAAGTGGCACGGGGCAGCAGGTTGAACGACTGGAATACGAAGCCGATTTCACGGTTGCGCACATCGGCCAGCTGATTGTCGCTCATGTTGCTTACGTCGTGGCCGTTGAGCACGTAGGTGCCACCGGAAGGCGTATCGAGGCAGCCGATGATGTTCATGAGCGTAGACTTGCCCGAGCCTGATGGCCCCATAAAGGCTACGTACTCGCCCCGCTGAATAGTAATGGATACCGATTGCAGGGCGTGAATTTCCTCGGCCCCCATGCGGTACATCTTGGAAATATCGTCGGTCTGGATAATGGGAGGCTGCATAGGGCGAGGGGCTACAGGTTAGTTCCAGGAGTCCTTACGGGCCGCCAGGGCCGCGTCGTACTCCTTGCGAAAGGTACCATAATCCGCTGCCGAAAGCAATGTGCCGAGGCGGTAGAGCGGTGCCTGGGCGTACTCCATCAGGCCCACCGGTACGGCCGCCAGCACGTAGGCCTTCAGCAACGGCACCGATTCGGGGTTGTACTCCACGCCGCGTAGCAGCACGTTGTAGGCCGTCGGAAAGTCTTGCCGGCGGGCGTGGAAGCTGGCGGCGGCCACCAGCCCGTTTTCGGCAAACGGGGCCTGCTGCACCAGCCGGGCGTAGAGGCGGCCGGCCTCGGTGGGCTGCTTGGCCACCTCGGCCAGCACCGCCCGAAAATATAGCCGCTGATATGCATCAAAGCCGGTAAATACGCCTTTTTGCACCAGCTCGCGTAGCTGCGGCCACTGCCGGCCCCGCACGTACAGTTCGCCCCGCAGCACGTTCCAGGCCGAAGCCCCCGCGGCCCCAACGGGCGGCGCCACGCGGGTCAGGGTTTCGCCTACGGCCTCAAGCTGGCCCGCGTTGAGCGCGCGCGGCAGCTGGGCCAGCAGGGCGGTGGTTTGCAGCGCTGGCGCAGTTACGGAAGCGGCGGCCGGCAGCAAAGCCGAAGCTGGCAGCTCATCGCCGCGCAGCACCAGGTACTGGGTTTTTACTGAGTCGGGCACCTGGGTGTAGGTGGTGCGTAGCTCGGGCTGCAGGGCCGTGAGCAGCAGCCGGGCTGCCGCGCCGGCCGGGGCCCCGGCGGCTACTTGCCGGGCCGAATCAGGCTCGCCGCTCAAGGCCAGGGCGTAGGCCAACGGCAACGCCGTTGCCGCACCGTTTTCGCGGGCTTCCTGGAGGCGGCCTGCTGCCGGAGCTGGCAGGCCCTGGTCGAGCAGCCACAGGCCCTGCAGCTGCTGGTAGTAGGCCGCGCCGATTCCCGAGCCGCTGGCCAGAGGCAGCAGCGCCTGCTGCGCCGCTACGGGCCGGCCGCCGTAGTGCTGGGTGAAGGCCCGTAGCAGCGTCAGATGGTCGAGGAAGGGGGTGTTGGCGGGGTTGGCGGTCAGGGCGGGCAGCAGCGGCAGCAGCGTGGTATCGTGGCGGGCCGCGCGGCCGAGGGCATCGTGGTAGAGCCGGGCGAAGCGGGCGTCGTCGAGGCTGCGGGTGGTGTCGGGCAGCGGGGTGGGAGCCGGAGCGGGGCGGCCGGTGAGCTGGGCCAGCAGCAGGGCGTTGGCCTGAAAAGCGACATTCTCGGGGTCGGCAGCCCGGGTAGCAGTTACCAGATCAGCGGCCCCGGTCCAGTCTTGCTGCCGGATGCGGTAGGCCAGCTCGTTGGCCGCCAGCACGGGGTTGGCAGGGTCGGCGGCGGCAGCCCGGGCCCGGTAGTGGGCCACCGAATCGGCGAGGGTGGAGCGGGAGTAAAGCTGCGCCAGGTCGGCATTGAGGGCGGCGTTGGCCGGACTGGCCTGCAAGCCTTCCTGCAGCACGGCGAGGCGGTCGAAGAAGTCCTTCGGCTCGTTGTAGAGGGCGGCCAGGCGCAGCGAAATGCGGGGGGAGGGCCGCCGCTCCAGGGCCCGGCGCAGAATGTTGATTTCGTTCTGGCGCTGCAAACGGAACCGGTAGAGCGCCGCCCGGCCCAGGCTGGCCTTATGGTTGTGCTGGTCGAGCACGTCGCTTTCGGCGTAGTAGCGCTCGGCCAGCAGGGCCCGCGACATATCCTCGGGCGTCAGCTCGCTTTCCAGCCGGGCCAAATCGCCCAGGTTATTGAACGCGCCGGCCTGCACTTGGTCGAGCACGAAGAAGTTGTTGCGCAGGCTCACGCCCACTACGGCCACCAGGCCCAGCGCGTACATGGCGTAAAACGGAAACCGCCGGGGCTGAAACACCACGCGGTATACGGCCTTCTTCTGGCGCAGCAGTGGCCCGAAATTCAGCAGTATGTAGAGCAGAAATGCCCCCCCGACGCACAGCAGGGCCAGGGCCGTAAAGTCGCGGCCGGCCTGCAGCAGCGGGTCGTTGGCAGTGGCCAGGGCGTAGCCGAGCGTGGCCGCCGCCAGCAGCGTGAGCACCAGCAGCAGCGTAGCGGCGGCTCCTGGCGGCACTCCTTCGGGCAGGGTGGCGGCCCGGCGGCGCTGGCCCAGCCAGGCCACTGCCACGGCCGGCAGCAGCAGCAGGTAGGGGTCGAGGTAGAGGCCGGGCAGCACCAGCAGCTGGCTTTGATTGAGGTAGTAGAGCAACAGTGCGCCCAAATACAGCCCACTGGCCAGCAGAAAAGGCCATAAGCCGTAACGACCAGCGGGCGTATCGGCCTGGGTGTTGAGCCAGAGCAGGCCGTGCACGTTTTCGAAAGCCACCCACAGCACCAGCAGCGCAAAGGCCACTGCCCCGGCCGTCGTGAAGTAGGCGCTCAGGTGCAGGGCCGTATAATCGGCCGGGTTGGGGTTGCGCAGAAACAGCAGCAGCCCCAGGCCCGCTACCAGGGCGGCAAATGTGCCCAGCCGGGTGGTAAAGCGTACTTCGGGCCGGAAGGCGTGGAAGTAATACGCCGGCCCCACCAGCAGCGCCAGGCTCAGTAGCAGCACGTACTGCTTGCCCACAACAAACACACCCAGCAGGTCGGCATTTAGCGACATCAGCAGAAAGATGACCAAGGCCATGGCCGCCACGAAATACAGCCGGCCCAGCGGACTAACGGCCGCCAGAAAATAGGCCAGTGCCACGCCCAGCAGCGCCACCAGTCCCAGGGCCGCTTCGGGCCGCAGAAACGGGCCGGCTACGTCGTAGGTCTGGGTAACGAGGTAGCCGTTGGCCTGCACCGGCAGCCGGGCCAGCCCCACGGCCACCTCAGCCACGGTGGTAGGCACGGGTGTTAGCTGGGCTACAGCCTGCAGGGGCAGCACCGCATCGGTAGCCGTGAAGTAGTGCCAGCCGGCCAGCCCCACGGCCAGCGCGGCGCACAAAGCCAGCAGCAACAGCGGCCAAGGCCAGCGGGACGGGTTCGGGGAGGAAGCGGGCGAGGTCAAGCGGGGTAGGGGCGTTTATTGAGTCTTACCGGAACGAGTCATGCTGAGCGCCGCCGAAGTATCGCTACCGCAGCGGTAAATCCAATGGTAGGATTAGTAGTGCGGTAGTGATGCTTCGGCGGCGCTCAGTATGGCAACTTTGTTTTACGCACAACGCTACTCCAGCACCTTCGGTACGCGGAAGTAGTCAGAATCTTTGCGCGGGGCGTTGCTCAGGCCCGCCTGGTGGCTGACCGTATTGTGGGCCTCGTCGGGGCGCAGCACGTTAATCTCCTGGCTTAAGTGCACCAGCGGCTCCACATCGGTGGTGTCGAGCTGGCGGAGTTCATCCACCCAGTTCAGGATTTTGTTCAGGTCGCCGAGCACCTGCTGCTCGTTGGCGGGGTCGAATTCGAGGCGGGCCAGGTGGGCCAAGCCGCGCAGGGTAGCCAGGTCGGTACTCACAGTTACGGGGGAAGTCAGAAGTGAAAGAAAGGGCAGCTGCCAGCCGGCAAGATACGGCCCGCCGCCCGGTTACGCCCGGCTTACTTAACCGGTGCGGGCTGGCGGGTGGGCTCCGGCGCGACGAGCAAGGCCGGGGCCGCCGGGCGCCGCCAGCTGCCCGGGCCGGGAATGCCGCCGGCCTCGGGCCGCAGGCCGCTGGTAATAACGTCGGACACGCGCTGCTGCAGCGCGGGCGCATCGGCGGCGGTCAGGCCCGCCGTGCTGATGGGTGCGTGCACGATGATGGCCAGCCGGGCCCAGCGCACCCGCAGCCCGCCCACATCGGGCAGAAAATGGTGGTTGAGGGGCATGGTAATGGGTACAATGGGCACGCCCGCCGCAATGGCCAGCTGGAAGGCGCCCTCCTTAAACGGCTCCAGCTGCTGGCCGGGGTGGCTGGAAATCTGCCCTTCGGGGAAGACAATAACCGAGCGGCCGGCGGCCAGCTCCTGCCGGGCCCGTATCATCGAGCGGCCCCGGCTCACGGCACTATTGCGGTCGACGGTGATGTAGGCGCGCCCGAAAATGGGTCCCCAAAGCGGAATTTTGGCCAGCGAGATTTTGCCCAGCACATTGGGGCCGCCCGGCAAAGTCTGGAACAGCAGTGGAATATCAATCAGGGAGCTATGGTTGGCCAGATACAGGCAAGGCTGTCCCGGGGGCACCGTTTCGGGGGCCCGCACGGTTTCTACCGGCACGCCCCACATGGCAATAAAAAAGCGCGACCAGCCCTTGTTGATGGCCCGCAGGTAGGGGTGGCCGGCCGGCCAGTGGCTCAGCGCCCACTGCAGGGGGTACGTAACCACGAAGGGCAACACGAACCAGAACGTGGCCCAGGTGGTGTACAGGCGCTGGCCAACGTAACGAAGCAGATGCGTCATACCAGCAAAATTACGCCTTTAAACATGAGGGTCGGATTAAGCGGCCGCTGCCCTGGCTGCCCGCCCTACACGCCCAGCAGGCGGCCCGCTTTCAGCAGGCCAGCTACGCTTACGGCGTCGGTGATGCGGCCGTCCATCACCAGCTGCACGGCCTCGGCCAGCGGTAGCTTCCATAGGCGCAGGTCTTCAGTTTCCTCGGGCTCGGTGTCGCCCTGCTCCAGCTCCTGGGCCAGAAACACGAAGCCCTCCTCATCGGTAACCGAGTTGGAGGTGTGCAGGCGCATGATGTTGGTCCAGCGGCGTGCGAGCAGGCCGGTTTCCTCGCGCAACTCGCGCCGGGCAGATTCGAGCACATCAAGCTCTACCGGCCCACCACCCATCGGAATTTCCCAGCTGTACTCGCTGAGCGGGTAGCGGTACTGGCCTACCAGCCAGGTGTTGCCCTGCTCATCGACCGGCACAATGCCCAAGGCCTTGTTTTTCATCGTAACCACCCCGTAGATACCGGGCGTGCCGGCGGGCGTAATTACTTGGTCCTCGCGCACCTGTATCCAGGCGTTCTGGTACTTGATTTCGGTGGCCTGCACCTGCCAGGGGTTGTGGGTCTCGTCGAAATCGGCGGTGGCGTGGGCCATATGCGGAGTGGGTAAGCAGAAGGTGAAGGGAGAAGCCAAAGGTACGACGGCGGCAAAAAGCGGCCTCTTGGCTGGCTACCCCGCCGGGTAAAAGCACCTGTTGAGCGGGTGAAAGTTTCCGTTGGGCCAAAAAATCCATTAAGGTGGTTCCGCTCGTATACTTTTGACCTACTAATTATTCAGCGCTGGTAAGGTTTATGGAAAGGAAGGCTCTTACCGCGTAGTATTGGCACTCTGGCAGCAATTAGTAGGGTGGATGAATTTAAAAGCTGTCAGCCAATATGATCGAAAAGGCCGCTACCTAGGGTAGCGGCTTTTTTATTGCCCGATTTTGCCAGTGGCCAGCCACACCACGCGGGCCGGTGCAGCCACGCGGCGCGGCCGGGGCCAACCTCCCGCCAAACTGGTGCGTACCCTACTACTGCCGGCCGTTCACATTCCGCCCGGTACCTTACCCATTATGGCCAATCAAGCCCCCAAGCAGCCCCATAACAAGCAGCCCGATAAGGCGCCGCAGGAAGGTGATCCACTATTCAACCTCAAGCACGCCGAAGCCGAATCGGCTCTGGTTGAGAAGAACGGCGGCCTCGGCCCCGTTACCAACGTGTACATGACCGAAGCCGAAGAGTCGGACATCGATAACGGCCCCCGCGACAGCCAGGGCACACGCCGCGGCGAGCAGAACCCCTCGCGCGAGGGCTCCAACGCCGGAACGCATCAGTAATTTCCAGTGCCCGGCGCTTAGTTGCCAGCGCGTAGAACCGCCTAGCACTCCAAGGTTACGTAGGACCTTATCCCGTCAGAACAACCATCTTTGTGGTCGCTCCGACGGGATAAGGTCCTTCCTTTGTTGGGGCGACGGGTCATCCGAAACACTATCAACTGAGCACCAACGTATGCTACTGGTTTCCTACACCGGCGAGCCGCTCGAAGCAGGACTCGATGAGGCCGGCCGGGGCTGTCTGGCCGGGCCCGTTTTCGCGGCCGCCGTGTTACTGCCACCCGATTTCCGGTCGGAGTTCCTCAACGATTCCAAGCAGCTTACGGCCCGGCGGCGCGAACTGGTACGGGTTGAAATCTGCCGCGAGGCCGTGGCCTGGGCCGTGGCCGAAGCCTCAGTAGCTGAAATTGGAACCCTCAATATTGCCCAGGCCAGCTACCTGGCTATGCACCGGGCCACCGACCAACTCCGGCCCCAGCCCACACATCTGCTCGTCGATGGCAACCGGTTCCGGCCGCATGCCGCGCTGCCCCACACCTGCGTAGTGGGCGGCGACGGCCTCTACCGCCACATTGCGGCCGCCTCGGTGCTGGCCAAAACCTTCCGCGACGACCGGATGCGGGAGTTGGCGGCCGCTTACCCGGCCTACGGCTGGCAGCAGAATGCCGGCTACCCTACCGCTGCCCACCGCGCCGCCATCCGCCAGCACGGCCCCACCGAACACCACCGGATGGGGTTTCGGCTTTTGTAAGGCAGGAGGGATATAAGCCAGAAGAGCGGTCCTCAGGTATATCCGAGGACCGCTCTTCTGGCTTATATCCCTTCTTTGAATAGGCTAGCTTTTCAACTTTAACAGATCCAGAAACAGGCTGAAACCATCGACTGTGGTGCCACCTTCACCAAAGGTGTCAAAGCTCAGAGGCTTGATGATATAGCCGCTCACGGCCAGTTGCTGAGCCTTGAGACGGTCGGTTTCCAGGTCGGAGGTAGTCGTGATGAATACGTTCAGATCCTGGAATTCGGGGTCGGCGCGCAGAATTTCTAGCAGTTCCAGGCCGTTCATGCGGGGCATGTTCAGGTCGAGCATAACTACGCTGGGCGGCTGAATGCGGGTCTGGCCGCCTTCGCCCCGAAGTAGGTCGAGGGCTTCGCGGCCGTTGCGGGCCACGTGCAGTGGCACGTTTACGTTGTTTTTGCGCAGTTCGCGCTGCACGTTCATAATATCAAGCTGGTCGTCTTCGACAAGCAGAATAGTTGGTTGCGGGGAGGGGAATGACATGGGCAGGTAGAGCAGCTAAAGATGATAGATTACTTGCCTATACGGGCGGGCGGCTCCGAAGGGCGGGTAAGGCGGGCGGGCACCTGCTTGGGCCAGGTGAAAATGAAGCTCGCTCCGGCTCCCTCGGCCGACTCGACGCGGATGGTGCCGCCGCGGCGCTCCACTATTTTCTTGACGATGGCCAGGCCCACGCCGGTGCTTTCTAGCGTGTCGCGTTCGGTTAGGGTCTGGAAGATGATGAAAATACGCTCGTGGTACTCCGCCGCAATGCCCGGCCCATTATCGGTAACCGAGAAAGTGTAGAACTCGGGCATCTCGATGCAGCCGATTGCCACGCGGGCCTCGGCCGGGTTGTGGTGGTACTTGGCGGCGTTGCTGATCAGGTTGGTAAAGACCTGTTCGAGCTGCACCCGGTTGGTGTGCAGCGTGGGCAGAAAGAAGGGCAGCTCCACCTCGAAGCCGGCTGGCAGCTCCAGCGAATCGATGATTTCGCGCAGCAGCTGGCGTACAAACACGGCCTCATCGGCCTGGGGCGTGCGGCCTACCCGGGCCAAATCCAGGATACCGGTAATCAGGTTCTCCATGCGCCGCACCCGCGTGCGCATTAGCACCAGGAATTCGCGGATGTGGTCCGGTACATCCTGCCCCAAATCCTCCTCAATCCAGCGCGAAGCCGTTTCGATGCCCCGCAGCGGCGCTTTCAGGTCGTGCGACACCACGTAGGCAAACTGGTCGAGCTCTTGGTTGCGGCGCTCCAGCTGCCGGATGGTGGTATTGATGGTATCGGTCATGGTGTTGAGCGAGACGGCCAGCTTGGTCAGCTCGTCCTGCTCGGTATCCGGAATATGGGTGGAGTAGTCGCCGCCGGCAATGCGCTGGGCCTGGCCCACCATGCCCCCGATGCGCCGTGAAAGCTGCCGCACCAGGTAGGCCGCATATAGCAGCCCCAGGGTAATGGTGAAAAGCGTAACGCCCACCGACAGTATGCGGGTTTCGCGGATGCTGCCTTGCAGGCGCAGGCGCTGCTGGTAGCGGGTCTGAGCCTCTTCCCGGTCGAACCCGGCAAACAGTACCCGAATCTGGTCCATCAGAACCTTGCCTGTGAGGCTGGAGGCTATGTTGGCATGTTCGAGGCCATTAATGCCAATCTGGTCCGGGTTGCGGCGCAAAGCCTCGCGCTTCTCGCTGATAAGCAGGTGGGAGTAGGCGTCCCATTGCTCGAACAGCCGCTGGGCCCGTTGCAGCCGCCCGAACTGCTGGCCGGCCACCGGCATTTCGTTGCGCAGGTTGGCAAAACGGCCCAGCAGGTTGCGCTCGCCTTCGTAATAAGGGCCCAGCAGCACCTCATTGTTGAGCAGCATATAGCCCCTAAACCCGGCCTCCATATCAATAATGTTGCGTAGCAGCGAGGTGGCCTCGTTGGTGATGCGCTGCGAGTTGGCCACCCGCTGCGAGTTGCGCAGTACGGCCCGCGAAAGCTGGTAGTTGAGAAACATCACGGCCGCAAACAGCGCCGAAATGGTCAGAAACCCTGCAAAGAGCTTGGTGGAGAGCCGGAGCTTAAGTTTCATGGGCAGAAAGAGCGAGGGCGGGGGCGGCTCAGCTGGCTCGCAGCCGGGCCTCTATTTGGTGCAGCAAATCGACGATGGCTTCGGCCAACGCATTTATTTTGCCCAGGCCGGCCGTAGCCACATCCGACTGCCCGGCCAAGTGCAGGTCCATGAGGCGGCTGCCTTCAACATGAATAAGCCGGTGCAGCCGGTCGAGCTCCTGGGTTTCGGGCAGGTGACCGTAGGCGGGCAGGGCACGCTGGGTGATCCACTGGCCCATGGCACACTGCTCGGGGTCGCGGATGGGCCCCTGCTGCGTGTCGCTGCCGTAGAGAAAGGAACGCAGCTTCGATTTAAAGAGCAGATGCCGGATGCGGGCCGCGTCAAATTCTTGTTTCAGGTCGTCGGTCATGCAGGAAAAGAGGCCGGCAGGGAGTGGAGTGCCGGCGGGGCAGACCGGCAACCGGGGCAGCGTTGAGCCAAAGATAGGCAACCGCCACCGTAACACCCGGCCATAATTGGCTACTTTCGCCCCACCGTCCAACGGCCTCAACCGGCCCGCTCCGGTCGGTACGTTTCACCTTCCCACCCTACTCTCATGTCCGATACGCTCAAAACCGTTCCCCTCAACGACGTGCACCAGCAGCTCGGGGCCAAAATGGTGCCCTTCGCCGGCTACAACATGCCCGTGCGCTACTCCTCCGACCTCGAAGAGCACCACACCGTGCGCCGGGCCGCGGGCATGTTCGACGTCTCGCACATGGGCGAGTTCCGGGTGCGCGGCCCCCAGGCCTTGCCCCTGATTCAGCGCGTGTGCAGCAACGACGCCAGCAAGCTCGCCCCCGGCAAAGCCCAGTACAGCTGCCTGCCCAACCAGGAAGGCGGCATCGTGGACGATTTGCTGGTGTACATGCTGGCCGAGGAAGACTACCTGCTGGTAGTGAATGCCTCCAACATCGAGAAGGACTGGAACTGGATTCAGCAGTTCAACACCGAGGGCGCCGACATGCAGAACGTGTCGGACGAAATGAGCCTGCTGGCCGTGCAGGGCCCCAAAGCCGCCGCCGCCCTCCAGACCCTCACCGACGCCGACCTGAGCGCCATTCCGTACTACTCCTTCGTGCAGGGCACCTTCGCCGGTGCCCCCGACGTCATCATCTCGGCCACCGGCTACACCGGGGCGGGTGGCTTCGAGCTGTACGTGCCCAACGCCTACGCCAAGCAGGTCTGGGACGCGGTGATGGAAGCCGGCCAGCCCTATGGCCTGAAGCCCATCGGCCTCGGGGCCCGCGACACGCTGCGCCTGGAAATGGGCTACTGCCTCTACGGCAACGACATCACCGACACCACCTCGCCCCTGGAAGCCGGCCTGGGCTGGATTACCAAATTCACCAAGGACTTCACCAACTCCGAGAGTCTCAAAGCCCAGAAAGCGGCTGGCGTGGAGCGCAAGCTCGTCGGCTTCCTCATGGACGGCGCCGGCATCCCGCGCAGCCACTACCCGCTGGTGAACGAGGCCGGCGAGGTTATCGGCGAAGTCACCAGCGGCACCCAGTCGCCGAGCCTGAGCAAGGGCGTGGGCCTGGGCTACGTGCAAACCGCCCTAGCCGCCCCCGGCACCCCGATTTTCGTGCAGGTGCGCGGCAAAAACCTGCCCGCCACGGTGGTGAAACTGCCCTTCGTCCCCGGCACGGAAGAGGCGTAACTGGTTGTCAGTTGCTAGTTGTCAGTTGCTAGTTGTCAGTTGTTCGTTGTTAGTAACAGAACAGTCATCCTGAGCGGAGCGAAGGATCCTATCACGTTTGAACGATAATCGTTTTAACGACTCGTTGTTACGTGATAGGATCCTTCGCTCCGCTCAGGATGACGTTCTTTTACTGACAACTGACAACTGACAACTGACAACTGACAACCAACAACCAACAACTAAGCACGAGGCACTACTCACCAAGCACTAAAGTATATGCCTACTCTCGATATCTGTTTCTCCCCCGAGCTGCTGCCGCTCTTCGATTTGAAGGGCAAGGTGGCGGTGGTGGTGGATGTGCTGCGGGCCACCTCCAGCATCGTGACGGCGCTGGCCTCCGGCGTGACGCACCTCGTGCCGTTCAGCGAGCTGGCCGAGTGCCGGGCCATGGTGGCGCAGGGCTACCTCACGGCGGCCGAGCGCGACGGCCGCCAGGCCGAGGGCGTGGACCTGGGCAACTCGCCCTTCGGCTACCTCGATGGGGTGGTGCCGGTGCGGGGCCGGACCGTGGCCATCACGACTACCAACGGCACCCGGGCGCTGCACCTCTCAGCCGCCGCCGATGAAATCGTGGTCGGGGCCTTCCTCAACCTGGGGGCCGTAGCCGATTACCTGCGTCGCCTGAATAAGGACGTGGTGGTCGTCTGCGCCGGCTGGAAGGGCCATTTCTGCCTCGAAGACACCCTCTTCGGCGGCGCCCTGGCCGCCCGCCTGGCCGAAGCGGACGGCTTCGACACCACCAGCTCCGACGCCACCCTGGCCGCCCTCGACCTCTGGGCCGCCGCCGCCCCCGACCTTGCGGGCTACCTGCTCCGCTCGGCCCACGTGCGCCGCCTCAACAGCCTCGAAGCCCACCAGGACATGGACTTCTGTATCCGGGAGGATGAGTACCACCTGGTGCCGGTGTTCCGGGACGGCCGCATTCAATCACTAGAGCACTGATTGGCGCTGATTAATCGTGATTCCGCTGATCTTATGTTCGGCTAAATCCAGTTGGTAAACAAAGAAGCCGTTCCAGTTTGGAACGGCTTCTTTGTTTACTGCTTAACGTCAAAAATCAGCGAAATCCAGATTCATCAGCGGAAATCAGTGATTAAACTGGGCTTCCTCGGTGCTGCCGACCAGGGCGCCGGTGCTGCCGAGGCCGGCGGTTACCACGTCCTGCACGGCGTCGAAGTAGCCGGTGCCCACGAAGCTCTGGTGCTTGACGGCCTTGAAACCCTTCTTTTGGAGGGCAAACTCGCGCTCCTGAAGTTCGGAGTAGCCGGCCATGCCCCGCTCGCGGTAGGCCGAGGCCAGCTCGAACATGCTGGTGTTGAGGGCGTGGAAGCCGGCCAGCGTGATGAACTGAAACTTGTAGCCCATAGCGGCCAGTTCCTCGCGGTAGGTTTCCATTTCGGCCACGCTGAGCTTGGCGGCCCAGTTGAACGAGGGCGAGCAGTTATAGGCCAGCAGCTTGCCGGGGAACTGGGCGTGGATGGCTTCGGCGAACTGCCGGGCCTGCTCCAGGTCGGGGTGGGAGGTTTCCATCCAGATCAGGTCGGCGTAGGGGGCGTAGGCCAAGCCGCGGGCAATGCCGGCCTCCAGGCCGCAGCGGACGCGGAAGAAGCCTTCGGAGGTGCGCTCGGCCTCCTGGAGCACGAAAGGCTGGTCGCGCGGGTCGATGTCGGAGGTGAGCAGGTCGGCGGCGTCGGCGTCGGTGCGGGCTACTACCAGGGTGGGCACGCCCATGACATCGGCGGCTAGGCGGGCGGCTACCAGCTTGTTGATGGCTTCCTGGGTGGGCACGAGCACCTTGCCGCCGAGGTGGCCGCACTTCTTGGCCGAGGACAGCTGGTCTTCGAAGTGGACGCCGGCGGCCCCGGCTTCAATCATCATCTTCATGAGCTCAAACGCGTTCAGGTTGCCCCCGAACCCGGCCTCGGCATCGGCCACGATGGGCACCAGCCAATGCACGTCGCCCTCACCGGCCACGCTTTGAATCTGGTCGGCGCGGAGCAGGGCGTTGTTGATGCGGCGCACCACGGCCGGCACCGAGTCGGCGGGGTAGAGGCTCTGGTCGGGGTACATCTGGCCCGAGTTGTTGGCGTCGGCGGCCACCTGCCAGCCGGAGAGGTAAATGGCGTTGAGGCCGGCCTGCACTTCCTGCACGGCCTGGTTGCCGGTTAGCGCCCCGAGGCCGGCCACGTACTCCTCGGAGTGCAGCAGCTGCCACAACCGCTCGGCTCCGTTGCGGGCCAGCGAGTATTCAATGGTCACGGAGCCGCGGAGCTTCATTACGTCCTCGGCGGTGTAGGGGCGGACGATGCCCTTCCAGCGCGAATTCGTGGCCCAGTCCTGTTCAATGGCGGTAATGCGTTGCTGCTTGTTCATGGAAGTAGGGGGTAAGAGAGGTGAAATGAGAAGGCAAAGTGAAGGCAAAAGCGTAGCTGCCCGCTCCGGAATGCGGGTTTGAAAATGCAGTAAGATGGGGGCTATGCTCAAGGTCCCAGGGCTGAAGCCCTGGGCTACGCAGAGGTCAACGACGCGCTGATTAGCCCAGGGCTTCAGCCCTGGGAGCCCTAGCTACGCCAGCTGGTCGTAGGCGGGCAGGGTGAGGAACTCGATGAACTGCTCGCTCATCACTAGCCGGTCGAAGAGGCGGGCGGCTTCCAGGTACTTGCCCTGGCTGTAGGCTTCTTCGCCGATTTGCTCCTTGATGCGGGTGAGTTGGTCGGGCAGCAGGGCGCGGTAGAGGTCCACGGTTACGGGGCGGCCGTCGGCGAGCTGGGTGCCGGGCGTGTGGAGCCACTGCCACACCTGGGCCCGACTGATTTCAGCGGTGGCGGCGTCCTCCATCAGGTTATAAATCGGCACGCAGCCGTTGCCCCGCAGCCACGATTCGAGGTAGCGGATGGCCACGTCGATGTTGAGGCGCAGGCCGCCCTCGGTGATGTCGCCGGCCGGGGCCTGCACCAGGTCCTGGGCCGTCACGTGCACGTCGTCGCGCTTGTTGTCAATCTGGTTGGCCTGGGGCATGAGCTCGTTGAAGACCGCCATAGCAATGGGTACCAGGCCGGGGTGGGCCACCCAGGTGCCGTCGTGGCCGTTGCGGGCCTCCCGGATTTTATCCTGGCGGACTTTCTCCAGGGCCAGTTCGTTGGCCTCGGGGTCGTTTTTGATGGGAATCTGGGCCGCCATGCCGCCCATGGCGTGCACGCCCCGGCGGTGGCAGGTCTGAATCACGAGCTGGGAATAGGCGCTCATGAAGGGCACCGTCATGGTCACGGCAGCGCGGTCGGGCAACCGGAATTCGGCCCCCAGGCCCAGGCGCTTGATGTAGCTGAAGATGTAGTCCCAGCGGCCGCAGTTGAGGCCGGCCGAGTGCTCGCGCAGCTCCCACAGAATCTCGTTCAGCTCGAAGGCGGCCGGCAGCGTCTCAATCAGCACGGTGGCTTTAATCACGCACTTGGGCATTTTCAAGGACCATTGCGCGAACCCGAACACGTCGTTCCAGAGGCGGGCCTCCAGGTGGCTCTCAATTTTGGGCAGGTAGAAGTAGGGGCCGCTGCCGCGGGCGCACAGCTCGTGGGCGTTGTGGAAGAAGTAGAGGCCGAAGTCGAACAGGGCCCCGCTCACCGGCTCGCCATCCACCAGCAGGTGCTTTTCGAGCAGATGCCAGCCCCGGGGCCGAACCATGAGCACGGCGGTTTTATCGTTCAGCTTGTACTCTTTTTTAGGCGTGCTCAGCGAGATGGTGCGGCGCACGGCGTCTCGCAGGTTGCGCTGGCCCTCCACCACGTTGGCCCAGGTGGGCGAGTTGGAGTCCTCCAGGTCGGCCATGAACACCTTGGCCCCCGAGTTGAGGGCGTTGATAATCATTTTGCGCTCCACGGGGCCCGTGATTTCCACGCGCCGGTCGAGCAAATCCTCGGGGAGCGGGGCTACGGTCCAGGGCTTTTCGCGCAGCATCCGGGTTTCGGGCAGGAAGTCTAGCCGCTCACCGGCCAGCAGGCGCTGCTGCCGCTCTTCGCGGCGCTGGAGCAGGGCCCGGCGGGTGGTTTCGAAGCGGCGGTGCAGCTCGGCCACAAACGCCAGGGCCGAGGGCGTCAGGATTTCAGCGTACTCAGGCGAATACTCGCCCGTCACCTTCACCCGCTCGGGCGTGATGTACGACGGAGTAAGGGTTTGGGGCTCAGCAAAAGGCGACATACTGCTGGGGGTTTAGCGTGAAAAAGAAAGGTACTACCCGAAGGATTGATTCAAAGGTAGTTTAGCGAATTTTATTAAACAAGCGAATATTCGCTAATTATTAAACGAGGTTCTAAAACTGTAGCTTTGCGGGCTTGGCGGTGAGGTAGCTCACCACTTCACTATCTCACTATCTCCCCTATGCTGAGTCACGGCCAGGTTGTGCGCTTGATTTTTGGGCTGAAGCTGCGCGAGCTTCGGCAGGAGCGGGGCCTGACGCCCGCCGAAATGGCCCGCGCCTGCGATGTGTCGGTGTCCTACCTCAACGAGATTGAGAAGGGCAAGAAGTACCCCAAGGCCGATAAGATTCTGAGCCTGAGTAAGGTGCTGGGCGTTAGCTACGACCAGCTGGTGTCGCTGACGCTGAGCCGGCGGCTGGAGCCCATTTCGGAACTGTTGCAGTCGGATCTGCTCAAGGAGTTTCCGCTGGAAATGTTCGGGCTCGACCCATTGCGCATTGTGGAGCTGATTGCCAACGCGCCGGCCAAGATGAACGCGTTCATCAGTACGCTTTTCGAAATTGCTCGCAACTACGAGATGCGGCAGGAAAACTTCTTTCTGGCCGCGTTGCGCTCCTTCCAGGAGATGCACGACAATTATTTCGAGGAGCTGGAGCAGGACGCGCGCACGTTTGTAGTGGAGCACAACCTGGCCACTCCCCCCCCCGACCGGGCTGAGCTGGAGCGGGTGCTCACTGAAAAATATGGGTACACCCTCGACCGGGACGGGCTGCGCGAATACGCCCACCTGGGGCGGCTGCGGTCGGTGTTTCAGCCTAAGTCGCGGCGGCTGCTGCTGCGCCAGGGCCTGAGCGGGGCCCAGGAAGGCTTCGTGCTGGGCCGCGAGGTGGCCTTCAACTATCTGGGCCTGAAGGACCGGCCCTACGTGAATGCCTCGTTTCCGGTGCGCTCATTCGATGAGGTGCTCAACAACTTCAAGGCCTCGTACTTCGCCGGCGCGCTGCTGATGGACGAGGAAACGCTGGTGCGCGACCTGACGGCCCTGTTTGCCGCCAAAACCTGGCAGCCGGCCGATTTGCTGGCTTTGCTCACGCGCTACGATGTGTCGCCCGAGATGTTCATGCAGCGCATTACCAACCTGCTGCCCCGCCATTTTGGGCTGCAGAGCCTGTTTTTCCTGCGCTTCGACCAGGCCAACGCCTCGGCCGATTACCGCCTGACCAAGGAACTGCACCTCTCGCGCCTGCACAACCCCCACGGCAACGAGCTGCACGAGCACTACTGCCGCCGTTGGATTTCGGTGCGGCTGCTGGCCGAGCTGCGCCAGCAGCCGCCGGCTACCGCGGCCCCGGCCTACACGCTCGGCGCCCAACGCTCGCGCTACCCCAACGGCGACGAGTACCTGTGCCTGACGCTGGCGCGGGCTGGCACGGCCACCGAACCCGCCGTGAGCGTTACGGTAGGCCTGCTCTGCGACGACACGCTGAATCAGAAAATCCGCTTCGCCGCCGATCCGGCCATTATGCACAAGGAAGTAAACGAAACCTGCGAGCGGTGCACCATCCCCGACTGCGAGGTGCGTGCCGCCGCTCCGCTCGAAGTGGAGCGCCGCCAGCGCCAGCAGGAGCTGCAGGACGCCGTGGCGGCGCTGGTGAACGAGGCGTGAGCGGGGAATGAACGTAGAAACCTGTCATTCTGAGCAGGGCGAAGAATCTCGCGTGCCGAAGCAATCTTGCTGATAGGCACACTGCTCCACACCAGCACGCCAGATTCTTCGCGCTGCTGAGAATGACGCTGCTGTAATTTCCCCCAAACCGACCAATGCGCAGATTCTGGCTCCTTTTCCTGTTGGCTTTCAGCACCTTGATTCTGGCGGGACTGGGCGCCGCGTGGTGGCTGCTGCAGCGGCCCAATGTGCGCGAGTCGGCCTTCGGGTCGGCCTACCTGCATATCGGTACGGGGGCCGATTACGCGGCGGTGCTCGATTCGCTGCGCCACTACGATCTGCTGAAGGATGAGCAGACCTTCGACCGGGTGGCGCGCTGGTACAACTACCCGCAGCGCGTGCGGCCGGGCCGCTACCGGCTGCGGCCCGAGCTGGGCAACCGGGCCCTGGTAGAAATGCTGGCCCGCGGCGAACAGGATACGGTGGCCTTCACGCTCAACGCCTTCAAGTACAAGCCCCAGCTGGCCCGGCAGCTGGCCCGCGCCTTCGAGGCCGACTCGGTCGGCTTACGGCGTCTGCTCAACGACAACGCCTATTTGCAGCGCCGCTACCAGCTCGACACGACCACCGTGCTCACGCTGTTTCTGCCTGGGCCCTACCGCCTGCTCTGGAACTCCTCGGCCCCGCAGCTGCTCGATTCGGCCGCCGCCACCCACGGCCGGTTCTGGACCGCCGAGCGCCGCCGCCGGGCCGATTCGCTGGGCCTTTCGCCCACCCAGGTGCACGTGCTGGCCAGCATCGTGCAGCGCGAAACGGCCCAGCCACTCGACAAGCCCATCATTGCCGGGGCCTACCTCAACCGCCTGCGCAAGGGTATGCGCCTGCAAGCCGACCCCACACTGCTCTGGGCCATTGGCAATTTCGGGGTGAAGCGGGTGCTGAACAAGGATAAGCTGGTAGACTCGCCCTACAACACCTACAAAAACAAGGGCCTGCCGCCCGGCCCCATCACGTCGGCCAACCGCCAGACCCTCGATGCGGTGCTGCGTCCTACCCAGCACAAGTTCGTGTTCTTCTGCGCCCGCCCCGATGGCAGCGGCTTCTCCGATTTCGCCGAAACCTACGCCGAACACCTGCAAAACGCCCGCCGCTACCAGCGCCGTTTGGATAGTCTGGGAGTGAAAAGGTAAGGAACGTCATTCTGAGCGAAGCCGGAGGCGAAGTCGAAGAATCTCTACCGCTTTGTTGAGGCTGAAAGGATTAGCACTACGGTAGAGATTCTTCGACTTCGCTCAGAATGACGTTCCTTACCTCTTCACTTTTCACCTCTCACCATCTCATACACCCGCAGCTGCGCCGTGTCCTGGCGGGCCTGTTGCTGTCGATTTAGGGTTTGCTGGTAGCTGAGGCCAGTGTATTCGGAGTGCTCCAGAAAGAGCAGGGGCGAGGTGAGGGCCGGCTCGGGCCAGGCAGCCAGCGGCGGTAGGCGGCGTAGCGAATCGAACTGTTGCACGTTGGTCACGCGCCAGTAAGCGTCGAGTAGCACGTAGCGGTAACCCTGGCGGGCCAGCATGGGCAGGGCTTTTTCGCTCGTTATCGAATACACTGTGTCGGGGCGAAAGGGGGCCAGGCCCAGTCCCATAGTGCTGGCGACGGGGCCGCTGCCGTTGGCTGCCAGCCAGGTAGCCACGGCCGGGTAGCTGCTGGGTTGGGCGTAGGCGTACACTTCGCGCTGAATCCGGTAGAGGTTGCCGGCCAGTGCCGCCAGCAGCAGCGCGGCCAGCAACGGCTGTGGCAGCCGCCGCAGCTGCCAGACTTGCCGCAAACTCAGCAAGCCCAGCGCGTACCACAGCCCGTAGGCCCACAGCAGGCCCCGCGGCGCTTTCAGCAGCAGCGACATGCCCGCCAGCAGGCACCAGCCCCACACGGCCAGGTACAGCACGAGCGGCAGCGGCCGGCCCCGCCCGAGCCGGCCGGCCCGCCACTGCCGGCCCAGCAGCACCAGCGGCCCCAGCAGCCCCACCCACACCAGCCACGATTCAAAATCGAGCAGAAAACGCAGGTAGTACAGCAAATCGAGGTGCATGGTAGCCGTGCGGCCGGCGGCGTTGGCGGCCCCAGGGAACAGCACATTGTAGTACACGGCTACCCAAGCGTACCAGCGCAGCCCCGCCAGCCAGCCTACCGCGCTCAGCACGACAAACGGCGCGGCCAGCAGCAGGCCAACCCGCCACCAGCGGCCCCGGCGTAACAACAGCCCATCGGCCTGACACCACTCCAGCAAGGCCAGAATGGGCAGCGTCAGCAAGAATTTGTAGTTGAAGCTCAGCCCCAGCAGCAGCCAGCCGGCGGCCCGATACAGCGTTGCTGGGCCGGGCTGCCGGAGCCGCCGGTAGTAGGCCGCCAGCAACCCAGCGAAGCACAGTAGGCTGCCGGCGCTCATCGTGAAGTCGCGGCCGCCGTAGGTGAGGAAAGTGGCCGTGCCCATCAGCAGCGTGAGCAGGCCGGTTTGCCAGCCCGGCAGCCGGGTTTCGCGGGCAACAAAGGCCGCCAGCAGCCCCACGGCCGCCAGGGCCAGCAAGGCATTAAGCACCAGAAACACCCGGTAGTCGGCAGTAAGCCAAGCCACCGGCGCGTAGAGCAGCATGAACAGCGGGCTGGCGTGCCGGAACAGATGGCGCAGGTCGCCGGCTGCCACTTCCTGCACAATCTGCCAGTTGCGCACCGAGTCGTAGTCGGGCAGCGTGCCCGCCGTGAGGCCGTGCAGCCGCACCGGCACCAGCAGCAGCAGCGCGAAGGCGATATAGTGAGATGGTGAGATGGTGAGCTTGCTGTTCAACGGGCGCTGGTTAAAGCAGGAAAAACCGGGCCAGCAAAGAACGTCATTCGGAGGCAAGCGCTGAATGACGTTCTTTGCTGACCTGAAAACTGCCCGCCAACCATTGGCAGCACGTAAGATTCACCACTTCACCGCCCATGCGTCTTGTACTCCAGCGCGTCCGCTATGCCCGCGTTACTGTGGAAGGCCGCGTTACCGGCCAGATTGGCCCCGGCCTGCTGGTGCTGGCGGGTTTCGCCCCCGACGACGACGCGGCCAGCCTCGACCGGCTGGCCCGCAAAATGGTGCAGCTGCGCATCTTCGCCGACGAAGAAGGCAAAATGAACCGCTCGGTGCAGGATGTGGGCGGCGAGGTGTTGGTCGTGAGTCAGTTCACGCTGCTGGCCGACACGCGCAAGGGCAACCGCCCCAGCTACATCGGGGCCGCGCCGCCACCGGTGGCCGTGCCGCTCTACGAGCAGTTTGTGCAGTTGGTGGCCGGACTGCTGGGCCGCCCCGTGGCGACCGGTGAGTTCGGGGCCGATATGCAGGTAGAGCTGCTCAACGACGGACCCGTAACCATCGTGCTCGACAACTAGCGTTGGCCAACTCCCCCTTATTATCCCTCAAACCCTCGATTCATGACCATTGAAGAAGCCCAGAAAACCGTGGATGAGTGGATCAAGACCACCGGCGTCCGGTATTTCAACGAGTTGACCAACATGGCCATGCTCACGGAGGAAGTGGGCGAGGTGGCCCGCATCATCGCTCGGCAGTACGGCGAGCAGTCGTTCAAGGAATCGGACAAAGACAAGGTGCTGGCCGATGAACTGGCCGATGTGCTGTTCGTGGTCATCTGCCTGGCCAACCAGACTGGAATAGACCTCACCGACGCCCTGCACCGCAACCTGGCCAAGAAAACCCAGCGCGACGCGACGCGGCACAAGAACAACGAGAAGCTGTTTTGAGAAGGGAGAGGTGAGTATTGAGAAGGGAGAGGGGAGAAACCGAACGTCATGCTGAGCGCAGCGCAGCGGAGTCGAAGCATCTCTACCACAATGGTAATCCTGTCGGCTGGTTAGCGTTGCAATAAAATGGTAGAGATGCTTCGACTCCGCTGCGCTGCGCTCAGCATAACGTTCGGTTTCTCCCCTCTCTCCTCTTAATACTCCCTTCTGCCTTCCTACTTCTCAAACGGCCCGGCTACTTTCGAAAAGTCCAGGTTGTGCTGCTGGGCGGTTTCGGTGAGTAGCTGGTGCTGCCAGGGGCGCAGAACCTGGTTGGCGCCCTGCTCGATGATGTCGTTGATGAGGCGGTTGCTGAGCACCAGGTTGGCCATGATGGGGCTGTGGTCGGCGGCCAGGTGGGCTTTGAGCGTGGTCAGCAGGGCTTCGCGGGCATCGGCTTCGGCGGCTTTGGCCCCGCTCAGGCGGCGGCGCGACGGAAAGCCGCGCCGGTCGGCGGGCAGTGGCGGCTCGGGCGCCCGGTCTTCCTGGCTCAGGGCCACCAGGCGGTCGGCGAAGGAGCCGCGCTTGAGTTCGGGGTGCAGGCCGTTGGCATTGCGCAGGTGGCCGGTGCTGGTAACGGGCAGGCGCGTGAGCTCGGCCAGCCGGTCGTTGCTGGCAATCATGTACGACGGCCGGTCGATGTGGCGGGCTACCTCATCGCGCAGCATGAACAGGTCGCGGAACATCGGCAGCTCGTTGGGCTGAATGCGGTATTTGCCGGCCAGGCGCATGTACGGGCGCTCGTCGCGCGAGTAGCGCACGGCTTCGAGGGCCTCGTTTTCCTGCTCGGCCCAGGCCGTGCGGCCCAGGGCGGCCAGCTTGGCGCTGAGCCGGTCGGTCAGTTCGAACAGGTACAGCACGTCGTTGGCCGCGTACTGCTTCTGGGCCTCGGTGAGCGGGCGCTTCAGCCAGTTCGATTTCTGCTCACCCTTGTCCACTTCCAGGCCCAGCTCTTCCTGAATGAGGCGACCCAGCGAGATATTGTTGTCGGCTTCGGCCAGCAGCGTATGCTGCACGCTGGTATCCACGATGTTGCGCACGTGCACGCCGTAGAGCTCATCGAGCAGCAGAATATCAGACTTGCAGCTGTGGAATACCGTGGTGATGGCCGGGTCGCGCAGCACCTGCCAAAGCGGTTCCAAGTCCTCGGCCTCGTTCTCCAGCTCCAATGGGTCAATCAGGTAAACGGTCTGGCCATTGAACACCTGAATCAGGGCCAGGTGGCGGCCGTAGCGGTGGCGCATGTCGTCGAACTCCAGGTCGAGGGCAATGCGGGTGCTTTGGTGCAGGTTGCGGGCCGCTTCGGCGACAGCTGCCGCTTCGGTGATAAATTGAATATCAAGCATTAAGTAATCGGCAAGGATGATAGCCCGCACGAGTTGGCGGACGATGGAGGTAAAGGTAGGTAGCAAGCGGCGTTTGGCCATAAGCAGGAGTGGTCGAACTTGAAGCCATTATGTTTTCAATAAAATATATTGTTTATTGTAGATATATTGCAGTCCTCTCGGAATCCAGACTATTACAGTGGTTGGATTTTGGTTTCGGCAGCAGCGCCCGGCATTGCGTCCCGGCCCCTCCCCGATGCTGTGGCTGCTTCACTTTAGCTGCCTCTCTGAGAGGTCCCACGCATGAGAAAAAACTACTTGTTTCCTCTGATGGGAGGAATGTTGCTGACTGCCAGCGCGGCCGTTGGGCAAACGCGCGTCCTAAGTGGGCGCGTAACGGACGCGGGCGGCTCGGGCCTGCCTGGCGTAACGGTGCTGGAACGCGGCACCACCAACGGCACCAGCACCAGCGCCGACGGTAGCTTCACGCTTAGTGTGCGCCCCGGTGCTACGCTCACCATCAGCTCCATTGGTTTTGTTACCCAAACTCCGAGCGTGGGTGAGCGCACCAAACTCAGTATCACGCTGGTCAGCAACGCCACCGCACTGAGCGAGGCCGTAGTGGTAGGCTACGGCACCCAGGCCAAGCGCGACCTGACGGGTTCGGTCGTGCAGCTGAGCGGCAAGGAGGTGGCCAATGCGCCGCTGCCTTCGTTCGAGCAGGCCCTGCAGGGCAAGGCCGCGGGCGTTTTTGTGGAAAGCGGCAGCGGCAAGCTGGGCCAGGGCATCCGGGTGCGGGTGCGGGGCGTATCGTCCATCAGCGGCGACAACCAGCCGCTGTACGTGGTCGACGGTATTCCGGTCGTGTCGGACAACCTCTCATCAACTTCGGCCACCACCAACCCGATTGCCGACATCAACCCCAACGACATTGCCAGCATCAGCGTGCTGAAAGATGCGGCGGCGACGGCTATTTACGGCTCGCGGGGCACCAATGGGGTGGTGATTGTTACGACCAAGCGAGGCCAGCAGGGCGGCACGCGCTTCACGCTCGGCTACCAGACCGGCTGGAGCACACCTACCAACAAGCGTGAGTTTCTTAATGCCACGGAGTACATTGAGCTACTGACGGAAGCCGGCCTGAATGGTGGCTTCTCGCAAGCTTCCATTAATGCCCGCCTCACCCGCTATGCCGCCCAAGCCGATTACGCCACCAACGGCGTGAACACGAACTGGCAGGACCGCGCTTTCCAGAAGGCTCCGTTCAGCCAGTACGACCTGAGTTTGAGCGGGGGCAACGAAAAAACCAAGTTCTTTTTCTCGGGCCAGTACAGCGACAACAACGGTATTCTGGTCGACAACCGCTACCAGCGCATCAATACCCGCTTCAACCTCGATAACCAGGCGACCGACCGGCTGAAAATGGGCCTCAACATCGGCCTCTCGCGCTCGGTGAACGAGCGGCTGCCCAACGATAACGCCTTCAGCTCGCCCATGCAAATCGTGGCCCTGGCCCCGATTACGCCCTTCATCGATCCGCGCTCGGGCCTGATGAGTGGCCTGCTCGACCCGGCCACCGGCGAGCCGAACACCACGTTCCCATTCTACTACAATCCGCTTATCAGCGTTCAGAACGGCGACTACGTTACCACCTCCTACCGGATTTTGGGCAACGTGTATGCGCAGTACCAACTGCTGCCGGGGCTGATGTTTAACTCGCAGCTGGGTACCGATATTATCAACCAGAGCGAAAACCAGTTCCTGGGCCGCGTTACTTCGCGCAACACCGGCCCTACCAACGGCTTCGGCTTCAACGCGACGACCAACAGCGCCCGACTTGTAGTGAATAACTACCTGGGCTACAACAAAGTGCTGAACGAGGTGCATACCCTCGACCTGACGCTGGGCACCTCGTATGAGGAAACGCAGATTAAAACCAACAGCGTTGAAGGGTCGCAGTTTGCCTCCGATGCTTATAAAACGCTAGTCAGTGCGGCGCAGATAACGGCTGGCTCGTCGGGCGAAACTGCGAGTACGCTGGTATCCTACTTTGGGCGCGCCAACTACAACTACGCCGGCAAATATCTGCTGGGCCTGAGCGCCCGCCTCGACGGCTCCTCCCGCTTCGGTGTCAACAACCGCTACGGCTTCTTCCCGGCTGCATCGGTGGGCTGGTTGGTTTCGGAAGAATCGTTTCTGCAGAATAACGCGGTGCTGAGCTTGCTCAAAATCCGGGGTAGCCTGGGTCGCACTGGCAACCAGGGCATTCCCAATTTCGCGGCTCTGCCCCTGTATTCGGGTACTTCGGGCTATGTGGGCATTCCGGGCCAGCGGCCGTTGCAGCTGGCCAGTCCCGACCTCACCTGGGAGTCGACTACCCAGGCGGATGTCGGCATTGAGTTTGGCTTTCTGGATGGACGCTTCAGCGGTGAGGTGGGCGCATACCTGAAGAAAACCAGCGACCTGGTGCTCTCGCAGCCCGTACCCGGCACCTCGGGCTTCGCCTCCGTGTTCCGGAACGTGGGCGATATGGAGAACCGGGGCATCGAGTTGTCTCTGACCACCCGCAACATTGAAGGTCCCTTTACCTGGACGACCAGCTTCAACGCGGCCCGCAACCGCAACCGCGTAACCAACCTCGACGGGCCGCCTATCCTGGGCTCCAACCTTAACCGGGCGCAGGAAGGCCAGCCGCTGGGCGTGTTCGTGGGGCCGGAGTTCGCCGGGGTAGACCCGGCCACCGGCAATGCGCTCTACTACCTGAACACTCCCGACGCCAACGGCAACAACGACCGGAGCACAACGGACGTCAGCAACGAGGCCGGGCTGGTGCCGCTGGGCGACCCCAACCCAACCTGGACGGGCGGTATTACCAACACGTTCACCTTTAAAGGCTTCGACCTGAATGTGGTGGTAGTGGGCGTGTTTGGCAACAAGATTTTCGACTCCGGGGCGCAGTTCTACTCGGTGGGCTTCAACAACGGACCCGACAACCAGACCCGCGACCAGCTCCGGCGCTGGCGGCAGCCGGGCGACATCACCGATGTGCCGCGGGCCGAGCTGTTCGGCGGCAACGGTATCGCCCTGTCGTCGAAGTTTGTGCGCGACGGCGACTATGGTCGTCTGCGGACCGCTACGCTGGGCTACACGCTGCCCGTAACGCTGGCGCAGCGGGTGCGGCTGCAGTCGGTACGGGTGTTTGCGCAGGGGCTTAATCTGCTCACCTTCACCAAGTACAAAGGCTGGGATCCGGAAGTGAGCACCGACTACCTGGCGGGCAACTCCAACCCCACGGGCAACGGTACTAGTACGCAGGGCAACATCAACCAGGGCATCGATTTCTACACTGCCCCGCAGCCCCGCACCTACACTTTCGGCGTCACGCTGGGCTTTTAGCCCCGGCAACCGGACATCTTAAACCGCTGAACTCATGAAAAAGATACTGTATCAGGCGATTACCGCCGCATTTCTCGGCCTGGGCCTGCTGGTGAGCGGCTGCAACGACAAGCTCAACGTGGAGCCGGTCGATAATATAAATGCCGATGTGGCCCTGAGCACGTCCAACGACGTGGAGGCGGCCATGGTGGGCAGCTACACCGGCATTCAGAACATTGAGGCCTACGGGGGCTACTTTCAGCTGACGAGCGACTTGCTGGCTAATTCCGGCGACATCGAATTCGTTGGCACCTTCATTCCGCCCAACCAGTACCAGCGCAAGGTAGTGCTGCGCGACAACGGCTTTACCGAGAGCACCTGGCTGGTGTCGTACAACGCCATCAACCGGGTAAACAACGTGCTCAGTGCCATCGACCGGCTCGATACGCCGGCCAAGAAGGCCCGGGTGGAAGGGGAAGCCAGATTTATTCGTTCGCTGGTGTACTTCGACCTCGTGCGCCTCTACGCCAAAGCCTGGAACGATGGCAGCCCCCAGAGCAACCTTGGCGTGCCGCTGGTGCTTACACCCACCAGCATCATTGCGCCGGCCAACCAGGTGAGCCGCAACACGGTGGCCGAAGTGTATGCGCAGGTAATTACCGACCTAACGGCGGCCGAAACGCTGCTGCCGGCCAGCAACGGCTTCTTCGCCAGCAAGTACGCCGCCGCCGGCCTGCTGGCCCGCGTGTACCTGCAGCAGGGCAACTACCCCGCCGCCGCTGCCGCCGCCAACCGCGCACTGCAGGTACCCGGCGGGGCCCTGGTGCCCGACTATGCCGATGAGTTTACCTCCAACAACGACCTGCTGGGTAATACGACCGAAGACCTGTTTGCTATTCAGGTAACGGCCCAAAGCGGGCGCAACGAGCTGAACACCTTTTACTCGGCCGACCGCCGGGCCGATATTGAGGTGCAGGACCAGCTGCTGGACCAGTTTGAGGAGGGCGACGCACGGGCTGAGCTATTCCAGACCATCAGCGGTGTGGTGTACAGCGCCAAGTACAACGTGCTCTACGGGAATGTTAAGCTGCTTCGGCTGGCCGAGATGTACCTGACCCGTGCCGAGGCCAACTTCCGGGCCGGCACCAGCGTGGGCGCCGCGCCACTAGCCGATATCAACCGCATTCGGACGCGGGTGGGCCTGCCAGACTTGGCGATGCTTACGCTGGCCGATATTCTCAAGGAGCGCAGGCTAGAGTTGCTCTTCGAGGGTTTCGGGCTGCACGACCTCAAGCGCACCCAGGGCAGCACTTCGCCGCCCAACACGACGGAGGTTCTGCCCTTCAACTCCAATCGGCTGGTGCTCCCGATTCCGCTCCGCGAAATCAACGCCAACCCCAACCTAGTGCAGAACCCCGGCTACGAGTAATCGGCCCCTGGGATTTCAACCAAAAAGCCGCTCCGGATACCGGGGCGGCTTTTTGGCGTTTGAGCGGGATGAGGACTGCCTGCCGCCAGTCAGCCCCAAAAAGCAACAACGCTCAACTAACAGCGCGAATAAAATCTACTTGTCCGAAATCAACACCTGCGAGCCTTTGCCGCCGCCCATGATAATGACTTTAGCGTTGGGTGAGAGGGCAATTTCCTTGTTGGCCTTGATGGATTCGTACTGCAGCAGTTTGTCGCTTAGTTCGTTGTTGATGATTTTCTGGTAATCGGCAATGCCCTGGGCCTCCACGCGCTTGCGGTCGGCTTCCTGACGCTCTTTCTGCAGCACGAACTGCATTTTCTGGGCGTCCTGCTCAGCCGAAATCTTGCTCTCGATGCTGCGCTTAACCGGGGCCGGCAGTTGGATATTGCGAATCAGGAGCTGGTCGAGCTGCAGGCCGTTCTTGCGAAAATCGTCCTCGATGGTTTTGTAGATGCGGGCCTGAAACTCGTCGCGGCGGGTCGAGTACAGGGCCACGGCGTCGTAGTACACGGCATTGTCGCGGATGCGGGTGCGGGCAATGGGCCGCACGATTTTGCTTTCGTAGTCGGCCCCGATGGTGGAGAGGATCCGCGGCGTTTCGGCCGGAATAACGTGGTAGAGGGCCGTTAGGTCAATCACCACTTCCAGCCCGTCGGCCGACAGCACCCGGATGGCGTCGTCGCCGGCCTGCTGGCCCTCGGTCTGGATGGCCGACATGGTGTAGTTCTGGGTTTTGGTGTCGAAGCGCGTGACGTCGACCAACGGATTTACCACGTTCAGGCCGCTGGGCAGCACCCGCTGCTGCACCTGCCCAAACAGCGTCTGCACGCCCACTTCACCGGCATCCACCTGAATAACGGTGCTCAGGGCCACGCCCAGCAGCACCAGCAACCCCCCGCCGGCCAGCAAAGGCACCCGGTAGGCCCCCAGCGCCGACACGTTGCGGCGGGCCGTGAAGCCGACCGCCAGTAAAATCAGCCCCAGAATGGAAAGCAGCATAGCAAAAAGAAAAAAAGGAGCGGATTATTCCGTCAGAAGATAACAACCAAGAACCAAAAAAGGCCGCGCTAGGCGGCCTTTTCGGAAGCGAGGCAGCTAGTCCTCATCGTCTTCGTCGCGGCTGAAATCCAGCGTTGGAACCAGCTGCAGCGCCTCCTGGATGACGCTGTCCATCAGGCGCTGGGTGTCGGCGTCGAGGGTGCGCTCGAACAGGTGCAGTACCTGCTCGCCGTCTTCGTTCACGTAGAGGTTGGCGTAGAGGCGGTCGAACGTGGTAGCTCCCTTCTGCATAGCCTTGTCGATGCCGGCTACGGAGGGGGCCTGGAGGGCATTTTTCAACACGTCGAGTACCTGGCGGGCTTCCTCCATGTCGCCCAGCTCGGCCAGCAGCCGCAGCAGGGCCAGGGCCACGCCTAGCCGCACCCGCTCGAAGCGGTAGGCAATGTCGGCGGGGGCCGCCTGCCCGAAGACGTGATAGGCCTCGCGGGTGGCTGGCGTCAGGTATTGGGTGGCGGCGGCCGGGTCGGCAAAGGCCAGTTCGAGCAGGCGCTGGTAGGGAGAGTTGGGCATCGACAGCAGGAGTGGCGCCGGAGTAATCCGGAAAATCTGGTTTGAAAAATTCTGGCTTGAAAACGGGAACCTTGGGCCGCGAAGGTACGATTACAGGAGCAGCAGTAGCCAAAAAGCCGGCCGACTGGTTATATTAGCAGATTCCCGCTCGTTCCGTTTAACTCCGCACCTGTAGCTCTATCATGACGCACAAAGAAAAATGGCTGGCCTTCGCTCCGGCCGGCCTCCTAGCTATCGGCCTGGGTACCTGTCTGGTGCAATGGGCTTCCGACAAAAAACGCCGCCGCGAATCAACCGCCGAATGGGTTTCGGCCGGTACGGCAGCCCTGCTCGTGCTCAACGCCGGCATCAGTCTCTTCGGCCGCGGCGTGGTAGAAAAAGTCAAGCACGACCTGCGCCATCAGATTCCCGAGCCCGACTACGGCAACATCGGCCGGCTGTAAGGTAAAGAGTCTAAGAAAAACGTCATTCTGAGCGAGGTCGAAGAATCACTTCCGCAATGCTAACCCTTTCGTTAGGTTAGCATTGCGGAAGTGATTCTTCGACCTCGCTCAGAATGACGTTTTCTCTTTTTCTAAAGCACCCGTACTTTCAATTGGGAGGCTTTGGCAGGGGTGTGGTAGAGGCGGTGGGAGGCGGTTTGGAAGTCCTTTTCGTCGGCTTCGAAGATGTTGGGCATGAAGGTCTGGGGGTTGCGGTCGACCATCGGGAACCAGCTGCTCTGCACCTGCACCATCAGGCGGTGGCCTTTCTGGAAAGTGTGGCACAGGTCCTGCACCGTAAAGGGCACGGCCGTTACCTGGCCCGGCACAAAGGCTTCGGGCTGGCTGAAGCTGTTGCGGAACCGGCCGCGCATTACTTCCGAGCGCACCATTTGCTGGTAGCCGCCCAGCTTCACGGCCGGGTTCAGGCGCGGGTTGTCGGGCGTGTCGTTGGGGTATACATCAATAATTTTTACCACCCAGTCGGCATCGGTGCCGGTGGTCGCTACCTGCAATAGTGCCTCAATGGGGCCGGCCAGGGTCAGGTCCTCCGTCAGCACCTCGGTCTGGTAGGTGAGCACGTCGGGGCGGCGGCTGGCAAAGCGCTGGTCGTCGGTCATGTACTCGCGGGTCATGCCCGTGGCCATGTTTTCGTTGGCCGGCACCGGGTGGGCCGGGTCGCTGATATACTGGTCGAACTCGGCCAGGCCGCCGGTGGGCGCCTCGAAGCCAATCTTGCCGTCGGCCTGAAAGTAAAGTGTGCGCTCCTGGGCCTGCCTGGGCGGCCAGGCATCGAAGGTGCGCCAGCGGTTGGTGCCACCCTCAAACACGGTGGCTTCGGGCATGTTGGGCCGCTTGTTGTCCTTGAGGTAAGCTTTGAAAAACGGGGCCTCAATCTCCTTCTGATAGTACAGGGAGGGCGACTCGCCGTAGGCCACGTTGCCCACCACCTCGCCGGTGCCGCGGGCCCAGCCGCCGTGCACCCAGGGGCCCATCACGAGTCCGTTCTGCATGCCCGGATTCTGCTGCTCGATGCTCTCATATATTTTGAGTGCCCCGAACAAGTCCTCGGCATCGTTGAAGCCGCCCACCGTGAGCACGGCGGTTTGCTTGTTGAGATTTTTGAGGTGGGGCCGCAGGTTGCGGGCCTGCCAGAATTCGTCGTAGTTGGGGTGCTGCATCATCTCGTTCCAGAACGCCACCTGCCCCTTGTAGTAGCGGGCGTCGGCATTCTTGAGCGGGCCCATCTTCAGGAAGAAGTCGTAGCCGTCGGGCGTGCCGTGCTTGAAACCGGGGTTGCCGGTGGGCGTGGGCGCGGGCCGGGGCAGGCCGAACGAGGCCAGGAAGTTGAAGGCGTGGGGCAGGAAAAAGGCTCCGTTGTGGTGGAAATCGTCCCAGAACCAGTCGGCAATGGGGGCCTGGGGCGAGGCAGCCTTGAGGGCCGAATGGCGGCTGAGCAGGCCGGTAGCGGTGTAGAACCCCGGGTAGCTGATGCCCCACTGCCCCACGCGGCCGTTGTTTTTCGGACCCTTCTTTACCAGCCACTCAATGGTATCGAAGGTGTCGGTGCCCTCGTCGATGTCATTCTTGCCTTTATGAGCATCCTTTTCAGGCCGCATATTAACGAACTCGCCCTCCGACATATAGCGGCCGCGCACGTCCTGGTAGGCGAAAATGTAGCCCTCGCGCATCATCGTAGAGCTGGGACCCAGGCTCTTTTTATACTTGCCCGCCTCATAGGGGCCCACGGCGTAGGGCGTGCGGCTGAGCATGATGGGGTAGCGCACCTTGTCGGCGTCGTTGGGCGTGTACACCACCGTGTAGAGCTTCACGCCGTCGCGCATGGCAATGCGGTATTCCGTTTTGGTGTAGTGCTGCTGAATGTAGAGCGTATCGGCCAGCACCTGGGCCAGCTGCTGCCGGTCGGCTTCGGAGGTTAGCGGGTACGAAACGGGTTGCTGAGCCCGGGCGGCGAAACCAGCTGTTAGCAGGGCCGCGAGTAGGGTGGGGCGAAGGTAGGAGTGGAGCATAGGTGAGGCTGTTAGCGGACAGCTACCAGCTGGTAGCTTTTGTGCATTTATTGCGTTGATGACCACCTGCATTTAACGCGAACAGCTATCAGCTAATAGCCAACAGCTAAGCAGGGGCTGGTAAATATGCTTTCTTTGAGCCAAAGTTTCACTGCCCTCCGATTTTACTTTCGCTGCTTGATGAAAAACCTACCCCTGCGGGCCCTGAGCCTGCTGCTGCTCGGGCTGCTGACGTGCTTCGGCACGCTGGCCCAGACGCCGGTCCCGGCCGCTTACCCTAACCCGCTGGCCGGTCCGGCCGATGGCCCGTTGCTGACGCCCGCCCAATTCCTGGGTTACGAGTTGGGCGCGCGCTTTACCCCCCACGCCGAGCTGTTGCGCTACATGGCTCACGTGGCTGCTCACAGCCCCGACCGGATGAAGCTGGAGCGCTACGGCAGCACCTACGAGAACCGCCCGCTGGAGCTGGTGTACATTGCCTCGGCCGCCAACCTGGCCCGCCTCGACGATATCCGGCGCAACAACCTGCGGCTGGCGAGCCTCGAACCCGGCACCGTGAGCGGGCCCACGCCAGCCGTGGTCTGGCTGAGCTACAATGTGCACGGCAATGAGGCCGTGTCGTCGGAGGCCGTGATGCAGGTGCTTCACGACCTGGCCAACCCCGCCAATACCACCGCGCAGGGCTATTTGCAGAATCTGGTGGTGATTGTAGACCCCTGCGTGAACCCCGACGGCCGCGACCGGTACGCGCAGTGGTACAACCGCGTGGCCAGCCAGCAGCCCAACGCTTCGCCCCTGAGCTGGGAGCACCGGGAGCCCTGGCCCGGCGGCCGCTACAACCACTACTACTTCGACCTGAACCGCGACTGGGCCTGGCAGACCCAGCAGGAAAGCCGCCAGCGCATTGCCGTGTACAACCAGTGGCTGCCGCAGGTACACGCCGATTTCCACGAGATGGGACCCAACAACCCCTACTACTTCTCGCCGGCCGCCAAACCCTTCCACGCCGACCTAACGGCCTGGCAGCGGCAGTTCCAGGACATTATCGGCGACTACAACCGCCGGGTGTTCGACAAGAACAACTGGCTCTACTTCACCCGCGAAACCTACGATTTGTTCGCGCCCTTCTACGGCGACACCTGGCCGAGCTTCAACGGGGCTATCGGCGTCACTTACGAGCAGGGCGGTGGCGGCGTGGCCGGCATAGCCTACGCCAAAACCGATGGTGATACGCTGACGCTCAGCCAGCGCATCGAACACCACCACGCCACCAGCCTGGCCACCCTGCAGGCCGCCGCCGAGCGCCACCAGGACCTGACCCGCGAGTTCCGCAAGTTCTACGACGACGCCCGCACCCGGCCCAAGGGCGAGTACAAATCCTACGTGCTGGCTGGCTCCTCCGACCCCGGCCAGGTGCGCGCCCTCACCCAGTACCTCGACCGCCAGCAGATTGCCTACGGCTTTGCCGCCAAGCGCACCCGCCAGGCGGGCTACAACTACGCCACCGGCCGCACCGAAACCGTGCAGATTGAGGCCCAGGACGTGGTTATCAGCATGTACCAGCCCAAATCAACGCTGGTAAAAGTGTTGTTCGAGCCCCAGGCCCAGCTGGAAGACTCCCTCACCTACGACCTCACTGCCTGGTCGCTGCCCTACGCTTTTGGCTTGAACGGCTACGCGCTGAAGGGCCAGTTGCCGGTAGTTGGCCGCCAGGTGCCAGTCAGCTCAGTTACCATCAGCAAGAGCACCTCGACCACCAACGATGCCCCTTATGCCTACCTGGCCCGCTGGAACAACCTGCAGGATGTCCGCTTTCTGAGCCGGTTGCTGCAACAGGGCGTGAAGCTACGGGTGGCCGAGGAGCCGTTTGAAACCGAAGGGCAGAAGTACGGCCGCGGTACGCTCATTATCGCCCGCACCGGCAACGAGCGGCTGGGCGCCCGCTTCGATCAGCTGGTGCGTGCCCAGGCCGACTCGGCGGGCGTGCTGGTGCAGGCCGTGCAGTCGGGTCTCTCTACTACCGGCGGCGACCTGGGCTCGCGCTCGGTGCGGCCGCTGGCCGCGCCCAACGTGGCCGTGCTGGCCGGGCCCGGCATCGATGCCACAGCATTTGGCGAAGTCTGGCACTTCTTTGAACAGCAGGTGGGCTACCCCGTCACAGTGCTCGGTACCGACTACTTCGGCAGCGTGCCACTCAGCAAGTTCGACGTGCTCATTCTGCCCGACGGCCGCTACGACGACATCCTGACGGAGAAAACAATGGCCGCCGTGAAAACCTGGGTGCGGGGAGGCGGCCGCCTCATTGCCCTCGAAGGTGCTTCCCGCTTCCTGGCCGGCCAGAAGGACATACTACTCAAAAGCAAGCCCACCGACTCGACCGCTACTGCCAAAAAGGCCCCATACGCCGCCCTGCGCCGCTACGCCGACGCCGAGCGCGAGGGCCTGGGCGGGCGGGTGCAGGGCAGCGTGTTCCGGGTACAGCTTGATAATACGCACCCGCTGGCTTTTGGCTACGGCAGCACCTATTTTGCCCTGCTTCGCGAAGCGCCTAACTACACATTCCTGCCCGAAGGCGGCTGGAATGTGGGCGTGCTCAAAAAGGACAGCTACGCCGCTGGTTTCGCCGGCCGCAAAACTCGCCTCGGCCTCACCGACAGCTTCGTGCTCGGCACCCAGGACCTGGGCCGCGGCCAAATCGTCTATCTGGCCGACAACCCCCTGTTCCGGGCCTTCTGGC
Organism: Hymenobacter psychrophilus; assembly: GCF_900107135.1. Lineage (GTDB taxonomy): Bacteria > Bacteroidota > Bacteroidia > Cytophagales > Hymenobacteraceae > Hymenobacter > Hymenobacter psychrophilus. The sequence continues at coordinate 213,349 of NZ_FNOV01000004.1, forward strand.
AGGGCGGTAAGCTGCTGTTTGGCAACGCCGTGTTCATCCTGTAGTCGAAGTTTTTAGCCGAGTTTTGCCATAAAAAAAGAGCTTGCCCGGGGGCAAGCTCTTTTTTTATGGCAAAACGAAGTCCGTTTAGTCAACGATGTCAACGGCCTTGTTCTTAACTGCCTTAGCGCCTTTCTTCGTGGCACGGGCAGCTTTTTTGGCACCGCGAGCTGTTTTCTTGGCGGCTTTCTCGGCGAAGTTGCCAGTTGCCTGAGCGCCGGTTTCTACCGCGTTACCAGTTGCGTGGGCGCCGGTTTCTACGGCATTGCCGGTGGCCTGGGCCGCGTTTACGGTGCCCTGCTTGGCATCCTGAATTACTTCACCAGCCCTAGTGCGGTCTTCGGTATTGGTGGTAGTGCTGGTTTGAGCGAAAGCAGCCGCCGAAGTGAACGTTAGGGCGGCTAGCAGAAATATCTTTTTCATGGTCGAAAATCAAAAGGAAAGGAAAGAATTTGGGCCTTATACGGCGCAAAACAGAAAGGAACGGAAAAACATCCAACAGCCCATGCCGCCTCCCTCGTTCAAAGCGAGAGTAGCACCAGCAACAAGGCCCGTTGGTACAGTGGCTTTGGGTGCCCGCTTAAGGCAGTAGTAGCGACGAGTCGCCGTAGCTGAGGAAGCGGTAGTCGTGGGCCAGTGCGTGCTCGTACACGCGCCGCCAGTCGGGGCCCAGCAGGGCGGCCACCAACAGCAGCAGCGTGCTTTCGGGCTGGTGAAAGTTGGTGATGAGCCCGCGCACCAGCCGGAAACGGTAGCCGGGCGCAATGAGGAGTTGGGTGGTAGCGTGCAGTGTATCGGAGCCCGTAAGTGCTAACTGAGCCAGCAGTGCTTCTAAAGACTGCTGAATAGATACTTCGACGCCGGGTTCGTAGGGCTGCCACTGGCTCACGTGCCAGGCGGGCAGCTTGGCCGGCTGTTGCACCATTCTGGCCCCCAGCCAGTACAGGCTTTCGAGCGTGCGTAGGCTGGTAGTGCCCACCGGAATTATCGGGCGGTCCGCCGCCAAGTGCTCGTACAGCCGCCGCAACGTGTCGGCCGTTACGCTGAACGGCTCGCCGTGCATGGGGTGGTCGGCCATCTGCCCGGCCTTCACCGGCTGAAACGTGCCTGCACCCACGTGCAGCGTGACGCGGGCGGCGGCGGTGCGGCGCTCGGCCAACTCAGCCAACACGGCTTCCGAGAAGTGCAAACCGGCCGTGGGGGCCGCCACGGCGCCCTCGTGGGCAGCGTACACGGTCTGGTAGCGTACGGCGTCTACGTCCGTATCGGGGCGGTTGAGGTAGGGCGGCAGGGGCAGGTGGCCGGCAGCGCGCAGCACTTCGGCAAACGGCAGCTCGGCCGGCTCCCAGTTGAAGGCAATCAGGGCATAGCCGTCGTGCTGCTCGGTTCGCTCAGCCCGCAGAGTGGCCGACTGGCCGTGGGCCTCGAATTCCAGCGTTACCGGGCCATCCTTCCAGCGGCGGCCGTTGCCCACCAGGCATTTCCAGACGCAGGCGCCGGTTTGCTGCATGGCCGGCTCAATGGCGCGGTGCGGTGCTACCGGCTCTAAGCAAAACAGCTCGACCATGCCGCCCGTGGGCCGCTGGGCAAACAGCCGTGCCCGCACCACCTTGGTATCATTAAAAACCAGCAGGCTATCGGGGGGTAGCAGAGCGGGCAGGTCGCGGAACGTCCGGTCGGCCAGCAGCCCCTGTTGGTACACTAAGAGCTTCGATTGGTCGCGGTTGGCCAGCGGCTCGGGCGCAATGCGCTCGGGCGGCAGCTGGTAAGTGAAATCATGAATAGAGAGCCGGCGCGGGTCAGACATTTTTTAGAGCTGATGGCTGTTCGCTTTTGAGCGATTATGATAAAGCCGTTTGCTTTTGCTGAAATCCAATCAGCAAAAGCAAACGGCAGCGCAAAGAACGGGAGCGAACAGCCAACAGCTGTCAGCTAATGGCTAAGAAAAAAGCCTATTTCTGAAAAAACAGCAGGTGCTGTTGGGGCAGGGTTTCCACCGAATCGGTAAGGCGCAGGCCCACGGCGGCCATTTCGCGGCGGGCCTGCGCCACGCTCATCTTATGAATACGTTTGATAGGCACGTCGGGGTCTTCGGCCCGATACTCGACCAGCGCCAGCCGGCCGGTGGGCGACAGGGCCTGCCGAATGGCGCGAGTCATTTCGCGCGGGTAGTCGAATTCGTGGTACGCATCTACCAAAAGCACCAGGTCTACCTGTCCGGCGGGCAGATTGGGGTTTTGGGTGGTGCCGCGCACCGGCACCACGTTGCGGGCGCCCAGCTTGGCTTTGGTTTCGCGCAGGCTGGCCAGCATCTCGGGCTGAATATCGACGGCCAGCACCCGCCCCTGGGGCACGAGCGCACTCATCTTAAAGGTGAAATACCCCGTGCCGGCCCCAATGTCGGCTACCACATCGGTGGGTTTGAGCTTGAGCGCCCGTAGCAGCTGGTCGGTATCCTCCTCGCGGGCCCGGTCGGAGCGGTCGAGCCAGGCGGCTCCTTCGTGGCCCATTACGTGGGCAATCTGGCGGCCCATATAATACTTGCCGATGCCGTTCAGGTCCTGGGGGGTGCGGCGTTCGTAACCGCTGGTGTCGGGGGCCGCGGCACGGCGCTGCTCGGTAAGCTGAACGGCAGTACCCTCACTCAGCGACTGAGTGCAGGCACCGATACCCAGTGCCAGGGCGCCCAAAGGCAGAAAAAGTCTTATTTGATGGACCATAATCAGGATGCAAATAACGGACTTGTGGCTAACAAGAAGGTCGGCGGAACGGTTCGGCGCGGGGCCGATTGCGGGGTGGCAGCAGCAGTAAGGCTTTTACTTGCTGGACAGAAGAGCCAGGCCAGGCCAGTTGGGCGGACAATTTATCGGGTTTTGCGGGCTATTTGTCTAATTTCGCCCGTATAAGCTGCTTTCACATCTTCCAACCTTTCTTGCTTTTCTTATGAAACACTTGTCCAATCTGTTGCGCAAACTCACGGCCGTAGCGGCCATTGGTATTGCCCTAACGAGCTGCAACCGCGCCGAGTATGCCATGCTGCCCAAAACTGGCTCGGCTTACCACGGCACCCAGCGCGCGACCATCATCAAGCCCGCGCCAGCTCCTGAAGTAGCCGTAGCCCCGCAAGCTGCTGCCGAGGTAGTAGTAGCCCCCGAAGCTGTGGCTCCCGTAGCTACGCCCGCCCCGGCTGTTGCCAAAGCCGCTCCGGCTGCCAAAGCGGCTCCGGCCAATGTTGCCAACGCTGCCAAAGCCGTTAAGTTGAACTTCATGCAGAAGGCGCTGGTGCAGAAAATCACCAAGAATGCCGACAAGCTGGCTGCCAAAGCCGGCATGGTGAAAAAATCGTCGGAAACGGCCGCTACCAACCGCATCGACGGTAAGCTGCGGCAGGGCCTCATTCTGGTTCTTGTTGGTCTGCTGGTGGGCCTGCTGTCCGGAATCAGCAATATCTTCGCTGTTCTGGGCGGTATCATTGTCATTATTGGCGTCGTGCTCATCATCCTGTACCTGCTCGACGAGGTATAAGCAGACTTGCTTCCCAAACGAAAAACGCCCCGGTTGCCAATTGGTGAACGGGGCGTTTTTCGTAAAGTCTGATCTGAGGGCCAGTCAGCGGGCTGCATACGGTAGTATGAGGCAATTTATAGCCTCTTGTAAAGTCAGATATAGCTGAAGGACGGAATGGCTGGTACTAGGCGGTGCAGTACTTTTCATCATCCGTTACACGCGGCCCTGCTTTGGCCACCGCAGGCCCCAATGGGGTTGCGCCTACTGGGAGCTCCATTAGTGCTTGCGGTCCATTTCTGCTATGCGTACCTGTTCCTGACTACCATGATGCGAAATGCCATCGTAACTTCCTTACTGGCCTGTTCCGTGCTGGCCGGCTGCCAGAGCGCCCGCTTCGTGCCAACCCTTCCGCGGGTTAGTGAGTATGGTGCGGCCCGCACGCAACCCGCCGATGCGCCGCAACTGCCGGCTAAGCCCGCCGACGAGCTCGTGCTATCGGCTGCCCTGCCCGGCCCCGAATCTGGGAACGGCGCCACCCAGGAAACCCGGCTGTTATCGTTGGGAGGCAACAACGCGCGGTACGTTCAGGTTGCACCGCTATTCGCCGCCCCCGATACTGCCCTGAACAAGCTATTGCCGCTACCACCTGTCCGCCCAGCCGACTCCTTTACAACGGCCGTGAATGTGGTGGGGGGGATAGTCGTGGCAGGAGGGATTGGCTCCGGAGTTGCCGCCTTCAATTCCGACAAAGACCTGAGCGCAGGCCTGTCCCGGCTGCTGATCGGTGTTGTCCTGCTGGTGGTAGGCGCCACGATGTTATTTTTTCGGGGTAAAAACAGCCGGCGGCGGCAGGCGCAGAAGAACCGGTAGGATGCACTCCGGATAACTTTGTTCCTGAACAAGTCTGAGCGCAGGAGCGAAACAGCCAGCGGCCGATTCCGGGCGGCAGCCCGAACCAGCCCTAATACCTGCTGCTACATCGGGCCCACGTCGGCGGCCACACGCACCTGCTTGAACTCCTTCTGGTCGCGCACCACTTCCGTGAAGGCCGTCATATCGGCTTTGGTGGCTTTGAGCACGGTATGCTCGCGGCTGAGCTTGGTGGGCCTGCTGGTTTCGCTGCTCTCCGGCACCTCCGGTATCTTCGGCCTCATTGGTGGTGGTTTTCGCCGTTATCGGCCCGATCCTCCTCCTTTGGCTGCCGCGACTTTTTGCTTAGCCCTCCCTGGCTTCAGCGCGGGCGGGCTGCTGGCAGAAACAGGACGCCAGAAAGCGGGGGATGCATGCGAATGGCGCCGAAGCATTAAAAAAGCGCGTTATTGGGCGTATTCCCGCTCCTAATCTTATCCCATTCTGTAGCCCCAACTCATGAGCAACCTATCCATAAGTCGTTATTGGCTGATGCTGGTGTTACTGACCGGCTGCCAGAGCACGCGGCCGGCTTCTTTTTCCTTTGCTCAATCACATACTGCTCCATCACATGCTGAGTACTACCGGCGCCAACCGGCACCAGCCGGGGTAATTGCGGAAGTGGAACTGGCCCAACTCACCGCGAGCCTGCCCGATACGGCCGCCGACACGATGCCGGCCCGCCGATCCGGGAACCTGGCTGCCTACTCGTCCCGCGCACTGCCCAAGGCCGCCGTTATTCTGCCTGATACAGTCACTGAGCGGCTTTCGCAGCCGCTGCCCGCTGGTAAGCCCGATCCGCTGACTACGGTTGTGAATGTAAGCGGGGCGGTTTCGCTACTCGCGGGGGTGGGCCTGATTGCGGCCGGGGCCTACAACGACAAGGGTGGTCTCAGCGGGCTGGGCTATGTATTATTTGCCCTACCGCTCCTGGTTATTGGGGTTCCGCTGTTGCTTTTCCAAGGTAAAAACGGCCGCCAGCGCAAGCGCCATGAGGCCCGGGTTGCGGCCCGGCAGCCTACCGCTGTTCCCGCCACCAACAGCCCCGCTGCCAACCGGCCCCTTAAACGGCTGGGGGTAAGCATGATGCTGGCCACCGGTCTGTTACTGTTGCTGGGGTTGCTCGGTGGACCAGGTGGGGTAGCGCTGGCCACGTTTGTGGGCTTGCCCTTGGCGGTAGTAGGACTCGTGTTCTTTATTGTCGGCTCGTAAGGCCGTCCGGGGCGAAGCGGCACTTTGCCCTACATCGGGTCCACATCGGCAGCCAGGCGCACCTGCTTGAATTCCTTCTGGTCGCGCACTATGTCCATGGCGGCCATCACGTCGGCTTTGGCGGCCTTGAGCACGGTATGCTCGCGGCTGAGTTTGATGGTGATTTCCTGGAGGTAGAAGTTGCGGATGCGGAAGATGTAAGGGGCTTCCGGCCCCAGCACGGCCTCGCGGCCCAGCCGGTCCACGAGCTCCTGGGTAAGTAGCAGCGCCGCCCGCTCGCCCACCGAAACGTCGACGTGCTTTACGGTAAGGCGGATGATACGCATAAACGGGGGGTAGCCGTGCTCACGGCGCTGGGTGATTTCGTACTCGTAGAACTCCAGGTAGTCGTTGCGCATCACCTTGTCGAAGATGACCTGCTCGGGGTCGGCGGTCTGGATGATCACGCGGCCCTTTTTGCCCTTGCGGCCCGCCCGCCCGCTCACCTGCACAAACATCTGGAAGGCCCGCTCGTGGGCCCGAAAATCGGGGTAATGAATGATGGAGTCGGCGTTGATGATGCCTACCAGACTCACGTTAGCAAAGTCGAGGCCCTTGGTCACCATCTGAGTGCCCACCAGCACGTTGGTCTTCTGCTGCTCGAAATCGGAAATAATCTGCTGGTAGGAGTTCTTGGCGCGGGTGGTGTCGAGGTCCATGCGCTGCACGTTGGCCTGGGGCAGCATCACCTTCAGGTCGTCCTCGATTTTCTCGGTGCCGAAGCCCACAGTTTTCACGTTGCGTGAGCCGCAGGCCGGGCATTGGGCCGGCATCCGGTCGTGGTGGCCGCAGTAGTGGCAGCGTAACTCGTGGGCCTGCTTGTGGTAGCTCAGGCTCACGGCGCAGTTAGTGCACTTCGGAATCCAGCCGCAGTCGAGGCAGTTGATGAACGGGGCGTAGCCGCGGCGGTTCTGGAACAAAATCACCTGCTCCTGCTGGGCCAGTTTGCTTTCCATTTCGGCCATCAGCTCGGGCGTGAAATGGTTGAGCATGGTCTTCTGCTCCCGGCTCTTGCGCGTGTCCACGAGCACGATTTCGGGCAGGCCAGCCTCGCCGAAGCGCTTGGTGAGGCTCACCAGCCCGTAGCGGCCGGCCCGGGCCTGGTAGTAGGTTTCTACCGCTGGCGTGGCCGAGCCGAGCAGGGTTTTGGAGCCCTGGAAGTGGGCCATCATCAGGGCCACTTCGCGGGCGTTGTAGCGTGGGGCCGGGTCGTACTGCTTGTAGCTCGATTCGTGCTCCTCATCCACAATCGTGAGCGAGAGGTTATCGAAGGGCAGAAACACGGCCGAGCGCACGCCCACCACCACCTGAAACCGGCCCGAGAGCACCCCGTTCCACACCTCCACCCGCTCATTGTCGGAGAACTTGGAGTGGTACACGCCCAGCCGCGAGCCGAACACGCGCATGAGCCGGGTAACAATCTGGGCCGTGAGGGCAATTTCGGGCAGCAGGTACAGCACCTGCCCGCCGCCGTCCAAGGCCTGCTTTATCAGGTCGATGTAGATTTCCGTCTTGCCCGCGCCCGTTACGCCGTGCAGCAGCACAATTTCTTTGGTCTGAAACTCGCGCATTACCGCGTCGCGAGCCTCCACCTGGGTATCACTCAGCGTGAAGTGCATATTGGCCTGGGCATCGTCCTCATCCAGTGGGAAGCGCGATACAATCTGGTCGAATTGCTCCAGAATGCCGTTTTTGATGAGCGTATTCACCGCCGAAGCCGACAGGTGCGGGGCCGAGGTGAGGGCGGCCTTATCCATGCCGCGGTGGTTGGCGTGCTCGTTCTGGTACACTGGCACGCGCTGCAAATAGCGCATCACCACATCAAGCTGCTTGGCTTTGCCGGCCAGCTGCCCGAACAACTCCTCCAGGGCCGCCTCAGCCACGTAGCGGTGCGCCAGCCGCACTTTCTTCACCACCTTGGGCGCAAACTTATCCTTGAGATGCTCGAACAAAAACACCACGTCCTTCTGCATCAACGACTTGATGTACTTGTGGAAAGACGCAATGCCCAGCAGCTCGCCCACCTCGGTAAACGTCAGCGACTTGCCAACTTCCTCGCCGGTGCTCAGCGCGTCCACCACCTTCTGCTCCTGGTCGCCGAGCGGGTAGGGGTGGGTTTCGGGCTCGTAAGCCGGATGCAGCTGCACCCAGCTCTCGGAGCTGAGCTTGAGGGCGGAAGGCAGGGCCGCGTTTATCACCTCGCCCAGGGTGCAGAGGTAGTACTCGGCAATCCAGGCAAACAGCTTCAGCTGGGGCTGCGTGACGACGGGCGCATCATCAATAAACTCCAGGATGTACTTGGCCTGGTACTCCTTGGGCGGCGACTGGTGCACGGCGGCCACAATGCAGCTCAGCGTCCGCTTGGCCCCAAACTGCACTAGCACCCGGCCCCCAATCACCACCTGGTCGTTTAGCTCGAACGGGACGCGGTAAGTATAAAGGCGGGGCAGCGGCAGGGGCAGAATGACGTCGGCAAACAGCGTGACGCGGTCGGCCGCCGGTTCCGGCGCGGGCTGCACAAAATCAAACGAAAGACTCAATAGAAGGCAAAAACAGAAAGAGAAGCATCGGCCGGCCGGCCACCGGCCGCCCCGGCGGAACAGTAAGTAAAGATACAGTACCCGCCGCCCCCGCAAAAACTGCCGCCGCAAATTTCGCCCGCCGCTACAGCGGAGAAGGGCAGCTTGCTTTGTTGGCTAGAGCGGTTTTGAAGGGGCGTTTCGGCGAGGAAAATGTGCCTGGGAGAGGGCCGCACTGATGAGCAAGCCAGACTGCAGAAGCATCGGAATCTGGTGCTAAAAAAGAAACCCAGCCGAGTAGACTGGGTTTCTTTTTTTATTCGTTTTCCGCCGCTTCGGGTTCGGCCTTCTTGGCGGGTTTGGCCGCCGCCTTGGTTCGGGTTTTAGCTGGCGCTGGTTTTGGCTCGGCCGGATCCGCTTTAGCTTTGGCCGAAGTCTTGGCCGCTGCCTTCGGTTTCGCCGCCGCTTTTGGTGTTGTCGCCTTCGCTGTGGCCTTGGTAGCCGCTTTAGCTTTCGGCGCAGCCAAAGGGGCAGCCGTAGCTGGCTCCGGTGTGGCATCGGCCTTATCCGGCTTGGTTGCTACCGCCAACTTAGCATCAGCTTTGGCTGGTGCCTTGGGCTTGGTAGCTGCCCGTTTTTTGGCCGGAGCCTTGGCTGGCTCTGCATCCAGAGCTACTTGCGCATCAGTAGGCGCAACGGCAGCCTGCAGTACTGTGGTCTCGACAGCAGCAGCAGTGGGTGCAGCTGCCGATGCCCTGGGCTTCGCGGCAGGTTTGCGGCGGGCCGGCCGGGCTGCTGCAACCGGTTCTGTTGGTTCTGCAGTGGCTGGCTCTGTTGCGGCGGGTGTTGCCTCGGCTATCGGTTGCTCTTGGGGAGCTTTCGAGTTCGACGGCCGCTTTCTGGCTGCTGCCTTCTTTACCGGGGCAACCGGGCTGGCAGGGGCCGAAGCTACCTCGGGCACTACGACGGCCGGGGTTGCTACAGCCTCAACCGGAGCTGAAGGAACTGCTGATTCGGCCTCTTCGGCAGATGAAGTGGGAGAGGCAACTGTATCTGCTGGTTGTGCTTCGGCCGGAGCGGGCCCCTCGGCATCAATGGCGTATAGCGGCTGGCGGCTGGGCCGCCCCCCGTAGCGGGGCGCCTGCTCGCGCTTGTTGCCGCGGCGGTTATTGCGGCCCCGGCGGGGCTCTGGTGTCGTTTCGGCAGTCGCCGGCTCCGAACCGTCTTCTTCGCTTGGCGCGTTGGCCGTAGCTTCTGGTTCGGTTGGGGCAAGTTGAGGGCGTGGCTGGCGCAGCTCAGCTTCCGTTACGTACACAACTTCCGATGCGGGCTCGTCATCATCTCCAGCCTCGTCGGCAGAGGCGCGGGCGGCGGGCAATGGCTCATCGGGCAGCGGTGCGGGCGCAGTGGCTACAGCGCTGGCTTCGGCTTGCCCTTCGCCCTCGGCCTGTTCGGCGGCCAAACGGGCGTGCTTGCGCTTGGTGCGCTTGGCCCCGCCCCGCGACCGGCGTTTTTTGCGGCGGGCCGCCTCCTCAACTGTTTCCTGCGGATCAATTTCCTCGCTGTCGTCCTCGTTATCGGCATCAGTGATGTCAGTCTCATCCGTCAGGTTGCTGATGGTGGGCGAGTAAGCGTGGTCGTAAGCCGAATCAGAAGTAACGGCCGATTCTTCCGTAGCGGTATCCTCCGTTTCCAGTTCGTTTTCTTCCGCTTCTTCTACCAGCAGGCCCGAACCAGGCCGGATGATACTAGCCTGGGACGTAAGCCGGGGCTGGGCGAATACAGCTCGGCGAATTTCCTTTTTGCCGGCCTCTTTCTTGCCCGCATCTGGCTTGGAAACTGCTTCCGGAGCTGCCGCCGCAGGGGCAGCTACCGCCACGGGTTGGGTTTTTTCTGTAACTACCTGCTCATCGAACGAACCGATATCGATGCGCTCCTCGCCATCATCGTACGTTTCCTCCACTGGAGCGGCAGATTTGGGTTCGGGCAGGTTTGCCAGCTCCCGCTCCACGTGGAGCAGTTCCATGCGTACATCGGCCGTGCCACTGAGCTTGCGCAGGCGCTCCAGCGTGCTTCGCAGAAATTCGCGGTGCTCGGGCGCGGCCGGGTGCAACGGCCGGTGGCCCAGGTTCTGGCGGATGCCTTCCCACTCCTTCTTGAAACGGCCGAAAGCGGCATCGAAGTAGGTCCGCGTAAACCTCTCCCACACGTAGTTCTCGGCGCTTTCCGAGAGGTGCAGCATGTCGGTGGCGTAGAAGCGGTAGTCGCGCAAATCGTCTACCAGCAGTTCGTAGGCCGGGAAGTACGTCACGTCGGGCAGCAACTCGCTCAGGTAATGGCAGGCCACGCGCAGCATGGCCTTGCTGGCCGAGTTGAGCACCAGCGTGTCCTTGAGGTGGCGCACGGGGCTCACCGTAAGCACAAACTGCAACTTAGGGTTGATGCGGCGCAGGTAAGCGTGGGTTTCGGCTACGGCCGCAATTATTTCGTCGGCCGTCAGTAATTCTTTGTCGAAATGCTCGGCCGGCACCTTGTGGCAGTTGCTCACCAGCTCGCCGGTTTCGCGCAGGCGGTAGGCAAAGGCCGAGCCCAGCGTGAGCACCACCACGTCGGCGGTGGCCAGAAACACGCCTACCTCGCGGGCCAGCTGGTTGATATGCTGCAACAGCTCTACCGGCGAGTCGGCCCCGATTTCGGCGTGCAGGTCGTAGCTCTGCCAGCGGCCGCGGGCCTCCACTAGGTGCTGCTGCCAGTCCATATCCTCCCCGGCCGCCGCGCGTAGCAGCTTGCAAGCCGAAATCGGGTTGAACACGGTGCCGAAAGGATTGACCAGGGCCGCGACCTTGAACTCGGTCAGGCGCGCGCCGATGGAATCCGAAAAGCAAGACCCCAGCGTGAGCACCCGGGCCGACGGCGGCAGCTGGTGGGGGAGGGGAGTAAGCGGAATTTCAGTACGAAACATTGGGCTGAATTAGGCCCGGAGGGGCCGGAAGCGGGCGGGCAACCTACTCAACCGCCCGCCTCCGGCCAAACAGACCGGTAAGCGGGGCGCATCGCCGGTAATGGGACGCGGCTCAGTTGCTGCCTTGAAGATGGGAGAGAGATACTGCCGGCCGCTCCGTAAAGCAGCCGACTGAACTGTTGTACGAACAAAGGTCGTAATAAGTGCTGCAGTATACGGCGGCGCCGACAAACAAAATGCCCGGCTGTCAAAGCAAGCAACGTGAAAGAGCAAAAGTAACGTACAGTTCAGCGCTTGTAGTAGGGCTGCGAGATATCAGGGGCGGACACTGCGGTTAATAAGAAATCCCTGCTTCTGCTTGTACTCTTCTGCCGGGGCTCCCGCAGCAGAAGGCGTGGTTGCCATCGTGCTTAACTCCACCAACACGTCATCTCTTGTATTAGAAACTAGTACGATGAATCCTCCTGGTATGTACTTGCCCTGGTAGGTGGCAGGTATCCAGTGAGACATTGCTCTCACTTCTTTCAGAATAACGCTTTTCAATGCAGCATTGCTGCAAGAAACTTCTTTGACATAGCCTGTTGTATCAAGCTCACATCGTACAACTGTTTCAGTTGGCAACTTCCGATACCACGGCTGGCCAGAGTAAGATGCCAGGCTGCGCCGTAGTTGTTCTGCATAATCAGGAAGTGGCAACGAATTGGTTGGAAACCTTAGCGCAGCAAGGATCTTTTGGTCTTGCTGTTGGTGCTGTCGGGTTTCGCATGATACCCCTAGGTCAAATCCATCGGCGAATTTGCTCGGGCTTTCCAATGCAAATACGACATACGGGGTACTTAATGCTGCGGTGCCATAAACAGGCTTGGTCGCCAACCGCCCACTGCGAAATTTGCCCTGCACAAAATTCTCGATGGTGAATGGCTGTCTGTTGTGCCGCTGCATACTCTGCCACTGGCCATTCGGTACGCCGTCGGCTACTTCGCCCCGAAAAATAAATTTGGAGACAATGCGCACCTTCTTGCCCTCTGGTAGGGTCGTGTAAGAAGAGGCCAGTGTGCCTTCCCAGTTGCCATTACCATCAGTCACTCGCTGAGTTCCGGTAGAATCCCAATAAGATTCAATTCGCAGCTGCCCATCCGGCAAGAATTGCACCACCTGCCGGAGCTGTGAGTTGTCATACCAGTAGCGCCATTCCCCGGTTGGTGTGCCGGCAACAAGCTGCCCCCGTAGTGCCATCGTGCCATTGGCATGGAATTGCTCTATGGAGCCGTTTGCCTGGGCATTCTTGTATTGTAGCCGCATAGCTAAACGGCCGGTTTCCATCCAATAATCGAGTACCTGCCCCTTGAAGTCGGCATCAGCCGTCAGGCGGGTATGGCGACGGATGCTCGCACATTGGGGCGGAGTGAGTCTATACTCTGTATCGTAATATAGTAATACACTGTCCGCTTCGATTACACGGTAACAATCTTCTAGTTTTGCCTCTGCAATAAATACGGGAGGTGACTTCAACTGCTGAGCTTTAGTGGCGAACGATAACGTGAGCAGTAAGAGCAGCAAGGCAGAGCGCATTCGAATAAAAATGTGGCGGTGGAGCTGGGAAAGATAAACAAAACGCCCGGCTGCCAAAGCAACCGGGCGTTTTATCTGCCTCAATAGCGTTTCAACGGTAGCTTACTCCGCTACTACGTTAAAGCGAATCTTATGCTTCACCTCGCGGTGCAGGTCGGCCGAAGCTGTGTACTCGCCTACCGACGTGGGGTCGGTGTCGAACGAGAGACGCTTGCGGTCTACCTCAATACCCTTCGCCTTGAGGGCGTCGGACAACTGCAGCGTGGTTACGCGGCCGAAAATCTTGCCGCTCTCACCTACTTTGGCTACTACGTCCAATACCATGTCACCAATCTGGTCGGCAATGGTCTGGGCGTCGCCCTTCACCTTATCGGCCTTGTGAGCGGCCTGACGGACGTTCTCGGCAACGATTTTCTTGTTGGTCTTGTCGGCCAGTACGGCCAGGCCCTGGGGCATCAGGTAATTGCGGCCGTAGCCGGGCTTTACCGTCACGAGGTCGTTCTTGTAGCCGAGGCCCTTAACGTCGTCTTTCAGAAATACTTCCATGATTTTGTTTAGTTGTTAGTGCTTAGCTGGTAGTGCTTAGGCTGTTGATAAAGTCGTTTAGACCAATCCCAGTTCCTAAGCACCAGGCACTAAACACTACGCCCTACCATCTATTTCAACGAGTCGGTTACGTAGGGCATCAGGGCCAGGTGGCGCGCCTTGGCAACGGCCTGGGCTACTTTACGCTGGAACTTGAGGCTGGTGCCGGTAATACGACGGGGCAGAATACGACCCTGCTCGTTGACGAACTTCAGCAGGAAGTTCGGGTCTTTGTAGTCGACGTACTTGATACCGGCTTTCTGAAAGCGGCAGTACTTCTTACGGGCGTCCTGCTTGTGCAGACGCTCGTTGGCGAGACTCATTTTACGTTGCTTAGCCAACTGCTTCGGACGTTTTAGGTTTGGGTTGATTCATTTCGCCTTTGCGACGACGGCCAGCGTATTCCAGGGCGTACTTATCCAGTACGGTGGTCAGGAAACGGATGACGCGCTCATCACGACGGAAGGCCAGCTCCAGCACATCTACGATGTTGCCTTCGCCGGTGAACTCCACGAGGAAATAATACCCGGTGTTTTTTTTCTCGATCGGGTAGGCCAGCTTTTTAAGGCCCCACGATTCAAGGTTGATGATGTCGGCGCTATTTTCCTTAAGCACCTGCGAGAACTTCTCGACCGTCTCTTGCACTTGGCTCTCGTTCAACACGGGAGTCAGAATGAAGACCGTCTCGTAATTTCTTACTGCCATTACGACGGGGTGGAATATGATGTGAAAAAATAAATGAGGGGCAAAGGTATGCTTTTATAGCTTAATAAGCACCTATATAGGAGCACTTTGACTTAAAAGATTTGCAGCCCGGTATTTTAGCAGCAGCGGCACAAACCTTCTCTTTATAGTATAGGTTCTTGACTCGATGCGGAGTAAGTGGGAAAGTGCCCTTAATGTACCCCGGCCGCAACTACTGCCCGGTAGCGCCTAAGGCCCTGAAAGTCGGGGACAAACGGGCGTTTAGAATAAATCTAAGCTTGTTGGCAGGGCCGAAAATTAGCCCGTTCTGGTTTGTTCTCTGGCTTTCCCAAGCTACATTTGTGGCCTTGAAGCACCCCCGCGTTTCTTTTTTTTAGCTAATCTGTGCGATGGATAGCATCCGACTACGTTCCCTTCCCCGCCTCTTTCTAGCTCTGCTACTGGTCTTTGTCAGCTTTGGTTATGCCATGGCCCAGGGAGCTCAGCCAGCAGCCGGTGAAGTAGGCAGTTCTAAAAACCCCAGCGAGGTCGGCGTAACGCCCGGCACCGTGGCCGCTGCTGCTCCGGCCGCTGCCGCCGGCACCACTACTGCCGATCCGGCTGCTATTGCCGCCGGCGATGCCCTGTTCAAAGGCAACTGCGCCCAGTGCCACGCCGTCAACGATGTGGTAGTGGGTCCGGCCCTGGCTGGTATTACTAAGCGCCGCCCGATGTCCTGGATCATTCCTTGGATCAAGAACTCCAGCAAAATGGTGGCTGCCGGCGATGAATACGCCGTGAAAATTTACAATCAGTACCAGAAGCAGCAGATGCCGAGCTTCCAGCTTTCGGATGCTGAAATCACTTCTATCATCGCCTACACTACGTCGCAGGAAGGCGTTGGTGCCGTGCCTACTGACCTGAATGCCAAATCGGGCGACAATGCCATCGTAGATGGTACTGCCGCTGCTAATGGCGAAGCCAGCAGTTCTTCCATGAACATCCTGCTGATTGTCTTGGTGGTGGTGCTGATTGTGCTGGTGGTAACGCTGGTTATCATTGCCAACATCATGAAGGACGTGCTGCGTGGCCGCAAGGACCTTGATGGCCGCGACCGGGAGCAGATGGAGCAGCGTTTCGACTACAGCCGCATCTACAAGTCGACGGCCGTGCGCGGTATTGTGGGCACTGTGTTCGTACTGGCCGTTCTTTACGAAACTATCCAGGGTGCCATGGGCGTGGGCCTGAGCCAGGGCTACCAGCCTACCCAGCCTATTGCCTTCTCGCACAAACTGCACGCCGGCGAAAATCAAATCAACTGCGCCTATTGCCACACTTCGGTGTACAAAGGCAAATCGGCCAACATCCCGTCGCCCAACATTTGTATGAACTGCCACTCGCAGATCAAGACAGAGTCGCCGGAAATCAAGAAAATCTACCGCGCCATTGAGCGCAAGCAGCCTATCCAGTGGGTACGGATTCACAACATTCCGGACTTGGCTTACTTCAACCACTCCCAGCACACGCAGGTGGCCGGATTGGAGTGCCAGACTTGTCACGGACCCATCCAGAACATGGAAGTAGTGTACCAGTACTCGGCCCTGACCATGGGCTGGTGCATCAACTGCCACCGCGAAACGCCCCTCAACACCAAGGGCAACGGGTACTATGATAACCTTGTGAAGCTGCACGATGCCAAAAATGGTGCTGTTCCCTTCACCGTATCGTCGAATGGCGGTACCGAGTGTTCGAAGTGCCACTACTAGGGATTTGAGGAATTGGAGCGAGGTACCTTGGTTTGCATAGAACAGCATCCAGGAATCCAAAACTCCATAATCCCGCCCATTCACAATAACTTCCCAAGTCAAGACAAGCACCATCTTACGGACTGAGTGGCGTCGAATTTAAGACCCCTAGTGCGCAAGACCCCAAGCCCCCAACAAATGCAAGAGTCGCCCAAGTACTGGAAGGGAATTGAGGAGCTGGAAAACTCGCCAGAGTTCATCAAGAACGCTATGACCGAGTTTGCCGACTTCATGCCGGTAAAGGAAGGCCACGGTTCGACGGACGCTAGCATAGCCCCGCGCCGCGACTTTTTGAAGCTCATGGGCTTCGGATTGGCCGCCGCTACGCTGGCCAGCTGCGAAGCGCCCATCCGTAAGGCTATTCCTTATCTCAACAAGCCCGAGGAAGTTGACCCCAGCATCGCCAACTTCTACGCGTCCACCTTCTTCAATGGTCAGGACTACAACAGCGTGCTGGTTAAAGCCCGCGAAGGCCGGCCAATCAAGCTCGAAGGCAACCCTGAGTCGCCCATAACCCGTGGCGGCCTCTCGGCCCGCGCCCAGGCATCGGTACTGAGCCTCTACGACAATGCTCGCCTGCAGTTCTTCACCAAGAAGGGCCAGCGCATTGCTACCGACCAGCTCGACCAAGAGGTGCGTGCTGCTTTGGGGGGAGCCGGCCGCGTGGCCATTGTGTCACCGACCATCATCAGCCCTTCGACCAAAAAAGTCATCAACGAGTTTGCCGCCCGCTTTGGAGGTGCTGAACATGTGATGTACGATGTCAACTCCGTTTCGGCACTGCTACGAGCTAATGGGGGTGTTTTGCCTTCTTATGACTTCAGCAAGGCCGACGTAATTGTGGGCCTCGATGCCGACTTCTTGGGTACCTGGATTTCGCCCGTTGAGTTTGCCCGTCAGTATGTAGAAAACCGAAAGGTGTCGCGCGACAAGCGCACCATGTCGAAGCACTACCAGTTCGAGACCAACCTTTCGCTAACTGGCTCCAACGCTGACGTCCGTGAGTCACTGAAGCCCTCGGCTATGGGTGCCGCCACCGCCGACCTCTACAGCGCAGTCGTTGGTGGGGGCGCGGCTCCTAAGTCGAAGAAACTGGCCGAAGCGGCTGCCGCCTTACGTCAGGCTGGTTCGCGCGGCCTCGTTGTGTCGGGCATCAACGACCCCGGCATTCAGGCGCTGGTAGCTGCCATCAACCAGCGCCTCGGCTCGGCTGCCGTTGATACGGCCACCCCTTCGTTTGTTCGCCAGGGCGACGACGCCCGTATGGCCCGCTTGATTAAAGACATCATTGCCGGCCAGATTGGTGCTGTGATTTTCTATAACGCCAACCCTGTGTACGACCACCCGATGGGTGCCGAGCTAGGTAAGGCATTGCAGGGCGGTAAAGTAACGACCAGCATCTCGCTCAACGACCGGCTCGACGAAACCGGTAAACTTTGCCTCTACGCCGCTCCCGACCACCACTTCCTGGAGTCGTGGAACGATTACGAGCCTAAGCGTGGCTACCTGAGCTTGGCTCAGCCGGTGATTACACCGCTGTTTGCAACTCGTCAGGCGCAGGATTCGCTCCTGACCTGGGCCGGTAATCCCACTACCTACTACAACTACCTGCGTCAGCAGTGGCAGGCCGTACTGGGCAGCACGAATTTCGTGAAAGCCTGGGATAAGGCAGTACACGACGGCGTCGCCCGCGGTTCGGCTTTGCCTGCTCCTGTTGCTCAACTGGAAGCTTCCCTCGACGTGAACAGCGCCATTGGCGCAGCTCGCGCCAATAAGGGTGGTGGTATTGAGTTGGCTATTTACGAGAAGGTAGGCCTTGGCAATGGCGCTCAGGCTAACAATCCTTGGCTGCAGGAGTTACCCGACCCGATTTCGAAGGCTACCTGGGGTAACTACGTAACCGTACCCCGTGCTTACGCCATGGAACAGAAGTGGGAGCAGGGCGATGTGGTGAAAGTGACGGCCAATGGCCAGAGCATTCAACTGCCCATCCTGATTCAGCCTGGCCAGGCAGCCGGTACTATTGGTATTGCTATCGGTTACGGCCGGGAGGCTGCCGGTAAAGTGGCCGACCAGATTGGGGCCAACGTGCTGCCGCTGGCAGCTATGCGCAACGGTGCCATCAGCTATACCACCGCGGTGCAGATTGAGGCTACCGGCACCCAGTCGCCAATCGCCCAGACTCAGACCCACCATACAATTATGGACCGGGAGGAGGTTGTGCAGGTAGCTTCGCTGAAGCAGTACCAAAAGAATCCCAAAGAAGTAACCGAGTACGTAAAGATTCTCACGCCTGAAGGCCTTGAGTCGCCTGAGCGTGTGTCGCTGTGGCAGGATTACGAGTATAAGAACCATCATTGGGGCATGGCCATCGACCTCAATTCGTGCATTGGCTGCGGCTCGTGCGTGATTGGGTGCCAGGCGGAGAACAACGTGGCTGTAGTAGGTAAGCAGGAGGTGATCAACCGCCGCGAGATGCATTGGATGCGTATCGACCGCTATTACAGCTCCGACGCCACCAAGGAGGATTTTGAGGAGAAGGGCAAGCTTGGCACTTACGCAGCTATGGAAGACCCGTCGGCCAACCCGTCGGTGGTGTTCCAGCCCCTCATGTGCCAGCACTGCAACCACGCTCCCTGCGAAACGGTATGCCCGGTACTGGCTACTACCCACAGTTCCGAAGGTCTCAACCAGATGACCTACAACCGTTGCGTGGGTACCCGCTATTGCGCCAACAACTGCCCGTACAAAGTGCGGCGCTTCAACTGGTTCTCGTACTACAGCAACGAGAAGTTTGAAACCGTGAACGGCCACATGTTCACCGATCTGGGCCGCATGGTGCTCAACCCCGACGTAACGGTACGGGCCCGCGGTGTAATGGAAAAGTGTTCGATGTGCGTGCAGCGGATTCAGCTCGGCAAGCTCGAGGCTAAGAAAGAGAAGCGTCGTCCGAAAGATGGCGAAATCGTTTCGGCCTGCGCCCAGTCGTGCCCTACTCAAGCTATCGTGTTCGGCGATATGCGCGACCCCGAGTCGCGCCTGTCGCAACTGTTGAGCCGTGAAGATGGTGAGCGTGCATTCCACGCGCTGAGTTCCATCAATGTGCAGCCCAACATCACTTACCTGACCAAGATCCGCAACACGGATCAACTCGATTTCAACGTTTAATCTCGGCTCTTAGCTTGTTGGGGATTTAGGGAGTTGGTTTTTAGCGCCAGTCTGCCCGCCACGAAGCCAAGTCCCCGAGTCCCTGAAGCCCCAACAACCAAATTCAATCACTATGCAGCACGTATCACCTGTACGGGAGCCGCTCGTTACCGGGGGGAAAACGTACCACGACGTTACCCAGGACGTGTGCCGCCAGGTAGAAGCCGCCCCGAATATTCGGTGGATGGCCGCCCTGAGCGTCGCCCTTCTTCTCCTCGGCGTGTTCTTCTACTCCGTTTACCGCACCCTGTGGTACGGCATCGGCGAATGGGGCCTGAACAAAACCATCGGCTGGGCCTGGGACATCACCAACTTCGTGTGGTGGGTAGGCATCGGCCACGCCGGCACCCTGATTTCGGCCGTACTGCTGCTGTTCCGTCAGAAATGGCGGACCTCCATCAACCGCGCCGCCGAAGCCATGACCATCTTCGCGGTAATCTGCGCGGCCATGTTTCCGGTACTGCACATGGGTCGTCCATGGCTTGCTTATTGGGTATTCCCGTTGCAGAATACGTTTGGCTCGCTGTGGGTGAACTTCAACTCGCCGCTGCTCTGGGACGTGTTTGCCATTTCGACCTACTTCACAGTGTCGCTGGTGTTCTGGTACACGGGTCTGGTGCCCGACTTCGCTACCATCCGCGACCGGGCAAAGGGCCCGATTGCTAAAGTGGCGTATTCCATGCTGAGCATGGGCTGGAAAGGTTCGGCCAAGCACTGGAGCCGTTACGAAACGGTTTCGCTGATTCTGGCCGGTGTTTCGACTCCGCTGGTACTGTCGGTGCATACCATTGTATCGATGGACTTCGCCACCTCGGTGGTACCGGGTTGGCACACGACCATCTTCCCGCCCTACTTCGTTGCCGGTGCTATCTTCTCGGGCTTTGCGATGGTACTGACCCTGATGCTCATCACCCGGGTTGTGTTCAAGCTGGAAGACTATATTACCATTGAGCACATTGCCCTCATGAACAAAATCATGATGGTGACCGGCTCGATTGTAGGTGTGGCTTACATCACCGAGTTCTTCATCGCCTGGTATTCGCAGGTAGAATACGAGTCGTATGCTTTCATCAACCGCGCCACTGGCCCTTACTGGTGGGCTTACGCGGCCATGATGACCTGCAACGTGATTACGCCTCAGCTGGTGTGGTTCCGCAAGGTGCGCTACAGCATTCCGCTCACGTTTATCCTCTCGATTATCGTGAATATCGGTATGTGGTTCGAGCGTTTCGTAATTATCGTTACCTCGCTGCACCGTGACTACCTGCCCTCCTCGTGGGCCATGTTCTCACCTACTATCATCGACGTAGGCATTTACGTGGGTACTATTGGCCTGTTCTTTACGCTGTTCCTGCTATTTGCCAAGTTCTTCCCCGTTATCAACATGGCTGAAGTGAAAGCAGTACTCAAGTACACGGTGGATAATGGACCGACATATACCGGCCACGATCCTCACCACGCCCCTAAACCTGCCACCACCCACGGAGTGCCAGCCTCGGCCCCAGTAAACTACGATAAGCATGACTAAGCGCTTCGCCCTCGGTATTTTCGAAGACGAAGACGTGCTGCTGCACGCCGTGGAAAACGTTCGGGAAGCCGGCGTTAAAATCTACGAAGTCTTCACCCCGTTCCCTATCCATGGCATCGACGATGCTTTAGGCATCGAACGGTCGCGCCTACCTATTGCTGCGTTCTTCTTTGGCCTGACTGGCTTGGCGTTCGCACTTTGGATGCAGATTTACATGCTGGGTTTCGACTGGCCAATGATCATCGGCGGCAAACCGCACATTGCGCTGCCAGCCTTCATTCCGGTATCATTCGAGTTGACAGTGCTCTTCTGCTGCCACGGTATGGTAATCACTTTCTATACTATCAGCAAGCTGTATCCACGTTGGAAAACGCCAGTTCTGGATGTGCGCTCGACTGATGACAAGTTCGTGATGGCCATTGAGGTAAATGAGAACACCGACATGACCAAGCTCACGCAGATTCTGCGGGAAAATGGCGCATCGGAGGTCAACCAAAAAGAAATGTCCAAGTTCTAATGATGCACTCGCTGAAAATATCGCTACAGGCGTCGGCGGTGCTGCTGGCTGCGGCGCTGACCACGGGCTGTAATCAGGCCAACGATACGGGCCTGGAGTACGCTCCGGAGATGTACACTTCCATTCCGTACGAGCCGCTGAGCCAAGTTGGTGCCAACCACATCAACCCTATGGGCATCAACGAGCGGACGCCGGCTGTGGGTACTATCCCGCGCGGTAAGCTGGCTTACTACACGCACATTGCTAAAGACGATGTAGCCGCGGCTGAAACCACGCTGAAGAATCCCTACGCATACACCAAAACCCACTTGGAGGAAGGCAAGGTGCTTTACTCCCGTAACTGCCAGCACTGCCACGGCGAGGAGGGTAATGGTCAAGGTCCGGTAGGTATCAAATTCAAAGGTGTACCTAACTACTCGGCCGGCGCTTATAAGAATCAAAACGATGGTCACATCTACCACGTGATTCAGTGGGGACGCAACCGGATGATGCCACACGGCTCGCAGGTGAACCCTCAGGAACGCTGGAAAATTGCCATGTACGTACGGGCACTACAACTCGGTAAAGGTCCCGATGGGCTAGCCGATATGGTGCAGGTTGGTAGCGCTGATGCTGACGTGCCCACCGCCGATTCGACTATGACGTCGGGTCAGATGAAAACGAACCTTACCAAGGCTGGTTCAAACGAAATGTCGAAGAACCCCGGTGCGGGCGACCCGGCACGGAACGGCGAAGCTATTTAACCCCCTGCTATGGCAACTCTGACGCATCAGGAAAGCGTTACGGCGGAATACCTGGAGGTAACGCCGGGCGCCCGTAAAAACTTCATGCTCATCATCATCGCCGGCGTAGTCGTGCTTGTGGTGGGCATTATCGTCTCGCTGTTCGGCGGTGGCGGCCACGAGGCAGCCGAAGGTGCCGCTGCTGCGCACGGCGCGGCTGCGGGCCATGGCGCTGCTGCGGCCGGCCACGGCGGTGAGCACCACGGCAGCGCGCCTTGGCTCAAGCGCATCATCGTAAGCCTGTGGCACAACAATGTGTTTTTCACGGGTGTGTCAGCTATTGGCACCGTGTTTATGGCCATTCAGTACGTAGCCTACGCGGGCTGGTCAGTGGTTGTCAAGCGCATCAATGAGGCCCTGAGTGCCTGGCTGGTACCGGGGCTGGTGATTATGCTGGTCGTGTTCGGCCTCAACTTCATCAATAATGACCTGTTCCACTGGACCGTTCCTGGTATCATGGAGAAGGGCAACGCCAACTACGACGCCATTATTGCCGGCAAATCGGGCTTCCTGAACATTCCGTTCTACCTAATCCGGACGGTTATTTATTTGGGCCTGTGGATCTACTTCACCAAGCGTCTTCGTGACTTGTCACTTGCCGAAGATTTGAATGGTGGCACTTCTTACTTCCACAAGAGCATCAACGTGTCGGCCTTGTTCCTAGTATTCTACGCCGTAACATCGTCGATGTCGGCTTGGGACTGGGTTATGTCGGTAGACGTTCACTGGTTCTCGACGATGTTCGGCTGGTATGTGTTCGCTTCGTGGTGGGTATCGGGCATTGCAGCCGTTACGCTGTGCGCCATCCTGCTCAAGCAGGCCGGCTACCTGCCATTGCTTAAGGAAGGCCACCTGCACGACTTGGGCAAGTTTATGTTTGGCTTCAGTATCTTCTGGACCTATGTGTGGTTCTCGCAGTTCATGCTGATCTGGTACGCCAATCTTCCGGAGGAATCGGTATACTTCAATCAGCGTCTGGGTGGCTTCAATGGCCAGTACACTTGGTTGTTTTTTGCCAACCTGGCTGTCAACTTCGTTTTTCCCTTCTTGGTGCTGATGACTCGGGATGCTAAGCGTCAAATGATCATGCTCAAAATTGTGAGTATTGCCATCCTGATTGGTCACTGGTCCGACTTCTATTTGATGTTCATGCCCGGAACAATGAAGGGCGATAATGGGTTTATTATCGAGATTGGCATTGCTTTGATCTTCCTCGGTAGCTTCCTCATTCTCATGACCAAGAGACTAGCCCAGGCTTCGCTTACTCCGTTGCATCATCCCTTCCTCGACGAGAGCGTTCATCATACCACCTAATAATTTCAGACATGAGTATTGGAGTGTGGGAAGTTGGGCCTGATAGGATACAGGTTCTCGCTTCTGGCCTCTCAACTCTCACTTCTACATTTCGTCAATGACTACTCTGAGCATTATTCTGGTTCTGGCGCTGTTGCTGGTCGTATTCGGCCTGTTGTTCCGCCTCCAGATTCTGACTTCCATCTTCTCGGGCAGCTCTACTCGCGAGGTGAGTATCAGCAACCGTGTAAATGCTATCCTGTGCTTGGTTTTCCTAGTGGTAGGTGGCGCTTGGTTCGCTTGGTCTTTTGTTGAGAACTTCGACAAAATGAACCCGCCGATTGCTTCTGTCCACGGTTTGGCTACCGATAAGATGTTCTGGACGTCGATGATAATTCTGGGGATTGCCTTCGTGCTGACCCAGGTGTTGCTGTTCTGGTACTCCTATAAGTATCAGCATAATGACAATCGCCGGGCTTTCTTCTTCCCGCACAACAACAAGATTGAGGTTATCTGGACGCTGATTCCGGCCGTGGTAATGGCAGCTTTGGTATTTGCTGGCTGGAAGGAGTGGACCCGTATTACTGGTCCTGCTCCTAAAGACGCAGTAGTGCTGGAGATTATGGGCAAGCAATTTAACTGGTTGGTACGTTACCCCGGTCGTGATCAGAAGTTGGGCATGGTGAATTATCGCCTGATTGATGCTGTAAACGAATTTGGATTCGACTTGAGCGACCAGAACGGCGTCGACGACTTCACAGCTGGTGAAATTCACGTTCCGAAGGGGCATCCGGTACTCTTGCGTATCCGTTCGCGCGATGTACTTCATGCTGTATACATGCCTAACTTCCGGGTACAGATGTACGCTGTTCCAGGTATGCCGACTAAGTTCTGGTTTACACCGACCAAGACGACTGACGAAATGCGTGCTCAGACGAGCAATCCTGCCTTCAACTACGAAATGGCCTGCAATCAGATTTGCGGTCGTGGTCACTTCGCTATGAAGATGACCATAATCGTAGATGAACCAGACGACTATGTTGCTTGGTTCGCTAAGCAGAAATCATTCTCGGAGCAGAACCCAGAAGTATTGGCTAGCTTCAAACAGAAGTCGGACAAACTGGTTGAGAAAGCAACGGCTGTTCCGGCAGCGGCTGCAGTCGTAATTCCTACGGCCGCCAAGGCTTCGCTTTAATCATTCTTACTGCACGTTTTACCTATGGCAGCTAACTTTCCCACGCAAGAGCAGGTGCAGGGTGGCATCGGGGCAACCGAACCGGGCCACGACCACGCGCACCACGATGAGCACCACGAGCAGAGTTTTCTGCAGAAGTACGTTTTCAGCACCGACCACAAAGTAATAGCCAAGCAGTTCCTGATTACGGGTATCCTCTGGGCTGTTGTTGGTGGTACGCTGTCCAGCCTGTTCCGTTTGCAGTTGGGCTGGCCTGAAGCTACGCTCGAATGGCTTAAGCCATTCCTGGGTAAGTGGATTGAGGCTGGTAAACTGAACCCCGAGTTCTATCTGGCTCTGGTAACTATGCACGGCACTATTATGGTGTTCTTCGTGCTGACTGCTGGTCTGTCGGGTACGTTCTCCAACTTCCTGATTCCACTGCAAATTGGTGCTCGCGATATGGCGTCGGGCTTCATGAACATGCTTTCGTACTGGTTCTTCTTCGCATCCAGTGTGATTATGTTTGCCTCGCTGTTTATTGAAACCGGACCTGCCGCAGCTGGCTGGACAATTTATCCGCCGCTTTCGGCGCTGCCTCAGGCTATTTCAGGTTCGGGTGCAGGCCAGACGCTTTGGCTGGTATCGATGGCGCTGTTCATTGTATCGCAGTTGTTGGGTGGCGTAAACTACATCACCACTGTTATCAATCTGCGTACCCAGGGCATGAGCATGAGCAAGCTCCCCCTGACCATCTGGGCGTTTTTCCTGACGGCTATTCTGGGTTTGTTGGCTTTCCCGGTACTGTTCTCGGCTGCCCTGCTGCTGATTTTCGACCGTTCGTTCGGTACTTCTTTCTTCCTTTCGGATATCTACATTGCGGGTCAGGCGCTGCCCAACACGGGTGGTTCGCCCATCCTGTTCCAGCACTTATTCTGGTTCTTGGGTCACCCCGAGGTATACATCGTAATTATGCCTGCCATGGGTATGGTGTCGGAAATTCTGGCCACCAATGCCCGTAAGCCCATTTTCGGCTACCGCGCCATGATTGGTTCGCTGCTCGGTATTTCGCTGCTCTCCTTCATCGTATGGGCTCACCACATGTTCGTAACCGGCATGAACCCCTTCCTCGGATCGGTATTCATGTTCCTGACTTTAATTATTGCCGTGCCTTCAGCTGTGAAGGTGTTCAACTGGCTGGCCACACTGTGGCGCGGTAATATCCGCTTCACTACGGCCATGTTGTTTTCCATTGGCTTTGTATCGTTGTTTATTGCTGGTGGTCTGACGGGTATTGTACTTGGTAATGCTGCTCTTGATATTCAGCTGCACAACACCTATTTCGTAGTAGCTCACTTCCACTTGGTAATGGGTTCGTCGGCCTTCTTCGGTCTGTGGGCTGGGGTATACCACTGGTTCCCTAAGATGTTTGGCCGTATGATGGATGAGAAGCTGGGTTACATCCACTTCTGGCTGACTTTCATCGGTGTATACTTGGTGTTCCTTCCGATGCACTACGTAGGTATTGCCGGCTTCCCCCGTCGCTACTACGCTTGGACTGGTTTTGATACCTTCAGCCAGTTTGCTGACCTGAACAAATTCATCTCGGTAGCTGCTATCGTGGCCTTCATTGGTCAGTTCATCTTCATCTTCAACTTCTTCTACAGCATCTGGCGCGGTCGTCGTGCTACCGAGAACCCTTGGAACTCGACGACGCTGGAGTGGACGACGCCGGTAGTTCCCGGCCACGGCAACTGGCCCGGCGACATCCCAGCTGTGCACCGCTGGCCTTACGATTACAGCAAACCCGGTGCCGAGGAGGACTTCATCCCGCAAACCGTACCGTACTCGCAGACGCAGTCATCTAACCTGCCCTACGAGAAGGAAATGGAATAATCCTCCATTAGTCGCAAACACTTGGAACAGGCCGCCGTACCAACGGCGGCCTGTTTTTTTGCAATCGGCTTAACGAAAAATACATACAGAAGTACAGGTAATTCAGCAGTTTCCGACGAAGCAATATGCTGCT
The DNA here is from genome assembly GCF_900107135.1 of Hymenobacter psychrophilus. Classification (GTDB taxonomy): domain Bacteria; phylum Bacteroidota; class Bacteroidia; order Cytophagales; family Hymenobacteraceae; genus Hymenobacter; species Hymenobacter psychrophilus. The sequence continues at coordinate 239,712 of NZ_FNOV01000004.1, forward strand.
GAGATGGTTATATACCTGAAGTGCAACCGTTGGTGGGAGAACTTGGCTGGCAATCTGTTGTCGGTCGAACTCTTCATCTTTTCATCAGAAAGTGGCTAGCGAATAGCTTGTAGTGAACAGCTCAAAAATGGCAAATCCTGCTTTTGTGCGCCGTTTCCGGTTCGTGGGTATCCTTACCGTGGCAGCCGTGTACGTTTTGATTTTAGTTGGCGGCGTTGTGCGTAGCACCGGGTCGGGTATGGGCTGCCCCGACTGGCCAAAATGCTTTGGTACTTGGATTCCGCCCACCCACATAAGCCAGCTGCCAGCCGATTACAAGGAAGTATATACAGCTCAGCGGGTAGCCAAGAACAAAAAGCTGGCGGCCCGACTCGAAAGCCTGGGTTTCCATCAGGTAGCAGGGGACATTTTCGCTCACCCTTCGCAGTACATCGAAACTGATTTCAACCCGGTGAAAACCTGGATTGAATATATCAATCGGCTGATTGGGGCACTAATTGGAGTATTCGTGTTTGCCACGGTGCTGTTTGCTTTGCCTTATTGGCGGCGCGACCGGCCTGTATTCTGGCTGGCGCTGGCTTCGTTTCTGCTCACCGGGGTGCAGGGCTGGCTGGGCTCATTGGTTGTTTCTACCAACCTGCTGCCCATTATGGTAACGGTACATATGGGGCTGGCCCTCGTAATTGTGGGCCTGTTGCTATACGCAGTTATTCGGTCGCAGCGCCCGGGCGACGGTTTTGAGGAGTGGGTGCAGCCGTTGCCGGGCCTGAAAGCCGTATTGGCAGTAGCAGTGCTGTTTACTTTCTGCCAGATCGTGCTGGGCACTCAGGTGCGGGAGGAGGTCGATCTACTTGCTTCGGTCAGCCATTACCTGGGCCGGGCCGGCTGGATAGACCAGCTGGGCGTTACCTTCAAGGTGCACCGCTCGTTTTCTATCCTGATTTTGCTGCTGAACGCTTATTTAACCTACCGCCTCTACACGCTGTCCTCCCGGGGGCTACAGCGGCTGGCTACGGCTATAGTAGTGCTGGTGGTAGCCGAAATCGTGGCAGGGATTACGCTGGCCTACTTTGCATTCCCGGCCTTCGCCCAGCCTATTCACCTGACGCTGGCCACCGTGCTGTTCGGGGCGCAGTTTCAGGCCTTGGTAGTCTACAACCGGGCTACGAAGATGCAACCGCAGGCGGCTACTCCGGCCGTTGTTGCGTAGCTTTGCAGCCCCGTTGGGCGGCGGTTTTTCGCCGTGTATTCTGTTTTTCTCCCGTTAATGAGTAAGGCTAAGGCGTACTTCCAGTTGATCAAGTTCCGGCTGGCCCTCACGGTGGCTTTTTCCAGTGCTATCGGCTACCTGTTGGGTGCCACTGAGTTGCACTGGGGGCGGGCGTTGTTGGTTATGGTGGGCGGGCTGGCCGTTACGGGAGCCGCCAACACTATTAACCAGATTTTTGAAATCGACCTCGACCGCCAGATGAAGCGGACTGCCCAGCGGCCGTTGCCACTTGGCATTCTCAGCCCCCTGGAAGCCTGGGTGTTTACGTTTCTGCTGGGCGGGGCGGGGCTGGCTTTGCTAACGCTGGTATTCAACCCACTTTCGGCGGCGCTGGCGTTGCTTTCGCTGATTCTATACGGATTCGTTTACACCCCGCTCAAAACTATTTCCCCGATTTGTGTGGCCGTCGGAGCCATTCCAGGTGGGCTGCCACCCCTTATCGGTTGGGTAGCGGCTACCGGCGTTCTGGGCCTGCAGGGCTGGATTCTGTTTGGTATCCAGTTCATGTGGCAGTTTCCGCACTTCTGGGCCATTGCCTGGGTGCTCGACGACGATTACAAGCAGGCGGGCTTCAAGATGCTGCCCTCGCCCGGCAAGAAGGATCTGCGTACTGCGTTCCAGATTATGACCTACACGCTGGTGCTTATTCCGCTTAGCCTACTGCCCTTTTATTTCGGCATGACCGGCACGGTGTACCCCATGGTGGCCGCCGTGTGTGGAGTGCTGTTTCTGATGCAGACGTTCTACCTGATGCGCACGGTTAGTAAGAAGGCGGCCATGAGCATTATGTTCGGCTCCTTCCTGTATCTGCCTATCGTTCAGATTGCCCTGGTGCTGGACAAGATGTAGTGCTTGCCTTGGAAGTGAGATATGAAACGTGAGAAGTGAGACAAAAGCCTCCTTCTCAGTGTTTGAATCAAACAGGTGGGAGTTCCGGATTCTTTCTGTTCCGTGCTCTGCCGCCTGTCTCACTTCTCATATCTCACCTCTCACTTCCATACAAATGCTTGCTAACGAAGCGCTGAATACCAAGGAGCCGGCCACCGGAATACACCCGACCCGGTTTCTGCTCATGCTGATGATGGTCAGCATATTCATGATTTTTGCTGCCTATACCAGTGCCTACATTGTGCGGCGCAACGAGGGCAACTGGCTTGAGTTCAATCTGCCGGCAGGTTTCCTCTATACCACGCTGGTGCTGTTGCTGAGCTCGGCCACGGTGCAGTGGGCCTGGCTGGCCGCGCGTCGCAACGACCTGAAGCAGGTGCGGCTGGCGCTGGTGCTCACCTTTGGCTTGGGCCTGACATTTCTGGTGGGCCAGTGGCTGCTGTGGGGCCAGTTGGTAGACGGTCGCATCTTTTTTGCGGGTACCGATTCCAACCCTTCCGGCTCATTTCTGTATGTATTAACCGGAGTGCACGGTTTTCACCTGATTACAGGCCTTATCTTTCTGCTGGTTGTTGTGCGGAAAAGCTTTAAGTATCAGGTGCATTCCCGCGAAATGCTCTCCATTGGCAACGTTACCATCTACTGGCACTTCCTGGGCGTACTTTGGTTGTACCTGTATTTGTTCTTACTTTTGAACCACTAGATTGTTGTAAACTCCCCCGCACGCTATGTCCACCATTTCCCCGACGACGCAGGCAATTTCCGATTCCGCCCTGGACAAGCCCCGCACCGGCACCTGGGACGGCGGTAATGAGCCCTTCAATGCCAGCTATGGCAAGCTGATGATGTGGTTCTTCCTGCTGTCGGACGCCTTCACGTTCGCCGCTTTTCTGACCACCTACGGCCTTATTCGCCACAAGTACCTGGCATACGCCGGCAAGGTCGAAGATTTCGTGTTTTCCACGGCCTACTGGCCCATTCCGGAGAAGGTGTTCAACTCCTTCCCCGGCTTGCATGGCGTCGATTTGCCGCTGGCTTTCGTGGCCTTGATGACGATGATTCTCATCTTCTCGTCGGTAACCATGGTACTGGCCGTAGAAGCCGGCCAGCGTTTCGATAAGAAGGACGTGCAGAAGTGGCTGTTGTGGACCATTCTGTTCGGTACCATTTTCGTAAGCTGCCAGGCCTGGGAGTGGAGCCACTTTATTGGCGGCACCGACGAGGGTACGCTCATGAACGACGGTACGCGGTTCTTCGGAGCCAACCTGGCTGTGAACCAGTACGGTCCGGTGCTATTTGCCGACCTGTTCTTCTTCATTACCGGTTTTCACGGCACGCACGTATTCTCGGGCATCTGCCTGCTGATTTACTGCTTTATTGCCACCACCAACGGCACGTTCGAGAAGCGTGGCCACTACGAGATGGTGGAAAAAATTGGCCTCTACTGGCACTTTGTTGACCTGGTGTGGGTGTTCGTCTTCACCTTCTTCTACCTGGTTTAATTTTCCTGGCTACGCGGCCGGCTGGTGCTCTTCGGGGCGGCCAGTCGGCTGCCGTGTTTTTCCTCTCTACTCATGGCTAACCACACCACTCAAATGCCGGCCCACCCCGGCGAGATTCCGAAGCCCAATACGGCCTGGATCTGGAAAACCTTCTGGGTTATCACGGCTATTACAGCGCTGGAATTCCTGATTGCCTTCGTTATGCCCTCGAGCACGCTGCGCAATTCCATCTTTATTGTCCTGACTATCTTCAAGGCCTTCTTTATCGTGGCCGAGTTCATGCACCTGAAGCATGAAACCAAAGGACTCATCTGGACGATCCTCATCCCGATGGCCCTGCTGATCTGGTTGCTACTGGCCCTCATCACCGAAGGCAACGCCATTCATAAAGCCATTTTCTAGCCCATGAGGCCCCAACAAGTTTTGCTGTTGGGCCTGATGTTGCTGGTTCCGGTCCTGGCTTTTCTGTTTCTGAAAAGCTTCGGTACCAACCGTTACGCGCTGCCCTTTTACCTGCCCGAGCACGTCGATTCGACGCTGGTGGCCGGAAAATGGCAGCGCGATACTGTTTTCCACCAACTCGGGTCGTTTCAACTGCGCGAGGCTGCCAGCGGGCGCGAGGTATCGGGGGCCGAGTTGCGGGCCCAGAGCCTGTATGTGCTGAGCGCGATGCCGCCGGGCTGTCCGCCTGAGTGCCAGCGACAGACGGCCCAGCTGGTGCGGGTGCAGGAGAAGTTTCGGCAGGAGTCGCGGGTGCGGCTGGCTTCGGTACTCACCGGCCCCGATTCGCTGGCGGCTCGCTACGCCGAGCAGGCAGGCGCCATTGCCGGCAAATGGTATTTTCTGACCGGAAACGAAAGTACGGTAACGCGGTTGTTAGAGCAGGAGCTGCGGCTACCGCCTACTGCCGGCACTTATCCGCTCGTTGTGCAGCTCGTTGACCGCGACGGGTACGTGCGGGGCCGCTACAACGGCACCAGCGAGCGGGATATGAACCGGCTCATCACCGAAATCAGCGTGTTGCTGTACATCTATGAACACCCCTGAACCAATCGTTAATCCTGCCGGAGCCACCAAGTACAAAGTGCTGGCGGCGGTGCTCGGGGCCGTTATTCCGGTAGCGGTAGCCGTGCTGTACTACTTCCCCGGCGTATTTGTCATTCCGGGCCTCAATGTGAAGGCGCTGCCCGCCGTTAACGCTGGGCTCAACTCACTGACGGCCGTGTTCCTGATGTTGGGCTACTACTTCATCCGCCGCAAGCAGGTGGCCCGGCACCGGGCCATGATGGGGCTGGCGTTTCTGCTGGGCTCCCTGTTTCTGGTATCCTATGTAGCCTACCACTCGCAGGTTCCCAGCACCACGTTTGGGGGCCAGGGGCTGATTCGGGGTGTGTACTATTTCATTCTGCTCACGCATATTGTGCTGGCGGCCGCTACGGTGGGGCTGGTGCTGTTTACGCTGTATTTTGCCCTCACCGAGCAGTTTCAGAAGCACCGTCGTATTGCCCGCTGGACGTATCCGGTGTGGCTGTACGTATCGGTGACGGGCGTTATCGTGTATTTCATGATTGCGCCTTATTATAGCTCATAGCAGATGGCGGGGCCGAACCTGCGGCCCGGCTTCGGGGTTATAAGAAAACACGCTTAACACTTCTTCGCCATGAAAAAACTTGCTATAGTGGGCCTGCTGGCCCTGGTTGTCTCGCTGCTCCTGAGCGTGCTGGCCCCGGCGCCCGCCCAGGCCCAGTGTACGCTGTGTAAAACCCAGCTGGTAGCGGGCGGCCAAGACAAGGACAGCTACGATACAACCGGCCTCAACAAGGGCATCGTATACCTGATGGCCATTCCGTATCTGCTGATTGGCAGCGTGGGCTTCTTCTGGTACCGGCACACAAATCAGCAGAAAAAGAAGAAAGCAGGTCATGGCGGAGTCTAAAGCCTATCCCGCGCCGGCCGCTTCCATGCTGACGGGCATTCTGCAGCAACGCTGCCCGCGCTGCCGCCGGGGGCCGATGTTCACGCATTCGTCTCTGAACCTGGCCCATTTCACCGAAATGCCCGCCAGTTGTCCGGTATGCAGCCAGGCGTACGAGCCCGAGCCGGGTTTCTACTTTGGGGCCATGTACATCAGCTTTGCCTTCTCAACGGGCATAATGCTGGTAGTTGGCCTGCTGGTCTATCATTTGCTCGGCGACCCCGATACGTGGGTGTACGTGACGGCCGTGGCCGTAATAACTGTACTGCTAACGCCTTTTAGCCTGCGCTACTCCCGAATTCTGATGCTGTATCTGTTTGGTGGGGTGGAGTATAACCCCCGCTACGGGGCTGCTTCCTGAGTGCAGTGCGACTGGTGGGCCCGCAGTGCCTACCGGCTTAATTGTTCGCCGCCTTCGGGCGGCGTTTTTTTTGGCCCCAAGGTTGTAGGTTTACGGTACTGCCTTACTAGTGGCTTTTCTGTTTGAAACTTCGTCGTCATCTTCCGCTGGTGCTGCTGCTGCTGGGTCTGCAGTGCTTTGTAGCGGCTTACGTGAGTAACCGCTACGGCCAGGATCCGCAGGTGGTATTGCAGGCGTCGGCAACCCGGCTGCAGGAAGTGCTGATGGAAGCCGAGCTTACGGGCGAGCGGGAATCGACCGATGTGCTGCAACGGCTGGCCACAGGCCGCATGGATTTCCGCAGCCTGACGAGCCACACCACTTACCCAACCTTCGTATTCCGGAACGAGCAGCTGCTGTACTGGTCCGACCACGCCGTGCACCCCGACGTGGAGCAGGCCACCCAGCGCTACCACGAGCGGTTGTTGAAAACCCGCTTCGGCACGTTTCTGGTGTTGCGCCACGCCGAGGGTCCCTACATCCTGCTGACCTACATCCCGCTCGAAATTAATTACGGAATCAGCAACCGCTACCTGCGCGACGGTAACGGCCAGGGTATTTTCCAGGGCCAGAATGTGCGGCTGGTAGTAGAGAGGGGCAACACGGGCCGGCCCCGGCTGGTATCGAACGAAGGTAATTATCTGTTTTCGGTAGAAAGCCTGCAGGCCGATGCCATAACGGGCAAATACCTGCCGCTGTGGTTGCTGCTGCTGGGAGTGGGCAGCTATATGACGGCTTGGCTGCTGTGGGCCCGCCGGCGGTTTGCCCAGGGCCAGGCCCTGGCGGGGGTGGTGCTGGTGCTGCTGCCGCTGCTGGTGCTGCGCGGGGCTATGCTGCAGCTGGGGCTGCCGTTCTCGCTGCTCGAGTTCCGCCTCTTCGACCCGCGGGTGTACGCTGCCTCCTGGCTGTCGCCCTCGCTCGGCGACCTGCTGCTGAACGCGCTGCTGCTGGCGCTGGCCGCCTGGTACGGGCTGCGGCTGTTTCGGCGCTACGGGCTGTCGCGGCGGGTGCAGCGGCTGCGGCGCTGGCAGCTGCGCATGGCGCTGGGCACCGGCGTCGTGCTGAGCTTCTACGGGCTGTTGGAGCTACTCTACGATTTTTACACCAGCAGCTTCAGCAACTCCCAGTTGCTGCTCGACATCACCCAGGATATTCAGGTCAGCCCGTTTAAGCTGCTGCTGGGGCTGGCTATTGTGTTGCACACGGGCAGTTATGCAGTGGGCTTCTACCTCCTCACGCAGCTATTTATGCGGGTGGTGCGCCCCTCTACGCGCTACCTGAGCGTGAGTTTGCTGTTGTTCTCGGCGGTGGGGTTTCTGGCAGCGGGTCTGGGCTTGCAGCTGGTGCATTTTACGCTGTTGGGACTGGCCCTGACGTTTTTTCTGGGGCTGCGCGTTACGGGCCTTGTGCCCACGGCGGCGGCGCTGCCCTACCAGCTCTACTTGTTTGTGTTTGTGCTGCTGGCCCTGAGCTCGGCCGTGGGGGCGCTGGCCCTCTATGAGCATTTCAACCGCCAGCTCACCCTCAACAAGCAAAGCCTGGCCAGCAACCTGCTCACCGACAACGACCTGCAGGGTGAGTACCTGCTGGTGGAGCGCGGCCGCGAAATGGCCCGCGACCCGGTGCTGCGCACAATGCTGGCCAGCCCCTTCATCAACCTCGACCTTATCAAGCAGAAAGTAGTGAAATACTACCTGCGCGACTACTTCGACAAGTACGAAGTGCGGGTGCTGCTGTTCCGGCCCGAGGGGCGGGGCGTGGCCATTGGCGGCAACCTGCAAACCACCCGCGACTACCTGCTGCGCAACGCCAGCCCTACCGGCCACCCCAACATTTACCTGGTGCGCGACGGCAGCCGCGCCTTCAACTCGCGGCGCTACGTGGCCTTTATTGCCGTGCCCGCCCCCACGGCCGAGCAGGGCAGCAGCACCATTGCCCTGGAGCTGACGCTGAAAAAGCTCACCGCCAACAGCGTAGTGCCCGAGCTGCTGGTCGACCAAAAGTTCTTTCAGCCCCAGCTGGGTACCGACCTGAGTTACGCGGGCTTCGAGAAGGGCCAGCTGGTGTATAGCGAAGGAGATTTCGATTACATCAATGAGTTGCTGCCGCGCTTCTTCGACGACCCGCGACTGTACACTACAGGCCTGGCCCTGAATGGCTACCACCATCTGGGGGTGCGCGGGTTGGGTAAATCTGACCGGCTGGTGGTGGTGACGACGGCTACGTATTCGTTTGCCGACTGGCTGGCCAATTTCTCGTTTCTGTTTTTGCTCTACAGCTTCTGCTGGCTGCTGCTGATTGGAGCCGTGCTGCTGGCCCGCGGGCGGTACCGGTCGTTGCTGCGCACCAACTTCAGCACCAAAATTCAGGTTTTTCTCAATTTGGGCGTACTCGTGCCGCTGGTAGTGATGAGTGCGGCCATTGCCGGGCAGGTAACCAACTCGTATAAGCGCGACCTGCTGCGCTCCTACCTGCGGCGGGGCCAGGCGGTGCAGGAAAACCTGCTCAAGAACCGGGCGATGCTGGCCCAGGATGCCAACCGCGCCGACCTTGTGGAGCTGGCCGAAAACGTATCGGCCCTCACCGAAACCGACCTCAACCTCTACGACGCCCACGGCGAGCTGCTGGTGAGTAGCCAACCCCTCATTTTCGAGGCCAGCCTGCTGAGCACGCTCATGAATCCGCGGGCCATTACGGCCCTAAGCGAAGATGGCCAGCCGCGGGCCCTGCTAACGGAACGGGCCGGCACGCTCTCGTTTAACGCGCTGTACCTGCCGTTGCGGTCCAATGCGGTGCAGGGTGGCCGATCGGGGCCGGTGCTGGGCTACGTGGGTATTCCGTTTTTCGATTCGGAGAAAGACCTCGATAACAAGCTCACCGAGTTGGTAAGCACCGTACTGAACATCTTCACGCTGATGTTTATCCTGTTTCTGGGGCTGGCCTTTATTGCCGCGCGCCTGCTCACCGAACCGCTCAAGCTGCTCACCGAAAAGCTGCGGCAGACCACCCTCACGGGCCAGAACGAGATGCTGGCCTACGAGTCGGAGGATGAAATTGGGCTGCTGGTACGCGAGTACAACCACATGCTGCTCAAGCTCGATGAGAGCAAGGAGGAACTGGCCATTCAGGAGAAGGAAGCCGCGTGGCGCGAAATGGCCCGGCAGGTCGCCCACGAAATCAAGAACCCGCTCACGCCCATGAAGCTGAGCCTGCAGTTTCTGCAACGGGCCATTCAGGACCGACGCCCGAACTTGGAGGAGTTGCTCACGAAGGTGTCGCAGACGCTTATCACCCAGATTGACGTGCTGACCGACATTGCCACCTCGTTCAGCAACTTCACCAACCTGCCCGCCATGCGCCCCGAGCGCCTCGATGTGGTGCCCATTCTGCGCCGCTGCGTGCATTTGCACCAGAGCCGGCCGGGAGGCGGGGGCATCCGCCTCACGCTGCCGCCCGATATCGGACCCGACCAGTACGTGGTCTTTGCTGATGAAAGCCTGCTGGTGCGCACCTTCAACAACTTGCTCATCAATGCCCTGCAGGCCGTGCCCGAGGGCCGGACGCCCGAAGTGGTGGCCATTCTGGAGCCGCTGGATGCTGAAACGGGCGGACGGGTGCGCATCTGCATTGCCGATAACGGTACCGGCATTTCGGCCGAGGTGCAGCCCCAGATCTTCGTGCCCAACTTCACGACCAAAGCAGCTGGTTCGGGTATCGGGCTGGCCGTGGCCCGGCGCGGCATCGAGAGTGCCGGCGGCCACATCTGGTTTGAAACCGAGGAGGGCGTGGGCACCCGTTTTTTCATTGAATTGCCGCTGGCAGGGTAGCAGAAGATGAAAGTTGAAAGCAAAAGCGAAGAACCGCGCTGACAGCGAAACGCCGCAACGGGCGTTATTCCTGTCGCCGCCGAAAGCCAGCAGACCGTTATGGATTATGCGCAGCGAAGCGCGGCCCCGAGCCGACGGCCCGCCCCAGGTTCAGGCACTAACTGCTGAGCTGAGGCGTTAGACTGGCACCAAAATTCCGGTGTCGTATTTTTACTGAATGAGCAACCGCCTTACGCCCTTTTCACTGCGCTTGCGGGCGCTGCTGGCGGGGCTGTTGCTGTGGTGGTTGCTGCCGGCCGCGGCCTGGGCCCAGCAGCGCCCGGCCGCGCCGGCCGATGCGCCGCCCAGCACCCGGCGCTGCGTATGGGTGCGGCTGGCGGCGAACCAGGATACCACGCTGTTCAGCCTGCAGGATACGCTGACGGTGGTGCCGGCCTCGGTAAGCCTGAATGGCCGCTCGGTGGCCTACGAGCCCGCCACCGACCAGTACCGCTACGTGCGGCCCTCCTCACGCTTTCCGAACCCCGAACCTGGCCTCCCCGATATGGTGCTGCCGCCCGCCGGCCCCGACTCGGTGCTGGTGTGCTACCGGGTGCTGCCGCTGCGGCTGGCCGAGCCGCGCTTCCGGCGGCCCCGCAGCCTGCACGACACGCTGCAGTTCTGGCAGCGACCCACGTTTGGGACCCAGGATTTCTCGGTGAAGGAGCAGATTCTTAACACGCCGGGCATCAACAAAACCGGTAATCTGTCGCGGGGTGTTTCGTTTGGCAACGCCCAGAATGTCTTCGTCAGCTCCTCGCTCAACCTGCAGCTCGAAGGCAAGCTCACCGATAACATCGACCTGACGGCCGCCATATCCGACCAGAACGTACCTTTCCAGCCCGAGGGCAACACGCAGCAGCTGCAGGAGTTCGACCGTATCTACATCACCCTGACCAACCCGCGCTGGAGCCTGACGGCCGGCGACGTGGTGCTGCGCAACAAGCCCGATTACTTCCTGCGCTACTACAAAAACATCCAGGGCGGGGCCGGCGAGGTGAATTTCGGGCAGCTGCCGGCGGGTGGCTTCGGCGGTGGGGCCGGGGCGGGCATCAGCAACCAGCAGCTGTTCCAGTACCCCAACGCGGCGGGTGGCAGCACTGGTACCTTCATTACCACTTCGCCCACCATTGCCCCGGCGGCCGGCTCGGGCCAGGTGCAGCCCGGCACCGCCACGCCGCCCACCGCCGACCCTTACGCGCCGGCGGGGCGCAGTGGTGGCGTGCTCACGCCCAACGGTACCGGTCCCAACACCAGCCAGACCGTAACTACCCGCCGCGAAGCCGGGACGCGGGCGCCGTTGCTGTCGGTGGCGAAAGGGCAGGCCTTTGCTACCACCTCGGTGGCGGCGGGCGGGGCCAAGGGCAAGTTTGCCAGCATTGATATTGCGCCGCTGGAAAACGTGCAGGGCCCGTATCGGTTGCGCGGGCCCAACGGCGAGCAGTTTATCATTGTGCTGGCCAACTCCGAGCGCGTGTACCTCGATGGCCGGCTGCTGGTGCGCGGCTTCGATGCCGACTACATCATCGACTACAACCAGGCCGAGCTCACGTTTTCGCCCCGCCACCTCATCACCCGCAACACCCGCATTAAGGTCGATTACGAGTATTCCGACTTCAACTACGCCCGCTCGCTGGTGCAGGCCAGCCACTACCAGCAGCTGGGCCGTCTGCAGGTGCACGCCAACTTCTACCGCGAAGCCGACAACCCCGACAACTCGCCCAACCTGACCCTGAACGACGGCCAGAAGGCCCTGCTGCGCCGCAGCGGTAACGTGAGCCGCGTAACGGCCCCCGGCGACACGCTCGTGCCCTACGACCGGCGCCAGATTCAGTACCGCCGCGAAACGCTGCCCGACCCCGCCACCGGCCTGCCCACCCGCGTGTTCGTGTACCCGCCGCTCGATACGCTGGCGCTGGTGTACAACGTGCAGTTTACGAACCTGGGGCCGGGGCAGGGCTCCTACAACCTGGGTACTACCCCCGGCGAGGCCAACGCCAACGGCCGCGTGTACACCTTCGTGGGCACGAACCGCGGGACGTATGAGCCGGTGCGGGTGCTGCCCACGCCCCTCAAAAAGCAGCTGATTACGGTGGGTACCAGCTACGCCCTCGACTCGACGGCCACTGTGTTTGTCGATCTGGCTTCCTCGGAGCTGGAGCTGAACCGCTTTGCCGCCGACGGGGCCACCGGCCGGGCCATGCGGGTGGGTTACGTGGTGCAGAACCGGCCCGTGAGCCTGCCGGGACTGGTGGGCTACCAGCTGCGGAGCAATATAGATTACGAGTACACCAGCCGCCGCTTCACGCCCATCGACCGGTACCGCGACATTGAGTTCGACCGCAACTGGAGCACCGGCAATACGCTTATTGGCAACAACCAGACGCCCCGCGAGGAGAACATTTTTAATGCCGGCGTAGGGCTGATAAAAGACGCCAACAACGCCCTGGGCTACCGCCTGAGCCGCCGCTACCGGGCTGGCGAGGTGAGCGGCGTGCAGCACTGGCTCGATGCTGCTCACCAGCTAGGCCGGGTGCAGCTGCGGGGCAACCTGTTTCTGCTGAACTCGCAAGCCGGCCGGCGCGAGTCGCGCTGGGCGCGGGGCGAGGCGGCGGCCCGCTACGTGGGCGGCGCCCTGGAGCCCGGCTACGCCTACCGCTTTGATAAAAACCGCGTGGCCCGCGCCGAGGCCGGCGACTCGCTCACGTCGGCCAACTATTACGACGAGCACGCCCTGTTCGTGCAGAGCCGCGACACAGCCCGCCTAAAGTTTCGGGTAGACTACAGCTTCCGGCGCGACCAGACGCCCAACGCCGAGCAAACCAGCCTGCGCGAGCGGGGCCGGGCCCATACCTGGCAGGGCACGCTCATCTCGCACCTGAGCGCCACCCAGGACCTGAATATTCTGGCCACCTACCGCGACCTGAGCGCCCGCGACACCACCGGCCAGACCCAGCCCGGCGCGCCCGCCCCCGGCTTCGTGCGCGACCGGACCGTGCTGGGCAAACTCGACTGGAACGCCAGCTTCTGGCAGAATACGGTGCGCTCGGAGCTGAGCTACGCCGTGGCCACCGGCCGCGAACTGCGCCGCGACTTCGCTTATCTGGCCGTGCCCAACGGCCAGGGCACCCACTACTGGAACGACCTGAACGACGATGGCCTCCAGCAGAAAAACGAGTTTTTTGAGGCCCAGACGCCCGATGCGCAGTTCCGCACCTACATCAAGGTGTTTCTACCCACCGACGACTACCTGCCCGCCTTCACCAACCGCTTCAGCTACCGCCTCACGCTCTCGGCCCCCCGTGAGTGGCGCGACGCGGCCGGCTGGCGCGAACTGATCAGCCGTTTCAGCACCCTTACCACCGTTACGCTCGACCGCAAAAGCACCGAAAACACGCTCAACGCCCGCCTCAACCCCTTCGCCTTTCAAACCGCCGACTCGCTGCTACTGAGCCTGAACAAACTGCTGCGCAATACGCTGTACTTCAACCGCTCGAACCCTATTTTCGGGGCCGAGCTCACTATTCAGCAAACCCAGCAGAAGGTGTTGCTGACGCAGGGATTCGATACCCGCAACCTGGCCAGCCAGAACCTGCTGTTACGCCGCACGTTGGCCCAGTCGTTCACGGGCCGACTCAACGGCACGCGCGCCATCCGCGAAAACCAATCGAGCTACCTCGAAACGCGCAATTTCCGGGTCGAGCAGTACGAGGTGGCGCCCGAGGTCAGCTACCAGCCGTCCACGGTTTGGCGCTTCACCACCACCTACCTGTTCACCACCAAGCGCAACCTGGCCGGCGCCGATGTGGGTACGAAGGGCACCTTCCACGAACTGGGTCTGGAAACCCGCATTAGCCAGGTGGGCAAGCGCACCGTATCGGCCACCGGGCGCTACGTGGGCGTGGGCTTCACGGGCAACCAGCTCAGCCTCGTGGGCCTGGAAATCCTAAACGCCCTGCGCCCCGGCACCAACTTCACCTGGAACCTGAACCTGGAGCAGCGCCTGAGCAACGGCCTCAACATCACGCTAGCCTACGACGGCCGCAAACCCCAGGGCCTCAACGCCATCCACACCGGCCGGATGCAGGTGGCGGTGTTGTTTTAGGGTGAATTACAGAACCTCGCACTCTTATGAATTACAAAAAATTAAATGGCTGGGCCAGACGAGCATTCTTCCTACTCATGTTCATTATTTTAACACAATGTCGGTCAGACGCGAGATGGGAACAGCCGGTTCAAACTCAAATAGCTAGTGATACTCTTGATGTAACTGCTTTTAATATCGAACACGAAACAAGCAGTCCTGAGTTAGCCGACTGGGTCCTATTTGAAATTGGTCAAGAAATTATATGCGCTCCTTATGGTTGGAAAGCGAAACCAAGAAAACACGAACTTGCTCTCTTGCCACCTAGTAGCACGGATAGTATAGAACGTATAACATTCACTAGAATTTATAAAAATATTGACTCGCTCGATTACAATGCTTTTGCTCGCGGAATAAGTGAAAAAGCCTTTGATGGGTTTGCTGTTCAAGGTGCAGATACATTGAAAAAGCTAGTTTTTCAACATGATTTTGCCTATGAGCGAAACGTTGAATTTATTTATAATACAATAGCCTATAAAGGATATTGTATAGTTTACGTTGATGATAGGTTCGTTTATAAGTATCAAATTACATTATCAAATGATAGATTGAATAAATATAATGGTGATTTGTTTAAAGATATTATTGGTAATTTGCAAATTAATAAAAAATATATTATGAGAAATGAAAATCCGTTAAAGCAACTGATATTCGTTGATTAAACTAAGTGCAACTACCGCAGCTCCACCAGCCGCCGAATAACCGGCAGCACCGCCAGCTCCGTTTGCCCGGCCGGCTTATTTAGCGCGTCGAGCTGCTTCAGGGCGGTGGCTTGCCACTCGGCATCGGGCTTCTGCTGCTTCTCCAGCAGCGCCAGCCGCTCCAGGCCCAGGGCGGCGGCGGCACTCAGGGCGGCCGAGAGCGGGGCGTACTCGGTGAGGGTAGGGGAGGCGGCCAGCAGCGGAATGAGGCGGGAGTGGTTGGCCTGCCAGGCTTGCAACTGCTGACGCATGGCCAGGGCATTGCGGCGGCCGGGCACCATGGTAAACACTGAGCCACGCCCGGCAAGCGCCACGGTGGCTTCCATGAGCGAATCGACCCGGCAGTTGAAGTTTCGGGCTACGTCCGATTCGGCCGGGGCGGCATCGACGAGGCGGTTAAGGGGCGTGCTGGGCGTGTAGGTGAAGCCCTGGAAATGGCGCTTGTATTCCTTGACGGGCTCCAGCACCTGGACCAGCGTGCGCAGCGCAACCACGTCGGTGGGGCCGGCCAGCTGGCGCAGCAGCTGCTCGGGGGCGCTGCGGTGCTGCAGCCCCAGGCCCTCCAGCTGCCGCGACACGGCAGCCAGGCGGCGGTACATGTCGGGTGTGTTGTTCACGTCGCGGGCCGACCACAGCCGCTCGGCTACGGCGGCGGCGCGGGGCCAGATGCGCGAATCCACGATAACGCTGTCGGCAAATTCGCTCCACATGGTAGCCTCACCGCCCCTGATAAGCCGCTGCTGCGCTACGTTGAGTGGGTTATCGACGGGCAGCGGGTCGGTGCCGTAGGCGTTGGCAGCCGACAGGTAAAGGTCGAGGTAGTAGCCGTTGGACAGGATGGCCCGGTTGCCCGCCTTCGCCGCATCGTAGAGGCCCTTTTTACCTCGCCAGCTCTGGATTACCGCATCCTTGGGTAACCCGGGGCCCAGAATTTCGTCCCAGCCCACCATCTGCTTGTTGTACTTGGTGAGGATGCTGAGTACCCGGCGGTTGAAATAGGTCTGTAGCGCGTGCTTGTCGAGCGTTTTACCATCCGGCTTCAGCATCTTTTTGGCCTTGGCAAAAGCCATAATGCGCGGATTGCCGCGCCACTGCCGCCCATCGTTTTCGTCGCCCCCGATGTGGAAGTACGGATCGGGAAACAGGGCCGTCATCTCGCCAAACAGCGTATCGAGCAGTTGGTAGGTGGTTTCCTTTGTGGGGTCGAAGGCCACGTTGGCCAGGCGCCAACTCTGGTACACGGTTTTGTAAAGCGTGTCGCCGGAGGCCAGCTGCGGGTAGGCGGCCTGCCAGGCAATGGTGTGGCCGGGTACATCGAACTCGGGCAGCACCCGAATGCCACGGGCGGCGGCGTAACGCAGCACCTCGCGCACCTGGGCCTGGGTGTAGTACTGCCCGCTTACCTCGTGCAGGCGGGGCAGCGCGCGGCTTTCCACCCGAAACCCCTGGTCGTCGGAGAGGTGCCAGTGTAGTACGTTGAGCTTGGTGGCCGCCATGGCATCGAGGTTGCGCTTGATGACGCTGACGGGCATAAAGTGCCGGGCCACGTCAATCAGCAGCCCCCGCCAGGCAAAGCGCGGCTGGTCCTGGATATCCACTTCGGGCAGTGCTGAGTGGCGGCCATCGGGCTGGGGCAGCTGCTCCAGCGTAGCCAGCGCGTGCAGTACGCCCAGCGTGGTTGGTGCGTCGATGGTGACGCCGGTAGGCGTGACGCGCAGGCTGTAGCGCTCCTCATCAAACAGCTCGGGCCGGCCCACTTTGCCATAGCTGATTTGCAGGGGCAGCGTGGCAGCGTCGCGGGCTGTGGCCGGAGCCTGCCGGTTGAGCCGCTTGAGCGTCCGGGCCACGGCGGCGGCGGTAATCGTGTCGGCCGGCCCCTGTAAGCGGGGGCGGAGCACGACCTTCCAGCCCAGCATACCCGTACCCCAGCGCACCGTTGTAGGCACCGGTAGCAGGTTGCGGGTATCGGTGGTGGTGGGCTGGCAGAAAGCCGGGCGGGCCAGCAGAAACACAAGCAGCAGCAGAAATGGGCGCATGAGAGGCGGAGCGGGCGGGTGGGTCGCAAAGTTAGCAAGGTAGGGGCGGGGCGTACCCCCGCCCGCCCGCCGTTGACCGGCCCACCCGGGATTCGTTCAACAATAATCGTTTAATGGCGGGCGGGAGCAAGCCCCGCCCCTACAGCAGGCCACTCAAATCAGCCCCCGGGCCTTAAATTCGAGGTATTTGTTGATGGTGTTGGCCGTGAGGTTCTGAGGGGCGGTGAGCAGGGAGTGGATGCCGTACTGGTTCAACTCGCGCACGATCTGGCGCTTTTCCTGGGCGAATTTCTCGGCCACCGTCTGGTTGTAGACCTCCTGGGTGGTAGTGGCGGCAGAGTTGAGGTAGGCGCTCAGTTCGGTGTTTTCGAAGAATACGACCAGCAACAGGTGGCTTTTGGCCAGCCGGCGCAGGTAGGGTAGCTGGCGCTGCATGCCGTAAAGCGTCTCGAAGTTGGTGAACAGAATCAGCAGGCTGCGCTGCCGGATTTGGTGGCGCACCGTGAGGTAAAGCCGCTCGTAATCGGTTTCGAGGTACTTGGTTTTCTGCCGGTACAGCACCTCCAGCAGCTGCCGCAGCTGGCCGCTGCGGCGGTCGGCGGGCACCAGCGCGCCGGGCTGATGTGAGAAGGTGATGAGCCCGGCCTTGTCGTGCTTGCGCAGGGCAATGTTGCTGACGACCAGCGTGGCGTTGATGGCGTAATCGAGTAGACTCAGGCCTTCAAACGGCATGCGCATCACCCGGCCCTTATCAATGAGGCAGTACACCTGCTGGGCGCGCTCGTCCTGGTAGTGATTTACGGCCAGCGCGTCGGTGGCTTCGGGGGTAGTAGCGCGGCGGGCGGTGGCCTTCCAGTTGATGCGGCGCGGGTCGTCGCCGGGCACGTAGGGCCGGATCTGGTCGAACTCTAGGCTCTGGCCCACCCGCCGGATGCGCTTTACGCCCACCTCCGTCAGGCGGTTGCTGGCGGCCAGCAGCTCGTACTGCCGCAGCTGCAAAAACGACGGGTACACCGGCACCATGCGGTTCTCATCGAACCGGAACCGCCGCCGCACCAGCCCCAGCGGCGAGGCGGCGTACACGTTCAGGGCGCCGAACGCGTACTCGCCCCGCTTGGTGGGCCGCAGCTGGTAGCGAATCACGCTGGTTTCGCCCGGCTGCACCACGGCCCGAAACAGCACGTCGCGGCGCTGAAACTGATGCGGCACCTCGTCGATGGTTTCGGTGCGTAACGGGAAGCGGTACTGGTTTTCGAGGTAGATAGCTACGTCGTTGTCGGAGCCGTTGGCCAGCTTGTCGCCCAGTACCCGGCGCCCGAACACGCCCCCGCCGGTGCCGTAAAGCAGCGCTGCATCCAGCAACGTCAGCAGTGCCAGCAAACCCAGCGCCAGCTGCAGCGGCACCAGCCAGCCCGGCAGGAAAAAGGCCACGGTCAGCCCGATTACCAGTGCCGTGAGGGCCAGGAAAAAGCGGCGAGTCAGAAATAAGCTACGCAGAAGCTGCATCAGTAAAACCAGAGCTAGAAGCTAGTTTCCCTCCTTGAAAAGGAAGGGATATGGGTGGTTGACCTTGTTGGACGAACTTAATCATCAGTCGTTCAAACTGACGTGCAACGAGCCAGCTACCCCAGCCGCAGCAAGCTACGGCAGCCCCTCTTCAACTGAGGAAAGGCGTATCGTTCATTGTCTTCGTCCTCATCTGGGCACCTCCATCTGCTGCAGAATCTGCTTTACTACATCGTCCGGGGTGCCGCCTTCCATCTCGCGCTCGGGCGTGAGCTGGATGCGGTGGCGCAGCACCACCGGGGCCAGGTACTGGATGTCTTCGGGTGTGATGAAGTCGCGGCCGCGGAGGGCGGCCAGGGCTTTGGCGCCGTTGAGCAGGGCCAGCGAGGCGCGGGGCGAAGCGCCCAGGTACAGGCCCTTGTGGGCGCGCGTCTGGCCCACGAGGCGGGCAATGTATTCCAGCAGCTTGGGCTCCACGTGCTGGCGGCTCACCTGCGCGCGCAGCTGCCGCAGGTCGTCGGCCGATACCACGGGCTGCACTGCCTCCAGCGGGGTGCCGCCGAAACCGGCGTGGTGGCCCTGCAGAATGGCCACTTCCTCTTCCAGAGTAGGGTAGCCCACGCTTAGCTTGAACAGGAAGCGGTCGAGCTGGGCCTCGGGCAGGCGGTAGGTGCCTTCCTGCTCGATGGGGTTCTGGGTGGCCAGCACCACGAAGGGCGTGGGCACCGGATAGCGGACACCATCCTGGGTTATCTGCCGCTCCTCCATCACCTCAAACAGCGCCGACTGGGTTTTGGCCGGAGCGCGGTTGATTTCGTCAATCAGCACCACGCTAGCGAAAATGGGGCCGGGCCGGAATTCAAACTCGCCTTTTTGGGGCCGGAACACCGAGGTGCCCAGCACGTCGGAGGGCATCAGGTCGGGCGTGAACTGCAGGCGGCTGAACGGGACGCTGAGGGTGCGGGCGAGCAGCTTGGCGGTAAGCGTTTTGGCCACGCCCGGTACGCCTTCCAGCAGCACATGGCCGTCGGCGAGCAGGGCCGTGAGCAGCAGCTCGGCCAGGTCGCGCTGCCCCACAATCACCTTGCTCAGCTCACCCCGGATGGCTTCGGCGTGGCGGCTCAGGAAACTCAGGTCGGTGCGCGAAGCTAGAGTGGCCGGCGCACCGGAGCCCGCTGTTGTACCAGCCGCCGTGCCGCTACCAGTAGTTGGCTCGCTACCAAGCGCCACCGGACTGTTTGTATCCGGCTGCGGGGAGTCTATGTGTTCGGGGGAATCCATGTTCAGATTATTCTCCATATTGAGGCTTGATTTGCAGGGTGAGGACTTTATAGTATTAATAAGATCAACAAGATATTTGTGTTAATTGCTTGTCATGAGTCTCTGAGGCGTGATATTGGAATAATCATAAATAAGAAAAAGTCAATTTGATACGATAATACAATTCTAGGCAGCCTGCTGGCGGAAGCGGCTTATTGCCCGGTTTAGCGCCAGCAGCTCCTCGTCCGAAACCTGGCGCGCGGTGAGGGTGCGGTTCATGCGGCGCACCAGTTCATCCAGCTCCGGGCGCGGTACGCCAGCCTTTTGAGCCAGCCGTTCGCGGGTCGATTCATCGGCCAAATCTAGTCCGGGCTCGTGGTAGCGGGCGCGCAGGAAATCATGAAACAGCCCGATTTTCTTCTCCGCAATAAGCGCGTGGTTGCTACCCTGCCGGTAAAGGCTGGCCACGGTGCTCGTGAACAACAGCGTGGTGTTAGGCAGAGGCTTGATGATCGGGATGATGCGCTGCCGCCGCCGGGCCTCAAACAGCACGAACAACGCCAGTCCGGCCAAGCCAGTCCATAAGGCCCAGCGTAGCGCCTCGTGCGCCACCAGCACCCGCAGCAGCGACTGCTCGCCCAATGGTCCCTGCTTCTGGTATTCATCCCAGAAAACCGGCTGGCCCGCCGGCAACCTCGATAGTGCCGCGAAGGCGAAGCCCGCCGTGGCCGGCCGCAACAGGCGCAGGTTGCTGAAGGCGGAAGGAGTTGAGCTCAACAGTATTTCGCCCCGGCCCACCGGCACGCGCACCAGCACCGGCCGGCGGCTGGCATCGTGGGCCAGCACCGTAGCCCGGCTGCCCGCCGTGGCCCGGAAGAAGTACGCCACCTCGGCGGCCGGAAATGGGTAGCTTACAGCAGCCCCGGCCGGCGGATTTACCAAGGTGAGGGTGGTCGTGCGGGCCCGGCTACCGCGGCCGGCCGGGAGCCGGCCAAGCCGTATCCGCCGCAAAAGCAGCAGGCTATCGAGCTCCAGCACCGGGCGCAGCTCTAAACGCAGCGAATCCAGCAGCGCGCCGCTGATGTTCTCGCCCGTAATCAATACATGGCTGCCTTGAGCGGCATAGCGCAGCAGCGCGTTCTGGTCGAGCGGCGAGCAGAAAAAGCCGTCGTTGATGAACAGGTAGCTGGCCCGGCCAGCGCGCAGGGCGGGCACAGTGCTGCCAGCGGTGGTGTCGGGGTTTACATCGGCCCCCAGGCCGGGCAGCAGCTGGTTGGCAATGGGCAGGCGCACAGTGCTGATGGGCTGACCCGGAAACAGGGCCGGCAGCTGGTCGTAGAGCGCGTAGGTGCCGTAGGGAATTTTGTCGCGGTTGATGAATGTGGGGTTCCAGTTGGTTGGCTGGGGCCGGAAATACTCCACCGCCACAAACGCCACGAACAACGCTACCAAACCCAGCAGTAAAGCACGGAAACGAGTCATGTTAGCTTAGGCTACTAGCTTGGAAGAAATCAGCTGCCGGATAAACCCCTGCTGCTGCTCGCGCAGGGCCGGGTACTGCTCGGCCGCGAGGGGCAGCTCGCCGTACCAAACGTACTCGAACTGCCGGGTGAGGGTGCGGAATCCGGCGGCCTGGGGCGTGCCGGCCAGTTCGCGCAGGTAGTCGTGGTTGGTTTTGTCGGGTTGCCACTGAATCAGGTTCCGGTCGGTGAGGTGGCGCAATGTCTGGAGGTAGCCCAGGCGCAGGGCCAGGCGGTAGTTGCCGGCCTGCTCGGCCCGTGCCAGCGCGGCGGCGAAATCGATACCCCGGATATCCTCGGCCAGCGCTTCGTAGGGGAGGGGCAGGGCCCGACTACGGCGGCCCAGTAGCCCTGTTACATCCAGCCGAAGCAGGCGTAGCAGCAGGTAGCCGAAAGCCGCCGCAAACAGCGCGTACACCACGTAGCGGCCCCGCGTTTCGTATGCTTTTCCCGAAAACAGCCCGGCAATTCGCCGCCAAAGCTCCCGCCAGAACCGCGACCACAGGCTGTCGGAGCTGCTTTGCGCGGGTTCAGGCTCCACGTACTGAAACTCGCTCTGCCTGCGCAATTCGGCCAGCCGTTCGGCCGCCGGCCGCCGCAGCCGCCCGGCCGGAGTGGTATCGGCCCGCAGGCGCACGTAGCGTGGCGCGGCTGCGGAGCCCAGCGAGTCGGGCCCGGGCGACAGTATTGGCGGGCGGGGTGGCGCCTGAGCGCGGCCGCTTGCCGGGGCCAGCAGCACCAGGCCCAGCAGCCCGGGGAGCAGAGCGGGATAGAAACAGCGCAGGAAAAAAAGCTGGGGCATAGGAAAGGAAAGTCCTGCGTTGGCCAGGTTATTTGCCTGATTGACAGAGGATAAATGCATTGCCGGCCGCAGGATAGGGCTAGTATTCGCCCTCGTCATCGGGCCGGAGGCCCTGGGGTGCGGCAACGGGCACCGGCGCACCAATGGCCTCCACCATCAGGCGGGTGCCGGTGCCGTCGAGGCGCTCCACCAGGTTGAAATACTGGAAACTCAGGGCGATGAGGATGAAGGGGTAATATAGCAGCGTAACCAGGCTCTGCAGGATGGAATACACAATCATCAGTACCCGCATCGTACCCGTATCCAGCTCGCCGCCCATCATTCCGGCAAAGGGCAGCCCCAGAGCCGTCAGGGCCGTTACCGACAGGATGAGAATCAGGTACATAATAAACGTAATGACCATGAGCAGCCCAAACGTGGACCACCACTTGCCCCAGGCCAGCCGGAAGCTGCGGGTGAGGCTGCCAAAAAAGCCCCGCCCTTCCCGCAGCCACACAATAAAGTAGAGGCTCAAGGGCACAAAAGAGTAAAATATGCCGATGTAGAGCAGCAGCACAAGTGGGAAGATCATCCAGGGAGCCGAGCTCATCGTTGACCCCAACCCGAAGATGACGCCCCCAACAACCATGGAGGCCACCACAAACAGCAGCCCCAGCCCAATAAAAGAGCCCACCATTCCCAGGAACCGGGATTTCACTACCTGCCAGACCTCACCGGCCGTCACCGGCTCGTCGGTCGTGCGGTCGGCCTGGAGCACGACATAGCCGAATACCACCAGATGCACCACCGCAAACAGCAGGATGCCCGAAAGCATCGTCAGCCAGAGCGTAGAAGAGGTAAATACATCTGGCAGTATAGCACTAGTTAACGTGCTATTGGAACTGGTAGGTTTTTTAAGTAGACGCATAGCCTGCATCAACTGACTCTGCAACAGGCTGGTGCCGATGCCGGTGAGCAGCGCCAGCGGCAGCACCAGCACCACCAGCACCCGTGCCAGCGGCGTCGCGTGGGCCCGAATGAAGTCGAACGTGGCTTCCATTTTCTGGCTGAAGTCGCGGCGGCGCAGAAAATCGGTGGGCCGGTTAAAGGCAAGGTAACGGCGCATATTTTTAAGCTTTTAGCTATCAGCGGCCCGCTGTTAGCTTTTGTTGTTTGGTAGTGCGTATAATTCAAGAAATTGCGTTTTCCAGCTAACAGCTAACAGCTAACAGCTAAGTAGCCCGCCGCGCCAGCCACCAGGGATAGGCCACAAAATAGCCCAGAATAAAGGTGGCCGAGAGGCCGATGATGCCCAGGCTGGCGTAGAGTGGCATCTGGGTATGGCGCGTCACGAAGCCCTCGAGAAAGCCGGCCACGATGAACACCGGCACCAACGCCAGCACCAGTTTCATCCCGTCGCGGGCGCCGCGGCGCAGTGAGTCGCGGCGCGAGTAAGTGCCCGGGAACAGCAGGCTTTGCGCCATGATGGCCCCGGCCCCGCCGGCCAGCACAATGGCCGAAATTTCGAGCGTGCCATGAATCCAGATAGTGAGCACTGAGGGCAGCAGCAGGCCTTTCTGGTGAAAGAAGAACTGGAATGCGCCCAGCATCACGCCGTTGCGAAACAGCATGAAAAACGTGAATAAGCCCGCCGTAATGCCCCCGGCAAAGGCATAAAGCGCCACCCGCACATTGTTGAGCGTGATTTGCAGAAACATTAGGCTCTCGTCGGTGCCCTTGTAGATGGCCATTGGGTCGCCCTTCTCAATGTTGGCCAGCGTCCGGTTCACATAGTCGTCGCCGAGTATCAGGCGCACAAACGAGTCGTCGTAGGCAGCCGAAAGCGCCCCGATAAAGCAGGTAAGCAGGAAGAAAGCCAGCGTGGCCAGCAGTATCCGGTGATGCCGAACGATGATAAATGGCAGTTCGCGCAACCAGAAATCGGCGAAGCGGCCATGCTCCTGCTTTTTGTTTTTATAAAGCGACTGGTGTAGCTTGCCCGTCAGCGCATTCAGGTAGGCCGTGGTACCCGAGTCGGGGTAAAAGGTCCGCGAATAAGCCAAATCGTCGGTCAACTCTACGTAGCGCCGGGCTAGCTCCTCGGGACCGGCGGGGGCACTGGCTTCGTAGCGTTGCCAGCGGGCTTCGTTGAGCCGCAGAAAAACCGTTTCGCGCATCGCTTTTACTGCTTGAATAAAAGGCAGACCCGGTCCGCCGGGCTAAATATACACGATTCCAGTGGGCCATTGCGGCTCTTTTTTCAGGCTTTTCTATGAGTACGATTCGCATCCAGACTACCCAGAACGTGGTGCTCGAATACGAGGCTGCCAGCGTGGGCGACCGGGTGCTGGCCCAGGTGCTCGACGTGCTGGTGATGGTGCTGTGGGCCGCGGTGGTCAGCTTCCTGATTCGGCAGGTGGCCGACTCGCAAGATGGCCGGCAGATTATGGCCTACGTGCTGGTGTACACGCCGCTGCTCATCTACCATCCGCTGTGCGAAATCTTTTTCAATGGCCAGAGCCTGGGCAAGCAGGCGCGCAAAATCAAAGTATCCCGCCTCGACGGCACCCGCCCCGGCACCGGCGACTACCTGTTGCGTTGGCTGCTGGGGCTGTTTGAAATCGGGATGACGGCGGGCTCGGTGGCACTGGTAGCTACGCTTTTCAACGGCCGCGGCCAGCGCCTGGGCGATATGGCCGCTGGCACCACCGTCGTGAGCCTGCGCCCGCGCGCCCCCGATGTGCACACGCTCACGGCCGAAACCCAGGTGCCGGCCGGCTACCAGCCCGTTTTCGAGCAGGCCCGCCACCTCTCCGACCACGATGCCACCCTCATTCGCCAGCTGTTTCGCCAGGCCGGTACCCAGGGCGACTATGCACTGCTCAACGAACTGGCCGGCAAAGTCAAATCCGTTACCACCATTTCCACCGACCTGCCCGACGAGTCCTTCATCCGCACCGTGCTCCGCGACCATGCCTACTTCGCCGCCCAGGAAAGCCCGCACGGGTAGCCCTGCATGGCTAACCAATTGCCTTGTAGTAGCTCGGTGAGTATGGTTCCGGCAGTGCAAAATAGAGCCGGAGCGCGCAAAGCAGCAGTACCAGTAGCCTGCAACACAATACTTCTGCCAGCAAAAAGCCCCTGACATTCGCACGTCAGGGGCTTTTTGCTGGCAGAAATGTTGTGTGGTGAGCTGGTATTGCCGGCCAAAACCGAAGCAACCAAGGCTCACATAATCACCAGGCTATTGGGTTACCACGATGCGCTGCACGCCGGCAGACTGGCCATCAACGAGCAGGCGCAGCATGTAGATGCCAGCGCGGTGAGTGGCGGGCTTCCAGTTAAACGTGTGGAAACCGGCAGCGCGGTTGCCCAGGCTCTGGCGCTCCACAGTGCGGCCCAATGCATCGGTCAGCACCAGTTCGGTGGCACCGGCGCCGGGTAGGCGGAAGCTGATTTCGGCGCGGTCGGCCACCGGATTCGGGAACAGGCTGAAGCCAGTGGCGATAGCCTGATTACGGGTGCCGGTAGTGACGCCCGCACCAGCCGCAATGGCTATGTCACGCACCGTCAGGCCCAGGCCAATCTGGCGGGGGCCGGAGGCAGTGCCGGTGAGGCTCAGGTTGTAGAGGCTGGAGTTGGTTGAGGTGCCGGTAGTAGCCACCAGATAGGCCGTGTTGGCGCCCTCAGCGGTGCTGTAAATGTCCATATCCACGTTCGGGCCAGCCACTACGGTTATGCCCGAAGCGCCCACAGTAGCCAGCGTGCCGGCATTGGCGGGGTTCTGGTTGGCCAGAATGTTCAGCGCCTCATCGTAGGCGTAGAGCTGGGTGGTGCGGGTAGTGGAGCCAGTAGGGTTGCCCGGGCCGCTGTAGCTGTTGGTGTAGGCTACCGAGCCGATGGCCGGGGTGGCGGCGGCGTTGGCGTCGCCCGCTGCGTAGGTCAGGGTGCCATCCACGATGGGGGCGGCGGCCCCGTCGTTGGGGTTGAGGCGGAAGTTGGCGCGGTTCACGCCCTCTACCCGGATCCGGTCAACGGTTGGGTTGAAATCAAAGGCAATGCTGCCCGTGCCCAGCGGCAGGTCCAGATTGGTCGTGCCGCTGAGGTTGGTAGCCACGCCGGTAGCGGCGTTAAGCGTGTAGATCTGGCCGGTTTGGGTGGTAGCGTTGTAGCCCAGGGCATACAATGCGTTGTTGAGTGGCCGCACATCCATGCCTACCAGCGTCTGGCCCGTGGCCACGCCCGTAACGCCCACCGACGTGCGGATAGTGCCGGGCAGATTAGTGTCAAAGGAAATGAGGTTGCCACCGGCCAGCGCGTAGGCCAAGTTGCCGGTAACGGCCGCCAGCGTGGCGGGCCGCACAATCTGCAACGCAATGTCGGTTACGGCCACCAGCGGGCCGGTACCCACGTTGTTCACCAGCGTCGCTGCGCCGGTCGTCAGGTTTACCGTGTAGAGACGGGTAACGGCCGAGAAGGTCGCCACGTTAATTTCCGCCACCGTCAGGTAGGTTGTCTGAACGCCGGTAACGGGGTTCACATAGATGTCGAGGTCGGAAACGGTGGTGGCGCCGTTCGTGGTTACGCCCAGCGGGCCCACGGTGAGCAGTTTGCCATCATTGGGCGGGTCCTGCTTCACGAGGCGGTTATTGGCTTCGTCGAGCCCGTAGAGCGTGGTGGCGGTAGTACCGATGTAGCTGTTGGTGTAGGCCGAGGAGCCCACGCCGGGCGTCTGGCCGAAGTTCGGGTCGCCGGTGTTGTAGGCCAGCCGGCCATCGGTGGCAGCCAGGGCGCCATTGTTGGGGTTAAGGCGGAAGTCGGCGCCGTTGCCGGCCGTTACCCGGAGGCGGTCGACGGTGGGGTTGAAGTCGAAGCCGATACGGTTGAGGTCCGTGCCCAGATCAAGCGTGATGGCCGGGCCGGCGGCCGTTGCTACGGCGGTAGTGCGGCTGATGCTGTACACCTGAGCCTGCGTTCCGGTGGCGTTATAGCCCAGCCCGAACAGTTCGCCGGTGTTGGGGCGGAAATCGATGCCTACCAGATTCTGCCCGGCTGTAATGCCCGTAACCGGCAGGTTGGTCAGGAAAACGCCGGGGGCCGTAATGTCAAACGAAACTAGGTTGGTGGTCAGGCTGGTCGTCAGCGAGAGGCCGAAAGCGGTGGTGGTAACGGTTTGGGCCGAAACCGAGCCAGCGGTCAGCAGGCCCAGGGTAGCCAGTACCAGGCTACGACGTAACGCCACCGGGCGAAGGGTAGAGGAAAAGCGCATAAAAGGGTAAAGTTTGGAAATGGAGGGATGGTTAAGATGGGGAAATATTCTCCGCGTCCTTTCGTGTACGTACGTTTAAATACTTTTGGGTTCCACGTGTCTACTATTTAATCTGATTTTAATTGCAGGTAGTCGCAAGCGGCGGTTGTTGCGTCTGAATGCCCGAATTTTGTTGAGCCCGAACCAAAAAAGCCGCCCGCCATTTCTGGACGGGCGGCTTCGGAGCTTGTAGTAGCGTAGTGTAACCTCAGCCAGGGCCGGGTGCTGCCTACCCCGCTTATGCCACCGTGATGGGTGGGTGCAGCGTGGATGTTTTGGGGGCCCGCTCCTCGCCCTGGCTCAGTAGCTTCTCGTCGCGCTCCGAGGTCTTCACCCAGCTTAGCGAGTACAGATCCTTGCGCCGGTCGCGCAGGTTACGCACGGCCCCGCTGGTGTTCAGGTCCTTCAGCAGGTCCAGGTTGAGGTCGGCGATGAGCGTCATCTCGGTGTTAGGCGTTGCTTCGGCCACAATGGAGTCGTGGGGGAAGGCGAAGTCGGAGGGGCTGAACACGGCGCTCTGCGAGTACTGGATGTCCATGTTCTCGACCCGGGGCAGGTTGCCCACCGAGCCGGTAATGGCCACGTAGCACTCGTTTTCGATGGCCCGGGCCTGCGAGCAGAGCCGCACCCGCTGATAGGCGTTCTTGGTGTCGGTCCAGAAGGGCACGAACAGGATTTTCATGCCTTCATCACTCAGCATCCGGCTCAGTTCCGGGAATTCCACATCGTAGCAGATAAGGATACCGATTTTGCCGAAATCGGTGTCGAAGCAGCGCAGCTGGCTGCCGCCGCGCATGCCCCAGTAGCTGGCCTCGTCGGGCGTTACGTGCAGCTTGTACTGCTCGTCCACGGTGCCGTCGCGGCGGCACAGGTAGCTCACGTTATGCAGCTTACCATCCTCGTAAAGCGGCATCGAACCCGCAATGATGTTGATGTTGTAGCTCACGGCCAGCTCCATCATCTTCACCTTGATGGGCTCGGTAAAAGCGGCCATCGAGCGGATAGCCACCGAGGGCGACTCCTCGTTGGTGAGAGCCATCATGGGGGCGTTGAAGAACTCCGGGAACAGCACGCAGTCCGACTTATAGCCCGACACGGTATCCACGAAAAACTCCATCTGCTGGAAGAAGTCCTCCAGGTCTTTGGTGGCGCGCATCTGCCACTGCACAATGCCAATGCGCACATTGGATTTCTGGTTACCGATCAGCTTTTCGGTTTCCTCCTCGTGGTACACGTTAATCCACTCCAGCAGCGTGGCGTAGGCCTTGCTCTCGGAGTCGTAGGGCAGGTAGCCGCGAATAATTTTGCGGACGTAGAAGTCGTTGGCCAGCTGGAAGGTGAGGATGGGGTCGGTCAGTTCCTTGTTGCGCACCATCTCCACGTACTTAGCGGGCGTCATCTCGCCCGAGTGGTTGCTGTAGCCCGGAATGCGGCCGCCGGCCACCATGGCCCGCAGGTTGAGGTTCTCGCACAACTCCTTGCGGGCGTCGTAGAGGCGGCGGCCCAGGCGCAGGCTGCGGTACTCGGGGTCCACGAACACATCGACCCCGTAGAGCGTGTCGCCATCCGCGTCGTGGGTGTCGAACTTGCCGTTGCCGGTAATCTTGGCGTAGGTGTGCTTGTCGCCGAACTTGCTGTACTCCACGATGATAGCCAGGGCGGCAGCCACAATTTTGCCGTTGTCTTCGATGCAAATCTGGCCTTCGGGGAATTTCTTGATCAGGGCGTTGTACTCATCGTTGGCCCAGGAGCCCTCCATGTTGGAGTACACCTTGTCCATGATGGTTTTTACCTCCTTAAAGTCGTTGCGGCGCAGCGTGCGCAGCACCAGCTTATGGGAGGGTTCGGGCGTGGGCATATTGGGCTCCGGATGGGCTGGCATGCCGGGCAACGTATTCTTTTTGGCGGCCTTACCGCCGGTTTTTCCGTGTGAACTCGCGGGCATATACTCAGTTGCTGATTACAGAAGATTGTACCCAAAGGTACGAAAGGGGAGGCGCGGGGTTGACGAAATGGTGAAATGGGGAGGTGAAGAAATGGGGAGTTCACTGTTCCGGCGCCTGGCTACGCGGCTTGCTGGCCCCTATATATGCTTGCACCAATAGCTCCTTAAAACATCAAACTCACCACCTCACCGTTTCACTACCTCTCCACCTCCCCGTCCGTACCTTTGCCGTATGCCCATGCTGCCGGAACGCCGTTTGCAAACCCTGGCCGCCGTGCTCGAAGACCCACAGCGGTTTCCGGCCACGGCCTGGCTGTGTGCGCCGCCGCTGCTGCTCGGTTGGGCCCCCGAAAGCCTTGCGGCCGTGCTGCTCACCGCCGCCCCCGGCCAAACCGTGCCCTGCCCGCCCGGCCTGGCCCGCGTGTTGTTCATGGATGAGGTGCAGCTGCTGATGGAGCGCCTGACGCGCCAGGTACCCGGCGCCACCGCCGAGCTGCGCGTGCAGGTGCTCCACCGCTACAAAACCCAGCACGAGTTTCCCTCCCTCACCAGCCACCCCGACGAGCTGGCGGGCCATCTGGCTGCCGCCGTAAAAGCCGGTTCTCTACTCGCTCCCGCTGCCTTGGTTCACTTCCAGAAGTGCTTTTCCCACTTCACTCTCGAAGCCGCCCGCCACATTCTGGCCCAGGCAATGCTGCGGGGTTGAATGTCAGGTGTTAGCTGAGAGCTACTAGCTGTTGGCTTTCGTTCAGAAAACGCAGTTGTCCCGCAAAAAAAAGTGCGGCACTCATCACAGTGCCGCACCCTTTCCGTTTTTCAGCTAACAGCTAACAGCTAACAGCTAACAGCTAACAGCTAACAGCTCAAATAGCCATTTCCGGTACGCCGCCTTCGGGAACAACCAGCTTGCCGGCGGTGGCGGCCTGTATCTGCTCTACGCTCACGCCGGGGGCCCGCTCGCGAAGCACGAAGCCATCGGGTGTTACATCGAGCACGGCCAGCTCGGTCACGATTTTCTTCACGCAGCCAAGGCCTGTGATGGGTAGCGTGCAGGCTGGCAGCAGCTTGCTGGCGCCGTCGCGCGAGGTGTGCTGCATGGCCACGATGATGTTTTTGGCCGAAGCCACCAGGTCCATGGCGCCGCCCATGCCCTTCACCATCTTGCCCGGAATCTTCCAGTTGGCAATGTCGCCGTTTTCCGATACTTCCATGGCCCCGAGAATGGTCAGGTCCACGTGCTCGCCCCGAATCATGGCAAATGAGTCGGCCGAGCTGAACAGACTGGAGCCGGGCAGCGTGGTTACCGTCTGCTTGCCGGCGTTGATGAGGTCGGCATCCACTTCCGCTTCGGTTGGGAAGGGGCCCATGCCCAGCAGGCCGTTCTCCGACTGCAATTCCACATTAATGCCTGCGGGAATATAATTGGCCACCAGCGTCGGAATACCGATGCCGAGGTTGACGTACGAGTTGTTTTCTACTTCCTGCGCAATGCGCCGGGCAATACCGTGTTTGTCGAGCATGTTTTTGAGAATTAGGGTTGTCATGCTGAGCTTGCCGGAGTATCTCTACCGCATTAGTAACTAGATACTTCGGTGGTAGAGATGCTTCGGCAAGCTCAGCGTAACGTGGTGCTTTAATTACGACTGGCGAACTGTTCTTTGTTCGATGCGCTTCTCGTAATCTTTCCCCTCGAAAATGCGCTGCACGAAGATGCCGGGGGTGTGAATGTGGTTGGGGTCCAACTCGCCGGCGGGCACCAACTCCTCCACCTCGGCCACCGTTATTTTGCCGGCTGTAGCCATCATGGGGTTAAAGTTGCGGGCCGTGCCTTTGAAGATGAGGTTGCCGGCCGTGTCGCCGCGCCACGCCTTCACGAAGGCAAAATCGGCGTGCAGGGCGTGTTCGAGCAGGTACATCTTGCCGTTGAATTCGCGGCTTTCCTTGCCCTCGCCCACCTCCGTACCGTAGCCGGCGGGGGTGTAGAAGGCCGGGATGCCCGCGCCGCCGGCCCGGCAGCGCTCGGCCAGCGTGCCCTGCGGAATCAGCTCCACTTCCAGCTCGCCGGCCAGCAGCTGGCGCTCAAACTCGGCGTTTTCGCCCACGTAGCTCGAAATCATCTTGCGCACCTGCCGGGTCTGGAGCAGCAGTCCGATGCCGAAGTCGTCGACGCCGGCGTTGTTGCTGATGCAGGTCAGGTTTTTCACGCCCCGGCGCAGGATTTCCTGGATGGAGTTCTCCGGGATGCCGCACAGGCCGAAACCGCCGAGCATGAGCGTCATGCCGTCGGTAAGGCCTTCCAGGGCCGCTTGGGGGCCGCTTACTGTTTTATTGATCATGAAAAAAAGAAGTTGGGTGGGCCCGGAAAGTTAGGGCTTTTGGCCGGAAGGCAGCGGGGGGTAGGGCGAGTAGTCGAGTGGGAGAAACTCACCCATCTTCTCGAAGCCCCAGTAGCCGTCGGTGAACACGGCCAGCGGTTCGGCCATCTGTCCGTTGGCCAGTAGCCGTACTCCGCCGGGCCGCAGCAGGTAGAGCGTAGAAATCTGCTTGGTAGGAGCCGGTGGGGTCGTGCTGATGAAAATTGCGGGCGGGCGGTATTGCGGATCGGGCGGCTCGTTGCCGTACGTAACCAGCAGCTGGTCGGTGAAGCGCAGCCAATGCGTGCCATCGGCTCCGAGCCGCCGCACGCTGTCGATGGGCATCGGCTGGGTATAGACGTAGCGGTACAGGCGAGGTTCGGCCAGCAGCGCCAGCAACGAGTCGTTGGGCACGAATGGGGGGCCCACTGCGGCGGCGGCCCGCTGCTGCCGCAGCAGCGTATCGGCCTGGGCACGCTGGGCGTTGGCTACCTGGCGGGTGCGTTGCACCAGGTAGCCCTGCGCCGTCACCTGGTCGTCGTGCACGGCCCGCAGAAAGTGACTCAGCGAGCCATAGTAGGCGGTTTTCCGGTTCTTTTCCCACAGGGGCCGATTCTGGCGGGCCGACAGCTCACTGAAAACCGGCTGGCCCAGGAACGTCACAGTCTGCTGGCTTAAATCGGCTTCAAACTGAAAGCCATGATACCTGACCAGGTAGCCCAACGCCCGGTTTTCAATGGCCACAAAACGCGCACTACTGGCCGTCAGGCGTTGCCGCCGGGCATCGTAGCGTACTATCACATCGCGGGGGTTGATTATCCGGCACTGCTGCGAGAACGACGAATTGCCCAAAAAAAGCGCGACGAAACGCCAGTAGTCGGCGGAGATATTCCGGTGGCGACGCCCCTTCACAATTACCTCCCGCAGTTGGTTGCTGAGCGGGGCTATGAGGGGGGTGAGCTGCATGGCGGCAGGACCACGTAGTTCCACCGACCGTTGGTAGAGGCGGTAGCCCACGTAGGAAACCACAAAATCGTAGCGCCCGGGCGGCACGTCGGGCAGCACGTAGCGGCCCTGCTCGTCGGTGGTGCTGCCGTAGGTGGTATTGGCCAGAAACACGCTGGCGAAACCCAGCGGCGCACGTGTCACCGAGTCGCGCACAGTGCCGCTGATGGCGGTGGTTTGGGCGCTGGCGCCGGCAGCGAAGCAGCAGAACAGCAGCAGTAAAAAACGAGCGAATGGCATGGCAAGCAAGTGGGGTATCCTCTTTGCACTATACACTGGTTGTCTGCACAAAAGCCCTAGAGTGCGGCCCGCGCCGCCCCGGCATCCCGCGCCAGCTGGGCCTTCAGCTCCTCCAGGCCGTCAAACTTTTGCTCGTCGCGCAGCCGGGCCACGAATTCCACCGTCAGGAGCTGGTCGTACAGGTCGCCTTCAAAGCCCAGCAAATGGGCCTCCACGGTCTGAGCTAAGTTGCCGGCCACGGTGGGGCGCACGCCAATATTGAGCATGGCGGGCCAGGTTTGGCCGCCCGCGGTGGTGGCGCGCACCGCATACACGCCGCGGGCGGGCACCAGCTTCAGTGCTTCGGTACAGTCGAGGTTGGCGGTGGGCCAGCCGATGGTGCGGCCCAGCTGCCGGCCTTTCACCACGGTGCCCGTAAAGGGGTAGTTATAGCCCAGGTAGCGGTTGGCCGTGTCCACGTCGCCAGCCTCCAGGGCCCTTCGGATGCGGGTGCTGCTTACGCCCACCGCGTCCACGTCTTCGCGCGGAATTTCCTCCACGCTCATGCCGTAGCGCCCCGAATGTTCGCGCAGGTACTCGAAGCCCCCCTCGCGGTTGCGCCCAAAGCGGTGGTCGTAGCCGATAACGAGCTTGCGGGTGCCTACCGTATCGAGCAGAATGCGCTGGATAAACTCCTCCGACGACCAGGCCGCAAACTCGCGGGTAAACGGGATAATGAGCAGGTAATCGACCCCAAACTCGGCCAGCCGGGCGGCCCGCTCGTCGAGGGTATTGAGCAGGTAGAGGTCGAGCGGCTCGGGGTGGGAGGGGGGCGGGGCCAGCACCAGGCGCGGGTGCGGCCAGTAGGTAATGACCACGGCCGGCCCGCCGCTGGCCCGGGCCACCTCGCGGAGGCGGGCCAGAATCTGCTGATGGCCCACATGGACGCCATCGAACGTGCCGCTGGTAACCACGGCGTTACCGAGGTAGGGGAACTGGGCCGGGTCGTGAATTACCTCCATCGAATCACTGGTTAGCGCCGGGTTAATGGCTGATTAGCGCTGGTTGTACGGCTTACGCTACTCGCTTCTGGGCAGCTAAAGGTACCGTTATTACGCTTCGGGAGCAGTTGGTGGAGAAGCCGCCGCCGGGCCGATAGCATCCGGGGTTTCGGCTGGTTCGGTGGCGTGGGTGTTCTGAAAATACTCCAGGCCAGCGCGGCGCTCGGTACGCGGCTGCCGCTCGCGGCGCGGGCCGAGAGCAGAACGGTTGCCGGCTGCCGGCTCGCCTTCGGGGCGGGGCGGGCGCAAGGCCTCTAGCTGGGCCATGGTGAGGGCATCGGCCAGCTGGTACTCGCCAATGCGGGTGCGCACGAGCTTGGTTAGGTGGGCGCCGCAGTGCAGGGCCGCGCCCAGGTCGCGGGCCAGGCTGCGGATGTAGGTACCTTTGGAACAGGTGATGCGGAAATCTACCTCGGGCAGCGCAATGCGGGTCAGCTCAAACCCGGCAATAGTTACCTGCTTGCTTTTGATAACGGCCTCTTCGCCCCGGCGGGCCACCTCGTAGGCCCGCTCGCCATTGATTTTAACGGCCGAAAACAGCGGGGGCGTCTGGGTGATTTCGCCCACGAACTGCGCCACGGCCGCTTGAATTTCGGCCTCCGTGAGGTGCTCGTAAGGTTGCTCCTGGTCGACGGGCGTTTCCAGGTCGAAGCTGGGCGTCGTCTGGCCGAGGCGGAAGGTGCCGGTGTACTCCTTCTGCTGGGCCTGAATCAGGTCGATCTGCTTGGTTTTTTTGCCGGTGCACAGAATCAGCAGGCCGGTGGCCAGCGGGTCGAGGGTGCCGGCGTGGCCAATTTTGCGGATGCGCAGCGTGTTCTTCACCTTGCGTACCACATCAAACGACGACCAGGTGAGCGGCTTATCGACCAGCAGCACCTCGCCGGTTTCAAAATCAAAATCGGTCAATGTTTTCTCGCTCATAGCAACTGTAAATCAACACCCAATCCAATCATCACCAGTAAAATGCCGCCCACAATAATGCGGTAGATACCGAAGGCGCGGAACCCGAACTTGGTTACGAAACCGATGAAAAGCCGGATGGCCAGCAGGGCTACCACAAAGGCCACCACGTTGCCGAACAGAATCAGCTTGACGTCGGCGCCGGTGAGGCGACCCCCATCCTGGTAGAAATCAAGCAGGTCTTTGGCGGCGGCGGCGCCCATCGTGGGCATGGCCAGGAAAAAGGCGAATTCGGCCGCTGCCTTGCGCGTGAGTTTCTGGGTGAGGCCGCCAATGATGGTGGCCGCCGAACGGCTGACGCCCGGCACTACGGCCAGGCACTGGAACACGCCAATCACGAGGGCCTGGCGGAAGCTGGGCGTGGTGGCTGGGTGGCCGCCCTCCTCGATGCTTTCCTGCGGAAACCACTTATCGACGAACATGAGCACGATGCCGCCCAGCAGCAGCATCAGGGCCACGGTAGTAACCGATTCGAGCAGAATGTCGATGTACTTCTTGAGCGTGAGGCCCACCACGACTACCGGCAGAAAGGCCACCAGCAGCTTCAGGTAGAAGTCGAAGTTCTGGAAGAAGCGCCGCCAGTAAATCACGAGTACCGACAAGATGGCCCCGAGCTGAATAACGACCAAGTAGAGCTTGGTGAACGGGGTGGCCGGAATGCCCATCAGGGCCGAGGCAATAATCATGTGCCCGGTGCTGGAAACCGGTAGAAATTCGGTCAGGCCTTCAACAATGGCGAGAATCAGCGCGTGCCAGTAGGTCATTACAGGACTGGGAAGAAAAGTAGGAGCGGAGGGGCGGACCGGGGATAAAAACGGCTGTCATCCCGAGCATAGCGCATCAATTGCTATGCTCAGGATGACAGCCGTGGCCCTTTTGAATTACCGCTTGTAGGTAGGGGAAGTAGTGGTGACGGGTGGTACGGGCTGGGAAGGCACGGTAGTTACCGTGGCTTCGTCGCGGGCCACGGGGGCCGAAGCGCCGGGGCGGGCCATAATGGCCCAGAACTCGATCAGAAAGCCCACGGCCAGCAGAATCGGGCCCAGCGTGATACCCAGAAACCCTTCGCCATAGTCGGCCGAGTCGAGTGTCATGGTGATGAAGCCGGCCGCCAGCACGGCCAGCCCGATAAACATAAGACGGTAGTTGCGCGGCCCGAAAGCGAAGCGGGGAGTAGTCGGTTCCATGGCAGCAAAGGTAGCGGAGTTGCGGCAAGGTGCCGCCGAAATTCAACGAATACGGGTTTTGAGCGAATGAGTGGGTGAATGCGCTTATCGCAACGGCCGTAGGGGCGGGCACAAGCCCCGCCCCTACGGCCGTTGCGAACCACTAATACAGCTCGTCCAGCGACATGCCGGCGTATTTGCGCACGGCGCGCCAGGAGCTGAGGAAGCCGATGCCCATGCCCAGCGCCATCAGCACAATGCCCAAGGCCGCAAACAGGCGGTCGTCTTCGAGCAGGCGCAGCTCGTTGAGCTGCAGGTAAGCGTACTGCAGCAGCGCCAGCAGCAGCAGGCTCGCCAGCACGCCGCTCACGAGGCCCTGCCACACCGCCCGGCGCAGAAACGGCCACTGGATGAAGCCCGGCGTAGCGCCTACCAGCTGCATGCTCCGGATCAGGAAGCGCTGGGAAAACAGGGCCAGCTTGATGGTATTGTTGATGAGCACCACCACCACAAACGTGAGGATGGCCGCAAAGCCCAGCAGCACCAGGCTTACGGTGCGCAGGTTCTCGTTCACCGACGTAATCAGGCTTTCCACATAATCGACCTCGAACACGCCCGGCAGCTGGCCCAGCTCCTGCTTGATGCGGCTCAGGTTTTTGGTGTCGGCGTAGTCGGCATTGAGCTTGAGCAGGTAGGCGTCGCGCAGGGGGTTGTCGCCCAGAAACTGCTGGAAGTCCTCGCCGGTCTGGTCGATGAGCTGGCGGGCGCCTTCTTCCTTGGAGAGGAAGCGCACCTGGGGCTCGTTATTTTTGCGGGCCACGTAGGGCTTGCGGGCCAGGTCCTGCTGGAGCTGCAGCAGCTGGGTTTCGGGCAGGTCGCGCTGCAGATACACCTGCATCTCCAGGTTTTCCTTCACCAGCGTCGACACCTTGTGGGCATGAATCAGCAGCAGCCCGAACAGGCCCACGACCAGCAGCGCCAGCGTAATGCTGAACACCACCATCAGGTGCGGATAACTACCGAGCTTCTTTTTGCGGGCGGGCTGCTTCATGCGGTGTATTGGTTGATGTTCTGGCATTGCGCCTCATGTGCGCCTCACCCCCTAGCCCCCTCTCCAAAGGGAGAGGGGGAACTAGAGTTTAGTATTTAGAGCTAAAATTTAAGCTGTAAGAAAGCTAGAATATTAGATGCAAAGTTATAAACTAGTTCCCCCTCTCCCTTTGGAGAGGGGGCTAGGGGGTGAGGTGCCCGTCAGAACGACTTTAAATCTCCGTCCGTGGGTCGTTGTCGACCTGCAGCTCGCGGGCTTTGCGGGCGTCCCGGTCGCGGCGGCTCAGGCGCTTGCGGGCAAACAGCTCGCGGATGGTGTCGAACTGCTCGGTGTGCAGCAGCGAGATGCCGGCGCGCGCCTGGTTCACATTCTGGCCCAGGCCGGTGAAGTCGCGCGGGGTGGTTTCGTAGCGCAGCTTGGCCCGGAATTTTCCGTCGGGCCGCAGGTAGTACTCCATGCTCAGGTCGCCGATAACCGAGTTCTGGCCCGTGCCCACCGGCACGCCGCCCGCGCTGGTGCCGGCGTTGCTGTTGCTGCCGAAGCTGCCGTCGCGGGTAACGCGCAGGCGGCCGTTGAGGAAGGAGTAGCTCAGCCGCAGCTGCAGGGCCGCCAAATCGTCGGCCGTGAGGCCATTGATATTGAAGCTGATTTCCAGGTTGGGGTCAATCTGCGAAGTCAGCAGGCCGAGCTGGGTGCTCAGAATCTGGCCCAGGCTGTTGCCCAGCGCGTTGTTGCCACCTTCCAGGCGCGTAACGGCCAGCGAGCCGGGCGGCGTAAGCTGCCGGAATACCACCAGGCTGAATACCTGCCGGTTCAGTTCCTGCTCGTCGTTGCGGATGGCCGACAGGAAGGGGGCCAAATCACCTTCCAGCGACGACGGAATATCGTTGAATTCGAGGTTGAGCTTGATGATGGGCTGCAGAATCGGGCCGGTCAGGTTCATGACGGCCGTGACGGGCACCTGGGAATTATTGGAGTTCGTATTGTTGGTTTGGAACAGTACCGGCGCCAGGCTGGTGCGCTGGGTGTAGGTGGCGGTTACGTTCAGCTCGCCGGCCAGCGGGTCGCCGTTCCAGGCCACGGTGCCGCCGGGCCGCACTACAAATTCCTTGTTTACCAAGCCCTGGAGCGTAAAATTATAGGCTCCCCGCACGATTTCCACCTGCCCGTACATGTTGAAGTCGCCCCGGGTATCAATGTTGAGCCGCAGCTGGCCGGTGGCCGTGCCCCGCATAATGTCGCCGGTGCTCTCATCCAGTAGCAGCTCCACGTAGGCATCGGGCGTGATGTCGAGGTTCATATTCAGCCGCAGGCCCGATACATCGACTTTGCCAGTGGTTGCGGCGGCCGGGTTCTGGGCTGCCAGCACCGCGCGCGCCGAGTCGGAGAGGTTGCGATTAACGAACTTGATGTAGCTGGCCTGCTCGGCCTTGGCCGCGTTATCAAACGGCAGCGACATGCGCGTGCCGGCCTCGCTGCGGGCCGTTACGTTGATGAACAGGTTGTCGGATGGCCCGCGCACCACGGCCGTGCCGGTGGCGTAGGCCTGCCCGAAGTACAGCTCGTTGTCGCGGCGGGTGGTATTGAGCACCTGCAGCTTGCGGAACGAGGCGCTCAGATCCAGCCGCATGTTCTGAAAGCCCCGCTCGTAGATGTTGCCGTTGATAATGCCCGAATTGCCTTGGGGGTCGCGTAAGGTGATGTTCTGCAACGTAATCCGGTCTTCCAGAAACCGGATGCGGTCGGCGAAAGTGTAGGTGGTGCCCAGGTAAATAAACGTGAGCCGGCCATCCGACACATCAATGTTGCCGGTGAGCACCGGGGCCGCAAACAGCCCGCTCACCCGCAAAGAGCCCACGCCGGTGCCGCTCACGTCTTTGAACAGCGTGTTGAGGAAGGGCTCGGCCAGTTTGATGGGCGTCTGCTCCAGCACCCCGTTCAGGTTGAGCTGCTGGGTGTCAGAGCCGGGCGCGATATAACCCGTCACGGCCAGCACCTGGCGGGCGTCGCGGGCCACATTGAGGTTCACATTGAGCCGGGAGAGGGCGTTGTCCCAGTCGCCGCGGCCTTCCACGTTGCCAATCAGCGTCTGGTCCAGCGTCAGCGAGTCTACCTTCAGCGTCGAGTTGATAACCAGCGGGCCGAACACGCCGCTGATGGTGCCCAGCGCATTCACCCGGCCCCCAAATTTCTGCGTGCCGGTCAGGCCATTGAGCGTGGCCAGTTCGAAGTTGGTCACCGTCAGGGCCAGCGGTTTATCGGGGTTTTCCGACAAAAAGCCCTGGGCGCTCACGCTTTGCTCGCCGTTGCTGAGCGTTACGTTCTGGAAGTCCAGTTCGCGGCCACCGCCCGAAATTATCAGCGAGTTATCGGGCGCAATCGTCCAGTTCTTGCCCAGCAAATTCACGCCCGACTGCCGGAAGATGATTTTCACGGCATCTTCCAGAAACACCAGCGCCCCGTTTATCTGAGCCTTGTTGGTGGTACCGGTTTGGGCCAGCGAGGTCGAGAAGTTGATTTTCTCTTGGTCCCACACGCCTTCCACGTAGAAGTTCTCGGTTTTGCCCAGCCCCGGCAGCCGCTGCCGCTCCGACGTTACGCTGGCCTGGGCCAGAATTTCGGGCTGGTAGGGCAGCTTGGACGTCGTCAGGTCAATATCCGCGTTGAACACCTGCACGCTGTCGTAGCGGAAGCTGGCCACCTGCCCGCCGAGCTGGAAAATGGAGGTCTGCCCGTTGCGAAACGAGCCGTCGAAGCGGGTGGAGTCGGCAATGCTGAGCTGGGGCAGAAACAGGTGCAGCAGCGGGTTGGGCCGCTTGAGGTAGAGGTTGAGACCAATCTGGTAGTCGGGCAGCGGCTGCTGGCGCTTGCGGCGGTAGTAGGCGGCAATGGCGTCGTCGTTGCTCTCAAAGTTGAGCTTGTACTCGTACACCAGCGTCTTCACATCCTCGATAACGGTGCTGGGCGTGAAGTCGCCAGCCAGGCTCAGGTTGAGCACTTCCGAGCGCACCCGCACCCGCCGCTCCCCGCCTTCGAGCTGGCTCAGCACGTCGAGCGTATCAATCTCGACGGTACGGCCGGCGTAGCCCACCCGAGAATTGCGCAGGCGGGCATAGCCCAGCAGTGCATCGAGGCGCAGGCCCTCAAACTTCACATCGGCGGTGGTGGCCACCGTTACGCTCTCGGTGGTGAGGCCCAGGGCGCGCAAATCGGCCTTCTGCACCCGGGCCCGCAAATCGAATGCCTGTTCGCGGGGCCGCAGGTTGATGGTGCCGTCAGCGTCGAATTTCAGATTGGGGTCGTTAGCCGCAATTTTACCTGTGAACGAGCGGCGGCTGTACACGCCGTTGGTAACGATATTGCGGTAGCGGTAGCCGTTAAGCCAGATGCTCTGCACGGTGGCGTTGGCCGTAAGCCGCAGGCTGTTGGCCTCGAAGCCCACGCCTTCCACCCGGCCATTAAACGCCACGTCGCGCACCAGGCTTTCGTCGCCCAGCAGCTTACCCAGCTGAAAGCCGCTGGTCCGCAGCTTGCCCTCATAAGTCGAGTAGCGCGGGTCGTCTTTGAGCTTGATGTTGACATCGGACGTAACCGAGCCCAGAGCCGTTTGGAACGAGCCGTTGGCCACAAAGTCGTTGTAGAAACCCAGAAATTGCCCCTTGAGCTTCACCGTGCCCAGCCGCTGCACGTAGGGCCAGCCGTTGGCCGGAATGTAGCGCCGCAAATCGGTGCCGTGCAGCACCGAGGGCTGCAGGCGCATCACAATAAAGCTTTCCTTGAAATTGGGCAGCCCTTCCACGTTGATGTCGCCGCGCACCCGCGTGCCCTTGCCGTAGCTGATGTCGAGGTTTTTGGTGGTGAAGTTGCGCACGTAGCCCTTCGCCTGGCCCGAAATGAGGATGGTTTCGTTCAGGTCGCGCACGGCGGGGTCGGGCGCAAACTTGGCAATGTCGTCGGAGTAGAGGCGGCTGGGCTGCAACCGGGCAATTACCTTCACCGAGTCGTTGAAGTCGGTGAAATTGAGGAAGCGGTTGTACTCGAAGCGCAGGTAATCGTGGAGTTTGCTGTCCTGCACCCGCAGCATCAGCTTGTCGAACTCCCAGAACTTGTCGGCGTAGGTCATGTCGGCCGTCAGCTCGCGCAGGTGGGTGCCGGAGGGCGTATCCACGGTTCGCAGGCCCTTAATGTTGGCGTGGATGGAGTCGCCCCGCAGCCACAGCTGGTCGGCATCGGCGTAGATGCTGTCGAGCTGCATGTGGGCATAGTCCATCGTGCGGCCGTATTCCGGAATGCGCGGCACGTTCTGGCGGTCCAGCACGAACTGCCCGTTGCGCAAACTCAGCGCCTCAATCTGAAAGTCGAAGGGCTTGCCGGTTTTGGTGGTATCGGAAGGCCCCAGCAGCCGCTTCACCGAGCTGATGAACTGGTCGAGGGTGGTGGAGTCGGGGTTGTTTTTATAGGTAACCAGATGAAAGCGCGGCTCTTCCAGCGTGAGACGCCCCACATGCAGGTGGCTGGGGTCGAAGATGCTGAAGAGCTTGATGTCGGCGTCGGCCCGGCCGATGTTGAACAGCTCGTTGCCGCGCCGGTCGAGTACGCGCACGCCTTCGAGCAGCACCCGCGAGAAGGGTCGCACGTCTACCCTGTTTACCAGCACCTTCTGGCCGAGCTTTTCGGTGAGCATCCGCGCCGCCCGCTGGGCCAGGTTGGTTTGCACGCTCGGCACCCGCAACGCCACCAGCGTACCCACCACGGCCAGCACCAGCAGTAGTAGCAGGCCAAACAGCACTTTCAGAATGATGGACAGAAACCGGGGCACGGGACAAAGTTAGGCGCTTCTGGGGAAGCTGGGAGTGAGGAGTTGGTAGTTGGAAGCTGGCAGGCAAAAAAGGTTTAAGCGAAGCATACGGCCGGCGGTGGTAGTTTTGTTAACGAAATCGTTCTTGCGTCGCCCCCCAATCCCCAGCCTCCTGCGGGAGAGGGAGCTGGGAGCTGGGGGGCGACGCAAGGTTCTACGCTCCATTAACTAAGCTCCAAGCTCAAAAATGACCATTCTCGCCATTGAATCTTCCTGCGACGACACTTCGGCGGCCGTACTCATTGATGGGCAGATGCGCTCTAACGTGGTGGCCACCCAACGGGTGCACGAGCAGTACGGCGGTGTGGTGCCCGAGTTGGCCTCGCGCGCCCACCAGCAGCACCTGGTGCCGGTAGTAGCTGCCGCGCTCCAGCAAGCAGGCATTACGAAGGCCGACCTCGATGCGGTAGCCTTCACGCAGGGGCCGGGGCTGCTGGGCTCGTTGCTGGTAGGCGGCATGTTCGCCAAAACGCTGGCCCTGGCCCTGGGCAAGCCCCTGATTGCCGTCAACCACATGCGGGCCCACATTCTGGCCCATTTTATCGAGGAGCCGCGGCCCGCGTTTCCGTTTCTGTGCCTCACCGTCAGCGGCGGCCATACCCAGCTGGTGGTAGTGCGCGGGGCCCTCGATATGGAAATTATCGGCCAGACTATCGACGACGCGGCCGGCGAGGCTTTCGACAAAACGGCCAAGCTGCTCGGCCTGCCCTACCCCGGTGGCCCCCACCTCGATAAGCTGGCCCGCCAGGGCGACCCGCTGCGCTTCCCTTTTCCGGTGGGCGCCATGCCGGGCTACGATTTCAGCTTCAGCGGTCTGAAAACGGCGGTGCTCTACTTCGTAAAGAAGCAAACTGCCCAAAATCCCGATTTCGTGCAGCAAAACCTGGCCGACCTCTGCGCCAGCATTCAGCACACCATCATCCAGACGCTGCTGCGCCAGCTGCGCCGCGCCGCTACCGACCAGGGCCTGACCCAGATTGCCCTGGCGGGCGGCGTGGCTGCCAACTCGGGCCTGCGCCAGGCCCTGCAGGACGAAGCCGCCGCCCAAGGCTGGCAGGTGTTCATCCCGGCCTTCCAATACTGTACCGACAACGCCGCCATGATTGCCCGCACCGCTCAGTTCCAGTACGAAGCCGGCGACTTTGCCACCCAGCTCGTCAGCCCCGACCCGCGGCTGAAGCTGGGGTAGATGCCAGTTGCCAGTGAGAAAGAACGTGTCATGCGGAGCGCAGTCGAAGCATCTCTACCGCTTCGTTGATCTAATAATGATTACTACTGCGGTAGAGATGCTTCGGCTTCGCTCAGCATGACGTTCTTTCCCTAATCCCTCCCAATGACCAATCCCTTCCGACCCGGCGACGAGCAGACCTACCAGCTAACCGTGACGGCGGCCGACTTCGCGGTGCTCAACGGCCGGCTGATTCATCCGGTACTCAGCACTTTTGCGCTGGGGCAGGCCCTGGAGTGGACCAGCCGGCAATTCGTGGAGCAGATGCTCGAAGTGGGGGAGGAGGGCATCGGCACGCTGCTGACGGTGGAGCACCGCGGGCCGGCCTTCGAGGGCGAAACCGTGGAATTTCGGGCAGTTTTTGAGGAGTTGCGCGGTGCCGAGCTGCTGTGCCGCCTGGAGGCCCGGGTAGGCGTGCGGCTGGTAGCCACCGGGCGTACCGGCCAGCGCATCGTTGGCAGCGCGAAGTTGCAGGCCCGTTTCCGGGAGTTGCGGGGATAGGGGCAGCAGGTGGCGGGCAAGGTGGAGTTCGGGGCGGAAGATATTTTTGGCCGAAAACTTGCGTTGGGGGAACTTTTCGGATTCAGTTCTTCTCACCTGTTTTATCCTTACCCTATGCGTACCGCTACTCTGGCCGCCGGCCTGTTACTGAGCTGGCTAACCGGCTGCCGGGCCTTCGACCCGAACCTGCTGGCACCCACGCCCGGCACCCTCGTTGCCCGCCTGCCTACGGCCGCCCAGGAGGCCCACGCCAGTTGGGCTTCGCCTTACCCCACCTCGCCCTGGGAAGCCGGCCGCGACCGGGACCTCAACCACCTGTTCGAGCGGGAAGTGCGCGAAACGCTGGCCGAGCCCTTTGGCGAGCCGCGCTGCTTTTTGCTGCTGACAACCAACACGCTTGATGAGCGCTCGGGCTCGGGCTGGTTTATGGCCTCCACCATGACACTGGGCCTGTTCAACCTGCTGGGCCTGCCGTACTCGCGCAACCGCATGCTGGTGGAAACCCGCCTCGATGTGCTCGACCAGGACCAGAACCTGGTGGGCAGCTACCGGGCCCAGGCCGACGCCAAAGCCCTGGGCAGTATTTTCAGCCCCACCAACTACGCGCAGTCCGATCGGGTAGTGTACCTGCAGGCGGTACGTGGCGGGTTAAGCCAGATTAAGGCCCAGCTGGCGGCCGATGCGCCGCGCCTCCAACCTCTGTTGGCGGGCGGCCGTTAAGCCTTTTTTCCGTTCTTGTGCGGCAATCGGGTCCCAGAGCTTTTTCCGGAACCCGATTGCCGCCAGCTTTCTATTCCTATGGCCCACGCCAAAGACGACAAACCCAAGCACATCAACATCCAGAACCGCCGCGCCCGGTTCGAGTACGCCTTTCTGGTCAATTATACCGCGGGCATAGTACTAAAGGGAACCGAAATCAAAAGTATCCGGGTGGGCAGCGTGCAGCTCGGCGACGGTTTCTGCGTGTTCCATCCCGATGGCAGCCTCTGGGCCCACAACATCACCATCGCCCAGTACACCGAGGGCACCTACAACAACCACGAGCCTA
The DNA here is from genome assembly GCF_900107135.1 of Hymenobacter psychrophilus. Taxonomy (GTDB): domain Bacteria; phylum Bacteroidota; class Bacteroidia; order Cytophagales; family Hymenobacteraceae; genus Hymenobacter; species Hymenobacter psychrophilus. The sequence goes on from NZ_FNOV01000004.1 coordinate 284,265, forward strand.
TCCGGCCCCGCAAGCTGCTGCTCAATAAACGCGAACTGAAGCAATTGGCTGGTAAAAATCAGGAGCAAGGCCTCACCATTGTGCCCGTGCGCCTGTTCGTGAGCGACCGGGGCTTTGCCAAGCTCGAAATTGCGCTGGCCAAGGGCAAGAAGCTCTACGACAAGCGCGACGACCTGAAAGCCAAAGACCAGAAGCGCGAAATGGACCGCGCCCGGGATTATTAATAAACCATTGTGGAACACGGAATTTGCGCCCTGAGCGCCGTACCGGTACGGGCTGAGGCCACCGATAAGGCCGAAATCGTTACCCAGCTCATTTTTGGGGAATGCTACTCGGTGCTGCTCGTGCAGGGCAACTGGCTGCAGGTGCGCCTGGCCGCCGACCAGTACGTGGGCTGGATGGACAGCAAGCAACACCGCCCCGTATCGGCCGATTACTTCCGGCGCTGGCAGGCCGAAGACCACCCGCGCACGCTTGATGTGGTGCAGATGGTGAGCGACGATAGCACTAAAATGCCCGTTACGCTGGGCACCCGGCTGCCGTTTTTCGATGGCATGACGCTGCACCTCGGCGACCAGCCCTATTTCTACAACGGTGCCGCCACCAACCCACGCAATGGCCACGGCCCCCAGGGTCCCGCCGACGTGCGCCTGAAGCTGCTCCAGAAAATGGCCCTGCAGTACCTGAAAGCGCCTTATTTGTGGGGTGGCAAAACGCTATTCGGCATCGACTGCTCGGGCCTCGTGCAGCAGCTCTACGGCTTGGTGGGCGTGCAGCTTCCGCGCGATGCTCACCAGCAGATTGAGGCGGGCCAGCCGGTGCATTTCGTGGCCCAGACCCGCCCCGGCGACCTGGCTTTCTTCGACAACGCCGAGGGCCGCATCGTGCACGTAGGCCTGCTGCTCGACGACCAGCAGATTCTGCACGCCAGCGGGGAAGTGCGCATCGACCCACTCGACCACAACGGCATCTTCCGCCGCGACCAGCAGCGCTACAGCCACAAGCTGCGCCTGATTAAGCGCATTCTAAGCGAGTAGGAACAGCAAAAAAGAACGGTCATTCAGAGCGGAGCGAAGAACCCCGCGTGCCAGAGCAACTTCTGCGAATAGAAGAACTGTGGCACGCGGGATTCTTCGCTCCGCTCTGAATGACCGTTCTTTCGTAGCTCCTGTCGCCGGTACGCAACCAGAACGGTTTGTCGCTTGTTAATGCGCTTAGAATCATCTAGCTTTCTGGCAGAGTAGGTTCTTTTTTTCGCGCTGTATGGACCATAAGGTGCTTGTATTAAACGGCGACTACACGGCCATTACGCTGTGCAGCGTTCAGAAAGCTTTCGTGCTGCTTTACCTCGAAAAGGCCGAGCTGATTGCCAAGTCGGAGCACGGCGTGCTGCGGACCGTAAGCCGGGCGTATCCCAAGCCCAGCATCATCCGGCTGCAGCGTTACGTGCGCGTGCCCTACAAGGGCATTGCCCTAAGCCGCCACAACGTGATGAAGCGCGACAATTTCGAGTGCCAGTACTGCGGCTCGACCAAAAACCTGACCCTCGACCACGTAATCCCCCGCAGCAGGGGCGGCGACTCGAGTTGGAGCAACCTACTCACGGCCTGCTCGCGCTGCAACCACGCCAAGGGCCACTACACGCCCCAGGAAGCCGGCCTCACCATCCGGCAGCAGCCCAAAAAGCCCACGCTCACCGGCTTTCTCAAGCTTAGCGCCGGCACCCTCGACCATAACTGGCACCCCTATCTACAATAAAACCCGGCAGCCTTACGGCTGCCGGGTTTTTTTAGTGAATAACGAATAGTGAATAACGAATAGCGAATAGTGGAGCGGGAATTACGTATCCTCACTATTCACTATTCACTATTCACTATTCACTATTCACTATTCACTATTCACTAATAACGGTCGGACGTTTTCTGCACGTCGCCGCCGTGCACGAAGGTTATCAGGTCGCGGTTGAGGCGCTCCTTTTCGGGGATGAACAGGCCGTGCGGGGCGCCGGCGTACTCGACAAACTCGGCGTGGGGCACAAAGCGCGTCATCCGCTCGCCACTCACGGCGGGTGGCACCAGCGCATCGTCGCCGCCATGAATGACCAGCGTGGGCACCTGAATAGTACCCAAGTCTTGGCGGAAGTCGGTTTCCGACCAAGCCCGGACACTGAGGATAGTAGCCCGCGGATCGGCAATCTGGCACATGGCCTGGGTCCAGTCGAGGGTGGCCTCACTAACGGGGTTGCTGAGCAGACCCACGCCGTAAAATTTCTTGCCGAAGCCCTGCAGGTAATCGAACCGGTCCTTCTCGAGGCCCTCTACCATTTCGTCGAAGGTCTGGCGGTCCACGCCTTCGGGATTATCGGCGGTTTTGAGCAGGAAAGGCGTAACGGCCGATACGAAAGCCACGCGGCTGACGCGGGCGCCGGCGTGGCGGCCCATATAGCGGGCTACTTCGCCACCGCCCATCGAGAAGCCTACCAACGTTACGTCCTGTAGGTCAAGCTGGTCGAGCACGGCCTTTAGGTCGTCGGCGTAGGTATCGTAGTCGTGGCCCTCGGAGGGTTTGCTGGAGTTGCCGAAACCCCGGCGCGTGTAGGCAATAACCCGGAAGCCCTGCTCGGTGAGGGCGTTGAGCTGGTACTCCCACATTTTGTAGGTGGCTGGCCAGCCATGAATAAGCACCACCGGCTTACCATCACCGTGGTCGATATAGTCGAGCTTAATGTCGTTGCCGCGGGCATCCTGCCCTGTAATGAGGTGATTCATAGGAAAGTCTGTTGAGAATGAAAAAGAAGCCGAAAAGTCCGGCCAGATTCGTGTCTGTACATACGCAAGGTGAATCTGGACCGATGAAATAATGCCAAGAAAATGCACGCCGCCGAGCGAGTGCCGTCAATCTGCTTTCTTTGGGGGCTATGAACCTACTTTCCCGCTTCCGTCCCTCTCTGCTGCTGCGGCAGCTGCCTGCTCCGCTGGCCCTCGGCCTGTTGCTACTGAGCGCCTGTAATTCCGGCACCGAGCAATCGGGGGCGGCCACCGATACTGCCGCCGCCGCCGCGCCCGAACCCACCAACGACAACGGCTCTTGGTACCGGCAGTACCGCGGCCTGCTGCCCGGCTCCTCCGATAGCGTAACGCTGCACCTGCAGCGGCTGGGCACCGAGCCCGGCGACGACCGCCCGGCCCGCATCGTGGGTTTCTACGTCGGTGCCGATGGCCAGCCCTACGAGCTGGGCGGCGACACGGGCAGCAAAGGTGACAGCCTCAACCTGCGCGACCTGAGCAAGGGGCTGGCTGCGGCTGTGGCCAGCGGCGATGCTGACGATGAAGACGAACCGCTGGAAACCGGTCCGCAGTGGCTGTTTAAGGAGGACGCCAACCAACTGGTAGGCAGCCACAACGGCCAGCCAGTGCAGCTGCAGCGGCTGCGGCCGGGCTCCGGCGTCCGCTTTGCCGCCCGCAATTTCGTGGCCGATGTGGTGCCTCGCCCCGACCATCCGGAAGACAGCATTCGCGGCCACCGGGTAATGCACGCGCTGGTGCCTTTCATGGCTCCCAACCAGGAGGTGCTGGCCGCCAATATCCGCCGCGGTTTGCACGGCGATACGCTCGATACCGCGCCCGTCCCAGCCCTCGACTCCATCTGGCACGAGCAGCTGCGTGCCTTCACCCGAGACTACCGCTCCGACGCTACCCCGCTCCTGGTGGCTGCCGCCAAGGATAAGTCCGGGGAGTACCGCCCGCTCGAAAGCCTGGCCTACGAGCAGGAAGTGAACACCTACGTGCTCTGGAACGAAGGCGACCTGCTAAGCATGGGTTTCTTCGGCTACGACTACTCGGGTGGGGCCCACGGCATCTATGGCACCTACGTGCAGAGCTACGACACCCGCACCGGTAAGTCGTTGCGCTACGACGATATTTTCCAGGCCAGTGCCAAGGCTAAGCTGGAAAAGCTGCTCGGCCAGTACGCCCGCCCCAGCCTGGGCCTGGGCGCCAACGAGCCGCTGTCGAAAACCCTATCGGTGAAAACGTTGCCCGTTACCCGCAACGTGTACCTGACCAGCGGCGGCGCCGTGTTCGTGTACCTGCCCTATGAAATTGCCGCGTATGTATATGGGCAAATCAGCGTGTTTGTGCCATTTTCGGCCATGAACGGCCTGCTGAAGCCAGGCCTGCCGGTCGGTGGCAACCCGGCCCTGGCCGCCCGCTAGGAGCACGAGCGCTAAATCGCGCAAAAGTCCGTGGCACCTGAACCAGGCAAGCGCCGGCCCCTGTGCCGGTTGCCCCTAGTTGGGGGGCGCGGACTTTTGCGTGGCTTTTTATGCTGCCGCCCTAATGGAGCCGGACGTTGTGTAAAATACCGGGCTTTGCAGGCCGAATCAGAATAAGCGTACTGCTTGGCTGTATCTTTGTAGTCGTGGCTGTAGCCCCTTGTGGTACCGCCCAACCCGACCAGCTTTGTTCCCGCCAACGAGTAGGGCAACAATTCGGAACCTCATTTCCTCCTCACCACCCCACATCCATGCACGCCCCCAAATTTGCGGCTTCCCGTTCCTTCCACCAGGAACTGAAGCGGCGCACGGCCGACTATTTTGCCGAGGCCGGTAAAAGTACTACCGGTGGCAAGACCCTGTTCTTTAAGGCCCTGCTGCTCACTGGTGCCTTCGTTGGCGTTTACCTACACCTCGTGTTCTGGACGCCGCCTGCTTTGCTGGGCATTATCGAGGCCGTGGTGCTAGGCCTGTTGGGTGCGGCCATCGGCTTCAACGTGATGCATGACGGCGCCCACGGTTCGTTCAGCAAGCGTAAGTGGATGAATCAGTTTGCCTCCTTTACGCTCAACGTGCTGGGCGGCAACTCCTTCATGTGGCACAACAAGCACAACCTCATCCACCACATGTACACCAACGTGGAGGGTGTAGATGACGACCTCGATGCGCAGCCTTGGTTGCGCCTAAGCCCCGAGCAGCCGCGCCGGTTGTTGCACCGCTTCCAGCACCTGTACTTCTGGTTTTTCTACGCTCTGCTGTTCATCGCCTGGATCTTCTTCATGGATTACCAGAAGTACTTCAAGGGCAAAATCGGCGACATAGCCATCAAGAAAATGACGGCTTCCGACGAAGGCGTATTCTGGGGCTTCAAAGCGCTGCATTTGGTCCTGTTCGTGGTTCTGCCAATTTACACGGTCGGTATTGTGAGCTGGCTGGTGGGCTTCCTCGTATTTGCGGCGGTGGCCGGCTTCACGCTTAGCATCGTATTCCAGTTGGCCCACACCGTTGAGCAAACATCTTTCGTGGTGCCCCACGAAACCACCCGCAAAATCGAGGACGAGTGGGCCATCCACCAGATCCGCACTACCGCCAACTTCGCCACCGACAGCAAGCTCATCAGCTGGCTCGTGGGCGGGCTCAACTTCCAGGTTGAGCACCACCTGTTCCCCAACATCTCGCACGTGCACTACCCGGCCCTCAACAAAATCATCCGCCAGATGTGCACCGAGTTCAATGTGGAGTACAACGAGTACCCCAAAATGCGCTATGCCGTAGCCTCCCACGTAGCCCACCTACGCGAGCTAGGCAGGCGGTAAACCAAGTTCAGGAAACTGAAGAGGCATCCCCTTCTGCTGCCAGTGCTCCGGTACTGACAGCAGAAGGGGATGCCTCTTCAGTTAAAGCCTTTGTCAGTGCTTGCCGGGCCACCCGCTCCGTTGCGCACTGGGCGTCATACACTCGTTCCCGGCGGCGGCTTTCGGGTATGACAGCTAAGATGATGAGCAGGGTAGAGAGAAGAGGTAACGTCACGGCAGGTACAACCCACCACCATGACCGGTTATAGGCGCGGGCAATGTAGATGGTGGTCATAGTTGACAATAGCCACCCTGCTTTCAGCATGTATAGTTCCAAGTTGCTACGCGAGACTCCTAATCAGAATAATCATTTGTTTTAGCCCCGCACCTTGCCACGCTTTATCAGGTAGGCATACAGCACTTTGTCGAACGGCTCGCGGATATCAACCGGTACGAAGTCGATTTTGTACTGGCCGCAGCGCAGCGCTAACTCCTGCTCGTAGCGGCGCATAGCGGCCTGGTACTGCTCGCGCACCTGGTTGGGCTGTAGCTTGAGGGTCTGGCCGGTTTCGAGGTCTTCGAACAGGTAGGGGCGGTCCTGGAAGTTAAAATCGGCCTCGGTGGCGCGGTCCATCACGTGGAACAGCAGTACTTCGTGGTGCTGATGGCGCAGGTGTTGCAGCGCGGCCAGCATCTCGTCCTGCTCCTCGGGGGCGCGGCCCAGCATATCGGAAAACAACACGACCAACGAGCGTTTCGGGATTTGCTGGGCTATGGTGTGGATGACGCCCGCTACATCGGTGCGGGCCCGGCCCGGGGCGGCGGGCCGCTCCAGCAGCTGTTGCAGCGTGAGCAGCAGCGTGTGGCGGTGGGTGCTGGTCGAGCGCACCGGTGTCTGCAGTTCCACGGTATCGGCAAACGTAACGAGGCCCACGGCGTCGCGCTGCTTTTGTAGCAGGGTGGTAAGGGCCGCTGCGCACAGCACCGAGAAGTGCAGCTTGTCGTGGCCGGGAGCGGGGTAGTACATGCTCGGGCTCACATCGAGCAGCAGGTGGCAGCGTAGGTTAGTTTCCTCCTCATAGCGCTTCACAAACAGCTTGTCGGTGCGGGCAAATACCTTCCAGTCGAGGTGGCGGGTGCTTTCGCCGGGGTTGTAGAGACGGTGCTCCGAAAACTCGACCGAAAACCCATGATAGGGCGACTGGTGCAGGCCCGTAATGAAGCCCTCCACCAGCTGGCGGGCCAGAAATTCGAGGTTGGTAAAGGAGCGGACGGCGGCTAAATCGAGCGGTTGGGCCATAGCTGGGAGGAGGGAAGCAGGAGGAAGAGCAAGATACGGCCGAATCGGGGGCAGGCGTCGCCACCACCCCTGCAACGGGGTGCGGACCGGTCCGGTGTTCGGCAAGAGTACTCGTTATAATCTTGTTTTCACGCCCCAGACAATCTGAATAGCGCTGACGCAAATCATGGTATAAATCAATTTAAAAGCTATTTTCTCAACTATTGTCCTGCAATAAGAAAATTTTGGCCGCAAAACTTCCTAATATTCTGGTAACTGCGTATTTTGCATTCAACTTCAATCATCTTAGAAAAACCAAACTTTAACGGAAAGGCCAGTGGAAGACCGCTACGAACAAGAAGAAATTTACTCCCAACGCATTAAAGCCGGCAAGCGCACGTACTTTTTCGACGTGAAAGCCACCCGCGGGCAGGACTATTATCTGACCATCACGGAAAGCAAACGCCGCCTGCGCGACGACGATACTTTTTCCTACGAAAAGCACAAGATTTTCCTCTACAAGGAAGACTTTCTTAAGTTCGTAGATGCCCTGCAGGATGCAGTAGAGTACGTGCGCGAGGAATTGCTGACGGCCGAGGAAGTGGCCGAGCTCGACCGCCCGCGCCCCGCCTACGAGGAGCGCGACAACCGGGATAACCGCGAAAACAACGACGGCAACAGCTACAACAGCCCCGACGCGACTTATTAGCCCCCACTCATAGCCCTGCGCCTACCGAAACAAGCTTTACCTACTACCCGCTTACCACAGCGCGCGCCCGGCTTCGGCTTGGGCGCGCGCTGCTGGTTTGTGGCCGGCTCGTTTGGGCTGGCGCGTGCTTTCCTTGGAAAAGCCCCGTACCTTTGCCCCCTGAATTGCCAGGCAGCCTGCCGGGGCAATTTTTACTTTCTACTTCTTCATTTCAACCAAATACAATGGGTCTCCGCTGCGGTATCGTCGGCCTGCCGAATGTTGGCAAATCCACGCTTTTCAACGCCCTTTCCAACGCCAAAGCCGAATCGGCCAACTACCCGTTCTGCACCATCGAGCCCAACGTGGGCGTGATTACGGTGCCCGACGAGCGGCTGCGGATTCTGGAGGAGTTGGTAAACCCCAAGCGGGTGCTGCCCACCATTATCGAGTTCGTCGATATTGCCGGCCTCGTGAAAGGCGCCAGCAAGGGCGAAGGCCTGGGCAATAAATTCCTGGCCAACATCCGCGAGGTCGACGCCATTATCCACGTCGTGCGCTGCTTCGATGATGAGAACATCGTGCACGTGGCCGGCGGCGTCGATCCGGTGTTTGACAAGGACGTAATCGACACCGAGCTGCAGATCAAGGATCTGGAGAGCGTTGATAAGAAGCTGGCTAAGTCGGAACGCTCGGCTAAGAGCGGCGATGCGGCCGCCAAGAAGGAAGTGGTGGTGCTGCAACGGTTCAAGGATGCCCTGGAGGCCGGCCAGAACGCCCGCGCCCTCGACGTTACGCCCGAGGAGCTGGAGGCAGTGGCCGATTTGCAGCTGCTCACCATTAAGCCCGTGATTTACGTGGCCAACGTAGACGAAGGCAGCATCCAGAATGGCAATGCCCACGTGGCGGCCCTGCAGGCCCACGTGGCCCAGGAGGGTGCCGAAGTGGTGCTGGTGTCGGCCGCCATCGAGTCGCAGATTGCCGAAATGGAAGACCCCGAGGAAAAAGAAATGTTCCTGGGCGAGTACGGCCTCACCGAGTCGGGCCTCAACCGCCTCATCCGCGCTTCCTACTCGCTGCTCAACCTGATTACCTACTTCACGGCCGGTGTGCAGGAAGTACGGGCCTGGACGGTGCACCGGGGCGACAAAGCCCCCGCCGCCGCCGGCGTCATCCACTCCGATTTTGAGAAGGGTTTCATCCGGGCCGAGGTAATCAAACTGCCCGATTACCAGCAGTACAAGACGGAAGCCAAAATCAAGGAAGCCGGTAAAATGGCTGTGGAAGGCAAGGAGTACGTGGTGCAGGATGGCGACATCATGCACTTCCGCTTCAACGTCTGATCACGGATTAGCACGGATTCTAGCGGATTTCACGGATTTTGTAGCTGGCTCGTTGAACGGAGTGGTGCCACGAATTGCCCTACGGCTTCGTAGCACCACGCTCGTTGCCCGCTTTTCCGGAACAAGTAAAACCGCATAGCTTCTACACTTTCTGAATCTAAAAAACTGGCAGTCAGTATGCCAGCTAACAGCTCAGCCCCAAGGCTATGGATGTAAAAGACAGCAACGGCAACCTGCTTGCCGAGGGCGACTCGGTGACGCTGATTAAGGACCTGAAAGTGAAGGGTTCGTCGCTCACGCTCAAGCGCGGCACGGTGGTCAAGAACATCCGCCTCACCAACAGCCCTGCCGAAGTAGAGGGCCGGGCTGGTGGCAGCACCATGGTGCTGAAAACCGAGTTTCTGAAGAAGGCCTAGCGGCCCCGCACCATGCCGCTGTGGTTCTGCCGCGTGTGCGGCCTCGATTACGATGAGTCGCCCTGGGGACCCGATGGGCACACGCCCGACCATACGCTGTGCGGTTGTTGCGGAGCCGAGTTTGGCTACCACGACGCTACGCCCACCGCCGCCCGGCAGTATCGGGCGCAGTGGCTGGCGGCCGGGGCTGGCTTGTTTTATCCCAACCTGGCGCCCGCCAATTGGCAGCTAGCCGAACAGCTGGCCCAGATTCCGGTTGCTTATCAATAACCCGTAATCACCGCCCCGTTTCTTCATGGGAATTATTGATAACCTGCTGTTTGCCCTGCCCGTCTGCCTGATTTCGGCGCTGATTACCGTCTACATTGCCCACATGTATGGGCGGCGGTTCTGGCCCTGGCTGCTGTTCGGCTTCTTTGTGCCGCTACTGTCCACCTTTGTCGCCATTGCTCTCGGCATCCGCGACGCCCGCCGCAATGGCGAATGAGTGACTTTTTACTTCACTCACCGCCTCAATCCAACGACTGCCAAAGGTACTTGCTGGCCAGAGTGCGGTGGGGGCGCCAGGGCTCGGCCAGCGCGGTGAGGCGGCGCAACAGGGCGCGGCCGGTTTCTTCGAGGCCGTAGTGGCGGCGCATGGCGTTCTGGATGCCCAGGTCGCCTTCCGGGAATACGTCGGGCATGTCCAGCGCGAACATGCACAGCATCTGGGCGGTCCAGCGGCCTACGCCTTTTATTTGGGTGAGATGCCGGGTTAATTCCTCTTCATCCAGCTGGCTGAGACGGGCGTGGTTGAGCTCATCGCGCAGGTAAAAATTGGCAATGGCGCGCAGATAGCCGGCTTTCTGGTGCGAGAGGCCGGCCGTGCGCAGCTCCTCGTCGGAAAACGCCAGCAGCGCCGCCGGCTCGGGGTAGCCCTCGGGCCCGAATAGCGCTTGGAATTTGCGCCAGATAGCTGCCGCGGCCTTGGTCGAAATCTGCTGGCTCACGATGGCCCGTAGCAGGCCCAGGTACAGGTCTTCGTGGGCAGCGGGGGCAATGGGCCGGCCGGCGTCAATCAGGCGGGCCAGCACCGGGTCGGCGGCGCACAGGTAGCGCAGGGCGGCTTCGGGCGAGGGAGTAGGCATAGGGCAAAAGGTAACCGACGGCTATTCCAAGTCGATATCAAGCGGCGAGGTGGGTACCGCAAATTCGGCCAATACCTCGCCGGCTGCCGAGAGGCGCACGCCAATCAGGCCCCGGTTCAGGTAGGCTCCGGTGTCGACGTACAGCGCGTTGGTAAGCGAGTCGAGCAGGATTTTCCCATCCGGGGTGGGCGTGTGCCCCACCACCTGGCGGCGATTCTCCAGCGCCAGCAGCGGCCCGCGCCGCCACAGCACGCCGTTGGGGTCGTCGGGCTCCAGGGGCGTGGGCGTGCCGGCAAAACCGGCGTGGCTGACCACTACCTGGTCGTTGGTCCAGAATAGGGGCCTCTCGTGCAGCCAGGCCAGGTGTTCGCGCAGAAGCTGGGGCCGCCCCCGGTACTGATCCACGGTCGTCTGGCCGCCCCAACTCAGCCACGGCCGGTGGGGGCCGTGGGGGCCGTAGTGGCGCATCATGGCATGTTCATGGTTGCCCAGCAGAAACACCGTGCGGTCGGGGTGGGCCGCTTCCAGCTCGCGGGCCAGCGTTACGCAATCGGGCACGCCGTGGCCCCGGTCTACCAGGTCGCCCACCTGCACCAGCAATTCCTGCTCCGGCTGCCAGTGCCGCAACACCGCCCGGAAGGTGTGGGAGCACCCATGCACGTCGCCGATAACGAATAGATTCATTGGTAAGCTGTTAGCCACTTCTGTTGAATGAAAGCTGTCAGCTAACAGCTTGGAAATTAGTGCATCCCTGGCTCGGGCTCGGTGCTAAGGCCAAGTTTCTTGACCAGCGGCCCGATGGTGAGGCCCTGCACGATGATGCTGAACACGACGACCACGTAAGTGATGCCGACAATCAGGTCGCGGGGCATAGTGGCGGGCAGCGACAAAGCCAGCGCTACCGAAATACCGCCCCGCAAACCGCCCCAACTGAGCACCCGCAACGTGGGCCCGTTGAAATCGGTGTAGCGGCGCAGAAAGCTCAGCGGCAGCGCCACCGAGATAAAGCGGGCCAGCAGCGTGAGCACAATGGCCACCACGCCCACCAGCAGCACCGAGTTGCTGATGTCGAGTACCAGCATTTCAAGGCCGATAAGTACGAAGAGCACCGCGTTCAGGATTTCGTCGAGCATTTCCCAGAACTTGTCGAGGTACTCACGCGTCAGGTCCGACATGCCCTTTGCCCGGCCCTTATCACCCACAATCAGGCCCGCTACCACAATAGCCAGCGGCCCCGAGGTATGCCAGGATGAGGCCAGGGCCGTGCCGCCCATCACCAGGGCCAGCGTAATGAGTACCTCAATCTTGTAGTTATCGATGGTGCGCAGGGCCCAGTAGGCGGCGTAGCCCAGCAGCACACCCAGAATGATTCCGCCCACCGCCTCGCGCAAAAACAGCTCGCCGATAAACGAGGCCGTGGCCTTGTCGGTGCCATACACGGCAATTTCGTAGAGGCTGATGAACACCACCACGGCAATGCCGTCGTTAAACAGCGACTCGCCCACAATCTTGATTTCCAGGTTTTTGCTGATGCGTGCCTGCTTGAGAATGCCCATCACGGCAATCGGGTCGGTGGGCGAAATCAGGGCCCCGAACAGCAGGCAATAGATGTAGGGCGTCGGGAAGCCCATCAGCGGCAGCAGGTAGTACATGCCCGTGGCCACGAGCAGCGTCGAGAGCAGCGTCCCGATGACGGCCATGGCCGCCACCGCCCCGCGCTCCTTGCCCAGCGTACGCACATCGACGTGCAGCGCGCCGGCAAACAGCAGGAAGCTCAGCATCACTTCCATCAGCACCTTATGGAAATCGATGCTGCGCACGAGCTGGCTGGCCGTGAGCACCCAATGCACCCCCAGCCGGCCCAGCCCAATGGCCACCATCGAGGAAACAAGGGCCAGAATCATCAGGCCGATGGTGGAAGGCAGCCGCAGGAAACGGTGATTGATGTAACCGAAAGCTGCCGCTATGACCAATAGCAACGTCAGGGTATTATATAACTCCATGCAGAAAAAGAGGGAAAAGGATTTCAGTAAAAGACGCAAATTCAAAACGAATCAAGGAATCGTAGCGCGAAACGGAGTTGAGCGGCTGCCGCTTCCGTCCTACAACTCGGCCAGGGCCGCTTCTACCCGCGTCAGCATGGCGTCGTCCACATCAAGGTGCGTAACGAAGCGGATGAGCTGGGGGCCGAACGAGGAGGCCCGGATACCGCGCTGCTCCAGGTGCGCCAGAAAATGCTCGGCGGGCATGGCATCGGCGAGGCGGAATATAACAAGGTTGGTTTCGACGGGCAGCACCTCGGTCACGTAGGAGCGGGCCGTGAGCATGTCGGCCAGCTGCCGGGCGCGGCGGTGGTCGTCGGCGAGGCGCGCAACGTTGTGCTCGAGGGCGTAGAGGCCCGCGGCGGCCAGGTAGCCGGCCTGCCGCATGCCGCCGCCCATTACCTTGCGAATCCGCTGGCACTTGGCAATAAACGCCTTGGAGCCCAGCAGTACCGAGCCCACCGGCGCGCCCAGTCCCTTGCTCAGGCACACCGAAATAGTATCGAACAGGCGGCCGTACTCGCGGCCATCCTGGCCGGTGGCTACCAGAGCGTTGAACACCCGGGCCCCATCCAGGTGCAGGGGCAGGCGGTGGCGGTGGGCTACTTCGGCCACTGCCGCCAACTCGGGTAGGGCGTAGCAGCTGCCGCCGCCCCGGTTGTGGGTGTTTTCGAGGGAAATCAGGCGGGTGATGGGGTAGTGCACATTCTCGGGGCGGATGGCGGCCTCCACCTGCGCGGCCGTCAGGCGGCCCCGGTCGCCGGCCAACAGGGCCACCGAAGCGCCCGAATGGAAGGCAATGCCGCCCACTTCCCACAAATAGATGTGCGAAGTCTGCTCGCAAATAACCTCGCTCATGGGCTCGGTGTGGGCCTTGATGGCGACCTGATTGGTCATGGTGCCCGAGGGGCAGAACAGGCCGGCTTCGAGGCCGAAGCGGGCGGCCGTTTCGGCCTCCAGGGCCCGCACGGTGGGGTCTTCGCCATACACGTCGTCGCCGACCGGGGCCTGGAACATGGCCTCCAGCATGGCGGGCGTGGGGCGGGTAACGGTGTCGGAGCGCAGGTCGATAAGGGGGTGGGTCATGGGAGGTAGTAAGGGTAAAATCAGCGAAAGGTTTTCGGGTGTCAAATTTAGTCGTTACTTTTGCCCCTCAATTACCGAAAGACTTAACCGACCCGGAAAAAATGAGCGTTACCCGTCTGAAGCGGAAGCACCGCAAGAACATTGCCCGCGCCAACAACAAGCAGCGCATCATCAAGCAACTCCTGTTGACCCCCGTTCTGAAGAACGTGGACCTCGACGAGCTGAAGTCGCGCTTCGGCCAGAAGAGCGAAGCCAAAACCGAAGCCGCCGCCTAACCCGCGCCGCCTCTGGCTGCCCGTATCCCGGTGTCGGTGGGTTTGCTAGCCAGCCTTTTCAAAGTGCCTTCTCTACGTCAGGGAAGGCACTTTTTGGGTTGACAGGGCTCATTCGCCCTTCCCGCGGCTGCCTAGTTCCACGGCCTGCAACTGCTGCACTTTGCCACCAGCCACCTCAAAAAGCAGTAGCGTACGCACCTGATGAAACCCGTGGCGGCCGGCCGCACCGGGGTTGAGGTGCAGCAACTGGCGGGCCTTGTCGGGCATTACTTTGAGGATGTGCGAGTGGCCGCTGATGAACAGGCCCGGCCGGTGCTGCGCTACCAGGGCGCGCCCAGCGGGGCTGTAGTGGCCGGGGTAGCCGCCAATGTGCGTCATGAGCACCCGCAGGCCCTCGAGCTCGAAGCTCTGCACCAGCGGCTGGCTCAGGCGCACGTCGCGCCCATCAATGTTGCCATACACGCCCCGCAGCGGCGCCAGCTGCTCCAGCTGCTCCACAACGGCCGCGTTGCCAAAGTCGCCGGCGTGCCATATTTCGTCGCAGCCGCGCAAATGGTGCAGTATCCGGTCGTCGAGGTAGCTGTGGGTGTCGGAAAGCAGGCCGATTTTTTTCATGGGGCGAAGGTAGGAAGTGGTGAAACAGGGAGTTGATGTCCTGGGGCGCTTACGGCACAAGTAGCGCAAGCAGCGCCACTGAACTTTCCCCCATCATTCTACCAGCTCCCTATTTCGCTTCTTGCGAACCCAACCGCCTGCTTCGCGTATCTTGCCCGGCCCGGCAACCTTTTCGTTTCCGGAGAAATATGCTGTGCTTTGCAGCCAGTCGCTTTCGTTTTCACTTGCCTCCTGCTCACCCCGCCGAGATGAACGTTTTCATCAACGACATTCCGCTGATTATTAAAAAAAACAGCGAAAAGATTTACAAGCATAAGTACGACCTGATTCTGAATCCGGAGGACGAGTTTTCGTCGAAGGACCTGATTGGCGATGTGCTGGTGCGCGACGTAACCGATGGGTTCGTTGACCGGTTGCTGCGGCTAATGGAGGTGAAGAAGCTGAAAAAGCTGACCTCTATGACGCTGCTGGCCCGCAAGAAAAAGCGGCTCATCCTGCACCTCAAAGACCAGTTCCGCATCGTGAAAGCGGCCGGCGGACTGGTGGAAAAGGACGGCATGGTGCTCATGATTTTCCGCCTCGGCAAGTGGGATTTGCCTAAGGGTAAGCTCAAGAAGGACGAAGACCCGGCCCTGGGTGCGTTGCGCGAAGTGGAGGAGGAGTGTAATGTAAAGATTGAGCTGGGCGAAAAGCTGCCCAGTACCTGGCACTCCTACGCCTACAACGGCAACAAAATCCTCAAGAAAACCAACTGGTATACCATGCCCTGCCTCGACGACACGCTGATGAAGCCGCAGGCGGAGGAGTATATTGAAGAAGTGCGCTGGATGACGCCCCAGGAGGCGCTCAGCGTACTCGACGAATCGTATGCCAGCATTGCGCTGGTGGTGCGCCATTACCTGAGCAAAATGGCGGGCCAGATTGCGCCAAGCCCCGAAAAAACTTCTTAGCTTTAGCCTAAACCCGTTACTCATGCGCCCAAATCTATACGTTGCCCTGGCCTTTCTCGCTGCCCTCACTACTGCCTGCAGCGGCTCGCAGGTGGCCGGCGAACGGAGCAGCCCCTCTGCCAGCACTGCCGAAAGCGGCAGCACTGCCGTAGTCGATGTGCCGGCCCTGGTGGGTCGTAATATCGACCAGCTGCGTCGCACGCTCGGTGCCCCCAAGGAAACGCGCGAACAGGCCATTGGTCTGGACCCTACGGCCACCCAGATGAAGGCTACCCGGGGCCAGGACTGGATTAATACCTTTGAGCGCAACGGCACCACGCTGGTTGTGACCTTCGACGCCAGCAGCCGCAAAGTGCGCGACATTGTGCTGCTCGGCGTCGATGAAGACAACCTGCTGCGTGATGCCAATCTAAGCCTGACTTCGCCCGACTACCTGGTGCTGCCCGTTATGAGCCCCGGCAACAGCACCGAACTCATCGGCATGCGCGTAGTAGCCCGGCGCTAGCAGGCAAGCCGAATAGATAACCGTTGACAGAAAAAGCCGCTGCATTCCTCCTTATAAGGGGAATGCAGCGGCTTTTTCTGTCAACGATTACTTCAACTCAGACTTGGGCTGCGGCAGGGCGAAGGGCACGAAATCGTCGATGTTGCCGCCGAAGCGGTGGATTTCGCGGATGATGGTGCTGCTGATGGCGGCCAGCGTGGGCGAGGTGATGAGAAAAACGGTTTCGAGGGCTGGGTTGATGTGGCGGTTGGCCTGGGCAATGGTGTTTTCGTACTCGAAGTCGGTGGTGTTGCGCAGGCCGCGCAGCAGAAACCGGGCTTCCACCTCGCGGGCGAAATCGGCCGTCAGGCCCTGGTATTCCCGTACCGATACCCGGGGCTCGTCGTGAAAAACGCCTTCAATCAGCTCTATCATCTGCCCCACCGGCAGGTAGCGCTGCTTGCTGCTGTTGTTGCCGATGGCAATAATGACTTTATCAAACAGCGCAGTACCCCGGCGTACTACGTCGAGGTGGCCGTTGGTGAACGGGTCGAAAGAGCCAGGAAACAGGGCGATGCGCATGGGTGGTGAGGTGGTTAGAGGTGAAATGGTGAGCTGGTAAAATGGTGCGTTGATGTTGGGGAACCCATTTGCGCTATTTGCGCCGTCTGGCCGCTCGAATATCAACGCATTATTTCATTAGCTCACCATCTCACCTATTCGCAGAGGTGCAGGGCAAATAGCTCGAAGTAGCGATACTCGAACAGGTCGTTGAGGCGGTAGCTGTAGCCCAAATCGAAGGGGCGGTTGCCGAAACGCAGGTGGCGGATATACTTGCGCAGCATCGTGAACAGCTCCGAATCATGCATTAAATCACCCCAGATGACGACCGGGTCTTGGTCGGGGTCGAGCTGCAACTCCTGCATCACCAGGATAACATAGTAAATCAGGTCTTCGGGCGTGCTGAAGGGGTACACATTGCAAAGCAGCGGCTGCTTGCCCTGCATCACGAGTACCGTTAGCTGGCCGGGACCGATGCTGAGGTAGATGCGGCTGGCCCCGCTGGCCTCGCTCTGTTGCGCTACACCCTGCAGCAGGGCGCTGGTGCGGTGTACGAGACGGCCGGCGGGGTAGGCTTGCCCAAACCAGCCGGTCAGGCCCCGGTCAGCCGCAAACAAGCTCACAATGTCCAGGCCGCCGTGGGCATAGGCGTGTACCGACTCGTGCTCGGGGTTCAGCGCATGATGCAGGCCCAGGTAAGCGGTTTCGTCGCCGGAGCGGAACAGGGCGGCGGGCAGCAGCGTGAAGGCCCGGTTGTGCACGGCCAGGCGCACCCGGTGCCAGCCGGTACGGCCCAGCAGGTCGTGCTCGGCGGCCAGCGCCGCCAACTGCTGGGCGTAGCTGAGGCCGGGCCCGGGGGCGGCGTACTCTTCGAGAACCAGAAACTTATTGCGCCGCGCATCGGCTACGCCCAGGCGCAGTCCGGCCGGGCCGGCCGTGATGTAGAGGTTGTAAGCTGCCAGCTGCTCGGGGTCCAATGTTTCGTCGCGCAGGCGGTGCAGGGCCGCCGGGGCCAAAGAAGCAGGAGCAGCAGCAGCAGAAGACGACATGGGCAACAGAAGGGGAGAGGGGAAATAAAAAGGGCCAGTGCGTGCCAGGCAGCGTTCCGGCCCTTAAAGGTACAACGGGCCGGGTTTTACTTAAACCGGATTTGCGGGATGAACACGTCGTCGGAGCTGATGAGGTCGCGCAACACCGGGTGTACCTGCCGGGGCAGCAGCTGGCCCAGCTGCCGCGGCGATACAAACTCCAAGTGCGTCAGCAGCTGCTCGTCGGGGCCATGCTCGGGGTCGCGACCGAGGCGGGGTACGGCGGTGGCATCGAGCGGCAGCACCTCAAAAAACAACTCCAGCGCCTGCAAGGTGGGGTCCTGGTACTCGTGCAGATGCAGAAACCGGCCTACTGAAACAGTCAGGCCGGTTTCTTCTGCAAACTCGCGCTGCAATCCTTGGTGCAGTGTTTCGCCGAACTGCCAGCCCCCGCCCGGCGGCGACCAGAACGGCAGCCCATCGGGCAGCAGGCCGCGGTGGGCCGTAAGCAGCAGGTTGCCCTCGCGGACGAGCAGGCCGCATACCCGCACCCGGGCCCGGCCGGTATAGGCCTGCAGCAGTTCAGTAGACGGGGCAGTAGAAGGAAGATCCATAGAGTACGCAAAGCTACAGTATGAAGCAGTAACGCATTCGGCAGCCCGATATTTCGTTCGTCCGCCGCCCGGAAGCTGCCGCGCAACCCGCCGAAACCCCACCTTTGCCCCATGATAACCCCCAATACTCCCGAACCCCTCGAAGCCTTGCAAGCCCGTATCCGTCGCAAGCTGGTCCGCCAGCACTTCATGCACCACATCGGCGCCGACCTCACGCTAATCGAACCCGGCCGCATCGAGGCTGAGCTGACGTTGCAGCAGCAGCACCAGCAGCACACAGGCTTCGCCCACGGCGGCCTGGTGGCCACCATGGCCGACCTAGTGGCCGGTTTCGCGGCCGTTACGCTTGTGCCCGAGGGCACGGGCGTAGTTACGGTAGAGCTCAAAACCAGCTACCTGCACCCTGGCGTAGGCCAGCGCCTGCGGGCCGTGGGTTGGGTGCTGAAAGCCGGCCGCCGCCTGCACTTCTGCGAGTCGGAGGTGTGGTGCGACGACAAGCTGATTGCCAAAGCCACGGCCACCATGGCCGTTATCGAGCCCAGTTGACTATGGAGGAGACAGCAAGTTTTTTCGTGAGTTGGTTGCGCTGGCAGCAGCAGGATGGCTACGCGCTGTGGATTGATGAGCCCGAACGGGAGCTATATTGGGCGGACGCTCAAGGCAATATTCCTCTGTTTACAACCAGCGAGGAGGTCGGACTACTGGCTGCCAAGCTTGGCGTTCAGATATATATTCAGGCAGAACAGCCCCGCATGATTGATTTAGACTGTGTGTGGCAATGGCTACAACAGTCGCAGAAGCGCCCGCCCAAGGAATGCTTGGCTATCTGGGGTACGTTTAGCGACGTGGGCTCGGGAGTAAGCGTGCCGTTCGATGGCGACCGAAGGAGTGCGGTGCGTAATCGGGTTTTCGATAAGCTGTATTTCAACGACGGTATTTTCCAGATAAATCAGGACGGGAAAATGGACTTTCATGGTCCTCACACTAAACCTTGGATACCAGGCTGGCGGCGGGAGGAGCGCAAAAGGCTGAAACGCGCCCTTCAGCAAGGATTCCGGCTGTGGAATAAGTACACCTACCGGGCAACCATCGACGCGGTACTGCTGCCGTAGCCCCCGCACGGCTATGCCGTATCTTTGCACAGTATGCTAAGTGTCAGAACTCCTTCCGTCCGCGACTATTTCCCCTTCGAGCCCACCCAGGACCAGGCTGCCCTGTTTCAGCAGCTCGATGGGTTTTTGAAGGACGATTTGCCGGGCCGTAAGGCGTTTGTGCTGCGGGGCTACGCCGGCACTGGCAAAACCACCGTGGTCAGCGCCCTGGTGCAGTGGCTGCACCAGATGGGCCGCAAATACGTGTTGATGGCCCCCACCGGCCGCGCCGCCAAAGTCATGGGCACCTACTCGGGCGTGGCCGCCAGCACCATTCACAAGAAAATCTACCGCCAGACCAGCGGCCAGCCGGCCCAGGGCCTTACGTTTCAGCGCCAGCCCAACCGCGCCCAGGACACACTGTTCATTGTCGATGAAGCCTCGATGATTTCCGACGAAAAGGCCTTTGGCTCGACCGGCCTGCTCGACGACTTGATGAGCTACGTGTTTGAAAAAACGTCAAACCGCCTGCTGCTCATCGGCGACACTGCCCAGCTGCCTCCGGTAGGCCAGCTGCTCAGTCCCGCCCTCGACCCCGACCTGCTGCGCGACCGGTTCCGGGCCGAGGTGGGCTCGGTGGAGCTGCGCCAGGTGATGCGCCAGGCCGAGAAGTCGGGCATCCTGATGAACGCCACCGTGCTGCGCGAGGAGCTGCGCCAGGCCGAGCCCAACATCCAGTTCTTCACCAAAGGCTACCCCGATATCTTCTCGATGGGCACCGACAAGCTCGAAGACGGCCTGCGTTGGGCCTACAAGCACTTCGGCTACGAGAATAGCACCATCATCTGCCGCTCCAACAAAAACGCCAACCAGTACAACCAGTACATCCGCCGCATCCTGTTCGAGGCCGAAGACGAGATTGAGTCGGGCGACTACCTGATGGTGGTGCGCAACAACTACTACTGGCTGCCCAAGGATTCCGACATCGGCTTCCTGGCCAACGGCGACTTCGTGCAGGTGGTCAAAATCATCCGCCTCACCGAGGAATTCGGCTTCCGCTTCGCCGATGCCCGCGTGCGCCTCGTGGACTACCCCGACGAGCCCGACCTGGAAGTAAAGCTGCTGCTTGACACGCTGCACACCGAAAGCCCCGGCCTGCCCGCCGACCGCAACAAAGCCCTCTACGAGGCCGTCAGCGAAGATTACAACCACCTTACTACCAAGAAAGAGAAGAGTGCCGCTTTGCGCAAAGACCCCTTCCTGAACGCGCTGCAAGTCAAGTTCGCCTACGCCCTCACTTGCCACAAAGCCCAGGGCGGCCAGTGGCAGGCTGTTTTTGTCGACCACGGCTACCTGAAGGAAGACATGGTGAACTCCGAGTTTGCCCGCTGGCTCTACACGGCCGTCACCCGCTCGTCGGAGAAGCTGTTTCTGCTTAATTTCAACCAGAAGCTGCTCGGCGACCCGGCCGAGGACGAGTAAGTCATACTGAATGGTCCGATGAACTTCAACGTCTATGGGCCGCGTTAAGGATCAGCAAGACTAGCCCGAAACTTGGCTGGTGCACCTCGGTAGAATTTTCCGTACTTTTCACTGTCATTTACCCATTTGCCTTATGAAAAATGTTCTTTTTCTGGCTCTGTCGCTATCGGTGATGGGCCTGAGCGCTCAGGCGCAATCTGTGAAACCGGCCAACGCCCAGGCCAAAGTGGCGGGTCCGCAAATCCAGTTTGAGGAAACCAAATACGAGTTTGGGGCCGTATCAACGGGTGCCGTAGTCGACCACACCTTCAAGTTCAAGAACGTGGGTACCCAGCCGCTGGTCATCTCCAACATCGGTGTTACCTGCGGCTGCACCACGCCCGAGTGGAGCCGTGAGCCTATCATGCCCGGCAAGTCGGGCACGGTGGTGGCCAAGTTCAACACGGCCGGCAAGTATGGCATGCAAAACAAGGTGCTCACCGTCGAGTCGAACTCGGTGGGCGGCAACGCCATGGTAGCCATTATCGGCGATGTGAAAGAAGCCGGTGCCGCCTCGTCTTCTATGCAGACTACCCCCGCCGGTAATATTGAGTCGATGGTAGACCAGAGCGCCCCCGACGGCAAAACGAAGCTGAAGATGGATGACAATAAAATCAAGGCCAAGAAGAAATCGTAAGACAAATTCTTCCAGGTGAAAAAAGGCGCTTCCCCTCGCAGGGAAGCGCCTTTTCTTGTTCGATTGAGAAGGTAGAGCGAAAGCCAAAGGCTAAAAGCCATCAGCTTAGCTCAGCCCTACAGCTGCCGGGCGGCCAGCAGCAGCATAATCCAGCCGGCAATGAAGAGTACGCCGCCGATGGGCGTAACGGCCCCGAGCTTGGTAATGCCCGTCAGGCAGAGCACGTAGAGCGAGCCGCTGAACACGAGGATGCCGCCCAGCCACAGCCACGCCACGGTGCCCAAGCTCTTCAGTTCCGGCCGCATCAGCAGCAGCAACCCAATGCCCAGCAGCGCCAGCGTGTGAAAAAACTGGTACCGCACGGCCGTTTCAAACGTTTCGAAGCGCCCAGCCGCCTCCAGGCTCTTGCGCAGCCCGTGCGCCGCAAAGGCCCCGATGCCCACGCTCAAAGCGCCCAGCAGCGCCGCCAGTTGGATGATAATTTTAGCAGTCATTGGAATTGGTTCTTGGTGAGTAATGAACGGGCAGTAATACCTCGTCATGCTGAGCGAAGGCGCAGCCGCAGTCGAAGCATCTCTACCGCAATGGTAAAATCAACGACAGGGTTACTGTTGCAGTAAAGATGCTTCGACTGCGGCTGCGCCTTCGCTCAGCATAACTGTGTGCAAATCTACCGGCGCCCAAAAATAGCGCTGCCCACCCGAACCAGGGTGCTGCCTTCGCGCACGGCCAGCGGGTAGTCGGCGCTCATGCCCATGGACACCTCGCGGAAAGCAGGCTCATCAGCGAAATACAGGGCCCGAAGCTTGTCGAAGTAGCCGCGCAGCTGCCGGAACTCCCGGCGCACCTGGTCCTCGTCGTCGGTGTTGGTGGCAATGCCCATCACGCCCGTCAGGCGCACGTGGCGCAGGGCGCGGTACTCCTCGGAGCCGAGGATTTCTTCGGCTTCGGGCAGCGTGAGGCCGGTTTTGGTGTCCTCATCGGCAATCTGGAACTGGAGCAGGCCCTCGATTACCCGGTCGTGTTTGGCGGCCTGCTTCTCCATTTCGAGCATTAACTTCAGGCTGTCCACGCTCTGAACGGTGTGCACGAAGCTGGCAATGTACTTGACCTTGTTGGTTTGCAGCTGCCCAATAAGGTGCCACTGCACGTCGGCGGGTAGCTGGGGCTGCTTGGCGGCCATTTCCTGCGCCCGGTTCTCGCCGAACAGCCGGCTACCGGCGTCGTAGGCTTCCTGTAGCAGCGCTACGGGGTGGGTTTTAGTAACGGCCACCAGCCGGGCGTTGGTGCCGGCCAGGGTCTGCTCAATGCGGTGGAGGTTTTCGGCAATAGACATGCGGGCAAGTTCGGGGTTTCGGTGGGAAAGGGCGCTGTTGGGATTGGCGGGCGCTCTGAGTGCTTCCGCGTCGTAAGCAACCCGGCAACAGTGGTTGTGTTGCAGCTCGGTTACAGCAGGCAGCCTTTATTGTTATACTTGCCTCAGGTTTGAAAGGGTAAATAGAAATGCCTGTTAGCAGAATAAGGTCTTTATGAATGATGTTTTTAGCCGCGAGCGAGGGGAGAGGTTACTGGAGTGTTGTGCTGCAATCGAGCAACGGCTGACGAGGCTGTCCGGCAGAGAGGAAACCCCAAAAACTGGGTTGCTGGGCTTGTTAATGGCTATTGTATTTCCTGAAGTCAACGCCGCTCATCCCTATGTCTGGCGACAGCAAGCGGAGGAAATTAGCCAGGCGCTTGCCACGAATCAGCCGCAGGAGTTAGCCGCGCTGCTGAATGTACACGCCATCAATGTGGCCATCGAAGCCGCGCGCTATCAGGATGCAGACCTAACCCGCTTGGCGGAGGTACTGCGCCGCTTTTCAGGAGAAACCAGAAACTTTACAGCCAAGCAGTAAGGGCCCTTTTAATCCTACACCAAACTCCGTATCTTTGCGGCCCTGCCAGGGTGGCGGGCCGGCGCTTTAGCGTTGGGTATCAAGCAAAAACGCGTTGCGGAGGTGGGCCCTGCTCCCGGCGTGTACATCAGGGCCACTGCAATATATCATGGCAGAGCAAGTAGAATTAGTTGACAATTTCGACTGGGACAACGTGGACGCTAGCGGCTTCGGTGGTAACTATACCTCCGAGCAGCGCGCCGAAATGGAAGAGATGTACAGCGGTACGCTCACCACCGTTCAGGAAGAAGAAGTAGTAACCGGCACCGTAGTTGGCATGACCGACCGCGACGTGATCCTGAACATCGGCTTCAAGTCCGATGGTCTGGTACCCCTGTCCGAATTCCGCGACCTGCCCGACCTGAAGGCCGGCGACACGGTGGAGGTATTCATCGAGGAGCAGGAGAACGCCAACGGCCAGCTTATCCTGAGCCGTAAGAAAGCTAAAATCAAGCAGGCCTGGAAAGCCATCTACGACGCTCTGGAGAATGATTCGGTGCTCGAAGGCGTGGTGAAGCGTCGCACCAAAGGCGGCCTCATCATGGACCTCGACGGCGTAGAGGCCTTCCTGCCCGGCTCGCAGATTGACGTGAAGCCCATCCGTGACTTCGACATCTATGTTGGTCGTCGCATGGAAGTGAAAGTGGTGAAAATCAACGCCGCTTTCGATAACGTAGTGGTATCGCACAAGGTGCTCATCGAGAAAGACCTCGAGAAGCAGCGCGAAGCCATCCTCAACAACCTGGAGAAAGGCCAGATCCTGGAGGGCGTTATCAAGAACATGACCAACTTCGGCGTGTTCATCGACCTCGGCGGTGTCGACGGTCTGCTGCACATCACCGACATCTCGTGGGGCCGCATTGCTCATCCGAGCGAGGTTCTGCAGTTGGATCAGAAACTGAATATCGTAGTTCTCGACTTCGACGAAGCCAAGAAGCGTATCAGCCTCGGCCTGAAGCAGCTGACCCCGCATCCGTGGGATTCGCTGCCCGAAGACATGGGCGTAGGCACCAAGGTGAAGGGCCGCATCGTGAACGTAGCCGACTATGGCGCGTTCATGGAAATCATCCCCGGCGTAGAGGGCCTGATCCACGTGTCGGAAATGAGCTGGAGCCAGCACCTGCGCAACCCGCAGGACTTCATCAAGCAGGGCGACGTAGTAGAGGCGCAGATTCTGACCCTCGACCGCGAAGACCGCAAGATGAGCCTCGGCATCAAGCAGCTCAGCGAAGACCCATGGACTCGTGGCGACTTCTCCGAGAAGTATGCTATCGGTACCAACCACAACGGCCTGGTGCGCAACCTGACCAACTTCGGCCTGTTCGTAGAGCTGGAAGAGGGTGTGGACGGCCTCGTGCACGTGTCGGACCTGTCGTGGACCAAGAAGATCAAGCACCCATCCGAAATGGTGAAGGTGGGCGACCGTCTGGACGTAGTAGTATTGGAACTGGACGTGAGCAACCGTCGCCTGGCCCTGGGCCACAAGCAGCTGGAGGAAAACCCATGGGATACGTTCCAGACGGTGTTCACCCCCGGTTCGGTACACACGGCCACCATCATCGACAAGAACGACCGCGGCGCGGTGCTCGAGTTGCCTTACGGCATCGAAGGCTTCGCTTACCCCAAGTCGCTCCAGAAGGAGGATGGCTCGATGGCTGAGAACGGTGAGTCGCTCGAATTCCGCGTGATTGAGTTCTCGAAGGATGACCGTCGCGTGGTACTTTCGCACCAGGCTGTGTACAACAAGCAGGCTGAAGAGGAAGGCCGTTCGGCTAAGTTCGCCAAGAAGAAGCCATCGGCTGCCGGTGCTGCTCCACAAGGCGAAGGCAAGCTCAGCGACATGAAGAAGACCACCCCGGCCGAGAAATCGACCCTCGGTGACCTCGATGCGCTGTCGGCTCTGCGCGACAAAATGATGGACAACGAGTCGTAAGCCTCACCGCTTACCACAAGTGAATAGGAGAGGCCCCGGCGCAAGTCGGGGCCTCTTTTTTTGGGCTTACTATAAGTAAGAGTCATTCTGAGCGAAGCCAAAGCCAAAAAACCTGTATTGTAATGGTAGCTATGGCTATTGCAATGAAGAGGTGGAGATTCTTCGACAAGCGGATGCCAGATGGAGAATGACAGTCATCCTGAAAAAGAAGCTGCAGGTCGCCAATCACTTACCCGCATTTTGCCCGAAAAAGACCGCCTGACTTTGGCGTAAGTCAGATTAAGCCGTATGTTTGCATCCTCAAAGCCCTCCCGGTGACGTGACCGAGCGGCTAGGTAGAGGTCTGCAAAACCTCCTACGGCGGTTCGAATCCGCCCGTCACCTCTTCTTACTTCATTGCCTGAACCCCGGTTGATTCGTTTCAATCGGGGTTTTTTGCGCCGAAATAAATCTGGCTGCAAGAATTATCCGGAAGTTGGAAGTTGGGGCTCTGCGGGCTTAAATTGTACGGGATCTAGTGGCCTCGTTGTGGTTTAGCCGCGCTTTATCCCTACATTCCGTTCCTGCGTAGAACCGCGCACCAACCCGTTTTCCTTCATCTTTCTTCTTTATGAAAATTGTGAACCTGCGCACTATGCGCGGCCCCAGCTTCTGGTCTGTTAAGCATTACCGTTTGATTGTAATGAAAGTGGATTTGGAGGAGCTGGCCGATAAGTGGTCGAGCAGCCTGCCGATGCTGGCCGAGCAGCTGCCGGGGCTGCTGCCCCGGCTAACCGATGCCCCACCTTCCGACGCGGACAAGGCCATATTGAAGAAACCCCCGCTCACGGCCGCCCTGCTCACCGATGGTGAGCCGCTGGGCTACGTGATTCAGCATGTGGCGCTGACGCTGCAGCGCACGGCGGGCATGCCCGTGTTCTGGGGGAAGTCGTACCCGGCCGAACAGGAGCCGGGCGTGGAGTTCGTGGTGTTTGCTTACCAGGAGGAGCGGGCGGGCCGCATGGCTGCCGAGGCCGCTGTGCAAATCGTGGATGACATCTGCCACGGCCGGCCAGTGAGCGTGGAGCGTACAGTAGAGGAGCTGCATGAAATCCGGGAGGAAGAATTCTTTGGCCCCAGCACCTGGAGCATCGTATCGGAGGCCACCTCGCGCAACATCCCCTACATCCAGCTCAAAAACAGCAGTATCATTCAGCTGGGCTACGGCGTGAACCAGAAGCGTATCTGGGCCACTACGAGCAGCTACACTTCGCACGCCGCGGTGGAGGTGGCCGGCAATAAGAATCGTACCAAGGCCATGCTGGATGCGGCCGGCGTGCCCGTGCCCAACGGCACCACGGTGTACTCCGAAGATGAGTTGCGCGAGGCCATCGAGGAGCTGGGCTTTCCCATCGTAACCAAGCCGCTTAATGGCAACCACGGCCGCGGCGCTACCATTGGCATCAAGAGCTGGGTAGAGGCCGTGGATGGCTTCCAGGCCGCCCGCGAGCATTCGCGGGCCGTGATTGTGGAGCAGCTCGTGCAGGGCCACGACTTCCGGATGCTGGTAGTGAACGGCAAGCTGATTGCTGCCGCCAAGCGCACCCCGGCTGCCGTAACCGGCGACGGCCAGCACACCGTGCAGGAGCTGATTGATATCGTGAACGAGGACCCGCGCCGGGGCGTCGGTCACGAAAAGGTGCTCACCAGCATCAAGGCCGACCAGCACACCCAGGATTTACTGCTCACGCACGGTCTGACGCTGGAGTCGGTGTTGCCCGAAGGGGAGGAACTGTACCTGAAAACAACGGCCAACATCAGCACCGGCGGCACGGCTACCGACGTAACCGACCTGGTGCATCCCTACAACGTGCTGATGGCCGAGCGCGTGGCCGGCATTGTGGGCCTCGATATCTGCGGCATCGATTTGCTGACTTCCGACATTGCCATCCCGCTGAACGAAACCCGCGGCGCAGTTATTGAGGTGAATGCCGCGCCGGGCTTCCGGATGCACATTTCGCCCACCCAGGGCCTGCCCCGTAATGTGGCCGCCCCGGTCATAGACATGCTGTTTCCAGCCGGC
The DNA here is from genome assembly GCF_900107135.1 of Hymenobacter psychrophilus. GTDB lineage: Bacteria > Bacteroidota > Bacteroidia > Cytophagales > Hymenobacteraceae > Hymenobacter > Hymenobacter psychrophilus. The sequence goes on from NZ_FNOV01000004.1 coordinate 311,519, forward strand.
AGCAAGTCCCGGATTCCAATTTTTGCCGTCACCGGCACCAACGGCAAAACTACCACTACGCTACTGCTGGCCCATATTGTGGCCTCAAAAGGCTACAAAGTGGGGCACACTACTACCAACGGCATTTATATTCAGGGCGTGCAGCTGCAAAGCGGCGACTGCACTGGCGGGCAGAGTGCTGAGTTCGTACTCAAAGACCCCACGGTGAACTTTGCGGTGCTCGAAACGGCCCGCGGTGGTATGCTGCGCTCGGGTCTGGGCTTCCATACCTGCGACGTGGCCGTGGTAACCAACGTGGCCGCCGACCACCTGGGCATGCGTGATATCTACACCGTGGAGGATATGGCGGCCGTGAAGGGCGTGCTGCCGCGCACAGTGCGCAAAAACGGCTGGGCCGTGCTCAACGCCGACGATGACTTGGTGTACGCCATGCGCGAGAAGCTCGATTGCCGGGTGGCCCTCTTCAGCATGGACGAGCACAACCCGCGCATCCGGGAGCATGCCGAGCATGGCGGCCTGGCAGCCGTGTACGAGGAAGGCTATATTTCCATTTACAAAAACAGCTACAAACTGCGGATAGACCGGGCCGCCGAGTTCCCGATTACCTTTGGTGGGCGGGCCAGCTTCAACATCGAAAACTCTATGGCTGCTGCCCTGGCCTGCTACTGCTACGGCTTCGACAAAGACGAAATCAAGCAGGCCCTGCGCACGTTTGTGCCCTCGGGTGTGAAAACGCCCGGCCGCATGAACGTGTATAAGTTTCCTGATTTTGAGGTGATTGTGGATTATGCCCACAATGCTCACGGCATGGAGAAGTTTGCTCAATTCCTCGAAGCTACCGAAGCCACCCACAAAGTAGGCGTGATTTCGGGCCTCGGCGACCGGCGCGACGAAGACACGCTGGCTTTTGCCCGCATCGTGGGCCGCGTGTTCGATGAGGTGATCCTGCGCCAGGACCGCGACCTGCGTGGCAAAACGGCCCAGCAACTCAAGGACCTAATGACCGAGGGCCTGCGCCTCGATGCTCCCAACGTTCCCATTACTTACATCGAAGAAGAGATGGAGGCCATGGACCATGTGCTGCAAACCGCTCGGCCCGGCTCGCTCATCGCCATGTTCACTGAAGACATTACCGCTACACTCAAAAAGCTCGACGAATTCGAAGCACAGATCACGGATTAGCACGGATTTTAGCGGATTTCACGGATTTTGTAGCTGGCCCGGTTAGCTGCTTTCAGCCTACTACAACTCCAAAAATAAAAAGCCACCTCGCAAGAGGTGGCTTTTTTTAATCGGCTACAAAATCCGTGAAATCCGTTAAAATCCGTGCTAATCCGCGGTCCTACTTGAGCGTGAATGTCGTCTTGCCAATCAGCACGCCACCTTCGTAGAGTTCTACAGTGTGGAGGCCGGTTTTGTAAGCGGCACCCTTGGCGTAGAGGAACTGGACGGGCTGGCGGGTATTGTCGTACACGATGTCCTGCTTGGCTGTGTAGAAGGCCTCCGAGCCGTCAATCATGAAGGTGCCGCCGCCGGTGCTCAGGTTGTAGAGAGCAGCGCCATCGGGCTCAATCAGACGCATCATAATCTCCTTGGTTTCCTTCGGCGATACGTCGTTGCGGGCCAGGTTGAAGGTTACTTTAACCTTCTCAACCCGCTTGGCCTTGAACTCGTTGTCGGAGTCTTCCTTTTCCTTTTCGCGGCTGTTAACCACGTTCACGCGGATGTTTTCGGACTGCAGGCGCGAGGCCACGGCTACTTTCTGGCTCAGCTCCTGGTTGGAGCGCACCACCGACGAAATGGTGTCAGTGAGCTTGTTCTGGCGCTCCTTAAGCGTGGTAGTTTCGGTGTAGAGGGCCTCGTTATCAGCTTTGAGCTGGACGATTTCCTCGTCTTTCTTCCGCAGCTGGGTTTCGAAGTTAGCAGCCCGTTGCTTGAAGCGGCGCTGCTCGCTTACGCTGAAGCTGCTGGCCCGGAAGGAGCGCAGCTTGAGCAGGTCGGAGTTGATCTGGGCCAGCTTGGCTACCAGCGAGTCATTAGCCAGACCCATGCCCTGCACTTCTTGGCTCTGGCGCTCGTAATCGGCTTTCAGGGCCTCATACTGCTTGATCTGGTCTTCGAGCTTGGCATCCTTGCTGACCACATCGGCCTGCAGCTTTTCGTTCTGCTGGCTCTTCTGCTGGTTCATATAAAACAGAAACCCGTTGATACCCAGCAGCACCAGAATAAGGGCCCCAATCAGTAGCAGGCGGTTATTGTTCTTTGGTTCGGGGCTCTGATCTTGTTCCATACAGAAAGGGTTTGGGTGGAGGTCCGGACAGTCCGGACGCGGTAGTACCTTTAAGGCAAAAATAACGGAGTTTGGTACCCCGGCAAGTGCCGAAGGTACAACCCCGCCACGAAATGCCGCCCAACCCGCCTCTCGATACCGCCTACTGGCAGCAGCGTTACGAAATCGGCCAGACCGGCTGGGATGCAGGCGCTATAACGCCCCCACTGCGCGAATATTTCAACCAACTGGGGCTGCCCGACGGCCGCCGCATCCTCATTCCAGGGGCCGGCCGCAGCTACGAGGCCGAATATCTGCATGACGCCGGCTGGCCCAACGTACTGGTCGCCGACCTGGCTCCGGCGGCGTTGGCGGCGCTACAGGCCCGCGTGCCGGGCTTCCCGGCGGCCCACCTGCTGCTGGCCGATTTCTTTGCCCTGGAGTCCGTCCCGCCTTTCGACCTCATCGTGGAGCAAACCTTTTTCTGCGCCCTCGACCCTGCCTTGCGCCCCGCTTATGCCCGCCAATGTGCCCAGCTGTTGCGGCCCGGTGGCACGCTTGTGGGTTTGCTCTTCGATACCGAATTTGCACCGGCTGGCCCGCCTTTCGGCGGTTCGCGCGAGGAGTACCGTGCCTACTTCGAGCCCTACTTCGATTTCGCTCATTTCACTGCTGCTACCAACTCGCTGCCGCCCCGCCAGGGCCGGGAGCTGTTTATCTGCCTGAAAAAGAAGGACCGTTAGGGGCAGGGCTCGTCCCTGCGTCTAACGGTGCTGTTACCCAAACCCTACTATCCCCCAACTCCATGCTAGAAGCTCTTGCCAACGTGCTGCCGCACTTCCGCAATACCAATTCCGGTCAGTTTTTTCTGATGGCCGGCCCCTGCGTAATTGAAGGGGAGGATATGGCCCTGCGCATTGCCGAGCGCATCCAGCACATCACCGACAAGCTCCAGATTCCGTTCATTTTCAAAGGTTCGTACCGCAAAGCCAACCGCTCGCGCCTCGATTCCTACACCGGCATCGGCGACGAAAAAGCCCTGCGGATTCTGCAGAAAGTAAGCCAGCAAATCGGCGTGCCCACTGTTACCGACATCCACGAATCGGGCGAGGCTGCCATGGCCGCCGAGTACGTGGACGTGCTGCAGATTCCGGCTTTCCTGTGCCGACAGACCGATTTACTCGTAGCCGCTGCCCAAACCGGCAAAGTGGTGAACGTGAAAAAAGGCCAGTTTCTGAACGGCGAGGCCATGCAGTTCGCGGTGGACAAAGTGCGCCAGTCGGGCAACAACAACGTGCTGCTAACCGACCGCGGCAACTCGTTTGGCTACTCCGATCTGGTGGTCGATTTCCGCAACCTGCCCGCCATGCGTGCCTTCGGCGTACCTGTTATCATGGATGTAACCCACTCGCTGCAGCGGCCCAACCAGAGCAGCGGCGTAACAGGTGGCCAACCGGCGCTCATCGAAACCATTGCCAAAGCCGCCATTGCCGTGGGCGCCGACGGCCTGTTCATCGAAACCCACCCCACGCCCGCCACCGCCAAATCCGACGGTGCCAACATGTTGCCTTTGGACCAGCTGGAAGACTTGTTGATGAAGCTGACGCGGGTGCGCGAGGCGGTGCGGTAAGCGCGGCCAGGGCAAGAACAAAGACGGCTGTCATCCTGACGGAGGAAGGACCTTACTCTACCAAACCAGCCTTTTCAAACGGTTGGATTCGTGGGCTAAGTTCCTTCCTTCGTCAGGATGACAGCCGTCTTCTTTCACTACCTACGCTCCAAATACCCGGCTTAGCTCCAGTAGCCTGTCCAGCGGGTTATCAAAGCGCAGGGTGAAGTGCTGGCGGGGCAGGCTGGGGCGGAAGAAGACGAGGCCGATATAGAACAGGTCGACGGTGAGCGTGACGTCGGGGTGCTGGCGGACGGCTTCCCAGGCACGTTCCATTTCGGCTGACCAATGGATATCGTCGAGCACAAAAACGCTGTGGTCGGTGCGGTGGGCGTTGAGCTGCTCGAAGTAGCGCACCGTGGGTTCGTAGCGGTGGTTGCCATCGAAAAAGGCGAAATCGACGGGGTCGGGCAGGGCCGCCAGGGCAGGAGCGAGGGTATCGTCGAGGTTGCCTTCGATGAGGGCCACGTTTTCGGCACCCACGGCGCTGAAGGTTTGGCGGGCAACGGCGGCCGTGGTGGGGCAGCCCTCGAAGGTAAGCACCCGGGCCCGCGAGTCGGCCAGAGCCAGGTAGGCAGTGGTGAGGCCCAGCGAGGTACCCAACTCGACTACGGTGCGCGGCCGGTAGTGATTAACGAGCCGAAACAGCAGCTGTCCCAGCTTTGGGGGCTTGGCGGCGGTACGGGCAATGTCGCGCAGGCGGCGCGTGCGGCCCGCCCCGGCCACTCGCGAGCCCGCCCCGAAGTCGCGCACCGTAATAGCCGTGTCGTCGGTGAGCAGGGCGGCGCGGCGGGCTTCTACGGCCTCGTAGGCGGCAAACTGGCCCGAGTGGTTTACTACGTGGGTGTAGAGGCCGAATACGGAGGGCGAGTGCAGCCCGTGGGCGTTGCCCGAGCGCCCCAGGAAACGGAGGTAGCTAAGAATCTGGAAAAGCAAAGCGTGGTTGCGGAGCGTTAGGTTGGAACAGGAAAGGTAGAAACCGTTCGGTTTAGGAGCGCGTAGGGGCGAGTCTTGTCCCTGCCCGTCGTCAGAACAGCCCGTGTGGAAATCGTTTAACGGTGGGCGAGGACAAGCCCCGCCCCTACGTCGTGCGCCAAATAAATCCACAAAAAAGCCGCCCGGAGGCGGCTAAAAGCAGTTTGAAAACCGAGTCGAACAATTAATTCAGGCGGTAAGGCACGATTAGCGTAAACTCCGGAATTTCGACGTCGAACTCGTTGCCGTCCATCAGGCGCTCCATCTGGTAGGTGCCCCGCATCTTGCCCACGCCCGATTTCAGGTTGCAGCCCGATACGTACTGGTGCGATTCGCCGGGTTCGAGCACCGGCTGCTGGCCCACCACGCCTTCTCCCTCCACCTCGCGCACTACGCCATTGGCATCCGAAATAAACCAGTGGCGGCGCAGCAGCTTCACGGTATATTCGCTGTTGTTGCGGATATCAATTTTGTAGGCGAAAACGTAGTGCTCCTGACCCGGGCTCGAATAGTCGGGTAGGTAGTTGGTAATAACGCTGACGGTTACGCCCTGAGTGGTGGTCGTATTCATAACGGCGGAGTTGCAGAGGAGAAAAAAACTAACAGCACGGGCCCGGATTTGGTTTACTTGCTTTCCCTAACGCAGCCCGCACCCGCAATGCTGCCTCAAACTAACAAATAATCCTGGTTCGTATGTCGGTTAAGATAGAAGAAAGCTGGCGCCAAGTGCTGGCGCCCGAGTTCGAGAAGGCCTACTTCCAGCACTTGATTGCCTTCGTGAAGGGTGAGTATGCCACGGCCGAAGTATTTCCGCCCGGTCCGCAAATATTTCATGCCTTTGAGGCCTGCCCGTTTGATGCCCTGAAAGTGGTAATTCTGGGCCAGGATCCTTACCACGGCCGCGGCCAGGCCCACGGCCTCAGCTTCTCGGTAGCCGAGGGCGTGCGCACGCCCCCGTCGTTACAGAATGTTTTCAAGGAGTTGGCCGCCGATTTACCCGATACTACCCCGGCCCCCAACGGCAACCTCGATAGATGGGCCCAACAGGGGGTGTTGCTGCTTAACGCCACGCTCACGGTGCGGGCCAAAGAGCCCGCCAGCCACCAGAAAAAGGGCTGGGAGCAGTTCACCGACGCCGTTATCCAAACCATCTCCGACCAGAAGGAGCATGTCGTGTTCATCCTCTGGGGCGCCTCGGCCCAGAAAAAAGGCGAAGTCATTGACGCCCGTAAGCACCTCGTGCTGAAGGCTGCCCACCCTTCGCCCTACGCCGCCGACCGCGGCTTCTTCGGCAGCCGCCCCTTCAGCCAGACCAACGCCTACCTGGGGCAGCACAGCGAGGCGCCGATTTTTTGGTAAAAGCTTGGTGCTTCGTTGTTAGTGCTTGGAAAAGGCGTGTCATCCTGAGCTTGCGAAGGACCTTACTACCCTAGAACGAGTCGTTGTCACGATTATCGTTCGAGCGTTGTGAGGTCTTTCGCAAGCTCAGGATGACACGCCTTTTCCAAGCACTAACAACGAAGCACCAAGCGCTAAATTTAATGCACTAGGTTGAACAGGCGGTTCCAGCGAATTTTGCTCAGGAAGCTGCCGTTGGGGTCTACCGACATCCAGATGAGTACGGCCTTGCCCACAATGTGGTCTTTGGGTACGAAGCCCCAGAAGCGCGAATCGAGGGAGTTGTGGCGGTTGTCGCCCATCATAAAGTAGTAATCCTGCTTGAAGGTGTAGCTCGTGAGCGGCTGACCGTTCTGCAGAATCCGGCCCGTGCCATCGACGGTGATACCTTCGTTGTGCTCGTAGCGGGTGATGATTTTCAGGTACTGGGGCGTATTCTGGGGTGTGAGTTGCACGGTCTGGCCTTCCTTCGGAATCTGGAGTGGTCCGTAGTTATCCTTGTTCCAGCTGGGGAAGGGGGCGTTTTGCAGGGCCTGGCTGTAGGGGTAATCGGGGTTGTTGGGGAACACCTCCTGGCCCTCCCGCTGGCCCACGGGCGTTTGCAGGTTGATGATGCCCTTCACGTAGGGTTGCTTCTTGAAGTAATCGTAGGAAGCGCGGGTCATGCTGATAAGGTAACCCGGGCCGTACTCGGCGCTGTTTTCCTGGTAGGGTAGGCCCTCGGGCGTATTGTACTCCACAATGCCCTGCTCCTTGAAGGCCGTCATCAGGTCGTCGTTGGCCTGCGGCACCTGCAGGTAGTAGCTGCTCTGCATCTCGGGGAAGTTCTCGGCCGGCTTCCCGTTGATAAACACTTGGCTCTGGCGCACTTCGAGCACGTCGCCGGCCACGGCCACGCAGCGCTTGATGTAGTTGGTGCGCAGGTCGGCGGGGTGCTCGGCTTCGAAGGGCACATTGAACACCACCACATCGTTGTTTTTTACTTCCGAAAAGCCCGGCAGCCGGTAGCTCGGCAGCTGAATCAACTCGGAATAGCTCTTAATGTTGCTGCCCCAGATGGTCTGGTGCGTGAGCGGCACCTGCAGCGGCGTCTGGGGGGTGCGGGGGCCGTAGTGCAGCTTGCTTACAAACAGGTAGTCGCCCACCAGCAGGGTATGCTCCATGCTGGGCGTTGGGATGGTGTAGGCCTCAAAGGTGGCCCACCGGATAAGCGTGGCCGCAATAACGGCGAACAGAATAGCGTCGCCCCACTCGCGGATCGGGCCCTTGCGCTTCTTGGGCACGGGCGTGCCCACCGGGGCCGCGCCAGCCGGATTATTTTCGAGGTATTTCTCCCAGGATTGTACTGCCATGATGCAAATGAGCCAGAAAAAGCGGACTACCGGCCGGAACCGAGACGCTGCGGTTTAAACAATGGAAGATGCGAAATAATGCGCGAACTGTAGTTTGGTGATTGGCCGGTTTACCGAATTACCAAACCACCCAATCACAACTCCAGCAAATCTTTCATGCCGAACACGCCCTGGCGGCCGGGCAGCCACTCGGCGGCCAGCAGCGCCCCCTGCACAAAACCCTCGCGGGTGTGCGCCTCATGCTTGAGCTCGATGGTGTCGGCGGGGCAGGAGTAGGTAACGATGTGGGTGCCGATAACCGCGCCCTCGCGCTCCGACAGCACGGCCAGCTCGTGCGCCTCGCTGGTAGCCTCATTGCGCCAGGTGGTTTTGCCGGGAAAGTGGCGCAAAATACCTTCGGCCACCGTCAGGGCCGTGCCGCTGGGCTGGTCGACTTTCTGGGTGTGGTGAATTTCGCGTACCTGCACATCGTAGCCGCCGAACTGGTGCATTTTGGCCGCCATGTACTCGCTGAAGTGAAAGAACAGGTTCACGCCCACGCTGTAATTGGAGGCGTAGAACAGCGGCGTACGGGTTTGCTCACTCAGCGCCTGGGCTTCGCCGAAATGGTGCAGCCAGCCGGTAGAGCCACACACTACCGGCAGGCCCTGGCGCAGGCAGGCCGCCACGTTCTGGAAGGCGGCGTCGGGGTGGGTGAACTCAATGGCCACGTCAACCTGGGCGGGTGTGAAATCGGTGATGCTTACGTTGGGCCGGCTGGGGTCGATGATGCCGACTAGCTGGTGGCCCCGGGCCCGGGCCTGGGCTTCGATGGCCCGGCCCATTTTGCCGTAACCAATCAGGAGAATATTCATTGAGGAGCTAGAAGTTAGAAGCAAGGAATTAGAACGGGATGGAGCTAGCTTGGTCGCTAGAAGATGAGAAGTGAGAATGCAAGCAGAAAGGCAAGCACATTCTAACTCCTGGCTTCTATCTTCTAGCTCCTTATTTTAGGTGCAGCGTAAGGGCCAGACCGGCGCGCGGGGCCTGGCCCGGACTGGGTAGCATGGTCGGGTCAAGGCGAAGGCTTAGGTCGTCGCTGATGTCGAAGTTGCGCAAGTGGGCGTCTACCAGCGCATCGAGGATGGTGATGCCGTACACCACGGCCGTATAGCCAATAAACGTGTCGCGGCGGCTGCGGTAGAAATTGATGCCCCGCTGCACATTGGCCCGGCTGGTTTCCTGGCTCACGCGCTTTCCACTCAGCGTGCTGATGAGCTTATCAGGGTCGGCTATCAGCTCGTCTCGGCCATCCACGTACTCTCTATAAGCTGTCTGGTAGAAATACAGGCCGTAACCCACGCCGCCCAGCCCCCCGTACACGAGCGGCAGCTTCCAGTAGCGGCGGTTGTAGATCTGGCCCGCGCCGGGTAGCACCAGGGCCAGCAACGTGGCCTTCTGGGGCCGTGTCACCCGCATGCCCAGCAGCCGCTCGGTGCGCCGGGTCGAGTCGAAGGCGGCGGGCCGGCGGGCGACCTTGGCCGAGTCGGGCCCGACCGTAACCACCTGCGCCAGGGCCGCCGACGGCCGCAGCCCACTCAGTAGCAGGCTCAGCAAGCAAAACAGAGAAAAGCGAAAACGAAGCATACAGACGGAGTAGGGGGCGGGCCACGCAGCCGGGTAGAAAACCGGACCAACACGGCCGGCTCCCAGCCAACGTGCCACGCAGGAGCCTTCGTATAAAATGCCGGCTGCGGCTAGGATGGTTGCAGAATGTGCAGAATGCGCTGCATGTCCTCTACCGAGTCAAAGGCAATCTTGATTTCGCCCCGACCCTGAGCTCCGGGTTTCACCATCACCCGGCTGCCGAAACGCTCCGAAAGGTGCCGCTCAGTTCGCTTGATTTCGGCCACCGGTACCGCTGGCTCGGCGGGAGTCGTTGGCTTCTTGTCAGTTTCGCCGCTGGCCCCGCTGCGCACCAGCTGCTCCACCTTGCGCACCGATAGCTCCTCGGCCACAATGCGGCGAAACAGGGCCAGCTGCTGGTCCATGCTCTCGATGCTGATGAGGGCGCGGGCGTGGCCCATGCTGATAACTGTGTCGCGCAGGCCGATCTGAATATCGGGCGGGAGCTTGAGCAGGCGCAGGTAATTGGTCACGGTCGAGCGGTTTTTGCCCACCCGGTCGCCCAGCTCTTCCTGCTTGAGGTTGCACTCGCTCACCAGCCGCTGGTAGCTCAGGGCAATTTCGATGGCGTTAAGGTTTTCACGCTGGATGTTCTCAATCAGGGCCATTTCCAGCATCTGCTGGTCGTCGGCCTTGCGGATATAGGCCGGAATGGCGTCGAGGCCGGCCAGCTTGGAGGCCTGCAGGCGCCGCTCGCCCGAAATGAGCTGGTAGGAGTTCGTACCCGTCTGGCGAAGCGTAACGGGCTGGATAATGCCTTGCACGCGGATGCTCTCGGCCAGTTCCTGCAGGGCATCCTGGTCGAAGTGGGTCCGGGGCTGGTAGGGGTTGGCCTGGATCTGGCCTACCGGAATCAGGCCAACCGAGTTGACGGGGTGAGGCACGAGGCCGCCCAGCCGCTCGCTTTTCTTCTCGTAGCTGCCCTCAATCAGGGCGTTCAGGCCGCGGCCCAGGCCACCTACCCGGCGCTTGGGAGCCGCGGCGGCGGCGTTCTTCTCTTCGTTTTTTTCAGACATACCTGCAAGCCGCCCTCACCCAATAGCACGGAGCAAAAGCGGGAGTCAAAAATACACAAACAAGCGGGATGCCGGGATAAAAATGTTCCACGCCACCAGAAAAACCGTGAAACACGCGGCAATGAGCCACTTAGCCGGCAAAATTCGTCGGCTCCCTACAGTGGGGGTTGCGGCTCCGGAAGAGAAAAATGCCCAACCGGCCGACTGCAGCCCGCCAGGCTAGCGCTGCCCAAACGGCCGGCGCTTAAAGCTGACGTTGCTCAGCAAATCCTTCTCGTACACGGCCAAGCAGTTGGTGCGGAACTCCGCCGCAAACGGCTCGGAGCCGGGCTGCAACACCCGGGGCGCCTGGCGGGCAGCGCTGAAGAAATATACCTTGGTATTGCCGTACTTGGTGTAGGGCATGTACTCGCCGTACTGCTGCATTTCGGCCCAGCGGGCGGTATCGGCCACCGTTACAGCGTAGATGCGCTGCACCGGGCCGGTGTTGTTCTCGTTGCGGTACAGGGCTGTTTCCGTGAAGCCGCCGTCCAGGTCCTGGGGGCCGGGCTGGGTCAGGGCATCGAACACAAACCACAGCAGCAACGCCACTGCGGCCGCAACCAGCAGGTATTTAGGACGCAGCTGCATTTCTATCAGGCTTACTGGTTGTCTAATTCATAACGCGAGCGTAGGGGCGGGGCTTGTCCCCGCCCGCCGTTGAACAGTTATTGAACGGTTCGTTCCAGCGGCGGACGGGGACAAACCCCGCCCCTATAACTCGTGCGTTTCCTACGCCGCGGCGTCTTCCGGTTCCTCGCTGCCGGTGCCGTTCAGTACCTCAATGTTCTTTTCCACGATTTCGCGGGCCAGGTTGAGGTAGCTGATGCTGCCTTTGCTCTCGGCGTCGTGCAGGATAACCGGGATGCCGAAGCTGGGCGACTCGCTCAGCTTCACGTTGCGCGGGATGATGGTATCGAACACCAGTTGCTGGAAGTGCAACTTCACCTCCTCGACTACCTGGTTGCTCAGGCGCAGGCGCACATCGTACATCGTGAGCAGGATGCCCTCAATTTCCAGCTCCTCGTTCAGGCGGCTCTGGATGATTTTGACGGTGTTGAGCAGCTTGCCCAGGCCCTCCAAGGCGAAGTATTCGCACTGCACCGGAATAATAACCGAGTGGGCGGCCGTGAGGGCATTCACCGTAATCAGGCCCAGCGAGGGCGAGCAGTCGATGATGATGAAGTCGTAAAGCTCGGCCAGCGGGCGCAGGGCGTCCTTCATCTTCTCCTCCCGGTTGGGCAGGTTGATCATCTCCACCTCGGCACCCACCAAGTCGATGTGCGAAGGCATCAGGTCGAGGTGAGGCAGAATGTTGGTCTGCAGGATGATATCCTGGGCGTTGATGCCGTCGACCATACACTCGTAAATGCTGTTCTCGATGTCCTTCGGGTCGAAGCCCACGCCGGAAGTGGCGTTGGCCTGGGGGTCGGCGTCCACGAGCAGGGTCCGATACTCCAGCGCCGCCAGCGAGGCCGCGAGGTTGATCGAGGAAGTGGTTTTGCCCACGCCGCCCTTCTGGTTGGCTACCGCAATAATTTTGCCCATGGAATTGAAAAGCTGTTAGCTATCCGCTGTTAGCTTCGTTCAGGTTGAGAAGAAAAGCTGTTAGCTGATAAGTATCGGCTAACAGCTTATAATCAGAGGGAAATCGTTTCGCCCACTTTCAGCAACAGCAGCTCCTTGCCGGCCGCCCGGGCTTTGGTCCGGGCTTCGTCGTGGTTGATGGTGATGGGCGGGAAGGTGTCGAAGTGCATGCCGATAACTTTGGTGGCGCCCACCCAGGTGGCCGCCGTCAGCGCATCATCCACGCCCATTGTAAAATGGTCGCCGACGGGCAGAATGGCGAAGTCGAGCTGGTGCTGCTCGCCGATGAGCTTCATATCGTAGGTCAGGGCTGTATCGCCGGCAAAGTAGAAGGTTTTGCCCTCGGCCTTGATAACGAAACCAGCCGCCAGCCCGCCGTAGGAGCCGTCGGGCATGGAGTTGGAGTGGGCCGCGCCCACCAACTGTACGGTGCCGAAGGGCAGCTCCACCGTGCCGCCGATATTCATTTTCAGGTCGGCTTTCAGGCCTTGCTTTTCAAACCAGCCCAGCACCTCAAACATGCCCACGAGCTGGGCACCGGTGCGCTGGCCGATTTCAGCCACATCGGCCACATGGTCGCCGTGGCCGTGGCTGAGCAGGATGTAATCGGCCGGGATTTTATCCACCGCCACCTCTTTAGCCAGCGGGTTGGGCCGGATAAAGGGGTCGAAAAGAACGTGGTGGCTGCCGGTTTCCAGCAGAAAGCAAGAGTGGCCGAAGTACGTGAGCTGCATAGTGGAAATGGAAATATTGCGGCACTAAGGCCGCTAATCCCGGATGGGATACCTTTGCAAATATACACTGTTTCATGGTACCCCTGCTTCCATTTTCGCGCCGCGCTGCCGTTTCCGCCCTCTTTCTGCTGCCGGGCTTGCTAGTGGGGCTGAGTGCCTGCACCGAATCGGGAGCCCCCACCGATGCGCGCCGGGTGTTCCGCTACAACCAGCCCGAAAGCCTCACTTCGCTCGACCCGGCCTTCGCCCGCAACCAGGCCAACACCTGGGCTACCACCCAGCTGTATAACGGGTTGGTGGAGCTCGACGACAGCCTGCGGCCCGGCCCCAGCCTGGCCCGGCGCTACCGCATTTCACCCCAGGGCACTACGTACACCTTCTGGCTGCGGCCCGACGCCCGCTTTCACGATGCCGCTGTATTTGCGGGCGGTAAAGGCCGCCGCGTTACGGCGCAGGATTTCGTCTACAGCTTCCGGCGGCTGCTCGACGGAGCCACGGCCAGCCCCGGCGGCTGGATTTTCCGGGGCAAGGTGTTGGAGAAGGTCGGGGGCGAACCCTCGGATACCTGCTTTGTGGCCGTGAATGATTCCACGTTGCGCATTCACCTCAAGGAGCCGTTCATCCCGTTTCTGGGCATCCTGACGATGCCTTACGCCTACGTAGTGCCGCATGAGGCAGTAGATAAATGGGGCAAGGACTTCCGGGCCCATCCGGTGGGCACTGGTCCGTTCCAGTTCAAGGAGTGGGACGAGGGCAACGCCATCATTTACCACCGCAACCCCAATTATTGGAAGAAGGACGCGCAGGGAAAACGACTGCCCTATCTCGATGCGGTGCAGATTACCTTCATTCAGGACCGCAAAACCGAGTTCCTGACCTTCATGCAGAGCAAGCTCGACTTTCTGAGCGGCATCCGCAGTGGCTCGCGCGACCTGATCATGTACCCCGATGGCACGGTGCGCGAGGATTTCCGGGGCAAGTTCCGGATTCAGAAAGTGCCCTACCTCAACACCGAGTACATCGGTATGCAGCAGGACCTGACCAACCTGCGCGGCGACAACCTGGAAACCGGCCGCGCCCTGCAGGATAAGCGGGTGCGGCAGGCGCTCAACTACGCCCTCAACAAGCCCGAGCTGCTGGCCTACTTCCTCAATAACGTGGGTCAGCCGGGTATTTCGGGCTTCGTGCCGGCTTCGCTGCCCTCATTCAGCGCCGCCAAGGTGCCCGGCTACACCTACCAGCTGGCCCGGGCGCGGCAGCTGCTGGCAGCGGCCGGCTACGGCCCGGGCAAGCCACTGCGCCTGCGCCTGAACACGGTGGCCGAAACCAAGGAACTGTGCGAGTATTACCAGAAAAAGTGGGCCGAAGTGGGCGTGCTGGTCGATATTGACGTGAACCAGGGCGCGGCCCACGGCGAGCTGATCGACAATGGCCGCGCCGCCTTCTTTACCCGCAGCTGGCTGGGCGACTACCCCGACGCCGAAAACTACCTGGCCCTGTTCTACAGCCCCAACTTCGCGCCCGCCGGCCCCAACAAAACGCACTTCAAAAACGCCGCTTACGACCGTCTCTACCAGCAGGCCAAGCTCGAACAGGACGACACCAAACGCTACGCCCTCTACCAGCAAATGGACCGTATTGTGGTCGAAGAATGCCCCGTCATTTCGGTGTATTACGACGAGGTTGTGCGCCTGACCCAGAACAACGTGCGCGGCCTCACGCCCAACCCCATGAACCAGCTGGTGCTGGAGCGGGTGAGGAAAGAATAGAGCTAAAGAATAGAGCTTAGAAGTGAGAGCTTAGAAACGGCCTGTCATCCTGAGCGAAGCGAAGGACCTTTTTTGCGTGAAAACAGCTGTGCCAACTGCTCGTTCTTGCATGATAAGGTCCTTCGCTTCGCTCAGGATGACAGGCCGTTTCTAGGCTCTAGTCTCTAATTTCTAAGCTCTAAATCAAGGATTCGTGCTCCACATGCTGGCTTCTTTGATGAAGATGCGGCGGTTGAGGCGGAGCTGGCTGATGACGATTTCGGCCAGGTCTTCGGGCTGCATCACTTTCTCGGGGTCACCGTCGGTGAGGTTGTTGCTGGTAGCCAGCTCGGTGGCCACGGTGCTGGGCGTAAGGGCCGACACGCGGATGTTCTGCTTGCGCACTTCCTGCATCAGCGACTCGGTGAAGCCCAGTAGCGCGAACTTAGAGGCGCTGTAGGCGCTGCCGCCCGCCGAGGCCCGTAGGCCGGCCGTAGAAGCCACGTTGATAATGTCGCCGGTCTGGCGCTCCACCATCTGGGGCAGCACGGCGCGGGTGGTGTAATAGGCGCCCATCAGGTTCACCTGAATGATTTTCTCCCACTCGGCCGGGTCCATGTCCAGAATTTTGGCAAAGGTGCCAATGCCGGCGTTGTTAATGAGAATGTTGATGGTGCCCAGCTCGGCGAGGGCCGTGCTCACGGCCTTTTCTACGGCGGCGCGGTCGGCCACGTCGGCAGTTACCACTACGGCGGCGGGGCCGCCGGCGGCTTCAATTTCCTGGGCCACGGTTTGCAGATCGGTTGCGGTGCGGGCCAGCAGGGCCACGCGCACGCCCTGCGCGGCCAGGGCCAGGGCAATAGCGCGGCCAATACCTTTGCCTGCGCCCGTTACGAGGGCCGTTTTGCCGGTTAAGTCTTCCATAAAGTCAGTGGTTGGGTTGAATGAAGAATAGATAACCCGGCGGCCCGGTAAAAGTTGAGCGCCCGGCCCCTGCTGGCTACTAGTCGGGCTTGAAAAACGTGCTTACCTTTCCGCTGCCGGTTGCCTGTCGCACCTGGGGCATCTGAACGTTTCGGTGCAACGATAGTGGTACCACACCGTCCAACGGCCCGTCCACAAAATCCGCGAAATCCGCTAAAATCCGCGCTAATCCGTGATCTGATGAAATATATTGCTCTCACTACCCTGCTGGCTGCCGCGCTGCTCACCGGCTGCAATCAGCAGCAGAAAGCGGCCGACGAAACCGCCGCCTACACCGCGCCCGACCTGAAAAATGTAAAGGACATTGAACAGCTGTTTGCGCACTACTGGGAAGAAAATTCCCGGCTGTTTCCGCTCGAAGCCACCACCCAGGGCGACAACCGCTTCAACAGCCAGCTGCCCAACGACGGTACCCGGGCGTTTCGCGGGCAGCTGCGGGCCTTTTATCAGAAGTACCTCGACGGCCTGCACCAGTTCAAGCGCGAAAGCCTGCCGGTAAACGACAAAACCAGCTACGACATGCTGGAGTACGACCTGCAAAACAAACTCGAAGGGCTGAAGCTGAACACCTGGATGATGCCGTTTCAGCAGTTCTGGGGCCTGCCCATCAGCCTGGGCCAGTACGGCTCGGGGGAGGGAGTGCAGCCCTTTAAAACGGTGCAGGACTACGACAACTGGCTGGGCCGGGTGCACGGCTTCACGGCCTGGACCGATACGGCCATTGCCAATTTCCGGCAGGGCATGGCGGCCGGCGTGGTGCTGCCGCGGGCACTGGTTGTGAAAATGATTCCGCAGATGCGGGCCATGCAAACCAAAGACGCCACCCAAAGCCTGTTCTACGGCCCCATCAGAAAACTGCCCGCCAACCTGCCAGCCGCCGACAAGCAGCGCCTCACGGCCGCCTACCAGACGGCCATCCTCACCGAGCTGGTGCCGGCCTATAAAAAGCTGGGCGACTTTCTGGAAACCGAGTACCTGCCCAAAGCCCGCGCCAGCACCGGCATTGCGGCCATTCCGGGCGGCCCGGAGCTGTACCGCTACTACGTGAAAACGTGGACCACTACCGACAAAACGCCGGAGGAAATCTACCAGACCGGCCTGAGCGAGGTGGCCCGCATCCGGGGCGAAATGGAGCTGGTGAAGAAGCAAGTGGGCTTTAAGGGAAGTTTGAAGGCGTTCTTCGAGAGCCTCAAAACAAACCCCGAACTGATGCCCTACAAAACGCCCACGGAAGTGCTCGACGCTTTCCGGGCCATTCAGGCCCGCATGGAGCCCAACCTGAAAACCATGTTCGGCCGGGTGCCCAAAACGCCGTTTGAAATCCGGCAGACCGAGGACTTCCGGGCCTCCTCGGCCTCGGCCGAGTACAACCAGGGCTCCCCCGACGGCTCGCGCCCCGGCGTGTTCTACATCCCGATTCTCGACGCCACCACCTTCAACGTCACCTCGGGCATGGAGTCGCTGTTTCTGCACGAGGCCATTCCGGGACACCACTACCAGATTTCGCTGCAGCAGGAAAACACCAACCTGCCCAAGTTCCGGCGCTTTGCCTGGTACGGGGCCATGGGCGAGGGCTGGGCGCTGTACTCCGAAAGCCTGGGCCGGGAACTAGGCCTCTACAAAGACCCCTACCAGTACATGGGCGCGCTGGGCGACGAAATGCACCGCGCCGTGCGCCTGGTAGTGGACGTGGGCATGCACACCAAGGGCATGAGCCGCGAGCAGGCCATCCGGTACATGATGGCCAATGAGGCCATCGGCGAGGAGGGGGCCACGGCCGAGATTGAGCGCTACATGGCCATTCCGGGCCAGGCGCTGAGCTACAAAATCGGGGCCCTCAAAATCCGCGAGCTGCGCCAGAAGTACGAGCAGCAGCTGGGCGGCAACGCCCACCGCCTGCGCGAGGAGTACGCCGGCCAGAACCGCGCCCATTTCAGCCTCAGCGACTTCCACGACGCGCTGTTGCGCGACGGCGTGATGCCACTGGCCGTGCTGGAACGCAAAATGGATACCTGGGCAGCGAACGAAAAGTGATTTCTGGGAAGCTAGAAATCAGAAGCTGGCACGGCTATAGTATTTCTGATGCAGCGGTGGTTAGGACTATAGAATATCGTAATGAGCGTTTTCGCGTAAGAACGGTTTGCGCGGGTTCAGCACTGCCTGCATCCGCTGCTAACGCCTGTTTTCTGACTTCTAGCTTCTCAACATTATGACCAAGTATCATTGGCAAACCGTGGGTCTGGGCGCCTTGGCAGGCTTCCGGAGCATGACGGCCCCGGCGCTGCTAAGCAGCAACCTGCTCACCTATCATCCTAAAGCCCTGGCTGGCTCGCCGTTGCGCTTTCTGCAAAAGCCCTGGGTGGCTCAGGGCTTTAAGCTGCTGGCCGCCGGCGAGATGGTGGGCGACAAGCTCCCCCAAACCCCCAACCGGATTGCACCCGCCGGCCTGCTGGGTCGGGCCGCCTCGGGGGCGCTGGTAGGAGCTACCATCTTCCGCATCAACCACGACAAAAGCCTGAACGGAGCTGTGCTGGGCGTGCTGGCCGCCGTGGCTGGCTCCTATCTAAGCTTCTTTCTGCGCAAGCAAAGTACGCTGGAGTCGGGCCTGCCGGGCGGCGTGGTGGGCGGTTTCGAAGACCTGCTGACGCTGGGCTCGGGCCTGGCCCTGACCAAAGGCACCGATGTGGGCAAGCCCCAGCCCCGCGCCTGGGATTTGTAGGGGCAGATCTGGTTTTGTTCCTATGCTCAAGTGAGCCTATCAAACAGAATGCCCCACCAGCTAGTCCGGTGGGGCATTCTGTTTGATAGGAGCAGGGGGAAGGAGGGAGAACCGGTAGGGTGATGAAGCCGGAAAAATCCGGTAGTTGGTACGGCCGTAGTTAGTTTTCGCGGGTTGTGGCCTTTGCAGTGGGGTTGGTTTCGGGCATAGAGCTGGTGGGGGAGGTACCCGGCCGCGCATCCATAGCCGCATTGACCGACGTTTTCTGGTCGGCAGCCGAGCCTTTGCCGATGGGTGTGTAGGCACTCTGGCTCCTGCTCACGCTATCGAGGTCGGTATCAGCCGCTGTGGCTCTGGGGCCATTGGTAAAATCCTGGCTGAACTGGGGCTCAACGCCGGGGCCGTTCTCGTAGTCGCAGGCGGTGGTGAGGCCCAGGCCCAAGGTGGCCAGCAGGGCGAAAGTAAATACACGATTCATGAGAAGGGAAATCAAGAGGAAAAGTCGGAAGCGGCTTTACCGGGCAAACGTGCCGGATGGGGCCGGGGTTGCGTTGGATCGTACCTTCGCCGCATGGCTATTCCGACGCTGATGAACTGGAGTGGGGGCAAAGATTCGGCCCTGGCGCTTTACCACGCCCTGCGCAACCCCGCGCTGCACGTTACCGACCTGCTCACGAGCGTAAATGCGCACCACGGCCGCATATCGATGCACGGCGTGCGCACGGCACTGCTCGAAGCCCAGACCCAACGCATTGGCCTGCCCCTGACGCAACTGCAATTGCCCGAAAACCCCGATATGGCTGAATACGAGCGGCTGATGCGCGCCACGCTGGCGCCGCTGCGGGCCCGGGGCGTGGCGCGGTCGGTGTTCGGCGACATTCATCTGGAAGATTTACGCCGCTACCGCGAGCAGCAGCTGGCCACGATGGGCTTGGAGGCCGTTTTTCCACTCTGGCAGCGCCCCAACGCTGAGCTGCTGGCCGAGTACCTGGCGCTGGGTTTTCAGGCCGTAGTGGTGTGCGTAAACGAGCAACACCTCGACCGCAGCTTCTGCGGCCGCGAGCTGGATGCCGAGTTTCTGCGCGACCTGCCGCCCGGTATAGACTCGTGCGGCGAAAACGGCGAATACCACAGCTTCGTGTACGAGGCGCCCTATTTCAGCAGCCCCATTGTGGTGCAGCGTGGCGAGCTGGTGCGCCGCGCCTATCCTGCCCCGGCCGGCAGCGGGGCCACCGAAGCCGCCTTCTGGTTCCAGGACATATATTGATTTGAGCTGTTAGCTAACAGCCATTAGCTGATAGCTCTCGTTCATTCAGCTAACAGCTAACAGCTAACAGCTAACAGCTAACAGCTAACATTATGGTTATTCTCTTTGATGGCGTTTGCAACCTGTGCAACGGGTTTGTGCAGTTTATCATCCGGCACGATGCGGCCGGGCAGTTTCGGTTTGCCGCCCTGCAGTCGGCGGCGGGGCAGGAACTGCTGCGGGCCCACCAACTGCCCGCCCCTTCCGAGCCCGACTCGGTGGTGCTGCTGGCCGACGGGCAGGCGTACACGCACTCGGCGGCGGCGCTGGGTATTGTAGCCCGGCTGGGCGGGCGCTGGGCAGCGCTGGCCCGGGTCGGCCGCTGGTTTCCGCGCCCCCTGCGCGACGCCGTGTACCGCCTTATTGCCCGCTACCGCTACCGCTGGTTCGGCCGCCAGGAGGCCTGCTGGCTCCCCACTCCGGAGCTACAAAGTCGGTTTCTATAGGTAAAGAACTGGTGAAAGAAGGATAAGAAAACCGTCATGCTGAGCGGAGTGCAACGAAGTCGAAGCATCTCTACCGCTTCATTGCTGTCAACAGGATTCGTATTGCAGTAGAGATGCCTCGACTCCGCTCAGCATGACATTCGTATTTCCCTAACCCCTAACCCCTAACCCCTAACCCCTAACCAAATGCACGCTCTCATTCTTTCTGGTATTGATCAGCCCCTGACGCTACAAAATGTGCCCACGCCCGAACCCGCGGCCGGGCAGGTGCTGGTGCAGCTGCACGCCGCCGCCCTCAACCACCGCGACGTCTGGATTCAGAAGGGTCAGTACGCCGGCCTTAAATTTCCCATCATCCTGGGCTCCGATGGCGCCGGTACGGTTACGGCCCTCGGCGAGGGCGCGCCGGCAAGCCTGCTGCACCAGGCCGTGCTTATCAACGCGGGCCAGGGTTGGGGCGCCGACCCTCGCGCTCAGGGCCGCGACTTTCAGATTCTGGGGCTGCCCGCCGATGGCACCTTTGCCGAGTACGTGTGCGTACCGGCCGCGGCCGTGCGGGCCAAGCCGGCGCACCTGAGCTTCGAACAGGCAGCCGCGCTGCCGTTGGGTGGCCTGACGGCTTACCGCGCCGCCTTCACGCGGGGGCAGGTGCAGACCGGCGAGCGGGTGCTCATCAGTGGTGTGGGCGGGGGCGTGGCGCTGCTGGCCCTGCAAATGGTGGTGGCCGCGGGCGCCGAAGTATGGGTAACGTCGGGTTCGGAGGAGAAGATTGCCCGGGCCATGGAGCTGGGAGCAAAAGGCGGCATCAGCTACAAAACCGAAAAGTGGCCCGCCACCCTCACGAAGCAGGCTGGTGGCGGCTTCGACCTCATCATCGACAGCGCCGCTGGTCCTGGCTTCAACGACCTGATTGACGCCGCCGCGCCCGGGGGCCGCATCGTATTCTACGGTGCAACACAAGGCGACGTGCCCGATATGGCCGCCCGCAAGGTGTTCTGGAAGCAGCTTTCGCTGCTGGGTACCACGATGGGCACCGAGCAGGACTTCGCCAATATGGTGGACCTGTTGGAGCAGCATAAGCTGGTGCCAGTAGTCGACGAAACCTTCCCGCTGGCCGAGGGCGAACAGGCCCTGCGGCGGATGGATGAAGGCGTGCAGTTCGGTAAGATCGTGCTAAAAATAAAGGCCGATAAATAGCTGCTTAGAGTATCTTTAAGGTAGAAATTTTCGTCTTTAAACGGAATTAAATAGCTGCTAATTTAGTTAGCTTTATATCCGCTAACTACGAAGTTTTCTGCCTTATGAAGATGCCCGCTGAATACCTCGCCTGCCCGGTTTTTGAGCTGACGTACCCGACCGGCGAAACCGCCGAATCGGTGCCGGTAGTGGCCTACACCGATGCCTTGCAGGCCGTGGAAGCTGCCTTGGCCGACGCCGAGCGGTATAAGTACCTGCTCATGCGGGCCCTGCGCCGCAGCGCCCCGGTTGTGGCGCAGCAGTATCCCGAGTTGCCCACGCTACCCTTCCCAGAACCTGGCACCGATACCCGCGTGCTTCCTCTTTACCCACCCAATGAGTTGGCTGCCTAAGTAGGGGGCCATGCGTAGGTCAGCTCTTTCATTATTCTGCACAAAAACCCCGCTTCCTGTCCTCAGAAGCGGGGTTTTTTGTGTGTAAAAATAAGAGAGGGCTACGCTTCAGCGCGCTCCAGCTGGCGCAGTCGTTGGCCCAGTAGCAGTGCCAGCGTTACGGCCTGGGCGCGCAGTTCGGGCACGGCCGTCGACTCGAAGTAGGCAGGGCGGCGGCTGGGGCCGAGGGTGAACAGTATTTCGGAGGCTTGGCCGGATGCGTCGAGCAGCGCGCCGTCGGCATCAGTCAGCATACCCAGGCCCAGCGGATCGGGTACCAGCTGGCCGGCTGCGCGCAGTTGCACCACCAGCGGCTCCTGAATGCGACGATAATCGAGCAGCGGGCCGGTGCATGTGATGACGTGCTGCGCCCTGAGCTGCCGGTCGGGCTGACCAATACGGCTTACAGTTACCAGTAAATCATCGTCGGCGGGCTCAATTTCGCACGCCCGGCCCTGCAGTTGCTGCACCCGGCCCGAAGCCAATAACTGCCCGATGATGGCCGCGTTGCCGGGAGGGCTGCGGTGGCGCAGCACCGACCAGATGCCGGCCAGGTGGCGCAAAAAGCGGGACTGCTCGGCTAGCGGCCAGCTGGCCCAGACGCGCGGCAGGTCGGGCCGGAGTGAGTCGAGCACGGTCTGCCAGGGGAGGCCCTGGACTTGGGCGGCCGCCACGTGCCGGCGCACTACCCGCAGCACTGCGCCCACGCTGGCCAGGCCGGCCAGTTCGGTGGCCCAGAAGCTGGGGTAGGAAGGGGCACCGGGCACGGCGGCGGTGGGCCAGCGGCCGTGCTGCGAAACCACCGTCAGGCGGCCCTGGTGGCCATCGGCCCGTAAGCCCAGCAGCACATCTACGGCCGTCAGGCCCGAGCCAAGCAGCAGCACATCGTCGGTAGACTTGATGGCCGACAGAGCCCCCGAGGCCCAGGGGCTACCGTGGTAGCCAGGGTGGCTGAGGTAGTTATGGGGCAGGGGCGTGGGTGGGGCGGGCGGGAAGTTGCCCAGGGCCAGCACCACCAGATCGGAGTGGATGAGCTGGCCGTTGCGCAGCCGCACCCCGGCCCCCGATCCATCGGGGCTGGGCTCAACGCTCAGCGCCGACGAGTTGTGCCACTGGCAGGTCATGCCGTTCATGGCGGGCCACTCCAGCACCTGGCTCACGAGCTGCTGCAAGTAGCGGCCGTAACTCTGGCGGGTACAGAAACCGTCCTGGCAGCCCTCTTCGGCTCCCGTAACGCGCAGCCAGTTCTGGAAATGGTCGGGCCGCTCGGGAAAGGCGCTCAGGGCTTTGGCCGGTACATTCAACAAGTATTCCGACCGCCGCGCAGTGTAGGCCAGGCCAGGTCCCGGCGCGGGGCGTGGCTCCACCAAATGCACGTCGCACTGGAAGGGCTGGCCCGCCAGCTGGGCCAGCTGCAGGGCCAGCATCGACCCCGAAAATCCGCCGCCGATAATCGTAATACTCCTGCGCTGCATAGCCTGACTGGTTAGGAGCTTTAAGATAGTGTTCTTGCCGGACTGTGGGCTAAAAAGAATACCAGATGTTCTGCATTTGCCGCCCGTCGCTGAACAAAATCGGTGAAATAAGCTGGACGACGTAGGGGCGGGGCTTGTCCCCGCCCGCCTCTCGCACCGGTTCAACAATTTTGTTCAACGACGCGAACAGCGGGCGGGGACAAGCCTCGCCCCTACACCGTGCTGTAGCTGCGTAACAGCTGTTAGTAATACGCGCCGGGTACCAGGTAATTGCGTACGTAGTCGTTGATGCCGTCTTCGAGGCGGGTGAAGGGCCGCTCGTAGCCGATGCCGCGCAGCTTGCTCATGTCGGCCTGCGTGAAGTACTGGTAGGTGTCGCGGATGTCTTCGGGCGTGTCGCGGAAGTGGATGTCGGCGGTGCGGCCGAGGGCGGCGAAAGTGCTCAGCGTGAGGTCGAGGAAGGTGCGCGCCTCGCCGGTGCCCAGATTGTAGATGCCCGAGGCGCGGCGGGTCTGCATCAGAAACATGCACACATCCACCACATCTTTCACATACACAAAGTCGCGCTGCTGCTCGCCGTCGGCGAAATCGGGGTTGTGCGAGCGAAACAGCGTCATCGAGCCCGTTTCCTGAATCTGGCGGAAGGCATGCAGAATAACCGAGGCCATGCGGCCCTTATGGTACTCGTTGGGGCCGTACACGTTGAAAAATTTCAGGCCGGCCCAGAAAAACGGTTTTTCCGGCTGCTGCACGGCCCAGTTATCAAAGTCGTTCTTCGACTCGCCGTAGGGGTTGAGCGGGCGCAGCAGCGGCAGCAGCACGTCGTCGTCGGAGTAGCCCAGCGTGCCCGAGCCGTAGGTGGCCGCCGACGAGGCGTAGACCAGCGGCAGCTGGTAGCGGCAGCAGGCCTGCCACATCTGCTTGGAGTACTCCAGGTTGAGGACGTTGAGCAGCTCGCGGTTGGTTTCGGTGGTGTCGGTGCGGGCGCCGAGGTGGAAAATGAACTCCACATCGGCGTGGTGCGCCTCGAGCCACGGGAAAAACTCCTCGCGGTCGACGTACTCCGTCAGGTGCTTGCCCGAGAGGTTGAGCAGCTTCCGCTCGTTGGTGAAGTTATCGACCACCACAATTTCGTTGAAATTGGCGGCATTAAGGCGGGTAACGAGGGCACTGGCAATAAAGCCGGCCGCTCCGGTGACGATGATCATAAGGCAGAGAATTTAGACCCAAAAGTAACCAGCTGCCCGCGAATGGCCGGCCGCCGGCAGGTTTCGGGGAAGATAACGGGTCAGGAACTCCTGGTACGGGCCGCGCCGCAAGCCGGGTTAGATGTAGCGGCACCCGTTAACGCCGCTCGCCGCCCAATGCGCGGAATGTGGGCATAACAGTTCGGGCATGCTTTCGGCCGGTTACCTTTGCGCGTATGCCCCGTTTATTCGCTGCCCGCCTGCTCGGGCGCAGCCTGCCGCTACTGCTGCTGCTGGCCGCCTGCCGCCCCGATACGCCCGCCACCATTGCCCCGCCCGAAGCCGCCGCCGCCCCTCAGCAGCTGCGCGACGATTTGGGTCGGACCCTGACCGTGCCGGCCCATCCGCGCCGCATTATGGCCCTGGCGGCCTCCATGACCGAAATGCTGTACGCCGTGGCCGATACGGCTACCATTGTAGCCCGCACCCAGGTCTGCGACTATCCGGCGGCCGCGTTGCGCAAGCCCGTAATCAACAGTTACCCGCTTGATCTGGAGCGTTTGGTGGCCCTCAAACCCGATGTAGTTTTCACGACCACCGGCATCACCTCCGAAGCCGACGCTCAACGCCTGCAGGAGCTGGGAATTCCGGTGTACTATCAGCAGTATGATAAGGTGGAGGATATTTTTCGGGGCCTGACTGATCTGGGCCGCATTCTGGGCCGCGTGCCCCAGGCCCGGCACCTGGTCGATTCGCTGCGGGCCGAGCTGCGGGCCGTTGAGTCACTGCCCAAACCTTCGCCGGCCTCCACGGTACTGGCCATCACTTGGACCGACCCGATTTACGTGTACGGCCAGAACACGCTGTTTACCGACAAAATCCGGCTGGCCGGCGGGCAGAATGCGGTGCTGGAAAAATTCACCCAGCCCTACCCGGCCCTCACCCGCGAATACATCCTCCAACTCAACCCCGACATCGTGCTCGGCGGCTCGTTCGGCAAGCTCGACAGCACATTCTTCCGCCTCTATCCCGAGCTAAAACGCATTCAGGCCTACCAGACCCGCCGCATCTACGACCCCACCGACGACCTGATGTCGCGCCCCGGCCCCCGGGTAGTGGAATCGGTGAAGGAATTACGGGGGCTTATCTGGTCGCCGCCCGCGCCATGAGCCGCCCCGCGCTGCCCTTTATTCTGGCCAGTCTGCTGCTGACAGCAGCCCTGCTGGCCGTGGGTTTGCGGGTGGGCAGCTACGAAACTGATTATGCCCTGATTGGCCGCGCGCTGCTGCACTACGATGCCCGCGACCCGGCCCAGCTCGTGCTCATCGAGCTGCGGCTGCCGCGGCTGCTGCTGGCACTGCTGGCCGGGGCCGGGCTGGCCCTGAGCGGCTACGTGATGCAGGCCATGGTAAACAACCCGCTGGCCGACCCTTACTTGCTCGGTACGGCTTCGGGCGGGGCGCTGGGGGCCAGCCTCACGTTCCTGTTTCTGCCGGGCCTCACGGTATTCGGCCTGTACGCGCCCCCGCTGGCGGCACTGGTCGGGGCGCTGGGTGTTACGCTGGTGGTGGTGGTGGTAGGCAGCCGGCGGGGGCGGGTGGTACCCACGCTGCTGCTGCTGGCGGGCGTGGCTATGGGCTCGTTGGTGACGGCCGTGGGCGGGCTGCTTACGTTTCTGGCCGCCACCGAGGAGAAGCTGCGCACTATCACGTTCTGGTCGTTGGGCGGGTTCGAGCGGGCCAACTGGGCTACGCTGCCCTATCCGGCCGCCGCCGTGGGGCTGGGGTTAGCGGCGCTGGCGCTGCTACGCCCGCAGCTGAATCTGCTGCTGCTGGGTGAGGAGCGGGCCACGGCCCTAGGCCTGCCGGTGGCCCGCACGCGTTGGCTGCTGCTGCTCATTGCCTCGGGCCTCACCGGGGCCGTGGTGGCGCTCTGCGGCCCCATTGGGTTTGTGGGGCTGGTCATTCCGCATCTCACGCGCTGGCTGCTGGGCACGGTGGGCGGGGGCAATATGCTGTTCTGCGCGCTGCTGGGCGGCAATTTCCTGGTGCTGTGCGACCTGCTGGCCCGCGTGCTCTATCCGCCCGCCGGCTTGCCCGTGGGCCTGGTCACGGCCCTGTTCGGCGTACCGTTCTTCGTATATTTGCTGCGCAAACAAGGGGCGTAGGCAACTACGCCTCCAACATCTTACCAATGATATACATAAGCCGCCAGGAACACTTCAACGCCGCTCACAAGCTGCACAACCCCAAGTGGAGCGACGAGCGCAATAAAGAAGTGTTCGGCCCCTGCGCCAACACCAACTGGCACGGCCACAACTACGACCTTATCGTGACGGTGAAGGGCCGGCCCGATCCGGAAACCGGCTTTGTCATCGACCTCAAGGAGCTCAGTACCCTCATCCGCACCCACGTCATCGATCAGGTCGATCATAAAAATCTCAATCTTGACGTGCCCTTTATGGCCGGCCAGCTGGCCAGCACCGAAAACCTGGTGGTAGCCTTCTGGAAAATTCTGCAGCCCGAAATCGAAGCCATTTCTCCGGCCCGCCTGCACTCGCTCAAGCTCTACGAAACGCCCCGCAACTTCGTGGAGTATTTTGGGGAGGAGTAGGTCCCAGGGGCTGTCATGCTGAGCAGCGCGAAGCATCTCGCTCGTTCGAAATCAAGTTACTTTGGCAACGTCAGCACGCGAGATGCTTCGCGCTGCTCAGCATGACTGCCAAGTTTAATTCAAACAGATGAAGTATTACCTGATAGCGGGCGAGCGGTCCGGGGATTTTCACGCGGCCAGCCTGATGCAGGAGTTGCGCCAGCAGGATCCCGAGGCTGAGTTTCGCTTCTGGGGCGGCGACCTGATGCAGGCCGAGGGCGGCGAGATGGTGCGTCATTACCAGGAAATGGCCATTATGGGCTTCTGGGAGGCCGCTACCAGCGTGCTCAAGTTTCGCGGCTACCTCAAGCAGGCCCAGCGCGACCTGCTGGCCTGGCAGCCCGATGTGGTGATTCTGGTGGATTACGCCGGCTTCAACATGCGGGTGGCCAAATTTGCCAAAGAGGCCGGCCTGCAGGTGTTCTACTACATCTCGCCCAAAATATGGGCCTGGAACCAGGGCCGGGTGCATCAGGTGAAGAAGGTGGTCGATCGGATGTTCGTGATTCTGCCCTTCGAGCAGGAGTTCTACCAGCGCTTCGATTACAAGGTCGACTACATCGGCAACCCCATTGCCGACAGTGTGGGCGAGCACCAGAAAGCAGCAGACTTTTACCTGCGCAACCAGCTCGACCCCGAGCGGCCCATTATTGCGGTGCTGCCGGGCTCGCGCAAGCAGGAAATCGAGGAGATGCTCTACGAGATGCTGGCCATTCTGCCGCCTTTCCTGAACTACCAGTTCATCGTGGCCGGCGTCGATAACCTCGAACGCAACTACTACGCCCACTTCGAGCGCAACAACGTGCGCGTCCTCTTCGACCAGACCTACGACCTGCTGGCCCACGCCACGGCCGCGCTGGTTACCAGCGGCACCGCCACGCTCGAAACGGCGCTGTTCCGGGTGCCGCAGGTGGTGTGCTACCGCACCAGCGCCGTGTCGTACGCCATCGGCAAAGCCGTCATCAAGGTGCCTTTCATCTCATTGGTCAACCTGATTGCGGGTAAGGAAGTCGTGAAGGAGCTTATCCAGGGCGAGTTCAACTCCCGCAACCTTGTCATCGAGTTGAAGAAAATCACTGCCGACGAAGACTTCATTGCCAAGCAGAAAGCCGGTTACGCCGAAATCTGGGAGAAGCTGGGCCAGCAGAAATCGTCCAAGAAAGCCGCGACGCTGATGGTGGGCTACCTACGCGAGCCGAAAACGGCGTAGGGCGGCGGAAATAACGCGATTGGTACGGCGGAAAGCCCGGCGCTGGCGGATGGAGTGATGCTCACTGCACCGTCACCAGCTCCGGGCTTTCCAGCATCCGGACCGGCGAAATCACCCGCTCATCCAGCGGTAGCTTGTTGCCATACCGCTCGCGCATTTTGGCCTGCACGGCGGGGTGGGAGAGGTCGAACTCGCGCAGCTGCTGAAGCTGGCCGATTGCGCGGCCGGTTGCTTGCTGGTACATCTTCCAGAGCAGCTCCGAGCAGTAAATGCGTTCATCCGACCAGCCAAAATACAGGTCGTAGTTACGGCCCCGGTATTGCTCGCCGACGGCCTGCAACTTACGTAGCACGGGTGGCGTCAGCACCGTTTCGGCGTCGCGCAGGCGCTTGACGACGAACTGCCCATCTTTGCCCCGGGCCACCCAGGCAGCCAGGGAAGTTTCGCTTACTGGCTGCACGGCTTCAAATACGCGCCATTCACCGTTTTTTTGAAACAGGATGCCACAGTGGCTGTACGCCGAGTGCGTGGCCAGTTGAATGGCCCGGCTCTGGGCCGATTGGGAAGTCTGGAAAATCAGGTCGCCGTTGCGGAGCCGGGCGCCCAGCTTCGCAACGGTTCGGCTCGCGGTCCGGGTAGCTTGGTAACGCGTTAAGTAGCGTTGGGCGCGTGGATAAGCTGCCAGCGCAGAGGCGACCAGAAAAAGCAGCAGCAATATTCGGCGCATAGTGATTTAATCTAAATGCTGGACTTCCTCTATCGGAAAAGCAAGACAAGGTAAATATGAGTTATATATCAGCTAAAATGGCGGCAGCGGTGGAAAACATCTACCAGGTATTTGCCTGCTACCCGCTCAATCCAGCAATGGAGGGCAGCCCAGTTTATGCCGACACGATAGAGGCGTGGAATAAAATGCTGGCAGCAAAACCTCTGCGCAACTTAACGGAAGAGGACCTGCAAATCTTCTATTTTAAGGCCCTTACCACTTGGGGCGACGTAAACGACTTCCGGTATTTTCTGCCGCGCATTCTGGAGCTGCTAACTGCTTTTAGTGGCAACTGGGAGGAGTGGGTAGCGCTAGACAAGCTCTGTTACGGCCATTGGAAAACCTGGCCGGAAACAGAACAGAAAGCTATTCGCCATTACTTGCTAACCCTTTGGCGAGAGGTGCTAATTTCCGAATCAGAAATGGCCAATATCAGTCTGGGAGATTATCTGGCTGCCATTGCGAATGTGTATCCTGATTCAGGGCAACTAATCCAGCTTTGGCACCAAATTAAAAGCTCTCACAAAATTCCTCGGTTGGTTGACTTTGTGTATAAAAACCCGCAAGAATTGTTGGGCAAGAAGCGGCTGAGCATTTTTGATAAAGCCCACGAGCAAAGCGCACACTTCTTTTCGTGGCTGACTAGTGCGGCGCTGATGGCAGAACTCACGGCCGATTTCTTCCGCAACCCATCGTCGGCGTATGCTACGGAGCTTTCGGCCGTAATCCGGATGCTCGAAGAAGCGGCTAAAAAATAAGCCCGATGCCGGCTCGGTAGCCAACATCGGGCGAAAGCACGCGCGGAGGCAACGTGTTACTGGTTCTACGTCAGCATACCGCCGTCTACCTGCAACACTTGGCCCGTGATGTAGGCCGAGTCGTCGGAGGCCAGGAAGGCGGTTGCTTTGGCTACGTCTTCGGGGGTGCCGCCGCGGCGCAGCGGAATGGCCTTGCGCCACTCGTCGACCTGCTTGGCGTCGAGGGCGTCGGTCATTTCGGTTTCGATGAAGCCGGGGGCCACTGCGTTGCAGCGGATGTTGCGCGAGCCCAGCTCCAGGGCCACCGACTTGGTGAAGCCGATAATACCCGCCTTGGAGGCCGCGTAGTTGGCCTGCCCGGCGTTGCCCTTCACGCCCACCACCGACGACATATTGATGATGCTGCCCGCTTTGGCCCGCATCATGGGCTTGGTGGCGGCCTTGGTCAGGTTGAATACCGACTTCAGGTTCACGGCCATTACTTGGTCCCACTGCTGCTCGCTCATGCGCATCAGCAGCCCGTCCTGGGTAATGCCGGCGTTGTTGACCAGAATATCAAGCTTACCGAACTCGGCCACCACGTCTTCCACCAGCTTTTCGGCCTCAGCGTACACCGACGCATCGGAGCGGAAGCCCTTCACCTTGGTGCCGGAGGCCGCCAGCTCCTGTTCCAGCTGCTGGCCTTTCTCCACGCTGGAGAGGTAGGTGAACGCCACCTGCGCGCCCTGCTGGGCAAAATACGCGGCAATAGCGCGGCCAATTCCTTTAGAAGCGCCCGTAATCAGGGCCACTTTTCCGTCGAGCAGTTTTGTCATTTTATGGGAGCTGTTGGCTGCTAGCTGTTCGCTCTCAGCTTTGGTGTTATAATGGCGCAAGCTACGAGCTTTGATGCATAGGATACGAAATTGAAGCGGTGAACAGGCTGAACGGGCCTACAACCCACACTTGTAGCCCGTGGCGTGTAGCTTGCGGCTCGAACTTCAAAAGCTAACAGCTAGCAGCTAATAGCTATCAGCTAAAAAAAATGACCATCTGCATTCTCGGGGCGGGACCGGGCGGGGCCACGGCGGCCCTGCACCTGGCCAACGCCGGCCACCACTGCCTGCTACTCGACCGCGCCACTTTTCCGCGCGATAAAGTGTGCGGCGACGCGCTCAGCGGTAAAGTGCTCAGCGAATTGCGCCGCATAGAGGAGGGCCTGCCCGACCGCTTGGCTGCCGAGCCGGCCCAGCTGCCCAGCTGGGGCATCGACTTCTACGCGCCCAACGGCCGCCGGCTGGCCGTGCCCTTCAAGCCCCACTACAACCCGGCCACCGACCGCGCCGCCGGCCACATCAGCAAGCGCATCGACTTCGATAATTTTCTCATCGAAGAGGTACGCCGCCGGCCCGAAATCGACTTTCGCGAAAATACCGATGTGGCCGCCCACGAGCAGCTGCCCGACGGCCGCTGGCGCCTGCTGGACAAAGACGACACCGAAATAGCCACTGCCGATGTGCTGCTGGTGGCCAATGGGGCCCAATCGAACTTTGCCCGGGTGATTGGGGGGCACGTGCTGGAGCCGGCCCACCACTGCGCCGGCCTGCGGGCGTACTACCGCGGCGTAACCGGCCTGCACCCCGACAATTTCATCGAGCTGCACTTTATCAAGGAATTTCTGCCCGGCTACCTCTGGGTTTTCCCGCTACCCGACGGCCAGGCCAACGTGGGCGTGGGCATGCTTTCAGAAGCCGTGGCCAAGAAAAAGGTGAAGCTGCGCGAACGGCTCGACGAAATCCTGCGCACCCACCCGGCCCTGAAAGACCGGTTTGCCACCGCCGAACGGCTGGGGCCGGTGCGCGGCTTCGGGTTGCCGCTGGGCTCCAGGCGCCGCCCGCTTTCGGGCCGCAACTACCTGCTGCTCGGCGACGCCGGCTCGCTCATCGACCCGTTTTCGGGTGAGGGCATCAGCCACGCCATGGTAAGCGGCCGCCACGCCGCCGACTGGGCCGCCCGAGCCGTAGCGGCCCAAAACTTTACGCCGGAATTCCTGAAGGGCTACGACGCGGCCGTGTACAACCGCCTCTGGCAGGAGCTGCGCCTGAGCCGGGCCATGCAGCGCCTGCTGGGCTACCCCTGGCTGTTCAACTTCATTGCCAACCGCGCCGCCAACAACCCCACGCTGGCCGAAACCATCAGCAACATGTTTCTCGACCTCGACCTGCGCGAGCGGCTGCGCCAGCCCAGCTTCTACTTCAAGCTGCTACTAGGGAAGTAGAGGAGGGGTGACGAAGATGACAGGAAGAGGAAGCGAGAAGGGTATTTTGAAGAGCCGTGTCGTTCAGAACATGCTCTAAACGCAGCATGCTCTGAACGACACGGCTCTTCAAAATACCCGTTCTATTACTTGTCCTTGTTGCCCACGTAACGGCGCAGGCTTTTTTCGGCAGCCGGATTGAGCTGAGCAGCTTTTTCAAGGTCGGCGCGGGCTTCCTTGGGCTTGTTGATAGACGAGTAACTGATGCCGCGGTACTCGTAAGCGTCGGCATAGTTTGGGTCGAGGGCAATGGCCTTGGTAAAGTCGGGAATGGCCGAACGGTAATTGTACATCTGCATCTTGGCCGAGCCCCGGCCAAAGAAGGCGTCCCGGTCCTGCGGGTTGTACTTGGTGGCTTTGCCGAAGTCGGAAATAGCACCGCTGAATTCCTTCATCTCCAGCCGGTTCAGGCCCCGGTTGTAGTATACTTCACTGTTGGTAGGCTCCAGCTGCACGGCAGCGTTGTAGTCCACCATTGCCTCGCGGTAATCCTTGAGCTGGCTTTTAGCTCGGGCCCGCATCAGCAGCGCATCCACATCGCGGGGGGTGGTTTCCAGTAGCGCATCGGCCGTCTTGATGTCCTTTCGATGGTCGGGGGCCGTTTTGCGGGCGGCCGGCTCCACGTAAGTTGGACCCCCGGGTGTGGCATCGGCGGCACTGGCCCTATCAATTTCGCGGGCCGCAGCATTGGGCTGCTCCACATCGGTGGTGCCGCGGGCGCAGGCGCCAGCCAGCAGCAGGGTGGTACCGGCTAGCAGAGAGAGGAGGGGTGTTTTCATGAAAAATTGGGGTTAAATTAAGGGGCCGTACTGCCCGCTAAGCGAAGCCAGCGGCTGCGGCGCGTCTTTGTACGGCCGTTGCCGCCGAAGCGACGAAGAACACACCGGAATTATATGCGCCCCCGACCCTGCGCCCGACTGCCCCGGCGTGCCTATCTTTGCCCGGCCAGCCGCGGGCGTTGCGTTGCGGCAAGGGCTTGTTTTACCTTTTCAACCGAACACAATATGGCATTGCAATACGACCTGGTCGTTATCGGCAGCGGCCCGGGCGGCTACGTAGCCGCCATCCGGGCCTCGCAGCTGGGCTTGAAAGTAGCCGTGATTGAGCGCGAGTCGCTGGGCGGCATCTGCCTCAACTGGGGCTGCATCCCAACCAAAGCCCTGCTCAAGAGCGCTCAGGTATTCGAGTATCTGAACCACGCCGCCGATTATGGACTGAGCGCCGAAAATGTAGGTTACGACTTCGGCGCCGTAATTCAGCGCAGCCGCGGCGTGGCCGACGGCATGAGCAAGGGTATCAACTTCCTGTTCAAAAAAAATAAGATTGATGTGCTGATGGGCACCGGCAAGCTGCTGGCGGCCGGCAAAATCGAGCTGACGAAGGCCGATGGCGGTAAGGATACCGTAGAGGCCAAGTCCATTATTCTGGCCACCGGGGCCCGCTCGCGCGAGCTGCCGGCGTTGCCCATCGACGACAAAAAAATTATTGGCTACCGCAAAGCCATGACCCTGGAACAGCTGCCCAAGCGGCTCGTAGTAGTGGGTTCGGGCGCCATCGGTGTTGAGTTTGCCTATTTCTACCGCACGATGGGTTCGGAGGTGACGGTGGTGGAATACCTGCCCCGCATTGTGCCCGTGGAGGACGAGGACGTGTCGCGCCAGATGGAGAAGTCGTTCAAAAAAATCGGCGTGAACGTGCTGACTTCCGCCGAAGTAACGGCCGTAGACACCAGTGGCGCCAGCTGCATCGTAACCGTGAAAACGGCCAAAGGCGACCAGCAGATTGAGTGCGACGTGGTACTAAGCGCCGCGGGCGTGGTGACCAACCTCGAAAACCTGGGCCTCGAAGAGTTGGGTATCAAGGTAGAAAAAGGCCGCCTGGTGGTGGACGATTTCTACCAGACCAACGTACCCGGCATTTATGCCATCGGCGACATCGTGCCCGGCCCGGCCCTGGCTCACGTAGCCTCAGCCGAAGGCATTATCTGCGTCGAGAAGATTGCCGGCCACCACCCCGAGCCGCTCAACTACCAGAACATCCCCGGCTGTACCTACGCCTCGCCCGAAATTGCCTCGGTGGGCCTGACCGAAGCCGAAGCCAAAAAGCAGGGCTACGACGTGCTGGTGGGCAAGTTCCCCTTCTCGGCCTCGGGCAAAGCCTCAGCTGCCGGCGTAAAGGACGGCTTCGTTAAAGTTATCTTCGACAAGAAGTACGGCGAGTGGCTGGGCGCCCACATGATTGGTGCCAACGTAACCGAACTGATTGCCGAGGTAGTAGTAGCCCGCAAGCTCGAAACCACGGGCCACGAAATCATCAAGGCCGTACACCCGCACCCCACCATGAGCGAGGCCATTATGGAAGCCGCCGCCGCCGCCTACGGGGAGGTAATTCACCTGTAAGAGCATCTTACTTGCTAAAACTAAAAGCCCCGGCCGAAATTTCGGCCGGGGCTTTCGGTTACTGGGGTAGTACGATTATGGCCTGATTCAGGGGTAGATAAGGGTGCTTCTGCTGGAATACCAAATCCAGCGTGAACTTCTCGTCCAGGAACCGCGGGTCGAACTCCTGGCTGAAGTCCCAGGTGCCCACGTAATGCAACTGGCCGGGCAGTACCGTAAATAAATAGCGCGTCCGTTTCAGCGTTTGGCTGTTGCGGTGTTTGCGAATGGACTCAGTACCCAACTGCAGGCCTCCCGCAAATTCGTAGTTGATGAGGGCATAACGGCCGGGTGGCAGCGCATAGCAAAACGGATTTTCGCGGCGGGAGCGGACAATGGGCTTCACGTTTAGTCGAAAATACTGACGCGTGTCGAGGTTTACGATCCGCACGTACTGGCCTATGCCGCCACTACTAAAACCCAACCGCTGTACGCAACTACCATACAGTATGCCTTTGTCGGAGGGTAGCTCTTTGTGGCTGCTGCCCCAGGATGCGGAAGGCAACACGATCAGCGGGCCGGGATGCTCGTCCAGCGAATCAGGCAGCATCTTTACCAGGTCCAGCTCCTGCTCTAATTGCTGAGCCTGGGACTGGGCATGCGTGCGTTGCGCGAACAAGCCCCACCCCACAAGCAGGGCTATCCGAAAAAACCTGGTTAAGAACATACAGATAGCTACTATTCCGACGGCACTATTGCGCCTGGTACTTGCTCTTGATGAAAACGGGCATATCCTGGCCGTAGTCCTCGGTTTTGGTAGCTTCGGTTTTCCAGAGGGCCTCTACCAGCAGCAGCAGCAGCGCCGTTTCTTTGTCGGGGGCTGCATATCTGAGCTGCTCGAAGGCCTGCCGAAGCCGGGTAGGTAGCGGGCGCATAAACCGCTCGTGCTGCTGGCGCGCCATGTCCGAGTCGGCCAATCGGTATTGCAGCTTCCAGAAATACGGCTCGTCGCGCACGAGCTTGAAGGGCAGCTCAATTACGCTGTGAATGAACGTAAGCGGGTCGGGTTCGGTAAGGCCGCCGCGGTTGGCCTCTATAATGCGCTTATAGCCGCTCCGGATAACGAACTCCAGCAGCAGATCTTTGGAGCCAAAGTGTTTGAAAATCAGGGCTTCCGATACGCCGGCCTCGCGGGCAATGAGCTGGGTGGAGCTGTTGTCGAAGCCTCGCTCCCCAAAGAGCCGCAGGGCCACGTCGGCAATGTGCTGTTTGCGGTTGGTCATGGCGGTATGCGGAGTGGTTGGGCCAGAGCCCGGCAGTAGTTGAAACCGCAATTACGGGCGCAAAAGCCTAAATCGATGCAACAGCCGCAAAATAAGTAGCCCCGGGTACCCCAAAAAGTAGCCGGCCGATTCGGGGATTCCGAATCGGCCGGCTACGTGTGTTCCAAAAGCCGGCGGGCGGCAGCGCCGGGGCAGGGCCGCGCGGCTTTCGGAGAAGGCCGGATGTGGGTGGGAGTGCATCCGGGTAATCAGGGTGGGGAATTGGCCTACGGTGCCTAGTGGGAGTCAGCAGCCGTTAGCGGGAGCAAACTTACACAATGATTTTGAAAGCCAGTAAGTGTTAGCTCACTTTGATGGGGTGAGCAAACACTTACCATGCAAGCAGAGGCGGTAAGATGCTGAAAAGTGAGCTGTTACCGAGAAGTGTAAAATTTTGGCCAGTACGTCTTAACTGTCTGTCTGTGGCTCGCCGAGGCGGCTGCCATTCCGGAACCGCGCCACCTTATCCCGAATCTCGGCCAGTCCCAGGTTATGCACGCTACCCAAGTGCGTAGTCTGAAATTCGCGGTGCGGTTGATAGGAGCCATCCTCCACCGCCCGGCCCACCTGCTTGTACGCCTCTCGGAAGGGCACGCCCGCCTGAATAAGCTGGTTTATATTCTCGACCGAAAACACGGCGTCGTACTTAGCCTGATTAAGTAAGTCGGGCTTGATGCGCAGCTCTGGCAGAGCGAAAAGCACAATGTCGAGAATGTCGAGCAGTTGCGTCATCGGCTCGAAGAGGGTTTCCTTGAGCAGCTGAAAGTCGCGATGGTAGCCGCTGGGCAGGCCGGCGGTGGCCAGCAGCAACGTGTTGGGCAGCGCCTGCAGCACCTGACAGCGCCCCCGAATCAGCTCGAATACGTCGGGGTTCTTTTTGTGGGGCATGATGCTGGAACCCGTGGTGAAGGCGGCCGGCAGCTCCACGAAAGCCAGATCCTGCGAGTTGTAGAGTACCAAATCGTAGGCCATTTTGGCCAGCGTGGCGGCCATGCCGGCCAGTGCGAAGGCGAGGGTGCGCTCGGTTTTGCCGCGCAGCATTTGGGCCCCCACGCTGCTCACGGCCAGGTTACCGAAGCCCAGCTCGTGGGTGGTTTGCAGCCGGTCGATGGGAAAGGAGGAGCCGAAGCCCGCGCCCGAGCCCAGTGGGTTCTGGTCGGCCACGGCGTAGGCGGCCTCAAACAGCGACAGGTCGAGGAGCAAGTGCTCGGCGTAGGCCGAAAACCAGAGCCCGAACGAGCTGGGCATGGCTGCCTGGAAGTGGGTGTAGCCCGGCATCAGGTCGGTCTGGTGCGCTTCGGCCTTGGTCAGCAGCACCTCCACTAGCTCCAGCGTGCGGGCGGCAGTGCGGCGGCAGTAGTCCCGGATAAACAGCTGCAGGGCCGTGAGCACCTGGTCGTTGCGCGAGCGGGCCGTGTGGATTTTCTTGCCCGCGTCGCCGAACTTCTCGGTCAGGTAGGCTTCAATTTTGGAGTGTACGTCCTCGTATTCGGGCTCGATAACGAAGGTGCCGGCTTCCAGCTGCTGCGTCAGCTCGCCCAGGCCCTGCTGGAGCTGCGCGTTTTCGGCCGCCGAAATCAGCCCCGCCGCCGCCAGCATATTGGCCTGGGCCCGCGAGGCCTGCACATCAAACGGAGCTAGGTACAGGTCCAGCTCCCGGTCGCGGCCCACGGTAAACTGCTCAATCTTCTTATCGACGGCAATGCCTTTATCCCAGATTTTCATGGTTGGTTATTAAGCTTTTAGCTGACAGTTGCTAGCTGCTAGCTTATGTTTTTGCGACGCAGGCTGAATATTCTGCCGGGCCGTTCAGGTGGTTTTTTCGCAGCGGTTCGCGAAGGTATGCGCAGCGGTAAAATGAGTTCTGGCGGCTTATCAAGGATAAGTTGAAGAACGAAGCTAACAGCTAGTAGCTGTCAGCTAAAAGCTTAAAACCACTCAGCAGTTCCACGTAGCCCCGCACGCCGGCTGTTATTTCGCTGAGCAGGATGTACTCGTCGGGGGTGTGGGAGCGGGCCGAGTCGCCGGGGCCGATTTTGACGGTGGTGAAGGGCATCATGCTCTGGTCGGAGAGCGTGACCGAGCCAAAGGTACGGCGGCCCAGCGCCAGCCCGCGTTGCACCAGTGGGTGGCTGGGGGCAATGCGCGAGGAGTTGAGGTGGGTGGAGCGCGGCACCACCTCAGAGCCAATCAGCCCGCGCACGATTTCCACGACTTCCTTATTGGTGTACAGTTCGTTGGTGCGCACATCGACCACAAAAGTGCAACGGTCGGGCACCACGTTGTGCTGGCTGCCGGCCTGGAGTTGGGTAACCGTCAGCTTCACCGGCCCCAGCAGCTCCGAAACCCGCTCGAACCGGAAGTCGCGCAGCCGCTGAACATCGTCGAGGGCTTTGTAGAGGGCATTTTCGCCTTCTTCGCGGGCAGCATGTCCTGTCCGGCCGTGGGCAGTGCAGTCGAGTACTATAAGCCCTTTTTCAGCTACGGCGAGGGCCATTTGCGTGGGTTCGCCCACGATGCCCAACTCAATTTCGGGTAGCAGCGGCAGCAGCCGGCGAATACCGTCGGGGCCCGAAATTTCCTCCTCGGCCGTGATGGCACAAATCAGGTTGAAGGCCGGTGGATGCTGCTCGAAATAAAGGAATGTAGCCAGCAAACTCACGGCCGCAGCGCCGGCGTCGTTGCTGCCAAGGCCCGTCAGCCAGTCGCCATCCAAAGCAGCCCCAAACGGGTCGGCGGTCCAGCTGGTGCCGGGCTGCACGGTATCGTGGTGGGAGTTGAGCAGCACGGTGGGCCGGGCGGGGTCGTAGTGCCGGCTCACGGCCCACACGTTGTGGGCGTTACGCTCGGGCCGGGCCCCGTGGAACGTCAGGAAACGGACAAGGTGCTCGGCCGTCTGGTCTTCCTGCCGTGAGAACGAAGGCGTCTGAATCAGCTGAATCAGCAGCTGAATGGCGTCGTTGGTGAGTTGGCTTAGCAGCGGTTCGTTTAGCTCCGGCATAGCACGGTTTTTACGGGTTCATTAAGGCGGAGCGCGTTTTCAATTACCACGCGCTCCACGCCGGCTTCCAGCGCCGCAAAGGCGTTATCGAGCTTGGGCACCATGCCGGCGGCAATGATGCCCGCGGCTTTTAGTTGGGCATATTCGGCGGCTGTCAGGCGCTCAATCACCGAGCTTTCGTCGTTTACGTCGGCCAGCACGCCGTTCTTCTCGAAGCAGAAATGCAGCTCCACGGCGCGGCGCGGCGCCAGGGCCACGGCCACGGCGCTGGCAATGGTATCGGCGTTGGTGTTGAGCAGCTGGCCGTGGCCGTCATGGGTAATAGCGCAGAGCACGGGCAGAATACCAGCGCGTAGCAGCAGCTCCAGCAGGCTAGTATTCACCGCATCTGCCGGCAGGTCGCCCACGAAGCCGTAATCGATGGCGCCCACCGGCCGGCGCACGGCCCGTATGGCGTTGCCATCGGCCCCCGAGAGGCCCAGCGCATTGGCCCCCGCAGCCTGCAGACCAGCTACCAATTGCTTGTTGGTTTTGCCGGCGTAGAACATGGTCACGATGTCGAGCGTTGCGGCATCAGTGATGCGGCGACCCTGCACCAGCTGGGGTTGGAGTCCGAGTTGCGTAAGCAACTGGCTGGCCCCGCGGCCGCCGCCGTGCACCAGCAGTCGGGGACCGGGCACCTGGGCCAGCGCGGCAACGAAGCGGCCCAGCTGGGCGGGCTCATCGAGAATGGCGCCGCCGATTTTAAAGATTTTCAGGGTTTCAGCCATAACACGAATACGGGGAGAAGGGACGGGGAGGGGGGCGGAAACACCCTATACGGGGCCAGCCAGCTAAGCCCAGTGAATTTTTTTTGCGGCCGACGCGGCAAAGTTTCCGAAAAAAAACATTTACGTTTGCAACGCATTTCGGCTTTAAGTCATTTTAACATCCGGAAGGCCCTACCTGCCGCCCTGCGGCGCCCGCATATGATTCACCTCTCTACTACTGCGCTTCTGCGACGACCAAACATGGTCGTGCGAATTATGCCAGCTTAAGCTGGCCGCACTGGTATTTCCGTGTTCTTCGTCGCCGAAGAGCCGGTTCGGGGCCCGCCCATCGGCCCGCCCCCGAGAATTTTTTCCGAATCACCTGTTCCTAGTCCGAGTGTAAGCTTCCGCGTGTTTTTTTCGGCTTGGTGCCGGAATGTCCCGCCCTCCCGGTTCGCCGCCGCCGAGCCTGCTGCCTGAGCGTTGCGGCCGGTTGTTTTCGGCACCCGGCCCACCCACTGGGCCCGCGCCGCCTTTCTGCTTTCGTGTCTTCACTTGTGCTGCCCCATTAGGCAGCTAACCGCTCCTCCGTCATGTTGCTCCGAGTCGCCGAAGCTGCCGATGCGCAGTACGCCGAAACCCTATGCCAGTGGTATGCCGAATCAGCCCGTCAGCGGGGCGTCGGTATTGCCAAGCGCGACCCTAACTATCTGATGAAGAAGATGGTCAAGGGTGATTCTATCATTGCCTTCATTGATGGAGTGCTGGCCGGTTTCTGCTATATTGAAACCTTCGAAGACGCCAAATTCGTCGTCAATTCCGGGCTGATTGTCAACACTGAGCTGCGCAAGGAGGGCCTAGGCCGCGCCATCAAGGAGCGCGTGTTCGAGCTGTCGCGCACCAAGTA
The DNA here is from genome assembly GCF_900107135.1 of Hymenobacter psychrophilus. Classification (GTDB taxonomy): domain Bacteria; phylum Bacteroidota; class Bacteroidia; order Cytophagales; family Hymenobacteraceae; genus Hymenobacter; species Hymenobacter psychrophilus. The sequence goes on from NZ_FNOV01000004.1 coordinate 351,755, forward strand.
CCCGGCGGCCAAAATCTTCGGTATCACCACCAGCGCGGCCGTGATGAAGATCAACAGCGAGCTGGGCTACCGGCCCGTTACCTTCCCCGAGCTCACCCAGAGCGAGGACTTCTGGAAGGGCTGCGCGAGCTGCAAAAACTACCCCATCCTGCAGGAAAACGAGCGCAAAATGTGTCTCTGCACCGGCATGGTGTACGACAAGCTCCAGGACCGTTTCAGCCAGCAATCCATCGAAATCCTGAGTCAGGAAGGGTAGAACCGCCTGTCATCCTGAGCGAAGCGAAGGACCTTATCACGTATAAACGATACGTTCAAGCGGGATAAGGTCCTTCGCTCCGCTCAAGATGACAGATAGGTTGCTACAGTCTTCTCCTCTCACTTCTCCATATCTCATGTCCAACAAGAAAAAGGTAGTTTTAGCGTACAGCGGCGGATTGGATACGTCCTTTTGCGCGGTGTACCTGACCCGCGAGCTGGGTCTGGAAGTGCACACGGTTATCGTCAACTCGGGCGGCTTTTCGGAGGAAGAGCTGGCCGCCATTGAGAAGCGCGCCTACGAGCTGGGCTCCTCGAAGCACGAGGTCATCGACGTGACCCAGCGCTTCTATAAGGACTGCCTGCGCTACCTGATTTTCGGCAACATCCTCAAAAACGACACCTACCCGCTGAGCGTGAGTGCCGAGCGCATGTTCCAGAGCCTGGCCCTGGCCGAGTACGCCCGCGAGCACCAGGCCGATTACATCGCCCACGGCAGCACGGGGGCCGGCAACGACCAGGTCCGCTTCGACGTGGCCTTCTCGGTTATTGCGCCCAACACCGAAATCATCACGCCCATCCGCGACCTGAAACTGTCGCGTCAGGCGGAAATCGACTTCCTTAACCAGCACGGCTTCGAGATGAGCTGGGAAAAGGCCAAGTACTCCATCAATAAGGGCATCTGGGGCACCAGCGTGGGCGGCGTCGAAACGCTGACTTCGGACAAGGCTCTGCCCGAGTCGGCCTACCCGACCCAGCTCAGCGCCACGGAGCCAACCCAGGTGGAAATCACCTTCGAGCAGGGCGAGCCGGTGGCCTTGAATGGCGAAACGATGAACCCGGTGGCCCTGATTCAGGCCCTAAACGAGCTGGCCGGCACCTACGCCATCGGCCGCGACACCCACGTGGGCGACACGATTCTGGGCATCAAGGGCCGCGTGGGCTTCGAGGCGCCCGCCCCGCTAATACTGCTCAAGGCTCACCACTTGCTGGAAAAGCACACGTCCAGCCGCTGGCAGCTGCTGCACAAGGATTACGTGGCCAACTGGTACGGTACACTCTTGCACGAGGCCCAGTACCTCGACCCGGTGATGCGCGACTTCGAGGCCTTCCTGGAGTCGTCGCAGGAGCGGGTGTCGGGGACGGTGTTCGTGACGCTGCTGCCCTACCGCTTCGAGCTGCAGGGCATTGAGTCGAAGTTCGACATGATGCGTTCTAAAGTGGCCACCTACGGCGAGGAAAACGACGCCTGGGACGGCCGCGACGCCAAGGGCTTTATCAAGATTTTCAGCAACCAGCTGAAGATTCACGGTTCGTTCAACGCGTAACCTCACCCCCTAACCCCCTCTCCTCGGGGAGAGGGGGACTAGTTTCTAGCCTTAGCGCTAGCTCCCTCTTAATATGTACGTCAGTGCCGCCGTGGCTCCCCCTCTCCGCGAGGAGAGGGGGCCGGGGGGTGAGGTGAACCATCAGAACATGCAAGACACCAAAATAAAAGCCGGCATCGTAGGCGGCGCGGGTTACACCGCCGGGGAGCTGCTCCGTATTCTGCTGCACCACGAGTTCGTGGAGTTGGGCGGCATCGTGAGCTCCTCGAACGCCGGCAACCCCGTGTACCAGGTACACGACGACCTGGTGGGCGAAACCGATTTGGTGTTCGCCTCCGAGCTGGACGGCGATGAGGACGTGGTGTTTCTGTGCCTGGGCCACGGCAACTCCAAAGCCTGGCTGCTCAAAAACGTCCTGCCCGAAACCACTCACGTCATCGACCTGAGCAACGATTTCCGCCTGGCCGATGATGCCGAGTTTGAAGGCCGCGAGTTCGTGTACGGCTTGCCGGAGCTGAACAAAAGCCGCATCCAGCAGGCCCAGAGTATTGCCAACCCGGGGTGCTTCGCCACGGCCATTCAGCTGGCGCTGCTGCCGCTGGCCCAGGCCGGCAAGCTCACCGATGACATCCACGTGTCGGCCATTACCGGCTCGACCGGTGCGGGCCAGAGCCTGGCGGAAACGGTGCATTTCTCGTGGCGCTCGAACAACGTGTCCATCTACAAGCCCTTCACGCACCAGCACCTCGGCGAAATCGGGGAGAGCCTGGCGCAGCTGCAGCCGCAGTCGGAGGCCGAGATACACTTCATCCCCTACCGCGGCAATTTCGCGCGGGGCATTTTCGCCAGCGTCTACACGCCCTCGGAGTTGACGCAGGACGAGGCGCGGGCGCTGTACCAGCAGTTTTACGCCGACGCGCCGTTTACCACGGTGTCGGACAAGGAAATTCACCTCAAGCAGGTGGTCAACACCAACAAATGCCTGCTGCACGTGCAGAAACAGGGCAAGCAGCTCCTGATTACCTCGGTGATTGACAATCTAGTAAAAGGCGCCTCGGGCCAGGCGGTGCAGAATATGAACCTGCTGTTTGGCCTGCCGGAAACGACGGGGTTGGGGCTAAAGGCCGGGCTGTTTTAAATGATGCCGATGGCGCAAGTCTCCCAGGGCTAAAGCACTGGGCTACGTAACGTCCGGACGCCTTTCCTACTTCGCTTTTTCGCTGACTAGCCCAGAGTTTCAACCCTGGGAACAGTGGGATTAACACCAAAAACCATGGAGCTTTTCAACGTTTATCCGCTCGTCAACATCACGCCCGTGAAGGGGCTCGGCGCGAAGCTGTGGGACGACCAGGGCCAGGAATACCTGGATTTCTATGGTGGCCACGCCGTTATTTCCATCGGCCACAGCCACCCGCACTACGTGCAACGCCTCACCGAGCAACTGCAGAACATCGGCTTCTACTCCAACTCGGTGCAGATCCCGATTCAGACGCAGTTGGCGCAGAAGCTGGGCGAGGTGTCGGGCTACGAGGATTACACGCTGTTTCTGTGCAACTCGGGGGCCGAGGCCAACGAGAATGCGCTGAAGCTGGCTTCCTTCCACACCGGCAAAACCCGGGTGGTGGCGTTCAAAGGCGCGTTTCATGGTCGCACCAGCGGCGCGGTGGCGGCTACCGATAACCCGAAAATCGTGGCTCCCTTCAACGCCGGCCACGCCGTGACTTTCGTGGACTATGACCTAGAGGCAGTGCTGGCCGTGCTGCACGGCGGCGACGTATGCGCGGTTATCGTGGAGCCAATTCAGGGTGTGGGCGGTATCATCAGGCCCTCCGATGAGTTTCTGCGGCACCTGGCGCTGCTGTGCTGGGCCAACGACGTGCTGCTTATTGCCGATGAGGTGCAGAGCGGCTACGGCCGTAGCGGCAAGTTTTTCGCGCACCAGCACGCCGGCCTGCGGCCCGATATCATTTCGGTGGCCAAGGGCATGGGCAACGGCTTCCCCATTGGCGGCATCCTGATTTCACCCAAGCTGCAAGCCTCCTATGGCCTGCTGGGCACCACCTTCGGCGGCAACCACCTGGCCTGCGCCGCCGCTCTGGCCGTGCTCGAAGTCATCGAAGATGAACACCTGCTGGCCCACGCCACCGAGCTGGGCAACTACCTCCGCACCGAGCTGCTGGCCCACGCCGGCGCCGCAGAAATACGCGGCCGCGGCCTGATGGTGGGCATCAAATACGACTTCCCCATCAAGGACGTGCGCGACAAGCTGCTCACCGAATACCACATTTTCGTGGGCAATGCCTCCGACCCCACGGTACTCCGGCTGCTGCCGCCGCTCAACATCACCCGGGCCGAGGTTGACCGGTTTTTGCAGGCGCTGTATGCGCTGACCGCAAAATCAGTCGAAGCCATCCAGCAAGCCTCGGCGCTGGATTAGCACGAGGTAGAGACGCAATATTTTGCGTCTCGTCGTTGAACGGCCCGCGGGCCATCGAACCGGAATACACAACGTCAGCAACGATTGAGACGCGAATACGCGTCTCTACAACCCACGACATGTCCCAAACAGTAAAACTCGTTCTTGAAGACGGCACCTCCATTGAGGGCGAATCCTTCGGTGCATTTACCTCCGCCGCGGGCGAGGTGGTGTTCAGCACGGCCATGACCGGCTACCCCGAAAACCTCACCGACCCGTCCTTCGCCGGCCAGATTCTGGTGCTCACCACCCCCATGGTGGGCAACTACGGCGTGCCCGGCGAAGACCTGTACGAGTCGATTTCAAAGATCTTCGAGTCTGATAAAATCCACATTGCCGGACTCGTGGTGAGCTACTACTCCGAGGAGCACAGCCACTGGCACGCCGCCAAAAGCCTCGGCGACTGGCTCAAAGAGTACAACATCCCCGGCATCTGCGGCGTCGATACGCGCATGCTCACCAAGAAGCTGCGCGAGAAAGGCGCCATGCTGGGCAAAATAGTAGCCGAAACCGACGTGCCCCTGCATGACCCTAACTGCGACAACCTGGTGGCCCAGGTGAGCCCGGCCGGCGTGCAGCACTACGGCCACGGCCAGCACAAAATCGTGCTCGTGGACTGCGGCACCAAAACCAACATTATCCGCTGCTTCCTGGAGCGCGACGTGGAGCTGATTCGCGTGCCCTGGGACTACGATTTCACGACCCTCGACTACGACGGCCTGTTCCTGAGCAACGGCCCCGGCGACCCCAAAATGTGCGAAGCCACCATCGCACACCTGCAAAAAGCCCTGCAACAGGACAAGCCGATTTTCGGCATCTGCCTGGGCAGCCAGCTCATGGGCCTGGCGGCGGGCGGCGACACGTTCAAGCTCAAATACGGCCACCGCAGCCACAACCAGCCCGTCAAGCTCACCGGCACCCAGCACTGCTACATCACCAGCCAAAACCACGGCTTCGCGGTCGATACTGCCACCCTTCCCGCCGAGTGGGACATGCTGTTCGAGAACCTGAACGACGGCACCTGCGAAGGCATCAAGCACAAAACCAAGCCGTTCTTCTCCACCCAGTTTCACCCCGAAGCGGCTGGTGGCCCGCAGGATACGGAGTTTCTGTTTGATGACTTTTTGAAAGCGGTGGTGGAGTACAAGGCTACAACAGCCAAATAACTCTTGCCAGCCATGACAACAGATAAAAGCGAGATTCTCAAAGTATTGAAAACGGCGCTTTTCGGCACCTACTTCACAAGATTCACTTACTATATCACTGCCTTTGAGTGTGATTTTTTTAGTGACAGCCTTGATATTAGCGCCTATCTAGTTGTCAGCGAAATTGAACTAGCAGATAAGATTGAGTGGAATAAGTGGGTACAGTCAGCTCCATTCAATATAGCAAATAACAATGGGCCAGAAGAGCCTGCCAGAGTCTTTTTGATGGGCCTATTAACGCAGGCAATAGTTCAAGATGTAGAAGAAGAGAACGAAGGCACTATCATACTTACTTTTCAAAATGGACTGAAAGTCAGACTGGTAGGAGAAATCGAAACTGAAGATATTTCTTGGACTATTCAATTCAGAAATTCTGATGGACAGCAAATTGGCGAGTGCACCTGCTCATTCAATAAACTGTTTCTGAATATCAGTGAAGAGTTAGCACATAAGCTGCATTTGGCAAGCCACTAATTTAGAAACGTGGGCCGGCTGACCACAACGAAGCGGTAGAGATGTTTCGACTCCGCTGCGCTCCGCTCAACATGACGTTCAAGACGTTCAAAAAGAACCCAACCCTTCGCATGAACAAACCCAACAAAGTGCTCATCCTTGGTTCCGGCGCCCTCAAAATTGGGGAGGCCGGGGAGTTCGATTATTCCGGCTCGCAGGCGCTCAAGGCGCTCAAGGAGGAAGGCATCCGCACCATCCTCATCAACCCCAACATCGCCACCGTGCAGACGTCGGACAACATGGCCGACGACGTGTACTTCCTGCCCGTGACGCCCTACTTCGTGGAGCAAGTCATCAAAAAAGAGCAGCCCGACGGCATCCTGGTGGCCTTTGGCGGCCAAACGGCGCTGAACTGCGCCGTGGCCCTGTACCGCGCCGGCGTATTCGAGAACTACAACGTGCAGGTGCTGGGCACGCCCGTGCAGACCATCATCGACACCGAGGACCGGGAGATTTTCAAGGACAAGCTCGACCAGATTGGCGTGCTCTCGGCCCGCAGCGTGGCCTGCACCAGCCTGGACGGGGCGCTGGCCGCCGCCGAGCAAATCGGCTTCCCCATCATCGTGCGGGCCGCGTTTGCCCTGGGCGGGCTGGGCAGCGGCTTCGCCAACAACATGGACGAGCTGCGGGCCCTGGCCCGGCAGGCCTTCACCACCTCCGACCAGATTCTGGTGGAGGAGTCCCTCAAAGGCTGGAAGGAAGTGGAGTACGAAGTGGTGCGCGATGCGTTTGACAACTGCATCACGGTCTGCAACATGGAGAACTTCGACCCCATCGGCATCCACACCGGCGAGAGCATCGTGGTGGCCCCCTCGCAGACGCTCAGCAACCGCGAGTACCACAAGCTGCGCACCATCGGCATCCAGACCATCCGCCACCTGGGCATCGTGGGCGAGTGCAACATTCAGTACGC
>NZ_FNOV01000002.1 GCF_900107135.1 Hymenobacter psychrophilus
CTTTGACCGTGGTCGAGTCGACCAGCACCCAAGCATAATCCGGCTCCTGCACCGCCTGGAACAGGCCCTCCCAGACCCCAGCCAGCGCCCAGCGGCGAAAGCGTCGGGCTACCGTGTTCCAAGGGCCAAACCGTTCGGGCAGGTCGCGCCAGGCGCAGCCCGTGCGCACCCGGTAGACCACGGCGTTGACAAAATGGCGGTTGTTGCGGCCTGTGCCGCCTGCCGTACCGGCCTGCCCAAGTGTGTGCGGCTGAATCAGTTCCCATTCACGCTCAGTAAGTTCGTGGCGTCGCATCCCGCAAATTTAAACATGACTGTCCACACACTCTAGGCCGTCGCAGCCCTGTAGTACCGGGCTTACCAGCTCGAAAGCGTCGGCGCCGCTTAGGCTGCCGTCGCTTACTATTTTCCAATGCGGGCGGGTGCTGTGGTTGTAGCCCTCGGCTTCGGCCTCCAGGCCCTGGGCCCGCAGCTCAGCAAGCAGCGTGGCGCGGGGTACGCCGTAGGCCTCTATTTCTACGCCGAAGGTGCGGGTGAAGCGGGCGGGCTGGAAAGCGGCCAGGGCCGGGGCGGCGGGCGAGGCCAGGGCCTGCGTAGCGCGGGCGGCCACCCAGGCGGCGTACACGTTCTGGGCGAAGCCGTAGCCTACGCCCATCAGGTTGGCTACTTCGCGGCGGCTCAGGCCCAGGGCGAAGAGCTGCTGCATTTTCCAGGTTTTGGTGGTTCCGGTAGTGGCGAGGATTTGGGCGGTCGTCATATTCGTAAGTCGTTGTTTGCGTTCCGTTTAGGTGATGCAAACAACGCATGCTCTCCGGCCCCTATCAAGTTAAAGTACTTGTTTTTGAGTGCGTTGGCTACAGATTCCATGCACGGTGCAAGCGGCCGACTAGCAGGGTGCAATGAACACGAAATAATCCCGGCTGGTAGGCCTTGTCCTTACCCAAATCTTTCGAAAGGCTAGGAGTTCACGAAACTCATCTGTTTGGCCAGTTTCCTAAACTTTGAATCGTAGACGAGTTTCTTAAACTCACCGAGCGCTGCAGCGCCCTGCCAGCAGCCAGCACCTGGTGCGGGGCAGTTGCTAGCAGTTTAAGAAAGGGAGCAATTGAATTGCAGGACAAGACAGTCCAATTACCGCTACTCTACCGCAAATCGGTCATAGCCACAGCGTCCATGTCGGTGTATTCGCGGTTTTCGCCGGCCATACCCCAGATAAAGGCGTAGCTACCGGTGCCGCAGCCGGTGTGGATGGACCAAGGCGGCGAGAGGATGGCCTGCTCGTTGCTCACCCACAGCGGGCGGGTTTCCTGGGGCTCCCCCATCAGGTGCAGCACGCGCTGGCCCTCGGCCAGGTTGAAATACAGGTAGGCTTCCATGCGCCGGTCGTGCACGTGGGCCGGCATCGTGTTCCAGACGTTGCCGGGCTTGAGCTGGGTGAGGCCCATCACGAGCTGGCAGCTCTGGATGCCCTCGGCGTAGATGTACTTGTTGATGGTGCGCTGGTTGGCAGCTTCCAAGGTGCCCATTTCCACGGGCGTAGCCTCGGCGCGGGTGAGGCGAGTAGTAGGGTACGCATGGTGGGCGGGAGCTGAAAGCAGATAATACTTGGCCGGCTTATTGGCGTCGTGACTTACGAACTCTACCTGCCGGCTACCCTGCCCGATATACAGGCAATCCTGGTGGTCAAGTTCGTAGGTTTCGCCGTCGACGGTTATCTGGCCCGGCTCGCCAACATTAAGCGCACCCAGTTCCCGGCGCTCCAGGAAATAGTCAACTTTAAGATTGGCGGGGCAGGGCAGCGCCAGCGGCGCGGTGCCCGGCTGCGCCCCGCCCACAATCATGCGGTCGTAGTGCGTATAGGTCAGCGTGATGTCGCCGGCCACGAACAGGCGCTCAATTAGGAAGTTCTCGCGCAGCTCGGTGGTAGACATCCCCGCCGCTTCGCGGGGGCTAATGGCATATAGTTGGGTCATGGTCGTTTTTAGGTGTTGGTTCTTCGTTATTCGTTTTCTGGCCCCTGAAGTTCGTTTTTCCTGAGTTTCTGCCCCGATAAACGAGCAACGGACACCCAAAAACGAACCCGCTATTTCACCTCTACCTCCAATGGGTAGGCCAAGCGTTGGGCGAAGTCGCGCAGGTAGTCGTCCCAGGCGGCGGGGGTAGCAAACTGGCCGCTTTTGGTCCAGCCGAAGCCCGCGTAGTACACTAGCCGGCCGTTGGCAGGCGTGGTCATCACCAGTAGGTGGCTCTGCTCCTTGGCCCGGGTGCGGTGGTCTTGCCAGCCCTGGATGGCAGCGGGCGCCAGCACAATGCCGGTGCCCAGCTGCGCATCATCCATCGGCTCCCAATAGCGAAACCAGCCCTGCTTAGGCTCGGCCTTCACTTCGCCGCGCACGCCTTTGGGCTCGGCGTGCAGGGTGGTGCCGATAGTGAGGTTGGGCAGCGGCTTGTCGGCACTAAGCTGCTCCTCGAAACGGGTGAGGTTGCTGCCCAGATCGAGGCTGATGATTTTCTTTTCCCGCACCGTGCGGCCGTTGGCCGACCAGGGCGCGTAGCTCAGCTCGAACAGCGTGCGGATAGGCCCGGTAGCCAGCCGCTTGTAGCTGATAAAGTTGCGCGAGACGTAGAGCGAGTCGTTTTCCCAGACGCCTGTGCCCGCAAAACCCCGGCTGACGCCCACGTGGTAGGGGTCGTGGCCCTCGCCCCGGTCAACGTGGTAGTAATTGCTGTTGGTGCGGTAGCCGCCGTACCACTTATCAATGACGGGGTACGAGACGCGCTTGAGCCAGCAGTCCATACCGCTGGTGAGGGTGCCGCCTTTCTCCTTGGCCACCACCATGCGCTCTGCCTCGGGGCCATAGGTGCGGAAGCTCACTAGGTCGTTTTCCCAGGCGTAGTCGTCGGTGCGCTCGGGCACGAAACGCGAGAAAGTGGTCAGCTCGCTTTTAGGCTGGCGGGCGGCCCCGTCGGGCTGGCCCATTACCGTGAAGGAGCGGGTGCCGCCGGCTTCGCTGGCTACTTGAAACAGCAGCTCGTCGGGGGTGCCATTGCCATCAGTATCCAGGGGCTGGCTCACTACGAACTGCCCGGTCTGTTCGTCACGCACCAGCAGGTTTTCCGCTCCGTACTGCGCCAGTAACGCCTGCAACCGGCCGGCGGCCGGAATGCTCACCGTTTCGGCCGGGCGGGCCTGGGCCAGGCGGTTGCGCACGGTTACTGTGAGCGAGTCGGCGGTCTTGGCGGCAGCAGTAGACTTAGCACCAGTACACGAAGCTAGGGCAGCAGCTCCCAGCAATGGCAGAAAAGTTAAGGTCAGGGAAGAAGGAGCACGCATTGTTGTCAGTAAAGTACGGGCGACTAAAAGGGGCAGTCATGCTGAGCGAAGGTGCAGCCGTAGCCGAAGCATGACCGCCCTTCTATCTGTTCTCCACACACCCTACGCCCGGGCGACCAGTTCGGCTTCGGTTACCGGCCTGAGCGTGGGCGAGATGAAGTGCATCACCGTCCAGGCCACCAGGTAGGCCAGGCCGCAAATCAGGAAAATAATATTGTAGCCAGAATTGATGTTACCGCTGTTTTTGGCCGAATCGAGCAGGTAGCCGATAAGAATGGGGAACAGGATACCCCCGACCGAGCCGGCCATGCTGCCCAGGCCGATAACCGAACTCAGGGTACGCTTGGGGAACATATCGGAAGCTACCGTAAAGATGTTGGCGCTCCAGGCCTGGTGGGCGGCGGCGGCGAGGCTGATGAGGGCCACGGCCGGCCAGATGCTGGTGGCGTAGCGGGCGGCCATAATCGGGAGTACCGCAACGGCAAACAGCAGCATGGCCCCCTTGCGGGCCTTGGCCACCGGCCAACCCTTCTTAATCAGCCACGACGACAGGTAACCGCCCCCGATGCTGCCCACGGTTGTCATCGAGTACACGACCACCAGCGGCAGGCTGGGCTTTTTCAGGTCGAGGTCGAAGGTAGTGGCGAAATACGAGGGCAGCCAGAACAGAAAGAACCACCAGATAGGGTCGGTGAGCAGCTTGCCCAGCAGGAATACCCAAGTCTGACGCAAACTCAGCAGGCGGCCCCAGCCTACGGCCGGGCCCTGGTCGCTGGCGGCCGGCGCCTCGGTTTCGTCGTCGGAGTTGATGTAGGCCAGCTCCTCGGCCGAAAGCTTGGGCTGGCGCGAGGGCAACTCGTAGCCGAACCACCAGAAAAACAGCCAGATAAACCCAATGGCGCCGGTCACGATAAAGGCCATTTCCCAGTTGTACACGCCCAAAATCCAGGGCACAAGCACGGGCGCCACCACGGCTCCGATATTGGCCCCGGAGTTGAAAATACCAGTGGCCAATGCTCGTTCTTTCTTGGGAAACCACTCAGCCACCGTTTTCACGGCCGCCGGAAAGTTGCCCGCCTCCCCTAGCCCCAGCGCGGCCCGCGCTATTCCGAACCCGATGGTGCTGGTGGCAAACGCGTGGGCAATAGCAGCCCCGCTCCAGGCAATAATCGAGAAGGCGTAGCCCTGCTTAGTGCCGATGCGGTCAATTAAACGGCCAAACACCAGCAGGCCTACGGCGTAGGCCGCCGAAAACGCCATAACGATATGACTGTAGTCGGTTTCGGTCCAGCTGAACTGCTCTTCGAGCGTGGGCTTGAGCAGACCGATTACCTGACGGTCGAGGTAGTTGATGCTGGTGGCGAAGAACAGCAGGGCCACCACAGTCCAACGGTAATTTCCGACGGGTTTTTGCATGGCCGTTAGCACTTTAAAGAGTAAATGAAAGAAGTCAATTCAGCTACCCGTGCCGTGAGGGCGGCCGGGTCGGCGCTTTCCTTGAAGAGCTGGGAGCCGATGCCCACGCAGCTCACCCCGCCCCCGAACCAGGCCGCTAAGCTTTCCAAGGTTGGCTCCACGCCGCCCGTCACCATAATTTTCACCTGGGGCATGGGCCCGTGGATGGATTTCACATAATCGGGCCCTACGAGGTTACCGGGGAAAATCTTGACTAGCCCCGCACCCAGGCGGGTAGCTTGGAAAATCTCGTTGGGCGTGAGCACGCCCGGCACCCAGGCTACGTTGTGGTGCCGGCATATGGCGGCCACATCGGCCGTCGTAATTGGCTGCACTACGAAATCGGCGCCGGCCGCAATGAAAGCTTCGGCCGTTTCGGCGTTACAGATAGTGCCGATACCCAGCAGCAACTCGGGGCACTCCTGCCATACAAACTCGCGCAGTTGCCGGAACACGGGCAGGGCGTTGTTACCGCGGTTGGTGAACTCGAACACCCGGATGCCGCCCGCGTAGCAGGCCTGCACCATTTGTTTGGCATGCTCGATATCAGCATGGTAAAACACCGGCACCAAGGGTGCTTGGAGCATCCGCGCCAGCGCATCAGCTGCGGCCACAGGCGGAAAATTTTCGGAGAGAGTCATTGTTTTTGAGCTGTTAGCTGCTAGCGGTCAGCCGTTAGCTTCGTTCTGGGGAAGAGGATATAGGACCTGACTTTCTGGTCTTTAGGCTTTATCCTGAAAAAAGCTATTGGCTAATAAATCATCGTAATAGCCGGCCGGTGATATTCCCGGCCAGGATGTGGCGGACTTCGGCGGGCGTTACCAGGTTGATGTCGCCGGGAATGGTGTGCTTGAGGGCCGAGGCGGCCGTAGCGAAAGCCAGCGAATCGGCGGCCGACTGGTTCTGGAGGCAGCCGTAGAGGAAGCCGGCCAGGAAGGCGTCGCCCCCCCCAATGCGGTCCACTACCGGCGTCAGGTCGTAGTAGGGCGTTTGCAGGTAGCCCTCGGCGGCGTCGAAAAGCATGCCTTTGATGCGCTCGTGGGAGGCACTCTGGGTTTTGCGCTTCGTGGCCAGCACCTGTTTCAGCTGGGGGAAGCGTTGCAGCAGTTGGGCGGCCACCGAGGCAAAGCCGTTATCGGCCCCGGCTTCGGCCTCGATGCCGAACAGGTCGGCCGCGTCGCCCTCCGAGCACACGATAACGTCGCAGCTGGCCACCAGCCCGGGCATTACGTCCTGGGCTTTGGCGCCGTACTGCCACAGGTTGCGGCGGTAGTTTACGTCGGCCGATACGGTGAGGCCCCGGGCCCGAGCGGCGGCAATGGCCTCGCGGGTGGCCTGGGCCGCGCCGGCTGAAATGGCGGGCGTAATACCCGTCCAGTGCAGCCATTGAGTATCTCTTAAAATTTCGTCCCAGGCAAACCACTCTGCCTGCAGGTGGGCGAAGGCCGAGTGGGCGCGGTCGTACACCACCTGGCTGGCCCGCAGCGAGGCCCCGGTTTCGAGGAAGTACAGCCCCAGCCGCTCCCCCCGGAACACGGTGCCGGCCAGCTCCACGCCAAACTGCCGGAAGTGACGGGCGGCGGCGTGGCCCAGTGGGTTATCGGGCAGGCAGGTAACGTGGGTGGCGCGCAGGCCCAGGCCCGCCAGGCCGGCGGCCACATTGGCCTCGCCCCCGCCGTAGGTGGCCTCCAGGCTACTGGCCTGGGCCAGGCGCTGGTGGCCGGGCGGCGAGAGGCGCAGCATGATTTCGCCGAATGTAACCAGGCCCCCAGGGCGGCCCGAAACCGGTAAGGTACTAGACATGGGTAGCGGTTGCGGGTGAAACAGGAGCCGTCGGAGCAGGAGTACCAAAACCGAAGTACTGGTGGGCGTTGTGGTAGCATACGTTCTGCACAAGCTGGCCCAAAGCGGGCAAATCGGCGGGCAGCTCGCCCCGGCGCACATCTTCGCCGAGCAGGTTGCACAGAATACGGCGGAAGTACTCGTGGCGCGGAAAAGAGAGGAAGCTGCGCGAATCGGTGAGCATGCCTACGAACCGGCTCAGCAGGCCCTGGCTCGAAAGGCTGTTGAGTTGCTGTTCGATACCCTGCTTCTGATCGAGAAACCACCAGCCCGAGCCGAACTGAATTTTGCCCGGCACCGAGCCGTCCTGGAAGTTGCCGGCCATCGTGGCCATCAGGTCGTTGTCGGCGGGGTTTAGGTTGTAGAGAATGGTTTTAGCCAGCTGGTCGGGCGCATCGAGGCGGTCGAGGTAGCGGGCGAGGGCCAGGCCCTGTCGGTAGTCACCAATCGAGTCGCCGCCGGCGTCGGGGCCCACGCGGCGTAGCAGCCGGGTGCTGTTGTTGCGCAAAGCACCCACATGGAACTGCTGAGTCCAGCCCTTCTCCCAGTTCAGGCGACCCAAAAACACCAGCAGGCCCGACTTGAATTGCCCGGTTTCGGCGAGGCTCAGGGCCGCGCCGCCACGCACCTTCGCGAAAGCCGCCGTTACCTGTTCGGGCGTGTAGTCGTCGGCGTAGAGGTGGCTCAGGCCGTGGTCGGAGAGCCGGCCACCCAGGTGGGCGAAGTAATCGTGACGGTTGCGCAGGGCCGCTTCCAGATCCTGATAGGTGCGGATATCGAGGCCGGCGGCTGCAGCCAACCGGTCGAGGTAGGCGTTATAGGTGGCGGGGTCTTCCACGGCCAGAGCCTTGTCGGGCCGGAAAGTGGGCAGCATCCGGGGGCCGGCGGGGTCAGCGGCGGCCAGCGCGCGGTGGTGCTCCAGCGAGTCGGCCGGGTCGTCGGTGGTGCACACCACTTCCACCTGCATCCGGCGCAGCAGCCCGCGGGCCGAGCATTCGGGGGCCTGGAGTTGCTCGTTGCAGGCCTCCCAGATGCGGCGGGCACTGCCGGGGGTTAGCAGCTCCGTGATTCCGAAGTAGCGCTGCAACTCCAGGTGGGTCCAGTGGTAGAGGGGGTTGCGCAGGGTGTAGGGCACGGTTTGGGCCCACTTCTCAAACTTCTCCCAGTCCGTGGCAGCGCCCGTGATGAAGTGCTCGGCCACACCGTTGGCCCGCAGCGCCCGCCACTTGTAATGGTCACCGGCCAGCCAGAGTTGGGTCAGGTTCTCGAACTGCCGGTTCTGGGCCAGCTGGTCGGGCGGCAGGTGGCAGTGATAGTCGATAATGGGCATGGCCGCCGCGTACTCGTGGTACAGCCGCCGGGCCGGCTCGGAATACAACAGAAAATCAGGGCCGAGGAAAGGCATTTTATTAGAGCTTAATACTTAGTTGATAGTGCTTAGGATGGTGGTTGAGCAGGATGAAATAAGAACGTTGTCATGCTGAGCATGTGCTTGTTTCAACGTTCCTACTTCCCTCCTGCCCCCACTCTGCCGGCCACTACCGTGCGGCCGGTGGCCAGGTGTTGCTGGCGCAGCAGGGCCTCCATGAAGTAGTAGTCGGCGTAGCTTAGGGGCACGTCGATTTCGCTGTTACCTGGTTTCGAGCCGGTGCTGTGCAGCAGCAGGAAGCCGCCGTTGGTGCCGGCCGGGGCGGTATAGTCGCGGGCCAGGCTGGCCAGGGTTTTGTCGGCCTGCTGGCGGTAGATGGCAGCCTGGGGGCTGTAGGTGCTCAACTCGTAGAGGGCCGAGGCAATGAGCGCCCCCGCCGAGGCGTCGCGGGGCTCATTGGGAATGGCGGGCGCGTCGAAATCCCAGTACGGCACCCCGTCAGCGGGCAGGTTGGGGTGGTTGAGCAGGTAGCCGGCTACGCGTTCGGCCTGGGCCAGGTATCTGGGGTCGCGGGTTTCGCGGTACATGAGCGTGTAGCCGTACAGCGCCCAGGCCTGCCCCCGCGCCCAGGCCGACTCGGGCGCGGCTCCCTGGTGGGTGGTGCGCGTAACTACGGCTCCGGTAGTGGGATTATAATCGACTACGTGGTAGGTGCTGAAATCGGGGCGGAAGTGGTTTTTGAGCGTGGTGTTGGCGTGTTGAACGGCGATTTTATAGAACGAGGAGTCGCCCGAGAGGCGGGTGGCAGCAAACAGCAGCTCCAGGTTCAGCATGTTGTCAATTATCACCGGAAAGCCCCACACGTCCTGGTGGTGGTCCCAGGAACGGATGGCCCCGACCACCGGATTGAAGCGGGTGCTGAGCGTGCGGGCCGAAGTCAGCAGCACCTCTTTATAAGCCGGGTCCTGGGTGTAGCGGTAGCCCGTACCGAAGCTGCAATACACCTTAAAACCCATGTCGTGGGTGGTGGCGTTGGTTTTCTCGGGCTCGATGAGGGCCGTGTACTGGCGGGCTGGCACCTGCCATTTATCGTGTCCGGTGGCCTCGGCCAGCAGCCACAAATAGCCGGGCCAGAAGCCGCTGGTCCAGTCGCGGGAGGCCACCAGTACTAGGTTGCCCTGGCCGTCCACGGTGCGCGGCGACACCAGCGGGGCTTTGCCCGCCGCCACGGGCTTGCGGGCCTGGGCCACCGGAATTTCGCGTAGCAGCAGCGCCGCCTGCGTTTCGGCCAGCTTTAAGGTCGCACGCATGACGGAAGAAGCGGCCGGCTTGGTGGTCTGGCAGCCGGCCAGCAGCGTCAAACCAATCAGCGGACAGAGAAAAGGGCGGAAAGTCATGGGCTTAATCGGCTACTGTTTTTCAATCAGATGCGGCATAGCCGGCGGATAGCTTAAGGTGGTAATGGTGGCGGCTACAGCCAGATAAGTGGGTGCCGCACGGGCAGGTTGCGTAGCACTTCGGGCACCTGAGGGTCGTGGTCGAGGCGCTGCCAGGTGGTTAGCCACTGGCGGTTATCGAAGCGCACGGCCACCAGCACCAGGCTGGGGTGGGCCACCGGCCAGTCGTTCCAGTACATCACATCGTGGGCAAAGGGCCAGGCGGCTTTGTTTTCGATGTAGGGGTACAGGAACTCGATGCCGCGCCGGATACCGCGGCCGTCGGGCGTCTGGTAGGTCCAGAGGTCGTCGGTGGGGGTGCTGAGCACGGCGCAGATTGTGGCTATGGCGTCGAGGTTGAACAGGGAGTAGCCGTAGGGCTTGGTGCGGCGGGTTTCAAGCGGAAAGCTACCGTCGAGGGACATCTGGGTGGGCAGCAGCACGGTTTTGTAGCGCGTGCGGCAGAAGTCAAGTAGTTCGGCGTTGCCGGTGAGGCGGGCGAAGGCGGCCACCTGCACGGTCCAGCAGGTGCCATGGTTGTTGGCCTCGTTCATCTCGGCAAGGCCGTAGGGGTGAGTGGTAAGCCAGGTGAGGTAGCTGCTGAACCACTCCTTGATGCCCGCCAGCTCGGGCCCGCTCCGGAAGGCCGGCGACGAGGCTTCGAACATCCGCACGCCCTGGGCCACTTCCAGCAGTTGAATGGTGTCGATAACGCCGATACCGCGGCCCGTAAACCGGCCCGAAATGGCTTGTGAGTACAACAGCGAGGGATTCATGAGCGTGGCCGGGTCGAGAAACCAGGCCCGTAGGTGCCGTAGCGCGTGGCGGGCGTACCGCTCGTCGTGAGTAAGCTGGTAGGCCGAGGCCAGGGCCCCGACAATGCGGCTGAACCGAATCATGGCCCGGCGGTGGGCCACAAAGTTGGCGGGGTTGGTCTGGCCGTCGCGCTGCACGTAGGGGCCGCCGGGGTTGGCCGGATCAGGCCACCAGTAGTCGCCCTCCGAAAAGAAATCGTGGGGGCCGCCGGCACTCCGGGTCGCCACGCTGTCGGTTACCGTGCGCGGCTGCTCCAGCAGGGCCTGGGCCGCCTCGGCCAGCACCTTGGCCCGCAACGTGCGGGTCGCCAGTTGCTTCAGCGACTCCGATTGGTTGGCGCTGATCGGAATCTTGCTTGCGCAACCAGTGGCGAACACGCCATTCAGCAGACAGCAAAACAGGGTCAGCGTTTTCAACATGGGGGCTTGCTAATGGTGGGCGCAGGGTGCTTGGTGGTGTACTTCGTGATTTTGGCAGGCCTCGTCGCATCGGCCTGGCCCGCGCCTTGCGCTAAACGCTGCAGGCTGTTCACCACGCCCGAATGCCGGAACGCCGTTGCCGGAGGGGAGGGATTTAGTAGAAGCATTGGCGCAGTACTCTGCTGGCACTCCGCATTTGTTGGCAGCACGCTGGCCGCGAGGCCCGTGCGCAACAGCGCGGGCAGGAAGGCAAACAGAGACATAGCACGGGTGGGAAAAGCGAACAAAAAGGGCCGACAAGACAGCCAGTGCAACCGGATTAAGGCTCCGGCCACGCTTAAATGTAGGTCTCCTCGCCCCCGATACCCTGCAAACGGCCGGGTTTATTTACGGAATCGTTTGCAGGGTTTGGCCTTGCGCAACCCACATGTGCCTCCCCGCCCCAGCCTCCTACAACGCCAGCACTGCCGCGGGCAAACCGGGCGACTGCACGGCCACAGTGGTTTGGCCGGGCGTGGCGGTGAGGCGGATGATGGCCCGGCCGTTGTAAGCCTGCACCCTGCTCGAGCCGCTGCTGGTACCCAAATCGTCGTGCAGGCGGCCTTCGCCGGCCAGCGAGAAGCGCAGCCAGTTGGCGGCGTCGAGGCAGGGTACGCCCTGGGCGTCGCAGAGCTGAGCCTCCACGGTTACTAGGCCGTTGGCGTCGGCAGTTTTGGTGAGTGTGAGGCGGGCCGGGGTAGCCCACTTTTCGGTCTGGTAGCGGAAGCTGATTTGGTCCTCGACGCGCTGCTTGCCCTGGTAGGCAACGGCCCGTACCTGGTTGGTACCGGCCACCAGCGGCACCTGCCAGCTCAGGCCGGCGGCCGGGAAGTTCTGGCTGTCGCGGGTTTTAAAACCGTAGCTTTTGCCGTTTACAAACAGCTCGGCCCGCTCGCAGTTCGAGTACACTTTCACCATCTTCAGCTCGCCCGGCTCCCCCCAGCGCACCGGCCACGAGTGCCCGTAAATGTGGGCCATCGGCTTATCTGTCCAGTATGACTGGAACACGTAGTACGATTCCTTGGGCGTAAGGTCGCGCTCCACTACGCCCTTCTGGTTCATGTAGGGCACGGGGTTGTCGGGCCGCACGGGGGTCGAGAAATCCTTGAACGGCCAGTAGGCGGTGCCGCTGAGCCAGGGCATAGTTTCCTGCTCCTTGAGGTGCCAGTCGATGAGGTTACAGATGTAGCTCTCGCTCCAGTCGCCATCCTTGGAAACCCGGGCGCTGCCGCCGAACAGCGAGGCGTCGCCGGCCCGCTCGTCGGCACCCTGGCCGGTTTTTATCTTGGCCAGCGCGTTGTCGGGGGTTTCGGAGTGGCGGCCGGCATGGCTGTCGCCGCCCCATTCTACGTGCAGAAAGCGCTTCACCTGCTTGAATTCTTCCGCCGATACTTTTTTGTAATCGGTGTAGATACCGCGGTACCAGCCGGCCCAGATGGAGGGCGAGTACACGTCGGGAATGTCTTTGGCGAAGTCGCAGCGGCGGATGGCGGTGTAGCGGCTGGGGTCGAGCTGATGGGCCAAGTCGTTGAGCTCCTTCATGTAGGTGCGAATCTTCTCCTTGTCGAACTCGGGGAAGTCGTTGGGCCAGTCGTTTTCGTTGCCCAGCCCCCAGATGATGATGGACGGGTGGTTGTAGTGCTGCTGCACCATGTTGGTCATCATGCGGCGGCCCTGCTCCTGGTACACCGTCCCGCCCAGCCCGCCCCGGCACCACGGCACTTCCTCCCACACCACAATACCCAGCGAGTCGCACAAATTCAGCACAATGCGCGACTGCTGGTAGTGGCCCAGCCGGATAAAGTTGACGCCCATTTGCTTCATCAGCAACATTTCCTGCCGGATCTGCGGCTCGGTCATGGCGGCGGCCACTCCGGCGTGGTCTTCGTGGCGGTGGGTGCCGCGCAGCAGCAACCGCTGCCCGTTGAGCTTAAATGGCCTCTTCTCCACGAACTCAATGTGCCGGAAGCCCACGCTAGTCGTAAGCCGCCAGGCCCGGGGGCCCTCCCCCACCGTTACCTCCACGGCGTACTGGCGCGGGTTCTCGGGCGACCACAGCAGGGGCTTTTTCAGCTTGAAATCGGTTACCGCCACCTCGCCGGCCGCCACCCGCACCGCGCCCCGGTACTGGCCCACGACTTTGCCGCGCGGGTCGAGTAGGCGCACGACCACCGGCGCATTGGTGCCCGTGGCCACGGTGGCCGGAAAGGCTATTTTCAAACCTAAGGTGCCGGTTTGGCCGGCGGCATCTACGGCCGCATGAGCCATAAGGCGCTCGGCGTACAGGGCCGGCACGTAGGTCAAATTCAAGTAACGATAGAGCCCCCCGTAGAGGTTGAAATCCGACAGGTCGGAGGGCATCATCTCTAGGTCGCGCGAATTGTCGCAACGGATGCTGATGGGCACCTTGCCCTTAAACTGCTTCTGGTAGGCCTCCATCTTTTGGAAGTCGGCCACAGCTTGGGTGATGTCTACCGTCCACTCGTCGTAGCCGCCCACGTGCGAGCCCACTTTGGTGGTATGAATGTAAACCTCCGTTTTCTGGCCCGCGCCCTCGAAGTGCAGCAGCGTCCGGCCGTTGGCGTAGGGGTTTTGCACGGCCAACTGGGTGCGGTACCAGCCAGGGCCCTGGTAATAGTTTATGTCGGGGGCCACGGCATCAACGGCGTTGAAGCAGTGGGGCAGCGTTACGGGCGTCCAGAGCGGTACGGTTTCGGGCGAGCCGGGCGCAGCGGGCCGCACGGCTTCCCAAATGCCGCCCAAGTCCTGTTTCACGTATTCCCAGCCGGCCGTGAGGCGGATGCTTTGCTGGGCCTGGGCAGGCTGATGGCGGGTGGCAAACAAAAGCAGCAGCAAAAACCGCAGGAAATGAGTGCCTTTCAATGGGTGGGGAACTGGGGAAGTGCGTTTACGAATCATTAGCAAAAACAGGGTCGGCGCGGGCTATACCCGGCGCCGACGGCGGATGGACGGAGGAGTTACAGGAATGAAACCGGGCCATTACCCGGGCTGGTTTTCAGCAAAAACGCTCCACTCCGTTTGCGGGGCGGGGCGCTTTTGCTACCGGCGTTGTCGGGCGGCGGGTTACTGGCGGCTGAAGCGTATCGTTTGCCGGTGCGAACCGTCGCTTACGGTCATCAGATAAGTGCCCGCCGGCAGCGCAGTTACGTTCACGCTGGCCGCGGGCTGGCCGGCCCCCAGGCGCTGGCGCAGCACTGTCCGGCCCAGCAGGTCGGTAACGGTCAGGTCTGCCGTGCTGGCTCCCGCTCCCACCACCGTCAGTAGCCCGTCGGTGCTGGGGTTCGGAAACACGCGCAACGTTGCGGCCGGGCTGGTGGCTGGGGCGGTTGCCAGCCCGGTGGCCGGGCGTGCAGCGGAGCAGATAGGGCGGGTGGCCGAATTACTGAAGTAGAGCGTGAAGCCCCCGGCTTTCGATACCATCACGAAGTTGCTGCCGTCGTTGGTCACCCAATAGGCCCCGTCGAGGCCCGCCAGGCCGGTGTTCGTAAGGGTTACTTCCGGGCGGGCGTTCTTCAGCTGAAACGCCATAGTTTTGCTGAAATCCACGTAGTAAGCGGGCACGCCGTTGGTCGTGTTAAAGGCAAACTTGTAGAGCGCGTTGGCCGAAGGCACCCAGTAGAGACTGAATTTCTTGAAGTTGCTCAGGGCGGGCCCACCGCTGCCCAGCACGTGCACGTTGGTAAAGCTCACGTTGTTGAATTCGGGTAATCCGGCGGCCGAAGGCGTACCGAACGAGCAGCTGCCGGCCCCGCCACCCGCAGGAGCCTTTTTGATAATCACCGTCCGGGAAACCTCCGTAGCCAGGGCCTGGGAGCCGGCCTCAATGGCCCGGGCGGCCACGGTGTAGGTACCGGCCGCCGTGGGCGTCCACGTCACGCTGTACGGGGAGGAAGCATCCTGCTGGTAAAAGGCTCCATTAATTTTGAAGTTCACCTGCTGAATCGAGCCGTCGGGGTCGGAAGCCGTAGCGGCCAGCGTGATGGTGGTGCCCAGCACGTACTCCTGGTTGTTGCTGGCCGGCGAGGTGAGCGAAACCGTGGGCGGCTGGTTGGCCGGCGGCGTAGTGCTGCCGCCGCAGGGCATGATGTTCCAGCCCGGGCACGATTTGGTGATGATGCTTTCTGTGCCGTCGCTGAGCGGGAAATCGGGGGTGTTGGGCACCCGCGTGTTGTTCCAGACGTGGATATTGCGCGGGCTGCCTTGCTTTTTGCGCACCGTCGGAATCTGCCCGCCGGCGGTTTGCAGGTTGAAGGTGTTGCCAAAAATGGCCAGGCTGTCGGCCGTGCGGCTGGCTATGCCCCGGTCCAGAATATCAATGCCCGAGGCTAGTACCGTAGAGCCCGCCCGGTTGAAAGTGTTGCCGTACACGAAGGCGTAGGAGCCCTTCAGGTCGATGAAAGCGTCGGCGCTGTTCTCCCCGCTGATGCCCGCGGCCGAAAACGTGTTGTTGCGGATAACGGTCCCGCGGGTGCCTTCCTTCAGGTCCAGGCCTTCGGCGGCCACGTTGGGGCCAATGGTGCAGTTCTGTACCGTGTTGAAGTCGCAGTGCGGGCGGTATTTGGCGTGCTGGCCCACATCGGAGCCAATGTAGATGCCTTCGCCGTAGCCGGGCTGCACGAGGCCGGTGTTGTAAATCTGGCAGCCATCCACCACGTTGCGGCCCGAGCCGTCGCGCAGGTGCAGGGCTTCATCGGCCACGTCGTGCACTGCCACGTTGGTAATCTGGCCGTAGCTGGAGTTGTCGAACACCAGCCCCTTAGAACCCTGGCGCAACTCTAAATCTTTTATTTTCCAGTAGTTGCCCCCCATAATCCGCAGCACGTAGCCCGCTGTGTTGGGCCCCGCGCCTTCCAGAATGGGCCGGTTGCTGGCGCTGGCCCCGCGCAAAATAATGGGCTGGGTGGCCGTACCACTGGCTTTCGAGGAAAACCAGGCTAGGTCTTTCACGGCCAGACTTTTGTACGTGCCGGCTGAAATCACGATTTCGTCGCCGGGCTGGGCCGTGGCCAGGGCATTCTGGATTTCGGCTACCGTACCGCAGATTTTAACGGCGGTTGCCCGGTTGGCCGTGGTCGGAGCCGAGGCAGGGCCGGTGGGTTGCGCCTGCGCGCTCAGGGCGGTGGGCGCAAGGCCAAGCAGTAGCGCGCAGAGGCGCGGCAGGAAGAGATGTTGCATAACGATTGTGGGAATTGGTGGAAGGAGAAGCAGCGCGGCAGCCAGCGAAGCGTTGGCCCGGCTAGTCGCTCCCGTTAGTGGGGCCCAACAACCGTAGGCAAAAGAGCTTTTCACTGGTTATCAGATAATTATTATTGTATAGTAGATACATAAGTACAGGAAATACTTAGGGTCTGACCTACTTTCACCAGCATTTATCTACGGAATCGTTTTCGTTCTCCCGGCCCCGTTCCGGCTTTGGTCCGCCCCGGAAACGATTCCGTAGATAAACAGGCTATCTACTGGTGCAGACCCGCGCGATAATCCGGTATTTGGTGCAACTAGCGGGCGGCGCGCCCTACCAAGTGCGCATCTTGTGCGCACTTGGTAGGGCGCGCCGCCCGTTTTTTTCCGCCTCCTTATTTTCTGCAATGCCCCTTATTCAAAGCTGGCGCTGGTATGGCCCCGCCGACCCCGTTTCACTCGCCGACATTCGCCAGGCCGGGGCTACCGATGTGGTATCTGCCCTGCACCACATTCCCAACGGCGAGGTGTGGCCGGTAGCCGAAATTGAACGGCGGCAGGCCGAAGTAGCCGCCGCCGGCCTGTGCTGGAGCGTAGTGGAAAGCGTGCCCGTGCACGAGCACATTAAAACCCGCACCGGCGACTTTGCCCTTTACATCGCCAATTACCAGCAGAGCCTGCGCAACCTAGCCGCCTGCGGCATCGGCACCGTCACCTACAACTTCATGCCGGTGCTCGACTGGACCCGAACCGACCTGGCCTATGAACTGGCCGACGGCTCGCGGGCCCTGCGCTTCGAGCGGTTGGCCTTCGTGGCCTTCGATGCGCTACTGCTGCAGCGGCCCGGTGCCCGCACCGAGTATTCGGAACAGGAGCTGGCGGCTGCCGCCGCGCACCTAGCGGGCCTGAGCGCCGAGCAGCAGCTGCAGTTGCAGCGCAACATCATTGCCGGCCTGCCCGGCAGCGAGGAAAGCTTCACGCTCCAGCAGTTTCAGCAGGCCCTCGATGCCTACGCCGGCCTCGACGCGGCCCGGCTGCGGGAACATTTGGTGCTGTTTCTGCGCGACATCGTGCCGGTGGCCGAAGAGGTGGGCATCAACTTGGCCATTCATCCCGACGACCCGCCCTACCCCATCCTGGGCTTGCCCCGGGTGGTGAGCACGGCCGCCGACGTACAGGCTTTATTTGAAGCCGTGCCCTCGCCCAGCAACGGGCTGTGCTTCTGCACCGGTTCGTTCGGCGTGCGGCCCGACAACGACCTACCCGGCATGGTGCGCCAGTTCGCCGACCGCATCCACTTCCTGCACCTGCGCAGCACCCAGCGCGACGCGGCCGGCAACTTCTACGAGGCCAACCACCTCGAAGGCGATGTGGACATGTACGCCGTGCTGCGCGAAGTAGTGCTGGTGATGCGGCAGCGGCAAATCAGCCTGCCCATGCGCCCCGACCACGGCCACCAGATGCTCGACGACCTGCACAAGCGCACCAATCCCGGCTACTCCGCCATCGGCCGCCTGCGCGGCCTAGCCGAGCTACGCGGACTGGAATTAGGCATAGCGCGCGGTTTGTAACCCGTAAATAACTATCCAAAGGCACGAAGCCCACGAGCCCGTAGCGCGACAGACGTGCGCTACGGGCTCATGGGCTTTAGGGGTGGTGGGCTCCGTACTCTGCCAGATTACACCCCGCCAAAAATAGAGAAGCCGCCGTCTACGCAAATCATGGAGCCGGTAACGAAGCGGGAGGCGTCGCTGAGCAGCCACACCAGGGCCCCTTGCAGCTCCTCGGGCTGGCCGAAGCGCTGGAAGGGCGTCTGGCGGATAACCTTGCCGCCGCGCTCCGTAAAGGTACCGTCGGGGTTGGTGAGCAGGTCGCGGTTTTGCTCCGTCAGGAAGAAGCCGGGGGCCAGCGCGTTCATGCGCAGCTTATCGGCGTAGCGGTTGGCCATTTCCACCGCAAACCACTGATTGTAACAGTCGACGGCGGCCTTGCCCATGTTGTAGCCCAGCACCTTGGTAATGGCCCGCTTCGAGTTCATGGAGGAAATATTGACGATGCTGCCGGCCCCCGATTCGGCCAGCAGCGGCCCGAATACCTGGGTGGGCAGCACCGTGCCCCACAGATTCAGGTCCATCACCCGCTTCATTCCTTCAATGTTCATATCGAACACGTCGGCAGCGGGGTCGAGCACGCCGTCGGGGGCGTTGCCGCCGGCCCCGTTCACGAGGCCATCGAGGCGGCCGAACGTGCTGCGCACCAATTCGGCGGCGGCCCGCAGCTGGGGTTCGTCGAGCACGTCGGCCACCAGGGCCAGGGCCCGGCCGCCCTGGTCGGTAATGGCGCGGGCGCGCTGCTCGGCCACTTCGGCGTTGCGGCCCAGGATGCCCACGGCCCCGCCGGCAGCCACGATGCCTTCAATAAAAGCGGCGCCCAAAATACCGGTGCCCCCGGTTACCACGATTACTTTATCCCGGAGAGAAAACTGTTCCGTCATTGTAGTTATTGATTGTTCGTTGTTGGTGATTGGAGGCTAGGGCAAGTCATTTACTAAAGTCAAGCTTAGTATTACAGACTACTCAGCCTTAGTAACCAGTCTATTATCTTTCCCACTCACAAACTCCACGGGGTCCGCACTTCCTGCGGGTAGCGGGCGAACACCTGCGCCACCGGCAGCGCTGGATAGTGCGGCCCGGCCCGGTCGTAAATGGCCAGCAGGGTCCGGTTGCTAACTGGCGTAACATCGGTTAGCTCGAACTGGCGCTGGCCCAGCAGATAGGAGGCAAACCAGGCTACGGCCGGTTCCAGCCCGCGCCCGTCGGAGGTGCGGTAGTGCCAGAGGTCGAGGCCCAGGGGTTGGGCCAGCACGGCCAGCTTCACCCACCCTTCCAGGTTCATAGACGTGTAATTCCAGGGCCGGGTGCGCTCCAGCTCCAAGGGCTGGGCGCCGTCGGGAGCAAATTGCACGCCGATGCGGGGCAGCGTTTGGGTTTGCAGCGTGGTGCGGGCCAGCGCCTCATCCCCGGTGAACCGGGCAAAGTCCACGACTTGCAGGTCGTAGTACGTGCCGTGGTTGTTCTCGCTGCCACGCTCCTGCAGCCCAATGGGGCTGGTGGTGAGCCAAACGGTGAACTGCCGGAACCAGCCCCGTAGCTCCTCGGTCAGCTTATTATCGGCGGCCCGGCTGCCGTGCAGCAAGGCCAGCGCGTCGGGGATATCGGTAAGGTGGCGGGTTTCAATGATGCCGAAGCCCCGGCCCGTTGCAGTGCCCGGAATGCCCTGTCCGTAATTCAGGTTGGGGTTCATGCGGGTGGCGGGGTCCAGAAAAAACACGCGCAGCTGCCGGGCGGCGTGGGCGGCGTAGGCTTCCTTGCCACTGAAATAATACGCCAGCCCCAGCAGCCGCGCCTCGTGGCACACCCGGGTCAGCCGGGCATCGTCGCGCATGTCCCTTGATTCCGGGTTGCGGAGCCCGTCCTTGCGCAGGTAGGGCTTGCCATCGGGCTTGCTGGGGTCGGCCCACCAGTACGGGGCCTGCGAGAGGTAGTCGTGCTTGTTGCCGCTGGGGGGCAGCTGGGGCTTGCCAGTGATAGGGTCGGGGGCCTTGGTAAGCGCCTGGTCGGCCTCGGCCAGCAGCGCCTTTACCGGCCCTACAACTGCGGGTTGGCCCTGCTGGTAAGCAACCTTAAAGGTGGCCAGCGCAGCGCTATCGAGCAGCAGCAACCGGGGCAGACCGGGAGCCGCCCCGGCAGTTGGGGCGGCCCATAGGCTGCTCAGCAGCAGCAGCAGCAGATAAAAGCGTAATCCTCGCATCACATCAGCCATTGTTACCCAAGTTGCAGGTTACTGGCCGTAGCCGGGGTTCTGGGTGAGGTTGGGGTTGAGGATAGACTCGTTGACCGGAATCGGGAACAGGTAGTAGCGGGGTTCCACGCGGCTCACCAGCGTGGGCTTGGCTGCTACTACGGCCTCATTAAGGCGCTTGAGGCGAGTCAGGTCGTACCAGCGGTGGCCCTCAATGCACAGCTCCCAGCCCCGCTCGCGCACCAGCAGGTCCACGAAAGCGTCCTTGGTGGTAGTGCCGGTGAGCGGCGCCAGCCCTGCCCGCACCCGCACGGCGTTGATGCCGGTGTACTTGGCCGGGTCGGCGGGATTGATATTATTGAGGATTTCCGACTGCAGGAGCAGAATATCGGCGTAGCGCGCCACCAGGTAGTTGGCCCGCGAGTCGTTGCCGATGCGCAGCGGGTCTTTGAATTTCACGAAGGAGTAGCGCGGCAGCGTAGCGCCGTTCGAACCCCGGTTGGTGATATTCCAGGCCCGGCGCACATCGGTGGCGGCGTAGGAGGTAACGAAGGTCGGCTCCACGCTGAACGTGCCCAGCCCGTCGGGCACGATTTGCGCGGGCGTAAACTGGCGCACGATGATGCTGCCGATGTTGGGCGGCAAGTCAAACTGAATGGAGAAGATGTGCTCCGGACCGTTTTCCTTGTCCGGGTCGAATACGTCGGAGTAGATGGGTACCAGCCGGTAAAGGCCCGAGTTTATCACCCGGTTCACGGCGCTTAGCGCGTCGGCCATATCGGTGGGCTTGGCGGCGGGGCTGCCGGCGCGGGTTAAGTAGAGTTTTGCCAGCAGAGCGGCGGCGGCCCCCTTCGAGGCCCGGCCCTTCTGGTCGCCCGGAATCTGGTTCTCGGCCAGGCAATTGGCTTCGGCGAATTGCAAATCGGCAATTACCTGCTCGTACACCTGGGCGGCGGGCGTGCGGGTCGGCTTTAGATTATCGTCCGGCGACTTCACCGTGCTGAGCACCAGCGGCACGTCGCCGAAGCAGCGCACCAAATCGAAGTAGGCCATGCCGCGCAGAAAGCGGGCATTACCGATGAGGTTGTTCCGGCGGGCTTCGTCCATGGGCACGCCGGGGCCGCGCTCAATCACGTCGTTGGCCCGGTTCACCATCAGGTAGATGCTGGTCCACCAGTTGTTTACCTCGTTCAGGCGCTCATCGTACGTGAAGCGCGAGAGTTGGGCCCGCTCGTCGCTGGCCGAGCCCACCCGGATGTAGTCGCCGGGCAGTTCCGTGATTTGCCAGGCCGTGCGGCCGAAGTACAGCTGCGGTAGCAGGGCCCCGTAGGCCCCGTTGAGGCCGGCTACCAGGTCGCCCTCGCTCTTGTAAAACGTGTCGGAAGCCACGAAATCATACGGCGTTTCTTCCAGGAAACTTTTGCACGAACCCAGGCTTAGGCCCAGCAAGCTTAGTAATAGTAAATTCTTTTTCATCTTGAAAGTCAAATTGGGGTGGGGAATGATTAGTGGATGGTACTTAGTGGCTAGTGCTTAGTGGTTATCTGTCAGCTAAGCACTAGCTCCTAAGCTCGAAACACTAAATCAAAAGGATGCCTTCACGCCGAAAATGAACGTGCGGGTGTTGGGGAAGGCGTTGTAGTCGGTGTTCAGGCTCAGGTTGTCGCGGCCGAATGAGTTCACTTCCGGGTCGTAGCCCGAGTAGTCGGTGATGGTTATCAGGTTCTGAGCCGTAACGTACACGCTGGCCCCTTTCACGGCGTTGCTGAACTTGGGCAGCGTGTAGCCCAGCGTCAGGGTTTTGAGGCGCACGAAGCTGCCGTCCTCCACGTAGTCGCTGATGATGCCCGTGGAGCGGCGTACCGGGCTGCCGGCCCGCGGGATGTTGGTATCGGTGTTGGTCGGCGTCCAGCGGTCGACAACCGTTTTGAGCTTGTTGGTCGTGAAGATGCCCGATTCCAGCTCGTAGCGGTTCAGATTGAGCACGTCGGTGCCCTGCACGCCCTGGATAAACACGCTCAGGCTGAAGGCCCCGTAGCGGAAGTTGTTGGTGGCCCCGTAAATGAACTTGGGCTGGGCCGTGCCAATGATTACGCGGTCGGCCGAGGTAATCTGGCCGTCGCCGTTCTGGTCGATGAAGCGCGGGTCGCCGGGGCGGTACACGGGCGATTTGATGCCGCTGGCCGTAATTTCATCCGCCGACTGCCAGATGCCGTTCGACTGGTGACCGTAAAACGAGCCGATGGGTTCGCCCACCCGCAGAATGCTGGTAAAGCCCACGCCCGAACCCACGAACAGGCTGGAGCTCGACTGCCCCACCGGCCGCTCGAATTCGCCGTCGAGGTCGAGCACTTTGTTGCGGTTGAGCGACAGGTTCAGGTTGGTGTTCCAGCCGAACTTCGGGCCATCGAAGTTGGAAGTGTTGAGGGCAAATTCAAGGCCCTTGTTCTCCACGCTGCCCGCATTGCGCAAAAGGTTCGGGAAGCCCGTCGTGCGCGGGGTGGCCACCTCCAGCAGCAGGTCGGTGGTTTTCTTGTAGTAAGCGTCGGCCGTGAAGCTGATGCGGTTTTTAAAGAAGGCCACGTCGATGCCTACGTTGGTGGAGGCCGTCGACTCCCAGCGCAAATCGGGGTTTCCAATGTTGAGCGGGGCCAGGCCCACCAGGCGGCTTGTGCCGCCGGCGTAGCCCGCCACGCCGTAGCGCTGCAACGACTGGTAGTTGTCGATTTCCTGGTTACCCGTAATGCCGTAGCCCACCCGCAGCTTCAGGTCGCTCAGGGCGGTCAGGCCCTGCATAAACGGCTCGTCAATCAGCCGGTAGGCAAAAGCCGCCGACGGGAAGTAGCCCCATTTGTTATTGCGGCCAAAGCGCGAGGAGCCGTCGGCCCGCATCGTCACCGTGAACAGGTAGCGCTCGAACAGGCGGTAGTTTACGCGGCCGAAATACGAGGCCAGCGAGTTGGAGAAGCGCCCTGAGCCGGGCGGCAGAAGGTTGGCCCCCAGGCCGATGTTGTCGGAGCCCAGCTGGTTGGTGAAGAAGTTGGTGTTCGAGACGGCGAAGTTGTTGCCAAAAAACCGCTGGAACGTGAGGCCGCCCACCACGTTGAGGGCGTTGTTTTCGTTGAGCTTCTTGTCGTAGGTGAGCGTGTTCTCGTTCAGCCAGCTGTACTGGTTTGCCGCGCCCCGGGTGGCCAGGCCCTTGTTGAGGCGGCCCAGAAAAATATCGTTAGGCCGAAAAATATCGGTCTGGGTAATGCGGTAATCGAGGCCGGCCGTCGAGCGCAAAGTCAGGCCCTCGATAATTTCGTAATTGGCGGCCAAGTTAAACAGCCCCCGCGCCGTGGTGCGGTGGTCTTTGGTTTTGAGCGCGTAGGCCACTGGGTTACCAATGTTTTCTACGTTGGGCAGCGGCGTATTCGAAAACGTGTATTCCCCGAACTCGTCGCGCACTGGGTTGATGGGGCTGAAACGCAGCGCGTCCAGAATTACGCCCCCGTTGCTGCCGCCCGATGAGTTCACGAAGGCCCGCTTCTCGAACGTGCCCGCCAGCTGGCTAGTCAGACCAAAGCTGAGCTTATTGCTGATTTTGCGGTCGATGTTGAAGCGCAGCGTGCCGCGCTGGAAACCCGAGTTGAGCACGATGCCCTCCTGGTCGAAATAGTTCAGGCTCAGGTTGTAGCGCGTAGCCTCGGTGCCCCCGTTGAAGCTGAGCTGGTAGTTGCTCATGCGGGCCGTGCGCAGAATTTCGTCCTGCCAGTCGGTGCCCTCGCCCAGCGAGTCGATCTGGCTGGGGCGGTAGGGCTGCGGCAACGTCCCGCCCGATTCGGAAGCCACGTCGTTGAGGTAACTGGCAAACTCGCGGGCGTTCATCAAATCGTACTTCTTGCGCACAATCTGAATGCCGGTGTAGGCCTCGAAGTTGATGGTGTTGCCGCCAGCCTTGCCTTTTTTAGTGGTGATGAGCACCACGCCGTTGGCGCCCCGCGAGCCGTAGATGGCCGTGGCCGAGGCATCCTTCAGAATCTCTACCGACTCAATGTCGGAGGGGTTGATGGAGTTCAGGTCGCCGGCTCCCGGAAAGCCATCGACCACAAACAACGGCTCGTTGCCGGTATTGATGGAGTTAGTGCCCCGGATGCGGATGGAAATGTCGCCCCCCGGCTCGGCGCTGGTCTGTGTTACCTGCACCCCGCTCACGCGGCCCTGCAGAATCTGCTCGGGCCGGGTAATGGGCGTTTCGGCCACCTGCGCCGCCGAAATCGAGGCCACGGCACCCGTAATGTCGCGCTTGCGCTGGGTGCCGTAGCCCACCACCACCACGTCGTCGAGGGTCGTAGTGGCCTCGGCGAGCCGCACAGTAACCGGGCCGGTGCCGCTTACCTGCACCTGCTGGCCGGCAAAACCCACATAAGAGAATACCAGCAACGGGTTTTCGACCGTTGTATTTACCACGAACGAGCCGTCGGCGTTGGTGCTGGCGCCTTGGGTGGTGCCCTTCACGATGACCGTTACGCCGGGCAGGCCCTGGCCGTCGGCGGCACTCACCACCCGGCCGGTTATCTGCCGGCTCGGAGTTTGGGCCTGGGCTGCCGTAAGGGCCCCGAGCGTAACTAGTGGAACCAGCAGCAGAGTAGATGTGCGCATAGAATGTGGGAATTAGGTGAGGAACCGGTCAGCCAAGTACCGGAATCAAGCGGCGGAAACACGGGCTTTGGCGGGATTTATTCACGGAAACGATTGCGAAACAGACTCCCAAAGTCACTATACCTATGTCAGTTGCATTATTCCCCTAGAGTGGAACGCTAGTGGCTCCAACTTGCCTGCTGGTAGCGCCTCTGACTAGGCCCGGCCTTCGCGGGCGGGTGAGCCCTTACCCACTCCGTTACTTA
Organism: Hymenobacter psychrophilus; assembly: GCF_900107135.1. Taxonomy (GTDB): domain Bacteria; phylum Bacteroidota; class Bacteroidia; order Cytophagales; family Hymenobacteraceae; genus Hymenobacter; species Hymenobacter psychrophilus. The sequence continues at coordinate 24,600 of NZ_FNOV01000002.1, forward strand.
TCCAGGAAAAATGCCTAATTTCCGTTCCCTATGAGCTCCGTCAACTTAAAGCAACTGGCCCAGGCCCTCGATTTGTCCGTCTCCACGGTTTCGCGGGCCCTCAACGACAGCTACGAAATCAGCGCTGCCACGAAAGAGAAAGTGCAGTTGCTGGCTACCCAGCTGGGCTATCAGCCCAACCCCTACGCCAGCAGTCTGCGCCGCCAGCAAAGCAAAACGGTGGGCGTTATCATCCCGGAGGTAGCCAACAACTTCTTTTCGCTGGCCATCAACGGCATCGAGGAGGTAGCCCGTCAGAACGGCTACCATGTACTCATCTACCTTACCCACGAGAACTTCGCCCAAGAGCAAACCATTGTCCAGCACTTGGCCAACGGCCGGGTCGATGGCATCCTTATCTCGGTATCAGGCGAAACCCAGGACGCGGCGCACTTTGCCAAACTGCGCGAGCTGAACCTGCCCACCGTATTCTTCGACCGGGTGTGCGAGCAGACTGATACGGCCAGCATCACCACCGACGATTACGACAGCGGCTACCGGGCTACCCATCACCTGTTGGAGCGGGGCTGCCGCCGTATTATGCACCTCACCCTGGCCCAACACCTGTCCATCGGCCAGAAACGAATGCAGGGTTACCTCGATGCCCTACGTGACGCTGATGTTGCCTTCGACCCGGCCCTGCTGGTGCGTGGTGGCCATGGCTCCGACCACAACACGGCCTTGGTGCAACAACTGCTGGAGCAGGATCCCAGTATCGACGGTATTTTCGCTGCTGTCGAGAGCTTGGCCATTGCCGGCTACCGTGCCTGCCAGGCCACCGGTCGCCGTATCCCTGCCGACATAAAAATCATCGGCTTCTCCAACCTCGAAATGGCCGACCTGCTTAACCCGTCCCTAACCACCATTCGGCAGCCCGCCTACGCTATTGGCCGGGAAGCTGCCACCATTTTGTTTCAGGGACTGATGAAGAATCGTCCCATCCTTACCAGCCAAAGCCAGGAGCTTAAGTCAGAGTTAGTGGTTCGCGCTTCTACTGGTGGCCTTGGTTGAAATTTTGGTCTAAATATCAGATACCTATAGCGGTTTCGCTTTGCGCAGCCGATGGTAGTACTTCCAAAAGCCCCAGCCCGCGTGGCGTTTGACCAAGGCCAATAGCGCGTCCACGAGCAGCGCATCGGCCGCCTGCCGTTCGTTTTGATCGCCCCGGCCGTGGCCTTTGTCGCGCTGCGTGTGGGCGGGCGCTTGGCTGAGCAAGGGCGCAAAATGGGCTTGCACTTGCGCGAAGAGTACGGAGTGGTTTTGCTTGAGGGCCAGCATGTAGTCGGCCTTGCGTTCGAGCAGTCGAGCGGCTAGCGCCGGCTGCGTGCCCAGTGCATCCAGGCTCACCACGCTACCGGCCACGTCCACTAACTCCAGCACCTGCGGCATGGCCACGGCCTTACTGCGCTTGGCGGCTACGGGCACGTGGGCCAGACACAGGCGTGCTTCTTCCGCCCACACGCTCACCAGTTGCACACTGGCTTGCCGACGTCCAGCCACGGTGGTGCCGCGCAGTTGCTTGCCATCGACGACGGCAAGCAGTTGGCCCCACGCAGTGGACCTCTTCCGGCAATTTGACACGCAGGCGACGGGTGCCGTAGCGCTTGTGGTGGCGGCTAAAAGATTTTTCCAGCGCCGTTTCACACACCACAGGCGTAGCGCCTGTAGCGAGCTTGTGCGCCAGGCGTAGTAGTGGGCGGGAGCTACTTCCAAGACCTGGTATAGTAGCCGTAAACATATAGCTACCCCGTGACTGATCTATAAGATGGATAGCAGCTCATAGCGCCGGTGGGATGGCCGAAAAATGACGATGGCTTTTTTGAGATCTCTAACTCTTGCTCCAGCCGTCGGTTGGCAGCGCGTAACTGACGCTCTTCGAGCGCCTCGGCAGGCAGGGCGGGCGTCGCGCTGCCACCGTAGACCAGCTTGGGGTCCAGGTTCAAGGCACAAGCGGCAACTGAGGTCTTGTGGCTCTCGGCGACCATTCGCAGAGTTTGCGTATGGAAGGCCACGTCATACCTACGGTACTTATCGAGCTTTCCCATGGGCGGAAAATACCACCCAATTTTTTCTCGCTCAGCTAGATCACCTCACTCAGCCACTACAAAGTGTAGTTGTTCGTTATTCTATTGTATACTACACTTTAGTGTAGTTGTGTTGCCCAAGGTCTAGGGTTTATTTGGGTCTAAGCTCTATACTAAATATGAATATTACGCAAAATCACCTAGGGCAGTTAGAACTGGGACTACTCAGTGAGTTGGCAGCATTTGTAGTAGGGGAGAACTTCAGTCATCACTCCGCATTATGCCCAAAGGTGGACGTACAACGTGACGTGCAGAATATCTGCTGTGAAGAGATGCACCATCTCAAAAACTCAAGTTTTTACATTGCCCGAGATGCATCCGGAGTCATTCAAGGCTCCATAAGACTCACCAAGTGGGACTACAAAGCGGAGTTGCCTTTACAGAAGATCTTCGACATTAATCCGATTGACACCCTTGACTGCGCTGAGAAGGTATCGCATATCTGGCACATTGGCCGGTTTGCTACGCGTAAAAGCAATACAGACAGGAATATGTTCAAAAAGCTTATGGTCCACGCTGTTACGCCTATCTGTAAGGAGAAAGATAGTGTAGCCTTCGCTGAATGTGACAGCAAGCTATTGAGAGTCATTAACCTGCTTGGTATCGAAACCCGGATAATTGGCAAGTCAGTGAATTACCTGGGATCAGAGACTATTCCCATCTCAATAAGTGCGCAGGGGCTGAGTAGATTTTACCATAAAAATAAAGACTTAATGAGGGTGGAATAGTGTATTCCCATAAGTCAAAATAGGGCGAAAAAAGTCTACTTCCAACTAAAGCTATCATGACAATGAATCAGGCAGAAAGTGTACTCATTGACTGGGATGCTCCCAACCTTTTAGAGCAGCTTGTTCATAACATAAAAGCTCCTTTGGAGAACATTGCAGCTGCGGGAAGAAATAGCGAAGAATATAAAAAAGATAAAATAGAAGAAATTATATTTTCAAGCACTGAAGAGATACGTGATATTATAGAAGCAATAGTAGCAAAGAATAAAATAAGATCACTTGACCTAAGTCATGAAATCCGTCCAGATATATTTCAAATTTATGAGTCTAACGAACATGTTAGACAGATGTGTACCGATGCATTAATTCCTCAAAAAGTGACAAAAGTCGATCAGGTTTGGTTGATGAGTCTCGAAAAAGAGGTTTATGAAAACCTAAGTAATGACTTTCTGAATTTGTATGAACTGTCATTTAAAATGGCTGTGAGTGAACGACAATTGTATAGAAGGATTTTGAGTCTGGTGGCCTTAACTCCTAATAAATATATCCGCATATTGCGTTTGCATAAAGCAAAACAGATGATTGATAACTTCGTAGAACATTCCATTCCACAGATCGCTTACGCAGTTGGCTATAGCGACGTTCATTACTTTTCGAAACTTTTTGCGAGTCAGTACAGTGTTTCCCCAAAAAAACTCGTGGGTTCTCTGCGATAAGATGATGTCGGCCTTACATTTGAAGTAAAATAGTGAATTGACTGAGAATTTCAAATACATGAAACGAAAGTAATTCTATAAATTTGAACAAACAAAAAAATAAAGGGCAAAAAATACTATTAAAAATAATTTGTAAATCTTGGAAAGGTGGTCAATTCAAAAAAAAATACTTACCAACCTTAAAGAAATATTAGAGTACATCTTCGGAAAGAAATTCTCATATGAAAAACCAATTAAAGTTACCGATAAGTCTAATCCGTCCTCTTTATATATTAATATTCCGGTAAAGCCGAGTTCCGAAGAAGATGTGTCAACCCAGAGTAGGAGGGTAAATTAGCAGCAGGTGCAACTAGTAACGGCTTTGTTATGACCGATTACAAATCACTGTACAACTCATTATAGCGGTTTCGGGAACGGTTTATCCTTTCATGAGCCTTCCCGTAAGGTAATATATGAAACCCTATTCCTTGGATTTACGCACCCGCGTGGCGGCCGCCTGTGAGCAGGTCGGCTCCCGCCAACAAGAAGTGGCCGCCCGCTTCGGCGTGAGCGTTTCGTTCATCAAGAAGTTGCGTCACCAGCAGCGTAAAACCGGCTCGTTAGCCCCTATAGCGGTTTCGTGAACAGTGTACCCGTCTGATGTAGAGTTCAACGCCGAGACGCATATTTGCGTCTCGGCGTTGAACTCTACATCAGACGGGTACACTGTTCACGAAACCGCTATAAGCCTCTACGCCAGCACCACGTCATTGCCTCATACCTGTACTTCCTCACGCTGGCCCTCTACTTGCTGCCCGCACTCTATATGTTGCTTAAGCCCCTGTTCCAGACACTACCCGCAGGTATGGGTACTATGGAGATAGGCATAGTCATCTTTACATGCATTCTCATGCTGGTAGGATTCGGATGGATAGGATTTGGCATGCGTGCCGGTAAGACCTGGGCCAAGGTGTTGTTCTTGGTCTTCATGGTCTGGATAATCTACCTATTTGCCCGACTCTCCCCTAACCTATTCCAGCACGGGCCATGGTGGGCGCTACGACAGCTTGTAAGCCCTGTCCTGCAGCTGGCTACGGCCTTCTTTCTGTTCAAGGACACCTTCGTGCGGCGAACAGCCTCTTGAGCGCCTAGAGGCCTGCCAGAAACTTTATGCATCTTGTTTGACAGGATTGCCGGCGCAGGTAGTAGCATTGCCTCCAGCGGCCCCAAAACGAGCTGTGAGAACGTCACAATTTTATCACAAAAGTGCCCCAAATCTGCATCACAGCACGCACTACAACCGCCTCCACGTGCTGGAAACGGGGTCGTGTTGGGGTGGCCACCAATTCAACTCTCGTTCCCGCTACTTGTAAAAAACCGCTTCGGACAATCCCGGAGCGGTTTTTTATTTTTAGCGCAGTTGGGAGGTGCATCGTCCGTAGCCCGGCAGTTTAGCTTTGCCAGAGCCGCCACTAACCGACGATTTAGCGCTATTGGTCTAAATAAGTAGGACATTGAACGAGAAATACGCTCTTTTGAACTTATGCGGCAACAATTCCTCACTCCTACTGGTACGACGTTCCTGACCACTGAATTTGACCAGCAGAATAACTGGATTTACAACGACTGGCAGGGCTTACTCACGCTGGAAGCCATCCAGGAAGGCTCACATGGCATTCTGCATCTGCTGGAGCAGACGCATTGCCCCTATGTGCTCACCGACAACCGCCGTTTGCTAGGCTCGTGGAAACACGGCAACGACTGGCTGGAGCAGGTTTGGATTCCGCAGGCGCTGGCTGCCGGCATGATGTATTATGCCCATGTTAAGGCCCCCGGGGTATTCGGGCAGGCCTCAGTCGAGGACATGCATCTGCGTGTGGGTTCCCACTTGCACCTGCAATTATTCGACGAGATGGAAGAAGCCACTGACTGGCTACATGAAATGCAACTTCTGAAGCTCATAGGGTAGACTCTACGGGCTTCTACCCGTCCGAAAGAGCAAGAACACAGAGAACAAAAAAAGCGGCTGCCCCATAAAGGGCAGCCGCTTTTTTTACAGTAACCGCAAGCGGCTACTTGATTTTCTCAACGATGCCTTTGAAAGCCTCGGGGTGGTTGAGAGCGAGGTCGGCCAGAACCTTACGGTTAAGCTCTATACCTGCCTTCTTGAGGCCACCCATGAACTGCGAATAGGACAGGCCATACTCACGGGCACCAGCGTTGATGCGCTGAATCCAGAGGGCGCGGAACTCACGCTTTTTTACTTTCCGGTCGCGGTAAGCATAGAGCAGACCTTTCTCTACGGCGTTCTTGGCAACGGTCCAAACGTTTTTGCGACGGCCATAATAGCCTTTCGCCAGCTTCATTATTTTTTTCCGACGATGGCGCGAGGCCGCGTGGTTTACACTTCTTGGCATAACCTGGATTGTTTTTGGCGGCCGGCGGCGGACTTACTGCCGCAGCTTGGGTTCCTACCGGACGCCTGGTGGTTGATTTTGAAAGTATGAACTATAGATTTTGAATTACTTTCTGAAGCTTATGCCTCATTCATAATTCAAAATTCATAATTACATGTTAAGCATGTCCTTTACGCGGTTCATGTCGGCCGAAGAAACCAGCGTGATGTGCGTAAGGTTACGCTTCTGCTTGGTGGTTTTCTTGGTCAAGATGTGGCTCTTGTAGGCGTGCTTACGCTTGATTTTGCCCGTGCCGGTCAGCGTAAACCGCTTTTTGGCGCCGGACTTGGTCTTCATTTTCGGCATTGTGATGGTAGAAAAAGGTGAAACATGCGGCGGTCGGCTGCCTAGGGCCGGTGCGCCAGCGAAAAAACGGAGCAGAGCTCCGGGTAAAAGCGTTATTCGGCTCCCTGGTCAGCGGCATCGGTTTCGGCCGGAGCCGTTCCCTGAGCCTCCAGCACCGGAGCAGCTTCCTTAGTGTCGGCAGCCGGGGCTGCGGGCTTGGCAGCCTTATCGGCCGGCTTCGCCTTATCGACTTCCTTAGTAACCACCTTTTTAGGCGGAGCCACCACTTTCGGTGCCAAGTACAGGAACATACGCTTGCCTTCGAGCTTGGGCAACTGCTCTACTTTGGCCAGATCCTCGAGGGCCTGAGCAAACTTGAGCAACAGTATTTCACCCCGCTCCTTGAAGACAATGCTCCGGCCCACAAAATGCACGTAAGCCTTGATTTTCGCGCCTTCCTTCAGGAATTCCTGGGCGTGCTTGAGCTTGAAGGCAAAGTCGTGGTCGTCAGTGTTGGGTCCGAAACGGATTTCCTTGATGACAACTTTGGTTTGCTTGGCCTTTAGCTCACGGGTTTTCTTCTTCTGCTCGTACTTAAATTTCGAGTAGTCGATAACCCGGCACACGGGCGGCGAGGCGGTGGGCGAAATTTCTACTAAGTCCAGGTTTTGGTCCTGCGCCATGCGCCGGGCCTGATCGGTGGGGTAGATGCCTTGCTCCACGTTGTCACCAACGAGGCGCACTTCACGGGCCGTAATCTTATGATTGATTTTAAACGGCTCCTCGACCTGGGCGCGAGGGATATAGCGGCGGTTAGGGGTAGCTATGGCGGTTTCTCCTTAAGGTGAAAGTCGATTTTGACTAGTACTACAACCACATCGGCCGGGGCCAATGAGTTCAGCTAGCGGGCAAATATCCGGCATTTTTTCCAAATCCGCACTAAAACCTATATAAAAAAAGGCTTTAGTAGGCAGAAAAAAGCGCCTTATTACCGTGGCCCGACCTATTATCGGGCCACGGTAATAAGGCGCTACATGGCTGCGCCATCCATCATGGCGGCTACCTGGCTCTCGAAGCTCTTAATGAATGAGTCGATAGGCATCGAACCCACGTCGCCCTCACCGTGCTTGCGCACCGATACGATGCCGTTTTCCTGCTCCTTCTCGCCTACAATCAGCATGTAGGGCACCTTTGATACTTCGGCGTCGCGGATTTTGCGGCCGATTTTCTCGTCGCGGTGGTCGACGGTACCGCGCAATTCGGCACTCATCAGGCGGTCGTACACCTGTTGGGCGTAGTCGTGGTACTTCTCCGAGATAGGCAGCACGGCGAACTGCTCGGGCGAAAGCCAGAGCGGGAAATTACCGGCGCAGTGCTCGATAAGCACGGCCACGAACCGCTCCAACGACCCGAATGGGGCCCGGTGAATCATCACCGGCCGCTGGCGCGAGTTGTCGGAAGCCACGTACTCCAGATCGAAGCGCTCGGGCAGGTTATAGTCGACCTGCACCGTGCCCAGCTGCCATTTGCGACCCAACGCGTCGCGCACCATGAAGTCGAGCTTGGGGCCGTAGAAGGCGGCCTCGCCCAGCTCCGTTACCGTGCTCAGCCCCTTCTCGGCGGCCGACTCGATAATGGCCTGCTCGGCCTTGTCCCAGTTCTCATCGGACCCGATGTACTTGGCCTTGTTCTCTGGGTCACGCAGCGAAATCTGGGCCGTGAAATCCTCGAAACCCAGAGCCCGGAATACGTAGAGCACCAGATCAATAACCTTGGTAAACTCTTCCTTTACTTGATCGGGCCGGCAGAAGATGTGGGCGTCGTCCTGGGTGAAGCCGCGCACCCGCGTCAGGCCGTGCAGTTCGCCGCTTTGCTCATAGCGGTACACCGTGCCGAACTCGGCCAGGCGCACCGGCAGGTCGCGGTAGCTGCGGGGCTTGGTCTTGTAGATTTCGCAGTGGTGGGGGCAGTTCATGGGCTTAAGGAAGAACTCCTCGCCCGGGTTTGGCGTCTTGATGGGCTGGAACGAATCGGCGCCATACTTTTCGTAGTGGCCGCTGGTTACGTACAGTTCTTTAGAGCCGATGTGGGGCGTCACGACGGGCTGGTAGCCAGCCTTTATCTGAGCCCGGCGCAGAAACTGCTCCAGCTTCTCGCGTAGCATGGTGCCCTTGGGCAGCCACAGCGGCAGCCCCGCTCCTACTTTGTCGGAGAAAGCAAACAGCTCCAGTTCCTTGCCCAGCTTGCGGTGGTCGCGGCGCTTGGCCTCCTCGAGCTTTTCGAGATACTCGGTCAGCTCCTTCGCCTTGGGGAACGTGATGCCGTAGATGCGGGTGAGCTGCTTGTTCTTCTCGTCGCCGCGCCAGTAGGCGCCGGCTACGTTAAGCAGCTTCACGGCCTTGATGTTGGCCGTATCGGGCAGGTGCGGGCCGCGGCAGAGGTCCACGAAGTTGCCTTGCTGGTAGAATGTGATGGAGCCGTCTTCGAGGCGTTCCAACAGGTCCAGCTTATAAGGGTCGGCCTTCTCGGTGAAGTAGGCCACGGCGTCGGCCTTGGATACGGCGCGACGCTCGAACTTACTCTTCTGGCGGGCCAGCTCCAGCATTTTCTTCTCGATTTCCGGAAAGTCCTCGCTCGAAATAGTGCGGCCTTCACCCAGATCAATATCGTAGTAAAAGCCGTTTTCGATGGCCGGACCTATGCCCAACTTCACGCCGGGGTATAGCGCTTCGAGGGCTTCGGCCAGTACGTGGGCCGAGGAGTGCCAGAAAGCCATTTTGCCGTCGTCGTCGTTCCAAGTGAGGATGGCTACCTGGGCATCCTGCTCAATAGGGCGGTGCAGGTCGCGCACTTCGCCGTTTACGCGCACGCCCACGGCGTTGCGGGCCAAGCCTTCACTGATGGCAGCGGCGACATCGTAGCCCGTCGCGCCATCTACAAACTGGCGCACCGAGCCGTCGGGGAGGGTGATATTCAACATAAAAAAGGGAGCGTAATGGCTATACAAACAGCCGTGAAGCCGCAAGTTACGGAAATGGTGAGATGGTGAGGTGGTGAAATGGTGAGTTTGACGCTCAAAACCCCTGACTATGCTATTTGCGCTGCTAGGCTCCCCGAACGTAAAACGCACTATTTCACCAGCCCACCATCTCCCCCTACAGCCCCGACCGGTGCAGGCCAAGGGGCTCAATGGCTTCGACGGGTGCGGGGCGCGGGGTTTCGTCGACGATGATGCCGCGGGCGCGGTTGCCCACCTTCCAGGTTTTATAGGTCCAGCGGCGGTTACCAGGGTTTTCGACTACCAACAGCCGATACTGGTCGGCCGCTTCAGTCCAGCGGCCCTGGCTTTCGAAGCTTTCGGCCAGCATGGCGCGGGCTTCGGGTAGGCGCGGCGCGCGGCGCAGGGCCCGCTGCAGGTGGGGCACGGCCAGCGCGTAGCGGTGGCCTTTGTAGGCTGCCAAACCCAGGCGGTAGTCGGCCCGGTAGAAGGTGGAGTCGAGTTGTACCACGCGGGCGTAGCTTTGCAGGGCCTGCCCGGGCTGATTCTGCAACTCAAACTGGCGGCCGTAATCGTACCAGAGCGGGGCGTAGGTCGAATCCAGCTTCAGGCCCCGGGCAGCATACACCGCCGCCTGATCGGGCCGCCGGTAGGCATTGGACAAAAAGGCCAGCTGGTGCAGGATTTCGGGCTCGCGCGGGGCGCGGGCCACGCTGGCCCGCAGGTAGTCGAGGGCCTGCACGGTGTCCTGCAGCCCCACAAAGGATAACCCCTTGTAGAATAGGGCGGCCGCCAAATCAGGCTCCTGCTGCAGGGCCCGGTCGAATTGGTCGAGCGCATCCTGATAGCGGCGGGAGGCCAGGTGCATTTCGCCCACCAGCAGGTTCAGCTCGGGTGAGGCAAAGCCGCGGCGGGCCGCCTCGTCGGTGGCTTCGAGAGCCGCCTTGATGAAGCCTTGAGTGCGCAGAGCGCGGGCTTTGGTGAAGTAGAACTGGCCCGGCGCATCGTCGAGAGCCAGCGCCTGGTTGATGTCACTCAGCGCGGCGTCGGTCTGGCCGGCATCGAGGCGAAAAGCAGCCCGGCGGGCATACAAGGAGGCGTTGCGGGGCTGCCGGATGATGGCGCCGTCGAGCTCTTCGGCTTGTACGCGCGGACCGCTGGCTACTGTGCGCAGGTCAATCATGGTATCGGGCCGGGCCGGGGTCGACTCGGCGCAGCCCGCCAGCAGGCCTGCCATAGCCAGCCCGGCAATCCACCAAAAACGAAAAACCGGCACGGCCACAGACTGAAAAGAGTGAGACGACAAAGATACAAGCTGCCGCTCAGTGGCCCCGGCGCAGCAGCTGGCGACGCTGGAGGCGGGTAAGTTTGTCAAGCATTTTCTGGCAACGGCGGCTGATGACTAACTCTTCGGCCGTAACGGGCGTCAGCCGCAGAGCCGCTCCCAATACGTTCTGAGCCCTGGTATACTGGCTGCGGTTGAGATAGACGCGGGCCAGGTCGTAGGCCACCTCAATGCGGCCGGAATCCAGCTCGTAGGACTGGCGCAGCGCCTCAATGGCCAGCAGCGTGCTGCCACCCGCCGGCATGCCCCCCATAAAGAGCTGGCTGTAGAGGCGCTCGGACAGGCTGTAGTGGTCGACGCGGTAGTGCCAGCGGCCCAGCAGCTGCCAGGCTTCGGCCCAATTAGGTCGCAGTTCGGTGGCCCGGTACACGTGAGGCCGCATTTCGCGGTAGGCCAGCAGGCGGCTGCGCAGCGGCTGCAGCGGGGCCTGAGCGGCGAGTACCCGCGCGGCGGCGTAGTGGGCCTCGGCCCCCTCGGGGCACACTACCAGGGCCCGGTTGGCGTAGAGCCGGGCGGCGGCATAGTAAGCAAATTTGCGGCTCTCGTCGGTGTAGCGGCTGCCAATACGCACGCTTAGTACGGCTGCCTGCCAGAGGGCCTCGTAGGTGGCCGGGGCCTGCGCCAGCACCTGCTCGTAGCGGCTCAACGCCTCCGACTCGCGGTAGGCTTTCAGCAGCTGTCCGGCTTCGGCCAGCCCGGCCTGCAGCGCAGGCTTGGCCGGAGCGGCTCCGCAGACGGGTGCTGGCACCACGGCCGCCGCTTTGGAGGCCGCCCGTTTCGGGCGCAACTGGGCCCGCGCTGCCCGGGGCACCAGCAGCCCTGCACTGGCAAGGAGCAGGCCCAACAGAAGCAAACAACGAATCGGCAGCAGACGAAAAACCAGCATAAACAACTAACGGCCCGGCAGCCACAATCCACCAACCAACGCAAAAGTGGTCAATCCGGCTCAAACGCCCGGCCCACCGAAAGCGAAGCGGGGGAGCAGCCCCTTTCTACGGTGCTACTCCCCCACTTTACTTTGGTGCTTGGGCTGGCCTAAAAGAATTTCAGCTGCGACTTAGGCGTTTTGAGCACGGCCTTGGCCTGAGCAACCTCATCGGCCGAGATGGCGAAGTCGTCGGTGCGGTCGGGCAACGGCTCGTGGGGCGCGATGGGGTCGGCGGGGCGCGGAATGGGGGCCGGACCGGCCTTTTTCTTGGCCGATTTGCGCTCGGGCTCGGGGCCTTCGTCGGTGAGCAGAGTGAGGGCGTGGAGCTTGTAGTAGTTGAGCTTGTTGCCGCGGGCCTTCCAGCCCTTCACGTCGATGAACTCCTGGAGCAGCATTTGCTCGGTTTCGCGCTCGGCTTTCTTATCGCGCTGCAGCTTCAGCTCTACGGCCGGCGCCGGATGGGCCGTGGCCACCAGTAGCTTCGAGCCCTTGGTTTCGCTGATGAAAGTGAAGCGGTTGGCCAGCGTGCTGGTTTCGATGCGGAAGCGTTTGACGTAGTGCGTTTTAGTCTCACCGTCCAGATACACGGCGCTCAGCACCACTTCGGGGTCGAATTTGCGCAGTAGCACCAGGTTGGGCACATCGAAATGGATGGCCGGGTCGGGCGCAGTCAGTTCGTAGGAGCCATCCCGATACACGGCCAGCACCGTATCATCGGTGTCGAAGGTGCCTAGGTAGCGGCCGTGGCCGTCGGCGTTGAGGCGGCCCACTACGCTGTCGAAGAACATTTCGCGCCCGCCCAGCGTGGAGTCACCGAGGGCTTTCTGGGTGATTTTCTTGATGGGCTGCTTGGTAACGATATTGCCCATGGAGCCCTTGCCCTTGATGGCCAGCTCAGCAAAATCGAAGTCGAACTGCTTCACCCGGGCCGCCGCCTTATCGGCCAACTGAATAGCCACGAGTTCCGACTCCGAGTTGGGGTTAGCCGTCAGGTAGAGTGTTTTGGTACCCTTGGTGCCTTTGGTCAGGTCGTAGGTTTTGTCGCGGGTGATGCCCGTAACAAGGAAGCGCTTGGCGAAGCTGATGCCCGAAGTGCCGTCCTGGTAAATCATGTTGTACACCAGCCGGTCGTCGTTCTTGTTGTACACCCCGGCGTGCAGAATGTCCTTGCCAACGAAAGTCTTCTCGGCAATACGCGTCACCATAAACGTACCATCGCGGCGGATGGCAATGATGTCATCGAGGTCGGAGCAGTCGGTGACGGCCACCGCTTTTTCGTCTTTCTTAAGGCCGTAGCCCACAAAACCGTCGGCATAGTTCACGTAGAGCTTCTGATTAGCCACGGCCACTTTCTGGGCTGTTACCACCGAGAAGGTGCGCAACTGGGTGCGCCGCTCACGACCGGCGCCGTACTTCTTCAGCAACCCTTCGAAGTAATTAACGGCATAGCGGGTGAGGTGGGCCAGGTGGTCGGCCACTTCGGCCATTTCCGTTTCGAGGCGGGCAATCAGCTCGTCGGCCTTAAAGCCGTCGAACTTGCTGATGCGCTTGATGCGGATTTCGGTCAGCCGCGTAAGGTCGTCCTCGCTGATGGCGCGGGCCAGCACGATGCGCGTATCATTGGCCTTTTCCTTCTCGCTGGCTACCCGCGTGAATTTCTTCAGGCCGGCTTCAATCGTGCGCAGGATTTCTTCCCAGGTTTCGCACTCCTCGATTTTGCGGTAGATGCGGTTTTCGATAAAAATCTTTTCCAGCGAAGCCGAGTGCCATTTTTCGCCCAGCTCCTCCTGCCTGATTTCCAGTTCCCGCTCCAATAGCCGCACCGTTTTCTGGGTGCTCAGCCGCAGCATATCCTCCACGGCCACAAAGCGCGGCTTGTCTTCAATAATAACGCAGGTATTGGGCGAGATGCTGATTTCGCAGTCGGTGAAGGCGTAAAGCGCGTCCATCGTCAGGTCGGGGCTCACGCCGGGGGGCAGGTGCACCTGCACTTCCACCACGGCCGCCGTGTTATCGACCACCTTCCTGATCTTGATTTTATTGGCTTCCGAGGCTTTCACGATGCTTTCCATGAGCGCCGTGGTAGTGGTGCCGTACGGAATGTCGCGAATGACGAGCATGGTCTTGTCGACCTTGTCGATGGTGGCCCGCAGACGGATTTTACCGCCCCGCTGGCCGTTCTGGTAGTTGCTCACGTCGGCCAGGCCGCCGGTCGAGAAGTCGGGAAACAGCTCAATCTCCTTGCCCCGGAGTACGGCGATGCTGGCCTGGCACAACTCGCGAAAGTTGTGGGGCATAATCTTGGTGCTCAGGCCCACGGCAATGCCTTCCACGCCCTGGGCCAGCAGCAGCGGGAACTTTACGGGCAGCGTGGTGGGTTCGCGCTTGCGGCCGTCGTAGCTCATTTGCCACTCCGTGATGTCGGGGTTGAAGACCACATCGAGGGCGAATTTGCTCAGGCGGGCCTCAATGTAGCGGGGCGCGGCGGCCCCGTCGCCGGTGCGGATGTCGCCCCAGTTGCCCTGGGTTTCAATCAGCAAATCCTTCTGGCCCAGGTTCACCATGGCGTCGCCGATGCTGGCGTCGCCGTGGGGGTGGTACTGCATGGTCTGCCCGATGACGTTGGCCACTTTGTTGAAGCGGCCGTCATCCATTTCCTTCATGGCGTGCATGATGCGGCGCTGCACGGGCTTAAGACCATCCTCAATGGCGGGCACGGCCCGCTCCAGAATCACGTAGGAGGCGTAATCGAGAAACCAGTTCTGGTACATGCCGCGCACCGTGGCCACATCGTGGATGGTTTCGCCGGGCGCGAACTTGGCCTCCTCTTCCTCGGCGTCCGCAGCAGTTTCGTCGTCCGGAATGGGTTCGGGCTCGATGGTGGCCTCCACATCGGCGCCAGATTCGGCCAGTATCTCCCCCTGAGGGGTATTTTCCGTGGTTTCAGCCGCTTCTGCCGGCGTGCCAGCCGATTGAGCGGAGGAAGCTACAGCATCGAAACTGAGCGTGTCGCCCGCCTCGAACAGGGCGGGCTTAGGCGTTTCGTCCAGGGGAGCGTCAGGGTTGACCATAAAGGCAGGGGGTTGGTCGGCAAAGGGAATTCGGGTGTCCATCAAAAGTACCGTTAGCTGCGCAGAACGCAATAATCACAAGGAGCAGCCGTCGCATAAAGTTCCTAATTTTATTAGCTAATAGCAAACCTGTTTCTACTACCAGGCCGAATACACCCTATCAAAATCAGCCTTTCAGTTCAAATCAGGCCCATACTTTGCAACTAACAAAATTAGCCAAAACAAACAACCGCTTCACACCCAAGTATAGGCTTCCGAAGCTCATAGCTTCGGCACTACCAACTTTTATGATTCATTTGCATTATTCGGTTTCAGCCTTTTCGGGCTGGGGGCGGGATGCCGGGTCTCGGTATCGTCCTTCTCTACCCGCTGCTCAGGGGTATCTGCACCCGTAGCCGGAAGCCCCCCGGGCCGGAGCCGGCCGTGGCCTCGCCCCCCACCGCGGCGGCCCGCTGGCTGATGTTGCGCAGGCCGTGGGCCGTGCGGCGGTGGTAGGGTAGCGCACTCTCCGGCACCGGCACTACTTCGGTTTGCCCATCGTCGGATATGCTGAGTACCAGCCGGCCGCTATCCAGAATCCGCAGCTCAATGGTAACGCGGGTGGCGGCGCGGGCATGCTTGAGCACGTTGTGCAGGGCCTCTTTATAGATGAGGTAGAGGTTGCGGCGCAACAGTACCGGCAGGCGCTGTTGGGGCAAACTGGCAGGCGCCTCAAACACTACTTCCAGCCCGGCGTTACCCAGCACATCGTGGGCGTAGTCGCGCATGCGCGCCAGCAGGTCGGGCAGGTGGTCGTTGTGGGCATCGAGGCTCCACACCACATCGTTGAGCTGGCGGATGGCCGAGCGGCTGGCTTCCGAAATCTGGCCGAGCTGCTCCCGCTGGCTGGTGGCATCAGCCAGCCCTTCCTGAAGCTGGCTGCTCTGGAGCGAAATCTGGCTTAGCAGCGTGCCCACATCGTGGTGCAGGTTGGCGGCCAGGCGAGTGCGCAAGGCCGTTTCGCGGGCCTGCTGGCGGCGGTAGCGCCACAGCAGGCCGCCGCCCACCAGCACCGCCAGCACCAGCAGCCCCGAGAGCAGTAGCATGTTGCGCTGGGTACGCAGACGCTCCAGCTCCCGCTGCTGGCTGAGCTGGCGGTAGCGGCCCCGCTGCTGCTGCAGCTCCTGGTTGAACTGAAGCGCATTGATACGGCGCGAGACATCGGCCCCGTTCAGGCTGTCGTTGTACACCGTAACCCGCTGCTGCGCCCGGTAGGCTTCTGCAAACTGGCCGCGCTGGGCAGTAGCCACGGCCAGCACCTGGCTGGCATCCCGGATTCCTGCCTGAAACCGCATCCGCTGGCTGCCCTCCCACCCCTGCCGGGCATACCAGATAGCGCTATCCGGCCAGCCGTTGCGCAACGACGCCTGCGCCAGCACCACCTGGGCCCGCGGAATCAGGGAAACCAGGCTGGCCAGCTGGGCCCGGTGCAGCACCCCATAGCCCAGCCGGAGCGCGCGGCCGTAGTGGCCCTGGTGCTGCTCTACTTCGGCCAGATTCAGCTCCGTGGCCAGAACATCGGGCAGGTCGTTGATCTGGTGGCTGACAATCAGGCTCTGCTGGTAGTAGCGACGGGCCGCCGCCCACTTTCCCTGATGGCGGCTTAGCTCACCCAGCTCATTGAAAATCAGGTTAATCCGGTCCGGGTAGTCATGGATGCGGCTAACGCGCAGTGCGGCCAGCAGCAAGGTCCGGGCATTGGTGTACTCTCCCAGGCGGGTGTAAATGCTGGCCGTCTGAATGGTGAGGGTGGTATGAAAGCGCCGCTCGTTGCCGGTCGAGCCCATGGCCCGGGCCCGGTAGCAGTAGCCCAGGGCCTCCACGTAGCGCCCCTGCCGGTCGGCTATAATGGCCTGCCGGTTGAGGATACGCATCTGCCCGCCAACATCCTGCACCTGCCGGAATTCGGCACGCGATTCCCGCAGGCGAGCCGTAGCGGCCGGATAATCGGTTAGCGCGATATGATAATCGGCCAGGTCCAGCAGCGCTTCGGCCAACAGATCCCGGTAGCGCACCTGCCGGGCCAGGGTCACGGCCTCCCGGATTACCGGCCCCGCGGCCCGTACATCGAAGGCCTCCATTTCATCGGCCAGGTTCAGCAGCAGTTTCACGCGCACTGTATCGGCCTGCGGGTGGGCCTGCACCAGGGCCTGCAGACTGTCGATGTGCCGGGCCTGCGCCTGCCGGAAACGGCGCCGGGCCTGCTGCAGGCCCTGGCTAAGCGCCTCGTTTGCCTGCGGCAGCCCTTGCTTTGGACGGGTCTGGGCGACCATTGCGCCCGGTCCATTAGCGGCCTGCGCTGCAGGAGCGAGCAGCCCAACCGCAATCCAGACAACCCGGAACCAATACCCCCCCGACCAGCCAGTGGGGCTGCGCATCAATGGCATAGCATGTACCTTCAGGAAGAGCGAGAAAACAAAAGTAGGTAGATAGACAGAAAGGAAGAGGATAATTATATATAAAAAAAATCAAATACCTATTACCAGCCAGCCAAGCTCAACACTAGATTCCGGCACCACCCTAAAACAAACGGCCCCGCTCGATTCGCATCGAGCGGGGCCGGACAGGCAGGCACCACAAAACAGTTACGCCAGATCCTCCTCCGGCACTTCGGCCAGCGGCAGCACGTCGGAAATCACGAGGTCTTTTTCGAGGCGCAGGTTGTCGATGATGAACTCCTGACGGGCGGGCGTATTCTTGCCCATGTAATAAGTCAGAATCTGCTGTACCGAGCGTTCGGCCTGCAGAATCACGGGCTCGAGCTTAATGTTTTCGCCGATGAACTTACCGAACTCGTCGGGGCTGATTTCACCCAGGCCCTTAAAGCGCGTGACTTCGGGGTTGCGGCCGAGCTGGCGCATGGCGGCCTGCTTCTCGCTCTCGTTGTAACAGTAGATGGTCGTTTTCTTGTTGCGCACCCGGAACAGCGGTGTTTCGAGAATGTAGACGTGGCCGTTGCGCACTAGGTCGGGGAAGAACTGCAAAAAGAACGTGAGCAGCAGCAGCCGGATATGCATGCCGTCCACGTCGGCGTCGGTGGCAATCACCACGCGGTTGTAGCGCAGGTTCTCAATGCCTTCCTCGATGTTGAGCGCGTGCTGGAGCAGGTTGAGCTCCTCGTTCTCGTACACGATTTTCTTCTTCAGCCCAAAACAGTTCAATGGCTTGCCGCGCAAACTGAAGACGGCCTCGGTCTGCACGTTGCGGCTCTTGGTAATGGAGCCCGAAGCCGAGTCGCCCTCGGTGATGAACAGGGTGGTTTCGGCCTCCTCTTCGTGCTTGCCTTCGCCAAAGTGAAAGCGGCAGTCGCGGAGTTTACGGTTGTGCAGGTTGGCCTTTTTAGCGCGCTGGTTGGCCAGTTTCTTTACCCCAGCCATGTCGGTGCGCTCCCGCTCGCTCTGCTCGATGCGCTTTTTGAGGGCTTCGGCGGTAGCGGAATTCGAGTGCAGGAAATTGTCGAGGTGCTCCTTGATGAAGTCAATCACAAAGTTGCGCACCGTGGGACCATCGGGGCCCATATTCAGCGAGCCGAGCTTGGTTTTGGTCTGGCTCTCGAACACCGGCTCCTGCACCCGCACCGAAACCGCCCCGATGATGGAGGCCCGGATGTCGGCGGCATCGTAGCGTTTTACCTTGTTGCTTTTGGCGAAAAAATCCTGCACCGTTTTCACGATGGCCTCGCGGAAAGCGGCCAGGTGGGTGCCGCCTTGGGTGGTATACTGCCCATTCACGAAGCTGTAGTATTCCTCGCCGTAGTCGTTGCCGTGGGTCAGGGCCAGTTCCATGTCCTCCCCTTTCAGGTGGATGATGGGGTAGCGCAGGCTCTCGGGGTCGGCCTTGCGCGAAAGCAGGTCGAGCAGGCCGTGCTCGGAATAGTACTTCTGGCCATTGAAGTGGATGGTGAGGCCGGCGTTGAGGTAAACGTAGTTCCAGATCTGGTTCTCGAGGTATTCGGGGTAGAACTTGTAGTTCTTAAAAACCGTGTCGTCGGGCTGGAACACCATGAGAGTGCCGTTGCGCTGGCTGGTTTTCTGGGGCTTGGGGTCGCTCGTGAGCATGCCCTGCGAGAACTCGGCCGACTTCATCAGCCCATCGCGCACGCTCTGCACCAGAAAGTAATTGCTGAGCGCATTAACCGCTTTGGTGCCGACCCCGTTTAAGCCCACAGACTTCTGGAAAACCTTGCTGTCGTACTTGCCGCCCGTGTTAATCTTGCTCACCACGTCCACGACTTTGCCCAGCGGAATGCCCCGACCGTAGTCGCGCACCTGCACCTTGTCCTCCGAAATCTTGATTTCGATGGTGCGGCCATGACCCATCACGTGTTCGTCAATGGAGTTATCGATAACTTCCTTTACCAGCACGTAAATGCCGTCGTCGTAGGCCGAACCGTCGCCGAGCTTGCCGATGTACATGCCGGGCCGGAGCCGGATATGCTCGCGCCAGTCGAGCGAGCGGATGCTGTCTTCGGTGTAGCCGTGGGTGGCAACGGATATCTGTTCTTCAGCCATCAGGAAAGTGCGCGAATCAAAGGGAAAGGCAAAATAACGCAGAAAACAACCCTTTTCCACTGAGTTATTTCGCTAGTAAAGTTAGCAAATTCCTTTTTTTCAACCTAACGCTGCCCCCGTTCATTCCGACAAATGCAGCTACGCGCTGCCTACATTTCTTTTCACGTTCCACTACTTCCCAACCATATTAGTAAAATGATTACTCCTGCCGCGCAACATCATCTCCCCCCTACCGGCCACAAGCCCACGCCCGAAGTCCGGCAGAACCCTTTTATCCAGTTCTCCTTTTTCATGCTGGGGTCTGTGCTGTTGATTTACACGCTGCACGAGCTCGACGACATTCTGTTGCCGCTGCTGTTTGCGGCGTTGTTTTCCCTGCTACTGCTGCCCATCTGCCGCTGGCTCGAAAACCATAAGGTGCCGCGGATACTGGCCATTATCATGTGCCTGCTGCTGCTACTGGCCGTGTTTGCCGGCGTTATCGTGGCCTTCGGCTCCCAACTCACCCAGTTTCAGAGCGAGCTACCCAAGCTGCAGGACAAGCTGCTGGAGTTTTTCCGCGACGGCCAGCAGTGGGCTCAGCGCAAGTTTGGCTACCAGCCTATGAGCGTTAATGATCTGAAAGACGCCACGCTCAAGGCCGTTAAGAAGTCGGGCGGTACTTACCTGGGCACCACTCTGCTCACCACTACCACCGTGCTCAGCAACCTGGCCCAGGTGCTGATTTACATTTTCTGTCTGCTGCTCTACCGCGACCACCTGCGCCAGTTCATGTTCCGCTTCGTGGCGCCCGACAAGCGCACGGCCGTCCTCCATACCGTCGACAGCATCCAGACCGTGGTGCAGGCCTACATTTCGGGCCTACTGAAGGTGATTGTCATTGTGTCCATTCTCAATGGCATCGGGCTGCTGGTGCTGGGGGTGAAATTTGCCATCTTCTTCGCCATTTTCGCCTCGGTACTGGCTATCATTCCCTACATCGGCATCCTGATTGGGGCCACCATTCCGGCCATTGTTACGCTGGTAGAAACCGGCTCGCCCGTGCAGGCGGCGCTGGTAGTGGGCGTGTTTGTGGTGGTGCAGTTCTTGGAGGGCAACTTCATTACGCCCATGATTACCGGCTCGCAGGTGAGCATCAACCCGCTGGCGGCCATTCTGGCCCTGATTCTGGGCAACGAGCTGTGGGGCACGCCGGGCATGATTCTGAGCATTCCGCTGATGGCCGTGATTAAAGTGGTGCTCGACGCCAACAAAACCACCGAGCCCTGGGGCTTCCTACTCGGCGACACAGCCGATGGTGACGATTCCACCAAGCCCGAGTCAAGCCAGCCGGGGGGGCTGCACCGGCTCTGGAACCGGCTGCTGGGCCGGCCCGATGGGCAGTAAGCCACCCGGCCTGACCCTAATTTTGTACGCAACCCGGCCCCGGTTTGCAGCAGTATAAGGAGCAGTTGACGCCGCTTGGTGCGGCGTATATTTTTACCTTACCTCTCCTACCCATGGCTACTATCACCGGCGAAACTGCCCGCGCGTACAACGACCTTGTAGAACTCAACAAAACGGCCGCCAAAGGCTACCAGGAAGCTGCCGAAGGCGTCAGCAGCCCCGATCTGAAATCCAAGCTGAGCCAGTTCAGCCAGCAACGGGCCAAATTCGCTTCCGAGTTGACCCAGCACGCCCAGCAGTTTGGCATCAACCCCGAGCAGGAAGGCACCGTGGAAGGCGCGCTGACTGATGCCGCCGCCGCCGTGCACCGCGGCTGGATCAATATCAAATCGGCTATTACGGGCCAGGACGACTCGGCCATTCTGGGCGAGTGCGAAACCGGCGACGCCACGGCCCTGCAAGGCTACGAAACGGCGCTCAAGTCGAACGAACTGCCAGCCGAAGCCCGCAACGTTATCGCGCAGCAACACAGCGACATTCTGTCGACCAAAAACTGGATTACCGAGCAGAAAGGCCGCTAGGCTTGTTTAGCTATTAGCTGATGGCTGTTAGCCATTAGCTTGTTTGAAAGAAGCCCGCCACCCGGTGGGCTTCTTTTTTGGTTTTATGGCTATCCTGTTGGGTTCGATAACTTGTGCAACCATCCGGGCGGGTATCTTTGTTACCAATCTGCTTAGCCAATTCAGCCCTGCCGGGTATATTCAGAACAAGTGCTATCAGCTACCCGCTGCTAGCTAACAGCTCTAAGAACCGCCGTTGTACGCCATTATCGACCTTGAAACCACCGGGGGCCAGCCAGCCCAGGACCGCATCACCGAAATTGCCATCTACATTCATGATGGCGAGAAAGTGGTAGACGAGTTCAGCTCGCTCATCAATCCCGGCCGGCCCATTCCGTTCTTCATCACCCAGCTCACCGGCATCACCGACGACATGGTGCGCGAGGCCCCGCGCTTCCACGAGGTGGCCCGTAAGGTGGTGGAGATGACCGAAGGCTGCGTGTTTGTGGCCCACAACGTGCGCTTCGACTACTCGTTTCTGAAGAAGGAGTTTGGCGATTTAGGCTACACGTATTCGCGCAAAACGCTGTGCACTGTGCGCCTCAGCCGCTCGCTTATGCCGGGCCAGCCCAGCTACAGCCTGGGCAAGCTCTGCCAGAACATCGGCATTCCGCTTAATGGCCGCCACCGCGCCGCCGGCGACGCGGCGGCCACGGCCATTCTGTTCGGGCGGTTGCTCGATATCAGCCAGGAGCAGGAAGCGCCCGCGGCTGCCCAGGGCCTGAGCCCGGCCGATACGCTGGCCGTGGTTGATGCCAACGCGCCATCGGGCCGCCGGCCCACGGCCACCACAACTACGGTTGCGGCCCCCAAGGCGCCGTCGCCCCGCAAGATGAAGGCGGTGCAGGAGGCTATCAAAACTGCTCTGCTGCCGCCCAACATCACGCCCCAGCATGTGGCCGCGCTGCCCCAGGAGGCGGGCGTGTACTACTTCCACAACGAGGCCGGGGAGGTGATTTACGTGGGCAAGAGCATCAATATCTACAAGCGCATCCAGCAGCATTTCGCCGTCGATTACAAATCGCGCAAGAGCATCGAGTTCAAGAACTCGATTTCTGAAATTACCTGGGAACTGACGGGCTCGGAGTTGGTGGCGCTGCTCTACGAGTCGCACGAAATCAAGCGACTCAAGCCGCTCTACAACCGGCAGCAGCGGCGGTCGGTGTTTCCGGCGGGCATTTTCCTGCGCACCGACGAGCAGGGCTACAAGCGCCTGTACTACGGCCGCGCCGACGACCACGCCGAGTCCCACCCGCTCATTGCGCTAGGCAACCAGTTCAAGGCCAAGGGCTTCCTGTTTCATAAGGTGGCCAAGTTCAACCTGTGCCAAAAGCTCTGCGACCTATATAAAACACCGGGCGCCTGCTTCGACTATCAGGTGCACCGCTGCCAAGGCGCCTGCCTGGGCCTGGAACCGGCCGAGGAATACAACAAGCGCGTAGAGGCGGCCATCGAGTCGTTTACCTACGAGCACGGCTCGTTTGTGGTACTGGGAGTTGGCCGCAGGCCCGACGAAAAAACCCTTGTGGTAGTAGAAAACGGCCGCTATCTGGGCTTCGGCTACATCGATGAAACCTTCTCGGCTCGTCGCTTCGAAGACTTCCGGGACGCCATTACGCGCTACAACGACAACAAGGACGTGCAGCAGATTATCCGCCAGTACCTGCGTACCAAACACAAGGATAAGGTGAAGGTGTTCAGCTAGCGCCCTGCTGCTGCTGGCGCAGCCAGTTCACGGCCTGGGTTTCGTCGTTGAAACGGCGCATGTGGTAGCCCTGCGTGGGGCCCTGCTGCTCGGCCTGCTGAAAAACCACCTGCGTATCGGTGAGGGCCTGATAACTGGGAGAAAGCAGCTGGCTCATGGAAACAACCTGGCCCAGGGCGGCGCCCAGTTGCGGAAAGAACTCCTCCAGACCCCAGCGGGTGGTAGCGGGCTCGGCGGCCTGGCGGCGGCGGCCGTCGAGCAGCCAGTAGGGAGAGTGGCAGTCGCGGGCTGCCGCCAGAATAAGCGTGTAGCCCTGGCGGGTTTCAGCGTCAGAAACCGGGCGCATCCAGCGGGCCACCAGGAAGTTCAGATCGGACCGGTACTGCAGGGTGAGGTAATCGGGGGCGGCGAAAACGCGCATTGCTAGTTGGAGTAGCAACAAATATACGATGCGTCCGGCAGCCGCTCATCCAATGCGTCAGCATATTTGTTCCCGGCCAGCCGGCGGCCTCCCGCCCAAACGCCCGTTCGTCAAACAGGCCGTATCTTTGGCTTTATGAGTTGCCCAGTTGTTTAATTCCTGCATGCCTGCCGATACCCCCACGCTTTCCATTACCTTCCGTTCCGACCTTAACCTGCTCATTGCTCGCTGGCTGCGCGATGTATCAAAAAGCGAGTTGCAGCAGGGCTATACCGAAGTACTACAGGCTGCCATCCGGCACCAGGCCGGCAACTGGCTCATCGATTCGCGCCGTCGTTCCCAGTCCAACGCCGAAATGGTCGACTGGCTTGCCCAGGAATACCTGCCCGAGCTCAGCCCGGCCCTCAACAACCGCCCCGTACACCTGGCCTGCCTGGTAGCAGCCACCTGGCAGCCCGGCACGACCCCGGCTACGCCTTTGGCCGTGCTGGCTCAATCCTCAACTCTGGCGGCCAAAAACGAATATCAGGTGCAGCTTTTCAGCGACGAAGGTGCCGCTACCAGCTGGCTGCAGCAAACCGCAAACAGATAAATGCGCGACTCGCTGAACGGGTAAACTGTTACGGTAAGTTTGGGGAGTGTCTGTTTCTGCTCCCGTAGCCTTTTATAAACAAAGCCCCCGACGCCTGTGCTGGCGTCGGGGGCTTTGTGGTTAGCAGCACTTCAGCTAAGTGACAGGCTGCTTGCCCGGTACTGTTCTGATGCGCTGCCCTTTCGCAACAACAGGCTGGTTTCGCGCTATTTACTGGGCCAGGTACGCACCGCCGCTAGTACAGCCGGTGGCGCAGGAGCCAGCCGGCGGCGTCGAACTCCTGGGCCTGGGGTTGGTAGGCTTTGGTTTCGAACTTGCCCACCCGCAGCGTGTTGCCGTCGCCGCTTTCGTAGATGGTAAGGCGGCTGCCGGGGCGCTTAGTGGGCGGTGGGGTGGCTTCCATCAGGTCTTGGCCTGAGCCGTCGTAGATGCTCAGCCGGATGCGGCCGGTAGGCTCGCCACGCAGCTCGAAAGCATCGTCGCCGCCCAGCCCAAACAGCTTGATGGAGCGGGTTTCGGCGGCCGAAAAAGTGCGCTGGTGCAGCAGCGTATCGCCCTGGGGGGTGCGGCGCAGCAGTTGCACCCGCACGGCGTCGGGCCCGGCGGGCTCCACTATAAACCGCTCAGCCTCATCGGTGCCGGGCAGCTCCACGTCGCGGGCCAGCAGCTCGTAAAACTTTTCGGCTACGGCGGGCAGCTGGTCGCGGCGGGCGCGGAGCTTGCGCGTGAACTCGGCCTGGCTCAACTCCCGCACTTCGGGCGGCCAGACGGCCAGGGCGCGGGCAATCACCTCGTCCGACAGCGCCCCGCGCAGGGAGTCGGCTACCTGCCGGAACTCGTCGCGGGTTAGGTAGGGCAGCAGCGACTTGTCCATGGGCTGGGCGGCGCGGTTGAGGCCCTCCACGTCGGCCAGCCGGATTTTCTCGTGAAAGCTCTGGTAGTTGGTTTTCACCCAGCCAATCATGTGGGTCAGCAGGCCGTCATCAAACTTGAAAAAAGCGTGGTCCCGGTCGCGCGGAATGGCTTGGTAGGTGGTACCGCCGGCCGCGGCCGGGAAGCTGGCCCAGCGCCACTGGTCCTCGCGGCGGCTCCAGTCGCCCAGAAACATATCGAACAGGCGGTTGCGCAGGTACTGGCGGGCATCTACCTGAAACCGGGAGCTGGCCAGTAGGTTGGTGAACACCTTGCGCGAGCTTTCCACCCGCGCCGAATTGCCGAAGCTGGTCACCGGCGTCTGGTCGCCATCGGGGCGCTCTTCGAACAGGTAAAGCGCGTAACCGAAACCTTCCCGGAACTCGCCCAGCGCCGGGTCGTCGGCCACGTACACGAGGCGCGGATTGGTGTGGTAAAGGCCGGCAGCACGGGCCAGCGGCGCGGCAACGTAGGCGCCGTATGGATGAATGACGCTGGTTTGGTCCTTCATGATGCGGCCCACGGGGCCTTCGCGCAGGCCCTCGGGCAGGGCGCGGGTGGCATCCTTATCAACGGAGCGCAGCACGTATTCGCGGCCACTCTGATCGACGAGGCGCAGGTTTTTGGTCTGAAACGAGCCGCCCTCCTTGATGGGCGTCAGGCCACCCGGCACGGCCGTACGCAGGTTGAACACCGGCACCCGCACCGGCAGCTTCCACAGGTCGCGGTAGTGGGTACCCCAGAAAAAGCGGTGAATGCTACCCCGGTCGTACTGGGAGCCAGCGGCCACCAGCACCGTCGAGTCGGGGCCGACAATGGGGTGAGCCGCCGGAGCAGCGCCCGGATGCTGGGCCGGGGCCGAGCAGGAAAGCAGCAGCAGGCCGCTGCTAAGGCCGGCCATCAGCCAGGCCGAAGAGAAGGAAAAAGACACAATACAGAAACAGGAGAGCCAACGGAGCGGCCGCCGCCAAGCGAACCGACTGCCCTTATAGCGCAAAGCCGGGCCCAACGGTTGTTGAGAAACCAACAACCACCGACTAATTACGTAGCACAAGCCACTGCCGCGAACTTTCCGTCCTGCATGAACTACCGTTACGCCTTACCCTTTCTGCTGCTGAGCGCATCCGCCTGCAACCGCAAACCCTTCTTTCAGCCCGATGGCCGCCTGGCCCACACCAGCGCGCTGCCCCCTACCGCCGACAGTGCGCTGGTAACAGCCGGCCGCCACTACCAGCGCGGGCCGCTGGGCCGTTTTGTGCTGGGCCCGCATTACCGCCGGGCCTGGGCCGAGCCGGTAACGCTGCCCGTGCTGCGGCTCGAACAGCTGGCGCCGGGCGGGCTGAAGTTCGTGAAGATGGGCGGCGGTTTCCAAACCACAAGCCTGACGATGTCCGACTCGGCGGGCCGCAGCTACGCCGTCCGTACCATCGACAAAAACCCCGAAAAAACGCTGCCTAAAGTACTGAGAGAAACATTTATATACGGCGCCGTACGCGACGCCACTTCGGCAGCCATGCCCTACGGGGCCTTTGTGGTGCCGCCGCTGGCCGAGGCCGCCGGTGTACCGCATACCTCCCCTCGCCCCTACTATGTGCGCCCCGACGAAACCGGGCTCGGGCCCGCGTCCGAGCGGTTTCAGGGCCGGGTGGTGATGGTGGAGCGCAAGTACGAGGGCCGGCAGAACATTGACGGGCCGGTGGCCGGCGCCCGCGACCTCAATGAATCGGAAGAAGTACTACCCGACCGCTATAAAAACCAGCGCGACCAGCTCGACGGAACAGCTTTTGTGCGAGCCCGCCTGCTGGATATGTGGCTCGGCGACTGGGACCGGCACGAAGGCCAGTGGAGCTGGGCCGGCTACGCGCAGCCCGACCGGCAGCAGCTCTGGAAGCCGGTGCCCCAGGACCGCGACCAAGTATTTTTCCGGTTTGATGATGGCTGGGCCTCCTGGGTAATCAGCAAGGTGGTGGCCAAGTTTCGCACGTTCGGCCCCGACTACGAAAGCGTTGCCGGCTACACCCGTAACGCCTCGTTTATCGACAGCCGGGTGCTGCCGGCCGTACCGCGCGCCACCTACCTGGCTACGGCCCGCGAGCTGCAGCAGCGCCTTACCAACGAAGTGATTGAGCAGGCCGTGCGCCAGGGTTTGCCGCCCGCCGTGTACGCCTACGAGGGCCCGCGCATGATTGCGGCCCTGCAGGCCCGCCGCACCAGGCTGCCCCAGTTGGCCGACAAATTCTATCGTCTGCAGGCGAAGGAGGTACTGGTGGCCGGCACCAACGAGCAGGAACGGTTTGTGGTGGAGCGCCTGAGCGACACGGCTACCGTGGTGTCGGTGTATTCGCTGGAGAAGGTACCCGCCGGGCAGGCCCAGGGCCGGCTGCTGTACCACCGCAGCTTCGACCCGCGCGAAACCGAAACTGTGCGCCTGTACGGTCTGGAGGGCAAAGACGAGTTTCTGGTGTCCGGAAAAGTGCGCCGCTCGCCCTTCATCGACATCTACGGCGGCCCCCACGAAGACCTGGTGCGCGACTCTTCCCGCGTGGCCGGCCTACGCAAACGCACCCGCTTCTTTGATACGGCCCGCAACAACGACTTCCGGCCCGGCCCCGAAACCAAGGACAAAACTGCCCACAACGTGCTGTCTCACGCCTTCGACCGGGATGGATCGGGGAGGTGAGTTTCCATTAAGAATTGAGCGTAAGAAATCAAAAACGGCCGTTGAACTTCCCTTTGCAGGAGTCGTTCAACGGCCATTTTTGCTTTCTTACGATCAATTTTTTAACCCTCAATTTCCCCCAGCATTTCCAGCACCATGTGCTCGGTAGGCGTGAGCAGGTCTTTCTGGCTCGGATCGGGGTCGTGGCGCCGTAAGTAATCGAGGAGTTGATTGGAATTGAATAGCTCGATTACTTGGGGGTGGATGTAATACTTGGAGCACACGGTGGGCGTATTGCCCAGGTTTTCGGCCACGTCTTTGATGGCCCGCTTCAGCGTTTTGGGCCGCGGAAACTCGGGCTCTTCGTCCAGAATCCGCTCCAGCGCCTCCACCATTTTCACGGTGCCGCCCCAGGTGCGGAAGTCCTTGGCCGAGAGGCTCAGGCCGGTGGCCTCGTGCAGGTAGGCATTCACGTCGCCCGATTCGAGCTCCTGGCGGTGGCCGTCGGGGGCGTAGTACTGAAACAGGTGCTGGCCCGGAATTTCCTTGCACTTCTGTACCATGCGGGCCAGCTTGCGGTCATGGATGGTCAGGTCGTGGGGCACGCCCTTCTTGCCTACGAAGCTAAAACGCACGTCGGCCCCACTAACGTCCACATGCTTGTCGCGTAGCGTGGTCAGGCCGTAGGTTTTGTTCTTCTTGGCGTATTCCTTGTTGCCCACCCGGATAAATGACTGGTCCATGAGCGTGAGCACCAGGGCCACCACTTTGGTTTTATCGAGCTGGGGCCGGGCCAGGTCCTTGTGCATGCGGGCCCGCAGGTCGGCCAGGTTTTCACCAAACGCTTGCAGGCGGCTGAACTTCGTCAGGGCCCGGGCTTGGTCCCAGGCGGCATGGTAGAGGTACTGCTTGCGGCCCTTGGCGTCGCGGCCGGTTACCTGCAGGTGGGTGTTGGGCGAGGGCGAAATCCAGACATCGGTCCAGGCCGGCGGAATCACAAAACCGCCAATGCGGGCCAGCGTTTTTTCGTCCGTAAGCAGCTCGCCCTTGGCCGTGCGGTAGCGGATCTTGCCGGCCCGGGTGGTTTCGCGGGTCAGGCCGGGCTTGGCGTCGGTGAGGTAGCGCAGGCCGGCCAGCTCGGCCTGGCGGGCAGGGTCTTTGTAGAGCTCGTGGGCGGCGGGCAGCGGAGCGAGGCGTTTTTTCTTGGTTTTGGGGCGGGGGGTAGCGGCAGTAGCCATAGAAGAACGGGGCAGGGATAAGCCACGCGCCGGAGCTGGTGCGCGGCTTATCCTCTACGCAGAAACCGCGAGGAAGATAACCCCGCTTTTACCCCTTTCCCTAGTGCCCCCGCAACCTAAACCCCGAGCCGGGCAGCTATTTTTCTGGCTGATCCTGTGCCAGCTACCCGGCAATTGCGGGCCTGATGAAGGGCGCAGACAACACCCCAGCCCGGGTTTTCGTTAGGATGCCGCCGGCGCTGGCACTGTTTTCTTTAGGCGGCCGGGCAAATTCCTTTTGTTTAACCGATCAACTCTTCGCTTCCTATGCGACATATTCTGCAAAAAACCGCATTACTGGCGGGCCTCGCCCTCACCCTGGGTGGCGTGGCTTCCTGCTCCAAAGACGGCAGCGGCATCCTGCTGTTCTCGGTTGAGGACGACAAGGCCCTGGGCGAAAAAGTAGCTGCCCAGACCGACTCCACCTTCCGCGCTAAAGGCCAGCTGCTGGAGGCCGGCAGCAACCCTCAGGCCTACGCGGCCCTCAATAAAATTGTACTGCGGGTGCTCAATTCGGGTAAAATCCAGTACCGCAATGAGTTTCCCTGGGATGTAAAAATCATCAAAGATGACCAGACGCAGAACGCATTTGCCACCCCCGGTGGCCACATTTACGTGTATTCGGGCCTGATTAAGTACCTCGACGATGAAACGCAGCTGGCGGGCGTGCTGGGCCACGAAATTGCCCACGCCGACCGCCGCCATACCTCCCGCCAGCTCCAGCAGCAGTACGGCATCAGTGTGCTGCTGAGTCTGGTGCTGGGCGACAACCAGAGCACGCTGGTAGATGTGGTCGGCAGCCTGGGCCAGCTTAAGTTCAGCCGCGACTACGAAACGGAGGCCGATGCCTACTCGGTGGAGTACCTCAACGGCACCAACTACTACGCCTGCGACGGGGCCGCCGGCTTCTTCATCAAAACCCAGAACGACGGCCAGGCCAGTCCCCCCGAGTTTCTGAGCACCCACCCCAACCCCGGCAACCGCGTACAAAGCATTCAGGCCAAAGCCGATGAGCTTAACTGCCGCAACCGTACCGCCGGCTCCAACGATTTCAACCAGTTGAAAGGCGCGCTGTAACGCTTCTTTCCTGTCTTTCTGATAGCTCCCGGTAGTTTACCGGGAGCTTTTTTGTGGCTGCTCCTGAGCCGCTGGTTGCCACCCGGCCCCCACTCGCGGCGGGTGGCAGCGGGGCCCGCTCTGCGGTAATCCGCTTTCTTTACGCTCCATGGACTCTTTTCTCAACAAACTTAGCGGCTGGGCCGAAAGCACCGACGAATCTCTGACTCGCCTGCGCGCCCGCCTCGGGCTGCTGCACCCGCTGCAGCTGGTACCCTACCGCAGCTACGGCACCCCCGAGCGCCTCTACGTAAAAGGCCGCCTGCTCACCGATAAGGGCATTGGCGAGCCGGGCGACGACGACTCGCGCTGGCGCAACCTACTGAACATGTACCGTCGTTTCGACAGCAACGAAATTGCCGGCGCCCAGCTCACCGTTCACCCCGCCGACGGTTCTGCCCACCCCATCCTCACCGATGAGGAAGGCTACTTCACGCTCAACTTGGCCCCGCAGATGCTGCTCGCGCCGGTCGATTTTCTGTGGCATCCGGTAGATG
Organism: Hymenobacter psychrophilus; assembly: GCF_900107135.1. Lineage (GTDB taxonomy): Bacteria > Bacteroidota > Bacteroidia > Cytophagales > Hymenobacteraceae > Hymenobacter > Hymenobacter psychrophilus. The sequence goes on from NZ_FNOV01000002.1 coordinate 54,964, forward strand.
TAGCCCTGCAGCAGGCTCCGGCTCCTTTCCTTACCCCACCCAACCTGCGGTCCAGCGCCATGGTGCTCATCCCGCCGCCCGACGCCGAGTACGGCATCATCTCCGACCTCGACGACACCGTAATTCAAACCTCGGCCACCGATTTGCTGCGCATGGCCCGCACGGTGCTGTTGCGCAACGCCCACTCGCGGCTGCCCTTTGCGGGCGTAGCCGAGTTCTACCGGCAGCTGCAGCTGGGCCGCAACGGCCGGCGCAACAACCCGTTCTTCTACGTCAGCAGCTCGCCCTGGAACCTCTACGACCTACTCGACGACTTTCTGGCGCTGAATGGCATTCCGCCCGGGCCACTACTGCTGCGCGACGCGTCCCTGAAGCGCCAGACGGCCGCGGCCAGCAGCCACCACGCCCATAAGCTGCAGGAAATCGAAAACCTGCTGCTCACCTACCCCCTGCTGCCCTTCGTGCTCATCGGCGACTCGGGCCAGGAAGATGCCAATATTTACCGCGAAGTGGTGCGCCGCTACCCCGGCCGCATCCTGGCCATCTACATCCGCGACGTTAACCGCGCCGACCGCGCCGCCCTCGTCGAGCAGGTGCGCGAAGATTTGCGGGGCGATAAAGTGGAGATGCTGCTGGTGCAGGATACCGTGCAGGCCGCTGAGCACGCCGCCAGCACCGGCCTCATTTTCCAGGAAGCCATTCCGGCCGTGGCCGCAGATAAGATGAAGGACGAGGGCGAGGACTGACAGCGGGCGCGGCGTTGTTGCAGCCCCCTGTTTCCTGACTCGCTAGCTCGAATGGTCGGCCACCACTACCCACTTACCCGCAATCCGGCGCATCACCAGCAGAAAGTGTCCCTGTAGGTCGCCGGCGGCAGGGCGGGCCAGGTGCCAGCGGCCGATAACCTGGGCCGCATCGGGGCTGAGCGGGCAGATTTGCAGGCGGCTGAAATCGAGCTGGCCCATGGCGGCCGGGTTAGGGTAGCTGCGGCGGTAGTTGTCGAGGGTGGGCTGCCAGCCGTAGGTGAGGCCGCTTTTGCCAATGAAAACCAGCGAATCGTTCTGCCAGTAGCCCTGCATGAAACCGGCCACGTCGCCCCGGTTCCAGGCGGCCGTCTGGGTGCTCAGCACCGCCAGAATGTCCTGGCGGGCGGCCGTTTCGGCGGCGGGCGGAAGCGCGGCCGACAGGCGCGGGGAGCAGGCGGGCAGCGCGGCCGACATGCAGGCCAGCAGCAACGGGAGAAGCAGAGGTGTCAGTTTCATATGAAGGTGCTGAAGATTAGTGTAGGCATAAAGAAGCACTGTCATGCTGAGAAGCGCAGTCGTGGTCGAAGCATGACATCATTTTTCACCCCTTATTTACTCTCCACCAACTCCTGCACGTAGCTGGTGCCGCGCAGGGCGCGCATGCGGCGTAGCACCCGGCGCTGCTTGGCGCGGGCCACGGGGCCTGGGTTGCTGGCCCGAAACCGGAGCGGGTTGGGCAGCACGCCCGCCAGCAGGGCGGCCTCGGCGGCGCTCAGCTTGGCGGCTGGCTTGCCAAAGTAGGCCTGCGAGGCCGCTTCCGCCCCGAAGATGCAGTCGCCCATCTCGGCTACGTTCAGGTACATTTCCATGATGCGGCGCTTGTCCCAGAGTAGTTCGATGAGCAGGGTGAAGTAGGCTTCGGCGGCCTTGCGCACGTAGCTGCGGCCCTGCCACAGAAACACGTTTTTGGCCACCTGCTGCGTAATGGTACTGCCCCCGCGCAACTGCTTGCTCCCGCTCAAGTTCGATTTAGCAGCCTTTAGCAGTGCGTCGCCATCGAAGCCGTGGTGCAACAAAAACCGCTGGTCTTCGGCCGCCACCAGGGCCAGCGGCAACTCGGGCGATACGTCGGCCAAGCCTTTAAAGTCGTACTGAATACGGCGGTTTTCTTCGCGGATGCCGTGGTAGCCCTTCCCAACCGGGGCATGGGCCCGGCGGTCGAGCATCAGCCAGGTGGCAGGCGGGCTCACCCAGCGGTAGAGCAGCACCCAGGCCACCGACGTCAGGAAGGCCACGGCCAGCACCTGCAGGGCTATCCGGCCCGCCCGGCGGGCAATCTGTTTAAAATCTTTCACGCACTCAACCGCTTGAAAAAGGCTTGTACTCCGAAACCGAAGGGTGGGCAAAAATAGCGGCTGTTTACGCTAACCTCAGCCCCCACTCGCTGCAACCTACCAAAAAAGCATCGGCCAGGCCGGGAAGATTTGGGCCCCGGCGTTGTTATTATGCCACGAGGCCCGTAGCTTCCTGCTTCGGCATTGCCTCTTCTCCTTGCTTACTTTATGCGCCAACTCGCTCTGTTTCCGCTCAATCTGGTCGTCTTTCCCGGCGAAAAGCTCAACCTGCACATCTTTGAGCCCCGCTACCGGCAACTGGTGCGCGACTGCCTGCTGGAGGGCATCACGTTTGGCATTACGCCCTACCTGAACGGCGGCGTGAGCCGGCGCGGTACCGAGGTACGCCTCATCGACGTGGAGAAGAACTATCCTTCCGGCGAACTCGACATCCGTACCGAGGCCATTGGCGTGTTCGAGATGGAGGAGTTCCAGCGCGAGCTACCTGGCAAGCTCTACGCCGGGGCCACCGTGCGCGACCTACCCGACGACCTGGCCGCCGACCCGGTGCTGTACGAGCGCACCCGCGAGCTGATTGAACAGCTCTACAGCATTCTGGGCCTGCGCCGCCTGTTTCTTGACCTGCCCACCGGCTTCCGCATCTATGATGTGGCCCACCAGCTGGGCATGAGCTCCGAGCAGGAGTATGAGCTGCTGGAAGCTGACACCGAAACTGAGCGCCAGACGCTGGCCCTGCATCACCTCGACCGCATCCTGCCCGTGCTGCAGGAAACGGAGCGCCTCAAGGAGCGCGTGCGCCTCAACGGCCACTTCAAAAACCTAACCCCGCCTACGTTTTAGTGCTCGGTGCGTAGTACAAGAACGTTAGCTGAGCTCGACCGATGCATATCTGCCGCTGGCAAACCAACGCCAGCGTAACCAAGCGACAAAGCGGTGCCGATACGTTGCCTGAGTTCAGCATGACGGTTCCTTTACCAGGCGTCAACCGATGACTATCCACTACTTATTTTACGCCTTACTGTTCCTGGCCGGGCTACTGACCCTGTGGCTGGCGCGGCACTACATGCGGGAGCGAAACTACCGGCGACGCCCCTACGTGGCCCCCGCTGAACACGACTGGGCCAGCCGGCCCCGGCCCAGCCACCCACCCCGGCACCGCGTGGCCCTGCTCGGCGACCCCGGCGCCGTGGCCACCGACGGCTCCGACCCCGTACTGCAACTGCTGGAGCAATGGCAGCAGGAAACCGGTCCGGCCGGCACGGTGGTACTGCTCGGCGACAACATCTACCCCGTGGGTTTGCCGGCCGCCGGGGCCCCGGGCCGGGCCGCCGCCGAGGCTCGCTTTAGTGCCCTGCTGTCTGCGCTGAGCCATTTTGCGGGCCGCGTAGTGCTGCTCAGCGGCAACCACGACTGGAACAAGGGCCGCCCCGACGGCTGGCAGTACCTGCGGCGCCAGGAAGCGTACGTTCGCCAGCACCTGCCCACTGCCCACTACCTGCCGGCCAATGGTGCCCCCGGCCCGGTCAGTCTGCAGCTCGATGAAGGCTTGCTCCTGATTGTACTAAACACCCAGTGGTGGGTGCAGAACGGGCCCCGCCCGGCCGCCGACGCGCGCCAGCCATTCCAAGAACTGCGGACGCTGCTCGAAGCCAACCGCCACCAGCAAGTGCTGGTAGCCGGCCACCATCCGCTGTACTCCAATGCTATGCACGGGGGCAAGTTCACGGCCAAGCAGCACGTTTTTCCGCTCACGACGGTGAACAAGCGGGCGTATGTACCGCTGCCGTTCATTGGCTCGCTGCTGCCGCTGTACCGCAAAACCGTGGGCGCGGCCGAAGACATGGCGCACCCCCGCTACCGCAAAATGCGCCGCCGCCTGCTGCGGGTGCTGCGCGACTTTCCCGGCGTCATCTACGCCGCCGGCCACGACCACAACCTGCAGTATTTCGAGCGCGACGGCGGACACTACCTCGTAAGCGGAGCGGGCAGCAAAACGGCCTTTGTACAGGCCGGCGGACGGGCCACATTTGTGCACGAGCACCAAGGCTTTTTCGGCCTCGACTTCTACGGCCCCCGCCAAACCTGGCTCCGTACCTACGAGCCGCCCACGGGCACAGCCGAAGTGTTCCGGCTGCAGCTCAGTCCCACGCCCGAGGCCACCGCGCCGACGGCCCATGCTACGGGCGCGGCAGCCTGGCCCCGGCCGTAGCGGGCGGCACCAGCACCCGCAGGCTGCACGGCTGCAGGCTGATTTCAACCGGGCAGGGCAGCATGTATGGTTCGCCATCGAGCTGCACCAGCACCTGCCGGGCCCCGGCTACTGTAATGCGGGCACGGTGGCAGCTCAGCCGCTGGGTGTAGTCCGAATCATCAAAATTACTGGTGTAGAGGCGGTAGAGCAGGCCCGGCACCGCTATACCCGGGAAAGGCGCAATCAGGCAGATTTCAAACTCGCCATCGTCCAGCGCACGGCCAGGGTTGATGACCACGTTACTGCCGAAGGTGTTGGCGTTGGCAATGGTCAGCATAAAGGCTTTGCCCTGCCAGGTGCCGTTGTCGGTTTCGATTTGGTAGGTGGCGGGCTGATAGCCGGCGTACTCCCGGGTGGCGATGCGCACGTAAGCCCCGGGCCCACGCACGCCGCCTTCGGCAAAGCGCTGCACTACGCAGGCATTGAACCCCATATCGGCCAGATGTACCGTAAACCGGCCGCCTACCCGCAGTGTATCCAGCTGCCGGATATCGTGCTGCCAGATAAGGCCCAGCGCCTCGTTCAGTGTTAGCGGAATGGCCAGGTCTTTCGCCATACCGTTGCCTGAGCCCAGCGGCAGGATACCCAACGGCACCGTGCTCCCGGCCAGCGCCTCGGCTACCAGGCTCACCGTGCCGTCGCCACCGGCGGCAAACACGGCATCGAGCGGCGAGTCGGTGGCCAGCAGGGTACGCAGGCGAATTATATCCTGGTCGCCGGTCGTGTCGAAGAACTCGGCCCGACGGCCCCGCTCGGCGCAGTACGCAGTGATGGTGGCGCGAAGCTGGCTTTTGTTGATGTCGCCCGATATGGGGTTGAGCACGAACAACAGCCGCTTCAGTTGGCCTGAAGGAAAAGTTTGCATAGCGTAGCAACAGGAACTGGCTGGTAGAGCGCCGTTCGTCCTCTAAACGACCATAGCCGGCAGATAGCCGGCTATGCGAAGTAAATAAAACGGTGCGGCTGCCACCCTACCTAAGGCTTAAGGCCTGCCGGCAGGCCCTGGGGAAAATCAGCAGCAATATCGCGCTGAATCTCCTGGATACGGTTGCCCGGGTTGGGGTGAGTGCTAAGAAACTCGGGTGGGCTGCTGCCCTTATTCCCGCGGTCCAGAATCTCCATCACCTGCAGCATGGCACGCGGGTCGTAGCCGGCAGGGGGCGTAAAGTCCACGGCCAGCCGGTCGGCTTCCAGCTCATCTTCGCGGCCGTAGCGCATCGTCAGCAGCTTGCCCACCATGGCGGCAGCGGCGGCGCTGGCGGCCGTACCGGGCCGTTCGGGGTCGTAGAGGCCAATGGCGGCGGCCCCGGTCAGGCCGTTGGTGAGCTTCGACTTAGCTACTTGTTCGGCCGAGTGCCGGGCCACTACGTGCCCGATTTCGTGGGCCAGTACGCCGGCCACCTGGCCTTCGGTCGTCAGGTTTTTCAGCAGGCCGGCCGTAATGAAAATCTGCCCGCCGGGCAGGGCAAAGGCGTTGATGGTGTTCTCATCAGCCAGCAGATGAAACTGGAACCGGTAGGGCGTCTGGCGGGCCTTGGTGCTCTGCACGATTTGCTGGCCGATGCGCTCTACTGCTGCCTGGGCCTGCTGGTCGGGGTGCAGGCCGCCGTATTGGGCCGCCATTTCGGGAGCCGCCTGCAGGCCGAGGGCAATTTCCTGGTCGGCCGACATATTGACGTGCTGCACCTCGCCGGTCACCTCATTTTTCTGCGTGTTGCAGTAGTAAGGAATAAAGGCGAAGGCGGCCATCACCAGGGCCAGTAAGTATCGAATGTTACCGCGCATGATACAAGGGAAAGGAATGGAAGAAAAGGAGCTTGGCGTTTCGTAACGCGACTGTGCGGTTATGGTTGCGCCCCCATCCGAAACCAAATAATCCCCAGCCCACGTATCAGGCTCCATACCGAGCTCTTTCCCTTTCGGTTTTCCCCTATCTCACCCTTCTTCTTCTTGATTATGAATCAGAAACGCACTTTCGGCAGCATCCTCACCATTCTGGGCATTATTGGCATTGTATGGGCGGCGCTGGCCTTCCTGCAGATTGGGGGCATGGGCCTGAGTAAAATGAATTCACTCGTACCCTTCGTTGTGGGCCTTATTTTCTTCTTTGCCGGCATCAACTTAGTGCGCACTACCAGCGACCGGGCCTAAGCAGTAGCCCAATCCAGCTAACAGAAAAGCCCGCCGCCGGTACGTACCGGCGGCGGGCTTTTTTTATAAGAAAACCCGACACAATTCGTCGGCCACGGCTAGCCTGGACGCGAAACCAACTGCTGCTGCCCCCGGGCAAAGGCCAGCAGCGCGGCATCCAGTTCCAGCAGCGACGAGCGGTAGCTGGCCTCCGTCGGACCATGAATGTAAAGCACCGTACCGCCCTTTATCGTGCGGATAATAGCGGATGATTCGGCCGCCGGCAATGCCGGGCAGCCCTGGCTGCGCCCCAGCCGGCCGTGCCGGCTCACGAAATCCTGGCTCACGTAGTCGGCCCCATGTACCACAATGGCCCGGCTCCGGGCGTTGGTGTTGTAGCCCGCATCCACGCCCCGCAGCCGCAACGACAGGCCGTGCTTGCCTTGGTACGTGGGACCGGTAACGTAAAAACCAAGGCTGCTTTTCTCGGAGCCCTCGACGTTGGAAAAGTCACGGGCATACTCCTCGCCCGTATTCTTACCGTGTGCCACCAGCGTGTGATGGAGCAGCCGGCCCGTGGCTATATCCACCACCCACAGCCGCTCGCGGTTGCTCGACTGGCTGAAATCGGCAATGCTGATTGTGTGCGAGCCGGCCCCAATCTGGCCCTGCTGCTGCAGGTTGTAGAAGCCCAGCAGCGCCTGCCGGTATACGGGCAGCGGCAGCGCGGCGGCCGCCAGCCCGGCCCCGATGTAGGTGCGGGCCACGTGCTGTTCGAATGCGACCAGGAAGCTGGCTCGCTCGGTAGGGCTCAATAGTGGAGTTCCGCCAACCGGGCCGAAGTTATCCGGTGTGGTTGCCACCCCGGCGGGCACGGCCCTCAGCCCAGCCGAAACCTGCCCGGCGGGCATGAGGCCACAAAAAAAGGTCAGGAGAAATCCGGCGGTCAGCGTCGGCAACTTCATCATGGGCCTGCGGTAAGCGTTACGGGAAGCAGAGAATTTGGCGGTAACTTGCAACGGCACCTGGTAGAGGCCAGACCAAAATTAGCATTTTTTTTCTGCACAACTGCTGCCGGTTATCTGGCTTTCCTGCTCATGAAACTCCTTACTTTGTGCTTCCATCGGCTATTATTGCCAGCAACGCTATTCGCGCTTACCAGCTGCGGCCACGCATTGCCGAGCCTGCCCGGTTTCGATGCTGCCGCCTGGAAAGCCGACCCCTACGGCTGCCGCGGCCAGCGCGCCACCCTCTTGCCAATACTCGAAAAGCATCGTACCGAGATATTTGAGGCCCGCATCAACGATATAACCAAACTACTGGGACACCCGGACGAGGAAGAATTGGGCGAGCAGAGCGACAAAGTATACATCTATTACGTGGCGCCCGGTACGCAGTGCGCCCCCAGCCACCCACGTGCCGCCCCCAACCGCGTGATGTTGCGCAGCGGTGCTACCGGCACCGTTACCGAGGTTATTCTGCCCGTACAGAATAAATAGAAAAATAGCACTATTTATCTATAATAAGAGGCTTTGTTACTCGTTTATTAGTAGCCCACTGCATTACAGTTGGCCGCCATGGCCCCAATGGTTTCGGCCGCCCCCGAATTCAATCGAGGGCGGCCGAAACCATTGGGGCCATGGCGGCCGGATACAATGAGAAGTACTTAGCCTAGGCCGCCTTCCGTGTCTGATAACGGTGCCGGAGTAGCGGGCTGTTGCCCGCGCATCAGGCTGAGTTGCGAAGGCGTTAGGATGCGGCTGCACTCTTTATCGTAGTGCGACTGCAACTCGGATAAGGCCTGCTGCATTCGTGAAGGGTTTTCGTGGTATTGCCACTGAATTTCGTCGGCCTGAGCAACTTTGATGCTGTTGATTTTGCGCAGGTGAACAATCTGGGCCTCATTGAGCCGGAGCTGGGCTGTCATTTGCTTGGTAAGGGCTTCAGCTTCCGCAACTGTCGGGTCGGCGCCTTCGGCGCGCTCAGCGTACTGTTCCTTCATTTGAGCCTGCGCTACCGAGCCCAGACTGCCGAGAAAAAGAAGGGTTAGAAAGAGCGCTTTCATGGTGGGTAAATGCTATGGTGCTGGGAGGCTGAAAAGTCAGCTGGGGGTAGAACCAACTAAATCTCCGGAAAATTCCACCCTTCCATTTATATCATGCAATAATATACATTAAAAGCCACATTACCTTCATTCATCATAAATTTAAGTAAACTATATATTGAAATAGTTTAGTTTATATATCTTCCTCTGAAGTGCCTTCCCGCGCAGTTCTATTGGTATGTTGAGTCGGCATACCCTATAGTAACTTATTGAACACCATAACGCTTGCTGCAACGCATAGCCTGGCTATTCTAGTATGCCTAAGCCCTCCAGAACATGGTTCTGGAGGGCTTAGGCATACTAGAATAGCCGTTTCGTTTACTCCAGACCTGTCATGGGCTTATGGTCGGGGCTCTTGTAATACTGCATGGCAATGAGTGAAATAATCATGCCCAGCATGGCACCCTGCAGGACGATGGCCAGGAAGGCAATAGTAACCGACAGATCGTAGCCGAACAGATCCTGCGCCTGCAGGCCATCCATAATGCTACGGTTGATGACACCGGCATAAAGGATGAAGAACAAGCCGAAGGCAACGGAAGCGACCAGCGCCGTAATAATGCCCGTACCGAAACCCGCCAGATACACTATCCGGCCGTTACCACTGCGCTTATAGCGCGCAATGGCAAAGCACACGCCCACGGCCAGAATCACCCCGTTGAGGAAACTGAATTCGATCCGGTCGGCCAGATTGATGAACGAGGCGGCCACGAAGTAAACCATCATTCCCAGTGACGTATAAAGGCCGTAGCGGACGCCGTTGGTTTCGGGGGTAATGCTGGAATCAACCATAAGAATAGCGTGAGGAGTATGGGTGGAAGAGGAGAACTTATCGGCCCGGACGACGCGGCCCCGGAACCAGTAGGGCCAGCCAGCCTGTTGGTTTGCTGCGGCTAGGTTAGGGCTAGTACACTTTATACCAGCTTGGTAGGCGTCTTGTTGTCGTTTGCCGCCATTTTTTACCCGCTCCGCCCGTTGTAAGGCCCGACAACTTAACGTCCAGGGCAATTTCCGTACTTTTGCGGCCAGCTACCCAGCTTGCAGTGCCGGGGGCCACCTGTTGCTTTCTTTTTTGCCTACTCCTTTCTATGATTAGCACCTCCAACGTAAGCCTGCGCTACGGCAAGCGCGTTTTGTTTGAAGACGTTACCATCAAGTTCATGCCCGGCAACGTGTACGGCCTCATCGGGGCCAACGGGGCCGGTAAGTCCACGTTCCTGAAAATCCTGTCGGGCGAGATTGAAGCCAACACCGGCGCGGTAGATATGCCCAAGGGTTCGCGCCTGTCGGTGCTCCGGCAGGACCAGTTTGCGGCCGACGCCTTCCCGGTGCTCCAGACCGTGATTATGGGCCATACCCGCCTTTGGAAGGTGATGGAGGAAAAGGATACGCTATACGCCAAACCTGATTTTTCCGACGCTGATGGCGAGCGGGCCGCCGAGCTGGAAGGCGAGTTTGCCGACCTTGAAGGCTGGAACGCCGAGTACGAGGCGGCCGAGTTGCTCTCGGGCCTCGGCATTGCCGAAGACAAACACCAGACCCTGATGGGCGACTTGGGCACTTCCGATAAAGTACGGGTGCTGCTGGCCCAGGCCCTGTTCGGCAACCCCGATGTGCTGCTGCTCGACGAACCCACCAACGGTCTTGATGCCGAAACGGTCCTTTGGCTTGAAAACTTCCTCGACTCGTTCCAGAATACGGTAATTGTGGTTAGCCACGACCGCCACTTCCTCGACGCGGTGTGTAATTACATGGCCGACGTTGACTTCTCGAAGATTACGATGTACCCCGGCAACTACTCGTTCTGGTACGAGAGCAGCCAGCTGGTGCTGCGCCAGCGCCAGGATGTGAACAAGAAAACCGAGGACAAGCGCAAAGAGCTGGAAGAGTTTGTGCGTCGCTTCTCGGCCAACGCCAGCAAGAGCAAGCAGGCTACTTCGCGCCAGAAGCTACTCCAGAAGCTGACGCTCGAAGAAATCAAGCCCAGCTCGCGCAAGTACCCCTACATTGCCTTCAAGCCCGAGCGCGAGGCGGGCAACCAGCTGCTGACGGTGGAAAACCTGAGCGCTAAGGTGGACGGGCAGACCGTGTTCCGCAACGTGTCGTTCATGCTCGACAAGGGCGACAAAGTGGCCCTTGTGAGCCGCGACGACCGCGCTGCCTCCCTCCTGTTCGATATTCTGTTCGAGCAGACCAAGCCCGCTACCGGCGAGTTCAAGTGGGGTACTACTATCACGCCCAGCTACTTCCCCAAGGAAAACACCGAGTTCTTCGACACCGACCTGAACCTAGTGGATTGGCTGCGCCAGTACAGCACCGAGAAGGATGAGTCGTTTATCCGCGGCTTTTTGGGCCGCATGCTGTTTTCGGGCGAGGAGTCGCTCAAGAAGAGCAACGTGCTGAGCGGTGGCGAGAAAGTGCGCTGCATGTTGAGCAAGATGATGATGGAAGGCGGCAACGTGCTCACGCTCGACGACCCGACCAACCACCTCGACCTGGAAAGCATTACGGCTCTCAACAACTCGCTACAGGAGTTCAACGGCACGCTGCTGTTTGCCTCGCACGATTTGAAGGTGATTGAAACCGTGGCCAACCGCATCATCGAGCTGACGCCCGGCGGCGTTATCGACCGCCGCATGACGTACGAAGAGTACTTGGCCGACGACAACATCCGCGAGCAGCGCCGGCGCATGTACCAACTGGTTTCGTAAGTTTAGCGGCAGAACTCAGCCTGAATACGGGAAAGGTGAAATGGTGCGTTATTGCAGAGCAGTAACGCACCATTTCACCTTTTTGCGCGTTGCAGCTTACCCACATTCCTAGTTTATTCTCTACATGAAACACCTCCTGTTTTTGCTGCTGCTGGGCGGAGCCGGCCTCGGGCTGGCCCCAACTGCTGCCCACGCCCAAACCACGCCGGCCGATACCACCCGCACCGTGAAGCCGCAGCTGAACACGGCCCCGCCCGGCGCGGCGCCCGCCCGGCCCCGGCGGGTGCCGGCCACGACTCCTGTCGAGCCGCAAGCGGCCCCCACCGCGCCACCCGTGTACCAGCCCGACCCCAACGTGCCGGCATCGCAGGCGCCTGCCTACGACCCCAACCGGCCGTCGGGCCTGGATTTGCCCCAGCGGCCGGGCGTGGCGCCCCCCCCGCCCCCGTTACGCAAGTATTTTCTGTATACCAATTTCGGGCTGGGCTACAGCAGCTACGCCGGCGACGGGCAGTTTAATGTGAGCGTATCACCGGCCATCGGCTACCGGGTGTCGGAGAAGTTTGCCATCGGACCGGGCATCAGCTACTCCTACATCAACGTCACCTATTCCCCTTTCAACCAGCAGTACTACGGCTACCCCGATAAGATACAGTACAACAACCTCGGGCTTAAAGGCTTTGCGCAGTTCATCGTGTACAAGCAGTTTTTCCTGCACGCAGAGTACGAGGTAACCCGCCTGCGGGGCAAGGCCACCGACTCATTCGGCAACGTGTACACCAGCAACACCACGGCTACCACCCCGCTGGGGGGAGCCGGGTATCGCACCCGGTTTGGCGAGCGGTTCGCAGCCGATCTGGTGGTGCTCTACAACTTCAACGACGGCATCGATAACCAGGGCAACCGCAACTCGCCCTACGGCCAGCCGGAAATCCGCTTTAATTTCCTCTTCGATCTGAAGTAAGGGAAGCAGTGCTTGGCTTCGGTCGATTTACCACACAAAAAATCCCCGCTCAATTGTTTGAGCGGGGATTTTTTGTTTTTCGGAATCAGATATTTCCAACCCAGTTGGAAGCCAGACGGTGGTTAGACCGCGCTACCGCCTCTGATGACGCGCAGCAGGATAACGATGATGGCGATTACGAGCAGTACGTGGATGATGCTACCGGTAAAGAAGCCGCCGAAGAAGCTGATAGCCCAGATGATGACCAGAATGACGGCGATGATGTACAACAGATTACCCATGGTTGAAAAGGAAGAGAGTGGGGAAAAAGGGGAGAGAGAAAAAAACAGCGTTTCCGATTCGCAGTGGATGATTAGCGGCCCGGAAGCCATTCTGCGGGTTTGTACGCGCACCTTTGCCCAAAAGGTTTTATTCAGCTTCATCTATTTTTCACTACCAGCGGATAAAGCCCTTTCTAAGCCCTGTCAGGGGTGTTTTATAGGCTACAAAAAAAACATGTAGTTCGCCCTACCTGAACCTACCGGATTGGGCGAGCCCGGGTTTCGATGTAGCTTTGCGAAGGCGCGCCCAGACCTTAGTTCCGGCGCGTTGCCGTTTCTTCCCACCCCCTTTTTCGCACCTTTATGAACGTTGCCGTTATTGGCTCGGGCACGATGGGCAATGGTATTGCCCACGTATTTGCCCAGCACGGATTTGCCGTCGCCCTCATTGATATCAACCAGCCGGCCCTTGACAAGGGTCTGGCCACTATCGGCAAAAATCTCGACCGGCAGGTAAGCAAAGGCAGCCTTGCTGAGACCGACAAAACAGCTACGCTGGGCCGCATCAGCACCCACACGAGCCTCTCGGAGGGCGTGCTCAACGCCGACCTGGTGGTGGAAGCCGCCACCGAGAACGTGGAGCTTAAGCTTAATATATTCCGCGAAATCGACCAGTACGCCCCCGAGCACGCTATTCTGGCCACCAATACTTCGTCGATTTCCATTACCCGCATTGCGGCCGTTACCAAGCGCCCGACCCAGGTTATTGGCATGCACTTCATGAACCCGGTGCCGGTGATGAAGCTGGTGGAGGTTATCCGCGGCTACGCTACCTCCGATGAGGTGACGGCCCGGGTGATGGAGATGTCGCGGCAGCTGGGCAAAACGCCCACCGAAGTTAACGACTACCCCGGTTTCGTGGCCAACCGCATCCTGATGCCCATGATCAATGAGGCCATCATCACGCTGCACGAAGGCGTGGCCGGCGTCGAGGAGATTGACACGGTGATGAAGCTGGGCATGGCCCACCCCATGGGCCCGCTGCAGTTGGCCGACTTTATTGGCCTCGATGTGTGCCTGGCCATTATGCGGGTACTGCACGACGGCCTGGGCAACCCCAAGTACGCCCCCTGCCCGCTGCTGGTAAATATGGTAATGGCCGGCCGTCTGGGCGTAAAGTCGGGCGAAGGCTTCTACTCCTGGACCCACGGCACCAAGGAACTAGTGCTGGCCGAGCGCTTCAAACGCTGATTAAATCACAGCTGTTGAATCGCGGATGTTGCAGATGAAAAGGATTACGCAGATTCGTTTTAAGTCGGTTGTTCTCTGCGCTGGCACTATAGCAATATTTTGAACAGCTACCGGCCCATGCGCGTTATAGGGGCACCGCAGAAAGAATCTGCGTAATCCTTTTCATCTGCAACATCTGCGATTTAACATCCGTGATTTATGGAACAAGCTACATTTGGCGGCGGCTGCTTCTGGTGCACCGAAGCTGTATTTCAGAACCTGAAGGGCGTGGAGAAAGTCGTGTCGGGCTATACCGGCGGACGCATTTCCAACCCCACCTACAAAGAAGTGTGCAGCGGCCTTACGGGCCACAACGAGGTCATTCAGGTTACTTATAACCCGGCAGTCATCAGCTACCAGGACCTGCTGGAGGTGTTCTGGAAAACCCACGACCCCACCACCCTCAACCGCCAGGGCAACGATGCGGGCACCCAGTACCGCTCGGGCATCTACACCCAAACCGACGAGCAGCAGCGCCTGGCTGAAGCCTACAAGCAGAAGTTGGCCGATGCCAACGCCTTCGATGGCCCCATCACCACCGAAATCATACCTCTGCCGGAGTTCTACCCGGCCGAGGCTTACCACCAGAACTACTACAACCAGAACCGTAGCCAGCCCTACTGCCAGTTTGTGGTGAAGAGCAAGGTCGATAAGGTGAAATCGGTATTCGGCGATAAGCTGAAAAGCGAAGTAGCATAAGCACATAAAGTGAACAGCCGCAGAAAAGCGGTCATCCTGAACTCAGGATGACCGCTTTTCTGCGGCTGTTCACTTTATGTGCTTATACCTGCTGATCCGTTGCTTCAATCTGGAAAGGGCCTTGGTCGCGGCCGAGGGCGTAGAAAGTAGCCACCTGATTCATCAGGGTGCGCGTGTAGAGGTCGAGGTCGCGGGTTTCGATAATCTGGTCGTTGCGCACGATGATGAAGCTGACCAGCTCGCCGGGGTAAGCCCCGTCTTCGCCTACTTCGGGCAGGGCGTCGAAGGGCGAGTGCGAGCGAATCGGAATAAACTCCTGCTTGGGCAGCGTCATCAGGGTTTTAGTGCCGAACGGTACGAAGCCTTTGATGGCCGAGTAATGGTAGTGCGGGTTCCAGACCCAGCTGCCATTGAAAATGTAGTACTCATCAGTGCCCAGGCGCAGAAACTCACGCAACGACACGTTTACGGCTACGCGCCAGTTGCTGCGTTCCTGCAGGCTCTGCTTGATAATGACCAGCCGCGTAGGGTCGGGCACATCGGTGAGCTGCTGGGTGAGGCGGGCGTGCACCACCAGCTCGCAGCCGGCATACAGGTTGAGCAGCTGCTGACGCCACGCGTTCGGCCCGCCCAACTGGTAGGCATCGGCGCGGGTGAACTCGAAGAAATTGTGGGTATAAGGCCCGGCCAGGGCCACACCGTCGCGGCCGTTGGGCTCGGCCCACTCTACCAGAAAGCAAGGCCGGGTACGACCATCTACCCAGGGCAGTTCGCGGTTGAAAGCGACACGGGTCTGGACAGTTTCCGGGTCGAGGCTCAGCTCCTGAGCCACGTAGTCGCGCACTTCCTCGCGGGCCTGCGCGGCCGATACGACATTCTTAATCACAGATGGTGCAGGTGTTGCTGATAGCGCAGATTCGTGCTGGCTTCGGATGGAAAAATGATTGGATGACGCAGATTCGGGTCGTGCCGGGCGGATGACGCGTCGTTCGGTTGGCGCTAACGGAGGCCGAAAGCTAGTTATCAAAACTTCTCAAAGATAGGTAGCCAACCAATAAGCCGGTTATCCGCTCATGGGCTGGCCACGACTTTAAGCAAATCTAGGTTATCCAGCCATTCTTTCATCCGAAGCCCGGAACGCATCTGCGCTATCGGCAACATCTGCACCATCTGTGATTTAGATGGCCACGTTGTGCTCGCGCAGGGCGTCGTTGAGGCTGGTTTTGAGGTCGGTGCTGGGCTTGCGCTGGCCGATGATGAGGGCGCAGGGCACCTGGTATTCGCCGGCCGCAAACTGCTTGGCCACCGAGCCCGGAATAACCACCGAGCGGGCCGGCACGTGGCCCCGGTACTCCTTGGGCTCGGCACCCGTCACATCGATAATACGGGTACTGCCCGTGATGGTCACGCCGGCCCCAATAACGGCCTCCCGGCCCACAAAGCAGCCTTCGACCAGAATGCTGCGCGAGCCCACGAAGGCCCCGTCTTCGATGATAACCGGCGCCGCCTGCACGGGCTCCAGCACGCCGCCGATGCCCACGCCGCCACTCAGGTGCACGCCGGCGCCAATCTGGGCGCAGGAGCCCACGGTGGCCCAGGTGTCCACCATCGTGCCCTCGCCCACCCAGGCGCCGATGTTCACGTAGCTGGGCATCAGGATAACGCCCGCGGCCAGGTAGGCGCCGTAGCGGGCCACGGCCGGCGGCACCACGCGCACGCCCTGGCCCTGGTAGTCGGTTTTGAGGCGCATTTTGTCGCGGAACTCGAAGGGGCCGACTTCGATGGTTTCCATCTGACGGATGGGGAAATAAAGGATGACGGCTTTTTTCACCCAGTCGTTCACCAGCCAGCCGCCATCGGCCTTAGGCTGGGCCACGCGCAGGCGGCCCTTGTCGAGCTCTTCGATAACGTGCTCAATGGCTTGCAGCGTGGCGGGCTGCTGCAGCAGGCTCCGGTCGTTCCAGGCGGCTTCAATCAGGGGTTGCAGGTCGGTCATTTGAATGGTTGTTGCGGGGGTTGATTTTGGGCTTAAAGGTAACGCATGCCGGCCGAGGGCCCGATTATCCGGCCAGCAATAAATTTCGCAGCAGCCAAAACCCACCTAATAAGAGCCAAAAAACCGCATCTTCGCCCCCATTATGCCGCCCGCCCTCACCATTCTATTCGCCTCCGTCCTCAAGCCCCTCGACGATACCCGAATGCTGGGCAAGTTCGGGCGGACCCTGTCGCAGCGGCCCGGCGTTCAGGTGCACGTGGCGGGCCGCGCCGCGCCCCGGCCGCCCGACCTGCCCCCCAACCTGCAGGTGCATGGGCTGCTACGCGGCTCCCGCCTGAGCCTGGCGCGGCTGCGGGCCCAGTGGCGCTACTGGCAACTGCTGCGGCGGCTGCAACCAACGGTGGTGTTTGTGCACGCCCCCGAGCTGCTGCCGGCCACCGTGCTCTGGCAGTGGCTGGGCCGGGGCCGGCGCTTTATATATGATGTGCGCGAAAACTACGCCCTCAACATCCAAACCCAGGCCGTGTACCCCCCCTGGGCCCGCCACCTGCTGGCCGGACTGGTGCGCCGCCTCGAAACGCTGGCCGCCGCCCGCGCCGCCGCCGTGCTGCTGGCCGAGCGCAGCTACGCCGCCGAGTTGCCCTTCGCGGCCGGAGCTGAGGTAAGGCCTGCGGCCACCGCAGCCTACGCTGCTAGTCCCCCCCTCTCAAAAAACGAGACACAAGCAACGAGAACTGCCCGCCCGGTTCTCATCATCGAAAACAAGTACCAGCCTTATGATGCAGTGCCGGCCACCTGGCCACGGCGGCTGCCCGAGGTTTCGGAGCCGCTGCGGCTGGTGTACTCGGGCACTATTTCGGAGCTGAACGGGGTGTGGGAGGCGTTGCGGTTTACGGCTCACTTGCGCACGGTGTGGCCGCTGGCTCACCTGACCATCATCGGGGCCTGCCAGCAGCCGGCTTTGCTGGCGCGGCTGCAAGCGGCCGTGGCGGCGGCGGGCGGGGCCGTTACGCTGGTGGGCGGCGCAGCACTGGTACCCCACGCGGCCGTGGTGGCCGAGTTGCGGCGCAGCCACCTGGGGCTGCTGCCCTACCGACCGCACCCCAGCACGGCGCGTTGCGTGCCCACCAAGCTGTTCGAGTACCTGGGCCTGGCCCTGCCGCTGGTGCTGCCGCCCAACCCGCTCTGGCAGCCGCTGGCCGAAGCTGCCGGGGCGGGCCTAGCCTTCGATTTTCAGCAGGCCACCTACCCACCGGCCGCCGAGCTGGCGGCGGCGCTGCGAGCGGGTACGTACTACCCGCAGGGGCCGCCGCCGCTGGCCTTCTGGGAGCCGGAAGCCAAAAAATTATCGGCGCTACTGGATTCTATTGGGTAACTACCGACCTTAGCAGCCCGTTTACGGAACCGGCGCCGTTTTTCTTTACCTTCGGCGTCTGCTATATTCCGCACTGTTCCGCAAATCCCTCCCCCGATGAACAACTCTCTCCGCAACTCTGAAATTGCCGGCGTCGGCCACTACGTGCCCGAGCGCGTGGTTACCAATGCCGACCTCACCACCCTGATGGACACCACCGACGAGTGGATTCAGGAACGCACCGGCATAAAGGAGCGGCGCTGGTTCACGGAAGGCACCGATACCACCTCCAATATGGGGGCCAAGGCGGCCCGCCGCGCCCTGGAAATGGCCGGCCTCGAGCCCGACGATGTGCAGATGATTGTGTTTGCCACGCTTTCGCCTGACTACTTCTTCCCGGGCTCGGGCGTGTTGCTGCAGCGCGAACTGGGCATTAAGGCCCCCGTGCCGGCGTTCGATGTGCGCAACCAGTGCTCGGGCTTCGTGTACGCGCTAAGCATGGCCGACCAGTTCATCAAAACCGGCATGTACGACAACGTGCTGGTGGTAGGCTCCGAAATTCACTCCTCAGGCCTCGATATCAGCACCCGTGGCCGGGCTGTTTCTGTTATTTTCGGTGATGGCGCCGGGGCCGTCGTGATGCGCCCCTGCACCCGCGAGGGCCACGGCGTACTGAGCACCCACCTGCACGCGCAGGGCGAGCACGCCGAGGAGTTGATTGTGAAGGAGCCCAGCTCGAACCGTCAGGACCGGACCGCGTTTATTCAAAACCTGGAGAATGAGGTCGACCTCTACCCCATCATGAACGGCCAGAACGTGTTCAAGCACGCCGTGGTACGCTTCCCGCAGGTGATCAAGGAGGCCCTCGATGCCAACGGCTACCAGCCCCAGGACCTGGACATACTCATCCCGCACCAGGCCAACCTGCGCATCACCCAGTATGTGCAGCAGAAAATGGGCCTCTCCGACGACAAAGTGTTCAGCAACATCCAGCGCTACGGCAACACTACCGCCGCCTCGGTGCCCATTGCCCTGAGCGAGGCCGTGCAGGAAGGCCGCATCAAGCGCGGCGACCTGGTGTGCCTGGCCGCTTTCGGTTCGGGCTTCACCTGGGCCTCGGCGCTCATTAAGTGGTAGATTATTAATTCTGAATTATGGATTATGAAGTATGAATTGGTCGTTCACCAGCTCGCCAAGTGGCAGTTGAACGACCAATTCATACTTCATAATCCATAATTCATAATTCCCAATGAATGCCTAGTTTCACCGAGGAAAACTATCTGAAAGCCGTTTACAAACTCTCGGAGTTTCAGCCGGGCACCGAGGTAAGTACCAATAGTGTGGCCGAGGAGTTGCAGACCCGGCCCGCTTCGGTGACCGATATGCTGCGCCGGCTCGGCGAGAAAGGCCTCGTTAATTACACCCGCTACCGGGGCGTTACGCTCAGCGAGGCCGGGCGCAAGGTGGCGCTGGCTACCATCCGCAAGCATCGGCTCTGGGAGGTTTTCCTGGTAGAGCACTTCGGGTTTCACTGGGATGAGGTGCACGATGTGGCCGAGCAGATGGAACACGTAGATTCGGAGCTGCTGGTGCGCCGCCTCGACGAGTTCCTGGGCTTCCCGCAGCTTGACCCGCACGGCGACCCGATTCCGACGGCTGAGGGCGTGCTGCACCGCCCCGAGCACCGCCTACTGGCCGACCTGCGCCCCGGCGACCAGGGCCGCGTGGTATCCGTCCGGAACACTTCCGCCCCCTTCCTGCAGTACCTCGACAAGGTGGGCGTAGGCCTCGGCACCCACATTGAAGTACTGGACAAGATATTATTCGACAATTCATTGGAAATCAAGATCAATCAAGAAGGTAAACAGCTCATTTCGGCTGAGGTAAGCCGCAACCTGATGCTTACGGATTGACGTTGAAAGTCAAAGAGAAAATGTAAAAAGTAACAGCCGTAGAACGTCAGCATCAGGCTCGTTCTACGGCTTTTCTCTTTGACTTCCTCCCCGCCGTATCTTTGTGGCCCCATCATTCCAAACTGCCGTGGCCGCCGACCTGCCCCTTTCGCTCTCCGATACTATCGTGGCCCTCTCAACTCCGCCCGGGGCCGGGGCCATTGCTTTAGTGCGCCTCTCGGGCCCCCAGGCCATAGCCATCACCGACGAGGTATTTGCCGGTAAGCGCCTGGCCGAGCAGCCCGGCCACACGCTGCACTACGGCACCCTGCGCGACGGGGCGCAGGTACTGGATGAGGTCGTCGTGTCGCTCTACCGGGGCCCTCACTCCTACACCCGCGAAGACGTGGTGGAAATCAGCACCCACGGCTCCGACTATATTGTGCGGCAGGTGCTGGCGCTGCTGCTGCGCCACGGTGCCCGCCTAGCCGAAGCCGGCGAGTTCACCAAGCGCGCCTTCCTGCACGGCGCCCTTGACCTGGCCCAGGCCGAGGCCGTAGCCGACCTGATTGCCGCCGACTCGGCCCTCAGCCACCAAGTAGCGCTACGCCAGATGCGGGGCGGCTTCTCGCGCGAGCTGCGGGAGCTGCGCGGCCAGCTGGTGCATTTTGCGGCCCTGTTGGAGCTGGAGCTGGACTTTGGGGAGGAAGACGTAGAGTTTGCCGACCGTACCGGGCTGGTGGTACTGCTACAGGAAGTACAGGCGCTGGTGCGCCGGCTGCTGCGCTCCTTCGAGCTGGGCAACGTCATCAAAAACGGCGTGACCACCGTTATTGCCGGCCGGCCCAACGCCGGCAAAAGCACTCTGCTCAACGCCCTGCTCAACGAAGACCGCGCCATCGTATCAGAAATAGCCGGCACCACCCGCGACCTGATTGAGGACGAGGTAAGCATCGAGGGCATCCGGTTCCGGTTCGTGGATACGGCCGGCCTGCGCGACACCACCGACGTGGTGGAAGCCCTGGGCGTGGAGCGCACCCGCCAGCGGGTGCAGCAGGCCGCGCTGGTTGTTTATCTGTTTGATATTACGACTACTTCGCTTGCTGAACTTCAAGCGGAGATTGAATCTCTGAACCTACCTGCTGGCGTAGGTGTGCTGGCGGTGGGCAACAAGCTCGACCTGGCTTCCGAAGACCAGACTACTCCCTTCCAGGCCCGGCCCGACACGTTGCTGCTGGCCGCCGGCCCGGGCATTGGTATTGAGGAGCTGCGCGCCTCCCTGCTGGCCCGCGTCCGCCTCGACGGCCTCGACCAGACCGGAGCCAGCACCATCGTCACCAACCTGCGCCACGCCCGCAGCCTGGAGCAGGCCGACCGCCACCTCGACGCCGTGCTGGTGGGCCTGAGCACCAATGGCGGCACCGAGCTGCTGGCCGCCGACCTGCGCCACGCCCTCGGGGCGCTGGGGCAGATAACGGGCGAAATCAGCTCCGACGACCTGCTCACCAGCATCTTCACCCAGTTCTGCATCGGCAAGTAAGCGCACTTTCTTGGGTGGCCGGGCGTCGCAGGATGCTGGGGCCGGACTGGCTGACACTCGAGGTGTGCGCAATGGGAGCTACTATAAAAAAAGCCGGCCCACGCCGTAAAAAAACGGGGTTTATGCCGCATTTATCGGCCCGGCGGCGTTTCTTTGCGCTTAGGCGGTTGGCAAACAACCACCCCATCCGGTTTGTACTATACTCAGTAACCGCCGGCCGCATGGCCGGCTTGCCGGTTAATTCTTTAATTTCGCCCTGTACCCCCACTTTTCAACCTACGCTTTATGGCAGAATCTGCTGAACTGACGCTCAACGGGCAGTCGTACATACTCCCCGTAATTGAAGGCACTGAGCACGAAAAGGCTTTCGACATCAGCAAGCTCCGCGACCAGACGGGCTACGTTACGCTCGACCCCGGCTACAAGAATACGGGAGCCTGCAAAAGCGCCATCACCTTCCTCGACGGCGAAGAAGGCATTCTGCGCTACCGCGGCTATCCGATTGAGCAGCTGGCCGAAAACTCCACTTTTATTGAAGTTGCCTACCTGCTGATTTACGGCAAGCTGCCCACCCAGGGCGAGCTCGACGCCTTCAGCTCCCAGATTACCCAGCACACGCTGGTGCACGAAGACGTGCGCAAGATTTTTGACGGCTTCCCGTCGGCGGCCCACCCGATGGCCATTCTGAGTTCCCTCATCTGCTCGCTAACCGCCTTCTACCCCGAAAGCGTGTCGCCCGACCTGAGCAAGGAGGAAATCGACCTGAACGTGATTCGGTTGATGGCTAAGATTTCGACCATCGCGGCCTGGACCTACAAAAACAACATGGGTCATCCGCTCAACTACCCGCGCAACGACCTCGACTACTGCTCCAACTTCCTCTACATGATGTTCAGCTTCCCCACGGAGAAGTACGAAATCAATCCTGTAGTCGTGAAGGCGCTCAACAAGCTGCTCATCCTGCATGCCGACCACGAGCAGAACTGCTCGACTTCGACCGTGCGCCTCGTGGGCTCGGCCAACGCCTCGCTCTACGGCTCGGTTTCGGCCGGCATCAACGCCCTGTGGGGCCCGCTGCACGGCGGCGCCAACCAGGAAGTGGTGGAGATGCTCGAATCTATCGAGCGCGATGGTGGCGACACCCAAAAGTGGATTGACAAGGCTAAGGACAAGGACGATTCGTTCCGTCTGATGGGCTTCGGCCACCGGGTGTATAAGAACTTCGACCCCCGCGCTACCATTATCAAGAAGGCTGCCGATGACGTGCTCAAGGCGCTGGGCCTCGAAGCCAGCCCCCTGCTCAAGATTGCCAAGGAACTGGAACAGGCTGCCCTCACCGACGAGTACTTCGTGCAGCGCAAGCTCTATCCCAACGTCGATTTCTACTCGGGCATCATCTACAAGGCCATCGGCATCCCGACCGAGATGTTCACGGTTATGTTTGCCCTGGGCCGCCTGCCCGGCTGGATTGCCCAGTGGAAAGAAATGCGCACCAACAAGGAACCCATCGGCCGTCCGCGCCAGATCTACGTGGGCGAAACCGAGCGCGACTACGTGGCTATCGACCAGCGTACTGCCTAAGTCAGCAGTTAGCAGGCCGCTTAGCCGATTAGCAAACCATATAGTACTCCATAAAAAAAGCCCGCATAAGCGGGCTTTTTTTATGGAGTACTATATTCGAGCAATGCCTGAGGCAACGCTCGTTAAGCCATTGTCAATCAACGGATATTAACAGCTGTAAATTCGGATTTAAGACCGTCGTAGACAGCAAGCTGCTTAGGTTGTAGCAGGGCAGCTACATCCCATTCGTAGCGCTGCAGCAAATCAGCCAAAGACTGGTCGAGGTTGGCGGGCTCAGCTTTGAGTTGCTTGCGCAACATTGCCATCTCGGAGAGTAGCCCCACATTGAGGCGACGCAGTTTTACGTATTGACCTTCGCTGAGCTGGGTGCGCTCGGCAATGCGCCAAGTCATTACGGTGGCCCGCTCGGCCAGAGTGGGTTGTTCGCCGCCATCGGCCTGGGCTACGGTTGGGGTTCCGGATGCCATCAATGCTACGAGGGCCAGTAGAGTAAGCACGTTCTTCATAGTTGTAGGAGGTTTGGTGGAAAAATCAGTACCTGTCCAACTGCACTATCCCTTCACTGTCCAGAATTGTCTTATCAAGATACTACTTAAATATGATATAAGCAATATAAATTTTAACAGTACGACAACCGGGCTTCAGCCCACGGTCCAACTCCAGCGGAGCCGGACCGTGGATGCTCAGGCCTGCTACTTCGACAGCGTACCCAGCGCCGTCATACTGACGCGGTGCTGGTCGAACAAGGACCGCTGTGCTGGCCGTAGCATGTCGAGCAGAGCCATCTCATAGTAAAGCTGGGCATCGGCCAGGCGCTGGTCGAGAATAGGCTGCTCGGCGGCGAAGCGGGATTTGAGGTCTTCCTGCTCACTTAGCATGCGAATGTTAAGCTGCTTGAGGCGCAGGTACTGACCTTCATCGAGCCGGATACGGTCAGCAATGGCACGGGTGAGGGCCGTTGCGCGGGCCGTAATGCTGGTGGGGTTATCTGTGCGTAAAGCAGCCAGCATGATACCCGGAGCCGCGACAAGCAGACAAACGAAAAGTGCAACTTTCTTCATGTGGAAAAGGGTGAGAAGATTGAAAAATGATTGCTTAAGGCTGTTAGCAGCGAATTGCGCTATAAATAGTACAGTTGCTGCCACTCCCACTGGCGCCGGCTGCTTTATGGGAATAATCAAATGTACACCAAAATGTTAAACTATAAAATGTTTTTTTATAACTATTCTAATCAATAACTTTTATTATAATTATTTACAGCCCTCATTATCAAGCTATTGATAATGCTATGAAAAAGAAAAACTCCAATCAAAAAAAGTGCAATTACTAGTGTAATTGTCCTTTTTTGATTGGAGCTGGGAGCAAAAACTACCCGTTCAGGCCACGTTTGCCAGCATTACAGAATTCGGATCTCGATACGGCGGTTCTGTTGGCGGTTGTCTTCGGAATCATTGGGAGCAAGCGGGCGGGCCTCACCGTAGCCCTTGTAGCGCAGGCGGGCGGCCTCCACGCCCTGGCTCAGCAGGTATCGGTATACCGACTTGGCCCTGTTCTGCGACAACACCAAGTTATCGTTGTCGGACCCCACGTCGTCGGTGTGGCCCGATACTTCCACCTGAATAGTAGAATACTGTTTCATGAAGCTCACCAGCCTGTTGAGCTCAGTGCGTGACTTGGGCTTGAGCTCGTACTGGCTCACATCGAAGAACAGGTTGTTGAGCACCACGCTACGGCCTGCGCCCACCGGGTCGAGGTAAAGGTCGAGGGTGAGCGGGTCGAAGCTGCGGCGGCTGCTGTAGTCGAAGCTGAGGCTGCGCAGCAGGTATTTATCGGCGGCCGCATACATGGCATACTGACGACCTTCATTGAGCACCACGGTGTACTCGCCGGTTTCAGCGTCGGAGTTCACGTACTGCACCAGTTCGTTGGTATTGAGGTCGTAAAGCTGCACGTCGGCAGCAAGAGGCTTTTTGGTGACAGCATCGAACACCCGGCCCTGGGTGTAGGTACTGGTTTCGCGGGCCCGCACGCTGCTGGGCGCCTCAAACGAGTACAGCTCCACCGGCTGGTCGCGCTGGCGCTTCACACCCGGCTCGGCCGTGCGCCAGCGCGAGCAGAAGCCCCGGCGATTGTCGGAGCTGATAAATAGCGAAGCCTCGTTCTCAAACGTATTGAGCGGGTAGCCCAGGTTGCGGGGCGCTTCCCACTTACCATCGGTGGCCAGCTCGCAGCGGTAAATATCGAGGCCACCCATGCCCACCAGCCCGTCGGTGACATAGTAGAGCGTGGTGCCGCTAGCATGGATGAAGGGGGCCATATCCTTACCCGGCGTGTTTACGGGCGCACCCAAGTTGCGGGCGGGTGTCCAGTTGCCCTGCTCGTCGAGCGTGGTCACGTAAATGTCTTCCTGCCCCTGCCCGCCGCGCCGCACGCTGGTAAAATACAGCGTGCGTCCATCGGCCGAAAGCGTGGGCTGGGAGTCCCACTCAGACGAATTGACGTTGCGACCCAGGTTTTCGGGTTTGCTCCAGCTGTTGCCGGTGCGCCGCGAAATGTACAGGTCGCAGTTGCCTACCGAGTTGGGCCGGTCGCAGGAGGCAAATACCAGCGTTTTACCGTCGCCGGAAATAGCCCCTGCCCCCTCGTTGAACGAGGTGTTGATGGCCGGCGAGATGGGGGCTGGCGCGCCCATGGTACCATCAGGGTTCTGGCGGCTTATAAACAGGTCTTCGTCGCTGTCGGAAGTGGGCCGGCCCGTGAAGAGCAGAAAGCGGCTATCGGCGGTGAGCACTGGGAAATACTGAAACCGATAGGTATTGAGCGGCTCGGGCAAGCGCGTGGGTTCGGGGCCGGTGGGCGCGGCTATGGCCTTAGCGGCGAATTCGCAGTTGAGCAACTGGCGCCGGGCCTGCGGCGTATTGCGCTGGCTTTTAGGAGCCGTTTTAAGGAACTTCTGGTACGCGTCGGCGGCCGTGGTGTACTCACCGAAACTCATGGCCAACTCGCCCAGCATAAAGTAGTCGTTGGTGCGGGCTGCATCGACAGGTAGCTTGGGCAGTCCGGTGCGGTAGGCTTCGAAAGCCGCCTGGTTTTCGCCCATGGCCTTAAGCAAAGAACCCCGTAGCAGATACGGCTCGCCCAGTGAAGGGAATTTCTGGGTGAGTTGGTCGAGTGTTTCGAGTGCCTTGTTAAAGTCACGGGCCTTGGCCTGCCCCTGGGCCTTATCCCAGAGGCTGCGGGCCTTGGTGTTAGTAGAGCTGAGCCGCGCCTGCGCCGCGGCCGGCCGCGGCGCAAGGCCACCGGCAGTCAGCAGCACCACCAACAACACGAAGAGCGAACGACGCATACAAAACGGGCTAAAGAAGTGAGGACGCTAAGGAATATCGAGGTACTTATGGGTCTGTAGCGACACCTGCCAGTGCGGGTGGGCTTTCACGTAGTCCACAATCAGCGGCGTCATGGCCGAGGCCTTGCTCCACTCGGGCTGCAGATAAAGGCGGCATTCGGGGCCGACCAGCGCGGCGTGCTCCTCGGCCCAGGCAAAGTCGCTTTTATTGAAGACCACGATTTTCAGCTCGTGGGCGGCGGCCAGCACCGCGGGTAGCGGAGCCTTAAACTTCTTGGGCGATACGCAAATCCAGTTCCAGTTTCCGCTAAGCGGGTAGGCACCGCTGGTTTCAATCCAGGTCTGGCAGCCAGCGGCCTGCAAAGCGGCCGTGAGCGGGCCCAGTTCGTGCATAAGCGGCTCGCCCCCGGTTACCACCACGTTGCGGCCGGGATGGGCCGTTACAGCCGCTACCAAGTCGGGCAGAGCGTGGCGCGGGTGCGCATCCAAGGGCCACGACTCCTTCACATCGCACCATACGCAGCCCACATCGCAGCCGCCGAGGCGGATGAAATAGGCGGCGCGGCCGGTATTGTAGCCCTCGCCCTGAATGGTATAAAATTGCTCCATCACGGGAAGCGAATCGGCGACCGGCGTGACTGAAGTTAGCGGAAGTACGTGCAGCAAAACGGGTGATCTTTTGAAAAAAAACAAGTCGGGCCGCCGGGAAATCCAACTACCGCAGTAACTGGCGCTTTTCCCGGCGGACCGACTTTAAAAGTACTACAACGCCCCGAATTCTGAAAGCCCAGCAGGGGATAATTGGATTTTAGAGTTCTGGGAAACTCGCTGTCATCCAAATTCCTATTACATCTCCCCTTTCGCAGCCCGCAGCGTATTGAGCAGTAGCATGGCAATGGTCATGGGGCCGACGCCGCCAGGTACGGGCGTGATATAGGACGTAAGCGGGGCCACCTCGGCAAAGCTCACATCACCTTTCAGGGCCCAGCCAGCTTTCTTGCTGGCGTCCTCCACGCGGGTCGTACCCACGTCAATCACCACCGCTCCGGGCTTTACCATATCAGCCGTTACGAAACCGGGACGACCTAGGGCCGCCACTAGGATGTCGGCCGTGCGGGTGATTTCGGGCAGGTTCTGGGTGCGCGAGTGGCATAAAGTAACCGTGCAGTTACCAGGCTCCAGGTTCTTGGCCAGCAAGATGCTAACCGGCGTACCTACAATGTTGGAGCGCCCAATAACCACGCAGTGCTTGCCGTCGGTGGGCAGGCCATAGCGGCGCAGCAGCTCCACGATGCCCGAGGGCGTGGCCGGCAGCAAGGCCGGCAGCCCTGCCACCATCCGCCCGATGTTCATCGGGTGGAAACCGTCCACATCCTTCTCCGGCCGCACCGCCTCAATCACCTTATTGGTGTCGATGTGGCGGGGCAACGGCAGTTGCACAATGAACCCATCGATTTGCGGGTCCTCGTTCAGCTCGGCCACCTTGGCCAGCAGTTCGGCTTCCGTGATGGAGTCCTCGTAGCGGAGCAGGGTGCTTTCGAAGCCCACCCGCTCGCAGGCCAGCACCTTGTTGCGCACATAGGTTTCCGAGCCGCCATCGTGGCCCACCAGAATGGCGGCTAGGTGCGGCGTTTTGTAGCCAGCAACCTTGCGGGCGGCTACTTCGGCCGCAATTTCAACTTTGATGTCCTCGGCGGTTTGCTTGCCGTCGATCAGGCGGTAGGTTATGGCGTCGGGGGCGCTCGTCATGCGGCAGGAAGTGGGTTAGGCGGAGGGCTTGTCGGCCGCGGCGTCGGCAACCGAGGCTTCGTAGGCGGTAATGGCTTCGGCACCGGCTTCGAGCAGGGCTTTTTCCATCACGGGCCAATCGTCGCGCCAGCGGAACTTACGCTCCTGGCCCTTACGGATTTTCTCC
Source organism: Hymenobacter psychrophilus (assembly GCF_900107135.1). GTDB lineage: Bacteria > Bacteroidota > Bacteroidia > Cytophagales > Hymenobacteraceae > Hymenobacter > Hymenobacter psychrophilus. The sequence goes on from NZ_FNOV01000002.1 coordinate 83,098, forward strand.
AGTTGGTCGTGGCTGCGACAGTTCTTCACGAGATGATGGTCAGACATGGTTTGAGGGAAAGCAACACACGCCCGGTTAAGAAGTGCATCAGATGAAAAAATGAGGATGTACGTGCAAAAAAAACGCGCCTGTCAACGGCGCGTTTTAGTCGTCAGTCAAGCTTAAGTACGGCCAAGAAGGCCTCCTGTGGAATCTCCACGGAGCCTACCTGGCGCATGCGCTTCTTGCCTTCCTTCTGCTTTTCGAGCAGCTTGCGCTTGCGGCTGATGTCGCCGCCATAGCACTTGGCAATTACGTTTTTGCGCAGGGCTTTCACCGTTTCGCGCGAAATGATTTTTTGGCCGATACTGGCCTGAATGGCAATTTCGAACTGCTGGCGGGGCAACAGCTCGCGCAGCTTTTCGCACAGCCGGCGGCCCCACTCGTAGCTCTTGCTGCGGTGCACGATGGCCGATAGCGCATCAACCTTCTCGCCGTTGAGCATGATGTCGAGCTTCACCATGTCCGACTCGCGGAAGCCGATCAACTCGTAGTCGAGCGAGGCGTAGCCGCGGCTGATGGTTTTGAGCTTGTCGAAGAAGTCGAATACGATTTCCGACAGCGGCAGCTCGAAGGTCATTTCTACCCGCTCGCTCGTCAGGTAGCTCTGGCCTTTGATAACGCCACGCTTTTCCATGCACAGCGTGATGATCGGGCCCACATAATCGGCGGCCGTGATGATCTGGGCCTTGATGAAGGGCTCCTCGATGTGCTTGATCATGTTCGGCTCCGGCATTTCGCTCGGCGCGTTGATGGTCAGCAGCTGGTCTTTGGTACCGGTGGCGTGGAACTGCACGCTGGGCACGGTGGTAATCACCGTCATGTTGAACTCGCGCTCCAGGCGCTCCTGCACGATTTCCATGTGCAGCATGCCCAGGAAACCGCAGCGGAAGCCGAAGCCCAAGGCCACCGACGTTTCGGGCTCCCACACCAGGGAGGCGTCATTGAGCTGGAGCTTCTCCATGCACGAGCGCAACTCCTCGTATTCGGTGGTATCGACGGGGTAGATGCCGGCGAAAACCATCGGCTTTACATCGGCAAAACCCTTAATGGCTTCCTTTGTGGGGTTTGCGACGTGCGTAATGGTGTCGCCCACTTTCACTTCGCGGGCTTCCTTGATGCCCGAAATGAGGTAGCCCACGTTGCCGGCGCCCATTTCCTGGCGCGGCTCCTGGTTGAGGCCCAGGATGCCGATTTCGTCGGCGCCGTACTCCTTGCCGGTGGCCATGAAGCGGAGCTTGTCGCCCTTCCGCATGGTGCCGTTCTTGATGCGGAACAGCACCTCGATACCACGGTAGGAGTTGAAAACGGAGTCGAAAATGAGGGCCTGCAACGGCGCCTCGGGGTCGCCTTTAGGGGCCGGTACCCGCTCGATGATGGCATTGAGGATGCCTTCGATGCCGAGGCCGGTTTTGCCGGAAGCGTGCAGGATGTCTTCGTACTCACAGCCGATGAGGTCCACGATTTCGTCGCTCACCTCCTCGGGCATGGCGTGGGGCAGGTCGATTTTGTTGAGGACGGGGATGATTTCCAGGTCGGCCCCGATGGCGAGGTAGAGGTTGGAAATCGTCTGGGCCTCGATGCCCTGCGAGGCATCCACGATGAGCAGCGCACCCTCGCAGGCGGCAATACTGCGGCTTACTTCGTAGCTGAAATCGACGTGGCCGGGGGTGTCAATCAGGTTGAGCGTATAGATTTCCCCTTTATAGGGATACTGCATCTGGATGGCGTGGCTCTTGATGGTAATGCCCCGCTCCCGCTCCAGGTCCATGTTGTCGAGCAGCTGGGCCTGCATGTCGCGCTTGGCCACGGTGCTCGTGAATTCGAGCAGGCGGTCGGCGAGCGTGCTTTTGCCGTGGTCGATGTGGGCAATGATGCAGAAATTGCGGATGTTCTTCACTGGAGGCAGTTTTTTCTAGGTTCAAAGGTACGCAACGACGCCCGGATATGCTACGGCCGCCTGGTAGCCTTGGCAACCGGCGGCCGTAGCAACCCTCACCGCTGCTTGGCCACGGCAGGGGCCCGACCACCATTACAGCGGCCGCAGCCGAACTATCTTTTGGGCTCCAACCCGCGTATAAAAGTATTCACCAACTAAATTCCCATGAACTCTATCAATCTCCAGCAGGCCCAGCAGATTATTGAAGCCGCCCGCCAAAAGTCGCAGGAAATGGGCGTAAAAATGAACATTGCGGTGGTAGATGCCGGGGCCAACCTCGTAGCCTTCGCCCGCATGGACGGCGCCTGGCTGGGTTCGCTTGACATCTCCATTAAGAAAGCCAAAACGGCCCGCTTCTTCGATATGCCCACCGGCGAGGTCGGCAAAATTTCGCAGCCCGGCGGTTCGCTTTTCGGCATCGAGCACTCCAACGGCGGCCTCATTACCTTCCCAGGCGGCCTGCCTATTAAGCAGGGCGACGAAATTGTGGGGGCCATCGGCGTATCGGGCGACTCGGTGGAGAACGACCACACGGTGGCCGAAGCCGGCATGAAGGCGCTGAAGTAGCCGGTTGCGGCCGGCCTGCCTTGGTGCCAACACAAACCTTATGGCGCCAACCGGCCTTGCAGTAGAACACCAAACGGCGGTCTTCCTTTATGGTGAAGGCCGCCGTCTGGCTTTTTACACCTTATCTACCACTTCCACAACCCACTATCATGGCCAACAACAGAGGCGTAGTTTACCTGGAGCCCGGCAAAGTAGCCGTTCAGGATATCGACTTTCCAGAGCTGAAAAACCCGAAAGGCAAAAAAATCACGCACGGCGTGATTCTCAAGGTTATATCGACCAACATCTGCGGCTCGGACCAGCATATGGTACGTGGCCGCACTACAGCGCCGGCCGGGCTGATTCTGGGCCACGAAATAACTGGCGAGGTGATTGAGGCGGGCGCCGATGTGGAGTTTCTCAAGAAGGGCGACCTAGTATCGGTGCCGTTTAACGTGGCCTGTGGCCGGTGCCGCACCTGCAAGGAGATGAAAACCGGCATTTGTCTGAGCGTGAATGAGGGCCGCGCCGGGGGCGCCTACGGCTACGTGGACATGGGTGGCTGGATTGGCGGGCAGGCCGAATATGTGATGGTTCCCTACGCTGATTTCAACCTGCTCCGGTTCCCGAACAAAGACCAGGCGATGGAGAAAATCCGCGACCTGACCATGCTGAGCGACATTTTCCCGACGGGTTTCCACGGGGCGGTGAAGGCCGGCGTAGGCCCGGGCACCACCGTGTACATTGCCGGCGCCGGGCCGGTAGGACTGGCCGCCGCGGCTTCGGCCCAGCTGCTGGGCGCGGCCGTGGTAATTGTGGGCGATATGAACAAGGCCCGCCTGGCGCACGCCCGCTCATTCGGCTGTGAAACCGTGGACCTGACGCTCGACGCCACCCTGACCGAGCAGATCACCCAGATTCTGGGCGTGCCGGAAATCGACTGCGCCGTTGACTGCGTGGGCTTTGAAGCCAGCGGGCACGGCACCGACTCCAAGAAGGAAGTACCGGCGGCCGTGCTCAACTCGCTCATGGAAATAACCCGCGCCGGGGGCTCCATCGGCATTCCCGGCCTCTACGTAACCGAAGACCCGGGTGCCGAGGACAAGGCCGCTCAGAAAGGCAGCCTTTCCATCCGGTTCGGGCTGGGCTGGGCCAAAAGCCACTCGTTCCATACCGGCCAGACGCCCGTGATGAGCTACAACCGCCAACTCATGCAGGCTATTTTATACGACAAAGTGCAGATTGCCAAGGCCGTGAACGTGGAGGTTATCAGCCTCGACGACGCGCCCCGCGGCTACGAGGAATTCGACAGCGGCGTGGCCAAAAAGTTTGTCATCAACCCCCACAACCTGATTCCGGACGTGAAACCCAAGGCCAAAAAGAAGGAAAAGGAAACGGCGTAAGGTCGGTTAGACTTTATAGTGGAAATGCCCCGGCGGATTCGTCGGGGCATTTTTTTGTGTCTTTATAACTCGAAAAAGGGCCGCTAGCCCGTACCGCTAAGCTTTGGCTCGGCGTATCGATGCTGACGATGAAACCAATTATGAGGGTGATGCGAAGCCGGAGCTGCACGCTACATCCCGAGTGCGTAAGCGCTGGCTGAAACACTGCTTCAGCAGCGTCTTCAGTGGCCCATACAGCCGTTGTTACCGCGCGTTGATAGCCCGCATATAGCCTGCCCGCAGAACAAGCAGCAAATAGAAGAACAGCAGCGCAGCGGCAATTGCCAGGTGGTCGCCGTCGATGATAGTCATGATGGTATAGAGGCCCGTAAACATGAGTGGTAAGAATACCACTGCATCGACCAGCACGGCTGGCCACGAATTGTATTTGGGCTTCTCGAAAAGCAGCGCGGGCAGGCGCGCGGGCCACAAAGCGAGCAGAAACAGTCCGTTGCTGATAAGCCAGCACCCGAAAAGTGCCGCCTGCCCATACATCAGCGGAATGCCAATCGAGTCAGCGAAGGGCGGGAAGTCGCCGCGGATAGCACGGTAATAGTGATACCAATAGAGGGCAGCGAGTAATGTAGCCCACCCGATATTCAGCCAGATGAGAAATCCGGCTTTACTCACCGTTTTCAGCCGCCGGAACCGTGCCCGGGTTTGTACTCGGTTGGCTCGTAAAAACAACAGAACCGTCAGGCTGCTGATAGCTATGCCGGAGCCGATATCGAGCCAGGTATTGCGGCTGGTGCGCCATGCTACTTCCGTTGCGTAGTAGGCCTGCCGGGTCTCCGCCTCGTTGCCTGAACCAAGCTGCGGCTGCAGAGCATATAGGTCGTTGATGCTCTTGCCCGGAACCAAGGCCGGCATAAAAAACCCAGTCAGCCAAACAAGTAACCCGAGCAATATCAAGCCTGCACATACAACCTGCAAATTCCGGGGCATTCGTTTCGGCATGGCGTAAAACTACCGTGTTTAAGTAGATGCCGGCCTACTACATTTGCGCACCACTCCCGGTTTCGGGTGCCTGCAACGCGCCCCCGCTGCCTGTTTCGTACCTTAGCCCTTCCAAAACCCACCCAACAACCCGCCCCTATGCAAGCTCCCGCAGCTCCTTATAAACCTAAAAACCACGTCCGCATTGTAACGGCCGCGGCCCTGTTCGATGGGCACGATGCCGCCATCAACATCATGCGCCGCATCATCCAGAGCAGCGGGGCCGAGGTTATCCACCTGGGCCACAACCGCTCGGTGCAGGAAATCGTGGACTGCGCCATTCAGGAAGACGCTCAGGCCATTGCCATTACCAGCTACCAGGGCGGCCACAACGAGTACTTCAAGTACATGCACGACCTGCTGCAAGAGCGGGGCGCAGGCCACATCAAGCTCTTCGGCGGCGGGGGCGGCGTAATTCTGCCCTCCGAAATCGAGGACCTGATGGCTCACGGCGTCACCCGCATCTACTCGCCCGACGACGGCCGCGCCATGGGCCTGCAAGGGATGATTAACGACCTGCTCGAACAGGCCGACTTCCCGACCGGCCAGAACCTCAACGGCGAGGCCGACCACCTCAAGGACAAGAACGCCCGCGACATCGGCCGCCTGATTTCGGCCGCCGAAAACTTCCCCGAGGAGTTTAAAAAAGCTTTTAGCCATCAGCTGTTAGCTGATAGCTCCCGTTCGAACGATAAGCTATCAGCTAACAGATCTGAGCTAACAGCTAAAAAATCCCCCATCCTCGGTATCACCGGCACGGGCGGCGCGGGCAAGTCGAGCCTGGTGGATGAGCTGGTGCGGCGGTTTCTGATGGACTTCCCCGAGAAGACCATTGCCATTATTTCCGTCGACCCCAGCAAGCGCAAGACCGGCGGGGCGCTGCTCGGCGACCGAATCCGGATGAACGCCATCAACAGCCCCCGCGTGTACATGCGCAGCCTGGCCACGCGCCAGAGCAACCTGGCTCTGAGCAAGTACGTGCAGGATGCCGTGGACGTGGTGCGGGCCGCCGACTTCGACCTGATTATCCTCGAAACCTCCGGCATCGGCCAGTCCGACACCGAAATCATCGAGCACTCCGACGCCAGCCTCTACGTGATGACGCCCGAATACGGGGCGGCCACCCAGCTGGAGAAAATCGACATGCTCGATTTCGCCGACGTGATTGCCCTCAACAAATTCGACAAGCGGGGCGCGCTCGATGCCCTACGTGATGTGCGCAAGCAGTACCAGCGCAACCACGGCCTTTGGGACAAGCAGACCGATACCATGCCGGTGTTCGGTACCATCGCCTCGCAGTTCAACGACCCGGGCATGAACCGGCTGTACCGCGCCGTGCTGGCCACCATGGAGGAGCGCACGGGCCACGCCTTCGCTTCGAAGCTCGAAACCTCGGTGGAGGATTCCGAGAAGATTTACATTATTCCGCCGCACCGCACGCGCTACCTTTCCGAAATAGCCGAAACCAACCGCCAATATGACCAGTGGGTTCAAAAACAGTCTGCCACAGCGCAGCAGCTCTATGGAATCCGACAAGCCGTCGGAGCCGTTGAAAGCCTCGGCAACGACCGAATTGGAAACAGTGCCGGAGGAATTGGTAACGGCAGCGGCGCAGCAGGCTCCGGAATCGAGCCCGGAGCACTCGTGGCCGGCCTGGAGAGCACCTTCGAGGAGGTCAAGCTCCGCCTGGACGGTCAGAACTGGAAACTCCTGGAGACCTGGCCGCAAACGGTAGCTGCTTATAAAGCCCCCGAGTTCGTATTCAAGGTGCGCGACAAGGAAATCCGCATCCAGACCCACACCCAGAGCCTCTCGGGCTCCCAGATTCCGAAAGTGAGCCTGCCGCGCTATACTGCCTGGGGAGATTTGCTCCGCTGGCAGCTCCAGGAGAACGTGCCCGGCGAGTTCCCCTACACGGCCGGCGTATTCCCCTTCAAGCGCGAGGGCGAAGACCCCACCCGCATGTTTGCGGGCGAAGGCGGCCCCGAGCGGACCAACCGCCGCTTCCACTACGTGAGTATGGGCCTGCCCGCCAAGCGCCTGAGCACGGCCTTCGACTCGGTGACGCTCTACGGCGAAGACCCCGACCACCGGCCCGACATCTACGGCAAAATCGGTAACGCCGGCGTGAGCATCGCCTGCCTCGACGACGCCAAGAAGCTCTATTCGGGCTTCAACCTGGCCAACCCGAGCACCTCGGTTTCCATGACCATCAACGGGCCGGCCGCCACCATTGCCGCCTTCTTCATGAACGCGGCCATCGACCAGCAGTGCGAGCTCTATATTAAGGAACACGGCCTGGAAGACGAGGTAAGCCAGAAAATCGACGAAATCTACCAGGGCTACGGCCAGCCCCGCCCCCACTATCAGGGCCCGCTGCCCGAGGGCAACGACGGCCTCGGCCTGCTGCTGCTCGGTGTAACCGGCGACCAGGTGCTGCCCGCCGACGTGTACGCCGGCATCAAAACCCGCACCCTCACGCAGGTGCGCGGCACGGTGCAGGCCGATATTCTCAAGGAAGATCAGGCCCAGAACACCTGCATTTTCTCCACCGAATTCGCCCTGCGCCTGATGGGCGACGTGCAGCAGTACTTCATCGACGAGAAGGTTCGCAACTTCTACTCGGTGTCGATTTCGGGCTACCACATTGCCGAGGCCGGCGCCAACCCCATCACCCAGCTGGCCCTCACGCTGAGCAACGGCTTCACGTTTGTGGAGTACTACGTGAGCCGGGGCATGGACGTGAACGACTTCGCCCCCAACCTCTCGTTCTTCTTCTCCAACGGCATCGACCCCGAGTACGCCGTGATTGGCCGCGTGGCGCGCCGCATCTGGGCCAAGGCTATGAAGCTGAAGTACGGCGGCAACGCCCGCTCGCAGATGCTCAAGTACCACATCCAGACCAGCGGCCGGAGCCTGCACGCCCAGGAAATCGACTTCAACGACATCCGCACCACCCTGCAGGCCCTGTACGCCATCTACGATAACTGCAACTCCCTGCACACCAACGCCTACGATGAGGCCATTACCACGCCCACCGAGGAATCGGTGCGCCGGGCCATGGCCATTCAGCTCATCATCAACCGCGAGCTGGGCCTGGCCAAGAACGAAAACCCGCTGCAAGGCTCCTTCATCATCGAGGAGCTCACCGACCTAGTGGAAGAGGCCGTGCTGCTCGAATTCGACCGCATCACGGAGCGCGGCGGCGTGCTGGGCGCCATGGAAACCATGTACCAGCGCGGCAAGATTCAAGAGGAGAGCATGCACTACGAGATGCTCAAGCACACGGGCGAGTACCCCATAATAGGAGTGAACACCTTCCTCTCCTCTAAAGGCTCGCCCACGGTGGTGCCCGCCGAGGTTATCCGCGCCACCGAGGAGGAAAAGCAGTACCAGATTACGATGCTGCAAGCCCTGCAAGCCCGCAACGCCGACGAGGCCCCGGCGCGCCTCAAGCACCTGCAACAGGCCGCCGTAGCCAACGAAAACCTGTTCAATGAGCTAATGGAAACCGTCAAGTTCTGCTCCCTTGGCCAGATTACGAACGCCCTGTTCGAGGTCGGCGGGCAGTATCGGCGGAATATGTAATTCTTTTCTTTAACTAATTTCTAACATTAACTTTTAAATATATGCTGCTGAATTTACCAGTAAAATACAAGTCTTTAGACCCTTTCAATTTAAATTTGCCTGATTTAACAATTTTAACAGGTGTAAATGGGGCCGGTAAAACACAGATTTTATCTGCAATTATTGAAACAAAGGCATCAGTATCTGAAAATAACCAAGAATTGAATCCAAAAAAATATGTAACTCACCAAACTTTGTCACCGAATGATAGCAATATAATAACAAGACAATCATCATTACAGGAAATTGAAGACATTTGGAACCCATATCATAATTTTCAACAACAAAATAAGTTAAGGCAGTACAACTTAAATCAATTTGTAAATGACCCCAAACAAGTTAAGATTTTAGTAGATATTGCAAATAAAACAAACAAAGATATTAACGAATTATCACAAGAAGATGTTTATCTTCATCGTCCAATTCATATTACTTCAGATGATATATTCTATCAAAATTTTTCAGGATTATTCAAAAGATACCAAGATAAATTCGATGAAAATAGATATCAAAGATTTATCTCTGTTGAAAACAATGACAAATCAATAATATATTTATCAAATGAGGATTTTATAACAGAAAACGGAGAAGCACCTTGGGACTTTGTGAATAAAATCATAAAGGAAGCGAATCTAGATTATCACATAAATTCGCCTAGTGGTATCCATAGAGATGCACCATTCGAACTTAAATTAGTTAATAATATAACAGGAACCGAAGTTAAATTCAGCGACTTATCATCAGGGGAAAAAGTATTGATGTCCTTAGCTTTGGCATTATACAATTCAAAATTTTCTATTGAATTTCCTAAAGTTCTATTGATGGATGAACCTGACGCTTCTCTCCATCCATCAATGTCTAAGCAATTTCTTGATGTAATTTTAAATGTTTTTGTTAAAGACAAGGGAGTGAAAGTCATAATGACTACTCACTCTCCTTCAACTGTTGCCTTAGCGCCCGAGGAGTCGTTGTTCGTTGTCAATAAATCTGGTCAACGTCTGGAAAAGTCTACTAAAGACCATGCTCTGAAAATACTTACTTCAGGCGTTCCATCTTTCAGTGTTAATTACGAAAATAGAAGACAAGTTTTTGTAGAGAGTAAGTATGATGTTATATTTTACGAAAAAATTTATAATAAACTCAAGAGTAAGCTGATTAAAGATATTTCTCTTAATTTTATTTCTTCAGGAGTAGCTGGAGCAGGTAATTGCGACCAAGTTATTGATATCGTAGAAAGGTTAACATCTTTTGGAAACAAATTTGTGTTTGGAATTATTGATTGGGATATAAAAAATAATCCTCAAGGACATATTTTAGTTCTTGGACATTCAGAAAGATATAGTTTAGAGAACTACATCTTTGATCCAATTCTACTTTGTGCGCTACTTTTAAGCGAAAGACTTATTGAAAGAGCTGATCTAGGACTCACAAATAACGAAACATACTCAGAATTCAGGAATTTATCAAATCCTCAACTTCAACTTATGTCCGATTTTATTATAAACAAAGTATCAGATGGATTTGATATTACTAAATCATCTATGAAAAAAGTTATCTACGGCAATAATTCAGAAATATCAATTCCCGAATGGTATTTAGAGAATCAAGGCCATAATTTAGAAGCTATTATTAAAAATAAATTTCCTCAATTAAATAAATTTAATAAAGAGGAAGGATTGAAGAAGGAAATAATTAATAAAATTATTGATGATATTCCTGAATTTATTCCTAAAGACATATTAGATTTATTCCATAGTATTCAGGATATGGACTAGTTGAATAAATACGCTGCTTATCAAGCCACTTTACGATGAGGCCTTGAATACCGTTAGCCACATCGAATTCAATCATTTGATGCCCTGTGCATCTCGGTAACTAAATACTGCGCCGCCTGAACCACTCCGGGCGGCGCACCTGTTTCCGCAGCTACTCCCTGGCCCGCCGCTGCCTTTACGAGCCGCTTCGGGTGGGGCCGGGGGCGCACGGTGGGGCGTTGGTGGCGGTTCGTGGTAGCGGTGGGCCGGAGGTAGCTTGGCAACCTGACCCGCGCCCCTGTTCGTAGCGTCGATTGCCCCGTTCATCGGCTCACCACTTATCCGCGCCGGGCAATTGGCTAGCTTTGATACATGCATACAGTTTTCTATAAGTGGAGGATGGGACTCCTGCTGTTGCTGCTGCTCATCGGGCAGACAGCCTGCTCCTCCCCTTCGGCCGAGGTGGCGGCGCAGGAGGTCCAGGAGCCTACCGAAACCTTCGCCCGCCGCCGCGTGGTAGTGGGTGCCGACTCGCTCGTGCGCGGCCGCCTGCTCGACCGTAACGACTCGGTGCTGGTAGCTACCGGCACGTTGCACCTGCTGAAGCTGCCGCGCAAGGGCACCCTCGATACCCTGGCGTTGGGCCAATTGCTGGGCTGGGGGCCGGCCACCATCAAGCGGCGCATTGCCAACGCCCTGCCCTACGACAACGCCCCGAATGGCTACCCCGTAAATCTGCGGCTGACGGCGGCCGAAGCAGCGCGGGTGCGTAAGGCCCGCAAGCAGTGGCCCACGCTGGTGCTCAGTACCCAAGTGGGTCGCCGCTATACTGCCAACGCCGGCGCGGCGGTACTGGGCTACCCGGCCGCCGAGGCCCAGGCCTTTTTCACGCAGGCCAAGCGCACCCAGCGCGGCCGCTTTTACCAGCTGCGCAACGGCGGCGTTGAGGGCTACTACAACGGCCTGCTGACGGGCCGCGTCGGCTACCTGCACCCGCTCATCGACTCGCTGGGCCAAAACCGCGGCAGCTGGGCCACCGATACCGTCTTTCGCCAGGGCCAGGACCTGCACCTGACCATCGACCGCAACCTGCAGGCCTACGCCGAGCAGCTCATGGGCAACCGCAAGGGCTACCTGGTAGCCCTCGACCCGAAAACCGGCGAAATCCTGGCCTACGTGTCGGGCCCCGTGTACGACCCGGCCACCCTCACGGCTCCCGACCAAGCCAAGGTGCGCTCGGAAATGCTGTATGATGAGAACCGGCCGCTTATCAACCGGCCCGCCATGCTGGCCAACCCGCCTGGTTCGGTGTTCAAGCTGGTGAATGCGGCCGTGGCCCTGCAGCTGGGCGCCATCAAGCCCGGCACCGGTTTCAAGTGCGACCAGCGGCTGATTAAGTGCGTGCACAACCATCCGGTACCCAGCAGCCTCACGGTGGGCCTCAAGTACAGCTGCAACCCCTACTTCTACCAGACCATGCGCAACCTCATCCAGCGCATGCCCGATAGCCTAGTAGTCGATACCGTGGCTGCCCGCCACGCCAACCTGGCCGAATGGCGGCGCTACGTGCGCTCCTTCGGCCTCGATTCGGTGCTGGGCGTTGACATCCCGCGCGAGGCCCCCGGCTTTTTGCCCACTCCTGAATACTACGACAAGGCCCGCGGCACCCGCCGCTGGACTTACCGCTCCATCTACTCACTGAGTATCGGGCAGGGCGAAATCAATATGACGGGCCTGCAAATGGCTAACATGACGGCCATCATCGCCAACCGCGGCTGGTACTACCCGCCCCACCTCGTGCGCAGCATCGGCGAGGATGGACCGCTCCCCCGCTTCCTCGAAAAGCGCCACACCCTCATCGACAGCGCCAACTTCGAAGCCCTGCTACCCGGCATGGTTGGGGTGATGCAGCGCGGCGGCACGGCCGAAACCTCCAGCCTCGCCGATGTAGGCATTACGGTGGCCGGCAAAACCGGCACCGTCGAAAACGGCGGCGCCGACGACGACGACCACGCCGCCTTTGTCGGTTTCGCCCCCGCCGACAACCCGAAGATTGTAGTAGCCGTGTATCTCGAAAACGCCGGTTTCGGAGCCACCGCTGCCGCGCCCTGCGCCGTTATGGTGATGGAAAAGCACCTGCGCGGCTCCATTGCCCCCAAACGCAAGCGCTGGGAAGCCCGCGTGAAGCACCGCGCCCGCAACGGGTATTAATCGCCAAACAGAACGCTGCTATTGTATATTCGGCGCGGCGTTCTGGCAGTTTAGCGGTTCTTTCCCGACTGCTGGTTTTTAGTTGATCGATGCATCACCGTGGGCGACGCCCGCCCGCTCTATCCCGCCCCCGACGAGCGCAACCGGCGCGTAGAAGTGCGGGTGGTAGAATAAGCGCCCACAATTACTGAAAGCCTGGTTCCTAAACGCCAAGAGCCCGCTTCTGACTGGCAGAAGCGGGCTCTTGGCGTTCATGTAAGTAGTTCCTACTTACGGGTTCTGGGTTTGGGTTTAGCCGGGGCGGGTGCGGGAGGAGTCCGACGGGCCTCTTCACGCTGGTAGAAAGCTACCTCATGCTGATAGGCCGAATAGTCCCAAGAGGGCCGGGCCGCGGCGGCCTGGCGGGCGGCCGAGCGGATGGCGTCCAGCTGCGCGGCGGGCAGAAACGACTGCGCCGAGTCGGCCAGCAGAGCTTGGTGGGTCTGCTCCAGTACCGTTTCGAGAGCCCCAATTTCGGCAGAACCCTTGCCGGAAAGAGCGCCTGGTTCGGTGCGCTGGCGGGCTACTTGCTGGCCCTGATAGTTAAAGGCGCTGTTGGATTTTGGAGTCGGGATAACGACCGGAGTAGTCGGCGAGGCCTCTTCTGCACCGATGGTTTTGTGCTTGGCCTTGGCTTTAGCCTTGCTATTGCGGGCGGCCATAGTGCCTATTTGGGTGGCGGCCCGCACACCGCCGAGCAGCAGGCTGGTTTGGGCTTGTGCCAAGTGTACACTGGCAAGGAAGAGAAAAGTAAACAGGTATTTCATCCGTAAAATCTTATACTGAAAAGATGGCGTGAAAGTAGACAACCAGAATGAAAATCCAGCTATACAGGGTGCTAAATGATTTTATGGGCAGTTTGATGCTCCCCCGCCAAGCTATTTGATATAGATATAGTGCAGCATTGCCTACCCACCGATTACCTGAGGGAGCTCACGCCTGTGACCAAAGCATCATCATTTTATTATGCTTGCATAACAATTTAGTAATTCAGGTGTAGTATCTTTGCAGCCAATCAGCTGATTGACACTTACCTTACCATCGAGTACCATGAAAAAGAGCACCGCCACCTTTTCGTCGCTGCTGCTGCTGGGCAGCTTCGGCTCCTACCGTTTTCTGGCCGCCCAACTGCGCGACCTGAGCCTGCATTTCGACCTGCGCGACGACGAAGAACTGCACTTCTGCTAAGCTTCACCCGTCTATTCTTTTACCGCTAGCCTCGCCCCTTTGGCGGGGCTAGCGTATTTTTGAACCTCAGAAACCGGGCTTCATTGTCAGCACCTTAGCGGCGGAGCCAGAAAAAACAACATCCATTCGCGGCGGTTTTCGGTACTTCACAGTGGCGACGGCCCGCGCGGGCTGCGCTTCCCCTTTTCCACCTGTTGATTTCGCCCCCGGCCACTGCCCGAAACAAGCGGCGGCAGCAGCGGCAGAATCAGCGCAACTCAGTGCTTTATGGAATTGAATGGCTTGAAAGAGCAAATCAGCTACATCATCGGCCGCGACATGGCCAACAACTTCGCCCAGCAGGGTCTCGACCTCGACGTCGATATTTTTGCCCAGTCGATGAAGGAGGCCCTCACCAACGAGCCCAGCCGCCTCACGCCCGAGCAGATGCAGAGCGCCATGCAGCAGCTGCAGGAGCAGCTCGGCGGCGGCATGGAAGATGACAACGACGACAACCAAAACGCCAACGATATGGGTAACAACAAAGCCGAAGGCGAAGCCTTCCTGCAGGAAAACGCCAACAAAGCCGGTGTAACCACCCTGCCCAGCGGCCTGCAGTACGAGGTCATCACCGAGGGCAGCGGCCCCAAGCCCGGTCCCGGCTCGTCGGTGACCACGCACTACCACGGCACGCTGCTCAACGGTACGGTGTTCGACAGCTCGTACCAGCGTGGCCAGCCCGCTACGTTTGGCGTAAACCAGGTAATTGCCGGCTGGACAGAGGCCCTGCAGCTGATGCCTGAAGGTTCGAAGTGGCGCCTCTATATTCCCTCCGACCTCGCCTATGGCAAGCGTGGTGCCGGCCGCGACATCGGTCCCGATACCACGCTTATTTTCGATGTGGAGCTGGTGAAGGTGAACAAGTAGCGTGGAAACGAAGCAAAAGATGAGCAGGTAAGCAGCATGTCATCACCTTTACCGCCCCATCTGTTAGCTTCGCCACCTGAACCGACCCAAACCATGCAAGCCCCGCTGCCTCCCCTGCACCACGTTCCGCCCTACTGGGTACGAACCAGCACGGGCGGCGGCGGGGCTTTTGCCGACAATACCCCCCCACCGGGACCTCCCGCAACCCCGCGCCCTACGCCGCCCGCCACAGAGCCGGCGCCAGAACCTCTGCCCCTGCCCTTAACGGAGCCGGAGCCGCTCACCGAAGCATCCGGGCCGTTGCTGTTGCCGCCCCCGCCGGCGGAGATGTTTACCACGCTGCGAAGTGAGGATGGCCGGGTAGCACTGACCAATGAGGGACTGGAGCTGAACGGCGAACAGTTTATCTGGCGCGAGCTGGAAGGCGTAGATGTGCAGCCGGTGCGCTGGCTGCTGGGCGTACTGTTGGGGGCCTTTAGTTTCTTTGGATTTCTGCTGGCCTACCTGCAGTTCTGGCTGAAAACTGCCCCGGCCGCGCTGGGTATCGGGCTGGGACTGGCCCTGCTGGCCTGGGGCCTGCGCGGCACCAACCGCTGGCGGGTACATCGGCCGGGCCGGCAGACCCGTTATTTTGCCCTGGCCGGCCCGGCCCGCAGCTGGCAGACTCTGGCCCAGGAGGCCAACCGCCGCATCGGGCAGCGCCACCACGAAACGGCCACCGCCGCCGGATACTGGCTGCAACAAACGGCGCTTACGGCATTACCCACCGGCTCCACGGCCGCCCCACCCAGCCCGCACCCGCCGGCCTGAGCCAACCACGGCTGCACTTTTGCGGCCGGTTTGCGTATGCGCCGGAGCTCGTGCGCCGCCAAGTCGGAATGGCCTGTTACCTTCGGCCCCGCTTATCGCGTTTTCGCCCTTTTTACCAGTTTCCTTATGGATGCCAAACACCAGCACTCGGCCATTTCGACGGCCGGTTTGCTTATTGCCCTGGGTATTATTTACGGCGACATCGGCACCTCGCCGCTCTATGTGATGAAGGCCATCGTGTCGGGCCAGATTGATCCGCTGCTCGTGTACGGCGGCATTTCCTGCGTTATCTGGACGCTCACACTCCAGACGACCATTAAGTACGTCCTGCTCACGCTCAATGCCGATAACAACGGCGAGGGTGGCATTTTCTCGCTTTACGCTTTGGTGCGGCGGCGCGGGGCCTGGCTCTCGGCGGTGGCCATTATCGGGGGCGCGGCCCTGCTGGCCGACGGCGTGATTACGCCGCCCATCTCGGTATCGTCGGCCATTGAGGGGCTGGAAGCCATCTATCCGGATATCCCGACGGTGCCCATTGTTATCGGCATCATTGCGGCGCTGTTCCTGCTCCAGAGCTTCGGCACCCAGATTGTGGGCAAGGCCTTCGGGCCCATTATGTTCGTTTGGTTTGCCATGCTGGGCGTATTGGGCGTGAACGGGATACTGCACCACCCCGAAATCCTGAAGGCCTTCAACCCCTATTACGCCTACAACCTGCTGGTGAACTACCCCGGCGGTTTCTGGCTGCTGGGCGCCGTGTTTCTGTGCACAACAGGGGCCGAGGCGCTGTACTCCGACCTGGGCCACTGCGGCAAGGGCAACATCCGCATCAGCTGGATTTTCGTGAAAAGCTGCCTGGTGCTCAACTACCTGGGCCAGGGCGGCTGGCTGATGTCGCAGCAGGGCCAGCAGCTGAACGGCCGCAACCCGTTCTATGAGTTGATGCCCGAGTGGTTTCTGCTCATCGGCATCTGCATTGCCACGCTGGCAGCCGTTATTGCCTCGCAAGCCCTCATTACAGGCTCGTTTACGCTGGTGGCCGAAGCCATCCGCCTCAATATGTGGCCCAAAGTGAAGCTCAACTATCCCACCGACGTGAAGGGCCAGCTGTTCGTGCCGAGCATGAACCGGCTGCTGCTGCTGGGCTGCATCGGGGTGGTACTGTACTTCCGCCGCTCCGAGAACATGGAGGCCGCGTATGGCCTGGCCATCACGCTCACTATGCTCATGACCACCATTCTGCTGAGCATCTGGTTGCAATCGAAGAAGGTGCCGCTGGCCGTTATCGGGCTGTTTGTGCTGGTGTACGGCACCATTGAGGGGTCTTTCCTGGTAGCCAACCTTATCAAGTTTCCGCATGGCGGCTGGGTGTCGCTACTGATTGGCGGGCTGCTGGTGGGCGTGATGTACGTGTGGCTGCGGGCCTACTACATCAAGCGCCGCCTCACCGAATTCGTTAAAATTGACCCCTACATCGAGGCTCTTAAGGAGCTGAGCGCCGATGAGTCCGTCTCCAAGTACGCTACTCACCTTGTGTTCCTGACCTCGGCCGAGCGGGCTTCGGAAATCGAGGCCAAAATCATCTATTCCATCTTCCAGAAACGCCCCAAGCGCGCCGACATCTACTGGTTCGTGCACGTCGATACCACCGACCAGCCCTACACCATGGAGTACAAGGTGACCGAGCTGGCCCCCGACGACGCCTTCCGCATCACGTTCCGGTTGGGCTTCCGCGTCGAGCAGAAAATCAACCTCTACTTCCGCAAGGTGATTGAGGAGCTGGTACGCAACAAGGAGGTGGACATCACCTCGCGCTACGAGTCGCTGAGCAAGCAGCACGTTACCGGCGACTTCCGCTTCGTGGTGATGGAAAAATACCTGTCGGTCGAAAACGAATTCCCGACCATGGAGAAGCTCGTAATGCAATCTTACTTCTACATCAAGCAGTTTATTGCCTCCGAAGACAAATTCTTCGGCCTCGATACCAGCTCGGTGAAAGTCGAAAAAGTGCCGCTCGTGATTTCGCCCGTCCGCGAGGTGGCGCTGCAGCGGATCAACTAACTATTCCACCCCGTAGCTAGCAACAAAAAGACCCCGCCGGAATCCGGCGGGGTCTTTTTGTTGCTAGCTACGGGGTGGAATGGGCTTAGCTCCGTACCGGCAGCCACTTATCGAACACGCGCTGCTGCTCGGCGGTGGGATTGGGCTGGCGCTCGATGCGGTAGCGGCTGACGGGGCTGGCCAGTAGCGGGAAGTTCAGCTCCTGCACCCGGCCCTCGCGGGTGACGAGCACTTTAACGCTGGAGCCCACAGGCCGGCCGGCCAGCAGCTTGTTCAGGTCGTCAGTTACGCGCACGCCGTCGAGGCTCAGAATTTCGTCGCCCACGTTGAGGCCACCCTGCCAGGCGCTGCCGTCGCGTACCACGCCGGCCACCGTCTGGCGGCCATTGGCGGGGCTGATGCGCGCCCCCAGGTCGATGTCGGTAGCTGGGGTGGGCACAACGCTCAGGCGCAGGCCGGCATAGGCCAGGGCCTGCTCGTAGGGCAGCATTTCGGTGCCATACACGTGCTTGGTGAAGAACTCATCGAAGCGCTGACCGGCTACTTTGGCCACGGCATCCTGGTACTCCTGGTCGGTGAAGCCGCGGCCCTGCTTGAGGTAGTACTGGTCATAGAGATACTGCATCACATCATCGAGCCGCTTCTGGCCCTTGGTGGCGTTAATTACCATCAAATCGAGCGTGGCCAGAATTACCTCGCCCTTGTCGTAGTAGCTGATGGCGGTGTTGCCCGAGTTTTCGTTGGGCCGGTACTGCTTGATCCAGGCATCGAAGCTGGCGTCGGCGGCCGACTGCACCTTGTTGCCGGGCGTGTTCTCGACCCGGTTAATGCCGTTGCTCAGGTCGCCGAGATACTGGTCGGGCGAAAGGAAACCGGCCCGCTGCATAATCAGGTTGGAGAAGTACTCGGTGCCGCCCTCGCTCAGCCAGAGCATGCGGGTGTAGTTCTCCTTGTCGTAATCAAACGGCCCCAATGCCACCGGGCGGATGCGCTTCACGTTCCAGAGGTGGAAATACTCGTGCGACACCAGCCCCAGGAAGCCCTTCCAGCCGGCCTCCGATGCGTACGCATTGCGCGACACCGACAGCGTGGTAGAGAACAGGTGCTCCAGCCCGCCGGTACCCCGGTCGATGTTGTGCACAATGAACAGGTAGCGGTCGAGCGGGTTGCGGTCGACCACTTTGTGCGCCTCCTCGCACACGCGCTGCATGTCGCGGGTCAGGCGCTGCTCATCCACTATGGGGTCGCCGTACATGGCCACCGTGTGGGGCGTACCATTGGCGTTGAAGGTGTAGATTTTCTGGTTGCCGATTTCAATGGGTGAGTCGGCCAGTTCGTCGTAGTTGCTGCTGCGGTACGTGAACGTGCCGCCGGCGGGCTTGAGGCTGGTGCTTACCTGGCTCCAGCCGGCGGCGGGCTTCACTTCCAGCTGGCTGGGCAGCTGCTTGTTCTCGGCCGGATACATGAATACGCTCGTGCCGTTCACGTAGCCGTGCGAGGCATCAATAAAGCTCGTGCGCACGCTTAGCTCGTAGGCATACACTTTATAGCGCACCGCAAAGGTGCGGGCCTTGGGGTGGTACACGCGCCAAGTGTTCTTGTCGACCTTCTCGGTGCGCAGCGGCTGGCTGCCGGCCGTAGCGCCAAAGTCTTCCACGTTGCGTTCGAACTCGCGAATCAGGTACGAGCCGGGAGCCCATACGGGCATTTTCACATCGGTGTAGGCTTTGTTGAAGCCGTCAAGGTTCATCTCGACCTCGAAGTAGTGGGTTTGGGGGGCCGGCATGGCCAGCGTGTAGCGCAATGTGGGCGCAGCCAGGGCAGCCGGGGCCGCGTGGCCCAGCAGCACGCCCAGGGCCGCCACCGCCAGGCGGCGGTGAGGAGCAGTCAGGAGCATTCAGAAAAAAATAAGATGGAGAACAGATGGCGCCAGCCCGACAGGCCGGCTGGGCAAAGAACGCGCAAAACCCCGAAAGGCTGCAACTACCTGCCCCTACTTAGCCGCGGCTGCCCTCAATTACCAGCGGAAGCCCAACCGCCACTGCCCCTGCCCCACCCTGCGTACCAGCCGGAACCTGCACCGTACTGCGGCCGTTAAGCAGGCCAACACCTTTTAGTTCAAGCAATGCGCTACGTCTGGTCGGTTTTCTTGCTGCTGGTTGCCCTGCTGGTTGGGCGTGCTGTATGGTCGCGCCTGGGCTCTTCCACGCCTGTAGCTGCCCCGGTCGCCGCAGTTGCCCCCCTCCCGACAGCTCGCCCAACGGCCTATACGCCCACGGCGCCGCCCGCTACCCTGCCGGTTTTGGATGCCTCGCCGGCCACTACTGCCCCGCGCCCAAAACCGGCGGCTCCGGTGCCTGACACGCGGGCCCTGGCCCCGTTTACCAAAGCCGACAGCATCGTGGCTTTTGCCTTGCGCCAGCTTGGCACCAACTACTGCTACGCCGGCACCACGCCCGAGGGTGGTTTCGACTGCTCGGGCTTCGTACTATACGTTTTCGCCCGTTATGGCGTGCCCACCCCCCACTCAACTGCCCTACTAATTGATGTGGGTCGGCCCGTAGCCCGCACCGCCGCCCGGCCCGGCGACATTGTGGTGTTTACTGGTACGGCTAAAACCTCCACCACGCCTGGTCACGCAGGTATCGTTATCAGTCCATCTGGCGAGCCTATCCGGTTCGTACACTCTTCCTCGGCCCGCCGCGAGTCGGGCGTTAAAATCAGCCAGGTGAGTGGCACCGACTACGAGCGCCGCTTTATGCAGGTGCGGCGGGTGCTTTGAAGAGGCGTTTCAGACAAACCAACTGGCGTACTGTTGCGGCCTGAGCAAGCCTGCTGAAGATTTACGTGCTGACAGTCTACATATAGCAGCACGCCCCTGCCGTGAGTACGACAGGGGCGTGCTGCTATATGTAGACTATGTTCTTTCTGAAAAAAAGATTATTTCGCTCGGGTAGGCAATTTCACTCATTCACCGAATCATCGTAAAAGAGCGATGCCCGGCTGCCTGTGCAGACCTCCTTTTCGAGGCTGCTGGGCAAACCGGGCATCTAATCCTTCAAATCTTACCAAGCGGCTGAACTGGGGTACAGCCCCGCCATCCATTTGTAAGACCTTGCCAGAATGCGAAAACCCGCCCTGAAGGGCTAACTGGGTTCTGCGCGAAAGCTGTTGTTAAGCGCGTCCGGCGGTGAAGCGGACTACATTCGACAGGCTTGGCAGGATTTGGTTGGGACTACTAGACATTTTGTACCTCCTTTCTTTAGATCCGACATAACCCCTGCTTCGCTGCCCAGCACATTAGGGTGGCCCGGCGGGGGCTGTAGCACTCGCTACGCATGGTAAAGTTAAACGCTATAGTGATGGTTCAAAATAAAAACAGCTTTTTTTACGACGCTAACCCGTATTTCATTCCATCTCCTTGATTTTCACAGTCTTTTAGCACTTGTTTTCTTTCTATTAACTGGCTCGACCAGATCTTGGCCTTATAGTTGCAACACCCCAGATGAGCCCAAAATCGGGCAGCGTAACCTATTCAGCCGGATTTCACTATCTTTTCCCACGAATCAACTCCCACTTCACCATCACCAATTCCATGAAAAAATTTCTTCTGTTAAGCGTGACTTTCCTCTTTGGTCTGTTCGCATCGGCTTCGGCCCAAACTCTCTCGCCACTGGGCGTGTGGACCAACGCTGAAAAGAAAGCCACCTTCGAGATTTACAAGTGTGGCGATAAGCTTTGCGGTAAAATTGTGTCGCTGACTGTGCCTAACGATGCGGCTGGCAAGCCCAAAACTGATACCCAGAACCCAGAACCCAAGCTCCGTACCCGCCCGCGCCTGGGCATGGTATTCATGAATGGCTTCGAGTACGACGAGAGCAACAAATGGGACGACGGAAAAATTTATGATCCGGAAACCGGCAAAACTTATTCCTGCTACATGAAAATGCTGAATGCCAACACGATGGAGGTAAAAGGCTACATTGGTTTCTCGCTCATCGGCAAATCGCAGACCTGGACGCGGATTAAATAAGGCCTACCAGCACACCAGCTTCGGCGGGGCTTCCGGTAACGGAAGCCCCGCTTTTTTTGGACCGTTGGGGCGGCTTTCGGCCCGTTATTTGGAAAGGGCCGCGGGCCGGCCGGCAAACCATTTGCCGGGCCAGTAGTTACCCCTGAAACTCTACTACCTATTTTGCTCGATCTGCTCAAACTGCTTTTTACCGGCTCCGCACCCATTTCGGGCGAGTGGCAGCCGCTGCACCGTAGCCCGGCGCAGGAGCGGCATCGGCAGCAGTGGCTGGCTCAACAGGTATACCTGAACTGGGCCGGTCCTTACTTCAAGGCCTACCACTACCAGAAGGCCGGCCTACCCGGAGCCCGCTTTCGGGTGCAGCTGGCCCGCAAGGAGGGTCAGCGCGGGGCCGTGTTCCTCTACGACCCCAGCATGGGCCCGGGCAATTTCCAGCACTTCTTCGATTTTATCCGCGACCGGGTACTGGCTTTGAGCTATCAGCTGGGCGCTGCCGATCAGCGTACCCTACGCCACGAGCGTTACGCCGAAACTACCCAGAAATACTTCCTTAAACCCCAACCTAACGACTGTACCGATACCGGCCGCTGCAACCAGCGCTTCGGTAACGTAACCATCGATTTAGTGAGCATTAACGGTCAGCCCGGCTTTATCCGGCTCGCCAACGACCCTTTCGCTGATACCATTTTTACGCCGGCCGCTACTTTCGATACCCTGGTAGATGCTGTCTTCAACCTACCCCCGGCCCCGGCCGAGGTAGAACAGTTGATTAGCAAGTATAGAAAAGGGAGTTAAAAACTGAGCGTTAAAAAGTAGAAACGGCCGCTGAACGACTCTCGAAAGAGGCAGTTCAGCGGCCGTTTTTACTTTTTAACGCTCAGTTTTTAACTCCCTTTTCTAATCCTCCTTCACGAACCGCGCACGGACCGCTGAGCCATCGGGGCTGAGCAGGCGCAGCTGGTAGAGGCCGGGAGCCAGTGCGGCGGTTTGCAGCACTGGCCGGGCGGCGGCCACCGTCTGGCGAAGCACTACACGGCCCGCGGCGTCAATTACTTCGGCCTGCGCGCTTGGGCCACTGAAATCAGCCAGACGCAACTGGTTGCGGCAGGGGTTAGGATACACGCTTAGCTGGGGCAGGCGGGCCGTTTGGTTGGCCGTGATAATACCCCCATCGCGCACCGCCGGGCCGGTAGTGGCGTTAAGCAGCCATTGGTCGGGGTCGATTTCGATGCTGACTACCGCACGCGACTCAGCTACGGCCAGCGTGCGCACGGGCTGCGTCTGGGCGAAGCGGATGATGCGGGTGCTGTTGTCGGCGAAGGTCAGGCGGTAGTCAATATCGGTCTGGAAGAAGGGCGTAACCGTGGGCATCGAGGCAGTTTGGGTGCTTTGCAGGTACACCTGGCCACCGGTCTGGTTCCAGCGCAGGGTAAATGTAGGGTAGCCCTCGCCCCGAAACCATTGGTCGAAAAAGTACTGCAGTGGGCGGCCAGCTTCGGCCTCAAACAGCCGCTGCAGGTCGCGGGTGCGGGCCGTGCTGCCACGGTAGGTGCTTTGGTAAGTACGCAGCACCCGGAAAAACTTGGCGTCGTCGTTGAGCAGGTAGCGTAGCATATGGATGACGGCCGCCCCCTTTTTGTAGCTGAGCCGCGAGCTGAAGATGCGGCCTACGTTGCTGGTATCACTCACGAACAGGCTGCCGCCGGGCTGGCTCAGGGCCGAACCGTGGGCCTGATCGAGCCAGCTGCGGGCGGCGGCCGGCGTAGAAAACGCGTTCAGCGAAAGGTACTCGCCATAGGAAGCAAAGCCTTCATTCAGCCAGATGTCCTCCCAGGCCCCGCAGGTTACGTTGTCGCCGAACCACTGGTGGAACAGCTCGTGCGCCGTGAGCGTGAAGTTGAAGCCGTCCTGGGTGGTCATGGTCTGGTGCTCCATGCCGCCGCCGATGGGCGCCATGCTGTGGCCGTACTTCTCGTTGGCAAACGGGTAGAGGCCCACCAGAGCCGAGTAGTTTTCAATGAAGCCCGGCGTACGGTCGATTTCGGTGCGGTAGAAATTGAGCGCGGCCTGGTTGTACACGTAGTTGACGATGGGGATGCGCGGGCCACCGGCGGGGTTGGCGTAATTCACGTACTCGACGTAGGGCGCCACGGCCACCGAAATCAGGTAGTAGTCAATCGGGTGGCGCGACTTCCATTCGTAGCGGGCCTCGTTGTTGGGCAGGCTGGTTACGCGCTCCAGTACACCGTTGGAGCCTACTTTATTGGTGGCGGCCGTGGTCACCCACACATCGGTCGAGTCGGCTTTGTCGGTGAGCACCTGTTTGCAGGGCCACCACTCGTAGGCGTTGTAGGGCTCCGACAGGCTCCAGGTGGTACTCACGTTGTAGGTGGGGGCAATTCGCGTATTGAGGGCGTTGCCGATGGCCGCTGCATTGCTGTTGGGGGCCGTACCGTTGTAGGTAATGCGGGCCTCAAAAACGGTGTTGGGAGCTACTGGCCGGGCCAGGCCCACGGTTACGTCGCCCTGGCCCTTGCGGCGCAGGCCGGTGCTGGCCTGCCCGTCTACTGTTATTGATCCGATGGTGAAGGTGTTGAACAGCTCGAAGGCCAGCGAATCGAGGGGCTGGTTGCCAGTGCGGGCCCGGATGGTAACCGTGCCGCCCACGTTGCGCGAGTTGTTGGCCAGCCGGATATCGAGCTTGTAATACTTCACGTCGTAGCCGGCCATTTTCTGGCGGTGGCTGAGGCTGGCGTAGGCCGGGCGGGCTGCGGCACCGGTATGCACGCGGGCGCAGGCGTCGGCCGCCGAGCCGTCGAGGTCGGTAGCGACGGGCCGGTAGGCGGGCAGCTGGGCATTGGCCGACAGGCTGCCCGCCAGCAGGCCGCCCATAGTCAGCAGAAAAGTAGAAAGGTGCATATAATTAATACGGGTGGGAAAGTGAATACGGAGCCCAAGATACGGCCCGGCCGCTCAAAACCAGCGGCTTGAACCCGCCACCCGCCACTCATTTTCTGCATCGGGGCCGACGGCTAATCAAGCAGGCCCCCAAAGTGGGAGCGGGCCGCCGGACGCAACCGAAAAGACCACCCCCAATACCTGAGCAGGTATTGGGGGTGGTCTGAAGTTTACCGGCCGGCTTGCAGGACTAATATAGAAATAGAAAGGCTCCGAATAGGGCAATCCAGAGGCCGTCGATGAAGTGCCAGTAGAGCGTAACCATGCGTAGCTGAAGACGGCGGTAAGGATTGCGGATGAACACGAGCGTGCGCACGGCGTCGGCGGCGGCATAGTGGGTGCGTATCAGCAGCACCAGCAAAAACAGCATGCCGCCCAGCAGGTGCGCAATGTGCAGGGCCGAAAGCAAATACACGAACGAGCCGCTGGCCATACCATCAAAAAATACGCCCTGGGCCATCAGCTCGCGCCAGCCCAGTACCTGCAGGCCGGCAAAAACGCAGCTTAGTAGCAGCGTGGCCCCGAGGCAGCGGCGCAGCGTGGGCAGGTCGTCGTGGGCGTAGATGCGGCTGGCCTGGGCAATAACGTAGCTGCTGGCCAGCAGTACAATGGTGCTCAGCGAAAAAAAGCGTGGCAACGCAAATACTCCGCTGGGCGCCCCGTCCCGGAAATGCGTGAAGGCGTAGGCCCCAACCAGCACCACAAACAGCGCCGTAATTCCGGCCAAGCCCACGTAAAGCATCATCAGCAGCGGAGGCAGCCGCTCCATGCGCTGGAAGGCGGAAGCCGGGCGGGTGGAACCCACTTTTCTGGGGGAGTTGTGGTCGGAATTCATGAGCGGGAAGAACGGACGGGCATACGTAGTGCAAACCAAGTGGCGGGCCTTTAGTTCCGGTGGGCCGACGGCGTGCGCCGGCCCACTGGACCATTACCAGAGTACGCAAAACAGTCCTTACCATTCGTACGTCTTTCGGGCCGGTTTTCTCGGTATTCCGCTACCGGCCCGCCCCTTACAGCTTGCGAAAAAACGAGCCTATTTTACCGAACACCGCGTTGATGGTAATCTTCGGGCTGCTGCCGGCCCCAAATGTGACGTGGGTTTTGCCGGCCACCCGCAAGTCGAGCACCAGGCCCAGCTGCCGGGCTAGGTCGTTGAGCTGCTGCAGCGGATCGGAGCCGGGTGGTGCTTTGGGTTTGGGCGGCGCGTGGGGGTCTTTGGGCGGACCGGCCGTTATCTTGTCGAATACGCGCTGGCTGGGGAAATTGACAATCAGGTAGCCCCCCGTGCCTGCTATCTGCACCTCGTCGCCATCGAGCGACACCACCAGCTGCGCTTCAATATCGAGGCCGCTAGCCAAGAGTATTGGGGCTGGGGTTGGCGGGCGGCAGGGCGCCGGAAGGGGGATTTTCGCCCCGGGTGCGGATGCGCAGCGCGCCGTTGAGCCGCCAGGTTGTGGGCGTGCCGGGGTTCTGGGCGTTGGGCACCTGCAACTCCATCTGATCGAAGTTCAGCGCCAGCTCGACGCCGCCCGAAAGCTTGGAGAGCAGCGAAGCGGCCGTGTCGGCCCAGGAGGTAGGTTGTTCGGGCATGGTTGGTAAGTAAGGTGATGGATTGGTGATGAGTGGGCTGCGGTTGGCCACTTGGTTCGGGGGCGGTGTTCAGCGCGCCGCACAGAATGACGTTCTTGCCCCGGCAACTGGCCGCCGCAACTCTGCAAACGCCATTGTGCGGCCCAAGTTACGGTTTTGAGCGGGCACGGCTTTTGCCTGCACTGCTATATACCCGGCAGAATCCAAAAGGGCCGGCCTGCGTATGCAGGGCTTGTGACCGGTTTTGCCGGTCCGTTTTCTTACTTCGCTCTTCCCTATGTCCCCCACCTACTTCGTGTCCCTGGTCACCGGCCTGCTGGCTTCGGCGGCCCTGCAGGCTCAAACGCTTCCGGCAGGCCCCGCTCCCGCCGCTACTCCAGCTGCCAACTGCCCGCACCCCTTCGGCCTAGCCGACAACATGGCCCGCCATTTTACTTTGCAGGACGGACGAGGCAAAACCACGGGTTTCGTACACCAGCGCGTGGTGAGCCTGGGCACCGAGCAGAACAAGAAAAAAACCCAGACGACCAATACCGCGCTGCTGAAAAGCGGTACTTACGACGCCAAAGGTCGCCTGTTGTATCTGCGCGACCTTACCTTCCGGTGCCGCCAGGATACAGCCTTCACCGATGGTCTCGACCAGCTTAACCCCGCTCAACTCAGTTCGTTCCGCGACCGGCTGCTCACCTACTCCCCTTCGCCTCTGCCCTGGCCCAACCAGCCCGCCGTGGGCTCAGAATTGCCCAGTGGCGGAATTATGGTTGATGTGCGGAGTTCGGCCGTGGATATTGCGAAGGTGTATGCCACCGTAAGCAAGCGCCGCGTAACGGGCCAGGAAACGGTTACGACGCCCGCCGGCACCTTCGCGTGCTACAAGGTGGAGGCCGAGCTGGAAACTGCTACCGTGGCCCGCGCCGACCTAAAGCTGGCTTCTACAATGCGGGTGGTAGACTACTATGCGCCCGCAGTAGGGCTGGTAAAGTCGGAGATGTATGATAAAAAGGGCCGGTTGGAGCAGGTACGGCTGCTGACAGGGCTGGACCAGTCGGCGGGCGCCGTTACAAAGGAGACGAGTAAGCGCAAAAAGTTATAAATTCAGGCTTTCTCCTGCTTTTCTTTCCTCCGGCCTATGCGTCCTCTACTTCTTCTGCCCGCGGCGCTGCTCCTATTTGGTGCCTGCCAGCAATCGGCTTGCACTTCAGAAACGGCTACTACCGGCGGCGCCAAAGCTGCCCCGGCCACCAACGCTACGCCGCAGGGCAAAACCTACGGCGCGGCCGTTACGCGTGCGGGCGCTCAGCCGCTTTCGGCCCTGCCTACGCTGCTCGGGACCCAGGACTCAGCCCAGGTGAAGCTGGTGGGCACCGCCAACGAGGTGTGCCAGGCCAAGGGTTGCTGGATGACGATGAAGCTGGCCGATGGCCGCGACATGCGCGTGAAGTTCAAGGATTATGCCTTCTTCGTGCCCAAGGACATCAGCGGCAAAACCATTGTCATCAACGGCTGGGCCCACCGCGAAACCGTACCCGTAGCCGACCTGCAGCATTACGCCAAGGATGCCGGTAAATCGGCCGCCGAAATTGCCGCCATTACCGAGCCGCAACAGCAGCTCAACTTCGAAGCCGACGGCGTATTGGTGCAGGAGTAGCACTATGTCAACTGCCTGCGGAAGCCGTTCAACTGCCTTTTGGGTGTAGTTGAGCGGCTTTCGCTTTTGACTTTCTTCTGACACCCGTAGCTTGCGGCCCCAACCCGTGCCCCTCCCCTATGAGCCCCGATATAGAAGCGCGCATCATCGCCCTTACCGAGCAGCTGCACCACCTCAACTACCAGTACTACCAACTCGACCAGTCCGAAATATCCGATCAGGAGTTCGATGGCCTGCTGGCCGAGCTAGCCCGGCTGGAGGCCGAACACCCGTCCCTGGCGCACCCAAATTCGCCGACTCAGCGGGTGGGCGGCACCATTACCAAGCAGTTCCCCACGGCCGAGCACCGCTACCCCATGCTGAGCCTGGGCAACACGTACTCGGAGGCCGATTTACGCGAGTTTGATGAGCGGGTGCGCAAGGGCCTGGAGGGTGCCGAGATGCAGTACGTGTGCGAGCTAAAGTTCGATGGCGTGGCCATGAGCCTGAGCTACGAGCACGACCAATTGGCGCAGGGCGTTACGCGCGGCGACAGCACCCGCGGCGACGTGGTAACCAACAACGTGCGTACCATCCGCAACCTGCCGCTGCACCTGCGGCCCGCCGGTCCGGCCCGCCCACCCGGGTTCGAGGTGCGGGGCGAAATCTTCATGCCGCTGCCGGTTTTCGAAGAGTTGAACGAGCAGCGCGAGGCCGATGGCGAGGCCCTGCTGGCCAACCCGCGCAATGCCGCCAGCGGCGCCCTCAAGCTCCAGGATTCAACCCAGGTAGCGGCCCGCAAGCTGCGCTTCTACGCCTATTCCTTCCTGATGCCCGGCCGCTCGCAGTTCGAAACCCACAGCGCCTCGCTCGAAGCCCTGAGCGCCTGGGGCCTGCCGGTATCAGATACCTGGCGGCGGTGTGCTACCATCGAGCAGGTGCTCGATTTCGTGCATGAGTGGGACAAGAAGCGGTTTGACTTGCCGGTGGCTACCGACGGCATCGTGATTAAGGTGGATGATTTCCGGCAGCAGGAATTGCTGGGCTACACCGCCAAAAGCCCCCGCTGGGCCATTGCCTACAAGTACCCCGCCGAGGCCGGCCGTACCCGGCTGCAAGCAATCCAGTACCAGGTGGGCCGCACCGGAGCCGTTACGCCAGTGGCTCTGCTCGACCCCGTGCCGCTGGCCGGTACCGTGGTAAAGCGCGCCTCGCTGCACAACGCCAACCAGATTGCCGCCCTCGATTTACGCCTGGGCGACCTTGTTTTCGTGGAGAAGGGCGGCGAAATTATCCCCAAAATAACGGGGGTTGACTTGGACGCTCGTCCTGCCGACAGCCAGCCCATCGTGTACCCCACCGCGTGCCCGGCCTGCAACACGCCGCTCATCCGCCCCGAAGGAGAGGCCCACTTCCGCTGCCCCAACGACCGGGGCTGCCCGCCCCAGCTCAAGGCCAAGCTCGAACATTTCGTTTCGCGCAAAGCCCTCGATATTGATGGGTTGGGCGCCGAAACCGTGGGCCGCTTCTTCGATCTGGGCCTGGTAACCGATGCGGCTTCGCTCTACGGGCTACCGGCTAGGGCCGAGGAGCTGGCCCATCTGGAGCGCATGGGCGAGAAGTCGGTGCAGCGGCTGCTGGCGGGGCTGGAGGCCAGCAAGCAGGTGCCGTTTGATCGGGTGCTGTTCGGGCTGGGCATCCGCTACGTGGGCGAAACCGTGGCCGAGAAGCTGGCCGCCCATTACCGCACCGTGGAGGCGCTGGCAGCTGCCACGGCCCCCGAGTTGGCCGCCGTGCCGGAGGTAGGTGGCGTTATTGCCGAATCGACGGCCGCGTGGTTTCAGGAACCCGAAAACCAGGACTTGATGGAACGCCTACGGACGGCCGGCGTGCAGCTGGCCCTTACGGGCGAGGCGCCCCAGCCCCAGAGCGACCGGCTGGCGGGCCTCACGTTCGTGCTTTCGGGCGTGTTTGAGCTGCACAGCCGCGACGAGCTGCAGGAGTTGATTCAGCAACACGGCGGCAAAATAACGGGCAGCATCAGCAAGAAGCTCAGCTTTTTGGTAGCCGGTGATAAAATGGGCCCCGCCAAGCGCGAAAAAGCTATTGGCTTGAAAGTACCCATCATCAGCGAAAACGACCTGCTAGCCATGCTGCCGACGGCTGGCGAAGCGCCAGCTGCCCCAACCGACGAAAGCCCGGCCGCTGCCGCCAACGCGGCTTCGGGCACTCTCACACAGGGCTCGTTGTTCTAGCGCCTGGCAGCCTGGCCGTGCAACAAGACTGGCTTGGCTGCGTTTTTACATATCTCTCACTTAACTATTTACCATGTTTCGGTACCTGTTTCTCACTGTTCTGGCTTTCGCCCCACTAACCTTGCTGGCCCAAGCCCCTGCACCAATCGTACCGGCATCTCTGCCTACGGCCGTAATCGGAGCTATTGTGCCATCGGCCGTCCCGGTATCATCGGTAGCCGAGGTCAATAAAACGCTCCGGCAGCCCAACGTGGTGCTGCTCGATGTGCGCACGCCCGAGGAGTACGCTACGGGGCACCTTGCCGGCGCCGGCAACCTCGACTTCCGCGCCCCCGATTTAGGCGCGCAGCTGCAGCAGCTGGACCGCAACAAAACCTACGTCCTCTACTGTGCCTCTGGCAACCGCAGCAACAAAACGGCTATGCTAATGCAGGAAAAAGGCTTTCTGCACGTTGTGAATGCCGGTGCTTACCAAGATTTAAAGGACAAAGTGCAGCTCGAAGTCAAAAAGAAAAAGTAGCAAGCCGAAGCTCGCCACACAAAAAATCCCCTGACGTCAGCACAGACATCAGGGGCTTTTTGCTTTTGCTCTTCGACTTCAGCCTAGAAGCTTTGCACCATGCTGTTGTGCAGGGTGCGGGGGCTCCAGTAGCCGCTGGCAATAATGCGGCGGATGGTGAAAAGCGGGTCCTGCTGGTCGCGCTTTTCGGCCAGGATGAAGGCCGCGTCCATGCCACGCTTCTTCAGCTCCGGAATGGCTTCGGGGTTCCAGAGGCCAAAGGGGAAGGCGAAGTAGTTGACTTTCTTGCCCGTAATTTCTTCGAGCACTTTGGTCGGCTTCTCAATCTGAGTTACCCAATCCTGGCCCTGGTATTTCTTCACGTTGTGGTGGTCCCAGGTGTGCGAACCGATGACGTTGCCCTCGTCGGAGAGCTGCTTTACCTGCGCCTTGCTCATGTAGCGGGGCCGGCCCAGGCTCACCGTCATAATAAAGTACACGGCCTTGAAACCGTGCTTTTCGAGCGTGGGGCGGGCCACCGTGAACTGGTCGAGGTCGGTATCGTCGAAGGTGAGCATAACCGGCTTGCTGGGCAGCGGGGCGCCGGTGGTGAGGTTGGCATACAGCTGGTCGGGCAGGATGGCGTGGTAGCCCGAGTCGGCCAGCATCTGCATCTGGGCCTTGAACTGGGCCACCGGAATGATGTAATCCTTAGCGCCTTTGGAGTCGGATGATTTCCAATCGCGAATCTGGTGGTAGCACAGAATGGGTACCTGCGGGCGGGCCAGGATAGTAACGGCATCGGCCCGCTGGCCGACCGGGATGGTAGCCGGGGTGCCGTTGTTCAGGTCGGCAGCCGTGGCGTTGCCGGCGGTGGGGGTGTTAGCCGTCAGGGCCGAGTCGGCGGCTATTTCGGTGGCGGCCGCGGCGGCTTCGGTACCGGCGGCGGTTTTGGTTTCGGTGCAGGCGGGCAGCGCGGCCAGGGTGGCCAGCGCGGCGGCCAGCACGGGGTACTTCGTAAACTTCATGGATGAATGGGGCGCGGGCCGCCAAGTAACGGGCCGCAAGGGGAAAATGCAGTGGAAGAAAAGCAGATGAACCTTAATGCCGGCGGCCGTATCTTGCCGCTGGTCAATCTACCTACAAAGCAACCGCTTATTTCCCGCATGGACAAACTCCGTGGCACCGGCGTAGCCCTGGTTACGCCCTTCCTCCCCTCCCCCGACCGCGCCGTGGACTACCCGGCCCTGCGCCGCCTCATCGATTTCCAGCTCGATAACGGCACCGACTACCTTGTTATCAACGGCACCACCGCCGAATCGCCCACCCTGACTGTTGAGGAGCGCACCGAAATTCGGCGCGTGGCCCTGGAGCACACGGCCGGCCGCGCCCCGCTGGTATACGGCCTGGGCGGCAACGACACGGCCGCGCTGGTGCGCAGCCTGGCAACCACCGACCTGAGCGGCTACGACGCGCTGCTCTCGGCCTCGCCCTACTACAACAAGCCCAGCCAGCGCGGCATCATCGCCCACTACCAAGCCCTGGCCGACGCCTCGCCGGTGCCGGTGCTGCTCTACAACGTGCCCGGCCGCACCAGCTCCAACCTGACGGCCGCCACCACCCTGGAGCTGGCCCAGCATCCCAACATCATCGGCATCAAGGAAGCCAGCGGCAACCTGGAGCAGTGCATCGCCATTGCCGCCGCCAAGCCCGCCGACTTCCTGCTGATTTCGGGAGATGATATGATGACGACGGCGCTTATCAGCTTCGGCGGCGCGGGCATTATCTCGGTGCTGGCCAACGCCTTCCCCCGCCGCTTTTCCGACATGACCCGCGCCGCCCTGAACGGCGACTTCGCCGGGGCCAGCCAACTGCTGTTCGGCTTCACCCAGCTCAACCCGCTGATGTATGAGGAAAGCAACCCGGTAGGCGTGAAGGCTGCGCTGGCCGCCCAGGGTTTGTGCTCGGATGCCGTACGGCTGCCGCTCATGGAGGCCAGTAAGACGCTGACTGGCCGGATTAGGGAGTTGCTGTAGGTTTCAGTAGCAGTTACTAAAACAGCTGGCCGCTTCTTAGAGGAGCGGCCAGCTATTTTCTATGAATAGCTATTACTGCTCACCGAAATAAGCGCCCGCCTCAAACTTATTCTCTATCCCAACCGACACCAGCTCAAACCGCAGCCGCTGCCCGTCGATATTGCGGTAATCCAGCTCCACAAAGCCATACCGGGGGTGGAAGAGCAGTTGTAGCGCCGACTCGCCCACCGGGGAGTGGGATTCGGCCGTCACGCGCTGGCACGTCAGGCGGCCGAGCGGCGTCTCTACAGCTTGGGTACCCTCGGCTTTATAGTGAGTACGGACCACTATATCTCCCTTCCACACTGCCCAGGCCGGATTTGAATAATGGTCTCCCACTGCCAACTCCCAATCCCACTCCTGCCCAGTCTGAAAGGGTAGCTTGATTTCTGGGAAAGGACTTAACTCCAGAATATTGTATTCATCAAAACGAGGCGGATGAATCCATACACCATTAGGGCCTTCTTTTACCCCTGTTCCTCTACGATTGTCAGCGTTTTTCCAGCGGATTCCATTTTGAGTGCTATCGATATTCCAAACTATACCAGTCGAGGTTAGGGACACCGTATCTACTACGAAATGTCGGCCCTCATGAAACCGACTTACCAAGTAAGTGAACTCCCGGTTTTGGGTGAAAATGGGCGCATAAGCAGCCTCCGCCTTTTCAGGTGGCTGCTTAACTTGGGTTTGGCAGCCAGCTAGCAGCAACCCAAACCCAACTAAGCCCCTTAATCTATTGGTCATGCCAAAGGAATCAGCGTCATCACGATCAATCAGCGAAAATCAGTGATTCACCAGCCGCTGGCCAGCACGTCGGCGATGTGCAGGGTTTTGATGGGCTTTTGCTCGCGGCGGATGTAGGCGTCGAGGTGCATCAGGCAACTCGTGTCGGTGCTGATGAGGTAGTTGGCACCGGTGGCCAGGGCGTGTTCTACTTTTTGCTCGGCCATGGCCACCGATATGGCTTCGAACTTCACGGCGAAGGTGCCACCGAAACCGCAACAGGTTTCGGTTTCGGCCATTTCGAGGCGCTCCAGGCCGGCCACACCGTCGAGCAGCTGACGCGGGGCCTCGCGGATGCCGCACTCGCGCAGGGCGGCGCAGGAGTCGTGGTAGGTGTATTTGCCTTCTAGCTTGGCTCTTGGAATGCTGGTGATGCCCAGTACATCGACCAGGAACTCGGTGAACTCGAAGGCCCGGCGCTGCACACCGTGGTAGCGGCCGGCGTCGGGCGTGCCCTCGAACAGGTCGGCGTAGGTGTTGCGGACCATGCCGATGCAAGAGGCCGAGGGGCTCACGATGTAGCGCTCCTGCTCGGTGGGGAAGTCAGCCAGAAACTTACGGGCCACTTCGCAGCTCTCGGTTTTGTAGCCCGCGTTGTAGGCTGGCTGCCCGCAGCAGGTCTGGTTGGCGTTGTAATGCACCTCGCAGCCCACGGCCTCCAGCACCTTCACCATGTTCATGGCGGTGTGTGGGAAGAGCTGGTCAACGAAGCAGGGAATAAAGATATCGACTTGCGGAGCAGGCATGGACGGGGGTTGGTTGGGCAGGCAAAGGCACCTGTCATCCTGAGCGGAGCGAAGGACCTTATCACCCATGAACGACCGTATCAAAGACTCGTTCATGGGTGACAAGGTCCTTCGCTCCGCTCAGGATGACAGGTAAAGTCAGTTCATTCTAGCAGTTCAACTAATGCCCCGCAAAGATGCGCTGATTCAGCCGCACGGCCTCGCTGAGCGCCTCCAGATTCACGCCGGGCTCCAGGCCCACCTGGGTGGCGAATTCTAATAGCCGCTCGGTGGGCATGTTGCCGGTGAGGTCGTCGGCCGCCATGGGGCAGCCGCCGTAGCCGCCCAGCGCCCCATCGAAGTGGCGGCAGCCGGCCTCGTAGGCAGCCTGCACCTTTTCCTGCCAGGTGTCGGGCGTGGTGTGCAGGTGGGCCCCGAACCGGATGTGCGGGTAGGCGGCCGTCAGCTCGCGGAAGACGGGGCTGATGGTAGCCGGCGTACTGGCCCCGATGGTGTCAGACAGCGCCACAATGCCCACGCCCAGCGCGTCGAGCTTCTGCGTGAACTCGCCCAGCACCGCCGGGCTCCACGGGTCGCCGTAGGGGTTGCCAAAGCCCATGCTCAGGTACACCACCTGCTGCTGGCCGGTGCGGGCGCAGATGTCCTGCATCCGGGCCACATCGTCGAGGGCTTGGGCAATGCTTTTGTTGGTGTTGCGCTGCTGAAACGTTTCCGACACCGACAGCGGGAAGCCGATGTAGCGGATTTGCGGGTGCGTGGCCGCCGTTTCGGCCCCGCGCAGGTTGGCCACAATGGCCAGCAGCATGGTGCCCGACTGGCTCAGGTCGAGCCCCTCCAGCACCTCGGCCGTATCGGCCAGCTGCGGAATGGCTTTGGGCGACACGAAAGAACCAAAGTCGAGCACGCTGAAGCCTACTTTGAGCAGGGCATTGAGGTAGTTAATTTTATCGGTAGTCGGGATGAATTCAGGCCAGCCCTGCATCGCATCGCGCGGACATTCGGTGAGGTAGAGCATCGGGGAATACGTAAAGGTTGAAAACTGTCATGTTGGAAGAGGCCGGATAAAAGCGCACGGGCTGGGCTTATCAAGCCTCCCGCCTCTACCCTGCCTTTCTCTCCCATGCTACGCGGCAGGTAAAGCGAGGCCGAAATGCTGGCCGAAGACAGCGGCCAGCTTCGCGCGGGTCAGGGGCTTCGTCAGGAAACCACTGACCGACAATTGCTCGGCCCGCTGCCGGTCGGCGGCGAGCATGGAGGTAGTCAGCATCACGATAACCGTGCGCTGGCGCTTCGCGGCGGGCAACTGCTGGTAGGCTTCCAAAAACTCAAACCCACCCATCACGGGCATGTTCACATCGAGCAGCACTAGGGCCGGGCAGGCGACCCCGGCCGTAGCGGGGCAGCGTTGCTGCAGCAGTTGCAGGGCAGCGGCTCCGTTGAGGGCCACGAGCACTTCCTCGCTGGCTCCCAGGCGGTTTAGCAGGCGGGTACTGAGAAAATTGGTCGTCGGGTCATCGTCGACGAGTAGAATGGCAGGCAGCATCAAAGGGCAGAACGGGCAGTAATGGGCTGGCAACCCCGGAAAATCATTTTCCAGGCAAGGCAGAATCAAACAGGCAGGTGTACGCGAAAAACGGAGCCAACGCCGGATTCACTGTCCAGTTCCACCCGCCCCCCGGCGTTGTCAAGAATCTTTTTAACCATGTATAGCCCCAGCCCGGAGCCCTCTACGTGGTCGTGCAGGCGCTCAAACATATCGAACACCCGCGGCTGCTGGGTCGGCGTCAGGCCCAGGCCGTTGTCGCGCACTTCCAGCACCACAGCCGTGCTGGTGTTGGTGGCCCGCAGCGCCACTTGCAGGGGCCGGGCCGGGTGGCGGTACTTGAAGGCGTTGCTGAGCAGGTTGTACACAATGGAACGCAGGTTCTTTTCGGCGAAAACCATCGTCAGGTCGGCGGGTACCTCCACGGTAAGCGTCCCGCCGGTTGCGGCCAGCTCGGGGGCGAGGTCGAGGCGCACGGCCTCCACCAGATCGGCCAGCCGGAGGGGAGCCAGCAGGTTGGCATGGGCCTTCTGGAGCTTGGTGATATCGGTTAGCTGGTCGATGGTATGCTTGAAGCGCTCCACCGAATCCTGCATCAGGTCGAGCAGGCCCGGCACATCGGCCTGGGCAAAGGGCGGCAGCGCCAGGTCTTCGCGCAGGGCCGTTACCAGCGCCTCAATGTTGCTGATGGGCGCCTTCAGATCGTGGGAAGCGGTATAAATAAAGTTGTCGAGGTCGGCATTGATGTGGGTGAGCTGCTGGTTGGCCAGTAGCTGCTGCTCGTTGGCCGCGCTCAGCTGCTGGCGGATCTGCACCTGCTCGGTTTCCTCGGTGGCCACGCACACGATGCCCGTCAGCTGGCCCTCTTCATCGCGCAGGGGCTCGTACACGAAGTTGTAGTAGCCCATTTCTGCGTCGCCGGTATGGTGAGGCAACCGCAATGCCCGCTCCTGCACTACGTAGGCCTGACCGCTGCGGCGCACCTCATCGAGCACCTCGCACAGGCCCTGCTCGGCCAGCTCGGGCAGGGCCTGGTCAAACGGCCGCCCCAGCAACTGCGCTAAAGGCCGCTGCAGGATATCGAGCATGAGCGAATTCACGATTTCGAGCACGTAATCGGTGCCCCGGAACAGGCAGATAGCGACCGGGGCCTGCTCGAACACTTCCGTCAGCTGCTGCTGCTGCGCATCGCGCTGCCGCCGGGTCTGCACCTGCTCGGTTACGTCGTAGGCGAAAATAGAAATGCCCACGATTTCGTCGTTTTCCCGGTAGGGCTGGTAGCTGAAATCGTAGTAGCGCACCTGAGGGAGCGAGCCGTCGGGCGGGGCCATTCTGACTGGCAGCTCGTTGCCGTAGAAAGTGCGGCCGGTGGCGTACACCGCATCCAGCTCAGGCATCAACCCGTGCGCTACAATTTCGGGCATGGCCTCGGCATAGGGCAGGCCCACCAACCGGCGGCCGGGAAACAGCCCCAGAAAGGCCGGGTTACAGTACGTAACCAAGTGCTGAGGTCCGCGCAGCAGCGCCACAATCACGGGGGCCTGCTCGAACACCTGGTAGAAGTTCTCCCGCTCCTGCGCGTGGTTTTGGACCGCCGTTTCGGCCTGCGCCAGTTGCTGCCGCAGCTCCCCCGACTCGAGCGTCAGCCGGTGCAGGCGCGCCGCCAGGCTGCCCGCACTGCCGGCTTCATCTACCCCGCAGCCTATTACCAGCCGGCCGCCGGCCACGGGCCGAAACGTCAGCCGGTAGCTGGGCTCGTCGGGCCCGGCGGGGGGCAGCTCGTAGTGGCCCGGCTCGCCCGATTGCAGCGCAGCCCGGCAGATTTCCAGGAGCCAGTTGGTAGCGGGCAGGCGCGTCAGCCAGGTTGCGGTGGGCCGGGCCGGCAGCCCAATCAGCCGCTGAGCAGCCGGGTTGAGGTAGTCGAAAGACAGGTCGGTGAAGTCCGCCTGGTTGCCGCCAGGGGCCCCGATCGGGCGCAACAGCCCCATTGCGGCGGGCGACACATCGAGCAGCGCGGCCAACTCGTTATCATCAGTAAGAGAGCCGGAGGCAGTGGCAGACGGAGAAACGAGCATAGCGCGGAAGCAAAGGGAAATGGCGCAGTAAACTTACGGTTTGCCGGCTATTTCTCCTGATCGGGCAGCCGCGCCAATATTCCGCTTCCCTGCCCGGCCATAACTCCGCCTAGCCCACGCTGCACGCTGCATCGGCTTCACGCCCGGCCTGTTCCAGCAGCCGACACGTTACGCCCGCCGCCATTCTACCGGCTAGCGGCCGGCCACTCCGTAGCGGCCGCCCTTCACGTCCAGAACGAGCACTCCGGCCGCGAAAGGCTCGTTGCCCAGCATCCCATCCAGGCCCGAAAAGCGCATCAGCGTCTGCTGCATCAGGTTCATGCCTTCCATGTACGCAACGGTGCCCAGCGCAACTTCAGCGGCAGGCCCGAAGCCAAGCCGGGCGGCAGTTGGCGCCGTGTGCAGCAGCAGTTTTTTACCCCAGGAGTTGGTGGTATCGGTACGGGCGGCGGCACCGGAGGCAGCTAGCTGAAGCCAGTTTTCCTGGCTGGTGAGCAAGGTGTACGCGCTGGTACCGGAATCGAACAGGAGCTGGCGCGGCTCCCCATTCAGGGCAGCAGTAAGCAGTAGGCGGCGCTCGGGGAAAGCCAGCGGAGCGAACGTGGCGCGGGCGGCCAGGCTGGCCGGCACTTCGGTGCCCAGCGTGAAGCGGCGGGCGGCATAGTCCAGCACCAGCACGCGGCCTTCCAGCGCATCAGTCCCCAGCGAGCCAATGATGAAGGGGGCCAAACTATCGGCGGGCATTTTGCCGGTTCCGTTGATGAGCACCCGGGTATTGCCGACCACCACCCGGGCACTGCCCAGAGCAAACCGGAATTCGGGCACCACATTTTCCTGCAGCTGCAAGCTGGTACCCAGCGCGGGGTAGCGCTGGCGCAGGGCCGTCAGCTGGTGCGCATACAGCACGGTGTAGGGCGCCCCGGTATCGAGCTGCAGGTAGCAGGTACGGGGGCAGCTGGGCAGCCGAATGGGCACCAGCAAACCGGCGTGCGGCACTGCGGGCCTGGCAACAGTATCGGCCAGCCAGCGCAACGCGCCCGTGGCAGGCAGGCCCGCTATACGGAGCTGGTTGGTGGGGGGCGCAAACTTCCGCTTCATATAGAAGTAGCCGCCAACACCGCTCAGCCCGAGCAGCAACACCAGGAAAAGCAGAACCTTGAAAAGCGTTTTCATAACAGGGCGAAGAAGGGGTTTCGATACCGTGGCAAACGTAGCGGCCGGCACTGCCCTGCCCTTGCGCCATTTTGCCACCATTTCCCCGCCATTGCCTGCAAACATCTTTTTATCAGCAACTTAATCTTATAACCGGATAGGATAAATTGCTAAATCACCGCGCCGCAACCGCCCGGCGTAGTAGACCACGGTGCCTACATTGAGCAGATACGACAGGATGAAAACCGCCACGAAGCCACCCCGCCACAGCTGCAACTGCAGGGCGTTGGCAACCTGGTAGGCCACCAGCAGCAGCCCGTATGCCAGGAAGCACGCCAGTTGCCACAGAATCTGAAAGCCCAGTATCCGGCGGCCCACCTCGGCCGCGTGCCGGATGTGCTGGCCACGCCGACGCCAGACCACCAGCGGCACGATAATGTTGAGCAGGGGCAGCACCAGCAAGCTCAGCGCGCTCAGGTTGAGCAGCTGCAAAAACTCCGGGTCGGGCCGTAGCGGGCGCGGGGGCGGGCTCCGCGCGAAAATCATCCAACGACACGCCTAGGGCAGTGGCCAGCGCGTGCAGCGTGTGGCCCCGAGGAACGGTTTCGCCCTGCTCTACCCGCTGAATAGTGCGCAGGCTCACGCCCGATTGCTCGGCCAGCAATTCCTGCGAGAAGCCTTTGCTTTTGCGGATGGCGAGAATGCGGGCGGCGGAAAACATGCGCAGAAAACAGATATTAAACGACGAAAACCGGGGTAATAATACGCCTTTCCACTGCCGGGCACGTCTCCCGGCAGCGGCTAAAAAGCCGGCGGCCGTTCTTGCAGGCGGGCGGGTTGCGGGCGAACTACCCGGCATGTTTTGGGGTTCAGGTAATCACTTCTACTTATCGCGCTATCTGCCCCGCTCGTTTCATGCCGCACCGCCTTCGCGCCCTGCCCCTGCCCTTATTGTTGCTGCTGGCCCTGCTCAGCGCCTGTAGCCAAACTCAAACCCTGCGCGGCCTCTTTCAGCAAACCA
This sequence comes from Hymenobacter psychrophilus, assembly GCF_900107135.1. Taxonomy (GTDB): domain Bacteria; phylum Bacteroidota; class Bacteroidia; order Cytophagales; family Hymenobacteraceae; genus Hymenobacter; species Hymenobacter psychrophilus. The sequence goes on from NZ_FNOV01000002.1 coordinate 123,013, forward strand.
CGCCCCACGAAACCTACGCTCGCCGCCTGCAACAGGCCGGCCTGGCCGAAACGGCCCTGGGCCGCGACTGGCTCCGGGCTGCCGACCAAGCCCTGCGCGACTCCCTGACCGTGCAGCTGCCCTACCAGGAATCGGGCTTTTTCCCGGCCGACCGGGCCGTGGCCCTGGGGCTGCGCTACGGCGTGCGGGCGGGCGAGGCCATCCGCGTCAGCCTCACGCTGGCGCCCGGCACCAGCCCGCCGCGTGTATTTCTCGATGCCTTCGAGCTGCGCCCCGACCAGCCCGCGCCGCGCCCCCTGCTCTCGGCCGATACGGCCAGCCTCTCGTTTCGCTACGTGGTGGAAACCGACCGCCAGCACTTGCTGCGGGTGCAGCCCGAGCTGCTGCGCGGCGGCCGCTACACGCTCAGCATCCGCCGCGAGCCCAGCCTGAGCTTCCCGGTGCTGGGCAAGTCAGACAAGGCCATTGGCTCGTTCTGGGGCGCCGGGCGCGACGGCGGGGCCCGGCGGCACGAGGGCGTCGATATTTTCGCGCCCCGCGGTACACCCGCCGTGGCGGCCGCGCCCGGCGTCGTCACGCGGGTTCAGGAAACCCCGCTGGGTGGCCGCGTCGTGTGGCTTGCAACGGCTGATTTCAACGCCCACCTCTATTATGCCCACCTCGATAAGCAGCTGGTGCAGCCCGGCCAGCGCGTGCGCACCGGCGATACGCTGGGCCTGGTGGGCAACACCGGCAACGCCCGCACCACGCCGCCCCACCTGCACTTCGGGGTGTACCGCAACGGCGCCCTCGACCCGCTGCCCTTTGTACGCCGGGCTGATGCACCGGCCGCGGCGCCGAAGAAACTACCCGCCGAGCCGGGCCAGTACGTGCGCATGCAAGCCACCCGCCTGCCGCTGCGCCGCGCGCCGGGTGCCACGGCTGCGGTGGTTGCTACGCTCAGCCGGCCAGCAACGCCCCTGCAGGTGCTGGGTGCCGTACCCGGTTGGCTGCGGGTGCAGCTGCCCGAGGGCGGCAGCGGCTTCGTGGCAGCTCCGACGGTACGGGCCGCAGCTCCGTTACGGCGCGAGAAGCTGGCAACCGAAACCGAGCTACACTCCTTTCCACGGCTCGATGCGCCGTCCGTAGCGGCGCTACCGGCCCAAACTGCCGTGGCCGTGCTGGGCGAGTTCGGTAAGTACCGCCTGGTGCGCCAGAACAACGGTCGTACCGGCTGGGTGCTGTAGGAAGGCGGGGTACCAAAACTTCCACATGCATACTGAGATATTGCGCCGACTTCCTTGTTCTTCATGCAGCCTTCATTCTCCGGTCCGTACGTTTGAACCGGTGATTGGAGTAAAAACGCGGGACGGCTTTTTCGGAAGCTGCCCCGCGTTTTATTTTTCCCCGGCCCGGTAGTTGCCTCGTATATGGTTCCGGTTGCCTGTTTTCCCTTCTACTGATTTTTCTCCCCTATGCGTACGTCCCTCTTTGCCGCCGCTTTTTCGCTGACTTTGCTCAGCGCCGCGGCCCCCGCCACCTTCGCCCAGACGGCTCCGGCCGCTACCTCCACGGCTGCCACCTGGAACAGCACCCTCGACGCGGCCATGCAGCAGGCCAAAGCCACCAACCGGCCCGTGCTGGCCGTTTTTTCGGGCTCCGACTGGTGCAAGCCCTGCATCATGCTCAAGCAGGAAGTGCTCGATAAGCCCGCTTTCGAGCGGTTTGCCCAGGATAAGTTTGTGCTGGCCCGCTTCGATTTCCCGCGCAGCAAGAAAAACAAGCTTCCCGCCGACCAAACCAAGCAAAATGAGCTGGCGGCCGCCAAGTTCAACCAGGAAGGCTCGTTTCCGCTGGTGGTCTTGATTTCGCCCGAGGGCAAAGTACTGGCTAAAACCGGCTATCGGGCCGGCGGCGAGGCAGCCTACGAGGCCCACCTGAATTCCCTGCTGGCCCGCAAATAAGCCGTTTCTTTACATCGGTGGGCGCGGTACTTCTATTGCGCCCACCGATTTTCCCGGGTCCGATTCTGCCGTTTCCTATGTCTGCTGCCCCGTTGTTTCGCTTTTTCTGGCTCCTGGGCCTGGTGCTGCCGTTGCAGCCCCTGAGCGCGGCAGCCCACCCACGCAACTTTACCAAGGAGGCCCACCTGATGGGCTCGCACTTCACCTACACAGTGGTGGCCGACAACGACACGCTGGGCTGGACCGCACTCAACGCTGCCATAACCGAAACCCACCGCATCGACCAACTCATGTCGTTCTGGGATTCAACTTCTCAGATTACCCAGATAAACCGCGCCGCCGGTCTGCGCCCCGTGGTTGTAGATCAGGAAGTGTACGAGCTGATTGAGCGTACCCTGCGCATTTCGGCTCTCAGCGACGGTGCTTTCGATATTACGTTTGCCTCGGCCGACAAAATATACCGCTTCGACCGGCAGGAGCACCCGTTGCCGCCCGAGGCCGTGCGCCGCGCCGCCGTGGCCCGCATCAACTACCGCCACGTACTGCTCGACCCAGCCCGCCGCACCGTGATGCTGCAGGAGAAAGGCATGCGGATGAATCTGGCCGGGGTGCTGCAGGGCTACGGCATCCGGCGGGCCCGGCAGCTGCTCGATAAGCTGGGCATCAAAGGCGGGCTGCTCAATGGCTCGGGCGACATTCTGTGCTGGGGCCGGCAGGCCGACGGCTCGCTCTGGCGCGTGGCCATCGGCGACCCCGACCACCCCGGCAGCATTTCGAGCTGGGTGCAGGTAACCGATGTGGCCGTGGTAACGGCCGGCAACTACGAGCAGTATTTTACGTCGGGTGGCAAGGTGTACGGCCACATCATCAACCCCGCCACCGGCCTGCCCGCTACCGGCTTGCGCTCGGTTACTATCATCTGCTCCGATGTGGAGCTGGCCGATTGCCTCGATGAAGTGGTATTCGTAAAGGGCCCGGTGGAGGGGCTGGCCTTCATCAACCGGCTCAAAGGCGTCGACTGCACCCTGATTACCGACGACAACCGTACGCTGGTTTCTAAAAACATGCAGGTTAACTATTACCGCAACAGCGCGCCGGCAGCCGCTCGGCCGTAGCGGGCCGGTTTACCGTACCTTCTACGTTCGCCACTCACCCTTTTCGACATTTCCTCATGCCACATTTCCCGCTCTTTATTCGTTTGCGCCGCCTGTTGGCCGGGCTGGCCGGCCTGGTGCTGGCGGCAGGCAGCCTCACGGGCTGCGTATCGGTGGCGGCCTACCAGAAGGTGTACCTCAACGATGAAGACATGAAGCTCGCCAACAAGCGGGTGGAAGTGTACGAAACCAACTTCGAGAGCTACCGCGAAGGAGCCGGCGGAGCCAACGGCGGCAAAGTCGGCGGGGGCTGCGGCTGCAATTAGTGATTAGTGATTAGTGATTAGTGATTAGTGATTAGTGATTAGTGACGGTACGCCGCTCTGATGTTGTTGGCCTTTTTGATTTGAAAAACCCACTTCCCCTCCCCTCTTTTATGCGCTTGTTTACTGTTCTTTTTCGCCCGGCGCGGGTGTTGCCGGTGGTGTTAAGCCTGCTGCCCTCGCTGGCCTGGGCCCAGGGGGGCGTTACACCCAACCGCATCGACGGCTCCGGGGTCCCGCTCACGCCTCAGACCAACGCCGCCAACGCCCAGGTAGGCGAAACGGAGGTAAATATTCTGGGCAGCTATTACCAGCAGGACGGTACCCACGGGGCCGTGCAGGGCGGGCGCGGCACCGAGTACCTCACCGACGTTACGCCCACCATCATCCTCAACATTCCGCTCGACACAGTCAGCCGCCTCACGGCCAACATCGGGGCCGACTTTTACGCTTCGGCTTCTACCGACCGGATTGATGGCGTGGAAGGCCTGTACCTGTCCACGCCTTCTTCGCGCGACACCCGCATTCACGCCGATTTCGGCTACTCGCGCGAGAACCGGGCCAAGCACCGCATCGTGGGCCTGGGGGCCGGCGTATCGAAGGAGTATGACTATTTCTCGGTGAACGTGGTGGGCTCGTGGGCCAAAAGCTCCCGCGACGGCAACCGCGAGTTCAGCGCCGCCGGGCAGGTATACCTCGATCAGGCCAAGCTGATTTACCCGATCGAGCTACGCACCGGCCAGCAACTGGTACCCACCGACAAGCGCCAGAGCTACAACCTGTCGATGGTATACTCGCAGGTGCTCAGCCAGCGGCTACAGGTGGCGCTCAGCACCGAGTTGGTGTACCAGCACGGGCTGCTGAGTACGTCGTTCCACCGGGTGTACTTCCGTGAGCCGGGCATTACGGCCCCCAAAGTAGAGCAGCTGCCCCAAAACCGCTTCAAGTATCCGGTGGCGCTGCGGGTAAGCTACTTTGCTTCCGATTTTGTGCAGCTGCGCGGCTTTTACCGCTTTTATAACGACAACTTCGGCATCACGGCCCACACCTTCGAGCTGGAAACGCCCATTAAGGTGACGCCCTTCTTCGTGCTCTACCCCTTCTACCGCTACCACAACCAGACGGCAGCCAAGTATTTCGCCGCCTACGCCCAGCACTCCATTGCCGAGCAGTATTACACGTCCGACTACGATCTGTCGGCTTTCTCGGCCAATAAGTACGGGCTGGGCCTGCGATACTCGCCGGTATACGGCATCAGCCGCTTCAAAACGCCCTTTGGCAACGGCCAGGGTGGCCGCAGGGTGGCCAAGTTCAAGTCGCTCGATGTGCGCTATGCCTATTACCAGCGCAATAACAACTTCAACGCCAACCTCATCAGCTTCGATCTGGCCTTCGTTATGCCCTAAACAGTGAAAAGCAAAAAACGGAGCGCTTTGCTTGTTCGTTTTGCTGACTTGCTTTGGGGCTCAGGTTTATTTCTGGCTGTTTGAAATTGTACGGTATTGCCTAACGCAGAAGCGCCCCCTGATATAAATCCGGGGGCGCTTCTGCGTTGATTGAGCTGCCATTTATTCGGCAATAACTACGGCCCGCTTCAAGGCCTTGGAGTAGGCCAAACGCCGCTCCCGACCGTCGGCCGAAGAATAGTCGAAGCCGATAGACCGGGTGTCGGCCTTCACCGACGACCACGACTGGGCATCCACATTTTCGGGCTGCACGGCTGTTTTGGGCACGGCCGGCTGCACAAACCGGTCGTCGCGGAAGAAGCTGTTCATGCCCTGAAGAATCGCAATTTCTTTGTCACGCACAGTTGCCGTTTGCGGATCGGTCATATCCTGGTCGCTCATCAGAACCGTGGCCGGCATAATCTCCTGGCGCAACGTGTCGCCTTCGCTGTTCAGGATGATGAAATATGCCCGCGAAGTGACGATTTTGGGTCCGCGCAACTGTAGCACAAAGGTATCTTTGGCTTTGGGCGACGAGAAGTTGTGGCTGGCATTCACCGTGCGCAATACGGTTCGCTCGCTTACCCGGCCGCGGTTGGCCTCCAGGCCGGGGGTAAATTGACGGTCGGTGTTGCGGGAGGTCGCCACTTCACGCTCCGTGTTGAGGCAAGACGACAGCTGCAACAGGCAAAAGGCTCCGGCAACGGGGATAAACAGTTTTTTCATGGAAAAGCAGACGCGGCAGTAATTCAGCTGAACAAGCCTTTATAAAGGCTCCAGCCCCGAAAGTTCGGGATTTCCCAGCATTCGGCCAATTTATTGAGCAAAATCAAGTGACTTCCAACGGCCGGTAGCGACGCATTTGCGCCTGCCCTGGCCTTCAGTGAACCTACCTACGAAATATGCCAGCCGATAGGCTGCTGTGGTCGCATTTTTTTGGCTGATTCTCAGAAGATGCCCACTTCCAGCCCCAGTAGCCAGCGCGGCAGCTCGGGATAAGCCGCCGGGGCCGAGGCACTGAACGTGTCGGCGAGCCGGTAGCGGGCCAACAGGGCGTAGCGGCCCGCGCCCAAACGGGTGCTCAGGCCCCAGTTCCAGCGGCGCAGGTAAGCCGGGCGCACCTCGCGCACAAGCGTGCGGGTTCCCTGCCCCTGCCCGGGCCGGTCTTCGTAGCTGTGGTTGCTGGCCAGCGCCCAGCCGCCCCAGGCACTCACATCGAGGTAGTTGCCCACCACGTTGCCGCGCCGCCCGAAGCTGAGCCGCGCAAAAGGCTCCAGTTGCAGCTGCGTCAGGTTCAAGGACTCGCGGTAGTGCAGTTGGGAGTTGGGCACCTGCTTGGTGCTGTTTTGCTGAAGCTGGTAGCGCAGGTAGGCGAAGCGCGCATCTAGGCCCACCGCCGTGGAGCCCGTTACGCGCCATTTGTTGCGCAATCCGGCAAACAACTCGGCCGACTGCGGGTAGCGCAACTTGGCTCCCGGACCGGCCGCTGCGCCCGTTACGGCCGTGTAGCCCAGGTACAGGTGCTGATAGAAAGCCCGGTTGGGCCCGTAACGCCCGGGAATGGTGTCGGTGGCCGGGTCGGCGCGCAGCAGCACCCGCTGGGCCGAAGCCAGGCGCGGCAGCGCGGCCAGCAGCAACAGCGCCAGTAGCCGCAGCAGGGGTTGGTTATGCCTCATGGAGCTTCAAAGCTAGCCGTGTAACCCCGAAAATGCACCCGCAACGTGCCGCCGGATGGCAGCTGCCGCAGCGGTACCCGCAGCACCGCCCGCTGGCTTACTTCCAGCACTTCATAGCGCACAATAAATCCCGTGGCATCACGCAGCTGCCAGTACAGCGGAGCCGCCGGCGCAGTAGCGGCAGCAGGCGCTCCGGCCGCTGGCCCCACTGCTCCCAACGCGGTTTGCGGTGCAGTAGCGGCCAGTAGCGGCAATGTGTAGGTGGGCACGGTGGCCGCCTCGGGCCGGATAAAAACGCTTACTACCGAGTCGGCGACCACGAAATCGAAGGTTGGAGCCGGCAACGCAGGCGGCGGGCCCACGGCGCGGAAGGCGGCCGCTTGGGGCAGACCATAGCCGTGGGCATAATCGAAATATGGGTAGAGCTGCCCGGCCTGCTGCAAGCGGTCGAACAGCGCCATTACGGGCAAATCGCGCTGCTGCTGCCAGGCGCAGGCCGCGAAGCCCGCCACCAGCGGGCTGGCAAACGAAGTACCCTCGGCCCGCTCGAAACCACCCGGCACGGCCGTAACGGCCACCCCGAAGGCCGCCAGATTGGGTTTGAGCCGCCCACCCGCCGCGGGCCCGTAACTGCTGAAGTCGAGGTGCAGAAAGGTGTCCGGATCAAGGCCACCCACCGTCAGCACCGAGTCGGCATCGGCGGGGGTGCCAATGCTACGCCAGTTGGGGTCGTCGCCGGCATTGCCGGCCGCATTCACTACCAGCATGCCCTTGCGCACGGCCATTGCGGCGGCCCGGGCCACCAGGCTGGTGCGCCCGTCCATCTGCTCCGGGAAGTAGCGGCGGTCGGTGTAACCCAGCGAAGAGTTGATGATGTCGGCCCCGTGGCGGTCGGCCCACTCGGCAGCCGCCAGCCAGGCCTCTTCCTCGGCGTACCGCTCGCGGCCCTGCTGCTCGGTGCGGGCCAGCAGAAACTCGGCGGCCGGGGCCAGGCCCAGAAAAGTGCTGTCGGGCAACTGGCCAGCCAGGCACGAGAGTACCTCGGTACCGTGGGTGCCGCCCCGGTACACGTCGGGGGCGCGCCGCAAGAAGTCGTAGGTAGCCGCTATGGCTTGGCGACGATACAAATGCGCGAAGGCCGGGTGCGTATCGGTACCGCGGAAGCCTACGTCGAACACGGCAATGCGCAGGCCCTGCCCCTGCTGCCCGGCCCGCCGGAACTCAGCAGCCCCAAGTGCGGCCGTCTGCCGGCGCGCCAGCGCCAAGTCGGCGGGCGTAAGGGGCGCAGGTAGGCGGACAGGTAACGGGCCGGCGGCAGACGGACGGTGCGCGGCGAGTAGCGGATGGACGGGCCAGGCCTCCACCCGGCGCACGCCGGGTAGCCGGCGGAGCTGAGCCGCCTGGGCCGGGCTGGCCAGGCAGGCCACGGCATTAAACCAGCGGCTGACGAGCGTAACCGAATCGGTGAGTGTCCGCACCCGTCCCAGGTAGTCGGGACGGACCGGCAGGTCAGTGCTATCGAAGGCGGGCAGGTGCTGGCGGCGGCGGCGGGCCTGCGCGGCCGCATCAAAGTACGTGGCCGGTTGCAGCGTCTGGCCCCCCTTATCGCGGAACGTAACCCAGTAGCGGGCAGCCGGGGCGGCGGGCCGTTGCGCGGTAGCCGGCAGCCAGGCCAGTAACCCCAGCAATAAAGTCAGATGCCAACGGAACCGCAATGCTTACTTACCTAAAATCTGTTTTCGGCTTCGAAGGTACAATAAAGCCCCGTTTGCCGACGTGTTGGCCCCAGCAAGCCGGCAACCAGCACTACCGTTGAGCCGTTGTAGCAATATTGTTGCAGGTGATAGTTTTCGCCGCAGATTTCCCCTTCGCTTCGTTCATTTATTTTTTCCTTTACTATGTCCATTTTAGTTTCTTCCGCTTTCCCAAAAGTGCTCTGCGGCGCGGCCCTGCTATTTGCTTCGGCCAGCTGCGTATCGCAGAAAAAGTTCGACGCGGCACAACGCTCATACCAGGATGCCGCTCAGGCTCGCGACCAGCTACAGGTTGAGAAATCTGCCCTCGAAAATGAAAAAGCCCGCAACGAAGAATCACTGCGCAGTAATTTACTCTCCAAAAATCAGCAGGTAAATCAACTCAACCAAAGTTTGAGCGGGGCGCAACAGGAAAATTCGCAGCTTTCCACTGATTTGCGAACCAAGGAAGAGCGTATTGCTGAAATGCAGCGCGTGCTCGACCAAAAAGAGGCAGCAGTGAAGGCTTTGCGTCAGAAAGTAGGTGATGCACTACTCGGTTTCAATGCCCAGGATTTGCAGGTTAATGTAAAAAACGGCAAAGTGTATGTGTCACTTTCCGAACAACTGCTGTTTAAATCGGGCTCAACTAAAGTAGACCCAAAGGGCCAGGAAGCACTCAAGAAGCTGGCCGCTGCCCTCAAAGGCAACCAAGATGTAAACGTGCTGGTAGAAGGCCACACCGATAATGTGCCGGTACGCGGCGTAGTAAACGGAGCGAAGGATAACTGGGATTTGAGCGTGCTGCGGGCCACCGAAATCACGCGTATTCTGACCGAATCCGGCCTCTCCGACTCGCAGGTAACCCCTTCGGGCCGGGCCCAATACATGCCTATAGCCCCCAACGATACGCCTGGCAACAAGGCCCTCAACCGTCGCACCGAGATTATTCTGACGCCCAAACTCGACGAGCTATTTCAGATTTTGGAGCAGAACTAACCCGCTTTCCACCAGCAATTTGCTGGTTCCGCTAATCGAAACTGGAGTGTTTATCGCAGATTCACAATATTGTCTACACCATACTAGTCAGCATTTAAATAGCTGGCCGACTGAGCTTATATCGCATTGAAAAAGGCAGCAGCCTGCTTGACCTGGATACTATTCCGGATTGAGCAGGCTGCTGCCTTTTTATAAATCATTTCTTATGCTCTTTCTCTCAGCCATTTTATTTTTTCTTTCGTATCGAAATTATATTAATCGCTACTCACTTGCTGGAATAAAAATAAACAGGCAACTTTGTAACTCCTCAACTTTCCAACCAATCATTTTCTCTAATGGCAACCAACGACCTCAATAAGCTCCAGGAAATTCTCAACGGCGCCGAAGACAATCATGCTTTGCTGACCCAGGTTCGCAAGCAGGCTTCTAAAATCAACAGCATGATGGATGAGCTGAATGCCATGCTGGAGCCCGGCTACAAAATTGAGAAGAAAGAGCGCAAGCCGCGTGCTGCTAATGGCACCGGCAAAGGCCCCGGCCGGCCGCGCAAAAACGCCGCTGCCGAATAATATATCCGGTAGGTTTATACCCAAAAATGCCCGGCTGCCATGAAGGCAGCCGGGCATTTTTATTGCGGCGTAGTTACTCCGCGGTGGGGCCGTTAAAGACCGTATTTACTCAGCAGATACACCAGCGCAGCCATACTGGCGCCGCCCAGTTCCAACTCGCGGCGGTTCACCTTATCGAAGGTATCGGCGGCGGTGTGGTGGATATCAAAATAGCGCTGCGAGTCGCAATCGTAGCCGACCAGGGCTTTTGCCTGCCCTTTTAGCGGACCGATATCGGTACCGGCGTGGCCCGGTGCGAGCAGGCCGCTACCGTAAGGCGCAAAGAGAGGCTGCCAGGCCACTATTTTGCGCACCACGGACGGAGCGGCCTCGATATTAAAGCCCCTGGGCGTGAAGCCGCCACCGTCGGACTCGATAGCAGCCAGGTGGTTTTCGTTGCTGGCCTTGGCCAGCTCGGCGTATTTAAGGCCCCCGCGGTTGCCGTTTTCCTCATTCATGAACAGCACGGCCCGCACGGTGCGCTCGGGGCGCAGGCCGGTGGCCTTCAGCAAGCGTAGTGCTTCCATGCTTTGCACGCAGCCCGTGCCATCGTCGTGGGCACCCTGGCCCAGGTCCCAGGAGTCGAGGTGGCCGCCCACGGTGATAATCTGGTCGGGGTACTTTGAGCCCTTGATTTCGCCGACAACGTTGTAGCTTTTCACGTCGGGCAGGGTCTGGCAGCTCATTTCCAGCTCCACGGTCAGCTTCGAGTCTGCCTTGAGCAGCTGGCTGAGTTCGTCGGCGCCCATAGTGCTGAGGGCGGCGGCGGGCACCTGCGTTACGCCTTCCTGGTAGCTCATGGTACCGGTGTGGGGCAGGTCGTCGTGGGCGAGCGTGAGGCTGCGCACGAGGGCGCCCACCGCCCCACGCTTGGCGGCAGCAGCGGCCCCGGAGCGGCGCTGGTCGCCGGCTTCGCCGTAGGCTTGGCCAGTTTCCACGTATAGCGGGTTCATGGGGCGGTTGAAGAACACGAACTTGCCCTTCACCCTGGCCTCGGGCAGAGCGGCCAGCTCGGCCAGGCTTTGCACCTCCACCACGCCGGCCCGCAGCTTGCCACCGGTGCCCACCGAGCCGCCCAGCGCCGCCACGTTCAGGCTCACGCCCTTGCCCTTATCGCCCCGGATGCTGGCTTTCTCGGGCTTGCCGCGTACCCAGTGGGGCACCATCACTTCCTGCAGGTACACGCGGTCGAGGCCGAGTTTTTCCATGGTCGTCTGGCCCCACTGCACGGCCTGAGCGGCCTGGGGCGAGCCACTGAGGCGGGCACCAATCTGGCCGGTGAGGTAGCGCAGATTCTCGTAGCTCTGCCCCTGGGCGAGAGCCTCATTATAGATACGGCGGATATTAGCTGAGTCGGTGGCGGAGGGAACCGTCTGGGCCCGCGTGGCCAGCGGGGCGGCAGAAAGTAGCAGCGCCAGCGCAAGGGTGCGGCGGAGAAGAACAGTTCGCATCATGGGAGAAAGAGGGACGGAAGAGAAAGCGGCAAAGTGGTTAATAGAAGCATAAGCGGGCCGCAGGGTTGCAGCCGGCCGGCGGCGGCTAGTGGCTGCGCACGCCATAGTGGTGGGCTACCGCCGTAGCTGGCCGGGCAGCGTCGGTGGGCAGGCGCACTTCCAGCAGGTAATCGTAGGCTTCGTCGGGTATGCCGGGCACGGGCCGGGGGGCACCCAGGGCATCCACGGTTTCGAGCATGGTATTGGAGTGGCCCACGACCAGTACGTTTTGGCTGGGGTAGTCGCGGCGGATGCGGGCGGCCAGCGCGGGCAGGTCGCGGGCGTCGTAGAGCAATACTGGCAGGGCGCGGGCCGCGGCCAGGGGCTGGGCCGTGGTGCGGGTACGCTTGGTATCGGTACTGAAAACGGCACTCAGGCGAGTCTGGCGCGGAATAGCCGCGGCCAGCGCCTGTGCGCGGGCTTGGCCCTCAGGCATCAGGGCTGGGTCGGTGAGACCGGGCGTGAGGTCTTTTTCGGCGTGGCGCACCACGTACACCCGGGTTTCGGGGCCTGTGGGCGTGGCTACCGGAGCGGCTTTGCGCACGCAGGCACCCGCTACGCCAAGCAACAGGGTGGCAACAAGCAGAAGGCGAAGGACGGGCAGTAGTTTCATAGTAGTAAGGGCCGTTTTTCGTGTTTCAGCAGCAAGGACCAGTAATTAGGACGCCTATGGACCCAACTTGGCACTGTTCGCTTGTAAAGCTACTCATCAACGCGACTATGGCTCCGGCCCACTGACCGGCGACGTAGGGGCCGACCGAAGGCTTCAGAATTATTTAACGGGCTAGAATCCGGCTCAAACAAGCGCTATTGGATCTTTGTCGTAAAAACGATAGTATTATCTGGCTATCGTATAAATTTGTATGGTGTAGCCTCTGGCTGTTCTCTTTTCCGCCTCTATCCGATTGTTCCGGTTAATATGAAAAAAGCAATACTTTCCCTTGTAGCGCTGGCTAGCTGGCTGGCATATCATCCCGCACAGGCACAGGTAGCCAATGGCGTAACGGAAATCATTACCGATTTCGGGGGTTTCTGGCGAAGTGGCTCGGGCACCACCGGCAATGCGGCCACTAACGCGCTCAAGCCCGATAACTCCCATAACTTACTGGCCTTCAAGATCGGGGCAAACATTTTCTCTACCCGGGTCAACAATGCCAAGCTGGACGAAAAAGGCATTCTATATGTAAAAAGTGAATACCAGGCGTTGCCGGTACTCAGCATTGAGGGTACCATCGGCAGCAACACCAAAGTCGCGCTGGGGCAACTCTACGATAACGTAAATAATGGCCCCAGCGTGCCCCCACCCGCCGGCAACCTCTCCCCCTACCTGCGCGACGGCCTAAATGGCCTCGACCTGGGGACGGGCGTGGCTAATGTGCCGGCCGGCAAGGTCGATTTTGGTATTAACAGCGTCAAGATTACGTCGCTGAACGATGGCAACCCCGACATTATCGTTACGCAGATTGCCTCCCCAGGCGGGGCCCAGGATGTATACCAGTTTCTGGACGCCAATGACCAGATAATAGGAAATTCAGTGTCTATTAACGTGAGCAACCTGCCGGTGGTAGGCAACTGGATAGCCGATTTTTATGAGGCCAGCAGTAACCCTATGACGCTCACGTCCGGCTTTACCAACAGCGAGCGGCCTATCCGGCTGTGGGCCGGCGACTTCGGCGCCTTTGGTATTACCGGTGCCAATGTGGCTTCCATCCGCAAATTCCGCCTCAACATAAACGGCAACAGCGACCTGGCTTTTGTGGCCTACAACACTGATGCGGCGGAGTTGCGCAACCCGCTGCCCGTTACGCTCACCTTTTTTGGTGGACAGGGTAAGGCCACGTATTCCGACCTGACCTGGAACACGGCTCAAGAGGTTAATTCGGCCGCCTTTGAGGTGGAGTACAGCACCACCGGCCGCGACTTTGCGGTGGTGGGCCGGGTGGAAGCGGCCGGCAACACTGTTGCGGCCCAGCGGTACACGTTTCGCCACAACACCAGCCAAGCGGGCGCCCGCTATTACCGCCTGCATCAGCTCGACCTAGATGGAACCAGCACGTACTCGGCGGTAGCAACGCTGGCTTCAGCGGCCGGTACGGCGCGGGTTACGGCGGCCCCCAACCCCTTCGGCGGCTCGCTGAAGCTGCTGGTGTCTGGCACTGGGGAAGCCCCGGCCAGCGTACGGGTACAGCTCAGCACGCTTACTGGCCGCGTGGTTCACCAGCGCACGTTTGAGCGGCCCGGCCAGTCGGCCACGCTGGAGCTGACTGGTTTGGCGGCTCTACCAGCCGGCCTGTACCTGGCCCGGGTGGTAGTGGATGGCCAGACAACCGTGCTGAAGGTGGTGAAAGAGTAGCCACCGAATGTTTTACGCCCCCGCTTCAGCCAAACATTTCGGGCGGGCCATCAGTAGTAGCAGCAAGGCCCTTCCGGCAACGGGAGGGCCTTTTGCTTGCGCAGCCCGCCTCTTCCTCAACCAGCCTACCTATGCCCACCCCCGAACCCGCTATTGAAGTCCGGAACCTGACCAAGCGCTACGGGAGCCACACGGCGGTGCAGGACGTGTCGTTTCGGGTAGAGGCGGGCGAGACGCTGGTGCTGCTGGGGCCCAGCGGCTGCGGCAAAACCACGCTGCTGCGCATGCTCAACCGCCTCGTAGAGCCCGATAGCGGCGTGGTGCTCATCAATGGCCAGCACGTGCGCAGCCAGCCCCCGGAGCTACTGCGCCGGGGCATCGGCTACGTTATTCAGCAAGTGGGCCTGCTACCCCACTACACGGTGGCCGAAAACGTGGCCGTGGTACCCCAGCTGCTGGGCTATGCCCCGGCCATAATAGCGGCCCGCACCGCGGAGCTGCTGAACCGCCTGCACCTGCCGCCCGAGCGATTCGCAGGCCAGTGTCCCAGCCAGCTTTCGGGGGGCCAGCAGCAGCGCGTGGGCCTGGCCCGGGCCCTGGCCGCCGACCCGCCCGTTGTGCTGCTCGACGAGCCTTTCGGGGCCCTCGACCCGATTACGCGGGCCAGCATCCGGCGCGAGTTTCGGGAGCTGCCCGAACTGCGCCGCACCACGGTGGTACTGGTGACGCACGACGTAACCGAGGCCTTCGAGCTGGCCGACCAGATTCTGCTGCTCGACGCCGGCCGGGTGCAGCAGCTGGGCCCGCCCCGCGAGCTGCTGCTACGCCCCGCCAATGACTTCGTGCGCCGCTTTTTCGCCGCCGAGCAGCTGGCCTTGCAACTGCGGGCTCTGCGACTGACTGACGTGCTGACTGAGCTGCCGGCGGCGGACGAAAAACAATTCGTAAGCACCATCGAATCAACCAGTAGCCCCCTTCCTCCTACTGCATCGGTACAGGAGGCGCTGGAGCAGCTGAGCAATACCTCAACATCCGCTGCCGGCGAGCCGACAGTCTGGGTGCAGCTGTCGGAAAGCACTGCCCGGCCTCTTACCTACGCTACGCTTATGGCTGCCTTTGGCAGGGCCGTACGGCGGCTGGCGACGGAAGCATAAACATTGAGTTGTTTAGAGAGTATTCCAACCCAATTAAGAACGTCCTGCTGAGCTTAGCGAAGCACCTCTACCGCTTCGTTGGATTAACCAGTGCAACGAAGCGGTAGAGATGCTTCGGCAAGCTCAGCAGGACGTTCTTCTGATTCTCAAACAGCATCCTCTTACCATCCGCACCCTCTCCCCTTGAGCATCCTCACCGAACTTTTCGCCTTCTGGCAGGCGCAGGCCGACAAGCTGGGGCAGCAAACGCTGCAACACATCGGGCTCACGGCGGCGTCGTTGCTGGCGGGCGTGGCGGTGGGCGTGCCACTGGGGCTGCTGCTCACGCGCCGGCCGCGGCTGGCGCCCTGGGTGCTGGGCGGGGCCGGGGTACTGCAAACCATTCCGAGCATTGCGCTGCTGGGCTTCCTGATTCCGGTGCTGGGCATTGGGCCGGGACCGGCTATTCTGGCTTTGTTTCTGTACTCGCTGCTGCCCATTGTGCGCAACACGGTGGCGGGCGTGCAGGGCGTAGATGCCGCCGTGGTGGACGCCGCCCGCGGCCTGGGCCTGACGGATGGGCAGGTGCTGCGCCGCGTGGAGCTGCCGCTGGCGTTGCCGGTGCTGCTGGCCGGCATCCGCACGGCGGCCGTTATAAACGTGGGCGTGGCCACGCTGGCGGCCTACGTGGCGGCGGGCGGGCTGGGCGAATTCATCTTCGGCGGCATTGCCCTGAACAACCCGACCATGATTCTGGCCGGTGCCATTCCGGCCGCGGCGCTGGCCTTGTTGTTTGATGCCGCCCTGGCGGGCGTGCAGCACCTGCGCGGGCGGCGGCTGGCCTGGGCCGGCCGGGCCCTGCTGCTGGCGCTGCCTTTGCTGGCGGGCCTGTACCTGCTGCCCCGCGCCACTTCCAAGCTGCTGGCCGGCTTCAGCCCCGAGTTTGTGGGCCGCTCCGATGGGCTGCCGGGCCTGCGCCGGCTCTACGGCCTCTACCCGGCCTCAGTAGTGCTGGCGCCCGCCCTGGTGTACGAGGCCGCCCGTAGCGGCGACGTGGACCTGATTGACGGTTATTCCACCGACGGCCGCATCCGGGCCTACGACCTGCGGGTGCTGCGCGACGACCGCCACGCCTTCCCGCCCTACCAGGCCGCCCCGGTGGTGCGCCGCCAGACCCTGCAAGCCCACCCCGAGCTGGCCCCCGCCCTGGCCCAACTGGCCGGCCAGCTTTCCGATTCGGTGATGACGGAGCTGAATTACCGGGTCGATATCCGCCACGAAACGCCCCGGGCCGTGGCCCACGATTTTCTGCGCCGCCGCGGGCTGTGGCGCGAACCGCAGCCGGCTACCGGGGCCACCATCCGGCTGGGCTCCAAGATTTTCGGCGAGCAGTACATCCTGGCCGAGCTCTACGCGGCCCTGATTAGGGGTAATACTAACTTGGGCGTAGAGGCCAAAACGGGCCTGGGCGGCACCAGCATCTGCGCCGACGCGCTGCGCACCGGCGCCATCGACCTCTACCCCGAATACAGCGGCACCGGCCTGCTGGTGGTGCTCCAGCCCCCGCCCGCCGTCCTCGATTCGCTGGGCCCCGACCCGGCCGCCGTGCTGGCCTACGTGCGCCGCGAGTACCGCCGCCGCTACCAGCTGGAATGGCTGGCCCCGCTGGGCTTCAACAATACCTACGCGCTGCTCATGCGCCGCCAACAGGCCGAGCAGCTGGGCATCAGTTCGGTATCGGAGCTGAGCGCGTATCTGAAATGACGAAGCTGTTTAGAAAGTCGGGCTTTCTCTCAATATGCCCCCGAGACAAATGTGGTGAACCAGATGCTCAAGCTCATTCGGGTTCGACGGTTAATATGTTAGACGCAGGAGCGGTATTGCCAGTGAACTTTCACCACACCAGTTCCAACATAATAGCCATCCGCTAGTGCAGCACCACGCGCTTCGTGAGGTTGACGGTACCGGCTGTCAGTCGTAGTGAGTACACACCCGCAGGTAGTTCTCCCGCCCACATATCGAAGCTGGTACCGGTACCAGGGAGCCGGACTGACTGATGGCGCACTGGCTGGCTCAGTGCATTGAACAAAGTGGCCTCTACCAGAGTAGCACCCGTTATGCCCGGCACCTGTACAGTAAAGCGGCGCGTAGTCGGATTAGGAAATATTTGTACCGCTGCCGAAAGGGCAGGTACAGAGGCCAAAGGCAATGAAGACTTATTCAACAGCACCGAAACCCCCAGGCTGCTAACTCCGTTAGCCACTGCCAGATCGGGACGGCCGTCTCCATTCAGGTCAGCTACCGCCATATCCCAAGGATAGTAGCCGGCCGAGTGGGCAACGGCAGGCGCAAAGCCGCCCGTAGCCTGAGCTAACAGCACCGATATCGTACCACTTCCATAGTTGGCCACGACTAAATCGAGGCGGCCGTCGCCGTTAACGTCACCCACCACCACGCCCCGCGGACTGGTACCAACGTCATACTTTACGGCTGCCGCAAAACTCCCTCCGGCTTGTCCTAATATCACCGACACCTTGCTGTCGAAGTAGCTGCTCACCGCCAGGTCGGGGCGGCCATCGCCGTTGAAATCGCCTACCGCCAGACCCTGGGCGTAGGCATCGGTGTTATAGAACTGAGATGTCGCGAAGCCCCCACTGGCTTGGGCTAACAGCACCGCTACAACATCGCCGCTGGCGGTAACTAAGTCGGGGCGACCGTCATCATTGAAATCGGCCACCACTAGCCCGATGGGGTAAATGACAGTTGGGTAGCTCACAACTGGCGCAAAACCACCGGTGGCCTGCGCCAATAGCACCGATACATTGTCGCCGTAGTTGTTGGCCGTGGCCAGGTCGGGGCGACCATCCCCGTTGAAATCGGCCACCACTACACCGTTAGGCTTGCGGTCGGTTGGGTAGCTCACGGCCGACGCGAAACCACCCGTGGCCTGGGCCATCAACACCGTCACGCTGTTGTCATCTTCGTTGGTCGTAACCAAGTCAGGGCGGCCGTCGGCGTTGAAATCGGCCGTTGCCACGCTGTTGGTGCCGCTACCGGTACGGTAATCGCGGGGTGCCGCAAAACCGCCCCCGACCAGCGCCAGCAGCACCGACACGTTACCACCACCATTATTAGCAGTAACCAGATCGGGACGGCCATCGGCGTTAAAATCGGCCACCACTACGCTGTGGGGGTAGCTGCCGGCCTGATAGCTAGCCGGTGAACCAAAGATGAGCTGGCCATATGCTGCATGCCCTAGTCCGGCGCTCAAGGTAAGTAGCAGCGCCACACGGGCAACCGGCGTGGCAAGCAAGGCGGAAACGCATTTCAACATAACCAAGTAGCAGTTATAACAAAAGTGGCAATCAGCGGCTAAGCTGTAGTGAGCTTATTTACAGCCATAGTTAGCATGGGCATATTAACGAAGTTGAAGACAGAAGCCGACTTTTACTTTGCGATTCGCTTGGCTTAAACAACCCGCGGACCGGTTGCCTCAACAATGACCACGCTGGAACACCCTCGAGCTAATTGGTAGCCACACATGGCGGCGCTACCAATTAGCTCCGCTGGGCGCTATATGATAACCCCAGCCCCTGCTCATGCGCTAGAGCCAAGCCGAAGAGGTCGACCTCGGCACTATATCAGGGCTGCACGGGTATTTAGGAACAACGGGATTGTGACTGAAGAATTTGGGAATGAAGTATCCGCAAAATTGCACCCGTGGCTTTCTGGCAGAGGTGAAATGAGCCGCAGGAAGCAGGCTATAAAAGCGCCTAAAAAGCGCCTCAAACTCATTTTATAGCTTCTCAGCTTGCCTCCCCTATTCCCGCACCAGCCGCTTGTACACCCGCACCAGCCGGGGCTGCGAAACCCCGAGCCAGTACAAGCCCGTAACCAGCGCAAAAATACCCTGCAGGCGGTAAATACCGTTGCGGCGGTAGCGCCGGGCTGAGGTGATAATGTAGCCCGGCAGCACCCGAAACGGGCCGCAGCGCCGCAGCCGGCCCACAATTTCCTGGTCTTCGAGTAGCTGCAACTGCTCGCAGTAGCCCCCGGCCTGCCCAAACACGGCCCGCTGCACAAACAGGCTCTGGTCGCCGTAGCGGATGCCGTTGAAGTTGAAGCGCGTAAACCAGGCGTTGGCGGCCAGAAACCAGTGCGGCTCGTCGAAGCGCAGGCGGTAGCAGCCGGCGGCGGCCCCGGCGGCCACGGCGGCGCGCAAATCGGGCAGTAGCGTGGCGGGCGGCAGCGAATCGGCATGCAGGAAGTACAGGAGTTGGCCGCGGGCGTGGGCCGCGCCGTGGTTGAGCTGGGCGGCCCGGCCCCGGCGCGGGCAGGCCAGCACCCGAGCCCCGTGGGCGGCAGCTTCGGTGGCTGTGGCGTCGGAGCTACCGCCGTCGGCCACCACAATTTCCACGGCCGCATCGGGGCCGCAGATGGCACGCAGGTGGGCCAGCAGCCGGCCGATGTGGCTGCCTTCGTTGAAGGTGGGAATGATAATGCTGACGAAAAGCGGCGGGGTAGCGGGGCCGGATGGCATAGGAAGGCGAGCGGCGGAGCGGTTGGGTGGGCGGAGTCGAGCCCCAACATACGCAGTCGGCGGGCAGGTTGCCAGGTGACGGGGCTCCTTTTCGGGCAAGTACTACCGTAGTTTGGGGCGGCGTTCATCGGTCCTTCACGGCCGGGTGCGTAAGTTGGGGCTTCATTTAGCCCCTTGCCCGCTATGCACGTTTTGCTGGTAGAAGACGAAAAGAGCCTGCACCAGGAAGTGCAGCAGTTTCTGGTTGAGTCGCAGTACCTGGTCGATTCGGCCTACACCTACGCCGAGGCCTCCGAGAAAATATTCGTCAATAACTACGATTTTGTGCTGCTCGACCTGGGCCTGCCCGGCGGCGACGGCCTTGATCTGCTGCGCGAAGCCCGCCAGAACGAGCGCCAGGAAGCCTCGTTCATCATCCTCACGGCCCGCGGTGCCATCGACGACCGCGTGAAAGGGCTCGACCTGGGCGCCGACGACTACCTGCCCAAGCCCTTCTCGCTGCTTGAGCTGCAGAGCCGCATGCAGGCCATCACGCGCCGCAAATTCGGCCTGAAGCGCCAGGAAATGGCCTTTGGCGCAGGCTTCGAGCTCGATGCCACCGGCCGCACCCTGCGCCACGAAGGCCACGATGTGCCGCTGACCAAAAAGGAGTTCGACTTGCTGCACTACCTGCTACTGCACCGCAACCGCGTGCTCACCCGCCTGCAGCTCGGCGAGCACCTGTGGGGCAACGTGCTCGAAGACGACTCCGACTCCAACTACATCGACGTGCATATCAAGAACCTGCGCAAGAAGCTCAGCCAGTTCGCCCCCGCCGACTTCCTCGAAACCGTCCGCGGCATCGGCTATTCGATTAAGGGCTGAGTGGTGCGCAGAATGACGTTCCGTTAAGTCCCCAGGTTCCTGAATTCTCTGCACAACAAGTATGCGCCTCGAAGCCAAGCTGGCCCTTTTCAACGCCTTATCGAAGCTGCTGCTGGTGCTGCTGGGGGTGGTGCTGATTCCGCCCATTATGAGCCGGGTGGCCGTGGGCCACACCGACGAGCAGCTACGCGAGAAGTACGCGCAGGTACTGGACCTTATCCGGCGCGACGGTATTTCGACCTTTGTGCAGGGTGAGCAGTACGCCGATTACAATATCCTCAAACAGGAATACATTACCCTTACGCCGCTCGCCGCCGCCGCCAGCACCCCGCCGCCGCCGGCCCGCATTTTCGACGAGCCCCGGCAGGTAGACAATAAGGTGGAGGACTTCCGGATTCTGAGCCGGCAATTCAGCACGAACGGCCACCCCTACCGCCTCGAAATCGGTTCGTCGCTGGCGACGGTGGAATTGCTCACGGCTACGCTGCGGCGCATGGCCCTGTGGCTGCTCGTGGTGGGGGCGCTGATTACGATTCTCTCCGATGCCGCCTTCGCCCACTACCTGCTGCGGCCCCTGCACCGCCTCATTGTGCGCAAGCTGCAGGGCGTGCAGCACCCCTCGGCCTTCTCCTACGAGCCCCTGCCCACCACCACCACCGACTTTCGCCGCCTCGACGACAGCCTCAGCGACATGATGCGCCAGATTCAGTCGGCCTTCGAAAAGGAGCGCGAGTTTATGAGCAACGTGTCGCACGAGTTGCTCACGCCGGTCAGCATTCTGCAATCCAGGTTCGAGAACATGCTCCAGGACCCGACCCTCAGCGACGCCCACTCGCTTAAAATTGTAGAGTCGCAAAAGACGCTTTACCGGCTGCGCAACACGGTGAAAACGCTGCTGCTCATTGCCAACATCGAAAACGAGCAGTTCCTACGCGACGAGGCCGTATCGGTGGCCGTGGTGCTGGCCGAAGTGGTGAACGAGCTGGAAGACCGCCTGGCCCAGCGCGAGATTCATTTGCTGGAAGACCTGCGCCCCGATTATGTGCTGCCTCAGGCCAACCGCACGCTGCTCTTTACGCTGGTTTTCAACCTGATCAGCAACGCCATCAAGTACAACCGTTTTGCCGGCAGCATCACGGTGCGGGGCCGGCCGGGGCCGCGTGGCGGCTACCAGCTGGCCATTACCGACACCGGCCCGGGCATTGCCGCCCGCCACCTTCCCCACCTGTTCGACCGGTTCCGGCGGTTTCAGGCCGGCGCCTCGGCCCCCGAGGGCTACGGGCTGGGGCTGCCCATTGCCAAAACCATTGCCGAGTTCCATAAGGCCGGGCTGACGGTGGAATCGGAGGAAGGCCGGGGCACCACGTTCACACTCTGGCTGCCTTAAAGGACAGAGGCAGGTTCACGCGGGCTTCATGCGGGGCGGATAATTTCGCTGGCATCCTTCCCACCCCCATCTTCTGTCATAACTGTGCCCATAAAAAAGCTGTTGCTGGGCTTGGCCTTGCTGCTGGTGCTGTTCTGGCTGGCCGTGCGCTGGCTGCCGCGCCCGCCTGTCGTTGTTATCCGCCGGCCCGCCGCCGTGCTCGTTGTGCGCAAGCCGGCCCGCACCACCGTGCCCAAACACGTATCGTTGGTAAAGCGGCCCAGGCATCAATAAGTGGCTGAGTGCACTGCTCTACTCTATATACAGGACGGACAGGTGGCGCCTTAGGCAAGCGGTAAAACCATTTTTCACCAACAGGAAACGCTAGTAAACGCAAAGCCCCCGACGTCCGCGCTGGCGTCAGGGGCTTTATACTTTATTGAGTGTACAACTGTAAAGCGGAAGAGCTTACGTCGCCTGCTGCGCGAAACGGCGTACGCTGCTATGGTGGCAGTTCACTAAGCGAGTAGCTTACCGCTCCGGCGTTACGCCGGGGGCGGGTGTAGCGCTGCCAAGTGCGGCCACGGGCAGCGGCTGGCCCGCGGGCGCAGGCATGGCGCTCAGGTCCCAGGTGTCGCTCATCTGGCGCAAACCGGCCTTCGAGGTCAGGTCGTACTGGCAGGGCACGATGGAAACGTAGTTGTTGGCCAGCGCGTACTCGTCGGTGTCCTGGCCCGGGTCCTCGTTCACAAACGAGCCGATAAGCCAGTAGTAGGGCCGCTTGTAGGGGTCGTGGCGCAGGTCGAACTCTTCCTGCCACTTGGCCCGGGCCTGGCGGCAGAGCATGGCCCCGGCAATAGGCTGGTCGGATTTGCGGGGAATGTTCACGTTCAGGGCCGTGCCGGCCGGAATACCGTGCTCCAGGGCCTGGCGGGCCAGCCGCTCCACCCATTCCTCGGTGTGCGAGAAGTCGGCTTCGTGGCCATAGTCGCAGAGCGAGAAGCCAATGGCCGGCAGCCCCTCAATGGCCGCCTCAATGGCCGCCGACATGGTGCCCGAATACAGCACGTTCACGGCCGAGTTGGAGCCGTGGTTGATGCCCGACACGACCAGATCGGGGCGGCGGTCCTTGAGCACCTGGTGCTTGGCCAGCTTCACGCAGTCGGCGGGCGTACCGCTGCACTCGTAGGCTTCAACACCCTCAAAAATAGGGCTGGGGTCGAGGCGCAGGGGTTTGCCGATGGTTATGGCGTGGCCCATACCCGACTGGGGCGAGTTGGGCGCTACCACCACTACTTCGCCCAGCCGGCGCATTACGCGCACAAGCGTAGCAATACCGGGGGCCGTAATGCCGTCGTCGTTGGAGATAAGGATAAGGGGCTTGGCAGGAGTTTGGGCTGGCACGGGCAATGGAATTAGAGGAGACATAAAGGGAGCTCGGTGGCAGCTGCCACTGTGAAAGCAAACGGCCCCGGCGGCCGGATGTTTCCAAACTCGCTGCTTCGCGGAGCGTATAGTGCCTCATGCTGACTTCTTTTTCAGGTAGCCGGCCCCGCGCTGCCACGCTGGCCCTGGCAGCCCTGCTGCTGGCCGGCTGCCAGGGCACCACCTCCGAACCGGGCACTTCTGCCCCAGCCTTTGTAGCCGCCGACGGCCTTCCGGCGGGTTCCCCCGGCCAGGCACCGGTGGCCCGGCAGCCCGGCGTAGCGGCCCCTGTTGCCGGGGCCCCGGTACCCGATTCGCTGCATTTGGTGAGCCCTGGCCGGGCTGGGCGGCTGCGGCCGGGCCTCTCAGAAAAGGAGCTGCGGGCCCTGGTGCCCGCCGGCCAGCTCCGGCCCGGCCCAGGCGAGGCCGGCCAGCAGGTATTGGGCCTGCTCGATGCCAGCCGGCCCGAGGCACCCGCTACGCGGCTGTTTTTCGCCCCGCTGGCTGGCAGTGGCCTGGTGCTGAAGCGCATCTTTATCACCGATCCGCAATACCGTACGGCCGAGGGTATCGGGGTAGGCTCGCCCTTCGGGGCCGCCCGCCAGAACCTGGGCTTTACCCGGCTGCGCGACACGCCGTTCGGGCTGGCCGCCGTATCGGGCCAGGTGCGCCTGGCCTGGCTGATTGACCCCAACTCGCTGCCGGCCGGCGCCAACCAGCACCTGGCTCCGGCCGCCATTCCTACTGCCGCCCGCATCACGGGTATTGTGCTGTACTAGCGCGAAACGGGCAAAAAGCAGTTGCTGCCGCTACCACCTGGAGCCGGGCCGGGGCAATTGCACAAAGCCGTAAAAAACTGTACTTTGCCGGCCGAATATACGGCCGAGCGTATATCTTTTGGTTGAACCTCTTGTTGGCGGCCTGCCCGCCGCCCGCCCGCACATGACGTTGTTTGAGAACCGCTACCGCACGCATGATCTGGGGTTGCTGCTGCTGCGCGTGGGCATCGGCTTTATGTTTACCGTGCACGGCTACCCCAAGCTCACGGGTGGTTCGGCCGCCTGGGCCGAAATCGGGGGCGTGATGAAACTGGTCGGCCTTGATTTTGCACCGGCTTTCTGGGGGTTTCTGGCCGCGTTTGCCGAGGCCGTAGGCGGGCAGCTGCTGGCGCTGGGCCTGTTTTTCCGCTGGGCCTGCGCGCTGCTGCTCGGCACCATGGTGATGGCCACGGTTATGCACCTGAGCAAGGGCGACGGGTTCAACGACTACTCCCACGCCCTCGAATCGGCCTTCCTGTTCCTGGGGCTGGCACTGGCCGGCCCCGGCCGTTTCAGCCTCGACCAAATACTGTTTCCAGCCCCGCGCCGGCTGTATTAGCGCCGGGCGGCGCGTTGCTTTCGCCCCCCCGCCTTGATGTCGCGGGCAAAACCGGCTGCCGTTTTGCCTGCCCCTGTTCAGTAAAGCGCCCGTACCAAAGCGGTGGGCCTACCATCTTTGTGGCTACCCCAGCCTTCCCCGTATGCTCCTGACCTCCCTGCTTTCGCTGCTGCTCACGCTCCCGGTGCCCGCTTCCGCCCCGGCTGCTCATGCTCCTGCCGCCGACTGGCGCACACCTTTCGAGCGGGGCAACGGCAACACTACGGCCACCTACGACGAGTGCATTGCCTACTACCAGCGGCTTGATGCAGAATACCCCGAAATTCAGCTGCGCGAGGCGGGCCTTACCGACAGCGGCCGGCCCCTGCACGTGGTGGTGGTTTCGGGCGATGGTGATACGGACCCGGCCTCGTTGCGGGCCAAGGGCCGGCGCATCGTGTTCATTCAGAACGGTATTCATCCCGGCGAGCCCGAGGGAATTGATGCCAGCCTGATGCTGGCGCGCGACTACGTGCAGAAAAAAGCGCTGCGCCGCCAGCTGACCGATGTAGTGCTGGTCATTATCCCGATTTACAACGTGGGCGGCGCGCTCAACCGCAATACCAGCACCCGCACCAACCAGAACGGCCCCGAGAGCTACGGCTTCCGGGGCAACGCCCGCAACCTCGACCTCAACCGCGACTACATCAAGCAGGATTCGCGCAATGCCCGCTCGTTTGCGGCCCTGTTCCAGCGCTGGCAGCCCGATGTGTACGTGGACACGCACACCTCCAACGGCGCCGACTACCAGTACACGCTCACGCTCATTGCCACCCAGAAAGACAAGCTGCACCCCGCCCTGAGCCAGTACATGCAACAGCTGCTGCTACCGGCCCTCTACAGTGGAATGGACCAGCAGAAGTGGTATCTGGCCCCCTACATCGACTTTGCCGGCCGCACGCCCGATGCCCGGGGCCTACTGGGTTTCCTCGAAACGCCGCGCTACTCCACCGGCTACACCACGCTGTTCAATACCATTGGTTTCGTGACGGAAACGCACATGCTGAAGGCTTACACGCCGCGGGTGCGCGCCACTTACGATTTCCTGAGCCTGTTGATTGGCACCGTGCAGCAGCAGAAAGCCGCCCTGGCCGCTGCCCGCACCGAGGCGGCCCGCCTGAGCCAGCAGCAGCAGGAGTTTGCCCTGGGCTGGCGGCTCGATACCACCCAGGCCGAGCGTTTCACGTTCCGTGGCTACGCGGGCCGGATGAAGCCCAGCGAGGTGAGTGGCCAGCCGCGGCTTTACTACGACCGCAAGGCGCCCTATACCCGCTCCATTCCGTACTACAACACCTTTGTGCCCACGGCTGCGGTGCAGCGCCCGCGCGCCTACGTGCTGCCCCAGGCCTGGGGCGAGGTGGCCGAGCGCCTGCGCCTCTCGGGCGTGCAGCTGCGGCCCCTCACCACAGACACCGTTATCAGCGGCGAAACCTACTACATCCAGGATTACAAAACCAGCCCCCGGCCCTACGAAGGCCACTACCTGCACTCGGGTGTGCAGCTGCGGCCGGTGTACCAGCCCCGCCAGTTTCTGCGCGGCGACTACTACATTTCCCTGGCCCAGCCCGCTGCCCGCTACCTCATCGAAACCCTGGAGCCCCAGGCCACCGACTCGTTTTTCGCCTGGGGCTTCTTCGACAGCATCCTGCAGCAAAAGGAGTATTTCTCTGATTACGTGTTCGAGGACCTGGCCGCCAACCTGCTCCGCCAGAAGCCCGAACTACAGGTCCGGCTCACCCAGAAAAAGCAAGCCGACCCCGCCTTTGCCGCCAGCGGGCCCGCCCAGCTCGACTGGCTCTACCGCCAGTCCGACCACTACGAACCCAGCCACCTGCGCTACCCCGTGCTACGGGTGCTGTAGCGGTGAGCCAGCTCACTATTTCACGGCCTCCAGCGAGTTGGCGTAGTTGACCAGGTAGGCCAGGTCGCGGGCGTCGGTGTAGCTAAGTTTGTTGGCTTTGGCGTACTGGGCCAGTTGGCGGGCGTGGGTACTGAAGTAGTTGGGCAGATCCTTTTTAGGCGTGCGCAACGCCAGCACAGTACCATCGGGCAGACCCAGGAAGAAGTTATCCTTGACTTCGGTGTAGTAGCCCATCGTGCGGCCGGGCATACCGCCGTAGCCCCCGTAGCCGTAGGGGCTGCCGGCCGCAACGGGCCGCTCCACCAGCCCCTCGCGGCGCAGCAGGATAATGGGGCCACTGCTGAGCTGCTCGAAAAAGCCGGGGGCTCTAAAGTCGCTGTAGTCATTGTCGCGGTTCCAGCGGTACACCCGAAACACGCGCGTCAGGTTGGTGTCGGCCCGCTCGCGGCGGCGGGGGGCGGGGGCGCCAAACGCGGGACGGCCCGAATAGTAGCCCTGGCGCATGGCGTAAAAATCGTCGTAGTAAAACCGCTCGCGGTTGCGGTCGTACTGCTCGCCGCGCACAGCGAAGCTTTGCACGTTCACGGCCGGCAGCGTGCGCACGGTATTGTCGGGCAGGCTCATAGTCAACGTTTCTTCGCCCCGGTGCAGCGCCAGTGGCCCGCTGAGCGTGTCGCCCGAGCTCAGTAGCACGCTGCCCTGGTTGAACTGCTGGGTGAAGCCCTGCCCCGCCCCGCGCTGGGCCAGCGCCGCCAGCGGCAGCAGCAACATTACTAATTGGCCGATGAATGTTTTCATAATCAGATTGAAAAAGGGATGCCTTGGTTACGGTATCTTGATGAAATGCCCCTGGCGAAACACGTATTTGGTGGGCCGAAAAGGTTTGTCAGAATATCCATCTGACTGTTCGCCGAACATATCATCAGCTTCTACCGACAACATTTGTTTTGTAGCATCAAATTCCATCGTTACGTTGCAGATTTCTAACCCTGATTCATCGCCGAAGACTTTATTATCCAGAATTAAGTAATCACCTTTCAACTCTATTACATACGCTGAACAGTTCACGCAACTTCCACTTCCTCTTTCATAACCTACTAACAGATACATCTTTCGGCTAGGTGTCTGCAAAGGGAATATGGCATCAAATCCACACTCTACCGGCACGTAGTAGGCGAACAACTTCCCCGCCACGTTCTGCCACTGCAGCACCACATTACTTATGGTGCCCCGGCTACCGCCCGAGTTGTGGGTAAACAGATACACCCGAATCCGGGCCGCGTCGTTATAGGAAGCCGCTAGCCTCAACCCCAGCTTGCTGGCCTCGCCTTCATCCGGCCGATGCACTTTCAGGTAGGCTACCACCTTCTTCGCCACCCCGCCCAGGCTCTCCGGGTTATCCCCTTCGCCCCCCGCCAAGCTAGCCAAGTGCTCCACGGCTTTTTTCACTTCGCTGGCCGTGGGAATTCTCTTTGCGGCCGGTTGGGCCTGCGCCGGGAAGCCCGCCAGCAGTGCGCTAAGGGCAATAGCCAAAACGAAAAGGACGCGTAGCATGCAAAAACCGGTAATTGGCGGGGGGCAGAAAAGGCGCAGGCCCCTGCCGAATATAGTACGACAGGGGCCTACTTTACAAAAGGCTATTCACCTACGCTATTCGGCGGCTGTAGTGCCGACTGCCGCCGCGCCGGTCTGGTGCAGAATGGTGTGGCCCAGCTTGTCGCGCTTGGTGGTGAGGTACTGCTTGTTGTGCTCGTTGGGCTCTACTTCAATGGCCACCGACTCCACCACCTCCAGGCCGTAGCCGATGAGGCCGGTGCGCTTGCGGGGATTGTTGGAGAGCAGCCGCATCTTGCTGATACCCAGGTCGCGCAGAATCTGGGCGCCCACGCCGTAGTCGCGCTCGTCCATGCCGAAACCCAGCTCCAGGTTGGCTTCCACCGTGTCGCGGCCCTGCTCCTGCAGCTTGTATGCTTTTAGCTTATTGAGCAGCCCGATGCCGCGGCCTTCCTGGTTCATGTACACGATAACGCCGCGGCCTTCGCGCTCAATCTGCTGCATGGCGCGGTGCAGCTGGGGGCCGCAGTCGCAGCGGCACGAGCCGAAGATGTCGCCCGTGACGCAGGAGCTATGCACGCGCACCAGCACCGGCTCGGGGCCCGAAATATCGCCTTTTACCAGCGCCAGATGCTGGGCGTTGTTGCTCTGCTGGGTGTAGGCAATCAGGTCGAAGTCGCCGAAGTCGGTGGGCAGGCGCACCGATATTTCGCGGGCAATCAGGCTTTCCTTTTCGAGGCGGTATTTGATGAGGTCCTGCACCGAAATCAGCTTCAGGTCCCACTTATTGGCAATTTCGCGCAGCTCGGGCAGGCGGGCCATTTCGCCGTCTTCCTGCAGAATTTCCACCAGCACGCCCGCCGGCTCGAACCCCGCCAGCCGGGCCAGATCCACTGCCGCCTCGGTGTGGCCGGCGCGGCGCAGCACGCCTTCTTTGCGGGCCTTGAGCGGGAAAATGTGGCCGGGCTTGCCCAATTCCTCGGGCTTGGTTTCGGGGTCGATGAGGGCCAGAATGGTTTTGGAGCGGTCGGAAGCCGAAATGCCGGTCGTGACGCCGTTCTTGAGTAAATCAACGCTTACGGTGAAAGGCGTGGCGTGCAGGGCCGTATTGCGGCCGACCATCAGCTCCAGGCCCAGCTCTTCGCAGCGCTGCTCCAGCAGCGGGGCGCATACAAGGCCCCGGCCGTGGGTGGCCATAAAGTTGATGACCTCGGGCGTGGCGCAACGGGCGGCGCAGATAAAGTCACCCTCATTCTCGCGGTCTTCATCGTCAACAACAACGACCACTTTGCCAGCGCGGATATCGGCAATGGCTTCTTCAATTGAATCAAGCATGGAACACGGATTAGCGCGGTTTTTTTTCGGATTGCACGGATTTGGTAGCGCCTTGCGGGCTACCACGCAGCTGCCGGTACAACCAGCACCGACGGGGCAAAGTTACAACCTGGCTTGGCAGCAGCCCCCATCCAGCCGGGCACTTGTCAACGTGGTTAATTGTTATTCTTTTCCGCTAATTTTTATAACTATTATTTTATATATTTATTAATATTTATATTTGAAGCATTGTATCCGGTACCCTTCTCCCTTTACCTATGAAAGTTTCTCTGCTCCTGCTTTCCACGCTGCTACTGACCGTTGGTTGTGAGCAGGCCCAACAAGCAAAAGACTCGTACGACACGCTCAGCCAAATCAATAAAATAGGCAAGAACGCCAAGGTAAACCTGGAGGAAGCTCAAACCCAAAGCGAAGAGCGAAAGCAGCGCGGCGACACCATTTCACTTCCCTACAAGGACTTACAGCAGTATCTGCCAGCCAGTCCGGGCGGCTACTCGGCCGGGGAGCCGAGCGGCGAGTCGATGAAAGCCGGCCGAATTGCTTTCTCTACGGCCAGCCAGGAATTCAGAAACGGAGAGGCGCGACTGGATGTAAGCCTGACCGATTACAACGGTGCCCAGGACCTGTACCAGGGCGCGGCCGCCATGTTTGCGCTGGGTTTAGAGCAGGAAAACGACGAGCAGATGTTACGCCCCACCCAACTTCGGATGGACGGCGTGAAAGGCATGGAAACCTTTCATAAAAAGGACGGCCGGGCCGAACTGCTGCTCACCGTAGGCGGCCGATTCCTGATAAAAATTGAAGCCACCGAGCAAAAAAGCCTAGACTTCGTGCAGGACGTAGCCCGGAAAATGCAGCTGGAGAAGCTCGCCCAGATGTAAAGGCGCGAGTCGTGCCGGTATGGCGAGGCCAAGCCGGCACGACTCGCGCCTTTACTCACTGGCCAGTTCGGTGGCGCGCTGCTGGGCGGCCTTCATACCGGCAATCAGGGTTTCGGCCAGGTGGCCGGCCCGGAACTCGCGCAGGGCGGCTTCGGTGGTGCCCCCTTTCGAGGCCACGGCGGCAATCAGTTCGTCGGGGCTTTGGGCGGAGGTGTTGAGCAGGTGGTAGGCCCCGAGCATGGTTTGCTTAACGAGCAGCCCGGCCACCGACTCGGAAAAGCCCATTTCCTGGCCCGCCTGCATCATGGCCTGCACCAGAAAGTAGAAGTAGGCCGGCCCGCTGCCGCTCACGGCCGTCACGGCATCAAGCAGGCTCTCATCCTCCAGAAAAATGGAGCGGCCGGTGGCATTCAGCAGGTTTTCGACCTGATGCAGCCGGCTGCGCTCGACTTCGGGCGCGGCCGAAAAGCCGGTGATACCCATACCCAGCAGCGCCGGTGCGTTGGGCATGGCCCGCATCACCTGCTGGTGGGCCAGCTCGCGCTGCAGCCGCGCTATCGGAATGCCGGCCATAATGGACACGACCACCTGCCCCGGCTGCAGCACCGCCCGCAGCCCCACGGCCACCTGGCTGAAGTCCTGGGGCTTCACGGCTACCAACACCACGTCGTAATCGGCCACGGCGGCGCTTATTTCGCCAACGGGAAGTTCGGGATGCTGGCCCTTCAGGCGCTGGCAGTGTTCGTCGTGGCGGGCCACCAGCAGCAAATCGGGCCGGGCTACCAAGTTGTAATGCAGAAAGGCTTTGGCAAAGGCCAGCCCCATGTTGCCGCAACCCAGAATAGCAATGCGCAGTGGTTTCATATGGCTCAAGGTGAAGTGAGTAGTGAGAGGTGAGTAAAGGAACGTCATTCAGCGCATACTGCGCTTAGAGAAGCATGTGCTGAATGACGTTCCTTTGCTCACCTCTCACTACTCACCGCTTCCCTTGGAACCGGGCGGTAGGCTCCCATATGGCCGTTCTGACGCCGCGCAGGTAGCGCCAGAAGCCCAGCAGCAGGGCCGCGTTCATAGAGTAGAAATGGCTGATAAAGCGCAGCAGCCGCAGATGAATTCCCAGGCGGTGTAGGGCGGCATCGAGCAGCGGCAGCAGCAGCGCGCCCAGCTGCCCGGCCAGCAGCAGCCGGTACACCCAGCCGCCGCCCCGCGCCACCAGCAGGGCGCTGCTGCCCAGCATGAGCAGCAGCAGCAGCGGCGTGAGCCAGCGCAGCACCTTGTGCGACCAATACGCGAACCCCCCGCCCCGCCAGGGCGGCCACAACAGGCGCCGGAAGGCCACCAGGTTCTGGAAGTTGCCGGCCGAAATGCGGGCCTTGCGCCGGAACTCCTCGGGCAGCTGGTCCGACACGTCTTCGTGACACACCGCGCCCAGCTCGTTGATGGCCTGGTAGCCGTCCTGGAGCACCGCCATCGAGATGAAAAAGTCGTCGACAATAAAGCCGCGCGGGGCCGGGTGGTAGCAGGCGCGGCGCACCGCAAAACAGCCCCCGAAGGCCCCGATCATGCTGCCCCATACCACGCCTTCCTGATATTTGATCAGGTTTTCGCGCTCCAGATACGCCTTTTCCTGACCCGAAATACCCTCCTGGCGGTGCTCAGGGTTGAGAATATGGCCGCCCACCAGCCCCACGGCCGGGTTGCGGAAGTGCTTCACCAGCTCATACAGCGTGTCGGGCGTGAAAAACACGTTGGCATCGGTGAGTACCAGCACCGGCGCGGTGGCCTCTGCGGAAAGCACTTGCATCACGCCGGGCTTGCCGGTACGCTGCCCCAGCGGCCGGAATTTCAGGCCCGGGTACTCGGCCGCCAACCGGGTGATGAGGGCGTTGGTGCGGTCGGTGGAGTTATCGGAGCCGATGTAGAACGTGAGCTTGTCGGGGGGGTAGGTGGTGGCGAAGGTCGAGCGGATCTTCTCCTCTATCACCTGCTCCTCATTGTACACGGCCAGCAGCACAGCCACGGCCGGCAGATGGGCGCTGTCGGGCGCGTACACCTCGGCATTCTGGCGGCGGCCCCGGGCCAGTCGGGCCAGCAGCCCTGGGTAGAGCACGTAGGTGTGGGCCACCAGCAGCAGGCTGCACCAGAACGTGGCCGCCGCCAGCACGTCAGGGAGTGGCGGCACGGGCGGGCAGCAGAATGGTGTACAAATCGAGGAAGCTTTCTATTACCCGGGCGTTGTCGTAGCGGCGGGCGATAGTGCGGGCCGCCTCCTGCCCAATGGCAGCCACCGGCAGCTCGGCGCGGTAGTAGCGGCCCAGCTGCGCCAGCCACTCCGGGGCCGAATCGGCCACCACAATATCAAAACCGGGTTTTACGTGGATGCCTTCGGCCCCGAGCGTGGTGCTGAGGATACACTTGCCCAAGGCCATGCCCTCGATGATTTTGATGCGCATACCGCCCCCGCTCAGCAGCGGCACCAGCATCAGCTCGTACTGCTGCATAAACGCGGCCGCCGACTCGACGAAGCCGTGCACCGTAACGCCGGGCAGTTGCAGTTGCCGGAACCGCTCGGGCATATTTTTGCCGCCGATGTGTAGCTCCAGCGCCGGAAACTGCCGCCGGGCTTCGGGCCATACCTCGCGCAGCAGCCACTCAAGCCCCTGTTGGTTGGGCAACCAATCAAACGAGCCCAACATGCACAGCGTCCGCGGCCGGGGCCGGATGGCCGGGTCGGACCGGAAGCGGCCCAACTCGACGCCGGCCGGCACGAACACCACCGGCTCGGAGCAGCCCAGCCGCCGCAGCCGCTGCTGGTCGGGCTCGGTGATGGCGGCCACGGCATCGAAGCGCGGCAGCACCAGCTGCTCGAAGCGCCGCAGCCGGCCGGCCAGCTGGCGCAGGTACCACTTCTTGAGCGGGTTACGGGTTTTATCGGCCAGCATCTGCCAGATGGTATGCTCCACGTTGTGAGCCCGAAGCACCACCGGCACCGTGGGGGCCAGCCGCTTTAGTGCCGCCACGTACCAGGCCACAAAGGTGCCCTCCACCTGCACCACATCGAACTGTTCCTGCTTAAGCAGCTCGGCTAGCTGCGCTTCCACGGCCGGGCTCACAAACCGCTCTACGTTATAAGGCAGCGTGCTGGAAAGCAGGTTTTGCAGGGCTTTGCGCGGCGAAAGGCGGGTGTCTACTTCCACCGTCAGCAGGCGCACGCGGGGGCCCAGGTGGTCGAGCACAGTGGCGGGCTGCTGGTGCTTGGGCGTGTTGAGGGCCAGCACGGTTACGCGGTGGCCGGCGCGGGTCAGGCCGGCGGCCACGTCGTACATGGCAATAGCCCCGCCATCGGTGGGCGGAAACGGAACGCGCGGGCAGATTTGGAGGATGTGCACGGGATGGACAGCGGCGAAGTAGCCCGTAAAGCTACAAAAGAAGCATGGGCAGCTGTGGGTTGGCAGCGCCAGGGGCTTCACTGCATCAGAACAGGATGGCCTTAGTGGTAGCGGGCAACTATCGACATACTTTTTCTCTTCCAGCCACCGTAAACCGGAGTTCATCCTGTTCGAAGTCGGCCGATAAAGTAATCCGCCGAATCCGCCGTAACCCGGTTGGTTTTCTTTACCAGATTTCCATAAAACGCCTGCGGTCCGTTGTTTCAGCTTCGTTGAGAGCTACCAACAAAGAGCCTAGCCGGTGCGGGTAGCCGGGTAGAGGGTATCGTTGGCAATGATTTTGGGTGTTAAAAATTAAATAGTGCTGCCCGTTGTATTCTTCTCGCTTGACGACGCGCAATGTACCCGCCACATCTACCTCGCCGGCATAGGTAAACCGGTAAAAATTTTGGTCGTCTAGGTTATCCGTAAGGCACGGACAACCGCATGGCAAGCAGAGTGGCTGACCGCTTTTACTCACCGAGAACTTCTTATTCCAGATTTGGGGCGGTAGCGCCCGCGCAAATTCCGCAGCCGATGCCTGACGAACCATCAGGTTTTGGGCCGCCAGTCTCTGCGGTGGCTGTAACATCAGGCAAAGCCCAGTCAGCCAAAATAGCTACCCCGCAGCCCTCCTTCCGCTACACTTCCCGAAACGTATCCAGTAGCTTCAGTATCTGCTCCTCGGTACCCAGAAACAGCAGCACGTCGCCGGTACCGGGCACGAGGTCGGCGGGGGGGCTGATGGTGAACTCGCCCGACTGATGGCGCAGGCCAATGACGGTGGAGCCAGTGCGCGAACGTACGTCGAGCTGGCGGATACTCTGGCCCCGTAGTTCGGGCCGGAGCTCCTCAGCGCGCATTTCTTCCAGCCGCAGCCGGTGCGGCCCCAGGCCCGAAAGCATGTCCAAAAACCGGATGACCTCGGGCCGCATGATGAGGTTGGCCATGTGCGAGCCCCCGATTTCGTCGGGCATGACCACCGAGTTGGCCCCGGCCCGTAGCAGCTTGGTTTCGGAGCTTTTGAGGCTGGCGCGGGCCACAATGGTTATCTGGGGAGCCAGTTCCCGGGCCGTCAGGGTCACAAACACGTTGTCGGCATCTTTGGGCAGGGCCGTGATGAGGGCGCGGGCCCGCTCGATGCCGGCCGCCTGCAACGACTCGTCGAGCGTGGCGTCGCCGCGCACGACCGTAATGGGGCCGAACGCATCCTCGGCGGCGGCGGCGCTAAAAACGGCCTCATTCTGTTCCACTACTACCACATCGGCCCCGCTGGCACGCAGCTCCAGGTAGGCTTTGCGGCCGTTTCGGCCGAAGCCACACACAATCACATGGCCGGAGTACTGCCGGATTTGCTGGTCGTTTTTAAGCATGGCGAACATCGTGCGCAGGCCCCCGTCGAAGATGTAGGTGCTCAGCACCGACAGCAGGTAGGCCAGAATCAGCAGGTTGAAGAAAATATAAACCGACACGAACAACCTGCCCGCGTCCGAAAGCGGATGCACCTCCTGGTAACCCACCGTCGAAACGGTAATCATGGTCATGTACAGCGCATCGAGAAACGAGAACTTCTCAATCCACATGAACCCGGTAATGCCAGCGGCCAGGGCGGTGCCCGTGAGCACCAGCGCCCCCACGAAGCGGCCTAGGTTGAAGCGCTGCCATACATTACGCAGGTAAATCAGCAGGCCGGAGCGGGGAGGCTGGATGATGGGGGGCATTTGTATTTGAAGCTGTTAGCTAATAGCCGTTAGCTTTCCGGGCGTGAATAGCGAGTTGCCGGATGGGCCCGCAAGGGTTAGTACTGGGGCCGCAAGAACGGCAGGCGGGGGCGCAATGGCAAGGATGGAGGGCAGCAGTGCGATTATAGCGCAAAAGCAGAACGGCCCTAGCGCTAGCCGTTCAGGCGCGGAATAACCGTGCCCAGCAGGTTGGCCAGCTGGTTGTCCATCTGCTTGAGCAGGTGGATAGTCTGCAGGTTTTCCATCATCTCGGCCTCGTCGGTGGGGTGGCGCAGAGCTTCGAGGCGCACGGCCAGTTCGCGCTCCACGTTCACTTTGTTGAGGCGCAGAATGGCATTGTCGCAGGCCGGCTGCAACACGTCCAATTCGCGGGGTACATAAATCTGGTGGGTGGTCCAGTTGGGGCTCAGCTCGTATTTCTCAGTCGCCAACTCGGCCACCACACTCCGGATATCGGCGCGGCCGTGCTGGATAAGCGTGCGCACTTCGGGCCAGCGGCCCTGGTTGAGTTCCTCGCGGCACAGATGCAGCATATCGGCGTAAATGCTGGTCTTGAACGTCGTATCGTCGAGCTGTTCCAGCAGGTACTGGGCCACGCTCACTTCGGGGGCCAGCGGCTGGGCCGAGTACAGCAGCAGCAGCCGCACCACCTCCCGCTCGCAGCGCTCCAGAATATCGGGCACCGGCTCCATGTCCTCAGTAGCCGCACCCGTACCGCCGCCGGCCAAATCCTCGGGCGAGGCCCCGTACATGAGGGCTTCGGCTTCTTCTTCGGGGCTCAGCTGGCGGCTGGGGCGGGGCGACTGGCTGCGGGTTTCGGGCTGGAAACCGGCCCCGCTCCCACCGCCGCTGCTAGTGTTGCTGCCGCCGCTGGTGCCAGGTTTACCGGCGGGCTGCCGGGCCAGCTTGTTGTACTCGCTAATAATGACCTGCTCGTCGATGCCGAAGGTTTGCGAGGTCTGCTGCAGAAACACCTGCCGCTTGATGGGGTCGGGCACTTTGGCAATGCTCTGGAGCACTTCGCGAATAGCCTCGGCCTTCTTCACCGGGTCGTGGGCGGCCTCGCGGCTCACGAGGTCGGTTTTGAACTGGATAAAGTCCTGGCTGGCCGTTTCGAGGTAGTCCTTAAAGCGCTGGTCGCCGACCTTGCGGATGTAGCTGTCGGGGTCGTCGCCGTCCGGGAACAGCACCACGCGCACGTTCAAACCACCTTCGAGCAGCATATCAATGCCCCGCAGCGAGGCCCGGATACCGGCCGCGTCGCCGTCGTAGAGCACCGTCACGTTGTCGGTGTAGCGCTTCACGAGCCGGATCTGCCCGTCGGTGAGCGAGGTGCCGGAGGTCGACACCACGTTCTTCACGCCGCCCTGGTGCAAACTCAGCACATCGAGGTAGCCCTCCACCAAATAGCACTGCTCCTCGCTCCGGACGGCCTGCCGGGCCTGGTAGAGCCCATAGAGCACGTCGGACTTATGGTAAATCTCCGATTCGGGCGAGTTGAGATACTTGGCCGTTTTATCGTGGGGCTTGAGCGTGCGAGCCCCAAAGCCAATCACGCGGCCCGATACGTTATGAATCGGGAACATCACCCGGCCCCGAAACCGGTCGTAGCGCCGGCCGGTATCCTGGCCGTTGTCGTCTTCGCGCACCACGACGAGGCCGGTTTTCTCCAGGTATTTCTGCTCGTAGCCCGCGGTCGTGGCCGATTTGAGCAGGTTATCCCACTGGTCGAGCGAGTAGCCCAGCTCGAAGGTGGCAATGGTGGTCTGGTTGAGGCCGCGCTGACGCAGGTAGCTCCAGCCCACGCTCTGGCCCTCGTCGTCGTGCTCCAGCAGCCGGTGGTAGTGGTCTTTGGCCCAGTTGGAAACGATAAACTGGGAGTCCTTTTCGTTCTGGGCCAGCTGCTGCTCAGGGGTCTTTTCCTCCTCCTGAACGTCGATGCCGTACTTTTTGGCCAGGTACTTCAGGGCCTCCACGTAGCTGGTGCCCTCAATATCCATGATGAACTGCACCACCCCGCCCGCCTTGCCGCAGCCAAAGCACTTATACAGCCCCTTGGCCGGCGCCACCGAAAAGCTCGGCGACTTCTCGTGGTGAAACGGGCAGCAGGCCCACATATTCTGGCCCTTCTTCTTGAGGCTCACAAAGTCGCCCACCACCTCCACAATATCGGCGTGGTGGATGATCTGGTCAACGGTTTCTTTGGGGATACGGGCCAAGGCGGTGCGGGCAACAGGTAAGCAGCGGAACGGAAGCCTAAAGGTAGGCAGGAACCGCCGCCAAGTAACGGCCGACCCCGGTTTAGAAATTTCGGCTGGCGGTGGTTTCGGGGATGATAACCACGTAATCGTAGCCCAGGATAGTGGCTTCTAAATCGGTGCTGCGCACGTTTAACTTGTCGCGTAGCAGTGCCCGGCGTAGAGGGCGCAGGTCGAACACCTGCCAGGCGCTGCCGGCCGGAGTGGCAGCCATAAAGGGCTTCAACATATCTTCGTCGGCATTCGAGTAGGCAACTGCGTTTTTGCTGAAATCATCCGGATTAAAACCGCCCGTTTTAGCGCCCTGCTTACCCATAACGAAGATGTGCAGGCTTTTTTGGTCGTGGGCATCAGCCAAGTTCGAGGCCAGGTTACCCACGTCGTAGATGTCGCCCCAGATGCTGCGGCCCCGGCCCAGGTGATAGGCCCCAAACTTGAACAGCATATTGGGCAGGGGCTGGCCGGGCTGGTCGTAAGGGCGCAGGCCGGCCAGCAGGTTGCGCTTCATCAGGTTCACGCGCGTGCGATGGTCGCCAGTCTTGAAAATCTGACTGCTAAACACCAGGTCCTCCACCATTTGCCGCACGGCTGGGCTCTCCGCCCGGGTCATGGCCCGTAGGCTATCGATGGTAGAAGGTTGCAGGTTGATAAGCGTGGTCCGTTTGTAGGTGCCACTCACCATATCGGCCCGGTCGCGCCATTGGTACACGATGGCCCGGTTGCTGAGGTACGCT
Source organism: Hymenobacter psychrophilus (assembly GCF_900107135.1). Taxonomy (GTDB): domain Bacteria; phylum Bacteroidota; class Bacteroidia; order Cytophagales; family Hymenobacteraceae; genus Hymenobacter; species Hymenobacter psychrophilus. The sequence goes on from NZ_FNOV01000002.1 coordinate 161,217, forward strand.
TTCGTGGCCTTGTTTTTCGATTGCTCGGCCATCAGCGTCAGCAGCCGGCCCGCCGTGGCCGCCCCCACCTGCTCAACCCCGACAAAGGCCGTTTGCTGGCGGCGAAGCGCCTGCGCCAACTCAAATTCTTCCTGCCAGCTATAAAAAGCCAATTCCATGGGGTGTTGGCGGTTGAATGCCACGGGCAAGCCCGGCTGGTCGGCCAGCCGGCTCAGGTCGCGGGCCTGGTACTGGTCAATTTCAGCCACGTACACTTTGGGTTTCTGCACCTGGGCTACGGCCTGCGTGAACTGCGGAATCTGGGCCATGCCGTGGTCTTCGCCAATCAGTACCAAGGCGCTTTCCTGAATGTCATTTCGCAGCTTTTCCCAGCCAGCGCCGCTAAGTTGGGTGCCGGTTTGGGTGAGCGGGTACTGGTACTTGTGGAGCAGCCGGGTGAAGGTGGTATCGAGGGAGGCAGCGGCGGTTTGGGCTTGGGCAGCGGGGCTATTCAGGGTGGTCAGCACGAGGGCGGCCAGTGCCCCCAGGCCCCGAACGGGAACGGAACGGAAGGCGGCGGGCAGGGCGAGGCGGAACATATAGCGGAGGTTAGGGAGGAGAAAGAAGATCTGGCCCAAAGAAATTGCAGAGCTTTGGCTGCCCGAAGTTTCTTCGACCAACCCCCGGCCCCACACCACCAAAGCGCCGGTTGTCCTCCCGTTTTTTTCATGCCTGCCCCAACTTTTACTTCCTTACGCCCCCGGCTGCAACTAAGCACCGCCGCTTCGGCCGGGCTGTTGCAGCTGGGCCTATGGGGGCTGCTGGCGGGCTTCTACTTCGCCTGGAACAACCGGCCCAACTTCTATTTTGATGGCCCCATCTGGCCGCTGGTCGCCTTGCAGCTGGGGTTTGCCGTCCTGCTGTTCAACGCCCTGGTTTACCTCATCATCCCGCGCTGGCTGCTGCGCGGGCACTACGGTCGGGCCCTGCTGGGGGCGGTGGGCCTGCTGTATGCCTTCCAAAGCTGGAACTACGTGGGCTCCCGGCTGGCCTTGGCCTACCTGCCCCTGGATGCGGATATGCGCCGTATCCTGCGCACTTTTTACGTCGACCACTTCTGGGCCAACCTGCTCAGTCCCTACGGGCAGCTGGAGGTGTTGATGGGCATGCTGGCCGTGCTGCTGTTTCCGGTGCTCATCAGCTTTCTGGCTTTTGCGCTGGTAGTGGAGCGCCGCCGCCTGCGCCTGGAGCGCCAACACTTGGCCCTGGAGCTGGGCTACCTCAAGTCGCAAATCAATCCGCAGTTTCTGTTTCACACCCTGGGCAGCCTGCGCCAGCTCACCCAAACCCGCGATGCCCGCGCCCCCGATGTGGTGCTGCACCTGGCCGATCTGATGCGCTACACCCTCTACGAAACCGATGCCGAGCGCGTGCTCCTGGCCCGGGAGCTGGAGTTTCTGGCCGATTACCTGGCTCTGGAACGCCTGCGCCGCCCCGCTACCGTCGAGATGGAGCACACGGTTATGGGCACCGTCAGTACCCAGCAGTTGGCGCCGCTGCTGTTGCACCCGTTTCTGGAGCGACTCTTTGCCACCCTTAACGACGACAATACTGCGCCCGGGCCGGCCGGCCGCCTTACCAGCTACGTGGCGGTCGGCCCGGCCACGGTGGACCTCACGCTTACCCGCACCACAGTGGCGGCCACCGCCCGGCCCCTCACCTACCGTACCCAGCCGGCTGTGGCCGCTGCCCTGCGCCGTTTGGCCCTGCACTACCCCGGCCGCCACACCGTCCACATCACGGAGGAGGCCCACACATTGCGGGTGGAAATTCACCTTCAGTTATCGGCATGAAAAAGCGCTTGAACACTTTGCGCCCGCTGGCCAGAGTACCAGGCTTTTCCGGCTTACCGCTCGGCACGGGCCGGTTGCTTCGGCACGCGCTGTTGTGGGCGCTGTTCGCGGGTTTTCAGTATTTCGTATTTAGCCAGTGGCAGCAGGGTTTGCTGGTTACATCGGGGTTTGTGCTGACCAATAGCGCCGCCGCAATGGCGGGGTTCTACTTTTTCTCGGCCGTGGTGCTGCCGCGCTGGCTGCTGCGGGGGCGCTGGCTGCTCACGCTGGCGGGCCTTGTAGGCATCTACTATCTGTGGGCCCTGCTCTCGTTCGGCTTCTTCGCCTGGCTCGACTATCGGAGCCTGATTTCGCCCGACGCCCACAAGTACATGCATCGGGTGCTCGATTATGGCCTCTGGGGCGGCGTATTTGCCTGGCGGGCCGTGAGTATGGGCCTGAGCGACTTTGTGGTGACGGTGCTACCACCCATTCTGCTGCGCTTTATCGTGTTTCTGCTCCGTAGCAGCAACCAAAGCCTGCGCCTGGAGCGCGAAAACCTGAACCTGGAAGTCAACTTTCTCAAGGCCCAGATCAACCCGCACTTCCTCTTCAACACGCTCAACAACCTGTATCTGCTGGTGGTGAAGCAGGACGAGCGCGCCCCCGTAATGGTAGAACACCTTACCCACCTGATGCATTACACGGTCCACGAATCGGACGCTCCGCTGGTGCCCCTGGACCGGGAAACCGGGTTTCTGGGGGCTTACCTGGAGCTGGAGCGGCTGCGCTACGGCCCCAAAGTGCGCATCGACTACCGTGCCTCCGGCTCCTGGGCGGCCTACCGCGTCACGCCGCTGCTGTTCTTTCCCTTCGTGGAAAACGCCTTCAAGCACGGCGTCGATAGCAGCCTGGAAGCCTCCTGGGTGGAAATTGAGCTGACGGCCGCCGACGGCTGGCTGCACCTGGCGGTGCGCAACAGCTTCAGCCCCGAGGCCGCGCCGCGCGCGGTGGGCGGCGTGGGCATTGCTAACGTACAAAAGCGCCTGGCCCTGCACTACGCCCCCGCCGACTACGCGCTGACCATCACCCGCCACCCCGAAACCTACACCTACGCCGTAACCCTGCGGCTGCGCCTGCAACCCGCCGAAGCCGCCGCGCCGGTAGCCGCCACCCGCCTTTTACCCCTTCCGCATCCATGATCAACTGCCTGATAATCGACGACGAGCCCTTTGCCCGCGAGCTGCTGGAAAGCTACGTGGCCCAGCTGCCCCACCTGCACCTGGTGGCCAGCTGCGAGCACGTGTTCGAGGCTCTGGAAGTGCTCCAGCGCCAGCGCATCGACCTGCTGTTTTCCGACATCAACATGCCCCAGGTCAACGGCCTGGAGTTCATTCGCTCCCTCCACAACCCGCCCTACGTTATCTTCATCACGGCCTCGCCCCACCACGCCCTCGAAGGCTACGAGCTCGACGCCCTCGATTACGTGGTGAAGCCCGTGAGTTTGCCCCGTTTTATGAAAGCCGTCAACAAGGCCCAGGCGGTGCTCTCGGCGCGGCCGGCCGCACCGGTGGCAGCGGCCGCCCCGGAGTACCTGTTCGTGAAGGAGGGCCACTCCCTGCGCCGGGTGCTGTTCGCCGAAATCGACTACATCGAGGGCATGAAGGATTACATCAAAATCGTGCTCAAGGACCAGATGATTATCACCTACCTGCGCATGAGCCGGGTAGAAGACCAACTGCCCCCCGACCGCTTCATCCGCATCCAGAAATCCTACATCGTGCGCCTCGATGCCATCCGGGCCATCAGCGGCAACGAGGTTGAGCTCTACGACCGGCCGGAAGCGCTGCCCATCGGCAAGCAATACAAGGAAGCCTTGCTGGCCCGCTTTGGATTATAACTGACACCACACGGCCCGATTTCATCCGAATGCCGTTCTGCCAACTTCTGCCCCGGTTTCTGGGTTATCTTTGCGCTTTGCATCCGCACTTTCCCGACTGATTATCATGGCCACTATTACCAAAGAAGCCGTTCTCAAAGCCCTCAGCTACGTTGAGGAACCCGATTTGGGCCAGGACCTCGTCACGCTCAACATGATTGAGGACGTGCAGATCAACGGCCGCACCGTTTCGTTTACCGTCGTGCTCACCACGCCCGCCTGTCCGCTCAAGCAGCTCATCCACGACGCCTGCGAGCGGGCCATCCATACCATGGTGGACAAGGAGGCGGAGGTGGTCATCGTGATGACTTCGCGGGTGACGACCATGCGTCAGAACCGCGACATTCTGCCCGGCGTGAAGAACATCATTGCCGTGGCCTCGGGCAAGGGCGGCGTGGGCAAAAGCACCGTCACGGCTAATCTGGCCATTGCGCTGGCCCAATCGGGCGCCCGGGTGGGCCTCATCGACGCCGATATTTCGGGCCCCAGCATGCCGCTGATGTTCGGGCAGGAAGCCGCCCGGCCGCACGTGTTTCAGGGCGAAGATGGCAAGAACCGCATCCAGCCCATCGAGGCCCACGGCGTGAAGCTGATGAGCATTGGCTTCCTGGCGCCCGCCGAGTCGGCTATTGTGTGGCGCGGCCCGATGGCCTCCTCGGCCCTCAAGCAGTTTATCACGGAGGTGGATTGGGGCGAGCTGGATTACCTGCTGCTCGATATGCCCCCCGGAACCTCCGACATTCACCTGACCATGGTGCAGACTGTGCCCGTAACGGGTGCCGTTATCGTGACCACGCCCCAGAAAGTGGCGCTGGCCGATGCCGAGAAGGGTCTGCAGATGTTCCGGCTGCCCCAAATCAACGTACCGATACTCGGCGTAATCGAGAACATGGCCTGGTTTACGCCCGCCGAGCTGCCCGACAACAAGTACTTCCTCTTCGGCCAGGGTGGCGGCCAGGGCCTGGCCGATAAGCACGAACTACCGCTGCTGGGCCAGATTCCGCTGGTGCAGAGCATCCGCGAAAACGGCGACCAGGGCACGCCCGTCATGCTGCAGAAGGACTCGCCGGCCGCCACCGTATTCGGCCAGCTAGCCGAGGAAGTAGCCCGCCAGGTGAGCATCCGCAACGCCGTGGCTCCGAAGACCAATATCGTGGAAATGAAGCGGTAGGCTTCTATTTGAAGCCAATAAGAGTTGCGCCGCGGGGATAGTGCTGTTCATTGAATGGCACTATCCCCGCGGCCTTTTCTTTGGCCTTCAAGGCAGAAAATCCGATAGAAGGCCAATCTTTGCGCTTATGAAAACCCTGCTGCCCGTTCTGCTCGCGCTGTCCTGCACCGCTGCCCTCGCCCAAACGCCTGCCCCCGCCGACCCCGCTGTTCCGCGCCTTATTGCGGAGCGCCAGCAGCTAGTAAGCCAGTATGAGGCCGCCAATGGCCAGCGCAACGCCTTCCTGGCCAACAAGCCCAGCAAAAAAGACCTGCAGGAAGTGGTAGATGCGCTTAAAGGCATCATCCGCAAAGACACCGAGCTGATTCAGGCGGTGCAGGCGGCTACGTTGCGCAGCACGGCCGCCGTGGTGGCCGAAAACCAGCAGGTGAAGCAGCAGGTAACTGTGGCCCAAACCGACCGCAGCAGCACCCAGCAACGCTTCTACGATCTGGAAAACCAAATTCAGAACCTACAGGAGCGCGAAAGGCAGCACGCCAAAAAAATGCGCGACCTGCAGGCCACCGCCGACGCCGCTACCGGCGCCCGCACCAGCCGCGAAGTAATGGCCGCTGCCCTGGCTTTGCTTGCTGCCGGCCTGTTGGTTTATGTGTTGAAGCTCCGCGGGCAGATAAGTGCGCGGCCGGCAGGGCGACGGAAGTAAGGCTGTTCAATATCCCCAGGGCTAAAGCCGTGGGCTACGTAGCGGGGGCAATTTTCGCTGGTTAGCCCAGGGCTTTAGCCCTGGGGCCTAGGGTCGACATAAACAACTACTTCACCAACTTCTCCGCCCTAAAAACATCATCAGCCGCCTGCAAAAGCTTGGCGCGGAGCTGGGGGTTGTAGGTGGGATGAGCCGTGAGGAACTCGCGGACGGTGCGGGCGGCGGTGGGGGTTTGGTAGCTGCCGAGGGTGGCCTGGAGCCAGGAATAGGGGAAAAAGATGTCGCCGGTGCGCTGGATTTCTTCGAGCAGGGCCAGGCTTTGGGGTAGGTATTTTTCGGAGCTGGCGGCCCGTAGCGGGTGGTGCAGGTAGGCCAGCGCGGCCGTAACCCAGGCTTCCTTCCCGCGGTTTTTCTCGTCGGAAAGCGAGGCGAAGAAGGCGTCGCGGGTGGCCACGTCGGGCGCGAGGGCGGGCAGCAGGAACTCCATGCGCTTGCGGCGGTCGGGGTTTTGGATGCGGGTGAGCTGGCGAGGCAGGATGGGCGCGGGGGCCGGGTAGTCGCGCACGGCCAGGGCCAGGGCGAGGCTGGTATAGTCATCCTCGGTCAGCTTGACGCCCGTGGGGGCCTGCTGCTGGTCCCAGATGCGGTAGAGGCGCGCCTGGGCCGCCTGGCTCAGGGCCACCGACTGGTAGGCTTTGAATAGCAGCTTCTTGACGTTGGGCGCGGGGTTTTGCTCCATCGCCCGCCACAATTCGGTTTCCAACGCAGGAGCCAGCGCGGCCCGACGGGCGGGCGGCAGCAGCTTCCAGTACACGTCGGTCAGCTGGCTAGTGAGCAGTTTGAGGTTCAGCTCCTCGGTTTCGCGGGGCAGCTGGCGGCGCACCACGGCCAGCAGCTCGGCGGGCGCGAGGGCGCGGCCGTTGAGCATGTTTTCGTAGAGGTTCACGTAGGCCGCCGCCCGGGCCACCGGCGCGGGCAGGGTCGCCAGGCTGGCTGGCAGCGGCTTATCAATGGGAAACACGCCGTAGCCCAGGCCCGTGGAGTTGAACAGGATGAAGCTCGGGGCCGGCTCGCCCACGGCGACGGGCACCAGCACTTCGCGGGCGTTCTGGTTCACGGTCAGCTCGCGGGTGCGGCCGTTGGGGTACACCAGCAGCACCTCGAAAAACTGGGGCCAGATACGGTCAGAGCCATCTTCCGCCTGCTGGCGCAGGCGCAGGTTGGTAATCTTGCCCTGGGCAGTTTGCAGGTCGTAATCGAAGACCGGGCGGCCGGGCTGGTTGACCCACACCTGGTTCCAGGCCTGCAAATCGGCGGGCGTACGGGCGTCTAAAATCCGAATCAGATCGGGCCAGGTGGCGTTGCCGTGGGCGTACTGCCGCAGGTACGCGCGCAGTCCGTCGCGGAAGGGCTCCTCCCCCATCAGCCGCTCCAGCTGGCGCATCATAATGGGCGCTTTGTGGTAGATGATGCCCCCGTAGAGCGAGCCCGCGTCGCTCAGATTATCCAGGTTCTGGCGGATGGGGTTGGCCCCGGTGGTGCGGTCCACGCCATAGGCGGCCGGGTAGTGGTCGATAACGAATTTGAGGTCGTAATTCGACTCGGGCAAGGCCACCTGGGTGATTTTGTCGGCCATGAAATTGGCAAACACCTCCTTCATCCACACGTCGTTGAACCACTGCATGGTCACCAGGTCGCCGAACCACATGTGGGCCGTTTCGTGGGCAATCAGGTTGGAGCGGGCAATTTTCTGGTCCTGGGTCGCGCCCTCATCCAGAAACAGCGAGCTGGCCTTGTAGTCGATGGCGCCCACGTGCTCCATGCCTCCATACTGGAAATCGGGCAGGGCCGCAAAATCGAACTTCTGAAACGGATACGGCAGGCCGGTGTAGGTTTCCATGAAGGCCAGCGCGTCGGCATGAATCTGGAAGATGGGGTCCAGACTCAGGGCCAGCTTGCTCTTATCGGTTTCGCGGTGCAGCAGCTGCATGGTCCGCCCCGCCACGGTGCGCGGCAGGCGCGTAAAGCGGCCCGCCGCAAACGAGAACAGGTAGGTGCTGATGGTGTCCGAAGGCGCGAAGCGGTAGGTTTTGTGCCCGGCCGCCACGGTGGAATCCCGCAGCGGGCCGTTGGCCAGGGCGTCCCAGGTTTCGGGCAGGGTGAGGGTGAGCGTAAAGGCGGCCTTGAGGTTGGGCTGGTCGAAGACCGGGAACACGGTGCGGGCGCGGTCGGGCACGAGCAGGGTGTAGAGGTAGTCGTCGTTGCGGTTGAGGCTCTGGTTGCCGGCCACGAAGTCGATTTCCACCGCGTTGGCCCCCGCCCGCAGACTGGCCGCGGGCAGCACCAGGTGCTCGTCGTGGTGGTCGATGGGCACCGGGCGGCCGTTCACGCGCAGGGCGCGCAGGCTGGCCGTCCGCTCCCGGAAGTCGAGCTGGAGCGGCTGGCCGGCCGCCGCCAGGTGGAAGCGCACTGTTTCGGTGGCCTCGATGGGCGCGGCGCGGTCGGCGGGCACGGTCAGGCTCAGCTCGTAGCCCAGCCGCGACACCCGGCGGGCCCGGTCCTCAGCCAGCTCCCGGCTCACCCCCGCTACCACGGCCGGGGCGGCGGTTTGGGCAGTGGTGGCCGTTACGGGTGCCCCGGCCGGCGCGAGCGGGGCGCGGGTGCAGGCGGCCAGCAGCAGGCCCAGGAGCAATATGGAGGTATAGGAACGCGAGAAAACGGGAAAGATCATGCGGAGCAGAATAGGAGCGCGAAGACGCCCAAGATACGGCCGTTTATCAGCGGTGGCACTGGGGTAGAGACGCGTATTCGCGTCTCGGCGTTGCTGATGTTGGGGTGCGTGTGGAAACCCTCACTCCATTGTCACTTACCGAAACCAGCCACCCGGACGCCCGCTGTTCAACGATGAGACGCGAATACGCGTCTCTACAGGCCTCCGCGCCCTATCTTGCCCCGCGATGCCTAATCCCACCCTCCTGCCTGTTGCTCCGCCCCCGCGCCTGTACCCGCTCGGCGAAACGGCCGTGGTGCTGGAATTCGGCACTGTTATCAGCGAAGCCACCAACGCCACCATTCAGGCCGTGGCCGACTACCTGCTGGCCCACCCGTTTCCGGGTCTGGGGGAGCTGGTGCCCGCCTTCACCACGCTCACCGTGTTCTACGACCCCTGGCAGGTGCGCGCGAGCGGGGCCGCTGGGTTGCCGTTTGAGGCCGTGGCTGCCACCTTACGGGAACGGCTGGCCCGGCTGCCCCCTGGCGCGGCCGCGGCGGAAACCGGGCCGGCAGTGGAAATTCCGGTGTGCTACGGAGGCGGGTTCGGGCCGGACCTGGAAGAGGTAGCCCGCCACTGCGGACTGAGTCCGGCGGAAGTAGTGGCCCGCCACGCCGGGGCCGATTACCGGGTGTATTTCATCGGATTCGCGCCCGGTTTCCCCTACCTGGGCGGCCTGCCCGCCGAACTGGCCACGCCCCGGCGCGCCAGCCCCCGGCCCCTGGTGCCGGCCGGGGCCGTGGGCATTGCCGGCGCCCAGACCGGCATCTACTCCCTGCCCACCCCGGGCGGCTGGCAGCTGATTGGACGTACTCCGGAACGGCTGTTTCGGCCCGCAGCCGCCGACCCCAGCCGGCTGCGGGCGGGCCAGCGGCTGCAGTTTGTGTCCATCACGGAGGAGCAGTTCCATCAGTGGCCCGCCGTATGAGCCTACACCTCCTGCGCCCCGGTCTGCTCACCACCATTCAGGATACCGGCCGGCCCGGCTACCGACGGGCAGGCGTGGCCCTGAGCGGAGCCCTCGACGCCCGGGCCCTGCGCGTGGCCAACCTGCTGGTGGGCAACGCACCCGGCGCAGCGGCCCTCGAAATTACTCTGCTTGGCCCCACCATCCGCTTCAGTACCGACCACCTGCTGGCCCTCTGCGGGGCCAATCTGAGCGCCACGCTCAACGGCCAGCCGCTGCCCCTGAATCGGGCCGTTGCCGTGCGGGCCGGCACCGAGCTAAGCTTCGGGCGGCCCCAGGCGGGCAGCCGGGCCTACCTGGCCGTAGCCGGTGGGCTGGCCGCGCCGCTGGTGCTGGGCAGCCGCGCCACCTACCTAACGGCTGGTATTGGCGGGCTGGAAGGCCGGGCGCTACGGGCCGATGACGTGCTGGCCGTGGCCGCAGCCGCTCCCGCCGCCATCCGCCTGGGTCAGCAGTTGCTGGCCCACTCGCCCGAACTGCCCGGGGTGGCCGCGCCCTGGTTCGCCGACCCGGCCCTGACGCCCCGGCCCAAAGCCGCACCCGTGCTGCGGGCGGTGCGGGGGCCCGAGTACGGGCAGTTTACGGCGGCCAGCCAGGGGGCTTTCTGGGCAGAAGAATTCCAGGTGACGCCCGCCTCCAACCGCATGGGCAGCCGGCTGGCGGGCCCGGCCCTGCTCCGCGCCGCCGATGCGCCCGAGCTGCTCTCGGCGGCCGTCACGTTCGGCACGGTGCAGGTGCCGCCTGGCGGGCAGCCCATCGTGCTGCTGGCCGACCACCAAACCACCGGCGGCTACCCCCGTCTGGCCCTGATAGCCGCCGCCGACTGGTCCCGCCTGGCCCAGGTGCCCCCGGGCGGCACGTTGCGGTTCCAGGAAATCAGCCTGCCGGAAGCCCAGCAGTTGTATTTAGCCCAGGAAGACCAGCTGCGGCAATTGGAACGGGCCGTGGCACTGCGGTTTGGTGGAACGATGTAGAGACGCGTATTCGCGTCTCGTCGTTGCTGACATTAGGTACACTTGGTGCCGGTTTACTTTAGCGCCCATACTCGCCTGGCTCCCCCTCTCCTTTTCCGGAGAGGGGGCCGGGGGGTGAGGCGAACCAACAGAACAGTCCGGACACAAACCTGAAATTCGTTTTATCTCGGCTTCCCAGCTGTTCCGCGCCTCATTCTGGCGGGGCGGTCCTTCCCGTTCAACGAGGAGACGCGAATACGCGTCTCTACATCGACCCGACAACCTACCCAATCCCCCGCTTCCGCCTATCTTGCCGGCCATGAATCCAACCCTTACCATCGACCTCAACTGTGACCTGGGGGAAAGCTTTGGCGCGTACTCCTTGGGGCAGGATGAAGCCATTCTGCCCTTCGTGACGTCGGCCAACATTGCCTGCGGCTACCATGCCGGCGACCCGGCCGTGATGAAGCGCACCGTGCGGCTGGCCCTGCACCACGGCGTGGCCCTGGGCGCCCACCCCGGCCTGCCCGATTTGGTGGGCTTCGGCCGGCGCGAAATGGCCATTTCCCCCGAGGAAGCCTACGACATGACGGTGTACCAGATGGGAGCCCTGCTGGCTTTCGTGCGGGCCGAGGGCGGCACTCTGCACCACGTGAAACCCCACGGCGCCCTCTACAACATGGCCGCCGTGAGCCCCGCGTTGGCCGAAGCCCTGGCCGAAGCCGTGTACCGCGTGGCCCCCGAAGCCTGCCTCTACGGGCTGGCCGGTAGCGCCCTGACCCGAGCCGGCGAAAAGCTCGGCCTGCGCACCGCCCACGAGGTATTCGCCGACCGCAGCTACCAACCTGACGGCACGCTTACGCCCCGCCGCCAACCCGGCGCCCTGCTCACCGACCCCGCCGAAGCCGAGGCCCAGGTGTTGCGCATGGTCCGCGAGGGCCGGGTCCGGGCCCAATCGGGCGAGGACGTGGTTATCCGGGCCGATACTGTGTGTTTGCACGGCGACGGGCCCCACGCCCTGGAATTTGCCCGCCGGCTCCGGGCCGCGCTGGCGGCGGCCGACGTGGCCGTGCAAATGCCCGCCGGGCTCCGGGTATGAGGCCGGCGCGTAACTGGGGCGTGCTGCTGGGGGCCGCCTTTCTGATGGCCACTTCGGCCGTGGGGCCGGGCTTTCTGACCCAGACCACCGTGTTTACCGAGCGGCTCGGGGCCAGCTTCGGCTTCGTGATTCTGCTCTCCATCGTGCTCGATATCGGGGTGCAGCTGAACGTGTGGCGGGTAATTGCCGTGGCCGAGCTGCGGGCCCCCGACATTGCCAACCGGGTGCTGCCGGGCCTGGGCAGCCTGATTTCGGTGCTGATTGTGCTTGGGGGCCTGGCCTTCAACGTGGGCAACGTGGGCGGGGCCGGGCTGGGCCTGTCGGTGCTCACGGGCCTGCCCGTAACGGTCTGCGCCGGGCTGGGCGCCGGCGTGGCGCTGGGCGTGTTTCTGGTGAGAGAGGCCGGCCGGCTCATGGACCGCTTCGCCCAGGTGATGGGCCTGGTGCTGGTGCTCACCATCGTGTACGTGGCCTTTTCCACCCACCCGCCCCTGGCCGAAGCGGCCCGCCGCAGCCTAGCCCCCACTCAGCTCGACCTGACGGCCATTATCACGCTGGTGGGCGGCACGGTGGGCGGCTACATCACGTTTTCCGGCGGCCACCGACTGCTCGACGCCGGCATCCGGGGCGAAGCGGCCCTGCCCGAAGTCACGCGCAGCGCCGTGCTGGGCATTTCGGTGGCCTCGCTGGTGCGGGTGTTTCTGTTTCTGGCCACGCTGGGCGTGGTGAGCCAGGGCTTGGCCATTGATGCGGCTAACCCGCCCGCTTCGGTGTTCCGGCTGGCGGCCGGGGAGCTGGGCTACCGGCTGTTCGGGGTGGTGATGTTCGCGGCGGCCGTTACGTCCATTATCGGTTCAGCCTACACGTCCATTTCTTTCCTCAAGGCCTTGCTGCCCCGGGTGGCAACTCACGAAAACCGCTGGATTATCGGCTTTATTGTGCTTTCGACGCTCCTGTTTCTCACCATCGGCCAGCCCGTGCAGGTGCTGCTCTGGGCCGGGGCCCTGAATGGCTTCATCCTGCCCCTCACCCTGGGCACTTTGCTGGTAGCGGCCTACCGCCCGGCCATCGTCGGAAGCTACCGCCACCCGCTGGTGCTGGCCGTGTTCGGGGTGTTGGTAGTACTGGTCATGACCTGGCTCAGCGGCTCGGTGCTGCTGAAGGCGCTGGGGGTGTAGCGCGAAGCTCCAGCTTCGCGTATCGTTGCTGACTTCCGGTATCGTTGCTAACTGCCACACGACTTCGTTCAACGAAACGCGAAGCTGGAGCTTCGCGCTACTTACCTTCAACCTATGCGCAACCCCGCCCGACTCCTGCTTTCCGCCGCCCTACTGCTGGCCGCCGGCTGCACCACACCGCCCGCCACCACGCCCTACGACCTGGTTATCACCCACGCCAACGTGGTGGACGTGGAAACTGGCACCATCCGGCCCGACCAGATGGTGGCCGTAGCCGGGGGCGTTATCCGCCAGCTCGGTGCTACTACGGCCAGCACCCCGCGGGCAGCCCGTACGCTTGATGCCCAGGGGCGCTACCTCATGCCGGGGCTCTGGGATATGCACGTGCACTTTCGGGGCGGCGACTCGCTGATAACTGCCAACCGCAACCTGCTACCCCTGTACCTGGCCCACGGCATTACCACAGTGCGCGACGCGGGCGGCGACCTGACCCCAGCCGTGATGGAGTGGCGGCGGCAGATTACGGCAGGACGGCTGGCGGGGCCCACCATCTTCACTTCAGGCCCGAAAATAGACGGACACGGCGCGTTTTGGGCCGGCTCGCTGGAAGTGGAAACGCCCGCCCAGATTGCCCGGGCCCTCGATTCGCTCCAGGCCCTGAAGGTGGACTACGTGAAGATTTACGAGAGCACGATTTCGCGCGTGGCATTTCTGGGCACCGTTGCGCAGGCCGAAAAGCGCGGGATGCGTACCACTGGCCACATGCCCTACACTGTGACGCTGGCCGAGGCCGCCGCGGCGGGCCTCGACGCCTCCGAGCACCTCTACTACGTGTTCAAGGCCTGCTCTAACCGCGAAGACAGCCTCACGGCCGTTATCCGCCAGAGTCAGGGCACCGCTAAGCCCATCGGGCTGTTTGCGGCCCTGCCGGCCGTCTACCGTACCTACGACCCGGCCACCGCCGCCCGCACGTTCCGCATGCTGGCCGAGCGGCGCACGGCCGTAGTGCCCACGCTCTACATTCAGCAGCTACTGGCCGATCTGCCCACCACCGACCACTCCCGCGACTCGCTGCTGGCTTACATCGACCCCGCCCTGGAGGCCACCTACGCCCGGCGCCTGGCCGGAGCCCGGCAGCAGTCGGCCGCCACCCGGGCGTTCAACCAGCAGCTCGGGGCCCGGTTCCGCAGCCTGATTCCGGGCCTGCAAAAGGCCGGCGTGCTGCTGCTGGCCGGCTCCGACAGCGGGGCCTCCAACTCCTACGTCTACCCCGGCGCCGCCCTGCTCGGGGAGCTCGACCAACTCGTGCGCGCCGGCCTCACGCCCGCCGAGGCCCTGCGCACGGCCACTATCAACGGGGCCATCTTCTTCCACCAGGAAACCACGGCCGGCTCCATCGATGCTGGCAAAGCGGCCGATTTGCTGCTGCTCGAACAGAATCCGCTCACCAGTCTGGCGGCGTTGCGCGGGATTCACACCGTGGTAGCCCGGGGCCGGGTGTATTCGGCGGCCGAGCTACGCCAGCAGCTGCAAGCGGTGCGGCGGCGGTAGCCACGGGTGTGGTTCCTGGTCAGGGCGGCGCAAGTAGCCCGCCCGAAACCTCTCCGCTCCGGCTGGGTTGGGGTTTACTAGTCATAGGATTTACGCAGTCAGGTCGGTTTTGAGCCCCAGCGGGGCGCTTTGTCTATAGCAAAAGTTCCTTCCCTGGCAACCGAGCCCCGGAGGGGCGGCATATATCCGGTGAACCATTAATGCCGCCCCTCCGGGGCTCTGAAACTTTAACGGCTCAATTTGCTATAGACATAGCGCCCCGCTGGGGCTCAAAACCGACCTGACTGCGTAGGTCTTAGTTCTCCTCCTCCTCCCCTGAACCCCACCAGCTTATGCGTCTTCTCTACTTGTTACTGCTGTGGCTGCTGCCACTCATCAGCTGGGCCCAGACGGGCGTGCTCAGTGGCACAGTGCGCGACCGGGCCACCCAGCAGCCGGTGCCGGGCGCGACCATCACGCTGGAAGGCAGCGCCCTGGGCACGGCGGCCGATGAGCAGGGCCGCTTCCGGCTGGCCGATATTCCGACGGGCAGCTACAACGTGCGGGCTTCGTTTATTGGTTACGAGCCGCTGCTGCGCGCCAACATCGTTATCACCAGCGGCAACGCCAACATTGTGGGACTGGAGCTAGTGGCGGCTCAGCAGCAGCTCGGCGAGGTAACCGTAACGGCCAGCCGCGCCATTCGGGTGGCTACGGCCGAAACGCCGCTGAGCGTGCAGCGCCTGAGCGCCCAGGAAATCAAGAGCAACCCGGGCGGCAACTTCGATATTTCGAAGGTGGTGCAGGTGCTGCCCGGCGTGGGCGGCGGCGGTACGGGCGGCACCGCCGGCTTCCGCAACGACATCATCATCCGGGGCGGCGCGCCCAACGAAAACGTGTACTACCTCGACGGTATCGAGGTGCCGGTCATCAACCACTTCCAGACCCAGGGCAGCGCCGGCGGGCCGGCCGGCATGCTCAACGTGAGCTTTATTGAGGACGTGACGCTGAGCACCTCCGCCTTCGAGGCCCGCTACGACAACGTGCTTAGCAGCGTGCTGCAATTTCGCCAGCGCGAGGGCAACCCCGACCGGGTGCAGGGTAACGTGCGCCTGAGCGGCACCGAAGTGGCCGGCACCCTCGAAGGTCCGCTGGCCCCGAACACCACCTTTCTGGCCTCAGTGCGCCGCTCCTACCTGCAGGTGCTCTTCAAGCTGATTGACCTACCCATCCGCCCCGATTACTGGGATTCGCAGTTCAAAATCACTTCCAAGCTGGGGCCCAAAACCACCCTCACGGCCCTGGGCCTGGGCGCTCTGGACCACTTCGAGGTGGCCGTGCCCCGCTCCACGACGCCCGAAAAGGCCTACATCCTCCGCAACACGCCCACCATCGACCAGTGGAACTACACCGTGGGCCTGAGCCTGCGCCAGCTGCTGCCCCGGGGCTACCTCAACCTGGCCCTGAGCCGCACCCAGCTTAGCAATCAGGTCGATTTTTTTGAGGGCGGTTCTGAATTCCGTGGTGATGAGAGCCGGCGGGTGCTGCTCACGCGCTCGGGCGAAACCGAAAACAAGCTCCGCCTCGACGTGAACCGCAGCGCCGGCCGCTGGCGCTACGCCTACGGGGCTGTGGGCCAGCTCGTGCACTACGACAACCGCTTTTTCAACCGCCTGCGCCAGGCCGTGCTGGCCCCCGACGGCACGGTGCAGCAGCCGGCCGTAACGGTCAACTTCAACTCCAGCCTCGACTTCGCCCGCTTCGGCGCCTTTGCCCAGCTCACCCGCTCCTTTCTGGCGGCCGACCGGCTCACGCTCTCGGCCGGGGTGCGCACCGACGGCAACAGCTTCACCGACAGCGGGGCCAACCTGCTGCACACCGTGTCGCCGCGCCTCTCGGCCACCTACGCCCTCACGCCGCGCTGGAACCTGAACGCCAGTGTGGGGCGCTACTACAAAATCCCACCCTCCACCCTGCTCGGCTTCCGCGACAATACGGGCCGGCTCGTGAACAAGTCCAACCGCTACATCGGCAGCACCCACTACGTGGCGGGCCTGGAATTTCTGCCCAGCGCCAGCCGCCGCGTCACGCTAGAGGGCTTCTGGAAGCAGTACGACCACTACCCCGTGAACGTGCGCGACGGTATCTCGCTGGCCAACCTGGGCGGCGACTTTATTGCCCTGGGCAACGAGGCCGTGACGAGCACCGGCCGGGGGCGGGCCTTCGGGGGCGAGCTATTTTTTCAGCAGCAGCTCACCCGCAACCTCTATGCAGTGGCCTCCTACACGCTCTTCAACAGCGAGTTTACCGGGGCCGATGGCCGTTACAAGCCCTCGGCCTGGGACACCCGCCACCTGGCCTCGGCGCTGCTGGGCCGCAAGTTCGGCCGGGGCTGGGAGCTGGGCCTGAAGTACCGCTTGGCCGGCGGCGCGCCCTACACACCCTTCAACGCGGCCGCCTCCCGGGCCAACTACCTCACCGTGGGCAACGGCGTGCTCGACTACGACCGCCTGAACACCCAGCGCCTGGGCACCTTCCAGCAGCTCGATTTCCGGCTCGACAAGAAAATCAACCTGCGCCGCTTCACCTTCGATTTCTACGTCGACATCCAGAACGCCTTCGCCTTTAAAACGCCCGGCGTA
The DNA here is from genome assembly GCF_900107135.1 of Hymenobacter psychrophilus. Lineage (GTDB taxonomy): Bacteria > Bacteroidota > Bacteroidia > Cytophagales > Hymenobacteraceae > Hymenobacter > Hymenobacter psychrophilus. The sequence goes on from NZ_FNOV01000002.1 coordinate 177,980, forward strand.
CCCAGCTACGCCTTCCAGCGCACCCCCGACAACACCGAGTTCGTCTCCACCGATGGCCAGCCCCTGCGCCCCGACGGCAGCAACGGTATTCCGGTACTGCTCGACAACACCGGCGCCACGGTGCTGCCCACCATCGGTTTTATCGTGGAGTTTTAGTGGTGGAGTTGTGTGGAAGCAGGACTTGCGCAGAAGGGGCATAAACCCAATTTTCTGAATAAATCAGATTTCAGAATCCGGCCCAAAAGCACCGGCCAACCTACTCAGTTGGCGTTTGGCTGAGGTTTAGGAACGCCCTGATTTCGTCGGCAGTGGCGCGGGCCGAGCGGCCCACGCCGATGAGCGTGGCCGAGGCAAAACCCGTCCAGGTGCCGTAGCCCACCAGCCACAGGCCAGACACGGCGGTGGCGCGGGTACCAGCGGTAGCCACCCGGCCATCGGGCTGTAGCACGCTCAGGTCGGCCAGAAACGATAGTGCGGGCCGGAAGCCAGTACACCAGATAACCGCGTCCACGGCTTCCTCGCGGCCATCGGCCCACACAACGCCCGTGCGCGTGAACCGCCCGAATGGCCGCACGCTGCCCAGCACGCCCCGGCCGCGGGCTGCCTTCACGGGCGGCACCATCACGATGTCGCCGAGCGTGGCTGGCGGGGCCGCCGCCGCGCCGGCCTGGGCGTGGTAGCGCTGGGTGGCCTGGGTGAAAAGTACCCGGCCATCCACGTCGTCGGGCAGAAAGCGGGGTTCTTTTTCGGTGATCCAGGTGGTGTGGGCCACCCGCGAAACTTCGGCCAGCACCTGGGCCCCGGAGTTGCCGCCGCCCACCACCAGCACCCGCTGCCCGGCAAACGGGGCCGCTTGCTGATACTGGGCCGAATGCAACTGCACGCCGCCAAAATCGGCCTGGCCGGGGAACTGCGGCACGAAGGGGTTGCGCCAGCTGCCCGTCGCGCACACCACGGCCCGCGCCCGGTACGTACCGACATCTGTTTCCACCGAGAAGCCACCTGCTGCTTGGCGCACGACGGCTACGCGCACGGGCCGGCGCACCGGTAATTCGTAGCGTTGCTCGTACTGCGTGAGGTAGTCAATCACTGCGTCGCGGGTGGGGAAGCCGCTGTCGTCGGCGGGTGGGCGGGGCATGAGCCAGCCGGGCAGGGAGCTGGCATCGGCCGGCGAGAACAGCCGGAGCGAGTCCCAGCCGTGGGGCCAGGCACCACCGGGGGCCGGCTGGTCGTCAAGCAGCACAAAACTCAGGCCCGCCCGCCGCAGGTAGTAGCCCACGGCCAGCCCGCTCTGGCCGGCCCCGATAACGAGCACATCGGTAGTGAAATCAGCAGAAATGGTATCCATAGGCGTCAGGTTGTTGGGAATTCGGCCCGCGCGAAGTCGTGAGCATAGGCCTTCACCTGGTCGCGCACCTGGCGAAACTGCTGGCTTATTTCTTCTTCGGTGCCCGTGGCTTTGGCGGGGTCGGGGAAGTTGTGGTGGCGTTTCTGGGCCGTAGACGGGAACACCGGGCACACTTCCTGGGCATGGTCGCACACAGTCAGCACGTAATCGAAGGGCACGGCCGCGTACTCGTCGACGTGGTTGCTGGTGTGGGAGCTGATGTCCAGGCCATCCTCGGCCATCACGCGCACGGCGCGGGGGTTAAGGCCGTGCACTTCCACGCCGGCGCTATACACGGCAGCTCGCTCGCCCAACACTTGTTCGAGGTAGCCGTGCAGCAGCTGGCTCCGGCAGGAGTTGCCGGTACAGAGCACCAGCACGTTTTTCTTGCTTTCCATAATCAGGGGTGAGAAGCGGGAGATGAGAAGCGGGAGATGAGAAGTGAGAAGAACTTAGGCCGCCGCCGGCTGGCCGTACCAGCGGCGGCGAAACCAGAAGGCCACGTTCACCAGCGCAATCAGGGCGGGCACTTCAATCAGCGGGCCAACGACGCCGGCAAAAGCCTGGCCCGAGTTCAGGCCGAACACCCCAATGGCCACGGCAATGGCCAGCTCGAAATTGTTGCCGGTGGCCGTGAAGGCGATGCTGGCATTCTCGGCGTAATCGGCCCCCAGCCACTTGCCGGCCGCGAAGCTGACCACGAACATGATACCAAAATACAGCGCCAGCGGCAGGGCAATGCGCAGCACATCGAGCGGCACCTGCACGATGGTTTCGCCCTTGAGGCTGAACATGACCACGATGGTCAGCAGCAGGGCCACCAGCGTTATCGGACTGATGGCCGGGATGTAGACCCGCTCGTACCAGGCGTCGCCCTTGAGCCGGCGCAGCACCAGGCGCGACAGGAACCCGGCCGCAAACGGGATGCCCAGGTACACGAGCACGCTCTGGGCTATATCCCAGATACCGATGTTCACGGCGTAGCCCTGCAGCCCAAAATACGGCGGCAGCACCGTGATAAACAGCCAAGCCAGCGCCGCGTAAAACAGCACCTGGAAAATGGAATTCAGCGCCACCAGCCCGGCCGCGTACTCACGGCTGCCATCGGCCAGATCGTTCCAGACCAGCACCATGGCAATGCAGCGGGCAATCCCGATAAGGATCAGGCCCATCATGTATTCGGGCTTGTCGGGCAGCAGCCAGATGGCCAGGAAAAACATCAGCAGCGGCCCCACCACCCAGTTGAGTAGCAGCGAGAGCCCGATGATGCGCGTGTTGCGGAAGACCGTGGGCAGCTGCTCGTACTTCACCTTGGCCAGCGGCGGGTACATCATCAGCACCAGTCCGATGGCCAGCGGCACATTCACGGTGCCCACCGAAAAGTAGTTCACCGCGTCGTTGAAGCCGGGCACGAAGTAGCCCAGACCCACGCCCAGCAGCATGGCCAGAAATATCCAGAGCGTGAGGCCCCGATCGAGGCCCGAAAGCTTTTTTTCGGCCAGCACGGCGGGCGCCGGGGCGGATTGGGTGGATGGGTGCGAAGTCAAGACGAAATGAAGAAAAAAGGACTCAAAGCAATTTCCACGGCTATCTACCCGCCGTTGCGCCTATCCCTTGCCCGGTAATTGTTCAACGACGCGGCACGAAGGATCAGGTTTCTGCAGCGGATACGCCAAGCCCTAGCAGCAACCGCCGCCGGGCGTGCAGGCAGCCATTTGCAGCTGCGGTAGGGCCACTTGCTGGGCGGCGGGGATGCCGCAGGCGTCCTGGGCCAGGCAGGCGGTTTGCTTGGCCGTGAGCACGAAATCGGTGCCGTCGAAGGTGAGGCCGAACTTGCCGATGGTGGCCTGCTGGTACTCTACTTCGATGGCTAGATCCTCGCTGCCCAGAATCCTATCCGACAGGTTGAGGATGTGCAGGAATTTCTGGGGAGCCAGCCGGTGGTCGTAGTCGCCGGCCTCCCAGAGCTGGAAGTTGGCCACTGTTTCGCGGCGCTCGACTCCGCCGCAATCAATGAAGTGCTTGCTGACCAGGCCTACTTCGGTCACGTGGAAGTGCGGGGGCAACTGCTCACCGGTGGGCAGGCGAAAGTTCACGGCGCTGAGCCCCGTCAGGGCCTGCTTCATTTCAGAAATATTCATGGTTAAGGGGATTAGAAAAGCATGGATTGAATGTCTGTCACAGTGTTTTCTAAGGAAATTAGCTGCTATCGAACCGGAGAGCTAATGGCTATCAGCTAAAGGCTAACAGCTTACCAATCAGCACATGCAACTATCGTCCGGGCCGCAGGCCGCGCCGGCAGTTGCGGCCGTAAAGAAGCTGGTGAACTGCTGCTGCACCTGCAGTAGCAGCTCGGTATTGAGGCAGTAGCAGACCGTAAGCCCATCGATTTCACCCCGAATCAGGTCCAGGGCTTTGAGTTCCTGCAGGTGCTGAAAAACGGTGGTGCGCGAGAGCGGCAGCTCGGCGGCAATATCGCCCGAAATGCAGGTGTGCTTGCTGGCCAGCAGCTGAATAATGGCCACCCGCGCCGGATGGGCCAGGGCTTTGGCCACGCGGGCCAGTTGCTGCTGGTCGGCGGTAAAAGCGGCAGTTTTAGCGTAGGTCATAGAGGAAGAGAAGTAACTATGTCGCAAATATACGACATATTACGACGTATGTTTGCGACATAGTTATTTAAAGTAGCGAGCGACATGCTCGGTTTCAGGTAAACCAACTTACTCTTCCTGACAATCAACTAGGTAAACCCAATAGCTTATCTCCGAATCGTCATTCCGAAACTGCCGCTTTTCAATGTGTGGCGAGCTGCTGCTGACTATTACCTGATTCGGGCGTATTTCGCTATTCGACTGCGGTTTACTTCTTCATTCGTCGCTGTGGCCGCTTCCGAAACCGATTGGCTACTTGAGCTCCCCGCTTTCCTCTTGGCCGCCGAGTGTGCCAACCCAATTGCCCACAAGGAGCAGCGAGGAGTTGTCTGAAGCCGCTTTGGCTCCCGGGGGAAGAGGTGATGCCGACAATTTCACGATAACCAGCTAGCCCGCCATCCCGCCGTACCTTGCGGTCCTATGCCCACAACGCCCCCCGACACCCACCCCTTCATCCTCACCCAGGTTTCGCCGGAACTGCTGACGCCCGAGCGGCAGCAGCGCCTGTTGGTCGACCTCTCGGACATGGACGATTACTACGTGGTGTTTGAGCGGTATGGATTTGGCGGCGGCGGGGCCAGCTGGGCCGAGCACATTGAAACCATGCTGGAGGAGCACGACCCGGAGCTGCTCGACCATGTGGAGCTGGCCGGAGCAGGCGAGATTTTCCGGGCCTACACCGACGGGCCGGATGCCACAGCGCGGCTGCTGGCCTTGGTGCAGCCCGTGTTTGCCGATTTGGGAGCCTTGAGCAAGTACCTGGCCCAGGCCGACCCCACCGACTTTTTCGAGTAGCCGTGGGGGCTACTTAGCTGGCCTGAGAGTAGCCCGGCATGAAGAGCACAGACATATAGCTTATTCGTGATACTTTCGTGAGATGCAGGGACGAACTTTAACACATTGTTCATCCATTTTCTCCAACGCATGAAAAAGCTACTGTTTCCCCTTTTGCTAGTGGCCCTGCTAGGTGTGCCGGGCCTGCTGTCGTCCTGCTCCAGCAGCAACGACGACGACCCGGCTCCGCAGACGCCCACCACGGGCACGGTTACGCCCAACGGCAACCTCACCACGCTTAAAACCGGCACTATTGCGCCCCAGAGCGGCACGCCTACCACCGGGATGCTCACCATTGTGCGCGACACCGACAACCGCGAATTCGTGCAGCTGGCCGATGATTTTGTATCAGATTTCCACACCGGTACCGTTACTATTTACCTGGCCAAAGACGCCACCAACATCGGAGCCCAGCGCCGGGCCGATGCCACTAACGTGAAGGTGGTGGCCTTGGTGAACAAGAACGGCCGGCAGGTTTTCCTCATCGACCGGGGCGGGCTGGAGTCGTTCTCCACCGTGGTGTTCTACTGCGAAACCGCCGCCATTAACTTCGGGGCGGCCCCGCTGAAATAGTGCGGGCGGCTGTTCGGACCGGCGTGGGGCTGCTGCTGGCGGGCAGGCTGCTGGGCACGGGTGGCCCCGCTCATGCTGGTGGTGGCTGGATTCGGCCCGCCGGTGGGGCCTACGCCAAAATTGGCCTTACCAGCGTCAATACAAACAAATATTACACGCTCGCGGGCCAGGAGATTACCACCAATCGTTTCACCCAGCAGGTGGCCAGCCTCTACGCCGAAGTGGGGCTGGGCCACCACCTGGAAGCGGTGCTGAGTTTCCCGGCTTACCGGCGGGCTAGGTTCAGCGCCTCCACGGCCACGCAGGGCATCGGCGATGCGCAGCTGGGGCTGCGTTACGGGGTGCTGCGTGGGGCCTGGCCGCTGGCCGTGAGCGTAACCGCCGAGCTGCCCACCGGCAACCCCGATGCCCGCGGCACCAACACCAGCAACTCACAAATAGCCATTGCCCTGCCCACCGGCGACGGCGAGTTCAACATCTGGACCCACGCCGTCTTGTCGCACAGCTTCTTCGAGCAGCTTTACGGCACCGTAGACGCGGGCTTTAACGCCCGCACCAAAGGCTTCACCAATCAGTATAGCTACAGCGCCCAAGTGGGTTATTTATTGCTGCGCAAAGTCTGGCTGACGGGCACGGTCCGGACGCTGGCCAACGTGCAGACACCGCGTTCCGGTCGGCTGGCCAGCATCGGCATTGGCGAGGGCGTGGCCTACTCCACAGCCGCGCTGGGGGCCAACTACGCCGCCACCGACCACCTCTGGTTTACGGCCGACTGGGCCACCGGCTTCGGCAAGCTGCGCAATGTGTACGCCGGCAGCCAGTTCACGGTGGGCGTGGCCTGGGAGTGGAAGTAGTTTTTGAACTGCGTCTTACGGGTTATCCTGCGTATGTTCGTTACTCTGATAGAAGCTGATTAGGAAGTCAAGCTTTGTAGTGGGTTTGTCATCCTGAGCGGAGCGAAGGACCCTATCAAGTCGGAACAATGACCGTTCAGGCGTGATAAGGTCCTTCGCTTCGCTCAGGATGACAGTGATACTGACTTTATAAACAACTTCCCCAGAAGCTAACAGCTACTAGCTATCAGCTCAAAAAAATACCCACCAAACACGCCCTGATTGTGGAGGACGACGCCGACATTGCCGCGCTGGTGGCTGTGAATCTGCGCGACATCGACTGTGGTGCAACGGTGGCCACTAATGGGTTGGAAGGGCTACGGCAAGCCACCGAGGGGGATTTTGACGTGATTATTCTCGACATTATGCTGCCCGGCTTGAGTGGCATTGAGGTGTGCCGCCGCATTCGGGAGCAGCGCGTAAGCACACCCATTCTGATGCTCACCAGCAAGGCCGAGGAAATCGACAAGGTGCTGGCCCTGGACCTGGGTGCCGATGACTACCTGACTAAACCGTTCAGTGTGCGTGAACTGCTGGCCCGGGTGAAAGCCCGCCTGCGCCGCTCGGCCCCCGATAAGGAGCCCGGATTTGCCGGGGCCGCCGCGCCCATCCGCTTCCGTTGCGGGGCGCTGGAGCTCGATACCGAGTTGCACCGCGTGAGCGTGGCCGGCCGGCCAGTGGAGCTAACGGCCAAGGAATTCGCCCTGTTGGCCCAGTTCATGTGCCACCCCGGCCGCACGTACTCGCGCACCGAGTTGCTGGATCAGGTGTGGGGCTACTCCTACTCGGGCTACGAGCACACGGTGAACTCGCACATCAACCGCCTGCGACTCAAAATTGAGCCCGACCCTGCCCAGCCCACCTACGTGCTGACTGTGTGGGGCGTGGGCTACAAGCTCACCGACGACGCGCCTGTATGCTAAGTTGGCCCCGCCCCCGGAGCCTGCAGCTGCGCCTCTCGCTGCTGTTCGTAGTCCTGCTGGTGACTGTGAGCGGGGTGTACCTGCTGCTCATCTCGCGCACTGCCGATGACTACCTGGCCGAAAACATGCAGCGCCGCAACCTGGATTTGGCCGCCTCAGTAGCCAACGTGCTCCGCATCGACTCGGCCACCAACGAAATTCCGCCTGCCGCCATTGCCGAAACCTTCCATGCGGCCATGGTCATCAACCCCAACATCAAGCTCTACCTCATTGGGCTCGACGGGCACCTGCTGGCCGCCTCCGCCCAGCCCAACGAAATCCAGACCCGCACCGTGGCCATGGCGCCGGTGCAAGAGCTGCTGGCCGGCCGCCAGCCCCTGCCCCTCTACGGCACCGACCCCCGCCATCCCGCCCGGCCCCGGCCCTTTTCGGTGGCCCCGCTGCATAACGCCGGCGGCGCGGTACATTGTTACCTCTACATCACCCTCGACGGGCCGGCCGCCGCTTCTTCCGAACCGGCGGCGTTGCGCCAGAACCATTTGCTGGGCGTGCTGCTGCGCACGCTGCTGGTAGCCGGGGCGGGCGTGCTGGTGGTGGGCCTACTGCTAATTTCGCTCCTCACCCGCGACGTGCAGCGGCTGGTGGCAGTGGTGCGCCGCCTGCAAGCCGGCGACTACTCGGCCCGGGCCCGCGGCATTGGCGCCAACGACGAACTGAGCGAGCTGGCCGCGGCCTTCAACGCCATGTCGGTGCGCACCGAGCAGGCGCTGGATGAGCTGCGCACCACCGATACGCTGCGCCGCGAGCTGGTGGCCAACATCTCCCACGACTTGCGCACCCCGCTGGCCAGCATTGAGGGCTACACCGAAACTATCCTGCTCCGCCAGCACCTGCTGGCCCCCGCCGAGCAGCAGCAGTACCTGGAAACCATCCTCAAAAACACCCACAGCCTGAAGCGTTTGATGTCCGAGCTCTTTGAACTCTCGAAACTCGAAGCCCACCAGACGGTGCCCCAGCCCGAGCCTTTTTCGCTCCCCGAGCTGGTCCACGACGTGGTGCAGCAGCTCAAACCCACTGCCCAAACCCAGGCCGTTACCCTGCGGGTTGAACCCACCCCCGCCGCCCTGCCCTTTGCCTACGCCGACGTGGGCCTGCTGGAACGGGTACTGCAAAACCTGCTCGACAACGCCCTGCGCTACACGCCCGCCGGCGGCGCAGTGTGCGTGCAGGTAACCCCCACCGCCGGCCGCCTCGCGTTGCAGGTGCGCGATACCGGCCCAGGCATTGCCGCCCCCGACCTGCCCCACCTCTTCGATCGGTTCTACCACTCCGACCAGGTGCGCCGCAAGTCGCGGGGCGGGTCGGGGCTGGGGCTGGCGATTGCCCGCAAGATTGTGGAGCTGCACGGCGGCGAGCTGACCGTCAGCAGCACCCAGGGCCAGGGGGCGTGCTTTACGTTTTCGGTGCCGGTATACGAGCCTTGAGCAGTCGGGGCAAGCCTGAAGATGCGCCGGCAACTTCTCTCCCCAAAAGCGTTCTGCTGCCGCCAATAGCAGCCACCCGTCAGGCGCTACCGATTTGCTGGTAATTATTCCCGCCGCCGCCGCTGGGATTCTCTTTCTATCAGCCAGCGCATGCAGCCTCTGGTATCCTATATATACACCCGATAAAATCAGCAGTTCCGAACGGTTTCTCGTCCCTAACGAGGCCGGATTGCCGGCTTTGCGCCTGGTAGCGGGAGTAGCCGGGGGACGGGTAGGGCATTAACGCTTTTTAATGTCGCCTTAACCTGACCCTAATCCGGGGGAATGACTTTTGTGCCGTCGGGCTGCCTTCCGACGCACTTCTTTCGTCCCCAACTCCTCTCCAATGCCCCTGCCCCTGCTCGCCCGTTTCCGTTGGTTGCTGCTGCCGCTGTGCGCCGCTTCGCTCGCCGGCTGCGGGGCCGAAACCCAGGCCGACACGCCCAGGAAAGACACGCTGCCCGAAATTCTGGTGACGGCGCTGCACGCCCGCGACACGGTGCTCACCCACGCCTACGTGGCCGACATTCAGGCCGTGCGCAACGTGGAAGTCCGGGGCCGGGTCGAAGGATTTCTAGAGGAAATTTACGTGGACGAGGGCCAGACCGTGCGCAAGGGACAGACGCTTTTCCGCCTCAACGACACCGAGTACCGTAGCCGCCTGAGCCAGGCCCGCGCGGCCTTGGGCAGCGCCCGCGCCGATGCCCGTGTGGCCCAGCTGGAAGTGGAGCGCGTGCAACTGCTGGTGAGCAAAAACATCATCTCGAAAACCGAGCTCGATGTAGCCCGCGCCAAGCTGCACGCCGCCCAGGCGGCCGTACAGCAGCAGCTGTCGGCCCAGGCCCAAGCCAACCTCGACCTATCGTACACACTCGTCAAGGCCCCTTTCGACGGTGTTATCAACCGCATCCCACTTAAGAAAGGCAGCGTGATTGAGGACGGAAACCTGCTCACGTCCATTTCCGACGCGGCCGACGTTTTCGCCTACTTCAACGTGTCGGAGGCCGAATACCTGGAATATGTGAAGACCCGCCGCCAAGACTCGGCCCGCGCCACCAACGTGGCCACACTCATTCTGGCCGACGGCAGCACCTACCCGGTAGCGGGCAAGGTAGAAACCGTCGAGTCGCAGTTTGCGCCCAATACCGGTTCCATTGCTTTCCGCGCCCGTTTCGACAACCCCAAGTTTCTGCTGCGCCACGGCGCCACGGGCAAGGTGCTGCTCACCAACACCGTGAAAGACGCCGTGCTCGTGCCCCAGAAATCGGTGTTTGAGGTGCAGGACAAAAACTATGTGTACCTGCTCGGCACTGGTGGCAAGGTAAGCCAGCAGGCCTTCGAGCCCGAAGCCCGCCTCGCCGATTACTACGTGGTGAAGGCCGGCCTCAAGCCCGGCGACCGGGTGGTGTACGAAGGCATCCAGGAGCTGCGCGACGGCGCCATCATCAAGCCCCGGCTGGTTACGATGAAAGAGATGCTGAACAGGTAAGAACAGCGGGGAATAACGGGCTAATAGAACCGTCATGCTGAGCATGTGGCGCATAGAGCCAGTGTCGGAGCGTAGTCGAAGCATCTCGCGTGCAATGGTAATCCAATCATCACAAGCTACTTCTGCACGCGAGATGCTTCGACTACGGCTGCGCACCCTGGCTTGATGCGCCATATGCTCAGCATGACGTCCTTATAAGCCCCACCCCTACTGAACGACCTAAGCACAAAAAACTAAGCACCAAGCACTAACAAGAAAGAATGCTCGCACTCTTCATTCGCCGGCCGGTTTTGTCGCTGGTTATTTCACTCTTTATTACCCTGCTGGGCGGGCTGGCGCTGTTTACGCTGCCCATCACCCAGTTCCCCGACATCGTGCCGCCCTCCGTTACGGTGACGGCCAAGTACACCGGCGCCAACTCGGAGGTGCTGGCCAAGGCTGTGGCCACGCCGCTGGAGCGGGCCATCAACGGCGTACCGGGCATGACCTACATTCAATCGGTGAACAGCAACAGCGGCACCACGCTGATTACCGTGTTTTTTGAGGTGGGCACCGACCCCGACTTGGCCGCCGTGAACGTGCAGAACCGGGTGCAGACTGTCATTGACGAGCTGCCCGAGGAGGTAATTAAGGCCGGCGTGGCCACCGAGAAAGAGGTGAACAGCATGCTGCTCTACCTCAACATCATGAGCGAAGACCCCAAGGTGGGCGAGAAGTTTATTTATAACTTCGCCGATATCAACGTTTTGCAGGAGCTCAAGCGCATTGATGGCGTGGGCTTCGCCGAAATCATGGGCTCGCGCGAGTACTCGATGCGGGTGTGGCTGCAACCCGACCGCATGGTGGCCTACAACGTGTCGGCCGACGAGGTGGTGGAGGCCATCCGGGCCCAGAACGTGGAGGCGGCCCCGGGCCGCTCGGGCGAAAGCTCGGGCTCGCAGGCCCAGGTGCTGCAGTACGTGCTGCGCTACACCGGCAAAATGTTCGAGCCCAAGCAGTACGAAAACGTGGTGCTGCGGGCCAACCCCGACGGCTCGGTACTGCGTCTCAAAGACGTGGCCGAAGTCAAGTTCGACGTGCTCAACTACGGCATGACCTCGAAGATTGACGGCCGGCCCTCGGCCGCCATCATGCTCAAGCAGCGCCCCGGCTCCAACGCCTCGGAGGTAATTGCCAACGTAAAAACGCGCATGGCCGAGCTGAAAGGCACCAGCTTCCCGCCCGGCATGACCTACAACGTGTCGTACGACGTCTCGCGCTTCCTCGACGCCAGCATCAACGCCGTACTCATCACGCTACTGGAGGCCTTCGTGCTGGTGTTTATTGTGGTGTACCTGTTTTTGCAGGACTGGCGCTCGACGCTGATTCCGGCCTTGGCCGTGCCGGTGGCGCTTGTTGGCACGCTGTTTTTCATGCAGCTGCTGGGCTTCAGTATCAACCTGCTCACGCTGTTTGCGCTGGTGCTGGCCATTGGTATTGTGGTCGATAACGCCATTGTGGTGGTGGAAGCCGTGCACGCCAAAATGCACGAAAAGCACCTCTCGGCCATGGATGCCACGCTGGAAGCCATGGGTGAAATCGGGGGCGCCATTGTGGCTATTACCCTCGTGATGTCGGCCGTGTTTATTCCGGTGTCGTTCATGGACGGGCCGGTGGGCGTGTTCTACCGCCAGTTCTCGCTCACGCTGGCCATTGCCATTGTGATTTCGGGCGTGAACGCGCTGACCCTGACGCCGGCTTTGTGCGCGCTCATGCTCAAGCCAATTAACGAAGGCGAAGAGGCTAAAAAGGGCCTGATTGACCGCTTCTTAGCCGGCTTCAACCGGCGCTATGAAAACCTAGCCCAGGGTTACCAGCGTCTGGTGCGCTACGTGGCCAACCGCCGCGTCATCACCATTGGCCTGCTGCTAGGTTTCACCCTGGCCACCTGGGGCGTGCAGTCGGTGCTGCCTTCGGGATTCATCCCGACCGAGGACCAGGGCATGATTTACGTGAACGTGACCACCCCGCCCGGCGCCACCGTCGAGCGTACCGAGCGCGTGCTCGACGAGGTGGAGAAAGTGGCCGCCAGCCTCAAGCCGGTCGAGTCGGTATCGACGCTGGCCGGCTACAGCCTCATGAACGAGGTGGCGGGTTCCAGCTACGGCATGGCCATGATCAACCTCAAAACGTGGAAAGACCGCGACCAGTCGGTAACTGAGCTGATTGCCGAGCTCAACGAGAAAACCAAGGACATCAACGACGCCGACATCCAGTTCTTCCCGCCGCCCACCGTGCCCGGTTTCGGCAACTCGGCCGGCTTCGAGCTGCGCCTGCTCGACCGCACCGGCCGCGGCGACCTGCAGCAGACGGCCAAGGTCAGCCAGGATTTCGTGGCGGCCCTGCGCCAGTCGCCCGCCATCGGCTCGGCCTTCACCGGCTTCGACGCCAGCTTCCCGCAGTACTTGATTCACGTGGATCAGGACCAGGCCGCCAAGAAGGGCGTGACCGTGGACAAGGCCATGAGCACGCTCCAGACGCTGATGGGCTCGTTTTACGCCTCCAACTTCATCCGTTTCGGCCAGATGTACAAGGTAATGGTGCAGGCCGACCCCAGCTTCCGCACCCAGCCCGAGGACGTGCTGAAGTTGTACGTGAAAAACGACCGCAACGAGATGGTGCCCTACTCGGCCTTCGTGCGGCTGGAGCGCGTGTACGGCCCCGAGCAGCTCACGCGCTACAACATGTACACCTCGGCCATGATCAACGGCGACTCGGCCCCCGGCTTCTCGTCGGGCGACGTGATTTCGACTATCGAAAAAGTAGCCGCCACCGAGCTGCCCCGGGGCTACAGCTACGAGTGGAGCGGCATGACGCGGGAGCAGATTTTGAGCGGCAACCAGGCCCTGTACGTGTTCGGCATCGTGCTCATTTTCGTGTACCTGCTGCTGGCCGCCCAGTACGAAAGCTTCCTGCTGCCGCTGCCGGTGCTGCTGAGTTTGCCCACCGGCATCTTCGGGGCCTTCCTGGCCCTCAAGCTGCTGGGCCTCGAAAACAATATCTACGCCCAGGTTTCGCTGGTAATGCTGATTGGTTTGCTGGGCAAAAACGCCATTCTAATCATCGAATTCGCGGTGCTTAAGCGCAAGGAAGGCCTCTCGGCCCTCGATGCGGCCGTGGAAGGCGCCTACGCCCGCCTGCGCCCCATCCTGATGACCAGCTTCGCCTTCGTGGCCGGCCTGATTCCGCTCACCATCGCCACCGGCGCGGGCGCGCTCGGCAACCGCTCCATCGGCACGGCCGCGGCCGGCGGCATGCTCATCGGCACCCTGTTCGGCGTCATCCTGATTCCGGGCCTGTACGTGCTGTTTTCGGGCGGCGGCCAGAAGAAGAAAGACAAACCCGCTGAACCGGTGGAAACGCCCGTGGAGGAAGCCGTTCTGGTTTGACCCGCGTCCCAGGGTTGAAACCCTGGGCTACGGAGCGTTTTCGTTGCACATGCCCGCTGACTAGCCCAGGGTTTCAACCCTGGGACGCGGGAGCCTTTGCCAAGAAATTCCAGCTTCCAGCTCCTGATTCCTAGCTTCTCCCTAAAAATGCCCCGCTTTTCCCGTTCCGTTCTTTCCTTTCTTACCGCTGCTTCGCTGGCGGCCACGGGCTGCCGGGTGGCCGCGCCCCCGGCCCTGCCCCGGGCCGCCGCTGTGCCACTGGTCTTTCCGCTGTCCACCGTCACGCCCAGAACTGATTCAGTTGTTATGGCCCCGGCAACCGACTCCGCCTCGTTTGCCCGCCAGCCCTGGCGCGAGCTGTTCGCCGACCCGAACCTGGTTTCGCTGATTGACACCGCGCTGCAGGCCAACCCCGATTTGCGCATCACGCTGCAGCGCATCGAAATTGCGCGGGCCGATTTGCTGCTGCGGCGCGGGGCATTACTGCCCCAGGTGGAAGGCGTGGCCAGCGCCAGCGTGGAGCGTTTCGGCGACTACACGCTCAACGGCATTGGCAACTACGACACCAACCTGTCGCCCAATATCGAGGGCAAACAGCGGATTCCGACGCCTACGCCCGACTTTTTTCTGGGTTTGCGCTCGTCGTGGGAAATTGATTTATGGGGCAAGCTGCGCCAGCGCCGCCAGGCTGCCTACCTGCACCTGCTGGCCACCGAGCGGGGCCGCCACCTGGTGCAAACCCAGCTGGTAGCCGAAGTAGCCCGGCAGTACTTCACCCTGCTCAGCTACGACAACGAACTGCTGGTACTGCGCAAGAACCAGCAGCTGCAGGAGCGCGCCCTCGACATTGTGGGCACGCTTAAGCGCGCTGGCCGAGCCAACGAGCTGGCCGTGCAGCAGTTCAGAGCCCAGCTGCTGCGCACCCGCGCCCTGGAGGCCGAAACCCAGCAGCGCGTGGCCGCCACCGAAAACACGCTCAACCGCTTACTCGGCCGCTACCCTCGCCCTATTGCCCGCCCTGTGGCGCTGCTGGAGCAGGCGCTGCCCAACCGGGTAATGGCCGGCCTACCCGCCGCCACCCTGCTGCGCCGCCCCGATGTGCGCCAAGCCGAGCTGGAGCTGGTAGCCACCCGCGCCGATGTGTCGGCCGCTCGCGCTGCCTTCCTGCCCTCGCTGCGCCTCACGCCCTACGTGGGCCTGAACGCCTACCGGGCCTCGGTCCTGTTCACCACGCCCGGCTCGCTGGCCTACGGGCTGCTGGCCGGCCTTTCGGCCCCGCTCTTCAACCGCGCCGAGCTGCAGGCCGACTACCGCCGCTCGGTAGCCGGGCAGCAAATTGCCTACAGCACCTACCAGAAGGCCATTCAGGTGGGTTTTGAGGAAGTGACCACCAACCTGCGCGGCATCGAGAACTACCAGCGCGTATTCGAGCTGCAGCAGCAGGAAGTGGAGGCCCTGCAACAAGCCGTGAGCATCTCCGACGACCTGTTCAAGGCCAACTACGCCACCTACCTCGAAGTCATCAGCGCCCAGCGCAGCGTGCTCGAGGCCGAGCTTAACTTGACCAACACCCGCCGCCAGCAGTTCCTGCAGCTTATCGACCTGTACCGCGCCCTGGGCGGTGGCTGGACTCCGGTTGCGGCCGGGGAATAATTATCCGTTAATTCACTCTACTTTTATAGTAAATTCGCAAATTGCAGAACTGGATGCATGTATACATTAAATTCGTTTGTGAATATTTTAATTAGAATACACATATATGATAAAGTCTAATTACATACTCAATATTTTAAATTTACTCTTTGATGGAGATATTGAAGGAACTTCTGCAAGAAAACAGTTATCCTTTCTCACGCACAAAGATTTAGAATATACTGACACTGGCGTATTTATCAGGTTTTCACATTTGAATGAAATAGAAAACTACAGGATAAATAACTTATGTTTGGTTCTTGATGGTGTCCGAATACAATCCTCAGTACACAGAATAGAAGCAGACGCAACCCTATTCTTCAAAAATGGTCTTGTAGACTATTTGGAGATTTGGTGTTACATAGGCACTTACCCCAAGCAAGAAATAAAGGCATACACATTGACGCAACACTGGGTCAATTCACCTAACAGAATAATTACAACAGAATAACCTACACATCTTTAATCTTACAGCTTCAATGTATACGATGGGCATCGATGACAGGGTCCGCACCTCGTAGTGAGTAGCAGTAGTAAGTACGAAACCAAATCCGGCAAATTTTCAGCTTGGCGTAGGTAATCCCCCCACTAGCCTACCACACCCCACAACCGTCAGAGCCGATGGGGGCGCCATCGGGCATGGTTAGGGCAGGCGCGGGCTCGAACTTGCCGGGGTTCTCCTCGAACTGCCCGATGGTACGCAGGGCCAGCAGGGCGGCGGCGCGCTGGCTTTCGTTTTTAGCTGATTTCTGGGTCTTTTGCAGCTGGGTTTTCAACTCTTCGATTTTCAATAACGCCGTAGCCCGCACGCCTGAGGGGGCCGTGGGGGTGGCGGCCAGCGTGAG
The DNA here is from genome assembly GCF_900107135.1 of Hymenobacter psychrophilus. GTDB lineage: Bacteria > Bacteroidota > Bacteroidia > Cytophagales > Hymenobacteraceae > Hymenobacter > Hymenobacter psychrophilus. Next base: position 194,215 of record NZ_FNOV01000002.1, read on the forward strand.
CAACTGCCGCAGCGTGAGTTGCTGCACGAGGCGCTGCAACTCGCCCGCCGGGCCGATTTCGGGGCGGGCACGCCAGGTGGCGGCCAGCAGCTTGTCGAGCACGGCGCTCAGGCCGGGCTGCTCGGGGTGGCGGGCGTGGTAGTCGGCCAGGCGGGCCGCCCGCTGGGGGTTCAGCAGAAACTCCAGGGTGGTAACCGCCGCCGATTCGGCCGCGCCCAGGGCATCGAAAGTGAGGCCGGTGCGGCTGGGGAAGGTTTCGCGGGAGCGGCCGTAGTTCACGGGCCGGGGCGGAATCTTAGCCAGCAACTCCTCGGGCAGCCCCAGCTCCCGGGGTGAAATCGTGCGTAGCAGCGCCTCTACGGCCTTCCACTGCTCGGCGGGCGGCACGAGCTTGGTGATGATCTGGCCGTCGCCTTTGAGTGCGTAGGTGTAGTAGAGGCCGCCGACCTGCTTGGCCGCCGCCTCTACCTGGTAGCGCTGGAGCAGGTAAATGGGCACCAGCACTTCTTCCAGCAGCGCCATCGGCTGGCCGGGGGCCAGGGCTTTTTCGGAGAAGCGGGCCAGCAACTGCCCGCGCACGTCGAGCACGCGGTTCAGCTCGTCGGCGGCGTTGGCGCCGTCGTCCCACAGGTGGGCCGTGGGGTGGGCGCCCCCGGCGGCGCGGGCATCGGCATCAGCCATAAAGGCGAAGCCCTCGGCCAGGGTCTGGCGCATAATGGCGGATAGGGCCGTTTTCTCGGCGGCCGCCGAGCCGAAATCCTGGTAGCCGTAGAGGATGGCGCGCTTATCCCAGCTGCCAATGCCGGCGGCGTAGGCCTGGCTCAGGTCGATGCTGCCATCGGGGCGCAGCAGGATGCGGGGCATGGGGTAATCCATCACCGAGGCCCGCTCCTGGGGGCTGGCGGCGTAATTGTGGTAGAGGCCCAGGGTGTGGCCCACCTCGTGGGCGGCCAGCTGGCGCAGGCGGGCCACCGCTATTTGCAGCATAGCCGGGTTGGTGGGCTGCCCGTCGTCCCCGTAAGGCTGCAGCAGCCCCTCGGCAATCAGGTAGTCCTGGCGCACCCGCAACGAGCCCAGCGACACTTGGCCCTTGATGATTTCGCCGGTGCGCGGGTCCACGATGCTCGCCCCGTACGACCAGCCCCGGGTGGAGCGGTGCACCCACTGAATCACGTTGTAGCGGATGTCCATCGGGTCGGCGTCTTCGGGCAGCAGCTTCACCTGGAAGGCGTTGCGGTAGCCGGCCGCCTCGAAGGCCTGGTTCCACCACGCGGCCCCTTCGAGCAGGGCCGAGCGCACGGGCTCGGGCGCGCCCCGGTCGAGGTAATACACCAGCGGCTCCACGGCCTCACTCACGGCCGCCGCGGGGTTTTGCTTGCGCAGGCGGTGGCGCACCAGCTGGCGCTGCATCAGGGGCTGGTTGATGGGGGTGGCGTAATCGGCGAATTCGTTGGCGTAGAAGCCGGCCCGCGGGTCGAAGGCGCGGGGCTGGTAGTTGGAGTCGGGCAGCTGAATGAAGGAGTGATGCAGGTGCACCGTGAGGGCGCTGGGGTCGGGCGTAACGGAGCTGATTTCGCGGCCCTTGGCCTTGCCGACCAGCGTCACCATGGCCTCAAACTCCACGTTCTGCGGAAAGCCCTTGGTATTGGGCAGAAACACCGCCGAGCGGCTTTCTTCGGCCTTGTAGCTGCCCTGCTTGAGTTCCTCCAGCTTGTCGCCGAGCTGATGGGAGTCGCGCAACAGAAAAGGCGTGAGGTCGACCAGCACCCGGTTGCCCTCCCGGGCTTCGGCCTTGAAGCCCCAGATGACGGACTGGGCAAAGGCCTGCTCCACCGATTTGCGCTCATCGGGGTTGGGGCTCACGGCGCGGAAGTCGTAGTTGGGCTGGAGCAGCAGGATTTTGGGGCCGCTGCGCACGAATTTCACGATGCGCGTCTGGCCAATCTGCCCCCTATCCAGGCCCAAATCGTTGGAGCCCACGCCGTGGGGCAGGCTGCTCACGTAGAGGATTTCCTGGTCGAGCTTGTCGATTTCAAGCAGAATCCGCCCGCCTTTTTCATCCCAGTAAAACGGGAAAAAGCCCTCGAACTTTTGCAGCCCTTTCGTTTTTTCGGCCAGCGTCTGGGCTTTCAGGCCGTGGGCTGCCAGCAGCAGCAGCAGGCTCAGCAGCAATGCGTAGAATTTGGTCACGGGCAGGAATGGTTTGGGAGGTGGCAAGCTGCGGTAAGGTAGCAAGGGAAACCCAGTACGCGCCCGGCTGCTTTGCTCGCGCTTGGGTACGGCTGCAGTTGCAACCGCATACCAGCCGCCCGACTCCTGTAAGGGTCATCCACTCCCGATTCCGTTGACTGCTCTACTCCTCCCGCTGCTGCTGGCCGGCCCCGCCGCCCCCAGCCCCGCGCCGCCCGATTCGCTCACGCCCCGCGAAACCCGCAACCTCACGGCCCTGGCCCGCGTGGTCGGCGACCTCAAATACTTCTACCCCAACCGCCACACGGCCCGCGTAAGCTGGGAAACGGTACTCACCCGCGCCATCCCGGCCGTGCGCCGCGCCCGCACCGACCAGGCCCTGGCTACTGCCCTCGTCAGCCTGCTGCGGCCGCTGGCTCCCAAAGCCGTTTTCACGATTTCGCCGGTTTCAGCTGCCTCGGCTGCTCCATCAGCAGTTGCCGCCGGCTACTTCTGGGAGCATCACGGTTTGGGGCTCGACCAGAATGGCCTGGGGCTGGTAAGGAGCCTAATGCGCCTGGGCGGCCTACGCTACGAGAGCCGGATTCGGGCTGCTTCGGCAACGGAAGTGGCGGTGGCTTTTCCGGCCGGGCAGCCGCAGTACACCGAGCTTCTCACCGATTCGGTGCGCCTGACTTTGCCGCTTGTGCTCACAGAAGCCCAGCACCAGCAGCGGCTACGTTACCAGCCAGGCCGGCGGGTGCGGCGGCTACGGGCTAACACCCCAGCGCAGCGGCTGGCCGCAACCATCCTCACCTGGAACATCATCCGCCACTTCTACCCCTACCGCATCGTGCTCGATAGCGCCGGGTGGGCCGATGCGCTGACCGTGGCCCTGCCCCGGGCGGCCCGCGCCACCTCTGAAACTGAGCTTGTAACCGCCACCCGCCGAATGCTGGCCCACCTGCCCGACCGCCACATCAACTTCGTGCCCAGCACCCGTACTGGCCTGCACATCAGCCCGCCCCCTTACGCCTTGCAGCTGGAACTGGTAGACAGCGCAGTAGTGGTGCGCCAAGTACCCGCCGAACTGCGGCCGCTCGTGGCTCCTGGTGCGGTCTTGACCCACCTGAACGGCCAATCCATAGGCCGGCTGCTAGACTCAATGCGCCTGATAATTCCGGCTACCTCGCCTGCTGTAGCCCGCCAGTTGGCAGCTCAGCAACTCGTGTCGAAACTGGGTGCCACGTACCGGGCGGCTGCTTTCACCTTTCAGGATTCGGCGGGCCAGTCCCGCACCTACCATTGGACGTTCCGTCAGCTGCGCGGCAGCAACTACCACCCACTGCCACCAGTGTGGGAGTTGGCCGCAGGCATTATGTACCTCGATGCGGCCCGCCTGCGCTACAAGGATTTCCAACGGGCGCTGCCGCAGCTACAGGCGGCCCGGGGTTTGGTAGTTGATTTGCGCCGCCGACCCCACTACGAATTATCGCGCATGTTGCCTCACTTCTCAGCCGAACCGCTGCTTTCCATCAGTACGGCCACGCCGCAATTGCGGCAGCCCAACTTTCGTCATGCCGTATTTCGATTTCGGGAAAATACGCCCAAAACGCCCCAGCTACCGCTGCTGGCTATGCCCAAGATATTCCTGACCGGCCCTGACACCTACAGCTACGGCGAAACGGTAGCCGCCATGGTGCGCAACAACGGCCTCGGCGTGCTGCTGGGCCAACCCACCGGCGGCACTAACGGCGAAATGAATTTCGCTACTATTGGTCGCACTTATAAGCTGAGTTTTACCGGCCGCCGCGTCCGGCCCACGGGCGAGGCCTACCAGGGCCGGGGGCTGGCTCCTGATATTCTGGTGACGCCTACCCGGCAGCAGCTGGCGCGCGAGCAGGATGCGGCGTTGCAACGGGCCGTAGCATGGTTGCGGGAGCACCTGTAGCAGGCTTTTACACCCAGAAGCGCAGAGGCGGGCACAAGGAAAAAGGGAAGCCCTGCTTTTCAACCTCCGCCCATGCCTCCACGCTTCTGGGCGTGAAACCCCGCTACCCCAACACTTCCTCAATCCGTACCAGCTCTTCCGTGCTGAACGCCAGCTGCTCCAGGCAGCGCAGCGAATCGTCGAGCTGCGCGGGGCGGCTGGCCCCGATGAGCACCGACGTTACCCGCTCGTCGCGCAGCACCCAGGCCAGGGCCATCTGGGCCAGGCTCTGGCCACGCTCCTGGGCCAGCTCGTTCAGCGCCCGAATCTGCGCTAGACGCTCCTCCGTGAGGTTGTCTTCGGTGAGGAAGCCCACGCCCTTGGCCACCCGCGAATCGGTAGGTATGCCCTGCAGATACTTGCCCGTGAGCAGCCCCTGGGCCAGCGGCGAGTACGGGATACAGCCCACCCCCTCGCAGCCCAGTAAATCGAGCAGGCCGTTTTCGGGGCCGCGCTCGAACAGGGAGTATCTGGGCTGATGAATCAGGCAGGGCGTGCCCAGCTCGCGCAGCAGCCGGATGGCTTCGGCCGCCTCGGCGGGCTCGTAGTTGCTGATGCCCACGTACAGCGCCTTACCCTGCCGCACGGCCTGGGCCAGCGCGCCCATGGTTTCCTCGAGAGGCGTATCGGGGTCGAAGCGGTGCGAATAGAAAATATCGACATACTTCAGGCCCATCCGCTTCAGGCTTTGGTCGAGGCTGGAGAGCAGGTATTTGCGCGAGCCCCACTCGCCGTAGGGGCCGGGCCACATGTCGTAGCCCGCCTTGGTTGAAATCACCAGCTCGTCGCGGTAGCCCCGGAAATCTTCCTTCAGAATGCGGCCGAAGTTGGTTTCGGCCGAGCCGGGCGGCGGGCCGTAGTTGTTGGCCAGGTCGAAGTGCGTGATGCCGGAGTCGAAGGCCCGGTGCAGAATAGCCCGGAAATTTTCCAGCACGTCCACGTCGCCGAAGTTGTGCCACAGGCCGAGCGAGACGGCCGGCAGTTTCAGGCCGCTGCGGCCGCAACGGCGGTAGGGCATGGCGGCGTAGCGGGCGGGGTTGGGTTGGTACAACATCAAGTTCCATAGAAGGGTGCGGGGCAAATATCCGAACAAACCACCGCCCCGCCCGGCCCATTCCGCCTACCCTTCTACCTTTGCCCTATCCACTACCCTATTCACCCACCCCAATAAGCCCGCTACTATGGCCAACGCCAACGACCCCACGCTGCGCTCCTGGATTGATATTGCCCCCGGCAGCGACTTTCCGATTCAGAACCTGCCCTTCGGCGTGTTTGAAACCCCGGAGCGCGGCCCGCGGCTGGGCGTGGCCATTGGCGAATACGTGCTCGACCTGTACGCTATAGCCCAGTTCGGCTTTTTCGAGGATTTGGAACTGGGGCCGAAGATGCCCAAGGTGTTTCGCCGCCGTAGCCTCAACCAGTTTATTGCCCTGGGCCGGCCGGCGTGGCGGGCCGTGCGCCAGCGCCTGAGCGAACTGCTGCGCCACGACAATCCCGCCCTGCGCGACCAGGAAGAAGCCATGCGCGAGTGCCTGCTGCGCCAAGATGCCGTGCAGATGCTGCGCCCCGTCAAACCCCAGAACTACACCGACTTCTACTCCAGCATCGAGCACGCCACCAACGTGGGCACCATGTTCCGCGACCCCAACAACGCGCTGCTGCCCAACTGGCGCCACATCCCCATCGGCTACCACGGCCGGGCCAGCTCCATTGTGGTCAGCGGCACCGATATCCGGCGGCCCAACGGCCAGCGCAAGGCGCCTGATGCTACCGCGCCCACTTTTGGGCCCTGCCAGCAGCTGGATTTTGAGCTGGAAATGGCCTTCGTGGTGGGCCGCCCCACCCAGCTCGGCGACACGCTGCCCGTACAAAACGCCGAGGACTACATTTTCGGGCTGATGCTGTTTAACGACTGGAGCGCCCGCGACATCCAGAGCTGGGAGTACGTGCCGCTGGGGCCGTTCCTGGGCAAGAGCTTCGGCAGCAGCGTGGCGCCCTGGGTGGTGACGCTTGATGCGCTGGAGCCCTTCCGCACCGCGGGGCCGGTGCAGGAGCCCGAGCCGCTACTGTACCTGCGCCAGACCGGCGACCATAATTTCGATGTCAACCTGGAGGTGACCATCCAGCCCGAGGGCGGCCCTGAAACGGCGGTTTCGTACGCCAATTTCGGCCTCATGTACTGGAGCATGGCCCAGCAGCTGGCCCACCACGCCTCCAATGGCTGCAACCAGCAAGTAGGCGACCTGTACGCCTCGGGTACTATTTCGGGCACCACGCCCGACTCGCTGGGCTCGATGCTGGAGCTATCCTGGAAGGGTACCCGGCCCGTGCCGCTGGCCGATGGCACGGAGCGCAAGTTTTTGCTCGATGGTGACCGGGTAACCATGCGCGGCTTCGCCGAGAAGGACGGCGTACGCATTGGTTTTGGCGAGGTAACAGGCAAGGTACTGCCAGCGCCCAGTCTGGATTTCTAGAGTCGGCCGCCTTCACCGGTACCCAACAACTCAACGAACCCGAATCACTGTCCGGGCCAACCATAACGGAGCTGAATCGCCTGCTACTCAGTAGCGCCGATTCGGCTCCTTTTCGTTTGTAGGCGCTTCATCGTTCAACTACGGAAACCTTCAAGCGCCACTGTAGTAACCTTCTGACCAAGCAGAAAGTAAATAAACGGGTGAATGATCAGGCTATGAACGTGTCTATCTGGCTGCTCTTACTCCTGATTTCCACTCATCTGTTCCCTTTCGTATCCTTTCCCAAATCCCTATGTTAGCAATGGAATACCGGGGCCCTAAGCGGGTCCGCGCCGTGCAGAAACCCATGCCGGAAATCAAGCATCCCCAGGATGCCATTGTACGCGTGTTGCGCGCCTGCATCTGCGGCTCCGACCTGCACCTATACAACGGCAACATCCCCGACACCCGCGTGGGCTCCACGTTTGGCCACGAGTTCGTGGGCGAAATCGTGGAAGTCGGCACCGAGGTAACCAAAGTAAAAGTGGGCGACCGGGTGATAGTACCCTTCAACGTTTCCTGCGGCGAATGCCACTTCTGCAAGCAGGAAATGTATGGCAACTGCCAGGAATCCAACACCGAATCCGGGGCGATTGGCGGCATATATGGCTACTCACACACTGCCGGCGGTTTCAACGGTGGCCAGGCTGAGTACGCCCGCGTCCCGTACGCCAATGTGGGCCCGGTTATCATTCCGGCCGATATGGACCTGGACGACGCCGTGATGCTCACCGACGTAATTCCGACGGGCTACCAGGGCGCCGAAATGGCTGGCATTCAGGAAGGCGATACGGTGGTCGTATTCGGAGCTGGACCCATCGGCATTACGGCCGCCCGTTGCGCGTGGCTGTTCGGCGCGGGTCGGGTTATCATTATCGACAAGCAGGAATACCGCCTCGACTTCGCCCGCAACTACGCGTACTGCGAGGCCTATAACTTTGAGGAAATCGGCGACCCGGTGATGTTCATCAAGAAAATCACCGATTTCATGGGGGCCGATTGCGTAATTGACGCCGTGGGAGCCGAAGCTGAAGGCAACACGCTGCAAACCATTACCGGCCGCAAGCTGCTGTTGCAGGCGGGTTCGGCCACGGCACTACACTGGGCTATTAATGCCGTGAAAAAAGGTGGTGTGGTGTCGATTGTGGGCGTGTACGGCCCGACTGACAACCTGATTCCCATCGGCAACGCCATGAACAAGGGCCTGACCATCCGGGGCAATCAGACCTCGGTGAAGCGCCTGCTGCCGCGCCTGATCAAGCATGTGCAGGATGGCGTGCTGGACCCCAAGGGGCTGATTACGCACCGCCTGCCGCTGGAAGAGGTGGCCGACGGCTACCGCATGTTCTCCAACAAGCTGGACAACTGCATCAAAACCGTGCTCATGCCCCCAACCGCCAACCAGTAACCTTGCTTCCCATGAAAGATAACGCCATAAACACCCCCATCGACCCCAAAACCATTAAGGGTTGGGGCATCGATGCCGACCCCAAAAACGACCCCACTTACCCCATGCGCAAGCGCATGAACGCGGACGAAGACCCCGATAGCAAAAGCCGCCCCGATAATCTGCAGCCCGTCGATGAGGAGGTGCTAAAGTCGGTGGAACGCAAGAACGTGTCGGCCGTATTTGGCACGCCGGAGCCGCCCCGTGGCCTGAGCGGCATGATCCGCCGCCAGGCTTACAAATACCCCGAAAACCAGTATAAGCGCTGGCTGCCGCTGGTGTTGGCCGACCGCGTTGACGTGGTAGAAAACATAGTAACCGATCTGGCCCACGGCAAGCTGCCCAACATCTGGGCCGAGAAAGGCTACGACATGGAGTGGAAGTACAACCGCACGGCCTTCGTTACCAAAATGGCCACCATCGGCGCCGTTACGGCCGGGCTGGTGGTATGGCTTTCTTCAGGCAAGAAAAATAAGAAGAGCAAGTATGTTAAGAAAGACTATCTGAGCCGCTTCTAGCCGCTTCCTGGCAAGGCCGACTCATGACCACAAAAAGCCCCTTCGCAGTTGAGCGAAGGGGCTTTTTGCTGATTGGATTCCCGGCGGCCTAACGCTGACCGGCGCGGGTTCCTCCTACTTCGCGCCCTTGATAATGTCGTCCACCACGGCCGGATCGAGCAGCGTAGAGGTGTCGCCCAACGAGCCGGTTTCGCCCTCGGCTACTTTGCGCAGGATGCGGCGCATGATTTTGCCCGAGCGAGTTTTGGGCAGGCCCGTTACGATTTGAATTTTGTCGGGGCGGGCGATTTTACCGATTTCGGCCACCACGGTTTCGATGATACTGGCTTCCACGCGGGGCTCGTCGGCGGTGTTTTTGCAGGCGCCCTCGCGGCAGATGATATAGGCGTAGATGCCCTGGCCCTTCACCTCGTGCGGGTAGGCCACCACGGCGCTTTCCACTACGTTGGGGTTCTGGTTGATGGCGTTTTCGATTTCGGCCGTGCCGAAGCGGTGGCCGCTCACGTTAATCACGTCATCGACGCGGCCGATGATGCGGTAGAGGCCGTCGGCGTCGCGGCGGGCGCCGTCGCCGGTGAAGTAATAACCGGGGTAGGGCGCGAAGTAGGTTTGTACGGCCCGGTTGTGGTCGCCCCAGGTACTGCGGATGATGCCCGGCCAGGCCTGCTTGATGGCCAGGTAGCCTTCCTCCTCGTTGCCTTCGATTTCGGTGCCATCCTGGCGCAGCAGCACGGGCCACACGCCGGGCAGCGGCAGGCCGGCGTGGGTTGGTTTCGAGGGTGTAACGCCCGCCAGGGCCGAAATCATGATGCCGCCGGTTTCGGTTTGCCACCAGGTGTCTACCAGCGGGCAGCGGCCCTTGCCCACGTGCTCGTTGTACCAGTGCCAGGCCTCCTCGTTGATGGGCTCGCCCACCGAACCAATTACCCGCAGCGAGTCGAGCGAGTAGCTGAGCACGTTATCGAGCGGCTCGGCCATGAGGGCCCGGATGGCAGTGGGTGCGGTATAAAAAATGCTGACCGAGTGCTTGTCAATCACCTCCCAGAACCGGCCGGCATCGGGATACGTGGGGATGCCCTCGAACATGAGGGTGGTGGAGCCGGCCAGCAACGGGCCATAAATGAGGTAGGTGTGGCCGGTTACCCAGCCCACATCGGCGGTGCACCAGAACACGTCGTTTTCCTCTACCTGAAACACGTTGCGGAACGTGTAATCGGCCCACACCATGTAGCCGGCGGTGGTGTGCACCACGCCCTTGGGCTTGCCGGTGCTGCCCGAGGTGTAGAGAATGAACAGCGGATCTTCGGCCTTCATTTCCTCGGCGGGGCAGGTTTTGGCCACGCCCTCGGCCTCCTCGTGGTACCATACATCACGCTCGGCCTCCATCTGCACCGGCCAGCCCAGGTGCTCCACTACCACCACTTTGCGCACCGAGGGGCAGGTTTCGAGGGCCTCATCCACCACCCGCTTCACCGGAATCTGCTTGGCGCCGCGGTTGAGGCCGTCGGAGGTTATCACCAGTTTGGCCCGGGCATCATTCACGCGGTCGGCAATGGCGGTAGCCGAGAAGCCGGCAAATATCACCGAGTGCACCGCTCCGATGCGGGCGCAGGCCAGCACGGCAATCGAGAGCTCGGGTATCATGGGCATGTAGAGGCACACCACGTCGCCCTTCTCCACGCCATTATTCAGCAGTACGTTGGCAAACTGGCACACGCGCTGGTGCAACTCCCGATACGTCAGGCGCAGGTGGCGCTCCTTGATGTCGTTGGGCTCGTAGATGAGGGCCAGCTTGTTACCGCGGGCCGCCAGGTGGCGGTCGAGGCAGTTTTCGGTGATGTTGAGCCGCGCCCCCGCAAACCAGCTCGTTTCGCCGGCCGCCATATCCGACTCCATCACCGTGTCCCACTTGCGGCGCCAGGTAAAGGGCGCGGCCACCTCGCCCCAAAACTCGTTGGGGTGACGGGTGCTGAGGTGGTAGGCTTCGTGATAGGCTTCGATGGTACGGATGCGGGCGTGTTGGGGGGCAGTGGCAGTTGGCATGGGAGTATGGGGAAACGGTGAATATGTGAGTGGCTGAATAAAGCGGATGCCTTGCTTAAACGGGCGAGTCGCCGGCCGTTCTCAGCATTTCGCGCCGGTACAGTACGGCCCGGATTTCGTCGAGGATGGCGGGGTCATCAATGGTGGAAGGTAGCGTAAATTCTTCGCCGTCGGCGAGTTGGCGCAGGGTTTTGCGCAGGATTTTGCCCGAGCGGGTTTTGGGCAGGCGCGCCACCACGGCCGCCCGCCGGAAGCAGGCTACCGCCCCCACTTTATCGCGCACGAGCCGGATAAGCTGCTGCTCCAGCTCGGTTTCGGGCAGCGTCTGGCCGTCTTTGAGCACTACCAGCCCTACCGGCACCTGCCCGCGCAGCTCATCGTAGAGGCCCAGCACGGCGCACTCGGCCACGGCCGGGTGGGCGGCCAGAATTTCTTCCAGCTCACCGGTGCTCATGCGGTGACCAGCCACGTTTATTACGTCATCCACCCGGCCCATAATGTAGCAGTAGCCCTGCTCGTCGCAGTAGCCGCCGTCGCCCGAGAGGTAGTAGCCGGGGAAGGTTTCGAGGTAGGCCTGCTGGAAGCGCGAGTCGTCGTTCCAGAGCGTGGGCAGGCAGCCGGGGGGCAGCGGCAGGCGCAGCGCCACCAGCCCGGTGGTACCGGCCGGCACGGGCTCGCCCGCCTCGTCGAGAATCTGCAGATCGTAGCCCGGCACGCGGTGGCCGGCCGAGCCGGCGAGGGGTGCCGGCGCATCGGGGTAGCCCACGCAGGTGGCCAGCATGGGCCAGCCCGACTCGGTTTGCCACCAGTGGTCGACCACGGGCACGCCCAGCAACTCGCCGGCCCAGGCATAAGTGGCGGGGTCGCACCGTTCGCCGGCCAGAAACAGGTGGCGCAGCTTGCTCAGGTCGTAGCGGCGGGCCAGCAGGCCTTCGGGATCTTCCTTGCGGATGGCGCGGATGGCCGTGGGGGCCGTGAACAGCACGCTGGCTCCGTACTCAGCGGCCAGCCGCCAGAACGTGCCCGCATCGGGCGTGCGCACGGGCTTGCCTTCCAGCAGTACGGCCGTAGCCCCGAGCAGCAGCGGCCCATATACGATGTAGCTGTGGCCCACGGCCCAGCCGATATCCGAGCCGGTAAACACCGTATCGCCCGGTTGCAACCCGAATACGGCCCCCATGCTGTAGCGTAGGGCTACGGCGTGTCCGCCATGCTCGCGCACTACGCCCTTGGGCCGGCCGGTAGTGCCGCTGGTGTACAGAATGTAGAGTGGCGCCGTGGCATCGACCGGCACGGCCGCCACCGGGGCGGCCTCCAGCAGGTGGCCGTAGTTTACAAACCGGGGCCCTGCCAGGCCAGCGGCCGGCCGGGTTTCAGGCAGTTCGGCCGGGCAGAAGTCGCGCTGGCTGACCACTACGCAGGCGGGCTGGTGGGTGGCCAGCGCCAGGGCCTGCTGCACCAGAGGCAGGTAGGGTATCACGCGGTCGAACTCCATGCCGGCCGAGGCGCAGATGATAGCACGGGGCAGCGCGTCATCAATACGCACGGCCAGCTCGGGCGGCGCGAATCCTCCAAACACCACCGAGTGCACCGCCCCCAGCCGGGCGCAGGCCAGCATGGCTACCACCGCCTCGGGCATATTGGGCATGTAAATGAGCACCCGGTCGCCCTGCTCTACGCCCTGGGCGCGCAGGCCCCCAGCCAGCCGGGCCGTCAGGTCGAGCAACTCGGCGTAGGTGTAGCTGCGGCGCGTGCCGGTTACGGGCGAATCGTAGTGCAGCGCGGGCTGGTCGGCGCGGCCGTTGGCTACGTGGAAGTCGAGGCACAGCCAGCTGGTATTCAGCCGGCCGCCCCGAAACCAGCGGTAGAAACCAGTGCCCTCGTCCTGGCTCAGCACCGGCCGGGGCGGGTCGTGGTACCAGGCCAGGCGGGCAGCCTGCCCGGCCCAAAAACCGGCCGGATCGGCGAGGCTGGCGGCGTAATCGGCGGCGTAGGTGGGCATATTACGGGCGTTTTAGGTGGGTGAATGCGTGCTTACCGGGGCCACAACGGCCGCTTCAACTACTGCCGACAGCCAGCAGCTCTTTTACCTTTTCCATCAGCTGGCGGGTACTGAAGGGCTTGGTCAGGTAGAGGTTGGCCCCGGCATCGTAGCCCTGCTGCATGTCGGCCTCTTTGCTCTTGGCGCTTAAAAACACCACCCGCGTGTCGGTTTGCAGGGGCAGCGCACGCACGTGGCGGCACACCTGGTAGCCATCCACGTCGGGCATCATAATATCGAGAATAATCAGGTCGAAGGGCGTCTGGTTGATGGCTTCCAGCGCCTCCGAGCCGTTACGGGCAATGCTAACGCGGTAGCCGGCCTTGCGCATCAGAAATTCGAGCGACATCACAATATTGGGCTCGTCGTCGACTAGCAGTATGTGCGGAGTCATAGGAATTAAAAATCAAAAGTGAAGAATTAAAAATAAGCGTGAATAGCTTTCATAAATAAGGGATTTATTTTTCTTATCCGCCGCATATATTCGTGTTTGGATTTATATTTTTAATTTCTCAATTTTAATTCTCCTGCAAAGGGATTTCCAGCGAAAACCGCGCGCCCTGGTTGGCTTCGCTTTCCACCCAGATGCGGCCGGCGTGCAGCTCCACTATTTTTTTGGTGATGGCCAAGCCCAGGCCCGTGCCCTCGGGCTTGCGGGTGGTTTGGTTCTGGGCCTGGTAGAACTTGTCGAACAGCAGGTGGTGGAACTCGGGCGCGATGCCCTTGCCGTTGTCCTGCACCCACAGCAGCAGGCCGCCGGCCGTGGGCTCCACCCCCACCGCAATGCGCCCCGCCCCACCCGGTTGGCACGATTTGATGGCGTTGCTGAGCAGATTCACCAGCACCTGCATCAGCCGGTCGCGGTCGCCAGGCAGGGCGGGCAGCGCGGGCGGCACAGCCAAATCCAGCCGAATCTGCTTGGCGCGCAGCTGCGGGCCCACCGCTTCGAGGGCGTCGGTGATGATGTCGGCCACATCAAGGGGCACCTTAACGAGGCGCGCCGTGCCCGACTCGTACTTCTCCAGATCGAGCACCAGCGCAATCAGGCGGCTCAGGCGCTCGGCCTCGCGGGTGATGGTGTGCAGAAAACGGTGGCGCTCCTGCTCCTCCAGATCGGGGTTGTCGCTCAGAATTTCCGACAGCGCCCGGATGCTGGTCAGGGGCGTGCGCAGCTCGTGGGTAACGGTGTAGAGGAACTCGTCCTTGTGCTGGTCGAGCTCCTGCAGCTGGTCGTAGGCCTGCTGGAGCTGGCTGGTGAGGGCCTGCAGCTGCCGCTGCTGCTTCTGGAGCTGACGGTTGGCTTCGAGCAGCTGCTGGCTTTCCTTCAGAATGACCACCACATTGTCGAAACTGATATCCTCCACCCCCACCGAAGAGCGCAGCAGCAGCCGGGCCGAAGCCGGACCGATAGCCCCGGCCAGCAGCTTTTCGGCGTACGCCAGCAGCCGCGGGTCGGCGGGCGCTTCGGACGCGGCCGGGTCCGGTTTTACCGCGGCGGCGGACAAAGCGGAGCCTACCCCGAGCGAATTTAGCCCGCGTTCGGCCTCCGCCGGGCCGGTGGCGTAATCGGAGCGGGCAGGGTTGCCGGGGAAGTGCTCAAGGAAGGCATCGAGGGCCTGCGTGGTGCGCTTGCGGCCCAGAAAGCCCGTCAGCAAAGCCCGCACATCGGGCAGCGAAGCCACGCTGTGCCAGCCGGTCGGCCCGGTTTCGAAGCCTGGCTCGTGCCGGAATACGTGCACGAACAGCTGCGCCTGCCGCTGCTCCAGCGCCGAGGGTGCCCGCCCCAGCAGCGACACGCCCACGTATAGTCCCACATTGAAAAACCAGCTCCAGAACAGCCCGTGCGAAAGCGGATCGAGCCCGTGCAGGCCCAGCAGCGCCCCTGGCCGCAGCCCGCCCTGGCCCAGCGGCCCCTCGGTCAGCAGCGTTTTTGCCAGCAGCCCCGCCTCCACCATCGTGGGCAACACCAGCGTATACAGCCACACCAGCAGCCCCGCCAGCAGCCCCGCCGTGGCCCCAGCCCGGGTGCCGCCCTGCCAGTACAGCCCGCCCAGCACCACGGGGGCGAACTGGGCCACCGCGGCAAACGAAATCAGCCCGATGTTGACCAGGGGCAGCACATGGCCCACGGCAGCGTAGTAGCCGAAAGCCAGCGCCAGCACCAGCACCACGGCCAGCCGCCGGGTGTGCAGGGCCAGCTGCCCGAGGCGGGCAAACCAGCGCGGCCCCTCGGCCCGGCCCACGGGCTCGCGCACGAGCAGCGGCATGAGCAGATGGTGGCTTATCATCACGCTCAGGGCAATGGTTTCCACCACAATCATGCTGCTGGCCGCCGATAGCCCGCCCAGGTAAATGAACAGGGCCAGCCAGGGCCGACCGGCCTGCAGGGGCAGCGCCAGCACGTACATATCAGCGTCCAGCTGCCCGGTCCCATCGAGCAGGCGGCCCCCGAAGGCCAGCGGCAGCACCAGCAGGTTGATGATGATGAGGTAGAGCGGGAACAGCCACATGGCTTTGCGCAGGTGGTTTTCGTTCACGTTTTCCACCACGCTCACCTGAAACTGCCGGGGCAGCAGCAGAATGGCCGACATGCTCAGTAGCAGCAGCGTCAGCCACTGCCCGGGCGCGGTGCCGGCCCCTTCCAGCGTAAACAGCCGCCGCAAATCGGGCACTGCCGCGGCCTGCTCAAACACGTCGGCAAAGCCATTGAAGAGCCCGTAGGTCACAAACAGCCCGGCCACCAGAAAGGCCACCAGCTTGAACACGCTTTCGATGGCCACGGCCAGCACCATGCCCTCGTGCCGCTCGGTGGCCTCAATGGAGCGCACCCCGAACACGATGGTGAAGAAGGCCAGCGCCACCGTGGTGTAGAACGCCGACGTGACGGCCGCCGCCTCGCCCACGGGCAGCCCCAGCGCGCCGGGCCCATGGGTCAGCATCTCAAACGAATCGGCAATGGCTTTGATTTGCAGCGAAATATACGGCACCACACCCAGCACGCAGCCCACCGTGGCCAGCGCCCCCAACCCGGCGCTCTTGCCGTAGCGGGCCGAAATGAAGTCGGCAATGGAGGTGAGCCGCTGGGTGCGGCAGATGCGGATGATTTTGCGCAGCACCAGCCAGGCCAGCGGAGCCATGAGTGTAGGCCCCAGGTAGATGCCCACGAACTCCAGCCCAAACTTCGCGGCCCGACCCACCGAGCCGTAGTACGTCCAGGCGGTGCAGTACACGGCCATGCTCAGGGCGTACACGTAGGGGTTGCTCACCAAACTCCGCCGCGCTTTAGCCCGCCGTTCGGCCGCATACGCCACCCCGAACAACAGGCCGAGGTAGCCAAACGAAAAACCGATTACCAACAGCGGGCTCATATTTTTTCAAGTAAAAATTGAAAGTGAAAAATTAAAAATCTGACAGTTTGATTCGGTATTTTTTTTAAATGGAGCAGCTAAATAAGGTCTTTCGAAATCCGGCGTACGGCAATTTTTAATTTTTCACTTTTAATTTTTAATTCCCTTCACCAGCCAGCCCGTGAGGGAAACCAGGGCGGCCCAAACGGCCAGCACGTAGAGGTAGAGCACCGGAATACCGGCCAGGCGGGCATCGTGGCTGAAGGCACCGAGCAACGGGAAGTTCAGCAGCACGCCGAATAGCAGCGCCAGAAACAGCAGCCGTTGTCCCCGCCGCTGCTCGGGCCGCTCAGATGGTTGGGGGTTAGACATGGCGTTGGGAAAAGTGGGGAAATTCACTGTTTAGCTTCGTTCTGGGTTTGCACCTCCCTCTGCCCCCTACTTTTCCGGGACGGGGTCGGAGGGGGGAAGGCGCAAACCCAGAACGACTATCCGCCAAAGCAAGCAAAATCCGCCGAACCAACGGCCCGGCGGATTTTGCTTGAGTACGCCCGGGGGGCGTAGTTTGCTTACTGTACGTCGCCGGAATTCTCGTCCATCAGCTTCACGTTGCGCACGTCCTTCACCAGGGCCATACCCACAAAGAAGCAGATGAGTGCAATGGTTACCGGGTACACGAGGCCCAGCAGGCTGCTGTGCTCCTTGGCAAACGTGCCGACCGGCTGCGCAGCGGCCCACACACCGATGGCAGTAGCAATAAGCGGCACGAAGCCTCCAAACACGCCATTACCAATGTGATAAGGCACCGAGAGCGAAGTGTAGCGCACGCTGGTCGGGAACAGTTCGACGAGGTAGGCCGCAATGGGCCCGTATACCATCGTCACGAACAGCACCAGAATGAAGGTGAGCACCGTCATCATAAACACGTTGGGAGCCAGCGCCTTCATCACGGCGGGCACGGCAACACCAGCGGCGTCGATGGTGGCGGGCGTGATTTCGCTGAGCGGCCCGGCGTAGGCTTTGATGCCGTAGAAGAGCGGAATGGTGAACAGGGCCCCGCAAATCATGCCCATCATAATGATGCGCTTGCGGCCAATGCGGTCAGAGAGGGAGCCGAAGTAAATGAACAGCGGCGTAGCCAGCACCATGGCCACCACCAGAATGGTGCTGGAGTCCACAATATCGAGCTTCAGCGTGTTGTTCATGAACGAGTAGGCGTGGAACTGGGAGGTGTAGAAAATCACGCCCTGGCCCATTGTTACGCCAAACAGCGCAATAAGCACCAGCCGACGATTAACGGGGTTCATGAACGAGTCGCGCAGCGGATTCGCGCTAGTGGTGCCGGTGGCCTTGGCCTTGGCAAAAAGCGGCGACTCGTGCAGTTGCTTGCGGATGTAGTACGAGGCAATAATCAGGACGCCCGAAAGCAGGAACGGCAGGCGCCAGCCCCACTCTTTGAATGCCTCTTCACCCAGCGTTTTGCGCGTGATGATGATGACCAGAATACTGAGAATGAGGCCGCCGGTGGCCGTAATCTGGATGAAGCTGGTGTAGTAGCCGCGCTTTTTATCGGGGGCGTACTCGGCGACGTAGGTGGTGGCGCCGCCGTACTCGCCGCCCAAGGCCAGGCCCTGCAACAGGCGCAGCATCACCACGATAATGGGCGCCGCAACGCCAATTGTATCGTAGCTAGGAATGAGGCCCGTTACGAACGTGGCCCCACCCATGAGCAGCAGCGTCACCATGAAGGTGTACTTACGCCCAATCATGTCGCCGAGGCGGCCAAAGAACAGAGCGCCGAACGGCCGCACCACGAAGCCAGCGCCAAATACGGCCAGCGCGCCCAGTAGCGTGTCCTCAATCTTGCCCGCATGCCCAAACAGCACCGGCCCGATGATGGCCGCCAGCGAGCCAAAAATATAGAAGTCGTACCACTCGATAACCGTACCCACGGACGAGGCCGTGATAACCTGCCAGATTTTGCTGACTGGGGTTGAATTATTGTCGTGCTCAACCGCAACCGTAGTGGCCGAAGAGCCGGGACGCTGTACTCCTGATTCCATAATGTGCGAGGTAAAATGGTGAGTTGGTGAGTTTGCTGCTTGAAGGACCCGGTGATAATGGACCAGGTAGCGCACGCTGAGCGGCACTCCTCATCTCCCCATTTCACCATTTCACCTCAGCTCTTACAAGAAAATCATGGTCTGGAGCGTGATTTCGGGGCGGTAGTTGATATTCTGGGGGTTGGAGTAGTCGGGGCGGGCGCGGTAGTTGAGCGTGAGCTTGGCGTTGTGGCCGTCGAGCAGTAGGTTGGCCCCCAGGTCGAGCACGTTCACTTTTTTGGCCCCAATAGTTTCCAGCCCGTCGTAGTCGCCGTGCAGCCAGGCGGCGTAGGGTTGCAGGCGGGCCTTAGGCCCGAGCACGTTTTTGGGCAGCAGGTAGCCGGCCTGCGCATACAGGGCCGAGCCCGTGCCCACGGTTGGGAAAGCGTTGCCGCGCAGCGTGCCGGCTCCCGGAATAGCGGTCGAGCCGCCGGCCGAGCTCGGGTTCAAGATGCCGATGTTGCGCACGTAGTTCGGGCCAAAATCGAAGTTGTAGTACACCGCGTAGGCCGTGAAAGCCGTGCCGGCTTCCTTGTTGAGGGGAGTATCGAAGAACACGTCGGCCGACCAGATGCCCAGGTTATGGGTTTTGAAGGGCACGTAACTGTAAGGGTCGGCGCCGGGCTGGCCCGTGGGCGGGGGTGGCAGGGCGCCGGGCCGCGAGAACATGGCGTTCTTGTTGAACAGGAACCCTGCCCCAATATTGAACACCCGCTTGGTTCCCAGATACGAGCCTACCGCGTAAGGGAGCAGGTTGGCTTCCTGGTCGAGAAACTCGTAGGCGAAGTAGCCCTGGAAGTTCTTGGAGTGGTTGCGCGGGTAGTATTCGGCCACGTTGGTGGGCACGGTGGCCGGGGTAGCCGTCGGGCTGGTCACAAACGGGTCGTTGACGGCCACGGCATAGTCGAGCTTGCCTATCCGGCCCTTGGCATAAATACCCATGTAGCGGGCAAACTGATCGGTTTTTTCGATGGTGGGCCAATTGGTAATAGGCGCATCGAAGGCCAGGAAGTTGAGCGTGCTGGCCCGCGTCATGCGCGAAATACCGTTCTGGTAATGCAGGCCCGCACCAACGCTGAGCTGGTTAATCACTTTGTACTCCACGATGGCTTCGTGTACAAACAGCTGGGGTTTCTTGCCGGGGTCGCCGATACCAACGCCGCCGCCCACCGCGTTCTGGTTGTTGATGCCGATGTGGGTCAGAATCAGAAACCGGGGGTTGAGCTGGGCGTACAGAATCAGGCGGGAGCGGCGCAGGCCCACATCAAACGTGTTGCGCTGCGGGTCGCCGGAGGTATGCTGCGAGCCGGTATTGTTCTGGTTGAAGCGCGTCCAGACCTGGTGCCAGGTGATGAAACGCAGGTACTTCGAGCCGTCGGGTGAGAGCGGTAACTTGAGCCCCGCGCCGTAGGGCACCGACTCGGTGGGGGCGGCCGACGCGGGCGCGGGGGCCTGGGGCGCGGGCGGCGGGGAGGGCTGATTGCCGGCGGGCGGCGGCTGCACCTGGGCCGAGGCCGCAGCGGCCAGCAGCAAGGCACTCAGGGCCAATGGGTAGCGAACGTTACGCATGTGGGTGGGGAGAAATGGGACGAAACTGGTTCAATCCGGAACTCACCAACCCTAAGGCGATGCTCCGGTACCCCCAAATAGAAAATCTCCGCCCGCAAATCCGCACGCTGGCTATACTTCCGCTAAGCGCCTATAGTCTCAGGCCTGCCGGAACCGCTCCCACTTAATCAGCATGTACTTATCGCCCAGCTCCGTTATCATCATGCCCGAGCCTTTGATGTTATCGGGATGCTGAAAAAAATCGGCCAGTTCTTTCTGGTTGAGGATTTTATACGTCGGATGGTAGTCGGTCTGTCGCGGGGCCTTCACGCCGTACTTCTTCACCCAGTTCATTACGCTCACGTGGCTCACGCCCAGCAGGCGCTCAATTTCGCGGTAGCTTACTCCTTCCACATACAGCTGTAAGGCCTTGATTACGTAGTATGGATTGGTCTCCTTACCGGCTTTAGCCACCGAGTAATGGTAGCCGCAATTTCGGCACTTATACCGCTGCCGCCCCCCCACAATGCCACTTTTGGTGGCTTCCATAGATTCGCATTTGGGGCAACGGAGCTGAGACATTTCGAGTGAGTGAGTGAGTGAGTAAATGCTTACTTAGCTATAGCTAGTTAGTAAAGATATAGCAATTGAGCAACTATTGCGTTTTATCTTTCCCTCCATGAAGTTCTCTCCACGCAGAAAGTTCAGAGGCAGAAGGCGTCACTCTCGCCGTCTTCTTAGCCTTCAGCCTCAGCCAGGCCCTTTGCCGCTGGCTTTACTCAATCAGTACCATTATTTTCATCGTCGGCTAGGATTAGGTATCTGGCACTGGCACGGCAGACTACCGCCACGCCAGATCCGGCAACGGGCTGCTACGCATCTACTCAATACCTTCTTTGCCTGGGAGCATAACCTGCGCAGCCGGTCCGAGCCGTATGTGTTGACGCTTTGGCTCGTTTCCCCGGATTTCGCGCACGAATCGGAAGTCGTAGTCAGCATTCGGGAAGAAAGGGAGCATTACCAACGCATGAGCCGCGAACACGACTCCACGGGCCCTGCACTGCCGCCGGAGTACCAGCAGCTACCCGGCGCAGCGCTGCTCACCTGGAAGACCCGACGCTGGGAAATCCTGCTGGATGCCTCGGATTACCCGACTGGCTGGCCGGCGTGGGGGCTTGCCAAAAACCATCACGAGTACGTGGCCGAAGATGGCTCCCCGTATCTGGTAGTCCAGACCGGCTGGGCTTGGGTGGGGCAGCGGTCCTGACTCTGTCAACCCGCTAGCACCACGGCCAGCAGCGCGTCCACGGCCAGGCCCAGGCGGCGCATATCCAAGCGGGCCAGGGTGTCGGTGGGCTCGTGGTAGCTCTTGTTGCGGTAGAAGGCCGTGTCGGTGAGCAGCACGGCCGGGTAGCCGAACTGCCAGTAGTTGAGGTGGTCGGAGAAGTCGATGCCGGGCAGCCAGGCGGGGGCTTTGAAGCGCTTCACGGGCAGCGCGGCGGCCGCTTTGTAGCGGCGCGCGAACTGCCGGCCGAAGCGGCCGTTGCCGAATTTCTGGGCCACGGTTACGTAGTTGCCCCGGCTGCCATACACCCATTTCAGCGGGCCCAGCGGGTAATTCTGGCTGCCTTTGCGCTCATCGTAATAGCCCAGCATTTCCAGGGCCACCATGCCGCGCACCGGTACGCCGGCCGTGTGCAGCGACTTGGCATGTACATAACTGCCCATTTGCGGGGTCCGGAAAAAGGGTGGCTCCTCCAGCGTGTAGGCTACCAAATCGATGCGGTAGGGCAGCGCGGGCTGCTGGCCCAGCAGCCGCGCCAGCTCCAGCAGCGCCGCCACGCCAGTGCCATTGTCGTCGGCGCCGGGCTGCTCGCCGCATACGTCGTAGTGCGCCCCGATGATGAGGCGCGGCCCGGTATCGGGGCCGAAGCTGGCCAGTACGTTACGGTAGGTCTGGCCCTGCACCTCGTAGCACTGCGCGGTGGGCCGCCCCCCGGCGGTGGCCAGCTCGGCCGCGATATAGTCGGCCGCCTGGTTGAGGCTGGCCAGGTGCTGGTAGTTGCGGGGCTCGGGCGTGGTGGTGAGGGCCACGAGGTGGCGGCGTAGCCGGGCCGTGTCGGCCGGGGTTTGGGCCAGGGCCGGGGGGGTAAGCAGCAACAACAGGAGCAGACGTAACAACATACTATATGCGGGGAAAATGAGTGGCAACTACCTACCGATACCGGGGCGCCGCCTGGCGGCCGGCGGGAAATTACGCGACTATTCCGACCTTCGCCCCATGTCCTTCCGCACCATCAACCCCACCGACCTCTCCCCGTCCGACTGGCACCCGTTTATGGTGGGCGCCGTAGCCCCGCGCCCGGTGGCTTTCGTGAGCACCGTAGCCGCCGACGGCAGCGTGAACCTAAGCCCCTACAGCTTCTTCAACTGCTTCGGCTCGAACCCACCCATTCTGGCCTTCTCGCCCGCCAACCGCGTGCGCGACAACTCCCAGAAGCATACGCTGCAAAACGTGCGCGAGGTAGCGGAGTGCGTCATTCATATTTGCGACTACGCCATGGTCGAGCAGATGTCGCTGGCCAGCACCGAGTACGCCAAGGGTGTGAACGAGTTTGAAAAGGCCGGCTTTACGCAGGTGCCCAGCCAGCAGGTACGCCCGCCACGGGTGCAGGAAGCCCCGGCCGCCTTCGAGTGCGTGGTGGAGCAGATTATTGAGCTGGGCCAGAACAACGGAGCTGGCAACATGGTCATCTGCCGGGTGGTGCTGGCGCACTTCCGCAACGATATCGTGCTGCCCTCCGGCGTCGGCATCGACCCGCGCAAGCTCGACGCCATTGCCCGCCTCGGCGGCGACTGGTACACCCGCCCCGCCCACAGCCTGTTCGAAGTGCCCAAGCCCAACCGCAACCTGGGCATCGGCATCGACCAGCTCCCCGAGTTCCTGCGCACCTCCGACGTGCTCACCGGCAACAACCTGGGCCGCCTGGCCAACATCGAGGCCCAATCCATCCCGACGCCCGACCAAGTAGCCGCCTTCCGCCAGGAGCCCATCGTGAGCTACACGCTCAGCCAGCACGCCGATGCCCCCGCCCGCCAGCGCCACGAACTGGTACTGCTGGGCCAGCAGCTGCTGGAAGAAGGCCGCTTGCTGGACGCCTGGAAAACGCTGCTGCTAGCCGAATCAGTGGTTAGTGGTTAGTGAAACGTCATTCGGAGCATGCCGCTGCTATTTGTTTCTTCATGAATTGCCCGGAGCCGGTTGCCTGAACCGGCCGTGCTCCTCCCCTTTTTACCGCTCATGCCGCTTCCGCACCTGCTCGATTTTCCTGCCACTGGCTCCGCTGAGCTGGGCCACCTGATTATCGCGGAAGGCGGGCAACTCCCATTCGCGGTGCGGCGCGTGTATTGGACGGCCGGCGTGCCCGCCACCAAAGTAGCCGGCAACCACGCCCACCACGAGTTGGAGCAGTTGATTGTGGCCGTCCACGGCACCATCGAGCTACTGGTAGAAACGCCCGACCGCCAGCGCCACACCTTCTGCCTCGACCACCCCACGCAGGGCCTGTACGTGCCGCCGCTATGCTGGCGCGAAATCCGCTTCGGCCCCGGTGCGGTACTTATGTGCCTAGCCTCGCAGGAGTACGACGAGGCCGACTACATCCGCAACTACGATGACTTCGCGCAGCTGGTGGGCGGCAGTGGCAATGTGAACGAGTAAAAGCGCAGCATAAACCAGTCAGCGCAACGCCCCACTACTGCGCCACCGCCTGGGCCCGCTCCTGGCGGCTACCCAGCGGTAGCAGTCGGAAGTACTTGGTTTTGAGCTTGCGGTTGAGGTAAGGCGGGAGCGGCTGGCCCTGCTGGTAAGCGGCCACCACCCGCTGGTACTGTCGCGGCCCGAAGCGGCTGAGGCGGAATATGCCGTAGCCCGTCATCAAAGCACCAAATACTATATCTTGGTTAGCCTGCTGATCGAGGTCCTCATAGTGGTCCTGCACATACTCCGGCTGTTTTTTGCGTTTGGAGGCTTTCACCACCACCTTTTTTACCGCACCATCCAGCAGAATGCCCGTGCCGGCCTGCAGCCAGCCGCGCGTAGCCTTGGAGCGCTGCATAAACAGGTGTTGCACGGCCCGGAGCGTATCGGAGTGGCCGTAGCGCAGGGTGCTGAGGCTGGGAAGCGTAACCGGCGCGGCAACTGTATCGGCGCCCAGCGGCAACGATTGGCCCCAAGCTTTCGGCCCCACGGCTACGCTCAACAGCAGGCCAGCAAAAATAATAGCGAGCTTATACATAATCGGATAGCTGAATTTTTCTCAAGAGTCCGAATCAAGTTCAGAAGTTGCAGCGGGCTACAAAATCTGTGCAATCCGTTAAAATCCGCGCTAATCCGTGGTCTGTTAGTTGCGCACGGCAATCATCAGGGCCAGCTCTTTGTAGCGCATATTGAAGCGGCGGGCGATGCTGGCATTCGTGAGCGAGCCTTTGTAGGCGTACACGCCCGAGCGGAAATGCTCGTTGGTGAACAGCACCTCGTTTACGCCGCCGTGCTGGCTGATTTCCTGCAGAATGGGCGTAAAAATGTTGCTCAGCGCGTTAGTAGCCGTGCGCGGTACCCGCGAGGCAATATTGGGCACGCAGTAATGGATAACGTCGTACTTGCGGAAAACGGGCTTGGCATGGCTGGTAATCTCGCTGGTTTCAAAGCAGCCGCCCTGGTCGATGCTGACGTCGATAATTACCGAGCCGGGCGACATCTGCGACACCGCCTCCTCGGAAACCATGAACGGAATGCGGCCCTCTTCGGGGTTCAGCGCCCCGATTACCACATCGGCGCGGCGGATTTGCTGGTTGAGGGCGAACGTATCGAGGGTGCTGGTGTAGAGCTGGGGCTGGCCCAGGTTCTGCTTGAGGCGGCGCAGTTTGTAGAGGTGGTTGTCGAACACCTTCACCTCGGCGCCCAGCCCAATGGCGGCCCGGGCCGAATACTCGGCCACCGTGCCGGCTCCCAGAATAACCACCTGCGAAGGCGGCACGCCGGTAATTCCGCCCAGAATGATGCCCTTGCCCTCGTCGCCGCCCCGGGCCGCCAGGTACTCGGCGGCCACCAGCATCACCGTCGAGCCCGCAATTTCCGACATGGCCCGCACCACCGGCCGCGCTCCGCTCGGGTCCTTTATCAGCTCGAAGCTGATGGCGTTGATCTTCTTGCGCAGCAGAGCCGTGATGTAATCGGCCGTGAGCGTACCGAACTGCAGGGCCGAAATCAGCGTCTGGCCGGCCCGCAGGTACTCCATCTCGTCGTAGGTGGCAGGGGCCACTTTCAGGATGATATCGGCCTCGAATACCTCTTTCTGCGAGTAGGCAATGGTGGCCCCGGCCTCGGAGTACGCGTGGTCGGAGTAGCGGCTGGGCTCGCCGGCCCCGCTTTCGAGCAGAATCTCGTGCCCTCCTTCCACCAAGTGCTTCACGGCCTCGGGCGTAAGGCAGATGCGGTTTTCCTGCAGCGACGTTTCGCGGGGCAGCCCGATAAACAGTTTCCGCTTGCGCGTTTCCACGGCCAGCATCGATTCCTGGGTGAAATAGGCGCGGCTGGCGGCCAGCGACTCGAAGCCGGATGGTACTGCTTGGGGCATCTTTTTTTAATTAAAAATTAAAAGTGAAGAATTAAAAAATCGAGAACAGCTCCTTTGGGGTCGGACTGGCCGCCAGCAGAGTAATTTTCGACTTTTAGTTCTCAATTTTTAATTCCCGCGAGGCGGGCCCGGTTACGGTGAGCGTGAGCGTAAGACGGTGGTCGGGTAGCAGGGGTGCCACGCGGCCAGGCCACTCAACCAAGCAAAGATAGCCAGAATCGAAGTACTCCGAAGCGCCGATTCCCTCGGCTTCGGCAGGCTCATCGAGGCGGTAGAAATCGAAGTGGTACACGGGAGTGTCGGCGGCCGTGCGGTACTCATTTACGAGCGCGAAAGTGGGGCTGCTAACTTCATCGGCCACGCCCAGCTCGCGGCACAGGGCCTTGATGAAGGTGGTTTTGCCGGCCCCCATCTCGCCTTCGAAACAGATGATGGTGTAGCCCTCAAGGGCGGCCCGCACCTGGGCGGCGGCGGCGGGTAGGTCGGCCAGACTGGAAATGGTAATCGTACGCATAGTGGCAAAGGTACACCAGCCGGTCGGGGGGCCAAACCGGTAGCCATTGCGTACTTTTAGCCAGCTTTCCTTTCGACCTAAACCAACCATTACCATGCACGTTTCGAAAATGGCCGCGGGCCTGATTGGCTCCGAAATCATCAAAATCGGCAACGAGGTCAACGACATGATTCGCCGGGGCGAGCAAATCTGCAACCTCACCATCGGCGACTTCGACCCAACCGAATACCCGATTCCGGCCGAGCTGAAGGACGGAATTATGTCCGCCTACGAGGCCGGGCAGACCAACTACCCGCCCGCCAACGGCATGGCTGGCCTGCGCGAGGCGGCGGCAGCCTTCACCGCCAGCCGCCTGGGCCTGGCATACCCGGCCACCGATTTTCTGGTGGCCGGCGGTTCGCGGCCGCTCATTTATGCCACCTACCTGGCCCTGGTGGATGCCGGCGACCAGGTGGTATTTCCGGTGCCGAGCTGGAACAACAACCATTACTGCCACCTTTCGGGCGCCGAGGCCATAACAGTGGAAACCCGGGCCGAAAATAACTTTATGCCCACCGCCGCCGAGCTGGCCCCGCACCTGCCCGGCGCCACGCTACTGGCCCTGTGCTCCCCGCTCAACCCCACCGGCACCGTATTCAGCCGCGAAGATCTGGAAGCCATCTGCGACTTGGTGCTGGCCGAAAATCAGCGCCGCGGCCCCAATGAAAAGCCGCTCTACCTGCTCTACGACCAGATTTACTGGCTGCTGACCTTCGGCGCCACCGAGCACTACGACCCCGTGAGCCTGCGCCCCGCCCTACGCGACTACACCATTTACATCGACGGCATCTCGAAGTGCCTGGCCGCCACCGGCGTACGGGTAGGCTACGCCTTTGGGCCGAGCGAAGTCATCAACAAGATGAAGGCCATCCTGGGCCACGTAGGCGCCTGGGCCCCCAAGGCCGAGCAGGTGGCCGTGGGCCAGTACCTGCCCCAGACCGAAGCCGTTGACACATATATGGCCGCTTTCAGGCAGAAAATCCAACATAGCCTGAACTTGCTGCACGAGGGCCTGCAGGCCCTGAAGGCCGAGGGCCTGCCTGTTGATTCGCTGGTACCCCAGGGGGCCATCTACCTCACCGCCAAGCTCGACGTGCTGGGCCGCAGCACGCCCGCCGGCCAGCACCTCGAAACCACCCAGCGAATCACGTCTTACCTCATCAGCGAGGCGAAGCTGGCGCTGGTGCCCTTCAGCGCCTTTGGCACCGACGGCACCGCGCCGTGGTTCCGGATGTCGGTGGGCGGCGCCTCGGCCGAGGCTATTGCGGCGGCGCTACCCCGGCTGCGGGCGGCGTTGGAGGCACTGCGGTAAGCAACTGCAGCCTTGTGTTTAAGACTTAAAAGAAAAGGGCCGCCATAACTGGCGGCCCTTTTCTTTAGTCATCGTATGGAATTTGCGTTACAAAGACATCTGTTATGAGATAGATGTTTCACATTTCAACAATTATCTTCTGCCCATGCACATCCATTTTTATTGGTCAGCTTTATTTATACTGCTTACGCCCGATGCCCTGCTCGCGCAGGCTTTAACGCCGCGGTTAGTCACTGCAGTGCTACCGCCGGACTCAACGCCGTCTAAGTCTTTTCGAATCATTTGTTACAATACACTAAAGCCCGGCAACGAACCGCTTTACGTTGTAGACGGTCGTCCGATTTCTGCCGAACAGTTTAAGTTATTGAATCCGGCTGAAATTCAAAGAATATCCGTTCTTCAGCGTGCTCAAGCTACCACTTTATATGGCTCCAGCGCCAACAACGGCGCAATACTTGTCACGCTAAAACAATCCGATGGGGTTCGGACTAAAAAACAGAAAAGGCCGGTCAACTGACCGGCCTTTTCTGTTTTCGTTGATTTATCCCCCTACCCTTTTGGGCTCAGCGTGACGTACGGGATGATACACTCCTCCAGGGAGATGCCGCCGTGCTGGAACGTGTCCTTGTAGTAGTTCACGTAGTAATTGTAGTTGTTGGGGTAGGCGAAGAAGAAGTCGCCGACCGTGAACACGTAGGCGGTGCTCACGTTTTCGCGGGGCAGGAAAATGTTATCGGGCTTGCGCACGGTGTACACGTCCTTGCTGTCGTCGAAGCCCAGGTTTTTGCCGTGCTTGTAGCGCAGGTTGGTATTCGTGTTCCGGTCGCCCACGATTTTGTAGGGCCGCTTTACGCGAATCGTGCCGTGGTCGGTGGTGATGATGACCTTGCCCTTGCGCTCGGCAATCTGCTGGAACATTTCGTACAGCGGCGAGTGCAGGAACCACGATTTGGTCAGGCTGCGGTACGCCGATTCGTCGGCCGCCAGCTCCCGGATCATGGCCATGTCGGTGCGGGCGTGGCTCAGCATATCCACGAAGTTGTAGACGATGACGTTGAGCTTGTAGTTGTTGTGCAGGTTGGCCATTTTGCCCAGCAAGTCCTTGCCGGCCTGCAGGTTGGTTACCTTGTGGTAGCTGAACTTATGCTTCTGGTTGGCCTTCTGGAACATAATTTCCAGAAACTCCGCCTCGTGCAGGTTCTTGCCCTCGTCGTCGTCGTCCCATACCCACAGGTTAGGGTATTTCTTCTGGATTTCGCTCGGCATCATGCCCGAGAAAATGGCATTGCGGGCGTAGGCCGTGGTAGTGGGCAGAATGCTGTAGTAGGTTTCCTCCGAATCGACGGTAAACATCTCCGCGATAATCGGCTCCAGCACCTTCCATTGGTCGTAGCGCAGGTTGTCGATGAGCATGAAGTACACGGGCGTGTCGCCGGTTTCCTTAAGCAGCGGAAACACCCGCTCCTTGAACAGCTGGTGCGACATGAGCGGCGCGTCGGCGTCGCCGTGCAGCCAGTCCTCGTAGTTTTCCTGAATAAAGCGGCCGAAGTAGGTGTTGGCCTCGTCCTTCTGCATGTTGAAGACCTCGGCCATGCTCTTGCCCTCGGTTTCGTTGATTTCCAACTCCCAGTACACCAGCTTCTTGTACACGTCGGCCCACTCGGTGGGGCTGAGCCGGTCGCCAAACTGCATGCCCAGCTGGCGGAAGTCGCGCTGGTAGCCCGAGTTGGTTTTCTCGCTCACGAGGCGCTTGTTGTCGAGCACCTTCTTTACGGCCAGCAGAATCTGGTTCGGGTTGACGGGCTTGATGAGGTAATCGGCAATTTTGCTACCGATGGCCTCCTCCATTATGTGCTCCTCCTCGCTCTTGGTTATCATGATAACCGGCACGGTGGGGCGTAGAGCCTTGATTTCGGTGAGGGTTTCGAGGCCCGTCAGGCCGGGCATGTTCTCGTCGAGGAAAACGATGTCGTAGGTTTTTTCCTGGATTTCCTCCACCGCGTCGGTACCGGAATTGACGGCGGTTACGTCGTAGCCTTTCTCTTTCAGAAAGAGGATGTGCGGCTTAAGCAGGTCGATTTCGTCATCGGCCCAGAGGATACTGTATTGCATATGGCGGGTTGAGAGTTACACAAGAAAGCCCGGACCGATGTCCGGCGCGAAGAAAACTACCTTGGCCAAAATGGTGGGCCGGCCGGGTAGTTCAAAGATGTCGGGCTGCCGGCAAAAGTTGCGGCGGCGGTTTCATAAGTAGCTTTACTCCCAATCCTTGCCTTTAGGTTGTTATATTTTTCTGCGCTGGCGCCATTTCAGACCAACTCAGCCGTAAAGAAACCAAAAATCAACGGCTTGAGTCCTCGTAGCTATACAACTGAGCCTACTAGTGTGTTTTGCGGCCCTTACTTCAAGCCCCGCACAACCACCTGAAAACCCGCCGCTTTCCCGAGCTCCCGATGAATAAAAAGAAGATTTTCAACGACCCTGTCTACGGCTTCGTCACCATCCCGACCGAGCTGCTTTTCGACCTGATTGAGCACACGTATTTCCAGCGCCTGCGCCGGATTCAGCAGTTGGGCCTGACGATGTTCGTGTACCCGGGGGCGCTGCACACGCGCTTTCACCATGCGCTGGGGGCTATGCACCTTATGTCGCTGGCCCTGCGCACGCTCAAAGACAAGGGCGTGAACATTTCGGCGGCCGAGGGCGAGGCGGCCATGGCAGCCATTCTGCTGCACGACATCGGCCACGGGCCCCTGTCCCACGCATTGGAGCGCAGCATTTTTTACGATATACACCACGAAGCCGTGAGCCTGCACATCATGCGCAAGCTTAACGCCGAATTTGGCGGGGCGCTGGATTTGGCTATTGCCATCTTCCAGGGCACCTACGCGCGGCCGTTCTTTCACCAGCTCGTTAGCAGCCAGCTCGATATGGACCGGCTCGATTACCTCAACCGCGACTCGTTTTATACCGGCGTGCAGGAAGGCCGCCCGGGTGCCGACCGCCTCATTAAAATGCTGACCGTGGTAGACGAGCGGCTGGTGCTGGAGGAAAAGGCCGTGTACAGCATCGAGAACTTTCTGGTGAGCCGGCGGCTGATGTACTGGCAGGTGTATTTGCACAAAACCGTTACCAGCGCCGAGCAGATGGTTATTCGCATTATGCAGCGGGCCCGCGACCTGGCGCGTGGCGGCACCGAAGTACCCGCCTCGCCCAACCTGCAGTTCTTCCTGACCCGCAACGTCACGCAGGAGCAATTCGAAACCGACGACACCATCCTGCGCCGCTTCGCCCGCCTCGACGACACCGACGTGTGGGGGGCCGTAAAACTCTGGGCCGACCACCCCGACACGGTATTGCGCTACCTGGCCCAAAGCCTGCTCGACCGGCACCTGTTCAAAATCACGCTCCAGACCGAACCCTTCGACGAAGAATTCCAGCTCGGCATTGTGGAGCTCATTGCCACCCGCTTCGAGCTGAGCCTCGCCGACGCGGCCCAGCTCATGCTAACCGGCCGCATCAGCAACAACGCCTACGACGCCGACGGCCACGATTCCATCGACGTGCTCACCAAGCGCGGCGAAGTAGTCAATGCCGCCGAGGCCTCCGACCTGCCCAACATCAAGGCCCTGAGCCAGCGCGTGGAAAAGCACTACATCTGCTACCCCAAGGAAATCCTTTGATCAGTGGTTAGTAGTTAGTGGTTAGTGGTTAGTGGTTAGTGGTTAGTGGTTAGTGGTTAGTGGTTAGTGGAAGAACGCCATTCTGAGTAGAACGAAGAATGTCAGGCATTACTATTGAAACAGCTGTTGTTCAATAACTTCAAACGCGGTGGTTTGCTGCAGTTGAAACGGCCCTAACCACTAACCACTAATCACTAGTCACTAACCCCTACTTTTGCCCTCATGGAATTTACCGTAGGTCAGATAGCCGAGGTTCTGCACGGCACCGTGGAGGGCGATAGTACCCAGCAAGTAAACCGGCTGGCCAAGATTGAGGAAGCGCGCATGGGCTCGCTCTCGTTTCTTTCCAACCCCAAATACGAGCCTTACCTCTATTCTACCGAGGCCACGGTGGTTATCGTGAGCCGCACGCTGGAGTTGAAAAAGCCCGTAACGGCCGCCCTGATCCGCGTTGACGACCCCTACACCAGCTTCACGGCCCTGCTCGAATTTTATCAGCAGGCCAGCCGCACTGGCAAGCGTGGGGTGGAAGAGCCGGCTTATATGGCCACCAGCGCCCGCATCGGGGCCAACCACTATCGTGGGGCCTTCTCCTACATCGGCGAGAACTGCGAAATCGGGGCCGATGTGGTGATTTTTCCGCACGTATTTATTGGCGACCGGGTGAAAATCGGCGACGGCACCATTCTGTATGCCGGGGCCAGAATCTACGCCGAAACCGTGATTGGGCAGCGCTGCGTGGTGCACGCCGGGGCCGTTATTGGCTCCGATGGGTTCGGGTTCGCGCCCCAGCCCGATGGCTCCTACCGCACTATTCCGCAAATCGGTAATGTGGTGCTCGAAGACAACGTGAGCATCGGGGCCAACGCCACCATCGACTGCGCCACGCTGGGCTCCACCATCATCCGCGAAGGGGCCAAAATCGACAACCTCGTGCAGCTGGCCCACAACGTGGAGGTCGGCCGTCACACGGTTATTGCGTCGCAAACGGGCGTGTCGGGCTCCACTAAAATCGGGGATTTCTGCGTGCTGGCGGGGCAGGTAGGCATGGCCGGCCACCTCACGCTGGCCAACCGCACCACCGTCACGGCCCAGTCGGGCGTGGGCAAATCCATCAAGCAGGAAGGTGTGCTGCTGCAGGGCTCCCCCGCCTTCGGCCTGCGCGACAGCCTGCGGGCCAACGCTATTTTTCGGCACCTGCCCGAGTTGGAGCGCCGCCTGCGCCTGCTCGAACAGCAAGCCCAGCCGCCGGAAAAGCGCTAACTTTGCGTTTCTGAAAGGAGTTAGAAGCTCGGGGAAGCCAGGAGTTAGAATTCGTTGGCTGCCCTGTTCCGATTTTGCTGCTCTCAGCCTTCCCCATTGACTTTTCTTCCAGCTTCTAGCTTCCTCAGCTTCTAGCTCCTTTAGATGAACGACAAGCAACACACCATCAAGGCCCGCGTCACCGTTAGCGGTATCGGGCTGCATACGGGGGTGGTAGCCACCATGACGTTTTGTCCGGCCCCCATCAACCACGGCTATAAGTTTCAGCGCATCGATTTGCCCGGCCAGCCCATTGTGGAAGCTGATGTGGACAACGTGGTGGACCTCTCGCGCGGTACAACTATTGAGCAAAACGGCGCCCGCGTAAACACCGTGGAGCACACGCTGGCCGCGCTGGTAGGCCTACAGATCGACAACGTGCTCATCCAGCTCGACGGCCCCGAGCCGCCCATCATGGATGGCTCCAGCTTCGAGTTCATCAAGCCGCTACAGGCCGCGGGCTTAGAGGAACAGAACGCGCTGCGCAACTATTACGAGATTCCGGCCGAAATCCGCTACCTCGACAACGCCCGCTCAGTAGAAATTGCCGCTTTGCCGCTCAACGATTACCGTCTCACGGTAATGGTAGACTACAATTCGCCGGTGCTGGGCTCCCAGCACGCCTCGCTCACCGACATCACCCAGTTTGCCGCCGAAATCGGCTCGTCGCGCACGTTCTGCTTTCTGCACGAGCTGGAGGCACTCTACAAGTCCAACCTTATCAAGGGCGGTGATTTAAGCAACGCCATTGTGGTCGTGGACCGCGTGGTGAGCGACGATGAGCTAAGTGAACTGGCCACGATGCTGGGCAAGCCCAAGGTGTCGGTTAAGAAGGAGGGCATCCTCAACAATGTGGATTTGCGCTACAAAAACGAGCCCGCCCGCCACAAGCTGCTCGATTTGGTAGGCGACCTGGCCCTGGTGGGCCGGCCGCTGAAAGGCCAGATTCTGGCCGCCCGGCCGGGGCACGCGGCCAACGTGGCCTTCGCCAAGCGCATCAAGAAAAAGATGATGGAGGCCCATACCAGCCCCATCCCGACCTACGACCCGAGTCGCGAGCCGGTGATGGACATCAACCAGATTGCCGCCACCCTGCCCCACCGCTACCCGTTCCTGCTGATTGACAAAATCATTCACCTCGACGCCACTACGGTAACGGGTGTCAAGAATGTAACTTTCAACGAACAGTTTTTCGCCGGCCATTTTCCGGGCAACCCCGTGATGCCGGGCGTGCTCCAGATTGAGGCCATGGCCCAGACTGGCGGCATTCTGGTACTCAACACCGTGCCCGATCCCGAAAACTACTGGACTTATTTCCTGGGCATCGAAAACTGCCGCTTCCGCCGCATGGTGAAACCCGGCGACACGATCATCTTTAAGTGCGAGTTGACGGCGCCCATCAAGCGGGGCATCGCCAAGATGAGCGGCAAGGCCTACGTGAGTGGCAAGGTGGTGATGGAGGCCGAAATGTCGGCCAGCATTGTGAAAAAGAACAATTAATCTGAATTAGTAATTGGTAATTAAGAATGAATAATTCGCTGTTTTGTGCGCTACTTGAGCCAACGGGGAAATTCTTAATTATTAATTCTTAATTACTAATTAAAAAAAGAATGACCCAGCCGCTCGCCTATATTCACCCCGAGGCCATCATTGCCCAGAACGTGGTAGTGGAGCCGTTTACGACCATTGACAAGGACGTGGAAATCGGGGAAGGCACCTGGATTGGCCCCAACGTCACGATTATGGCCGGGGCCCGCATTGGCAAGAACTGCCGGATTTTTCCGGGGGCCGTTATTGCCGCCCAGCCCCAGGACCTGAAGTTTGCCGGTGAAAGAACCACCGTGCATATCGGCGACAACACGGTGATTCGGGAGTGCGTGACGGTAAACCGCGGTACCGTGGACCGGCTGAAAACCGTGATTGGCAGCAACTGCCTGTTGATGGCCTACGTGCACGTGGCCCACGACTGCGTTATCGGCGACAACTGCATTCTGGCTAACACCGTGCAGGTAGCCGGCCACGTCGAAATCGGCGACTATGCCATTATCGGGGGCTCCTCAGCCATTCATCAGTTTGTGCGCGTTGGCCAGCACGCTATGATTTCGGGTGGCTCGCTGATTCGCAAGGATGTGCCGCCCTTCGTGAAGGCGGGCCGCGAGCCGCTGAGCTACGCCGGCATCAACAGCATCGGGCTGCGCCGCCGGGGGTTTTCGGATCAGAAAATTTCTGAGATTCAGCAGCTTTACCGCCTGCTGTTTATGAGCGGCCTCAACAACGCCGCCGCCCTCGAACAGATTGAACTGGAGTTGGCCCCTTCGCCGGAACGCGACGAAGTGGTAAACTTCATCCGCAATTCCGGCCGCGGCGTCATCAAAGGCTACGGCCGCGGCTCCTACAACAGCGGCGAGTAGGGAGCTGGGGTGGAAGAACGACGTAGGGGCGAGGCTTGCCCCCGCCCGCCGTTGAACAAGCTTGTAGAACAAATTCAAGTACGGCCGTTCAAGAGTTCCTACCGGCGGGCAGGGGCAAACCCCGCTCCTACTGAACATCCTAAGCCCTCAACACCTCAACGAATGCAGATTACGGCCACCGGACTGAGCAAGCGGTTTGCGCGGGAGTGGATTTTTCGGGGGCTGACCCATACGTTTGCCGCGGGTTCGGCCACGGCCATACTGGGGCCGAACGGGGCCGGCAAGAGTACGCTGCTTAACACGCTTTCGGGCCAGATTTTTCCCACCCAGGGCACGGTGGAATACCAGGAGAACGGCCGGGCGGTGGCCGTGGAAGACGTGCCGCAACGGCTGGCTTATGCCGCACCCTATCTGGAGTTGATTGAGGAGTTGACGCTGACCGAGCTTATCCGATTTCACACCCGCTTTAAGCCCCTGCAGCCCGGCATGTCGAGTGACGAGCTGGTGCGCCTGATGTACCTCGAAAAGTCGCGCCACAAACTCATTCGGGATTTTTCGAGTGGCATGAAACAGCGCCTCAAACTGGCCCTGGCCCTCTACGCCGATGCCCCGCTGCTACTCCTGGACGAGCCGACCACCAACCTCGACCGCACCGGCGTGGCCTGGTACCGCGAGCACGTAGCGGCCACGCTGCCGGGCCGCACGGTGCTGGTGTCGAGCAACGTGCCCGAAGAGTACGACTTTTGCTCTCAGCAACTGCTCATCACTGATTTCGGGGCCCAGGCGGCCCTCTAGGCGACTTTTTACAACTCAAGCAGGCAGCTTGAACGGAACCTGGCAAGGTTTCGTCGCGTATCTTTGTAACCCAATCCGTTTCATCCTTTACCGCCCCTGACAAGGCCATGACACAGCACGACGACTTCGACGACGACGACCTTTTTGGCGACGACGACGCCCTGGACAACTTCGCCAAAGCCGGCGGCAGCAAAACCCAGGGCTCGGCCGAGGAACGCCTAGCAGCCAAATACGCCGACTACCTAATGTGGCGCGATACCGGCTCCTCGCACGATGAGGCGCTGGACCTGGCCAACATGAGTGAAGACGAGTTTGATGAGGCCGAAGCCGGCAACGACCCCGAAAGCAGCGGCAAGTTCACCTCGCTCGACGACCTGGACGACAACGACTTTTCCGACGACGAAAACGACGAGTATGGCTCCTCCGGCTCTTCCCGCAACAGCGGCCGCAACTCCGATTACGATTAGCAGCAGTTTATTAAGCGGATAAAACGCTGTCATCCTGAGCAAAGCGAAGGACCTATAAAGAAGCCAACATCAATCGTTAGCTTCTTTATAGGTCCTTCGCTTTGCTCAGGATGACAGCGTTTTTTCGGTAGCCTCCCTCACCTTATCCCCGGCCGAACACGCGGCGCAGGATTTCGGTGGTGCGGGCCACGGGATTTTCGCGGATGTTAGCCTCTTCCTGGGCCACGAGCGTGAACAGGCCGTCGATGGCCTTGCCGGTGGCGTACTGGTTGAGGTCAGTCTGGACGGGCGTAACCAGCGGGATGCGGTTGTAGCGGGTCGTCAGGTCGGTGTAGTACTTGGTGGCGCCCACCTGGCCGAGGCTACGCTCCATGATGGGCTGGAACGCGGTGGTGAGCTGCGCGGTAGTGGTGCGCTTGAGGTAGTTGGTGGCCGCGTCATTCTCACCCGTCAGAATGCCCCATACGTCTTTAAACGTGAGGCTTTTGATGGCCGTCAGGAAGATAGGCTTGGCACTCTGGGCGGCCTGCTCGGCGCCGCGGTTCAGCGTCAGCTCAAACTTATCGACCTGGCTACCCAGGCCCAGCGTGCGGAGCGTGGTGGCTACGCGCTGGGCATCGGGCGGGAACGGGATGCGGATGAGGCGGTTAAGGTAAAAGCCGTCGGTTTTGGAGGCTTGGTCGGCCCCTTTGCTGATACCCAGCGTAAGGGCCTCCTTGAGGCCACGGGCGGCCTCATCCTGGCTTATATTACCGATGCCGGTGCTGGTGCCGGCAGTCGTGGTGCCGGGGCGGGTAGTGGGCGCGGGCAGGGTTTTGAAGATTTCTCCCAGTTTAGGAAAACGGAACTGCGCGGCGGCGGGCAGCTGCAGGCCCAGAAGCAACAGGGGCAGTGCGAGAAAAGAGCGGTTGTTCATGGCGTAAAGGAAGCGGTTATACTGCGGGTTTTGCACAAACCGGACCAAACTTAACGTCAGCTGGTAAAGCTGAAAGGCAAAACCCAGAAGCCCTGCCCGGACTCTAAGCGCCGGCCGGATGCTGCTTCGTCTGCTACCTTCGCGCTGCCAGGCGTTGCCTTCCACTTCTTTTTTTCCTGACTTCTTCCCTCTCCCCTTCCGCATGGTGCCTGATGTTGAAATTATGACCATTGGCGATGAACTGCTCTACGGGCAGGTTATCGATACAAATTCGGCTTTTATGGGCCAGGAGCTAGGCAAGCTGGGTTTGCGCGTACGCCAGATTACGAGCGTGTCCGACCGGGCCGATGAAATAGTGGCCACCCTCGACCAGGCCCGGCAGCGGGCCCGTGTAGTGCTGATGACCGGCGGCCTGGGTCCTACCAAGGACGATTTGACCAAGCACGTGCTGGCCCGCTATTTCGGTGCCGAGCTGGTGCTCGATGAAAACGTGCTGCGCCATGTGGAGGGCATTTTTGCCCGCTACCAGCGGCCGATGCTAGAAGTAAACCGCCAGCAGGCCATGGTGCCGGCCAATTGCCAGGTGCTGCACAACGCCGTGGGCACGGCGCCCGGCATGTGGTTCGAAGACGGCGGCGTAGTATTTGTGAGCATGCCCGGTGTGCCCCACGAGATGAAGTACCTGATGACCCACGAGGTGCTGCCGCGCCTGCGGGCCCACTTCCAGACGCCCGCCATCGAGCACCTGGTAGTGCAGACGGTGGGGCTGGGCGAGTCGTTTCTGGCCCAGCAGATTGAGGACTGGGAAACGGCCCTGCCGGCCTACGTGAAGCTAGCCTACCTGCCTTACCTGGGAGGCGTGCGCCTGCGCCTGACGGGCCAGGACGACGGCCAGCCCCACCTGCTGGCTCGCATGGAGGCCCTGCTGCCCGAACTACGCCGCTTGCTGGGCTCTCACATTTTCGCCGAGGGCGAAATCAAGCTGGAAGAAGCGGTAGGCCAGCTCTTGATGACGCGCAGCCTGACGGTAGGCACGGCTGAGAGCTGCACCGGCGGCCTATTGGCCCACCGTATTACCAGCGTGCCGGGCGCCTCGCGCTACTACCAGGGCAGCCTCGTGGCATATTCTAATGAGCTGAAAATGGCGGAGCTGGGCGTACAGGCTGAAACCTTGGCCACCTATGGGGCCGTAAGCGAAGCCGTGGTGGCTGAAATGGCCGAAGGCCTGCGCCGCCGCCTGGGTGTTGATGTAGCGCTGGCTACCAGCGGCATTGCCGGCCCCGACGGTGGCACGCCCGAAAAGCCGGTGGGCACCATCTGCGTAGCTTACGCCGACGCCCACCGCACCGTCACGAAGCAAATCAGCTTCGACCGCGGCCGCCAGCTCAATCTGGAGTTCACCGCCACCACTGCCCTGAACCTGCTACGGCTGAACTTGCCGGGCGGCGTGCCGGAGTGAGAGAACGGCAGCAACTCACCAATTCTCCGCATTGCGAGTTCTGGTTACCTTTGCACCACCAAACCCCACCCCACCCACCTCTATTAATATCCCGACCGCATGGCACGAATGGAAATGACGATGCCCAAGATGGGCGAATCCATCATGGAAGGCACCGTTCTCAAATGGCTCAAACAAGTAGGCGACGCCATCGAGCAGGACGAATCGGTGCTGGAAGTGGCCACCGACAAGGTTGATACCGAAGTTCCGGCCCTGCACGCTGGTGTTCTGCAGGAAATTCTGGTGGAGGAAGGCCAGGTAGTGGCGGTGGGCGCACCCATTGCCGTGATTGAAACCGACGCCGCCAACGCCGGCGCTCCGGCCCCCGCCGCTGCCCCGGCCGCGCCCGCCGCCTCCGACAATGGCGCGGCTACAGCTGCTGCCCAGGTGCCCCACGTGCCGGCCGAGACGCCCCCGGCTGCCGGTGCCGCCCAGCCCCAGGCCGGCCGCTTCTACTCGCCGCTGGTGATGAGCATTGCCCGCGAAGAAGGCATCAGCATGGGCGACCTGGAGTACCTGCCCGGTACGGGCAACGAAGGCCGCGTAACCAAAAAAGACATCCTCGACTACGTGGCCGGCGGCAAACAGCCCCTCACGCCGCAGGCCGCTACCCCGGCCGCTGCTGCTGCTCCGGCAGCTGCCGCTACTCCGGCCGCCGCGCCAACTGCCGCTCCGGCCGCTGCCAAGCCGCAGGCTGCTGCCACTTCAACCAAGGCAGTACCTTCCATCAGTGGTGGGCAGGAGTTGATCGAGATGGACCGGATGCGCAAGATGATTGCCCAGCGCATGGTGGACTCGAAACGCATTTCGCCCCACGTAACGAGCTTCGTGGAGGCCGACGTGACCGACATCGTGAACTGGCGCAACAAGCACAAGGATGCCTACAAGAAGCGCGAGGGCGAAAACCTGACCTTCACCCCCATCTTCATCCAGGCCATTGCCCGCGCCATTCAGGACTACCCGCTGATCAACGTCTCCATCGATGGCGACTACATCATCAAAAAGCGCGACATCAACATTGGCGTGGCCGTGGCGCTGCCCTCGGGCAACCTCATCGTGCCGGTTATTCACAACGCCGACCAGCTCAACCTTAATGGACTGAGCAAGAAGCTGAACGATTTGGCCAACCGCGCCCGCACCAACAAGCTCAAGCCCGAAGACCTGGAAGGCGGCACCTACACCGTGTCCAACGTCGGCTCGTTTGGCAACGTGATGGGCACGCCCATCATCATGCAGCCCCAGGTGGCCATCATGGCCGTGGGCGCCATCAAAAAGAAGCCCGCCGTCATCGAAACGCCCCAGGGCGACCTGATTGGTGTGCGCCACTTCATGTTCCTGAGCCACAGCTACGACCACCGCGTGGTCGATGGCTCGCTCGGCGGCATGTTCGTGCGCCGCGTGGCCGACTACCTGGAGCAGTTCGACCCTAACACGAGCATCTAGGGCTTAGGGCTTAGGGCTTAGGGCTTAGGGCTTAGGGCTTAGGGCTTAGGGCTTAGGGCTTAGGGCTTAGGGCTTAGGGCTTAGGATGTATGGAAAAGGCCCCGTCGTGGTTACACGGCGGGGCCTTTTCGGTGGCCTGGGCTTACTTTTGCCTATCGATGGCCTGGTCGGCTGCGCCAATCGGGCCTTTGGCTTTTACTCGTTATTCCTCCTCATGAAAAAATACCTGCCATTGGCGGCGCTACTGGTTGCGCTCGGCCTCATCCTGTTCCTCTACCAGCGCCTTACCAACACCGAAACGGCGCTGAAGCAGGCTGAGCAACGGTTTCACGACTGCGAGATTGTCACCTTTCAGCTCCAGAACAAACTCAGCCAGATCAAGCGCGGACCTGTGCCCGACAGTTTGCGGGATAGATAGCAAGACGGGGAGACAGTGAAATGGGGAGGTGACGTTCTGGAGCCTGATTGCGCTACTTGCGCCGGTCAGTCCCCGGAACATCACCTCCCGTTTCACCTTACTGCTGGCCGCCGGTATCGGTGCCGGTGCCGCCTTCCTTCAGGTCGTCGTTGCTGATGGCGCGGCGGCGGCGGCGGGGCTGCTGCTCGGTGGTGAGTTTGCCGATGCGGTAGCTCAGGTTGACGCGGACACCGGCCCGGCGCAGCACGTTCACGCTGTTCTGGTCGAGCACCGGCGACTCGACGCGGCTGCGGATTTTAAACTCGGGCGTAAAGAAGTTATCGGCGCCGATACCGAACGAGCCGCGCTTTTCGGCGAAGTCCTTTTTCACACTTAAGCTATAGATACCGAAACCGCCCTGGTAGCCCTGCAGCTGCACCTGCCGCCCCCGATAGAAGGCGAAGCTCTGGAAACCCCAGCCGTTGTCGAAGGTGTACGTGGCGTTGAGCCGGCCGCTGGCCACCCAGCCCGAGTTGCTGGCCGCCAGCTCGGGGTTGGAAGAGTTGTTGTCGAGCACGGCGTAGAACACGTCGGTTCCACCGCTGAGCGTGAATTTCTTGTTGATGTTGACGTTGGCGCTCAGGCTGCCACCGTAGGCATTTTCGGTGCCGATGTTGTCGAAACGCGTAATAATGGTATCGAGGCTGGTGGTGCGCACCGGCTGAATGGAGCCGGTGGTGTTACGCGCAAACACCGAGAAGTTGAGCGAAGTCTGCTTGACGAACGTGTTGTAGGCCAACTCGTAGTTGTTGGTGTACTCGGGCCGCAGCTCGGGGTTGCCAATGGTAACCAGCAGTGGGTTGGAAGCCTGACGGTTGGGGTTGAGAAACTGCAGCGACGGCCGCTGAATCCGGCGGTTGTAGGCCGCTTTCAGCAGGTTGCCGTTGGCGAGCTTGCGCGAGAGGTTCAGGCTGGGCACCAGCACCCCGTACGACGGAATAGGCTCCACCTGCTGCTCGGTTTTGAAATCGGCGTTGATGCTGGTGTACTCGTAGCGGACGCCGGGCTTGAAGGTGTAGTTCTTCAGCAGCGTGAGCGTGTAGGCGGCGTAGGCGGCGGCCACATTCTGGTCGTAGGTGAAGATGTTGGACAGGCCCCGACCCTCCTGGGGCTGGCCGTTGAGCAGCGTGGTATAGTCGCTGTTCACGCGGCGCACAATATCCTTGGCCCCAAACTCCAGAATCTGGTTTTCCTTGATGGGCGTGATGTAGTCGGCCTGTAGCGTGTACTCCTCGTTATAGCTGTCGTTGACGTTGCGCAGCAGATTGCCCGCTCCCAGCCCCTCGCGGATGGCGTTGGTGAAGTTGTTGGTGCGCACGTTGCGGCTGTACTGGCCCAGCACGCTGAACTCCTGGCGCGGCTTTTCGAAGGTGCGCGTATAGCTAAGCGTGGCGTCGAGCGTGATGGAGTTGTCGAGCACCTTTACGTCGCGCAGGCTGCTGATTACCGTATCACCCTGGGCGCGGAAGAAGGTGGTGTTCGAGCGCAGGTCGTCCTGGTAGCTGGTACCGTCGCGCTGGCCGATCTGCACCGAGGCGGCCACGAAGTTGAGCTTGTTGATTTCGTAATCCCAGCCCAGCGAATAGCGCCCGAACACGTTGTTCTGGCGGGTATCGGCCTGCTGCAGCGAGCGGCTGACGGCCGTGCGGTTGGCGGGGTCGTTGTTGGCGGGCAGACGGTAGCTGAGCTGCTCGTTTTCGAAGCGGCCGGGCGTGTTGT
Source organism: Hymenobacter psychrophilus (assembly GCF_900107135.1). Lineage (GTDB taxonomy): Bacteria > Bacteroidota > Bacteroidia > Cytophagales > Hymenobacteraceae > Hymenobacter > Hymenobacter psychrophilus. Next base: position 236,128 of record NZ_FNOV01000002.1, read on the forward strand.
ACTGGCCCCGCCCCCCGGCGTTGAACGAGAAGCCCATTTTGCCGGTGCGGTAGGCCGCGCTCAGGCCCAGGTTGCTGCTGCGCGAGCCGGCGCTGATGCGGGTGTCGAGCGTGAAGCCGCGCAGGTTGTTCTGCTTGGTTACGATGTTGATGATGCCACCCGAGCCTTCGGCATCGTACTTGGCCGAGGGCGAGGTAATCACCTCCACGCTCTTGATCTGGTCGGCCGGAATCTGCTTGAGGGCATCGGCAATGCTGTTGGCCGAGATGGTGCTGGGGCGGTTGTTGATGAGCACCCGGATGTTGCTGGAGCCACGCAAACTCACGTTGCCGTCGAGGTCGACGCTGAGCAGCGGTACGCGGCGCAGCACGTCGGTGGCGTCGCCGCCGCGGGTAGTTTCATCCTTTTCGGCGTTGTATACCGTGCGGTCCACCTTCTCCTCAATCAGGGCGCGCTGGCCTTCCACTACCACTTCCTTCAGGGCCTGGGCCGTGCTTTCGATGCTGAGGCTGCCCAGGTTCACCGTGTTGCCATCGTCGGTAATCACGATGCCCGGCTTCTCGAAGTTCTTGTAGCCGATGAAGCTTACCTGCACGATGAACGTACCGGCAGCCACCCGCGGAATCGAGAACTTCCCATTGTCGTCGGCCGAAGTGCCATCGACAGCTTTTTTGGTTGCTGCGTTCAGCAGCACCACCGTGGCGTAGGGCACTGGTTGCTTAGTGGCGGCATCTAGCACCACACCCAGCACGCGGCCCGTGCCAGACTGAGGCTGCTGGGTTGGGGTGCCAGTGGGGCGGCCGGAACCGGTGGGGGCCTGGGCCAACGCCAGGGTAGTAGGGGCTGCCAGCAGCAGCAGAAGTACTTGCTTCTTCATTCTCGCTAATCAAAAAATGCCTCGCTCCTCCCCGGTTCGCCCCTACCTACTATTGGCCGGCCCCACCGGAGAAAGTCAGCAGGCGTGCGCTACAGACGCAACTTTCACTTCCGGGTGGCACGGCGGCGCCAGAATATTTTCGGGGCCGCCCCGAGGCCCGCAGACGTAGCCCGCTCGGGCAGCGGGGAGGGCCGTAGCATCAGCCCACGCCTGCCATGCCAAACGTAGCGCCCCTACTCCCGCATGCCCAGCAACAGCAGCATAAAGGCAAACTGCCGGGCTACATCGTGGATGGATTTGAAGCGGCCCGAAGCTCCGCCGTGGCCGGCGGCCAGGTCGGTGTGGAGCAGCAGCAGGTTGTCGTCGGTTTTGAGCTGGCGCAGCTTGGCCACCCACTTGGCGGGCTCGAAGTACTGCACCTGCGAGTCGTGCAGGCCGGTTGTTACCAGCATGTTGGGGTAGGCCTGGGCTTGCACGTTGTCGTAGGGCGAGTAAGACAGCATGTAGTCGTAGAACTGCTGCTCGTTGGGGTTGCCCCACTCGTCGTACTCGCCCGTCGTGAGCGGGATGGTGTCGTCGAGCATGGTCGTGACCACGTCCACGAAGGGCACGGCCGCCAGAATGCCCTTGTAGAGCTCGGGGTGCAGGTTGGCCACGGCGCCCATCAGCAACCCGCCGGCCGATCCGCCCATGGCAAACAGGCGGTCGGGGGCCGTGTAGTTTTCGGCCAGCAGGTACTTCGAACAGTCGGTGAAATCGGTGAAAGTGTTCTTTTTGAGCAGCTTCTTGCCGCTTTCGTACCACTGCCGGCCCAGCTCCTGCCCGCCCCGGATGTGGCAGATGACGTAGGCGAAGCCCCGGTCGAGCAAGCTCAGGCGGGCGGCGCTGAACGTGGCGTCCATGGAGAGGCCGTAGGAGCCGTAGGCGTATTGCAGCAGCGGGGCCGAGCCATCGGGCTTAAAGCCCTTTTTGTATACCACTGACATCGGGATGCGCGTACCGTCGGCGGCCGGGGCGTAGAGGCGCTCGGTTACGTAGTCCTCTTTGCGGAAGCCGCCCAGCACGGGCTGCTCCTTGCGCAGGGTGCTGCGGCGGGTGGCCAGGTCGTAGTCGAAGGTGGACGTGGGCGTCGTGAGCGAGGAATACACGTAGCGCAGCACGCTGGTATCGAACTCGGGGTTGAGGCCGATGGCGGCCGTGTAGGTAGGCTCGCCGAACGGCAGGTAATGCGCTTGAGCGGGGTCGGCCCAGGGGCGCACGCGCAGCTTCAGCAGCCCCTCGTGCCGCTCGCCCAGCACCAGGTAGTCGCGCAGCAGCTCCATATTCTCTAAAAACACGTTGTCGCGGTGCCCGATTACCTCCTGCCAGTTTTCCTTGCCCGGAGCCGTCACGGGCGTTTTCAGCAGCCGGAAATTCGGGGCTTTATCGTTGGAGAGGATGTAGAAATCGTCGCCGAAATGCTCCACTTCGTAGAGGTGGTCGGCCTCGCGGGCCAGCAGCAGTTGGGGCGCGGCGGTAGGGTCGGCGGCGGGTAGAAACCAGGTTTCGGCCGCCATCGTGCTGCTGAGCTGGATGAAGACGTACTCCCGCGACTTCGAGCGCGTGACGGCGGTGTAGAACGTGTTGTCGGTTTCCTCATACACCAGCACATCGGTGGCCGGGTCGGTACCCAGCGTGTGGCGGTACACCTGGTAGTCGAGCAGAGTGTTTTCGTCCTTTTTGGTGTAGAAAACGGTCTGGTTATCGGTGGCCCACACGGCGTTGCCGCTGGTGTTGGCAATGGCCTCGGGGTAGGGCTGGCCGGTTGCGAGGTTGCGGAAGCGCAGCGTGTAGAGGCGGCGGCTCACGGTGTCGTCGGCGTAGGCCAGCACCCGGTTGTCATTGCTGACTTCGAGGCCGCCAAGGTGGTAGTAGTCGTGGCCGGCGGCCAGCTCGTTGGCATCGAGCAGCACCTGCTCAGGGGCCTCCAGGCTGCCCGGCTTGCGGCAGTAAATCGGGTACTCGGCCCCGGTTTCATAGCGCACGTAGTAATAGTAGCCGTTATCGAGGTAGGGCACCGACTCGTCCTGCTCCTGAATCCGCCCCCTGATTTCGCGCACCAGCGCCGCCTGCAAGTCCTTCACCGGCGCCATCTGGGCCTCGAAATAGGCGTTTTCCGCCGCCAGGTAGGCCAGTACTTCCGGGTTGTCGCGCTCCTGCAGCCAGTAGTAATCATCGGTGCGGGTGCCGAAGGGCGAAACGAGCGGCTTGGGTCGGCGGGCGGCAATAGGTGGCTGAAGCATAGGGACGCTTTAGGGTGATTTGGGGATGAGCAGGAAAGAAATGGGCGTTTTATCAGGTATGGGCAAGAGCTAGCTTTCTAACTCTTGCCCATACCTGATACTTACCAACCCGAACTCACAGCCCGGCCAGCTGCTGCTCCAGGGCCGCAATCTGGGCTTCGGCGTCGGCCAGCTTCTGCCGCTCACGCGCCACCAGCTCGGGCTTGGCGTTGGCCACAAACTTCTCATTGCTCAGCTTCTTGCTCACCGAGTCGCGGAAGCCTTGGGCATAGTCGATTTCCTTGGTCAGGCGCTCCTTCTCAGCCCCGAGGTCAATCTGGCCTTCGAGGGGCACGAAGAACTCGGCCCCGCCGGCCACGAAACCCACGGCGGCAGCCGGGGCGGCCTCGACCACCAAAATATCGGTGAGGGCAGCCAGCTTGCGGATAATGCCGGTGTAGTCGGCCAACAGGGTTTGCAGGGCGGGGTCGGTGGTTTTAGCGGCCAGCGTGAGGGGCTTGTTGGGGCCGAGGCCCTTCTGGTTGCGGATGGTGCGTACGCCGCCCACTATTTCCAGCGCCTGGGCCATGCGGGCCAGCAGGGCCGGCGCCTCGGCCACGGACTGGGGCTTGGGCCAGGCTGCCACGCAGGCGTACTCTTTCGGGCCGCGCTCCTGCAGCTCGTGCCAGATTTCCTCCGTGATAAAGGGCATGAACGGGTGCAGCAGGCGCAGCAGCGTTTCGAGGTAGGCGTTGGTGTGGCGCAGGGTTTCGGGGTCGATGGGAGCCTGGTAGGCAGGCTTGATCATCTCCAGATACACCGAGCAGAAATCGTCCCAGACCAACTTGTACACCGTCATCAGGGCATCCGAAATCCGAAATTTGACGAAGTGCTCGTCCATCTCGGCAATGGCGGCCTGCAGGCGCGCGCCAAACCACTCCACGGCCTTGTCGTTCACGAAGGCAAGCGCGGCATCCACTTCCCAGCCTTTGGTCAGGCGGAAGGCGTTCCAGAGCTTGTTGGTGAAGTTGCGGCCCTGCTCCACCAGCTTCTCATCATAGAGCAAATCGTTGCCGGCCGGGGCCGAGAACAGCATGCCGGTGCGCACCCCGTCGGCCCCGAACTGGGCAATCAGGTCGAGCGGGTCGGGCGAGTTGCCGAGCTGCTTGCTCATTTTGCGGCCCTGGCCGTCGCGCACAATGCCGGTGAGGTACACGTTGCGGAAGGGCACTTCCTTGCGGAATTCCAGCCCGGCCATAATCATGCGCGCCACCCAGAAAAACAGGATGTCCGGGCCCGTTACCAGGTCGTTGGTGGGGTAGAAGTAGTTGACGTCGGCGTTGTCGGGGTCGGCGAAACCATCGAACACCGAAATCGGCCACAGCCACGACGAAAACCAGGTGTCGAGCACATCCTCATCCTGGCGCAAATCGGTAAGCTGGAGCGCCGCGTTGCCGGTCTGCTCACGGGCCTGAGCCAGCGCCTCGTCGGGCGTGAGGGCCACCACGTAGGTGCCGTCGGGCAGGTAGTAGGCCGGAATCTGCTGGCCCCACCAGAGCTGGCGCGAGATGCACCAGTCGCGCACGTTCTCCATCCACACCCGGTAGGTGTTCTTGAACTTGGCCGGGTGCAGCTGCACGGTGTCGTTTTCGACCACCGCCAGCGCAGGCTTGGCCAAGTGTTCCATTTTCAGGAACCACTGCAAACTCAGCCGCGGCTCAATTACGGCCTTGGTGCGCTCCGAGGTCTGCACGATGCTGGCGTACTCCTCCACCTTCACCAGGTGGCCGGCCTCGTCGAGGTCCTTCACAATGTTGCGGCGGGCCGCGAACCGGTCCTGGCCCACGTAGAGCTGCGCTTTTTCGTTGAGCGTGCCGTCGTTGTTCAGAATATCGATGACGGGTAGCTTGTGCTTCACGCCCAGCTCATAGTCGTTCAAGTCGTGGGCCGGCGTCACCTTCAGGGCCCCGGTTCCGAAATCGATGCTCACATACTCGTCCAGAATCACCGGAATCTCGCGGCCCAGCAGCGGAATCCGCAGCTTCGCCCCGTGCAGGTGCGTGTAGCGCGGGTCGTTCGGGTTCACGGCCACCGCCACGTCGGCCATAATGGTTTCTGGGCGGGAAGTAGCTATAACTAAGCTTTTAGCTGATAGCTGTTGGCTGTTAGCTTCGGTCGGCGGAGAGCTATCAGCTAACAGCTTTAAGCTATCAGCTGAAAGCTCGTACTTCAAATAGTACATCTTGGCCATCACGTCCTTCGGGATGACCTCCTCATCCGACAAGGCCGTCTGGCCCAGCGGGTCCCAGTTGACCATGCGCACGCCGCGGTAGATGAGGCCCTTCTGGTGCAGATCCACGAACGTGCGCAGCACGGCATCAGTCAGGGCCGGCTCCATCGTAAAGCGGGTCCGGTCCCAGTCGCAGGAGGCGCCCAACTGCTTAAGCTGCTCGAGAATAATGCCGCCGTACTTTTCCTTCCAGGCAAAAGCGTGCTCCAAAAACTGCTCCCGGGTCAGGTCCTTTTTCTCGATGCCCTGCTCCTTGAGCAAGGCCACCACTTTGGCCTCGGTGGCAATGGAGGCGTGGTCGGTGCCGGGCACCCAGCAGGCCTCAAAGCCCTGCATCCGGGCCCGGCGCACCAGCACGTCCTGAATGGTATTGTTGAGCATATGGCCCATGTGCAGCACGCCCGTTACGTTGGGCGGCGGAATCACGACCGAATAGGGCTGCTTGCGGGGGTTGGCCTTGGCTTTGAAAAAGCCCTGCTCCTGCCAGCGCTGGTACCACTTGGCTTCAACGTTGGCGGGGATATAGGTTTTGGCGATGGTCATCGGTCGGGAAAAATCGGGGCGAATACGGGCACAAAAGTAGCTATTTCGGGCCGGGGCCGGAAACTACCGGAATTACTTCGCCTTTCGTGGGCGCCGGAGGTGTTACAACCGCGCTGATTGTTTATTTTTGAAGCTTCTTTAGAATATTAGCGGGCGAGACTTCTGCCTAAAGCCCTTTCTGAAGCCCATTTACCTGCTCTCGTCGTTCCTGCTGGCCTATGGCTCTTTTTACTTTCCGCAAATCTTCCGCGGCCCGGCCAGCTACGGCCCCGACCACTGTGCTTTCTGCAGCCCCGGCTTTTGCCGGCTCGTTGCGCGTGGGCTTGGGCCAGCTGTTAGTGGAGGGCGGCGAGCCCGAGCGCAACCTCACCCGGGCCGAACGGATGATAGCCGACGCGGCCGCCCAGAATTGCGACCTGGTGTTACTGCCCGAAACCCTCGACTTTGCCTGGACCCACCCCAGCGCCCTCACCGAGGCCCAGCCCATCCCCGGGCCTTACGCCGACCGCCTCTGCCAGGCCGCCCGTGTGCATGGCCTTTACGTATGCGCCGGCCTGACTGAACGCGCCGCCGACGGCCGCATCTACAACGCCGCCCTGCTCATTAATTCCGCCGGCGAAATCATCTGCAAATATCACAAAATCAATCTTCTCGAAGTTGAATTGCCCTTTTACGCGGTAGGCCAGACGCTGAACGTAGTAGATACGCCACTGGGCAAAATCGGCGTCAACATCTGCGCCGATAATTTTCTTGATGGGCTGGCCATCGGCCACACGCTGGCCCGCATGGGGGCCGAGTTCATCCTCTCCCCTTCTTCCTGGACCGTGGATTACTCCATCACCGAGGAGCACGACCCCTACGACGAAAAATGGGTAAAGCCCTACTCCATTCTGGCCCAGCTCTACAACGTGAGCGTAGTGGGCACCACGTCGGTGGGCTACATTGTGGGCGGGCCCTACGAGGGCAAGAAGAGTATTGGCTGCTCGCTGGCCGTCGATGCGGGCGGCATCCGGGCCCAGGGCGCATTCAACGAGTTTGCCGGCCAGCTCGTGGTGGCTGATTTGCCCCGGCCGGTGCGGGCCGAGCAAGGCACCCAAATCGGGCAGCGGCTGGCCCGCAAGGGCTTCCGATTTGATGAACTGCCTACTCAATAATCGCCTAACTTCGTAACTACCCTACTTTTTCGTTTCTTCTTTCTCGTTCTGAATGCCTAATATCTACCAGCAATGCAGCCGTTGCATTATGGACACTACCGTGCCCGGCATCACCTTCGATGCCCAGGGCGAGTGTAATTTCTGCGCCCTGCACGATAAAATGGACCGCGCCTGCCCACTGGGGAAGCTGGCGAGCGGCACGTGCAGGACCTGGCGGCCGATATGAAGCGTGTGGGCCGGGGCCGCCGCTACGACTGCGTACTGGGCGTAAGCGGGGGCCGCGACTCTTCGTTTACGCTCTGGTATTGCGTGGTGAAGTTGGGTTTGCGGCCGCTGGCAGTGCATTTCAACGACGGCTTCGGCAACCCCATAGCCGGCGAGAATATGACCAAGGCCTGCCGCATACTGGGCGTGGAAATGCGCACCATCACCTCCGACTGGCGCGAATCCAAAGACCTTAAAATTGCCTTTCTGAAGGCTTCGGTGCCCGATATGGAGGAAGGCACCGACGTGGGCATTGCCACCGCTCTTTACGGCGTAGCAGCCAAGGAAGGCATCCAGCGCATCATCATCGGGCAGTCGTTTCGCACCGAGGGTATTGCGCCGCTGAGCTGGAACTACCTCGACGGCAAGTACCTGAAGGCCGTGCACAAGCAGTTCGGCACCGTGCCACTGCGCCCCTGGAAACCGGCCGACCCAGGCTTCCACCTCGACCTGAAGGAGATGTTTTACTATGCCTTCATCCGGCGCATTAAAACCGTTACGCTGCTTTACCACGTCGATTATGTGCGCGCCGATGTAGACCAATTGCTGCAAAAGGAACTCGACTGGGTAAACCCCGGCGCCCATTACTTCGATGACCTTTACCAGAGCGTCATCTATTACCTCAACCGCACCAAATTCAACATCGACCGGCGGCTGTTCAACTACTCGGCCCTCATCCGCTCGGGGCAAATGCCGCGGACTGAGGGTTTGGAGAAAGTGCGCCACGTCAATAGCATCGAAGACGAAAAGGTCATCAGTCTCTGTATTAAGCGCCTTGGCCTGACGCGCGAGGAGTTTGAGCATATCGTGGCCACGCCACCTACCACCTTCCGCTCCTACCCCAACAATTACGCCCTCATTCGCCGCCTCCGCTGGCCCATCAAGCTACTGAGCCAGTTCCGCCTCATCCCCGAATCAGCCCACGACAAGTATTTCAACTGCGGCACCTAATACTCAACGGTGAGGCCGAAACGCCCGGAAGACAGCTAAGCGGTTCGTCCCTTTCAGGGCCCCAGAATCAACCGAAGCGCAAAATCCTTGACATCCGTGCTGGAGTCAGGGGCTTTGCGCTTCGGTTGATTTTATGCGGAGGACGAGCTCTTGTTAAGCCTTCTGGTGGAGCCACTGCTGCTTGGCTAGCAGCTTTTCCTGCGATTCGCGGTAGTCGGGGTCGTCTACGCAACAGTCGACGGGGCATACGGCAGCGCACTGAGGCTCCTCGTGGAAGCCCACGCACTCGGTGCATTTATCCGATACGATGTAGTAGTACTCATCGGAAACCGGAGTTTGGGGCGTTACGCCTGATATGGTCTGGCCGCCATCGAGTTGCACGTCCTTTAGCGTAGTGCCGTCGGCCCAGCGCCAGGCGGCGCCGCCCTCGTAAATAGCGGTGTTGGGGCATTCCGGTTCGCAGGCACCACAGTTGATGCACTCGTCGGTTATCATTATGGCCATAGCCTCGGGAATCGTTAGGGAGAGAAAATCGGGTAAGCAAGGTACGTAAGCGGCCGGGGGCAGGATACGGAAAGGCAAAAGTAGGCATTCGCCGTACACCCCTATGTATATGCTATGTAATTTCGGGCCGCCGATATTGTTTTAATCTGCTGGCGGCTTCGGCAGTCCTTCTCCTTCGCATTTTCAGCTTTCCTATAGATGACCTACGCCGACCGCCTTGCCGCTTTTGTGGCCCTGGGCCAGCGCCTCACCGCTTTGCTCGATCCGGCCCAGGCCGACGAGCTGACCGAGCTTTGCATCCGGGCCCGCAACAATAACCCGTGGTTTGATGCGCCCAACGTACGCGCCGCCCTCGAGGGCGTAGCCGAATTGCTACGCGAAGAGCCCCTACGCCAGTGGGCTGGCCGCTACCGGCCCGAGCCCCAGGCCCCCCGCCTGGTAGGCGTAGTAATGGCCGGCAACATTCCGCTGGTGGGCTTTCACGACGCGCTGTGCGTGCTGCTCAGCGGCCACCATTTGCTGGCCAAGCTCAGCTCCGACGATACGCTGCTCATGCGCTGGGTACTGAGCGAGCTGACGCGCCTCGAACCCCGCTTCGCCGACGCCGTGCAGCTCGTCGAGCGCCTCAACGCCGCCGACGCCTTCATTGCCACCGGCTCCGACAACACGGCCCGTTATTTCGAGTACTACTTCGGCAAGAAGCCCCACATTATCCGGCGCAACCGCACCAGCCTGGCCATACTCACGGGCCGCGAAACACCCCACGAGCTGGGGCTGCTGGGCGCCGATATCTTCCGCTACTATGGCCTGGGCTGCCGCAACGTCAGCAAGCTTTACGCCCCGGTTGGCTACAGTTTCCCGCTGCTGCTCGATGCCCTGCAGCCCTGGCACCATGTGCTGCACCACAACCGCTATCAGAACAACTACGACTATAACAAGAGCATCCTGCTCGTCAATGCCGTGCCTCACCTCGACTCAGGCTTTCTGCTGCTCACTGAAAGCGCCCGGCTCGTATCGCCCATCTCGGTGCTGCATTACAGCACGTACACCACCGAAATCGACCTGGTCGACCAGCTAACCGACGTGGCGGCTCAGACCCAGTGCCTCGTATCGGGCGGCGGGCAGTATCCGGGCTCCTTCGCCTTCGGCCGGGCCCAGCATCCCGGCCTCGCCGACTACGCCGACGGCGTCGATACAATGGCTTTCCTGGCCGATTTGAGTTGAAAGAGAGTTAAATCGACATTAAAAATTAAATTTTAATTGTGTTTTAATAAGTCTGCGAGTAGATTAGACTCACCTCAAACCAACGTCTACGCCATGCTTACGCTAGCCCAAGTTCCCCAAACCGTTGCCAAAGAGTCTTTGCGTGAGTACCGCTTCGCAGCCCAGGACGTGCTGACTACTGCTGCCGACCGGCAAAGCCGACGCCATTATGCCGAGCGGGCCACCACACTGGGCAACGCCCATCACGGCAAGGTCAACATCTATTTCCGCACCGCCGACGGGGACGTTAAGCGAGTGCAAACCACCATCTGGGCCACTGACGCCGACCACCTCACACTCAAAGCCGGTAATTTCCTACCCCTGCGTTGCGTGCTGGGTTTCGATTTTTGCTAAACCTATTCGGTTCTCTGAATAAACTGACGGCCCAACGCCAAGCCCGCCCAAACAGAATCTGTTGGGCGGGCTTGGCGTTGGGCCGTCATATAATTGCACAATACCTGGATATGGTATCCAGGAAGTAATTCATCCTGCTTAGAGCCGGTCGAGGGTTTTCTGAATCAGGTCGCCCACGATTTGGTCGGCGTTGGTGGCAAACTCGCCGGTGGTGCGGTTGGCCACGATGGCGTTGAGCGAGAGCACCTCGTGGCCCAGCATGCGGCCCAGCGAGTAGTAGCCGGCCGTTTCCATCTCGAAGTTGGTGAGCCGGAACTCGCCCTCGGCGCTCTGGTAACGGTAGTTCTGGTAAGCCTCAATGAGATGAGGCATGCGCAAATCAAGACGTAAAACCCGGCCCTGGGGGCCGTAGAAGCCGGGGCAGGTGAGCGTGTTACCCATAATCATGTCGTGGCCGATTTGCTCGCGCAGCAGGTCGGAGCCGCGCACGCAGTACGGGCGGTAAGGCAGCTGCAGAGCCTCCTGAATGCCCTGAGCCACTTCTATTTCCAGGCCGGTTTCTACCAGCGGGTAGAACTGCATGAGCGAATCGAGGCCCACGGCGTGCTCGGAGGCCAGCAACGAGCCCACCGGCACATCGGCCTGCAACGAGCCGCTGGTGCCCACCCGCACAATGCGCAGGCTAATGTGCTCGGCCTGGGGCCGTACCTCGCGGGTCACGAAGTCGATATTAACCAGCGCATCGAGCTCGTTCATCAGAATATCGATGTTATCGGTGCCCATGCCGGTGCTGATAACGGCCATGCGCTTGCCCTTGTAGTAGCCTACATGGGTCACGAATTCGCGCTTGTGGATTTTGGTTTCGATGGAATCGAAATGCTCGCTCACGCTGGGCACCCGCTCGGGGTCGCCGACGGTAATAATGGTGTCGGAAATATGGTCGGGCAGCAGGTTGAGGTGGTAAACGCTACCGTCTTTATTGAGAATGAATTCCGATTCGGCGATGGGCATTGGTGGGAGGTTGGAAAGTGGAGAACTAAAGGAAAGGCTTGTTATCCTTGGCTTTGCGTAGGATGACAGTTTGCGGGTTTGCTACTGGCCCGGAGCGCGGTACGAAACCAGGCCCTGCTCGGGGCTGTAGTGGTTGCTGAGCTTGGGGTAGGTGCCAGTGCCGTCGTAGGGGCGCTTGGCGGGGTGGGCCTGGCAGGTGGGCGAGCAGGCGCCGGCCATTTGTTCGGCGCAGGCCTCACAGAGCGGTACGTGGGCGTTGCAGTGCGGATTGGCGCAGTTCACCATCCGGTCGGAGGGCGTGTGGCAGTGCTGGCACTGGCTGACGATGCTGGGGTTTACCGTGTTTACATCGACGGCCACGCGGCCATCGAACACGTAGCACTTGCCCTCGAAGTCCTCGCCCCCGGCCTCCAGACCGTACTTGATGATGCCGCCGTGGAGCTGGTACACGTTATCGAAGCCCTGGTCGAGCAGGAAGGCGCTGGCCTTCTCGCACTTGATGCCGCCGGTGCAATAGGTCAGGATTTTCTTGTCCTTGTACTGTGCCAGCTCGGCTACTTTCTCCGGGAATTCGCGGAAGTTCTCGATGTCGAGCGTCACGGCGTTTTTGAAGCGGCCGAGGCGGTGCTCGTAGTCGGAGCGCACATCGAGTACCACCACGTCGGGCTGGTCCTTCAGGTCGCGGAACTGCTCGGGCGAGAGGTGAATGCCGGTGCGCTCGTAGGGCCGGATGGCGGGCAGGCCCACATGCACGATTTCGGGCTTCACGCGCACGTGCAGCTTCCGGAACGTGTGCTCCGGGGCTTCTTCCACCTTGAATTCGAGGGCCGCAAAACGCGGGTCGGCCTTCACCAGTCGCATGTACTCTTCGCAGTCGGCCCGGCGGCCCGAAACGGTGCCGTTAAGACCTTCGGGGGCCACAATGATGCGGCCCAGCAGGTTCAGCTGCAGGCAAAGCCGGTGGTGCTCCTCCCGAAACTGCTCGGGATTCTCCAGCGGCGTGTAGCAGTAGTAAAGCAGAACGAGAAAGTCCATTCTTCGCTGAGAAGTTGAGAAGGTGAAACCTGAGATGTGAGATGAGGAAATACCTGGTTGGTGGTTTCGTCCGGCTCACTTCTCAGGTTTCGGAATCCCATGTCTAAAATTTAAACTTTCGCGGCCGGGTTACCGAAAACCGTCTGGCCCGCAGCTACATCGGCCACCACAACCGAGCCAGCCCCTACGCGGGCTTTAGCCCCGATTTTCACCCCGGCCACGATTACGGCACCGGCCCCAATGAAGGCCTGCTCGCCCACCGTTACGCCGGCGTTGAGGATGGCCCCGGCCCCTAGTTGGGCGTAGTCACCCACTTCGGACTTTACATCGACTACGGCATTGGCACCCAGAATGCAGCCGTCGCCGAGGCGGGCGGTACCGGCTACCACGGCGTTGGCGCCCACGAGGTTGCCATGGCCCAGCCAGGCGTGGGCCGATACGCTGGCCCGCTCATGAATGGCGTTGACGGGCGCCACACTGTATTCTTCGCGCAGCATGTTGGTGAGGCTGCGGCGGCTGGCCGTGTCTTCGGTGGCCACGAATACCTCACATTTCTTGCCCAGCAGCTTGAGCAGCTCCTTATCATCGGTGTTGCCCATCACCGACACGTCATTGAGTTCGGTCTGCTGCAGCGCAGCATCGTCGTCGAGCAGGCAGTACACGACTACATCGTTGCTCTGGAAGGCATCGAGGGCAGCGGTGCCCACGGCCTGGGCTCCCAGGATGATTACAGGATTTTCCATATCTATTAAAAAACGGCCGCGGGGCGGCCGATGACGAGTTAAGAACGAAACAGCAAAGATACGGCATGAGATGTCAGTTGCCAGTTGCTAATGAAACAACGGGTCATGCTGAGCATTCCCTTTCACTAGCAACTGATTCACTTCAGCCAGCGGCGCACGTAGTTGTTTTGCAGCAGTAGCAGCAGCAGAAACGGCAGGAACGTGGTGCGGTAGCGGCTGAGCGTGCCCAGGTTAGGGGTGGTGAGGCCCAGCAGCGCGGCCAGCAGCAGGCAGTAGAGTAGCAGCGCCGCTACCACCGCAAAGGGCAGCCGGCCGGCGTGGCCCCGCATTATGGCCATTAATGCCACGCCCAGCAGCGTCAGTAGCAGCAGGTTTTCGAGGCCCGCAGCTACGTAGCGCACCGAGTCGCCCTCCCAGGGCCAGGGGCGCACCAGCGTGTTGAGGGCGGCCAGCGGCGCATGTTGCAGCACGCTTGCGGTGGTAGGCTGCAGGTTGGGGTAGTGCAGGTGCGGCCGGTTGGCGGAGGCGCGGAGCAGAACGGTGTAGTTGCGCTGGAGCTGGGAGGTGAATTTGTTGGGCCGGAACAGCGTGCTCACCTCCCCTGCCGCCCAGCCGCCACCGGCCAGCAGCCCCAGCAGCAGCGCCGCCTGCACCAGCCGGTGGCGGGCCAGCCCCAGCTGCTGCAGCACCCGTATCAGTCCCAGCCCGGCCAGCACCCCAAACAGCACCACGGCGAAGAAATAGCGCATCTTGAAGTGCAGCAGCGCAGCCGCCAGCAGCCCCGCCACTACCCAGCCCCGGCCCGCAGGCGGCCCGTAGGCCAGCCGTAGCACAGCGGCCAGCACCAGCGCCCCGCTGCCCACCAGCAGGCTTTCCTTGGTCAGTCCCGAAGTCCAATACAGCACCGTGGGCCAGAGTAGAAAAGCCCCTACCGCTGCCAGCGGCACCGCCTCGGGCCACAGCCGCCGCAACTGCCGCACCAGCTCCCAACTGCCTACAAAGCTGAATACCGACAGGTACAGCGCGTTCAGCCCGGCGCTGCCCAGGCTGGCCAGGTTCAGCACCGACAGCAGCTTGACGAGGAACAACGTGTTGGAAAAACCATGAAACACCAGCGCCGCCCCCTGCCAGTGAAATTCATCGGTCGGCAGCATCTGCAGCCACTGGCCGGGGGCCTGCCACAGCTGGTCGGTCATGCGCCGGCTCCAGTCCATAAAATACAGGGCATCCTCCGTCAGCTTAACCAGGGTAAAGGCTGTTACCAGCAGCTTCAGCGCCAGCGTGGGCAGCACCCAGCGGCCCACCTGCGGCAGCGGCCGTACCCGGCGCAGCCACCGCCACAGCAGCCACAGCAGGCCGGTATTGAGCAGGAGGGCGATAGTAATCTTCATTTAAGCCGCAAGCTACAAGCTGCAAGCCACAAGCTGTAGCGCGAAAACCTGTTTCGTATTACGCCTGCCCTAGCTACGTGGGCGGAGCAGGCTGGCCCCAATGCCGCAGTTCACGCAACGGCGCGGGGCGCAGTAGCCGCGGTGCAGGGCCAGCAGCGCCTGTGAGTCGGCGGCGCAGGTGTGGCGGAAACCGGCGGCTTCGTAGGCGTCGGTGAGGCGGTTGCGCTCGGCGGGCAACTGGTCGAGCAACGCCAGGGCGGCTTCTACCTGCTCGGGGTTGCCGATGGAGCGAGCGTAGGCCACGCGCAGGGGCACGACGGTATTGGTTATCAGCAGGTGCACGCTGCCGCGGCCCAGCGCGGCCACTTTGCCGGAGCGGCCGGGACGAGTGTGGGTTTGCCAGTACGCGGGCAGCGGAGCCCGGAAAAACTGCTCCAGCGCCCGGCCGTCGCGGGCCGTGAGCAGGGCGTCGAAGAGCGTGGGGCGGGCATGCAGCAGGGCCAGCAGCTGGACCAGCCGCACGGTGGGGAAGTTGGCCGGCCGCAGCCGCAGGAAATTCCACTCGTGAGCGGCCAGCGCCGTACCGTGCAGATTGTGCTTGTGGCGCAGAAACCCGAACTCGGTTTGCAGCTCCCGACTGAACTCATCCAGCGGCTCGTCTTCCAGAAACCCGGCCTGCCCGAACATGAGCGCGGCCAGCTGGCGGGCGTCGGCGCGGTAGCGGCGCAGCAGCGCCAGCGGCAGGGCTTTGGCCAGGCGGGCCAGTGGCTCGCTGTTTTTCTGGAAGCCGAAGGCCGCCGCCAGTGCGTGCCAGGTGGTGGCCTCCCAGTCCTGACCCAGCTGCTCGTGCAGCGCGGCTACGCGGTCGGCCTTCTGCTCCATGCGCTCCAGTAGGGTCCGGCCCAGCATCATGGTGCGCGTCAGCTCCGATACCCGGGGCAGCAGTGGGGCGCAGGGCAATAGCGTTTCGGGAGGTTGGCCGCGCAGCTGCTCGTAGGCGGCCAGGGCGCCGGCCGGCAGCCGCGCCGCCAGCGCCAGCACCGGAATTTCGG
Organism: Hymenobacter psychrophilus; assembly: GCF_900107135.1. Taxonomy (GTDB): domain Bacteria; phylum Bacteroidota; class Bacteroidia; order Cytophagales; family Hymenobacteraceae; genus Hymenobacter; species Hymenobacter psychrophilus. Next base: position 251,821 of record NZ_FNOV01000002.1, read on the forward strand.
AGCCGTTGGTACGTTGCACCGGCACGTCGGCCACGTCCACTACGTGCAGTACCACCTGGTCGTATTTGGGGTCGGTCTGGTGCTGGTGGCGGTGCCAGTCGGAGGCGCGCAAATGGATTTCTACGGCCCCGCTCCACTCCACCTCGCCCAACTGCAGGCGGGCCTGGAGGAAATCGGGGCCAGCGTCGGGGTTGCGGTGGCCGGGCCGCAGCACAGTTATCAGCTGGCCGTCGTCGGTGCGCAGGTCGGTTTTATCGAAGTACTGGTGCTGCCAGATGTAATGGAGAAAGTCTTCCTGCATAATGGATAAAGGACAGGTTAGGGCATAACGCAAAATTGATAATCAGGCTGTTAAAGATAGTTTTTCTCCCATACCTTGCCAATCTTTATTAACCCGCAAAAAGCTTCTGCTTGCCTGTAACTCTCTTTGACAACCGATTTCTACCCGACACTACCCGCCGGGCTATCATCTACCTTTATCGGGCGCGTTTCGCCGACAACCGCACTTCCCACTACACCCGCCGGGCCATCGAGATGCTGCTCATGGCGGCCGAGGCTGGTAACATCAGCGCCGCCAGTATGCTGGGCATAGCGTATCACGAAGGCTGGGGGCGGCTTCCGCAGGATAGTAGTCTGGCGGCGCGCTGGCTACAGCAGGCCGCTGCTGCGCGGCACCGACTTGCCTGCTACAACCTGGCCATTCTGTACGACAATGGGTTGGGAGTTGAGAAGAATCCGAACATTGCCCGCCGATATTATACCATAGCCGCAAAGGCGGGTTGCTCCGAAGCCATGTATGCGGTAGGTACCTACTACTACTGGGGTCATGGCATCGAACCAGATTATACCAAAGCCAGGAAATGGTTTCGCCGCAGCGCTGCGTTGGGCAACGCCAAGGCCATGCAGGATTTGGGTCGTATGTATCAACGCGGAGTCGATGGGGGGCGCAATGCTGCTCGGGCCATTCGCTGGTTCCAGCAGGCAGTGGCGGCCGGAGATTCCAGAGCCCACATTGGATTAGGGATTGAATACGCCATAAAAGAGGAATTCCCACAGGCCCGCCAACATCTGGAGCTGGCAGCCGAATCTGATGAGTCGCACGCCATGTACCTGCTGGGCCGATGGGCCGAGGAAGGCTGGGACACGCCACCTAACCTTGCGGACGCACGCTTCTGGTTCCGCGCAGCCGCAGAGCTCGGACATGAAAAAGCCGGCTTCCGGCTGGCGGGTTTAGAAGGCGAAGGTTTCTGACTAACGGCTCAATCAACCATAAAAAACCGGCCCGCCCCTGCTGAAACAGCAGAAGCGGGCCGGTTAGGTTAGCAGGCGGCGCGGTTAGCGCAGGTCAATCACCTTTACGCCTTTGTATTTGGCTTTGTCGAAATTGAAGGTGGTGGCATCGACCGGGGCATTGGGCAGGAACTTGCTGATGCGGTAGGTGTAGCGGTTGCCGTTCTTCTTGTACATCTGCCAGCTTTTCACCGCCTTGTCGGTGCGGCCGATTTTCAGGCGCACTTTGTACATGGGGTTGTTGCGGTCTTCGGGGGCCAGTTCGATAACGTCGACCAGTTCGCCGCCTTCCTTGGCCTCCCCGGCGTAGCTATACTTGTAGCCCTTTTTATAGAGCGTATAAATCTGCGAAGGCGATACTTCCTGCTCGTCTGGCTCGTAGTCGGATACGTTTACTTCGTTTTCCGACTTCATGTAGGTCCACATGGTCTGGCCGTTGTTGATGACTTCCTGGCCACTCATTTTTAGCCGGAACTTCTGGCCGCTCACCGTAATGTCGCCGCTCAGGTTTTCTTTCACCTTGGCCGCATCGTTTTCGAGGGTTTGGGTGAACGTAGCTTTAAAGGCCTTCATGGCCTTGTATTTCGCGCTCATCTGGTCCAGAATCTTCCCCGCCTTGGGGTCCTGCTGGGCCGAAGCCACGGAGGTAAACGAAACGGACAGAGCGAGCAGAGCGAGATATTTCTTCATTGCAAAGGGAAAATCTTAGGAGTGAGTATAGAGACGTGAGAAGTGAGACTTTGTTTAATTACAAATGGGTGGAAGATGATTTTTTCTCACTTCTCACGTCTCTGCACTCACTTCTATCCTCTCTATTTGGGCAACGTATTCAACAACTGTTCCAAACTGTACTCATCCGGAATTAATACCTCCCGGGCCTTGCTGCCCTCGAATGGGCCCACAATACCGGCGTGCTCCAACTGGTCGATCAGGCGGCCGGCGCGGTTGTAGCCGAGCTTGAGGCGGCGCTGCAGCAGCGAGGTGCTGCCCTGCTGGTGCGTAACAATAACGCGGGCCGCCTCCTCGAACATATTGTCGCGGTCGGCGGGGTCGAAATCGTCGCTGTTGCCGTTGCCGCCGCCGTCCTCGCCCACCACTTCGGGCAGATGGTAGGCATCCGGGTAGCCTTGCTGCCCGCCCACGAAGTCGCAGAGGCGGTCCACTTCGGGCGTATCGATGAAGGCGCACTGCACCCGGATGATGTCGGAGCCCTGCGAAATCAGCATGTCGCCCTGGCCGATGAGCTGGTCGGCCCCGCCGGCATCGAGGATGGTTCGCGAGTCGATTTTGCTCGTCACCTTAAAGGAAATCCGGCAGGGGAAGTTGGCCTTGATGATACCGGTAATCACGTTTACCGAGGGGCGCTGGGTGGCCACAATCAGGTGGATGCCGATGGCGCGGGCCAGCTGGGCGAGGCGGGCAATGGGCGTTTCCACCTCCTTGCCGGCCGTCATCATCAGGTCGGCCAGCTCGTCAATCACCAGCACAATGAAGGGCATGTAGCGGTGGCCCTTCTTAGGGCTGAGGCGCCGCTCCACAAACTTGCGGTTGTACTCTTTCAGGTTGCGGCAGCCGGCATCCTTGAGCAAATCGTAGCGCTTGTCCATCTCCATGCACAGCGAGTTGAGCGTGTTGACCACCTTCTTCGTGTCGGTGATGATGGGCTCCTCGGTGTCGGGCAGCTTGGCCAGGAAGTGGCGCTCGATCTTGTTGAAGATGCTCAGTTCCACCTTTTTGGGGTCGACGAGCACGAACTTGAGCTGGCTGGGGTGGCGCTTGTAAATCAGCGAAGCCAGAATCACGTTCAGGCCCACCGACTTACCCTGGCCAGTGGCGCCGGCCATCAGCAGGTGGGGCATCTTGGCCAGATCGACCACGAATACCTCGTTGGTAATGGTGCGACCGAAGGCAATGGGCAGGTCCATTTCCGTAGAGATGAACTTGTCGGTGTTGAACACCGAGCGGATGCTCACCATCTCCTTTTTGGCGTTGGGCACCTCGATACCGATGGTGCCCTTGCCCGGAATAGGCGCGATGATGCGGATACCTAAGGCCGCCAGGCTCAGGGCAATATCGTCTTCGAGGCTCTTGATTTTGCTGATGCGCACCCCGGCGTCGGGCACGATTTCGTAGAGCGTGACGGTGGGGCCGATGGTGGCCTTGATGCTGGCGATGTTGATGCCGTAGTGGCCCAGCGTCTCCACGATGCGGTCCTTGTTGGCTTCGAGTTCCTCTTTGGTTACCTGGGCTTTGGCCTGGCCGTAGTCGTTGAGCAGCTCCAGGGTGGGGTACTGGTAGCGGGGCAAATCGAGGGTGGGGTCGTACTCGCCGGTGGGCATCACTTCGGCCTCCTCGTCTTCCTCGGCAATCACGGCCATGTCGGGCCCGGCCGAGGGGTCTAGCTCGGGCTTACCGGTGGCATCCTCCACCTCGAACGAGAGGCCTGCGGGCCGGACCGGTACGGCGGCCGGGGCGGCCGGGGCGGCCGTAGCGGGCGGCAATGGGGTGTCATCATCCACCAAATCGGCCAGCGAAAGCGGCGTGGGCACGTTGGCCACCAGCGGTGCGGCCGGCGGCGCAACCGGCGCGCGGTCGGGCTCGGGCTCGGCTACCTCAATAGAGAAGCTCGGGCCACTGGCTTTGGCGGCTACTGCCGCAGCCGCTACCGGCGCCACGCTCAGGGGCAGCGCCGAAGCGCCGGCCACCAGCCCCCCTCCTACCGCGCTGGCGGCTGCCAGCGCGGGCGAAGCGACCGAGCCCGTGCGGGCCGGCGCAGGGGCCGATTCGGCCTCGGCGGGCGCGTCGTCGGCCTCTTCGTCGGCCACGGCGCCCGCGCCGCGGGTGTCGCGCAGTGTGAAGCCGAGCGGATTGTCGTCAGGTTCGTCGGCCGCCGAAGGGGCATCAATGGCCCAGGGCGCGGGGGCGTTGGTGGCGCGGTGGTTGCCGGCAGCCGGGCCCGGGTTTTCACCGGTATCAGCCGTGGCAGCAGCGGGGCTGCTCAGGTTGAGGCTGGTGATGTTGAAGAAGAACACCACAAACGAAATCAGCACGAAGGCCAGCAGCAGCACCGTGCCCCAGCCAATGAGGCTGTCGAGCAGGAAGGCCGTTTCGTAGCCCACGCCGCCGCACAGAAAATCGAGGCTGTGGGCCAGGGCGGGGTCGATGTCGGGGCTTTGCAGCGAGAGCACCACATAGCCCAGCAGCACGCTCAGCCAGAGCGTTGTGAACAGGCACAGGGCCAGCACATAGCTGAACGATACGGCCCCGCGGCGAAACACGATTTTGTAGCCCAGGAAGAACACGATGGGAATCAGGGCAAACGCCGCCACTCCAAATCCATCCTGAATCAGCCACTCGGCCAGCAGCGCGCCCACTACCCCCAGCCAGTTGCCGGTTTCCTGGCCCGCGTCGCGCAGGGCCGTGCGGCTCAGGCTTTCGGTCACGCTCTGGTCGGCGTGGCCGGTGAACAGGAACGAGACGAAGGCAATGGTGAGGTAGATGGAGCTGAAGAGCAGGAAGAAGCCCAGAAACAGCTGAAACCGCCGGTCGCGAAGAAAACCGAACAGCTTACCCAGCCGCAGCGCGGGCATTTTCAGCGGCTTGCGCTCCTTGCGGGGGCCGGGAACCGACTTGGGCTCGTTGCGCCGGTTTTCGCGCGGCGGTGCCTCGGCAGCGGCAGCGGGCCGGGGTTGGTTGCGGGCCGGCCGCGGCTCCGCCGGCCGGGGCTCGTTGCCGCGGCGGGTGGGGGTTTCGGCCGGTTGCTTGTAGGTATTTTTAGCCATTGGAAAGTACGCCAGAAACCAAATCTAGGTATAAAAGAGGTGAAACAGGGAGATAACTCAAGGGGAGACAGTACGATGATGGAATAGTACGTTTGACGTTCCGAGTCGCCAACGGCACGCAAGGGGAAGCTAGGCCGTTGAGCCCGACCACTTACCCCGCGCCAGCAGCCTGCTTGTACGTCGAACTCGCCCTTTTATTTCACCTCATACACCCACAGGTGCCAGTAGGCGCCCGGCGCGGCATACTGCCCGAACAGGCGCAGGCCGCTGGCCCGGGGCCGGGCCAGGCGGGCCGCCGACAGCACGTAGCGCCCTCCTAAGCGGCGGAAGGCGGCGGCATCGAGCTGCCAGTGCTGCACGGTGCGGGCCGGCGTGGCAGGCACCCGAAAATCCTTGCCCAGCTCGGCCGAAAACAGGTAGCAGCGGTTGCCCCAGGCATCGAAATAGGCCGCCAGGGCCGGGCTTTTGGCCAGCTCGCCGGCAATCAGCGGCCGGAAGGCGTGCTTGTACCTGAGCGGGTAGTTGTTGAGGTAGGCATCGAGGGTGAAGAAGCCGTTGAGCGTGGCCACGGCCGGCGGCAGGCCCAGGCAGGCCACCCGGTAGGCCGCCGGTGTCAGGCCGGTCCGGGCCGCAATATCCTGCCGCACCTGCCCAAACAGCCCGGGCGCTACGAAGGCGACGTAGGTTGGCTCGGAAGCAGGCAGCCGGCCCAGCAGGCGGCGCACGTTCAGCGTCCATTCGGTATTCATGCCCAACCCGATAAGCAGTTGCAGGCCCACCAGCGCCCAGCGGCCCCTACCGGCGGGCAGGCGCCGTAGGCTTAAGGCCAGCAGCGCAAACCAGGCCAGCGGCAGCAGAAAATGCAGCCGCGAAAGGTTGAAGGCGCGCAGCAGCGGCAGCGCCTGTTGGCCGGCGGCCGTAAGCTGCGGGTAGAAACCGCAGAATAACGCCGCCGCACCCAACGCCGCCAGTGCTGCGGCCAGTTGCCACCGTAGTTGGCGGCGGTTGGGCGTATCCGGGCTCAATGCCGCCGCTGCGCCGGCGGCCAGCAGCGGGGCCAATCGTACAAACAGCCCGCTGTGGTAGTGGCCCAGCAGCAAGTAGCGCGCGCCGGCCAGCAGCCCCACCCCTACCCCGGCCGGTGCCAGCCGGGAGTAGTCGAACTCCAGCCGGTGCGACACAAACTGCCCGCCCAGCAGCGCCGATACCAGCGGGTACTCCACCACCAGATACGTAACGGCCAGCACCCCCAGACCCAGCAGGAGGCGCCCGGCGGCGCGGTAACGGCCCTGGCTGGCCTCACGGAGCAACAGTACCCCGCCGGCCAGCAGCACAAACACCCCCGCCAACACCAGGCTCGACCACAGCCCGAAGCCCACCAGCACTGCCCAGTCGGGCCAGCGGGCGGGGCGGCGGCGCAGGCGCAGCAGCACGGCTACCACCGCTGGCTGCCCCAGCACCGATATGCCGTAGGCCGTGTAGGCCGGCAGCACGGCCCAGGCCAGGGCCAGCGCGGCGCACAGCGTGGCGTGGCGCGGGCCCGGCAGCAGGTACCGGCGTAGCAGCCAGTACATGCTCAGCAGGCCTGCCAGCCGCACCAACAGCTCGTGCAGCAGATAAGCGGGCAGCGTGGGCAGCAGCGCCTGCAGGCCTACCAGCGGCTGCAGGCCCGGCCGCAGGGCGTTGCGGGGCAGCCCGTCCAGCAGCCGCTCTACCACCGCGCCCGGGGCGTAATCGAGGGCTTTGCCTTCCCGCAGTAGCGCGCAGCCGGTAGCCAGCTCGGTGTCGAGATTATCGTCGAGCAGAATGTAAGTGCGGCCGGCCGGCGCTACGTAGGCCAGCGCCAGTAGCAGCAACGCCACCACGGCCCCCAGCAGGGCCCGGCGCGGACGAAACGACGGAACAACGGCGCGAAGCGAATCGTGCATGAAAGCAATGGCAGGAATGGGGCTGTAAAAGTAATGGCCTTTTTACGGCAAAAGGCATCCGCATCATGCTTTCAAACGTTAAAACAATTCCTTCTTTTTTTAGGCTTTTTCTTATGACAGAGTACCTGCTCTCCAGCCCCGAAAATCCTGATTACTGCCGGCTGAGCTACTTGCCGGAGCAGCAGCTCACCGTCAGTTGGCACGGCCAGGTAACGGGCCCGCTGGCTTACGAAGGCGCGCAGGCGGCGCTCGACATTCTGCGCCAGCACCCCTGCTGCTGCCTGCTTAACGACAACACCGACCTGCAGGGCCCCTGGTTCGATTCATTGTTATGGCTGGCCCAGCGCTGGGCCCCGGCCGCCGCCGCCGCTGGCGTGCAGTACGTGGCCCACGTTGTACGGGCCGGCACCCTGGCTACCACTTTCCTGGGCGCGCCCACCCACCATTTATTCACCCAATTTGAAATTCAGATTTTCGACCTGCTGACGGAAGCCAACGACTGGCTGGCCTCCTGCAGGAAATAAGCGGTCGGCGCGGTTGAACACCAGTCCACATTAGTAGCCTCGGCAGCCGCCCGCGGCTAGTTCAGCTGCGCGGATGGAACTGGGTGATGACCTGGCGCAGGTAGTCGCGGTCGAGGTGGGTATAGATTTCGGTAGTCGTGATGCTTTCGTGACCCAGCATTTCCTGCACAGCCCGCAAATCGGCCCCGCCCTCGATTAAATGCGTGGCAAAGCTGTGGCGAAAGGTGTGCGGACTGATGCTTTTGGCAATGCCGGCCTTTGCGGCGGCGGCCTTGATGATGTGAAAAATCATGACCCGCGAGAGGCCCGCGCCGCGCTTATTGAGAAACACGGTGTCTTCGTGGCCGGGCTTGATGTCGAGGTGGGCGCGGATGCCCTGCAGGTAGAAGCCCAGGTGTTTGAGCGCGTCGCGGCCGATGGGCACGAGCCGCTCCTTGTTGCCCTTACCGGTTACGCGCACGAAGCCCTGGTCGGCGTAGAGGTTGGACAGGCGCAGGCCGGTCAGCTCGCTCACGCGCAGGCCCGAGCTGTAGAGCACCTCCAGCATGGCCCGGTTGCGGGTACCTTCGGGCGTGCTCAGGTCGATGGCGGCCAGTAGCTGTTCTATTTCAACGTAGCTGAGCGTGTCGGGTAGCTTGCGGCCGGTTTTGGGGGCCTCCAGCGTGTCGGTGGGGTCGATGGAGAGCATATCCTCCATAATCAGGAAGCGGTAGAAGGCCTTGATGCCCGACAGGGTGCGCGCCTGCGAGGTGGCCTCCAGGCCCAGGCCACCCAGCCAGGTGAGAAAGTCGCGCAGCAGCCGGGTGGTTACCTGCTGAGGCGAGGCCGGCAACCGTTCCAGCTCCAGGTACTGGCGCAGCTTGTGCACGTCGCGGGCATAGGCCTCCACCGAGTTGGCCGACAACGACTTTTCGAGCTGCAGGTAGCCCTCGAACTGTTTAATGGCAAGGTTCCAGGGCGACATACGCAAGGGGAATTAGAGAACCAGGCAAAGGTACTGTCATCCTGAGCAGCGCGAAGGACCTTTTTACGGTAGCAAGACGTAACAACGATTTGTGCTACCGTAAAAAGGTCCTTCGCGCTGCTCAGGATGACAGTACCTTTGCCTGGTTCTCCAGTCCCCTAGTCCCCAGCCCTCCTACCTCATGCAAATCCTGCTGCTCAACGGCCCCAACCTCAACCTGCTGGGCCGGCGCGAACCCGGCATCTACGGCACCCGCTCGTTTGAAGACTACTTGCCCGAATTAGTCGAGGCTTTTCCGCAGTTCGAGTTGGTGTATTTCCAGAGCAACCACGAGGGCGGCCTCATCGACAAGCTGCACGAAGTGGGTTTCAGCTACCACGGCATCGTGCTCAATGCCGGCGGCTTCACGCACACCAGCGTAGCGCTGGCCGATGCGGTAGCCGCCATCGGCTCGCCCGTAGTAGAAGTGCACCTGAGCAACCTGCACGCCCGCGAAGAGTTCCGCCAGCGCAGCCTGCTGGGCCGCCACTGCGCCGGCAGCATCAGCGGCTTCGGCCTCGAAAGCTACCGGCTGGCCCTGCACTACTTCGACGGCCAACGCCCCAAACGGGTAGGGTTCAAGGTGAAATAGTGAGGTGGTGAAATAGCGGGTTTGATGTTTGGTACTCCTACTTGCGCCAGTAGCGCAACCAGGCCCCTGGAACGTCAAACTCACCAACTCACTATTTCACCATTTCACCTTTACGTACCTTTGTAGCTCCATTTTACATACCCCACCTATGTATACGTTCAATCCCGGCCCCTCGCAGGTGTACCCGCAGGTACGCCAGTATTTACAGGACGCTTTTGATGAAGGCTGGCTTTCGACCCCGCACCGGGGCGAGAAATTTGTGCAGCTGATGCGCCAGACGGTGCAAGAGCTTAAAACCAAGCTCAACATCCCGCAGGACTACACCATTTTCTTCCTCAGCTCGGCCACCGAGTGCTGGGAAGTGCTGGCCCAGAGCCTGACGCCCACCAAAAGCTTCCACCTCTACAACGGCGCTTTCGGCCAGAAATGGTACCAGGCCGCCAAGGCCCTGCGTCCGGCTACGGTCGGCCTCACTTTTGGTATCGATGAGGTGCCCGACGCCGACAACCTGCCCGGCCTCGACGAGCAAACCGACTTGGTGTGCATCACCCAGAACGAAACCGCCACCACCACCCAACTGCGCGACGGCACCATTCTCAACCTGTATAACCGCCTGCCCAGCAAGGCTCTACTGGCCGTCGATGCCACGTCGTCGATGGCCGGGGTCCAGATCAAGTTCATCAAGGGCGACATCTGGTACTCATCGGTGCAGAAGTGCTTCGGACTCCCGGCGGGCCTGGCCGTGATGGTGCTTTCGCCGCGGGCCATCGAGCGGATGCGCCAGCTCAAGGAGCGCAGCCACTACAACTCGCTGACCGAGCAGTACGACAAGATGCTCAACTTCCAGACCACCCACACGCCCAACGTGCTCGGTATTTACCTGTTGAACCGCTCCATCCACGACAACCCGCCCATCAAAGTCACGCACCAGCACGTTGTCGAGCGGGCCACCAAGCTCTACGACTACTTCGACCAGGCCACCCAGCTCCGGCCGCTGGTTACCAACCCCGAAACCCGTTCCTCCACCGTGGTAGGCCTCACGGCCGCGCCCGCCCTCATCGAGGAGGTAAAGCGCCGCGCCCTGGAGAACGGCCTGTTTATTGGCAGCGGCTACGGCGAGCGGAAAGCCACCGGCCTGCGCATCGCCAACTTCCCGGCCATCCCCGATGCCGCCTTCGAGCAGCTCGTGCAGTTCTTCGCCAAGGAGTTCTCCTGAATCACAGATAGTGTAAATGGTGCAGGCACCACAGATTCGGTCAACTAGCGGATTCGTTCGCGCTGCCCATCCATCTGCACGAGTCCGCTCCCACAACGAATCTGCCCTCCACAACGAATCTGCGTTATCTGCACCATCCGCAACATCTGTGATTCATGTTTAGCCTCAAGGAAATAGCTTCCGTTACGCTCACGCTGTTTGCCATCATTGATATTCTGGGCTCGGTGCCCATTATCATCCAGATCCGGCAGCGCGAGGGCGGCGTGAATGCCGAAAAGGCCACGCTGGTGGCGGCCGCGCTGATGGTGAGCTTCCTGTTCGTGGGCCAGAGTATTTTGTCGCTTTTTGGCGTTGATTTCCAGTCGTTTGCCTTGGCGGGTGCCATCATCATCTTCCTCATTGGCATGGAGATGATCCTGGGTATCGAGCTGTTCCGGCACGACCCGGCAGCGGGCACCGGCTCCATTGTGCCGCTGGCCTTCCCGCTCATTGTGGGGGCCGGCACCATGACCACGCTGCTGTCGCTCCGGGCCGCCTACCAGCTGCCCAACGTGCTGGCCGGCGTGCTGGTAAACCTGATCTTCGTTTATCTGGTCATCAAAAGCTCGGCCTGGATTGAGCGCAAACTAGGCAAAGCCGGCGAAGATATCCTGCGCCGCGTGTTCGGCGTCATCCTGCTGGCCATTGCCATCAAGCTGTTTAAAACCAACTTCTAAGAAGCTGCTTCGCAGAAGCGAGGAGCTAGAATGCCTGTCATTCTGAGCTTGCGAAGGACCTTATAGCGCCTGAACAGCCGTAACAACGACTCGTTTTAACGTTATAAGGTCCTTCGCAAGCTCAGGATGACAGGCATTCTAGCTCCTCGCTTCTCAACGTCAGTATTCCCCTATTTCCGGCTCTTCGCGGCTCATGAGCAGGCCCACCATCATGAGCACGCCGGTGAGCAGGATGACGATGAAGAGGATGTTTTCGGAAACTTCGCCAATAAGGTGCTCCAGGGGGATACTGTAGAACAGCAGCACCGTAATCAGGCCTTTGGGGGCAATAAAGAGCTCGGGAATGAGGTCGGTTTTGGCAATGAAGCGCAGGTAGAAATAGCGAATGGCCGTGAGGGCCACCACGATAATAACCCCTTGCAGCAGCAATTGCGGGCTCATGAGCTTGCTAACCGTAATGCTGAAGCCGAAGAGCAGGAAGAAAAACGTGCGGATCAGAAACGCCGACTCGGCCGTGATGCTGCGCAGCTGGTGCAGTTCCTCGGTGAGGCGGGCCGGGTTGAACCAGCGTTTCAGCGGGCCCAGCATAAACTGCTCGGCGTTGTTGACGGCCAGGCCAAACACCAGCACCAGCACCAGCGAGGAAAGATGCAGGTTTTTGGCCACGCTGTAGAGCAGAATCAGGAAGGCCAGAATCAGGAAGAACTTAACGTGCAGCCGAATCCGGTCGAGCAGGAAAATGAGGGCCGCCGTGCTTACAATGGCCACCAACGCCACGGATATGATATCGAGGCCGAACGTAGCCACCGACATGCCTTCGCCGAAGTTGGACTGCAGGGCAAAGTTGAAAAGCATGATGCCCAGAATATCGGAAAAGGTGCTCTCGTAGATGATGAACTCCTGTTTTTCGCCCGTCAGGCCGGCCACACTGGGAATGGCAATGGCCGAGCTGATAACGGCCAGCGGAATGGCATTGACGAGGCAGCTCTGAAAATTGACGTGCAGCCAGAAGTGCAGAATCAACGCAATAGCCAGCGACTGCACCACCAGCATGAGGACGGCTGCCAGGAAAGAGCGCCGGATGAGCGGAAATTTCTCACGGGTTATCTTCAGGTCCAGCGCGCCCTCCAACACAATCATAATCAGCCCAATGATTCCGAATATCTCCAGAATCACCTTGGGCGTGACGAAGGTAAAGTCGAAGTAGTCGGCACCCTGGCGCAGGGCAATACCCGAAAGCAGCAGCATGAGCACCGACGGCACCTTGGTGGCGCGGGCAATCAGGTCGAAGAGGTAGGACAGGATGACGGCCAGGCTCAGGCCGATAAGAATGGTATAAGAACCCATAGAGTGCAGTTAGGCCTAAAAGTAATTCCGGCTATACGAGCCGGAATCGGGGCGGTTGACCGGAGTTGCGAAAACCCGGAACGGCGAAGATACGCTTTCGGCGGTGGTAGTGCGGCCTGCGCGGCCGGGCCGGGCGTTGCGCGGGGGTGCGGCGTACCTTTGGGCCATGCAACAGCTTTTGGGGAAAGAAGTGGCCGTAGTGGGTGGCGGGCCGGCGGGCCTGCTGGCCGCCCAGCGCCTGGCCGAAGCGGGCTGCCGGGTACACCTCTACGAGGCGCAGGCTACCGTGGGCCGTAAGTTTCTGGTGGCCGGGCACGGGGGCTTCAACCTGAGCAATGCCGAAGACGCCGCGCCCTTTGCAAGCCGCTACGCCGCCCGCGCCCCCGACTTCAGCGGCTTTCTGGCCCACTTCTCCCCCGCTCACCTGCGCGCCTGGGCCGCCGAACTGGGCATTACCACTTTCGTGGGCACCAGCGGCCGGGTGTTTCCCGAGGCCCAGCACAAGCCTGCCGAGTTGCTGCGGGCCTGGGTGGCGCGGCTGCGGGCACTGGGCGTTACGCTGCACCTGCGCCACCGCTGGCTGGGCTTCGGCCCGGCCGGTTCCCTGCTCCTGCGCAACGAGGCCACCGGCGAGCAGATTACTGTGCGGCCCGCTGCCACGCTGCTGGCCCTGGGCGGGGCCAGCTGGGCCAAAACCGGCTCCGACGGCGCCTGGCTGCCCGAACTGGAGCGCGCCGGCATACCCGTTGTGCCCTTCGCGCCCGGCAACTGCGGGGCCGAGGTGGCATGGTCGGAGTTTTTCCGCAGTAAAGTGGGCCGGCAGCCGCTCAAGAACGTGGCCCTGAGCTGCGGTCCGGCTACCGTGCGCGGCGAAATCATGCTCACTGAGTATGGCCTGGAGGGCACGCCCGTGTACGCCCTCACGCCCCATTTGCGGGCCCAGCTGTCCGGTGGCGGCCCGGCCGTGCTGCACCTGCATCTTAAACCCGACCTCGGCCCGACCCAGTTGCTGGAGAAGTTGGCACGGCGCAAGCCGGGCAAGTCGGTGGCTTCGTTTCTGGCGGAGGCGCTACGGCTGGGGCCGCCGGTGCCTACGCTGCTGCGCGAGCTGGGCCCCGCCGTGTTTCCGGCCGCGCCGGCCAAAGCCGCTGCCCTGCTGTCGGCCCTGCCCATTCCCGTTGCCGGTTTGCGCCCGCTCGATGAGGCCATCAGTACGGCTGGCGGCGTGGCGTGGGAGGCGCTGGATGAGCACCTGATGCTGCGGGCGCGGCCCGGTACCTTCGTGGCGGGCGAAATGCTCGACTGGGAAGCGCCCACCGGCGGCTACTTGCTGCAAGGCTGCTTTAGTACCGGCGCCTGGGCCGCCCGTGGCCTGCTAAGCTGGCTGGGTGGTGAGATAGTGAAATAGGGAGTTGCTGTTCGAGGGCCCTGGCAGTGCAAATGGCGCAATCCGGCGTTTTAACAGCATCTCACCATTTCACCACCTCCCTATTTCACCTCCCGTTCGGCTTTTTCGGCTTCGGCCAGTACGCTTTTGGCTTCGTTGAGCAGGCGCTGGCCGTGGTCGAGCTGCTGGCGCAGGATGAGGGCGAAGAGCACGAAATAGGACACAATGGGCAACACCATGCCCAGCGCAAACCACAGCCAGAACGAGCGGCCGTAGCTGTAAGCGCAGTATGCCGTGATGAGGGGCACCAGCATCATGGCGAACATGCCGGCAATAACTAAATCGACGAACATGGGGCTGGAGCTGAGCGGTGGGCAGAAGATAAACGCAGTGGAAGATACACTATTATCGGCAGCCGGACAAGGGCCGTCGTGCTGCTAACCCGCCCGAAGCCCGAAGGTTGCGGGCGAAGAGCGGCAAAACCGATCTTTCGGTAGGCTTTTTGCGTACCTGCCTCTTTCCGCCTTCCACGTTCTGCCCGCTGCCCCTATGTGGGAAAACCAAAGCCTGTTTCGCGTATCCGCCCAACTGTTTGCCGATGGCGTGTTCAACCTGCTCGATCGGGCACTGAAACCGGAGATTTTTCTGCTGGGAATTGCTTCGGCCCGCGAAACCGACGAACCCCAGGCGGTAGTTATCGAGCCCCAGAGCCACCGCTACGCCCCCACCGATTTTACGGCCGTGAAAGACCACGCCGTGGCCCTCGAACCCGATGGCCCCCGCGAAGTGGTGTACCATCTGCACCAGCTCGACCACGACCGCTACGAAAAGCAGCGCTGGTACGAACTGCTGCGCCGCGCCACCGAGCACACCCTGCACGAGCTGGTAGCCCGGCGCCAGGAAGACCGCGTGAGCTTCTGCTCGCTGCCCGTGAGCACCGGCGGCTACCAGGTGCTGATTGTGCTGCAGCTGTCGGCCGAGGCCTACCATAGCTACTATGCCCTGCCCGGGCCGGCCGTGCCCAACCGGCCTGGGTCGCTGCTGTCAGCCACCGTCGAGGAGCTGCTGCTCGACGCCTCACGGGCCCTGCGCGAGTCCGACCACGCCGACGACGACCGGCTGGTGCTCAACCGCGACTACAACGAGGTGCTGCGGGCCGCGGGCCGCCGGTTTATGCTACGCGCCGCCGCCGGCAGCCACGGCCTGTATGATGCCTGCAATGGCGTAGCAGCCTTGCGCCACGAAGGCGACGAAGGCGTGGGCACCATGCTCGTTTCCAGGCGCAACCACCCGGCCGTGGTGCCCGTGCTCATGCTCGATACGCCGGTGCCGTTGCGCGACTACCGCCGCATCCGCAAGCTGCTGGAGCTGAGCGAGGACCGCCACGCACTCATTACCGATGCCACCGACGTATTCGGGCTGGGTTACCTCGTGGAGCCCGACGATGCGCAGTACGAGGCCCTGTTCACTGTTCATTTCACCAAGCACTACAGCTGGGAGCTGAGCCACGACGGGCAGCGGATGATGAAAGTGGTGTCGAACACGCCGCGCCTGCCGCAGGGCACCATCGACGAAAACAACTTTACCAAGGCCGTGGGCCGCATTTTTCCGGTGCTCGATGCGGCCGGCATTGCTTACCTCTGGGAGCTGACGCTGAGCGCCGCCAAGCAGGAGCACGGCACCATTCTACTGATTTCGGAGGGGGCGGCCCAGGAGGCGGTCCGGCTCTCGCCGCAGTGTTTCCGCGTCACGCCGCGCCTGATGACGCCCTCAGTACTGCGCCTGGTCACCAACATCGACGGGGCGGTAGTTATCGAGCCCAACGGCACCTGCCACGCCATCGGGGCCATTCTCGACGGCCTGGCCACGGAGAAGGGCGACTCCAGCCGTGGCTCGCGCTATAACTCGGTACTGCGCTACGTGGAAAGCAGCCGCTACCCGGTGCTGGCCGTGGTGGTGAGCGAAGACGGATGGATTGACCTGCTACCCCCAGTATGGCGTTGATTTATAAGGTCTTAGGTTTTAAACAAGGAACGTCATCCTGAGCGGAGCGAAGGATCTTATCCCGTGAGAACGAGTCGTCAAAACGATTATCGGTCTACGGTAATAGGATCCTTCACTCCGCTCAGGATGACGTTCTTTTTCTAAGCCCTACCACCTACCCGTTCACGCTCTTCATCATGGCTTCGGGGTAGCGGGAGCCGGCGGCGGCGTGCTGGGGGGCTATTTCGTTGATGCGGGCCAGGTCCTGGGGAGTTAGGCTGAGGTCAGCGGCGGCTACGTTTTCTTCCAGGTAGCGCACGCGCTTGGTGCCGGGGATGGGCACAATGTCGCTGCCTTGGGCCAGTACCCAGGCCAGGGCCAGCTGGCCTGGCGTGCAATCCTTTTCGGTGGCTATTTCCTTAAGGCGGACCACCAGATCGAGGTTCTTCTGGAAGTTTTCACCCTGGAAACGGGGCGTATGGCGGCGGTAGTCATCGGCAGCCAGGTCTTCGAACTGCCGGATCTGGCCCGTCAGGAAGCCCCGCCCCAGGGGCGAGTAGGGCACGAAGCCGATACCCAACTCGCGGCAGGTGGGCAGAATCTCCTCCTCGGGCTCCCGGCTCCAGAGCGAGTATTCGGTTTGTAGGGCCGTAATGGCGTGCACCTGGCTGGCGCGGCGCAAGGTATCGGGGGCCGCCTCCGACAAACCCAGGAAGCGCACTTTGCCTTCTTCTACCAGCCGGCTCATAGCCCCCACGGTTTCCTCAATCGGCGTATTCGGGTCGACGCGGTGCTGGTAGTAGAGGTCGATATGGTCGGTGCCGAGGCGCTTGAGGCTGGCTTCACAGGCGGAGCGCACGTACTCGGGGCGGCCGTTGATGCCGCGCTTTTCGGGGTTGTCGGGGTCGCGCTGGATGCCGAACTTGGTGGCAACAATGGCCTCCGTGCGGCGGCCCTTCAGGGCCCGGCCCAGCAGCTCCTCGTTGAGAAAGGGGCCGTACATATCGGCCGTATCGAAAAAGGTAACGCCTATTTCCAGAGCCCGGTGCAGGGTGCGGATGCTTTCCTGGTCGTCGCGCTGGCCGTAGAAATCGGACATGCCCATGCAGCCGAGGCCGAGGGCGGACACCGTGAGGCCGGAGCGGCCGAGTTGGCGGGTTTTCATAGATGAAGAAGTAAGAAGTAAGAAGTAAGAAGTAAGAAGTAAGAAGTAAGAAGTAAAAACGGGGTGATGGCGCGGAAGTTTGGCCGCTGCCCCCAACCTGTACGTGGGGGCTGCGTTTCTGTGCGAAAACCCTTTTCTCCCTCCATGACGCCAACTCCTACTTTCGACCAAGACGACCGCCTGCGGTGGGTGGAGCGCGTTTCGCGCCTGCTCGACAGCCAGTTCCGGGTGCCCGGCACCAGCTGGCGCTTCGGCCTCGACCCGCTCATGGGCCTGATTCCGGTGGTCGGCGGGCTGCCTTCGCTGGCCATTTCGGGCCTGCTGATTCTGACCATGATGCGCCACGGGGCCAGCGGCAACCTGGTGGTGCGGATGGTATTCAACGTGGTGCTCGACACGCTGATTGGGGCTATTCCGGTGGTAGGTAACGTATTCGACTTCGCCTATAAAGCCAACGACCGCAACGTGAAACTGCTGCGCGCCCATTACGCCGAGAACAAATACCAGGGCTCGGGCAAGGGCCTGATGGCGGTATTATTATTGGTACTGCTGGCGCTGGGTGGCTTGTTCGTGTGGGCCGCCTGGACGCTGGGCGCCGCCCTGTGGCACTGGGGCGAGTCGGTGCAGTGGTGAATGAGTGGCTCGATGAATGAGGAACTGCCGTTACGCGGTAGCCCCGCCGGGGCTTTAACACCTTCGTGCCCCTAACTGCTACCGCCATGCCGCTCTGCTGGGGCTACCGCGTAACGGCAGTCCCTCATTCGCCGCTTACCTTTGGGGCATGAAAACCCTTCGTTTCGTTCCGCTGCTGCTGTTGCTGGCTGGCTGCCAGCCGTCGTCGTCGTCTCAACCCGAAGCCGGCCTGCCGGTTGCCGAGGCCGAAAAAACCGTGCTGGCCCGCCACGATTCGCTGATGGCTCAAATGGACCAGCTCTACGAGTTGCGCCAGCAGCTGGCCAAAGCCCCGGCCACCGATACCGTGGCCATCGGACAGGCCCGCCGGGCCCTGGTGGGCGCCGAAAACGGCATGATGGACTGGATGCACCGCTACAGCCGGCCGGCCGACACCGTGGCCGATGCCCGCCGGCTTGCCTACTACGCCATGCAACAGGAACGCATCGATTCGGTGGGTCGTTTGTTTGATAGCAGCCAGGCGGCGGCCCACCAGCTGCTGAAAGCCGCATCCGCATCTGCTACACCTTCGTCTTCCGTTACCCAATAAACTGTTTCTGTGATGACTACTTCGCTTCGCCGCGTTGGCCAACTGCTGGCCGCCGCCGGGCTGGCCCTGAGCTTCTCGCTCGGCGGCTGCTCATCGGCCACCGAAAACCCAGTTGAACGCCTGCCGATACTGGGCCTCAAGTACTCCGAGCCCACTTCGCCCTCCGACACCCTGCCCGACCCCATCCCCGCCTTCCGCCTTACCAACCAAGACCGGCAGGTTATCACCAACCAGACCTTTGCGGGCAAGGTGTACGTTACCGATTTCTTCTTTGCCACCTGCCCCAGCATCTGCCCCAAAATGCAGAGTGAGCTGCTGCGGGTGTACAAAGCCTACGAAAGCAACCCCGACGTCCTGTTCCTGAGCCACACCATCGACCCGGCCCACGACTCGATTCCGGTGCTGCGCGACTACGCCGAGCGCCTGGGCATTCAGGACGCCGCGCGCTGGCACTTCGCTACGGCCGGCCGCGACTCCATTTTTGCGCTGGCCAAGGCCTACATGACCGGCGCGCAGGTAGATGCCACCGTACCCGGCGGCTACGCCCACAGCGGCACCTTTGCCCTCGTCGATTCGCGGCGCCGGGTGCGGGGCGTGTACGACGGCATGGTGCCCGCGCAGGTCGACCAGCTGATTAAAGACATTCCGGTGCTGCTGAAAGAGGAAGCCGAAACGCAGCCCGTGGCGGCCAAATGAAGCGCCACCCGCTACGGCTGACCGGCGTGGCCGCGCTACTCCTGACCCTGGCGCTGTCGTTGGAAAGCTGCTTTACCGAGCGCCAGAACGAAGGCGCGCAACTCTACGCCGCCCATTGCAGCAGCTGCCACGGCGACCAGGGCCAGGGGCTGGAGCGCCTCATTCCGCCCGTAGCTGCTTCCGACTATGTGGCAAAGCACCGGGCCGAGCTGCCCTGCCTCATCCGCAAAGGCATGCAGGGCGATATTGTTGTCAATGGCATTCATTACAACCAGATAATGCCCGGCCACGAAGACCTTACCGACTCACAAATCACCATCCTGCTCAACTTTGTGCAAACCAGCTGGGGCAACACCAACCAGATCTACACCATGCGCGAAACCTCCGAGCTACTCGGCCGCTGCAACGGCTCGGATGGGCAGTGATTAGTGGTTAGTGGTTAGTGGTTAGTGGTTAGTGAAGGAATGTCATTCTGAGCGAAGCGAAGAATCTCGCGTGCCAAAGTAATTTCTGATAGCAGGGCTACTACTGCACGCGAGATTCTTCGACTTCGCTTCCGGCTGCGCTCAGCATGACGTGCCTGCCCCCCCCTATTTCACCACTGCGGTCAGCCAGTCGCCAACCACCTTGAGCGCGGATGGAGCGAAGGTTTCCTCGATTTTGGCGTAGTGGCTGGTGGCTTTGGGGTCGGTTTGGAAGAGGTGGTTGAGGTCAGGCAGAGCACGCACCGTGACGTTGGCGTTGCGGCCGGCTTTGAGGCCCCGCTCGATGACCGGCAGGTTATCATCGGCGGCCACTTGCAGGTCGGTGGTGCCGTTGAGGGCCAGCACGGGGCATTTTACGTTGGCCAGATACAGCGCCGGGTCGGTGAGCAGGAAGCTGCGCAACCAGGGCGCGGTAAGTTGGCCGGCCTGTTTTTGCGCCTGCTCGGGGCTGAGGCCGGGCACTTGCTGCTGCATAACGGTGGTCAGTTGCTGGGTGGCTTCGGCAGTAGTGGCGGTGGCGGGCAGGCGGCGCAGCGCGGCAAACAGGGCGGTGTGCAGGCGGCGGTTGGCCCCGATTTGGGCCGAATCGGCCCCGGCAGCGCGGCCCAGGTCGGCTTGCTGGCGCAGCAGAATGGCGTCGCCGGGCAGGCCGGGGCCGGCCAGGCTCACCACGAAATCGGGGCCCTGAGGCTGGGCCGCGGCCTGCCAGGCTACCAGGCCACCTTCGCTGTGCCCGATCAGGCCCACTTGCCGGGCCTTAATGTCGGGGCGGGTACGCAGGTAAGCCAGCGCGGCCTGGGCGTCGGCCGTGAAATCGGTGGTGAGGGCATCCTTAAAGGTGCCGCCCGATTTGGCGGTGCCCCGGTCGTCGTAGCGCAGCACTGCGAAGCCCCGACGGGTGAGGTAGTCGGCCAGCACCAGGAAGGGCTTGTGGCCGAACACGGTTTCGTCGCGGTCTTCGGGGCCCGAGCCCGACACCAGCACCACGGCCGGAAACGGGCCCTTGCCCTGGGGCAGCGTAAGCGTACCGGCCAGCTGAAAACCGCCTTTGGCACCCGGAAATGCAAGGTCGAGGGCGCGGTAGGGCAGCGGGCCGGTGGGCTCCTGGGGCCGGCGCGGCGCGGCAGCGGCCCCGGTAGTGGCTCCGGTGCTGCTACGCGTCAGGGTCAGCGGAAACTGGCTGCCGCCCTGGCTCCAGGAGCCCACGGCCTGCTGCCCATCGGGGGCGAAGCGGCCGGCAAAGCGGCCCCCGATTTTATCGGCCCCAATCAGCAGGCTGTCGTGGCGCACAACTACGGCCGACAGCGGTAGGCCCGTGGCTCCCTGCTGGGGCACGGCCATGGTGCCGCTGAGCTGGCTGGCAGCGCCTTTCAGCTCGAATATCACGCGCAGACTCTGGCCGGGCAGGGCAATCTGGCCCTGCCAGCTGCCCGTGGGGTTGGGAGCCAATTGGGCCGAAGCAGCGGGGGCCAGCAGCAGCAGTTGGGCGGCGAGGAAAAGGAGCTTTTTCATGGGGAAGAAAGGTATGTGAGGGGGATGGTGGGGTTGTTGCTCCGGGAGCCGGTAGGGTTTTGGTAAGGTTAGCGGCGGTGGCGGCAGAACCAAGACAAAGGTGCAGCGGGAAGGTGGCCGCGGATAGCCTTTCGGATAACCCAACCGCCCGGCTGGATAAACGCCCGCGCCGGCCGGACGAACCGCGTTCATCCGGCAGCGTTGCCCAGAGCCGGGCGGGGCCGTACTTTCGTTGCGGCTATACAAACTGCGTTTCTGGAGGGGAGCGTGCCCGCTTAGCGGGTTGCCCTCTCATCCGGCCAACTCACCATTTCATTCTTTTGCCCCATGAAAACCTGGCTGCTGATATTGCGCGATGCGCTGGTGTGGGGCGGGCTGGGGCTGCTGCTATGGCTGGCCACCTCGAAGGTGCCGCTGGAGTTCCAACCACAAGCCTATCGGGGCATCATGCCTTTTATGCTGCTGACGATGGCGGCCGTGTACGGCAACAACCTAGGGCTGGTGCCCTGGCTGTTTGATAAGGGCCGCTACGGCTGGTACGCGCTGGCACTGCTACTGTGGGTGCTGCTGCTGCACGCGGTCGGGCAGCTCATCTGGCCCGGAGTGTACGCCCGCAGCATTATGCAACCGGGTGCCAACAGCCTGTTTACGATGCTTATTGCCCTGGGCTTGCTGCTGATGTGGCGCACAGTGGCCCAGCGGCGGCAGCGGCTGCGCGGCCAGTTGCTGGAGCGCGAGCAGCAGCTGCGGCTGCTGGAAGCGCAGGTAAACCCGCACTTTTTGTTCAACACGCTCAACAGCCTCTACGCCCTCAGCCTCACCCAAAGCCCCCAAACCCCCGACATGCTGCTGGCTTTGGCCGGCCTGATGCGCTACCAGCTCGAAAGCACCAAGCACGCCCAGGTGCCGCTAGCCGACGAGCTGGACTACCTGCGCGATTACGTCCGCTTGCAGGAGCTACGGCTAGGGGCGCGCTGCCCGGTTACGCTTACACTACCCGAAAATGAGGAGGTGGACGGCCTTATGGTGCCGCCGCTGCTATTTCTGGCCCTGGTCGAAAACGCGTTTACCTACGGCACCCGCCGGGCCGTGGGCAGCTTCGTGAAAATAGTGGTGGGCCTGATAGGAGGCCATAAGGCTATGGCCTTGGTTACCCTTAATGCCCTGCCCCCGCCCAGCGACCAGCAAGGCGGCACCGGTACCGGCCTGGCCAACACCCGCCAGCGCCTGGAGCTGCTTTATCCCGGCCGCCATATCCTGGAGGCCGGTCCCGACCCCGACAACCCCAGTCAGTTTCGCGCTATGCTTTCCCTCAAATTACTATGAATACGCCGCCGCTGAACGTACTGATTGTGGACGATGAGCCGCTGGCCCACGAGGTGCTGCGGACCTACGTGGAGCGCGTGGCCCACCTGCGCGTGGCCGGCCATTGCTACACGGCTGCCGAGGCCCTGTCGTTTCTGCATAATCAGCCCGTCGATGTGGTGCTGCTCGATATTCAGATGCCTGAAATGAGCGGTCTGGAGCTGCTGGCGGCCCTGCCCCACCCGCCCCACATCATCCTCACCACCGCCCACGCCGAGTTTGCGCTGCAAGGCTATGAGTTTGGCGTGGTCGACTACCTGCTCAAGCCCGTGCCGTTTCCGCGGTTTCTGAAGGCCGTGGGCCGGCTGCCCACTGCTCCTGCCACCCCGGCGGCCATTGCGGTGGTGGCTCCGGCCGCACCGGCACCGCCCGCTACGCCGGCCGCCCTGCTGCTGCGCGACGGAGCCAGCACCCACCGCGTGCCGCTGGCCGATATTCTGTGGCTCGAAGCCTACGGCAACTACGTGAAGGTGCACACCGCCGCCGGCCGCCTCGTGGTAACCGATACGCTACGCCGGCTGCTGGCCGAGCAGCTGCCCGCTCCGACCTTTCTGCGGGTGCATAAGTCGTATGTGGTGCCGCTGCAGCAGGTGGAGCGCCTGGCAGGCAGCCAGCTGACGCTGCGCAACGGCCAGGTGCTGCCGCTGGGAGCCGCTTTCCGCCAGGACTTCCTGCGCCACTGGCCGGGAACTGTGGGCTGAGTCAGGTGGTTATTTTTAGAGCGGCAGTTTGGCCGGCGGCCCATTTTGGCCGTGCATTTTAGCCCAAACCTGCTTAGCTTGCACCTTCATTACTTTGCTTGAATATGGCCCTGTTTGACTTTCTAAAAAAGAAGCCCGAAGATAACGCTTCGGCCCCTGCAACCCCTACTACGGCCGCCGAATCGGGGGTCGAGCCGACTGCGCCAGCTGCCCCGGCGGCCCCAACTGAGCCAGCCGGCCCGCGCTACAAAGGCTCCAACTACCAGATGCCCGCCCCGGAGGCCCCGGCCCCCATGCCGATGATTCCGCCGGCCCCGCCCATTGCCATGCCTAGCATGATGGGTGGCCCGGACGAAAGCCAGATGGACGCCCAGGCCGCGCACGCCGCTTTCCAACCCACCAACATTCTGGAGCAGCTGCTGATGCAGGCCTCCTACGACCCGCAGTTTCGTTCGCCTTTCTACCAAGCGCTGCTCGGCGAAGAGCTGGCAGTGGTGCTGGCCGCCAAAGAGGGCCAGGAGCCCGGCGAAGTTACACCTACCGAGGGCATGGAAATTCAGTTGCAGGCCCTGCACGACGGCAAAATAGCCATCTTCTCCTCCGTAGAGCGCATTTTCGACAACGGCGCCGTACCCGAGGGCAGCGTTACCTACATGCGCCTGCGGGGGCACGACTTCTTTAGCATGGTGCAGGATGCCGACTGCGCCATCAACCCTTTCTCGGCGGTAGGTAAGCTGATGCCGGCCGACGAAATTAAAGCCCTGATGGCCGGCCAGCTCTTCGATGCCGGTCCACCCCAGGATGTGCAGGTAACCCTGCACCAGCCCGAGCCCGAGCCAACGGCCCTGCTCGACGGCCTGCGCGCGTACAGCGCCGCCCAGCCCAGCATTCGTGCCGTGTACCTGGCCGAAATGCGCATGCAGAACGTGCCTGAACAGTCGCGCCTGCTCGTGGCCTTCGATACCGAAGAGACTGACCCGGCCTTCCTGCAGGAACTGGGCCCCATCATTCAGGGTAATATCGCCGAGGCTCAGTTCGTCGACCTCATGCTGATTGACCCCACCTCCGAAGAGCCGCTGGTTCAGTACCTGCTCACTACGGAGCCGGTGTACGCCCGGGCTTAGAGCTTAGAGCTTAGAGCTTAGAGCTTAGAGCTTAGAAGAGAACGTCATTCCGAGCGGAGTGGCGTTCTTTTTTTATTCCGTTTTTCCATTCTCCGCCTGAACCTTTGCCCTGGACCTCATAACCCGGGCCAGCAGCGGGCGCAGCACGAAGTAGACTACCGGCCCCAGCACCAGAGACGCACCGGCCCAAAGCAGCAGCGCGCCCAGCAGGGCCTGCCAGAGCAGCTGCAGCGCCGCCAGCAAGTCGTGGCCGAACAGATAGCGGAGCTTTTCCAGCGTGAGCTCGGGGGCCTGGTCGCTCCAGAGCAGGGCGCCCTGCCGCAGCAGCGGGATGATGAGCAGCAGCTGCACCGGGCTCCAGAGGTGGGCGACAAGCAGCGTGGCGGCCACATTCAGGCGCAGGCGCAGCGCCGCAAAAGAAGCCGTGAGCGTTGTAAGGCCCAGCACCGGGATAACGCCGCAGGCCGAGCCCAGCACCACCGTGAGGGCCAGTTGGTGCGGCGTGAGGCCCTGACGCAGCAGCCCCAGCAGCGGGTCGGTGAGCCGGCGCTGCCACCATCTACGGATCGGCGTAGGCACAGGTGAAGGCGAGGAATCGGACACGGCAATCAGCTATAAAACGAAAAGATAACGCGCCGCCGCCGCTTACTCGGGGGCGCCTTCGGGCAGCACCGGTACTTCCAGGCTGGCGCGGGTGCTGGCCGACAGCGTGACGCAGCTCAGCATAAATACGGCAAAGCCCACGAGCAGCGGCAGCCGCCAGGCCGGAACCACCACTTGGGGCCAGCGGGCCGGATGCGGCAGTCCGAAGCATACCAATCCGTAGATAAGCACGTGCAGCGAGATAAAGAAGCGGCACTCCACCACCAGCGGCACCGAAGCCAGGGTGGGCAGCACCAGCGCCGCCACCAGCAGCCAGTGAGCGGGCCGCAGCAGCGGGGCCCGGCGCACCGCTAGCAGCAGCGCCCCAAAAAACACCGCATAGTGCAGCAGCGCCAGCCCGCTGTTGGGCGAGTACACCCGCGTCAGGTAGGGGCTCGAATACAGCACATCGAGGCCGTTGAACAGGTGTCGGCAGAACAGGGCCGTCATGTCGAGCGGGTGCTCGGCCACCAGCCGAGCGTAGTTGGCCAAGCTGGTGACCTGCGAGGAGGCACGGTTGGCCAGCACGAGGCGGCCGGCATTATCGAAGTAGAAAACCTGCGCTTTGGGGTAGGCGCCCCCGATGTTGGTTTCGTACTTCTGCACGCCCAGGCCCTCATTAAGATGCCACAGGTATAGGTTATCCTCGCCGGCTACCGCGTACTGCCCGCTTTTATCGGTATTGAGCACGAAGGGGCTGGCCGAATCGAAATTGTGCAGGTTGAGGGCCAGCTGCGGGGCCATTACCAGCAGCGCCCCCACCACCAGGGCAGCCCAGCCGGCCAGTTGCCGGCCGCGGGCCGCGGGCTGCGGCCGCAGGAGCCGAAACAGCAGCACGCAGGGCACGGCCAGCATATAAATCGGCCGGATATAGATGGTACCGATCAGCAGAAAACCGCCCAGCAGTAGCGCCGCCGGATGCCGGGCGCGCAGCACGAGCCCCGTTCCGCCCAGCAGAAACAGCAGGGCCGGGAAGTCGGAGAGCAGGAAGTTGAAATGGTCGCGCCAGAACAGGAAGCCCAGCGCAATAAACACCAGCCGCCGCCCCAGCAACACGGGTTGCCGGGTAAGGGCCTGCCAGCAGCGCGGCCCCACCACGCCAAACAGCAGCGCCGCCAACACGGCACCCTCGGTTTTCACCAGGCCCATCTGGTAGCCGGGCAGCCAGCTGCGCTCCAGGGCCGTGAGGGGGTAGTTGAGCAGCGGGTACAGGTAGCCGCGCATCTGCGAGGTCATGTTGAAGAGCGAGAACTTACCGTCCTGCTCCATATCGTGGGCAAAGCGCCAGTACAGCTCCGAATCGTAGTAGAGCGCGTGGAACTTGGAAAACGCCAGGTGAATGCCGAATAGCAGCAGCGCCGCCAGAAAAGCCCACCAATCGGGATGTTTGCTTGCCGCCTGCCACGCCTTGCGCATATGCTTATTTGTCACTGTTGCGGAGCCAATCGGCTCACCGGATATAAAGTCTGATTTAGCCGGAGTTTCAGGCCCGGCCGGCAAAGATAGTCGCCCAACTTGCCCAGCCGCACGAAATTCCCCATTTATAGCTCGGCCGGCGCGTATCTTCGCGCTGCACTCCCGCCGGCCGGATTCCTTTCTGCCTCCGGTGCCTATCCTGATGACCCACCTTGCTTCGCCGCAACCGGCCCGCCAGCCCTTTTCCGTGTTTGTGCTGCTGCTGCGCCGGGCGGCCCGCGAATTTGGCAACCACGACCCACTGCGGCTGGGGGCGGCCACGGCCTTTTTCGCCACTTTCGCCCTGCCGCCCATCGTCATCATCCTCATTCAGGGGCTGGGCTACCTGTACTCGGCCTCGCAGGTGCGGGTGCTGCTGCTCACCAAACTCTCGCACCTGCTGGGCGCCTCGGCGGCCGGGCTCGTCGAGCAGATTCTGCGCAACGTGACCGACGTGCAGCGCAGCCGGCTGGTTACGTGGCTGGGCTTCGCGTTTCTACTCTTCATTGCCACTACCCTGTTCGGCGTTATTCAGCACTCACTCAACCAGATATGGCAGGTACGGGTGCGCCGCAGCACCGGCCAGCTGCGTACCGTGCTCAAAGAAAGGAGCCGTTCACTGGGGTTGCTGCTGGCCACGGGGTTGCTCTCGATCCTGGCCTTTCTGTCGGACGCGGCCCTGGGCTTTGTGGCCCACTACGCCGACTACTTCGATGCCAACTTCAGCAATTTCGTGCTGGAGTTGGGCAACCGGCTGTTTTCCTGGCTGATTCTGGTGGGCTGGTGCGGGGTAACGTTTCGTAACCTGAGTTCGGCCAAAGTACCGCGCAAGGCCGTCTGGCGCGGGGCCCTGCTCACGGGCAGCCTCATCAGCCTGGGCGAAAGCGTCCTGGGGCTGCTGCTGGTGCCGCGCAACCTGGGCCCCATCTACGGGCCGGCCTCCAGCATTGTGCTCGTGCTGCTGTTCGTGTTCTATTCGGCCATGATTTTCTACTTCGGCGCCTGCTTCACCAAGGCCTACGCCCAGCACGCGGGCCTCGATATCCGCCCCAAAAAATCGGCCGTCCGCTACAAACTGGTCGATGTGCTGGAGGAAGAGGTGGTTAGTGGTTAGTGGTTAGTGGTTAGTGGTTAGTGGTTAGTGGAAGGAACGTCATTCTGAGCGAAGGCGCAGCCGGAGTTGAAGAATCTCTACTGCTTCGTTGTAACAATTCAGACGAAGCGGTAGAGATTCTTCGACTCCGGCTGCGCCTTCGCTCAGAATGACGTTCCCTATAACTTCTAACCTCTAGCCCCTCTGCCCTCTCGCAAAGCCGTACCTTTGCTGATTGAATCTCTGATTATGACCCCGACCGAACCGACTACCCCCGTCACCTCGCCCGCCGCCGCCGCCGCTACTTTTGCCGACCTGGGCCTGGCGCCCGAGCTGCTGCAAGCCCTGGAAGAACTCCAGTTCCAGACCCCTACGCCTGTGCAGGAGCAGGTAGTGCCCATGGCCCTGGCCGGGCAAGACGTGGCCGGGCAGGCGCCCACCGGCTCGGGCAAAACGGCCGCCTACGGCCTGTCGGTGCTGCAATTGCTCGATTTAAAGCAGGATGCCGTGCAGGTGATTGTGCTGGTGCCGGCCCGCGAGCTGGCCCTGCAGGTGCGCGACGCGCTCAAGAAACTGGGCAAGTACCTGCCCAACCTGCGGGTGGCGGCCTTCTACGGCGGCCACGCATTCCGCGAAGAAACGGCCTCACTCACTCAGGCCCCGCACATTGTGGTGGCCACGCCCGGCCGTCTGCTCGACCACTTCGAGCGGCGCACCATTATTCCGAACCAGCTCAAAACGCTGATTCTCGACGAAGCCGACAAGCTGCTGGAGCTGGGTTTTCAGGATGAGCTGGTAGAAATCATCAAGCGCCTGCCCCGCCGCCGCCAGACCCTGCTGTTCTCGGCCACGATGTCGGACAAGGTGCTGGATTTGATTCGCAAGAACCTGACCCGGCCGCGCGTGGTAAACGCCGGCCAGGACACCGACGAGCTGCCCGAAAACCTGACGCTACTCGGCCATGTAGGCCCCATCGAGCAGAAGCCCGCCGCCCTGCTGCACCTGCTCAACCTACCCGAAACCGGCCGCGCCCTCATTTTCTGCAACACCCGCGACCGGTGCATGGAGCTGACCCGCTTTCTGGTGGGCCGCGGCGTGGCGGCCGAAGTGCTGCACGGCAAAATGCCCCAGCCCGAGCGCGACAAAGCCCTGCTCAAGCTGCGCAACGGCTCCAGCCAGGTGCTGGTAGCCACCGACGTAGCCGCCCGCGGTATCGACGTAACCCAGCTCGATACGGTGGTGCAGTACGACGCCCCCGATAAAGCCGACGGCTTCCAGCACCGGGCCGGCCGCACGGCCCGGGCCGGCGCGGCTGGTACGGCCCACCTGCTGGCCACCGAGAAGGAAAAGAACCATGTGAGCAAGTGGCCGGTGGCCGAGGGCATCGAATGGAAGCCGCTGCACGCACCCAAGCTGCCGCCGGCCGCCCCCAAGGCCCCGCGCCCCGAAAACATAACCCTGCACGTATCGGCCGGCAAGAAGGATAAAGTAAGCGCCCACGACTTAGTAGGTGCCTTCGTGAACGTGGGCGGCGTGGCCCGCGACGAGGTAGGCCACATCGAAGTATTCGACTACTATAGCTACGTGGCCGTGCCCCGCGAGCAGGCCCAGCTGGTGGCCGAGCGCCTGGCCGGCACCAAGGTAAAGGGCCGCAAGGTGCGCGTCTCGATAGTGGCTTAGCGCCGGTCGGCGCCGCTGCTTTCCACTCGTTTTTTTCGCCCGCGCAATTCCCTTTTGGGCCGTTGCGCGGGCGAAGTCGTTTTGGGGTAACTGGGTTGCTACCGAACGCCGGAGCAATGCTCTATTTGCCAACAGTAGTTCTGCAGCATGCTACATAGGCGCATGTAGCTGGTATTCGCCCGGAACCTGCTACTTTGCTAAGCGGAGCCGTGCGTACGGTTCTGCCACTGAATCGCCCACCTTTCCCGCCGTTGCTGCTTATGGCCGCCCCGATATCCTCCGTCCCGCTTCCTGCCGCCGCCCAAACCGCACCCGGAACCGAAACACCCAACTACACCCCCGCCCTAGCTTCGCTGACGGTGCTGTTCTTCATGATGGGCTTTGTCACGGTTCTCAACGACATCCTGATTCCTTATCTGAAAGGGTTGTTCACGCTGAGCTACACCGAAGTAGGTATGGTAAATTTCTGCTTTTTTGGGGCCTATCTGTTGATAGGTGTACCAGCTGGAATACTTGTAAGGAAAGTCGGTTATAAGAATGGAATGCTGGTGGGTTTTTTGGTAGCAGCTTTGGGAGCTTTCCTATTTTTCCCGGCTGCTGAAGGGCGCACCTTTCCACTTTTTCTAGGTGCACTTTTTATACTGGCGAGCGGGATTGTAACTCTGCAAGTCGCTGGTAATCCTTACGTCGCTATTCTTGGTCCACCAGAGTCCGCTTCGGCTCGTCTAACCCTGACGCAAGCTTTTAATTCCCTGGCAACAGCATTCGGCCCTTATGTTGGCACCAAGCTCATCTTATCCCGTTTACCCGACCCCAAAACAATGACGCCGGCCCAGGCGGCAGTTCTTGATGTTACTCCGGTTCAGAACTTGTACTTGGTTGTTGGTGGCATAATGCTGCTGATTAGCATAATCCTGTTTTTCGTCAAACTTCCTCGTATCGCTCAGGAATCAGCTCCTGTAGGCGACACAAGCCGAGCTTGGCATCACCGGCATTTGCTGCTGGGCTTATTAGGCATTTTTACTTACGTAGGTGCCGAAGTAGCTATCGGCTCTCATATTGTGAGTTATTTAAATCAAACTGAGGTCATGAATCTTACTGCTGAAATAGCAGGCTATTGGGTTATGGCCTATTGGGGAGGTGCTGCCATCGGACGCTTTCTCGGAACGATAATCATGCGCTCCATTAGACCAAGCTTGCTTTTATCCTTTAATGCCGTGGGCGCAATAGCATTACTTCTAATCTCAGTTAGCTCCACTGGCGAACTAGCCATGTATAGCTTACTGGCCGTGGGGCTTATGAACTCCATCATGTTCCCGGTAATATTCACGCTGGCGGTGACGGGACTAGGCCGTCATACCGAAGATGCTTCGGGCCTGCTTTCCGCCTCCATTGTGGGTGGAGCTATCATTCCATTGTTCTTTGGGCTGATTGCCGACAGCACCCTGGGCGGCGGCGGCGTTCAGGCCCTGCGCTGGGCTTTCGTGCTGCCGGTGCTATGCTACGCTTACATTGCATGGTACGGGATGAAAGGCTACCGGCCTGCTGCCATAACTGGCGTCTGACTGTTAAATCATCTAGCTGATGAAACTCCTGTTCATCTGCAGCCAGAACCGCTGGCGAAGCCTGACGGCCGAGCGGCTGTTTGAGCAGCACCCGAACTGTGAGGCCCGCTCGGCGGGCACCGAGCCCGGGGCCAGGGTGCGCGTAACGGCCGGCCACCTGGGCTGGGCCGATGTAGTGCTGGTGATGGAGCGCCGCCACACCGATATCCTACGCCAGAAGTTCGGCCCCGAACTGGAGGGCAAGCGCGTCATCAACCTGCGCATCCCCGACAAATTTCAGTTGATGAGCCCGTTGCTGGTGGATTTGCTGCGGGAGCGGCTGCGCGAACACCTGGCCGTGGAAGTATAGGCACCGAGCCGCTAAACGACTGGCCAACCCTGAACGCTGGCCGGCCGTTTAGCGACTCATGAATTATCTGTTCTTTCTTGCCTTGTTGGCCCTGGTAGGCTTCTTTTTCTACCGCTACCTCACCCAGGATACCCGCCTGAAAAAAGCCGCCCTGGCCCGGGAGTTTCCGGCCGCCTGGCGGCTGGTACTCAGCGAGCGGGTAGCCTTTTACCTCTCGCTCACCGAAGGTGACCGAAAGCGTTTCGAGCAGCGCGTGCAGCTGTTCATGGCCCAGACCCGTATT
The DNA here is from genome assembly GCF_900107135.1 of Hymenobacter psychrophilus. Classification (GTDB taxonomy): domain Bacteria; phylum Bacteroidota; class Bacteroidia; order Cytophagales; family Hymenobacteraceae; genus Hymenobacter; species Hymenobacter psychrophilus. The sequence goes on from NZ_FNOV01000002.1 coordinate 282,926, forward strand.
ACGGGCGTGCAAACCGAGCTCGACGATGCCACCCGGCTGCTGGTAGCAGCTTCGGCCATTATCCCGGTGTTCGGCTTTCCCGACTGGGAGTACGGCAACCTGAGCGAGGTACTGGTAGTACCCGATGCCTGGACCCAGCAGCGCGACCCGAACAGAGAGTACGTAGGCCTCGAAGGCACGCTGCTCGGTAGTGTGCAGGGTTTCCAGACTTCCCACTACATGCGCCTCTCCAAAACGTCGTTGGAGCGCGGTTTCCAGGATGCACTGGACAAGCAGAACGTGGGCATCCACGAGTTTGCCCATTTGCTCGACGAGGCCGACGGGGTAATTGACGGCATCCCTGCCGCGACGCTGCCGGCCGAGTTACGCCCTGAGTGGGAGGCCGTGATGCAGCGCGAAATCGAGGCTATCCGGGCTGGCAACTCCGAAATCAACGACTACGCGGGCACCAATGAGGCCGAATTTTTTGCCGTCGTGACGGAGTATTTCTTCGAGAAGCCCGAGAAGCTGCAGCAGCACCATCCGGAGCTGTACGCCCTGCTGCTGCGGGCCTTCCGCCAAAACCCCAAAAAACGCTTTCTGCGCCGCGCCACCGACCCACGCGAGTGGCTTAAAACTATGCGCAGCCGCCGCAAATTCGGCCGGAATTCGCCCTGTCCCTGTGGCAGCGGCAAGAAGTATAAGGACTGCCATTTAGGCCAGGAGGCAGCCGTTTAATTCTTTATTAACAGCTACTATATGGCTATCGACCTCCACGCTTTTTGGGATACCAACAACCCCAAAAATCCGCCACTGACCGACGAGATGGTACGTACCGCGGAGAAGCTGCTGGATGTGCAACTGCCGCCACTGCTGGTAACACTGTTGCGGCTGCAGAACGGCGGCTCGACCAACACCTTCGACTTTCCCATGCCTCAAGCTCCCTGGAGGGAGAACCGCATAAGAATGCACGGGCTATTCGGCATTGTAACTGATGAAGGCCTGCAATCGAACCTGAACATCCTTGATACGCCTTACATGACCGAGGAATGGGACCTGCCCGAGCGGCAAGTGCTGTTATGGGGCGAAGGCCACTGGTGGGTCACGCTCGACTACCGCACCAGCCCAGAGCCTGCTGTCCTGTGGATTGATGCCGATGACGCGGTTGAAATGCTGATTGCACCCAGTTTCGAGGCTTTTTACAACGCATTAGTTCCTGCTGCTCCTATGGAGGGATAAGTCCGGCTCGACGGAATTAACTTGAATGGGACTAATTTGTGGTGATGAAAAGAATCTTTCTCCCCGTTTTCACTGCCGCCGCGCTACTCACGGCCTGCGCCCCTACTGCCCAGGTTCCGGTAGCCACCACGCCGCCCCCGGCCGAGCAGCCCGCCGTGGCCGCTGCGCCCAACTGGACGGCGCTGGCCGAAACCTACCTCGACTATTATTCGGGTGAATATCAGCGCCTCTATACGGCTTCGGCTGAGGCCGAGTGGCGCTCCAACACCCACATCGTGGCCGGCGACACGACCAACGCCGGCGCCACGGCCCGCGCCAACGAGCGGATGGCCGCTTTCACTGGCTCCTCGGAAAATATTACCCGCCTGCGCCAACTGCTAGAGCACAAGAGCGAGCTGACCGAACTGCAAGTGAAGCAGCTCGAAGCCGCCCTCTACAACGCCGCCAACTCGCCCCAAACCATTGCCGATGTGGTGAAAGCCCGCATCAAGGCCGAAACTCAGCAGACCGAAAAGCTCTACGGCTTCGACTATAAGTATCAGGGCAAATCGGTAACCACCAACGACCTCGATGAGCTGCTGCGCAAGGAGAAGAACCCGGTCCGGCGGCAGCAACTCTGGGAAGCCAGCAAGGAAATCGGGCCGACGCTGAAAGGTGGCTTGCTGAACCTGCGCGACCTGCGCAACCAGACGGTGCAGGCCCTGGGATACCCCGATTACTTCACTTACCAGGCTTCCGATTACGGCCTGAACCGGCAGGAGATGATGACGCTGGTGCGCCAGCTTAATCAGGAACTGCGCCCGCTCTACCGCGAGCTGCACACCTACGCCCGCTACGAGCTGGCCAAGCAGTACGGCGTAAAGCAGGTGCCCGACTACCTGCCTGCATCCTGGCTGCCCAACCGCTGGGGCCAGGACTGGAGCAGCATGGTGGACGTAAAGGGCCTGAACCTCGACCCTGTGCTGGCTAAGAAAGGGGCCGAGTGGCAGGTGCAGCAGGCCGAGCGCTTCTACCAAAGCCTAAGCTTCCCGGCCCTACCGGCTTCGTTCTACGAGAAGTCCAGCCTGTATCCGCTGTCTAAGGGGGCCGATTACAAAAAGAACAACCATGCCTCGGCCTGGCACATGAACTTGGAGCAGGACGTGCGCAGCCTGATGAGCGTGGAGCCCAACACCGAGTGGTACGAAACCACGCACCACGAGCTGGGCCACATTTACTACTACCTCAGCTACACCAACCCCGAAGTACCGGTGCTACTGCGCGGCGGCGCCAACCGGGCCTACCACGAGGCCATGGGCTCCCTGATGGGCCTGGCGGCTCGCCAGAAGCCCTTTTTGGCTGGTCTGGGGTTGATTGACCCCAAGGTAAAAACCGATGAGATGCAGTCGTTGCTGAAAGAAGCGCTGGGCTCGGTGGTGTTTATTCCGTTTGCTTCGGGCGTGATGAGCGAGTGGGAAAACAGCTTCTACGCCGATAACCTGCCCGCCGACCAGCTCAACGCCCGCTGGTGGGAGCTGGCCAAGCAGTACCAGGGCATCGTGCCGCCGAGCACCCGCGGTGAGCAGTTCCTCGATCCGGCCACCAAAACGCACATCAACGACGACCCGGCCCAGTACTACGATTATGCCCTGAGCTACATCATCCTGTTCCAGCTCCACGACCACATTGCCAAGCAGATTCTGCATCAGGACCCGCACGCTACCAACTACTACGGCAACAAGGAAGTCGGCACCTTCCTGGCCGACATCATGCGGCCCGGCGCGAGCAAGGACTGGCGCACGGTGCTCAAGGAGAAAACCGGCGAAGACCTCTCGGCTCGCGCTATGGTCGAATATTTTCAGCCCCTGATGGCCTATTTGAAAGAAAAAAACAAAGGCCGCAAGTACACGATGTAATTACCGCGAGCCAACCCTAATGCTGGTTGCTGGGGCAGAACTGCCAAAAAGCAAACCGACAGCATGCAGTTGTCACGCCCTAATTGGCCATATTCGCTGAGTAAAAAAAGAGAGCCGTCCCAATCAGGGCGACTCTCTTTTTTACTGACGTACACCCATTGATCAGGAGGCACCCAACAATGCTTCCAACCGGCGTTCCAACACCTTGGTCACTCCGGCAACACGGCGCATAACGAGGTCGTGAATTTCAGAGTCATCGAGGTTGAGGCCCTGGTTGCGGGCCGCAAGGTAGCGCACGAGCGTAGCGTTGTCCTCGAGGGTGGCGGCCAGCTCGCGCTGGGCGGCTTCCCAACCAGCAGGTTGCTGGGCATGCAGGTACTGAAACCGCAGTTCAATAGTGCTGCTAACCAGCCCGGCAAGCTGCTCCAAAACCTGCTCCTCCGGTCCCGACAATATGCGGTACTCGCGCCCGATAACGGCCATCATACCAATACGGGAGTTATCGGGCGGCATCCGCAGGGCCGAACCGGCATAAAAGTTCAGCCCCATCTGCTGAGCCACATCAGGATTAATGAGTCGGCAACTGTCGGGCGAGTAGTCGGAGGTGATGATGGGCTCATCGACCAGAATGGCTGCCGAGCACAGGCTGGCGTTACGCGGCAGACTGGTAATGCCCTCAACCCCGGCCACTGCCTTAAACCAGACCTGCTTCTCATCGACCAGCGAAATAATGGCAATCGGAGTGCTGAACAACTGCGCCGCCCAGGTTACATAATCGTCGAAAATGGGCTCGGGCGAGGTATTGGCAATCTGGTAAAGGTGCAACGCCCGTAGCCGGTCGGCCTCGGCGGCCGGAATCAGGCTTTCGGGAAAGGAAATGCTCATGCAATAGGGTTAATAGTTGGCCGGAGTAGCCGGCAGATCAAGCAGCACAAACCGTGCATCAGCCGTGGCCCGAATTTCCAGCACGTGCTCGTCGGTGGCCCGTAGCTGGTCGCTGGTACCCACGTCGAGGCCGTTCACGAAAATCTGCCCTTCGAGTACATAGATGAAGGTGTTGCGAATGGGAAAGGTTTTGAAGCGGACTGTTTCGTCGGCGTCGAGGTTGCACCAGTAAATGGTGCTGTTGGAATTGACGTACAGCAGATCTTCGAGCACCTTCTGGCCCGAGGCTACTGGAATTAGTTTGTTGCTGGTACCAAACAGGCTGACGTCCTTCTGCTCGTAGCAGGGTGCCAGCCCTTTCTGGCTTGGCATCAGCCAGATCTGGTAGATATGGGTGGGCGTGTCGGTGGCGTTCATCTCGGCGTGGGCCAGGCCCGTGCCGGCCGTAATGCGTTGCGCATCGCCTTTCTTGATGGAACCGCGGTTGCCCACCGTATCATCGTGTTGCAGTTCGCCGTCGAGTACCAGCGTCACAATCTCCATCTCGGAGCGAGGCTGTTGCGGGTAGCCGCCTTTGCCCTGGATTGTGGCGTCGTTGAACGCCCGTAGTGGGCCGAAGTGCTCGTTGTCGGGGTCGTTGTAATCAGCAAAGCTCAGCAGGTAATAGCTGCTGAGCCAGTTGGTGGGCGTAGCGTGGTAGCGGTCGGTGGCAGGAATCAGTTTCAACATCGGGAAAGAGAACACAAGTGAATACTGCCCCGATTTACGCAGCCGGCCCCCGGAAGTTAGGCAACCTACTTATCAAGATCCGGCCCTGCTACCGCTGAAAGTAGCAGGGCCGGGAAAATGAACTCTCTAAAGCTTCGCTGGTCCTTGTTGAACCACTTGTGAGCAACTGCCCTTCCGCCTAAGATAAGGCGACAGTTACCCTATACTTTCTTCATCGTGCTCACCTGCTGCTGCAAATCAAGCACAATACTGGCCAAACGGCTCAACGAGAGGTCGGCAATAGGGAAAGTACTGCTGATATAGGCCTTCGCCTCCCAGATTTCCACCACGTCCTCTACGTCGATTTCGTAGGGTGAGTAAAGCGGATTATCAGAATGCAACGCCAGCATGGCATTGTCTTTCAGGCGGTTGAATACACGCTTGAACACAATTCCCTCCTTGCTGCTAACGATGATGCAGGGCGTACCGTCCTTGAGGTTGAGCCAGTCATCGACGTAGCGGCCCACGATAACGGTGCCACTGGCAATGGGCAGCATCGAGTCGCCGGCAATTTCAAAAGCCCGGAAAGTGCCCGAACTACCCAGCATGGGCAGGCGGAACTTGGGCAGCTCCTCCAGGTACTCGGGGTCGGCGTAGCCATTGAGGTAGCCGGCAGCAGCCTTTTGGGGCACCAGCTCAATGTTCTCGTTCTGCTCCCGGTCGACGGTGAGAGCGAGGATGCGCAGCTTGCCACCGCCCGCGTGCACGGCACTGGTATCGGTGGCCGCCATCTGGGCATTTTGGGCCTGCAGCTGGGCGGCAGCTTTGGCGTTTTTCCGCTTACTAAAGTCGGTGGTTACCAGCGCATCGAGCGTGATGCCGAACAGGCGGGCCATGTTTACGAGCGTGGCCAGCTTGGGCTCGGCACGGCCCTCCTCATAGGCGCCCACCAACGAACGTTTGATACCCAGCTTTTCGGCCATCTGGGCCTGGGTAAGACTCAGTTCGCGCCGCCAGAATTTGAGGTTGGTGTTGATCATAACGCAGGGAGAGCCGGGGAAACGGGACGAAAAGGGCAAGTATGGACCGGCTCACGAAGATAGGAACTCCGTTACGATAATACTAATTCAATTAGCCGAAAAATTTACTAAAATTTTTGCGATGCGCCACCAGTTGCCGGTCCATGAAGCCCGACACTACCGGGCGCCGCCAAACCAGCTTACCAGAGCCCAAACCACAACTCCACACTTGCCTATTTATTCGCCGCGCTGGCGCCGGAAGTACTGCTGGGCCAGCCGCAGCCGGAAATAGTCGTAGTCTTCGCGCAGGTGGTCGAACAGGTCACGCAACAGCGGCTGGCCGCCGAGCTGAGCCACGGCGGTCTGGATGTTGGCCAAGTCCCGGGGCGTCAGAAAATCTTCCAGCCGCAGCTCGGCACCATTGGTATACAACGTACCCAGGTGGCTCTGCACGGTACTCAGGGCTAAGCCCCGGCGCTCGGCAATGGCCTCGGGGCTCAGGCCCATGCGGTGAAGTTGGAAGGTGGTATCGATAGTCGAGCCGGCCTCGGTGTTCACCTCCTTTTTGCTTGCTTCTCTTTTGCGCGGCGCCCGGGCCGACGCGGCATCGTCGGGGTCGAGGCCGGCGGGCAGCTCATCATCGAACTCGGCCTGGGCGGCGGGGTTGCCGCCGTGGGTCATTACCTCCCGGATAAACGCTTCGCCGTAGGTATCGAACTTCTTCATCCCGACCCCCGAAATGCCCAGCATGGCCACCCGGTTGACGGGCCGCTCGGCGGCCATTTCCGTGAGCGTGGCATCGGTGAAGATAACGTAGGGCGGCACGCCCTGCTCGTCGGCGATGCGCTTGCGCAGGGCGCGCAGGGCCTCGAACAGCTGCGCCTCGCGCGAGGTGGGCGCAGCCGCCGAAGCAGCGGCGGCTTTGCGCCCCCGGGGCTTCTTTTCGGCCTTCTCGGCGGGCTGAAACTTCTTCATCGACACCGGCCGCTGGCCCTGGAGCACTTCCCGGCCCAGGTCCGTGATTTTCAGCGCGTAGCCTTCCTCGTAGGCAATGTACACCAGCCCGTCGTTGAGCATCTGGTGGACGTAGCTGTACCAGTCGAGGTAGGGCAGGTCGCGGCCGGCACCGTAGGTTTTAATCTGGTCGAAGCCCCCGCTGAGCACGGCCTGGTTGCGCATGCCGCGCAGCACGTCGATCAGCAAACTGATGCTGAGCCGCTCGCGGCCCCGCACCAGGGCCGAGAGGGCCTTCTGGGCTATTTCGGTGCCGTCGAAGGTGGTGGGTGGGTTGCGGCAGATGTCGCAGTTGCCGCAGTCGTGGGGCAGGGTTTCGCCGAAGTAGTTGAGCAGCACGCGGCGGCGGCAGCCGGCGGCCTCGGCAAACTGCTGCATGCGCTCCAGCTTGGTAAGGTTAAGCTGCGTGAGCTGCGGGTTTTCTTTGGTGAGCATGTCGCGCAGGCTCATCACGTCGCCGAACGAATAGAACAGCAGGGCCGTGGCGGGCGTGCCGTCGCGGCCGGCGCGGCCGATTTCCTGGTAGTAGCCCTCGATGTTTTTGGGCAGGTTGTAATGAATCACCCAGCGCACGTTGCTCTTATCGATGCCCATGCCGAAGGCGATGGTGGCCACAATCACCTGCAAATCGTCCTTCAAAAACCCTTCCTGCACCGCGCTGCGCTGGTTGGGCGTGAGCCCGGCGTGGTAGTAGCCGGCCTTGATGCCCTTGGCCTGGATTTTCTGGGCCAGCGTTTCGCACTGCTTGCGGCTCAGGCAGTAAATGATGCCCGCCTCGCCTTGGTGGCGCTCCAGAAACTCCAGAATGCCTCCTACCCTATCCTGTCCGGGCCGCACGATGAGGTTGAGGTTGGGCCGGTCGAAGCTCGACAGGAAAACTTTCGGCTTGTTCAGGCGCAGCTGCTGCTGAATGTCGCGGCGGGTGAGGCGGTCGGCGGTGGCCGTGAGGGCGATAATGGGCACCTGCGGAAACTGCTCGCGCAGCACCCGCAGCTGGGTGTACTCGGGCCGGAAATCGTGGCCCCAGGAGCTGATGCAGTGGGCTTCGTCGATGGCAAACATGCTCACCCGCAGGCGCTTCAGAAAGGCCATAAAGCCGTCGGAGAGCAGCTTTTCGGGGCTCACGTAGAGCAGCTTGAGGTGGCCGTTGAGGCAGTCGGCGGCAATGTTGCTGGCCTCGCTGCTGCCAATGCTGGAGTTGATGTAGGCGGCCGGAATACCGTTGGCTTTCAGCGCTTCCACCTGGTCTTTCATCAGGGCAATGAGCGGCGAGACGACGATGCAGACGCCCTCCTGCACCACGGCCGGCACCTGGAAGCAGATGCTTTTGCCGCCCCCGGTGGGCATGAGCACCACCGTATCCTGCCCCCCCATAATGTTGCGGATAATGTCCTCCTGCATCGGCCGGAACGCGTCGTAGCCGTAGTATTTCTTCAGGACGAGGCGGGCGGATTCGATGGTTGGGGCGAGGGGTTCGGCGGCGAATAACATAGCGTAAAGGTAAGGTAAATGGCGGCGGGGCAACAGGTGAAGATAACCCCCGGATAGCGGGAATCGTGCACGAAGCCCCCCGAATCGTGCACGGCCAACCGGAGTGGACTCGCGTACAAGAGGCTACAATTCGTTTAATTTATTCCCTTTTTCCTATGAACCAGCCCAACAGCTCCGCCACCCAGAACCAGCAAGTCCTCGACGCCCTCGCCCGCTGCATTGCCGCCTGCGAAATGTGCGCCACCGCCTGCCTGCACGAAGACGATATTAAGATGATGGTGCCCTGCATCCGCCTCGACCGCGACTGCGCCGACATCTGCCGCCTCACCCACGCGTTCATTGCCCGCGGCTCCGACCACGCCCAGCACGTGCTGAAGGAGTGCATCGAAATCTGCCAGAAGTGCGCCGACGAGTGCGGCCAGCACCAGCATGAGCACTGCCAGCAGTGCGCCGAAGCCTGCCGCGCCTGCGTAGAGGCTTGCAAAGCTTACCAGAAGTAAGACCGGAGCACGCGAAAGGCAACCGTATACACGCCCCAGCGGGGCGGTATGTTGGTAGCATAGAGCCACCCAGTCAGTACCAGAGCCCCGGCGGGGCGACACAAATTGTTCAATTGTTTGTGTCGCCCCGCCGGGGCTCTGATGTTTTTTGGTCTCTGTCGGCTACCGATATGCCGCCCCACCGGGGCCCAATGGGGGCGCAGGGTTTTTACGGCTCGTTTTACTTGCCCGGTTCCAGCACCACGGTCATTTTGGCGGGCGGCGGCGGCAATTCTAAGCGCATCGTCGTTCACTCAGCTACCAACCGGCTTCACCGAATAATTTCCATTCCGCTCTGCTGCAGCATGAGGTCTAGGCGGTAGTCGTAGCTGCCATCAGGCTGCTTGGGGCCACGCTCCAGCTTGGCGTTACCCTGCCAGCGCAAAACCTCTCCGCCATTGGGAGGCACTGCATAAAACGTTTGGCTGGGGTCGGAAGGCACAATATGGCGACGAGTAGCATGGGTAGCGTCGAAGTCGCCGACCCACTGCTTGTAGTTGTAGCTGTAGTAGTCGTTGTGGACCTCGTACGGGGCAAGAGGGCCTGTTTGCTTGATGTTGAACCAATAAAACAACGGCGATACTTCGGGTAAGTGAAGGCGAATGGGAATGGCTTCAGGACGATTCGGACCAAAAATAATACTGGTCCCGAACGATTCCCTAGCTACCAGTGTGAGCTGACCAGCCGCGTCGGAGCGCAGCTCCCGTAGGGGGTAGCCCTGTTTCCAGACAACGACCCGTTGCGGAGGCAACGGCTGGCCAGCAGTATCGAGCAGCGTCAGGTGTAGGGTGTATCTGATGGAACGCTGGCCCAGGGAAAACGCCCACAGGGCTCCGGTAGTCGCCGCTACCACCAAGCAGCCTACCACGATGGCAATAATTTTCAGCATAGCCAGCAAGACTTTTTGAGTGTGTATGCAAGATATGTCAACGCTTTGCGGCACTTGGCAGTCCGGATGACTTCTGCTTATAACAGCCCTTACCAATCAGCTGATAACTACTGCAACCCGCTACTTGCCTCCGTTGCCGGCCCGTGAATTAATTCCCGAAATCTGCTATTATGGTGGCTTCCGGCTTTGAACTTATTGGCCGTTAGTTACTTTGTCAGCTCCAGCACTACGGCCGTTTTGGCGGGCAATTGCAGCGTGCTCAGGTCGGCCAGTTGCTCGCCCGTTAGCACGTTTTTGGCTTTGCTGAAGCCGCTCATGCGCTCGGTGAAGCGGGCGGTGGGCAGGCTGGCTGGCTTATCGGTGGTGTTGGTGGCCACCATGACGGTGCCGGCGGCATCGTAGCGGAAGTACACGTAGAGGCCGTTTTCGGGCAGGTACTGCATCAGTTGGCCCGAGCTAAGCGTGGGATGGTCGCGGCGGTAGGTGGCCAGGGTACGCACAAAATTGAAGGCATCGTTTTCGACCTCCGTGCGGCCGGCGGCGGTGAACTTGTTGTCCTTGTCGCCGGGGAAACCGCCGGGGAAGTCGCGCCGCACTTCGGCATCCGAGGGGTCCTTGTAGTTCTTCATCAGGATTTCGGTGCCGTAGTAGATGCTCGGGATGCCGCGGGTGGTCAGCATCCAGGTCAGGCCCAGCTTGAACTTGGCCACGTCCTCCCCTACTTCCGAGAGGAAACGGTTGTGGTCGTGGTTGTCGAGGAAGGTGACGAGCTTGGTGGGGTCCTGGTACACGCCGTCGAGGGCCAGGGCCTGATACACGCGCTGGGCACCGTTGTCCCAGCCGGTGGCGGCAGGCGTACCTACCTCCTTCAGGCCAGCTAGCATGCCGCTTTCGAGCACGAAATCGAGGCCGCCGGGCTGGTTGGATTTGAAGGGAAAATCCATCTTGTTGCGCACGTAATAAGCCTGGTCCACCACGTTGTTCACCGACGACTCGCCGAAGATGTGGATGTTGGGATACTGGGCCAGCAGCGCCGCGTTGCAACGGTTCATGAAGGGCTGGTCGTTGTACATATAGGTGTCAATCCGCCAGGCATCCACCCCAAACATTTCCACCGACCACAGCGCGTGCTGAATCAGGAAGTTGGCCACATACGGGTTCTGTTGGTTGAGGTCGGGCAGGAAGGGCACGAACCAGCCGTCGGTGGTCACGAGCCGGTCGATTTTGGCCGAGTGCGGGTCGGTGATGGGCTGCTGGCGGTAGCTGGTGTTGGTGTAGCTGGGCCACTGGTGCAGCCAGTCCTTCGAGGGCAAATCCTTGATAAACCAGTGGTTGATGCCCACGTGGTTGTACACGGCGTCCTGCACTACTTTCAGGCCCATGGCGTGGGCCTGCTGCACGAAACTGAGGTAGGCCGCATTGCCGCCCAGCCGCCGGTCCACGGCGTAATGGTCGGTGAAACCGTAGCCGTGGTAGGCCGAGCGCATGTTGCCGCCCTCGTCGGTGAGGGGCTGGTCGTTTTCGATAACCGGCGTAAACCAAACGGCCGTTACGCCCAGTTCTTTGAGGTAATCGAGGCGTTGGGCGGCTCCCTGCAGGTCGCCGCCGTGCCGCAGGAAGGGGTTGGCGCGGTCGGCGTTGGGGTCGGCCAGGTCCTTGAACTTATCGTTTTTCGGGTCGCCGTTCACGAACCGGTCGGGCATGGCCAGGTAAATCAGGTCAGCATCCGTCACGCCCTGGCCTTTGGGGCGGTTGTCGCGGGCCTTCAGCTCCCATTTCTGGGTGATGAGCTTGTTGCCCTTACGGCCCACCAGCCGCACCGTGCCGGGCTTGGCATCGGGTGCGATAGTCAGGTCGAGAAAAGTGTAGTTGGGGTTCTCGGTGGTGTGCGCTTCGGTGAGCGTAACGCCCGGGTAGCTGACCGAATACGTGAGCGTGCCGGCCTGCGGACCATACACGAGCAGCTGCACCTTGGGCTCCTGCATGCCCACCCACCAGTTGGTCGGGTTCACGCGGGTGATGGACTGGGCCGTGGTGAGCAGCGGCAGAAGGATCAATAGGAGCAGCAGCTTTTTCATGAGGTAAGATGGGGTATTTGCGCCTGATAGTGTTTCCCGCAGAGGCGTGTAGAGGTTTCCACAGAGGGACACAAAGGCTAGCACGATGTAGAGACGCATATTTGCGTCTCGTCGTTGCTGATGTAGACCGATGCGCACCGCCGTTCTACATCAGCAACGACGAGACGCAAATATGCGTCTCTACACCACCTTCCTGGTGCCGCGGTACAGCTCGTACTTGAGCAGGCGGCAGTCGATGGGGCCGTTGTAGAGCGGGATGCGGCGGCTGGCTTTGAGGCCCACGCGCTTGGCGGCCTCTAGGTTGCCGGTGAACAGGTAGGCGTCGTAGCCCTGGAAGCTGGTTTTAAGCGTGTCGCCGATGGTTTTGTAGAGCGCGTCCATCTCGGTTTCCTCCCCGATTCGCTCGCCGTAGGGCGGGTTGGTGAGCACGATGCCGGGCTCGGCGCGGGCAGGCGCGGCGGCATCCTTCACGTCGCGCACGCCCAGACGGATGAAGTCTTCGAGGTCGGCGGCGGCTATGTTTTCGCGGGCCAGCTCGATAAAGTCCCGGCTCAGGTCGGAGCCACCGATGTAGCACTGGGGCTCCTCCAGGCGCATCTGCCGGGCATCCATCTGCACGGTTTCCCAGAGCACGGCGTCGAAATCGGCCCAGTGCTCAAACCCGAACTTGCCCTGGTGGTACAGCCCCGGCGCGATGCGCTGGGCAATGAGGGCGGCCTCGGTGAGGATGGTGCCCGAACCGCACATGGGGTCGACGAGCGTCGTTTTGCCATCCCAGCCCGAGAGCAGCAGCAGGCCGGCGGCCAGGGCCTCATTGAGCGGGGCCACGTTGGTTTGCTGGCGGTAGCCGCGCTTGTGCAATGACTCGCCCGAGGCATCGAGGCTGAGTACCACCTCGTTTTCCAGCATGTGCAGATGCAGCCGGATATCGGGGTTGCGCACATCCACGTTGGGCCGCTCGCCGGTGCGGTTGCGGAACTGATCCACGATGGCGTCTTTGGTGAGCTGGGCCACGAACAGCGAGTGCTCCAGGTTGGATTTGTTGACGACGGCCGTAATGGCAAACGTCTGATCCTGGCGCAGGTACTTGCTCCAGTCGATGCGGCCCACCTCGCGGTACAGGGCTTTTTCGTCGGGGGCCGAGAAGCCGGCGAAGGGCCGCAGGATGCGCACGGCGGTGCGGCACCACAGGCAGGCTTCGTAGAGCAGCTGCTGGTTGCCGCTGAACTCGATGGCCCGCTGCCCCACCTTCTCGATTTTGGCGCCCAGGTCACGCAACTCCTGGGCCAGCACTTCTTCCAGCCCGAACTGGGTGGTGGCGGTCATGTAAAACGGTTCGGCGCGGCGGTTGGCAGACATAGGGTAGATTCAGGTGAAGCCGCAAAGGTCGGGAATCTGAGGCAAGCGTGTATCTTGGGGCAGCGGATGGTAAATATTGACCCGTGAAAACTGTTCAACTCATTCCGTGCTCATGCCACCCATCAAACAGTTAATCAGCATATTCATTCTGGCCATTCTACTCACGGCCTGCTCCGCTGAAGAAGTCAATACAACTAGCTCGGAACCACTGACCATTTCAGTCGAACTAGCAGATGGGCCGATGGAACGGCCACGCTACGGTGTAGCAATTAAGGCAACTCTGACGAACAACACAGCCGATACACTCCGCTATGGCACCCTATCATGTTCCTGGCAGGACACATATATATTAGACACAGAAGAACTACGCATTCAGGGAACGAGCTGCGACAAAAACATTCCGAAACTGGCAGCTATTCCACCCCGGGGAAAGGAGAAGAAAATAATGGTTTTAGTGACGGACAGAAGCGTAGAAAAATCGCCCGCTATCAGATTCCGCGTTGGCTTTCACTGGCTCAATGCCAGTAATTATCAAGAGGCTTTTGAAAAAATAGAACAGCTTCAGAATACAGGGATTAAGAATACAGAAAACATTGTATGGTCTAACCCGGTGGAATTTTGACAATAGGCCGGTAAGCAAATAAATAACGAAAGCGCTATGCCCACGCTCCAACGCTTCCTCGACGCTCAAAAGTCCACCTACGAAACGGCCCTGACGGAAATCCAAAGCGGCCGCAAGCGCAGCCATTGGATGTGGTTTATCTTCCCCCAGCTGCAGGGCCTGGGGCTGAGCGAAACGGCCCGGTTCTACGCCATTCGGGATGCCCGGGAAGCGGCTGCCTACCTGGCCCACCCGGTGCTGGGGCTGCGGCTGGAAACCATCAGCGGGGCGCTGCTGGCCCTGGATTCCGCCGACGCCACCCGCATCTTCGGCAGCCCCGACGATGTGAAGCTGCGCTCCTCCATGACGCTGTTTCGGGCCGTGCCGGGCGCGGCGGCGGTGTTTGGGGCAGTGCTGGAGCGGTTCTACGAAGGCCAACCCGACGCCAAGACGGTGGCGCTGTTGAACAAGTAGGCCCAGGAACGGCGCGAAACAACTGAGCGGCATCCGCCGGGCCAAATATGCCGGGCAGATGTCGTTCTTGCACCCGTAAAAGCCGCGCGGCACTTTGCGCTGGCCACCTGCCGCTCGTTTCCTGCTTTCCTCATCCTGCAAAATATGCCCCGGCCCGGTTTTCTGTTCGACCCCAGCAAGAACTCGCTGTTCTACCTGGTGCTGTTTATGACGTTTATCGTGCTGGGACTTACGGCCAGCGAGGCGCTGAGCGGGCGCTACTCTATCATTGGCAGCGTGGCCTCGTTTCTGGGGCTGTTTGTGGCTTTCCAGAGCTGGAAGGCGGCCGACGATGCGTCGCGCAACACCGACAAAGCCCTGACCCAGATGCACCAACTGGCCGAGGAAACCCGCCAGCTGGTGGAGCGCAGCACCACCGTGGAAGAGCAGATCAAGGCTGCTGTCGTTACCATCAGCGACGCCACGCGGGAGCTGTACCGTGGCTTCCAGCCCATTCTGCTGGCCATGCGCGACTTTCTGGAGGAATCGAAAGGCAGCGAGTACCTGGCCCTGATGACCGACTCGGCCGCCATCGGCACCTTTTACGCCCGTCATCACCGCCCCGAGCTCAATCAGCGCGAAATGCGCGCCCTCACCAACCAGATTCATGACCTGCTGCTGGCGCGGGCCCGCGACGCCCGCGAGTTTTACCTGGCCACGCTGGCCGCCGATACGCCGGCGGCCGACAACCAGCTGCCAACCCGCGACCAGTACGGCCGCCTCCACCACTTTGTGCAGGGCGTCTGGCAGCAGTTCCACCCCGAAGGGCCGGTATCGGGCGAGGTGTGGGAGGAGCACCGCGAGGAGCACCTGGCTACGCTGCGCCAGATAGAGGAGACATTTCAGACGCTTTCGGAGCACCCTCAGCAGCGCGCCGCCGGCCTCGGGCCGCACCAGCAGGTGCCGGTGCTGCCGCTGCAGCTTTTCCTGCGCTTCGACGCCGAAGCCCACGAGCCATTGCGGGCGCTGGTGGTGTTTTTGGGCCAGTACAACCTCGATAGAGTGGCCGAGGCCCGCGCCATGCAAACCACCGACCCCGAACTGGTACGTGCCTTCATCAGCATGTTCGAAAGCCTCACCAGCCTCGACGACAACGCCGCCTATCAGCAGCTGCGCCGGGAGTTCCCACTGTAAGCCGAAAAATCTGTTTGTTTGCGGCGGCCGCTCCCCCAACTCGGCGCCTCTTAGTAGGCCGCATGCCTGGGTACTGTGGCTGTACCTGGTGGCGCTTACTTTGGGCGGCATTGCCGCCGTCTTCACTTCGCAGTTCCTGACGCGGCCGGTGGTGAAGGCCACGGAGTGCGAATAAGTTATAAAAGCTCGTGCTCAATGAAAAGCAAGTCTCAACCCCTCGATAACTCCTTCGGCTTTACAGCAGGTGCCTTGCTGCTCTATTTCTCTTGGTGGCTTTACGTTGTACATTTTCTTTACTGGAAGGACTATGGTAACGACTACGCAGCAGCTACCGCGTCACTGGGTATAGGTTTCGTTACAATTGCGTTGACGACTATTTATGAAATCGGCTTCCTCGTAGCGGCTATTAAATCCACGCCTAAACGGCCTTTTTATTTAGTTGTATCCTTGGTTTTACTACTGCCAATAGTTTGCATTTGGCTATTCGAAACATATGGCCGGAAGTAGCAGGAAGTGAACAATATGCAGAATACACTATAACCCATTGCGGGCAGAGACCTCAAGCTGGCTAGTCCATTCAGTTGGATTTCCCTCCCGCTGCACTTCTGCCAAAAACTCCGTAGCATTGCTTAGCCGGCCTGTGCGCCGGCTTTTTCCTTTCCCGCATATGGCCGCTCCCCTCGCCTCTTCTCCTGCTACCGCTACCGCCCCGGCCGCCACCCGCTCCTACGTGGGCCCGATGGTGCTCATGACCACCCTGTTCTTCCTGTTCGGGGCCGTCACGAACTTCAACGACGTGCTCATGCCCTACCTCAAGGACGTGTGCCAGCTCACCGATTTCCAGTCGACGGCCGTGCAGTCGGCTTTTTTTGGGGCCTATTTTCTGATGTCGCTGCCGGCCGGGCGGGTGCTGGAGAAGCTGGGTTTCCAGCGCGGCATTGTGCTGGGGCTGCTCGTGATGGCCTGCGGGGCGTTGCTGTTCGTGCCGGCCGCCAACTCGCGCACATTCGGGCTGTTTCTGCTGGCGCTGAGCTTCCTGGGGGCCGGCATTACGCTGTTGCAGGTGGCGGCCAACCCCTACGTGAGCGTGCTGGGGCCGGCCCGCACCGCCGCCAGCCGCGTGAGCATCGTGGGCGTGGCCAACGGGCTGGGCGGCACGCTCTCGCCCCTCATCGGCGGCCTGATTCTGTTCGGGGGCTCCACGGTGCTCAAGGCCCAGCTGGCCCAGCTGCCGCTGGAGCAGCGCCTGAACGAGGAAGCCGCGCTGGTAAAACCGCTTTATATAGGCTTGGCCGTATTTCTGGCTGTGCTGGCGCTGCTGTTTTTCGTGGTGCGCCTGCCCGAAGTGGAGAGCCTGCCCGCCGATGAGGACGCCGCCACCGCGCAGGCCGTCGCCGAAACCGGCCGTTCGTCGGCCCTCAGCTTCCGCCACCTGACGCTGGGCGTTGTGGCCATTTTCGTATACGTGGGCGTCGAAGTGGGCATCGGCTCGTTCATCATCCGCTACGGCGAGGCCCAGAATATCGCCCAGCTCAGCGGCTTTACGCAGGAGCTGGTGCGCATCCTCAGCCTGGCCACCAACTGGGCCGCCGCGCTGTTCGGCAACACGCCCGAGGCCATCGACACCTCGGCCGGCTTCACGAAGGCGGTGGGTGCGGTGCTGGTGGCCTCCTACTGGTTTGGCGTGATGGTAGGCCGCATCATCGGCATTCCGCTGCTCAGCCGCTTCGATGCCCGCAAGCTGCTGGCCGGCGTGTGCGCCGCGGGCGTGGCGCTGGTTACGCTCTCCATTTTCAGCCAGGGCGAAACCGCCCTGTGGCTGGTGGTGCTCTGCGGCCTGTGCAACGCCATTATCTGGCCCGTAGTGTTCCCACTGGCCATTACCGGACTGGGCCGCTTCACCAAACAAGGCTCGTCGTACCTGATTATGGCCATTGTAGGCGGAGCCATCATCCCCCCGCTCATGGGCCTGATTGCCACTCACGGCGGTGGCCTGCGCGTAGCCTTCGTGCTGCCAGTGCTCTGCTACGCCTACCTGCTGTTTTACGCGTTGAGCGGTTACCGGGTGGTTAGATGAGCTGTTGATTAAGAGAACGTCATTCTTCGCTTCGCTCTGAATGACGTTCTCGCAACTATGAGCTAACAGCTTATTCCGTTACTGCTCATTCAGGCTCCAGTTGTATTCTTTGTAGCTGATTTTCGCGTTGGGGTCGATTTTCTGCTTGGCGTAGCGGTTCACGGCATCCTGGATGGAGGTGCTGCCGTTCTTCTCGAAATCCTTGGGATAGAAGCTGTAAATGGCCGACAGCGTGGGCTGGCCAGCAGGCGTGAGGTCGTTTTTCTGGGGGTTGTTGATGAAGTCGCGGCCCTGCTCGGCCAGCTGCTCCTGCACGGTGCGGCCCACGAAGGCTTCATTGCGCAAGCGCGGGCACGACATGGCGGCGCACACCAGTGCGTAGTGAATCCGGTTATCATCAAACTGCTTGCGGATAATGCGGTGCTCGATGTCATTGAGCGTGTAGCGCTTGCCGCCAAGCGAGATAAAATCCTGGTCCCAGACGGTGTCGACGAAGATTTTGTCGCCGCCCAAATCCTTGATGCTCTTTACCGGGTAGGCCCGGATGATGCGTTGCACCGTGAAGGCGTTGTAGGCGTTAATCCAGTAGGCCAGCTTCTCATCGGCGGGCGATTTCTTGGCCGGCAGATTGTCGCTGAGCGTTTTGAGGTAGGAATTCAGCGCGGCGCTGTCCTGCCGGAAGCCCTTGTAGTTCACCATTCCCTGGTCGTCGACGTACTTTTTGAGCAGCCCGTCCCAGGCCGAATGGTCGAGAGTGGGTCCGTCCTGGGAAGTCGGGTTGAGCGGAATCAGGTAGCCGACGTAGCCGCAACCGGCGGAAGCCAGCGTGCCGGCGGCCAGCAGAGTGCCCAGAGCCAGGCGGGAAGTGAAGCGGGAAATAGGCTGCATATCGGAAGGAAAGGTTCGGTGAAGTGGCCGGCTGGTGGTGCCGGGCTGGCATATACGGAGTTACTAGGCATATCAGTTGCCGGTTACCGGCCGGGAGTACCGGGGCTGAGGCCCTGGGCTAGTCAGCGTTTCAACTAACCCGCTACGTAGCCCAGGGCTTTAGCCCTGGGACTCTGGGCCGGCAACTCCCAACTAATGTACCTTTGGGCTCTCACCGTTTCGCCCGCTGTTATGAGCCCCGCCCCTGTTCTCGAAGCCCATGTTTCGCTCCGCCCCTACAACACGTTTGGCCTGGAGGTAACGGCCCGCTGGTTTGCCCGCTTTGCTTCGGTTGAGGAGCTGCGGGCGCTGCTGACGCTGCCCGAGGTGCAGGCGGCCGAAAAGCTCATTCTCGGGGGTGGCTCCAACCTGCTGTTCACCCGCAACTTCGAGGGCGTGGTGCTCAAAAACGAAATCCGGGGGCTCGAAGTGGTGGACCAGGATGAGGAAACGGCCCTGGTGCGGGCGGGCGCCGGCGAAAGCTGGCACGCGCTGGTGCAGTACGCGCTTGGCCAGGAGCTGAGCGGTATCGAAAACCTGTCGCTGATTCCGGGCACGGTGGGCGCGGCCCCGCTGCAGAACATCGGCGCCTACGGGGCCGAGCTGAAGGATACCTTCGAGCAGCTGGAGGCCCTGGAGCTGGCTACCGGTCGGCTGCGCACATTTTCGGGGCCCGAGTGCGGCTTCGGCTACCGCGAAAGCGTGTTCAAGGGGCCACTCAAAAATCAGTTCATCGTCACCAGCGTGCTGCTGCGGCTGCACCGCCAGGCCCAGCTCAACGTGCGCTACGGCGACATCCAGACCACGCTGCAGGACATGGGCATTGAGGGCGACCCGACGCCGCGCCACATCAGCGAGGCCGTCAGCAGCATCCGCCGCAGCAAGCTCCCCGACCCGGCCCAGATTGGCAACGCGGGCTCGTTCTTTAAAAACCCCGAGGTGTCGCAGGCCAAATTCGACGAGCTGAAAGGCCAGTTTGAGGGCCTGCCGGGCTACCCCGTGCCGGGCGGCGTGAAGGTACCCGCCGGCTGGCTCATCGAGCAGTGCGGCTGGAAGGGCCAGCGCCGCGGCCCCCACGGCGTGCACGACCGGCAGGCGCTGGTACTCGTCAACCACGGCGGGGCCCAGGGCCAAGATATCCGCGACCTAGCCTACGAAATTATTGCCTCGGTGCGTGAGAAATTCGGCATCGAGCTGCACCCCGAAGTGAACATTATTTAGCCGCGGCCCGCTGGGTTCGGGCATCATGCAATCTTCAGCCGGCGGGTTCGTTTTTTACTGCTGGATTCAAGACCTTTGTCCAAAACTGCCAGTACGCGGTTTTCTTTTCCCCACCCCTTTTTTTGCTTTTCGTTTGATGAAAAAATTACCCTTGCTGGCGTTATTGCTGAGCGTGGCCGGCTGGCAGTCGGCGCAGGCGCAAACTGCTATTACCATCGGCGCGGCCCGGGCCCAGGCGCCAACTTTCAACACCTCGGGAGCCACCGTTACGCTGCGTGGTATCGTTACCAACGGCGCCGAGCTGGGCGCCATTCGCTACATGCAGGACGGCACCGGCGGCATTGCCGTGTATTCGGCCACCCAGCTTGGCGCCGTAGTAGCCGGCGACTCGATTCTGGTTACCGGTGTGCTCAAGGATTTCCGGGGGCTGCTCGAAATCGACCCTATTACCTCGCTCGAAGTGGTAGCCGGCAACCGGCCGCTGCCGAAGCCCGTCGAGTTTTCGGTGGCTACTGCAACGGCCGCTTACGCCGAGCAGTACGAGGGCCAGCTGGTGAAACTGGTAAACGCCACCACCGTAACAACTGTTGCGGGCGCGCCGGTATCGGCCTTTTCGGCCAACACCTCTTACCGCGTGAGTGGCAACGCCGCCACCGTGATGTACGTGAACCGGGCTTCCGACGGCCCCGACGGACTGGTGGGCAAACCCTCGCCTACCGGCGTTTTCGATGTGGTCGGCATCATGAGCCAGTTCACCAACACGGCCCCGACGGGCGGCGGCGCCGCGGCTGGCTACCAGCTGCTGCCGCGCCTCTACGCCGACTTCCGGCAGGGCAACACGCCTAATTTCCTGGCTACCCCCTACCCCACCAACATCAGCACCACCGGCTTCACGGTAAACTTCGTTACCCAGAACGCTGGCAGTACCAAACTGGAGTACGCCACCAGCCCCGCCGGCCCGTTTACGGCCGTCGATAACGCCGCCAGCACCACCAGCCACCGCCTTGCCCTCACGGGTTTGCTGCCAGCTACCATCTACTACGTGAAGGCCAGCAGCACCAACGCCGTGGGACTGTCCGAGTCGCGGGTAGTACCCATGATTACGGCGTCGCGCTCGACGGGCAAGATGCGCACCTACTTCACCAACCCCGTGAATACGGCGCTGGCCCTGCCCGGCAACGCGGCCCTGTACCTGCCCAACGGCGCCATGGCCGACACGGTAGCCCGCTACATTGGCCGGGCCAAGCAGACGCTCGACATTGCCATTTACAACTGGAACAGCCCCACGATTGTAGCCGCTGTGAATGCCGCCAAAACCCGCGGCGTGGCCGTGCGCGTTATCTACGAGAACGAAAATGCCAACGTCAGCCTTTCCAACCTCGACCCGGCCGTGCCCCGCATCGGCCGCCAGACGCTGCAGAACATCATGCACAACAAGTTTGTGGTGATTGACGCCAACAGCGCCGAGCCCAACCAGCCCTGGGTCTGGACCGGCTCGACCAACTGGACGGCCGCCCAGCTCAGCACCGACCGCAACAACTCCATTGCCGTGCAGGACCAGTCGCTGGCCCGCACTTACACCGTCGAATTCAACGAAATGTGGGGCGGCGGCACCCAGGCCACGGCCCTGTTCGGCTCGCGCAAAACCGACAACACGCCCCACTACTTCAGCATTGCGGGCAAGCAGGTGGAGTCGTGGTTCTCGCCCACCGACAACGTGAACGGCCGGCTGATTGAGGCCATCCAGACGGCCGACAGCGACCTGCACATTGCTACCATGCTGCTCACCCAGACGGATATCGGCAACGCCATTGCCAACCAGATCCGGGCCAAGAACATGGCCGGCTGCTCGGAGATGGTGATGAACTCGATTCAGGCCAACTCCGCCGCGCAGGACATCTTCGACAACATTAAAACCGTGCTCGGCCAGCGCCTCATGATCGACAAGCAGTCGGGCATCATGCACCACAAGTACGCCATCATCGATGCCACGGCGCCACAATCGGACCCGCAGGTGTTCGTGGGCTCGCACAACTGGAGCCTGTCGGCCAACACCGAAAACGATGAAAACACGCTGATTGTGCACGATGAGCGCATTGTCAACCAGTACTACCAGGAGTTTGCCCAGCTGATTGCCAACCAGAACAACGGCGTGCAGGTGTGCAACCTGGTACTGGCCACCAAAAACGCCAGCATCCAGCGCAGCAGCGTGCAGGTGTACCCCAACCCCACCAGCGGCAAGTTCCGCCTGCGGGTGCAGACCGGCGCCGCCCGCACCGCCCGCGTAGTGCTGCGCGACGCCACCGGCCGCGTGGTGCTCGACCAGACCCAGCCCCTCAACGGCCAGGACGTGAGCGTAGACGCCTCGGGCCTGAAAGCCGGCCTGTACATGGTGCAGCTGGTAACGCCCGAAACCACGCAGATCAGCCGCGTGGTAGTGGAGTAGGTTGCCAGAAGTGAGAAGTCAGACTTCTCATCCCCTCTTCTGACGTAAAAAAGAGGCGGCTCCCGAAATTCGGGAGCCGCCTCTTTTAATTTACCATTGATCGGCCTTAGCCTGTGCCCGGGCTTCGCCTTTGCGTTTTCTTATCCAGAAATAGATAGAGATATTCAGCAGCAGTAAACTAGTTGAAATACCCTTTATCCAAGGAACAAACGTGTCTAATTCGATATCCTCCGCAAACCCCAGCAAAAACAGCGTAATCAAATATAAAAGCGCAAAAATCACTAGGCAGCTGAAGTGCTTGGTGATATAATGGAGCAAGGTTAGTAACAGCAGGAAGAAAGCAATACAAATACTAGGAATTACAGCTAAAAAACCGTAAAAAACGCCGTAATCAGGATCTAGAAGTAAGACAGCATAGAGCATATTTACTTTGCTAATAAAGGTTGAGCTAATTCAATCCGCAGCCGGCGAAAGCTAATTGACCCAAGTTGCGGATTAGAGTTAATAAGACCTTATTTATTTTCTAGGAGTCGACCTTAACTTTCCAGCGCCGCGCGGCCCACTCCTGGCGTTGCTCGGGTGTCTGGAAGGTCCAGGCCACGATGCGGCTGATTTTCTGACCCTGCTTCATCTCGATGGTGCGGGTTTCAGGCGAGCCGGCCAGCTTGAGGAAGTGGTAGATGCTGGGCAGGGTTTCCTTTTTGGAGATGAGCGTGCTGAACCACAGCACCCGCTCGCGCACGCCCACGCTCTGGGCCACCATACGCTTCAAAAAGCCCTCTTCGCCGCCCTCACACCACAGTTCCGTATTCTGCCCCCCGAAGTTGAGCACCGGCGCACCACTCGTTTTGGGGTAGCCCAGGTTGCGGCCCTTGCGACGGCTGCCGCTGGCGGCCTCCTCGGCCGAGGAATGGAACGGCGGATTGCACACCACCAAGTCAAACTCCTCCTTGGGCTTCACGATGTCCTCGAACACAAAAGCCAGGTGGCTTTGTGCCCGCAGCTCCACCCGGTTCGTCAGTGCCGGGTTAACCGCCACCATACTTTTGGCTGCTTTCAGGGCTACCGAATCGGTTTCGGAGCCCACAAAGCGCCAGCCGTAGGCTTTACTGCCGATGATGGGGTACACGCAGTTGGCGCCCACCCCGATATCGAGCACATGCACGGCTTTGTCGGTGGGCACGGTGCCCGCGTTATCAGTAGCCAGCAGGTCGGCGGCGTAGTGCAGGTAGTCGGCGCGGCCGGGAATGGGCGGGCAGAGGTAGCCGGCCGGCACGTCCCAGTGCTGCACGTCGTAGTGCTGCCGCAGCAGCGCCTGGTTCAGGGCCTTTACGGCGGCGGGGTTGGCGAAATCGATGCTATTGTCGCCGGCCGGATTGGACACCACGAAGGGCGCAAGCGCGGGGCTGGCGGCCGTGAGTTGCGCGAAATCGTAGCGGCCGTTGTGGGGGTTGCGAGGATGCATAATCACAGATGTTGCAGATGGCACAGATGGCACAGATTCGTTCTGCTGTTACCAATTAGCAAATAACACACATTCTAGGTCGCCTACAGTGGTTGTCCGGTTTCGCAATCTGGATTAACGCCTTAATCTGTAGGACCAGAACGAATCCTTTTTCGTCCGTACCATCTGCAGCCTATACAGTTACAGCGGTTATCCGGCTTTGCAATCTAAGCTAGTGCTGCGTCAGGGAAGTTTCTTGCCAAAAAAAGCGAGACTTCTCGACCAATTCGGAATAAGATTCCGACACGGCACTAGCAACGGCTGTCACCGCATTTTGAGTTTTCGGTGCAAAACAAGTACGTAGCGCCTCTCGAGGCTCGTAAAATCAACGGCGGACGGATGCCGGTTCCTTTTACCGCTATGTTTGTGGTTCAGTACCGTGGCTGTGCCAACCAGCCGTGCCCACCTTCTTCTTTGTCGATATGCTACCCTCTGCCTGCGCCAAAATCATCGTAATCGGGGCCGGGGTAGGGGGGCTGAGCGCCGCCATCCGGCTGGCGCGGCAGGGGCACGCGGTGCTGGTGCTGGAGGCGCGGGCGCAGGCCGGCGGGCTGGCGTCCGGCTTCACGGCGGGCGGCTTCATTTTCGATGCCGGCCCCTACATCCTGCTCGACAAGCCGGGGTTGGAGTGGGCGTTCGACCACCTCGGCATTGCGCTCGATGCGCTGCCGCTTACGCCTATCGAGGCCGTGTACCACGTGCTGCACGAGGACGGTACCACCACCGCCTTCGACCGCAGCCTGGAGGCCACCGCGGCGGCTTTCGAGGCCCAGTACCCCGGCAGCGGGGCGCAGTACCAGGCCTTCGTGGCCCGCACCGGGGCCATTCACCGCAATGTGCAGCCGCTCACGTTTCACTCGCACCCTGGGGTGTGGGATGTGCTGCGCAACGGCTCGCTGGGCAGCGTGCCCTTCATGCTCAGCTCGTTGGGTGGCGTGCTGGAGAAGTCGGAGCTGCCGGCGCAAGTGCGGGCCGGCATCGGCATCTGGACGCACATTGCCGGGCAGCCCATGGCCCAGGCCCCCGCCCCGATGGCCTTCGTGCCCAGCCTGTTTCACGGCGTGGGGGCCTTCCTGCCGCGCGGCGGCATGCGCGCCGTGCCCGAGCTGCTGCTGGCCACCGCCCTGGCCGTCGGCGTGGAGCTTCGCTTCAATACCAAGGTGGCTGGCATCCGGGCCCCGCACGGCACGGCCACGGGGGTGGTCACGGTGGCGGGCGAGGAGCTGCCGGCCCGGGCAGTACTCTCCGATGCCAGCGGCATTGGCACCTACGTGGAGCTGGTGAAGGATTTTCCTGAAGCGCAGAAAGAGAAGCTCAGGCAGTTGCCGCTGCAATCGCCGGGCACCTGCGTGTACCTGGCGGTGCGGGGCCGCCGGCCGCCGTACTACGTGCGCTTCAAGCTGCGCGGCCAGGGCTGCACGGCCTTCGTGCAGCCCGGCCTGCTGGCTCCCGAGCTGGCGCAGGACGGTTGGTTTCCGGCCCGCCTCATCTCCCCGCTGGCCCACCCCGAAGCCGCCCGCCTGGGCCCCGAGGGCCAGCAAAAGCTCCTAGATGAGCAGCTGGCCGAGCCCTGGTGGCAGGAAGGCATCGACGAATACCAGGTGCTGCACCGCCGCACCACCTTCGAGTGGGGCCGCGACTACCACCTCTACCGCGACAGCATGAACCCCGTGATGACGGCCCAGCTCATGCGCAAAGGCCGGCTGGCCCACCGCAGCCCCACCATCAAAAACCTGTACCTGACCGGCAGCTCCACGCACCCCGGCCAGTGGGTGAGCTTCTGCGCCATTGCCGGCATCCTGGCCGCCGACAGCCTCACCCACGACCTGCCCGCCCATGCTTGACACCACCCTGGAAACCGTGCAGGGCCACCGCGTGCGGGTAGCCCGCCTGGGCCAGGGCGAAGCCGTGGTGCTGCTGCATGGCTACCCCGACAACCTCCAGGTTTTCAGCCGAATCGCGCCCGCTCTGGCGGTCGATAAGCAGGTCATCGCCTTCGACTGGCCCGGCCAGGGCAACAGCGCCGCCTGGCCCGGCGGGGTCACGCCCGTGGTGCTGGCCCGCCACCTGCTCACGCTGCTCGACGCCTGGGGCCTGCCCAAAATCCACCTCCTTGGGCAGGACATGGGCGGGCAGCCGGCGCTGGTGTTCGCGGCCGCCTACCCCGAGCGCATCCACAGCCTAGTGGTGATGAACTGCCTGGCCGACGGCAATACGTCCACGTCCTGGGAAATCCGCTGGCTGCGGCGGTTCGGGCTGAACAAGCGGCTGCTGAGGCACCTGCCGTGGCTGGTGTTTCAGCGGGCGGTGCACACGTTTCTGCCCTGGGGCCGGCCGGGCCTGTCGGCCGCGCTGCAACGGGAAATGTGGCAGACGTTCCGGCAGCCGGCCGTGCGCGAGGTGGTGGTGCGCATGTGCGCCGGCTACGAGGCGCAGCTGCCGCGCCTGCCCGCCCGCTACCAGCAGGTGCAGTGCCCCACGCTCATCCTCTGGGGCGAAAAGGACAAGCACTTCCCGCCCTCACAAGCGCGGTTTTTAGCTGCGCAAATCCCCCATGGCCAACTTGAAATCATTCCCGGCGCATGGCATTGGATGGTGCTGGCCCAGGCCGATGAGGTAGTGGCACGCATCCGAAAGTTTTATGGGGCGCTGTTGTTGTAAAAGGGCCAGATTGAGGTAGAGACGCCTAGTGGCGTCTTGTCGTTGAATGGCTTGCACATGTAACATCCGACGATTCCGTTCAACCGAAGGCCAGCGGAGCGAACGACGAGACGCCACTAGGCGTCGCTACACCGTTCCACCAACTGCTAGTAATTCAGCGCATACACCGCGCAAAACTGCCGCTCCGTGACCCACTGCGGGGTGGCGCGCATGGCGGCGTTGCGGAGCGCCCCGACGTTGCCGGTCAGGTAGCCCACGCGGCCCAATAGCCGGGACATTTGCACGATGTGGCGGGCCTTGGCGTGGCGCAGCGCCCGCAGGGCGGCGAAGGCCTGGGCGGGCGTATCCGGGTGCTGTTGTAGGCTGAGGGCCAGGGCGAAAGCATCCTCCACGGCCTGGCAGCCGCCCTGGCCCATGTAAGGCGTGGCGGCGTGCGCCGCATCGCCAATCAGGCCGATGCGGCCCCGGTGCCAGTGGGGCAGCGGGTCGATGTCCATGATTTCGTTTTTGAGGATGGCCGACTCCCTCGCCGCCGCCAGAATGGCCCCCACCGGGTAAGCAAACTCCGCGAAGGCCGCCTGCAGCCGCTTCAGCAGCCCGGCCCGCTCCCCGCCAAACGTGCCCGGCACCGCCGCAAACCAATCCACCACCCCATCGGCAATTTCGGAGAAGCCGAACCGCAGCCCGCCCATCCAGGCCTCCCGAATGGCCTTTTTAAAATGCGCATCGAGGTGAATTTCCGACATGCCGCGCCATACCAGATGCCCCTTGCCGGCCGGCCGCCGCCCCGGAAACAGGTGCTCGCGGATGGGCGAGTGAATGCCATCGGCCCCCACCACAAACGCTCCGCGCAGCGTGCTGCCGTCGGCAAACGTCACGCTCACGCCCTCGTTATCATCCACCAGTCCCACGCAGACTTTGCCCAGCCGCACCTGGGCCGGGTCTATCTCGGCCAGCAGCAGCTGTTGTAGCGTGGCCCGCCGGATGGCCGTGGTGCCGTGCCCAAACCGCTGCCGGATGCGCGCCTGGTCGGTGCGCATGATGGGCCGCATCTGCCCATCCACCACCTCAATGGCCGTCAGGGGCACGCCTCCGGCGTTTATTTTGGCCGCCACGCCCAGCCGCTCGAACACCTGCATGGCGTTGGGGGCCATCCAGATACCGGCCCCGAGCGGTAGAATCTGCGGGGCCGCCTCGCACACAATGGCGGCAATGCCGCGCTGCTGCAGCGCGATGGCCGCCGTCAGCCCCGCAATTCCGCCCCCAATGATGATGCCCGATAGCTGCATGTAGTGCGTCTGCGTGAGGTGCTAAAGGTAGGCGGGTACTGGCATTTCCTGGCAGAGACCCATACCATAATCCCTCGCCACTTGATGCGCCGAATCCGTTGGCAAAGGACGTGCTTTTGGTTAAGGAATTCGCCTGACTAAGCACTAGCGCCCGAATCGGTGGTACCAGAACGAATCTGTGCCATCTGTGCCATCTGCAGCATCTGTGATCCTACTTCAACACGGCCACCGTCACGCCGTCGCCGCCGCGGTCGGCGTGTTCGTCGGCTACGCTGGCTACTTCGCGGGCGCGGTGCAGGTAGTCGCGGGCAATCTGGCGCAACACGCCGTTGCCGCGGCCGTGCAGGATTTTGATTTCCGGAATGCCCAGCATGATGGCGTCATCCACGTAGCTGCGGATTTTGGTGAGGGCGTCTTCGGCCCGCTCGCCGCGCAAGTCCAGCGTGGGGTTGAAGCTGGCCATGCGGCTGGTGGTATTGAAGCCCCCGGAGCCGGCGTACTGGGCCGGGGCCAGCCGGGCCGCCTTCTTCTCCCGCTCCCGAATCTCGGAGCGCGTCAGCTTTTCGAGCTGACCAATCTTGACGATGGTTTTCATACCGCCAAACGACACCTCGGCCGTTTTGCCCTTCACGGCCATAATTTCGCCGTGGCCCTCCTGGCCCAGCAGGGCCACTTTGTCGCCCACTTTAAGGGTAGCGGCGTCGGCCAGCTCGCGGGTGGCGCGGGCCTTGGGCGGCTCCATCTGCAGCTTCTCGCGCACGAAGGTGTCGAGCTTGCCGCGGGCCTCCTTGGTGCGCTCCTTGTCGGCCTGGCCCAGGCGGATTTCCTGGATGGTGGCCTCGATTTGCTGGTTGGTGTCGCGTAGCAGCATCTTGGCCTGAGCCTTGGCGGCGCGTAGCGTTTCCTGGCTGGTGTCGTCGAGGAAGCGTTTGAGGTCCTGGTATTCCTGGGCGGCTTTTTTCAGGCGGCGCTCGGCTTTGGCGGCTTCGGCGGTGTGGTGCTCCAACTCGGTTTTCTCCTTTTCGAGGCCTTCGAGCAGCTGGTCGTAGCGGATTTTATCCTTGCCCACGAGCTGGCTGGCCCGCTCCACAATCTGCCGGGGCAGACCAATCTTGCGGGCAATTTCGATGGCGAACGAGGAGCCTGGCTTACCGATTTCGAGGCGGTAGAGGGGTTGGAGCTTGTCAGGGTCGTAGCGCATGGCCCCATTCACGATACCGGGCGTGCGCTCGGCGTAGTTTTTCAGGTTGGTGTAGTGGGTGGTGATGACGCCGAAAGCGCGGGCGCGGTTGAGCTGCTCCAGCACGGCCTCGGCAATGGCCCCGCCCAGGCTGGGCTCGGTGCCGGTACCGAATTCGTCAATCAGCACCAGGCTGCACTTGCTGGCCAGCGTCACGAACTGCTTCATGTTGAGCAAGTGCGACGAATACGTACTCAGGTCGTTTTCCAGGCTCTGCTCATCACCAATATCGATGAACACATCATCAAACATGCCGGCCTCCGACTTCTCGCCGGCCGGAATCAGCAGCCCGCACTGCAGCATGTACTGCACCAGCCCCACCGTTTTCATGCTCACCGACTTACCGCCGGCGTTGGGCCCCGAAATCAGCAGGATGCGCTGCTCGGGCGTCAGCTCAATATCGAGCGGCACCACTTCGCGGGGGTCGTCTTTGGCGTGGGCCAGGAAGGTGAGGTAGAGCAGCGGGTGGCGCACCTGCTTCCAGCGCATCATGGGCTGCGGGTGCAGCACGGGCAGTGTGGCCTCGATGCGGCGGGCCAACTGAGCCTTGGCGCGAATGAAATCGATGAGGCCCAGATACTGGTAGGCCTTGCGCAGGTCCGGAATGTGGGGGCGCAGCTGGGCCGTGAGCTGGGTGAGAATGCGCATCAGCTCGCGCTGGTAAGCATTGTCGAGGTCCTTGATGTCGTTGTTGAGCTCGAACACGGCCTCGGGCTCGATGTATACCGTCTGGCCGGTGGCCGACTCGTCATGAATCAGGCCCTTCACGCGGCGCTTGTGCTCGGCCACCACCGGCAGCACCAGCCGTCCGCCCCGGATGGTGGGCTCGGCGCCCTCGGGCACCCAGCCCTGCTGGCGGGCGTGGCGCAGGATGCTACCAATCTGCTTGCGCAGCATCATCTGGCGCGAAATCAGCTCCTGGCGCAACTGGCGCAGCAGCGGCGAAGCGTCGTCGCGCACCTGGCCCTCGTCGTCCACCACCTTGTCCATGGCGGCCAGCAAGTTACGGTCGACCTGCACACCGATGCCCAGCAGGCGCAGCGTGGGGTACAGGTCGTCCTCGGCTCGCGAGAAAAACGTGAGGGCCTCGCGGATGGTGCGCAGGCTCATCTTGATGGCGAAGAACGCCGACACGTCGAGGTAGGAACCCGGCAGGTTGGCCCGCACCAGGTACTGGTTTACATCGTGGTAGTGGCTGCTCGGGAAATCAACGCCACTGTTGAGCAGCTGGCGGAACTCGTCGGTTTGCAGCAGCAGCTTCTGCAGGGTCTCGGCCTGCGTCTGAAAGCTCATCTTGCCGACAAAATGACGGCCCAGGCCGCTTAGGCACAACTCGTTAAGCATGTCCCGCAGTTGGGAGAAGCCGATTTTCTGCTCGAAATTCTGGGGAAGAATCAAATTGGGTGCTAGGTAGTAGGTACTGGGTAATTGGATGGCAGTGCGAAGGTAAACAGCAAATGGCCCAGGAAAGATTCGCTGAATTTGCAAGCTCCACTGTGACCTCTAGTTACGCTCTCCTTTTTCTGCGCCCATCCCACCAGCGCCATAAATACGCCAAGAAGTTACCGTATGTCAGCACTACTAATAGCACTGACTTCTCTGGATCGAGACCATGTGTGAGCAGATACCAGCTAAAATACACCAGCATAACTAATATCAGCCAGCCCGCTACATTTCCTATTGGCCTTTCAAAGAAAGATTTCTCGCGCTGGATGTTCACTATTGGTTTCTCTTTAACGGCGTCAGGCGCTGGTGGTAGCTGATTTTGGTACGGATGCTGGTTCTCCGAGTCCATTACTAAATATACTTTTAAGATTTATACGGCATTACATCTCCCCTTCCACGCCCAGGCCAAACAGCGCGAAATCGTACTTCACGGGGTCGAGCGGGTCGAAGGTGCGCAGGTGGGCCGTCAGCTCTTCGGCGGCCAGCCAATCGACCTGCTTGCGCTCCAGCAGGCCCAAGCGGCGGGCCACGCGTTCGACGTGCACGTCGCAGGGGCAGATGAGGTCGGCGGGCGAGAGGCGCGTCCAAAGGCCGAAATCCACGCCGTGCTCATCGGGGCGTACCATCCAGCGCAGGTACATGTTCAGGCGCTTGCAGGCCGAGCCACGGGCGGGCGTGGCCACATGTTTGCGGGTGCGCTGGGGCGCGTCGTCGAGGCTGAAGAACAGGGTGTGGAAGTTCTCCAGCCGATGCTTTTGAGTAGCGCCTTGCAGGAAAGCGTCTTCCAGCGACGCGTGCTGGCCGTAGTACCAGCGCAGCCAGTGCACGAAATACAGCAGGTCGGTGTCGCAGAACGTGCGGTGGCAGAAGCCCAGCAGGCGCTTCAGGTCGTCGTCGTGGTGCTGGGTGATGAACTGGTGGGGCGCGTTATCCATGCGCTGCAGCAGCTCCCGGCACTTGCTGATGATAGTGGGCCGCCGCCCCCAGGCCAGCACCGCCGCAAACAGGGCGCTGATTTCCACGTCGGCCCGCGCCGAGAACTGGTGCGGAATGCTGACGGGGTCGAGGGCAATAAAGCCGGGCTGGTCGTAGCGGCGGTACTTCTCGTCGAGCAGCGCCCGCACCTGGGCGTGGTTCATGCAGTAGTGTGATGGAATAGCAGCACACCCAGAACGTCATTCTGAGCAGCGCGAAGAATCTCGCGTGCTGACGTTGTGGTGGACTTACCTTAGTTACTTTGGCACGCGAGATTCTTCGCGCTGCTCAGAATGACGTTCTGGGCGGTATAACGCTCACTACCAGCCTACGGCACGTAGCTGGTTTCTACGCGGAAGCGCTGGTCGGGGGTGGCCAGGCGCTGCACGGCGCGCTTGGAGAGGCGCAGCAGCACCTTGTCGTTTTCGCCGGTGTCGGGCAGGCGGCCGATAACGCGCACGTACACCGCCTGGCCGTTCATGATGTTGCGCACCTCCATGATGGTGCCCACGGCGGCCGTTTTGTGCAAGGCCAGGTATTTGTCCGAGGCATCGGTGGGGATAACCATGGCCAGACCGCTTTCCGTGACGCGGCGGCTGGCTTCGTTGACGCGCACCGGGGCGGGTGCCTCTTTGGCGTCGGCGGGCTCGGGCGTAACGGCCGGCGAAGTGGCTTCGTCGCGGGCCTTTTCGCGCTCGGCGTCGCGGGCCACGGCTTTCTCGCGGGCCGTGGGCTTGGTGGCGGCCACTACGGGGGCGGCAGGGCCAGCCGCACCGGTGGCGGGCGCCGACACAATAATTACTTCGCCCACCCGCACGCTGTGGTCGGCGTCGAAGCCGTTGAGACGGGCCAGCTCGGCGGGCGTGGTCTGGAAGCGGCGGGCAATGGCGTAGAGCGTCATGCCGGGCGTTACTTTGTACACGCGGTTGCCGCTGGCGTCGGTGGCCAGCGCGCGCGTGGCAGCCGATGCGGGCGCGGCCACTGCTACGGGGGCCGCGGGCCGGGCTGGAGTCGCAGGCGTGAGTACCACCCGGGTGCGCGGAATGAGCACTATCTGGCCCATGTTAAGCTGCCCCTTCTGGCCCGAATTAGCCTCCACAATGTCCTCGACGGGCACTTTATAGCGGCGGGCGAGGCCGTAAATGGTTTCGCCGGCCGTTACGCGGTGGCGAATCAGCAGCTTGTTGTTGCGGTATTCCACCCCGATGGAATCGGGCGGAGCCACCGGCGCGGGAGCCGCCCACGCGGAAAAGCCGGAGAGGACAAGGGCGGCGGTCAGCAACGAAAATCGGGACATAAGAAAGCAGAACACGAAGCGGATAAGCGGGCCGAAACCAACGCAGCCGCATAAACTTTGCCTAAAGTTACGGATTCGGGCTTTAGTACCGCCCCCGTAGCCTGTAATCCGGTTATTTTGGGGCCGCCCGGCACCATGCGGCTGGCAATTCGCCGCATTTGCCGTTTCTTGCGCTTCGCCTTTTTCACTCCATCCCTATGCTTGCCATCGGCATCATTCCCGCCCGCTACGCCTCCACCCGCCTGCCCGGCAAGCCGCTCATCGACCTCGGTGGCCAGACCATGATAGAACGCGTGGTGCGGCAGGCCCAGCAGGCCAACCTGCAACGGGTGGTAGTAGCCACCGACGACGAGCGGATTCTGGCGCATGTGCGCGGCTTCGGCGGCGAGGCCGTGCTCACCAGCCCCAACCACCCCAGCGGCACCGACCGCGTGCGCGACGCCTACGAGCAGCTGGGCATCACGGCCGATTGCGTCGTCAACATCCAGGGCGACGAGCCCTTCATTCATCCCGACCAGATAAACGCGCTGCTGGCCCTGTTTGCCGACCCCGCCACGCAAATCGGGACGCTGGTAAAGCCGGTTGTCAGCGAGGAGGAGCTGTTCAGCCCGCACCTGCCCAAAGTGGTGCTCGACAGCCGGGGGCGGGCGCTGTATTTCAGCCGCCACCCCCTGCCCTACCAGCGCCAGCACGCGCCCACCGAGTGGCTGGCCTACCATTGCTACCTGCGCCACATCGGCCTTTACGCCTACCGTCCCGACGTGCTGCGCGCCCTCACCCAGCTGCCGCCCTCGCCCCTGGAGCTGGCCGAAAGCCTCGAACAGCTCCGCTGGCTCGAAGCCGGCTACCCCATCCAAACCGCCGAAACCGAGCTGGAAACAATTGGTATTGATACGCCGGAAGACGTGGAGCGGGCGCTACGCTTGATTGAAGCCAGGAGGTAAAGGGAGCAAATAAAACCGACTGTTATCCTGAGCAGCGCGAAGGACCTATACAGAAGCTACTATCAGATAATAGCCTCCGTATAGGTCCTTCGCGCTGCTCAGGATGACAGCCGGTTCTGCTTTGACTTTAACGCTTACTTCTCCACCACGCTGATGGCGTAGCCGCCGCCGGGGGCGCAGTACTGCTTGAGCTTGCTCTTGCTGGTAACGGTGATTTTGCGGATGGCGTAGGCCTGCGGGTTGGTCTCGTAGTGGGCGCCCTTGCCGTCGGCGTAAATGGTGGCCTCGTACTTTTTGCCCGGTTTCAGGAAGCTGAAGTCAACGGTGCTGGTGCGGCCCTGCTCGTCGCAGGTGCTGCCCACGAACCAGCTGCTGCCGCCCTTCTGCAGCCGCGCGATGGTGATGTAGTCGCCGGGTTCGGCTTCGAGGATGCGGGTGTCGTCCCAGTCCACGGGTACGTCTTCGATGAACTGGAAGGCATCGAGGAACTTGTTGTAGGTTTCGGGCAGGTCGGCGGCCATTTGCAGCGGGCTGTACATGGTGACGTACAGGGCCAGCTGCCGGGCCAGGGTGCTGTGCACGAAGGAGTTGTTCTTGGGATTGTAGGCACTCACCTTGGTCTGGAAGATGCCCGGCGTGTAGTCCATGGGGCCGCCAATGAGGCGGGTGAAGGGCAGGATGGTGGTGTGGTCGGCGTTGTTGCCGCCAAACGCCTCATACTCGGTGCCCCGGGCCGCCTCGTTGCCAATAAGGTTGGGGTAGGTGCGCGACAGGCCGGTGGGGCGCACGGCCTCGTGGCCATTGACCATGATGCGGTATTTGGCCGCCTTTTCCAGCACGTAGTTGTAATGGTTGATCAGCCACTGGCTGTAGTGGTACTCGCCCAGCGGCAGCACGTCGCCCACGTAGCCGGTTTTCACGGCATCGTAGCCGTACTTATTCATGAACTGGAAGGCAGAGTCCAGGTGCCGCTCGTAATTGCGGGCCGCGCCACTGGTTTCGTGGTGCATAATCAGTTTAACGCCTTTGCTCTTGGCGTAGCTGCTGAGCTCGGCCACGTCGAAGTCGGGGTACGGCGTCACAAAGTCGAACACGTACTCCTTGTGCTTACCGAACCAGTCTTCCCACCCGATATTCCAGCCCTCTACCAGTACACCGCCAATTTTATGCTTGGCGGCGAAGTCGATGTACTCCTTCACGTGGGCCGTATTGGCGGCGTGGGTGCCGTTGGGCTTCACCTTGGAATAGTCGATGGAATCGAGCTTGATGTTCTCCATGTCGGTGTACGACCACGAGCTTTTGCCCGTAATCATCTCCCACCACACGCCCACGTATTTGATGGGTTTAATCCAGCTGGTATCCTTTATTTTGGAGGGCTCGTTGAGGTTGAGCACGAGCTTGGATTCGAGGATGCCAGCGGCCCGGTCGCTGACAATAATCGTGCGCCAGGGCGAGGTGTTGGGCGTCTGCAGGTTGCCCTTGTTGCCCTGCGCATCGGGCGTAAGGTGGGCGTTGAGCGTAAACGTCTTATCGTCGAGGTCGAGCGACAGGGTAGAGTAATCGACCAGCGCGGCCTCGTGGATGTTGATGTAGAGCCCGTCCTGGCTTTTCAGCATCAGCGGCGTCTGCAGGCCGGTGGGCGAGAAGGTATGCTGCGAGGCGTTGGGCGTTACGGCCGCCTTCATCAGCCCGCGCACTTCCGAGAGCTTGGAGGTGACGGTGCTGTACTCCTGGGTGTCGTAGTCGCCGGGCAGCCAGAAGGCCTTGTGGTCGCCGGCCAGGGCAAACTGGGTTTTCTCCTCCTTCACCACGAAGTAGCCCAGCTCGGGCTGGCGCGGAAACTCGTAGCGGAAGCCCAAGCCATCATCAAACAGCCGGAACCGTACCAGCATCGTGCGCTTGGTGGCGGGCTGCGTGAGCGTGAGGGCTAGTTCGTTGTAGTGGTTGCGGATGGTTTTCACCTCGCCCCACACCGGGTTCCAGCTCTCGTCAATGGATTTGCGGACGGCATCGGTCTGCACGAAGCCGTTGGTGAGGCTGGGCGTGCCCTTCAGCTCCAGGCCCAGCTGGCCGGGCTTGAGCACCGTACGGCCCTTGTAGGTGAGGCTGTACGTGGGCGTACCGTCGGGGGCCAGGTTTACGCTGAGCGTAAGCTGCTTATCGGGCGACTGGAGCCGCTCTTCGGCGCGAGCCAGGGTAGTAGTCCAGACGAGCGTGAGCAGTAGCAGCAAGCTGCGGCCGGGCCGCCACGAAGGGGGGAAAGAAAGCATCATGGGAGGAGGAAGTTGCAGGAAGTAGCAAAGTAGCCCTTTGCCGTCGCAAGTTCGGCCACCGTCGACGCCCGAACTACCAGTGCGTTGCCCGTTCTTCGCGCCCCATTGACCAATAATTTTGAGCTTCGCGCTTAGTGGATAGTGCTTGGATTGCTGATTGTACGCATCCTAAGCACTATGCACTAAGCGCGAAGCACTAGAAATCTACTCCTGTTGGCGGGCCTGACGCTGCACGTGGTGCTCGGCGGCGGCGCGGTGCTCATCCTTCATTTCGCGCGAGAGGAAGAAGTTGAGGGCGGTCCGGATGACGGCAATGGCCCCGAGTTTGCCAATCTGCTCCCAACTCGGCGCGATGGTAGTGGAAAGAATATCGGCCCCGAGCTGGAATTCGAGGGCCAGCGCCAGGTAGCGGGCCAGCGTGAGGCGGATGGCCGTAAAATCGGCCGTGCGGCGCGCCAGCAGAGCTTTGACGAAATAATAGCCCGCTAGTAAAATCCCCAACACAATAATGCCCGCCCCAATGGCCTCGGCGCCCAGCTTCAGCCAGAGCACCGCGTGCACTACCGTTTCTTCAACCTGGGTGTAAGCATTGGAAACATGCGGCAGCATAGTGTCGGGCATCGGGCGCGGGGCTTGATGAGGGAAGTAGGGTGTACGGCTGCGCCGGAGCAGCGGCCAGCCAGTAGGCACTGGAAAGAAGTTGGCAGTTAATCACGCGCGGCCCCATGCCGAAGCGCACCTGAGCCCGACTCCCTCAGCCGCCGGCCTTCTTCGCCTTGTAGCCCTTTTCGAGCAGCAACGCCAGCACTTTATCGCGGAAATCACCCTGAATGATGACTTCGCCGTCCTTGGCGTTGCCGCCGACGCCGCAGCGGGTTTTGAGCAGTTTGCCCAGCGCCTGCAAGTCAGCCTCCTGGCCCACAAAGCCGGTTATCAGCGTCACCTGCTTGCCCCCGCGCGACTTCTTATCGAGCTGCACGCGCAGGTTTTGCTGCTGGGGCGGCAGCGTAGCGGCCGTTTGTTCGGTGGGTTCGTCGTAGCTGAATTCGGGATTCGTGGAGTACACCACACCCTGTCGGTTGATTTTCATGGTTAGGGATTAGGGATTAGGGATTAGGGATTAGGGATTAGGGATTAGGGATTAGGGATTAGGGATTAGGGATTAGGGAAAATACGAACGTCATGCTGAGCGCAGCGTAGCGGAGTCGAAGCATCTCTACTGCAATGGTAACCCTGACTATTACGACGAAGCGGTAGAGATGCTTCAACTGCGGCTGCGCCTTCGCTCAGCATGACCCGTTCTTTCTGCGCCGCTCGATAATTCACTCACTCACCGAGTCACTCTCTCACCCCTACACC
The DNA here is from genome assembly GCF_900107135.1 of Hymenobacter psychrophilus. Lineage (GTDB taxonomy): Bacteria > Bacteroidota > Bacteroidia > Cytophagales > Hymenobacteraceae > Hymenobacter > Hymenobacter psychrophilus. The sequence continues at coordinate 319,928 of NZ_FNOV01000002.1, forward strand.
GCCACTTCCAGCGCCAGCGGCTCCAGCAGCACCTCAAAGTCGGTGGCGTCGGCCACGTAGTCACCATCGACGTGGAAGCCCAGCGGGGCGGCGGCCTGCACCCGGATGTGGCGGCTGCGGTGGAACTGGGCGCCGCCCGAGGTGGGCAACGTGCCCAGCGCCAGCCCTACGCCCACCTGCACGGCCCGCCAGATGGGCAGCGCGTCAATCAGACAGAGGTCGAGCAGGCCGTCCTGGATATTGGCGCGGGGCGCGATGTAGGCGTTGTTGCCGTATTGCGAGGCGTTAGCAAAAGCCAGCACGTAGCAGTGGGTGTCGCGCACAGCCTCGTTTTCCAGCGTCAGCTGCACGGCGGTGGGGCGGTAGTTGCGGTATTCGCACAGGGCCACTTTCACGTAGGTAGCCAGCCCGCGGGTGCCGGCCTGGGCAAACATGCGGCTCACGTGGGCATCAAACCCCAGCCCGGCGGTGCAGAAAAACCAATACCCATTGATGCGGCCCGCGTCGATGCGCTGAAAAGTGGGGCTGCAAACCCGACGCACGGCGGCGGGCAAATCGAGCGGTACGTGCAGGTGGCGGGCCAGGCCGTTGCCCGAGCCCCGGGGCACGATGCCCAGCGCCGTGCCGGTGCCTAGCAGGCCCCGGGCCACCTCGTTCACGGTCCCATCGCCACCCACGGCTACCACCACCCGGCAGCCGGCCGCGGCGGCCTTGCGGGCCAGCTCCTCGGCGTGGCCGGCATACTGCGTGGGCATAATATCAAACTCGGCCCCGGCCGCCGTGGCGTGCTCCGTGAGCAGCGCCGCCACATTCTGGCTCCGGTCAGTGCCGGACATGGGGTTTAAAATAAAGCAGACACGCATTTTTTTGAGCTGTTAGCTGAGAGCTGTTAGCTGTTAGCTTTCCAGTAGAAGGCCGGAAGCTGACAACAAAAGAACGTCATTCAGAACGAAGCGAAGAATCTCGCGTGAAATCGTTGGGAATTACCCTGACGATTAACACGCGAGATTCTTCGCTTCGCTCTGAATGACGTTCTACGAACGGTTCACGTAGCATGTTGAGCTAACAGCTCTCAGCTAACAGCTTGTAAACTAGCCGTTCATTTTGTCGCCCAGCATCTTGATGAGGTCGGCGGTGCGGGCGCTGTAGCCGGCTTCGTTGTCGTACCAGCCTACCACTTTCACCAACGTACCATTGGCCGAAGTCAGCTCCGAATCGAAGATGCAGCTATGGGGGTTGCCAATGATGTCGGCGCTAACCAACGGGTCGGTGCTGAACTCCAGAATGCCCTTCATGTCACCATCAGCCGCCTTTTTCATGGCCGCGTTGATTTCCTCGGCCGTGGCCTCGCGCTTCAGCAGCACGGTCAGGTCAGTGGTCGAGCCGTCTGGAACTGGCACGCGCATGGCAATACCGTCGAGCTTACCCTTCAGCTCGGGCAGCACCAGACCAACGGCCTTGGCAGCACCCGTGCTGGTTGGGATGATGCTCAGGGCGGCGGCGCGGGCGCGGCGCAGGTCCGAGTGCGGCGAATCCTGCAGGCTCTGGTCGGAGGTGTAGGCGTGCACCGTGGTGATGAAGCCCTTCTCGATGCCGAACGTGTCGTTGAGCACCTTGGCCATCGGGGCCAGGCAGTTGGTAGTGCAGCTGGCGTTCGAAATAATGGTTTCGTCGCCCGTCAGAATGTCCTCGTTCACGCCGAGCACTACCGTAGGGATATTGCCTTTGGCGGGGGCCGAAATCACGACTTTCTTGGCACCAGCGGTGATGTGCTGACCTGCGCCGGCCTCATCCACGAAACGGCCCGTGCTTTCAAGCACCACATCAACGCCCATGTCGCCCCAGGGCAACAGCTTGGGGTCGCGCTCCGACAGAGCCACGATGTGCTGCCCGTTCACGGTCAGGCTGTTGTCGTCGAACTCAACCGTACCCGGGAAACGGCCGTGTACGGAGTCGTACTTGAGCAGGTGGGCCAGGGTTTTATTGTCGGTCAGGTCGTTGATTGCCACGACTTCCACGTTGTCGCGCGAGAGCAGCGCCTTGAACGTGAGGCGGCCGATGCGCCCGAAGCCGTTGATGGCAACTTTAATTTTAGCCATAGTAGTAGGGGGAGTGGGAAGTTTATCGGCCGCGAAGGCCGGGGTGAAAACACGCAACGAAGGTAATGGGCCGGGGGCGGATACCCAAATCGGGAGCCGATTGTGGACCTTCCGGGTCACTACGGGCGCTGTTTTCGGGGACGTTCGCCCGCGGAACGCGTTTTTTTCCGACTGAAAATCAGCCCATTTCTCGCCGGAAGCCCCTTTTTTCCCATCCAACCCTTGCGCCTCGCAGACAGCTTCCTATCTTTGCAGCACCAAAACGGAAAAACGCTTCCGTTTCTAGCCGGTCCGTTCGTCTAGGGGTTAGGACAGTAGATTTTCATTCTACCAACAGGGGTTCGATTCCCCTACGGACTACAAAAAAGCCACCTCTAAAGGGTGGCTTTTTTCATTGATATTCAATTAGTTGCGCTATTTTTAGCAGTCGAATGCTTGCTGGTTTTGTTTGACAAGTTCGATAAACGACTATTGAACGGATTAGCATAATACTATTCAGGGATAAGCTCAGTACAAACGGGCGAGAGGTACAAGTTAGGCGGTGTTATAACTGCTTGTATTTAAAACAGCAGTAGCAGTCTACAGATACAATATGCCGCCGGATTCAGGCATATGCACCTGGGAGAAATCGGCCGGCACGGTGCTGCCGTAGTCCAACTCGCCCTCAGACCCAGGAACCAACTGGGCTCTTGCATGCAGTAATTGCCAAAACAATCCGGCTGATTCTGTTTTACTTACCCGAATTTTCCGCTTTTTTTCAACCGAAAGCTTGCCTGAAATAAACCGGCCCGTATCTTTGCACCACCAAAACGGAAAAACGCTTCCGTTTTCCAACCGGTCCGTTCGTCTAGGGGTTAGGACAGTAGATTTTCATTCTACCAACAGGGGTTCGATTCCCCTACGGACTACAAAAGGCTTTTCGCACTGCGGAAAGCCTTTTTGCTTTTCCGACTGCTCCGCTCAAATTTCCGGTAAAAAGCGGCGGCCCCGTGCAACGGCCCGGCGTAGGCCCCTACCTTTGCACGGGCTGCCGGTGGGTCGGGAGCCGCTTTTCTTCTGTTGCCGTGTTTTATTTGTCCGGATTACGGGCGGGCCAACTGCTGCCCGCCCTACTGCTAGTGCTGGGCCTGGCCCTGAATGTCCGCGCCCAGCAGGCTCCGCTTCCGCCGCTGCTACGCGAACTGAGTTTGCGCCTCGATACCACTGCCTTCTACCTAAGCCGCAACATGGCGCTGGTACAGGACGAGCCCCACCTCTACTTTTCCTACCGCCCCGGCGACGATGCGGCCGAACTGCGGATTACCCCCGCCGACCCCACCGCCGGCCCGCTACACCTGCAGCGCTCGGCCGATTTCACGCTGCTCGATTCGCTGACGGCCATGGACGGCGGCCAGTATTATCAGGCCAAGCTGCGCTTCCGCAACCTGGCCGATGCCCGCTTTCTGAGTCTGACGTTCCAGCAGCCGGCCGTGGCGAGCGGGTTTGCGCCCCGCACCCAAACCGTGCGGCTGCTGCCCGTCACGCGCACCACGCTGGAGTTGCGGCCGGCCGATACGGAACTGTTTGTGGGCGAAGAAAAGGTGTTCGAACTGAGCAGCAACAACTCCAAAAACATCCGCCTGAGCCCCGAATGGACCCGCGGCCAGGATATTGACTACCGCCTCGACCGCGAAAAAGGCACCCTTCGCCTGCACGTACTGCCCAATGCCCTCGGCACCCGGGTGCTCACGCTCCAGCCCCAAACCGAGCAGCCCTTCCTCACCGACCGCAACCGCCGCGCTACCTTCGCCCTGCCCCCGCTGCGCCAGGAGTTCACCGTGAAAGCCTCGCGGCTACGCTTTCTCAGCGTTGATAAGAAGGAAGTTACGCTCGATGAGGAGTCGCGCCGCAAGGGCGTAGAGTTAATTTTGGATAACGGCCGCACCTTTAGCCTCAAGCGCACCTACCGCATTGAAGACCAGGAAGAAGCCGGCGGAACGCTGATTGCCGAGCTGTTTACGCGCCAGTACCTGACCAACGACCGGGTGCTGTGCTGGCTGCGCGTGTACAACACCCACCGCCAGGCCGAAAGCTACCTTTATATCAAGGAAAACGACCAGGCCAAGTACATCACCAACTTCAATATTTCGCCCCCCACAGCCATTACGGGCCTAAGCGTGCGCCACCGCGGCGGCGACTGGACCAGCACCAACACAGTGAACCCGGGCGAAACCGTGGACGTGCGCCTCGAAGGCGTAGCCCTGCTGCGGGGGCGTTTTCATTTTGAAGACGTGCGCGTGGTACCCTCCGATTCGAGCGTACGCTCGGATGCCGCCGTGGTGTACCGGGTGCAGGTGCCCGTGAATATCGACAAGAAGCGGATTGCCATTGACAACGCCGGCCAGAGCACCGGCTTCGCGCTGGCGGTGCGCGAGTTTCAGAAGCCCCACCCGCTCGATTTCGTGGGCGTTACCTTCGGCGAGGCGGTGCGGCCCATCACCCGCCTCAATGGCCCCATCCTCTACGACCGCACCATCCGCGACGTAGTGTTTAGCTTCAACACGGGGGCCATCGATTCGCCTGAGCAGCTTTATGGCAAGCAATACCTGACCTTCGAAATCAGAACCCAGAACGCTAAGGGCGACCTGATTGAGCTGCGCACCATCGACAACGTGGTGGTATGTCCTGACGGTAAATCGGTGCGTGCGCCCTTCTATCAGGATAAGCAGTGCCAAGTGGGCAACATCAGCCTGAACAACCTGCTGAGTGCCCGCAAAACCTACGATTTCGACGACTGGAGCAAGATTATTGTAACCGTGAAGCATACCCAGGCGCAGTACCAGGAACCTGGCTTTACGCAGCGGCTGGAACTGGTGCTACAGCGCCGCGTCAAGTTCGATATCGACATCAGCTTCCCGGCCGGCTTGCTCACCAAGCAACTCGGGGGCGGCGAAGTCAACAACTATACGGCCTTCAGCGGCATTAGCCTGGCTACCCTGGCGCAACTGAGCTTCTACAATCCCAATAAGATAAATAAGCTGCGCCCTTACAAAATAGGCGCGGGCTTCGTGGCCCTCAACGCCTTCAACCTGAGCCAGAACGCCAACGCCTCCCGCGACCTGGGCCTGGTGGTGCTGGGTTCGGTATACCCTACCCGCTCCGACGCCAAGCTCACCTTCCCGCTTTATCTGGGCGCTGGTTACCTGGTTAATAAGGGTAAAATGTTCTTCCTGTTCGGGCCGGGTATTGGGGTAAGGCTTTAAGCAATGAAGCTGTTTAGAAAGTCAAAAAGACCGTCATGCTGAGCCTGTCGAAGCATCTCTGTCGCTCCGTAGCAGTCATTCGACGAAGCGGTAGAGATGCTTCGACAGACTCAGCATGACAGTCTAATTAATGCGGCATAATACTGCTTTCGGGTTCAGCACAAGGCTGAGCATACTCTTGTAGCCAAGTGCCGGGTATATGCAACGCGTAGCATGCGTACCTGCGGCTGTTTTGCTAACGGAGGCGCCTTCCCTACAGCATGAAATAGTGCGAATCGGGGGCCTTTACCTGGCGCACGGCCTGATGGTCACCGATCATCTCTTTCAGGTTTCGCTCGATGGTTTGGGCAATGGCAGTTACCGGTGTGTCGGTTGGCTTATTTTCGAAGGGGTCCTGTAAGTGGATAGCCATTTTCTCAATCAGAAAAAAGGCTGTCGAAATGGCCAGCACGATAAATACTTCCAGAATACCAAATACGTCGAGAAGCGCAAAGGGCAACAGCATCACGAAAAAGAACAGGCAAAAATGAGTATACAAAGAGTACGTGACCGGAAACACTGTATTCTTGATTCGCTCGCACCGTCCCATGGAGTCGGTTAGCTTGGTTAGCGTATTGTCTAATTCTATTTGCTGGTAGCGGTTGATCCAGCCTTGTTGCAGGGCGTAGCGTAAATCCTGGGCGTGGAGCTGTAACAGAGCATTGGGAATATTTTCGTGCGTGGCGACGAACTCCAACTCCTGCTGCGATACATAGGCGCGGATTTTTTCCGGTTCCATCTGCTTGCGCAACGTCATGCCCAGCGCGTGGGGCCAGGCAATCTGCCGGTTGGTTAGTCGCGTCTGCCAGTTTTGCATTTCCTCGGAGTCGTAGGGCGTTTCCGCAAAGCAGAGAATCTGCCGCACCAGGGTCCGGGAATCATTGACAACGGCTCCCCAAACGATACGGGCCTCCCACCATCGGTCGTAGGCCTGGTTGGATTTGAAAGCCAGCAGCAGCGACAGAACCGTGCCCAGCACCATGGGTACACTCAGCGGAATGGCGATACTGATCAGGTGAATATATTTATCTTCAAGCGCAATAAGGCCGGCATAGACGAAGACAAAAAACAATTCAGTTCTTATTCCACCAAATATATAACGCAGGGGAATTTTGGTTTTCAACAACATGGGGTAAGCAGTGAAGGAAGTAGAAGTTGTTCGGGTGGTGCCCTGCGTACTTTGCATTTCGTATTGAGGCAACCCGCGCATCCGGCCGAAGTTGTTCGAGTGGCACCCTGAGCACCCGTCTGTTGGGGCCAAAGCGTAGCCACGGTATAGCAGCAGCGTGGTACCATCGGTACGCATACGGCAAATCCTCGGTTCTAAGCCATTGCTCAACGCTGCTTTGTGCTGCATACGCATTGCGGTGGGGGCGCCAGACCGCGTGCGTGCAGCAAAACCTTCTACCAGACTTGTAGCTTCTCCTTCAATTCTCCTTCTATTGCATGAACATCCTCTACTCCTACCTTCGGCACTACCGGGGGCTGCTGGCCTTGGCTCTTCTGCTGGCCGCCATCAACCAGGTATTTTCCCTGCTCGACCCCTACATCTTCCGCCAGATTATCGACCGGCACGTGGTAAAGGCCGGCACCAGCGCCCTCGAAAACGGGTTTTACGCCTTCCTCACGGGCGGGGCGGGCCTATTGATTCTGCAGGCTATGGGCGTGGCTATGGTGTCGCGCATCGCCAAAAACTTTCAGGACTACTACACCAACGTCATCACCCAGCGCCTGGGGGCCGAATTGTACTCCGACGGGTTGCGCCATTCGCTGGAGCTGCCCTACCAGGTGTTCGAAGACCAGCGCTCGGGCGAAACCCTGGGCAAGCTGCAAAAGGTGCGCACCGACGTGGAGAAGCTCATCCAAAGCTTCGTCAACATCCTGTTTATCTCGCTGGTAGGCATTGTGTTCGTGACCTGGTACGCCTTGAGCGTATACTGGCCCATTGCGGTGGTTTACTTCCTCACGATTCCGCTGCTGGGCTCGTTGAGCCTGTTTCTGAGCAAGCGCATCAAGGTGATTCAGAAGACCATTGTGGCCGAAACCACGGCCCTGGCGGGCTCTACTACCGAAAGCCTGCGCAACATTGAGCTGATTAAGAGCCTCGGGCTGGCCCAGCAGGAAACGCTACGCCTGAACGCTACGACCGAGAAAATCCTGAAGCTGGAACTGCGTAAGGTGCGCTACCTGCGGTCGTTGTCGTTTATTCAGGGAACGTTCGTGAACCTGATGCGGAATGTAATTCTGCTGATGCTGCTGTTTCTGGTGGTGCGGCAGACGATTTCGGTGGGCGAGTTCTTCTCGTTCTTCATCTACTCGTTCGCCATTTTCGGGCCGCTGCAGGAAATGGGCACCATCATCAACGTGTACCGCGAAACCGAGGCCTCGCTGGCCAATTACCAGCAGATTCTCGATACGCCCAAGGAAATCAAGCCCGAGCACCCCAAAGCCATCAAGCAGATTGAGACGCTGGAGTTCGACGATGTGCATTTTCAGCACCTCACGGCCAGCGCCCCGGCCCTGGCGGGCATCAGTTTCCGCACCAAGCTAGGCGAAACCATTGCCTTTGTAGGCCCCTCGGGTTCGGGCAAAACAACCCTGGTTAAGCTGCTGGTGGGCCTGTATCCGCCCGCCGCGGGCCAGATTCTCTACAACGACATCCCCGGCCCCGAGCTCGACCTCGACACGCTGCGCGAGCAAATCGGCTTTGTTACCCAGGACACCCAGTTGTTTGCCGGTACCATTGCCGAAAACCTGCGCTTCGTAGCTCCCAATGCTACCGACGAGCAGTGCCTGCAGGCACTGCACGAGGCGGCTGCCGACTCGCTGCTGGCCCGCGCCCCACTGGGCCTGGCCACCGTAATCGGCGAGGGCGGCGTGAAGGTATCGGGCGGCGAAAAGCAGCGCCTCAGCATTGCCCGGGCCCTGCTGCGCCGCCCCACCCTGCTGGTATTCGACGAAGCCACGTCGGCCCTCGACTCGCTTACCGAGGAGGAAATCAGCCAGACCGTGCGGGAGTTGTCGGGTTCGCGCCAGCACATCACCATCCTCATTGCTCATCGCCTGAGCACCATTATGCACGCCGACCGTATTTTTGTGCTCGAACGCGGCCACGTGGCCGAAGCCGGTCGCCACGCCGAGCTGCTCGAACAGCGCGGCCTCTACTACGCCATGTGGCGCCAGCAAATCGGCGAGCGGCCGTTGGCATTGGCGAACAAGTAGCGCAACCTGAACGGCGGTAGCGCGAAGCTTCCGCTTCGCGTATCGTTGCTAACTGCCAAACGACATCGTGCAGCGACAAGCGAAGCGGAAGCTTCGCGCTACTGCCGTTCAATCCCCTTTTGCTTAGCCTTAAATTTCAGCTCACTCTTTCACCCCGCCCCGCTTGGCTTCCTCGTCGCCGTTTACACCGCTGAAAATCCCGATTTTTCGGATGCTGTGGATTGCCTCGTTCGTGTCGAATGTGGGCACCTGGATGCAGAACGTGGGGGCCGTGGGGCTGATGACCGAGCTGACGCCTTCGCCCGTGCTGGTGGCGCTACTGCAAACGGCCTCGGCGCTGCCCGTGTTTCTGCTGAGTTTGCCCGCCGGCGCCCTGGCCGATTTAGTGGACCGGCGCAAGCTGCTCATCCTCACCCAGAGCTGGATGGCGCTGGTGGCGCTGCTGCTGGCGGCCATGGCTTTCGGCGGCCTTTCGTCGCCGTGGCTGCTGCTGGGCCTTACGTTTCTGCTGGGCCTGGGCGGGGCGCTCAACAACCCGGTGTGGCAGTCGGTTACGCCCGAAGTGGTGCCGCCTACCGAGCTCCCCCAGGCCATTGCCCTCAACAGCGTCAGCTTCAACCTGGCCCGGGCACTGGGGCCGGCACTGGGCGGGCTGGTTATCGGCTATTTTTCGGCCAGCGCGGCGTTTTTGCTCAACGGGCTCTCGTTTCTGGGCACCATTTACCTGGTGTACCGCTGGCGGCGCGAGCCCCAGCCCACCAGCACGCTGGCCACCGAGCGCATTGTAATGGCCATTCGGGGCGGCATTCGTTATGCCCGGTTTGCGCCCCCGGTCCAGCGGATTCTGCTGCGCGGGGCCACGTTTACGTTTGGGGGCAGCGCCCTGTTTGCCCTGATGCCGGCCGTGGTAGCCCAGCGCCTGCTGCGGCCCACGTCGTTCTACTCGCTGCTGCTTAGCTGCATGGGCGTGGGCGCGGTGCTGGCCGCCGTGCTGCTGCCGCGCCTCAACCGCCGCCTCAGCATAGACAACCGGGTGGCACTGGCTACCACGGCGTTTGCCGGCGGCCTGCTGGGGCTGGGCTACCTGAACTCGGCTTGGCTGCTGTACGCGCTGCTGGTGCTGGTGGGCATGGCCTGGATGCTGGTGCTCAACTCATTTAGTGTGGGCGTGCAGACGGTGGTGCCGCGTTGGGTGCAGGCGCGCACCATCAGCCTGTACCTGCTTACCATTCAGGGCGGTATGGCGCTGGGCAGCGTGGTGTGGGGCGCGGTGGCCGAGCGCGCGGGCCTGCCGCTGGCCTTGGCCGGGGCGGCCGGCTGGCTGCTGCTTAGCTTGCTGCTGGCCCGCCGCTACTCGCTGCAAACGCCCCCCGAGGCCCTCGATCATACCCCCACCCGCCAGCGGCCCGAGCCCGTGCTGGCCGGGGAGCCCACCCCCGCCGATGGCCCCGTCATCACCACCACCACCTACCGCATCGCCCCCGCCGACCGGCCAGCCTTCACCTATTATATGGAGCAACTGGGCCGCATCCGCCGCCGCGAGGGCGCCATTGGCTGGGGCCTGTACGCCGACCTGGCCGACCCCGACCGGCTGATGGAGTACTTCCTCTCGGAGTCGTGGGAAGAGTACCTGCGCCAGCACCAGCGCGGAGTGGGCCGCGAAGAAGCCGAGCTGAAAGTGACCCTGCGCCAGCTGCACCAGGGCCCCGACAGGCCGCACGTAGCCCACCTACTGGCCCAGCACTACCACCCGGTGGCCGGACACCCGCCTATGCCGCCCGGCAGTACCCGCCTGGTAGCCAGTACTGCCGGCGAGGCTACCTGAGTTGAAAACGGGTAGTATGAACGGGTGGGGTGCGGGGCTTCGCTTCGCTGTCCTACAGTTGGTCCCGCACCCTACCCGCTCTGCATACTTATCTTTTCAGCTTAAAGCGGAATAAATTCGGCGCGGTTGGCGTTCTACTGACAACCTACCGACGCCGCAGACGCATCCTGTCAGCGCTGTTCCGGCAAGGTAGTTGCCTACTTTCCAGCGCACTTTATCCGACTTATCCATGACCATTACCCTTCGCTTTTTCCGCCGCATGGCCGGCCTGCTGGCCACCGGACTACTGCTGGCCGGCTCCGTTTCGGCCCAGAACACTACCAATGGCCAGCGCGACGTGCTGCGCGAAATAACCGACGTGGTGGGCCTGAAGCCCCGCTTCCAGTTGCGGGCCACCACTGAGGTGCAGAACGCCGCGGCCGTACTATATGGCGGGCAGCGCTACCTGCTCTACAACCCGCAGTTTGTGGCCGCCGTGAATCGGGCCGGCCGCACCGACTGGGCCGGCATCAGCATTCTGGCGCACGAGATGGGCCACCATCTCAATGGCCACACCCTGCGCGCCGGTGGCTCGAACCCCACCGACGAGCTGGAGGCCGACGAGTTTTCGGGCTTTGTGCTGCGCAAGATGGGTGCCAGCCTCGCCCAGGCCCAGGCTGGCATGGCCGTTGTATCGGATGAGCAGGCCTCCCGCACCCACCCCGGCCGCCAAACCCGCCTGACGGCCATCGGCCAGGGTTGGCAGCGCGCCAGCCAGCAGATTACGGCCAGCACCCACGGAGCCGCGCCCTCTGCCGAGCCCGCTAGGCTGGCCACCCAGCCGGCGCCGGTGCGGCAGGTAGTAGCCCGCTCGGCCGCGCCGGTGAGTGTGCTGGGGAAAATCACGTTTCGCGCTAAGCCCGAAGTGGATTTTTACGTGACCAACCGCCTGAGTGTGGTACGCCTTGACGCGGCCGGCCAGACCGCCGAAGTCGTGGGCCGCCTCACCCGCTCCGAAAGTCTCTCCTACCCCTACGTGCTCATCGACGGCCAGCAGCGCCGCCTCTATATCAGCCGGCAAGGCGAAATCTACGACCCCAATGGCCGCCCGGTAGCTCTGCTCACCGACCCGTCGTAGGGCGGCGCCTGCCCCCGTCCCTACGCTGTTCTATCAGACGGCCGGTTTCCCGCGGGGGAAGCCGGTCGTTTATCTTTGGTGCTCACTTTGCCCTTTATTTGATGCCGGTTTACCCGTTTTTGCTGGTTGATGCCTTTACTGATACTGCCCTGGGTGGCAACCCCTGCGCTGTAGTGCTCGATGCCGACGACCTGAGCCCCGACCAGATGCAACGGCTGGCCCGGGAGTTCAACCAGTCGGAAACGGCCTTCGTGCGCCGTTCGGCGGTGGCCGAGTTCGGGGTGCGCTACTTTACGCCGGGCGAGGAAATTCCGCTGGCCGGTCATCCCACCATTGCCACGCTCACGGCCCTGCTGCACACCGGCCGCCTGCCCCGCCCCACCGGAGAGCAGCTCCACGACCTGCAACTGGAGTTGCTGCACGGCCCGGTAGCCATCCGGGTTTCGCCCGCCGAAGCCGGGCAGCCCCACTTCATCCGCATGACCCAGCGCCGCCCCGAGTTCGGGCCGCTGCACGATCCGGCCGAGGTACTGCCCCTGTTTGGCCTCACGCCCGCCGACCTGCTGCCCGGCGCTGTGGTACAGACGGTGAGCACCGGCACGCCCCAGCTCATGGTGCCCTTGCGCAACGCAGCCACGTTGCGGCGGGCGCATTTACCCGACCCGGCCGCCCTCGATGCGTACCGCCGAGTCAGCGGCTTTTTCAGCTCCCACCTGTTTTGCCTTGAAGGGGCTACGCCCGCCGGCACCACCTTCGCCCGCCACTTCTGCACCCCGCCCGACCTGCCCGAAGACCCCGTAACCGGCTCGGCCACCGGCGGCATGGCCGCCTACCTCTGGCACTACGGCCTGCTTTCCACTCCCGACTTCATGGCCGAGCAGGGTCACTGGATGGGCCGCCCCGGCACCGTGCACGTAGCGGTGCAGGGCCCTCCCGAGGCCATTGAAGCCGTCCAAATCAGCGGCCAAGGCGTGGTAGTAGTGCAGGGCGAGCTGAGGGTGTGATAGGAGCGAAACAAACAACCCATCAGCCCTCCTTTTTACCTTCGCAAATACCTCTGCGCACCTCTGCGCACCTCTGCGAGAAAGCCTATTGGAAACGTCAGCCGTAGCTGGGTTGAGAAGTTGGAAACAGACGCTGTGGCGGCCTCATCGGAAGCATAGTTTCGGCCACGACTGACAATCGGCGCAACGGCCTGTTATGGCCTGAGCGAGCCTCCACTGCTCGCTTTCCTGCTCGTAAACTTCTCCCCTCAGAAACTCCGCCGAATGCCCGAATTACCCGAAGTTGAAACCTACCGCCGCTTCTTGGATGAGCTGGTGGTGGACCAGACAATTACCGCTTTCGAAGTGCTCGACGCCCATGTGCTGGGCACGCCCGAAGACACGTTACGGCAGGCGCTGGTGGGCCGCACCATCACGGGTACCAGTCGGCTGGGGAAGAACTGCTTTTTGCAACTCAACAGCGGTCAGGTACTGGTGCTGCACTTCGGCATGAGCGGCGACGTGGGCGCCTACCGCGACGTGCCCGACGCGCCCCGCTTCACCCGCGTAGCCCTGCACCTGGATTCGGGCCTGCGTGCTGCCTTCGTCGACCCGCGCAAATTCGGCCGCATCCGGCTGGCCGAAAGCGTGGCCGCCTATCAGCAGGCCAAAAAGCTGGGGCCCGACGCACTGGAGCTGACCGTGGCCGAGCTAACAGACAAGCTGGCCAAGCGCAAAACGCTGCTCAAGCCCCTGCTGCTGGACCAGCGCCTCACGGCCGGCCTGGGCAACTGGATTGTGGATGAAGTGCTGTTTCAGGCCAAAATTCACCCCGAGCGGGTCGCCAACACCGTAACGGCCGCCGAGGTAAGGCGCCTGCACGCAGCTATCCAACTGGTGCTCATCACGGCCATTGCCGCCGAGGCCAACTACCGGAACTTCCCAGCCAGCTTCCTTATCCACGCCCGCGAGTGGGACGAGTCGCCCACGCCCGGCACCGATTCCCACGAGTTCTGCTCCCGCCACCCACGCACCCGCATAGCGAAGAAGTATGTGAGCGGCCGGGCGACGTACTACTGCCCCAAGTGCCAGCCGGAGCCAGAATTGTAAACGGCATTCAGAGCCAACGAGGCATTAGTTGCAGTGCCTTCAGAACTGTGTATGTGTGGGGCTTGCCCCCGCCCGCCATTCACCCCGTTATAACGAGTCCGCTCGATGGCGTTAACGGCGGGCGGGGACAAGCCCCACACATACACCACACGGCAGTATGACCAGCGGTTTGGCTTCCCTTACTTGAACTCCTCGTTGTTTTTCTCTTCGGCGCGGCGGTTGAGCGTAGTGAGCCAGGAACGGGTGATGGGCGATTCGCTTTCGTAGCCGAAGCGGCGGGCGTCGCCGCGATTGGTGTCGGGGGCGGGCAGGGCGCTGTTGACCCAGGCGAGCAGGTCGGTGGTGGTGCCGGGCAGCAGGCCGTGCAGGCCCGAGAGCAGCTTGGCAGGCAGGCTGAGGATGATTTCGGCGTCGCCGCGGCGGCAGGCGTTCCAGATGCGGCGGGCGGCGTTATCGGCATTCATCGAGATGGCCGGCAGCGAATCGGCCACCGTAAACCAGGCGTACTCCTTGCGGTGCTGGCCCTTCACGATGGCGTGGCGGGCGCTGCCGGTGCGCAGCAGGCCGGGGCACACGGTGGTTACGCGCACGCCATATTGGAGCAGCTCGGCCCGGAAGCTTTCCGAGAGGCCCACCAGCGCAAACTTGCTGGCGCAGTAGGGCGCCAGGTGCGGCACGGCCACCTTGCCCCCCACCGAGGCAATATTCACGATGCGACCTTCGCCCCGCTGGCGCATGCTGGGTAGCACGGCCTGCATGGCATGCAGCGGGGCCCAGAAATGGGTGTCCATCGACTCTTCGAACTCGCGTACGTCCATGTTGTCGAGCGGGCCGGCCGTGATGATGCCGGCGTTGTTGACCAGCACCTCAATGGGGCCCATCTGCTGCTCTACGTCGGCCACCAGCTGGCGCACTTCGTCGGGCTGGGTCAGGTCGCAGACGAAGGCCCGGACCAGCTCGGAGCCAGCGGCGGCCAACTCGCGGCGGGCTTCTTCCAGTTCCTGCGCGTCGCGGGCACAGATGGCTACTCGGGCACCTTCGGCTACGGCCTGCCGGGCCAGAATTAGGCCCAGGCCGCGCGAACCGCCAGTGATAAGCACGGTGCGGCCAGCCAACTCGAAGGAGCCGCGGCGGTTGGCGTAGAGGGTAGCGGCCAGCAGGCCGGCGGCACTGGCAGCGGCCAGCAGCAGAGAGTTACGGGTATCAGATTTCATAGAAGAGCGGATTAGCAGGAGGACTACTTGGGTGTATGGGTTTCGGAACCGAAAGGTTGCGGTCCGCTTAGCCGACCGGCACTAATCAGGCTTTCCTGGGGAATATAACTGCGCCACCGCGCGTTGCAACCAGTGGTTGGCCGAAACTGGCACCATCTTTACTGTGCCGGCCCCTTCCGGCCTTCACCCGCTACTTACCTTTCGCCTCAAATCCTCTGCTCATGAAAGCGCCTCTGCTCATCGCCCTGCTCACCCTCACCACCGCTCCGGCCCTGCTGGCCCAGACTGCCGGCCGCCCCAAAATGCCCCCGCCCCGTACCGCCGCGCCCGCCGCTGCGCTGCAACTGGATGAGAACAAGATTACCGAGCGCGCCACCGCCCTCACGGCCAACATGCAGAAAGCCCTGGGCCTCAACCCGCAGCAAATGGCCAAGGTGGGCCAGATAAACCTGATAAGTGTGCGCGGCGTGGAAACCGCCCGCCAGACCTACCGCCAGAACGTGCGCAAAATGGGCGGCGTTATCGAGGACATCGGTCAGGCCCGCATGGCGCAGCTCAAGGAGGTGCTCAGCCCCGCCCAATTCGACAAGTACCAGCGCAAGCGCGAAGAGAAAATGGGCGTCCCCAGCTCCCAAGGCAACCAAGGCAACCCCGTTCCCGGCATGCCGGGGCAGGAGTAGTGATGATTGAAAGGAACGTCATTCTTTGCTGCGCCCTGCATGACGTTCCTTTCAATCATCACTAGCCACCGAAAAATACCTGCCAGCTCAGCTTCAGAATAAACGCGCTGACCATGAACAGAAACAGCACGCGCACAAAGCCGGTGCCGTGGCGCAGGGCCAGGTGCGCACCCAGCGTGGAGCCGACGATGTTGCTGGCGGCCATGGGCAGGGCCACTGCCCACAGAATCTGGCCCGAGGCGGCAAAGTACACGAGGGCCGTGAGGTTGGTGACGGCATTGACGAGCTTGGCCGAGGCTGAGGCCGTTATAAAATCGTAGCCGAACAGCCCCACGAAGGCGAACAGCAGAAACGAGCCCATGCCAGGGCCGAAAAATCCGTCGTAGAAGCCCAGCACGAGGCCCAGGGCGGCCCCGTAGTACGGCTCGCGGCTGGCGGGCAGCCGGGGCGCATGGATGCTGCCAAAATCTTTGCGCCAGAAGGTGTAGGCGGCAATAACTACCAGCAGCCCCAGCACCAGCGGCGGCAGCAGCTCCTGGGGCAGCTTGCTCACCACCCGCGCCCCCAGAAACGAGAACACGCCCGCCACAGCCGCCGCCGTACCCACCGCCCGCCACCGCAACGGCACCTGCCCCGCATAGCGCCGCAGCGCCGCCACCGTACCCAGCAACGACGATACTTTGCCCGTGCCCAGCAGCGTGGGCACCGGCACGCCCGGCAACAGCACCAGCAGCGCCGGCAGCTGAATCAGCCCGCCGCCACCTACTACGGCATCAATCAAACCGGCCAAAAAGGCGAACAGGCACAGCAGGGCGAGAGTAGTAGCAGTCAGCATCGGGCCGCGAAGGTAAGCGGCGAGGTGGGTAATAGGAAACGGTCATGCTGAGTGAAGGCGCAGCCGTAGCCGAAGCATCTCTACCGCAGTGCTAATCCTGTTGTTGATTTTACCAATGCAGTAGAGATGCTTCGACTGCGCTCAGCATGGCAACCTGCTCGGTCTTGGCAGGCTACTTATTCTTCCTTCCGCCCGCTTAACAACCGGCACCGCCGCCGGCCGTACAGCCTGGCTTATGACCGAACAACTTACGCACCGGCAAAAAATGCTCACGTTTGGCGCCGTGCTGCTGGCCATGTTTTTGGGCGCCCTCGACCAGACGATTGTCAGCACCGCGCTACCACGCATTGTGGAAGACCTGCACGGCCTCGAACGGTTTACCTGGGTTGCCACCTCTTACCTGGTAGCCAGCACAGCGCTGGTGCCCATCTATGGCAAGCTGGCCGATACGTACTCGCGGCGCACCATCGAGATTGTGGCCGTGAGCGTGTTTTTGCTGGGGTCGGCGCTGTGCGGGCTGGCCGGCGAGTTCGGAACGCTACCCCTGCTCGGCGACGGCATGACCCAGTTGATTGTGTTCCGGGCCGTGCAGGGACTGGGCGGAGCGGGCCTGTTCGCCATGGCCTTCATCGTTATTGCCGACTTGTTTCCGCCGGCCGAGCGGGGGCGCTACCAGGGTTTCGTGGGGGCCGTGTTTGGCACCTCGTCAGTGCTGGGGCCATTTCTGGGCGGCTTCCTGACCGACAACGGCACTGGCCTGATTCCAGGCGTGGCAGGCTGGCGGCTGGTATTCTACGTAAACCTGCCACTGGGCGCGCTGGCCCTGTGGTTTATTCTGACGCAGATGCCGCCGCTGCGCCCGCGCGCCGAACCCAAGCCCCTCGACTACCTCTCGATGCTGCTACTTATCCTGGGGCTGGGGCCGCTGGTGATTGGGCTGCAGCTCAACAAAAATGAGTACGGCTGGACCGACCCCGTCACGCTGGGCCTGCTGGCCACCGCCGCCCTGATGCTGCTC
The DNA here is from genome assembly GCF_900107135.1 of Hymenobacter psychrophilus. Classification (GTDB taxonomy): domain Bacteria; phylum Bacteroidota; class Bacteroidia; order Cytophagales; family Hymenobacteraceae; genus Hymenobacter; species Hymenobacter psychrophilus. The sequence continues at coordinate 337,312 of NZ_FNOV01000002.1, forward strand.
TTATTCGTACGCCGCAGCCTGCGCCATCCCAACCCGATTCTGGCCTTCAGCCTGTTCAAAAACCCAGTGTTCCGCACGGCCAACGCGGCGCTGTTTCTGTTGGGCGGGGCCTTTCTGGGTCTCATCATCTTCGAGCCTCTGTTCATGGTGAACGTGCTGGGCGAATCGGCCACCCGGGCCGGCGTAAGCCTGATTCCGCTGTCGATGGGCGTGGTAACGGGCTCTTTGCTGGCCGGCCAGATGGTGTCGCGCTACGGCCACTACAAGCGCTGGATGCTGGCCGGACTGGTGGTGCTAATGGGCGGACTGGCGCTGCTGGCCACCATGCCCGCCACCGTTGGCTACAACCAGGTGTTGCTGTACCTACTGATTTGCGGTGTGGGCCTGGGGCCGAGTATGCCCCTCTACACGCTGGCCATTCAGAACGCTGTGGAGCCCCGTTTTATCGGGCAGGCCACGTCGGCCAGTCAGTTTTTCCGGCAAATTGGCGGGGCCATTGCGGCCTCGGTGCTGGGCGTAATTCTAACGCAGGGCCTGAGCAGCGTACTGCCCGCTGCCGGCCCGGCGGGCGGCGTGGCCCCCACCACGGCCGCGGCCCATGTAGCCCCGGTAAGCGAGAGCCCGGCGGGTGTGCCGGCCGGCACGCCCGCCTCACCGGCCCTGAAAGCGGCGTTTTCGGGGGCTATTTCGCAGGTGTACCTGGTAACGCTGCTGCTGGTGGCTGCCGGCTTCCTGGTCACGCTGCTTGTGCCCGAACTGCCACTGCGCAAAACCAACCACGAAACGCCGCCAGTGGTAGAGTAGAACGACGCTGGAGCTTCGCATTGCTGTCCTTTGGTTCGCGCTACAGCCGTTCTACAGTCAGCAAACTACTTCCCGCTGGTGGCTGTTATAAGTGCTTCACTCCGGCTTCAGGGCCGGGGCTCACTTCTTGACTCCTATTTTACATGTCTACTCAAAACAAGCTACAACTCAGCGTCCTCGACCAGTCGCCGGTGCCGGCGGGGCGCACCCCGCGCGAGGCCCTGCAACACACAGTGGAGCTGGCCCGCCTGACTGACCGCCTGGGCTTCACCCGTTTCTGGGTGAGCGAGCACCACAATACCCGCACGCTGGCTGGCTCTTCGCCCGAGGTGCTGCTGGGCCGGCTGGGGGCCGAAACCAGCCGCATCCGTCTGGGTTCGGGCGGCGTGATGCTGCCCCACTACGCCGCCCTGAAAGTGGCCGAGAACTTCCGCCTGCTCGAAACCCTGTACCCCGGCCGCATCGACCTGGGCATTGGCCGCGCCCCCGGCACCGACCGCATCACGGCCCACGCCCTCAACCCCCATAATACCTTTAGCGACCAGGATTTTGCCGAGCAGCTGATGGATTTGCGCGCTTACCTGCGCGACGACGTGGTAGCCGACACCGTGCATGCCCGCGTGAAAGCCGCGCCTTTCGCCGATACGGTGCCCGAAATGTGGCTGCTGAGTTCTAGCGGGCAAAGTGGCCTGTTTGCAGCCCATGTGGGCGCGGCCTTTAGCTTCGCCCACTTCATCAACCCCAACGGCGGGCCGGAGATGGTGGAGATGTACCGGGAGCGGTTCCGCCCCTCGCCCGAACTGGCCGCGCCCCAGGCCAACGTGGCCATTTTTGTGGTGTGCGCCGACACGGCTGGCCGCGCCCAGCTGCTGGCCGACAACCTGGCCCTGCAGATGCTCAAGCTCGAAACCGGCCAGTTTACGCCCATCGAGGCGGCCGAAACAGTGAATGTGGCGGCCCTTTCGCCCGATTTACAGGCCCGCCTGGCCTACCACCACCAGCGCATCATCAGCGGCACGCCCGATAAGGTGAAAGCCGAGATAGAGGCCCTGGCCGCCAGCTATGGCGTACATGAAGTGGTAGCCGTGACCATCACCCACGACTACGACGACCGGCTCCGCTCCTACGAACTGTTGGCCGACGCTTTTGCCCTGCCTACAATGGCAGCCCCAAAACAGGTGGAGCTCGCGACAGTCTAGTTTGCGTTTTGCAGTCAGCAAGAAAAGCCCGGCTTAGCCGGGCTTTTCTTGTTTCCGAGCTTCGCCCATGCAGGACGCCAGCAATAAAAACAGCTTATGGTCAGCCATTTATAGGTTAAAATAGATTTTTTCTAAATAGCTATTTTGAATTAATCTAGATAGACCAGAGCTTTGTATTGTTTTTAATCGATCTAAACAAGCGTAATGCTTCTGCCCTATGGCCCGCTCCCTTCCGCTACTGCTTCTTCTGGGTCTACCGGCCTTCGTGCCTGCCGCCCAAGCGGCGCCTGCCACTGTACTCGCGACCGTTAATGGCCCCGATGATGATCTGGCCCAGAAGGGCCGGCTGAGCGGGATGGTTCGCGACGAGAAGGGCCGGCCACTTGAGGGGATTTCGGTAGCGCTGAAGGGCACCTACCACGGTACAGCCACCGATGCTGCCGGCCGTTTTCGGCTGACGGCTCCGGAGGGCAATTACCAGCTCGTTATCAGCAGCCTGGGCTATACTGCGCAGGAAATGACCGTGCGCATAATGGCGGGCCAGACCATCGAGCTGCCCACCTTTGCGCTGGCCGCCGGCAGCCAAGCGCTGCAGGAAGTAACGATTAATGGCAGCCGCAGCCAGAATGAGCGGCCGGTGGCCTTGGGCAAGATGCCCATCGCCCCGCTTGACTTGCCCCAGAGCACTGCCACCGTGGAACGCCAGGTGCTGGAGCAGCAGCAGGTGGTGCGCCTGAGCGACGCGCTGGCCAACGTGAACGGCGTGTATGTAATGGGCAATACGGGCGGCTACCAGCAGGAAATTGCGGGCCGTGGCTTTGCCTATGGCAGCAGCAACACCTTCAAAAACGGGGTCCGTTACAACAACAGTATTCTGCCCGAAACCAGCTCTTTGGAGCGTCTGGAGGTGCTTAAAGGCAGCGCAGCCATCCTTTATGGCAATGTAGCGGCCGGGGGAGTGCTCAACTTGGTTACTAAAAAACCCCGTTTCGAGCCGGGCGGCTCCATTGCCATGCGTGCTGGCAGCTACGACTTCTACAAGCCCATGCTCGACGTGTACGGGGCCGTGAACGGCAGTGAGCACGTAGCATTCCGGGTGAACACGACGTATGAGAACAGTCGCAGCTTCCGCGACGGCGTGAAGGGCGAGCGGTTCTATGTGAACCCCTCACTGCTATTCAAGGTGGGCGCCAAGACCGATTTTCTGCTTGAAGGTGACTACCTCAACGACAACCGCACGCCCGACTTCGGCCTCGGCGCCATCAACTACCGCATTGCCGACGTACCGCGCAGCCGTACGCTGAATACCGACTGGGCCAACATCGCCACCCAGCAGAAATCGGCCACCGCCACCCTCACCCACCGCCTGAATGAAAGCTGGCAGCTGCGCGGTGTGGCGGCTTACCAGGGCTTCCGCAGCAACCTGCGCTCGGCCGTGCGCCCCACCACCATCCGCGACCGGGTGGATATTTTTGCGGGGGTGGCTAAAGATGGTACGCCCAAGAAAATTCTGACTGGCAGCCCGGCCCTCTACGGCAACCTGGTGCGCAGCCTGCAGGCCACTGACATCAGCGAAGACTATTTCCTGGGCCAGCTCGACCTAACGGGCCAGCTGCGCACCGGCATTCTGAGCCACACGTTGCTGGTGGGGGTTGATGCCGACAAGTACAACACCGTGAACGTGGCCTACAACCGCGTAGCCAACTACGATTCCATCAACGTGTTCGAGCCCGGCCGCTATGCCGAGCGCAGCAGCCAGCCCGAATTTAGCCGCAACACCCGCACCTTTTCGCCCATTCGCCGGGTGGGCGTATACGTGCAGGACCTGATTGGCATCACCGACAACCTGAAACTACTGGCCGGCGTGCGCTACAGCTACCAGGAAACCGGCAGCCAGCAACTTACCTACCAGAATGGCCAGCCCGACCAATCCGGCGGGCTGAGCAAAAGCCAAGACGATGCCTTTTCGCCCCGGGTGGGCCTGGTGTACCAGCCGCTGAAAACCATGGCGGTGTTTGCCTCCTACGCCAACTCGTTCAACCTGAACACCGGCACCGATAACACTGGCCAAGCCCTCTCGCCCACCCTGGTCGACCAGTACGAGCTGGGCGTAAAGAAGGAGTTACTTGATGGTCGCCTGTCGGCCAACATTACCGCCTACCAAATTGTGAACGGCAACCTGGCCCAAACCATCCTCAGCGACGCCGGCAACTACAACCCCACCTTCCCGAACGCCCGCGAGCTGGCTGGCGAGGTAACCAGCCGCGGCGTGGAGGTAGATGTGCAAAGCAAGCCGCTGAATGGCTGGACGGTACTGGCTGGCTACAGCTACAACCGCACCATCTATACCAAAAGCAACATTTACACCGTGGGCAGCCTGCTGCGCTACAACCCCAGCCACACGGCCAACGCCTCGGCCTTCTACACCGTCGAGCAGGGCCCATTACGGGGCCTGACCACGGGCCTGACCGCCCTGTATATCGGTGAGCGACAGGCGGGCCGCAGCACCCGCGGCAACGTCGCCAACGACCAGTACCGCCTGATTGAGGTTCCTGCCTACGCCCAGCTCGACGCCTCGGTTGGCTATTCTCTCAACCGGCTCTCACTGCAGGTAAAGCTCTCGAACCTGCTCAACGAATTGAGCTACAATGTACACGACGACAATAGTGTGAACCCCATTGCCCCCCGCCAATTCCTGACGACGCTGAGCTACCGGCTGTAGGCTAGAAGGGTTAGGGAATGAACGTTATACTGGGCTTGCCGAAGAATCTCTACCGCTTCATTGTAATGACTTAGACGAAGCGGTAGAGATTCTTCGGCAAGCTCAGCATGACATTTCATTTAGCACAATGGCGTTCTTTTTACCCGTTAGAATATTCAGATGAAACTGTTTTTCCGCACTATTCACCTCTACCTGAGCCTGGCATCGGGGTTTGTTGTTGCCATTGTTTGTTTTACGGGCGGCGTGTTGGTGTTTGAGAAGGAGCTTGAGCAGGCCTGGCATCCCGAGCGGTATTTTGTAGCACCGCCTGCTGCCAATGCGCCGCGCCAGCCCCTGAGCCAGCTAACGGCCGCTGCGCAGGCCGCCCGGCCCGGCGCCCGCATTACGGGCCTGAAGGTATACGCCGACCCCACCCGCACCGTGGAGCTCAGCCTGGCCGCCACCCCCGAGGGCGGTGGTGCCGGGGGCCGGCGTGTGGCAACGAGTAAGCCAAATAGCGAAGGCCGGGGCGGCAAAGGCGGTCCTGAAGGTAAAAGCGGCAAGGGCGGAGAAGGTAAAGGCGGCGGCCGCGGGCCAACCCTGTTCGTGAACCCCTACACAGCGGCCGTAACGGGCGAGCTGAACTACCGCGACACCTTCTTCTACTCGGTTATGGCCATTCATCGCGGCATGGTGGGCGGTGAGGTGGGCAAGCTAGTGGTGGGCGTGAGCACGGTGCTGTTTCTGTTCATCATCGGGACCGGGCTGGTGCTATGGTGGCCGGCCACGCGCAAAGCCCTGCGGCAGCGCCTGAACGTGAAATGGGACAGCAACTGGAAACGTCTCAACCACGATTTGCACATTGTGCTGGGCTTTTATGCCTCCCTGCTGCTGTTCATCTTCGCCTTCACGGGCTTGGTCTGGTCGTTCGAGTGGTTCAACAAGAGCATCTACGCCGTTACCAACTCGCCGATGGAACGGCCCGAGCCGCCCGTTTCGGCAGTGCCGGCCGCGGCAGCTTCCGGCACTGCCCTCTTGCCCGACCAGGCACTGGCCCGCGCCCGCACGCTGGCTCCCACGGCCGTTTTCTACGCGCTCCAGTTGCCCAAAGACTCAGCGGCCAGCCTCAAAGTAGCTACCCTGCGGCCCAACGCCGCCTACGAAAACGCCACCGACGAAGCCTATATCGACCAGTACAGCGGGCAGGTGATAGGAAGCCAGACTTACGCGCAACGCAACCTGGGCCAGCGGGTGCGCGGTCTGTTTAAGCCGGTGCACACAGGCGCCATTTACGGCTGGCCCTCCAAAATCCTCAGTCTCGTGGCCTGCCTACTGGGCGTTACGTTCCCCATCACGGGCGTTATCATGTGGCTGAACCGGCTGAAAAAGGAGCGTAAAAAGCAGGCAAAACAACTGGTAGCGTATTAGCTGTTTGCCTTACCAAGACGAGGGAGCAGGCTCTGTTCATGCTTCACCGACCGCGCGCCACTGGCCCGGCACTGTTCAACGACGAGGCGCAAACAGGCCTGTCTGCATCGTACCAAACCGCCATCCAAAACTAAGCGCGCCGACCCAATTGGGCCGGCGCGCTTAGTTTTGCGGCACCTATGGCCACTGCTACTCCTACCTCGCCTATGCCCCCCACCGAAAGCCGCCTGGCAGCCTGGCTGCGCCGCGCCGGCCTGCTCGACTGGTTTCTGCCCGCACTGGCCGCTGTGGTGGGCCTGGCCTACCTGTTTCCGCAAGCGGGTGGCCCGGGCAGCCCTTTGCCCTGGGACGCACTTAATAGCGGGGGCGTGGCGTTGGTTTTCTTCCTATACGGCCTTAAACTCAGCCTGAGCAGCCTGCGTAATGGCACCCGCAACTGGCGCCTGCATCTGCTGATACAGCTGACCACCTTCCTTCTTTTTCCGCTGCTGGCACTGGCGGTACGGCCCCTGTTCGGGGGTGCGCAGGGGCAGTTGCTGTGGCCAAGCATTTTTTTTCTGTGCGTGCTGCCGAGCACGGTTTCCACCTCGGTGGTAATGGTGAGCATGGGGCGCGGCAACGTACCGGCCGCCATTTTCAATGCCAGCCTGAGCGCCCTGATTGGCATAGTTCTCACGCCGCTATGGGTGCGGGCGGTGCTGCAGCCCACCGGCGGGGGCAGCGAGGGGCTAAGCGCGCTGGCCCTGAGCCTTGCCTGGCAGGTAGTAGTGCCGGTGGGGGCCGGTGTGCTGCTCAACTCCCGCTTCGGGGAGTGGGCCGGGAGCCACAAGGGCCACCTGCGGGTGCTCGACCAAGTCGTTATCCTGAGCATTGTGTTCACCTCGTTCTGCGAGTCGTTTGCCCAAGGCGTATTCCGCAGCTACGCACCGGCCACGGTGGCGCTGCTGGGCGCAGGCATGGTGGGGTTGTATTTTGGGGTATTTGGGCTGGTGGCCGGGGCCAGCCGGCTATTGGGCTTCGCGGCTCCCGACCGCACCACGGCCATTTTCTGCGGCTCCAAAAAGTCGCTGGTGCATGGCAGCGTGTTTGCCAGTCTGCTGTTTCCCGGGGCCGCTGCTACCGGGGCGCTGCTGCTGCCGCTCATGCTCTACCACGCTCTGCAAATCGTGCTGGCCAGCATCATGGCCCAGCAGTTTGGGCGGGCAGCCCTGCGCGCCGAAGCCCAACCGGAGAGCTAGGCAAAATTGACTTTTAGGCTGATACCAGCCGGATCGGAAAGTTCTTAAACGAAATGCCTGACAGCAGATTTTCCTCCGAAATCGTATCTTCCGACCGTTTTCCCTATATTTCACGCCTGCTTTCCGGAATGAAAAAACTTCTTCTTGTTTTTGCGCTATTTCTGACCGGCGCCACCGTAGCCGTGGCCCAGACGACGCCTACCCAGAAAGTGTATTCGGCAGTAGTCAAAAATAATCCTGCCGATGTGGAGGCGCTACTCGCGGCCGGCGCCGACGCCAACGCGCCGGTCGAAATGATGCCCGGCTTCCCGACCACCTTCCTGGTTATTGCCGCCGGCAATGGCCACTTGGCCGTGGTAAAAGCCCTGCTCCAAAATAAGGCGCAGATAGATAAAACCGATTCCTTCCAGATGACCCCGCTCATGGCCGCTGCCGCCAACGGCAGCCTCGATGTGGTAGAGTTTCTGCTGGCTAACGGTGCCAACCCCAAGGCCAAGGACAAGGAAGGCAAAGACGTACTGGCCGCCGCCAAAGAAGGCGAGAACGAACAGGTTATTAAGCTAATAAAAAGCAAGATGTAAATTTCAAATCAAGGAGAAAAAGCCAAAAGTAAAAGCCGTTGAACAAACCAAGGGGTGATGTTCAACGGCTTTTACTTTTGGCTTTTTCTCCTTGATCTACATTCTATTTCGACTTCTTCCCGCCCAAAAGCCGTACCACGAGGCCGGTCCAGCCGGTTTGGTGGCTGGCGCCGAGGCCGCGGCCGGTGTCGCCGTGGAAGTACTCGTGGAAGAGCAGGTGGTCGCGGAAGTGCGGGTCGGTCTGCATTAGCTCGTCGCCATTGAAGGCCGGGCGCAGGCCGTTGGCGTCCTTCAGGAAAAGTCGCGTTAGGCGCTCCGAAAGAGCCTCGGCAATTTGTTGGAGCGTGTGCATGTTGCCCGATCCGGTCGGGTATTCCACCTGGAAAGCGTCGCCGTAGTAAGCGTAAAAGCGCTGCAACGACTCAATGATGAGGTAGTTGATGGGAAACCAGATGGGTCCGCGCCAGTTGCTGTTGCCCCCGAACATGCTGCTTTCGGCTTCGCCGGGCACATACTGCACCGTGAAGTCGGTTTCGGGGGTGTGGTACACGTAGGGGTTGGCCAGGTGGTCGCGCGACAGGGAGCGAATGCCGTAGTCGGAGAGGAACTCGGTTTCGTCGAGCATGCGGTGCAGCAGGGCCCGCAGGCGCGAGCGGCGCAGCAGGCTTAGCAGGTGGCGGGCACCTTTACCGTCGCCGTCGGTTCCCTTCTCGCGCCAGCGCGACACGAGCTGGGCCAGGTGCGGGCGGTTTTCGAGCAGCCAGCGGGCCCGCTCCGTGAAGTCGGGCAGCTCGCTGAGTAGCTCCTCGTCAATCACTTCCACGGCAAACAACGGAATCAATCCTACGATAGAGCGCACTTTGAGCATGGTGCGGGCACCGTCGGGGGTGTGCAGCACGTCGTAGTAGAACTGGTCGTCCTCGTCCCAGAGGTTGAACTGGCCGTCGCCGCCGCGCGTCATGGCATCGGCGATGTAGAGGAAGTGCTCGAAGAATTTGCCGGCCATTTCCTGGTACACCGAGTTGGTGCGGGCCAGCTCCATGGCAATGCGCATCAGGTTGAGGGCAAACATGGCCATCCAGCTCGTGCCGTCCGACTGCTCGATGTGGCCGCCGGTGGGCAGCGGGGCCGAGCGGTCGAATACGCCGATGTTGTCGAGACCCAGAAAACCGCCCTCAAACACGTTTCGCTCGCTTTTGTCCTTGCGGTTTACCCACCAGGTAAAGTTGAGCACCAGCTTGTGGAACACGGCTTCGAGGAAAGCCGGGTCGCCGTGGCCATTGCGCTTCTTGTCCATCTGGTACACCCGCCAAGTGGCCCAGGCATGCACCGGCGGGTTCACATCGGACAGGTGCCACTCGTAGGCCGGCAGCTGGCCGTTGGGGTGCATGTACCAGTCGCGGCACAGCAGCCGGAGCTGGTTTTTGGCGAATTCGGCATCCACCATGGCCAGCGGAATGCAGTGAAAAGCCAGGTCCCAGGCCGCGTACCAGGGGTATTCCCAAGTATCAGGCATCGAAATGATGTCGTGGTTGCGCAGGTGACGCCAGTTGTGGTTGCGGCCCTTGCGGCGGCGGGTGGCGGGCACCCGTGGCAGGGCCGGGTCGCCGTCGAGCCATTGGGCCACATCGTAGTAGTAGAACTGCTTGCTCCAGAGCATGCCCGCGAAAGCCTGACGCTGCACGTTGCGGGCGTCGGTAGCATCGGCAGGCAAATCCTGCTGAATGCCCTCGTAAAACTCGTCGGCCTCGCGCTGACGGGCTTCGAACACGGCCCCAAAATCGGCGAAGGGCATTTCCAGCGCGGCCTGGGTCAGGCGCACCTGTACGGTAACCGACTCGCCGGCCGGCACCTCGAACTGGTAGTGAGCGGCCATTTTGGTACCCCGGCGAGCCGGATTTACGGCCGTTGGGTCGCCCTCCACCACGTAGTCGTTGATGCCATCCTTGAAGTAGCGGCCGGGGTTATGGTAGTCGGCCATGCTCCCGGTGCGGTAGGCATTGGTGTCGTTGTCGCAGAACAGCAGCTCGGCCGCCGGCTGGTCGCAGTAGCAGTAGTACTGGCCCAGCGCAGGATGGGCGGCCAGGGCCGTGCCGGGAGCATGGGCGGCCAGCACCGGCCGAACCTCCTGACCGGGGTAGCCCCAACTCCAGGTGTTGCGGAACCACAGCTGGGGCAGCACATGCAGCGGCGCCGCTTCGGGCCCGCGGTTGTGGGCCCTAATGCGCAGCAGCATGTCATCGGGGCCGGCTTTTGCGTACTCGATGAACACATCAAAGTAGCGCTGCTGGTCGAACACGCCGGTATCGAGCAGCTCGAATTCGGGCTCCTGGCGGGTGCGGGCGGCACTTTCGCGCCGGAGCTGCTCGTACGGAAATTCGGCCTGCGGATACTTGTAAAGCATCCGCATGTAGGAGTGCGTGGGGGTGCTGTCGAGGTAGTAGTACAGCTCCTTCACGTCCTCACCGTGGTTGCCTTCGGGGTTGGTCAGGCCAAAGAGGCGCTCCTTAAGCAGTTCGTCCTGCCCGTTCCAGAGGCCCACGGCCAGGCACAGGCGCTGCTCATCGTCGCTGATGCCACCAATGCCATCCTCGCCCCAACGGTAGGCGGTACTGCGGGCCTCGTCGTGAGGCAGGAAGCTCCAGGCCTGTCCGTCGGGGCTATAGTCTTCGCGGACTGTGCCCCACTGTCGCTCAGTGAGGTAGGGGCCGAATTTCTTCCAGGGAGTGGTCAGGGCATTGGCATCGGCCAGCCGCAGTTGTTCGTGCGTCATAAATAGAATCGGGCCGGCCAAAGGCCGCCGGTTCAGGAAACCAGAAATCAGGCCCTGTTAAGCTGGCAAAGATACCGGGTTATGGGTTGCCAGTGATGAGTTACCAGCAAAAAACCCTGTCATCCTGAGCGGAGCGAAGGACCTTACCACGTAACAACGACCTGTGCTTACGTGATAAGGTCCTTCGCTCCGCTCAGGATGACAGGGTTTTTCCTTGCAAACGTTTTCTCCCGCTTACTCCGCCAGCTCCGTCATCGGCTTGGCGTACTCGGGGTGTTCGGGCACCTCGCCGTTGGGCAACGCCCAGGTATCCTGGGGTTCCAGGGGCAGGGCCAGCAGGCGGGCCACGGTTTGGCCGGCCGGGTCGGCGTAGGCGGGCACCCCGATGGTGAGGTCCTGCTGGGGCACGTTGAGGCGCAGGGTGCGGTGGAGCCGGTCCCAGAGCGTAAGCACGACGCCGAAGTTGCTCTGCGTTTCGCGGTCGACCATGGAGTGGTGAATGCCGTGGGCCCGGGGCGTAACCATGAACGGGGCCAGGCGGCGCTCTACTTTGAAGGGCAGCTCCAGGTTGGTGTGGTGGAAGGCGGTGCAGGCTTCAAACACCACCTCGAAGCCCAGGGCCGTGGAGCCGCGCACGCCCATTAGGGCCGCAATACCGGCCCGATACGGAATGCTGGCCAGCATCTCGCCGAAATGGAAGCGCCAGCCGGTGGTCAGGTCCATATCGAGGTCGGAGTGGTGGACGCGGTGGAAACGCCAGAGCAGCGGCGAGTGCAGCAGCCGGTGCCAGGAGTAGCCCAGGTAGTCGAGCAGCAGCACTTCGGCCAGCATGCGGGCCGGCTCGGGCAGGCGCGAGAGGGGCGTGCGGTACGGGGCCATCAGGTTGCCCAGGCCTACCATGGCGGGCAGCAGCGTCAGGCGCATGGCGGGCATGGAAGGAGCCGCCAGCACCGCGTTGCGTACCCACCGCTCGGTGCGGGGCCGGGTGCGCTGGCGCAACGGCCGGCGGGTTTCAAGCAGCAGCAACCCCAGGCCCACCACGGCCAGAATGGGCGTGGCGTATTTATCGAAGCGCTTGAGCAGCGGGTGAGAGGTAGGAAATAGGTTCATCATTTGTCAGTTGCTGGTTGTCAGATACGGGAAGTAAACAAAGAACGTCATTCCGAGCGGAGCCGAGGAATCTCGCGTGCTGACATTGTGCTAGTAATCATACGTCAGGATTACCATTGCACGCGAGATTCCTCGGCTCCGCTCGGAATGACGTTCTACTAACAACTGACAACCAACAACTGCTACCCAATAACTGAATCCGTACCTTTGCGGGCGCTTATGCTCTTTTTCGGTTTCCCCATCTTTCAGCTGACCCCACCCTGAGGCCGGGTCCTTAGCTTGTCCGCCGCCGCTCCTGATTCCAGGGGCTGGCGGCTTTTCTTTGGCCTTTTTCAACCGCATTTATGCAACAAGTCCTGCACTACTTCACGCAGTATAAAGTCAATTACAAGAACGAAATCCTTTCGGGCCTAACGGTAGCTTTGGCCCTGATTCCGGAGGCCGTGGCCTTTTCCATCATTGCCGGCGTGCCCCCGCTGGTGGGCCTATACGCGGCCTTCATGATGGGCCTCGTAACTTCGGTGCTCGGCGGCCGGCCGGGCATGATTTCCGGGGCGACCGGGGCCGTGGCCGTGGTGCTGGTGGCGCTGGCCAAAACGCACGGGGTCGAGTACATCTTCGCTACCGTGATTTTGGCGGGCCTGCTACAGGTGCTGGCGGGCGTGCTGCGCCTGGGCAAGTTCATCCGGCTGGTGCCCCACTCCGTGATGTTCGGCTTCGTTAATGGCCTGGCCATCATTATCTTCCTGTCGCAGCTGGTCCAGTTCCAGGCCGTGGGGGCCGATGGGACGTTGCACTGGCTGACGGGAACTGCGCTGCTGACGATGGCGGGCCTCGTGGGCCTCACCATTGCCATCATCGTGCTGCTGCCGCGCCTGACGAAGGTGGTGCCGGCCTCACTGACGGCCATTCTGGTGGTTTCGGCGCTGGTTATCGGCTTCGGCATCAACACCAAAACGGTGGGCGACATTGCCTCGATTCAGGGCGGCTTCCCTCCCTTCCACATCCCGAGCGTGCCGTTCACGCTGGGCACCCTGGGCCTGATTTTCCCCTACGCCGCCATCGTGGCCGGGGTGGGTCTGATTGAGAGCCTGCTCACGCTGAACCTGATCGACGAAATCACCGAAACCCGGGGCCGCAGCAACAAGGAGTGTGTGGCCCAGGGTACGGCCAACATCCTCTCGGGCCTGTTTTCGGGCATGGGTGGCTGCGCCATGATCGGCCAGAGCCTCATCAACATCTCCTCCGGGGCCCGGGCCCGCCTTTCGGGCATAGTGGCCTCCATTATGCTGCTGGTGTTCATCATGTTCGGCGCTTCGCTGATTGAGCAGGTGCCGATGGCGGCCCTCACCGGCCTCATGATTATGGTGTCGGTGGGCACTTTCGAGTGGGCTTCGCTCAAAACGTTCGGCAAAATGCCGGTTTCCGACCTCGTGGTAATGATTCTGGTGACTTTGATTACGGTCGTGCTCCACAACCTGGCCCTGGCCGTGCTCATCGGGGTAGTTATTGCGGCGCTGGTATTCGCCTGGGAGAATGCTCGCCGCATCCGGGCCCGCAAGCACCTCGACGAGGCCGGCGTGAAGCACTACGAAATCTTCGGGCCGCTGTTCTTCGGCTCGGTGCAGGCCTTCGCGGAGAAGTTCGACGTAGCCGACGACCCTACCGAAGTCATCATCGACTTCGCCGAAAGCCGGGTGACCGATATGTCGGCCATCGAAGCCCTCAACAAGCTCACCGAGCGCTACCATCGCCTGGGTAAAACCGTGCACCTGCGCCACCTCAGCCCCGACTGCCGCCACCTGCTCCAGCGCGCCGACTCCCTCATCGACGTGAATATCCTGGAAGACCCGACGTACCACGTCGCGGGGGCGGATTTGATGTACTAGACATTTATTGGTTGAATTAGAAACCGCCTGTCATCCTGACGAAGGAAGGACCTTATAACGTTGCAGCACGTCGTTTCAACGTTCGTGCAAGCGTAATAAGGTCCTTCCTTCGTCAGGATGACAGGCGGTTTCTACGTCCTGTTTTTCACTAATTTACGCCAACACCTTCGGCTCTTCTGAGGCTACCAGCGGGCCTTCGAAGTGCTGCTCAAAGAACTCGTCGCACCACTTGCATACATTCTGAAGGTCCTCGGTACGGGCCAGGGCGTGGGCTTCCGAGACGCCGATGGATTCGCCCATTTTCCAGGGCTCGCCCGCGTTGAGGCGCTGCATGATTTCCGATTTGGAGGCCCGTAGCAGCACATCGGCCACCTTTTCCTTGCGGGCGTCGCCGAGGGGGAACTTGGTGCCGGGGCAGCAGGGGTTGATTTTCCAGAGCTGGATGCTGATTTCCTGGGGCAGCTCGGTGCCGCCCAAAAAGCCCTTCGCGCCCGAGAGAATGGCGCAGAAGTTATGGCTGGGGTCCTTGAGCCAGATGTCTTTTTCCAGGGCCCGGCCGCGGGCCCAGTTGCCGCCCAGCCACATATCCTCGCTGGCGCCCCAGTAGCCCCAGCTCAGGCGGTGCTCCTCGATGGTGGTCAGGTGCTCCTTGTCGATGAGCGGGTCGTGGTCGTCACCGTTTACGCCGCGGCTTTCGAACAGGTCGGCCAGCGTCATCAGCCGGGCCCCAGCAGCCTTGTGGTAGCGGTCGATGCTGGCAATATCGAAGCGGGTAACGCCCTTTTCGATGAGCAGATCCAGGATTTTCTCGGTGAGCAAGTCGCCGTTGGTTTGCAGCATAATCTGGGTGCGGCCCTGGTACTTGCGCTGCAAGGCCTCCAGAATGGAGTAGAGCTTGACCTTATCGGCCAGCGGCTCGCCGCCCGACAGAATCAGGCGGTCCACCCGCTCGGGCAGGTTGTCAATAATTCGGAAGCAATCCTGGACACTGATGCGTGTGCCCTGGGGCCCGGAGCTGTTGTAGCAATGGTCGCACTTGTCGTTGCAGACCTGGGTAAATACCCAGTAAATGGATTCGCAGTGCGTGAAATCGGTCTTCATTCGGTGATTTTAGGGGATGCGGGTTGCTGTCTAAAACTTAGAAGCTATAGCTAGTTCCCCTCCTTGGAAAGGAGGGGTTAGGGGTGGTTGATGATGGAAGAACAGCTGCTAGGTCGCCCTTAATAACCGTTCTGCTAGCTTCCACCACCCCTAACCCCTCCTTTCCAAGGAGGGGAACTAGATTCTAACTCTAGTCAGTGCGCAACTTGAGTTAACGGTCATTCTATTGTTCATTCGGCAACCGATAGGTTAGCCGTGCGCTGGATATTCTCCCAGAAAGACAGCTCGGCGGCAATATTGGTGCGCGGGTCCTGGATAAACTCGGCCACCGTGGCGAAGCTGGTGAGCACGCCCCGCTCCAGGTAGCCGAGGCGGGAGCCCACGGTGAGGGCCTCGCGGCTGTCGTGGGTGACGAAGATGGAGGTGATGCCGTGCTGGCGGCTGACACAGCCGAAGAGCTCCTGCATGGCGGCGCGGGTCTGGGCGTCGAGGTTGCCGAAGGGCTCGTCGAGGAGCAGCAGGCGCGGCCGGATGATGAGCGCCCGCCCGAACGACACCCGTTGCCGCTGCCCGCCCGAGAGCTGGTGGGGTGCCTTCTGGGCATGCTCGCTCAGCTCCAGCTCGGCCAGCAACTCCGTTACCTGCCGCTTGATTTCCGCCTCCTTCACCTTGCGAATCCGCAGCCCGAAGGCCACGTTCTCGAACACCGTGAGGTGCGGGAACAGCAGCGGCTCCTGGTACAGGTACACCATCTGCCGCTCGTTGGGCGGCACGGGCAACAAATCCTGGCCGTGGAGCGTGAGCGTGCCGGTATCGGGCGTTTCGAGGCCGGCCAGGATCTTGAGCAGGGTGGTTTTGCCGCAGCCGGAGCGCCCGAGCACCGCCAGTACCTCGCCCTCGGCCAGCCGCAGCGAAATGTCGCGCAGCACGGGTTGGTCGTGGAAGTGTTTGGAGAGGTGGGAAACGGTGAGCATGGGGTGGGTTTGAGGGTTTGGGGGGGGCGGGGGGACTGAGTTGATGGGGGACTGGAGGCTGAGGGATTAGGTTGGCAGAGGTTTAGGGACCTGTCATCCTGAGCTTGCGAAGGACCTTATCATGTTTGAACGAATCGTTATGACGTGGCAAGGTCCTTCGCAAGCTCAGGATGACAGAACCGCAACCCAGTTCCTCAGCCCCCGAGTCCCTCACAAACTCATTACACCACCGCCCCTACCCCGTACGCAGCCGCGTCAATCGTCATGCGGGCGGCGCTGGGCTGTTCGCCGCTGAGCCAGTACGTGAGGCGGTCGACGTAGTTATCGAGGTGGGTGATTTGCTGGACGCCGTGCTCCACCAGCGGGTCGAGGGTGGTGGCCAGCAGGGTGCCGCCGTAGGCGTGGGTCTGCCAGGTGATAACGTCGCCGGTGGCGTTGGTCTGGATGATTTCGGCCGATTCGGGGACGCGGGTGTACACGCCGTGGGTGTGCCAGCAGGCCTGGCGGGGAGTGAGGCCCTGGTAAACGGGGTGGTCGTAGTTGGTTTCCGAAACCGGCGGGTTCGTGGGGTCGTCTACCCACCAGTAGTTGTTCACGGGGCGGTCTTCCCACTGGGCATCGAGCCAAGCGGTGGAGGAGTCGCCCTCCAGAAACACCTTCTTGCCGGCCTTCAGGAAGTCGTAGATAATGGCCTGCTTCTCGGTCAGCACCTGCTGGTTCGACTGGAACGGGATGGCCAGCGCGTCGAGGTGCTGCACGGCTTCGGCCGTGAGCTCGTGCACGTAGAGCAGCTCGTACAAGTCGCGGTACTTGGGGGCCGTAGCCAGGGCGTAGTGCGACCACACGCCGTTGAAAATCAAGCCAATCTTAGCCATGAGCGGGAACGGTTTCTGAGGAAAGCAGACGAAGAAAATTGCGATACATCACCACCAGCGCGGTTTCCGATTTACCGGCGTAGGTTACATCGGCCAGCGGGCCGCTGGCTGTGAGCAGCATACGGCCCGGGGTGCTCACCTCATCGAGCACCACAATCGGGCGCTGCCAGGTGTCGGCCAGCAGCACCTCGGCCCCGGGGGCGGCCTGAATGTAGCCGCAGGACCACCAGCCGCTCATGCCGTGGGAGAAGTTGAGCTCGTCGAGGTCCAGGTTTTCGAGCAGGCCGTGGGCGTCGGGGCCGGGGGTGTAGCGCAGGTCCAGGGTGCGGCGGGAGTTATCCATTACCCACTGGTTGCCGGGGACCCAGGCCGTGAAAAACCCGTCGCAGCACATCAGGGCCTTGCCGGCAGCGAGGAAGGCGCGCACCTGCTCCTTTATTTTGAGCATTGCCACGTGGTCGGAGCCGTTGGGCACTACCAGCAGGTCATAGGGCGTGAGGTCGGGGGCAAAGTCGCGGGTAACGGGGCAGATGGTGTACTGCACCAGCTCATTGGAAACGTAGTACTTCTCCAGCCCCTGGAGGCCGTTGGAAATCAGCAGGGCTTGTAGCATGTTGGTGGGTAGTGGTTCCTAGTTGTCAGTGCGTGCGTTTCGTTCTGCCGTTTCGCCTCACCCCCCGGCCCCCTCTCCGAAAAAGGAGAGGGGGAGCCAGACGACTACGGTTACTGGAGACTGACTTGGTAACAGGTTGTAATGCACAGACGATTATATTGTGAGTGCCTAGCTATTAGCGTTGAGTGGTTGGTTAGTGATTGAGCGAGCAGGTGGCCGAACTGACAACTGTTTAAAGCTACGGCTTTCGCAGCAGGGCAGATTTATTGGCCAGTAACAGCAGCGCCGGTGGCAGCAGCAGCAGCAGCGAAGCCACGGCGGCCAGCGGGCCGTTGGCCTCGCCCACGTAGGTGAACACCTGCACCGTTAGGGTGCGGACCTTGCCCACGCTCAGCACGTTGGTCAGGCCGAAGTCAAACCAGCCCAGCAGGAAGGTCTGGACCAGGGTGGTGCGCAGCAGCGGGGCGGCCAGGGGCAGCAGCACCCGGCGCAGGGCCTGGCGGGGCGTGCAGCCAAGGGTGCGGGCCAGCTGCTCGTACTCGGTGGCGCGCTGGGTCCAGAAGCTGCTCAGCAGCAGCGTGGCGAAGGGCAGCGCCACCACCAGCAGCCCCAGCAGCACCCCACCCACCGAGCCCGAGAGGTGCATCCGGATGATGAACGGCTGAATAAGTACGGCCAACAGCACCGGCGGCAGCGCGTAGGGCAGGTAGCTCAGGGCCGTCCAGCGGCCCGGCCGGCGGCTGCGGGCCACGGCCCGCGCCACCACGAAGCCCCCGGCCGTGGCCAGCACCGCCACGGCCCCGGCCAGCAGCAGACTCTGGCCCAGGCCAGTCAGCAAATCGTTATCCGCCGCCACCAGCCCCCGCAAGGGCTCCAGCGAGTAGGCGGGCGGCAGCGCGTCCGGAAAGCGCCACCCCTCTCCCACCGCCAGCAACCCCAGCAGCCCAAACGGCAGGGCGAAGAGAATCAGTAGGAAGAAGATGAGGAGTCTGGAGCGCATTTTTTGAATTAAAAATTAAAAGTAAAAAGTTAAAAATGGCTGTTCTTTTTACTTCCTGACTTCAAATTTGAAGGAGCGAAGACGAGGTTAGGTCAGGCGAAGCTGTTTAGAAAGTCAGCTCCGGCAATGCAATTCGATACAGCGGTTTCGTAAACGGTGGACCTGGATAATTTTTCACTTTTAATTTTTCACTTTTAATTTCAAAACCCGCAGCAGCACCAGAATCAAACCCAGCAGGCCCGCGGCCACCAGGAAACCGGCCAGGTAGGCGGCGGGCAGCTCGCGCAGGTCGAAGCGCTGGAGCTTGGTGGCGATGAACACGCTCAACATCTGGGGGTACGGGCGGCCCAGCAGCAGCGGGATGTCGTAGGCCCCGAGGGTGGCAATGAAGCTGAGCAGCACCGTGGGCGCGGCCCGGCGCAGCAGCACCGGCGCGGCCACCCGCCGCCGGAACTGCCCCGCGCTGGCCCCGAGCGTACTCGTGAGCTGGCCCAGCTCCGCCAGCCGGCTTTCCTGGTATATGGCCTGGAACAGTAGCGTCAGGAACGGAAACGTGAGCAGCACGTGGGCCCCGATGATGCCCAGCCCGGTCGCATCCTGCACCAGCTCTGGAAACGCCTCAATGCTGCCGGTGAGGCCCAGCTGAGAGCTGAGGCGCGAGAGCCAGCCGGCCCGGCTCAGCAGCTGGAACAGGTAGAAAGCCATGACCAGCGCGGGCATCACCAGCGGCACATAGAGCAGCCCCGGCAACGGCCCGCGCCGCAGCGTGGGCTGGGCCCGCAGCACCAGCAGTAGCGCCAGCCCCACCGAAACTCCCACCGAAGCCACCGCAATCCACAGGCTGTAAGCCGCCGCGTAGAGCAGCCCCGTATCGTGGGCCAGGGCCTGCCAGTAGCGCCCCGTGAAGCCCTCGGCCAGCGGCCCCACCACGCCCACGCTGCCCAGCAGCGCATACCCCAGCCCCGCCAGCGGCAGACCGATGACGAGCAGGGCGTAGAGCGGGAGAATGGGTTTGAGGGGTTTCATAATACGTCGTTCTGGCGTCGCGCCTCACCCCCCGGCCCCCTCTCCGAAAAAGGAGAGGGGGTGCCAGACGATTTGAGTCGATGGCCGCTGCAACAGGATGGACATAACGGCCGGTTTTTCGCTAACCGAAACCATCTATTTCGTCAGGCTCCCCCTCTCCCCCTGGAGAGGGGGCCGGGGGGTGAGGCGCGACGGAAGAACGACACACCCGAGTTGCTTCACACAAATACTTACTTCTCCATTACCTGCGTCCGGAAGTCCTTGAACAGGCGGGTCATGTACTCCGGGTCGGGTTCCATGAGGGCCAGGCCCTGGATGTTCTCCCGTTTGGGGGCGTAGCGGCGCGAGGGCAGCTGCTGAAACTGCTGGCGCTGCGCCGGGGTGAGGGCGGCCAGGTTGAGTACCGTGTGGTCGCCCCACACGTCGGGGTCCATCTTTTTGAGCTGGGCCTCGGGCGAAATCAGGAAGTTGATGACCAGCATAGCCGCCTCGGGGTGTTGGGCCCCGCGCACGATGCCCAGGTAGTGCGAGTTCTGGATGGTGCCGGGCGCGGGCACGTAAGCGCGGGCCGTAGCCGGAAACACCTTTTGGTTGATCTTATTGTCTACCTCCGCATCGTTATTCGAGAAGGTGAAGGCCACCTCGCCGTTGGCAAACAGCTGGTGTAGCGGAGCCAACTGCTCGGGGAAGGTCTTGCCCTGCTTCCAGAAGTAGGGCTTGCTGGCGTTAATGGTCTTCCACAGCTCGCCCGACCACTTGGCATACACGGCCTCATCGAACTTGCCCTGGAACTGCTTCGGGTCGCCCGACAGCGCCATCATCCACGATTTAAGCAGGGTCATGCCCGTGAACTCGTTCGGGATGGTGAACTGGCCGGGGTGGGCCCGCACGAAGGCCGGCAGCTCGGCAAACGACTTCGGCGGGGCGGCTACCCGGGCCGAGTCGTAGATGAAGTTGAACTGCACGTTGCCCCAGGGGGCCTCCATGCCAGCCACGGGCTGCTGGAAATCAGTATTGATGAACGGGTTTTCCAGGTCGAGCAGGCGGGCGTTGGGCAGCTTCTCGACGAAGGGGCCGAGCAACGCGTTTACCTGCCGGAGCTGGTAGAACGTTTCGCCGTTTATCCAGACCAGATCGGCCTCGCTGGGCTGGCCGGCCTGCTGCTCAGCGGCCAGCGTCTGCACCAGCTGGGCGCCCTGGCCGGCGGCTAGCTGCAGCTCGATGCCGTAGCGGCGCTTTACCTCGGGCTTCACGTAGGTGCTCATGTAGGCATTGATGAGCGGGTCGCCCATCCACATGAGCATGCTCACCGGCTGGCTCTTACCCGCAGCCTCAATTTGCGGCCAGGTCTGAGCCAGCGTCTGCTCGGGCGTTTTGGCCTGTTCGCCCGCGCCGCAGGCGGTCAGCAGGGTAAGCAGCGGCAGGAATAGAAAGGAGGTTTTTTTCATGCTAGAAATTCTACAACCAGAAAATTAAAATTAGCTCCCCTCCTCAGATGAGGAGGGGTTGGGGGTGGTTGAATACCGCTGAACGACAACTAGAAACTAGTTCTAGAAGACGTGCCGCTAGCATCAACCACCCCCAACCCCTCCTTTCCAAGGAGGGGAGCTACGTTCTAAAACGCGTACCGGGCACCGAACTGGAACTGGCGGGGGGCGCTGGCGTTCTTGCGCACGATGCCCGAGCCGGCGGGGCCCACCTGAATCTGGTTGCTTTGGGTGGCGTTGTTGGCGTAGCCGCTCAGGTTCTGGGTGTTGAAGACGTTGAACACATCGGCCCGGAATTCCAGGCGGCTCAGCTTTTCGCCGAAGTGTAGGTTGTACTGGGCGCCCACGTCAATGGTTTTCGACCAGGGCAGGCGGTCGGAGTTGCGGCTTTCGCCGGGCTGGCGGTCGGCGTTGCCCACGTAGGCGGTGCTGAACGAGCTGCCGTCGCCGTTCAGGTCGTTGGTGACGCTACCCGGAGCGCCGCCCGGCAGCGGATAGGTTCCGGCCACGCGGTTGATGGGCTGGCCGCTCTGCACCAGCGCTGCCACGTTCAAATTGAAGTTGCGGATGGGCTGGTAGAAGCCCAGCACGTTGAACACGTGGGTACGGTCGTTGATGGAGTTGGCGTATTCCGAGCCGTACTGGTTGGCGTTCTGGGCCCGGAAGTTGATATCCTCGGTGTCGTTTTTGAGGTTGGACAGCGTGTAGGTGAAGCGGTAGCCGTACTGGTCGTCGGCCAGCAGGTCCTTCTTCAGGTTCACGTTCAGGGCCAGGTAGCGCGAGCGGCCGGCGGTTTCGCTCACGATAATGTCGCGGGCCACGCCGCGCACCCGCTGGCCGTTGATGAGGGCGTAGGGGCCGTTGGCGTCGCTCAGAATCGGGACCGGGCGGCTGGCATCGGCCTGGGCCGGGGTGCGCACTACCACGTTGGCGGGGTCGGTTACGGGGTAGTTGGCCGCCCCGTTCAGGCTGGCCAGCCGCAGCAAATTCGACGAGCGGTTGTACACGGCATCCACGTAAAACAGCGTTTTGGCGCTCACCTGGTACTGGTAGCCCAACGTGCTCTGCTGGGTGTAGGGGTTCTGGTAGCCGTTGGGGTTGAGGATGCGCCGCTCGTTGCTGAACGCCGCCTCGCGCTGCCCCTGCAAGCTGGCCGCCGAGGGCCCGTTGAGGTAGGTGGTATTGTTGAACGAGGCCCCGGCGTTGCCGGCAAATGTCACCCGGTCGAGGTCAGTATCGGCGGGCAGCGCGCCCACCCGCACCAGCTCGGTTAGCTGGGCGCGGTAGTCGGCCGAGGTGGTGTTCTGCTGCAAAGCGTCGCTGTAGATGGCGTACTGTACCTTGTCGTAGAACAGGCCGTAGCCGCCGCGCAGGCTGCTGCGCTCCGTCAGCTGGTAGTTGAAGCTGGCCCGGGGCGCGATGTTGTTGAAGTCACCCTTGTCGGAGCCGCCCTTCGAGAGGTTGTCGTAATCGTAGCGCAAACCCAGCGTCAGGTTCAGGCGGTCGGTTACGGCCACCAGGTCTTCGAGGTAGATGTTGTACAGGTTCTGCGTAGTGCCGAACGAGGCCGGCCGCAGCTCCACGCCGTAGTTAACCACCTGCACATCGGCCGGAATATCGTTGATGCTCAGGTTGCCGCCGAGGTTGCGGGCCCGCAGCGCCGCCAGCTGGGCCGCGCTCAGCTGCACCGTGTAGCTGCCGTTGGGGTTGCCGCCGCCAAACAGCGAGTGCTGGGAGCTGATCAGGCCAAAACCCGCCTTAAAGGTGTTGCGGCCGGCCAGGTAGGTGAATTTCTGCTGGCCCTGCCAGGTGTTTTCCAGCGCATCGAACAGGTAGCCGGGGTGGCCGAGCACGGCAATAGTCTGCCCGTCGGGGCCGCGCACGCCCACGTCGGGGCTGTTGGGGTTGTCGGCCGCGGCGTAGTTCCAACGGAAGCGCGCGTACTGCAGGCTGGTTTCGGAAGTGATTCGCTCGCCCACGTACACGTTCTGCGAGGCAATGCTCACCGAATTGCGGTCCTGCTGGTTGCCGGCCGAGTTGAAGTTCACGCCCCCATCGAGGCCGCCGCCCTGCCGCTCAATATTCACAATACCCACGTTGGCCCGCAACGACGAGGTGAACCGCTCGTTCCAGCGCTGGTCGAGGCGGGTGCTCAGGTAGCTGAAGCGGTTCTGGCCGCGCACCGTTTCGTTCACGCCCAGTGCGGGCGAGTTCAGCAGGTTGTCCTTGAGGTCGAAGGTCTGCTCGGCGTTGAGGTAGAAGAACGTTTTGTCCTTCACCAGCGCCCCGCCCACGCCAAACCCGAACTGCTGGCGCTGGAAGCCACTTTTCACCTGGTTGCCGGAAAGGTCGCGCTGGGCAAAATCCGATTTGCCATCAATGCCCGGACCGGGCCGCGTGAGGTAGAACGCCTCCCCCGTCAGCTCATTGGAGCCCGACTTGGTCGTCACGTTGACAATGCCGTTGGCCGAGTTGCCGTACTCGGTCGAGAAGTTGTTGGTCAGCACGTTCAGGTTCTGCACGAAACCCGTCGGAATGGCGAAGCGCTGGCCGCCCAAAAAGTTCTCGTTGTTGTCGAGCCCGTCGATCAGGTAGTTGGTGTACAGGCCGTTGGCCCCGTTGATGCTCACGTTGGGCGCCTCGGTGAAGAAGCCGGTGGCCTGCGTGACGTTGGGCAGGCGGTAGAGGGCGCGGGTGATGTCGCGGGCCTCAATGGGCACCTGGCGCAGTTCCCGGGCCGAGAGCTGGGAGGCCACCTCGGCGTTCTGGGTGTTGAGGGTGGTGGCGTTGGGGGCCCGCACCGTTACCTCGCCCAGGGCCTGGCCGTTAGCGCGGGGCAGCACCAGCGTCACGCTCGGGCTGGAGTTGGCCCGCAGCAGGATGTTGGCCTCGCGCACCTGCTGAAACTGGTCCGACAGGTCGGTGCTCACGGCGTAGGAGCCGGCCGTGCTCAGCCCCCGAAACCGGACTTTACCCTGGTTGTCACTGGTTTGCTGGGTACTGAAGCCGATGGCGGCGTTGTCGAGGTGTACCACCTGGCCCACCACCGGCTGGCGGTTGCGCACGTCCACCACGGATACCACCAAATCAACGGATTGGGCCAGCGCCGCCGACACGGGCAGCACCAGCAAGCCCAGCGTAGACGCCGCGCGAGAGGAAAATTTACTCATCTGAAAAAAAGCCGAAAGCCTGAAAACGAAAAACCCAAATACCCCCGCCAGCCGGCCGGCAGCCCCCCCGGGCTACCCCACCGCCCACCCAGAGGCCATGCACGAAGTTTTCAGCAAGCAGGCGGCCCGCGCAACGGCAGCGGCGCGGCTACGGCCGCCACCCGCGGGCGGAGCCGAAGCGCCCGGCCAGCCGGCGGGGCAGGTTGCCGCAGCTGCTGGAGGCGGCGGCGCAGGGCGGCGGCGGGCAGCTGGCGCAGCAGCCGGGCCAAATCGTGGGCATTGTTCACCCCGGCCAGGGGCCGGAGCCGGCACACGGTGGCCCCGGCGCGGTGCAGGCAGCGGGCCAGGGCCGCGCCCAGCACGGCGCTCTGCCAGGGCAGCGCGGCCCAGGCATCGGCCGCGAAAAAGTGCCGGCTCACGCCCAGCAGGTACACGCCTCCATCGGGGTCGGGGCCCAGCACGGCGTCGGCCGTTTCGAGGCTGGCTACGGCTTGGCGCAGCCGGGCGGGCGTGAGTTGGGGGCAGTCGTTGCCGATAACTACCAGCCGCTCGTAGCCCTGCCCGAAACCGTAGGCTAGGGCCGAGCTCAGGCGCTGCCCGAATGTGCGCCCCACCTGCAGCTCGGGGCCGGCATACAGAAAATCGACGCCCGCTTGCCGGGCCGTGGCCGTGGCCTGGGCAATGAGCTGCGCGGCCACTGCGGCATCGGTCCCGCGGCCGCCGCCAAACGACTTGTGCGCGGCCTCCTCGCCTGCCGGGCGGGTAAAAAGCAGAACGGCAGTAGTAGTGCGAGAAGCGGCAGAAAGCACGGGGCGGGCGAAATTGGGCAGGGTTGCAACCGGCAAATTGCCGACTATTGCGTTGGGAGGCGCAATGTACGGTAGCGCCGGTTAGAGTGGATTGGCAGAGGCAAAGCCGGTAACCCATCATTTATCCATTTGGCCCACCCGATTGTTCTGCATTTTTCCAACCATCTCCCCCGCTCATGACTTCCCTTACCACCTACCGCGCCCTAGGCCGCTCCGGCCTTATCATCAGTCCGCTTACGCTGGGCACCATGACCTTCGGCACCTCCCGCTGGGGGGCCGCGGAGCCGGACGCCCGCGCTATTTTTAACGCCTACGTCGAGGCCGGGGGAAACTCTATCGATACGGCCGATATTTATTCGGGCGGCACGAGCGAGGAGCTGGTGGGCCGGTTCGTGGCCGAGGGCCACCGCCGCGACGAGCTGGTGCTGGCCACCAAGTTTGGCTTTTCGGCCCAGCAGGGCAACCCCAACGCCGGCGGCAACGGCCGCAAGCAGATTCACCGGGCCCTCGAAGGCTCCTTGCGCCGCCTCGGCACCGACTACATCGACCTGTACTGGCTGCACGTCTGGGACCAGGTGACGCCGGCCGACGAGGTGCTGCAAACGCTGGGCGACTTGGTGCGGGCAGGCAAAATACGCTACTTCGGCCTCTCGGATATGCCCGCCTGGTACGCCACCCAGCTCGCCACGCTGGCCCGCGCCCACGGCGTGCCCGGGCCTATTGCCATGCAGCTCGAATACTCGCTGGTGGCCCGCACCCTCGAAACCGAATACGTACCCGCCGCCCGCGCCTGCGGCCTTGGCATTATGCCCTGGAGCCCGCTGGCGGGCGGTTTTCTGGCCGGCAAGTACGAGCAGAGCGCCGAAGGCACCCAGCCGGCCGGCGGCGAGGGCCGCCTCAGCGGAGCCAACCCGTTCTCGGGCCCGTTCACTAAATTCACGGCCCGCAACTGGCAGATTCTGGCGGCCCTGCGCGAAGTAGCCGGCCAGCTCGACCGGCCCCTGGCCCAGGTGGCCCTGGCCTGGACGCTGACCCGGCCCGGCATCACGAGCACGCTCATCGGAGCCAGCCGCCCCGCCCAGGTGCCCGACAACCTGGCGGCACTAGAAATTGAATTCAGCCCCGACCAGCTGACCACCCTCAACCACGCCAGCGCCCCCGAGGCCCCGGAGTTTTTCTCGGCCGGCCTGAAGCAGGCGGTTTTTGGCGGGGTTGAGGTGCAGGGCTGGGAGTAGGCTTAGATGCAGGCGAAAGCCGCGTTTTGTATTGCGGAAACTGCGGTTTGTGTAACACCGGCACCAAGTCGGAGCCAGACCTTTGTGGAGTAGATAGCGAGTGGCTGAGTGCATCGCCGCCCGTTATCATTTCTCTTCACCATTGCCTCCTTACGCAGTATGAGCAACCTCAAAAAAGTAGCCTTGGGCAGCCAGGGCCTGGAAGTATCCATCGAAGGGCTGGGCTGCATGGGTATGTCGGACTTTAGCGGCGGCACCATTTACGGCCCCACCAACGACGCCGAAAGCCTCGCCACCATCCATCGGGCCCAGGAGTTGGGCATCACCATGCTCGACACGGCCGACGTGTACGGTCCCTTTCACAACGAGCAGCTGCTGGGCCGCGCCCTGGCCGGCCGCCGCACGCAGTTCACCGTTGCCACCAAGTTCGGGTTTGAAATCGGCGACGATGGCCAGTGGAACTACCAGTACAACGGCCGGCCGGAATACGTGCGCAAGTCCATCGAACGGTCGTTGCGGCACTTGAACACCGACTACATCGACCTTTACTACCTGCACCGCGTGGATGCCAGCACGCCCATTGAAGACACTGTGGGGGCCATGAGCCGGCTGGTGGAAGAAGGCAAAGTCCGCTACCTGGGCCTGAGCGAGGTATCGGCCGACGAGCTGCGCCGGGGCCACGCCGTGCACCCCATTTCGGCCCTGGAAACCGAATACTCGCTCTTCGACCGGACGGTGGAGGAAAACGGCATGCTGGCCCTGACCCGGAAGCTGGGCATCGGTTTTGTGGGCTACTCGCCACTGGGCCGGGGGTTTTTGTCGGGCCAAATCAAGCACCCCGACGACTTCGCGGCCGATGATTCGCGGCGCATGTTTCCGCGCTACCAGGGCGAGAATTTTGTTCGGAATCTGGAGCTGGTGGCAAAGCTGGAGGCCCTGGCTCAGGCTAAAGGAGTTACGTCGGCCCAGCTGGCCCTGGCCTGGGTGCTGGCCCAGGGCGTGGTGACCATTCCGGGCACCAAGCGCCGCGCCTATCTGGCCGCCAACGTGGCCGCTGCCGACATTGTCCTCAGCCCAGCCGAGCTGGCCGAACTCGATGCCATCATGCCGGTGGGCAGCGTGGCCGGCGCGGCGTATCCGAGCTTTGGCTGAAGCCAACCGTCCTTCTTTTCTCATTCCCATGAAGCAGCCCGCCCAGGAGTTCCAGGTGCTGGAAACTGTAACCGACTACACCCGCTTTTACGAGCTGCCCGCCCCGGCCCATCCGCTGCTGACGCTCATCGACCTGCAGCCGTCCGGCGGCGCTGGCCCGGCCGCCAGCCGCCCGGAGGTGCTGGGCCCGGTGGTGCCGGGACTGTACACGGTGTTTCTGAAGCGTAACCTCAACGGCCCGCTCTATTACGGGCACCACACCTACGATTTTCGGGAGGGCGTGATGGGTTTTTCGGCCCCGGGGCAGGTGTTTCGGGTGGCCCGGGAGCTCGACACCTCCCGGTTGAGCGGCTGGATGCTGGTGTTCCACCCCGACCTGCTGCGGCACCATCCGCTGGCCCGGAAAATAGCCAGCTACGGGTTTTTCGCCTACGATGTGCACGAAGCCCTGCACCTCTCGGCGTCGGAGGAAGCCCTGCTCGATACGCTGCTGCTGGGCCTGCGGCAGGAATATGAGCGGCCCATTGATGCCTTCAGCCAGGATGTGCTGGTGGCCCAGCTGGAAGTGCTGCTCCACTATGCCAACCGCTTCTACCACCGCCAGTTTCTAACCCGCCGCACCGCCGGCCACGACTTGCTGCAGCGGTTTGAGGCGCTGCTGGCCGCCTACTTCACGCCCGGCGCGGCGCGGCCCCTGCCCACCGTGCGCTATTTCGCCGACGAGCTGCACGTGTCAGTCGCCTACCTCAGCGACCTGCTCCGGACGCTCACCCACCAGAATGCCCAGCAGCATATCCACCACGCCCTCATCGAGCGGGCTAAGCACTTACTGCTGAGCACCAACCTGACTATCAGCGAAACGGCGTTCCAGTTGGGGTTCGAGTATCCGCAGTATTTCAGCCGCTTGTTCAAGCGCAAAACGGGCCGTAGCCCAGCGGCCTTCCGCACCGAAGGCTGGTTCCAGTAGGCGCGGGTTACTCGTAGAAATTCCGCATCCGGCGCATGGTTGTCAGCACCACCCAGTCGCCGAGGCGGGGGAAGTTGCCGTGGACGATGGCAATGAGCCAGCCCAGGGCCGAAATAACGGTGCGCTGCTTCCGCTTGCGGATGTGGCGCAGGATGATGGCGGCCACTTCGGCCTGGGTTTTCTGCCAACGGGGCTTGCGGTAGGCAATGGGCACGGGCTGGCCGGCCGCATCGAGCACGCGCTTGTCGTCGTCGTTTTCGGTGAAGCCGATGTGCACCACCCCGAAGTGCACGCCCGTCCCGTCGAGCTCCAGGCGCAGGGTGTGGGCCAGATTGGTGAGGGCGGCCTTGCCGGCGCAGTAGGCCGAGCCGCTGGGCATGCCGTTCAGCGCCGAAATCGAGGAAATAAACGTGACGCTGCCCTGGCTTTTGAGCAGGTGCGGCAGGGCGGCCTTGAGCGGAAACACGGCCCCGTACACGTTGCTGTCAAGCACCCGCTTAAACACCTCGGGGCTCATGTCGAGGAAGTAGGCGCGCTGCGAGATGCTGGCGTTGGCAATCAGGATATCGAGCCGGCCAAACACCTGGATGGCCGTTTGCACCAGCGCCTCGCAGGCGGCGTAATCGGTGATGTCGGCCAGGCTGGTGGCCACGGTGGCTCCGGCGGCCTCGAGCTGCCGGCGGGTGGCTTCGAGGCAGTCGGCGCGGCGGCCGTTGAGCACCACGGCGGCCCCGGCCGCGCACAAGGCCCGGGCCGTTTCGCGCCCAATGCCCGACTCCGAGCCCGTGACAATAGCTACCTGCCCGGCCAAGGGGCCGGCCGTAGGCAGGGCGCGGCGCGCAACCGGGGCAGCAGCGGCGGCAACAGGTTCAGAAATTTGAGTGAGTACCATTAACAAGGATTCGAGCACGGCCGGGGCCAGGCGTAGTGCAAAGATACGGGTTAAACGTACCGATGGGCTTTAAACCACGCAAAAGCCTCCGTAATGGCCTGGGCCACCGGGGTTTGGGGCAGACCCAGTTCGCGGCGCGCTTTCTCGACCCCGAAATAATGGCCGTCGTTGGCTACGGCCGTCATGGCGGCGTTCAGGCGGCCCGGCTGGCCCGTGAGACGGGCTTGCAGGCTGCACAGTTGGCCATACAGCTGAGCCAGGCCGGCCGGCAGGGGCCAGCGCGGAGCCGGCACGTTCAGCAACCCAGCCATCAGGGCGAAGGCCTCGCGGTAGCGCAGGTTCTCGTTGCCCAAAATGTACGACTCCCCCACGCTACCCATAGTCAGCGCATTCACAGTGGCCACGGCCACGTCGCGCACGTGCACGTAGTTTTTGCCGCCGGGCGGGTAGCCGGGCACCCTGCCCCGGTAAATCTCCAGCAGCAGCGCCCCGGAAGTCGGTTTCCGGTCCTCGGGCCCGAGCATAAAGGTGGGATGCACCAACACGGCCGGCAGCTGCTCGTCGGCCACGGCGGCCAGCACCAGGTCGGTGGCGGCGCGCTTGCTGTCCATGTAGTCGAGGCCGTAGCGGGTGCCGGCGTAGGGCCGGGTTTCGTCGCCGGGGTTTTGCTGGGTTCCGAAGCCGAAGACGTTGGCCGTGCCCACGTACACCAGCCGCCCCACGGCGGCCCGGCGGGCCTCGGCCAGCACGGCGCGGGTGCCCTCCACGTTCACCGTCCAAAGTGCCGGGTTGCGGGCCGGATTCACGCTGGCCAGCGCGGCGGCATGGATAATAGCCCCGCAGCCCTCGGCCGCGCCGGTCAGGGTGGCGGGCTGGGTGAGGTCGCCGGGCCAGTATTCCACATTCCAGTCGGTGGGGAAGGGCGGCGCGGTGCCGGGTCGCACCAGCACCCGCACGGCGTGGCCCCGGCGGTGCAGTTCGGCCACTAAGTGCCGGCCCAAAAACCCGTTGGCCCCGGTAACAAGGACGTCCAATGGCCGCAAACAATCATTGGCCGGCCCAGGCGCGCGGCTCTTTACATTGTCTGATATTGCAGGGTTATTTCGCGACTCCATTCTCCGGTTGATTCGTCTTTTTATGCCTTATTCTCTGCATGCTTCTTTGGGCAATTTATTCGCTGGACTGGTTGTTTGCCTGGCCCCCTATTCCGGGCAGGCCCAGTCGGTGCCCGCGGCGGCGGCCGTGCCCGGTTTGGCAGCCAGTCCCGCGCCGGGTAGCTCCTTCGATTCGGCCGCCGCTTGGCTGGAGTTCACCGAGCTGGTGCGCATGCAGTACGCCTATTTTACGCGCCCCGGGATTGATGGTGAGGCTATTCTGACCGACTTCAAGCTCAGAGCCCAGGCGGCCACCACCAAGGCGGCCTTCCGCGACGTGCTGCAACTCATTGCCCACAATTTTGCCGATCCACATTTTATCGTTGGCCCGCTCGATACGCTGGACTACAACGTGGTGCCGACCAATTCGGATCTGGTAGCGCAGTACAGGGACGGAAAGTATACGGTGGTTGATGTCAGGAGTGAGAGTGAGGCGCAAAGGCAGGAGATTCGCCCCGGCGCCCAGGTTGTCCGCATCGATGGTTTGGCCCCCCAGGCGGCGGTAGAGGCCGTGATGGGACGGCCGCTGGCAGCTCTGTCCGGCGTGCAGATTGATGCCGGAATTACCATCGCCCTGGCGGGGCGGCGGCAGCACACCCGCCAGCTTACGCTGCAAAATGGCCGCCAGTCCCGCACCTATACCCTGCTCTCGCCCGAGGTGCAAGCCCGGCTCCTGCGGAAGGATTCGGCACTGAGCACCGAGCAGCGGGGCCGTGTAACCGTTATCCGTTTCAATAACTC
The DNA here is from genome assembly GCF_900107135.1 of Hymenobacter psychrophilus. Classification (GTDB taxonomy): domain Bacteria; phylum Bacteroidota; class Bacteroidia; order Cytophagales; family Hymenobacteraceae; genus Hymenobacter; species Hymenobacter psychrophilus. Next base: position 368,231 of record NZ_FNOV01000002.1, read on the forward strand.
GCTGGGCAACAACGCCACCATTGCGGCTTTCCGGGAGGCGCTGGCAGCGGCCCAGTCGTCGGCCGGACTGGTACTCGACTTTCGCAATACGCCCAGCGGCGGCAACACCACCGTTGCCCGCAGCATTATGGGCCATTTCGTGCGCACCGAAAAGCCCTATCAAGTGCATGTAGTGCCCGGGGAGGAACGCCGCTACGGAGTGCCCCGCAAGTTTGTGGAATACGTGCTGCCGCTGGCACCCTATTTCGGCGGGAAAGTACTGGTGCTCGGGGGCCACTGGACGGGTAGTATGGGCGAGGGGTTGCTGGTTGGATTTTCGGCGTTGGGAGTGCCCACGGCCGGCTCCGAGCTGGCCGACTTGCTCGGGGCGTTGTTCAACGACAAGCTCAGCCACTGCGACGCCCTAATTGATTTGGGGAAAGAGCAGCTGTTCCAGGTGAATGGCGAGCCGCGGGAAAATTTTGTTCCCACGCTTTACCGGCCGGCCAGCGAGGGAACCGCCGAGCGGGATGAGCTGCTGGAGCAAGCCATTCGGGCAGTGGAATAGAAACCGGCCACCGTTGCCTCCGGTAGTCAGCGTCGCCAAGGAGCCGCCACCTAACCAAAGAACAAAAGCGACTCACCAAAACCTACCTACCGGTGGTTGATGAGGGTTTTGTAGGTGCGGCCGATGCGGGCGGGCTCCACTTTCAGGAAGTAAAGCGCGAAGGCCGTAAGGTTGGCCAGCTGCACCCGCAGCCAGCTGTTCTGCTCGTATTTGCGGGCCGATACCACCACGCTTTCGGGCACGATATGGAACGCGGCTACTCGGCGGATGCGCTGGATAATCTCGAAATCCTCCATCACCACAAACCGCTCGTTGAAGCCGCCCAGCTGCCCGAATAGCTCCCTGGTAATAAACAACGTCTGGTCGCCGCCGCGGCTCATGAGGCCCGGAAAGCGGGTGCCGTAGCTGTTGAGGCGCAGCATGGGGTGGGTCGAGTCGAAGCGGAAGCGGTAGCAGCCGGCGGGGTAGCCCGCCGCCACGGCCTGCCCGATAGTGGCCACGTAGCCCGGGCAGATACCCACGTCGGCGTGCACGAAATACAGGATGCGGCCGGTGGCGTGGGCCGCGCCGTAGTTCATTTGGGCGGCGCGGCCGGGGTGCGGGGCCCGCAGCACGGTGGCCCCGGCGGCCTCGGCCACCGCGGCCGTGCCATCGGCACTGTGGGCATCGACTACCAGAATTTCTATCGCCTCGCCGGAGGGGGCATGCTGGCGCAGCTGCTGCACCAGCCCGGCAATGTGGGGCGCTTCGTTATAGGTAGGAATGATGACGCTAAGCTCGGGCATGGACAGCTAAAAAGGAGGGCAATTTGCGTAATTCCCGGCGGCCACGAAGCACAGCCGGCTTGGCAGATACGTAAAGCCGGGACCGGCTAGTTTGCGCAGGTGAGCAATCCGGCGGCCGCGCGCAACGCGTTTATTGCAACGGGTAACGCCACGGCCGGGTTTTTGCCCGTATGCCTTAACTACTTGGCAAAATTGCCCCGGCCGCTGGCCATTTCTTTTACATTCCGACCCATGCTTTTTTTCCGCAATTTTCTGCTGACGGCGCTTAGCGCTTCTACCCTTTCGGTGACGGCATGCAACGGCCCCGCCGAAACTGCCACCGCTCCGGCGGCCCTGGCAGCCACACCGGCCGCGGCAGCGGCCTTCGACCACAGCGCCTTCGACCGGCTGCTGAAAAAGTACGTCGATGCCCGGGGACGGGTAAACTACAAGGGCTTCAGGAGCGAGGAAAAGGATTTCGATGCCTACCTGGCCCGCCTCAGCCAGAACCCGCCCAAGGCCACCGACGCCCAGGCCGAGCAGATGGCCTTCTGGATTAACGCCTACAACGCCTACACCATCCGGCTCATTCTCGACAATTATCCGCTCAAGAGCATCAAGGATATCGGGGAGCCTTGGAAGAAGGTATTCTTCAGCATCGGAGGCACCAAAATGAGCCTCGACGACATCGAGCACGGCATTCTGCGCAAGAAGTTCGATGATCCGCGCATTCACTTTGCGCTGGTGTGTGCCTCCATCTCGTGCCCGCCGCTGCGCCCCGAGGCTTACACCGCCGCCCGCCTCAGTGCCCAGCTCGATGCCCAGGGCCGAGCCTTCCTCAACGACACCGGCAAAAACAAGCTTAACGCCCAAAGCGCCCAGCTTTCCAACTACTTCAACTGGTACAAAGACGACTGGAACAAGAACGGCCAGTCGGTAGTGAAGTGGGTGAACAAGTACGCCAAAACCAACATCAGCGACAACACCAAGATTGGCTACCTGGACTACAACTGGAACCTGAACGAGCAATAGGTATAGTACCTGTCATCCTGAGCTTGCGAAGGACCTTATTCCATTCGACCTGATGTAACCATCAGTTGAGCGGGGTAAGGTCCTTCGCAAGCTCAGGATGACAGCGGTTTTTTGATGTCCGTATGAAGCTTTTCTTATCACTAGTGCTGCTGCTGCTGCTGCCCTTCCTCACCCGGGCCCAAACACCCGAAACGCGACGCTATGCCATTGAGGTGGCGGGCCTGCGGGTGGGCACCATGACGGCCACGCGCCAGCTGCCCACGCCTGCCAACCCCGAAACCGTGAGCACGCTCACCAGCGACGTGCAGGTGGATATTCTGTTCTACCACCTCATCATCTACTACAAGGTAACCAACTACATGCGCGGCGGTCAGCTGCGGCTGTCTACCGTGGATGCCCGCACCAACCAGGGCAACTTTTCGTCGCGCACCGAGTGGAAGAACGACCACTACGACATTGTGGCCAACCAGTACAAGTACCAGTACAAGGCCACCGAAACCAGGCCCATACGCTACACGGTTACCGATATGTTTTTCGGGGAGCCCACCGGCCAGAACCGCGCCTTTGCGGAGTATTTCGGCGACTTTTTCGTGGTGAAGCCCGGCAAGCCCGGGCGCTACCAGGCCACCCGCGCCGGCCGCGAAGACGAGTACCAGTACCAGAACGGCCAGTTGGTTACGCTGATCAAGAAGAATCCCCTCAAGAACTTCATCATCCGGCTGCTATAGAGCGCATGCGTACTTAAAACGATGTAGGGGCGGGGCTTGTCCCCGCCCGCCGTTCGCACCGCTGCAACGATAATCGTTCAACGGCGGGCGGGGACAAGCCCCCCCCCCACCTGTTCAAGCCACTACGCTCCCAACCCGTTTCTACAAACCCCGGCCGAAACGGCTACTTTGCGGGCTCCTACCCTGCTCCCGTTCTCATGTCCCGCATTCTTCCCACCATTGTGCTGGCGCAGTTCTGCTGCACGTCGCTGTGGTTTGCCGGCAACGCCGTGGCCCCCGAGCTGGCGGCCCGCGTAGCCCAGCCGGCCGGCTTCGTGGCCGCCCTCACCAGCGCCGTGCAGCTGGGCTTTATTGCCGGCACGCTGGTATTTGCGCTGCTGGCCCTGGCCGATAGGTTTTCGCCCTCGCGGGTGTTTTTTACGAGTGCGCTGCTGGCGGCGGGCTGCAACTTGGCCCTTAACCTGCCGGGCCTGGGGGCCGAGGGGCTGCTGACGGCGCGGGTGCTCACCGGATTTTTTCTGGCCGGCATCTACCCGGTGGGCATGAAGATCGCGGCCGACTATTACGAGGCCGGGCTGGGCCGCTCGCTGGGCTTTTTGGTAGGCGCGCTGGTACTGGGCACGGCTTTTCCGCACCTGCTGCGTGGCCTGCTGACGGACCCCGGCGGCGCGGGCGGCGCACTGCCGTGGCAAACCGTAACCACTACCACCTCGGCGCTGGCAGCCCTGGGCGGACTGGCCCTGGTGCTGCTCGTGCCCGATGGCCCCCACCGCCGCCCCGGCCAGCGCCTGCGCCCCGCCGCGCTGCTGGCCGGCTTCCGCGAGCCGCAGTTTCGGGCCGCGGCCTTCGGCTACTTCGGCCACATGTGGGAGCTGTACACGTTCTGGGCCTTCGTGCCGGCGGTGCTCACGGCCTTTAACGCCGCACGGCCGGCCGAGGCGGCGCTGCCGGTGTCGCTGCTCTCGTTCGGTATTATTGGGGGGGGCAGCCTGGCCTGCGTGGGGGCGGGCCTGCTGGCGCAGCGGCGCGGGGCCCGGCCGGTGGCGGCGGGGGCGCTGGCGTTGTCGGGGCTGTGCTGTCTGGGGTCGCCGCTGGTGCTGGGCAGCGCTTCGGCGCCGCTGCTGCTGGCGTTTCTGGGGTTCTGGGGGCTGGTGGTAGTGGCCGACTCGCCCCTGTTCTCGACGCTGGTAGCCCGGCACGCCCCGGCCCCCACCCGCGCCACGGCCCTCACGCTGGTTACCTGCCTGGGCTTCGCCCTCACCATCGTCAGCATCCAGCTCACGAGCCTGCTCGCCCGCTCCCTCGATCCGCGCTACCTGTTTCTGCCGCTGGCCATCGGTCCGGCGCTGGGGTTGTGGGCGTTGTTTGGGCGGAGGCGGGACTTGGCTGCGTGAAGCATCGATAGTGCCCACGTCACTAAGAAGCATTCTTTATCTTGTGCGTATCTGGATATAGTACCTAGCTTCGCATATCATCTAAGTTGCACAACCAGTAAGCCTTATTGTAATTTGGGCGACATAATTGACAGAAATACGAAATAGAGTTATGATCAATAGCGATGTAAAAGTTTTGCGCAGAAACACCTTAGAAGTTCACTACTTCTTTAATGATGACACACACACGATGGACGCTGTGGTTCAAAACAGGTGTGAATATGAACTTCTTGGGATTGCCAAAGAAGTTGCTTCTATGTTCGGTGTTGCAATCTATATCGAAACAGAACCTTTAGCGGATGGTGGACTGAAGAGATGGTTCAGCCTTATATCTAAAGAGGAAGACAAAAAGGCAAATATTACAACTGCCTTATTGACAGCACTAATAATGGCTATAGTCGTCAATCCTTTAAGTAAATTGACGGATAAATCAATAGAAAATATATTTGAAGACAGTGAAGTAAAAGAACTTGAAAAGGAAAAATTAAAACTTGAAGTAGAGAAACTAAAACAAGATACTTATATTATCAATCATAAACTCGAAGAAAATAATATTATAAAAAAGAAAAAATCAAACTTTTATGAATCTTTAGATAAATATCCTAAAATAAAAGCAGTTTCTTTTACAGTAGATACTCAAAAAACAAGAGAGGTCATAATTAAAAAGAAAATGTTTAACGAGTTTATCCTCGTAAGCAATGATATAGATCCAATTGAAATCGAAGATACTAGCATAGAAATCATTTCACCAGTCCTAAAAAAAGGCAACTACAAGTGGATGGGAATATATAACGGGATTCCCACTGCGTTCAATATGAAATCTAACGAATTTAAATCTTTAGTACAAACCGGCGCTATTCAATTTAAAAATGGATCAACTATAAACTGCTCTTTATACATAAACAAGAAAATTGATAATCAAGGACATGAGAAAGTAACTAGTTATGACATAATGAGAGTTAATAGTTATTTTGAAAACAATAAACCTGTAGAAACACCAGAGGGCAAACAACATAGAAGAGCAAAGGCGGCAGACAAGCAACAACTCAATCTATTTGCAATCAACGATAATAATTAACCAAATTTCACCACACAAAAGCGCCCCGAAACCTCACGGTTCTGGGGCGTTTTGCGTTACGTCAGCGGCATCAGTTACAGCAGCTTATCAAGCATGATGGGCAGGTCGCGGACGCGCTTGCCTGTGGCGTGGAAAACGGCGTTGGCAACGGCGGCCGGCGAAGCGCTAGGTTATTTGGGCAGCGAGGTGCTGGCGGCGGTGAGGGCCTGGCCGAGTTGGCGCAGCTTGCGGCTGACATCTTCGGCCACGTCTTCGTCGGCGGCTTTGGTGGTCAGCTGGCCCAGGGCGTCGAGCGTGTGGGCGATGTTGGCGCTGTCGTTGGTGCTGATGTAGTCTTTCAGGTTCTTCAGCTCCAGCGCAATTTCGCCCTGGGAACCGGGGCCGGTGAGGTCGAGCTGGCCAATCCAGCTGTCAATCTGGTTGGTGGCGGGGGCAGCGGTGAGGTCGCCGGTAACGGCTTTGATAGCATCATTGAGCGCCTCGCTCGCGGCGTAGGAAGTTGAATCTGACATAGCGAATTAAGTTGGTGGAACCCTTGGGTTTACTGTTGCCAGCGCGGAAAGGTTAGGCAGCGTGGCTCGTTCTGCCCGAATACAACAATAAGCCGCCCCGCGACCATTCGGTTGCGGGGCGGCTTAGTATCAGAGCCTATATTGTTGTGGACAAGCTGTTTGCTTGGAATTCAGTAGTCGAAGTTGTGTAGAAACTTCTAAGCCTCTGCCTTACCTGAATGCCGTTGGAAGAGCTAACAGCTGATGGCTTCAAGCTACTAGCTAAACCACTTACAGCAGCTTGTCGAGCATGATGGGCAGGTCGCGGACGCGCTTGCCGGTTGCGTGGAAGACGGCGTTGGCAATGGCGGCCGTGACGCCGAGCATGCCGACTTCACCAATGCCCTTCACGCCGAGCGGGTTCACGATGTCGTCGTCTTCGTGGACGAAGATGGCGTCGATGTGGGGAATGTCAGCGTTGACGGGGATGTGGTACTCGGCGAAGTTGTGGTTCACGTAACGGCCGAACTTATGATCCATGATGGTTTCCTCCATCAGGGCCATACCCAGGCCCCAAATCACCGAGCCCAGCACCTGCGAGCGGGCCGTTTTCTGGTTGAGGATGCGGCCAGCGGCCACGGCACTCACTACCCGGGTTACTTTTATGGTACCCAGATCCTCATCTACCTCCACCTCGGCGAAAGCCACGTTGTGGGAGTGCATGGAGTAACCCTGCTGCTTGGCCATGTTGGGCGTGGCCGAGCTATCGGCTTCGAGCTGGGTTTCGCCGCTGGCCTGCAGCACGTCGCGCAACACCACGGCCTGGTCGTGGTCGAGGCGCAGGCGCAACTGGCCATTCACGAACTCCACCTCGTCGAACTTCGCGCCTTTCAGCGGCGAGTCGTCCTGCTTCTGAGCCAGCTTGAGGATTTTCTCGCCCAGTGCGTCGCAGGCGTTTTTCACGGCCGTGCCCACCGAGGCGGCAGTCCAGGAGCCGCCCTGGATGGGGGCTTCGGGCTGGTCGGTGTCGCCCAGCTCGAACGTCACGGCTTCGAGGGGCAAGCCCAGCGTTTCGGCCGCAATCTGGGTCATGATGGTGTAGGTGCCGGTACCATTTTCGCCGGTGCCGCTGCGCACCGTCAGGTGGCCGTCGGCCGAAATCAGGGCCTTGGCGGCCGATTTATTCTGGGTGGCATCCCAGACGCCGCCGCCCATGCCCATGCCCACCAGCTTGCCGTTGGCGCGCATCGAGCGGGGCTCCTGGGTACGCTTTTCCCAACCGAATTTGGCCGCGCCCTGCTGGTAGCACTCGCGTAGCTTCTTGCTCGAAAAGGGCTTGTCCACGTTCTGGTCGCGGTCGGCGTAGTTGCGCAGCCGGAATTCGAGCGGGTCGAGGCCGGCGGCGTAGGCCATTTCGTCCATGGCCACCTCCAGGCCCACATTTCCCGAGGCCGCGCCCGGCGCCCGCATATCCTGGGGCGAGTAAATGTCGAGCTTGGCCAGCTCGTAGCCCAGCTTCACATTGTCGCACTGGTAGAGCATGCCCGACCAGTTAACGATGTTCTCGGTGTAGTCCTCGAACTGGGAGGTTTCGTGGAGGGCGTGGTGCTGCAAGGCGGCCAGCGTGCCGTCGGGGTTGGTACCCATCTTCACCACCTGCAGGGTATTGGGCCGGTGGCCGATGCTGAACATCTGCTGGCGCGTAAGCGTGACGCGCACCGAGCGCTTGAGCTCCAGCGCGGCCAGTACGCCCATAAACACCGAGTACTGGGGCCGCAGCCCCGAGCCGAAGCCGCCGCCCATAAACTGGTTCACCACCCGCACGTCGTCCTTGCCCAGCCCGAACACGCCCATCAGGTAGTTCTTGACGTTGAACACGCCCTGGGTTTTATCGTAGGCCGTTATCTGGCCGTCGCCGCGCCACTCCACGGTGGTCGTGAACAGCTCCATGGGGTTGTGGTGCTGAGCCCCGTGGGCGTATTCGGCCTCCATCTGGTGGGTGGCGTTTACCCAGGCTTTGTCGGGGTTGCCCCGGGGTGGCGGTGGCGGCTGGAAGCCGGTTTTGCCTTTGCCAGGCACAAAGCCTTCGGCCCGCTTGGTTTCGAGGTTGGTTTCGTGCGCTTCCTGCTCGTAATCGATGCGCAGCAGGGCGGCGGCGTAGCGGGCCAGCTCGAAGGTATCGGCCACTACCAGGGCCACGGGCTGCTGGTTGAAGGTGATGTCGGGCTCGTGCAGGGGCCGGAAGGGCGAGCCGCCGGGCGCAATCTGGTCCTTGTAGCTCTTATCGAACCAAGCAAGGTGAGGCACGTTATCGTGCGAGAACACCTCCAGTACGCCCGGCAGCGCCCGCACCTCGTCGGCGTGGATGGCGACTATTTTGCCCTTGGCGATGGGGCTGCTCACTACGTAGCCGTAGGCCAGATTGGGCACGTTGAATTCGCCCGAGTAGTGCGCCGTACCCGATACTTTTAGCGGCCCGTCTACGCGGTTCGGGCCTTTACCGATATGGTTGGTCTGGCTCATGGTTTGGAGTTTGTAGCTGTTTGACGGCTTTGTAATAGCGATGTAGGGGCGGGGCTTGTCTCCGCCTGCCGTTCAACGGTCCGGGTCTGAATCGTTGAACGGCTCGGCGTTGAATCTTTCAACGGCGGGCGGGGGCAAGCCCCGCCCCTACATCGTTCTGCATGGCACGAAGCTGGCCGGGTCGTTCCGGCGGCTCCGTTCAAAGGCGGATGGAATGACCGGCTGCCCCTATTGGCCGCCCAAATACATGTCGCCGGCCTGCTGCTGGCCTTCGGCAGCCTGCTTGAGGGCCCGCACGATGGCCCGGCGGGCCAGCTCAATTTTGAAGTCGTTGGAGCCCTGGCCCACGGCGTTGGCCACCACGTGGGCGGCCACGCGGCCGAAGGTTTCGGCAGTGGCGGGCTGCCCCTTGAGCAGGTCTTCGGCCGATTGGTCGCGCCAGGGCTTGTGGGCCACCCCGCCCAGGGCCAGGCGGGCCTCCTTTATAGTGTCGCCGTCCATTTCCAGGCCCACGGCCACGCTCACCAGCGCAAAAGCATAGGAGTGCCGGTCGCGGAGCTTGAGGTAGGCGAAGTTTTTGGCAAAGCCTTTTTCCGGCAAATCGAGCGAAGTGATTAACTCGCCTTCAGCCAGGGTATTGTCGAACTCGGGTTGGTCGCCGGGCAGGCGGTGAAAATCCTCGAAGGCGATGGTCCGCTCGCCATTGGGGCCGCTCACGCGCACGGTGGGCGCGAGGGCCGCCAGGGCCACGCACATATCCGAGGGGTGGGTGGCAATGCAGGCCTCACTGGTGCCCAGAATGCCGCATACCCGGTTGTAGCCTCCGATGGCCGAGCAGCCCGAGCCGGGCTCGCGCTTGTTGCAGGGCGTGGCCACGTCGTAGAAGTAGTAACAGCGGGTGCGCTGCATGAGGTTGCCGCCGTTGGTGGCCGCGTTGCGCAACTGGGGCGAGGCCCCGGCCAGAATGGCCTGGTTCAGCAGCGGATACCGCTTCTTAACGTCTTCGTTCCAGGCCGTATCGGAGTTGGTGGCCGTGGCCCCCAGGCGCAGTCCGCCGTCGGGCAAATCTTCAATTTTGGAAAGCGGCAGCTTGGCCACATTAACCAGATGCGCGGGTTGCTCCACGTTCATCTTCATCAGGTCGATGAGGTTGGTACCGCCGCCAATGTAGGCCGAGGCCACATGGCCGGCCTTGTCGCGCACCGCGTCGGCGACGTCGGTGGCGCGGGAGTAGGTAAAGGGATGCATGGTGTTAGAGCTTAGAAGTTAGCGCTTAGTGCTTGGCACATTCAATCTGTAATCGTTGAGTCAATCAGGTTCTAAGCTCTATGCTCCAACATCTGAGCTCTCTTTATCAACGACTTCCTTCACCGCGTCCAGAATGCCCACGTAGGCGCCGCAACGGCAGAGGTTGCCGCTCATCAACTCCTTTATTTCGGCTTCGGAGTGGGCGCGTCCTTCGTTGAGCAGGCCCTGGGCCGAACAGATCTGGCCGGGCGTGCAGTAGCCGCACTGGAAGGCGTCGTGGTCGACGAAGGCCTGTTGCAACGGGCTCAGGTTTTCGGGGGTGCCCAGGCCCTCAATGGTCGTAATGTCATCGTCTTCGTGCATCACGGCCAGCGTGAGGCAGCTGTTGATGCGGAGGCCGTTCACGAGCACCGTGCAGGCGCCGCACTGACCATGGTCGCAGCCCTTTTTAGTGCCCGTGAGGTGGGCGTACTCGCGCAGCGCGTCGAGCAGGCTGGTCCAGGGGGCGAGTTGCAGGGTGCGGGTTTCGCCGTTGATGTGCAGGCGAACCGGGCCAGTAGGCACCGGGGCCGGCACGCCCCCAGTATAAGGGGTGCTGGTAAGTGGTTGCGACATAAATAGGGCTGTGGTGGTGAAGGAGAAAGACGCCTGATGCCGCCGGCATGTTGCCGGCAGGCACCTTTTCTGTACGCCCGCAACGGCTACAGCGTTATGATTCGCGCCATGTTTTTTTGGCTCTAAAACCAACAAAGCGGTCAACCGCACTTTATATAGCAGGTCTGGCCCCGCGAAACACCGCTGGCTTCTACTTCTGATAGCACTTTGCGGCTCCTCCCCTTCCCTGGCTACGCCTGCAGTGCAAGTGCGTCTGTAAGTCGACCCGGTAACTCACTCCTTCACCTGCCGCTACCGCCTCACCCTACCCGCCTCCGATACGCCGTTGGTGGTGCGGCTGAGCCGGAGTAGCCGCTTTGAGCTGCAACCGATACCAGATTGGAACCGGATTGCTAACGCGCTATCCGGTTTTGGTATTTTTCCAGGGTTCTCCAGATGCTGTACATCGCCACCTCACCGGCCCGGTCGGAGTAGCTGGTATTCAGGAGCAAAAGTCGGCCGACACCGGATTCAGGGTCGAAAAACATAAGTGCCACCACGCCGGGGTCGCCGCCGGTATGCCCAATATAGCCGGTGTAGCCGAAGCCCATAGTGATGCCCACATTATAGGATTCGCTGTAGGGGTTGCGCTCGTTGCGGTCCTCGAAGTTGCCGGCCGCCAATTGAGGCCGAAATAGTTCGCGGTAGCTTGCCGGCCCTAGTATACTACCCTGCCCTTGGTAGCCACGAATCAGCTCGCGCAGGTACTTACCCAGGTCGGCAACTGATGCCCGGAAGCCCCCGTCGGGATACGTGGCGCACTCGTAGTAAGGCAGCGGTACGGCGGGCAGCAGGTAGAGCCGGGCGTGCCGGGAGGCGGCAACGTCGGCAAAGCGCCAGCCCGAGTCCCGCATGCGTAGTGGGCGGGTAAGGTAGCGGGCCGTGAAGTCGGGAAACGGCTGCTTGCTGACCAGTTCCACCACGTAAGCCGCCAGCGAAGCGCCCACATTGGAATACTCATACAGCTCGCCCGGACGGCGGGCCAGATATCCCTTCGGCTGGTACCACTTGCCCCCCGGCGTCAGCACACGCTGCAAAAATACGGGCAAGCTAACCGCCGAATCAGCGGGAACAAACGTCTGCTCGCCCTCCAGGGCCAGCGGCAGGCCCGTTAGGTCCTGATTGGGCCGGAGGTAGTAGTTCTTGCTCAGGTAAAAGTCGTTGTCGCGGATGCCGGACGTGTGGGTAGCCAGGTGCCGGAGCGTAATCGGGGCGTCGGGAAAGTGGGGGTTGACGACCGGGAAGGGCAGGTACTGGTTGATGGGGTCGTCGAGCCTGAGCAACCCTAATTCCTGCGCCTTGAGCAAGGCGAAGCCAATCAGTGTTTTGGACACCGACGCAATGGGCTGGACGGTATGGCTATCGTAGGGCCTGCGGGCCTGCACATCGGCAAAACCAAAACCGCGCTGGTAAAGAACCCCTCGGGCGTTCACGATGGCCACCCCAAACCCGTTGGTATGGCCCTGGCCGAGCACGGCCTGCAGTTCCGCCGTTAGCGAGTCGAGGGCTGCTTGGCGCCGGTTCGGCTGGGCGCTGGCCGGCAGAACAATGCCGAACACGAGGCAGAGCAGCAGGACCGCAAGGTTTTGGCGCATAACATCAGAGGGGCAAGTAATAAGGAGCAGCGTAACCGGCAACTACCGGCAACTACCAGCAGCAAATAAAAGCCTCTTTGGCCACATGAGCTACTGCCCGATTGCCTGGGACTGGTTAGCAGCTTCTTACGGTTGCCGGATTTCTTACCTCAGGCAACTCCAAACCCGTTGCCTGACGAGCGGACACACCTCGTTATTTACCCCTTAAAAAAAACAGCGCGCGAACCCGTTTTCGGATTCGCGCTACTTTACTACAGTGCCTTGTACATGGGCAGTAGCCCGAAACGTTACGCGCCTTTGGAGGCCAGAATGTCGAGCATCTCTACGGCCGGAGCCGAGGAAAACAGGTCGGGGGCCTGGGCAAAAAGGGCCTCAGCTACCTTACCGCCCAAGTGCTCTTTACGGCCGGACTCATCGGCAAACGTATCGAAGATGCCAAAGGTCGAAGGGCCCATCTGCACCCCGTACCAAGTGGCGGTACCGGGCTCCTGCTCTACCAGGGCGAGGCCACCGCGCAGAAAATCGGCTACTTCCTGCTCTTTACCGGGCTTGGCTTCGAGACGTACAAACAATCCTACTTTTACCATGATTGTGGGGCTTAAAGGGTTGGCAAGTAGGACCGGCTCAACAGTAGAATGTTCACGGCAACACTTTACTAAGCCCTGGAACGTCATGCCTGGGCAAGCGGGCGCCAGACGAAGTATGACGTCTGCTTGCCCTGTAGCAGCGTATTCTGCCTGTTCTGGCTCCTCCCCTACAGCCCGTAAGTAACCTGCGCATAGTACAACCCGCCCACGCTGGGGCCGCCAAGATAGCTGACGTAATAGTGGTTGAGGACGTTGCTGGCGCCGAACTTAAGCCGCAGGTTGGGCGCGGGCAGGTGGTAGCTGAGCTGGGCATCGAGCGTGCCGTAGGCCGGCACGGTGCCGCTGACGAGGAAGGTTTCGGAAAAGTAGCTTGTCTGCCAGCGGTAGTTGAGGCCGAAGCCCAGGTGGCGATACACGTTTTCGTGGGCTAGGTTGAGGTTGTAGCTCCAGCGCGGCGTGTTGAAGCCGGCCTCCAGCCCGTCGGCGGCTTCGGTGCGGGCCAGGCGGGCGTAGGTGGTGCTGGCGCCGGCCAGCAGGCCACCGGGCACATCGTAGCGCAGGCCCAGCGAGCCGCCATAGTTATACACGCGGCTGCGCGAGTTGGTCCAGAGGCGGTAGCGGGCCTGGGTGGCGCGGGCATTGAGGGCGGTGGCCACGGCGTTGGGGCTGGCTCCGGCCGGCAGGGGCTGCCCATCGGGGGCCAGCGGCACGTAGGCTTCCACCTGGGCAATAAAGTCGCGGTAGGTATTGTAGTAGAAATCCACGTCGGCCAGCAGCCGGCCGCCGGGCAGCGCGGCCGCCTTGTAGCCTACCTCCCAGGAGCGCACGAACTCGGGCCTCAGGTAGGTGTAGGGAGTACGCGTGAGCAGGTTCTGGCTGGCGGCCACGGCTAGGCTCCGGCTGAGCCCGCCGGTATTCACGGCCTGAGTTACGGCCGCGTTAAAGGCCTCAATGGAGCTGCGCAGGTAGCTGTTCTCGAACACCCCGTCCGACATCACCCGCAGCCCCCCAATGCGCTTTACCTGCCCGCTGTTCACGTTGGAAAACCCCTCGAACAAGCTCGGGAAGCGGTAGCCGCTCTGGTAGCTGAGCCGAAAGTTGTGGCGGGCCGTGGGCGAGTACACGGCCGTTAGCCGGGGGTTGAACCGGGTGCTGAAATACCGGTTCTTGTCGGCCCGCAGCGTGGCCGTGAGGCGGAGCTTCTCGCCCGGCAGCAGCCGCGCCCCAACCTGCGCAAAACCGCCGGTTTTGCCGTAGGCCAGGGTGCTGAACTGGTCGCGGCCGGGGTTGGGGTTGATGAAATAGTTGCCATCAGGCTGCACAAAATAGGTGCGGTGGTCGGCCCCCACCAGCACATCGGCCCAGACCGGCAGCCCCTTACCCCCGCCCTGGCGCAGGGACGCGCCCAGGTTGGCCTGCACTTCGGCGTGCAGCAAATCGGCCCGCACCCGCAGGGCCGCGCCCTGGTCCCAGTTGTTGATGTCGGCCAGGGCGTTCAGGCGCTGCCGGAACGCCGAAGTACCGGGCTGCAGGCGGCCGGTATCGGCAAAAGCACGAGCGGCGGCGTGGGCCGCGGCCACCGGCTGGCCCTGCCCCACGGCCCGGTTCCACTCGGCGGTATAGTCGGCGTTCCAGGCGTTGTCGGGCTTGAAGCTGCGGTCGAGGTTTTCGGCGGCCGAGCGCAGGTTATAGCTTTTGCCGGTGTTTTCCTGCGTGAAATAGGCCCGCGCCTGCACCACGGGCGTCGTCAGCTGCAGGGCATGTTGCTGCAGGCGGTAGTCGGCCAGCTGAAAGCGGTTGCTGCGCTGGTACACATTATCGAACCGGGCACCCCGGTAGGTGTAGGCCAGCTCGGTGCGGGTGTTCGGTTTGTAGTGCAGGGCCGCATCGTATTTCAGCGTCTGCAAATGGTAGTCCACCACGTCGCGCTCCAAATAGCCAGTACGGGCCACCTGGTAGCTTTTACCGCCCAGCGTCAGCGTGCTGCGGTTTGATGATTCGTTGCCGTAGCTGCTCACCGGGTCGCGGGCGGGATTCTCGGGTCCCAGCAGGCCGGTGCTGGCGTTGCCGTTGGGATTAAGCTCGGTCGGGTCGGTGGCCATCCAGTCGTAGCCCCGCAGGTAGGTGCCGTTCACCTTAAACGCCCACTTCGGCCCCAGCACCCGGGCGTAGCGCAGGCTGGTTTCGGCGTATGGCCGCGTGCCGGTATTAGCGTCGTTCACGTGGTTGACGCCCACTTTCTGCTGCAAACTCAGGCCCTCACTTAAAAACGGGTTGCGGGTGCTGAAATTAGCCAGTCCGTTGAGCGCGTTGAGCCCGTAGAGCGCGGCAGCCGTACCCGGCACTATTTCCACACTTTTAATATCCAGGTCGCTCGGCCCAAGCACGTTGCCAATCGGCCCGCCAATGTGGGGAGCCTGGTTATCAATGCCATCGACGAGTTGGGCGAAGCGCACATTGGTCGTGTTGGCGAAGCCGCGGGCATTGAGCACCTTAAACCCCAGGCTGGGCGTGAGCACCTGCACGCCCTTTACCTGCTCTAGGGCATCGAAAAACGAAGGCGCGGGCGACAGCCGCAGCGCCCGCGCAGTCAGCTTCTCCACCGTCACCGGCGACTGCAAAATGCTTTCCTCTACCTTGGAAGCCGCTACTACCACCTCGCCCAGCATCACCGGCCGCCGAGTAGTATCAGGTGGCGCAACCTGCTGCGCCAGCGCCGGGCTGGCCACTGTAGCGGCCGTGGCAGTTAGCCCAACCAGCGCCCGGCGGCAGGTTCCGCGTAAAGAATGCTTCATGGGGCAACAGCACCGATTGGTGGCCGGGTGGGTTCAGACGAAGACACTCTCCTCAATGGCCATCGAAATGTCCACTTCCTCCAGCGGTGGCACCAGCGAAAAGCGCGACTCGTGGAAATTAGCCTCGGGGAAGCCCGGCGCTACGGCCGCGTTGTTGATTTGGTGCAGCGTAATGCCGAAGCCGTTGTGCGTATCGTACACGTCGCGCACAGTGTAAATGGGGCCGCGCTTCGGCGTCTGAATATTGGGATTCTGCACCAGCAGCATAGTAAAGTCGTCGTTGGTGCAGATAACTTCCTGGCCAGGATGGAAAAGGGGCGCTTTCATAAGGGCAAAGATAAGGGGCAGCCGGGCAGCAGTTGCTTTAGCCGCACTCTTGGCGAAGCAGCGAAGCCGGCCACAAAAAAACCACTTAGTACAGTCGCTAAGTGGTTTTTCTCGCTGTACCCCGTACACGATTCGAACGTGTGACCGCCTGCTTAGAAGGCAGGTGCTCTATCCAGCTGAGCTAACGAGGCAGGTTGGGTTAACAAAGTAAACCGCACTATTGAATAATAGGGCGCGTTCTAAAAAGCAAAAAGCCGCCCGCCCCAAAGGCGGGCTGACGGCTAAATGTTGTCGGGGTGGCAGGATTCGAACCTGCGGCCTCCTGCTCCCAAAGCAGGCGCGATACCGGGCTACGCTACACCCCGAAAAATAATTAGTAATTGACAATTAGTAATGAATACCAATTGGAGAACCAATAATTATTCATTACTAATTGTCAATTACTAATTCACACAAAGCGGAGAGAGGGGGATTCGAACCCCCGGTAGCCTTTAGAGCTACGGCAGTTTAGCAAACTACTGGTTTCAGCCACTCACCCATCTCTCCTGAAGGGTTGTCCTTTCCGGTTGAAAGGTGTTGCAAATATACGAGCCGGATGGAGATTCAAACCCTGTTCCGAAAAATATCTTCCATCTTGCCACTGCATTTGGGGCTTGCAGGCCGCAAATTGGCACTTTCTGACTGAGAAACGGCCCCACCCTTTTGGTTGGTTGTATTGTGAACATGAACCCGTTACCGTGTCGTTGAACTGGGCGTATCTGCCGGGCTGGCCGGAAACGGCAGCGGCGCTTATTTTTTTATTTTTTTACCTGGGCTACGCGCTCCGGACCCGCCGGCTGGCTGCTCCGCTGGGTCAGCACGGCGGCCGGCTGAGCTGGAAACTGGCCTTGCGCCTGCTCTATTGCGGCCTGCTGGGCGCCGCTTTGCTAGGTCCGGCCTACGGCCTCACCCAGCACCCGGTGCGCACGGCCGGCAAAGACGTGTGGCTGCTCGTGGATTTGTCGCGCTCGATGAACGCGCCCGACGTGGCCCCCTCGCGGCTGCAGAAGCTGAAGGCCGAACTGACCACGCTGGTGCACCGCTTTCCGGCCGACCGGCTGGGACTGATTGTGTTTGCCGGCGAAGCCTACGTGCAATGCCCGCTTACGTATGACCAGGACGCGCTGCAACTGTTCGTGAGCACGCTGCAAACCGGCCTCGTGCCGGCCGGCACCACCGATCTGGCACCTCCGCTCAAGCTCGTACTGGCGCGCCTGACCCCGGTTGCCGCGCCCGCCGGGCCGGCGGCGGCCGAGGTTCCGCCCCGCGCGACGGCCGTCGTGCTGGCCACCGACGGCGAGGATTTTGGCGAGAACCTGGAACCGACAGTGCGGGTGCTGGCCCGCTCCGGGGCCCGCGTATTTACGATGGGTGTGGGCACTACGGAGGGCAGCCGCATTCCGCTTCCTGATGGCCGGCCGGGCTACGTGCGCGACGCCCGGGGCCGCGACGCCGTAACGCGACTAGTGCCTACTCCACTGCGCCGCTTGGCCGAGCAGACCGGCGGCCAATACTTCGAGCTGACCGACCAGCGCAACGAGTTTCCACTGCTGCTCACTGCCCTCAACCAGATAGAGGGCCAGACCCAGCAGGTACGCACCGTGGCCGTGGCCGACAACCGCTACCGCTACCCGCTGGCGCTGGCGTTGCTGCTCATCGGGCTCGATATTCTGCTGACCGTGAAAGTTATCCGGCCATGAAAATCCTGCTGACTACGCTGCTCCTGCTGTTCAACTTCTGGGACAGCCTCACCCGCATCCACGACCGCAACGCGGCCGTGCAGCGCGGAGCTGCCGCCTACGCCAACCGGCAGTACGCCGAGGCTGCCCTGGCCTACCGCGAGGCCGCCCTGGAGCTTGACGCCACCGACGACGCGCTGTGGCTGAACCTGGCCCACGCTACCCTGCGGGCCGGTCGGCCCGGCGAGGCCCGCACCTATTATGGGCACTTACTAACCAGCCCCAACCGGCAAATGCGGAGCGTGGCGCTGCAGCAGTTGGCCGCCCTGGCCGCCAGCCGGGGCGAGTATGCACCTGCCGTAGCCCTGCTGCGGCAGGCGCTGCTGGCCGATGCTGGTAACGCGGGCGCCCGCTACAACTATGAGGTGCTGCGCCGCTTTTTAGCTGGCCGCACTACCCCGCCCCCGCCGCCCCCACCCGGCACCGATGGCAGCCCTAAAAAGCAGCCGGATGGCCCCCGCGAGCAACAACCGCAACCCAAAGCCGGTCCTGATGCTTCAGGCCAACGCCCCGACCCCACCCAGCCCAACGACCCGGGCAGCCCGCCCCAGGCTCGTCCCGACGCTGGCGGCCGATCCGACCCGACCCAGCCTTCTGCCGCGCCCGGCGGTGCGGCCAGCGGCGGTTTCCGGCCCGGCGCGGGGGCCGAGCGCAACGTGGCCCAAGGACGCGAGGCGGGTACGGTGCGCGGCCTCAGCAACGAAGAAAACGGCCCCGCCGCCCCCAACGGCAGCAGCGGCCGCGGCGGCACCGAAGCCGCCGCCCTCAACGAAGCCAACCAGCAAACCCAGCGCGCCCGCCTGCAACAAATGAACCTGAGCCCCGGCCAGGCCCGCCAGCTGCTCGAAGCCCTGCGCACCGCCGAGCAGCAGTACCTGCAGCAACTTCCCCGCAAAGCCACCGCCCCCCGCGACGAAACCAAACCGGCATGGTAGCGGGGAAGCAAGGTGATGGGTAAAGAGGTGAGGTGAGGATGGGAGATTGTCATTCTGAGCATGTGGCGCATCAAGCCAGGGTGCACAGCCGTAGTCGAAGCATCTCGCGTGCCACAGTAACTCCTGACGACAGGGTTACCATTGCACGCGAGATGCTTCGCGCTACTCAGAATGACAACTGCCCCATCACCCCACCATCACCCCACACACCACCTCACTATTTCACCTTTCGTACCTTTAGGGTCTAACCTCAACCCCACCCCACCTAACTTATGCAAATCAAGGAAGTAGTAATCGTAGCCGCCGTACGCACGCCTATCGGTTCGTTTGGCGGCAGCCTGGCCTCGTTGTCGGCTGTAGAGTTGGGCGCTATTGCCATTAAGGGCGCTTTGGAAAAAGCCGGCGTCGATGGCAAAGAGGTGCAGCAGGTAATTATGGGCAACGTGATTTCGGCCAACCTGGGCCAGGCTCCGGCCCGCCAGGCCGCCAAGAAAGCCGGCCTGCCCGACACCGTGGAGTGCACAACCGTGAACAAAGTATGTGCCTCGGGCTCGAAAGCCATTATGTACGGCGCCCAGGCCATTATGCTGGGCCAGGCCGATGTAGTGATGGCAGGCGGCATGGAGAGCATGAGCAACGTGCCCTACTACCTCGACAAAGCCCGTTTCGGGGCCAAGTACGGCAACGGCCAGATGATTGACGGCCTGATGAAGGACGGCCTTTGGGACCCCTACAACGACTACGCCATGGGCAACGCCGCCGATGCCACCGCTGCCCACTACGGCATCACGCGCGAAGACCAGGACGCCTTTGCCCAGCAGAGCTACGAGCGTAGCGCCGCCGCTGCCAAAGCCGGCAAAAAGAAGGACGAAATCGTACCCGTTACCATCACGGTGCGCGGCAAGGAAACCGTTATTTCTGACGACGAGGAGTACCTGAAGGCTGATTTTGCTAAGTTTTCCAGCCTGCGGGCCGCCTTCACCAAGGAGGGCACCGTAACGGCCGCCAACGCCTCTACCCTCAACGACGGAGCCGCCGCCGTGCTGCTGATGAGCCGCGAGAAAGCCGACGAATTGGGCATCAAGCCGATAGCCATCATCCGGGGCTTCGCCGATGCCGAGCAGGCGCCCGAGTGGTTCACCACTACCCCGTCGCTGGCTATTCCGAAGGCATTGAAGAACGCCGGTTTGGAGGCTTCCGATGTGGATTTCTACGAAATTAACGAGGCTTTCTCGGTGGTTTCGCTGGCCAACAACAAGCTGCTGAACCTGGAAGGCACCAAGGTGAACGTGTACGGCGGCGCCGTGTCGCTGGGCCACCCGCTGGGTGCTTCCGGCGCGCGCATCGTTACCACGCTGCTGAACGTGATGGAGAACGAGGGCGGCAAAATCGGCGTCACCGGCATCTGCAACGGTGGTGGCGGCGCCAGCAGCATTGTGCTGGAAAGAGTTTAACAGCCGATTAGCCCGGATTCTCCGGGCACTTTTTGCGTTAAGTTTAGAAGCCCTGCCGCACATTTTGCGGCAGGGCTTTTGATTACCGGGCTGTCTGCAACGCACTACTTCGTCCTTTTCGCCGTTCTTGTCGCTATGAGATTTCTGCCCGTCCTGATTTTCCTTCTCACTGCCACCAGCGCCGCCCAGGCCCAGAAGCTGCGGCGGCTAACGACGTACTTCGACTCGACGCGGGTACACCCACGGGAAAAGTTTGCGGCAATTGTGGGAACCGATACCGTGATGCAGGGACCATACAAGCGGTTTTATTATACCGGTAAGCTCGAAGCCCAGACCCGCTACACGGCTGGCAAGCGCGACTCGGCCTACGTGGAGTTCCACCCCAACGGCGGGCGGCGGCTGGAGGTAACCTACCAGGATGGCGTGCGCCAGGGGCCCTTCAAAACCTATTACGACACTGGTAAGCTGGCCCAGGAAGGCTCTTTTGCCGACGATGAGCCCAACGGCGAGTTGCGCTACTTTTTCCCCGATGGCCGCATCAAACTGGAAACGACGCTGGCTAAGGGCCAGCCCAGCGGCTTGGTACGCGAGTTATACGATTCGGGCAAGCCCAAAGCCGAAATCACGTTTACCGACGGCCAGGCCAACGGGCCGGTGCGCACCTACTACGAAAACGGCCAGCTGGAAAGCGAGGGCAGCTACCGCCGCGGGCTGCTGGCCGGCCCCTACAAAACGTACTACGACAACGGCCAGCCCGAAACCGAAGTGCTGGCCGACCAGACCGGCCGCGGCCGCTACCGCAGCTACTACCGCTCGGGCCAGCTCCAGACCGAGGGCACCTACGTGGCCGTGCCGCTGGTGGGCCGGGCCGTGAAAAACCCACTCGGCGACGACCTCACCAAGCAGGCCCGCGCCCTGGCCGGCGGCACCAACAACCTCGACGGTCCCGCCAAGGCCTACTACGAGAACGGCGCCGTCAAGAGCACCATGACCTACCGCCAAGGCACGCTGGTGGGCACCCAGCAGGATTTTTACGAGTCGGGCAAGCCCAGGCAGAAGACCGAGTACACCAGCCAGGCCCGCGACCGGAAAATTACCAGCTACTTCGAGGACGGCACGGTGCAACGCGAGCAGCAGTACAAGAACAACCTGCCCGTAGGCCAGTGGCGCAGCTACTTTCCCGGTGGCAAGCAGGTGCAGCAGCTCCAAACTTACCAGAACGGCCGCCTCGGCGGCGAACAGCTAACCTACTACCCGACCGGCACGCTCAGAAGCAAACTGCTGAATGAGAACGGCAAGGCCGCCGGCCTGGGCCAGGAGTTCTACCCCTCGGGCAAGCTGCAGGCCGAAACCACCTACGTGCGCGGCCTGCGCACCGGGCCCTACCGCCTGCTGCGCGAAGACGGCACGCCCGAAGCCAGCGGCGCCTTCCGCAACGGCAAGGAAACCGGCGTCTGGCTTTACTACGGCCCCGACGGCACCACCGTCAAGGAGCGCAAAACCTACCGCAACGGCCAGGTAGTGCTGCCCGGCAGCGGCGCGCCCCTGAAGAAGAAGTAGGCAGAAAAGAGCCCCAGCGGGGCGGCATATCGGTAGCACACCCACGACAACAAGCTAAAGCCCCAGCGGGGCGACACCAGCCGTAGAACGATTAGTGCCGCCCCGCTGGGGCTTTGGGTTCGATGCAATAATGTTTACTACCAATATGTCGCCCCACTGGGGCTGTGGTCGCCCACGCACCCCCTACTTCTTCTCCTTCGCCAGCATCATATCCCGAATGTACTTCACCGGGGCGCTGCCGTAGCTGAGAAACTGCTCGTGGAAAGCTTTCAGGCTGAAATCCTTGGCTTGTTTCTGCTTGAGCTCCTCGCGCAGGTCGTAGATTTCGGTGTAGCCGGTGAAGTAGGAGCTGAGCTGCACCTGGCTCAAGGTGGCGCGCAGCCACTTGTTGCGGGCTTCGGCGTCTTCCTGGAAACCGTCGCGGCGCAGCATTGCCACGGCCTGGGCTTCGGTGAGATTGCCGGCCTGCACCTCGTGGTCGAGGATGGCGTTGAGCGTGACGCGCATGTTCCACTTGTCCCACATGAGCCAGAACTCGTCGGTGTTGCCGCCGTAGCCGCTTTCCAGCATCATGCGCTCGGCGTACACGGCCCAGCCCTCAATCATGGCCCCGTTGCCGAGGATGGATTTGATGAGCGAGGGCGAGCGGTTGGCGTACACGAGCTGCGTATAATGGCCCGGAATAGCCTCGTGGATGTTGAGAATCTGGAGCGTGTAGGTGTTGTACTCGCGCAGGTAGCTCTCGGCCTGGGGCGCCGGCAAATCCACAATGGGCTCCACATTGTAGTAGGTGTCGGCCCCCTTGTCGTAGGGGCCGGGGGCCGATACACTGGCCCCGGCACCGCTGCCGCGCATGTAGAGCGGGGTTTCGCGCACGACCAGCGGCTGGGTCGGGTCCTGGGTCAGCAAGTCGTGCTCATTCACCCAGCGCACCAGTTCGGGCATTTGCTCGCGCACGGCGTCAACGAAGCGCTGGGGCGTGGCGTGCTCGCGCGAGAGGGCCGCTACCACGTCGCGCACAATGGCCAGCGTGTCTTTCGGCACGGCCTGGTACTGCACGTATTTGGGGTAGATGCGCAGGGCCCGGGCTTTCATATCCTTTAGCAGTTCCTGGCGGTGCGTGAGGGCCTTTTGATATACCTGCTCGGCCGAATAAGTGCTCTGGATATCGAGGGCAAACTTGCGGGCAAACAGCGCGGGCCCGATGCGGAAAGGCCGGAAGTTGCCCGCCGGCAGTACCTCCCGCTGCAGAAAGCTGATGTAGCCCTCCATTGCCAGCCGGGTGGTGGCCACACGGCCGCGCAACTCCTCCTTCTCGGCCTCGGTCAGGCCCGATTTGGCCACCGAATCGAGCAACGCCGGGCCGAACACCGACAGGCCGCCCTGGTTCTGGCGGATGGCCAGGTTGGTGTGCTCGCGGGTGGGCCGCTTGATGCTTTGCTTGGCGGCCTCGTAGTAGTCGGTGGCCTGAATGAGCTTGTGGCTGATGGCGCGCAGGCGGCGGTCGAGGGGGGCGTAGCGGCCGTTGAGCAGCTCGGCCACCGAACCGCCCACGTTGTAGTTGGCCGGGTTCCACTCCCAGCTGCGCAGCGTGTCGGCGTAGAAGCGGGCCGAGGCCAGGTAGTTCTGCATCAGCCGGTAGTCAGTCTGGTTGTTCACCGACAGCTTGCCTAGCTCGAACGTCTGCATCTCCTTGGTCCGGCGGGCAATAGCCTGGGCCTCCGTCTGCCGCCGACCGGCCGAGGGCACCACCAGCAGTGAGTCGTAGCGGTGGAAGCCCTGCGAGGAAGCCCACTCGGGGTTGTAGTACCAGAGCGAGTCGATGAACCGGTTTTTGTAGTCGTCGAACGTAGCGTCGGCGGTGGCTGCGGTACCGGTGGCGGGCTTGGTGCCCGGGTCGCAGGCGGCCAGCGAGCAGGCACCGGCCAGCAGCACGGCGGCGGGCAGGAAGTAGCGGTGTTTCATGGGAAGGAGTTAGGCGGGCAAGGTACGCGGCAAGGACGAGAGTACGACGGCCGGCGTTGCGCGGGCGTTTCCGGCAATGCGGCCCCCGAGCACCCACCCCCAGCGCCCCGCTTATCTTCCGGCCCGCCTTTCCGGCCTGGTCTTTTTCGCAACGCGGCTCCCATCTCTGGCGTAGCGTTTGCACTGGCCGCCCGGCGTTCGTTGCCCTTGTCTGCTTCCTATGAAACTTATGCTCGCCGCACTGCTGGCATTGCTCCTGGCCCAGCCGGCCCGCGCCCAGTCCCTCACCCGCCTCGACGGGGCCAATGGTTTCCGCGGCCTGGCCTTCGGGGCGCCGCTTACCGAGGCGCTGCACCTGCAGCTGCTGCGCGACAAAGGCGACGAGAAGGTGTACGAGCGCCTCGACGAGCAGCTGCAGGTAGGAGGATTCCGGGCGGCGCGTATTCACTACAAGTTTTTCCGGGGCCAGTTTGCGGCCGTCACCATCATCGTGAAAGGCAACACCGAAACGCGCAAGGTGCGGCCCGCGCTGGAGGCCCTCTACGGCCCCGGCCAGCTCGAAAGCTTCAGTTGCAAGTGGCAGGGAGCCCTGGTGGCCCTCTCTTACGCCTCCCTCTCCGACGAGCAGACCATCCTGGCCATGAGCAGCCGCCCGCTGGCCGCCCAGATGCAGCAGGCCAGCGCCCCCGCCAACACCACCAAGCTCAAAATCAAGCGGAAGTAACCCCCGGCCCGGCCCCGCTCCTGCCCCGGCGGCCCACCGCGGCACCCCTACTCCCCAACTTCCTCTCTGTGTGCCGCCCTGGCGTGGCGCCTCACCCCCTAGCCCCCTCTCCGAAAAAGGAGAGGGGGGACTAGTTTTTAGCTTTTTAGTCTAGGAAACTAGCTCCCCTCCTTGGAAAGGAGGGGCTGGGGGTGGTTGATGCTAGCGGAACGACGACCAACACCGGTACCAATTCCCGTTCAACGAAGTCAACCACCCCCAGCCCCTCCTTTCCAAGGAGGGGAGCTAGCTTTCTACCCCTCTAAAAAACTACAAGCCAGTCCCCCCTCTCCTTTTTCGGAGAGGGGGCTAGGGGGTGAGGCGCCCCGTGAGGCCGAGCCGAACCGGCAGGCTCCCTATCTTGCCGCCCACTATGAAACTCGCCCCTATCCTGCCCTCCCAGGCCCTCGACCTCGCCTTCCGCCGCCAGAAAACCGCCCGCGCCACCCTCGACGCCTTCGAGGCCGCCCGCCTCCAGCTCCTCCACGAGCTCGATGCCACCAAGGACGAGGCCGATATGGTGCAGCCGCTCAGCCGGTTCTTCGGCCGCGTGGGGCTGGGGGGCTACTACCTCAACTCGCACGGCAAGCGCGACCTGGTGCTGCGCACCGGCCCCGCGCCCGCCGACCCGTTCGGGGTGCTCTTCGAGCTCAAGCACCGCAAAAACCCCGGCGAGATGGTGCGGCCCGACGACTTCAACCGCAAGGCCCTGCACGAGCTGCTGCTGTATTACTTCCAGGAGCGCACCGCCGAGCAGCAGCTGCCCGAATTGCGCCAGCTGGTGCTCACGACCGGCTACGAGTGGTTTATCATCGACGCCCACGAGTTTCACCGGGTGTTCTGGAAGTACACGGCCCTGCGCCAGCACTTCCAGAAGTACAAGCAGGGCCAAACCACCAGCCCCGACACGGCCGACTTCTACAAGGCCGCCCGCGAATTGCTCGACCAGCGCGAAGGCGAGCCCCTGCGCTTCACCCACTTCAGCCTCGACCCGCACGACGAGCAGGGCCGGCGGCGGCCCCTGGGCGAGCGGGAGCGGCTGTGGCTGAGCAAGGTGTTCTCGCCGCCCCATTTGCTCAAGGAGCCCTTCGCCCAGGATGCCAACACGCTCAACCGCGCCTTTTACGAGGAGCTGCTGTACCTGATGGGGCTGGAGGAAGTGAAGGACAAGGGCCGCAAACTCATTCAGCGGTGCGCGCCCGAGCGGCGGCAGCGCGGCTCGCTGCTGGAGAACACGCTGGTGCAGCTGCGGGCCGAAGACATGCTGCGCAACCTGCCCCCCGAGCAGCTGGCCAGCTACGGCCCCAGCCCCGCCGAGCAGGCCACCGGCGTGGCCCTGGAGCTGGGCCTCACCTGGATCAGCCGCCTGCTGTTTCTTAAGCTGCTGGAGGGCCAGCTGCGCCGCTACCACCAGCCCGGCCCCGACGAGGCCTTCCGCTTCCTCGACCCGCGCCAGCTCCAGGAGTACGACCAGCTCAACCTGCTCTTTTATCGGGTACTGAATAGGCCCGCCGCCGAGCGGGAACGGCCCGAGGCCGACCAATACGGGCAGGTGCCCTACCTGAACTCGTCGTTGTTTGAGCCGAGTGCGCTGGAACGGCTGACGCTGCGCATTTCGGGGCTCGATGACAAGGTGGAGCTGCCGCTGCTGGGGGCCGAAACCAAGCGGCGCGGCAGCCGCTCGGTGCTGCGCCAGGAGGCCGGCGGCCCCGCCCCCTCGGCCCTCACCTATCTGCTGCGGTTTCTCGATGCCTACGACTTCGCCTCCGAGGGCTCGGAGCAGGTCGAGGAAGCCGACGCGGCCGAGCGGCCCCTGATTTCGGCGGCCGTGCTCGGGCTCATCTTCGAGAAGATAAACGGCTACCGCGACGGCTCGTTCTACACGCCCGGCTTCATTACCATGTACATGTGCCGCCACACGCTACGGCGGGCCGTGGTGGGCCACTTCAACGGGCGCTATGGCTGGCAGGCCGACGATGTGCCCGCGTTGCGCGAGCTGCTGGCCGAGGCCGGCCGCGCCCGCCGGCCCGAGTTCAGCGCGGCGTTTAACGAGCTGCGGGTGCTTGATCCGGCTGTCGGCTCGGGGCACTTTCTGGTGAGTGCGCTCAATGAGTTGCTGGTGCTCAAGAGCGAGCTGCGCCTGCTGCTCGATGCCGAGGGCGAGCTGCTGCCCTACACCCTCACGGTGGCCCGCGACGAGCTGGTGATTCTCGACCGCGACTACGAAAACCTGTTCGAGTACCGCGCTACGTTTGAGGCCGCCACCGGCCAGCGGCGCGTGAGCCAGCCCCACACCCGCCTGCAAAGCGCCCTGTTCCGCGAGAAGCGCCTGCTCATTGAGCACTGCCTCTACGGCGTCGACCTCAACCCCAACTCGGTGCGCATTTGCCGCCTGCGGCTCTGGATTGAGCTGCTCAAGCACGCCTACTACACCCCCGAAAGCCAGTACCAGGAGCTCGAAACCCTGCCCAACCTCGAACTGAATGTGCGGGCGGGCAACTCGCTCATCAGCCGCTACCCCCTGCAGAGCGACCTGACGGAGGTGTTCCGCAAAAAGGACTTCTCGCTGGCCGCCTACCGCCGGGCCGTGTCGGGGTTTTTCTCGGCGCGGGGGCGCGAGCAGAAACTAGTGCTCGAAGATTTCCTGCAACGCCTCAAAGACCAGTTCCGCACCGATATCCAGCGCCACGACCCGCTGCTCAAGCGCATTGCCCGCGCCCGCGACGAGATGACGCGGGCCGAGCTCGACCAAAAGCCCGACCTGTTCGGCAAGGCTCGCCTGAGCGAGGAGGAGGGCCGGGTCAAGCAGACCAGCGCCCGCCAGAGCCTGGAAAAGCTGGAGCACGAGCGCCAGCAGCGCGAGCAGGGCACCCTCTACCGCGAGGCCTTCGAGTGGCGCTTCGAGTTTCCGGAGGTGTTGCGGCCCGATGGCTCGTTCCGGGGCTTCGATGCCGTGCTGGGCAACCCGCCCTATGGGTCCGCAAAGCAGGAAATCACAAGCAGATATGTAAGTTCAAAGGGCAATTCCGACTTATATAGCGCCTTTATAGAGCAAGCGATAAACCTAACAACACCAAATGGTATAGCTTCATTTATCGTCCCGGTTAGTTGGCTGTCTGGAGATAAGTATTCTTCCTTGAGAGAGCAGGTAAGTAAGACCTCTGAGCTTACTTTAGGTATTATATTACCCTACGGAGTGTTTACCGAGGCATTTGTAGACACCGGAATTTTCTCGTTTAAGAAAAATGTGGGCAAGCCTGACCCCAAATCTTACCAAACCGACGTTTTTCAATTCGGTCCCAAGACTACTATTGCAGGCGACCTACTTGATAACATTACTTTTTCTCAAATCGATAGTGAGCAATGGACCACTAAGAAAGGCATGTCAATCGTTTTTGACAATAGTATAGAGCTTCTGAAAGAAAAGATGAGCGCAAAGAGCGTTTTGTTAGGCTCAATATCTGTTTCTGCACGAGGCATTCTTGCTAATCCAGAAGATATATTTCAGGAGGAACAAGATTTGGCAGAACGACTATTTGTAGGTTCAGCTAGACGATACAGTTTACAAGAAGAATATTCGTGGGTACTCTATGGCGATAATCTAAAAGAGAAGCCTTCGACCAAATCAGTCTTTCAAGGGACTAGATTACTAGTTCGGAGATTAATAAGTAGACAGTTTAGAGTTCAAGCGACTATTACTGAGTCTGATTTTGTGAGTAAAAAAGATATTTACACTCTAAAAGTCACCAATGCAGACTATAATCCATACTACATACTGGGTATTGTCAACTCAGAAGTTGTTTCTCGAACCATTACAGGCAGTTCTACTATTGCGACGAAAAACGATTTTTCTCAGTTGGGCCTGAATGATTTAAGAGGCATTCCGATTCCGGCCGCCACGGCGGAGCAGCAGGCGCCCATAGCTGCGCTGGTCGAGCAGGTGCTGGCCGCCAAAGCCCTGCACCCCGCCGCCGACACTGCCGAGGCCGAGCAGCAGCTCGATGCGCTGGTGGCCGCCCTCTACGGCCTCAGCGACGACGAAATTTCGCTGCTCGGCGGCTAAGGCAGGGCGGGCACTTGCCCAACTCGCTAATATGTCGCACCTTATGGCCGCCAACCCCGGCCGTTGCGCTCCGGCGCGGGGGCAGCTGGTTTCCTTTCCCATCCTTTTATCCCCCATTTTATGCCCAATCAGTTTTCGCAGGACATTCCGGCCGCCGCCCTTAAGCAGGCCCAAACCGCCCTCGACGATTTCCGCACCGCCATCGAGCAGTACCTGCACGCCCTCACCCCCGACGAGCGCCGCACCATGCTCCGCATGGCCGACAAAACCGTGGCCTTCGTGCAAAAAACCGCCGACTATGCCGCCAACACCCCCGCCTTCGTGCCGACGTTCGTGAGCGTGCCCGAGCTGACGCAGGACCTGAAGGGTGTGCAGCAGCTCACGCCCCTCTACCAGCAGCTGGCCCAGCTCACCGAGCTGATGGACTCCACCGTGATGCTGGCCGGCTCCGAGGCCTACGGCGCGGCGCTCACCATTTATAAAAACATCAAGTTTATGGCCGAAAACAAGCAGCCCGGCGCCCAAACCGCCTACGACGACCTCAAGCAGCGCTTCCCCGGCCGCTCGGTGGCCACCCCCCGCCCCGACCGCAGCTAGCCCGTTGGGGGGCAATGGTCCGGCGGCCTCCCAACCTGGCCCGCCGCCCACCCAAACCACCCCGTCGCCCACCCATTCCGGCCCGACTTGCACCCAAGTTGGCCCAACTTCCCCTTAAAAAGGCCCGCCGCCGCGCCAACTTGGCCCGGTGTCGGGCCTTTTTGGTGCGATGCCGGGCCAATGTGGCCCGGCCGTGGTGTTCGGAACACCTTTTTGGCGTGTTATTGGCCCCTATGGTGGCCGCACCCCCTAGCCCCCTCTCCAGGGGGAGAGGGGGGACTAGTTTTTAGTTCTTTTAGTCTAGTTGTGGCTGCGTTAGCTCTAGAAAGCTAGTTTTTAGTCCCCCCTCTCCCCCCGGAGAGGGGGCTAGGGGGTGAGGCAACCATAGGGGCCGACCAGGAACGGAGCCCAGCAGGTTCCTTCCGCGCCCTATTGCGCCGCCGAGTTGTAATAGGCCGCCGTGCCGCCCAGCGCCTGGGCAATGGCTTCCAGCTCGGGCCACTCGTAGCTGGTGCCCAGCAGTCCGCCCCGGCGCACCGCCCGCGCCGCACTAATGGGTTCGTTGAACACAATCCAGCGGGCCCGTAGCAGCAGCTGGTGGCCCTGCACCTGCACAAACACGGCCAGCACGTTGTTGTGCTTGATGGCGGTGAAGTCGGTGGTGAGCGTGAGCAGGTCGGCGTCGGAGTGGCCCAGGCTGTAGCCGCGGGCAGCCAGCACGGCGGCCGCCCGTTGCCAGGCGGCCCGGCCCTCATCGAGCAGTGTGAGCACAACGGTATCGTCGGAGCGCTCGGGCTGGGCGTGCAGCGCGGGGAGCTGGGCAACGGCCGGGGCCGCACCCAGCGCCAGCAGCAACACCAGAAACAGAAGCTTTTTAAGCATAACAAAGGCTTTAGAAAACAGAAAACGGCCCCGGCGGGCAGCCGGGCCGGGCAGTTAGTTGCTGATGGAGCGGGTGTACTGCGCGGTACCGCCCAGCAGCCGGGCCACTTGCTCCACTTCTTCCCAGTAGCGGCTGGTGCCCCCCAGCCAGCGCCCCCAGTCTTGCACGTTCAGCCAAGTTCTTGCCGACTCGGAGCCGCTGCTGGGCGTGTAGGCTTGCAGGCGAAGCTCGTGGCCTTCCACTACCACCAGCAGGCCCATTACGCCGATGTTCTCCACGTCGATAGGTTCGGTAGTAAGCGTGAGCAGCTCGGGGCTGGCGTAGCGGATGGGGTAGCCGCGCTGGGCCAGCAGCCGGCCCACGCGCTGCCAGGCGGCGCGGTCGGCGTCGGGCAGCAGCAGAATAACGGTATCGTCGTGGTCGGTGGGCTGGGCGTGGCGGCCGTCGGTTTGGGCGAGGGCGGGCAGTTGCAGCAACAGCAGAACGAGCAGCAGGGGCAGGTAGCGCATGGGTTAGGGGGGGTATAAGGGAGGTTTACATACCCCGCGCCCCATGCAAGAAACCCGCCAGTTGTGGCAGGCTGGCCGCTCACCGGGCCTTTCATCCCTATTTTAATCCAGCAGCACCGCCTCGGCCAGCAGCGGGAAGTGGTTGGAGCCGCCGTTGGGCCGCCAGCGCGGCCCTGGCCGCCGGCCCGGCCGCACCGGCGGCCCGGCGCCGGCCCTTTAGCGCACCGTTAGCCGGGCGTAGCGCACCGGGCCACCCAACTCGCGGGCAATCAGCTCCAGCTCCTGCCAGCCCTCGCTCTCGCCGCCCAGCGGGGCGCTACGCCGCACCGCAACAATCTGGCTGGGCGAGCCCACCACCGTAATGGCCTCCAGGCGGCCGCGCAAAATCAGCTGGTGTCCCCGCACCAGCGCCGATACGCTCAGGCTGGCGGTGCGGCTGATGGGGTTGAAGGCCGTAGTGAGGGCCAGCAGGTTCACGTCGCTGTGGGCAAACGGATAGCCGCGGTCGGCCAGCACCCGGGCCACGCGCTGCCAGGCCGCCGCCCCTTCCTCGGGCAGCTCCAGCACCAGCGTGTTGTCGTTTTTGTCGGGGGTGGTAGTGCCAACAATGGCTTTCTGAGCAAAAACGGCCGGGCTGGTGCAGGCCAGCAGCGCCACGAGTAGCAGGGTTTTCATGCGCGTACGAAGTAAGGGTTGACGGATGGGTAGAAGCTGCGCCTGGATGCGCAATAACCCGGCCGGTTTCCCTTGCCTTTAGTCCACCAGCACCAGCTCGGCCAGCAGCGGAAAGTGGTCGGAGCCGATATCGGGCAGCCGCTCCAGCCGGCTCACCCGAAACTGCTTGGTCACGAACAGGTGGTCGAGCGGCCAGCGCATCAGCCACACCCGCGCATCGAAGGTGCTGAACAGCCCCCGGCCCAGGCGCACGTTGTGCAGCTCGCCGCTGGCCTCGAACATGCGGGTAGTATGCGACCACGACACGTCGTTGAAGTCGCCCAGTACCAGCGCCGGGCCGGGGTTCTGCTGCACCTGCTGGCCCACCTGCAGCAGGGCCAGATCGGGCGTACCGAGGCTGGTGGGGTGGCGGCTGGGCACCGGCGGCGTGGGGTGCACGGCGTACAGGCGCACCAGCCGGCCGTTGGGCAGGCGCACCCCCGTGCTGATGGTGGGCACGTTGGGCTCCTGAAAAGTATGCACCTGCGGGTTTTCCAGCGGCAGGCGCGCATACAGCACCATGCCGTAGGTGTTGGGCCGGGGCAGCTCGATGACGTACGGATACGTCCGGCGCAGGGGGCGGAGTGCGTTTACCCAGCCCTGATCGGTTTCCAGGGCCAGCACCAGGTCGGGCTGCTGCTCGGCCACGCGGGCCAGCAGCAGGTCGGCGCGGGTGTTTTTTTGCAGCACATTGGCTTCGAGCAGGCGCAGGCGGGCGGTGGTATCGGCGGCTTCGGCCGGGGTGGCATCGGGCACGGGCCGGGGAGCCAGCGGCAGGTAGGGCAGCAGGAAGTACAGCTGAATACCGGCCCCCAGCCCGGCCAGCACCAGCACCGTCCGTCGGGTGGCCTGCCGCTGCCGCCGCCCCAGTCCCAGCAGTCCCGCCAGCCCCAGCAGCACGGCCAGGTGCGTTAGTAGCAGCTGGAAACGCGGGAAGTCGAGCACCTTCAGCCACCACACCTGGGCCGTCAGCAACGAAAGCAGCGTAAGCAGCAGTGCCAGCACACTGATGACAAGAAGCAGATGGAGCAGGAAGCGTTGCAGGCGGGGCATAGGCAGCAGGAAAAGGAGACGGAATAGTAGCCCTTTTACGGCTGGTCGGCGAAAGATGAACATCTGCCCCGGCGTTGGATACTATCCGGCCGGGTATATTGCCCCCATGATTCGCCTTGCCCCCGCCCTGCTCTCGCTGCTGCTGAACGCCTGCTCGCCGCCGCCCACCGAAACCCTGCGCCCGCCTGCCCCTACCGGCCCGCCGGCCATT
The DNA here is from genome assembly GCF_900107135.1 of Hymenobacter psychrophilus. GTDB lineage: Bacteria > Bacteroidota > Bacteroidia > Cytophagales > Hymenobacteraceae > Hymenobacter > Hymenobacter psychrophilus. Next base: position 400,518 of record NZ_FNOV01000002.1, read on the forward strand.
GCCGTGCAGAGTGCCCCCGCCCAGGCCGCCAGCCGCTTCCCCGAAACCTTCGAGGCGGGCAGCAAGGGCAGCTACGCCCCCGGCTCCGAAACGCTGGGCACGGGCCCCTGGCAGCTCACCGAGGCCCTCATTGGCACCTCGGAGCAGGACCACAAGCACGGCGCCCGCGCCGCCCGCCTACGCGCCGGCGGCCGCCTGACCATGAGCTTCGATGCCCCCGCCGGCGTGCAGACCATCCGCATCAGCTCGGCCGCTTACGGGCAGGATGCGGCCAGCACCTGGGAGCTGTGGGGCAGCCAGGACGGGGGGCGCAGCTACCGCCGCATCGGGGCCGCCGTGCGCACCCAGGGCCCGCGCCTGCTTACCACCACCTTCGAAGGCGGCAGCGCCCGGGCCCTGCGCCTGGAAATCCGCAAAACCGACACCGGCGCCGGCCGCCTCAACATCGACGACATCGGCCTGGAAACCGGCACCGGCGCGGCTGTGGTTGGCGGCGGGGCGGGCCAGCCGGGCCCGCTGCCGGGCCAAACCAGTCCGCCGCCGCCGCCGGTTCGTCCAACTACCGGCGTCGCGGCTTCCCAACCGGCCGAAACCCAACCGGCCGACAACCTGGCCCTCGGCAACCCCAGCGGGGCCACGGCCTCGTTGAGCACGCCCAACAACTACCTGCTTGCGCGGCCCCAGTACGCGGTGGGCTACCACGCCCGCCGGGGCACGCCCACCTGGGTGAGCTGGCACCTGAGCGCCGCCGACCGCGGCCAGGCGCCCCGCCAGGACGATTTCCGGGCCGACCCGGCTTTGCCCCGGCAGTTTTACGCCGTGTCGCCCCGCTCCTACTCGGGTTCGGGCTTCGACCGGGGCCACAACTGCCCCAGCGCCGACCGCAGCCGCACGCTCGACGATAACTCGGCTACTTTCCTGATGACCAACATGATTCCGCAGGCCGCCAACAACAACCAGCGCACCTGGGGCAACCTCGAAGAGTGGACCCGCGCGCAGGTAGAGCGCGGGCAGGAGGTATACATCATCATGGGCAGCTACGGGCAGGGGGGCACCGGCCTGCAGGGTTTCAAAACGACCATCGACGAGGGCCGTGTAACCGTGCCGGCCCGCGTTTGGAAAGTGCTGGTACTGCTGCCCGAAGGCGGCAACGACCTGCAGCGGATAGCAGCCGGCCAGGCTCGCCTCATTGCCATCGATACGCCCAACGACCAGCAGGTAAGCCCCGACTGGAGCCGCTACCGCGTGAGTATCGACGCGCTGGAAGCCGCCACCGGCCTCGACCTGCTCTCGGCCCTGCCCGTTGCCGCGCAGGAGCGGCTGGAAGCCCAGACCGACAGCGGCCCGACGCGGTAGCAGGGCCGGCTGGCCTGTAGCCGTTAGGGAAGAACGCGGATCAAGGCGAACGTCATGCTGAGCGCAGCCGAAGCATCTCTACCGCTTCATCTGAACCGATACAATGAAGCGGTAGAGATGCTTCGGCAAGCGGACGCAGGATGCAGCATGACGTTCTTACTACTCTACTCTTCACCCAAAACAGCCTCTCATAACCCAACCCCATGACCCACACCCCCCAAACTTACCGCTGGGCGGTGGCCGCGTCCTTCGCCGTGCAGGGGCTGTGCTTTGCCACCTGGGCCTCCCGGATTCCGGCGGTGCAGCACCGGCTGGGCCTGTCGCCGGCCGAGCTGGGCGGGGTGCTGCTGGCGCTGCCGGTGGGCTCGTTGGGTACGCTGCCGCTGGCGGGCTGGCTCGTGAGCCGCTTCGGGAGCCGCCGGGTGGTGCTGCTGGGCATGCTGCTTTATGGGCTGGGGCTGCCGCTGCTGGGGCTGGCCGCCACCGTGCCCCAGCTGCTGGCGGCGCTGGTGCTGTTTGGCATGGCCGGCGAGCTGGGCAACATTGGCGTGAACACCCAGGCCGTGGGCGTGGAGGCCCTGTACGGGCGCTCCATCATGGCCACCTTCCACGGCCTCTGGAGCCTGGCCGGTTTCGCCGGGGCCGGGCTGGCCGGGCTGCTGATTGGGCAGCACATCGGGCCGTTGTACCATTTTGTGGGCGTGGCCGTGCTGGTGCTGCCCACGGTGCTGCTGCTGGCCCCGCGCCTGCTGCCCGCCGATGCGCCCCGCCCGCCCGGCGCCCCGCTGCTGGCCCTGCCCGACCGCTCGCTGCTGCTGCTGGGCGTGCTGGCCTTCTGCTCGCTGCTCTGCGAAGGCACCATGTTCGACTGGAGCGGGGTGTATTTCCGGCAGGTGGTGCGGGCGCCCGAAGCCTGGGTGGGGCTGGGCTTCGCCGCCTTTATGGCCCTGATGGCCACCGGCCGCTTCGTAGCCGACTGGTTTATCGACCGTTACGGCCGCCACCGCACGCTGGTGCTGAGCGGGCTGCTGGAGGCCACCGGGCTGCTGCTGGCGGTGGCTTTTCCTACGTTGGGAGTGGCTACGCTGGGTTTTATGCTGGTGGGCCTGGGCACGGCGGCGGTGGTGCCGCTGGTGTACGGGGCGGCCGGGCGCTCCACTACGATGCCGGCGGGCATGGCGCTGGCGGCCGTTACCACGGTTGGCTTCCTGGGCTTTCTGCTGGGCCCGCCGCTTATCGGCTTCGTAGCCGGCCTCAGCAGCCTACGCGTTTCCTTCGCCCTGATTGCCGCCATGGGCCTGGCCGTGGCCGCCCTGGGCCGCCGGGTGAAGTAAGAAGGGTTCGAAGCCACCGGTCATACGCCAGCGCCCACCCCTCAGCCAGCTGCAGCCAGGGTTTCGGGTACTTGATTCAGAAACAAGCCCTCCGGTGCGTTTGGGCGGGGTCAGGGGCGGCCTTCGACAGAATGACGGGCAAGCCTCTACTTTTAACTTTCATCCGTTCACCTTCCCTGCCCATGGCTTCCGACACCATTTACACGCCCCGCCAGCAATACGTGCTGCTGATTGTGTGCCTCGTCGGCCTGACGGCGCTGATATTGCTGGGGCTGGGCTCCTACATCACGGCGTTTCTGGGCGCGGGTGTGCTGTACGTGGTGCTGCGGCCCTGGTTTGCGGCCCTCGTACACCGCCGCAACTGGAGCCGGCAGCTGGTAACGGCCGGGCTGCTGGTGTTTGCCTTCGTGGTGATTATTCTGCCCTTCACGGGGCTGGTGCTGATGCTGGTCAACCGCATCCGGCTCTACGCCCAGGACACGAGCCAGATTATGCATGTGCTGCACCTGGTAGAGCAAAAAACCGGCTACCAGTTCACGACCGAAAACAACGTGCGCGACCTGGTCCAGCAGGTGGTAACCTGGCTGAGTACCCGCATTCCGTCGCTGGCCAGCGGGCTGCTGCACTTTATGGTCGTTATCGGCCTGATGCTGTTTACGCTCTACTTCATGTTCGTGCAGGAAGAGGCCTTCCTGCGGGGCCTGCGCCGTTATCTGCCCTTCCGCGCCAGTACGCTGCAGGAGCTGGGCGATGCGCTGCGCAACACGGTAAACGCCAACGTGCTCGGCCAAGCGCTCATTGCCCTGGTGCAGGCCCTGCTCACCACCTTCACCCTGCAGATATTCGGGGTGCAGGATGCCCTGTTTTGGGGTACACTGGCCTTTTTTACCGCCTTTATCCCGGTGCTGGGTACGCCCCTGGTGTGGGGGCCGGCGGCCGTTCTCAAGCTGGCCCAGGGCCAAGTAGGCCAGGGCGTGGGCATTCTGCTGGTGGGCGTCATCGTCATTATCAACATCGACAACCTGCTGCGCATTGTGCTGGCCAAGCGCATGGGCGACATTCATCCGCTCATCACGCTGGCCGGGGTGGTGCTGGGCGTCGAGCTGTTCGGCATCCTGGGCCTGGTGATGGGGCCGCTGCTGCTCTCCTATCTCATTGTGCTGGTGGGGGTGTTCGAGCGCGAAAACCGCAGCCGCAAGCGCCTCCAACACAAGCGCAGCAAGCCCCTGCCAGCCCCACCGAAGCTACCGCTGCTGCCCGAGTAGCCCCTCGGACGGGTAGCACTACTACGGCTTCCAACCCTCCGGCATGGGCTGCTGCCCCCGCACATCGCGCGACCAGAACTCGCGTACTGCGCGGCCGCCCGACCGCGAGTACATGTGGTGTACGGAAAGTGTATCGGCCGGCGTTTGGTAGCCGAACTGCACTACCACGTTGTGCGTCACCGAGTCGCCGTCGAACATAGCCGGCAGTTGGTAGTTCACAAATTCCAGGGAGCCATCCGGCCGGTAATTTTTCCAGATGCCTTTGTAAGGCACGCTATCGGCGGTCGTAGTATATATATTTTCGGCCTGCAACTGCCCGTGCTTCGAGAGGCGCACCCAGGTACTGTGGGGCGTAAACTGATAGCGGCCGTTCTGCCAGCGCACCCGCAACGGCCCCTGGTCGAAGTAAGAGTGCCAGATGTCGCCGTATTTTTTGTGGATTTTCTCTACTACCTCCCCACGCTGGGCCGCCGCCACTTCTGCCGGAGTCAGGTGCCGCTGATACTGGCGGTAATAGATACGCTGCCAACCAGCGTCGGAAATTGGCTTTCCCGCGAAGTAAATGCCGCCACCCAGCGCCAGGCCAATCGGTATCAATAGCTGCCACATAGCCTACACACTCCTGCGCCGGCCCGCTGATTTGCTGGCCGGCAGTCAAATATAAAGGCCTGCCCTCAGTCTCTGGTTAAGATTGACTGAAAGCAGACCTTTTGAAAAAACCTCACCCGAGAGCAGCGAAACCTAAACCTATTCTCAGGTTTCCGTCAGCACCGTTTTAAAACCCTGCAGCCGGCCACCTTCGCCCTCGCCGAGCACCAATACCGGCACCTGCGGGCCTGCCCCGAAACGGTACACCTGTGTGCCGCTTAGCTCTTGCTTGAGAAACATCTGCAGCTGCTTGAAGCGGTTGGCCGTTTCGGGGCTACCGCTCACGCCCTCGTCGGCGGTGTGGTTGCGCAGGAAGTAGGTCAGCTCCTGCCGCTCTACGCTCGTGCCGGCCGGTACGCCGGCCAGCTTGGCCAGCGCCTCGTCGGTGAGGCCGCCGGCCGGGGCCGCGAAGCTCACCGGCTCCAGCGACGCCTCCGACTCACTCACATACTTAAGGCCCTGGGTCAGGTCGCGCAGGGGCTCCGGGGCCGCGTCGTCGGGCGCTGCAGCGTTGGGGGCGGGGGCCTGGAAGGCGTCGGGCTCGGAGGCCTGCACGGTTTCGCGGCCGCCTTTGGTGTCGCGCGGGTCGGCGGGCATTTCGGGTGTGCCGGCTACCACGGCGGGCACCTGGGCCCCGATGGCGGCGGCCAGCGCGTTCATGCGCTGCTCGCCGACCTTTATTTTGGGGTTGGCGAAGTTCATATCCGACACGTTGTGCATCGGAATCAGGTGGATATGGGCGTGGGGTACTTCGAGCCCGATAACGGCCACTCCCACGCGCTTACAGGGCACGGCTGCCCGCACCCCGGCCGCCACGCGCTGGGCAAACAGGTGCAGCGCCGCAAGCTCGGCGGGCGGCAAATCGAAGATGTAGTCGACCTCCCGCTTCGGAATAACCAGCGTGTGCCCCTCCACGAGCGGCGTAATGTCAAGAAAAGCCAGGTGATGCTCGTCTTCGGCTACCTTATAGGCGGGCAGCTCGCCAGCCACGATACGGGAGAAAATGGAAGGCATGTGGTGAGGTGGTGAAATGGTGAGTTGGTGAGTTGATGTTCAAGTGGCTTGGCGGCGCGGACGGTGGGGCGGCAAAACGAAGAGGCTTCTCCGCCGGGCCAAAAAAAGGGCAGCCGCTCCTGATTGTCCCAAAGTACGGGACCGAACGCAAAAAGGGCGAAGCCGTAGCTTCGCCCTTTTCACTTAGTGCTGATATAGTGAGATGGTGAGTTGACCTTGCAAAGACCGATATACGCTACTTGCGCCGCCAGGTCGCCGGTACGTCAACTCACCATTTCACCACCTCACCTTAACGGCTGATTTCGAGTATCTGGAACTGTAGCTTGCCGGCCGGCACCGTAATTTCGGCCGTGTCGCCTACCGATTTGCCCAGCAGGCCCCGGCCGATGGGCGACTTAACGGAGATTTTACCGGTGGCTAGGTTGGCTTCTTCCTCGGCTACCAGCGTGTAGTCGAGAACCATGCTGTTCTTGAGGTTTTTGAGCTTCACCTTGCTCATAATAAGCACTTTGCTCAGGTCGAGGTTGGTTTCGTCGAGCAGGCGGGCGTTGCCCAGTACTTCTTCCAGCTTGGAAATTTTCAGCTCCAGCAGGCCTTGGGCGTCCTTGGCGGCGTCGTACTCGGCGTTTTCGCTCAGGTCGCCTTTGTCGCGGGCCTCGCGCAGGTCGTCGGCGGCCTTGGCCCGGCCCCGGATTTTAAGGTCCTGCAGTTCCGTTTTGAGCTTCTGAAGGCCTTCGGGCGTATAGTAGTTGATGGTTGACATGACATGGGTGGGATTAGCTCAAAAAAATAAGGAGAACGGCCAGCGTCGCTGGCCGTTCTCCCCCTGGTAGGTGCTGGCAAATATACGAAAATCGGCGAAAGGGTAATCGGGTGATGGAGTGAGCGTCGTTCGGCACGTAGCGAAGAATGATGCGGGCTGCTGTTGGGTTATATATTGCAGCGGTTTCGAGTAAGATTCTTCGCTTCGCGCTGAATGACGCGCCTTTCCTCCTCTACACCCTCTTGTCCCCTCACCGGGCCAAAAATACCCCCAGCTTACGGGCCAGCACGGCATTTATACGCTCGTAGCTCTGGAAAGTCCAGCCGCCGATGTGGGGCGCGAGCACCACGTTGGGCGCCGTGCGCAGGTAATCGAAACGGGCCTGTTGCTCGGGCGTGAGGGCGGTGAGCTTCTCGTTCTCCAGCACATCGAGGGCCGCGCCGCGCACCTGGCCGGTGCGCAGGCGCTGCACCAGGGCGGCGTGGTCGAGCACTTCACCGCGGGCCGTGTTCAGCAGCCAGATGGGATTCACGAAGCCGGCCAGAAATTCCTCGTTCACGAAGTGGTGGTTGGCCGCCGAGTAAGGAATGTGCAGGCTCAGTACTTCCGTCCGGGCCTGGAGCTCGGCCCGCGAAACCAGCGTGGCGGACGCGTCGGGCGGGCAGGCGGGGTCGTGGTCGTGGGCCAGCACGGTGCAGCCGAAGGCGCTGAGGCGGCGGGCAAACGCCCGGCCCATGTGCCCGTAGCCCAGCAGGCCAATGGTTTTGCCCCCGATTTCCTCGCCCCGGTTGGCCTCCCGGTGCCACTGTCCGGCCTTCACCTCGGCATCGGCCCGCGGAATATGCCGGAACAGCGCCAACAGCAGCCCGATAGCGTATTCGCCCACCGCGTCGCGGTTGCCTTCGGGAGCATTAAGCAGAGCCACGCCCGCCTCGGCTATGGCGGCCTCATCAATATTATCGACCCCTGCCCCGGCGCGGCACACGTAGCGCAGGTGCGGGCCGTGGGCCAGCAGCTCGCGCGTTACGTGCAGCTTCGAGCGCACCACCAGCCCCGCGTAGGGGTGGGCGGCCAGGGCAGCGGGCACTTCGGCGGCCGTTAGGTTGGGGCGGTAGTGCAGCGTCAGGCCCAGCGGCTCCAGGTACTCGGGCAGGCTGGGGTGCATGTCGTCGATGATGAGACAGAGGGACATCTTTTTCGGGTATAAATGGCGACTGGCAAACGGTTGGGCGAAGGTATTGCTATCTGACCCAACCAGCCGCCGAAGCGGGCCTGAACTACCGCATATCCACGCATCAGGAGGCCGTCGGATTTCGCGCGGGCTCCTCTCTTTTTCACCTATTGCCCATTCGATCATTTAATACCTTTAGCCCGCCGCCACTGGCTTTATTGCTTAACCCAGCCCTTATGAAACACGTCTTTATTCTGGTCTTGCTCCTCGTACTGGCAGCCTGCGCCGCTTTGCAGGCAGCGGCCCAAACGGCGCCTGATGCTGCCGTGGTGCCCGACTCGGCCTGGAAGAAAAGCTTCACCTCGACGCTTAATTTTCAGCAGGGCCTGCTCTCGTCCAACTGGCGCGGCGGCGGCGTCAGCTCGCTGGGCCTGAATGCCTCCATCAACGCCAAAGCCGATTACCAGCAGGGGATTCATAGCTGGGACAATCAGGCCGACTTGCTTTATGCCTTCGTTTCGAACAAGGGCCAGGGCTACCGCAAAAGCCTCGACCGGATTTACCTGGACACCAAGTACGGCCGGGCAATGAGCCCCAAGTGGGACATGTTCGTGTCGCTGAATCTGCTCACGCAGTTTGCGCCCGGCTATAAGTACTCCGACGATGCCAACGGCCGGCAACGGGCGCAGCTCGTGTCCTCGACCTTCGCGCCGGCCTTCCTCACGGCGGCCTACGGCTTCGAGTATCACCCCACCAGCTACTTCAAGCTGCGCCTCTCGCCCTTCGCCCCGCGCCTGACGGTGGTGAGCCGCCCCGAGCGGTTTGTGGCGGCGCTGGGCGAAACGCCCTACGGCGTCAAACTGGGCCGCTCCACCCGTTTTGAGGTGCTGGCTGCCCAAATTCTGGCCGAGTTCGACAAGGATATTGCTACTAACATGAACCTGAAGGCCCGCTACCTGCTGTTCGCCAACTACGGCTCCGACTTTGCCCTGCGCCGCATCGACCACCGCCTCGACGCCAGCCTCACGGCCAAAGTTAACCGCTACGTGAATGTGGCCCTGACCGGCATTTTACTGTACGATTACGACCAGGATACCGCCGTACAGTACAGCCAGGGCCTAACGCTGGGCCTCATCTACTCAATGCAGAACTTCAAGGCGAAGAAATAAAAACGATGTAGGGGCGGGGCTTAGTTGCGCCCCTACACCGTGCTGGTAGCGTTACTCGCTTTTATTTGCCGCCACGCGGTTGGTCAGGTCCACGAAATCAGCCACGCTGAGCTGCTCGGCCCGCAGGTCGAACACGGCATCGGCGGTAGTTTCGGGGGGCATGCCGAAGGGTTTGAGGGCGTTGCGCAGGGTTTTGCGGCGGGTCTGGAAAGCCTGTTTCACGACGCGGAAGAACAGCTTCTCGTCGCAGGCCAGTTGCTCAGTATCGTTGCGGGTGAGGCGAATAACGGCCGACTGCACTTTGGGCGGCGGGCTGAACACGTGCGGCGGCACCGTGAACAGGTACTCAATGGTATAGAACGCCTGCAGCAGCACGCTCAGGATGCCGTAGGTTTTCGAGCCCGGGCCGGTGGCCAGGCGGTCGGCTACTTCCTTCTGCAGCATGCCCACGCTTTCGCGCACCTGCTGGCGGTGGGCCAGAATCTGGAAGTAAATCTGGGTGCTGATGTTGTAAGGAAAGTTGCCGATGATGCTCAACGGCTGCTCGCCGTAGAGCGCCGTGAGGTCCATTTTCAGGAAGTCCTGGGAGTAAATTCGGTCTTCGAGGGCGGGGTAGTGCTTCTGCAAGTAGGCTACCGAGTCGCGGTCGATTTCCACCACGGCCGTTTCGTACTCCGGGTGCAACAGCAGCGTCTGGGTCAGCACACCCATGCCCGGCCCGATTTCTAGCACGTGCTGCACGCCATCGGGCAGGCGCAAGGCCTCCACGATGTTGCGGGCAATGTTAGGGTCGTTGAGAAAGTGCTGACCGAGGTGCTTTTTGGCTTTAACGAAATCCATTTGGGCGTGGTGAGGGGCGGAGGAGCAGGTGGTGTGGTTGGGAGGATGCTGGAGGAGGAAAGAACGTCATGCTGAGCGGAGCCGGAGGCGAAGTCGAAGCATCTCTACCGCAATGCTAATCCTGACGTCGGGGTTGGTTTGGCAACGAAGCGGTAGAGATGCTTCGACTTCGCCTCCGGCTCCGCTCAGCATGACGTTCTTTCAATCCTTAAACTCCTAAACTTCCTACCTTCACGGCCAAAGATACGCCGCGGCCGGTCGTTTCGGCCGGTGCTTCATTCCAGTTCTTTCCCGCCCATGTCCCTGACCCTCGCCTACGCCGCCGATTTTCCCGCCATTGCCAGCACGGTCTTCATCCTGCCTGCCGGCACCACCGAGCTGCCCGTAACGGCCGCCGCCGACCTGCCCGAAGCCGCCCGTAGCTACGTAGCCGCCCAATTGGCCGCCGATGAGAAGCTGGTAGTTGTCAACCAGTACAGCCATCATCATTATTATATTGTAGCTGAGGACAAGAAAACGCCCGCCCTAGGCCTGGAGGCGCTGCGCAAAGCCGGCCACCAGCTGCACGCCCGCCTCAAGGCCGATAAGGTGGAGGAGCTGTTCATCTGCAACCTCACGCCCGCTGGCGCCTCGCTGGCCCTGGCCGAAGGCCTGGCCCTGACCGCCTACCAGTTCGCGGGCTACAAAACCGACGAGAAATCCAAGCAAGCCCCCACCCTGCAGCGGCTCACGCTGGTCGGCCCCGATTTGTCGGCGCAGAAGGTGGCCGAGCTGGAGGGCGTGCTACAGGGCGTGTACCTGGCCCGCGACCTGGTGAACCGCCCTTACAGCCACCTCAATGCCACCCAGCTGGCGCATCAGTTCGAGAAGGCCGGCGAGGAAGCTGGTTTCGAGGTGGAAGTGCTGGACTTGGTGCGCATTGAGGCCCTGCGCATGGGCGGCCTACTGGCCGTGAATCAGGGCAGCCCCGAGCCGCCTACCTTCAGCATTATGGAGTACAAGCCGGCCGGCGCCACCAACGCCAAGCCGATTGTGCTGGTAGGCAAGGGCGTGGTATTCGACACCGGCGGACTCAGCCTCAAGCCCACGCCCAACAGCATGGACATGATGAAGTGCGACATGGGCGGCGCGGCCGTAGTGGTGGGCGTGCTCACGGCCCTGGCCAAAAACAAGGTTCCACTGCACGTAATCGGGCTGGTGCCGGCCACCGACAACCGCCCCGGCGGCCCCGCCCTAGCCCCCGGCGACGTGATTACGATGTACAGCGGCCTGAGCGTGGAAGTGCTCAACACCGACGCCGAAGGCCGCCTGATTCTGGCCGACGCACTGGCCTTCGCCAAAAAGTACAACCCCGAGCTGGTGATGGACTACGCCACGCTCACCGGCTCGGCGGCCCGCGCCATCGGCATTGAGGGCATCGTGTACATGGGCACCGCCGACGAGGACGTGATGGCCGACCTGAAGAAGGCCGGCAACGTCACGCACGAGCGGCTGGTGGAGTTTCCCCTCTGGGATGAGTACGCCGACCACATCAAGAGCCCCATTGCCGACATGACCAACCTGGGCAAAGCCGAGGCGGGTGCCATTTCGGCCGGTAAGTTTCTGGAGCGCTACGCCGAGGGCTACCCCTGGGTCCACTTCGATATTGCCGGCCCCGCCTTCCTCACCGCCCCCGACTCGTACCGCGGCAAAGGCGGCACCGGCACGGCGGTCAGGTTGACATATGAGTACCTGAAGAACCGGGCGTGAGCGTGAAGGACAGGCAAAGAACGTCATGCTGAGCGCAGTCGAAGCATCTCTACCGCTTCGTTGGAGCTTACTACTGCAAAGAAGCGGTAGAGATGCTTCGGCTCCGCTCAGCATGACGTTCTTGTTTCTGTTCCGCCTTCACTCAGTTCCACCTTCGCTCAGCATATCAGCACACCGAACAATCACCACATCAACCGAATGCTCCCACGAATTGGTATTTCCGTCGGTGACCTGGCCGGTATCGGGCCCGAGGTCATCTATAAAACGTTCCTCGATCCGCGCCTGCTCAAGTTCTGCACGCCGGTAGTGTACGGCACGGCCGCCGTACTCTTCGACGACTTCCCCACCGATCCTAACCACGAGCCGCTCCGGTTCCGGCAGGTACGCGAGGCGGCCGATATTGCCCCCGGCAAGCACAACGCCGTGAGCTGCTGGGAAGATGACGACGTACAGCTCACGCCCGGCCAGCCCAGCACGGCCAGCGGCGCGGCCGCCCGCCAGAGTTTGCTCGCCGCCGCCCGCGACCTGAAAGCCGGCCTGCTCGACGGCCTCGTCACGGCGCCCATCAGCAAGGAAAATACCCAGGCCGACGACTTCCGCTTTCCCGGCCACACCGAGTTCCTGACCAGCTTCTTCGGGGCCAAAGAGAGCCTGATGCTGCTCGTGGCCGACGAGCTGCGGGTGGCGACGGCCACGGGCCATATTCCGCTCAAGGATGTGCCCGCGCGCCTCACCAAAGAGCTGCTCACCACCAAGCTCCGGATTCTGCTGGCCTCGCTCAAAAACGATTTCGGCGTCGAGAAGCCCCGGGTGGCGGTGCTGGGTCTCAACCCCCACGCCGGCGAAAACGGCCTGCTCGGCACCGAGGAAGCCGCCGTAGTAACGCCCGTAATCCAGCAGCTGCTGCACGGCGGCCACCTGGTGTTCGGCCCCTACCCTGCCGATGGCTACTTCGGCACCGGCCAGTACAAGCAGTTCGACGCCACCCTCTCGCTTTACCACGACCAGGGCCTGATTCCGTTTAAAACCCTGGCCTTCGAGCGGGGCGTCAACTACACGGCCGGCCTATCCGTCATTCGCACCTCCCCCGACCATGGCACCGCCTACGGCCTCGCCGGCCAGTTCAAAGCCGACGAAACCTCCTTCCGGGAGGCCCTGTACTTGGCCTGCGAGCTGGTAAACTACCGGAAAGCGCAGGCCGAAATTGTGCCCCTGGTACCCGGTCCGGCCCCGCGCGGCGGCCGCCGGGAGTAGGTGTAAGTGAGCAGGAAAACGGGCATTTCCCCCTGGTCTGGCTAATCTCCCAAACCGAAACTTTCTTTCCAAATATGAAAGTTTGTTTGCGGATTCGGAATTGCGTTTTACCTTTGCAGCAGAAACGCCGGAACCACTAGGCTCCGGCGTTTTGCTTGCCACTGGTTCTATGCTCCTTCAAACCCCCCTTGACTACCGTACTGCCCTGCGCCGCCTCGATGCGCTGGCGGCCGCCGGCGTGGAAGGTAATGAGGCGCTGGAAATCGAGTTCCGCACCCTTATTGCGGCGCTTGATATTTACGAGGGCAAGTTGGGGTTGCTGCCGATTCCGAACCTGCCCACCTCGCTGGCCGAGATGATTGAGCTTAAGCGTCAGCAGATGCGCCTCAAGCAGAAGGAGCTGGCCGAACTGCTCGAAGTGCCCGCCAGTCGCCTCTCGCAGATACTTAGCGGCAAGCGCCGCGTAACGCTCGATCTGGCCAAGCGCCTGTACGAGCGGCTGGGCATTCCGTCGGATTTCATTCTGAAAAACGCCTGACCCCACCCTACCCCCGCTATACGACTAACATACCGGGCAAAAGTGCCTACTTTTGCCCCCTTGCCACTACCTCCCGTGAAAAAGGATTCGCCCACTACCATCAACATAGCCCGGCTGGCCGATAAAACCCACCACTTCGAGTTTGACCTCGACCGGGCCTTTTTCGAGCAGTTCGACCAGGAGCTGATTCCGGATGGCAACGTGCATGTGGATGTAACGCTGCACAAAACCGAGCGCCTCATCACGGTTGATTTCGACCTGAACGGCACCGTGCGCCAGGTATGCGACCGGAGCCTCGACGATTACGACCAGGACATTAAAGCGCACGAGCAGCTGCTGGTGCGCTTTGGCGACGAGAACAAGGAGCTCGACGACAATGTGCTGCAAATCACGCCCGATGCCCAGACGCTGCCGCTGGCTCAGCACCTGTTCGATTTCGTGGGCCTGGCCCTGCCGATGAAGAAGCTGCACCCCCGCTTCCAGAACGAGCCCGACGACGAGCCCGACGCCAAAACCAAGCTCATCTTCACGACCCGCGGCGAAGCTGCCGACGACGACGATGACGAGGACCCGCGCTGGAACGCGCTGCGCAACCTCAATTAGGCCCTGCGCCTGCCCGAGTTTTCATTTTTACTTTTTTCATTTTTTCACTGTTTTCTTCTCATGGCTCATCCTAAACGCCGGACCTCCTCCGCCGCCCGCGACAGACGTCGTAGCCACTACAAGCTCACCCCCAAAGCCGTAACCCTCTGCGCCAACACCGGCGAGCTGCACCTGCGCCACAAGGCCTATGTAGTAGACGGCGACCTGTACCTGAACGGCAAAGTTGCCATCAAGGACTATGCTCCCGTTGCCGCCGCCGCTCCGCTCGATAGCGACGACGAATAGCCTTCTTTTGTAGCTGATAGCTGGTAGCTGTTAGCTGTTAGCTCTTGTCAGAAAAACAGAAGCTAACGGCTAGCAGCTATTGGCTAACTGCTCAACCAACATCCCGACCCTCTTGACTTTTCTTTCATGAAGATAGCTCTGGACGCAATGGGGGGCGATTTCGCTCCCCAGGCCGCCGTCGATGGGGCCGTGCTGGCCGCTCAGCAGCTGGCGGGCAAGGCACAGATTGTGCTTATTGGTCAGGAGGAAGCCGTGCGGCCGTTGCTGGCCGCGCACGGCGCCGCCGCCGAAAGCCTCACGCTGGTTCCCGCTTCCCAAATCATTGAGATGGGCGAGCATCCGGCCAAAGCCTACCAGCACAAGCAGGATTCGAGCATTGCCGTGGGCTACCGCCTGCTGGCCGCCCGCGAGGTGGAGGCATTCTGCTCGGCCGGCAACACCGGCGCTATGCTGGTGGGGGCCATGTTCAGCGTAAAGGCTGTGCCCGGCGTGCTGCGGCCGGCCATTGCCAACTTCGTTCCCAAGCTGCACGGCGGTACCTGCATCATGCTCGATGTGGGTGCTAATGCCGACTGCAAGCCCGAAATGCTGGAGCAGTTCGGTGAGCTGGGTTCCTTGTACGCGCAATATGTACTGGGCATCGGGCAGCCGAAGGTAGGACTGATGAATCTGGGGGAGGAAGAGGGCAAAGGCACGGCCGTTACCCAGGCCGCGCACCAGCTGCTCAAAGTCAATCCGCACCTCAACTTCATCGGCAATATCGAGGGCCGCGACCTGTTCAACGAGAAAGCCGACGTAATTATCTGCGACGGTTTTACGGGCAACGTGCTGCTGAAAATGGCCGAGTCGGTGTACGACGCCCTGACTGAGCGCAACTTCAAAGACCCGTTCTTCGACCAGTTCAACTACGAAGCCGTGGGCGGCTCGCCCATTCTGGGCATCAACGGCAATGCCATCATCGGGCACGGCGTAAGCACGCCCACTGCCATCTGCAATATGCTGCTGCAGGGCTACCAGATGGCCCATGCCGGCATTGCCGACCAAATTAAAGCTACTTTCAAGTCCTGATTTCGGCTTTCGTCCGGTTTCCATAACGGGGACCGGACTTTTTGCGGGCCGCTTCTTTTGTTCCTTCGCTCCACTCATGAAGATTACCGCCGCCATTTCCGGGGTGGGTGCCTATGTGCCCGATTACGTGCTCACCAACCAGGAACTCGAAGGCCTGGTCGACACGACCGACGAATGGATTTTGAGCCGTACGGGTATCAAGGAGCGGCATATTCTGAAGGGCGAAGGCCAAGGCACCTCGGTGATGGGCGTGAAAGCGGTAGAAAACCTGCTGGCTAAAACCGGTGTGGCCGCCGTCGACATCGACCTCATCATCTGCGCCACCACCACGCCCGACCTGGTGTTTCCGGCCACGGCCAACATCATTTCGGCGGCAGTGGGCGCTACCAAGGCCTTTAGCTTCGATATGCAGGCGGCCTGCTCGGGCTTTATGTATGCGCTGGCCACCGGGGCGCAGTTTATTGCCACCGGCACCTACAAAAAGGTGGTGATAGTGGGCGCCGATAAAATGTCGAGCATCGTGGATTATACCGACCGCTCGACCTGCATTATTTTCGGCGACGGCGCCGGCGCGGTGCTGCTCGAACCCAACCACGAGGGCCTGGGCCTGCTCGACCAGGAACTGCACTCCGACGGCAACGGCGAGCAGTACCTGCACCAGAAAGCCGGTGGCTCGCGCCGTCCGCCTTCGGCCGAAACCGTAGCCAACCGCGAGCATTATGTGCATCAGGAAGGCGCGGCCGTGTTTAAGTTTGCCGTCAAAAACATGGCCGATGTCGCAGCCCAGGTATCGGAGCGCAACGGCCTCACCCCCGATACCATCGACTGGCTGGTGCCGCACCAAGCCAACAAGCGCATCATCGATGCCACGGCCCACCGCGTGGGCATTGGCCCCGAAAAGGTAATGCTCAACATCCACCGCTACGGCAACACGACCAACGGCACCATCCCGCTCTGCCTCTCCGACTACGAACAGCAGCTGCGCAAGGGCGACAACCTCATTATTGCGGCCTTTGGAGGCGGCTTTACCTGGGGCGCGCTCTACCTTAAATGGGCGTACGATGGCGCTTCGCGCAATTAGTAATTGATAATTAAGAATTAAGAATTTGCCGCTCAAACATGTTTTTTGCTGAGCATCGACGGTTAATCTTGATATCTTATGTTTCAATTATTAATTACTAATTCTTAATTACTAATTAAAAAACGAATGGCCACCACCGCAGATTTCCGCAACGGGCTCGTAATCAACTACAACAACGAGCTGCACGTCATCACCGAATTTCAGCACGTGAAGCCCGGTAAGGGCCCGGCATTTGTGCGCACCAAAATGCGCAATATCAAATCCGGCCGCACCCTCGACAACACCTTCAATGCAGGTGTGAAAGTAGAAACGGCCCGCGTGGAGCAGCGCCCCCACCAGTACCTGTTTAAGGACGACTACGGCTTCACGTTCATGGACAATGCTACCTTTGAGCAGGTGGTGCTGCCCGAAGCCATGGTGCCCTTCGCCGATTTGATGAAGGAAGGCCAGGAAGTAGGCATTCTGTTCCACGCCGAAACCGAGCAGCCCCTCACGGCCGAGCTGCCGACCACCGTGGAGCTGGTAGTCACCTACACCGAGCCCGGCCTGAAAGGTGATACGGCCACCAACACGCTCAAGCCCGCCACCGTCGAAACGGGCGCCCGCATTCAGGTGCCGCTGTTCGTTGATACGGATACCAAGATTCGGATTAAAACCGCCGACTACAGCTACGTCGAGCGGGTTAAGTAAGCCGCCGAGCCCGTTAATTTCCCCGGATACGCCCTCTTCCCACCAAGCCCATGAAAGCCCAAGAACTTCAGGACCTCATTGATTTCATCGCCAAATCGGGCCTCAACAAGGTCAACATCGAAACCGAAGACTTCAAGATTTCAGTGCAGCGCGACCCCAACACTAAAATCGTGACGATGGCCGGCGCTGCTCCGGCTCCGGCCGCTACTGCTGCCGCACCGGCCCCGGCCGCCCAGGCGGCTCCGGCTGCCGCCGCACCGGCCGCCGCCGAAGCCCCCGCCGCCAGCAGCGCCACGCCCCTGAAGTCGCCCATGATTGGCACGTTCTACCGAAGCAGCAGCCCCGAAACGCCGGCCTTCGTGCAGGTAGGCGATATGGTGGAGAAAGGCCAGGTTATCTGCATCATTGAGGCCATGAAGCTCTTCAACGAAATCGAAGCCGAGCAGTCGGGCCGCATCGTGAAGGCCTTGGTAGAAAACGCCACGCCTGTAGAGTACGACCAGCCGCTGTTCCTGATTGAAGCGGTATAATTTCAGAACTTAGAAGACAGAGCTTAGAGCTTAGAGTATGGAGGGGCTCCGCGCCGCCTCATTTCTAAGTTCTAAGCTCTTAGTTCTCACATCTACTTCAGCGCTGTGTTCAAAAAAATACTGATTGCTAACCGGGGCGAAATTGCGCTGCGCGTGATTCGGACCTGCAAGGAAATGGGCATCAAAACGGTGGCCGTGTACTCGACTGCCGACAAGGAGAGCCTGCACGTGCGCTTCGCCGACGAGGCCGTGTGCATTGGGCCGCCGCCCTCGGCCCAGAGCTACCTGAGTATTCCGACGCTGATTGCGGCCGCCGAAATCACCAACGCCGACGCTATCCACCCGGGCTACGGCTTTCTGAGCGAAAACGCCGAATTCTCGCGCGTATGCCACGAGAACGGCATCAAGTTCATCGGCGCCTCGCCCGATATGATCAACCGCATGGGCGACAAAGCGTCGGCCAAAGCCACCATGATTGCCGCCGGTGTGCCCGTAGTGCCCGGCTCGGTGGGTTTGCTAGAGTCGGTGGAGCAGGGCAAGCAGATTGCCGCCGAAATCAAGTACCCGGTCATCATCAAGGCCACGGCCGGCGGTGGTGGGCGTGGCATGCGCATCATCAACTCGGAAGACGAGTTTGAGAAGGCCTGGAACGATGCCCGCACCGAGTCGAAGGCCGCTTTCGGCAACGACGGCATGTACCTGGAAAAGTTTGTGGTGGAGCCCCGCCACATCGAAATTCAGGTGTGCGGCGACCAGTTCGGCCACGTCTGCCACCTTTCGGAGCGCGACTGCTCGATTCAGCGCCGCCACCAGAAGCTGGTAGAGGAGGCCCCCTCCCCTTTCATGACCGACGATTTGCGCGAGCGGATGGGCGCGGCGGCGGTAGCCGGCGCATCGGCCATCGGCTACGAGGGCGTAGGCACCATCGAGTTTCTGGTCGACAAAAACCGCGACTTCTACTTCATGGAGATGAACACCCGCATTCAGGTGGAGCATCCCGTGACGGAGGAAGTGGTGAACTACGACCTGATCAAGGAGCAGATCAAGGTGGCGGCCGGCATCCCGATTTCGGGCGCCAACTACTACCCGCAGCTGCACGCCATGGAGTGCCGCATCAACGCCGAAGACCCGGCCAACAACTTCCGGCCTTCGCCAGGCAAAATCACGACCCTGCACATTCCGGGCGGCCACGGCGTGCGGGTGGATACCCACGTGTATGCGGGCTACCAGATTCCGCCCAACTACGACTCGATGATTGCCAAGCTCATCACCGTGGCCCAGACCCGCGAGGAGGCCATCGTGAAAATGAAGCGCGCCCTGAGCGAATTCGTGGTGGAAGGCGTGAAAACGACCATCCCCTTCCACCTGGCCCTGATGGACAACGAGAAGTTCAAAGCCGGCGACTTCACCACTAAGTTCCTGGAAGACTCGTTCGACTTCTCGCAGCTGCAGTAATTGACACAGCTGCTTAGCGCAGTAAAAAACCGGGCTGCTTCACTTGCGTGAGGCAGCCCGGTTTGCGTTGGAGCGAATTCAGCTACAGCCTATCCTGCGGCCGTTTCACCGCCCTGCTCAATTTCCGCTACCAGCTCGCCGTACCAACCCTCGCCATACTTGCGAATCAGGGGCTCCTTGAGGAACTGGTAGATGCGCACGCCCAGGCTGGCGCCGAACGAGCAGGCGGGCGAGCAGATGGTCCACCGGTCGTAGTTGAGGGCCTCGAAGCCGTCGTATTTGGTGATGCGGATGGGGTACAGGTGGCAGCTGATGGGCTTTTTGAAGCTGGTGGCTCCGGCCAGGTAGGCCTGCTCGATGCCGCACTTGAGGATGCCCCGCTCGTCATAGAGGGCGTAGGCGCACTCCCGGTCGTTGATGGTGGTGGTGCTGAAGTCGCCCTCCCAGTCCTTGATGTAGCGGCCCTGCTGCTCGATGGCGGCGCGGCCGGCATCGGTGAGGAAGGGCTTGATGTTCTCGTATTCCTGATTGAGGATGTCGAGCTCCTCGGGCTCCAGGGGCGCGCCCAGGTCGCCCTCTACGCAACACGCGCCCTTGCAGGCTTCGAGGTTGCAGACGAAGAAGTTGTCCCGAACGTCGTCGGAAATAAGTGTGTGCTGAATCTGAATCATCTGGTTGTTTTCTCGCTGCAAAGATACCCCCAATTATGCCACCGCCCAGAGAATCTGTTCGGTTAGCTCGCATTGGCGGTGGTGCGAATACGTGGCCAGGGCCTCCTGCTGCCCCTGCCGGCCCAGGCGCTCCATCAGGCCCGGCTCCTGAAGCAACCGCGCCACTGCCGCTGCGAAGGAGGCGTGGTCGCGTAGCTCGAACAGCAGCCCAGTGCGGTTGTCGTCGAGCAGCTCGCGGGTGCCGCCCGCCGCCGCGCCCAGCACGGGCCGGCCGGCTGCCAGCGCCTCAATGGTCACCATGCCGTAGGTTTCGTTGGTAGAGGCCGTGATGGAAACGTCGAGGGCGCGGTAGGCTACTTCGGGCTGGGGCGTGAAGCCGCGCAGGTGTACCACCTCGGCCAGGCCCAGCGCCTGAATACGGGTTTGCAGCGCGTCGGCGTAGGTATTGCCCTCGTTGCGCGTCGGCTCCCCTACCAGCAGCAGGTGCAGCTGCGGAAACTGTTGGCGTAGCTCCGCCAGAGCTTCCACCACGAAATCCTGGCCCTTGCCGTCGTCGAGGCGGCCGATGAGACCCAATAGCACGGCATCTTTGGGTAGCGCCAGATTCAGGCGGCGGCGGGCTTCGACGGTGGTCAGCTGCTCGTCGGCGAATTTCTCCAGCTCCACGCCCAGCGGTACTACGTGCAGCGTTGAGGGTGCCAGCCGGGTTTTCTCCAGCACCTGTTGGGCCAGGCCGGGCAGCGGGGCCAGCCAGGCCGCTAAGGCCCGGTAGCGCAACGTATGTACCAAGCCGCGCTTGGCCAGACCCAGCTGCATGTGCTGCTGATACACCAGCGGCAGCTTCGGCAGATACAGCCGCTTACAAAGCACGGCCAGGCCCAAGTCGCCGTTGCGGCTGATGAGCAGGGCCCGCGTTCCGAAGGTCCGCAGCACGGCGGCCAGCCGGCCGGCCGCCGGCAGGTCGAGAGCTTTCCAGGGGTTTTCGAGCGTTGCCACGGTGGCGCCCAACTCGGCGGCGCGGGCGGCCAGCGGCGAGCCGGCGCGGGTGATAACCTGCACCGGCCAGCCCCGCGCCTGCATCCAGCCCGCAAAACGGGCCGTGTTCAGCTCCAGCCCGCCCCAGCTATCGGACAGGCACAGGATGGACAGCGGAAACGGGGTGCGGGCGGAGGTGCTCATGGCGCGAAGATATGGCTGGGTTTTCTCGCAGAGGTCCGCAGAGGGATAAACGAAGATAAAGGGAGGACTTGCTTTAACCTTCGCGCGCTCCTCTGCGAGAAAACCTAGCTGCGCCCGTTTCCATCCCCCGCCCGAAAGCCTTACCTTTGCTAACAAGCCAACCGGCTTAGTTTTCCGCTGCTGACTACCGAATATGGGACTCGATTATCACGCTCTACTGAACCCCTCGCAGGCCGCTGCCGTGATGCAGATTGAAGGCCCCTGCATGATTATTGCCGGCGCCGGCTCGGGCAAAACCCGGGTGCTCACCTACCGCATCGCTAATCTGCTCGAACAGCAGGTCAACCCGTTCAATATCCTGGCCCTCACCTTCACCAACAAAGCCGCCAAGGAGATGCGCGCCCGCATCGAGAAGGTCGTGGGTCCGGAGGCCAAGAACCTGTGGATGGGCACGTTTCACAGCGTGTTTGCCCGCATTTTGCGCTCCGAAGCCGATAAAATCGGCTACCCCCGCTCGTTCACTATCTACGACACCCAGGACTCCAAAACGCTGATTGGCCAGATTCTGAAGGAGCTGGAGCTGGACGACAAGATGTACAAGCCCAACATGGTGCTGAGCCGGATTTCGGGGGCCAAAAACAAGCTGATTTCGGTGCAGCAGTACCTCAACGACCCGGTTATCAAGCAGGACGATGAGGCGGCCATGCGGCCCAAGCTGGGCGTGATTTACCAGCAGTACGCCAACCGCTGCTTCAAGGCCGGGGCCATGGACTTCGACGATTTGCTCTACCAGACCAACGTGCTGTTCAAGGACCACCCCGACGTGCTCAACAAGTACCAGAACATGTTCCGGTACGTGATGGTCGACGAGTACCAGGACACCAACTACTCGCAGTACCTGATTGCCCGCAAGCTGGCGGCCAAGGAGCGCAACATCTGCGTGGTGGGCGACGACGCGCAGAGCATTTATGCCTTCCGGGGCGCTGATATTCAGAACATTCTCAATTTCGAGAAGGACTACCCCGAACTGCAGGTGTTCAAGCTGGAGCAGAACTACCGCTCGACCCAGAACATCGTGAAGGCGGCCAACTCGGTTATCAAAAACAACCAGGCCCAGCTGCGCAAAGACGTGTTTTCCGACAATGAGGAAGGCCCGCTGATTGAGGTGTTTAAGGCCTCCTCCGACAACGAGGAAGGCAAACTGGTGGCCCAGAGCATCTACGAGGACAAGATGAACCAGCATCTGTCCTATGACAACTTTGCCATTCTGTACCGCACCAACGCCCAGAGCCGGGCGATGGAAGAGTCGTTGCGCAAGCTCGGCATCAAGTACAAAATCGTGGGCGGCCTGAGCTTCTACCAGCGCAAGGAAATCAAGGATTTGGTGGCCTATTTGCGCCTCACGGTGAACCCCAACGACGAGCAGGCGCTGCGCCGGGTTATCAACTACCCCAAGCGCGGCATCGGCGACACGACGCTGGCCAAGCTCATCAATGCGGCCGAGGAAGCCAACCACACCATCTGGGAAGTCGTCAGCAACGCCGACAAGTTCCTGCCCACCCGCACGGCCAACCCGATTGTCGATTTTTCAGAGAAAATAAAGGCCTATACCACCGTAGCGGCCAAGGAAGATGCGTTTGAGGCGGCCAAGTTCATTGCCAAGAACTCGGGTATGATTGAGGAGCTGTATTCCGACAAAAGCATCGAGGGGCTGAGCCGCTACGAGAACATCCAGGAACTACTCAACGGCATCAAGGCCTTCGTGGAAGACCCCGAGCGCGAGGACAAAACGCTCGGCTCCTTCCTGCAGGATATAGCCCTGGTGACGGATTCGGACCTCAAGGATGCGGCGCAGGAGGGCGAGCAGGTAACGATGATGACCATTCACTCGGCCAAGGGCCTGGAGTTTCGTAACGTGTATATCGTGGGCCTGGAAGAAAACCTGTTTCCGAGCCAGATGATGATTACCTCGCGGGCCGATTTGGAGGAGGAGCGCCGGCTGTTCTACGTGGCCATCACGCGGGCCGAGAAGAAGCTCACGCTCAGCTACGCCACTTCGCGCTACCAGTGGGGCAATTTGCGCAGCTGCGAGAAAAGCCGCTTTCTGGATGAAATCGACCCCAAATACGTCGACTTCAAGTTTTCTTCGGGCCCCGGACCCGACCGGGCCGGGCCGGGCGAGTCGCCGTTCGGCCATGTGTTTGAGCGCCGCTCGAACCTGGTGCCGCCTCCGCCCCGCAAGACCGTTGCGACCAAGTACGTGGCCCCCGCCGACTTTGTGCCCTCCGACACCAGCAAGCTGGAAGCCGGCCAGCGCGTGGAGCATCCCAAGTTTGGCTTCGGTAAAGTCACCAGCCTCGAAACCGTGCAAGGTTCCACCAAAGCCATTATTCAGTTCGAGGAAGTGGGCGAAAAAACGCTGCTCCTGAGCTTCGCCAAGCTACGGGTGCATTAAGCTGATTCCGGCCTTCTTGCGCTCCTTTGCGTTACTTTAGGCAAACGTAGCGCGGCAACAGCCGCCTACGCTGCCTCTGCCAAACCTTGCCCGACCGGCTTCTGTGCTGAAGGCACTGCCCGCAGGGCGCGTTTGGCGTATATTTGATCTTTCGCATACCATTTTCATGACCCTTCCCTCCCTTCATAAGCACGAGTTGCTCCAGCGCGAATACGGCCAGAGCACCTTCCAGCTCGTGCAGCAGTTGGCCGGCATTGAGGACCGCGACGAGCGGACCCGCCGGGCCCAGCAGATCGTGCAACTCATCTTCCGCCTGCAGCCCGCGCTGCGCGACCAGCCCGACAGCCAAGCTACGGTCTGGAACCACATCTTCGAAATGGCCGACGGCGAGCTGGACGTGGATGCGCCTTTCACACTGGCTGCCCAAGTGAACCTGGGGCCGCCCAAGCGCCTCGCTTATCCGGCCAAAGGCCCTAAGTTCCGGGCCTATGGGCAAGCCATAGAGCAGCTCGTGGCCCAGGCCCTGACGCTGGAAGACGCCACCGAACGCGAGCAGGCGGCCATTATCATCGGCCGCACGATGAAGTTCCTGTACCGCTCCCACAACAAGGAGAATGCCAAGGACCTCACCATCATCAAGCACCTGCGCGAGCTATCGGGCGGCGAGTTAAACCTGGATGCTGACTGTGTGCAGGCCGAGAATCTGTTCGAGTTTGCCAGCACCGGTGGCCGGACAGCGTCATTCATCGTGCCTCAGCCCCGCCAGGAACGCGACGGCAGCGGCAACCGCCGTAGTGGTGGTGGTGGCAGTAACAGTGGCGGCAACCGGCGCGACAAGCAGCGCCGTGGCGGCCGCAAAAACCGCCAAGAGCCCCAGCAGCCCCCGCAGTAGAGTTTTGCGGAGCTATTGGCTGACAGCTGTTAGCTAATAGCTTTTCAGTGCTTGGATCCGCCCCATTCAATACCGAACATCAAGCTAACAGCTAGCAGCTGTCAGCTGTCAGCTAATAGCTCAACACATGGCCTCTTTTGAAGTAATTGGCGGTAAGCCGCTGCATGGTGAAATTATGCCTCAGGGCGCAAAAAACGAAGCCCTGCAGATTCTGTGCGCCGTGCTGCTGACCAGCGAGCCGGTCACCATCAGCAACGTGCCCGACATCCGCGACGTGAACAAGCTCATTGAGCTGCTCCGCGATTTAGGCGTGAAAGTGGGCAAGCTGAGTTCGGACTCTTACCTGTTCCAAGCCAACAACGTGAACCTGGCCTACCTCGACACGCCCGAGTTCGTGGCCCAGGCCGGGGCCTTGCGGGGGTCGGTGATGATTCTGGGGCCCATGCTGGCCCGCTTCGGGCGCTGCCAGTTGCCCAAGCCCGGCGGCGACAAAATCGGACGCCGGCCAATGGACACGCATTTTCTGGGCCTTGAAAAACTGGGTGGCAAGCTCACGCTCGAGGGCAAAGACTTCTACCGCATTAAGGCTGAAGACGGCCTGACCGGTGCCTACATGATGCTGGATGAGGCCTCGGTAACAGGCACGGCCAACATCGTAATGGCCGCGGTGCTGGCGAAGGGCACCACCACCATTTACAACGCCGCCTGCGAACCATATTTGCAGCAACTGTGCAAAATGCTGGTACGCATGGGCGCGAAAATCAACGGTATCGGCTCCAACCTGCTTACTGTTGAAGGCGTGGAGCAGCTCGGTGGCACCGAGCACCGCATGCTACCCGACATGATTGAAATCGGCTCGTTTATCGGCCTGGCCGCCATGACGGGCTCCGAAATCACCATCAAGGATTGTCAGATTGCCGAGTTGGGCCTTATCCCCGACACATTCCGTAAGCTGGGCATCAAGCTGGAATTTCGAGGTGACGATATTTACATTCCGGCCCAGCAGCACTACGAGATTGACACCTACCTCGACGGCAGCATCCTCACCATTTCCGACCACACCTGGCCTGGCTTCACGCCCGATTTGCTCAGCATTGTGCTGGTAGTGGCTACCCAGGCCAAGGGCACGGTACTCATTCATCAGAAGATGTTCGAGTCGCGCCTGTTCTTCGTCGATAAGCTCATCGACATGGGCGCCCAGGTGATTCTCTGCGACCCGCACCGGGCCACCGTTATCGGCCTCAACCACCAGAAACGCCTACACGGCATCACCATGACCTCGCCCGACATCCGGGCCGGTGTGGCCCTGCTCATTGCCGCTCTTTCGGCCGAGGGCCGCAGCGTGATTGAGAATGTGGAGCAGATCGACCGCGGCTACCAGCACATCGACCAGCGCCTGATTGCACTGGGAGCCCAGATTCGGCGGCTGTAATTTCACTGGTGAGTAGTTGCTAGTGAGTAGTTGGCCTGGCCTTTTTAATAGCTGCCCGGCTCCCGTTTAGGGGGCCGGGCAGTTTCGTTCAGGAGCGGTACAGCAGGTTACCTTCCAACAGGTCGGGTATGAAGTGCAGGTGCTAGCCCGCTTTGCCCAGTCATGTCCAGTAAAAAACCTGCCGTATGCGTATCCCGATTTTATTGTGGTTGAGTTTAACAGCAGGGTTGCTGAACTGCGGCAACAGCCAGTCGTCGATGGGCGAGCCATCAGCCGAAGTTGCTGCGGATGCTGCAGTAGCGGACGGTGCAGTTATGGAAGTACCCCCGCCTCCTCCCCCACCTGACGTCCCGGGTCCAGAAGCCAAACAATATACCACCACCTCAAATGGCACTCCAGCTGGCGAACCTACTTCCGCCACGCCGGCCGCTAACCGCAAACTGGTGTATCACGCCACGGTGCGAATGAAAGTGGCTAGTCTGGCCCGCGCCAACCAGCGTATGGATAGCCTCACCCGGGCCCTTGGGGCTTTCGTGGAAGGAGCTTCGGAAGAGCGCGAGGATGGCCAGTGGCGGCACGAGATGAAAATTCGCGTTGCGCCGGCCCGCTTTCAGGCTTTGTTAAGCGGACTGGGCCGCTTTGGCGTGGTCGAATCCAAGCAGCTGACCACCGACGACGTAACGGCCCAGCACGCCGACATATCGGCCCGGCTGGCTTCCAAGCGGGCGCTGGAACAACGGTACCTGGAATTACTGAAGCGGGCGAACAAAGTGTCCGACATGCTGGAAATTGAGCAGAAAGTAGGCGAAATCCGCGAGGATATTGAGTCAACCCAGAGCCGCCTGCGCGCCCTCAACGATGAGGTGGGCTACTCTACCATCACGCTCACCTATTACCAGGAGCTCAGCCAACGCCGCCCCGATGCGCCGATGCTCTCCTTCGGAAGTCGGCTGCTGGCCTCGTTCTATGGTGGCTGGGAGCTGCTGACCGACCTCCTGCTGGGCCTTGTGGCCGCCTGGCCGTTGCTGCTACTACTGGCAGCCGGCACAGCCACCGTGCAAGCCTGGCGACGCCGACGGGCCAGCCGCGTCAAGTAACAAGCTGCCTTTTTCAGCATCTCCCCCCCCCGAACAGATCCGGTACGCATAGGCGGCTGCTTCCAGGCTATAGGCACCAATGATAGCGCTTATTAACCCATTGATATAACTGATTTCAGCTGGCTTTTTATGCAGAACGCCCCGCCAACATAAGTCGGCGGGGCGTTCTGCATAAAAAGTCAACCGGAATCTAATCGGTAATCAAGCCCACTATCGAAGTAGCCAACGAAAGCACAATACTGAACAACAACGCTGAGAAGAAGCCATCAATCTCGAAACCGGCCATTAGGTAGCTGGCCAGCATGATAATCAGGGCATTGATTACAAACAGGAACAGACCGAGCGTTAGAATGGTAATGGGCAGCCCGATGATTTGCAAAATGGGCTTTACCACTGCGTTGAGGATGGCCAACACGACAACCAGAATCATGGCGTCGCTGAAGCCGCGGATGTAGGCCCCGGGCAGGAAGGTAGCCAGCAGGTACGCGACGATGGCCGAGAGGATAAACTTGAGAATGAAGCCCATAAGTCAAAAAGAAGGTTCAGGTGAGAGAATACAGTATTCAGGGAGTTGAATACTATACGCGCACAGGTGTTTTCAGTTGCCCGTGTTCCGTTGTGAGGCGACGAGAATAGTAGCCGCCAACCGGACCCAAGCACTTACATTACTCAATGGTGCGGGCTTTGAGGCGACCCTGCGAAACGGCCATCCAGTTGGCCATGTGGAAGAGTAAACGAGCACCGACGATGGCATTCCACTCGGTGTCGCCGGGTGCTACCTCGTTCAGGTCGCAGCCAATAATAGTACGGCCCGAGCGCACCACCATGCGCAGCAGGTACACGGCCTGCTCGAACTCGAGGCCGCCGGGTACGGGGGTACCGGTACCGGGGCAAAGCTTGGGGTCGAGGCCGTCAATATCAAAGCTCAGGTACACTTTCTGCGGAAGTTGGGCAATGATTTTCTTGCACTCCTTCTTCCACGACTTACCGCCCAGCATTTCCGATTGCAGGAAACGGTCGGCGAACAAGGCCACGCGGCCATTGCTCTGGTCGATGAAATCGGCTTCCTGCTGGCAGTAGTCCCGGATGCCAACCTGCACCAGCTTCTTCACCTGGGGCAGCTGCAGGGCGTTGTGCATGATGGAGGCGTGCGAGAATTCGAAGCCTTCGTAGGCGGGGCGCAGGTCGCAGTGGGCGTCGATCTGCAGAATGCCGAACTCCTCGTGGCGCTCGGCCAGTGCGTGCAGGTAACCCAGCGGTGTGCTATGGTCGCCGCCGAGTACTACCACGCCCTTGCCGGCATCGAGCAACGCGCCGGTTTTAGCCTTTAGCCACTCCAGCAGGGCCCGCCCGCGCTGGTTGATGCGCTCAATGTTAAGGGCATGCTCGGCGCGGCCCTCTTTGGGCTGGCCCTCTTCGAGCCAACCGATGTAGCCTTCGGCCAGCGGACGCAGTTCCTCGCTTTCGGCCGCAATGGCGGCATCGAGCTTCTCCATGGCCAGCCCCATACGCCAGGCTTCAGGCAAGTCGGGGTCGTAGAGGTCAACCTGCAGCGAGGCTGTATGGATGGCCTCGGGCCCCTGGGCCGTACCAGCCCGGTACGACACGGTTACTTCCCAAGGAACGGGCACTACCACCACCTGAGCTTCTTCGGGCGTGAAAGGTAGCCCGAACAGCCCGCCGGCAGCATCGGCAAGGGCATTGGGGTCGAAAGTAGCCAGCTTTTGTTCGAGTGCAGATGCGGAATTGGCCATGGAAAGAGAGATGTTAAGGCTTGAAGATGGAAGAACAAGGTAAAATGGTACTACTGCGAAAATCCGTTTCGCGACGAGCAAAGCGAGTTCCCCACGGAGGAACTCGCTTTGCTCGTCGCGAAACGGATTTTCGCGGTGCGGTAGCACGGCACTTCAAAGATACGTTTAGGCGCCTAACTGATGGCCGCCCATAAAGTCGTAATTACGAATAATGGCAATAATTTTATCGAACGTGTCACGGTCGAAGAAAATCATCAGCGGCAACTCCACCGAGTTATCCTTGTCCGAAAACTGAGTTATCACCGAGAAAATAAGCGGCTGCACCATCGGATTGTCGTGCAGCAGGCTCCGTAGAGCGGCATCCATATCCCCCTGCGGATGAGCGGGTGGGGCCCCGTAGATGCGGGCCTTGAGGATGTTGGCCAACTGCGTTACCAGCGAACCGGTGATGATGTTGCTGATTTCGAGCAGCAGCGACTCCTGCATATCGTCGATGGCAATGGAGTCGGTGGTTTGCATGCGCAGGCACACTCGCGAAAGGCGCTGCACATGCTGTCCGGAGAAAAACATGAGCGTAGTGCCGTTAAAGTCGCCCCGGATATCGGACTGAATAACGACGTGGCCGGCCTGCAGTTCGCTCACCTTATCCAAGATGCTGCTTCCCGAGACAATGTCGAGGTTGGGCACTTCGAGCAGCACCTTCTCCTGGGCCACCACCGCGAACGAGTCGGCGGCGCGGGCCAGGCCGATGTTCAGGATTTCGCGGATGATATCGCGCTCCAGTTCCGTCATGTGCAATTCCATAGGGTTCAGATGAAAGGGCAGGCTACCTGAGCAACCGGCCAGACTGCAATACGAAAGTTATGGCCGTTTGGCTAAAAAGAGTCGGGTTAAGGCGGGCACATCGAGTACCAGGCAAACCTGACCGCTGCCGAGCAGCGTGACGCCACCAAACAGATCAATAATATCCAGCGGTTTACTCATGGCTTTCACCACAATGTCCTGCTGGCGCAAAAAACGGTCGACGATAAGGCCGAGCCGGCGGTTGTTGTAGTTCACAATGATGATGTCCTGGCGTCCCTGCAGTACCGATTTTCGGGCCGGTGCCAGCGGCTCGTCGCCTTCAAGGTGCAACAGCTCGCGCAACGATACCACCGGCACGTTTTCGTCCTGCAGACGCGTGAGCAGCACCCCGCCCACCACACTGAAGCGGTCGGGCATCAGCGACACGACCGAATCGGTGTGCATGAGGGGCAGCGCGTAGCTGCGGTTGTCGAGCTCGAACAGCAAGGCACCCTTCACGGCAATGGAGGTGGGCAGTACCAGCGTAAAAGTGGTACCCTGACCCAACACCGAATCGACGCGCAACTGCCCACCGAGCGAGTCGATGGCCAGCTTCACTACATCAAGCCCCACGCCGCGACCCGAAATTTCGGTTACCTCCTTCGCCATCGAAAAGCCGGGTTCAAACAACAAGGCCCGCACGGCAGCTTCGGAGAGTTGCGCGGCGGCGGCCCGCGTCACCAGGCCACGCTCTACAGCCTTGCGGCGCACGCTGGCCACGTCGATACCGCGGCCGTCGTCTTTCACCTGCACCAGCACATCATCACGCTCGGCCTGCGCCGAAAGTATAAGTTGGCCCTGGGCGGGCTTACCGGCGGCCTCGCGCTCAGCGGGCGTTTCGAGGCCGTGGGCAATGGCATTGCGCACCAAGTGCAGCATTGCGTCGGTGATAATCTGAAGGATGTTGCGGTCAATCTGGATGTCCTCGCCCTGCAGGGTCAGCGCCACGTCCTTGCCTTCGGTAGTAGCCACGTCGCGGACTACCCGTGGGAACTTGCTGAACAACGACCCTACTCCTACCAGCCGGGCATCCATCACACTGTACTGCAGCTCTTCGGCAATGCGCGAGAAGTGGGCGGCGGCCGTCGTAAGGGCCGGGTTGTCAATTTCGCGGCTCAGCGTCAGAATCCGGTCACGGTCGATAATCAGCTCGCCCATCAGGTTCATCAGGTGGTCAAGCTTCCGCACCTGAATGTAAACCAAGTCGGAGAGTTCAAGCTTACGGCTGACATCCTCCTCATCGTCGGCTTCCTCATCCTCGAGGTTAGGCTCCTCGCCGCGAGTCAGCTTGTCGAGGTTATCAAGCAGGCGCTGCACATCGGGGACTTCTTGCTCTTCGCCTACGGCCCGAATCAGCTCACCGAGCGTATCGATGCCGCCGAACAGCACCGGCACCAGATTGCCGGTAAAGGTGGCCTGCCCGTCGCGGAGCTGGCCAAATACCGTTTCCATGTTGTGGGCCACCTCACCGATGCTGGTGTAGCCCATAGCCCGGGCGTTCGACTTAAGGTTGTGCATAAGCCGGAACAGCTCGCGCAGGGCCTGCTCATCGGCCGGATTACGCTCCAGCTCGCTGATATGGCGACCCATGGCGTCATAGTATTCCAACGCTTCGGCCATGAATAGCTCGCGGTACTCCTGCTCCCGGTTACTCATCGCGCCACGGAAGGTTGGGGCCAGTTTTCATTGCACTCGCCCACCCCTGCTCCGCAGTGGAGCAGGGGTATTCGGCAAGAGCAGAAACTGCGGATGGGTAAAACAACACAAACGACACGATACGCGGGAGATTATTCACTAATCAGCGGCCAGTTGGCAGAATATCCTCCTGCCAACTGGTCGCTGATTACTGGTTACTGCAGAGCGATGCCTACAATTTCGAGCACTTTCTCCTCCGAGAAAGGCTTCACAATGTAAGCTGAAGCGCCACTTTCGAGGGCTTCATTGACGATAACCTCCTGGCCCACGGCCGAGCACATCACCACTTTCACATCGGGCTGCTCCTGGCGAATACCACGCAGCACATCGAGGCCGGTGTTATCGGGCAGAATCACATCGAGCGTAATCAGGTCGGGCTTGGTTTCGATGGCCATTTCCAGGGCCTGCTGGCCATTGGCAGCCTCGCCTACCACTTCGTAGCCAGCATCGGTGAGCATGTTCTTGAGCATCGTCCGCATATAGAACGAATCGTCGACGATGAGAATGCGGTTTTTCATAAGAGGGAGGAAAGCGAAATGAGAATGCGGGGCCCGGCTCAGTAGCCGGTTTGGCCCGTTGTACGGCGGCGGGGGGGCTAAGATGCCGCCGAAGCCGGTAACTGCATAATTTCGGAGGGAGTAAGTAGCTTCAGCATGTCGAGCACCACAATAATTCGGTCGCCGATGCGGGCAATACCCTCGATGTATTTGTCGTGAATATTGGCTTCCTGAATGAATTCTGGCGTCTGCTCGATGGCTGACTGGGGTACCGACAGCGGCTGGGGCACCTCGCGCACCACTACACCAATGGTGTAATCTTTGGCCTCAATGGCCATGGTGTAGGTGTGGGCCGCCAACTCCTCGGTGGCTTCGCGCAGCTGAAACCGCTCCTCCAAATCAATAACGGCAATAATATCGCCGCGCAGGTTGGCAATACCCTTCACAAATGCAGGCGTTTTGGGCATGCGGGCAATATCTGGCGTCAGAGTTACCTCCTTCACCTGCTCGATACGGACGGCATACTCCTCCTGTCCCAACCGAAAAATGATCAGCTGAATAAGTGGGTCGGGCGCGGCGGCTTTTTCGGTGGGGGGCATTTAGTGGCGGTGCATGTTGGATAGTGGGTAATTAGCCTTTCAGGGGGCAAAATCCTACTTCCCCTTCGCTGGCTTGTCTTTCGCAGCCTTGGCTTTCGCAGCCGACTTCGGATTTGAAGCCTGGGCAGTGGGAGCGGCAGCTTTACGGCGGACTGAAGCGGCGGGCTTAGCAACTGGCGCTTCGGCCGTGGTGGCCGGCTTAGCAGCTACCCGGCGAACCGGCCGCCGCTCGGGCTCTGGTTCGGGCTGGGCCACGGCCCGGCGCGGACGGCGTAGCGTAGCAGCGGTAGCTACCGGTGTTGCCGGCGCCGGGGTCGGGACCGGGCGGCGGATCATCCGGCGGCGGATGGGTTCGGGCTCCGGTTCGGGCTCGGGCTCCAGGTATTCCATCAGCTGGAAGGCCGAAAGGCCCAGCTGCAGGTCATCGGCAATATCGGTCAGGTTCTGGCTGCTGGTGGTCAACTCCTGCATGCTGGTGGAGAGCTGCTTGGCCGTGCCAGCTACCTGCTGGGTGCCCGAGGCGGTCTGTTCGGCAATGGCCACCACTTCTTCCACGTACTTCACCACGTCGCCGATACTCGTTTTCTGAATTTCGGTGGCCGTGAGGATGTCGCGACTGGTGCGCAGGGTTTCGCCGCTGCTGGTGGCAATGTTTTTAAAGGCCGAACTGGCCTCGAAGGTGGCATTTTTACCCTTGAGTACCCGGCCTTCCATGGTGCTGATGGCGGTAGCGGCCGAGGTAGTGTCTTTGCGAACATCCTCTACCAGCGTGGCAATTTCGCTGGCCGATTTGCGCGAGCCCTCGGCCAGCTTGCGGATTTCTTCGGCTACCACGGCAAAGCCGCGACCGGCCTCGCCGGCGCGGGCGGCCTCGATGGCGGCGTTCAGGGCCAGCAGGTTGGTCTGAGAGGCAATGTCGGTAATCACGCCCAGCGACTTGCTGATTTCGCCCGAACGGGTGCTCAGCACTTCAATGGTTTTCGAGGTCTGGGCCGCAGCCGAGCTGATTTCCTCCATGTTCTTCACCACTTCAGCCACTGTTTTGAGGCCCAGCTGCGAAGTCTGCTCACCCAGGATGGCCGCTTTGATACCCACATCGGCTTTGCCGGCGGTTTCCTTGGTGGCCTGCATGATTTCCTCAATCAGCTTGAAGGCCTGATCGGTTTTGAGGGCCTGGTTCTGGGCGCCCTCGGCCATTTGCTGCATGGCGCGGGCCACGTCGGCCGTTACCTGGCTCATGGCCTGCCCCTTCTCCACCATCTCCTCCGACGACTCGCCCACAATCTGCGACGACTCGTTGATTTCGCCCAGCAGCTCGTTGAGGTTGTCCACGGCCAAGTTCAGTGCGTCGGCCATGGCCCGGATGTCGCCGGTCGTTTCAATCTCGGCCCGCTGCTGCAGGTCGCCCTCCGAAATGGCCCGTACCACGCGGCTCACTTCGAGTACCGGCGAGGCAATGGATTCGATGAGGGCGTTGAGTGTATCGACGAGCTCTTTCCAGGAGCCCGACACGTCGGTTACGGTGGCCCGCTCGGTGAGCTTGCCCTCCACGCCGGCTACTTTGGCTACCCGGCTTACTTCCACGGCCAGGCGGTTGAGGTCGTCCACCATGCGGTTGATGGTGTCGGCCAGGTCTGCCACTTCGCCCTGGGCACCGAGGGTCAGTTTCTGGGTCAGGTCGCCCTGGCTTACGGCGGTTACTACTTTCACGAGGCCCCGCACCTGGGTGGTGAGGTTGGCGGCCATGGTGTTCACGTTGTCGGTCAGCTCCTTCCACACCCCGCTCACGTTGGGCACGTTGGCCTGCCCGCCGAGGCGGCCCTCGGTGCCCACTTCCTGGGCCACGCGGGTTACTTCGCCGGCAAACACATTCAGCGAGTCCACCATCTGGTTGATGTTGTCCTTGAGGTCGAGCAACTCGCCCTTTACATCCACCGACACCTTCTGGCTCAAATCGCCGCGGGCTACGGCGGTGGTTACGTTGGCAATGTCGCGCACCTGGCTCGTGAGCGAGGCGGCCATAAAGTTCACGTTGTCGGTCAGGTCTTTCCAGGTGCCGCGCACGTTGGGCACTACGGCCTGGCCACCCAGCTTGCCCTCAGTGCCCACCTCGCGGGCCACCCGGGTTACTTCGTCGCCGAAGGTGTTGAGCGAGTCCACCATCTGGTTGAGGTTTTCCTTGAGCTGAAACAGCTCGCCTTTCACGTCGACCGATACTTTCTGGCTCAGGTCGCCGCGGGCTACGGCCGTGGCCACATTAGCAATGTCACGCACCTGACTCGTCAGGTTGCTGGCCATCGTGTTCACGTTGTCGGTCAGGTCTTTCCAGGTACCCGATACGCTGGGCACGTTGGCCTGGCCGCCCAGAATACCTTCGGTGCCTACTTCGCGGGCCACGCGGGTTACTTCGCCGGCAAACACGTTGAGTGAGTCCACCATCTGGTTGAGGATATCCTTGAGCTCCAGGATTTCGCCCTTCACGTCCACGGTCATCTTCTGGGTCAGGTCGCCCTTGGCCACGGCCGTGGCCACGCTGGCAATGTCGCGCACCTGACTCGTCAGGTTGCTGGCCATCGTATTCACGTTGTCCGTCAGCTCCTTCCAAGTGCCGCCCACGTTGGGCACGCTGGCCTGGCCGCCCAGCTTGCCCTCGGTGCCTACTTCGCGCGCCACCCGGGTTACTTCGTCGCCGAACACGTTGAGCGAGTCCACCATCTGATTGAGGATGTCCTTGAGCTCCAGGATTTCGCCCTTCACATTCACGGTCATCTTCTGGGTCAGGTCGCCCTTGGCCACGGCCGTGGCCACGTTGGCAATGTCGCGCACCTGAGAAGTCAGGTTGGAGGCCATCGTGTTCACATTGTCCGTCAACTCCTTCCAGGTGCCGGCTACGTTGGGCACGCTGGCCTGGCCGCCGAGCTTGCCCTCGGTGCCCACTTCCTGCGCCACCCGGGTTACTTCGCCGGCAAACAGGTTGAGCGAGTCCACCATCTGGTTGAGGTTCTGCTTCAAATCGAGCAGCTCGCCTTTTACATCGACGGTGATTTTCTGGCTTAGGTCGCCGCGGGCTACGGCCGTGGCCACGTTGGCAATATCGCGCACCTGACTTGTCAGGTTGCTGGCCATCGTGTTCACGTTGTCGGTCAGGTCTTTCCACACGCCGCCTACGTTGGGCACGCTGGCCTGGCCGCCCAGTTTGCCCTCGGTGCCCACTTCCTGCGCCACCCGGGTTACTTCGCCGGCAAACAGGTTGAGGTTGTCGATGGTCTTGTTGATAGTTTCGGCCATCACCTTGAAGTCGCCCGAAACCGGAATCTGGAACGTCTCGTCGAGGTTGCCGCGGCTGATGTTCTTGAGCACCTTGCCCACTTCGAGCACCGGTACGGCAATGCTGTCCACGAGGCCGTTGATGTTGTTGATCATGTCGCGCCAGAAACCGGCGGCATTATCGACCGAGGCGCGGGCCTTCAGGTTACCTTCTACGCCGGCCACCTTCGAAATGCGCGACACCTCGCCGCCTACCCCGGCAATCATATCCACCATCGAGTTGTACGCCTCGGCAATTTCAGCAAAGATGTCGTCGTTCTGCTTGGTCAGGCGCACGCTCACGTCGCCCTTCTTGAAGGCGTCGAGGGCGTAGAGCACCCGATTGAGCTGGTCGTTGATGTAGTCCGAATCGGAACTCCGCACCAACGCCTTGCGGGAGTCCTCGGCCCCTTTTTTACGAGTATGATTGCTGCCACCCAGGTGAGCATTTGCGCCTGGTGCCGCAGTAGTAGCCGTGTCCGGGGTAGCGGCGGCCGGACGGGTGGATGGGGACGTCTTTGCTGAAGCCATAGGAAGGGAGCGTAACCAAATCCGCGCAGTGTGAGCGGGGCGCAAACTAAACTGCCGGAGTGGAGTTTCTTACCCGGCAAAGGTAGCAGAACTGCCGATTTGGCCGCACGCTGTTTTTGGATACTCCACAAAAAGCCCGCAGTTTCTTGGCGGACCTACATCGGCTCGAGCTTAGCCGCTAGTATCCAACCCGCTAGCCCGGCCCGACACTTACACGGCCTTACGACACTCCTATATATAGGTAGGACCGCCAGTCTGCTTATTTGAGGACCATTGGGATGAGGCCGGATTATTGCAGCATCTTTGCGGCAAAATTCAACTTTTGCGCGGGGCAACCCGTTTCCTACTACATACCCGTTCCGCGTCCTCCCCACCTATGGTCAAAAACTTAGTCATCGTCGAATCACCTGCCAAAGCCAAAACCATCGAGGGTTACCTCGGCAAAGACTTCGTTGTGCGCTCGTCCTTCGGTCACGTCCGGGACCTTCCCAAGGACAATAATGCCATCGATATTGCCAACGGCTTCAAGCCCACTTACGTCGTATCAGCCGATAAGCGCGATATAATCAGTCAGTTGAAAAAATTGGCGAAGGAAGCTGAAATCGTGTGGCTAGCTAGTGATGATGACCGCGAGGGTGAAGCTATCAGCTGGCACCTGGCCGAGACGCTGAACCTGAACAGTGAGAAAACGCGGCGCATTGTGTTCCGCGAAATCACCAAAACGGCCATTCTCAAGGCCATCGACAACCCGCGCGAAATCGACCTGAATTTAGTGAATGCCCAGCAGGCCCGGCGGGTGCTCGACCGGCTGGTGGGCTTCGAGTTGAGTCCGGTACTGTGGAAAAAAGTGAAGGCCGGCCTGTCGGCGGGGCGGGTACAGAGCGTGGCCGTGCGGCTGGTGGTAGACCGGGAGCGGGAAATCAGCGGCTTTACCGTGACGTCGGCGTATCGGATAGTGGCCCGTTTTGATGCCGGTCGGGGAGCCGTACTCGAAGCGGAGTTGCCCACCCGTTACAAAACCCGCGCCGAGGCTGAAGCCTTTCTGGCTCGTTGCGTAGGGGCCGATTATGCCATCCAGAACTTGGAGCAGAAGCCCGGCAAGCGCACGCCTGCACCGCCCTTTACCACTTCTACGCTGCAGCAGGAGGCCTCACGCAAGCTCGGCTTCTCGGTAGCCCAGACGATGAGCGTGGCCCAGAAGCTCTACGAGGCCGGCCGCATCAGTTACATGCGTACCGACTCGCTCAACCTGTCGGAAGACGCCATTGCAGCCGCCAAAACCGCTATTACCGACGCTTACGGCGCCGAATACGCGCACACGCGCCACTTCAAAACCAAGTCGGC
Source organism: Hymenobacter psychrophilus (assembly GCF_900107135.1). Classification (GTDB taxonomy): domain Bacteria; phylum Bacteroidota; class Bacteroidia; order Cytophagales; family Hymenobacteraceae; genus Hymenobacter; species Hymenobacter psychrophilus. The sequence continues at coordinate 437,626 of NZ_FNOV01000002.1, forward strand.
CTCGGCCCAGGAGGCCCACGAAGCCATCCGTCCCACCGACTTCACGCTGCTCAAAGCCGGCTCCGATTCGCAGGAGCAGCGCCTTTACGACCTGATCCGCAAGCGGGCCATGGCCTCGCAAATGGCTGACGCGGTAATTGAGCGCACTGTGGCCACCATTGGCATCAGTACCCAACCGGGCGTTACGCTCACGGCCAGCGGTGAGGTCATCACCTTCGAAGGTTTCCTGAAGGCCTATACCGAAAGCAAAGACGACGACGAGCAGGACAGCGACGAGCCGGCGGAATCGTCGTTTTCGCGGGGGCTGCCGCCGTTGAGCGTGGGCCAGCAGCTGCCGTTGCAGCAGTTTACCGCCACCGAACGGTTTGCCTCGCCGGCGGCCCGCTTCACGGAGGCCTCGCTGGTGAAAAAGCTGGAGGAAATGGGTATTGGCCGGCCTTCGACCTACGCCCCCACCATCAGCACCATTCAGAAGCGCGGCTACGTGGAAAAGGACTCGCGCGACGGCAAGGAGCGCAAATTCCATGTACTCACGCTGGATGGCCAGCAGGTAAAAACGGAAATCAAAACCGAAACCTACGGTGCCGATAAGGCCAAGCTGTTCCCCACCGACGTGGCCATGGTCGTGACCGACTTTTTGGTGGAGCACTTCCCGGCCATTGTCGACTTTCAGTTCACGGCCAAAGTAGAGGACGAGTTTGACCGGATTGCCGACGGGCTCGACAACTGGACTGACATGCTGAGCGGTTTCTACACACCCTTCCACAAAACCGTGGAGTTGGGCGAGGAGATTGAGCGCAGCACGCTGGGCAGCACCCGCGAAATTGGCCTGCACCCCGAAACGGGCCAGAAGCTGACCGCCCGCCTCGGCCGCTATGGCCCCTACGTGCAGATTGAGCCGCTGGAAGGCGCCCCCGAAGACGAGAAGCCGGTGTACGCCAGCCTGCGCAAAGGCCAGTTCATCGAGAGCCTGACTATCGAAGAAGCCCTCGACCTGTTCAAGCTGCCGCGGGTGGTGGGCGAGTTCGAGGAGAAGAGCATGACGGCCGCCCTCGGCCGTTTCGGCCCCTATATCCGCCACGACAGCAAGTTTTACTCCTTGCGCAAGGACCAGGATCCGCATACCATCACGGGTGAAGAGGGCGTGGAGTTGATTGAGGCCAAGCGCAAGGCTGATGCCGAGCGGCTCATCAAGTCGTTTGATGAGAACCCCGATATTCAGGTGCTTAATGGCCGCTTCGGCCCCTACATCGTGGCGGGCAAAAAAAATGTGAAGATTCCGAAAGGCGAAGAGCCCGCCGACCTCACGCTGGCGCGCTGCCTGGAACTGGCCGAGGCCACACCCGACAAGCCCGCGCGCGGCGGCCGTTTCGCCAAGAAGACTGCCCCTGCGACCGAGGAAAAAACTGATACGCCGGCCAAGAAGGCGGCTGTCAAAAAACCGGCCGCCAAAAAGAAGGCACCAGCCAAGAAAGCGGCCGGCGCCACGGCAAAGAAACCAGCGGCTAAGAAACCCGCCAAAAAGGCTGAATAATCCAAGTTGTGAACATACTTTTCCGGTGTCGGCGCTTTACGCCCACACTATGCTTTTTTGCAAAGCTCCGGCCCCAACTGGCCGGAGCTTTTTTTGTGGCTTGACCAGCAAATACGTAATCTGCAGCCGCGTTTATATTTTCCTCTTCCGAAGCCTTGCTGCGTGCGAAAAAGCTGTTTGTTCCTGTTGCCCTTTCTGCTCGACTGCACTGGCCCCAACTCCGAATCGGCGGCCGGTACGCTTCCTGAACGTAGTACTGGTGCCACTGGCACCATTGGCAACACTGCCGCCGCACCGCCAGTACCGGACCCGCCCGCCCCCACGCTGTACTCCTGGCTGCCGCCGGGCCGCTACCGGGCCAGCCAGACGGTGGCGGCCCGGTTTGGGCCGCCGGCCGGCTACCAGCGGGTGGCGGTGGCGGCCGGCTCGTTTGGGCAGTGGCTGCGGTATCTGCCGCTACTGCCGGCTGGCGCGCCCGTGAAACTCTATAACGGCCAGCTCAAGGACCGCCAGGATGTGCATGCGGCCGTACTCGATATGGATGTGGGCAGCCGCGACCTGCAACAGTGCGCCGATGCGGTTATCCGGCTGCGGGCCGAGTACCTGTTCAGCCAGAACCCCGATCAAGTACATTTCCATCTGACCAGCGGCGACGATATCGGTTTCAGGGACTGGTATTCGGGCCGGGGCTTCCGGGTGGCGGGCAACTCGGTGCTGCCGGCCACCCGGCCTGCCGAAGCGCCCAGCCACGCCAACTTCCGCCGCTACCTCTACCAGATTTTCACCTATGCCGGCACGCTTTCGCTGAGCAAGGAGCTGCAACCCACGGCCCTGGCCCAGGTGCAGGCCGGCGACGTACTCATCCGGGGCGGCTCGCCAGGCCATGCCGTACTGGTGCTCGATGTGGCCGTGCAGACCGCCACCGGCCGCCGGCTGGTGCTACTGGCCCAGAGCTACATGCCCGCCCAGCAAATGCACGTACTCAAAAATGTTTCGGATGATACCGGCCTGGGCGCCTGGTTCTACCTCGACCCCAGCCAAGCGCGCGTGGATACGCCGGAGTGGACATTCCGGAGCACCGAGCTGGGCCGGTTTGAGTAGAGTAGAAAACTTATTTTACAATGGCCATTCCGATGCTGAACGAATCTGGCGTGCAGCAGTAAAATCAGTTACTCGCGCAACGTCAGCACGCTGGCAAAATTTCTCTTGCCGCTCGATTCGAGGAATGTCGGAATGACTGTTTCCAGCTTCATCACTCACTATGAAAAAGATTGTAGCCTTAACCGGAGCCGGTATTTCGGCGGAAAGCGGACTGGCCACGTTCCGGGCCTCGGACGGACTCTGGGAAAACCACCGCATCGAGGACGTGGCCACGCCCGAGGGCTGGGCAAAAAACCCAGCCTTGGTGCTCGACTTCTACAACCAGCGCCGGGCCGCCGCCCGGGCCGCCCAACCCAACGCCGGCCACCTGGCCCTGGCCGGGCTCGAAGACCAGTTTGAGGTCGTCGTCATCACCCAGAACGTGGACGATTTGCACGAACGGGCGGGCTCCTCGCGGGTGCTGCACCTGCACGGCAAGCTGTTTGAGAGCCGCAGCTCGCGCCACGAGCAACTGGTATATCCGATGAGCAGTGACCGAATTGAGCTGGGCGAGAACTGCGAGAAAGGCCACCAGCTGCGGCCCAACATTGTGTGGTTCGGCGAGGCCGTACCGATGATGGAAGTAGCCATGGAAGAGGTGGAAACTGCCGATGCGCTGCTCATCGTGGGCACTTCGCTACAGGTGTACCCGGCGGCTGGGCTGGTCGATTATGTGCCTCGCAATGCCCCTATCTACATCATCGATCCTGGCCGGCCGCCGTTGTCGGCCCGCCCACGCCTGCACTTTATTACCGAGCCCGCCACCACCGGCACGCCCCACGTGGCCGAGCAGCTGCGGCAACTATTTGGCTTTGATGTTTAGCCTGCTTCCGTCTCGTCCACTATTTCTCTTGGGCGACATAACCGGCCTTCTGTGGCTGGGAGGAATGGTACTGCTAGTGCTATTCAGTGGCTTAGTAGCCGCTATAATAACGACCGGGAAGAGCAGCTTTGTCGCGGGAGCGAATACTCCCGCGGACAAACAACAGCGGCTGACGCTGCTCATAGTACTGGCACCCGTTCTGACCCTTATCCTGTTATATTATTTGATAATAGGGGCGTAATGCGCTGTTTACAAAACCCTTCATTATTCACCCACTTACTTATTCACCGCTCATGGCCTCGATTGTCGGGCACTGCGTATTGGGCGCAACGCTGGCTAAACTACTGCTGCCCGAGCGGCGCTACTGGTCTTACTGGCTGCTGGCCGCCGCCTGCGCCTTTCTGCCCGATGCCGATGTAGTTGGGTTCAAGCTGCACATTGCCTACGGCAGCCTGTGGGGCCACCGCGGGCTAAGCCACTCGCTGCTGGCAGCGGCGGTGGTGGCTACCGTTTTGGTACTGCTGGTGGGTGGTCGGGCCGGGGCGCCGCCACCCGGGCGGTTGTGGCTGCTGCTGCTGCTGGCCACGGCCTCGCACGGCGTGCTCGATGCCATGACCACCGGTGGGCTGGGCGTAGCTTTTTTCAGTCCGTTTGATACCGGGCGGCACTTTTTTGGATTCCGCCCGATTGCGGTTTCACCAATTGGGCTAAAGAACTTTATGGGCGAGTGGGCAACGCGGGTGCTGCGGAGCGAGGCGAAGTGGGTGCTGCTGCCCTGCGCACTGCTGCTGCTGGTACAGGCAGCCGTGCGGCGAGGCATACGGACAGGTTGAACAAGCGGTGTCCATAAAAATTAAAGTCAGATTAAATCGGAATCCGGGCCTATCCGTAGAAGAAAATCCTACACCTTTTTTTCTATGGTATTTAGCTACGCCCGCACGCTGCTGACGGGGTTGAGCCTGACGGCCTCCCTATCGGTTTTCGCCCAAACCACTCCCACTCCGGCCCACAAGGTTTTTCTGCTGGGCAATACGGCCGGTCCCAACCTGCCGGCCAGCCACCTCAACGCCCTGCGCCGCACCCTGGAGCAGCAAACCGGCCCGTTTACCGTCGTGCATCTGGGCGATGTGGTGAGCGGCGAGGGTCTGGGCAGCAAGCAGGACTCGAGCCGCACCGGCCAGACGGCGCGGATTGATGCCCTGCTGGCCCTGGTGCAGGGCCTGCCCAACGGCAAAATCTACTTCGTGCCCGGCGACCAGGACTGGGCCAACTCGGGTCCTGATGGCCTGAAGCGGGTGCGGCGGCTCGAACAGTACATTGAGGAGCACAATGGCAAGCACACCTTCATCCCCGAAAAAGGTTGTCCCGGCCCCTACATCGTGGATATTGCGCCTCTGGTGCGATTGGTAGCCCTTAACTCGCCCTGGTTTACCCACCCCTACGACAAGCCCGAGGCTCCCGATACCGACTGCTCGACCCTGACCCAGGAGGAGTTCCGCGAACAGCTCCAGGACGTGCTCGACGACACCAAGGGCCGCAACGTGCTGCTGGTGGGCCACCAGCCCGTCGTCAGTAATGGCGAATACGGTGGCCACCTGCCGCTCGGCCGCTACCTGTGGCCGCCGGTAATCGGGACCATCAAGGCCGCCTACCACCAGAATGTGGGCACGCCCCGCGACCTGGCCAACCCGCGCTACCAGCAGTTTCAGCGCGAAATGCTGAATACCCTGCGCGACCACCCCGGTGCGGTGTACGCGGCGGCCCACGACTATAGCCTGCAGCTTACCTCCCAGCAGGGCAGCTACCACCTCGTGGCGGGCTCTTTTGCCCAGGCGCGGTACGTAACCGGCAACTCGGGCTCCCAATTCAACGAAGCCAAGCCGGGCTTTTCGGAACTGGATTATTACGCCGACGGCACCGTAAAAACCACCTTTTTCACGTTTGACGAGGATACTGACGCGATTCCCGCCCGCCGGGTGAGCAAAGCTTACGATGACAAGACCACGGCCAGCCCTTTGCGCGAAGCTTACGCGGGCACTTTGTTCCAGAGCGCCTGCCAGGAGCCGCGCCTGCCGGGCGTGCCGGTGAACAGCTTCATTCCGGAGTGCCCTTCGGCTCCCAGAGGGGTGGCGGAGGTGAAACCCGATGCACCCTTCGTGGCCGTGCAGACGCTGCCGGCCGGGGCCCAGTACGGCGGCACCCGCTCGTCGCGGTTCTGGCTGGGGCCGGTGTACCGCAAATCGTGGGTGCAGCCAGTGCAGGTGCGCACGCTCAACCTGAACACCGAGTTGGGCGGGCTGCGGCCCTTCGGACGCGGCGGCGGGCGCCAGACAACCTCGCTCAAGCTCATTGCCGCCGACTCGTCGGAGTACGTGTTCCGGTCGGTTGACAAGGACGTAACCAAGATTCTGCCGCCCGAGCTGCGCAACTCCTTCGCGGCCGACGTGCTGCGCGACATTACGCCCACGGCTCACCCCTACTCGGCGCTGGTTATCAGCTCGCTGCTTGATAAAACCGACATTCTGCACGCCCGGCCCCGGCTGTTTGTGCTGCCCGACAACCAGCAGCTCGGCCCCTACCGTGCCGATTATGCCGGCTTACTCGGTACGCTCGAAGACCGCCCCCAGGACCCCAAACCCAACCTGCCGGGCTTCGCAGGGGCCGACAACATCCGCCGCTCGTTCAGCTTCTTCCGCCAGCTCTATAAAGACAACGACAACCGCATCGACGCCGTGGCCCTGGGCCGGGCCCGGGCCTTCGATATGCTGGTGGCCGACTTCGGCAAGCACGAGGACAACTGGAAGTGGGCCGCCTACGAAGACGGCAAAAAGACCGTGTACAAGCCCATTCCGCGCGACCGGGACCAGGCTTTCACGCTCTGGAACGGCAAGCTGACCTACCTGGCCAACCGCGAGTGGGCGCTGCCCAGCATCGAGGATTTCCAGGCGGAGTTCGGTGATATGAAAAGCCTGAACTGGCCCGCCCGCCACCTCGACCGGTTCCTGCTGCAAAGCCTGAACCGGGAGCAGTGGCAGGACATTGCGAAGTATCTGCAGGCCCAGCTCACGCCGGCCGCCATTGATGAGGCCACGGCTACGCTGCCGCCCGAGCTTAAGGAGCTCTCAACCGACGACCTCAACCGCAAGCTCAAAGCCCGCATTCAGGAGTTGCCCAAGGCCCTGGACCGCTACTATCTGCTGCTGGCTAAGCGCGTAGACGTAGTGAGCTCCAATAAGGCCGAGGTATTCCAGGTGAACCGGCTGGCCGATGGTACGGTGCGGGTGCAGTTGTTCGACAAGGCCAAGGAGGGCAATGGCCCCGCTGGCCCCGCTATTTTCGACCGCACGTTTCAGCCCAAAGAAACCGACGAAATCAGCCTCTACGGCCTCGATGGCAAGGACGTATTCATGGTAACCGGCGAGGCAAAAAAGAGCATCCTGGTGCGCGTTATCGGCGGTTCGGGCAAAGACCAGATTGCCGATAACTCGCAGGTGCGGGGCCTGCGCACGCTTACCAAAGTGTACGACGCGCCCGACACCGAACTGCAGCTGGGCTCCGAGGCCGACAACCGCACGTCGGCCAAGTCCGGCGTGAATGCCTACGACCGCGAGCAATTCGAATTCAACTCGTATCGGCCCACTATTGGGCTGGGCTACAACCGCAACGATGGCTTTGCGGCCAGCGCGGGTATCTCGTTTCTGCGTCAGGGATTCCGTAAGCCGGGGTACAAGAACCGCTACGATTTCCTGCTCGAAGGCAGCACCGGCGGGCAGCGCCAGTTCACGGCCAGCACCCGCCACCGCTACGCCATCGGCAAAGTCGATGCGGGCGCGTCGTTCAGTTACGGCAGCTACTTCCCGTTCTACAACTTCTTCGGCCTGGGCAACAACACGTCCATCAACCAGGACCGCTACGACGACAATTTCTACCGGGCCCGCTACAAAGGCATCCAGCTGAGTGCTTTCCTGGAGCGCACGTTCTTTCAGCGGAGCGTACTGCGCGTGGGCCCCAGTTACGAATACTACAACAACGACTTCGCCGCCAGCAGCTTCCTCGGCACCTACCCGTTCCGCCCCGACGCCCCCGTTTCCGACCCAAAAATCAACACCGATTTCCAGCGTCTGGTGGGCCTGAACGCGCTGTTTGACCTCGATTTGCGCGACCGGCCCACCTTTGCCCGGCGCGGCATACGGCTGCTGGTCCAGCACGATTCCTACCACCAGCTCAATGGCAACAAGGGCAACTTCGGCCTCACCCAGGGCTTTGCGCAGTACTATGGCACGGCCCAGATGCTAATTCCGGTGACGCTGGTAGTGAAAGGCGGCGGCGCCAAAAACTACGGCAACAACGACGACATCCCGTTCTACAAATTCACCAGCCTGGGCCTGCGTGAGGGCCTGCGCGGCTACTACCGCAACCGCTTCAGCGGCGACGCCAGCCTCTACCTCAACACGGAGCTGCGTCTGGCGCTGGGCCGCAGCAAAAATGGCTTTCTGCCCTTCTCCTACGGTGCCTTTGGCTTCTACGACCGGGGCCGGATATACCTGAACGGTGCCTCGCCCGGCGGCTGGCACCAGGGCTACGGCGCGGGTCTGTACATCTCCCCCGTCTCCGATCAGTTCGCCTTCTCCGTGTCTTACCAGAAGTCCGTGGAAAACAACCTGATTCAGTTCGGGCTGGGGTTCAATATTGATAAGTAAGCACGCCGTAGGGCCCGGCCCGGCCCCCGCCCGCCATTGCACCGACCCGACAGAATAGCTTGGCGGTAATCGTGCAGCAGTGGCCAGGCACTAGCCCCGCCCCTACGGCGTGCTTTTATATTTGCTCTCTGTTCTTCTTACCTTTCATGCCTATGATGTTCCCGCTCTCCAAGCTAGCTGCCATTGATATTGGGTCGAATGCCGTGCGCTGCCAGATTTCGGCCGTGCTCCACCACGAGGACCGGTATCGGCTCAAACGGGTCGAGTATATCCGCTATCCGCTGCGGTTGGGCGAAGACGTGTTTGCCACCGGCCGGATTTCGGAGCCCAAGCAGGAGAAGTTCATTAAGTTTCTGCACGCGTTGCGCCTGCTGATGGAGGTGCACGACGTGGCCCCCACGCACTACCTGGTTTGCGCCACGTCGGCGATGCGCACCGCCAGCAACGGCCCCGAGGTAGCTGCCCGCATCGAGCGCGAGTTGGGGATGAAGGTGAACGTCATCGACGGGCAGGCCGAGGCCATGTACATCAACCGCGTAATCGAGCACCTGCTCGAAGACAACAAGCACTACCTGCACATCGACGTGGGCGGGGGCAGCACCGAGTTCAACATTTACCACAACCGTCGCAAAGTAGCTTCGCAGTCGTTTGAGGTGGGCAGCATCCGGCGTATGCAGCAGGAAGAGGCTGGTCTGAGCACCGAGGCCATGCGCGCCACCTGGCAGCGCATGGAAGACTGGGTGAGTACCAACGCCCGCCGCTACCATGTGTCGCGGGCTATTGGCACGGGTGGCAACATCAACAAGCTCTACAGCATGGCCCAGGCCGGCACGCCCCTCGACAAGCCCGTGACGCGCAAGAGCATCAGCGCCCTGCTCGAGCGCATAACGGGAATGAGCATGGACGAGCGCGTGAACGTGGCCTTACTCAATCCCGACCGCGCCGACGTGATTGTACCCGCCGGCCACATCTACGTTTCGGCTATGGAGTGGGCGGGCGTGCAGCACATGTTTGTGCCCGATATCGGCCTTAAAGACGGTATGCTGCAAACTCTGTTCGAAGAACATTTCGAGGAACTCCGCGCCACCGACGACCACCGCCCCGGTGGTCCCCAAACCACCATCCAAAGCCGCCCCACGGAGGTGGAATAGTAGAACTTCATTCTGAGTGAAGCGGAGCGTAGTCGAAGAATCTCGCGTGCAATGGTAACTCCTGATAGCAGGATTACTTTGGCACGCGAGATTCTTCGGCTACGCTCCGCTTCGCTCAGACCGACGTTCTCTTTTCCTTAAACCACTCACCCCTACGCTAAATCGGCTTCTTCCTGCGCGTCGTAGTCGCTGCCGGCGCTCATCGGGATTTCCCGCTGGGCGCGCTCGGACTCCATTTCTACTTCGCCGGGCACTGGGGGCAGCATTTCGGGGGTGATGACGATTACCGCTTCTTTAGGCTGGCCGTTGGCATCCTTGGAAGAAGCCTGGATATTGGCCACCGACAGCCAGTCGTCGTAGAGCGCTTCCTGGGGCATCACCACCAGATTACGGCTATAAAACTCCTTGTGCAGGTCGGAAACGGCCTCGCCCTCGACGGGCGTGCGGCGCACGTAGGCCCCGTCTTCGCGCATCACGTAGGTATTCTGGTTGTCTTGCAGGTTGTAGTAGAGGATGTTGATGGCCTCGCGCTTGAGCTGCGGATTTACGATAAGAAACAGCGCTTCCAGCCGCCGCTCGAAGGAGCGCACCATCATATCGGCTGAGCCGGCGTACAGTTTCGGCTTGCCGGCCTGGTGGAAATAGAACATCCGGGCATGCTCCAGGTAGTCGCCCACAATGCTGCGCACCTCAATGTTGTCGCTGAGCCCGGCCCGGCCCGGCCGCAGGCAGCAAATGCCGCGCACGATAAACCGGATGGGTACGCCAGCCTTGCTGGCCTTGTAGAACTCGTCAATCATCTCCTTGTCTTCCAGCGAGTTCATCTTCATCACGATGCCGCTGGGCAGGCCTTTCTTGGCGTTCTTCACTTCCTCCCGAATCAGGCAAACCAGCTGCTGGCGCATGTCTTTGGGGGCCGTAATCAGGTACTCGTACTCGTCGGGCTGGCTGTGGCCGGTTATTACGTTGAAGAATTCCGACACGTCGTGGCCGTACACTTCGTCGGTCGTGAGCAGGCTCACGTCGGTGTACACGCGCGAGGTCTGCTCGTTGTAGTTGCCGGTACCCAGGTGCACGTAGCGCGTCACTTTCTCGCCTTCGCGGCGGATAATCATGAGCATCTTGGTGTGGGTCTTGAACTTGCTGACCCCGTAAATCACGAAGCAGCCGGCCTTTTCGAGCCGCGCCCCTTCCCGGATATTACGCTCCTCATCGAAGCGCGCCTTCACCTCGAACAGCACCGACACGTGCTTGCCGTTTTCGGCAGCCTTGAGCAGCGCCGCCGTTACGCGCGAGTCGTCGGCGAGACGGTAAATGGTTTGCTTGATGCCCAGTACGTGCGGGTCTTCGGCGGCTTGTTCCAGCAGCCGCACCACCGGATCGATGCTGTTGTAGGGATGATGCAGCAGCACATCCTGGTGCTTGAGGTAATCGAACAGGTTTTCCTCAACCGTTTCGGGCAGGCTCAGGGGCGGCACCGAAGCCGGCTGCTTAAAGCCCTTGCCACGGAAATTAGGGTGCTTGAGAATTTGAAACAGCCCCTTCATATCGAGCAGCGAGCTGATGACGAAAACGTTGCCGTTATCAATATTCCACCGCTCCCGTAACACCTGCATCAGAAAATCGGAGGCGTTAGGCTCCACCTCCAAGCGCACTACGCGGCCTTTTTTACGGGTTTTGAGGCCTACCTGAATTTCCTTGATAAAGTTGGCGTCGATGTCGTCGGATTCTTCGAGCGTAAAGTCGCCGTTGCGGGTAATCCGGAACAGATCGGCCGACAGAATCTCCACGTTGCGAAACAGCTTGGGCAGGTTGGCCCGCACAATTTCCTCGATGGGCACGAACAGCACTTTGTCGCGCCGCGTGAGCTCGAAAAAGCGCGACAGGTTTTGCGGAATCTGCACGAACGTGAGCCGCTCCTGCCCCTTCTCCATCTCGATATCGCCCGAGCCCGTGCGCGTCACCACCCCGAAGATGAGCATCTGGTTCATCATCATCGGGAAGCCGTGGTACGAGTCGTACACCATCGGCGTGAGCAGCGGAAATACGGTGTTTTTGAAGTACCCGTCGGCTTTCTTCAGCTCCACTTCGGTCAGTTCAGCCAAGCTCAGCACGTTGAAGCCGTTCTTCTCGAACTGGGGCTTCAAATCGTTCAAGTAGGTCATCGACTGGTCGTTGATGAACCGGTGGGCAAAGTCGAGCAGCTTGCGCCGGAAAGGCATTTCGCGCAGCCCCGAGTAGTCGACCCGCTCCTTGCCATAGTCGATATAGTTATAGAGCGAGCCCACCCGAATCATAAAGAATTCGTCGAGGTTGCTGCTGGTAATGGCCATGAATTTGAGCCGGTCGAACAATGAGCGACTGGTGTCGCGGGCCTGGTCGAGTACCCGGTAGTTGAAACGCAACCAGCTCAGGTCGCGGCTGATGTATTTGCTTTTACGAATCAGGTCAGCAGATTTGAAGATTTTCATAGGATAGCAGGCTTGAAGTGGCAAAATACGCCAAAACCGCGCCGTTACGTTCTTTTGAGGCGGGAAATACTGTGTTGGGGCCACCGGATACCGCCACTCAGGAAATAAAACGAAGCTGGTCGTGAAAAAAACACAGCTTGGCGGCTTAGCATTGCTTTATTGTCGGCAAAATCCTGTTCATCGAGTGGATAATACAGGTCCGACTCAGGTACCAAAAGGCCCTCGATGCCGCTAAAAAATCAGTTACTAAACTGTCCTCGGGATGCTGCTGGTAGAGCATAAACCAAACAGCGCCGACCAACCGGCCGGCGCTACGTGGTGACGAATTAACAGATGAGTCCAATCCTTGCGAAGATCAGGCCAGCTGATCGGGCTCAGTTTCCGGCTCTGACGGCGCGGGTTTTGGCTTTGGCGGCACGGGCCTAGCCGGCCGCCGCCGGTCGGTGGTAACCAGCAGGGCCAGAGCGGTAAGCGAAAGGCGCAGGAGCCATTTTCGGCTAAGCATATTCAGCGGGCGAAAAAGGCGTTGTTGTTTTCCACCGTCAGGTCGCAGCGGCTGCCGCCGGTGTTTTCCTCGCACGAGGTGCCCACGATTTCGTTGCGCTCGAAGTTGAAGTAGCAGAACGTGCAGCCCACGCTGGTGAGAATATAGCGCGGGGCGTTGGAGCTCAGGTACAGGCTGTTATCAGATGAACTCTCGAGCGGAATAGCCATTCCCCGAAACATGCCGTCGCGCAGGCCCAGGCCTACGAGGTAGTACACGGCCTTGTCTTTAGGCGTTTCCTGGACTTTACGAATGATGGTTTTGTTGATGGATGTGCCGTCGCCGAACTGCCGGGTGAACCGGGTGGTCAGTTCCTGCTTGGGTGTCAGGTATTCCACTTTATTGTTGACTACCTGGGCAATTTGCTTGCTGGTAGCTTCCAGCTGCCGCCGCCCCAGCGCATCGGGGTCGTTGTTGGGCGAGCTGATTTCCGGGAAGCCCCGCTTGGTGGTTTCGCAGGCGCTCAGCCCGCCCAGCAGTAGCGCGGCACACAAGCAGGCAACCGAGGAAGTACGTAAAAAACGATTCATCATTCAAAGTAAGAAAAGTAGCCTTCTAATACCTGAAAAGGGGGATACGCTGTCCTAATGTTCAGCATACCCCCGCTTAGGCATATTTCATTTTCAACCCCTCTAGCGAGCCTTGTAGTACTTACGGGCCTCCGGCAATTCCTGCTGAATGCGGGAAATACGGCTGCCGTTGGAGGGGTGCGTGGAGAGAAATTCGGGCGGGGAAGCCTGGCTTTCGCGGGCATCCATCCGCTGCCAGAATTCCACGGCTCCGTCGGGGTTATAGCCGGCCATGGCCATAAAAATCAGGCCCAGGTGGTCGGCTTCCGATTCCTGGTTGCGGCCGTAGCGTAGCAGCCCCAGCTGCGAGCCCACGCCCACGGCCTGCAGAAACACGTTCTGGGTGGCCGACGGATTCTGGCCCACCGCCGACGACACCACCCCGCCCAAACCCTGGGCGGCCATTTGCTGGCTCATGCGCTCGGAGCTGTGGCGGGCTACGGCATGGGCAATTTCGTGGCCCATTACGACGGCCAAGCCGTTTTCGTCCTTCGTGATGGGCAGAATACCGGTATAGACCGCCGTTTTACCGCCGGGCATAGCCCAGGCGTTTTCCTGCTTATCCTGAATCAGGCTGAACTCCCAGGCGTAGCCTTCGAGCTGCTGCGACTGGTTTTGCTGGCTGAAATACTGTTGCACGGCCTGCTCGATGCGCTGGCCCACCCGCTTCACCATGGCCGCCTGCGCACCGCTATTGACTACCTGGCTGGTGGATAGCACCTTCTGGTATTCCTGAGCAGCCATCTGATTCATCTCGGTATCGGAAACCAGGCTGAGCTGGCGGCGGCCCGTGATGGGAACGGTGGAGCAGGCGGCTGCTACGAACAGGCAGCTAGCCAGGGCGAGATTCTTAAGCATAAGCTGGTTGAGTTGAAAAGGGAAGATAAACGGCCGCTTGCCCCTGCCCGAAAGCCCGGGCCAAACGCGGCCGTTGCTGGGGTCCTATACGTCAGGAACCCGCCAAAATGTTTGCGTTTAGCCCCGGACAATCAAAAACCTCCCCTTTTTGGTACCAGAGGCCCACGAATTACCGTTACTTTTGGCATTGATGGGGTTTTGGCTGGTTGGGTAGTTGGATTAGCGCTGTTTTCGGCCGAACATCATCCCAGTCCCAAGCCCCCAGCCTTCCAAGAATCTACCTATGAAAATCCTGTGCATCGGCCGCAACTACGCGGACCATATTGCTGAACTGCAGAACGAGACGCCTGCAGCGCCCGTCATTTTTGCCAAACCTGATACGGCCCTGCTCCAGCGCAACCAGCCGTTTTTTATGCCCGATTTCTCGCAGGACATCCACCACGAGATTGAGCTGGTGCTGCGCGTGTGCAAAAACGGCAAGAACATCGAAGAGCAGTTTGCGCCCACCTACTTCGACGCCATCGGACTGGGCATCGACTTCACGGCCCGCGACCTGCAGAGCCAGCTCAAGAGCAAGGGCTTGCCCTGGGAACTGGCCAAGGGCTTCGACGGCTCGGCTCCTATTTCTCAGACGTTTAAGCCAGTAGCCGACTTCGCCGACCTGGGCAACATCGACTTTCGGCTTGAAGTGAACGGGCAGGTGCGCCAGCAGGGCAACTCGGCCCTCATGCTGCACGATTTCAACAAAATCATCAGCTACATCTCGCGCTTTATTACGCTGAAAATGGGCGACCTGATTTTCACCGGTACGCCCAGCGGCGTGGGCCCCGTACACATCGGCGACCAGCTAACGGGCTTTATCGGCGAGGAAAAGATGCTGGACCTGGCCGTTAAATAAGCGCTTAGCCAGTCGCCATCCGCTTTCGTTCTGCACTCCTACCCTTTCGCTGCCAAGTACGTTCTGTTTTGAAAAATCTATCTGCTAAAAACTATCCGCTAAAAGCCCATTTCAGCTTCGCACTGCCCTTTTTACTGCTGATGGGCGTGCAGCCCTCGGCTTGCCAGAGCCAGCAGCCGGCTACTTCTGCCCTGGAGCAGCCCACCGATGCTGCAACCGGCAGCCCCGATGGAGCGCCCAACGCACCGAGCCGCCGGGCGGGCATTCCGGCGGTGGCCAAAGGCTACTTCCTGCTGCCCATCAAGCCCGGCCAGGAAAACTTTCTGTCGGGCAGCATGGGCGAGCTGCGGCCCAACCATTTTCACGGCGGCCTCGACATCAAGACCGACGGCCGGGTGGATTTGCCGGTGTACGCCGCGGCCGATGGGTACGTGTCGCGGATGAAGCAGAGCAGCTACGGCTACGGCAATGTGCTTTACATCACCCATCCCAACGGCCTGACGACGGTGTATGGCCACCTCAATAGCTTTAAAGGCCCGGTGGCCGAGGAGCTGCGCCGCCAGCAGTACGCCAAGCAGACATACGATCTGGAGCTGTACTTCGAGCCCGGCCAGTTTCCGGTAACGCGGGGTGAAGTGGTGGCTTTGTCGGGCAACACCGGCGGCTCGGCGGGCCCGCACCTGCACTGGGAGGTGCGCACCGCGGCCGGCCACCAGCTGAACCCGCTGCAGTGGGGCGGCTTCCCCGAAATACAGGACCACGTGGCCCCGATGGTGCAGGCGTTTGCGGTGGAGGCGCTGGGCATTGCGGCGCGGGTGGAAGGGCGTTTTGGTAAGCGCATATTCGCGCCCAAGGCCCCACTGGCCGACGGCAGCTATGCCTGGCCCGATACCATTGCCGCCAGCGGCACGGTGGGCCTGCTGGTGCAGGGCTTCGACCGGTTTGATAAGGTCTGGAACAAGAACGGGATTCAGCAGGCCACCGTGCTCGTGAACGGGCAGCAGGTGTACCAGCATACCATCGACGACGTGCCGTTTCCGGAGGGTTCGCGCCAGATAAACCGCCACGTGGATTATGAGTGGCGGGCCACCCAGGGCCGGCAGCTGGAAAAGCTGTTCGTGGATGATGGCAACGACCTGAGCATGTACACCGCCGGCCCCGGCCAGGGCCGCCTGAACATCGAGCCGGGCAAAGTGTACAACGTGGAAATCCGCCTGGCCGACTCCTACGGCAACACCACCCCGCTACGGCTGGTACTGAGGGGCCAGGAGCCAGCCTACTTCCACACCCGCTCGGCGGCCGTAAAAACGCCCGCCCTGAGCTACGATATCAGCCGCAACCTGCTGGTGGTAACCACCCGCTCGGCCGATACGGCCGCCGTGGCCGGGCCCGTAACGCTGCTGCGTGGCGGCCGCCGCCTCACGCTGCGCCCCAGCTACACCGACCAAAGCCAGAGCACCTACCTCTACGACCTACGCGCCGGCCGGCCCGATTCCATCCGCTTCGGCAACCTCACCCAGCGCTTCACGCGCGAGGCGCTGATTCCGGCGGGCCGCGAGTTCGGTTTCGCCACGGCCAATATGGGGCTAACCTTCGGGCCGAAAACGCTCTTCGACACGCTGTACCTGCAAACCAGCTACAAGCAGGGCCTCTGGACGGTGCATTTGCCCCGCACGCCGCTCTACGAGTCGCTGGGCCTCACGCTCCGGCCCGAAACGCCGGTGGCCGATTTGCGCCGTACCGCCATTTACAGCGTCGCGGCCAACGGAGGCAAGGGCTATGTGGGGGGCAAGTGGAGCGAGGACGGCACCAGCATTACGGCCCCTATCAAAACCTTCGGCCAGTTCCGGTTGCTTACCGACACCACTCCGCCCTCGGGCCGGCTGCTGAGCAAGGGGGCCGGCGGGGTAGCATTTAAGGTGGGCGACGACCTCTCGGGCCTGGCCAGCTACCGGCTGGAAGTGAACGGGCAGTTCCGGCTGCTGCGCTACGAGCACAAGAACGCCACGCTCTTCACCGAGCGCACCGACACGCTGGGCCCGCCCCTGCGCGGCCCCGCCACCCTGCGCCTCACCGACCAGGCCGGCAACGAGAAGGTAATTTCGGTGGTGCTGTAGCGTTCGATAGGCTATAAAATCGGCGGCTAACCCTCTTTCCTTTGCCGGAAGGAGAGTCAGCCGCCGATTTTGCTGGTAAGGCAGCGGCCCCAGCGCTACGGGTGCGGAACGGCAATACCGAGTTCGATGGTAATGCGGGTCCCGGGCTCCGACTCCGGGCCGTGGTGCAGACGGGCGTGCAGCAGTTGGACCCGCACGCCGATGTTGCACAGCGCATTGCCGTAGGCTGGAGCCGATCCTAAGCCAAGCGGCAACGACAAAAAGCTGTAGCCGTCGTCCTGCACTTCCAGCTTCAGAACGGCGCCCTCCTGGGCCAGCCGCACAGCTACGTAGGTGGCGCCCTGGGCGTGCTTGAGGGCATTGGCCACCAGCTCCTGGCAGATGCGGTAGAGCACCAGTTCCCGGACCAAACCCAGCGGTTGATAGTACCCCAGAGTGAAGCTGACGGGCACTTGGCCGGTTTCGTTGCAGATATCCGTCAGGCGCTGAATGGCTTCGGCCAATCCGTGCCGGGCCAGTACGGCCGGGTAGAGGCTGTGCGAAATACTCCGCACTTCCTGCACGGCGGTGGTCATCACGTCCTGCAGTAGCACCACTAACCGGCTGCACTCTTCCGGGGTGGGGTTCTTGCCCAAGTGATGCAGCAGCAGCTTGGCCGTGGACAAGCTGCTGCCAATACCGTCGTGCAGTTCCTGGCTGATATCCTCCCGCTCGCCTTCCTGGGCAGCAACAACGGCCAGCAGCAACTCCTGCTGGGCCACCAACAGCTGTTGCTGGTGAGAGCCTTCTGTGGTGCGCAGCTGCAACTGCTGCTGCAACAAACGGCGCTGGTACATGAGCAGAAAGGCAACCACCCCGCCGCCCGCCAGCAGCATAAAAGCAATACCCCCGTACAGCAGCTGGCCAAAAGTTACTTCTTCGGGGGAAGCCATAGGGCCCGACAATAACAGAGGTACAAAACGATAAATAGCAGGGAGTGCACGGTCCAGATATTCATGTTCAACTGCTTGGAATAGCGCAGCAGGTAGTTGCTAAAAAGGGCAATCTGAAGGTAGGCTGCAAAATAAATGCACAATCCCACCGACACCCAGAACATGGGTTCCTCCCACAGGCGCCGCACCTGCAAATCGTGCAACAACCGGCGGAAGTAGAGCCCGACCATGAGCAGAACCATGAGTCCCTGAATAACCTGCTGGCCCGGCCGAAACCGGTCGGGGGACGGCCCGGCCTGACTGTCGTATAGCAGGTAAGCAACAAAGCCGGTAACCAAGGCCACTACAAGCCAGGTGAACCGGCGGGAGCGCATGGTAGCGTGGTAGACCAGGCCAAGAATCAGCAACTCCCCAACCGTATAGATTGGCATCAGAAACAGGTTGTTGCGCTTCATCATCATCATGGCCAACCCAAGCAAGCCCATCGGAAACAGAAAGAACGCCACGCCCGCCGCCAGATAGCGCAGGTTATTGGGCAGCCGATGGAAGCGCAGCACGCCAATAACGCTGGCCACCAGCACCGGCACCAGCGTCAGGCGCATTAAGATCTGTTGCCAGGACAGATGCATGAGCGTATCCATTCAGCTAAGCAGTAAGTGGTTTGCCAATATGTGGTATAGGTGGCCAGCGAAAGCCCCCCGCTGTGTTCTGGGAGCTGCAGATTGCTCTTTTAATACGCGAACTACGCACCAGAGAGGAAACAGCTGGCCAGATAAAACCGGGATAAGCCGCTGAACAAGCGCTGAAAAACAAGCGCCTAATTTACTAAAAACAGCGGAAGTGGTAGCCCCGAACCAGCCCGCCTCGCTGGCTACTGAAGCGCTATTGAAGCACCTAAAACCCTGTATATCTGGCGACAGTGCTACAAATCACAGCTATTACACCGGCCATTTTCAGCGTAGAAACACGCTTTCTGGTACCTCAGACTTCTAAAGGGATTCACGGCTATTGCGTTGTGGCACGTTGAGGTTTCCAACACCGACCCGCGCCAGCCGTAAGGAGTGTGGAGTTCAACCTTGAGTCATTTCTACCAACCACCGTCGGTATTTCCGTTTTCCCCTTCCCCATGCCCAAAAACCTGCTCAAGCGCCGCCAGCCCATATTGCTCGGAGCCGCTGCTGCCGTAGTAACTGCCGGCGCGGCCGCCTACGCTTACTCGCGCCGCAACACCCACCCCAATCTGCCCACCGTGGCCCACGTCGACCTGAAGCGGTACGCGGGCTTGTGGTATGAAATTGCCCGGCTGCCCGTGCGCTTCGAGAAAGGCTGCCAGCACGTAACGGCCGAGTACAAAGTGCGCCCCGATGGCAAGGTAGGCGTGCGCAATACCTGCCACCAGGGCAGCATCGGCGGGCCCGCTACTTCGGCTACCGCCACGGCCTGGGCAACCGACGACACAAACGCCAAGCTCAAAGTCCAGTTCTTCTGGCCTTTCACCGGCGACTACTGGATTCTGGCCCTTGACGAAGCCGACTACCAGTATGCGCTGGTAGGGTCGCCCGACCGCGAAACGCTCTGGATTCTGAGCCGCAAGCCGCACCTTGATTTAGCCACTCGGGGCCGGTTGGTGGGCATAGGCCGGGAGCTGGGCTTTCCGGTGGAGAACCTGATTTATACGCCCCAGCCGGTTGCCGGCAAGCCCTAACCTGCGGCGCGCTCCGGCGGCGTCCCATTTCCCTATCTCCCCTCCACCTTCTATCTTCGCGGCATGGCAATACCTCAAGCAGGCGAAACGGCTCCGGCCTTCGAAGCACTCGACCAGAACGGCACCACGCACCGCCTGGCCGATTACCGGGGCCGCAAAGTCGCCCTCTACTTCTACCCCAAAGACGACACCAGCGGCTGCACCGCCCAGGCCTGCAACCTGCGCGACAACTACCAGCAGCTGCTGGCTGCAGGCGTGCAGGTACTCGGCGTGAGCATCGATTCGGCCAAGTCGCACCAAAAATTCATAGCCAAGTACGAGTTGCCTTTCCCACTGTTGGTAGACGAGGACAAGAAGCTGGTGGAGGCCTATGGGGTGTGGCAGGAGAAGTCGATGTACGGGCGCAAGTACATGGGCACCATGCGCTATACCTTCCTCATTGATGAGGCCGGCAAAGTTGAGCGGGTTATCACCAAAGTCGAAACCAAGAATCACGCGGCGCAGCTGCTGTAGCTGCTTCAGGAGCCCCGCCCTTTGGCGGGGCTTTTTTACGCCGTTTTTTTTGCTGCTGGCGGCCGGCCTTTCGCTTTTCCAGCAGCGGCTCGCCGCCGAAAGCTCACAAAAGGTACCTTTGCTTTCCTATCAACCCCCACAATCCCGCATGGCCCAGCCTACCACTTCCGAAACCCACGCCCCCGAAGCCACCAAGTCGATTCCCGAGTTGAAGCAGATTGCCACCCAGGTCCGGCGCGACATTGTGCGCATGGTGCACGCCGTGAACTCGGGCCACCCCGGCGGCTCGCTGGGCTGTACCGAGCTGCTGGTGTCGTTGTATTTCAAGGTGATGCAGCACACGCCTGAGCCTTTCGACATGGACGGCATAGGGCAGGATATGTTCTTTCTGTCGAACGGCCATATTTCGCCGGTATTCTACTCGGTGCTGGCCCGCTCGGGCTATTTCCCAGTAAGCGAGCTGGCTACCTTCCGCAAGCTGAACTCGCGCCTGCAGGGCCACCCCGCCACCCACGAGCATTTGCCCGGTATCCGTATTGCTTCCGGCTCGCTGGGCCAGGGCCTGAGCGTGGCCACCGGCGCGGCCCAGGCCAAAAAGCTCAACGGCGACAAAAGCACGGTGTTCGTGCTCATGGGCGACGGCGAGCTGGAGGAAGGCCAGATCTGGGAAGCAGCCCTCTACGCCCCCCACCACAAAGTGGATAACCTGATTGCCTTTGTCGACCGCAACGGCCAGCAGATTGACGGCCCCACCGACAAAATTGGCGGCCTCGGCGACCTGCGCGCCAAGTTCGAAGCCTTCGGCTGGCGCGTGCTCGAAACCGACGGCAACCAGTTCGAAACCCTGCTCCCCACCATCGAGGAAGCCCAGGGCCTGCTCGGCCAGGGCGTGCCTGTCATGGTGCTCATGGACACCCAGATGGGTTTCGGCGTCGACTTCATGATGGGCTCGCACAAGTGGCACGGCGTAGCGCCAAACGATGAGCAGCTGGCCACGGCCCTGCTGCAGCTGGAGGTAGAAAAGGCGTCGGATTACTAGCACGGTGCAAGGTTGAATGCAGCACGACGTAGGGGCGGGGGCTTATCCCCGCCCGCCGTTAAACGATTAACGTTGAAAGGAATCGTAGAAACGGTGCGTACGGCGGGCGGGGACAAGCCCCGCCCCTACAGCGTGCTATAACTTGATTCACATCACTCATCCAAACATGCGGCAGTGGCTGGCGTTTCTGGGGTTGTTGCTGGCGGTGTTGCTGCCCGGTGCCGGCCGTGCCCAGAACGCCGCCCCGGCCCCGCCGCGCACCACCCGCATCCTGTTCCTGCTCGATGCTTCGGGTTCGATGCGGGCGCCTTGGGAGGGCGAACAGCGCTGGGACGTGGCCAAGCGGCTGCTTTCGAAAATGGTGGACTCGCTTAATACTTATCCCAACCTAGAGCTGGCCTTGCGCGCTTACGGCCATCAGCACGACAACAAGGAGAACAACTGCGAGGATTCGCGGCTGGAGGTGCCGTTCGCGCCCAAAAACGCGGCCGCCATCAAGTCACGGCTCAAAACCATTCAGCCCCGCGGCAACACGCCGATTACCTATTCGCTGCTGCAGTCGGCCAACGATTTTCCGGCCGACAAGCAAAGCCGCAACGTGCTGATTCTGATTACCGACGGCCTCGAATCGTGTAAGGGCGACCCCTGCGCTACTTCGCTGGCCTTGCAGCGCAAGCGCGTGTTTCTGAAGCCCTTCGTGATTGGTATCGGAGCTGAGCGCGAGTTCGGCAAGCAGCTGGAGTGCCTGGGCACCTACTACAACGCGGCCGACGTGAGCACCTTCCGCACCATTCTCAACGACGTAGTAGCCCAGACGCTGGCCAAAACTACCGTGGCCGTGAACCTGACCGACGAGCAGGGCCGGCCGGTAGAATCAGACGTCAACCTGACATTTACCAACAACGTCACGGGCCAGCCCGAGTACAACTACGTGCACTACCGCAACGCCCAGGGCCAGCCCGACGCCCTCGAAATTGATGCGCTCCAGAGCTACGATTTAACCATCAACACGGTGCCGCCGGTACGGGCCGCCAACCTGGCCATCAAGCCCGGCCGGGCCAACGTGCTCACCTACAAAACGCCTCAGGGTACGCTGCGGCTACAAAACCCCAACCTCTCCCCCAACCTCTACGGCCGGGTGCAGGCCGTAGTGCGGGCCCGTGGCAACCCCGAAACCGTGCTGGCCCTGCCCTTCGGCAACCGCCAGCAGCTGCTGGCCGGCGACTACGAAGTGGAACTGCTGACGCTGCCCCGGCAGCTACGCCGCATCAGCATCCGGCAGGGCCAGGAAACGGCCGTTACTTACGAGGCACCCGGCATTCTCAACAGCATCTCCGACTACAAAGGTTATGGCAGCATCTACCAGCTCGGCCCCGACGGGGAGCAGACGTGGGTGTACGACCTGCCCGCCGGCGGCAGCAGCAAAATCAACCTGCCGATGCAGCCAGGGGCTTACCGCCTCGTATTCCGCACTGCCACCGCCACCGGCAGCCGCTTCACCGACGTGCGCAACTTCACCATCCGCTCGGGCCAAACCAGCTCGGTTAGCTTGTTTGGAAGATGAAGTGGCGAGGAGAAACAGCCGTAAACAGAACGTGTCATGCTGAGCATGACAATATTCCATCCAGACCCTAAGACTCCCAGACCCCATACCATGAAAGACTTTCCCTACACCGAATCGAAGGATACCCGCAGCGGCTTTGGTGCCGGCCTGCACGAGCTGGGCAAAACCAACCCCAACGTGGTGGCCCTCTGCGCCGACCTCATCGGCTCCCTGAAAATGGATGCCTTCGTGAAGGATTTCCCCCAGCGGTTCTTCCAGGTGGGCATTGCCGAGGCCAACATGATGGGCCTGGCGGCCGGCCTCACCATCGGCGGTAAAATCCCGTTCACGGGCACCTTCGCCAACTTCAGTACTGGCCGCGTCTACGACCAGATTCGCCAGAGCATCGCCTACTCGGGCAAAAACGTGAAAATCTGCGCCTCCCACGCCGGCCTCACCCTGGGCGAAGACGGCGCCACCCACCAGATTCTGGAGGATATCGGGCTGATGAAGATGCTGCCCCACATGTGCGTCATCAACCCCTGCGACTACAACCAGACCAAAGCCGCCACCCTGGCCATTGCCGACTACGAGGGCCCCGTGTACCTGCGCTTCGGCCGCCCCGTGGTGCCCAACTTCACCCCCGCCGACCAGCAGTTTGAAATTGGTAAGGGCGTACTGCTCAACGAAGGCGCCGACGTGAGCATCTTCGCCACCGGCCACCTGGTATGGAAGGCCATCCTGGCCGGCAAGCTGCTGGCCGACAAGGGCATCAACGCCGAAATCATCAACATCCACACCATCAAGCCCCTCGATGCGCGCATGATTCTGGAATCGGCCCGCAAAACGCGCTGCGTGGTAACGGCCGAGGAGCACCAGATGAACGGCGGCCTCGGCGACTCCATCGCCCAGCTGCTGGCCCGCGAGGAGCCCCTGCCCCTGGAAATGGTCGCCGTCAACGACTCCTTCGGCGAGTCCGGCACCCCCGATCAGCTCATGGAGAAGTACGGCCTCAACGAAAAGGCCATCGTGGCCGCTGTGGAGAAGGTAATGGCCCGGAAGGCCAAGTAGCTTTCGGTTAATTCGCAATACAGCAAAAAGCGCCCGCAACGTAGAGTTGCGGGCGCTTTTTTTTGATAACCGCTAACGGGCAGGGCTTGGCGAAGGTGTGGAATTAGCATTCCGTCCGCCCGGAACCGCTGCCTGGCTTTTTAATAAAGTTAAATAGTTAGTACCAAAGCTGGGCTTTATTCGTCAAGCCACGAACCGAAGTGCAGAAAAGTTACCGCTGCTCATTGTTATTCCGTCAAGCCACACTTGCACAAAACCCAATGTTGTGCACCGTTTTGGTTAGAAAAGTGAGTCCCAGTCATAAGTGTCGAAAAATCCACCATTTTGTGATTTCTCTAATCCTTTAACTAATTCCAAGGCTGTCTTGTAAGCATTATTAAGTTTGGAAGTACTGTCCGTTTGGGCTGTGTCAAAATGTGCATGAGCTAGCTGATTACGCACTTCTCTTAAATTTAGTATATCTAACTTAGTAATTCCAGAAACAAAATTATTATCAATCAAAATTTCCAAAAACCGTTCAAAAAAATGAGAACGTGGAGTCACGAATTTTGAAGTTGATGTCTTGTAACCCTTTCTAGACAAGCTATCAAACTCATTTTGTAAAAAGCCGAATGCTTGAATTATTGCCAAGTCAATTGAGAATTTTTTTAGTTTGTCCAACTGAAGAATTTCACTTCCTTCCAAACCTAAAAACTCAAGCTGGGCAATATCCAAATAAACAGCTAGCTCTTCTTTAAGTTCTATCGCAAATTCGTCTTTTAAAAATCGCTTGAAAAATGATATAATTCCGCTTAAATAATAGTAGACCGCTTCTTTATTTGGAAAACCGAATCTATGCTGGATACTATTTCTGTCATCGATTAAAAGTTCCAAAAACGCACGTTCAGGAATTTGAATATTCATTTTGCCTAACTCTTTCATGCAATCCCATATGCCAATGGTTCTATTGGTATTATTAATGTAAATAGTAATTCCAGAAGCGACCAACTTGTCTTTTAGTATTAGTTCTACAGCATTTGCTAAATGAAGGATGATGAATTTATATTTCTTGTCATCGTCGGTCCTAAATAATTCTGTCGAATGAGCCAGCAATTCAATAGAACTTATAAACAGAGGTGATTTTGGCAGCATGATGTCGGTTTAAGTGGCATATAACAGTAGGGTTGGCGAAGGTATGAGTTTCGTTAACCATACCTCAGTACGTAAGTAACCTTCGTTTACGGCACTGAATTGGACCGGTAAACGAAGGTTTACAAGTCGATGGTATCGAGTGGTGAGGGTGGGCGGCTATGTTGGGCAACGTGCGTATAGATTTCGGTCGTTTTAATGCTGCTGTGGCCGAGCAGGTCCTAGATGATGCGAATATCGGTGCCGGCTTCCAGCAGATGCGTGACGGAGCATGTGCAGCGTGACGGGGCGCGAGATACCAGCGCGGGCCGCAGCCTGCTTTATTACCAACTGCAGGCTGCGGGGGCTGTAGGCTTCGTTGGAACTCTGCCTCATGGGCTACGCCTCCCACTCCCGGCGCAGCATGGCGTATTGCCGCTCGCTGCCCCATTGGCCCTTGAAGAAAATATTGTCGCGGAACTCGCCTTCGAGGCGGAAGCCCAGGCTTTCGAGCAGGGCAATGGAGGCGGCATTTTCCGCGTCCACGGTTTCCACTACGCGGTGGAAATCGGGGAGGTTGAACAGGAAATTGAGCAGGGCCTGCAGCACCTCGCGGGCGTAGCCCTGGCGCTGGGCGGCGGGCGCGATGGTGATGCCGATTTCGGCCATCCTGGCATCTCGCTGCTGCAGCTGCACGGCGCAGTCGCCGATGAGGCGGCCGGTGCGCTGGCTTTCGATGCCGTACTGCACCCACTGCCCGGGCTGGCCGAATTCCAGCGGCAGCTGCTGGGCGATAAACGCGGCGGCCTGCTCGCGGCTGAATACGTCGAAGCCCTGGTAGCGGGTCACGGCCGGGTCGGCGCGGTAGGCGTGGAAGTCGGCCAGGTCGGTGGGGCGCAGGGGGCGGATGCGCAGCCGGGGGGTTTCGAGTGTGAGCAAGAACGGATCCATGAGTGCGTTTGTGGGCTGGGAATAATACGGACCGAAGCCGCATTTATGCAACTTAACAGCAGCTTCTGCAGCTATTGGCCCATCGACTCGTTCTTCTTCTCTTCCGCTGCTTCGCGGGCCAGCGACACCTTGGCTTCGGAGCGGTGGATTTCGAGGATGTACATGCTCTTGAGCTGGTCGTAGAAGCCGTGGCGGTTGACGAGGTTGGACACCAGGTTGGCCAGCAGGGCCGTAAGCATCAAATAGAAGATGATGTTGTGGCTGTTGGTCATCTCAATCACGAGGATGGATGAGGTGAAGGGGCTACGGGTAACGCCCGTCAGGAAGCCGACCATACCGCAGAGGATCAAGAGGTTGGTGGCCGTATCGGAGAGGTACATCCAGCCGGCTACCACGGCCCCGATGCTGGCCCCGGCGCTAAGCGCGGGCGCGAAAATGCCGCCCGCCACGCCCGTCGAAAACGAGAGAATGGGGCCGATGATGCGCAGCAATGGCACGTACCACGCCAGATGCTTGTGCTTGGTAAACAGCGTATCGAGCATAATTTCCTTGCCCGAGCCGAACATACGCTCATCAACCAGTATGGCCAGCAGGGCAATCAGCAGCCCGCATACCAGCGGGAATACGACCTTTTCGACGCTGGAGGTAATCCGCTCCTTGCGCCGCATAATATAGAGGATGGCCTCGCCCATACCGCTGGCCACAAAACCACCGATTACGGCCACCAGCATTACCACAAAAATTATCCAGATGGGAATGTTATCGAGGCGCGGGTAGCCCAGATACAGGTAGGGGCCGAGCAGGTTGAGGGCCGTGAGGCCGGCAATGATAACGCCGGTAAGCAGCGCCGATTTGAAAAAGTTGAGGTGGGTGCGCGTCAGCTCCTCAATGGCAAACACAATACCGCCCAGCGGCGTGTTGAAGGCCGAAGCCAGGCCGGCGGCCGCCCCGGTAATGAGCATGTTGCGCTTCGATATTTTGGGGTACCAGCCCGGCAGCCAGCGGTTGATCTGCCGGAAGATGGCCGCCGAAATCTGGATAGTAGGGCCCTCGCGGCCGATAACGCCGCCGCCCAGCACCACAAACAACGAGCTAAGCACCTTAATGCCGATTACCCGCATGCTCAACAACCGGTTGACCTTGTAGTTGTGGCGGGGATTGGAGAGGTCGATGGCCGCCGTAACCTGCGGAATGCCGCTGCCCCGCGCAAACGGCGCGTAGCGGTTTACCAGCCACCAACCCACCAGAAAGCACAGCGGCGTGAGCAGCACAAACCACCACTTCGACTCGGGCGAATGGTGGTACACGTAGCGGGTGCCGGCCTCGGCCCAGGCAAATAGCTTGGCGTAGAGCACCGCCACCAGCCCCGTAATAATGGCTCCTACCCAAAATGGCAGGGCATTGAGCAGGTCGCGTTTAAGGTGGATATTATCAATGGCATCGTAGCGGTGCTTCAGTTGCTTCCTGATTCTGTCCAGCGTTTTTATCATGCCAAGGCGGGGCGCCGCCGAAAAAAACGGCAGCAATACGTGCAAAGTGGTGGTTCCCCGCAAAGGTCAGGTATTTTGGGTGAAGCAGGCATGAGGGGATAATGTTCTGCTTCTACGCCCCTTACGCCTCCCCTCGCGCCTCCAAATTATCCACCCGAAACTTCGGGGCTTCGTAATCTTTGGGCAGGTACTGGGCCGGGATGTTGACCTGGCTGCCGTCGCGCACGGCGCGGAAATGGGGCGACATAATTTCGACGCCGGCCTCGTTGAAGCGGTCCTGGATGTTCTGGTGAATGCGCGAGTAGATGCCGGCCTGCCGGTTGGCGGCGCGGGTGTAGAAATTGAGCTCGTAGGCCACGTAATAGTCGTCGAGGCTGGTCTGGAGCACGAACGGGGCGGGGTCAGTCAGCACATCGTCGGCAACGGCGGCGGCCAGCAGCAGCTGATGCACCTGGGGCCAGGGCACGTCGTAGCCGATGGTGACGCCGGTGTGCATAATCAGGCCCAGCGTGGGGGCTACGGTGGTGTAGTTGGTGGTGTAGGAGCTCATCACCGAGGAATTGGGAATCGTGATTTCCTCGTTCTTGACGGTACGGACGCGGGTCACGAGCAGGGTTTTCTCCACAATGTCGCCCGTGACGTCGCCGATTTTCACCCGGTCGCCAATCTTGTAGGCCCGCATGTAGGTGAGCACGAGTCCGGCCACAATGTTGGAGAGCGAACCAGCCGAGCCGAATGTGAGCAGAAAACCCAGAAACACCGACACCCCCTGGAAAACGGGCGAGTCGGAGCCCGGCAGGTAGGGGAAAATCACGACCAGCGCGAAAGCCCACACCAGCACCCGCACAATCTGGTAAGTGGGGTTGGCCCAGTCGGCATAGAAGCCGTCGATGGTCAGGTTGCCCTCCCTGATTTCTTCCTTGATCGAATAAACGGCCTTGAGCACGTAGCGGAACACCGTCACAATCACGATGATGGTGAACAGGTTGGGCAGGTAATTCCAGAAGGCCAGCGCAATGCGCTTGAGCGGGTTGAAGATGTAGCCCAGCAGCGTGTCGGCAATGTCCTGGGTGCCGGGGAAGATGCTGAATACCACCGGCAGCACCAGGTAGATGGCCAGCAGTACCACCACCCACTTCAGCGCCGTAACCAGCAACAGCACGGTGCTAAGCTGGCGCTGCTCGTTGAAAAACTCGTAGTTGCCAAACTTGATGCCCTTAAACCAAGTCCCGCCCTTGGCTATCAGTTTCTGGCTCAGCCAGCGAAAAAAGACGAGGATGTACTTCACCGTGAAGAAAAGCACGATGAGCACGAGCAGCGTCAGGCCGATTTCCTTGGCGATGTTGAGCAGGCTGTTCTGCTGCTTGTACTGCTCGATAGCCACAATGATGCGCGCCCGGTGCTGTCGGGCGAGTGAGTCGCGGCTTACGTTGTGCCAGAGCGCATCGTTTTCGCTGATGCTTTGCAGCACCTGCTCGCCGTACATCAGGTCGGTGCTTTGCTCGGCGGGGTAGATGCGCAGCGAGTCGGGGCTGAAAAACACGGCCTTTTCGAGGCGCTTGATTTTGGCTTCCGTCAGCTGGGCCCGCTCCTGGGGCGAGAAGGGCCCGAGCTTGGTGTACACGTAGAACAGCGTGTCGTTGTGCGGGGCTACCGGAAAGCCTTTGGCATTGACCTTCAGCGAGTCGATGTAGCGGCGCGAGCGGGCCTTGCGTACCGAGTCGACCCGGCGCAGGGCGTCGAGCTCGGTCACCAGTTCCCGCTCGCGGCGCTTGTCGGTCGTGCTGGTTTTGAGCGTCAGCAGCTCGGTTTGAATTTGCTCCAGCCGGCTGGTATTAGCCCGCCGCAACGAGTCGATGCGGCGCAGTACTTTGGTATCGGTTACCAGATCTTCGGAGCGGGCCGAGTCCCGGGCCGTAGCCGGGGCAAGCTTTACCACGCCCGATTTGGCGGCCGTCGGGGCCTGCTTCATGGGCGGCGGAATCACCTGGGCTTCGGCCGGCCGCAGCCCGCTCACCCATACTACCAGCGCACAAAGCGCAACGCGAAAATGCATAAGAACAGCTTGCTGATGCGGCTGCCAGGAGCCGCTACGGGTTTCAGTTTGGGAGTAATGATACTAAAAAGCCACCTGCTTTGGGGCGGCGCACGGCCCGGTTTAGCCCTAAAAGCCATTTTCTTCGGCCAACACCTCCGTTTGGCCCGCTTACCTTTGATGCCGGGGAAGCCTTATTGCCCTTCGTGCCAACTTTTTGCCCGGGCATCGGCCTACCGCCAGTCCTGGGTGTTCACCCTTTCTGATGCCCAAACGCTACCTTCTGCCCGCCGCGCTGCTGCTGTTTACTTCGCCTGCCCGCGCCCAAAGCGCACAACCCACCGACACTACCCTTATCGTGTACGCAGGCCAGCTGACGGGCGCCTACAGCAGCGGCGGCGTCAACCGCACGCTGCTCTCCACTACTCACGACATCACTATTACGCGGGGCAAACGCTTCGGCCTGCCCATCAACGGTCGTTTTGCCTATGGTAAGCAGAGCGGCCTGCTGCAGGAGCGCGAGCTGCTGCTCACTACCACTCCCTACTACCATCGGGGCCGTTTTCGGGCTTATGCGCTGGGCGGCTTCGAGCGCAGCAACCTGCGCGGCATTACGCGGCGGGTGCAGTTGGGAGCCGGGCCGGGCTGGGCCTTTTACACCGATTCGCTGGGGCGCGAGCTGTCGGTGAGCAACCTTATCATTCGCGAGCAAACCAATTTCCTCGACGGCCGCACCGTAGTAACGGCCCGCAACTCGGCCCGCCTGAAAATGGTGTACTCCTACAAAAACCTCACCTTCAACTCCACCACGCTTTACCAGCCTTCGCTGGAAAAATTCAGTAACTACCGCTTCAGCAACGTGTCGTCGGCCGCGCTCAAGCTTATCAGCAACCTGGCCGTGGCCCTAACTTATAGCTACACCTACGACTCGCAGTTCAGCGAAGGCAAAGTGCCGGAAAACACCCATATTACGGTAGGCTTCTCTTACTCCACGAAGCGGTAAGCAGTGCACCAGCACTAGGGCTCCACTTCCACTGGCCTAGGCCAGCTCTGCCTCGGCGGCCGGCGCAACTGCCAGTGCCTTGGCCGCCACCGCGGCCCGGTACAGAACCATGCAAATAATAAAGCGCAGAAACCAACCACTGGTGCCAGTACTGCCCTCCCGGGGGGCCGCCATCATCGTCGTAGCCAGCACATCCAGCACCAACAGGCCAATGGCCAGGTAAAAAGCCAGCGAAGACTTTTTGGTGCGGGCCCACCATTCCAGCCCAATAAACAGGACCCCGAACCCCACTGTGCCGTAGCCCATGCCAAGCTCCTGCAACGAGTCAATCTGCCCGAACTCGACCAGGAGCCCCAGCCCAATATTGAGGGCAGCCACCAGCCAGAGCATGTAGCGGCCGTATTTAAACTGTTGCTGCGGATCGGTGGCGCTGCCCGGCAAGGGTTGCCCGTCCAGTAGCAACTCCAGCTGCTGCTGGCCCATCGAAGATCGGAGCTGCGCCGAAAGATTCCGGCCATCGGGCAGCATAAACATCACGCCTTC
The DNA here is from genome assembly GCF_900107135.1 of Hymenobacter psychrophilus. GTDB lineage: Bacteria > Bacteroidota > Bacteroidia > Cytophagales > Hymenobacteraceae > Hymenobacter > Hymenobacter psychrophilus. The sequence goes on from NZ_FNOV01000002.1 coordinate 468,363, forward strand.
CTTCAGCGCCTTGCTCGAACTTAGCTGCCCAATTTCCTGGCCCTGGTACGCTACCGTGAAATCGCGCCACAGCATTTTCCAGCTTACTTTCAGTGCCTGGGTACGGGCGGCGTCGAGATAATAGATTTTAGCAGGCACTGCAACAGACGTAAAAGATGAATATTTTTAGCGAGTTGCAATATGAGGGTTTGGGCGACACGGAAAAAGCGTTTCATCCGGCCGCTCTAAAAAAAATGGCTGGCGCTTAAACCCTCGGGCCGTATTACCCTCCAACCGGCTCATCACCCGCTACCTCACCCGCCTTGCCTGCGCCCTTTGGAAGACCAGGAGATACTTGCCAAGTTCCGCGACCCGGCCTCCCGCAATGTGGCCTTCAACCAGCTTGTGCGCAAATATCAGCGCCAGGTTTACTGGCACGTGCGCAAAATGGTCATTGGCCACGACGATGCCGACGACCTGACCCAGGACGTATTTATCAAGGTCTGGAACCACCTCGAAGGCTTTCGGCAGGATGCTTCGCTCTACACCTGGATTTACCGCATTGCCACCAACGAGTGCCTGAGCTGGCTGAAAAGCAAGCGCCGCAAGTTTCTGCTGCCCCTCAACGATATCACGGCGGAGCTAGGTGCCCAGCTCGAAGCCGACGAAAGCCTGGCCGGCGACGAAATCGAGCTGAAGCTGCAAAAAGCCATTCTGACGCTGCCCGACAAGCAGCGCCTGGTTTTCAACCTGCGCTACTACGACGAGATGCCCTACGAACAGATGGCCGAAGTAACCGGCACCAGCGTCGGGGCTCTCAAAGCCTCTTACCACCACGCCGTAAAGAAGGTCGAGGCCTTTGTTACCGCTGCTTAAATCACGAGCAATCAGCGAGAATCAGTGATTACTTTAAACCTATTGCCCGCGACCTCCTCTAAACACTATGAACACGCCTTTTAACCTGGATGAACACCGCCGCAGCCGCCCCCGGCCCACGCTGGCCCCGCCGCCCGAGCGCTACTTCGAGCAGCTGCCGATGCGGATGATGCAACGGGTGCAGCCAGCCCCAACCGCCACCGCACCCGGCTGGGGCTGGCTGGCGGCCCTCACGGCTCCGGTACGTACTGCCCTGGCTTCGACGGTGGTGCTGGCCGGCTTTGCGGCCGCGTTCTGGCTAACCCCGGCCGCTCCGATAGTCGCCAGTTCCGATGCGCTGGCCCGCGTGCCGCAGGAGCAGCTGCTCAGCTACCTGCTCGCCTCCGACCAGCGCATCACGCTCACCGATCTGGCCGAGGTGCCCGGCACGGCTCACGCCACGCCCGCCAGCACCTACTGGCAGGCCTCGCCCGACGAGCTGCGGGAGCTGCTCGACCAGCAGTCTGCCGACGAAGGCTATCTGTAAACTCCGCTTTTCTTCTTTTTTCGCTTTCCCTTTATTCGCATGAACTACCTGTTTCGCACCCTGCTGCTGCTGAGCCTGCTAACGGCTGGCCTGTTGCCCGAAGCTGCCGCCCAGCGCGGCGGCGGAGGCCAGCGGCCGGAGCGGCTGAGCCAGCTCGAAAATGCCCGCGTGGCCTATATCACTCAAAAAGTCTCCCTTACCCCCGAGCAGGCCCAGAAGTTCTGGCCCGTTTACAACGAGTTCACGGGCAAGCGCCGCGACCTGAACCAGCGCCTGCGCCAGCTGCGGCCCAGCCAAACCGACGGCCTGAGCGACCAGCAACTGCGCGACAACCTCAACCAGTCGTTCAAGCTTCGCCAGCAGGATATCGAGCTAGAGAAAGACTACTTCGAGAAATTCCAGCGCGTTATCAGCGTACGGCAGGTAGCGGCCCTGTTCCTGGCCGAGCGCCAGTTCACCCGCGAAGTGCTCAAGCGCGTCGCCAACCGCCCCGGCCCCCAGGGCATGGCCGACGAATAGCCATTTTGTGCGTAGTGCTTTGTAGTTAGTGCTTAGGCCATTCAATCGTCGCCTGAATACCAACCGCAAAGCACTACGCACTAGCGAGCCGGGCGTACCTTTGTGGCTATGCTTACTCCTCGCCAGCTTTTCCTGCGCCACCAGGCCCAGACCTCCGATTTTCCGTTACTACTGGAAATTGAGCGGGCCGAGGGCGTGTACATGTACGCTCCCGATGGCACCCGCTACCTCGATTTAATTTCCGGCATCGGCGTCAGCAACGTGGGCCACCGCCACCCGCGGGTGCTGGCCGCCATTCAGGGGCAGCTCGATAAATACCTGCACCTGATGGTGTACGGCGAAGTGGTGCAGGCCCCACCGGCCCAGCTGGCCCAGGCCCTCACCGCCACGCTGCCCGCCCGCCTCGACAACGTATTCTTCACCAACTCGGGCACCGAGGCCGTGGAGGGGGCCCTGAAGCTGGCCAAGCGCCACACCGGCCGTACCGGGCTCATTAGCTGCCACAACGCCTACCACGGCTCCACCCACGGCGCCCTCAGCATCACCGGCTCCGAGGGCTTCAAGAACGCCTTCCGGCCCCTGCTGCCCGACGTGCGCCACATCCGTCACAACCACTTCGACGACCTGCAGCTCATCACCGAGCATACGGCGGCCGTGGTAATTGAAACCGTGCAGGGCGAGGCGGGCGTGCGCGTACCGGCTCCCGGCTATCTGCCGGCCCTGCGCCAGCGCTGCACCGAGGTGGGCGCCCTGCTGATTCTGGACGAGATTCAGTGCGGTTTCGGGCGGACGGGCACGTTCTGGGCCTTCGAGCAGTTCGGCATCGAGCCCGACATTCTGCTTACGGCCAAAGGCATGGGCGGCGGCATGCCTATCGGGGCCTTTATTGCGCCTCAGGCCATCATGGCGGGCTTCAAAACCGACCCCATTCTGGGCCATTGCACCACGTTTGGGGGCCACCCGGTGTCGTGCGCGGCCTCATTGGCCACGCTACGGGTTATTCAGGAAGAAAACCTGCTGGCCGGGGTAGAAGCCAAGGCGGCGCGATTCCGCGAAAAGCTCGTCCATCCCACCATCCGCGAGGTGCGCAACTGCGGACTGCTGATGGCCGTCGAGTTCGACTCATTCGCGGTGCTCAAGCCCCTGATCGACCGTGCCCTCTGGGACCAGCACCTACTCACCGACTGGTTTCTGTTCTGCGACAATTCGCTGCGCATTGCCCCGCCCCTCACCATCACTATGGAGCAGATAGAGGAAGCCTGCGCGGGGCTGCTTGAAGCAATTAGCAATTAAAAGGGAGGAGGTAAAAATGCCGTTGAACGGCCCGTCCTGGGCGTGTTCAACGGCATTTTTACCTCCTCCCTTTTAATTGCTAATTGCTAAGCAGCTTCATAGCCTCTGATTTAACCCGTTCGCGGGGCAAACCGTCGCGCACGCCCTGGGAGATGCTGCGTACTAGGCTGGCCACGATATTGGGGGCGAAACCCAGGCGCTGGGCCATATCGATGCAGAAACGCATTTCGGTATCGTCTACCACGCCGTCGGCCAACATCATATCCACGAGGTCGAAAATCTGGTCGAAGCGCTCCGAATCGTTGTCGGGCAGCAACATGTCGGTGGCGCTGGCATTGCCTACCAGCGCCCGCACTTCGCCGGCACGCATTCCGCTTTTGCGGCCCACAGCTACAATAAAGCTCATTTCCCGCTCGTCAATGTGGCCGTCGGCCTTGGCCAGGGCGGCCAGGTTTACGAGGTGGCTTTTGACCTTTCTGGTCTGCTCACTTTCAAAAAAACCGAACATGGGGCGGGTATTTGGCAGGGAAGAACGGGAGATAAGCAAGGGCATCCGGGTAGCATCGGAGTGGGGGTGCCCGCATGCAATTAAGGTTAAGTTAGGGCTTTAGCAGCCAATACGCAATAATGCCGATACGCAACTGCCGGAAAAATGGCTGACCCTGCTAATGGCTGGTTTGCATTTAGCGGGACCGACAGCGTACTTTCAGCGCGAATTCCGCACCTTTGCCAGTTACGGCCCGGTGGGCCGGTTTGCCCATAAATAAGAGCCAAATGAGTATGATGAAGCGCATTGCAGTTTTCACCAGCGGGGGCGACGCCCCTGGCATGAACGCCTGCATCCGGGCTGTAGTACGCACTGCCGTTTACCACGGCATTGAAGTGTATGGAATTATGCGCGGCTACAGCGGCATGGTGAAGGGCGAGTTCGTGAAACTGGATTCGGCCTCCGTTTCCAACACCATCCAGAAAGGCGGTACGATTCTCAAATCGGCCCGCAGCCAGTCGTTCCAGACACGCGAGGGCCGGCAGCTGGCCTTCGATCAGCTCGTCAACCACGGCATCGACGGGTTGGTGGCCATTGGCGGCAACGGCACGTTTACCGGCGCCACGCTCTTCGAGCAGGAGTTCGGTATCCCGATAGTGGGCGCGCCCGGCACCATCGACAACGACCTGTACGGCACCGATTACACGATTGGCTACGACACGGCCGTAAACACAGCCCTGGAGGCCATCGACAAAATACGGGACACGGCCGACTCGCACGACCGTTGCTTTTTTGTGGAGGTGATGGGGCGCGACTCGGGCTACATTGCTATTCCCTGCGCCATCGGGGGCGGGGCCGAAATCGTGATGATTCCCGAAACCCAGCTCTCGACTGAGGCAGTCATCGAAACGCTTAGAAGCGGCCGTAACCGCTCCAAAACATCGTTTCTGGTGGTTATTGCCGAAGGCGATGAGGAAGGCAATGCCCATGAGGTAGCCCGGCAGGTGAAAGCCGCCATTCCGCAGCTCGATACCCGCGTTACCGTTATCGGCCACATTCAGCGCGGCGGCGCCCCCTCGGCCGCCGACCGCATGCTGGCCTCGCAGATTGGCATTGCGGCCGTCGAAGGCCTCATGAACGGTATGCACAACGTAATGGCCGGCATCGTAGACCGTAAGCTGGTGTATACTCCTTTCGCCGACACCATTCACAAGCGCAAGCTCATCAACCAGAGCTTTATGCGCATGGTGGAGATTCTGAACGCCTAGCCGTTGTAAAATACGTTGAGCTTGCTCTCCCCGCCAGCGCCTCCGGGCGCTGGCTTTTTTTTGCCTGGGATTTATTAAACCAGCGTGTCCGTCATACTGAGCTTGTCGAAGCATCTCTACCGCTTCGTTGGAAAAGCCCTTAGCAAAACAGTAGAGATGGTTCGGCAAGCTCAGCATGACAATTCCCAAACACACTCTAAGTGTAACATCCTGTTGAAGCACAAATTCTCCTGTCTCAGCAACAGCAATTATTTAAATAGTATAATTATATCAACTTTAAAAGCTATATTTATTCAACAGTTTTACCATGCCGGACAGGCTCCTGATTCCCTGATTATATGCGGCAACGCTACTTTCTCCTGATTCTACGGCCGCTGGCAGGTGCTTGCGTGTCAATAATATTGCTGCTATTAAGCAGCTGCCAAACGGAGCTGGAGGTAGCTCCCGCAGTGCCTCCGGCGAGCAGCTACGACGCAGTAGTAGCTACCAAGTGGAGCGCCCTGACGCTGCAGCTCGTGCGCCAAAGCCCCGGCTTTACGCCGCCCGTAGCGGCCCGGGCACTGGGCTACGCCGGCCTTACGCTCTACGAATCGGTAGTGGCCGGTATGCCCGGCCACCGCTCGTTGGCCGGGCAGCTCCAGCAGCTCGGCAGCCTGCCTCAGCCCGAATTCGGCCCGGCTTACCGCTGGCCCTTGAGCGCCAATGCGGCCCAGGCTTCTATCCTGAAAAACTTATTTGCCAACGCCCCGGCCGCCAGTCGCGCCCGCATCGATTCGTTGGAGGGTGCTCTGGCTCGCGCGTATGCCGGCCCCGACGTGGCCACGGCTGAGCGCTCGGCTGCATATGGCCGGGCCGTGGCCGAGGCTATTTTTGCGTGGTCGAAAACGGATGGTGGCCATGAAGGCTACCTGCGCAACTTCCCCTCCAGCTACGTGCCCACCACCAACCCGGGCGATTGGCAGCCCACCGAGAACGGGCTGGGCCCGATGCAGCCCTACTGGGGCAGCAACCGCACCTTTCTGGCCCTCGATGCGGCCATGCCCATGCCCGCGCCGCTGCCCTACTCGGTGCTGCCTACCTCGCAGTATTACGCGCAATACCTGGAGGTGTATGCCAAAAATATCAGCCTGACCCAGGAGGAAAAGGAATTAGCCGTGTGGTGGGCCGATGACCCAAGCGACACCTTTACCCCCCCCGGCCACTCCTACAATCTGGCCCGCATTGTGGTAAACGCCACCCAGGCCGATCTGGGCAAGGCGGCCGAAACATTCGCCCGCACGGGCATTGCCGTGGCCGATGCCTTCGTTATCTGCTGGAAGTGCAAATACACCTTCAACAACGAGCGGCCCTACACCTTCGTGCGCCGGGTTATCGACCCCAACTGGGTGCCTTTCTGGCCCTCCCCGCCGTTTCCGGGCTACTCGTCGGGGCATGCTACGCAGTCGGCCGCCACGGCCGTGGTGCTGGAGGGCCTCTACGGCAGCCTCACCTTCACCGACGATTCGCACGTGGGCCGCGGGCGCGACGTGGGCCGGGCCACCGATTTCAAGGCCCGCACCTTCCACTCGTTCTGGGAGACGGCCGAAGAGTCGGCCCTCTCCCGCTTCCTGGGCGGCATCCACTCCCGCCAGGATAATGAGGTGGGCCTGCGCGAAGGCCGTAAAATCGGCCAGCACATCAATAGTTTGCAGTGGAAGTGAGAGAGGAAAAACGCTGTCATCCTTACCCCAGCAAACCCAACACCTCAGTGGGGTGCAGCCACTGGTACTGCGGGTCGCGGCGCAGCCAGGTGAGCTGGCGCTTGGCGTAGCGGCGCGAGTTGCGCTTGAGCAGACGCACGGCCTCGGCGTAATCGTAGTGGCCCTCGAAGTAGCCGAACAGCTCCTGATAGCCCACCGTCTGCAGCGCGTTGTGGTGGCGGTACGGGTGCAGGGCGCGGGCTTCGGCTTCCAGTCCGGCGGCCAGCATCAGCTCCATCCGTTCATCAATGCGCTGGTACAGCTCGTCCCGCTCGCGGGTAAGGGCTATTTTGATGACGCGGAAGGGCCGGTCGGCGCTGCTTTTGCGGCCGTGGAAAGAGCTGAACGGCTGGCCCGTGGCCCGGCAGATTTCCAGCGCCCGCAGCACCCGCTGGTGGTTTTGCAGATCAATGCGGCCGTGCGCTATGGGGTCGAGGCGGGCCAGCTCGGCTACCAGCGGCTCCAGGCCGTGGGCGGCCAGCTCGGCCTGGAGCGCCGCCCTGATTTCGGGTGGCGCTGCCGGCAACTCATCAAGGCCTTCGGTTACGGCCTGCAGATACAGTCCCGAACCGCCGGTCAGGATAACGGTGCTGTGGTGTCGGAACAGCTCGGCCAGCCGCGTCAGGGCATCCTGCTCGAAGCGGCCGGCGTTGTAGTCGTCCTCAATGCTGTGTGAGTCGATGAAGTGGTGCCGTACATCGCCCATTTCGGCCGGGGTAGGCTTGGCCGTGCCGATGCTCATCTCCCGGAAAAACTGCCGCGAATCGGCCGACACGATTTCGGTATCGAGCCGCCGGGCCAGCTCCACGCATAGCGCCGTTTTGCCCACGGCCGTCGGGCCGGTAATCACGAGCAGCGTCGGTTCAGCAGGAATAATCAGGTCGGCCAGCGGATTCATAGGAGCGCGTAAAGAGCCGCAAAGCTACGGCCGATTCGGGCTTATGCTCCGGCGGCCCCAGCCAGCCCCGTATTGGGCAGCAGCCCGGCGTACAGCCGCAGCAGCTCCCGCTCCTCGTGCTGCCAGCTGAGCACTGGGCGGGCCCGGCGGGCATTTTGGGCCAGTTGCCGGTAACGGTTCGCATCGCCACCGGGTAGCAGGCGGTTGAGGGCGGCGGCCAGCGTGGCCGGCTCCAGATCGGGCACCAGATCGGCTACGTCGTACTGCTCGTTGAGGGCGCGGTACTCTGGGAAATCAACCACCACCTGCGGTACGCCGGCGTGCAGATAGTCAAAAAACTTGTTGGCCAGCGAATAATAGTAGCTCAGGCCCACGTTGCGCAGCAGGTTTACACCTACCGTGGCATGGCGCGTCAGCTCGCGCAGGTTGTCGGGCCGCACGAAGCCCCGAAACTCCACCTGCCCCGATTGCAGCAGCCCCAGTGCCTCCGCTTGCCGGCGTAGGGGTTGCGACAGGTCGCCCTCGCCGCAGAGCACCAGCCGGCCGTTTATGTGGGGCATAGCAGCCAGCAGCTCCTCCAACCCCCGGCCGGTGTTCAGTGCCCCCTGGTACAGAATAAAACCGCTTGCCGGCGCCGCCGCGGGAGCCGGCGGCAGCGTTTCGGCGCTGAGGCGGCTGATGTTGCGCACCACGGCAAACGGCCGGCCGTGGCGCTGCTCGAACAGCCGGGCCAGCGCCGGACCCACGGTGTAGGCCAGCGCGGCCCGGGGTACAATAAAGTTCTCGACCCAACGCCACAGCCGCTGCACGCCGGGGCGGGCCATCACTTCGGGCACTTCGGTAAACAGCTCGTGGGCATCGTACACGAAGGGCTGCCCGCCCAGCCGGGCCCGCAGCCACACGGGCAGGGCCGTATCGAGGTCGATGGCGCACCACGCCGCGGCACGCTGGCCCGCCAGAAACAGCAGCAGGCGCAGGTTGTACTCTACATAGAATAATTTTCCGCGCTGAAAAAAACAGCGTAGCCGGTGCTGGGCGTAGGGCTGCGGCCCCAGGGGCAGCGCGCCCGGCCCCTGCCGGCCCACCAGCAGCACGGCGTAGCCGGCACGGGCCAGCGAGGCGCAGATGCGCTGCATCCGCTGGTCGTAGTTGAGGTCGGTGGTGACGGTGAAAACCAGGCGGGGCAGCAAAGCAGGCAGAAAGGTTGGTAACGCGAAAAGATGGATTATTCGGGAATTGTCGCCAATTTAAGAACTTCGTTCGGGGACCCGCTTGTTGGGGAAGCCACTTTGCCATTCTCTGCCTTCTTCATGCCTCCTTCTCCGAGCAATTCGGCTGCCGCCACATCCGCCGCACTTTCGCCCGACCTTTACCGGGCACTGTTCGAGCAATCGGCCGATGGGCTGCTGCTTTACAACGTTCGTGGAACGCTGCTCGACTGCAACCAGCGCGCCGTCGATTACCTGGGCACTACCCGTGCCATGCTGCTGGGCAGCGGCCTGATGGCCTTTGCCGGAGCCAATGTATCCTTTACGGACGCTGCACTTTCTACCGCCCCCTCGCCTGCTACGGATGCCGAGCTGAGCGAGCTGCTGGCGAGTTGCGCCCACTCGGGCGAGGCCCGCTCGTGGCGCTGGCACGGGCAGCAGGCGGGCGACGGCAACCGGCTCGAGGCCTGGGCCCTGGTTAGCCGACTGGCCGGGCCGGCCGGCGAAGGCGAGCCGTTGCTATTGCTGGCCCTCCGCGACCTGCACCAGTTCGCCCCGCCGGCACCAGCTACGGAGGCCCAGGAATTCCTTTCCGATAACTTTTCGCGCAGCCAATTGCGCGACGTGCTCAGCCGGGCCGGCATGTGCTACCTGCTGCTCAACCGCCAGGGCATGATTCAGGACGTCAACTCCTATTTCTGCGAAGTAACCGGGCACTCGGCCGAGGCGCTGACCGGACGCGAATACTTCGGCCTGTTTGCGCCCCCCGACGAGCAGGAACCTCGCCGCTTCGCCTTCCAGCGGGCCTTGGACCGGCAGGAGCTGCAGGATTTTTTTGAGCACTCGCTGCTCACAATCTATGGCCGGGGGCGCACCTTTTTCTGGCACTCCGAGTTTGAGCGCGACGCCGAGGGAACCATCAGCGGGGTGCTGTTTGTGGGCCGCGACATCACCGACAAGCAGGTGGCCGTGCGGGCGCTGACCGACAACCGCAACCGCCTGCAGGACTTTCTTGACAACGCCCACGACCTGATTCAGAACCTGAGCATCGACAACCGCTTTCTGTTCGTGAACAAGGCCTGGAAGGAGAAGCTGGGTTATGAAGACGACGAACTGCCGTCGCTGACGCTGGCCAGCGTGGTGCACCCCTACTACAAGGCCAAGCTGCTCTACCAGTTGCGCAACCTGTACAAGGGCGAGAAAGTCAACAAGCTCGAAACCGTATTCCTGACCAAATCGGGCAAACCCGTCCATCTGATTGGCTCCATTTCCTGCTCCTGGCAGGATAACGAGCCGGTAAGCACCCGCGCCATTCTGCACGACATTACCGACCGCATCAAGGCCGAGCGACTGCAGAAGGTGTATTACAGCATCGCCAATCTGGCCATCAGTTCCAAGGATTTGCTCTCCCTCTACGGGGCCATTCATCGGGAGCTGAGCAAGATTATCGAGACCAACAACTTCTACATCGCCCTCTGCGATGAGGCCCGCACCCAGCTGCAGTTCGCCTATTTTGTTGATCAGAACGCCCCCGGCGAGCAGGCCATGATGACGCGGCCCTTCTCGACGGGCGTTTCGGAGTATATTATCCGCACGGGCCGGCCGCTGTACTTGCTGCGCGACGATTTGCAGCAGCTCGTGGCCGGCGGCGCCATAACAGCCTACGGGCTGATGCCGGAAGTGATGCTGTGCTCGCCACTGAGCATTGGCGAGCGGATTATCGGCGTAATTGCGGTGCAGGACTACCAGAAGGCCGACGCCTACGCTCCCTCCGACATCGAGATTCTGCATTTTATCTCCAACCAGGTGGCGCTGGCCATTGAGCGTAAGCGCAATGAGGTGCAGATTCAGAAGCAGAACGCCCGGCTGAACGCCATTTTTGAGAGCGGCTCGCACCTGATGTGGTCGTTGGATACGCGGGCCCGGCTGGCCTCGTTCAACCGCAACTACGCGGCCTATTTCCTGCGCCGCAATGGCGTGTACCCGGCTCTGAGCATGAACATGTGGCAGGCCGATGTGGCCCTGATGGACCCCGAGGCCCGCGAGGCCTTCATCAGCAACTACCGCCGCGCCTTCCAGGGCCACCCGCAACGTTTCGAGGTGCGCCTGCGCGACGCCAAGGGCCAGGACTCGTGGCGCGAAATCTACCTCAACCCCATTTACCTCGACGACGGCTCGTTTGAGGAAATTTCGGGTATTGCCCACGACATCACCGACAAGAAACGTTCGCAGCTGGAGCTGGCGGCCCAGGAAGAGAAGTTCCGCGCCATTTTCGAGTCGTTTCAGGACGTGTACTACCGCACCGACCAGCAGGGTATCATCACGCTGCTTAGCCCGTCGGTCCACGATATGCTGGGCTACCAGCCCGAGGAGGCCCTCGGCCGGTTTATCGGCGACTTCTACATCAATCCACAGGAACGCGACAACCTACTGGCTCAGGTGCGCGAGCTAGGCGAAGCCCGCAACTTCGAAGTGGCCATGCGCCACAAGGAAGGGCACGCCGTGAGCGTGCTGGTTAACGCGCGCCGGCTGCTGGGCGATGAAGCCAACGGTACCCTGAACGGAACGGAAGGCATCGGGCGCGACATTACCGGCCTTAAGCAGATGCAGGATGATTTGCGCCTGGCCAAGGAAGAAGCCGAGCAGGCGCTGGAAGCTAAAACACTGTTTCTGGCCAACATGAGCCACGAGCTGCGCACGCCCATGAACGGCATCATCGGCATGATTGACCTGCTGCACCAAACCGTGGCCAGCGAGGAGCAGGAAGAGTATGTAGACACGCTGCGCAAGTCGTCGGACGCGCTGCTGGCCATTCTGAACGATATTCTGGATCTGTCGAAAATCCAGGCCGGCAAGCTCCAGCTCAACGAGGTGGGCATCGACCTGCACTACACGCTCGAGAAGATTTACTCGCTGTTCTCGAACCGCGCCGGCCAGAAGCGGCTCAAGTTCACTTACCACTTTACGCCCACCGCGCCGCGCTTCATCATCACCGACGAAACGCGCCTGCTTCAGATTCTGAGCAACCTGACTTCCAATGCCATCAAGTTCACTTCGCAGGGCACGGTCAGCATCATTATATCAGCAGTAGCCGCTGTGGGCACCGAGGAGGTGGGCACCGAGGCTGCGGATGCTGCGGATGACGGGTACGTGGTGCGCTTTGCAGTGCAGGATTCGGGCATCGGCATCTCGCCCGACGATGAGAAGCTGCTCTTTACCAACTTCACCCAGCTCGACACCACGCCCACCAAGGCTTTTGGTGGTACCGGGCTGGGGCTGGCCATCAGCAAGCAGCTGGCCGATATGCTGGGCGGCGAAATCGGGGTGTACTCCAATGTGGGCGAGGGCTCCACGTTCTGGTTCACCATTCGCTGCCAAGTGGCTTACAACGAGGAGGAAATCGTGCAGGAGCGCCGCTTGGCCCGCGAACGGCCGCAGGAGGTAGTGCGCTTCGAAACCAACCCGCGCATTCTGCTCGTCGATGACAACCCCATCAACCAGAAAGTAGCCTCGCGCCTGCTCGACAAGCTGGGCTGCACGGTAACGGTGGCCGCCGATGGCTTCGAGGCCATCAGCCGGGCCATCACGCCCGATACGCGCTACGACCTCATTTTCATGGATATTCAGATGCCGGAAATGGACGGCGTGACGGCGATGCGCGAAATCCGCCGCCGCCTGGGCCCCAGCTGCCCGCCAATAGTGGCCATGACGGCCTACTCGATGCGCGAAGATGCCGAGCGGTTTGTGCAGGAAGGCATGGACGACTACATTGCCAAGCCCGTAAAAAGTCAGGATTTACACGCCATGCTACGCCGCTGGAGCACGCCCATTGCCCCAACCGTGCACAGCCAGGTAACGCCCGCCGCCACCGGCACCCCGACCGCCGAAGCTCCGGCGACGGGAACAACCGAAGGTGCCATAGTGGTAGACATGGCCATTGTGGAGCAGCTGCGCCAGTTGGGCGGCGGCGACTTCGCGGCCCAGCTCTATTCCGATTTCGAGCAGGAAGCCGACCAGGTGCTTGGTGAGGCGGCCGCGCTGGTAGCCGACGGACAGTACGCGGCCATCCTGCCTCACCTGCACCAACTGAAAGGAACGGGCTTTACGCTGGGCATCCTGGCGCTGGCCGAGGGCGTAAAGCAGCTGGAGCATAAGCTGCGGGACCAGGATACGAAAAACACTCCGGCTGATTTTCAACTTTTACTTGTTTTATTTGCAGAATTCAGAGCCACTTATCCTGCCCTGACGCAGGCCCCCTGATGGACCTGGACACCGTTGCCCCATCGCCCTTTTACCTACCCAACCCTCTCTCTGCCTACCACCTATGGAAAACGTAAACCCAAAAACCATCCTCATTGCTGAGGACAGCTCTGTTATTCTCAACCTGACTAAAAAAATCCTGGAGCTGCAGCAGTACCGCATTGTGTCGGCTAAAAACGGGGGCGAAGTAATCCGGCAGATCGAAAGCCAGCCCATCGACTGCGTACTGATGGACATTAACATTCCGGTGAAAGACGGCATGGAATGCACGCGCGAAATCCGCCGTAATGCCGACCCGCGCATTGCCAAAATTCCGGTAATTGCCATTACAGGCAATGCCAACAACTACTCGATGGAGCAGTTCCGTGAAGCCGGTGTAACCGATTATCTGCCCAAGCCCCTCGATTTTGATGCGCTGGTGCGGGTGGTGAAACAGTACGTAGGGTAATTGGAGAAGCGAGGAGTCAAGAGCTAGAAGACAGAATACTTACTTGCTTGTTTCTCCTCGCTCTTTGCTTCCAACTTCTAGCTTCTGTTCATGCAAATCACTTTTCTGGGTACGGGTACGTCGCAGGGGGTGCCCATGATTGGGTGCACCTGCGCCGTATGCCGCTCAGTTGATTACCGCGATAAGCGCCTGCGCGTATCGGTGCACTTGCAGGTAGCGGGCAAAAGCATCGTTATCGACTCGGGCCCCGATTTCCGGCAGCAGGCGTTGCGCGCGCAAATCGACCACCTCGACGCGGTGGTGTTTACCCACGAGCACAAAGACCACACCGGTGGCCTCGACGACATCCGGGCCTACAACTTCCGGCAGCAGCAGGATATGCCCCTGCACGCCGAGCCCCGGGTGCTGGCGCAGTTGCAGCAGGAGTACGCCTACATTTTCGCCGACCACAAATACCCCGGCGTGCCCCGGGCAGAGTTGCACCCGATTGAAAGCGACACGGCGGTATTTGAGGTGGCCGGCGTGCCGTTTCAGCCCATCCGGGCGCTGCATTACAAGCTGCCAGTGCTGGGCTACCGAATTGGCGGTTTTACCTACATCACCGATGCCAATTACCTCAGTCCCGAGTCGTTGGAGTTGATGCGTGGCTCGGAAATTATCGTGCTCAATGCCCTGCGCCACGAGCAGCACATTTCCCATTTCACGCTGCGGCAGGCTGTTGATATTCTCGAAGATCTGGCCCCAACCCGCGGCTACCTCACCCACATCAGCCACCAGTTGGGCCGCCACCACGATGTGGAGGCGACGCTGCCCGAAAATATCCGCTTGGCTTACGATGGGCTAGTGGTTAGCTGCCAATAGCGTTGCTTTCGGCCTGCCCATCAAAATTTTGAACAATGCATGTTATCCGCCTAGAAGACAAATTCGCGCAGTTCACTGACCACTGGAACCCGCGGGTGATTGGGGAGCTGAACGACCAGCACCTGAAAATTGCGCGGGTGCAGGGCGAGTTCATCTGGCACAACCATGCGGCCGAAGACGAACTGTTTATGGTAGTGAAAGGGCAGCTGCTGATTGATTTCCGCGACGGCACTACGGCCGAGCTGAACCCCGGCGAACTGCTGGTGGTTCCCCGGGGCACCGACCACCGCCCCCACTCGGCTGCCGAAACCTGGATATTAATGATTGAGCCCAAATCAACCGTGAACACGGGCGACCAAGCGGCCAGCGAGCGGACCCGCACTCACCTGGAGCAGATTTAGCTGCTCCCCTATCAGTTGGCCAACGTCAGCAACTGCTACGGCCTGTCGCGCCCACTAATGGCCCACGCAGGCGCAACATGACCTGGAACTGCAAATCCCCTACCGCGCCATTAGCTCTGGTTGCGGCGTTTGGGGCGTGGCCGCGGCTTGCCGGTATTGCCGGATGTAAGCCCGACCGAAAGCGGCAGCTGTAATTTGCGGTTCGGCTCCAGAACTAACGCTTTTTCGGAAGGTAGTCTGACTGAAATAAGCTTAGCGCAACGAAGAAGATGCGGCTGCCTTCAGCAGGATTCGGGGCCAACGAATACGGTTGTATTGCCTTTGCCGATTGATTCCTGCGTTATTTGTGCCCCGACCGGCTCTGGGGCGCTGCCAGGGTGCAGGGCCGCTGTTTAACTCGTCCTGCTTATGCCCACCAACTACTACTTTCTGCGCCAGCTCGCGCCCGCCCTCACCCGCCAGCTAGCCGGCTACCGGGTGGCTACCTGCTTTTCGCAGGAGCGCGACGAACTGGTTATCGGCCTGACTAACGGCGGAGTTGAGTTTTGGCTCCGCCTCACGCTGGCCGCCGCCGGTACGCTGCTGGCCGTGCCCGAAAGCTTCCAGCGCACCCGCCAGAACTCGGTGGATTTGCTGCCCGGCCTGCTGGGCCAGCAGGTAGCAACCGTGGCTGCCTGGCCCCACGACCGGGTGCTGCAGCTCGAATTTGCGGGCGGGGCGCGGCTCGTGCTCAAGCTCTATGGCACCCGCCCCAACGCCATTTTCCATCCCGCCGACCCCGCAGCCCCGGCCGAGCTATTCCACCCGCGCTACCTGGCCGATGCCGACCTGCGCCCCCCCACCGACCCTGCCTCTCAGGCTGCTTCCGTTGCAGTAGCCGACCCGACTAAAGCCTACCCCGCCCTCGGCGACCTGGGCCGGGCCTACCTGCGCACGCTGGGCTACGACCCGGCCCCGCTGACAACCAAACGCGAGCTGGTAGCCCAGGTAGTGTGCCAGTTGGAGCAGCCCGCCGCCTTTTACATCGTCCGGCTCGACAACCGTACCCGCCTGAGCCTGCTGCAGGTGGGCGAGGTAGAAGCCGAGTTGCCCGCCAACGACCCAATGGGGGCGCTACGCCAATTTGTGCCACGCCTGCTGGGTCGCCAGGCCTACGAGGCTGAGCTGCGCCAAGTACGGCTGCTGCTGGAAAAACGCGCCGATACGGCCACTACCGCCGCCCAGCACGCCCGCAACCGCCTTCACGCCCTCGAAAACACCAGCGGCTACCGCCAAACTGCCGACCTGATTATGGCCCACTTGAGTCAGATTCCGGCCGGGGCCTCCGAGGTTGAGGTCGAAGATTTCTACCAGCCCGGGCAACGGCGAATCATCAAGCTAAAGCCCACCGAAACACCCCAGCGCACAGCCCAGAACCTGTACCGCAAGGCCAAAAACCAGCAGCGCGAAACCCGCGAGCTGGCTGAGCGCGCCGACCGCCGCGAAGCCGAAGCATTTGGGGCGCTGGAGCTGCTGGAGGAGCTGGGGGCCCTGCCGGCCGGCGAGCTGCGGGTGCTACGCCAGTGGCGCAAGCAGCACAGCCTCGATGCCGCCGCCGCCGCCAAAGCCGCCGCTTCCGAGTTACCATTCAAGGTATTCGAAGACTCCGGCTTCACGATTCTGGTAGGCCGCAACGCCGTCAACAACGACCTGCTGACCCAGCGCTATGCCCACAAAGACGACCTCTGGCTGCACGCCAAAGACGTAACCGGCTCGCATGTTGTCATCCGGCAGCGGGCCGGCCAGCCGGTACCCGTGCCGGTGCTGGAGCGCGCCGCCCAACTGGCCGCCTGGTACTCCAAGCGCCAAAACGATTCGCTGTGCCCGGTTAGCTACACGCCAAAAAAATACGTGCGCAAACCCCGCGGCGCCAAGCCGGGCCAGGTGGTAGTCGAGCGTGAAAAAGTAGTGCTGGTAATACCCGCCAATCCCTTTGAGCGGGAATAATACCAAAATTTTCGGGCAGTAGTTACAAAGAGGCTCTTTATCGTGTTGATCCGCAGGATAGCATATAAGATGTTTGTTGTTAAAGTTCAATAATAGGCACACCTAATACCTAGTCGGTATTAGGTGTATCCGTTTTTGCCACCAAACAGTGTAGTGTAGGCCTCCTGAATGCACGATTAGAATACCTTGGCTAATACCCTGACTTCCAACAATATTTTTAAGGCGAAGTATTTATTCCTCTCCACGATACATTTATTTTTATATAAAATTTAACTTATATAAGACAAGTGCAAATAATTAGAATTATTCAATATCATTGCGGTGCGACGACCATCTGCTACGCAGACAGTTGCCGCCCTCTGCTCTCACTCCACCTTCCTTCTACCGCACATGAGAACACCTTTCCTCTCCCCTCGGGGCAGGGCATCGCACACCCGCCCTATTTGCCGGCTGCTCGTAGCGTTAGGCCTGCTACTGTTATCTGCCAACAGGGCGTGGGCCCAGTTCCCGCGGATCGAATCGTTTAAGAACTCCACTACTTCCGGGGTTGGTTTTCGCCTTGGTGGCAACCCCAACCCCGCCGTGCTAACGGCCGCAACCGGCACGGATGCCAACGGCTCGGGCTATCTGCGCCTGACGGACAATACTACAAACCAAGCTGGTTTCGCCATCGATAACCAGTCGTTTCCGGCCCCAACAGGTTTCGCCATTTCGTTTGAATTCTTCTCCTACGGTGGTACCGGAGCCGATGGCTTTTCGGTTTTCCTCGTTGATGCCGACAAGACGTCGGCGGCCGCCTTTACCAGCGGGGCCTCCGGCGGTTCGCTGGGCTACGCCCAGAAGACAATCGCCCCTCTTAGTAACGGAGTGCCTAACGGCTACATCGGCATCGGCATCGACGAGTTTGGCAATTATGCCAGCCCCACTGAGGGCCGCGTGGGCGGCCCCGGTGTCCGGCCCGATGCCGTGTCGCTGCGCGGAAGCGGTGACGGCAACAGCACTACCGATTACCCCTTTATTGCCGGTGGCACCACGCTGCCTTTCAGCCTGGATGTGGCTACAGTACGGGCCCAGCAGGGCTCCGCTGATTTCCGGCGGGCTTACATCTACGTGATTCCGCAGCCCGACGGCACCTACCAGATTACCGTTCGCATTCAGAACGGCAACGCGGTAGCTACTACCATTGAGCGGGTGCGGGTGGCTACGCCGCCGAATAATCTGCGCATTGGGTTCGCCGGCTCGACCGGGGGCAGCACCAATGTTCACGAAATCCGCAACCTGGCCATTATTAGAGCCCCGGTGGCCAACGATGATGTGGCGAGCACGGTGTATGGTGTGCCGGTTTCGCTTAACATTCTCAGCAACGACGTGGCCCAGGGCAGCAACCTTGAACCGACTTCCATCGACCTCGATCCGACTACTACGGCCATCGACAACTCGTTCACGGTGGCCGGCAAAGGCACGTTCACGCGCGGTGCCAACGGCGTAGTAACCTTCACCCCCGTTGCCACTTTTGCCGGGGTGATAACCATTCCCTACACCGTGGCCTCGGTACTCGGCGACCTGTCGAACCCGGCCAACATCACCATCATCGTGAAGGGGGCCGATGTGGCTACGAGCATAAGCGGCCCCACGGCGGCCAGCCCCGGCTCGTCGGTTACGTACACCGTTAATACCAGCAACCTGGGCACCGAAACGAGCAACAACCTCGTGCCCAGCATTCAGCTGCCCGCCAACCTGACGGGCGTAGTTGTTTCCAGCGGCAGCTATGATTCCGGCTCTGGCCTGGTAACGTTTGCCCCCGTGGCCAGCCTGGCTCCGGGCGCACCAAGCATTGTGAATACCGTGAGGTTTACGGCCCCAGCCGGTGGTTCCGTAGTAGCTGCGGCGAGCGTCACGCTGAGCACGCCCGACCCGGTTCTGAGCAACAACACGGCCACCATTACGACGGTAGTGCAAGGCAACGCCAACGTGGCCACCAGCTGCGCCACGCCCGGTAAGGACGGCCCCCGTGCGCTCAACAGTGGCTCAACGACTCCCAACACCTATTACCCGGGCAACGCCACCACCGCCATGAGTGCTACCAGTATTCAGGTAGGAGCAGCCGTGGGCGGACCAGGCATTCAGGCCGGCGACCTGGTGATGATTATCCAGGTGCAGGGAGCCACTATCGACGTTACCAACACTACTAGCTATGGCGCGAGCACTGCCCCGGTAGCGGGCTTCTACGAGTACGCCGTGGCCACGAACAGCGTTCCGGTAACGGGCGGCACCCTGACGATAGCCAAGGCCCTAGCCCGCATTTATGAGCGCGTGAGCTACGCCGATGCCGGCAACCCCACCGGCCAGCGCCGGTTCCAGGTGGTGCGGGTGCCGCAGTACTCGGCCCTGACGGTAACGGGCACCGTGACCGGCCTGGCCTGGAACGGCGAAACCGGCGGCATCCTGGCCCTCGACGTAGCCGGCCAAACCACCTTCAGCGGCAGCGGCAGCCTGGACATGAGCGGCAAAGGTTTTCGCGGCGGCGGAGCCCGGCAGTACACCGGAGGCGGCACGGGCTACGGCACCAACGACATTCGCAATGTGGCTAGCCTGACTACCGCAGGCGTCCACGGAGCCAAGGGTGAAGGCTGGGCCGGTACGCCCCGCTTCGTATGGAATGGCACCAGCGTATCTGATACTGGCGTGGAAGGCTACCGCAACGGCAGCGTGGGCCTGGGTGCGCCCGGCAACGCCGGTGGTGGCGCCACCGATAACCAACTGGCCAGCAACACCGGCAACGCCGGTGGCGGCGGCGGTGGCAACGCGGCGGCCGGTGGCTTGGGTGGCTTCAATCGAAATGCTAACTCGGGTACCCAGGCGGCGGGCGGCGGCAGCATTGCTGGTGGCATCGGCCGCTGGCTGATGGGCGGCGGCGGCGGCGCGGGCTCGAGTGAGCAAGCCGGCACCCTAAGCAGCGGCGGCGTTGGGGGCGGCATCGTGGTGTTGCGCACTAGTCTGCTAAGCGGTACGGGCCAGCTGCGCGCCGATGGCAGCGGGGCGCCTACGGCCGGTTTGGCCACTAACTACACGAACGGCGGCGGCGGCGGTGGCGCGGGTGGCACAGTCGTGCTGCTGGCCAGCAATACGTCGGGCTTCGCGAATATGACTCTCAGCGCGGCCGGCGGCGACGGGGGCAACGCTATTACAGGCGGAAATAACGATGACTACGGCCCCGGAGGCGGTGGTGGCGGCGGCTTCGTATTCGCCAACAGCGGCAGCGGTACCGAGCTTATTGCGGGCGGCGCCAGTGGCCTCACGGAGCGGGGACGGCCAGCTGATACCAACTCAGCAAGGCCCGGTACCAGCGGCAGCGCCGTAGTCAATGCTACCGACCCGGGCGTGCTCATCAGCGCGGCCAGCGGCTGCCTGCCTTCTTTGTCGGTGGCACTGGCTACCGCTACGCCCAACGTGCAGCGCACCGGCGGCACGGGCAGCAGCGTAAATCCAGCCCTGTACACGCTCACGATTTCCAACACCGGTGGCCAGGCCGATAATGTTTCTGTGCTGGCAGCGCTGGCAGCGAATATTTTCCAGTACGACCCCACCTTTACGCCGGTCTTTACGCTCCAGCAGGCCAACGGCACTACTACCTCGATTCCAGCTACCAGCGCCAACACGCCCACTGGCGCCAACAGCACCCCGGAATTTGGCGGCAGCAGCCTCAGCATTCCGGCCGGGGCCACGCTCTCCATCAGCTTCCGGGCTACCATCGCGGCGGCGGCCCAGAACAATTTCGCTTATCAGGCCAACGCCACCGTAACTTACAACGACCCGTTCCGGACCACCGTCACCGGCACCGTCAGCCCGGGCGGCAACTACGCCAACGATGCGACGTTGGGCGCGGCCGGGGGCAGCAACTACTCGGCCTCGTCTTCCGCCAACGAAGACGTAAGCATCACCAGCCCCCTGCCCGTTACGCTCACCGCTTTCGATGCCATAGCCAGCGGCCGCGACGCGGTACTGACCTGGAAGACGGCTACCGAACTCAACAACGACCGGTTCGAACTGGAGCGCAGCTTCGATGGCGCCACGTTTGAAACCATCGGTTCGCAGCGGGGCCAAGGCACCACCCAGAGCGCCACCAGCTACCGTTATGTAGATGCCGGCGCGGCCCGCTTCGCCGCTAAACTGCTCTACTACCGCTTGCGTCAGGTGGATACCGATGGCACCGACAGCTACTCGAAGGTGCAGACGGTGCGCTTTGAGCAACGCAAGGTTACGGTGGGCCTCTACCCTAACCCGCAGCAAGGGCGCTTTACACTCGATCTACTTGGTTTGCCCGAAGGTTCGTACCAGGTTGACATTCTGGATCTAGCCGGACGGCAGGTACTGCGTACCCAGCTCAGCGGTGGGCAAGAGCATACTGTACTCGTGCCTACGCTGCCCCAGGGCTCCTATATCGTCCGGGTGAGTGGCCAGGCAGTGAACATCACCCTGCCAATGACGCGCAACTAAGCGAGCAGCTTAGCTTTATGCTGGCAATACTACCAACGCCCTCCGCACCCCGTGCGGGGGGCGTTTTGCGTAGCGCGCACCGCCTCATTACAATGAAGCTGTTTGCAAAGTCAAAAGGCGGTCATGCTGAGCTTGTCGAAGAATCTCTACCGCTTCGTTGCAGTCATCCAACGAAGCGGTAGAGATGCTTCGACAAGCTCAGCATGACCGCCTTTTGACTTTGTAAACAGCTTCAATACCAAACAGCCCCGGTAGCAAATGCTACCGGGGCTGTTTGAGTACGTCCACAAAATCTGCGAAGTCCGCGAAAAATCCGCGCTAATCAGTGGGTTAGCGGAGCGGGCCTTTCATGCCCATCATCTTGGCCATTTGGGCCATGCCGCCCTTGGTGCTGCTCATCTTGTTCATGGTCCGCATCACTTTGCGCATATCCTCGAACTGCTTCATCAGTGCGTTTACCTGCTGGATATCGGTGCCCGAGCCTAGGGCCAGGCGGCGGCGGCGCGAGCCGTTGAGCAGCTCGGGCTGGGCGCGCTCCTTGGGCGTCATGCTCTTGATGATGGCCTCAATCGGCTTAAAGGCGTCGTCGTCGATTTCGATGTCCTTCATGGCCTTGCCCACGCCCGGAATCATGCCTACCAGGTCCTTGATGTTGCCCATCTTCTTGATTTGCTCCAGCTGGGAGAGGAAGTCGTCGAAGTTGAACTGGTTTTTGCGGATCTTCTGGTTGATGCGCTTGGCCTCCTCCTCGTTGAACTGCTGCTGAGCGCGTTCCACGAGCGAAATCACGTCGCCCATGCCCAGGATGCGCTGGGCCATGCGGTCGGGGTAGAACAGGTCGAGGGCTTCCATCTTCTCACCCGTCGAGATGAACTTGATGGGCTTTTCGACCACCGCCCGGATGCTGAGGGCCGCGCCACCGCGCGAGTCACCGTCGAGCTTGGTAAGCACCACGCCGTCGAAGTTGAGGCGGTCGTTGAAGGTTTTGGCCGTATTCACGGCGTCCTGGCCCGTCATCGAGTCCACCACGAACAGGGTTTCGGAGGGGTTGACAGCCCGCTTCACCTGCTCGATTTCGGCCATCATCTGCTCATCGACGGCTAGGCGGCCGGCGGTGTCGATGATGACGACCTTCTTGTTGTTTTTGCGCGCAAACTCGATGGCATTGCGCGAAATGTCCACCGGGTTCTTGTTCTCGGGCTCCGAGTACACCTCCACGCCCACCTGCTCGGCCAGCACTTTCAGCTGGTCGATGGCGGCGGGGCGGTACACGTCGCAGGCCACCAACAACACCTGGCGATTCTGCTTTTTGAGGTAGGCAGCCAGCTTGCCGGCGAAGGTGGTTTTGCCCGAACCCTGCAGGCCCGAAAGCAGAATCACGGCCGGGTCGCCCTTCACCTGGATGTCCTGCTTTTCGCCGCCCATGAGCTGGGTGAGCTCATCGTAAACGATTTTGGTCATCAATTGGCCCGGCGACACGGCTACCAGCACATCGCGGCCCATGGCCTCGTCCTTAATTTTGTCGGTGACCTCCTTGGCGACTTTGTAGTTCACGTCGGCGTCCACCAGTGCCCGGCGGATTTCCTTGACCGTAGCGGCGACGTTGATTTCGGTGATGCTGCCCTGGCCTTTAAGTGTTTTAAAGGCTTTGTCGAGCTTGGTTGAGAGGTTATCGAACATGAATCGCTAATTGGCGCTGATTATTTTGATTTCGCTGATTTTGGGCCGATGGAGTGAACTACGACGCCTTTCTCAACACGATGGACTCCAGTATTTCGAGGCGACGGAGTACCTCGGGATTGGTAGCCGGGTCGGTTTCCGTTCTTTCCAAGCGCTGATCAATGTGCTGCACGTCGGTGCGCAAACCAGCTACCTCCTGCTTTACTCCGGCTACCTCCTGCTTTACTTCTGACACTTCCTGCTTTAAGTCATCAAACTTTTTTTCCATCTGAATGAAGCCGTCGGCAATGGCCTCACCGAAACGGTTGATGATGTTTTCGAACCGGTCGTTGGTTTCCTGGTTTAGTTGGCGCATTTCGGCGCGTAGCGTATCAGTTTGGCGGTCGGTGGCCCGCAGCAGGTCACTTAGCAGCGCAAGAATGTCAGAATTGTCGGATGCCATGACAAAGAGAAACAGGTAGAAAACCAGATTCAGCCTCCAAAAGTAACCAGAAAAGCCCGAAAAGCCGCCAGCGGGTTACCTTCGCGTTTCATCGCCCACCCGACGTTCCGTGCCCGATTCTGCCCGTCCACTTCGCCTGCTTGTTATTACTTACTACTGGCCACCCTCGGGTGGGGCGGGCGTGCAGCGCAGCCTCAAGTTCGTGAAGCACCTACCCGGGTTTGGCGTGGAGCCCACCGTACTAACGGTAGACCCGGCCCAGGCGGCCTACCCGGTGCTCGACGAAAGCCTGGCGGCCGATGTACCGGCGGGCGTGCGCGTTATCCGCACCAGCACTTTCGAGCCCTTCGACAGCTACAAGCGCCTGACGGGGCGGCGGCAGGTACCGTATGGCGGGTTTGTGGGCGAGAATAAGGCCAGCCGCAGCCAGCAGTTGTTCAAGTTTGTGCGCGGCAACCTCTTTATTCCGGATGCGCGCCGGGGCTGGAACCGCTTCGTGCTCGATGCCGTGGCTGAACTGGTGGCCGCCGGCGAGCAGTTCGACGCCGTGCTCACTTCCTCGCCGCCGCACTCTACCCAGCTGATCGGGCTGGAACTGAAGCGCCGCTACGGCCTGCGTTGGCTGGCCGATTTGCGCGACCCCTGGACCGACATCTATTACTACAAGGAGCTCAACCACCTGCCGCCCGCCCGCTGGCTCGATGCCCGCTACGAGCGCCAAGTGCTGGAGCAGGCCGATGTGGTGCTGGTAACCAGCCCGCACACCAAGCGGATTTTCGCGGCGAAGTCGCCCAACATCGACCCTGCTAAAATCCAGGTGCTGCCCAACGGCTACGACGAGGCCGATTTCCGGGAGCTCAGCCAGCCGCCCACCGATGCGCTGCTGGTAACGCACACCGGCACCATTTCGGAAACCTACCGCCTCGAGCAACTGCTGGCCGCCGCCGCCGAATGCGCCCGCCGCCACCCCGACGTACCGTTGCGCCTGCGCTTCGTGGGTAAAGTTTCCGACGGCATCCGGCAGCAGGCCGAAGCGGTGGGGCTGGCCGGGCACGTCGAGTTTGTACCCTTCGTGCCTCACCACGAGTCGGTGGGCTATTTACTGCGCAGTACGGCCCTGCTGCTGGCCATTCCGGACGTGGCCAACAACCGGGGCATTCTGCCGGGCAAGGTGTTCGAATACTTGGCCGCCAACAAGCCCATTCTGTGCGTGGGTCCCATCGGTTCCGATGCTGACCTGCTGCTGCGCGAAACCGGGGCCGGCCGCACCCTGCCCCCCGATGCCTACGCCGACCTGCTCGATGCCTTCGAGGGCCTGGTGGCCCGCTGGCGCATCAACCCCAACCTCGACCTGCCCGGCCCCCGCCCCACCCAATACTCCCGCCGGGCCCTAACGGAGAGGCTGGCCGGACTAGTTGGGAAGTGAGAAGTAAAAAGTGAGAGAAAGTTGCCATGACGTTTCTTTCCTCACTCGTTTCTCACTGTCCCAACACGTTGCGCAACTTGGCTGGCAACAGGCCAACGGCGCGGGCTTTCCAGTCGGCCCAGGGGGAGTGGGCTAGGCCCTGCCCCTGCCAGACGCCGATGGCCTGGGCCAGGTGCTGGGCCAGGGTGCGGTAGTGGCGGCGGTGATAGTGGCGCAGGTTGTTACTGACGTCGGCGGGCGTGCGCACGAACTCGCGCACGTCGAGCAGGAAGCAGTTTTCGGCCGAGGCCACGAATTCGGCCAGGGCCTGGTTCATGGTTTCGTGGCGCGCCCGGGCCCCGGTTTCGCCCGAGTCGGGTACTTCAATTTCGGCCCCGTTGAGCAGGAAGATGGGCACGGCGGCCGGCACCTGGGTCCGCAGCCAGCGCAGATTCTGCTGAAATTCGGCTAACGAAATCGGGCCTTTATACTCGTACTCACGGGCGAAACGGCGCAGAAAATCTTCGCCCAGCCCCTGAAAACGGCGCTGGGCGTAGCGGGTGGCCAGCGCGGCGGGCGGCTCGGCTGTAATGTCTTGGTAGGCGCCGAAGGGCACGCGGTGGCCGGTGGCCCGCTCGCGGTACAGCGGCTGGGTGTAGTCCATCAGCGGGCTGTACACCAGCACGTCGTAGCCGGGCTCCCAGAGGCGCGTATCGAAGGCCTCGCGGCCCAGAAAGGGCAGGGTGGCCGCCAGGCGCTGCTGCTCGGCTGCGGGCCACTCGCGGGTGGCGCGCAGCAGCAGCGTGTGCTCCAGGTGCACCGGAATCTGGTGCTCGTTGTTGAAGTTGAACTCCTCGGTAACGCCGAGGTCGAAGGCCTGCAGAAAGGGCGTGAGCTGGCCCAGGTCGCAACCACCTTTCAGCAGCACGCGCAACCGGTTTTTGGCCGGGCCCGCCGCCGGGATGGCTGGGGTTTCGGAGGCCGCGGCGGCTACGGTAATCCAAGTGGGTTTTTCGGTCGGGCTCAGCTCGGTGGCCACTTCGCCCCGCACTTCCAGCGCTGGAAAACCCAGGTGAGCATAGGTGAACTGCTCGATGCCCAGGTGCAGGATGCGGCAGGAAAACACGAACTGTTCCAGCCGGTTTTCGGCCCGGTTCAGGCAGTAGATACCCACCAGGCCGTAGTCGCCGAACCGGTCGTGCACGCGCACGGTGCCCCAGCGGCGGGCCGGGTCGCGCAGGCTGGCCTCCAGTTCGGGCAGCGTTACGCGGCGCTTGGTGAAATTGAGCTGGTTGGAGCGGTTGATGAGCTCTTCTAATCGGCCCGCATCAGGCAGCACGGCGGCCGGGCCCTCCCGGAATTCGATCTGCACCTGCGCGTCGCGCAGGAAAGCCAGGTTATCGTTGTACTGGGTGCGGGCCTGCTGCTGGCGTTCGAGCAATTTGTATTGGGCCAGACGCGAAAGTGTGGGGTCGGGCTGGCCGCTGGCCCGGAGCAGTGGGGCCAGCTGAGGCAGCTCCGTGGGGTCGGCCACCCGCAGGTCGGGGCTATAGAACTGGGCTTCGGCCCGGTTGGCCGCGTTATCGTCGAGAAACAGGGCATTGGCGGCCCGCAGCTGCAGCTGGCTTAGCAGTTCCTTTATAATAGGGCCTTTGGGTTGCCAGCTGATGCGCGCGAACACAAACATTTCCCAGATGCCCAGCTCCCGCAGCCGGGCCTCGGCCGGAGCGAAGTCGTTCTTGCTCACAATGGTGTGCACGATGCCGCGGGCCGCCGTGTCGCGCACCAGTTGCAGATTGGCTTCCAGCCCCGTTACGCTACCCTCCGAGAGCGTACCCTGCCAGAACGTGTCGTCGAGGTCCCAGATGACGAGCTTGATGGGTTGATAAGAATTGGCGGCAGGCATAAGAAGCAGATAAAACCGGCTGTCATCCTGCGCTTGCGAAGGACCTTACCACGCAGAAGTGATTTATGAGCAAGACCGCCTGGGTGTGCTAAGGTCCTTTGCAAGCGCAGGATGACAGCCGGCAGAGCAGACCACGCAAAACTACGCAAGCTCCGGCCGGAATGCCTACTTTTGCCCTCCCCCAAGCCGGCCGCTTTCCAGGCCGGTACTTCCTTCGCTCATTACCCTTCTCATGGCCCTCGACCTCAACCATAAATCCATCCTGGTAACCGGCGGTACCGGCTCGTTCGGCAAGCAGTTCGTCGAAACCGTGTTCCGGCTTTACCCGCAGGTGAAACGGCTGGTGGTGTACTCGCGCGACGAGCTCAAGCAGTACGAGATGTCGCAGCAGTTTCCGCACTCCGAGTATCCGGCCATCCGCTACTTTATTGGCGATGTGCGCGACGGCGACCGGCTCAAGCGGGCCTGCGAGGGCATCGATATTATTGTGCACGCCGCCGCCCTCAAGCAGGTGCCAGCCGCCGAGTATAACCCGATGGAGTGCATCAAAACCAACATTTTCGGGGCCGAAAACGTGATTAACGCCGCCCTCGACTGCGGCATAACCGATGTGGTAGCCTTGAGCACCGACAAGGCCGCAGCCCCCATCAACCTGTACGGCGCCACCAAACTCTGCTCCGACAAGCTGTTCGTGGCCGCCAACAACATGAAAGGCTCGCGCGACTTACGCTTTTCGGTGGTGCGCTACGGCAACGTAATCGGTTCCAGGGGCTCGGTGGTGCCGTTTTTTCTGCAGCGCCGCGAGTCGGGCGTGTTGCCCATCACCCACCCCGACATGACGCGCTTCCACATCTCGCTCGATGAGGGCGTGGACTTAGTGCTGTATGCGCTGGAGCACAGCTGGGGCGGCGAGATTTTCGTGCCCAAAATCCCGAGCTACAAAATCACGGAAGTGGCGGAGGCCATTGGGCCCAACTGCCGGCAGGAAATCGTGGGCATCCGTCCCGGCGAGAAGCTGCACGAGGAAATGATAACCGAAACCGACGCCCTGAGCACCGTCGAGCTCGACAAATACTACGTGATCCTACCCTTTACCCCGCGCTGGGATGTGGAGGAATTTATCCGCCACTTCGACGGCCGCCGCGTAGAAGCGGGCTTCCACTACGACTCGAGCAACAACACCGACTGGCTCTCGGCCGAGCAGATTCGCGAGGAAATCCGCCAGCACGTGGACGCCGGATTTACGGTGTAGGGCAGAGCTGATAGCGTTTCTAGCAGAGGTCCGCGGAGGGATGCGCGGAGGTAAAGGGAGGACCTCCCTTTAGCCTCTGCGCATCCCTCTGCGGACCTCTGCTAGAAAACCCGTTGTTAGGCTCTGAACAACTCCCCCACCGCCGTACTTTTGGTTTCCTATGAACACCTCCGTTTTCCAGCCCACCCGCCCCATCGCCTACGGCCGCCAGCACATCACCGAAGCCGACGAGCTGGCCGTGCTCACGGCCCTGCGCTCCGACTACCTGACCCAGGGGCCGCTGGTGGCCGAGTTTGAGCAGAAATTCGCGGCTTATGTAGGCGCCGAATATGCCGTGGCCGTGAGCAACGGCACGGCGGCCCTGCACCTGTGCGCGCTGGCGCTGGGCGTGCAGCCCGGCCAACGCGTCATCACTACGCCCATCACGTTTGCCGCTTCGGCCAACTGCGTGCGCTACTGCGGCGGCGAGGTGCACTTCGCCGACATCGACCCCGACACCGCCCTCATCGACCTTCAGGCCGTGCGCCGCCTGCTCGAAAGCCACCCCAAAGGCCATTTTCACGGCCTGATTCCGGTTGATTTCGCGGGCCTTCCCGTGAACCTGGAGCAAGCCCGCCAGCTCTGCGACGAGTTTGGTTTGTGGCTGCTCGAAGACAGCTGCCACGCCCCCGGCGGCTCGTTCGTAGACAGCCAGGGCCAGGCCCAGAACTGCGGCAACGGGCAATTTGCCGATCTGGCCATCTTCAGCTTTCACCCCGTCAAGCACATTGCCACCGGCGAGGGCGGCATGATTACCACCAACCGCCCCGACCTGTACGAGCACCTGCTGCGCCTGCGCACCCACGGCATCACCAAAGACCCCGCCCAGCTCAGCCGCCCCGACGAAGGCGGCTGGTACATGGAAATGAAGGAGCTCGGCTACAACTACCGCCTGCCCGACATGCTCTGCGCCCTGGGCATCAGCCAGCTGGAGCGTGCCGAAGCGGGTCTGGCGCGCCGCCGCGAGCTGGCCGCCCGCTACGATACGGCCTTCGCCGACCTGCCTGCCGTGCGCCCGCTGGCCGGGGCCCCGGGCCACGCCTACCACTTGTATGTAATTCAGGTAGCCGACCGGCGCGGGCTATATGATGCGCTACGGGAGAAGCAGATTTTTGCGCAGGTGCACTACATCCCGGTGCACCGCATGCCCTACTACCAGGGCCTGGGCTGGCTGGAAGGCGACTTCCCGCGGGCCGAAGCCTACTACGCCCATTGCCTCAGCATCCCGCTGTTTCCGAGCCTCACCGATGAGGAGCAACAGTACGTGATAACCTGCATCCGGGAGTTCGTCTCGCAGCCGGAACTGTCGTGAAAAAGTTCGGCATCATCTCGCAGGCCCGCATGACCAGTACCCGTCTGCCGGGCAAAGTGCTGAAGCTGATTGGCGGCCGGCCCCTGCTCGATTACCACGTAGCGCGGCTGCAGGCCAGCGGGCTGCCCCTGTACCTGGCCACCACCACCAACGCCACCGACGACCCGCTGGCCGCTTTCGGCGCGGCCCACCAGCTGCCCGTCTGGCGCGGCCCCGAGGACGATGTGCTGGCCCGCTACCAACAGTGCGCCGCCGCCCACGCACTCGACGTTATTGTGCGCGTCACGTCCGACTGCCCGTTGCTCGATGGCGAGTTGATTGCGCAGGCCGTGCAACAGTATCTGGCGGCCGACAACCCGCGCCTGTACCTCTCCAACGTGCTGGAGCGCACCTACCCGCGGGGCTTCGATTTCGAGGTGTTTTCGCGGGAGCTGCTGGAGGAAGCCTTCCACCACGCCACTACCGTGTCCGACCGGGAGCACGTCACGCCCTACATCCACCAGAACCGCTCGGGCCGGGTGCAGTTCCAGCACGTCACCCGCCCCACCGACCGCAGCGCCTACCGCCTGACGGTGGATACGGCCGAAGATTTCGAGCTGATTCGCCGGCTGCTAGAGGAGCATCAGGCCGATGCGTTGGGGGCCGAGGAGTTGATTGCGCTGCTTGAAAAGCATCCGGAACTGGTGGCTATTAATGCGCATATTGAGCAGAAGAAGGAGTAAAGCAAATGTTCATGAAGCGTATATCTCTTTTTTATAGGATAAGACTTCTATATTATCATCTCGATAGTTGACTATTAAGAGATTGAATGACACCTTCTAATTCTATCAAGTGTGACAATTCTATTTTCGGAAAATTTTCCAACAAAGGTCGGCACAATTTGCGTCTGCGTCGAAATGGAGTGTAATAATAATATACTATCAGAATCAAATGACATATCATCAACGAATGGACACCAAATAACTGTACAAGAATTTTATCTCATAGGTGATGATTTAGAGAAATCAGATTCCAAGGGATGGAGATTATTTATTTAGAAGACAAGTAACTACGAGGGAAAATTTAATTTTACGTGCAAACTAACTAATCCAGCACCCGAAATAGAAGCGAATGTTAGCTCGGGTCAATACCTGGACGCAATTGAAATAGAGAGCAAATCAGACCATGTTCACATCGGAACAGAGGATAGCGAAGCTATGCAGCATAGGGCTAAAACAGCTGACTGGATGCCTCAACGATTTATAAGTAATCTTAACAAAGAAGGTTCATTCACCAACTACACACCCTTCGGTTTCAATACGAAAATACCAATTTTAGAAGTTGGCGAGAAAATTTATTTTCACTTTATAGTATCAATAAGCCCTATAAGACAGAGCACAGAATAT
Organism: Hymenobacter psychrophilus; assembly: GCF_900107135.1. Taxonomy (GTDB): domain Bacteria; phylum Bacteroidota; class Bacteroidia; order Cytophagales; family Hymenobacteraceae; genus Hymenobacter; species Hymenobacter psychrophilus. Next base: position 499,030 of record NZ_FNOV01000002.1, read on the forward strand.
CCGGAAGAGCGCGATATTTCAACTTGGAACATCGTTAATAAATCTAAGAAATTTCTCGATAGAAAATTATAAATATATTCAGATACAATTTATCTATATCTGTAACCTCTCTCTCCAAACCCCATGCGCCTCCTCTTCCGCGCCGATGGAAACGCCCGCATTGGCCTGGGCCACGTAATGCGGCTGCTGGCGCTGGCTGAAATGCTGCGGCCCGATTTTCCGGAGCAGGTCTTCCTGATTCGGGAGCCCGATGCGGCCCTCACCGAGCAGCTCACGGCCGCCGGCCTGGCGGTGCAGGCCCTGCCCGTCCGGCCGCTGCCTGAGGAAGCCGCCCACCTCGCCGCTCACCTGTTGCGCCCCGACGACGTGCTGGTGCTCGACGGCTACGATTTTCGCTACGACTACCAGAACACCGTGCGCGGGGCCGTGCACCGCCTGGTGTACCTCGACGATTTGCACGCCTATCCGCTGGCCGCCGACCTCGTGCTCAACCCCGCCGGTGGCCCCACGGCAGCCGATTATGAGTTGCGTCAGCCGGGCGCCCGCCTGCTCAGCGGCCCCGCTTACGCCCCGCTGCGGGCCCATTTCCAGCACGAGTCCCCCGCAGGTAACGCGGCAGAGCCCGACCCATCCATGGTATTCGTGTGCCTGGGCGGAGCCGACCCCACCCACCAGACGAAACGCGTGGCGGTCGAACTGCTGGCGCTGCCGGGCGTGGAGCGGGTGCACGCGGTGGTGGGCAGCGCCTACCAGGGCTGGGAAACCCTGCACGCCTGGGCCGCCGACCAGCCCCGCCTCACGCTGCACCGCCACCTCGCGGCCCCGGAGCTGGCCGCCCTGATGCGCGAGTGCGGCGCGGCCGTGTGCTCGGCCAGCACCATAAGCTACGAGTACTGCGCGGCCGGCGGCGGCCTGCTGCTGCTGCTGCCCACCGCCGCCAACCAGTACGACCTCGACCACTACCTGCGCGGCGCTGGCTTAGCCCGTCCCTACACCGCGGCGGCCAACATCCTCACCTCCTCCGAAGCCGGCCGCCTGGCAACCGAAATGCAAGCCGCCCAGCGCAACGTGTTTGATGGGCAGGCCCCCACCCGCCTGCGCCAGGAGATACGGGCCCTGCTGCTGCCCCCGCCGCCCTTCGCCCTGCGCCCCGCCACCGCCGCCGACTCGGCCCAGCTGTTGGCCTGGACCAACGAGCCGGCCGTGCGGCGCTTCTCCTTCAACCCCGAGCCCGTAGCCGCGGCCGACCATGAGCGGTGGCTGGCCGCCCGGCTAACCGACGAAAACGCGCTGCTGCTGCTGGCCCGGGATGCCGCCACGGGCCACCCGGCGGGCCTCATCCGGTTTGCGGTGGATGGCGAAACGGCCACGCTCAGCTACCTGCTCGACGCCAATTTCCGGGGCCGGGGGCTGGCGCCGCTGCTGCTGCTGGCCGGCACGCGGCGGCTGCTGGCCCAGTTCCCGCGGGTGCGCCGGGTACTAGGGCACGTGCAGGCGGCCAACGCCGCCTCGGTACACGCCTTCGAGCGGGCCGGGTTTCAGCCTCAGCCTCCTACCGGTTCGGCCGATTCGCTGACGTTTGGCTGGCTGGGCGCGGTGTAGGCCGGACCAGTGGGCAACCGTGCGGATGTGCGTATTTTTGCCCCATGACCATCTCCTTTGGCTCCCGCCTCGTAGGCCCCGACCAGCCGCCGTTTATCATTGCCGAGCTCAGCGGCAACCACAACCAAGACTTGCAGCGCGGCCTGGCCATCGTGGATGCCATGGCCGCGGCCGGCGCCCACGCCATCAAGCTGCAGACCTACACCGCCGATACCATGACCCTGCCCGGGGCCTACCGCATCGACGACCCCGCTTCGCTCTGGTTTGGCCGCGAGCTGCACGAGCTGTACCAAGAGGCCCACACGCCCTGGGAGTGGCACCGACCGCTGTTCGAGCGGGCCCGGCAGCACGGCATGCTGGCGTTCAGCTCGCCGTTTGATGAAACCGCCGTCGATTTCCTGGAAACCCTCGACGTGCCGGCCTACAAAATTGCCTCCTTCGAGAATACCGACTGGCCGCTGCTGCGCCGGGTAGCCGCCACCGGCAAGCCCGTGATAATGAGCACCGGGGCCAGTACGCTGGCCGAAGTAGCCGAAGCCGTGCAGGTGCTGCGCGAAGCCGGCTGCCGCGAGCTGGTGCTGCTCAAGTGCACCAGCACCTACCCCGCCACGCCCCTCAATACCAACCTGCGCACGCTGCCTCACTTCCAGCAACTCTTCCCCGATACGCTGGTGGGCCTCTCCGACCACACCATGGGCGTGGGCGCCTCGGTGGCGGCCGTGGCCCTGGGCGCCTGCGTCATCGAAAAGCACGTAACCCTGCGCCGCGCCGACGGCGGCGTGGACTCGGCCTTTTCGCTGGAGCCCGAGGAAGTGGCCCAGCTCGTGACCGAAACCGAGCGGGCCTGGCAGGCCCTGGGGCAGGTGCAGTACGGCGTGCAGCGCGCCGAAGAAAAAAGCCGCCTCTACAAACGCTCCCTGTACGTGGCCCAGGACGTGCAGGCCGGTGAACTTTTCACGAAAGAAAACCTGCGCGTGGTGCGCCCCGGCGACGGCCTGCCCCCGCGCTACCTCGACCAGCTATTGGGCAAGCCCGCCCGCCAAGCGTTACAGGCTGGCACCGCGCTGACCTGGGAAGCGTTGTAGTTCTGTCTCACTCCGCTTCAATGCCTCACACCGCACCTCTTCCCAAATCGTCAGGCGCCCCGCTCTCCGGCGAAGAGGGGGGCCGGCAAGGTGAGGCGGCCCGCCTGCGCGATATTCTGCAGCTGCGCTTTACCAACCTGTTTGCCTCGCTACCGGCCCACACGCTGGAGTCCATTTCGCCGGCCAGCCCTTGGAAGCGGCTGCTGAAAGTGGCTGGCTACGCGGGGCTGCGACTGGTGGGCAACGTGTTTCGGAAGGTGCGCAACCCCGAGGACCTGCGCGGCAAGGTGTGGCTCTATGTGGTGAGCCAGAACAACTACGACTCGCTGCATTTTCTGCGTGAGGCGCTGCCCGACGCTGTGCTGGTGGCCGGCCAGCGCAAGCAGATCGGCCGCTACAACGGGGCCGTCAACCGCCTTTCGTTGCGGCGCAAGCTGCTGTATTATGGCCAGCTGCCGCGGGTGTATCGGGCGTTGCAGCGCACCGAGGGCGAGCGGGCCGGTCGGTTTTTCGACCTGATTTTCAATGCCGTTGGCTACTACGAGGTGTACCGGCGGGCGTTGCGCCACTACCGGCCCCGGGCCGTGGTGTTTGCCAACGACCACAACGACGACGCCCGGGCGCTGCTGCTGGCCTGCCAGGCCGAGGGGGTACCCACCGCTTACGTGCAGCACGCCACCGTGAGCACCAGCTTCCCACCTTTGGGTTTCGGGTTGAGCCTGCTCGAAGGGCAGGACGCGCTGGACAAGTACCGGCAGTGCGGCCCCATAGCAGGCCGCGTGGCGCTGGTGGGCATGCCCAAAGCCGATGCCTTCCTGGCCCGCCGCAACCTCGCGCCCGCCGTGCGCCGGGTGGCCCTGGCCTGCAACACCCTCGACGACACCGCCGCTATTACCGCCGCCCTCGACTACCTGCTGGCCCAGTTCCCCGACCTCACCTTCACCTTCCGCCCGCACCCCGGCGACACCCGCGACTTCTCGTTTCTGGCCGCCCGGCACCCGGCGCTGCAGTTTTCCGATGCCCGCCAGCAGAATGTATTTGAGTTTCTGGGTGAGCACGATGCGCTGCTGGCTGCCGATACCAGCACCCACCTGGAGGCCACGCTGCTGAACCTGGCCAGCCTGTACTTCCGCTTCGGCCCAGGCGGCATTGCCGACGATTACTACGGCTACGTGGCCCACGGACTGGTGGAGCGGGCCGATACGCTGCCGGCGCTGGGGGCCTGGCTGCGCCGGATGCAGCTGGCCAAGCCACCCGATTTGTACCAGCGGGCCGCTTACTACAACGCCACCCTCAGCACCCCCGACGAAGGCCACAGCCAGCAGCGGGCGACACAGGTGCTACAAGGGTGGCTGGCGGAAGTGGCCCCAACGACGCGGGCGTAGTCTCCCGCAGAGACGCGCGGAGGCAAACCGCGGAGGTTCACGGAGCCATTCTGATTTACTTTGCACTATGCCTGCTCCACCGCTGCCTACCGTTGATTGCATTACCGCCGAACTTCGGTTGACGTACGTGCTGCGGCATTTCAGGGAAGCGTATGCGGATGTGCCGACGGTCGGCATCGGCTACGTCGGCACGCAGCCGCCGGTGGAGGTTGCGGCTGTTGCGCACGATTTTTTTGCGGCTACCCACCCCTATCCTCCCGAACCGAACTGGCGCGAATGGGGCGGGCAGCGGCTGCCGTTCTTCTTTGATGACAGCGCTGCGCAGCCGCTGCTGGAACTGCTGCCGGGAGGTCGGGCGCGCATCAACGCCGACGTAATCTCCGCCGCCTTTTACCTGCTCAGCGGCTGGCAGGAGTTCTTTTCCGAGGAGCGCGACCAGCATGGGCGCTTCCCCTATGCGGCCAGCGTGCAGGCCCGCTACGGCTTTGTGGCCGTGCCGGTAGTCAACTATTATTTCGACATTCTGAAAACGGCCGTTGAGCACGTAACCGGCCAGCCACTGCATCCGCGCTGCTGGGCCAACGGCGCTGCCTGGGCTGCCTTTATTACCCACGACATTGATAACCTGCGCAGCGCCTGGAAAGCCCCCGCTAAAGCGGCTTTGCGGCGCGGTGATGTGCTCAGTTTTGGTTGGCAACTGTGGCGACATTTCACCCGGAAAGATGCCTGGAACAACCTTGCGCTGGTACGGCAAACCGTGGCGGAATATGGTGCCCAGAGCACGTTCTTTCTGCTGCCGGAACATCGCCCAGCCGCTACTAGCACACCCAACGCCGATTACCGGCTCAAGCGGGCCTGGGCGGGAATAGCCACCGCCATCCAGGATTCGGAGGTGGGCCTGCACGCCAGCTTGGGCACCGCTACGCACGGCGACAAGCTGAAGCGGGAGTGGCTTAAAATTCCGGTACCCTGCAGCGGCATCCGCTTTCATTACCTGGGCTGGGAGCCCCGCCTGACACCCACACTACTTAGCATGGACGGCTTCACGCACGATTCTACGCTAGGCTTCGCGGAGCACTTTGGGTTCCGGAATTCCTACTGCCAGCCTTTCCGCCCGTTTAATTTCAGCGCCGATTCGTTTACCGTCAACCCGCCGAAAGAGCGGCTTTACACGCTGGGAGCCGACGAGCCGGCTTATTTCACCCTCGGTCCCAAAAACTCCATTCAAACCTCCAACTTCCTCGAAATCCCGCTCAACGTGATGGACACCACCCTCCACCACCCGCGTTACTTACAGCTGGCGCCCGCCGAAATTCTGCCGGCCCTGCTGCCGATGTTCCAGGAAATCGAGCGGTTCGGCGGCGTTTGCACGGTGCTCTGGCACAACGAGAACTTCGATGCGGCCAACCTGCACAACGGTCCGGAGCAGTTCCGCGCCATCATGGAGTACCTTCGCGGCCGCAACGTGGCCTTCGTCAATGGCCAGGATATTTTAGGTGCGATGGTGAAACAGGAAGATGATGGGTTCGACGTTTAAGCGGTTCTGATTGCACCACTTGCGCCGGCGTAATCTTCTAAACACCAACTCCCTATCTCACTTTCTCACTTCTAAAATTGGGTATCGTTCAGCGGCAGGGGCTGCGCAACACCGTTATTTCGTACCTGGGGCTGGTGCTGGGCTTCGTGAGCACCACGCTGGTATTGCCGCGGTTTTTTGCGCCCGGGCAGTTGGGCGTTACCACCACACTGGCCTCGGTGGCGACGCTGCTGGCGCAGGTAGCGGCGTTTGGGTTTGCCAGCGTGGGCATCCGGTTTTTCCCCTACTTCCGCAACCGCGAAAACGGCCATCACGGCTTCCTGCCCTTCCTGCTGGGCGTGCCGCTGCTGGGCTTTGTGGCGGTGGCGGCCCTGTTCTGGCTGGGCAAACCGGTGCTACTGGGCTTCTACGAGGCCGATGTTGCGGCGCTGGGGCCCTACTACGCTTGGGGAATCGTTTTTGCGCTTTTCACGCTGCTTTATTCGCTGCTCGATGCCTACCTGAAGGCGCTTTACCACACCGCGTTTTCGTCTTTCTTGCAGGACATTGTGTTGCGGCTGCTCATTCTGGGCGGGGCGCTGCTGTTTGCCCAGGGACTGCTCTCGTTTCACGGCTACGTGCTTTGGTTCATCGGCGCAAACGGGCTGCTGGTCCTGGTGCTCACGGGGTATCTGCTGCGCATCGGCGAGCTGCACTGGCGGCCCCAACGGGCAGTGCTGGCGGTGCGGCCGGTGCGCGAGCTTTTCAGCGTGGGCGCCTTCACGCTGTTCAGCTCGCTGGCCGGCTCCATCATCATGTATATTGATACGCTGATGGTAGGCTCGCAGGTGAACCTGGCGGCGGCCGGTATTTACGCCATTGCCTTCAACATCAGCACGGCGCTGGCCATTCCGGCCCGCTCGCTCAACAAAATTGCCTTCCCGCTGCTGGCCGACTATTGGAAGGAGCAGAACCTGAGTGGCATGGCCGATTTCTACCGCCGCACCACCCGCCTCAACGCCCTCATTGGCTGCCTGCTGGCGCTGGGCATCGCCCTCAACCTGCCGTTTATCTACTCCCTGATGCGGGCCGAATACGCTCAGGGCACGCTGGTGGTGCTGCTGCTGCTAGGCAGCCGCCTCTTCGACGGCATTACGGGCCTCAACGGCCTCATCCTGATTACCTCGCCGCGCTACCGCTTCGATCTGGTCTTCAACGTCTCGCTTTCGCTGCTGATTATCGGGCTGAACTTGCTGCTGATTCCGCGGCTGGGGATGGTGGGCGCGGCCGTGGCGGCGGTGGCAGCGCAGGTCAGCATCAATCTGGCCCGTACCTGGTTTGTTTGGCACAGCTTCGGCATGCAACCCTTCACCTGGCAAATTCCGCTCATCCTGCTCATCACGACCGCCGCCGGCGTGGCCGGCTGGCTGGTGCCCACCCTGGCCTCGCCCCTACTCACGATGCTGCTGCGCTCCACCGTCATCACGGCCGTGTACGGCGGCCTCGCGCTGGCCACCGGTGCGGCTCCTGAAGCCGGGGCGCTGCTGCAAAAACTGCGGCGGCGCTAGTTTTGCGGGTGCGGTTGGGGTGAAACTGGGCTATTCGGCACATTTGCCCAGGCGGCGGGCAGGGGCTGCCGGCTCACGCGCCACAGCAGCAGCGCCAGCACGGCCGCTGCCAAGGCCACCAAGCCGGCGTAAGTCCAGTTCGAGCCGAACAAGGCGGGAAACGTAGCGTGGGTTTTAACCAATTCAGGCCGCCAAATCATCAGCCCAAAGAACAAGGAGTTGTTGAGCGCATGAATGCCGATGCACACCAGCAGCGAACCGGTACGGTAGCACAGCCAACCCAGCAGCAACCCGAGAAAAAAGGCGTTCAGACTCTGGGCCGGGTTGAAGTGGACGAGGCCGAAAAGCAGCGCCTGCTGCCCAATGGCCACCCACGGACGCCGCTGGCGCAACAGCCCCTGGAGTATGAGGCCCCGGAACAGCACTTCTTCCAGCACCGGAATCGCGATGCCACCGAACAGCATAGCGGCGGCCGGCTGCCGAGCCATGCGCTCGAACGAGGTCTGAAACCAATTGGGCAGTTCCAGAAACTCCTGCAACGACAGCACCATGATGGTGGCTGCGGCCAGCAGCGGCAGTGCCGCATACAGCCACCCCGGCGCCTGCCCCCGCACTTGCAGCGGCAGCATCCGTCGGCCGTAGCGCCAGTATAAAAAGCCCAGCAGCGCCAGGTCGCCCACCACACTCAGCCCCAGATTAGTGCTGGGTTGGTACCGCTCGTGGGGCAAAGCAGAGGTTACTAGCGCCAGCAGCCCACCCGTCACGACCAGTACCACGAGCAGGTACCAGCCCACAAATCCCCAGCTTTCCTTCAGGGTTGGATAAGGTAGCACTGGCTGCCGCCGGGGCTCTGGCAGAGGAATGGGAATAACTGTTTCCATAACTGAATAGAGATGTTAAGGTGCGCCTGAGATTAGTTAGCGTCCTTAACTAATGGTCTGCATGCGTGTTCTCAACGCCAATCCGCGGCGTCGTGGGCTACAGCTTGAAGTCCGGCTCTTCCTTGCGGAAGTGCTTGAGCACGAGCTTGTCGGCCAGGCCGGGGAGCAGGCGGTTGAGCCAGACGGTGAGCTTGCCCTGGCTGGTGAGCACCAGGTCGCGGCGGCGCTGGCGCACGGCTTCCAGCAGGTGGTCGGCCACTTCTTCGCTGCTCATCATCTGCTGCTCGTCGCGGGGCGACTCGCCCTGGGCCTGCCCATCGGCGGCCAGGGCCACGTTGCGGATGTTGGAGGCCGTGAAGCCCGGGCAGGCCAGCAGCACGTGCACGCCCTGGGGCAGCAGCTCGGTGCGCAGGGCCTCCAGGAAGCCGTGCATGGCGAATTTGGAGGCCGAGTAGCCCGTGCGGCCCGGCAGGCCCCGGTAGCCGGCAATGCTACTGATGCCTACCACCGAGCCTTTGGCGGCCGTAACGTAGGGCAGCGCGAACTTGGTGGCGTACACGGTGCCAAAAAAGTTGGTCTGCATCAGCTGGCGGATCACGTCGAGGTCGGCGTCGCGGAACAGGGCCCGCATACTGATACCAGCGTTGTTGATCAGGATATCGAGCCGGCCAAACGCGGCTACCGTTTCAGCTACTGCGCGCTCCGAGTCGGCCTCCACGCCCACATCGGCCCGGATGGGGAGGTGGGCAATGCCCAGCGCGGCCAGTTCGGCAGCGGTTTCGGCTAGGCGGGCCTCGTTGCGGCCGGTGAAGGCCACTTTGGCACCCGCCTGCCCAAACGCCAGGGCCGTGGCCCGGCCGATACCCGAGGTACCGCCAGTAATCAACACTACTTTATCTTTCATACTCAGCAGAAGTCAACAGGAATAAACCGCCCGCAAATTACGTCGCCCGTCTGCAACCGACAGCCCTAACGGCCCCTTGGCCTACTACCGAGTATAAAATCAGCGAAATCAGTGGAAAATCAGCGCGAATCAGTAGTTACCTTTGCCGCGTGAGGAAATCCGTTAAAAACATCCCCGCGGAGCTGCTCCGCGAAGTCGAAATTACCGACATGGTGGCCGAGGGCAAGTGCCTGGTACGCCGCGAGAATCTGGTCATCTTCGTGACCCAAGTAGCGCCCGGCGACGTGGTGGATTTGCGCGTGACCAAGGCCAAGAAGAACTTCCTGGAGGCCGTGCCCACCAAGTTCCATAAGTACTCCGAGCTGCGCGTGACGCCGTTCTGCGAACATTTTGGCACCTGCGGGGGCTGCAAGTGGCAGCATCTGGGCTACGACACCCAGCTCCAATTCAAGCACCAGCAGGTGGCCGATACTTTGCAGCGCATCGGCAAGGTGGCCCTGCCCGAAATCCTGCCCATCGCGCCCTCGCCCGACCAGACCTACTACCGCAACAAGCTCGAGTTCACCTTCAGCCACAACGGCTGGCTCACCAACGAGCAGATTGCCAGCGGCCACGACTACGAGCGGCGCGTGCTGGGCTTCCATACCCCCGGCCGCTTCGATAAGATTCTGGACGTGAACCACTGCTGGCTGCAGCCCGACCCCAGCAACCAGATCCGGCTGGCCGTGCGCGACTACGCCCTGGAGCACGACCTGCCCTTCAACAACCTCGTGACCCAGGAGGGCTTCCTGCGCAACCTCATCATCCGGACGGCCAACACCGGCGACCTGATGGTGATTCTGCAGTGCTACTACGCCCACGACGCGCTGGTGCCGCTGCTGGATTTCCTGGCCGAGCGGTTCCCGCAAATCACCTCGCTCAACTACGTGCTCAACGACAAGGGCAACGAAACCTTCAATGACCTGGAGGTGGTCTGCTACCGGGGCGAGCCCCACATCCACGAGGAAATGGAAGGCCTGCGCTTCCGCGTCGGCCCGAAATCGTTCTACCAGACCAACTCGGCGGGCGCCTACAACCTCTACAAAATCACCCGCGACTTCGCCCAGCTTACCGGCTCGGAGCTGGTCTATGACCTCTACACCGGCGCCGGCACCATCGCCAACTTCGTGGCCCGCCAGGCCCGGCACGTGGTGGGCGTCGAGTACGTCGAGTCGGCGGTGCAGGACGCCTACATCAACTCCGAAATCAACGGCACGACCAACACCGAGTTCTACGCCGGCGACATGAAGGACGTGCTCAACGCCGAGTTCATCCAGCAGCACGGCCGCCCCGACGTCGTCATCACCGACCCGCCCCGCGCCGGCATGCACCCCGACGTGGTGGCCCGCCTGCTCGAAATGCGCGCGCCCCGCATCGTCTACGTCAGCTGCAACCCCGCCACCCAGGCCCGCGACCTGGAGCTGCTGGATGCCGCGTATAAAGTAGTGCGGGTGCAGCCGGTGGATATGTTCCCGCACACCCACCACGTGGAAAATGTGGTGCTGCTGGAGTTGCGGTAACCGCCTGTCATCCTGAGCGGAGCGAAGGACCTTATCACGTTGGAATGAGTCGTTTGTAGTGTCGTTCACACGTGACAAGGTCCTTCGCTCCACTCAGGATGACAGAATTTATTTTTAACAGCTACCATTATTATTTATGCCCTATTACGTGTACGTCACCACCAATCCAGCTAAGCGGGTGCTGTACATCGGCATAACCAACGACCTGGCAAACCGAATGTCCCAGCACTACGCTAATCGAGGTTCGGCCCAAACATTTGCGGGTAAATACTTCTGTTACAACCTGCTCTATTTTGAAGAGCATCAGGACAGCAAAGCAGCTATTGCTCGTGAAAAAGAGTTGAAAGGCTGGACGCGAGCGAAGAAGCAAGCATTAATCGCAACTGATAATCCAGAGTGGATTTTTCTGAAAGCATGAACCAATTTCGTCATCCTGAGCGGAGCGAAGGACCTTACCACGTGAGACGGATACGTTCAGGCATGATAAGGTCCTTCGCTCCGCTCAGGATGACAGATTTATACCATAGCTCATGGACTACACCAACGACCCCGAACTGAACGGCAAATACCTCGGTACCATCACCAAGGATTTCGCCACCGTTTCCGATACGCTCAGCGAAGCCTCGTCGCAAATCCGCAAGCGCGACATTTCGAAGTACCCCATCTTCGTGTTTGCCCGCCAGGAAGTGCCGCTGGGCGGCCTGCTCGTAAATGCCGACGAGATGAACCTGGAGTGGCATGTGTTTGCCAGCTACCTGGAGCTGTTCGTGCAGCAGGGCATCATCAGCGAGGAAGGCATCGAGGCCTTCCAGCAAACCTACCGCGAGCCAAACGAGTACTGCTGCCTATTCGTGCTCGACGAGGAGTTCACCAACTTCGTCTACATCCCCTACCCAGAAGATTAAAAAAACCGTGTCATCCTGAGCGAAGCAAAGGACCTTACCACGTTTGAACAGACCGTTGTTACGGCACTCGTTCAGACGTGGTAAGGTCCTTCGCTTCGCTCAGGATAACACGGTTTCTATTCCTTAGCCTATCCAAAATGGCTAAAACCCTGCGCTTTCAGCGGCACGGGCTGGCCGGCTTTGGTGATGAGGTTGGCGCCTTCGCTCTTGTCGACCATGTGGCCGATAATGGTGATGTCGGGGTGGTTTTTGAGCTTGGCGTGGTCGGCGAGCGGGACGGTGAACAGCAGCTCGTAGTCTTCGCCGCCGTTGAGCATGCACATGATGGGGTCGAGGTTGAATTCCTCGGCCACTTCGAGCGTGGGGTTGGCGATGGGCAGGTTCTCGGTGAAGATACGCGCCCCGGTGCCGCTGGCCTGGCAGAGGTGGAGCACCTCGGAGGCCAGCCCGTCCGACACGTCAATCATGCTGGTGGGCACCACGCCCAGGTCGCGCAGCTCGTGGATGACGTCCATGCGGGCCTCGGGACGGAGCTGGCGCTGGAGCACGTAGGGGTACTTATCCAGCTCGGGCTGGGATTCGGGGTCGGCCTGCCAGACCTGCTTTTCGCGCTCCAGCACCTGCAGGCCCAAATAAGCGCCGCCCAAGTCGCCGGTAACGCAGAGCAGGTCGTTGGGGCCGGCTCCGCTGCGGCGCACGGCTTTGCCGGCTGCTACCTGGCCAAGGGCCGTGATGCTGATGGTAAGGCCGGCGCGGCTGCCGGTAGTGTCGCCGCCCACCAGATCCACATTGTAGGCCTCGCAGGCCAGCTTGATGCCCTCGAACAGCTCCTCCACGGCCTCCACCGTAAAGCGGGCCGGAATACTCACCGCCACCACAATCTGGGTGGGCAGGGCATTCATGGCGGCAATGTCCGACACGTTGACGGCCACGGCCTTGTAGCCCAGGTGCTTGAGGGGGCAGAACGTGAGGTCGAAGTGCACGCCTTCCACCAGCAAATCGGTGCTGATGACCAGTTCCTGACCGGCGGCCGGGGCCAGGATGGCCGCGTCGTCGCCGATGCCGAGGATGGTGCTGGGCTGGGTGATTTCTACGGTTTGCTGGATGCGGCCAATCAGGCCGAACTCGCCTACTTTATCGAGAGGGGTCATAAATCGTTGATTTTCGCTGATTTTTCCGTTGCGTATACTACTGCCAGCGGCACGGGGCCGCCCATTGGCGGGGCTGCAAAGGTACGTGGTAGGGCTAAGTGCGCTATGAACTGGCAGCTACCCTTATTCAACCCCCTGATTGTTTGGAAAATAGTCCGAACAACCAGACAAACTTTTCTTTGCTAACGAACGTTAGGATTAGTACATTTGATTCCCGCTCCCCTCCTTCCCACCTGCCCTTCATGGAAACTGCCCAGCTTTCACGCAAAGACCAGATTGACCAGACGGCCACGGCCCTGTTCCGGACCCGCGGCTTTGCGGCCACGAGTATGCGCGAACTGGCCGCCGCGCTGGGCATGGAGGCCGGCAGCATCTACTCGCACATCCGCAGTAAAGAAGAACTGCTGCACCGCATCTGCTTCCGGCTAGCCGACGAGTTTTTTGCTGGTTTCGATGCGGCCTCTGCCGATGCGGCTTTGCCGGCGGCCCGGCGCCTGCGCCGGGCCGTAGAAAGCCACGTGTGGGTGCTTACCAACGATGTCGCCGCTTCGGCCGTGTTTCTGCACGAGTGGCGACATCTTTCCGAGCCAGCCCGTACCGAATTTCTGGCCCTGCGCGAGCGGTACGAAGCCGGTTTCCGCGAGCTGATTGCCGAAGGCGCGGCCGCTGGCGAGTTGTTTACCCTCGACCCGGCCTTTGCGGCCCTCACGTTGCTGGCATCCCTCAACTGGCTGCCCACCTGGTACCGCCCCGGCGGTTCGCTCACCACTTCCGACATTGCCCACCGCCTCGCCAACCAGCTGCTGTTCGGGCTGGAAGTGCGTTTATAGCGCTTAGAATTGAGATGTCAGCACATAGCGTTCAGCAGGAAATGCGCTATGATTTCGCATCTAAACTTTAAGTTCTATCATCTCAGCTCTAAGCTCCAACTTCTCACCCCCTAACTTCTCTGCTCATGTACGGTTCCGCTTCCACCCACGATATCCCTACCAAGGCTACCACCGGCCTCGAAAACGAAGACCCGATTCTGCTGGCCGAGTTTGAGGCCCGCATTGCCCGGGGCGAGAAAATCGAGCCCACCGACTGGATGCCCCAGCTCTACCGCAAGCAGCTCACCCGCATGATCGAGCAGCACGCCCACTCGGAAATCATCGGCTCGCTGCCCGAGGGCACCTGGATTACCCGCGCCCCCGGCTTCCGCCGCAAAATGGCCCAGATGGCCAAGGTGCAGGACGAGGTGGGCCACGCCCAACTGCTGTATTCGGCTGCTGAAACCCTGGGTAAAACCCGCGAGCAGATGCTTTCGGACCTAGTGAACGGCAAGAGCAAGTACAGCAATGTATTCAACTACCCCACCCCCACCTGGGCCGACTCGAACGTGATTTCGTGGCTGATTGATGCCGGCGCCATCGTGAACCAGATGGCCAACGCCAAGGGCAGCTACGGCCCCTACTGCCGCGCCCTCGACCGGATTTGCGCCGAGGAGGCCTTCCACCTCAAGTATGGCCACGATGCCGTGGTGCACATGGCTACCGGCACGCCCATTCAGCGCAAAATGATGCAGGAGGCCCTCAACCGCTGGTGGCCCGCCATCATGACCTTCTTTGGCCCGTCGGACAAGATGAGCACGCACACCGAGATTCTGATGCGCTGGAAGGTGAAGATGGCCACCAACGACGCCTGCCGCCAGCAATTCCTGGATATGTACGTGCCCAAGATCTGGGAAATCGGCCTGACCCTGCCCGACGCCAACCTGCGCAAGAACGAGGACGGCGTGTGGGAGTTCTCGGAGCCCGACTGGGAAGATTTCAAGCGCGTGATTAACGGTGACGGTCCCTGCAACGCTGAGCGCATTGCCGTGCGCCGCGCCGCTGAGGAAAACGGCGCCTGGGTGCGCCGTGCCATGCAGCAGCCCCAGGCCAAGTACGTTCGCCCGCTGGCGTAAATGCTGAGTGAACGTCATGCTGAGCGAAGTCGAAGCATCTCTACCGTTTCGTTGCAATGGCAATTGATTAGTTAGCGGTAGAGATGCTTCGACTTCGCTCAGCATGACATGTTCTGCTTTCCCTCTTATCCTTAATTCCTCCTCCTCTTGCTTTCATCTTTCGACCCGCGCATCAGCCGGCTGGAACTACCCGAGTCGGCGCCGCCCCCGTCTGATAAGGCGGCGCTGGACCAGTTTCCGACCTACGAAGTATTCCATCAGCGTAAGGAAAACGCGGCCTACGTGTACGTGGGGCCGGTGCATGCGCCCGAGGCGGATGTGGCCTTCCTGTTTGGTAAGGAGCAGTTCAGTCGGCGCTTTCCGTGCACCGGCATGTGGGTGGTGCTCACCAGCGCCATTCAGGTAACCGAGTACGGCGACGACCAGCAGTCGGTGTACGACCGGCTGCCGCTGCCGCTGCTGCCCGCCGACCAACTAGCCGCCGCAGATGCGGCCGGTATGGAATCTTACGACATCTTCCACCTCAAGAAGCGTGGCAAAGCCCACGCCCATGTGGGCCAGGTTTCGGCTACCTCGCCCGAAGCGGCGTTGCAGGCCGCCAAAGCTGCTTTCGGCGACCAGCGGCCGGTGGTAAATGTGTGGGTAATCCGCAGCGCCGACCTGCTGCGCTCCGACGAGGCCGACCGCGACATGTGGACGACCACGCCCGACAAAAAGTACCGCGAAGCCATTTCCTACAAAGTGCAGGACCGTATCGACCGGTTCAAGCAGGAAGGATAATCAGCATACTAGCATTATGAATCCGAAGCTCGACCTACTTTACCGCCTCGCTGACGACCAGCTGATACTGGGCCACCGCAACTCCGAATGGAACGGCTTGGGCCCAATTCTGGAGGAGGACATTGCCTTTTCGAGCATGGCCCAGGACAAGCTGGGCCACTCGCTGCAGCTCTATATGCTGCTCCACGAGTTGGGCGAGGCCGAGCCCGACACGGTGGCCTTCACCCGCAATACACCCCAGTTTCACTGCTGCCAGCTGACGGAGCTGCCCATCGGCGAGTACGATTTCAGCCTGATCCGGCACTTTCTATTTGATCATGCCGAACTGCTGCGCTTCGAGGCGTTGGCCGACAGTTCGTATGAGCCGCTGGCCTTGGTGGCCCGCAAGGTGAAAGGCGAGCTGAAGTACCATGTGCTGCACGCCAATACCTGGGTGAAACGCCTAGGCACCGCCACCGAGGAGGCCATTGAGCGGATGCAGGCGGCCCTGGAGTTCACGTTGCCCTACGCGCTGGGCATCTTCGAAACGACTGAGGCCGAGCCGGAAATCATCAGCAGCGGCCTGTTTATTGGCGAGGCCGAGCTACAGCGCCGCTGGGAAGCCAGCATCAGCAAAGTGCTGGCTCAAACTGCCCTCACGCTCCCCGACCTGCGCCTGCTGACGCCCGTAACCGGCGGCCGCCACGGCCAGCACACCGAGCACCTGCAGCCCCTACTCGACGAAATGGCCGAGGTTTTCCGCCTCGACCCAACGGCCGACTGGTAAGACTGCGTGATGCTGCTGAACTATGATAAAACCGTTGTGATGCTAATTGCTGCCTCACCCGAAGAAGTGAGGCAGCAATTAGCATTAGCAAAGGAAACGAAACTGGTAAAGTGGTATAGTGGTTTTTCGCTCCAGGAATTTGAAGGTGAAGTATTCACGAATGGTTTCCGTTTTCGGACAACTGGCCGAACTACACTTTTAATTCAGGGCACAATTACGAACTCTGGTTCCGACCAAAGCATGGTGGAGCTACGATTCACAAATACCACAGCCGACAAGAGCTTACGTTTCCTTTCCATCGGACTAAGCACATTGCTAATTTTGATTTTTAGCTTGGGCTCTGGTTTTTACAAATCCTCTTGGTCATTTATAGCAGTCCTTTTATTTCCTATTTTACTTATCGCAGGCATAGGAAATTTGAGCTGGGCTATAGCTTCCAGCAGTGCTACAATGCGCCTCAAAGAGCTTCTGGCTGCAAAAGAAATGGTTTAAAACAGCCTCAATTATTATTCCAATCACTATCAACGAAGCACTAAGCACCAACCCACCATGCCCACCACCAAAGCCCAGATTCTTGACTGGCTGCAAGCCGTTACCGACCCCGAAATTCCGACGATTTCGCTCGTGGACCTCGGCGTGATTCGGGAGGTGCGGGTGGAGGACGACGGGGGTGTGTACGTGCGCCTAACACCCACCTTTGCCGGCTGCCCGGCCATGGATTATATGCGCCGCGACGTGGAAACCACCCTCAAGGCCCACGGTATTCCGCGCGTCACCACCGAAATCAGCCTGCGCGACCCTTGGACGTCGGACATGGTGACGGACCGGGGCCGCGAGGGCCTGCGCCGCCACGGGTTGGCAACACCACCCAAGCTCAACGGCGGCTTGCTCGACCTTGATATTCTGGAGTACGCCGAGTGCCCCCGCTGCCACACCAACAACACGGAGCTACGCACGCCTTTCGGGGCCACGCTGTGCCGCGCTGTGCATTACTGCCACGACTGCCGCCAGATCTTCGAGCAGTTCAAACCGATTTAGTGGTTGTTTAACTGTCGGTGCTGCGGCATGATGGCGGCGGATTTTTCTGGTTGCGGGAAAGATTTCGCCGGTATCTTCGTTGGAGGCTTGTTCGCTTTTTCTCCTAGTTTTTATGATGCGTTTTGTCGCGCTACTGCTGGCGCTGGGGTTGCTGATGACCAGTTGCAACCGCACTCCGGCCCCCATCGACCCGGCCTCGGCCCAGGCCGTAAAAGTTCAACTTAATATTCTGCGGGATACTGTGGCCGCCCGTTGGGGCGAGATGCAGCAATCCGACAACGCCAAACAGCGTGACACCAAGGAGTTGCTGCGCGAGTTAAGCGGCCTTCCGGGTGCCGACCGCGCCGCGCTGGCCCGCTTGCAGTACGCCAACGACCGGCTGCCCGCCCGCCGCTACTCCGAGCAAAGCATGGCCGACTCGGGCCTCATTGATGCCTACGATACGGCCCAGGATTCGCTGTTGCAGGCCGTATATGCCTTGGTGCCGCTACCCACTTCACCCGATGCGGAGGCCACGCCCGCCTTGGTGCTAACCGGCCAAATTCAGGAAGCCGACGCGGAACTGGTGGGCTTTCGAACGCGCTACGACCAGGCCGCCATGCGTTTCAACAGCTACTTGCAGCTGCATCGGGCCGAGATGGAGCAATTAGGCAGAGAATACACGAAACTGCAACCGCTACCGCTGTTCACGCTACAGAACTAATTAGGGGTTCGATTCCAGTTGGGCCCACGCAAAAGCCCCCTTACAGCGCTGTAAGGGGGCTTTTGCGTGGGCCCAACTGGACTACCAACCTTTTATTCTACCCTTCTTAAACCTGCCTTCAAATAGCTGTTTAGGCACAATCAGGCAACATTTGTAATAATTAAGAACCAGTTAGAACAGGGGAAGATCGGAAATTTTGTCCCGTGACTTGTCCCAGCACACAATCTCGTATACCTTTGGTCGAAGCTATAAACCCTCCCCTGTGTTACGGACCAAGTACTACCTCACGGATCCCCAAACGGAATCCACTACGGCTATCTATGCCGCTTGCTATTTAAACGGCAAACGAAAGAAGCTCTACACACCTCTTTCGGTTTCACCCATCCAGTGGGATAGCAAAGCCCAACAGTTCCGAAAGAACTTCACAAGCTTCTCAGATGCCAACAAGCTGCTTAGACGCCTGATTGATGAGCTAGACGCGCATCACTTTGCCATGGCTGCCAAAGGCCAAGCGACAACCATTGACAGCCTGCATGGAATTATCGTGCGGGTGCTAACTGGCGCCGTTCCTGAACCAGTGACTTTTGTTGATCACATCAACAACTGGCTGGAGTCTAGCAAACGTGATATGAAACCCTCCACTGTTAAGGGCTATGTTACGTTCCGTAACCACTTAGTGGCTTTTAGTAAAGCCAAGCATTATAAGCTGGAATTCAGCACGCTGGATGTGGCGTTTTCCGAGACGTTTAAAAACTATCTGCTCAAGACCGTCAACCTGACAAATACATCGGTTAACAATGTTATTAAAAATCTCAAGGTGTTCTTGTCAGTAACGCACAGTCAGGGCTTGCACGAGTTCCAGTATCACACCCGGTTTAGAAAGCTAGATAGGATCGAGCCGGAAGTTGTGTATCTCACCACCGACGAAAAGGCAGCAATAGCTAATCTGAATCTAGATTATATACTCCGCTGGGAGCGAACTCGCGATGTATTTGTTTTCGAGTGCGAAACAGGTCTCCGCTTTTCAGATGTCGCTGCCTTACGTCCTGATCAAGTACACAAAGATCATCTCATACTAGTAACTCAGAAGACGGAAGATTTGCTCAAAATCCCTTTGTCTCCCTTAGCTCAATCTATTCTCAAAAAATACGCAGGGAAACAAGCCAAGGCACTACCAGTCAAAACAAATCAGAAGACTAATGCTGATCTAAAGCAGATAGCTAAGCTAGCAAAACTAGAAGCTCATACATCTACCTCTAAGCTGCGTGGCAAAGATAAAGTCATCACCGTTCAGCCGAAGTGGCAACTAGTTTGCACGCACACAGCGCGACGCACCTTTGTGACTCTGGCATTACAAGGTGGGATGCGTCCTGAAGTTGTAATGCGCATTACAGGGCACAAGAACATCAAGACCCTATTCTCCTACTTGAAAATAAACGATGTAGTCGTGATGCAGGAGTTTGGTGCATACCTCAATCGCGAAGCCAGATTGTAGCTGTAACATTCTCGGAAACGACTCAAAAGTGATGCCCACCTACGTGAGCATCACTTTTTTTCGCTCGAAAAAATTATTTTTTTTCAAAAACTTCTATTGTTATAAAAATCACATTTAAAACTCTCAAATGCACCCTCAGCATCACTAACACAAATATGTTCAAATCTAAGGGGACTACAGCTTAGTCCCGTTAAAAGGCACTTTGACTGCGTTGTTTAATGCTTACTCGATTTCTAGCTTGCTTCATATTTTTTAAATTTCCGTTTATAACCTAACCTTACATATCCTAAACCACAAAAACATGAATATCGAAATACCCGACACTTTCCTGACGCAGCTTCAGGATAAGGTTTTGAGCACGGTACTTAAGGCGTTGAATCAGATCTCTACAGGAAGCGCTCTTGCAGATAGTCCCGATACAAAGCGACTTTACACAAAAGACGAGGTTTGCCAGCAACTCGGCATCTCCAAAACTACGCTCACCGAGTGGATGAAGAATGGCACTGTTCCCTTTCTACGTCTCGGTCGCCGCATCTACTTCAAGCAAGACGAGGTCCTGCAAGCAGGTCGAAACCACGAGAAATATCAGCGTCGCAGATAGCATTTAGGCATACTCTAATCATTTTCCCATGTCCTCCTCCAGATTGCTGCTCGATGAAGAACAGCACCGTACTAACCTCGTCAGTTTTCGCCAAACGCTAGATTATAAAATACGTCAGTTCGAGCTGCTAAAAAGGCCTGCTAATAAAGCACAAGCACGACATATCGAAAAGCTAATAAGATTCTATGAGGGATATGAACTTCTCTTCACCAGCTTGGTCCTGGAGGACACGCTACTTAGAGTTGAGAATCGAGCCCTGAATATGGAAATCGGAAACTTGAAGCGCAGCTTGGCTTTCCGTCATTTGGATCAACCTTATGTAGGTAAGCTAGACAAGCACTTTGACCTCCTCATTGATCTCGTAATAGCTTCCTTAAGCCAGGAAAAACAGCGATGAACTATGAAGCTGATAACTGGAGGGAACGACTGCAGCACCTTGGTGCTGATGTAAGCGAACCAGCCCTGTTTACTGATGCAGCAGCAGATGAAATTCGCATTGATTCAAATATCCCTGACCTAATTCCTGTTGTCCGTATTGCTGGAGAAGTTATAGCCGTCCAAGGTGACATTTCCTTCATTGCAGGTAAGCCTAAGGCTGGTAAAACCGCAGTGTGCACATTCATCGCGGCCAGTGCACTACTGCGCGACAAATCGGGAATCGACACTCTCTCAATTCAGACGGATTACGCTTATGGAAAAGAAGTAATTCTCGTCGATACAGAGCAGCCAAAGGCTAACACACTGAAGCAAGTCAAGAATATCTGTAAGGTGCTGGATGTAGCCGACCAACCTGCCAACCTGCATGTTTTCAATTTTCGCGAGGACAACAAAGCCATTAAGCTGCTAAAAGTCAAACAGTTATTTGAAATCTACCCAAAGGCACACCTATGGATCATAGACGGCTTGGCAGATTTGATTGACGACGTAAACAGCGCGACGGATAGTGGCCGTATCGTGGACATGTTCATGATGTACGCCTCGAAATTGCAGACTACCATCTTGCTGCTCGTGCACGAGAACCCGGGTGGGGAAGGCAAGATGCGGGGGCACTTAGGTAGCGAAGCAGAACGCAAGGGTGGTGGTGTAATTGCCGTAGCCAAAGACAAGGCCAAGCAACTACATACTATCACTAGCCGGATTTTACGAAATGGGCCAGATTTTGAAACTGTTTACTTTCGATGGTCTGACAAGCGACACTTCTTCGTTACGGATGCAGATGCAGCGGAACAAGTAGTTACCGAAAAGCACGCGAAGGAACGGCAACTAGCGCTGGAATGCTTTCCCCTTGGCACAGACGTGCTGCGACATAAAGAAATAACAGCCCGGATTGAGCAATACGCAAAGGTTAAGACAACGAGGGCGGCCAGCTTACTCAAAGCCATGACGAATGCGCAGATGGTCGTCAAAGACAACGTGGAAGGGACTTACACCTTACACGAAAGCCTGACCGCTCTAGCCGGTCCGGACGCTGGAATTCAGACAGATTTGCTGCTTTCCAACCGCGCAGTATAGCGTACCACTCCACTCCAGGCGGGCCTATAAGGCAAGTGGTATGCTTATTCCGATATCAATTTTCACACTTGATCATTCCTTCCTAAACATGGCTCACCCTAATAATTGCCAATCATGTGGCGCCCCTTTTATAGGCAATAGAAATCGTCGATTTTGCCAAGATGCCTGTCGTAAATTCTACAAAGCGAATGGGAACTTGGGCCAGTCCAATGTCACTCCTGACCGGTCAACAATAAGCCGAAACTCCGGAGAAAGGCGGAAATCAGCCAACTCCGGCGTCGCCGGCTATGCCGCTAAACGGTTCATTGACCTCGCAGGAAAAATCGCGCATCATCAGCTCATCCCCTCCCCAACTGAGGCCTCAAAGCCCGGTACGGCGGGTTCAGCAATACCCTTGATTACCGCTACCCTTTCAGAACAAATCCCTGCGGGCAGGCAATCAGGCCAGCATCGACCTGATTTACCACCTGAGCTACGGGCATTTTTGGGCGAACTGATTCATCCGTTCCAGATGCTGATTTGGGGGTTGCCAGGGAGTGGCAAATCCACCATGAGCATGATCATGGCCAATCAAATGGCCTCATTCCGCAAAGTGCTCTACATATCCGGTGAGGAGGACCTCTCCAGCGCCACCTTGCGCCAAAAGCAGGCCCGCACCATTACGCGACCGGATCGTTTCGTTTTCGCCAACCGGTTACCCAACTCCAGGGTTGAATGGCGTCAGCTACTGTTCCCCGGCGCGACCGGTCAAACGTCCGGTCAATTAGCTGGAAACCGCGCTTTACCCGCCAATAGATTGCTCGCTGGCTCCGGTCAGTCCACCGGTCAATCGGCCGGTGGGTACCTGGAGCTTCGGACCATCGTGTATGACTCCATTACGGTACTTGGCATCCACCCTTTCCATGTGAAAGCCACCGCTAACGATTGCCAAATGCCCATGTTCCGCCAGCATATCAGCCACATCTTCATCAGCCACGCCCACAAAGACGGCAAGGAGTACCGGGGAGATGGTAGCTGGGGGCATGAGGTGGACATAATCATCCGGTGCCACGAAGGTGTAGCTACCATCCAGAAGAACCGGTTTGCCACGGCCGAGCAGGGCCGAATAGGCAGCGAGTATCGTATTTATTGAAGGCAGAAATCCCCGCAAAATTGCTTCTGCGGGGATTTCTGTTTTTGCATACGGCGAATCCTCTACTTCTTCGTCAGCTCGTTCGCAATAAGCTCCGCTTGCTTCAACACCGTTTCGGTGGCCAGCAACTCCATATCGGGTGGGTAGCCGAACTGGCGTAGGGTACGCTTCACGATGACTTTGAGCTTGGCGCGCACGCTTTCCTTGATGGTCCAGTCGATGGAGGCGTTGGTGCGGACCCGTTCGGTGAGGACTACAGCCAGCTCGCGCAGCTTCTCTTTTTCCATCAGTTCCTGGGCGCTGTCGTTGTTGGCGACGGCCGTGTAGAAGGCGTATTCGAAGGTGGTCAGGCCGAGGGCTTTGGCCTCGCTGTCCATGTGCACGATGTCCTTGCTCAGCTTGATGAGCTCGTCCATCACTTCGGCGGCGGTGATGATTTTGGCGTGGTAGCGCTTGATAGCGCTTTCCAGCATTTCCATCAGGCTTTTGCTTTTCACCAGGTTCTGCTTGGCGCGGGCTTTCAGCTCGTCGTTCAGCAGCTTTTTGAGCACTTCCAGGGCCACGTTCTTGTGCTCCATGCCCTTCAATTCCAGCAGGAATTCTTCGGAAAGGATGGAGATGTCGGGCTTCTTGATGCCGGCCGCGTCGAACACGTCGATTACCTGCTCCGATACTAGGGCCTTGTCGATAACCTGCCGGATGGTGGTTTCGATTTCCTCGTCGGTGCGGCCCGAGCCGGTGTGGTCGAACTTGGCTAGGCGGGCCTTCACGGCCTGGAAGAAGCCGATTTCGTCCTTAACCGCCAGTGCCCGCTCGTGCGGAATGGCAATGGCAAAGGCCTGCGACAGGGCCATTACCTCGTTGAGGTAGCGCTTCTTGCCATCGGGCAGACCCAGGATGTGCTCCTCGGCGGCCAGGATGGTGGCCAGCTTCTGGCTGGTGCCGGCCTCGTGGTAGTGGTCGTAGGCGAAGCCGTGGTAAAGGGCCTGCACCACTTCCAGCTTTTCTTCCATCAGCACCACGGCCTGCTCCTGGGCAATGGCGGGGTCGCCCTTGCCGCCGGCGCTGGAGTAGAACGACAACGCCTTTTTCAGCTCCGAGGCAATGCCGAGGTAATCGACTATCAGGCCGCCGGGCTTGTCCTTGTACACGCGATTGACGCGGGCAATGGCCTGCATCAGGTTGTGGCCCTGCATGGGCTTGTCGAGGTAGAGCGTATGCAGGCTGGGGGCGTCGAAGCCGGTGAGCCACATGTCGCGCACTATCACGAGCTGCAGCGGGTCGGCGGGGTCTTTCATGCGCTCAGCCAGGGCGCGGCGCTGCTGCTTGGTGGTGTGGTGCTTGGCAATTATGGCCCCGTCGGTGGCGGCGGAGGTCATCACCACTTTCAGGCGGCCTTGGGTGAGGTCGTCGGAGTGCCAGGCGGGGCGCAGGGCCACGATGGCGGCGTAGAGGTCGGCGGCGATGCGGCGCGACATGGCCACTATCATGCCCTTGCCCTCGAACACCTCCTGACGCTGCTCGAAGTGCGTTACGATGTCCTGGGCGATGGTGGCGATGCGCCGCTCGCTGCCGATGAGGGCTTCGAGCTGGGTCCATTTGGCTTTGGCCTTCTGGGTGTTGGTCAGGTCTTCCTGGTCCAGGTCGTCGTCGAGGTCGGCTACCAGCTGCTTGCCTTCCTCGCTCAGGCTTACTTTGGCCAGGCGGCTTTCGTAGTAAATGCGCACCGTGGCCCCGTCTTCCACGGCCTGGGCGATGTCGTAGATGTCGATGTAGTTGCCGAACACGGCGGGGGTGTTTACGTCGGTATGCTCGATGGGCGTGCCCGTGAAGCCGAGGTAGGTGGCGTGGGGTAGGGCATCGCGCAGGTACTTGGCGAAGCCGTACACCACTTTGGTGCCTACTACTTCCCCGGTTTCGTCCTTCACGTCCACGTTTTTGGCCTTGAAGCCGTACTGCGTGCGGTGGGCTTCGTCGGCGATGACGATGATGTTGCGGCGGGCCGACAGCTCTTCGTACACGTTGCCCTCCTGGGGCTGAAACTTCTGGATGGTGGTGAACACCACCCCGCCCGAGCCCACGCGCAGCAGCTCTTTCAGCTGCTCGCGGCTTTCTACCTGCCGGGGCTCCTGGCGCAGCAGCTGGGTGGAGGCGGCGAAGGTGTCGAAGAGCTGGTCGTCGAGGTCGTTGCGGTCGGTTATCATCACCACCGTGGGGTTGGCCATGGCCTGCACGATTTTGCCGGTGTAGAACACCATGCTCAGGCTCTTGCCGCTGCCCTGGGTGTGCCACACCACGCCGCCTTTCTGGTCGCCGAAGGGTTGGGACTGCACGTCGGGCAGGCCGTAGCGCACGGGGGCTTCCTGCACCAGCGTGGGTGCCTCAGGCGCGTAGCCAGCCGCCCGCAGCGTCGATTGCACGGCGGCGTTTACGGCGTAGTACTGGTGGTAGGCGGCTATCTTCTTGACCGTGGTAATGGCAATGACGCCCGTTTTGGGGTCCTCCTTCTTCGACTTCTCGAACACCACGAAATGGCGCAGCAGGTCGAGCAGGGTGGCGGGGGCCAGCATGCCGGTTAGCAGGGTTTCGAGCTGGCTTACCAGGGGCGAAGCTTCGGCCAGGCCGTCGGCCGATTTCCAGGCCATGAAGCGGCTGAAGCCTGCCGACAGCGACCCGGCCCGCGCCTCCAGCCCATCGGACACCACCAGCAGGCCGTTGTAGGTGAACAGGCCCGGAATCAGGGCCTTGTAGGTGTCGAGCTGCTGGTAGGCCGACTTGAGGGTGGCGGCATCGGCGGCGGCGTTTTTCAGCTCCAGCACCACCAGCGGCAGGCCGTTGACGAACAGCACCACGTCGGGGCGCTTGTGGTGGCCGTTTTCGATGATGGTGAGCTGGTTCACGGCCAGAAACTCGTTGCGGGCGGGGTGCTGGAAATCGACCAGCCACACCACCTCGCCCCGCTCCTGCCCGTCTTGCTGCTTGCCCACCGTTACGCCCTCGGTGAGCAGGCGGTGAAACGCCTCGTTGTTGGCCAGCAGCTCGGGCGAAGCAATGTCGCGCACCTGCCGCAGGGCGTCTTCGCGGGCCTCAGGCGGCACGGTGGGGTTGAGGCGCGCAATGGCAGCGCGCAGCCGCTCCAGCAGCAGCACGTCGGCGAAGGAGGCCCGCTCGGCGGCGGGCTCGCCGGGGGCCAGCGCCGGCCCGTAGCAGTACTGATACCCCAGCTGCTCCAGCAGCTCGATGGCGAGTTCTTCGATTGCGTTTTCGGTGAGTTTCGCCATGGGTAGCAGGATAGAAATAGAATTAGTAGGCCACGCGCACTTCGCCGCTCATCAGTTTCGGTAGCAGCGTGTCGCGGAGGGTGGAAAGGGTGCGAATTTGGGTTTGATTGATTCTTATCTTCTCAAAATATGGCTCAACTAAGACATCAAAATCCTCTATAAGTAGCTTAGGGGGAATAGTAAACTTCATCTCCTTAAAAGTAGATTTTGAGATTTCCTGAAATACTGAGCCGTTACCTTGACTTTTGATTTCTTCCAAATTCACCTTGCACCATAAGAACATGAAATAATTAGAAACCAGCTTATCGCATATAATGGCAATGTATCCTTGATTAATAGCCAGTGGAATATTTGTTATCGCCAGATATCCAATTGGTGCGCGGGACGACAATAAGACTGTACCGATTGGCAATAGACCAGAGCCGATTTTCGCTAGACCTTTTTCCGTAATTTTTCTTTCAGTATCAAACATGAATACTGAGGTATGATTTGACAAATCCCTTGGTGTTGTCCAGTGGACGTTGCCCTCCCAAAATTCCGATTCTTTAGTGCTTGGCGTTGTACCACCTTTCACGTTTATAACGTCGCCCAATTTTCCTTCCTCCCACTCCTCCTTCGCCTGCTCCACAAACCACTGCCGAAACAGCGTTTCCGCCAAGGCTTCTAGGGTGGCATTTTGCCGGTGCAGCAGGTCTATTTTGTCATTAAGACAACTCAGCACATTGGCAATTGCACGTTGTTCGGGTAAAGAAGGAACTGTGATTTTCAGCGCTGACATCATCTCATTGTTGAGACTGGCCCGCGTTGTCACAGATGACATACTTGTTACCTCCGCACGGAATTTGGGCGAACGGAAAAAGAAGCCTGCAAATTCTGGCAGAACTTCAATTGTACCTTTTGGGCGTAATCTTTTCGTAAATCCATTAAATGTCGCGTCCGGATAATCTTTCAGTGCCACCGAACTCATTCCTAGTTCCTCTTGGGTTTCACTTGTTCGAGTAAGAAATAGGTCCCCACGCTTTATAGAACCGCTTTTACGTTCCTTCTCGGTTGAATTTACAAGGTTCGACAAAGTCTCCGGCAGGAAGTAGTTATGGAACACATCCTTAAAGGCTAGAAAGCCGAAGCCGAAACCAAATTCTTCTCGTGGTTTTGAAAGCCCAGAAGCAAAATCATACACAAGGTTCAGGTTATACTCCGGCCACTCAGTTGCTTGAGCAGCTACTACTTTCTCTTTGGCTTCTTCCCCCCACATTATTTCTGTCTGCCCGCTCATACTTCCTACGCCGTTAAAATCTTCGCCAGGTTATCCGCAATCAGCTTGTTCAGGGCGCTTTCCTCGCTCAGCTGCGCCTCCAGCTCCGCCCGAAGCGTGGTAAAGCGCTCGGTGAAGTTGAACTCGTCCTCGTCGTCGGGCAGGCCCACGTAGCGGCCGGGGGTCAGCACGTAGTCCAGCTCCTGCACCCGCGCCAGGGGGGCGGCCATGCAGAAGCCGGACACGTCCTCGTAGCTGCCGCCAATGGTGCGCCACTGGTGGTAGGTGTCGGCAATGCGCCGGATGTCGTCGTCGCTCAGCTCGCGGGTGCGGCGGTTCACCAGGAAGCCCAGGTTGCGGGCGTCGATGAAGAGAATCTCGCCGCTACGGTCGCGGAAGCGGGCATCGCCCTGGCGGTTGCGGTTCATAAACCACAGGCCGGCCGGAATCTGGGTGTTCAGAAACAGCTTGGCCGGCAGGTTCACGATGCAGTCGATGACACCGCCCTCCACCAGCGCCCGGCGAATGTCGCCCTCGCCCGAGCTTTTGGAGGTGAGCGCGCCCTTGGCCAGCACCACGGCCGCCTGTCCCGTGGGAGCCAGGTGGTGCAGGAAGTGCTGCATCCAGCCGAAGTTAGCGTTGCCGGCGGGGGGCACGCCATATTTCCAGCGGCCATCGGTGCGCAGCAGCTCGCCGCCCCAGTCGCTCACGTTAAAGGGCGGGTTGGCAATGATGTAGTCGGCCTTTAGGTCGCGGTGGGCGTCGTTGAGGAAGGAGCCCTCGGTGTTCCACTTCACCTGCGAGCTGTCGATGCCCCGGATGGCCAGGTTCATCTTGGCCAGCCGCCAAGTGGTCTGGTTGCTTTCCTGCCCGTAGATGGAAATGTCGTTGACGCGCCCCTGGTGCTCAGTCACGAATTTCTCGGAGTGCACAAACATGCCGCCCGAGCCGCAGCAGGGGTCGTACACGCGGCCCTGGTAGGGCTCCAGCATTTCTACCAGCAGCTCTACTACGCTGCGCGGGGTGTAGAACTGGCCACCCTGCTTGCCCTCGGCCAGCGCGAACTCGCCCAGGAAGTACTCGAACACGGTGCCCAGCACGTCGGCGCTACGGGCCTTGGCGTCGCCCAGGGCGATGTTGCCTACCAGGTCAATCAGCTCGCCCAGGCTGGTGGGGTCCAGGTTCTGGCGGGCAAATACTTTGGGCAGCACGCCTTTCAGCGGGGCGTTGTCCTTTTCAATCCAGTCCATGGCATTGTCCACGGCCCCGCCGATGCCCACGGTGATGTCCTTACCCTCGGGGTCGCGCACCACTATCTGGCTGGCTTTGGCGTTGTTTTGCAGGAACTGCCAGCGGGCGTACTCCGGCACGAAGAAGACGTTTTCGGCTCTGTATTCGTCCTGGTCTTCGGGGTCAGCCCCGGCGTACTCGCCCTCGCCGGCCAGCAGCTTGGCGTAGTGCTCCTCGAAGGAGTCGGAAATGTATTTGAGGAAGATGAGGCCCAGCACCACGTGCTTGTACTCGGCGGCATCAATGTTTTTGCGGAGCTTGTCGGCGGTTTTCCAGAGCTGCTTTTCGAGCGGCTCTTCGGCAACTACTTTCTTCTGTTTGGCCACGGGGCGAAATGACTAAGGGGTAATGCAAAACTGCCCCGCACGGCTGTGAGGGGCAGCTTATTAAAACTACGGTGTCAGACTTTGAATTTCATCAGGAAGCCTTCCTGTACTTCAACGAAACCAAAGTTCTTCAGAGGGTGGTATTCGAAGCGGCGTGACTGGCCCATCCCATTCCAGACCTTATCGAGCAGGAAGGAGTTACCCAGCTTAAGCACGGTACTCTGGCCGTCGTTGCTGACGTCGAGGATATGATAGATTCGACGGATGCCGGGTTCACTGCCATATATCCAGCAGGGAGCCACGTACCGGGCATTCCAGTGCTTGAGCTTTGGGTTGCCCAGACTTAGGTTAATCAGAATCGTGTCTTCGTGCGAAACGGACTCCTTGAATTCGTCTATTTCGGGTACTACAAGTACATGAATCATGGCAGCTAATTATTTCAGCTTTTCAATAGTGATACCATCATCATGGAACAGATAGCTGCCGGGACGAAGGAAGTAGGCGTCGTCGGGTTCGGCTTGCTCTTTCTGGTTGGTGAATTGGTCTCTATCCCAGAAGATGTAGTTCTCTTCCTCGCAGCTGATGCTCCCCTCGAATTTCTTATCGATTACAAACGTCTCGCCTGGCTCCACTTCCATGGTGTCGATGTCGAACCCTCGCTGGTACAACGAGCCGGTAGTGGGCATGATTTGGACTTCTAAAACGTCACTCATAGGTTTTTCTATTAATTGGGGGATAAGCACTAGCTAAATCAGTGATAATAGTTAGCACCGTTAATGTTGAGGTCTGAAAGTAAGTTAAACCCAGCTTTTGGCAAGCAGGACACCCTAGAAAGTTGAGCAAAAGGATTTTTTTGTCCCGCCACCTGTCCCAGGAATAAAAAATGCCGTTGTAAACAACTGATAAACAGCTATTTACAACGGCATTTTGTGGGCCCAACTGGAATCGAACCAGTGACCTGCTGATTATGAGTCAGCTGCTCTAACCAATTGAGCTATAGGCCCGTTGCTTATTCAACTGCCAGGGCGGTTGGTTTCAGCCCTGCAAACTTCGACTTTTGCGGTTGCATTTGCAATTTTTTATCCGGCAAAGCTGGCGGCTACCTGCGTTATGCAGTGGGGCGCCAGCCCGGTCGCCTGCTTCTACGCATACCTTTGCTTCGCTCCAACCCTATGGCTGAAAAACTTCCGCACCTGCTGTTCGATTTCGGCGGCGTCATCATCAATATCGACTACAACCGTACGCTGGAGGCTATGCGGGCCCTGGGCAGCGGCATTGAATTCACGCAGGCCGCCCAAGCCGAGATGTTCGACCAACTGGAAACCGGCCACATTTCGGCGGCCGAGTTCCGGGACGGGCTGCGCGAGCATTACGGCCTGCAGGCCACCGATGCGCAGCTCGACGCCGCCTGGCACGCCATGCTACTCGACGTGCCGGCCGAACGGCTGGCGTTGATAGCCGATTTGCGCCGCCAGGGCTACCAAACGGCCTTGCTTTCCAATACCAACCACCTGCACATCACCGAAATCAACCGGCGGCTACGGGCGCAGTACGGCCTGCAGAACGGTATTGCCGACTGCCTCGACCGGGTATTTTACTCGCAGGAAGTGGGTTTGCGCAAGCCGGGCGAGGAAATATTCCGGCACGCGCTACGCGAAATGAACTGGCAGGCCGCCGATACGTTGTTTATCGAAGACAGCCCCCAGCATATTGCCACGGCCCGCCGGCTGGGGCTGCACACGCTTTTCCTGACTCCGCCCCTTACTTTGCAGGACGCCCTGCCCGCCGCTATCCGTGCCTTTTCCGCCTGACCCCACCCGGCCCGAACCTACCCCGCCGCCGGAACCACTGCTGCCCCTGCCGTTTCCCGACGCGGCCGGAACGCCCACCTTCACGGCGGCGGAGGCAGCGGCTGATGCGCAAGTAGCGTTCCGGCGCTATGAGCGGCCGTGGCCCCGGCCGGCCCGCTACGGGTTGCACCTGCTGCTGTTTCTGGTTACCCTGCTCACCACCACGCTGGCCGGCGTAACGCTCACCGACAACACCTTTCTGCAAACGATGCTGCCCTTCGAGCTGCTGGCGCAGCCGTTGGTGCAAGTGTGGGCAGCGCTGAAGCCGGGCCTGTGGTACGCGGGGCCGTTTCTGGCGGTGCTTACGGTGCACGAGTTCGGGCACTACTTCACGGCCCGCTACAACCGCATCAGCAGTTCGCTGCCCTACTTTATTCCGCTGCCGCTGGGCTTTGGCACGTTTGGCGCAGTTATCCGCATCAAGGAGCAGATTCATTCGCGGCGCGAGTTTTTTGATGTGGGGCTGGCCGGGCCGCTGGCGGGCTTTGTGGTGGCCGTAGGCGTGCTCTGGTACGGCCTCACGCACCTGCCACCACTGGAATACCTGTTTCAGATTCATCCCGAATTACGGCAGTACGGGGCCGAGTACGGCCGCTACGCCTACCAGAATATGCCGGCTGGCAGCGTGGTCACGTTGGGGCAGCCGCTGCTGTTTCAGGCTATGGCCGCGCTGCTGGCCGATCCGGCGCTGCTGCCCCACCCCTACGAACTGCTGCACTACCCAGTGCTGGTGGCGGGCGTGTTTTCGCTGTTTTTCACGGCCCTCAACCTACTGCCCATCGGCCAGCTCGATGGCGGCCATATTGTGTACGGGTTGCTGGGGCCGCGCCGGGCGGCGCGGGTATCCATCCTGCTATTTGTAGCCTTCATTTTCTACGCCGGACTCGGCCTGTTCATCCTGAATACCAGCACCGACGACTGGCTGACCTGGAGCCTGCCCTATGCGCTGTACTTATGGCTGGTGCTGCGCCGGGCAGTGCCCACGGCCCGGCGGGCGCTGCTGCTGGGAGCTTCCGTGTGGCTGGGGCAAATAGCGCTGGCCTCCGGATTTCCGGGTATACAAGGCAACCCCGGCTGGCTGCTGTTCGGGTTGCTGCTGGCCCGTGCCACCGGCATCTTCCACCCGCCTGCGCCCGACGAACGGCCACTCTCGCCGGGCCGTAAGGTACTGGGCTGGCTGATGCTGCTTATTTTTGTCCTCTGCTTTGCGCCTTCCCCTATCATTATCCAGTAATCGGCCTTCGCCCGCTTCATTCAGAAGGCTCCACTCCCATTCTGGGTGCTGCCCGGAACAACAGGTTTTATCGTTTTCTTTCTATAGATGACTTTCCCGCAATTCTCTCAAAAGCATATTTTTCGCGGTTCTTCGCTGCTGCTGCTGCGCCAGCACGGCCTGTACGTGAGCCAGCGCCGCCGCAACGGCACGCCGTGGCTGGAAACCGAGATTCCGTACGAGGAGCTGCTGCCGGTGGGGCTGGAGTTTGAGGCCCCGGCTCCGGTGCGGCTGCCGCCTTCCTGGCTGTGGCTGCTGGTCTGGTTCGGGTTTCAGGGCGTAAGCCGGTTGGTTACCGATAAGGCCGGCGCGCCCGTACCGCCCGAAATGTGGGCCGCCGGCCTGGGCTTTGTACTGGGCCTGGTCGGGCTGTGGCTGGCACGCCGCTACTTCGGCCGCACGGCCACGCTGGCCACCAACCGCATCCGCCTGAGCCTGCACGATAGGCCCGGCCAACGCGCCGCCCTCGACACCTTCACTGAGGCGCTACGCCTGCGCGCCCACGCCTACCTGCGCCAGGAATACGCCCAGGTCAATCCGTTGGGGCCCATTGAACTGCAGCTCCACCGTCTGCATTGGCTCCACAACCTCGATGTGCTGAGTGAGCCCGAGCTGCGCATTCTCAGCACCCGCCTCACCGGCCGCCCCTCCCTGGAGCCCCTCAAACTCATGGGCATGGACCTGGAAACGCCCTATCTGAATTAACCCGCCCTTCTTGCGCGATGGAACTCTACCAGCAGCACCCGATTCGAGGTTACACGCGCCTGACTACTACCGCCGACGGGCTGCTGGTTGACCAGCAGGGACTTTTCCGGCAACTGCGGCTGGAAATTCCGTACGAGCAGCTGCTGCCCGTACGTACGGCCGCTGAAACCTCGTTTCCAATTTACCTGACCTTCTTCGCGGGGGCGCTCCTGATCAGCTACTTTGCGCAGTGGGCCGAAAACCCATTGCCGGCCTGGTCCGAGCAGGTCGGTATGTCGTTGCTGGGCCTGCTGGTGTTGGGGCTCTGCTATTTCACGTATACCCGGTGGCGCTGGACCATTACCTTCACCACAGGCGCCGGCAGCATCATGCTGGGCAACCGCGACTCCGAGCGGGCAACGATTGAGGAGTTTGCAGTAGCCGTGCGCAATCATACCAAGGACTACCTGTGGACCCGCTACGCCCGGTTCAACTCCTATCTGCCCCTCCAACAGCAGCTCGAAGCCTACGCGACCCTATACGAGCAGAAGGTTATTACGCACGAGCAGCTGCTGGACCTGCAGCAACAAGCTAACCGGCCCGGTTCAGCAGGTTTTCGCTGAACCGGCTGCCCCAGACGCGAAACGGCCGGCCACTGGAAGCATCATCCAGTGGCCGGCCGTTTCGCTTGTTCCTGTCTTATGCCTGCTCCGCTTCCAGCGCCGCGACGCCGGGCAGTTCTTTGCCTTCCATGTACTCGAGCAGCGCGCCACCACCGGTGCTGATGTAGCTTACCTGATCGGCGAAACCAAGCTGGTTGACGGCCGCCGCCGAGTCGCCGCCGCCGATGAGGCTGAAAGCGCCCGACTCGCGGGTGGCGTCGGCAATGGCTTGGGCTACGGCCGTGGTGCCTTTGGCGAAAGTGGGCAGCTCGAACACGCCCATCGGGCCGTTCCAGAGGATGGTTTTGGAGTTGCGCACCACCTCGGTGAAGGCCTTGATGGAATCGGGGCCAAGGTCGAGGCCGAGCCAGCCATCCGGAATCTGGTCGTTGGCCGCTACTTTGGTTTCGGCGTCGTTGGCGAATTTATCGGCAATGAGGCTGTCGGTGGGCAGCAGCAGGTTGACACCTTTGGCCTTGGCCTTTTCGATGAGCTCCAGAGCCAGGGGCATCTTGTCTTCTTCGAGCAGCGAACTGCCGATGCTACCGCCCTGCGCTTTGGCAAACGTGTAGGCCATGCCGCCGCCGATGAGCAGGTTGTCCACTTTGTCGAGCAGTTTCTCGATGATGAGGATCTTGTCGGAGATTTTGGCCCCGCCCATGATGGCCGTGAAGGGGCGCTCGGCCTGCTCCAGCACCTTTTTGGCGTTGTCCAGCTCGCTCAGCAGCAGATAGCCGCCCACGCGGTCGGCGGGCACGAAGCTTTCG
Source organism: Hymenobacter psychrophilus (assembly GCF_900107135.1). Classification (GTDB taxonomy): domain Bacteria; phylum Bacteroidota; class Bacteroidia; order Cytophagales; family Hymenobacteraceae; genus Hymenobacter; species Hymenobacter psychrophilus. The sequence continues at coordinate 532,946 of NZ_FNOV01000002.1, forward strand.
GCCATAACGGCCGTGGAGGCGTGGCGGCGGTGGGCCGTACCGAAAGCATCGTTCACGTACACGTCGCCCAGCTTGGCCAGCTTGGCCGCGAAATCGGCGTCGCCTTTTTCTTCCTCCTTATAAAAGCGCACGTTTTCAACCAGCAGCACCTGGCCAGGCTGCAGGTTTTTGGCTTGCTCTTCGGCCTGCAGGGCATCCTCAGCAAACTGCACCTGCTGGCCGTACTCCTGGCTCAGGCGGCTTACGATGTGCTTAAGCGAAAACTTGTCTTCGGGGCCGCCTTTGGGCCGGCCCAGGTGCGAGAGCAGCACTACGGAGCCGCCATCGGCCAGAATCTTTTTGATAGTCGGCGTGGCCGCCCGGATGCGGGTGTCGTCGGTGATGGCGAAGTCTTTGTCGAGCGGCACGTTGAAATCAACGCGCACCACGGCCCGCTTGCCGGCGAAGTTGTATTGATCGAGGGTTTTCATGGAATGGGAATAGGGTTGGCTTGGGGCGAAGGTAAGGCTTTGGGGGATGAAGGGCTGGGGTGACGGGGTGGGGAGATTGTCATTCTGAGCGGAGCGAAGAATCTCGCGTGCCAAAGTAATTCCCAATGATAGGGGTTAGCACTGCAAGCGAGATTCTTCGCTCCGCTCAGAATGACAACCTCCCCACCCCGTCACCCCAGCCCTCCTCACCCCATTACCTCCCTCCAATCACCCAAACCCGTACCTTTACCCTCGTATGAAAATAGGCATCTTCTTTGGCGGCCCGTCGCGGGAGCGGGAAATCAGTTTTGCGGGCGGCCGCACAGTGTACGACAACCTCGACAAGGCCCTGTTTGAGGCCGTGCCGGTGTTTGTCGACAGCAGCGGCAACTTCATCCTGCTCAACTGGGAGTTCATTTACAAGGGCACCATCCGCGACTTCTACCCGCCCGTTTCGGCGCTGCCGGCCAGCAGCGTACCGGTGCAGCTCTACTTCGAGAGCCTGGGTGAACTAAGTGCCGCCGAGCAGGACGCCATCATTGCCGAAGTGGGCCGCCGCGTGGAACCGCGCGAGCTAAGCCAGCTCATCGACTTCGCGTTCCTGGCCCTGCACGGGCCAGGCGGCGAAGACGGGGCCATCCAGGGCCTGTTGGAGTGGTACGGCATTCCATATTCGGGCTCCGGCATTCTGCCCTCGGCGTTCGGTATTGATAAGGTTGCCCAGAAGAAGCTACTCAAGGCTTTGGGCCAGCCCACCCCCGATTTTCGGCTGATTACGGCCAAAGAATGGGATGCTGCCGACCCGCAGGCCACGCTGGATTACCTGGTGCGCGAGCTGGGTTTGCCGCTGGTGTTCAAGGCTCCGCGCCAGGGCAGCAGCATCGGTATCAGCATTCTGCGCGAAGCCGACGTGGCCCAGTTCGCCGCGGCCATCGAGCGCAGCCTGTTCCGCAAAACCGTAACCCAGGCCGAGTGGCAGGGCCTGAGCGACGCCCAGAAAATCAGCTGGCTCCAGCGCCTCGTCGATATCCGCGACGGTATTGGCCTGCCCGTTGTTTTAGCTGATAGCGTGGAGCTGTTAGCTGACAGCTCCACGCTGAACGAAGCTAACAGCCAACAGCTAGCAGCTAATAGCTCAAGCATACTCTATCGGCCTGACGAGCTGTTGCATGCGCTGAATGAGCGGCTGGAAACGGCCGAAAGCGTGCTGCTGACAAGCGTGGAGGGCGAAATGCAGGTGTTGGTGGAAAGCTTCGTGCAGGGACGCGAGTTCTCGTGCATCGTGGTGGAAGACTCCAACGGCCAGCCGCTGGCGTTGCCGCCCACCGAGATTGTGAAGGGCGACGAGATGTTCGACTACCGCTCGAAGTACCTGCCCGGCCTGGCTCGTAAAATCACGCCCATTGCCCTGCCCGAGGCCGATATTCAGGCCATCCGCGACGCCTGCGAAACCATGTTCCGCACCTTCGGCTTCCAGGTATATGCCCGCCTCGATGGCTTTATTCAGGCCGACGGCACCCTTTTCCTTAACGACCCGAACACGACGTCGGGCATGTTACCGGCTTCGTTTTTCTTCCATCAGGCGGCCGAAATCGGGCTCAACCCCAGCCAGTTCCTGACTTACCTGATTCGTACCTCGCTGGCGGCGCGGCGGCGCGGCGGGCTAGGGCCGGTGAAGCTGGCGGCCCTGCTGGCCCGCCTCGATGCGGCCGTGGCCGCGCGGGCCGCGGGCGAGCAACAACGCATTCGGGTGGCCGTGATTATGGGCGGCTACTCCTCCGAGCGGCACATTTCGGTGGAAAGCGGGCGTAACATCTACGAGAAGCTCAGCTCCAGCATCAAGTATGAGCCGGTGCCGGTGTTCCTGACCGGCAGCAGCGCCGAATTCCGCCTCTATGTACTGCCCATCAACGTGATGCTCAAGGACAACGCCGACGACATCCGCGAGAAAATTGAGCACCACGAGGCCGGCCACGAAACCCACCCGGTTCTGGCGCGCATCCGCCGCGAGGCCGAGGGTATTACCAGCACCTACGCCGGCCCCGCCGCCACCCAGCCCCGCCGGGTAACGTTCGAGGAGCTGGCCGCCATGGTAGACGAGGTGTTTATTGCCCTGCACGGCCGCCCCGGCGAAGACGGGGCCCTGCAAGCGCAGCTGGAGCAGTTCGGGCTGCCCTACAACGGCTCGGGCGTGGCCAGCAGCCAGGTCACCATCAACAAGTTCGATACCAACCGCCGCCTGCGCGAAGCCGGCCTGCGGGTGGCCGGGCACCGCATGGCCGCCCGCCAAGAGTGGGCCGCCGACGCCGAAAGCTTCTTCCGCGGCCTCGAAACCCAGTTTCCCTACCCCTTCATCGCCAAGCCCGCCGACGACGGCTGCTCTTCAGCGGTGAAGAAAATCAAAAACCGCGCGGAGCTGGAAGCCTTCACCCGCCTCATCTTCCGCGACCAGGAAGATTTGCTGCCCGCCGAGGCCACCACGCTTAGTTTGGGCTTCAAGGAGGAATTCCCGCGCAAGGAGGCCTTTTTGGTGGAGACGCTGATTGACCGCGACGGCGCCGCGCATTTTCTGGAAGTAACCGGCGGCCTGCTTACCCACTGGGGCCCCGGTGGCGAGCTGGAAATCGAGGTGTTTGAGGCCTCCGAGGCGCTGGCGACGGGCGAGGTGCTGAGCCTGGAGGAGAAGTTTCTGGCCGGCGAAGGCCAGAACATTACCCCGGCCCGCTACGCCCCGGAGGCCGCCGAGCGGCAGCGCATTTCGGAGGAAGTGAAGCGGGAACTGCGCCGGGTGGCCGAAATCCTGCATATCCAGGGCTATGCCCGCATCGACGCCTTCGTGCGGGTGCGCGCCAACGGGGCGGTGGAGGTGCTCATCATTGAGGTAAACTCGCTGCCCGGCATGACGCCGGCCACCTGCATCTTCCACCAGACGGCGCTGGCCGGCTACACGCCCTACCAGTTCATCGACCAGATTCTGGAGTTCGGCAAGCAGCGCACCCAGCAGCAGGCCGTGCGCACGATGTAGGGGCAGGGCTTGCCCCCGCCCGCAGCTGAACGGACTCGTTGAATCGGCGCGAATGGTGAGCGGGGGCAAGCCCCGCCCCTACGTCAGGCGGTTTTGGCCTGGCACCGCGCCAATATCCTAACTTTGCCCTTCTGGCTCTCAGCTTCCAACTCCTAGCTTCTCCCAACTAAATGTCTTTTCTCCGCTCCGATACGCCGGCCGATTTGCTCAAGCACCTGCTCCTGATTCTGGTGCTTGTAGGGGCGCTGGGGTTCGGCTTTTTCTTCGTGTATCTGCCCATCACCACCAACCACGGCGAAACGATTGTGGTGCCCAAGGTAACGGGCATGAACCAGGCCGACCTGGAGGATTACCTCGACGAGCGGGACCTGGATTTTCTGGTCGATGACAGCACCTATAACGCCGGAATAAAGCCCGGCACGGTACTGCAGCAGGAGCCCAAAGCGGGCGAGCAGGTGAAGCAGGGCCGCAAGCTTTACGTAACGGTGTCAATGAAAAATCCGCCCGTTATCAAGATGCCCAAGCTCACCGACGGCTCGGTGAAAAATGCTCAGATGATTCTCAAAAGCTACGATCTGATAGTCGGCCAACTCAAGTTTGTGCCCAACATTCAGAAGGACGCCGTGCTGCGGCAGTCGGTGAACGGCAAGGAAATAGCGGCCGGCGACCCCATCACTAAGGGCACCCGCGTAGACCTGGAAGTGGGCGACGGGCTGGGCAACCAGGAGTTTCCGGTGCCCAACCTCGTAAATATGCCCGCCGACGAGGCCACCACCCTGCTCGTGGGCCAGGGCCTGCAGGTGGGCGAAATCTTCTACGAACCCGCCCGCAACGGCGAAACCGACGGCACCATCACCAAGCAGCGCCCCGTACCTGGCGCCGGCAGCACCATCCGCATGGGCCAGCTCGTAGATCTGTGGGTGGCCGGCTCGGGCCCGCTGAAGGGGGTAGAGTAGCTGTTAGCTGTTAGCTGTTAGCTGAATGAACGAAAGCTAATAGCTGTCAGCTAACAACTAATAGCTTTCATTCATTCAGCTGTCAGCGAATAGCTCAGAAAAGCAAGGTTCGTTGCACGCCAGCGGGCCTTGCTGCGTTTATACGCGTATGTGCTGGCGCGACGCGTTACGAAACATACTTCGCCCCGAAACCTGCCTTTACTTTTTTACTTATGAACTACCGCTACTGCTATCTGCTGGCCTCGTTGCTACTACTGATTCCCGCCCTAAGCCGAGCCCAGCAAGTCCGGCCGCTGGGCTCGGAGCCGGCGCACGCACTGGTGGGCGACGCCGGCGCGGCCCAGCGGGCGGTGGTGCTGCCGCTGCCGTTTTTCGATGACTTTGCGCGCCAGCCCGAGGGCCGGCCCGATGCCCAGCGCTGGGAACCAACGGGCGGCGCACTGGTGAACAACCGCTATCCGCGCCGGCCCATTTCGCGCAACGTGGCCACCCTCGATGGCCTCGATGGCCTCGGCCGGCCCCGCGGCGCCATCGGCCGGGTGGGCGACGCCGACTCGCTGACCTCGCAACCCATCGACCTGAGTGGCCTGCAGCCTACCGACAAGGTGTATCTGAGCTTCTTCTGGCAGGCGGGCACCCGGCGCGGCCGGCCCGAATCCAGCGGCACCCGGCCCATCGCGCTCTACGTCGAGTTCAAGCGCGAAGGCCAGGGCGGCACCTGGGATGAGGTGTGGCGGCTCAATAGTCCGGGTGATACGACCAACTTTCGCTTTAAGGCCCTGCCCATCGATCAGGCTGCTTACCTGCACGGCGCCTTTCAGTTCCGGATTCGTACCAGCGGCTACCTCTACAACGCCCGCGACGCCTGGAGCGTGGATTACGTGCGCCTAGACCGTAACCGCTCGGCCACCGACTCGACCTTCCGCGACATTGCTACCAGCCGGGCCCTACCCAGCGCCCTGCGCCGCTACACGGCTATGCCGGTAAACCAGTTCAATGCCAACGTCACCAGCGAGCTGGCCACAACGCGCACGCCTACCACGGCCAACAACCTCGACGGCGGCCCCGCTCCCACGCCCATTACCTGGTTGGGCCTGCTCGATGTGCTGCCTGATAACATCACCTCGCGCTTTCTGCGGGGCAACGCTTCGCTCGATGCCCAGGCCCGGCAGTACCCGATAGCCGGCGAAGCCAGCGTGCCCGCCGTGCCGCTTACACCCGCCCCCAAGCAGCTGCGGCAGCGGGTGGTGCTCATCACCAACGAAACCGACCCGCGCACGCTCGCCAACGACACCATTAGCCGCCGCACCGACCTGAGCGACTACTTCGCTTACGACGACGGCACGGCCGAGGCCTCGCTGAGCCTGGCCCCGGCCTCTACCGGTCCGCCCAGCTACTACGCCCTGCGCTTCGACCTCAACCAGCCCGACCAAGTGCGGGGTCTGCGTTTGTATCCGGTGCTGGCTACTGCTGCCGGGCGCACGCTCACGGCCGCCATCTGGGACGTTGCGGAGGGCAGCAGCCAACCCACAGCCCAGCCCAAGGCCACCAAAACCTTTACTGTGCCCCTCACGCTGCCAGCGGGCCAGCCCTACGTAGACGTGGTGTTTGATACGCCAGTGAAGGTGAGCAGCAACTTTTTTGCCGGTTACGGCCAAGCCCCTACCACGCAGTTCGTGGAGTTTGGCTACGATTTGAACAATGCTTCACCAGCCGATTACCTGTATTTCGGCTCGCAGGGAGTCTGGCAGAAATTCAACCCCGCCACCAATTACAGCCCTGCGGGTGCCCTGATGTTGCGGCCGCTGATGGGCGGCGGCGTGATAACGGCCACGCCCACCGCCGACGTGGCTGCCCGCTACCGCCTCGCCCCCAACCCTGCCCCCAACGGCCGGGTGCGGGTACCCGGCCCCTACCGCCACGCCACCGTGCTCGATGCCCTGGGCCGGGTGGTATGGGAGCAGCCCGTCGCCGAGGCTGGCCAGCCGGAGCTACAGCTACCACTAGCCGCCGGCCTCTACTTTGTGCGCCTGCTGCTGCCTGATGGCCAGATCATCACGCAGCGGCTGGCGGTGGGTGGACAGTAGGCCCACAATGCACTTGGCGCTTATTGTCTGGCTTTTTTGTTATTGTTGCGTTTGAAGCCCTACCACCTTCCTTTCCATGCGGGGCTTTTTCTGCTCTTTTTACTCTGCTATGACCGACATTACTGCCGTTGAACTTAAAGCCCGCTTAGTTCAAGGTACCGCCCCCGTTATCATTGATGTGCGCGAAACCTGGGAAAACGAAGAAAGCCACATTGCCGGTAGCCGCAATATTCCGTTAGGAGAGTTGCCCGGCAGAGTAGAGGAACTGGAAGAACTGCACGACCAGGAAGTAGTGGTGCATTGCAAGGGCGGCAGTCGCTCGGCCGTGGCCAAGGCCTTCTTGCAGCAGCAGGGTTTTACCCAGGTGCGCAATCTGATAGGCGGTTTTCAGGCCTACGAAAAGGCCTGAAGACGGCCTGACCTGCTTTAATAATTGATTGACCAGGTGTCGCTTGAGGCATCTGGTCAATTCTTTTTACATATTAATTGTGCACAATTAAAACTTGTACAACACTTTCTCCGTTTAACTAACATGACTGATTTCGCAGCTCCTCTGTCGCCCGATGCTTCCAACCCGCTGTTGCGGCTGAACAACCAGTTGTGCTTTCCGCTCTACGCCGCCTCCCGCATGCTCACCAAGGCATACCAGCCACTGTTGCAGGAACTGGGCCTCACGTATCCGCAGTACCTGGTGCTGCTGCTACTCTGGGAACACAGCGAACTGACGGTAAAAGAACTGGGCGAGCATTTGCTGCTCGATTCGGGCACCCTCACTCCCCTGCTCAAGCGCATGGAGCAGCGGCAGTGGCTTAGTCGCCGCCGCGCCCCCCACGATGAGCGGTCTGTCATTATCGGACTGCAGCCGGCGGGCGAGGCCCTGCGCGGGCCAGCCTGCCGGATTCCGGAGCAGTTACTAACCCGCCTCGATATGCCGACGGAGGAGTTCGTAGCCCTGCGCAACCAGCTCAATCACTTGCTTACCCGGCTTCAATAGCCCGCTTTTTTTCTCCTTTATTTTTTCCCGTATGAAACTCACCAACAAAGTATTCACGGCGCAGGCCAAAGCCAAAGGTGGCCGCGACGGCGCCATCAGCACCAGCAACGAAGTACTGAACCTGACGCTGAGCACGCCGAAGGAAATGGGCGGCCCCGGCAAAGCTGGCGCCACCAACCCCGAGCAGTTGTTCGCGGCCGGCTATGCCGCCTGCTTCGAAGGGGCCCTCGGCGTAGCCGCCCGTCAGGCCGGCGTGAAACTCCAGGACGTGACGGTGGAAGCCCTCATCGGCTTCGGCCAGGCCGAAGACGGCGGTTACGGCATTTCGGCTGACCTGCACGTGAACCTGCCCGGCTTCGAGCAGGCTCAGGCCGAGCAGCTGGTAGAGGCCGCCCACGGCATCTGCCCCTACTCCCGCGCCACCCGCAACAACATCGAGGTCAACCTAACTACGACCACCTACGCGGCATAACTACCGGGTCTTTTTGCGAGGGTTGACCAGCTGTCACCGCTTTCCAGCGGATGCGGCGGCCGGTCAACCTTCCGCTTTCACTGCCTCTGTAACCATCATTCGTCCCGCCGGCCACCCCTTGTTCCGGGCGCGGATTATCGTTCCTCCTTTCTACCCTCAACCATGCAAACCAACACCATTCTGCTAGCCAGCCGCCCCCAAGGCGAGCCCACCGAAGCCCAGTTCCAGTTTGAAACCCGGGAGCTGCCCGCCCTCAACAGCGGCGAAGTGCTGCTTAAAACCCGCTACGTAAGCGTCGACCCCTACATGCGGGGCCGGATGAGCAGCGCCAAATCGTACGTGGCGCCCTTCGAAGTGGGTGAGCCCATTGCGGGTGGCGTAGTGGCCGAAGTGATGGAAAGCCAGGAGGAGAAGTTGCCGGTGGGCAGCATCGTGGTGGGCAGCCTGCCCTGGCAGGAATACAGCGTGGCCCCGGCCAAAACGCTGCAGCAAGTACCCGCCGACCAGGCCCCCATCAGCTACTACCTCGGCCTGCTGGGCATGACGGGCCTTACCGCCTATTTCGGCCTGCTCGACATCTGCGACCCCAAGGAAGGCGAAACGGTAGTGGTATCGGGTGCGGCCGGCGCGGTGGGGATGGTAGTGGGGCAGCTGGCCAAAATCAAGGGTGCCCGCGTGATTGGCACGGCCGGCTCCGATGAAAAAGTAGCCTACCTCAAGGAACTGGGCTTCGATGAGGCCATCAACTACAAAACCGCCGATCTGCCGGCCGCTTTGGCCGCCGCCGCGCCCAACGGCGTGGACTGCTACTTCGACAACGTGGGCGGCCCCATCACCGATGCCGTGTACGACCTGCTCAACAAGCACGCCCGCATTGCCGTCTGCGGTCAGATTTCGATGTACAACGCTACCGAAGTGCCCATGGGTCCGCGCCCCGAAGGCAAGCTTCTTAAAACCAGCACTAAACTCCAGGGCTTTATTGTGAGCGACTATCTGAGCCAGTGGCCGGCGGGCGTGAAGCAGCTCGGCGAGTGGTACAGCCAGGGGAAGCTGCAGTTCGAGGAAACCGTCACCGACGGCTTCGAGCAGATTCCGGCCGCCTTCCTGGGCCTGTTCCAGGGCGACAACACCGGCAAGGCCGTGGTGAAGGTGGCCTAACGGCCCCTTGCTCACTGTTCTCCAACTTTTTCGCGGCTCTGCGGAGCTGCCACGGGCATACGCCGCCGGCCCGCGTAATGGCGCATCTTTTTTTCCTGACTTATGAAGAATTTCCAGTTTTATAATCCTGTCCGCATCCTGTTTGGCAAAGGTCAGATTGCGGCCCTCACGGCCCAGATTCCGGCCGGCGCCAAGGTGCTCATCACCTACGGCGGCGGCAGCATCAAGCAAAACGGCGTCTACGACCAGGTAAAGGCCGCGCTGGCTGACTTTGACACCGTCGAGTTTGGCGGCATCGAGGCCAACCCGCACTACGAAACGCTGCTACGGGCCGTGGAGCTGGGTCGGGCCGAGCAGGCTACCTTCCTGCTGGCCGTAGGCGGGGGCTCGGTGCTCGATGGCACCAAGTTCATTGCCGCCGCTATTCCGTTTGAAGGCGCGGAGCCCTGGGATATTCTGGCCGGCAAGGCCAAGGTGGCCAGTGCCGTGCCGTTTGGGGCGGTGCTCACGCTGCCCGCCACGGGTTCCGAAATGAACTCGGGCGCCGTGATTACCCGCGTTTCGACCCAGGAGAAGCTGGCGTTCAGCTCCCCGCTCACGTTCCCGAAGTTCTCGGTCCTCGACCCTGAAACGTGCTTTACGCTGCCCCCGCGCCAGATTGCCAACGGCATTGCCGACGCCTTCACCCATGTGCTGGAGCAGTACCTCACCTACCCTATCAACACGCCGCTCCAGGACCGGCTGGCCGAGGCCGTGCTGCTGACGCTGATTGAGGAAGGGCCCAAGGTGCTCGAGAATCCTACTGATTACGACGCCATGGCCAACTTCATGTGGAGCGCCACCAATGCCCTCAACGGCACGCTGGCGGCCGGCGTGGTTACCGACTGGAGCACGCACTACGTGGCCCACGAGCTGACCGCCCTCCACGGCATCGACCACGCCCGCACCCTGGCCATTGTGCTGCCCTCGATGCTGCGCTACCGCCAGGCCGGCAAGCTCGAAAAGCTGGTGCAGTACGGCCAGCGCGTCTGGAACATTACGGCCGGCACCGACGAGGAGCGCGCCGAAGCCACCGTGCAGGCTACCGTGGACTTCTTCGAGCGCCTCGACATCAAAACCCGCCTCAGCGACTACGACGTGGGCCCCGACACCATCCGCCAGATTGTGCAGCGCTTCACGGAGCGCGGCGTGAAAGACCTGGGCGAGCGGCAGGATATGCAGATTGCCGACGTCGAAAAGATTCTGACCTTGGCCCTCTAGGCCTGCTTTCCCTCCCGATTATGTCCGCTTCCCCCTCAACCATTATCTGCGTAGCCGCCGAGTGGCGCGTGCAGCCCGGCCACGAGGCCGAGGTGCTGCGCCTGATGCAGCAGGCCGCCGCCGCCGTGCGCCGCCTCGAGCCGGGCAACCTCCTGTACACCGTGCACGTGGACCCCACCGACGCCACCCACCTGTTCATGTATGAGCAGTACGCCGATGCCGAAGCCCTCCAGGCCCACATCGACTCCGACCACTTCCAGCAAATCGTAGTGGCCCAGATTGTGCCCGTGCTGACCGAGCGCACCGTTGCGCGCTACGCGCTGGCCCCCGTATTCTAATTTCTTCGCTTACCGCTCTTTTTTTTCAAAACCCTAAATACGATTCCCATGAATATTCTGATGGTGCTCACCTCGCACGACCAACTTGGCAACACTGGCGAAAAAACCGGTTTCTGGCTCGAAGAATTTGCCGCTCCTTACTACGTGTTCAAGGATGCCGGCGCGACGCTGACCGTGGCCTCGCCCAAAGGTGGCCAGCCGCCTCTCGACCCCAAAAGCGACGTCGCCGACGCCCAGACCGACTCCACTAAGCGCTTCAAGGCCGACAACGACGCCCAGAAAGTGCTGGCTTCGACCGTGAAGCTCGACTCGGTTTCGGGTGCTGACTACGACGCCGTATTCTACCCCGGCGGCCACGGCCCGCTCTGGGATTTGGCCGAGGACAAGAAGTCGATTGAGCTGATTGAAACCATGTACGCCGCTGGCAAGCCCGTAGCCGCCGTGTGCCACGCCCCCGGCGTGCTGCGCCACGTGAAGGCCGCCAACGGCGAGCCCCTGGTGAAAGGCAAATCAGTAGCCGGCTTCACGAACACCGAAGAAGAAGCCGTGCAGCTGACCAACGTGGTACCCTTCCTGGTGGAAGACATGCTGAAGGAAAACGGCGGCAACTACTCCAAAGGTGCCGACTGGGCCCCTTATGTAACCCAGGCCGGCAACCTCATCACGGGCCAGAACCCCGCCTCCTCGGAGCCGGCCGCCGAAGCACTGCTTCAGCTACTCAAGAAATAATCGGCTTTTCTTGCAACCGTTTAACGGCCCCAGCTACTCCAGTCGGAGTAGCTGGGGCCGTTTTTTGTGGTGGCGGCCCGCTGGCGGCGTGGCATAACTGCGCGCATCTTTCTATATTTCCTCCGCATACCCGTCCTTTTGAGCTATGAGTAAGATTTTGGAAGAAATTGACCAGGCCCTGGCCATCTTCGATTCTGACCAGGGCCGCCCGGTGGCCATTGAACTGGGCGAGCGGAAGTATACCCAGCTGGTGCTCGACGTAGCGCATCTTTACGAAAACGACGGCCTGACTCACAACACCGGCCGGCCGCTGGCTTACAAGGGCCTCGAAATCCTGCGCGACGACACCCACCACGACCGGGTACGGGTGATTTAGCTGTTAGCTACTAGCCAATAGCTAACAGCTGCTAGCCACAAGCTGATGTTAAACGTCAGCCAATAGCTAATAGCTCCTAAAATGAACGACGCGGATATCCGCCCTTTGCTGTACCCGCTGCTGGCCGGTGGGGTATTTATTGATGAGTTGCCCACCGGCACCACCCGCGCTGACGTGGTGCACATTACCGAGCAGTTCATGCACGGCTACGAGCTGAAGGGCGATGCCGACACACTGCAACGCGTGCCGCGGCAGCTGCCCTGCTACGGCCGGGCCTACGATTTCGTCACATTCGTAGTCACCGAAAAGCACCTGGCCAAGCTGCTGCCACTGTTGCCCGAGTGGGTGGGCATTTTGGTAGCCTCGCCGGCCGGTTTACGCGTTTATCGGCCGGCCGAGTACAACGCCACCGTCGAGCGCCCCGCCGTAGCCGGGCTGCTGCGGGTGTCCGAAATCAAGCAGTTTCTGCTGGCCCAGGGTCTGCCGGGCGTCAGCGTGCTGCGCCGCCGCGACATTCTCAGCTTCCTGCGCACCACCCGCCTGGTTTCGCTGGCCGATCTTGCCCACTTTGTGCGCCGCCAGCTGCTGGCCCGCTATGAGGAGCGCCTGCTGCTGCGCGCCGAACGCAAAGCCGAGCGCGACCGGGTGGCCTGCCGCCGCCAGCGTCGTCCGAGGCATTGATTTTTAGCTGTTAGCTGAGAGACATTAGCTGTTAGTTTTTTTTGCCGGACGTGAGCGTCATTCAGCGCGTAGCGAAGAATCTCGCTCGGACTTATTGCACGGCTGTATCAACAAACCCGGGCGAGATTCTTTGCTATGCGCTGAATGACGTGCTGGATTTTCCATTTTCTATAAATAACCTCTGCCCCATATTACCAGTTGAACTGTAGGAAGCACTTGTCCGCCAGCAAGTCCCGTAGTTGTCAGCCTAAAAAGCTAATAGCTATTAGCTTTCAGCTAACAGCTTGAAATATGCATATTCTACTCACCGGAGCCACCGGCTACATCGGCCAACGCCTGCTGCCCCTGCTCGTCGAGGCAGGCCACCACGTTACGTGCCTGGTGCGCGACGCCCGCCGTTTCGAGTTTCCCGAGCGGCTGCGCGCCAGTATTACAGTGGCCGAGGGCGACCTGTTGCGGCCCGACTCACTGGCCCATATGCCGCTCGATATCGACGTGGCCTACTATCTGGTGCACTCGATGAGCGGGCACGACAAGGACTTTTTCCGGCTCGAACAACTCTCGGCCCGGCGCTTCGGCCGCTACCTGAGTCGCACCGGCTGCCGGCAGGTCATCTACCTGTCGGGCATCGCCAACGACCGGGCGCTAAGCGTGCACTTACGCTCTCGCAAAGCCGTGGAAAAGGTACTCAGCCGGGTAGAAACCACCCAACTGACAGTGCTGCGGGCCAGCATTATTATTGGCTCGGGCTCGGCTTCGTTCGAAATCATCCGGGATTTAGTGGAGAAGTTGCCGGTGATGGTGACGCCGCGCTGGCTTAACTCGCGCTGCCAGCCCATCGGCATCCGCGACGTGATGTTCTACCTGATGCAGGTGCTCGACAACCCCGCCTGCCTGGGCCGCTCGTTCGATATTGGCGGGCCCGACATCCTCACGTACCGGCAGATGCTGCTCGGGCTGGCCCAGGCCCGGGGTCTGCAGCGCTACATCGTTACGGTGCCCGTGCTCACGCCCCGCCTCTCATCGTGGTGGCTGTATCTGGTTACCAGTACTACGTTTTCGTTGGCCCAGAGCCTGGTGGAAAGCTTGCGCAACGACACCGTGGCCGACCCGGCCCGCAGCATTGAGGCCGTAGTGCCGCACGCGTGCATGAGCTACGATGCGGCCGTGCGGCTGGCCTTCCAGCGCATCGAGCAGAATGAAGTAGTGAGCAGCTGGAGCGACGCGCTGAGTTCGGGCGTGATGGAAAAACAGTTCATGGACCACATTCAGATGCCCCAGTTCGGCCTGTTTCGCGACCGGCAGACGGTGTGCTTTACGCGCCCGCCCCAGCAGGTAATCCAGAACGTGTGGAGCATTGGCGGCGAGCGGGGCTGGTACAAAGTGGACTGGCTCTGGCGCATTCGGGGCCTGCTCGACAAGCTGGCCGGCGGCGTGGGCCTGCGCCGGGGCCGCCGCTCCCCCACCGACCTGCGCGCCGGCGACCCGCTCGATTTCTGGCGCGTGCTGGTCGCCGACCGCGCCAACGGCCGCCTGCTACTCTACGCCGAAATGAAGCTTCCTGGCGAGGCCTGGCTGCAGTTCCGCATCCTGCCCGACCCGCTCAACGACGATGTATACACGCTCGAACAACTGGCCGCCTTTCGCCCCCACGGTCTGGCCGGGCGGCTTTACTGGTACGCCATGGTGCCCTTCCACTCCATCATTTTCAAGGGCATGATTGAGAACATCGTACACTATAACGGTCCTAAAGCAGTGGCTAAATCGGTCGGTTAAGCAGTTGAACAGCCGGAGCTTCGCGCTACAACCGTTCTACTGCTTCAAAAAAAGGGTGGCCCATTTCCGGGCCACCCTTTTTAACTTAGAATGCAAACAGCTTACCGATGCAAATCGAAACGGTCGGCTTCCATCACCTTGTTCCAGGCGGCTACGAAGTCGCGCACGAACTTGGGCTCGGCCTGGTGGGTACCATACACTTCGGCAATGCCGCGCAGCTCCGAGTTCGAGCCGAAGATGAGGTCGACGCGGGTGCCGGTCCATTTGACCACGCCGGTTTTCCGGTCGCGGCCTTCGAAGAGCTGGTCTTCCTTGCTGGTGGCTTTCCAGGTGGTGCCCATGTCGAGCAGGTTCACGAAGTAGTCGTTCGTGAGCTGGCCCGGCCGGTCGGTGAACACGCCGTTGCGCGAGGAGTCGAAGTTGGTATCGAGCACCCGCAGGCCACCGATGAGCACGGTCATTTCGGGGGCGGTCAGCGTCAGGAGCTGGGCCCGGTCGATGAGCATGGCTTCGGGCGACGCCTCGTGGCCGAGCTTCAAGTAGTTGCGGAAACCGTCGGCATGGGGCTCCAGGGCGGCAAACGACTGCACGTCGGTTTGCTCGGAAGTAGCGTCGGTGCGACCGGGCCGGAAGGGCACCTGCACGCCCTCGTGGCCCGCCTGGCGGGCTGCTTCCTCGATGCCGGCTGCGCCACCCAGCACGATGAGGTCGGCCAGCGACACGCGTTTACCGCTGGTCTGGCCGTCGTTGAACTCCTGCTGGATGCTTTCGAGCGTGTCGAGCACGGTGCTCAGCTCGGCGGCGTTGTTCACTTCCCAGTACTTCTGGGGGGCCAGGCGCAGGCGGGCGCCGTTGGCACCGCCCCGCTTGTCGGAACCGCGGAACGTGCTGGCCGATGCCCAGGCCGTACGCACGAGCTGGGGCACCGATACGGCCGAGGCCAGCAACATGCCTTTGAGCTTGGCCACATCGGCCTCATCAATCTGCTCATAATCGGCTACCGGCACCGGATCCTGCCACAGCAGCTGCTCGGCGGGCACTTCGGAGCCGAGGTAACGCTCGATGGGCCCCATGTCGCGGTGGGTGAGCTTGAACCAAGCGCGGCTAAAGGCATCGGCGAATTCCTCGGGGTTCTCGTGGAAACGGCGCGAAATCTTCTCGTAAATCGGGTCTTCGCGCAGGGCGATGTCCGAAGTCAGCATGAAGGGCGCGTGCCGTTTGGCCGGGTCGTGGGCATCCGGAATCAGGCCTTCGCCAGCATTACCCTTGGGCTTCCACTGGTGGGCGCCGGCGGGGCTCTTGGTCAGTTCCCACTCGTACTCAAACAGGAACTTGAAGTAGTCGTTGCTCCACTGGGCGGGCGTCGAAGTCCAGGCACCTTCGAGGCCGCTGGTAATGGTGTCTTCGGAGTGCCCCTTGCCAAACGAGTTCAGCCAGCCCTTGCTCTGCTCGGCAATACCGGCGGCAGCGGGCTCGTGCTCGATGTACTTGGCGGGGTCGGCGGCGCCGTGGGTTTTACCGAAGGTGTGGCCGCCGGCAATCAGGGCCACGGTTTCCTCGTCGTTCATGGCCATGCGGCCGAAGGTTTCGCGGATGTCGCGGGCCGAGCCGAGCGGGTCGGGGTTGCCGTTGGGGCCCTCGGGGTTCACGTAGATGAGGCCCATCTGCACGGCGGCCAGCGGGTTTTCGAGCTGCCGGTCGCCGCTGTAGCGCTTGTCGCCACCCAGCCACTCGCGCTCCGAGCCCCAATAGATTTCGTCAAGCGGCTCCCACACGTCGGCCCGGCCGCCGGCGAAGCCAAAGGTGGGCAAGCCCATAGATTCGAGGGCACAGTTACCGGCCAGAATCATGAGGTCGGCCCAGGAAATCTGCTGGCCGTACTTCTGCTTGATGGGCCAGAGCAGTAAGCGGGCCTTGTCGAGGTTGGCGTTGTCGGGCCAGCTGTTGAGCGGGGCGAAGCGCTGCATGCCCGAGCCGGCGCCCCCACGGCCATCGGCGATGCGGTAAGTGCCGGCGCTGTGCCAGGCCATGCGGATAAAGAACGGACCGTAGTGGCCATAGTCGGCGGGCCACCAGTCCTGGGAGGTGGTCATCAGCTCAAACAGGTCGTTTTTAACGGCCGGCAAATCGAGCTTTTTGAACTCCTCGGCGTAGTTGAAGTCCTCCCCCATCGGGTTGGAGAGGTTCGATTGCTGACGCAGGATGTTAAGCCGGAGCTGGTTGGGCCACCAGTCGCGGTTGCGGGTTCCGCC
The DNA here is from genome assembly GCF_900107135.1 of Hymenobacter psychrophilus. Lineage (GTDB taxonomy): Bacteria > Bacteroidota > Bacteroidia > Cytophagales > Hymenobacteraceae > Hymenobacter > Hymenobacter psychrophilus. Next base: position 549,520 of record NZ_FNOV01000002.1, read on the forward strand.
GCCGGCCGCCTGCGTGGTCGAGCCCCCGGCAAAGGGGCATTTGGCCACGGAGGTATCGTTCATGAAGTACTCGGTGGTGTTGTTTTCGGGCGCGCGCCCTTCTTGCTCGTGAGCCATAAAAGTCAGGTTGATGAGTAGAATTTGGTGAACAGGCCAGCGTTGCGGCCGATTTCGGCCAACCGCCGCCGCGCCTTGCGAAGCTGCTGATGTTGTTTTTGCCTTCTGTAAAGGTAGGCAACACTTTCTAGATAAGAATTATTCTCATCTAGAAAAATTCGGGCCTACTACCGCTCTTCCCTATTGTGCTTGGCCGGGCCCGGGAACCCGTAATGCCACTGGAAGCATGTAGTTTCCGGTGAAGCGCTGTATAATTGGGGGCTTGATAGGGAGTGGCAGTATCGCTGCTACTGCAAGCTAAGCGCCCAACTCGCCCGCCTGTCTTCTTCGTTCGGTAAGTTGGGCTGTAAGAAGCCGGCGTTTCGTTTACCATACCCAAATCGGTATGATAAACGAAGGTTTTTTGCGGATAGAAGGCGGGTTAGCGAAACTCGCACTTTCGCTAACCCTAATGTTGGCAGTAATTGTAACAGACCTCATGACAGCAGAACAATTCAATAATTTTTGGAAGTCTACTTACCCCGACACAACTCTTATTCAACATCACTTCAGACACGACTTTGCTGACAGATGGTTTAGAATTCACAGTTTACCAGAATCAAAACGTTATGCCGAGGACGACAACGAATGGAGCATATTACTTGACAGACAAAATGAAATTATCTCCGACATATTAAATGGTCATTCAAATTTCTTATTAGTAACAGGCGGACATACTTCTGAAGGTTATACAGAGTTACATCCAATAGATGAAGTAAATTCAATTAAGGAATTTGCTTTTATTTCATTAGACCCAATCGACTTAAATAAAATTAGCCCAGACGAATATGACCAGGGGCAATTTTATACGCCTATGTTTAGTGACCAAATCTGGCAAGCAAAAAAGTTTGACAATTTACTTAAAGACATCGCCGAAGACAATTTGAGAGCATTTTTCATTTCAGTAGACAAAGAACTTATAATAGCACCTTATGACGGCGGAGTTGACTTTATACTTAAAGACACTAAAACAAGGAATTTCTATAAACAAAAATATAGTGGTTGGCTATCGGGAAGACAAGATGGATTGTAAAAGAATATGGACACAACTACTGCCAACATTGGGTTTTATGCAAGTTGGGCTTGACCAACAAACATCAGCCAATTGCAAATCCAAGCTGTGGTTCGGGCTCGACGAATAAATCTCAACTTTAGTTCTTAAATTCAACTTTATATTTTCAATCAGCAGCGGTTGTCGGCAGACGGAATACTAATTCCCAACCTGCATAAAGCCCTGCTCGTCGCGCCGCCGCCGTACCCAAAATCACCACCACGAAAAAGCCTCTCCCGAAGCACTATGCTTCAGGAGAGGCTTTCGACTTTAAGCGGTGTCGCGGCTATACTTCGGCCAGCATTTCCCACCGGTCGTTGAGCCGGGCCGACTCCTTTTTCACCTGCTCGAACTTGAGAGTAGGCCACCCTGCCATACGACCAGCGCGCCGCCCAGGGAGCAGCAGTTCTGACGACATAAACCAAGGGCAGAACTATTGTCGAAACATGCTCAACCGGTTGGTGCAGCCGCCCCGGGCCTAATGTCGGGTGTGTCGGGTCTTCCACTGCGCCGCATCCATGCCCAGCGTGACGAGCAAGGCGTGGGGCAGCGTGACGACGGAAGCGGCCAGCAGCGCCAGGCTCACCAGCACCGGTCCGCTGGCTGTTTGGGTCCAGGCCAAGCCAAACACTACTACCAGCCCGGCCAAGCTGATGAGTAGCAGCGGTGCCGAGCGGCGCAGGAAGAAGCGCAGCTCGGCCCACAAGCTACGCTTAGGTGCGGTTGGGCTATGGTCCATCAGCTGGTTCATGCGCAGCACATGCTGCAGGCTGTGCCAGAAAACGAAGTACACGCCCGCCGCCAGCACCGGCGGCAGCACCACCAGCAACACAATTAATAGTCCGGTTTCCAGCGCGTCGGTACGGGCCAGCTGCCCCTGCTGCTGCCAGTAATAGCTCAGCCACAGCAGCACTAGTCCCGCCAACACCACGGGCAACAAGCCAACGCTTAAGATACCGGGCGTGGCGGGTAGGTTGGCGGCCCCGACCAGCGCCAGCAACCCCCGCACAATATCCAGGGTTTCGGTGGGCCAATGCCAGAGGGGCACGGCAAACAGTAGCGTGCCCCGCAGCAGGCTATGGGCCAGCCACTGGCTGCGGTGGTGTGCCTGAGTCGGGGCATCGCCCGAGCCCCAGTGCCAGGCCGTAAGCCCGAAAAATAGGGCTACCGCCGCCGCCGGCTGCCACCACCACAACAGGCCCACGGCAGCAGCCAACCCCAGGTAGCCCGCCAAAAAGCCCGCCCAGTAGCGGCTCCGGCTCCGGACCAACCCCGGGTGCGTGGCCGGCACCACAAACTGGTCGCAGGCGCCGTGGGCCACGCCTAGCACCACCATACCGCCCAGTAGCACCGGAGCCAGCAGCCAAGCGGCGGCCCCGGGGGCCAGTAAGCCCACGGCTACCGCCCCCAACACCGCCGCGTAGGAGTAGCGTCGGTCGGGGCCCGACGTGGCCGTAGCAGAGGTTGATGGAGTCATGTTGATAAGGAAAGTATTTCCAGGTACGTGGCTGGAATGCTACGGGCCGGGTCTAAAAAAGACATTCCCGCCCCCCTGCATCATGCTGGTGGAGGGCGGGAATGGGTGAACCAGTCGGGACATCCAGACCCTACGAAATGGGCCTGCAATCAACCCCGCGCCAAAATCAGGCGGGCAACGTAGTACCTTTGGTGGGAGCAGTAGGCATGGTTTCGTTCACGGCAGCAGCACTCTTACCCGACACGGCAATACCATAGATTACCAAGCCAAAACCGATTTTATTGATAACATCGGCAATGTTGTAGAACAGGTCGACGCTCGACGCCTCCCAGCCCAGACCCGTGTTCAGCCAGCCGCCCTTCATGCACATGTAGCCGATGGGGTAAATGGCCCAGCCTACCAGCACGAACCAGCCCAGCGCCCGGATGCCCTTGATAACAATTGGGTCGCCCGTGGATTTTGCCAGTTGAGCGACTTCGCCTACCCAGGCCGTGTACAGGATGTATACATAGCCAATTGTGGAGATGCTACCCCACAATACCGAGTGGAAGGTCGAACCGTCGGTGAAGGCCTCACCGATGTAGCCGGCCACCAGCATCAGCACCGAAGCAGCAATCAGCTTCCACAGCAGGCCGATTTTAGCGCCGGCCGCTTTGGTGAGCAGGTAAAACTCAACGCACATCAGCGGTACGGTCAGCGTCCAGTCGATGTAGCGCAGGGCCGTGGGAGTTTGTTGCGTGGCCAGGTAGTAGTCGCGCATGTAGTAATAATGCACGGCGGCGATGCCCGTAATCAGGGCCGACACAAGCAAGGACAGTTTCCACTTGCCCTCCACCGCGCTTCGCTCGGCGAAGAAGAACACAGAGGCCGCCAGCATGGCCATGTAGCCAGTGAAGAAGGTAAAGGCAATGGGGTCGTCAACCCGGATGTCAAGCATTTCGGCTAGAAACAAAGGATTTGCCATGGGGAATGTGGGTTTGGGGAGTGAGAACTGTTCAACTTTTGCACCTAAATATATAAACAACAATTTTCAATATTTGATAAAGCTTTTTTTAGATATGTGTTCATTCTGCTCCTCATACTGAGAAGCTTAGTGCCCTTCACCGCTTATGGCAGGGGTAACAATGTGCACGAAAAGGCCATTAATGAGCTACAAACCCAATCTATTGAGCAGTATCCAGTAACAATGCCCACTCCAGAACACTCCTGATGAGACTGTAGTGAATGCTATAAAAAATGTGGATGCCTGACACTTTTCCCTTCAAAGCTCCGAGCACCCTTAAATGCACCGCGGGTTCCCAGTTCGGTATACAGGTCGTAGGGGTACGCCCATACAGCGCCAGGACTGGACCTGTAGCGTGTGGACGCTTAGTGAGAAAAGCAGCCATGCGCTATCTGGCTGCCGCACGCAATAGGTAGCAGCAACGCAACCGGCCAAACCGATATAACGACTTGATAATTAATATGTTTATAAGGCAAAGAGAATATCATGCTGATTGATTCCGGGAATTTTGTAAAAAGCTTCAATAGGAAAAGACCCAACGGAAAAAGCCTCTCCTGAAGCACTACGCTTCAGGAGAGGCTTTCGATTTTAAGGGGTGGAGCGGCTACATTTCCGCCAGCATTTCCCACCGGTCGTTGAGCTGAGCCAGCTCCTTTTTCACCTGCTCGAATTTGAGGGTGGCATCCTTGAGTTGGGCAGCGTTGTCGTAGATTTTGGGGTCGGCCAGCTGCTTTTCGTACTCGGCCAGCTCCTTTTCGCGCTCATCGATTTTCTTCTCTACCTCAGCCAGCTCTTTGAGGGCCTTCTTCTGGTCGGGCGAGGGGGTTTTGGCGGGCGTGAGGTCGGCTTTGGGCTCCTCTTTGGGCAGCGGCTTGTTGGCCGAAGGGCTGGGCAGTCCGGCTTTTTTGGCGTCCTTCTCGCGGTCTTCCTGCCACTGCTCGTACTCGGCGTAGGTGCCGGGGTACTCCTTGAGCTGGTAGTCCTCGATAAACCAGATTTTGTTGGCCACATTCTCCACGAAAAACCGGTCGTGGCTGATGACGATGTAGGTGCCCTGATACTGCTCCAGCGCCTGAATCAGGATATTGACCGACTGCATGTCGAGGTGGTTGGTCGGTTCGTCGAGCAGCAGGAAGTTGGCTTCCGAAATCAGGGTTTTGGCCAGCGCCACCCGGCTTTTCTCGCCGCCGCTCAGCACCTTGATTTTCTTGTACACTTCCTCGCCCGAGAACAAGAACGAACCCAGCACCGAGCGCAGCTCCATTTCGTTGCGCTTCGAGCCGGCCTCAATCATCTCCTGCAGAATCTCGTTTTCGATGCGCAGGCTTTCGAGCTGATGCTGGGCGTAGAACGACATGATGACGTTGTGGCCCAGCTGGTGGTTGCCGTTAGTGGGCGCCTCTTGGCCCGCCACCAGCCGCATAAGCGTGGATTTGCCCTTGCCGTTGGCCCCGATAAGCGCGATTTTGTCGCCCCGCTCGATGTGCACGGTGGTGTCGCGGAAGATGATTTTCTCGCCGTACTTCTTACCCACGTGCTCCATGCGCAGAATGTGGCGGCCGGGATGCACGGTGAAGTTGAACTTCATATTCACCCGGGCATCGGCGCTGGCCACGTCCTCCACGCGCTCCAGCTTGTCGAGGGCTTTCACGCGGCTCTGGGCCTGCTTGGCCTTGCTGGCCTTGGCCTTGAAACGTTCAATAAACCGCTCGGCCTGCTTTATCTGGGCCTGCTGGTTCTCGAAAGCACCCTTCTGAATGGCATTGCGCTCCTCTTTTTCTTCGAGGTAGTAGCTGTAGTTGCCGGCGTAGGGAACGAGCTTGCCGCCGGCCACCTCTACGGTGGTGTTGGTGGTGCGGTCGAGGAACTCACGGTCGTGGCTCACGATAATTACCGCGCCCTCGTAGCCGGCCAGGTAGTTCTCAATCCACTTGATACTCGGGAGGTCCAGGTGGTTGGTGGGTTCGTCGAGCAGCAGCAACGAAGGCTGCTGAAGCAGGATTTTGGCCAGCATCACCCGCATCCGCCAGCCGCCCGAAAACAGCTTCAGCGGCCGCTGCAGCTCCTCGGTGGTGAAGCCCAGACCTTCCAGAATCTCCTCGGTGCGGGCCTGCATAGTATAGCCGCCCAGCAGCTCGAACCGCTCCTGCGCGTCGGCCAGCTTCTCGACCAGCTCGTCGGAATAGTTGGTTTCGAACTCCAGCAGAATTTCGTCAATCTTCTTCTGGATATCCAGCGCCTCCCCGAAGGCCTGCATGGCCACCAGCAGGATGGACTCGTGCGAGTCGTAGCTGAGCAAATCCTGGTTCAAAAAGCCCAGGCTCACGTCCTTGCTCATCGAAATAGAGCCGCCGTCGGGCTTGTACTCGCCCACCAGAATGCGCAGCAGCGTGGATTTACCCTTGCCGTTGAGCCCAATCAGCCCGATTTTGTCCTTGGGCTTGATGTGCAGGCTGGCCTTGTCGTAAAGGGCGCGGGAGCCAAAATGGAAATCGAGGTCGGAAATGGAAATCATCTACTATCTATGCGAAGGCGCTATGAGGCCGCAAAGGTACGGGTTTGGGCGCGGGGTTATGGATGAGCGAAGATTTTTTCGCAGATGCCCGCCCTAGCCGCACTTGCCAGCCTTGGCCGTAACATACGCGAGCCACCCCGCCAACACGCTTTGCTTACGAACGGCGAAACCCCGGCTGCTGGCGCAGGCCGGGGTTTCGGAAACGGTAGCCGGAGCGGTCGGACTTTTCCTTTATTGAGAAAGTACCATTCAAACCCCAGCCAACTCTTTTTAGCGCACAATGGTGTACTGGCGGGCCGGGCCGCTAGTACCGGGCACCGAGGCGCTGACGTTATCGAGTTGAATATTTCCTCCTCCGTACGTGAAAATCGGTGTTCCATACGACACCCGTGCGAAGTTGCTGCGGAACTGCTCGGCCTCGCGCGGTGCTACCTTAACGCGGAAACTGGCCGTTGGGAACAGCGCCGAACTGAGCGCATAGTATTCGGTATCAGCATTGTACTCCTTCAGCGTGAAGTTCGACCAATCGGCCGCGTTGCCGTAGCCTTTTAATATCAGGTTCAGTCCTTCCTGCTGAAACGCTTTGAGTTGATCGGGGGAACGCGCCATGCGGGCATCAAATTCAGCCGTTTTCTCGAATTCGCCTTTGCGGCTCCATTTCTCGAAGTTGTACTGCACGTAGGCACCAATGCGGACGGCAGTGCCCGGCACCTTCCAGATTTTCAACGTTCCGTCGCGACTGACACTCGCCAGGCTGTTTCCATCGGGGCTGAAGACCAGGTTTTCTACTTCGGCCGTGTGCAAATCGCCCGACAAGTCCTGCACGAGCATTCCCGTCACTACGTCCCAAATCCGCACTTTCCGGTCGCCGCCGCCAGTGGCCACCAGCTGCCCATCGGGGCTGAAAGAAGTAGCCCAGACGTCGGATACGTGCGCGGGCAACACACGCACGGTTCGCTGGGTTTTGGTTTCCCAGATGCGGGCCGTATTGTCCCAGGCACCGCTCACTATGTACTTTCCGTTGGGAGCATAGCGGGCATCCCACACTTCGTCGGTGTGGCCGGCCAACACCATTTTCGGGGCCCAGGTAGCTGTATCCCAAATGCGCAGCATATGGTCGCCGCTGGCCGTGAGCACCTCCGTACCGTCGGGACTGAACGCAACCGACGTGACGTTGCCTATGCGCCCTTTCGTTGTTTTGGCCCGGTCGTAGGCGGCCGGTACGGGCGGCGCATCGGCTAATGCAGGGGCTTTCAACGACGCCAGGCGCTGGCCGCTGAACGTTTCGAAAACCAGGGCCTGCCCATCCCAGCCGGCGCTGGCCAAGTACTTACTATCGGGGCTGAAGGCAACATCCCGGACGTAGTCTTTGTGGTCCGTGTTTTTACGGATGAGCTCCCCCGTAATGGCGTCCCACAGAATCAGGGCCCGGTCCACTCCGCCAGAGGCGATATAGCGTCCGTTGGGGCTGAACTTTGCGCTTACCACATCGTCGGTATGGCCTTTCAGCGTTAGCACCGGCTGTTGGGTAGCCGCGTCGTAAACCACAATATCGCGACCCAGCCCGCAGGCTACCAGGCGCTTACCGTCCGGACTGTAATCGACGCCCAACAGCGCCGCTTTCGTCTTGATATCAGTCCGCAGCCAGGAGGAGTTAGCGTCAGCATCCGGGGCGGCCATTTGGGCGTAGGCGCCGGCCGTGCTGTGAAAAAGAACAACGCCCAGGGCGGCGGTGCGTAGCAGAGTAGAGGAAGCGGTGAGGCGCATAGGTAAGCGACAAAAAGGCGTGATGGTGAATAAAAGGCAAAGGATTAGTACAACCCTCCCACCCGGCGGTCGGGCAAGCTAGGCAAGTCGGGCAGGGAAGCGGGCGCCCGGTGCTCGTAGGAAGTTGTATCGGTAAGCGTCTGCAGAAAAGCAACCAGATGGTCCTGCTGCTGCGGGGTCAGGGGCTGAGCCAGCTGCCGCCGATGAAACGGCGTGTTCAGCGCCTGCGCCAGCGTTGCCGCCTGGCCATCGGCTCCGTAAGGGGGCGTAACGGCTACATTGCGCAGGGTCGGCGTTTTCACCCATTCTCCGGGCCGCACCTCGTGGCGTTGCCCGTCGCGGAAGAGGGGGCCACTGTGGCAGCTTGCGCAGCCCAGCGTGCCCGCAAACAGCTGCTGACCAGCTAATGCCGGCTCGGGCAACAGACCTTCGCCGCGCCGGGCCACATCATAGGGGGCGTTGCGGCTGCGCAGGCTCTCCAGATAAGCTACCAGGGCCGCGTTGATGCTGGCCTCACCGATGGGGGCCCGCAGTGCCTGCTCAAACCAGCGACGATACTGCTCGCTCCGGTTCAGCCGCTCGGTAATCAGGGCGTAGCTGCTGCCCATCTCCACGGGGCTGATAATCACCTGCCCGATAGCTGCTTCCAGCGTGCCGGCCCGGCCATCGTGAAAGTAGTACGGCTGGCCGGTGGCGTTGAGCAGTGTTGGCGCGTTGCGGGTGAGGTTGGCGGTAAAACGCAGCGCCCGGGACGTAATGCGGTGGTCGGTGAAAGCCTTGTCGGGCCGGTGGCAGGAAGCGCAGCTACGCTTGCCGTTGATAGCCAGCGCAGGCTCAAAAAACAGAGCTTCACCCAAATCCCGAGTCAATTCGGGGTTGCCCGGCCGGCCAGGGCCCGAGGCGGAAGCAGCGCAACTACTGAAGCCCACCGCCAGGATAACGCCTGATAGCCAGAGCAGCAAGGCAGGGTAAAGCTGCATCATTTGTTTAAGTTTTTATGCCACAAACTTAAACAAACAACCTAAACAGGTGAGCTATTTTCGCCAGAAGGCGCTTTCAACCAAGCAAGCAGGCGTATTTACCGGATGGACCAACCGTCAGGCCAATACCCAAATGATGCCAACGGTTCTGCTGGTATGCTAACTGTAACGCACCAACGGCCCGGCAGTGCGAAACTGCCGGGCCGTTGGTGTATTGGTACGACAACCGGGGCTATGCTTCGCCGCGAGCCGGGTACTTCTTCTCTTTGACGAACTTGAGGCCACCGAGCAGGTCCTCAAAATCGGGACGGGTAAAGGGCATGGTCTGGATGGAGGAGGCGTAGAGTGTGCCGTCGGGATTCACCAGAAACAGGCCGGGCTCACTGAACTCGGCCGGCTCCGAGTCGCTGATGCCTTTGGAAATGTACAGGCCCCACTCGCGGGCTTTTTCGATGGACAGGCCGTAGCCCAGCGGTACGTCGGCAATGGTCCAGTCCTGCTTGGTTTTCTCGGCCAGCTCCTGGGTGTTGGTTGAAATGGCCACGGCTTTGATGCCGAGGGCCTCGAAGTCGGCGAGCTTGGTTTGCAGCTGCTGGATATTCTTTCTGCAAACGGGGCAGTGGTGGCCCCGGTAAAAGACCAGCATGGTCATAAACTCGGGTTGGGCGTCGGCAAGGCTGAAACTGCCGCCACCTACCAAATCGACAGTGAGCGTGGGTACCTGGGTTCTGGGCTTAGTCATGAGGAAGTGTTTGGGGGTAAATATGGATGTAGCTACATGTGTATACTATACCGCCCCCGGATTGTTCCATCGGCATCCTCCCAGAGCCTCGGCCCGGCTCGCCCCCTGCCACCAGCGGCCCGCTCCCCTACCCCACAAACGGCCCCTTGAATTGCGGGGCGGCACGCTTTTTCGAGGCCTGCTCGTAGGCGTAGGCCAGGCCCAGCAGCGGGCCTTCCTGCCAGGCCGCCCCCACAAACGAGAGACCCACCGGCAGCCCGTAGGCCTGGCCCATGGGCACCGTTACGTGGGGGTAGCCGGCCATGGCGGCCGGCGACGAGAAGCCGGGCCCGCCGCCCGAGTCGCCGTTGATCAGGTCGATGCAGCGGGCGGGGGCGTTGGTGATGGCTACGATGCCGTCGAGGCGGTTTTTGCTCAGCACGCCGTCGAGGGCGGCGCGGGCTCCTTCGTGCGACTTTTTCAGGGCTTTCAGGTAGGCGGGGGTTTTCAGGTCGCCGAGCTTTTCGGAGGCTTCCAGAATTTCCTGCTGGAAGAAGGGCATGGCATTGGCCTTGTTGTCGGTGTTGAATCTGATGACGTCGGCCAAAGTCTTGACCGAGGCATCGGTGCCAGCCAGGTACTGGTTCACGCCGTCCTTGAACTCGTAGAGCAGCACATCGTACTCGGCCTGGCCCAGCGGGTCGGTGAGCTTCTCGACTTCCACTTCTACAATAGTCGCGCCCTGGGCCTTGAGCACTTCCAGCGCCGCCAGCAGCAGTGGCACGGCCTCGGATGAGCCCGTGAGGTGGCCTTTCTCCACGCCCAGGCGCTTGCCCTTCAGCGCGTCGGTCTTGAGGAAGGTGGTATAATCGGCGGCGGCCTTGCCCTCGCCGGCCCTGGTGGCGGGGTCGCGGGGGTCGGGGCCGGCGAGGGCCGCCAGCAGCAGAGCCGCATCGTGAACCGAGCGGGTCATGGGGCCAGCCGTGTCCTGGGTGGCCGAGATGGGGATGATGCCCGCGCGGCTCCAGAGGCCCACCGTGGGTTTCACGCCCACCAACCCACTGCACGAGGCCGGCGACACAATGGAGCCATCGGTTTCGGTGCCAATGGCGGCGGCGCAGAAGTTGGCCGAGGCCGCCGCCCCCGAGCCGGCCGACGACCCGCTGGGCGTGCGGTCGAGGATGTAGGGGTTTTTGGTCTGGCCACCCACGCTGCTCCAGCCGCTGGTGCTGCGCGTAGAGCGGAAGTTGGCCCACTCGCTGAGGTTGGTTTTGCCCAGCACCACGGCCCCGGCGGCGCGCAGCTTCTGCACAATAAAAGCGTCCTGCTTCGCCTTGTGGCCAGCCAGGGCCAGCGAGCCGGCCGTAGTGGGCTGCTGGTCGGCGGTGTCGATGTTGTCTTTGAGCAGAATAGGGATGCCGTGCAGGGGGCCGCGGATTTTGCCTTCTTTCCGCTCCTGATCGAGGGCGTGGGCCAGGTCGAGCGCGGCAGGGTTGGTGAGCAGCACCGCGTTCAGCCGGGGGCCCTGCTTATCGAGCGCTTGGATGCGGTTGAGGTAGAGTTCAGTGATGCCGCGCGACGTCATTTCGCCGCGGGTCATTTTGTTCTGCAATTCGGCCAGCGTGAGTTCAAGCAGCACAAAGTCGGGGGCTTCGGGGGCAGTTTCGGCGGCGGCCGATGGGGCGGTTTCGGCAGACGGCGCCTGCTCGGCTGTGGGCGTGGAGCAGGCGGTCAGCGAGAAAACAGACAGACTCAGACCAGTAAGCGAGCCTTGACGCAGGAAGATTCGACGGTTCATAGAGGGGTGGGGTTTGGGGCTTCAATATAAGGCGGACGCGGCTTGTAACCGGGCGGAAATTTGTGGCGAGTATCTTCGTTGCCGCGACCAGCAGGCTGCACCGCCACATCCGCCGCATTCTACGTAGTAGGTGGTCGACTTTTCTTCTGCCCTTTCCCCATACGCCGCCGGCTACTTCCTTGTCCGTGTTTTCAGCCCCTTCGCCGATGCTCGCCATAACCTCGCTGCTCAATCCGCAGAATGCCGACCGCATCAACTCCATTATCCGCAGTCTGGAAACGGAGTTCGGCCTCGACGATGTGCAGGCCACACCCGACCCGCACATCACCTACCAGCTGGCGGGCGTGCGCAAGGGGGCAGCCCTGCAAGAGGTGCTGCGCGACGTGGCCCGCAACACTCGCCCGTTCGAGGCCCATACCACCGGGCTGGGTATCTTTCCAGGGCCCAACCCCGTCATTTACATTCCGGTGCTGCGCTCCGACGCCCTCAACCAACTCCATCACCGCGTGCGGCAGGCCACTGAGCCGCTATGCCTGCGCACCGATAAGTTTAGCGGCCACGACTGCTGGCTGCCCCATATTTCGTTGGCCCTGCACGACACCACGCCCGAATTGCTGGGCCCGGTGATGCAGTATCTCAACCAACAGACCTTCGATTTAAAGCTCACCATCACCAACCTGGCCATTTTGCGGCAAGAGGGCGAGAAGTTTACAGCTGAAAAAATCTTCCGTTTCGAGGGCCACAAACAGGAACCGGCTCCATCGTTGTCCGGCTCCGAAAACCAGCACCTGTAGCGCCCGGCTGCTGGCCGAAAACCCGCTTCTGAGGGGTACGGTATGCCCCCGTAATGCGTAGTTGCGCAAAACTCCTGCGTATCTCCGACCTTTGCCCCGTCATCATTTCTGCTGCTTATGTATTCTGCCCTACTTCTTGTCCATTCCTGGTCGCGCTGGCTCGTGCTCGTTTTTGGTTTGATTGTCATTTTCCGCGCCTTTACGGGCTGGCAAAACCGCCGCCCCTACGTTGGTGCCGACAATGGCATGGCCGCCTCGTTCGTGGGCTCCATGCACCTGCAGCTGCTGGTAGGCCTGATTCTGTACTTCATCAGCCCGGTGGGCTACAAGGCGATAGAAACCGGCGGCGCGGCAGTTATGAAGGATGCCACGGGCCGCTTTTTCGCCATGGAGCACATGGTGATGATGCTACTGGCCGTGATTATTGCGCAGGTGGGCCGCATCATATCCAAAAAGGCAACCGACCCGGTGCTCAAGCACAAAAAGGCCTTTATCTGGTTCACCATTGCGCTGATTATCGTGCTGTTGATGATTCCGTGGGGCATCTGGAACCCGGCCCGGCCCTTTTTCCGGTTCTAGCGGAACGCGCGGAGTGAATGCGTTGCACGGCGTTCTGCAGTCCGCTTTTTGAGTGGCGCTCCGCGCCGGGTTGCCTGCTTGGGCCATCCGGTACGGAGCGCTGCCGTTTTACCCTGGCCCCGTTGTTGCGGGCCGGGCAGGTTTTTGGTCCGATACTTCTTTGGTTTGCGTTTAGTCGTTCTGTTCTTTCTGCTGGTGCTGGCCAGTTTTCCGGCCTTCAGTCAGCGGGCCGCCACGGTGGTAGCCCGGCCCGGCGACGGGATTCATAGCCTGCTACGGCGCCACGGCCGGTCCGCTTCGGGCCATTATCAGCAGTTTCTGGGGCTGAATAAAGGCCGCCTGACGCGCGGCAACGGCCTGGTAGCCGGCCGCAGCTACCAGCTGCCCCCGCAAGGCCCGCCGCAGAATCAGTCAAAAAAAACCACCCCGAAAGCTGCCTCGGTAGCCGGCAGCTCCGCTTCCGTGCTGCACGTTCCCCTTTTCGGGGCTGGCCACAGCCGGATGCGGGTGCTCGACCGCACGATGCGCGGGGCCGTGTACTACCTCTCGCCCGGCCACGGCGGGCCCGACCCGGGGGCAGTGGGCAAGTATGGCACGCATAAGCTGGCCGAAGACGAATACGCCTACGATGTAACGCTGCGCCTGGCCCGAGTGCTGATGGAGCACGGCGCTACGGTGTACATGCTGGTGCAGGACCCCAACGACGGCATCCGTGACGAGCAGTTTCTCAAAATCGACCGCGACGAGGTAACATACCCGCGCCAGCGCATCCCGCTCAACCAGCTGGCTCGCCTGCGTCAGCGCATAGCTCAGGCCAATAAGCTGTACACCCGCCATAAAGGTGCTTACCAGCGCTTGCTGTCGCTGCACGTGGATAGCCGGAGCCAAGGCCAGAAAATCGATGTTTTTTTCTACCACCACGCCAATAGCGCGGCGGGTTTGCGCACGGCCCGCAATATCCACCAGGTATTCACCAGCCGCTACGCCCGCTCGCAGCCCAACCGCCCCTACTCGGGCAACGTGCTACCCCGCAGTTCGCTCTACGAAGTACGCACCAGCCATGCCCCGGCCGTCTTTATGGAGCTGGGCAACATCCACAACGCCCGCGACCAGCCCCGCTTCCTGCTCCCCGACAACCGCCAGGCCCTGGCCAACTGGATTTACGAGGGCCTGCAGGCAGATTTTAAAGGACGGTGAGAAGTGAGTTGCCCGTGTTCAGCCAGCCAAGAGTCCCAGGGCTAAAGCCCTGGGCTACGGAGAGAGCGGCTGGGGTAACATACTGACTAGCCCAGGGCTTTAGCCCTGGGACCCTCGGGCTCCTGGCAATACCCTACGGGTTCATCAGCAGGAACAGCAGGTTGTGGTAGAGGATGCCCTGCTCGCCGTCGTGGATGCCGTCGAGGCCGGCGTCTTCCAGGATGGCTTCCACTTCTTCGTAGTCGCGCAGGAAGTCGGTTTCGGGCTCCTGTTCGCCGGGGATTTGCGTGTGCGTAAGGTAGCGGCGGGTAGGTTCGAGAGTAATGTAGAGCTTCTGGTGCTCGGTTTGGGCAATGAGCAAGGCGGAGCACGGAATCAGTACCTCGTCGCCGTCTTCATCCTCGCCGCGCGTGTACACGGTCGTCTTTTCGGCGTCGGTGGTGTGCTGCAGGAAGGTGTGGGTATCGAGGGACATGGCGCGGCGCTAAAGGGTCGGTGGTAGGCCAAGATACGCGTTTAGGGCCGGAAATGATGGGTTTTCGGGGAAGGTTGACAGAATCGGTACCTTTGGGCTACCCACACTTTCCCCCCACCCTTCAATTCCAACCCCATGACGAACCCCGCCGACCACGCCTGTATCAATGGCCAGCGCCTGAATCCGGAGAGCCTGATGATGAGCTACGGCTATACGCCCGCCTGGAGCGAAGGCGCCATCAAACCGCCCATTTTCCAGACGTCCACGTTCGTGTTCAAGAACGCCGAGGAGGGCAAGGCCTTCTTCGAGCTGGCCTACGGGCTGCGCCAGCAGAGGCCCGATGAGGAAATGGGCCTCATCTACTCCCGCCTCAACAACCCCAGCCTCGAAATCCTCGAAAACCGCCTGACGCTGTGGGACGAAGCCGAGGAAGCTGCCAGCTTCGCCTCGGGCATGGCCGCCATCAGCACCACCCTGCTGGCTTTGCTGCAGCCCGGCGACGTAGTGCTGCACTCCGAGCCAGTGTACGGCGGCTCCGACTTCTTCCTGAAAAACGTGCTGCGCAAGTTCGGCATCGAGGCCGTGGGCTTCCGCCCTACTGCCACGCCCGAGGAAATGCAGGACCAGGCCGCCGCCATTGCCCCCGGCCGTTTGGCCATGATTTACGTGGAAACACCCGCTAACCCCACCAACCACCTCATCGACCTGGACGCCTGTGCCGCCCTGGCCCGCCAGTACGCCACCCCCGACAAGCCCGTGCGCTTCGTGGTCGACAACACCTTCCTGGGCCCCGTGTTCCAGCACCCGCTCAAGCACGGCGCCGACGTTGTGCTGTACTCGGCCACCAAGTTTCTGGGTGGCCACTCCGATCTGATTGCCGGGGCCGCGCTTAGCAGCCATGCCCTGATGAAGGAAATCAAGGCAATGCGCACGTTCATGGGCACCATGTGCGACCCCAACACCGGCTGGATGCTCATGCGCAGCCTCGAAACGCTGAAGCTGCGCATGGAGCGCGCCGCTCAATCGGCCCAGGTTATTGCCGACTGGCTGCGCGAGCACCCGCTGGTTGAACGCACCCACTACCTCACCCACCTCGAACACAACCCCGCCCAGCAGGATATTTACAACCGCCACTGCCTCTCACCGGGCTCCATGATTTCGTTCGACATTAAGGGCGGCGAGGCTGAAGCCTTCCGCTTCCTCAACGCGTTGCGCCTCATCAAGCTGGCCGTGAGCCTGGGCGGCACCGAGAGCCTGGCCGAGCACCCCGGCACCATGACCCACTCCGACATCACGCTCGAAGACCAGAAGGAAATGGGTATCACTCCCCAGATGATTCGCCTCAGCATCGGCGTGGAAGACCCCCAGGACCTGATGCTGGATTTGGGTCAGGCCTTTGAGGCCGTGGGCGTGCCGCAGGAAGCCGCAGTGGCGGAAATGGCGTAGGAATTTATACCTGATACCTCACCATTGTTCGGCTGGCCCGGGTGGCGGTGGGGTATTTTTATGCCTGACGAGGTGCAAGAAGAATCCTTTACCCTGGCCGGAGAGTCCGGCATTTTTTTTCGAATCACGTTTGCGGAGGTGTATAATTTTCCGGAATCGACCTGCGCCTGGGGTAGCTACGAAATGCGGGCTATAGTGGAAATCAAGTCGGACGGCTTCGCGGTAACCTCGACATTACATACGTCCACCGGCGAGCTGTTTCAGCTATTTCAGCATCTTCGTTCGTGTCAGGCAGCAGTGGCGGGCATTGCACGGTACGAATCGTACGAACACCACCTGGCCCATTTCCTACCAGACAATGGGCCAGGTGGTTATCGGAGGCAAATTTTCGGGCTATTGCAATACGCTTGAATTTGAATTTCCAAGTGACCAGTCGTTCATACGGAGCACCCTTGCCCAGCTTCAGCGAATCGTGAGTAAGTACGGCGACATGAAGGGGATCGGGCCTTCGTAACTCAGCGCCCACGTTCGCACCCTATCATACAAAAGAGGCCCGCCGCTGACATTCAGCGGCGGGCCTCTTTTGTATGAGTGACGAATTTGAGTAGATTTACAGCTTAATCCTGTAACTCTGTCTTATGCGGTTGACTCCTACTATTGCTGATACGCAGGAGCTTAAATCAGCACCTTCGGGTCCCGCTCCAACACAGATTTTACCGCCAGCTGCCCCGGCACATAGCTTGGCGCACAGCCCGGCTGAGTGCCTGAACTGCGGGCAAGGCGTGCCCGACCGCTTTTGCGGGCATTGCGGGCAGGACGCGCACCATACGCACCGGCTCACTATGCGCCACTTGGTATTGCACGACTTGCCCCACTCTGTCTGGCATGTTGACAAGGGCATAGCCTACACCCTCCGGCAAATGCTGACGCGGCCCGGCGACACGTTACGCGAGTACATGGCGGGCCAGCGCGCTCAGCATTTTCGGCCTGTTACCTATCTGCTGCTGATTACGGCTGTCGCCGTGCTACTGATGTCGTCTATTCACTTCAACCCGGTTTCAGCCAATGAGGCGGCAGACATGCCTCGCCTCGTAAAGCTGACCATGGAGCGTTATCTCCAACTCTACTACAAGTACCCGACGCTTATTTACGTGATTTTGCTGCCCGTTTACGCCCTGATAGGGTCCTGGCTACTGCGGCCGGCCCGGTTCAACTTTGCCGAAATACTTATAAGTCAGACCTTCATTTCTGGCACAACCACGCTCATCTCCACCATCGTAGGCCTGCCGGCAATGTTGCTGGTCACGCGTTTTCCTGAGTTGAAATCACTCATGTACGTCTCCATGCTGCCTTTTATGGTTTACAGTGCCTGGGTCTATTACCAGTTGCTCGAACCAACCCGACTGCTTGCGGAGAAGATAAGTGGGTGCGGAGCATTGGTACGGTTGTGTTGCAAATGGTAGCGGTGCTCCTCAGTAGCTTCGCCATTATGCTTGGCATCATGTTCACGTTAATCCGTCAGGACCCTAGTTTGGTAAAAGAGTTGACCAGACTGTGTGGACAGTCATCGGAGCCAATCGAGGGCGGCGAGCAGGTGAGCGCCGGCTAAGAAGCAGGTGGCGGTTTTCTCGTAGCGGGTGGCAAAGCCCCGCGCCTCCTTAAGCCGGCCAAAGAAGCGTTCGACTTTGTTGCGGTCCGCATACAGGTTCTCATCATAGGCCCGCTGGTCTATCCGGTTGGCCTTAGGCGGAATCACGGCTTGCGCGTGTTGCCCGGCCACAGCCGCTAGCACGGCGTTCGTGTCGTAGGCCTTATCGGCCACCACAGCGCCGGGCTTTTCGGGCAGGGCGGCCAGCAGTTCCGGTAGCACGGTGCAATCGGCTTGTTCACCTG
>NZ_FNOV01000010.1 GCF_900107135.1 Hymenobacter psychrophilus
TGAATGATGTTTTCTTATGTCGTATGTAATTGTTATTGCAGCGTTAAAATTTAAGAATTTGAATACCTTTTGAATATCTTTATTGAATCCTTCATTTGAAATTGCCTCAGTTATCAAATCCAACGCTTTATTTATATTTGCTGATGAAAACGCATAATTATTTTGAGATTTAATTCCCAAGTAATTATAAAAGTTAGAATTATATTTATCAGAATATCTATTAATTCTTCCTGGGTAATCGTTATTCATCACGAATTTTTCGTGCAATGTGTATGCGGCAGCTATGCAGCTGTCTGGCATTTCTAATTTGTCTATAGATATTGGATCATCATTTATGCTTAACTCATATTCATAAGTATCATAATTGACTTTATATCTATCTAAGCCCATATAATAGCTTATTTCATACCCACCTTGATGAATAGGCCTGTATTTAAAATTTGAATCTTCATGTTTTTTATTATACAAATCATTAAGTATATCTACGACAGCTTTCAATAGTCTGCTTTTGCCTGTTCCATTAGGCCCAATCACTACTGTTGTATATGCTGCTTTAGAATGGATGTTTTCTTTTAGAGAAAAATTATAGAATTGTCTCTCAAACTCTTTTGAGTTTTTAAAATGAACGTACTCTAACCTGAATGCTTTCGTCATAGCCGTAAAAAAATTTAAACCTTAACAACCTGCGTCGACTCTTCGCCGAACTGGCTGATTACTCGGACGGCGATTTGCTGGCCTTTGCGGGTGACGTTGATGGGGCGGGACCGAAAGCCGTAGAGCTCGTCAAATGCTTCTTCGTCCAACTCAATGCGGAGAGTGTGCTCGGCTTTCTTTTTGGTGCTGAGCTTGGCTAGGTCACTAATACCGCGTTTCCACTTGCTGAACTCGTCCTGTTCGCCACCGCAGAAGAAGACTTGCTGGACGACGAAATTGGAGCCGTCGTAGTCGTCATCGACCATCCAGTAGGCAATGTCTTTAACGTTGCGGGCTTTTACTTCATCGTTTATGGGGTCGTAGAGGTCCATGCCGCGGACTTCTACGCGGACCTCCTGACCGGGCTGGGGCTTAGCAATCTCTTTGTCATCTGCGTCGATAAGGGCGATATCAGGCTCGCCGATGGTGACGAAGGAGGCGGCCTTCTTGTCTTTTTTGATGAGGCCCTCCTGCATGAGGTCGTCGTTCATGCGAATTTTATCGACACGGAAGGATCCGACGCTGGTAGACTGCTGGCTGCCCTGGACGTCGGTATCGAACTGGAATCCGAGGACGACGAGCCAGTCGGCATCACCGCGCTGGCGGCACTCCTTGATGGCACCATTGAGAGCCTGGCGACTGACAGCTTCGAACTTGGCACCGATATGCAGATAGGCTTTTTTCTCGCCGCCCTCCGCATTATAGTACCCTTCGGCGTGGAGGTAGCCTTCAGAGGGAATGGCCTCGACGCGGTGGAAGACGGCGCGTTCGGTAGCGTCGCCGTTCTTGATGCCAGCGGAGCGTAGGAGGTCGTAGATGCGCTCCTCGAATCGGTCCTCTGAATCTGTAGCGGCGGCGGCCGTGTTAGCTGCGGCTGGCGCTATTGGATCGAGCCCCTGAAGGGTTTCGACGGTGAAGGGCCCAGCTACACGAACTTTCGATTTGTCAACTTCAGGTTGATCGTAAAGAGTTTCTTCTTCGGAAGGCTCATCGTTTGCAAGACTTCTTAACGTGACCCTATTTACCTTCTTGTATATAAATCCTTGCCTTATATCTAAGCTCGACACGCGTGTGTAGAATGGGAAAACCGCAGTCATTAACCTTGCCTTTGCAATGTTTAATGCGATACGAGATGTGTCAATTGTAATCCAACGACGGCCCCACTGTTCTGAGACATAAGCGCTAGTTCCACTCCCGCATGTAGGATCAAGTACTAAATCCCCTGGATCAGTGGTCATCAATATGCAGCGCTGAATAACTTTTGCGTTGGTTTGAACAACATAATTCCTTTTCTCTACGAATCCTCCCATTGATGTATCATCCCACCAATTACTAATCGGCGCGTTACCAAAATCATCGTGATATCGCACATATGAAGGCGTATTTCCTGATAAAGCAACTCTGCCCTTAGCAATCAACTTCGCCATTCCTTTGGGTGTGGTAGACCAGTGGCGTCCTGCCGGAGGCAAAAAACTTCTGCCTTCAAGGCTTAACGGATAGATGCAAGGGGGAATAATACCTTGGTTACTTATTTGATCTAGCCTGTACACTCTCGCATTACGTGGCAATGGAGTACGTCCGCTTGCCTCATCCTGTGTCATCCTTCTTCTAACACCATCTACTTCTATATTGCGGTAGTTAGGATCATCCGTTAGTTTCTTGGCGCTAAATAATTGTCTGTATTTGACAAATTCAAAACTCTTAGCATACCATATAATGTAATCTGCAACAGTGCCTAAAACATTGGTTTTCGCCCCAGGGCTGCTAGCTCCACTCGTTTTCTTAAATTGAATTAGCGAGCAAAAATTCTCACTACCAAATACCTCATCCATCAGATTACGCACCAGATGTATATTCTCGTCCGAAATCTGCACAAAACATGATCCGCTTTCATTAAGCAGCTCTTTCGCTAGTAGCAGCCTTTCACGTAAATAAGTGAGGTAACTATGGATACCTAGCTCCCAAGTATCGCGGAATGCCTTAATCTGCTCCGGCTCCCCGCTAAGGTTTTCGTCCTTACCATCCTTCACGTCGCGATTATTGAGCCGCATCTGCCAGTTGGAGCCATACTTGATGCCATAAGGCGGATCGAAGTAGACGCACTGCACGGTACCGGCCATGCCTTCCCGCTCTAGCAAGGAAGCCATCACCAACTCAGAGTCGCCCTGAATGAGGCGGTTGGTCCAACCATCAGGCGGGTGCTGGTAATACTCACTGGTTTTGTTAAGTTCTTCCCGATCCAGAGCGTTGCCGAAGAGGTCGTTAAGGCTCATCTGACCCGAGGCAGGCGCAGCGGTGCGGTAGAGTCCTTTGATGAGATTCTCGGGTACGATGTGCTCGTGGCGGTAGAGGGAGCGGATATCGATGGAGAGGCGCTCCTGGCGGCCGTCCTTGCCGTATTTGTTAAGCCAGAATAGTTCGGGGTCTTGGCCCCGGGTAGTGACGGGGCTAAGGGGTAAGTCAGTCTGATGGTTAGGCTGGACTTTGGCATTACCTTGCTCATAGCCAGCTTCTTCCTTGGAGGGGATATGGGCGCGGGTATCAGCGTGGTTGGTGGAGCGAATGAATAGATTGTCAGACATGGCAGTAGTGGGGCCTTACCCCCGACCTCTGGTTCGCTGGATATGCGAAGCCTCGGGGAGAGGGGATGCCGGACGACAGAATGGTTGTCGTGCGGAGGGCGGGATAAATGAAGGGAGAAAAGGCTAGCTGATGGGTTGAGGCTGGGCCTGGTACTGGAGCTCAAGCTGCTGAAGGTAGTCTTGGAGCTGGGGGCGGATGTTGCGGATGTCGTTAGCGACTTCGAGGAAGTGCCAGGGGTCGAGGCCAAGTTGGGCGGCGACGTTATTGACAGCTGGCAGCCAGCGTTCAGTGACGTACCAGCGCTTGTCGACTTTGGCTTCGGCCATGCCACTGATTTCGAGGACTATGTTGACCCGCTGGCCGGTGGAGAGGAGGCAGCGCACAATGAAGTCAGGAAAATAGCGGCGCTCCTTGGCCTGGCTGACGTATGGGATGCTGAAGCCCATGAAGTCGTTTTTGACGTAGGCTTCCACCTCGGTCATTTCCTCCAGGTTTTCGAGCTCCTTGGCGGCAATGCCCTCCCACTCACTGTCCATGACTACGTAGTTGACGTGGCTTTTGGTAGTAGGGTACACCTCGCGGCTAGTGGCACCGCGCACCCGGGCGGTGGAGCCCACCTTGTCGTTGTAGTGGGAGAAGACGGGGCGAATTTGGTCGCCATCCCGTGGTTGAGGCTTTATGGCGCGGCTGATATGCTCGACGACGGCCTTGTCGTCGTAGAATAGCAGCATAGCGTGAAACGCACCGCCAAGACAGGATACGTAATCGCTCAGCCATTTTCCTACAGCCTCACGCACGGGACCGAACCAATAGGTGCGAGGCTGGCCTTTGGCGTCGGCAAGGTGACTTCTAAGCAGTAGGTGGGTGTAGTAATACTCGAGTTGCTGCCGCCGCACCTGGCGGACGTTGTCGAGATTGAGTTCCTGCTCGTGTTCTGAGAAGGCCGAGGTCATTAGGGTGCGGGTTGGCAATCTGTGCCCCTCGATAATAAACGGTTCTAGGTTGGAGAAGTCCACCTCTAGGACGTCGCCGCCAGTTTCGAGGCGGTAGCCCTCCACCATGGGGAAGTGAATCTCAAATTCTTCTTTGCGCTCGGGCAAGGCATGAACCTGGGTGAGCGGCTTGGGTGGCTCGGGGGGCGTGATGGCGCCTTTGCGGAACAGCTTGAACGGCACGCCGATGATGTGGGCGTACTCGGGCGGGAACTTGTACTCGACGATGCGGCGCTTGTCTTTAGTGGGCTGGCCCTCCTTGTCGTAGCCGACGAGGTTGTAGGACTGGCGACGCAGGGCGCGGCCGGCCACCTGCTCGCAGAGCAGCTGGGAGCCGAAGGCGCGCAGGCCCATGATGTGGGTGACGGTGTTGGCGTCCCAGCCCTCGGTGAGCATGCTCACGCTGACCACGCAGCGCACGTGGGAGCCCAGGGCGCCGGTTTTGCCGACGGTGTTGACCACCTCGCGCAGCAGGTCGCCGTCGGTGAGGTTTTCGACGGAGCGGTCAGGGTGCATGATGCGGTAGTCCTGCTTGAAGCGCTCAATCTCGGGGCCGAACACGCGCTTGAACTGGTCGTTGACCTGGTCGGAGTTGTCGAGGGCGCTGGAGTCGATGATGAGCGTCGGGGGCTTCTGGCGGGGCAGACGGGTGTGGCGGTCGAAGTTGGTGAGCAGCTCGAACTGGCCCGGCATGATGAGCGGCTCACCGTCGGCCGTAGCCGTTTCGTAGCCGGCAATGTACTTGAACACCTCGGAGGAGACGTTGGTGTTGTTGCAGACCAAGATGAGCACCGGAGGCGTGGAGAACAGGCCACCGAGGCGGTGGAATTCCTTTTCGTAGTGCTCGTAGAACTGGTGGAGGGCCGTTTTGACCAGGGTGGGCAGTTCGGGCTTGCCTTCCAGCTTCTGGGTGCGGGAGCCCCGCTTGGGCAGTTCGTGCTTGACGTGGGCGTAAATGTCGCGCAGCTTGGCTTCCTGCAGGTCCTGGGTGTCGTCGCCCTCGGGCAGGTAGGGGATTTTGACGAGGCCGCTCTCGATGGCCTCGATGAGGCCGAAGTCGGAGCAGACCCAGCTGAAGAGGCTGTAGGGCGTATAGCCGGAGCCGCTGAGGTAGTAGGGCGTGGCGGACAGGTCGTAGACCTGCTGAAGCTTGAAGCGGCGGCCGATTTCGACGAGGCCCCGGTACCAGACGGCGGCCCGCTCGTTTTCCTGCTTGATGTCGGTGCCGTCTTCGGCCTTGGCGGCCTTCTTGGACTTGGGCAGGTAGCAGTGGTGGGCCTCGTCGTTGAGCACGAGTAGGCGGCTGCCGGCACGGAAGCTGCCGAGCAGGCGGCGGATAACCTGTCCAAATTCTTCCTTCGCCTCAACCTTGAGGCCAGTTATGGGGTCGATTTTCCCGTCGAAGGGGCTGCGCTTGTTGCCCTGGAGCTGCCTGGGCTCGAAGGCGTGGTAGTTGGTGAGGACGAGGCGGGCATTGAGGCCGGCCAGGCGCTGGTGCAGGTGGGGCGGCACAAGGCCGCGCTGGCGGTAGTAGTCCTTGGCGTCGGTGGCGGTGGTGGCCTGGGTGTCGACGTAGAGCACCCCGAGCCGGTCGCGGATGGTGACGCCGGGGGTGACGAAGAGGAAGTAGTCGGCGAAGCGGGTGTCCTGGCGGTACTCCTGGCGGTTGAAGTAGTGGTAGAGCGTGAGCATGGCCATGACGACCGTCTTGCCGGTGCCGGTGGCCATTTTGAAGGCCAAGCGGGGCAGGTTGAAGTCGGCGTCGTCGCTGACCTGCCAGGCGGTGGCCAGCTCGGCCAGGATGCTGGTGCCA
The DNA here is from genome assembly GCF_900107135.1 of Hymenobacter psychrophilus. Classification (GTDB taxonomy): domain Bacteria; phylum Bacteroidota; class Bacteroidia; order Cytophagales; family Hymenobacteraceae; genus Hymenobacter; species Hymenobacter psychrophilus. The sequence continues at coordinate 6,082 of NZ_FNOV01000010.1, forward strand.
CGGTTCTCGGCGCGGGCGGGAGCTACCTCGTTGAGCCAGACGGCCGTTTCGAGGGCCTCGCGCTGGGCGAAGAACAGGCGCTGGGTAACGAGGCGCTCCTTGTTCTCGAACCAGAACAGGAGCAGCTCGCGGGTGACGCGGGTGGTGTTGGGGTAGCCATCGTGGCGCCACTGGCCAACCTCCTTGCGGAGGCGGTTGATGAGGTAGTCCTCGGTGGCGGGCAGGTCGGAAACGTCGTAGAGCTCCTTCTGCTTGCCGACCTTTTTGGGTAGCACCTGGGCGTCGGGGGTGTAGGGGCGGCGGCCGGTTTTGATGACGCTGTAGTCGAGGCTGCCGTCGGGCGCCATCTGGTAGGCTTTGCGGGGCTCGTCGTAGGGGTTGTTGAGGATAGGGTTATCGGCGGGTGGGGTAACGGAGGATTCGGTGGGCATCAGATAGTGCAACGGTCGTAAAAGGGCTGGTAATATAGTGAAAGGGGGCGGCCGGGCAATAGGGCTATGGCTACTTAAACTAGCAGGCTATACGACCTGGAAAGGTCTTGCTGTCTTATAGTCTGGTGGTTAGCCGAATGGGTAGTGTGGTGATCGGAAGAGAGTATTTGCACTGGATAGCACAAACCGGTAGATTAGCTGCTGCATTGCTAGCGGGTGGTTACTTACTTATAGCGGTTGATCTTTTAGCAGCGGGTACTTCTATTTATTGAACGTTCAACCTAGATGGCGACTTTTTAGTCGGCGTTGACTTACTAGCACTATATGGCGGCAGCTTCAGCGCCCTCTATTACCCCGATAATAACTCTGAGCGAGGCGCTGCCCGTACGGCTGGGGGTCATTAACAAAATCCATGGTGATGGCAGTGGCTCTATAAGGATTCGTTCGGGTGAACTATACCGCTTCCATGCTAATGGCGTATGGAAAAACGAGGCCCAAGCATTAAGAGCGGGCCTGGAGGTTGTATTTGAGCTCAATACCAAAGCATTGGTTGCCCGGGCTGTACGCAAACTGACCCGCAGCAAGATCATAGGCCTGACCAGCCAACGGTGGATTCCGGCCATGGTAACCGGTCGCGGGGTAGTTGCCACCCGATTTGCTTTCAGCGCTTACCTATCCGTGGCGCAGGTAGAAGCCCACCAATTGACAGAGGGGATGATGCTACTGGTACGGGTGAGTCTGAGCGAGACCTATGCCAGTGTGCCACAGGTGCTGGAGCTGCAAATAGTGAGCGGAGAACAAGCTGGCAGGTTTGGCCAAGCGCTTGCCAGTGATGACGGGCCGGCGCAGCTACAACGGGTGGAACTGGAAAAGCGAATTGCAGCTATTGGCCCTGTTGGTACTGAGCAGCAAGCGCAGACACTTGTCCATCTGCTACAGTTGCGCAACGGGTACTCTCATCGTCCGTTAGGGCGCGTTCTGAACGTTGTAACCCCCCACTGGGGCCTGCAACTACAAGCGCTCGGCTACGGCATGGAGCTGGCACCGTCTTCCCTGCTGATAACATTAGTGGCGGATGCAGATTTCACTACTCAGCAACTGCCAGACTATCTGCTGGCCCCCTACAGCCTGTTGAGGTTGGAGCGGTTGAAGAATATTATCACGACTGAGGCCCGGGACGAATTGCTAGCGCTGCATAGGCTCGGCCAACAGCGAAATCAAGCGGTTTTCTCTCAGGAGGCCCTCGCAAAGATTTCCATCGCCGAGCCCTATACGTTTGATTTGTGGCTGGAGGGGCTGGCAGTCCCCCACCCCCAGCTGGCCGTTATCGTGCAGATGTTGCTTCAGCCAGAGCTGGCAAAAGAGCAGGAAATCGGTGTTGGGCGGCTGCTGCAGCGCTGTCAGCAGGCCGGGATTGCCTTGCAGGTATGCCAGCAAGTGCTCAGTAAGACACCTGATGAGGCTCTGGCACAGGAGTTTCTAACCCTGCGTTCAGTGCTGGACAAAAGTCAGCAGCTGACACTGCTAGCAGACATCCGACACCGGGTATCTGAGCGACAAGTTGATGATTGGTGGGAACAGAAGCTAATTGAGCACGCTCCAGCCGCTCGCATTGCGAAAAGAATCGTCCGGGCTTCTGCGGACTACCAAGCTGAAACCCTGGTCCGGTATCATCTACTGGAAGGGTCGAGCATGGCACTAGTTGCGCAGGCAAAACAAACCGTGCTGTCTAACCAGCATCTTGACTCTATCTATAGCTTAATAAAGACACTGCAGCGTGGGAAAAAGGGTTTCTATCGCTGGGGCCATTTAGCGAAGGACTTGGAGGGCTGGGCAGACACTACGCTGCGGGCAATAAGAAAGCTCAGCGACTTTCTGCCCGCTGAGCAGCAAGTGAGTTGGTGGCTGCAGGGAGCTGTTGGTCAACCGAAAGCAAAGGTTTTGAACGAGCGGCTTCCCCTTCTCGCTGAAATGGAGCTAAAGCAGGTCTGGTCTTCGCTCTCAGTGCCGGCTGTAGAGGCGGTAGTGAATAGTCTTGCTGGGTGGTTAGCACGAGATTTACCGGTGAACTGGACGAAGCTGGCACTAGTGCAACTGCAAAAGCGCCGGGCAGAAGGCATACAGCGGAGTCGGCAGCAACTCCAGCGCCTAGTAGTTATGCAGCTGTCCGCCGACCTTCAGATAGCCTTCTGGCAGCAGGGACTGACGGATCAGCCTGAAGATGCAGTGCTTGGGCAACTACTGAATCAGGCTGACACCAAACAGACCGCGCAACTATTGCCGCAGTTGAGTCAGGCTTCCCTGCCCGGGGTAATACCACTACTGTTCGACCGTTTGGTGACGGAGCTGGACTTTGCGGAGCAGGTGCTACGGAGGCTGCACTTCGAGGCTTCAGTTGTGCCACCACAAATTACTGTCCTACAGACAGCAGTCTATAACTGCCTCACTCCTATCCTTAGTCCAGCACTGTACTTGCAATGGTGGCTGGCTGGCTGGCTTCCTAGTCCATCGGTGAGCGTACTGGCGGTGGGGCTTACAACGGCATCACCACTGCGCCGTGCGGCAATGCTGGAGTATTGCGACCAGGAACTGCTACAGCAGTACGGACAGTGCCTGGCGGAGCCTGTCGACTCGGTGGCTAAGCCGGAGCAAGGCTCTGAAGAAATAGTCCATGATGTAGTCGCGCAGCTCCTTGCGCGATTCCCGGTGCAGGAAAAGAATGCGGAAGTGATAACGGGGCTGCTGCAGTCTGTTGCTACTAGCACCCAACTGCAGTGGTGGATGCAGGGGCTAAACATCGCTATTGACTGGCAGGTGCTGGAGCAGGGCCTGGAGCAGGAAGCACTACGGTTGCAACTGCTACCCGAACTAGCTAAAAGACGACTAGCTGAACTGTTGGCTTACTTGCCCCGAACTACCGCGGAGCTGTTACCAGAGTTTGTGCTCGCACTGACCAGTGATTCGGTTATGGGCCGTCACCCAGCAGGAGTACAAGTGGCCGCTCTCGTTCGCCTAGCGCAGTTGCTTTGCCAAGAGGCCGATTTCAGCCCGACTGAATTGCGCCAGTGGCTAACAGAACTACAAAGGCGTTGCCGGCATTGGCAACTACGGGCAGCTTACGACGCCTATTGCTTGCTTGGGCAAGATGCGCCGAACCCGCCGATCAACTGGCTGGTTGATGAACAAATTACCCCGAATCTATCAGCGGAGGATTTGTTGCTTTACTGGCAGGCTGATTTGATTAATTATTTCCCTTTGGTACCGCTGCAGGAAATTGCGTGCTGGGTTGCCAGCCAACCCCACGCCGATCTGCCACAGCTGCACAAAGAAGCATCAATACCAGTAGTGGTGCTGCAGGCTTGGCAGAGTCTGGCCACATTACGCGGCCAGATGAGTTCCCAATTGAAGATTGTTGCGGCGCTACACGTGCCGGCGCTAGCCTTTTTGGATTTACTTAGCGCCATTGTCCCCTGGCTGGCAGCAAACCTGACGGGGGGGCAATTAGAGCAACTCTGGATATATGGCTATCCATTGCCTGAGCCTCGCAACTGGAGCGAATGGAAGATTTCGACCCGACTCCGCACAGTACTACTCCGCACAAGCAACTATAAGCAGGAGCTGCCAGCTAGATTTGCACCTAACGCTGAGGAAATAAGAGAGTGGCTTAGTGCGCAATACTGGGAAGACGGTAGCGAGGTCTTAGCCAAAGAAATGTATGCCCTTTTACGTGGTTATGAGGCATTAGCAGTAGTTGAACTGCCTACCTGGCAGGAGCTAGAACAGGAGTTTACGCTACGGTGTGCTAGCGTTGTGAAAGTGCGGGTATGGATGAGCCTACCAGCCCAAAGCCAGCAGCGTTTGTTCAATTATTACGCCTTCCGGCGGGGCTATAGTCGGCTGCGCGCGGCAGAGCAACGGGACTTTCTGCGCATAGGGCGTCCTTATCTGGAACAGACTGGAAAGACGGAACAGGATTACAACGGGGCACTGCACCTGCGCCATCGGTCCTTGCTACGGCAGCAGGATGGAGTAGCCGTCTACCGCATGTCATTGGCCCATTGCTACTGCCCGCAGGAGGGGTATTTGGAGGTTGAGCTGGCCGATAAAAACCACACTATTCCCTGCCCCTTTCCCGAAGCGACACCGGAATGGAATGCCCGTTTTCTGCAGATGCCCTGGGCTGCCTGCCCGGTACTCGTGCACGTGGATAAACAGACCCGGGAACTGGTAAAGATTCAGGGCCTGGAAGCTGCTTTACATCAGTTCCCTACCGATCAGCAGCTCAGGGCGCACTACTCTTTTCAGCGGGAGCGGAAAGAGCATGGTACAACTGACAACCCGGTGGCATACTGGGAAGATGAACAGCTGCATGATGAATTGAGCAGCTACCTGCTTGAGCTAGCTGAAGGAAACCCATTCCCAACCATAGTTTTGACGGAAAAGCCGGTTTCCCGGGCCAAGCCGTTGCAACCCGACTGGCCCAAGCCTAAGCCGGAAGAAGAGCCAGTCGATGAAGAAGCAGCCGGGGAAGAGGCCGATGAACTGGTACTAGGCCCGGTTGTACTGCCTCAGCAGATGAATCTCTTGCGCATTGTGGATCAAGAGGATATAGTGTTCGTATGGGCACCCCAGTTTCCCCATTCCAACCGGGCCACTTATGTGTTTCGGGCGCCCTTGATTCACCATGAGCAAGCGCTGGGGCGCTTGGAATATTTGCTGCATAATGTAGGCGGTATTCGCTCCGCGCTGCTGGCTCCAGGGCCTACCTCCCACCGGTTGCGCCGTCATCTGGGTTACGTGCGCACCATTCGCGGAAAGCGCGGACAGGCGCAGGCGTTTGAAGGATGGCGCAAGCGGTTGGATGCGATTATCGCGGCGGGGCCCGAGCAGCAGCATGCATATGACCCGGACAGTCAATTTGTTCCGTGGGAGCTGGAAAACCCAGTGGTTCCGGGTGCCCCGACGGCCACACCGGAGCTACCAGCTACTGAGCCCGTTTTGGCAGAGCTCCAAGCGCCTGATTCGCAGCCGGCACCGCCGCAGCTCAGAGCCCAGCAGCTATTGCAGCAGTTACAGCGTTTCAATTCCCTTTTTCTTGCCGGTTATTCTTCCTAGCAGTCATTCGCACTTTATGTCCCAGCAGTATATCGCCCCCGAGCCCTCCCCTACTGAAAACGTGTTCGAGGAATTAGAGCAGGAATTGCGGCGCCTTAAGTCGGCAGTGAGCCATCTGAGTCTGTCAGAGTCAGCCGCCACCCAGGCCATTGAAGCCGCCGAGCGGGTGGTGCAGCAGCAGAATCAGTTGAGCCAGCAGCTAACCGACTACCTGAGCCGCTTACCGGAGCAGCAGGCGGAGGCCGCCGGTGCGCTGGTGGCAGAACTAAGCCAGGCCGCCGCGGCACAGCAGCAGCAGGCCCTGGCGCAATTGGCGCAGCAGCTTACACAGGGAAACACCTTACCTGGCCGGCCGGTAGCGGAAGAGCCGTATCGGGCGCTGGCGGAAAAAACAGAGGAGCGGCAGCGGCTGCTGGAGCTGACGCTGGCCAGGATCGACGCGCAACTCAACGAGGGAATTCCGCACCATCTCACCCAGGAGCTGGACGAGCTGCTGCAGCAGGTAACCCGCGAGGCCACCGTCGTGAAGGAGCACGGCCAGGTGTTGAGTCAGGTGGAGCAGGCTGTGCGGAACCTGGCTTCGGCGGATGATCAGGCGAGCTTGATGAAGCAGGTGCAGCAGGTTGGTCAGGAAACTGCCAAAATAAGTGAGCAGACAGCGCTGCTGAAGCAGGTGCAGAAAACGGTTGGGGAAATAGCATTTAGCAGCGGTGAGAACCTGCTGCAACAGCAGGAGAAGGCTGCTGCGGGGAACGAACAGAGCAAGCTGCTGAATCAGGTGCAGCAGGCAGTGCAGGAAATAAAGCAAGGCCAGCAGGGCCTTACGGCTCACCTGAAGAGTGGGGCCAGCAGCCGGCCCCCGGAAAGCATGGCAGCGGGGGGAATACAGGAAACCTTAAAACAGCAGTTTCAGCAGTTGCAGAGCCAGCTGCTGAAACTGCTGGAGCCTTCAACCAAGCCCAAATCTCCTTTGCCTTCGACGCCCGATTACGGGGTACGCAACAAGGTAGACGAACTGAGTAAAAAGGTGAATGAGCTAACGCAACTAGCGGCGGCGCAGCAACGCCTACTAAAGCGGCAGCAGGTGTTTGGCCTGCTTACGCTACTAGGCGTGCTGGCCATGCTGGCGGCGGGTTTTATCAAAGGGTAGACAGGCAGTCATTTTTCAATTGCCCAGCGCCGGCGCAGAAGCCAGGATTTCGGCATTCAGCCTTGACCTTGCAGCCTACGGCCGAGGCAAGAAATCCAGCGGGCCATGAACGCAAGCCGCTGCTTTAACAGATTACGCTTTTAACCGAAACCATAATGCTGGCAGACATTGCCTTGCTGGTGCTGGAGAATCCCTGGGACACACCCCAGCGAGGAACCCGCCGGCTGTCCGTACTCCCCTTCTTTGAGGGGCTGGAGCGCATCCATGGAAACATGGCCGTTTACCACTCTACTTTTCATAGTCTGGACGGGCTTCGGGAGGCGCTGGACTATGATTTGCGGCTAACCCGCGAGCCTCGTCAGGTGCTGTATGTGGGCTCACATGGCCAGGGCCGGATGTTGAAAAACATCCGGTTCGCGGATCTGCGCAAAACCGTCAGGGAACGTGCTGACCGGTTGGAAGGCGTCATCATCAGCTCCTGTGAGATTTGCCGCAACTGCGAAGACCTGATGGACCTGGTGCGCGGAACAGGCATCCGCTGGGCAGTCGGCTACAAGTGTCCGGTTTCCTGGTTTGACAGCATGTTGATTGAGTTGGCCTTGCTGAATGCGCTGGCCGAAGCACCGGTTTCTTACAAGGGTAATCTGGATTCGCTGGAGGTCTTCTTCCAAGAGGCCTTGCAAATCCTGAATAGAGACTATGTGCTGGACCCGGCTAAAGGACGGCTGGCGGATAACGTAACTATCGTGATTAGCTCCCGGTCTAATGCCCAGCCGCGGGTACTTGCCTGGCCGACTGCCGCATCAGGGGAGCCGGCGGAATAACGTCCTGACTCGCCCGGCCCTTCCTGAACCGCTTGGCCTCCACCACTCCTGGCCCACTTTGCAGCCGTGATTAGTAACGCTGGATGTAGCGGGCATCCGCTACCTCGCCAATGAAGCTGATGGCACGGTGGGCGAGCTGGGTGGGAAAGGCCAGGCCGGGCTGCAGGCCGCTGAAGCGCAGGGCCGAATCTTCGTACATAACCTTGCGCAGACTGGCCGACTGCTGATAGGTGGCGTAGGCCTGGGCCAGCAGGGGTTCGGCGGCTTCCAGGCCCTGCTGGTTGGGCACCCGGTCGCGCTTGGTGTGCTGGTTGTAGCGGCGGTCGACGGGCAGCAGGTTCCACAGCTCGTTGACGGGGTAGAGCGACAGGGGCAGCAGGTGGTCGAGGTCGTAGTGCTCGGGCTTGGTGAGCGACTTCTGCGTCCAGGGGCAGGTGAAGCGCACGTTTTCGTGGAGCAGGATATCGACCTGGTTGCGTTCCCAGGTGAGGGGACGGCGGTTGTCGGGGCGGGTGGTGAGCAGGGTGTAAACCTGGCCGCGGGTAACGAGCTGGTCGGCGGGCTGGGTGACGGTTTCAGTGAACAGGCTCCACTCGTGCAGGCAGAGGGCCTCGACGTAGAGTGAGAGGCGCTGGAAGGCTTCCCACAAAGTGGCCGGCACGACCAGGCAGGTATCGTGCGGGTTGGTACCAGGCAGGGCCTGCACTGGGGCCGGCAGCAGGCTGAGGCGGGCGGGCTTGTCGAAAACCGACCACTGGCCGGGGCCGGCATAGCGGATGGGCATGCGCAGGGCCTCGGCGGCAGCGGCCACGGCCTGGGCGTAGGTCCGCTGCAGTTCGGGCGCGTAGGTGGCGCGGCGGCGCGGGGTGCGCATCTCGGTGAGCAGGAAGAAGCCGTCGGCGGACTGGGCGGGCAGCTGCACGCAGGCCTGCCACTGGCGGCGCAACTCGGTCAGGTCCGGGCGGAAGGATACGTCGTTGCGGACTTGGCCGGCTACCAGGGCGCGAGCCCCCTGGTAGATAGGCTGGTGTTCATCGGCGAAAGGCCAGTAATAGGCCGTCCAAAGCTCGGCCAGGCGGGTGAGCGGTACGGCGACGGGCTGGCCGGACTCGGCCAGCCCGGGATAGAGCAGGGCCAGGTCGTTGAGGGCCCGCAGCAGCGCTATTTTGTAGCTGGTGGTTTTGTTATCGTGCTTGAGGATGGTGGCAATGACCTGGTCGCCGGATATGGGGGACATTGGAATTGGCTAATTGCGGTAGTCGGCCTTGAATGCCTGCGTGGCCCGCAGGAAGTAAGCCACCTCGGAAAGCAGCACTTCTTTCTCGATGTAGGGGAGCTCATCGAACTGGGTGGCTGACATCCTGGACCTGCGCATAGCCTCCACTTGGTCATAGTATCCTTTGGCACCCCTCCTAATCATGTAATCGTAGGCGCCCATCTTGTAATGAGACGCCGACTTCCGGGCAAAGCGGTCAGCCTCGCTAACCGATACAACTCCACGCAATACCAACTGACTGGTGGTACCTTGGGCATTATCCAGCAGCACCGAGAAGGTGTTGCCCACCGCCCGAATGGTCATGAAGTCACCGTCACCTTCGATAGTGCACCTACGGTCGACCTGGGCTGATAAGTAGTCAGCCAGGACCTGACCGAAAGGCTGCCGTTGAAACCGGGTTTCCTCGTCGGACAGGGTCTTAGCCGGTGCCTTTGTTTCGGGCACCATCGGCTTCGACTCGACAGCAGCCGGCTTGACTGGCGCAGCAGTCCTTCCGATTTCATGGGGCGTGATGAAGTTTTCGATGAACAAGCGTAACTCCTCAATCTCGGCCGGCGTTTCGAGCTGCCCCCCAATTTCGATGGAATTGCCAATGGAGCTGCTCAGCAGATTGAGGGAGGCAATGATGCCGGTGGACTCGTTGAAGTAGAACTTGGCGTGCAGGTTGGGAATCAGCCGGGGTGTGATGCCCATATCAAGAACTTGCTGCTTGCTGACCCTGCTGTCGGTGTTGGAATCCTCCCGGATGTAGAAGTCGATTTTAACTCCCTTTTGCTGGGCCGCTACAATAGCGGCGGATACCTGCTTGGTGTAAGCCAGGTTCACGTAGGGGGAAACAAGAACCAGCTCCTTATTAGCCGTTAGAATGACGTTCATCAACTTGCTTTGAACGTCGTGCGACTGAATAATTTTCATGTAGAGCAGCAGTTAGGATGGGCAAACTTAGTAGCACTTCCGGCAGGCCCGCTTGCCCTGCTGCTGCGCGGCACTGGGTGACATGCTGCGCACCTCGTGGGTGCAACGGGAAAGTCCCGCGCAACGACTGGAAGCGTGGTAGGCTACGGAGGATTTACTGATGCAGACATAGACGGCTGCGGCAGTTAGGGCGTGGCGGGTGGCCGGTGCGGTAGCGGACAGGGAAGCGGTGAAGCTGCCAATGAGCAGCGAACTGGCGACGAGTAGAGTTTTTAGCATAGCAGAAAGGTTGGCAGTGGCAACGTTGGGGCGCTATTGCGTGGGCCCCTTATCCACGCTGGCTTCCACCACCTGCTGCACGGCCACGGGTATGGCTGAGAGCAGGTTGAGGCCGGTGGCGGCTTCAATGGCGTCGACGCTGACGCGGTACTGGCCCCAGTCGGTGTTGATGGAGTTGTCGTTAGGCGTGTCGATGGCAATGACGCGGGTGCTGGTACTGACGCGGGTGGCGTCGTTGTCGCCGGTGGGTAACACGACCACGACTTTCCAGAGGCGGGCGGGGACGGTTACGCGGCCTTGGTCGAGCGTAGTCTGGAAGCTGTTAGAGCCGGTGCCGCCCTTGCCGTAGGAGCCGCAGATGATGTAGACCTCGTTGCCGGTGCTGAGGAAGGTGCGGGTGTAGTTTTCGAGGTTAGCCCAGGTCTGCTGGTTGTTGCGCGGGGCCTGGGGGACCATGTTGGTCATCAGGAAGGTGGCCGAGTTGTCGGGCACGGTGTTGGTGCGGTCGGCGCTGGGACACTGGTGGCCGCGGTCGAAACCGGAGCCGGAGTAGCTGCTTCCTCCTACCTGGTACCAACCGGCGGGCAGGGTGTTGTCAGCCCGGAAGTCGTCCTGACGGGCGGCGGAGCCGCGCCAGCTGGCATCGAGGTGCCAGCTGACCCAGGTGGGAATGCCCCGGTCGCGGTGGTAGCTGAGCGCGTACTGGGGCTTGCTGAGCAGGTAGTTGGTGGGCTGGCTGACGTCGGCGGTGGCGCCGCTGGGGTTGCCCAGGGTCAGGTGCTCTGTCAGCGGCTGGACGACTGGTGGCGGCGTAATAGGCGGCTGGGTAGTGGGTGGCGTAACCGGGGCGGGGTCGTTGGTGGTGGAGCAGGCAGTGGTCAGCAGCAGCAGGGAAAGTATAGCTGGCAGTTGGGATTTATTCATTGCTAAGAAAGAGACCGGTAAGCTTGGTAAAAGCGGGTTCCGGATGGGGCGGATTAACTGCAAAGAAACGCCACTTATCGGCATAAGTGGCGTTTCTTTGCGCTGCGGGCCAGGACTATTTATTGGACAATTAGCAGGTCCTCGAGGCGAGTGGTGTAGGCGGGGCTGCGGTGCTCGGCGCGGCCGAGCCAGGGGGCGGCGGGCTGGCCGGTGGGGGCCGGTGAGGCCACGCTGGCGGCGGGGCGCACGGTGCCGCGGCCGAACTGGCGGTTGAGCGCATCGAGGCTGCGCATGAGCTGCCGGGCACGGGCGTCGGATTCGGGGGTGGCGGCGGGCCGGCCAGTGACCGGCGCGGCGGGGGCGAACAGGCTGAGCTGCTGGCCGCGGCCGGGCGGTTCGAGGCCGTCGAGTACGACGCCGGCTTTGACGTAGCGGCGGCCAGGCACGTAGAGCTTCTCCAGCAGGCGGCGGGCGTAGGCTAGCAGGCAGAGCGTGTCGGCGGTGGGGCCGGCGGGCAGCGTGAGCGTGACCGAGCGGGTGTAGGGGGGCGGCACGCGGGTATCGTAGCGGTCCTGGCTGAGGAAGACGGTGAGGATGTGGGCCTGGTCGTGCTGGGCGCGAAGCTTCTCGGCGGCCCGGCTCAGGTAGGTGCTGACCGCGCCCCATAAGTCATCGAAGCAGGTCAGGCGCTGGCCGAAGGAGCGCGAGCAGCTGATGCTTTGGCGGGCCAGCGTGCCGTCTTCGGACGGGTGCAGGCCCTGGCAGGGCTGGCCGCGCAGCTCTTGGATAAGCCGCCAGCCGACGACCCCGCCGAGGTGCTGGCGGGCCCACCCCTCTCCTACCTGGCCGAGCTGCCAGGCGGTGGTAAGGCCCTGGGCCTGGAGCTTGGCGGCGTACTGGCGGCCTACGCCCCACACGTCGGCGGCGGGAAGGGCGCGCAGGGCCCGCTCGCGGCGGGCTTCGGTGTCGAGGCGCAGGATGCCCTGGAGCTCGGGGTATTTCTTGGCCAGGCGGTTGGCGACCTTGGCCAGCGTTTTGGTGGGCGCCAGCCCCACGCAGGTGGGGATGCCGGTGCAGTCGAGCACGTCGCGGCGGATGGCGCGGGCGCGGGCGTCGAGCGGGCCGCACCAGGTGGTGAGGCCGTCGAGGTCGAGGAAGGCTTCGTCGATGCTGTAGACTTCGACGGCGGGCGCGTGCTCGGCCAGGCGGGCCATCACGCGGCGCGACATGTCGCCGTAGAGTGGGTAGTTGGAGCTCAGGGCCTGGCCCTGGTGGCGGGTTAGCAGCTCGCGCACCTGGAAGAAGGGCGCGCCCATGGGGATGCCCAGCAGCTTGGCCTCGGGCGAGCGGCTGACCACGTTGCCGTCGTTGTTACTAAGCACAACCACAGGCCGGCCGTCGAGGCGGGGCTGGAAGACCCGCTCGCAGGAAACGTAGAAGTTATTGCCGTCGACGAGACCGTACATTTTGTTTTGGGCTTTTAGCTGACAGCTGCTAGCTGTTAGCTTTCGTTCTGGGTAGCTGACTGAACTTGAGCTATCAGCTAATAGCTGTGAGCTAACAGCTCAATAACGCTAGTCACGGCTGCGGATGAGGGCAGTGAGGCGGCCGGGGATAAGTTCGTGGACTACGTGGGTGACGACGCCCCAGATGCGCAGGTTTTCAGGCTCGGTGATGGGGTAATCGGGATAGGCCGGGTTTTCGGCCTGCAGCCACCAGGCGGTGCCGCGGCGCACTAGGCGCTTGACGGTGCACTCGCCCTCGACGACGGCCACGACGATGTGGTTGTGGTCGGCTTCGAGGTGCTTGTCGACGGCCAGCAGGTCGCCGGAATGGATTTCGGCCCCCTGCATGCTCTCACCCGACACGCGCACCAGGTAGGTGGCTTCGGGGTGGCGGAAGAGCAGACGGTTAAGGTCAAAGAGCTCTTCGAGTTCGTCGGTGGCCGGCGAGGGAAAGCCGCAGGGCACGAGGCTGGCGAACAGCGGCAGCCAGAGCGTGGTAGTGGGCGTGCCCACGTCGATAAGTTCAACAGTAGTCATGGCAGGAAACCGGCTGAGCCAGCTTTGCAATACTACTAAATAAATTAGTAAAATTGATTACTTCTTGGCTTATGCTATTGGCGGCCTGCTTACTCAGGAGCGTTTCAAGCAGCTGAACGTCATTCTACCAAGGAAACCTCCCCCACCCTACCGGGCGAAAGATCAACTAAATTAAATAGCAAAAATACTATGCCTTACTATCTACCGGACGCGGAATCGTTTGAGAAAATATTTGGGGAGTACATGGCCTGGGACTTGGGGCTACTATTTATAGTGGTTTTTGAAGGTGTAGGAGCTATGCGACAGGTTCCACCGGGGGCAGTAGTTGGAGTGATCCAGCGAGAATGGACAACGCGCTAAGGTAGACGAGAAGCAATTCAGGGCGAAAAGCGGTTCAGTGAGGCAGCAGTTCAGTAGTAAGCGTGCTTCAGCCGGCTCTGATCTGGGCGTTGTCGTGGGTCTGGCCGGGCCGGGTGAAACTAGGCAGTAACCCGGCCTGGGGACTACGGACGCGTCAGTTTCCACTCGATGTCTATGGCAATGATTCTGCGTCACATAGGGAAGCGTGGATAATGAATCCAGACTCCCCTAGGATGAGTTGACGAGGTCAATATGCATTGTCACAGCTACCAGGAGTAAGCTTACCAATCATTTCGTTGGGACGGTGGTATTAGCCTAACTGGATACATAAGGTCGGATATGCACAAGTTCGTATAATTGAATTTTTTTATTATAAAATATTAATTATCTTGCTTATGAACTCTGAACCCTAATGCAATGAAGCTACTACCTATCCTTTGCTGTCTCGCATTATCGTTGTCGGCATTCGCTCAAAACGAAGCATTAACCTTCCGTAAGTCTTTCAAGCTAAAGACTATACACGTTATAATGGAAGGAAATGAAAAAGGTAAAGTTGACAAGGGTAAGACCAAAGAGTGGTCAAGGACCGAGAAGAGCAAGCGCTCAAAGAATGAAAAAGCAGATGGGGTTCAGAAGTACTATATTTCCTCTACCCAGGTGCTTTTGATAGACGAAAAAGAAAATCATAAGGCGACTGTGACTGATGACAAAATTGTATTAGCAGGGGAATGTGAATACGCAATCGAGTACATATTGACCGCTCAACGCGAAATTCTATCATCGGATGGTAAAACTAAAACGGCTCAAGCCATTATAGAAACCAATGCAGAAGAGGGGTTCATTAAATTTACAGATGAAAAAGTGTGGGTAAACCCGTTATTGAGCGAAGATCATGAAGATGAGGGCGTTTACTATTACACGTTAACTAATCGACAAACATTAACATTTCGTTTTAGCGAATGGGTCGTTTCAGCAATGACGCTGCCTCTGAAGTACCGATTCGGTGGGAAAAACCACTACCAAGGCTTAAATAATGTTGATAGTACAAAGTCATTCCGCCAAGACTTTACGACGGCAATCAATATTAACTTATTCGTAGGGCACACCTTGCGCGCCTCAACTAGCTACCATTACCGCGAACAAGTCGGTAGTATTACTACCACGCAGAAACTCATGTTTGGCGTGTTATTGGGCGCATCCACTGTTACGCTCGACAAGAGTAATACTAACGCAGCACGTAGACCACTCACCGGTGACACAAAGCTCAACAAGGGACTGGCGACAACTGGCTTAGGGTTTACCTACAGTGTAAATAAACTGAACGCGGGCGTATTTGGCGGCTTCGACTGGGCCGTTGGGTCCAGTGCTACCAAGTGGAACTATAACCATCGGCCGTGGCTGGGATTGGCTATTGGCTATTCCTTGTTCCCATTCTCTATGTAGAGAGAGGATTTACTGGGCAGCTTGTTGCTTTAGATATTGCTTAAAGGCCACTAGGTACTCAGGGCTGAACGTGGTAGCTTAAATGGTAGGGCGCAAAGTACTGGCGGGTAGAACACGGGCACCGGGCTTTCTGATGACGCGACAGTATAGCGCGGATGGTGTTCATGCGCCGAGGTGCTTCGGGTTCTCGATTCCCAGCTTCTCGGCGAAGCGGCGGGTGGCCTGTTGGTGGCGGCGGGTTATCTGCTGCCGGGCGGCTTCGGAGGGCTGCCAGTCGGGCCGGGGGTAGCGGTGAATGGCCTGCTGCACCTCCTGGCGCTGTTGGGCGGCTTGTTCCACACTCAGCAGGCCGCGGCGGTATTTCTGCTTGATGAGGGTAAGCTTGTCGCGCAGGTGCCGGGCATTGGGGTGGCTGGCGGGAATCATCAGGGCCACAGACTGCACCAGTGCGGGGGCGGCCTGTTGGAGCTGGTGCAGGGCTACGGCCTCCTGACTGATGGCTTGGGTCTTCTGGTCGAGGTGCTGGTTTTCCAGGTGCCGGGCCTTCTTCTCGAAGTAGGCGTTGAGCAGCCCATAGATGGTGGCCGGGTCGAGGGCGTTAAAGAACTTGGTACCAATGGTGCGGGCTTCTTTCAGAGCCAGAATGATGTCCTTGACGCTGTCGTGGGTGTAGATCTGGGCCAGGGTATCGGCCATTTCCAGGATGTCGGCCGCGTCGGGCTTGTCGGCCACCCGCACGCTGTCGACGAAAGCGCGCAGGATGATGACCAGCAGCTTTACTACCACCTCCTCCCCTAACGTCCACTTCAGCTGGAACAGCTTGGGGGCTGCGGCGGCCTGGGCTACCGTCAGGCCCGCCGACAGCTCGGCCAGCACGAGGCGAGCGGCGGGGTTGGGGGTGGCGGCCAGGTGGCTAACGGTCGTACTTGGACTTGAAGCCAGCTGCAGCAAAGAAGTCTCCGGCCGGGGGCTGCTGGTGAAGGGAGCCATCGGGCCTGCGCTGGACGTTCGGAGCGAGTTTGAGGCGGTTTTCATGGGCATCGTTGAGGAAGAATTGCGTAGCGCAGGCTTTCCAGTCGCGGCGCTGGGGCGGCTCTCCGGTCTTCCGGTCGCGCCAGGCCTGAATCTTGGCGTGGTAAAATCGTAAATCAGCCAACTGGTAATCGGTGTCGTCGAACGCCTGAATGAACTTCTCCACGTCGGCCAGCTCAGACTCGGCAAAGGGTACTTCGGGTTGCTGCTGCCGGCCGCGCCGGGTCTGGCTGTCGGAACCGGCAGCAGCTGCGCGGATGGTTTTGGCCTGCTTCACCCCCTTTTTCTTTGGCGCAACTTTCTTTTTGGGGGCTGCGCCTGGGACCGGGCCTGCACCGTTAGCTTCGCTGACCATCGGTTGGGCCGGGGCGGTGTCGTCCGGCAGCAGTTCCGCGCCTGAAAGCCCTTCGCCTTCGAGCACCGCTATTTTTTTTTGGTGCGGCGCGGCGGCGCTGTTTACACCGTTTGTAGTACTACCTGTTTTACCATACAAGGAGGGTTGACCCACTTCTGGTACAACCCTCCCCGGTTGGTTGGCCCACTTCCGGGCCAACGGTTGTACCACCTCCGGTACAACTGACGGAATTTCGGTTAGCCCACTTCTGGTACAACTGCCGGCGGGGTGGCCCATTTCTGGTACAACCTCCCCGAGTGTGCGCAGCCGTACCGAGCTGCCACCGTTGTGGCTGGGCTGGTAGGTAAGCAGGCCCCAGGCGGCGAGGTCGCGCAGGGTGTCGAGGTAGGTGCCACGGTTGCCGATGTGGGCGGCTTGCATCACGTCGGCACGATTTAGGGGAAGCTCGAGGGGGAAGCGGGCGGCGTTCCATTGGTAGAACAGGGTCCAATACAGGCTGACATGGTGGGGCCGGGCCTGAGCCTGGCGGCTCAGGTGCTCGTGGGCGGCGCGGGTGTGGGCCACGTAGTTCATGCATGCGCCGGCATAGGAATCAGGGGAACGAAGGGCTCGTCGATGGCCGTGAAGCCGGCGGCAGGCTCGAACAGGTCAAGCTGGATGCCGGCAGTGCACTTGCCGCGCAGGGCCGCCTCCACTTCGGCCACGGCGGCCTGGACGGCCGTTTCGAGCAGGCCGGCATAGGCATAGGGCTCGAGCTCCTGGTCGAAGGCCACGTAGGGGCTGGCCAGGTTGAGCAGCTTGCCGGCGGCGAGCTGGCGCTGGCCGAGAAGCGTAACCCCGCTCCCACCGCCACCGAGGGTGAGGCCGGTGACGGTGAAGGGCGTGAGGTGGTCGGGTAGTGGGCCGGAGTCGTCGTCGGGCCAGAAGTCGGGCGTTTCGCGCAGTTGCTCGCAGAGCAGGCACAGGTGGGGCACGAGCTGGGCCAGGCGGGCGAGCAGGTCGGGGTGCACGAGCTCCTGGCACGTGAGGGCGAAGGTGCGGGGCGGGGCCTGGTCGGTGCGCTGCTCAGTGAATTCGCACTGCAGCTGCTGGTGTTTGATGCGGGCTTTGAGCACGCGCAGGATGGAGCGCGGGGCGGGCTCGTCGGCGGCCGGGCCGACCAGGGCGTGGTGGGGAGTGGGCATGGGATAAGAGAATTGGGGCCGGGGTGGACTAAATGGAATAGTTGAAAGGGGACGGACGGTGGTAGCGCAGCGGGTAGGCGTCGAGTACGGAGCGGCGGTAGCCCCAATCCTTCTCGTTGAGGCGCACGCCCTGAATGCGGCCCACGCGCCGAGCGCGCCGGAGCGATTCGGCGCACAACCCGAGGTAGGCGGCGGCCTGCTCAGTGGGCAGGATTTGGTCGGACGCGGCCGGGGCCGGCTGCAGGAGTTGGGCAACCTGTTGGGCCAGCTGCGATACTTCGGCGCGCAGCGCCAGCCACTCGGATTCGGGGATGAGCAGAAACGATTGCATAGAGATGGGGATGAAAGGTGAAACCATCTCCGGCTAACGTTCAGGGGGCGGTCAAGCGCATGGGCTCAGGCTGCCTCGCGGCTGGCTACGGGGGCCGGGTGGCGGGCAGGACCAGCCGGTACCGTCAGGCGGTGGTAGCGACGCGGGTAGGCATCAAGAGCCGAACGCCAGAAGCCCCAATCCTTCTCGTTGAGGCGCACGCCGGCAATGCGGCCGGCCCGGCGGGCCCGGAGCAGCGCTTCTTCGCACAGACCCAGGTAGGCGGCGGCCTGCCGAGTGGGCAGCACCTCGTCGGGCGGAACCGGAGCGGGCTGGCGGGCGGTTTCGGCAGCTTCCAGGCGTTCGAGCCGCTCGAGGTAGCTCTGCCATTCGGTGGCGGATAGAATCACGGCGGGCTGCATACTCAGGAGTCGGCTATGATGCGGGTGGCACGTTTTTCCAGCTGGCGCCGGCGGGCCAGTTCGGCCTCGGCCACTTCCATAAAGGCCTCGACCACCTCCCGCCGGTTGCTGCGCCCGTCGATGGTCTGGTAGATGCTGGCCCGGCTGGCCTTTACGCCCCTGGACTTGAGCAGCTTGAGCGTGTCGTTGACGCTCTGGTTGCGTTTGCCGAGGCGCTCATAAATTTCCCGGAGTTGTCCGGTTTTTTTAGCTTCCTGTTCCATAGTGTTTGTAATTTGTTATATTTGTGTGGATGAATGCGCATCTAATATGCATAAATATATCAACACCAAGGCGTAACACCTCCATTTTTTTACCAAGATCATGGAACAGGAGAATGTTGCCAGCAAACGCATTGGCACCTGGCTTAGCTATAAGGGACTGAATGCCAACAGCGCATCGCAGCAGTTGGGCTACGCTAACAGCAGCAAAATGTACAAGCTGCTCCAGGGCGGCTCGCCCGGCTTTGACACTATGGTGGAATTTTCCCAGGCCTGGCCGGAGCTTTCGCTGGATTGGCTGGTGCTGGGAGTTGGCCCTATGGTGCGGGCCGGTCAGGGCACCGACAGCCCCCTGGCGCTCGAGCAGGTGGTGCGCAGCAAGGACGTGACGCTAGTCACGGTGGACGACCAGGGCCGCCAGAACATGGTACTGGTGCCCATTCCGGCGCAGGCCGGCTACACCGTGGCCTACAATGAGGCAGTGTACCTGAAAAACCTGAAGAATTACCGGGTGCCGGGCTTCGACCGGGGTGAGTACCGGGCCTTTGAAGTGGCCGGCGACAGCATGGAACCCACCATCAACCACCGCGACATCGTGGTGACCTCCCGGGTTGATGAGCCGCGGTTGCTGGAGGTGGGGGAAATCTACGTGTTTGTCACGCCCGAATCGGTGATGCTCAAGCGCATCAAGGACCGGGTGCGGGCCGATGACGAGGAGATTATCCTGTACTCGGACAATCCCCACCGCAAGCCCTATGGCATGGAAACCCGTGACATTATGGAAATGTGGCGGGTGCGCGGCTACGTGTCGAGCTATATGCCCAGTGCGCCCGACATCACGACCGAGCGCCTGTGGGAGGTTATCGAGCAGCTGGGCTTTGACCGGGCCGACATTCGGCGGCAGTTAATGGAAAACGCCCCCTCTGACGCCCCCCTTTAAAATGGGATGGCGCCTGATGTAATACTAACTTTTTGACTAACAAATAATTACCGTGTGCTTTGGGTGGTCGGTTTAGTTCCGACAGGAGGCTCATTCTTGCACACCCGGAACGCCCGGAAACTTGCTTCTCGCACCGCGAAGGCACGTTTCCGGGTTTTTTGCGTTCGGGGGAAATGGCACTCCTGGGCGCGAAACTTTCACTTAACGGCGGAAGCGACGCTACCCTACACGCTACCCTCTTATGGTTACCCAATTCACGCTGCGCAGGCAGAAGCAAAACAAGGCGGGAGAATGTCCCGTGTACCTGATGGTGTACTTCGACGGGGCCCGGCTGGCCTGCTCGACGGGTGAGAAGTGCCGGCCGGCCGACTGGAACGAGGACCGCCAGCAGTTCCGCCGCTCCTACCCCCTGGCTGAGGATGCCAACGCCCTGCTGGCGCGCATGGCCACCGACGTGCTGACCTGGTGGCGGGCAGTGCGGGCCGCGGGCGACCCGCCCACGGTGGCGGGCCTAAAGGCCGCGTTGCGCCCGGCGGAGGCGGCCCCGGCCGCCGACGAGTTGCTGGTAGTCGAGGAGCTGATGAAGTTCCGGGAGGTGATGCGCGGGCGGGGGCTGATGTGGAACACGCTGCGCCACTACCTGGTGGTGGGCAACTGGCTGCGCGACTACCAGAACCTGGCGGGCCGGCCGCTCACGGTGGCAACGTATGACCTAGCCACCCACGATTCGGTGGTAGCTTACCTGCGGACCGTCCGGGGGCTGGCGCCCAACTCACTTTACACGGTGGGCAAGGACCTGCGCCGACTGTTTGGCTACCTGCGCGACGAGCGGGGTTGTACGTTGGCTGTGGAGCCGCACAAGCTGCGGATTTCGAGTGAGGAAACCGACAAGGTGTACCTGACGGCCGGGGAGCTGGAGCAGCTGCGGGTGGCCGTGCTGCCCTCGACGCTGGTGCCGGTGCGGGACGTGTTCCTGTTCTGCTGCTATACCGGTCTGCGCTACTCCGACGTGCTGCAGCTGCACGGTGGCAACGTGGAGGCGCTGCCCGATGGCAGCGGGCAGGTGCTGCGACTGATTCAGACCAAGACCCGCACCAGAGTAAGCGTGTACCTGACGCGGGTGGCTGGGGCCTTGTTGGCCAAGTATGCCGGGGCGGAGCGCTCGGGCAAGGGGGCCCGGCTGCTGCCGGTGTACCAGAACCAGGTGATGAACCGCTATTTGAAGCGGATTTGCCGGCTGGCCGGCTTGGAGCGAGAGGTGGAACAGTCGGCGGTGGTGAGCGGGCTGGTGTGCAAGCGGCCGGTGAGCCTGCACGAGTTGGTGACCATGCACACGGCCCGGCACACCTTCGCTACCCAGAGCCTGCTGCGGGGCATGCCGGTGGAGGTGCAGAAAGTGATGGGCCACGCCAACATCAAGACGACGCTGGTTTACGCGAAGGTGGTGGAGGACTTCCAGCACCAGACGATGCGGCGGATCTGGGATGGTGCAGAATATGATAATGGACCGCAAATAATCGGCAGTGTCTGCGCGGTGGAGCCGGCGGCCTGACACACTTCTTACCTGATGGATTGAATGCCAATAGCCCGTTCTACTTAGTAGGGCGGGTTATTTTTTAGGGCCTGACGATACAGCAAGTCGCCAAAAGCCTACTTCCTTACATATTACACTATTATTGATAAATGATATAAAACTTTACTATGTTTGTTTCTATGAAGTACACTTACCTCCTCCTAATGCTATCCTGCTCAACGCTGATCCGGGTTGAGGGGCAGACGGTGCGAGCCTCGCGGGCTTTGCGACCAAGCGTGGTTGCGCCAGTGGTTTTGGGGCCGACCGGTTTCTGGCAACTGATGCGCGTCCGGCGGGTGGTGGACGCTGATACCTACGAGGTGGATTCGCCCATGGGGGCCGTGGCCCGCGTGCGGCTGCTGGGGGTAGATGCTCCTGAAAGCAGCCAGCCCTACGGCCGGCAGGCGATGGAGCAGGTGGCGGCCCTGGTGCAGGGCCGGCTGGTGTGGGTGCGGCTATTGGGCGGGGATGCATACGGGCGCAACCTGGTGGCCGTGAAGCTGCGGCCCGCGGCTTTCGAGACGCGGCCGGCCGTGGCGCTGGATAGCCTACTGGTAGTGCGGGGTTGGGCCTGGGCCTACGACCCCGGGCATGTGGTGGCCGGCCGGGCTGCCGAGCAGCAGCAGGCCCAGGCGGCGCGGCGCGGGCTCTGGAAGTGCGGCCTGGCCGCCCCGGTTCGGCCGGGGGTGTGGCGGGCCTTCAACAAGCAAGAAAAAGCGCGGGCCTGGGTTGGCTGCCCTGGGTTTTAGCGCGATTAGTCAGCCAGTTTTTTTTCTCTCACTCTTTTTCTCTTTTCACTTATGGCACGAATTCGTAGTCTGCTCGGCGACATTGAAGGGTCGGCAGGGCAAATCACGTTCACCAAGCAAAACGGGGTGAACATTCTTCGGCAGAAAGTAGGGCCCAACAGCAGCAACACGCCGGCCCAGCAGAACACGCGTAGCCGCTTCAAGCGGCTAGCCGAGCTGTTCCGTGCGCTGAGCATTCCGGTGCGCAAGGGCCTGAAGCCCCAGGGCGGGGTATCGGCCTACAACCGCTTCGTGCAGCAGAACTTCGCCAACACGCAGGCCGACGCGCTGGGCGTGGCCTCGGTGGACTACGCGAAGCTGGTGCTCTCGGGCGGAAGCGTGGAGCCGCTGGCCCGCGTGACGGCCGCACTGGACGCGGTGGCCGGCAAGGTCACGGTGAGCTTCTTCGACAACAGCAACGGCAACGTGGCCCTAGATACCGACGGGGTGAAGGCCCTGGTGGTGAACAAGGCCACTGGCCGGGTGGTGTCGGCCGCCGATGAGGACGCAACCCGGGCCGATGGCAGCATCGACATCGAGGACGACGCGCTGCTGGGCGTGCCGGCCGCCGATTTGATGGTGCTGGCCTTCGCCTACCGGGCCGATGGCTCGGATGCCTCATCCACCAGCCAGGCGCAGGTCGCCTAGCGGTACTTGTGCAACGCCGCCCCGGTCTGCTTCTGTCTGGCCGGGGTGGTTTTGCATTTAGGCCAGTCGGGGGCGGTGGGAGCTAGCTAAGAGCTTCCTAGGAGCAACCTACCAGGAGCCCCAACCGCCTGGCACCGGCAGTTTATTGCATTTTTCCACGTCAACTTCTGCTTCTATTATGCCTGCAAAAACCGCTTATCAGAAACAAGCCAACAAGCGCACGAAGGATGCGCTGCGGCTCCGGGCCCGCTTTGATGCCCGCGTCCGCAAGGCCGCTACCCAACTTATTGCCGCCCTGGGCGGGGCCGACGACGCCCGCGCCCGGCTGAACTGGGTGAACCTACTCTACGGGGTGGATATTTCGACCGAAACGCTACTGGTTCATGACCTGCGCACGGCGGGCCTGGGCGGCCAGCTCGGCGGGCTGCTGGGCCAGAGTGAGCCGGGCGAGGAGCTGCAGCTTTTCAACCCCACGGTGAATGCCAATGATGGCCTGGTGTTGGGCCTGGAGCAACTGTTCGGGGAGTTGGGTGCGGGCCCTACCCCGACGCCCACTCCGACGCCGACCCCGACGTATGGCAAGACCCTGCTTGGACCCAACAACTCGACTGATGAGGTTACGATGGCCGCTCAGGCCGGGGACTCCTTTTCTTACAACCCGATGAGCACCGGCGGTTCGGCTCCGGCCACTATGGACCTATACCGAAATGGTCAGCAGCTGGCCAGTGTAACCTACTTCGACCGCTACAATGGGCAGCCTTTCCGGTTCGCTAATCAGCTCGGCGCGTTCAGTGGGGTGTTTTCCTCGGGCAGCGTCAGTCTGTAGCTGGTAGCGTAGCACTTGCTTGGCCGGCGCTGGTGGATGCCGGGGCCGGCCATTTTCTGTTCACTTATTATTCTTCTTCCCATGTCACAAATAGATAAGT
This sequence comes from Hymenobacter psychrophilus, assembly GCF_900107135.1. Lineage (GTDB taxonomy): Bacteria > Bacteroidota > Bacteroidia > Cytophagales > Hymenobacteraceae > Hymenobacter > Hymenobacter psychrophilus. Next base: position 29,279 of record NZ_FNOV01000010.1, read on the forward strand.
CGCTCTCGGGCTTCCTGTATAATGGCCCTGACCTGGCGCTGGCGGCGGCCTCGTTCAAGAACAACATTGGCACGCTGTACGGCTTCAATGATGCCGGGAATGGCTACGTGTCGTATCGGCCGACCAGTAATTTCAATTCGCTCTCGACGCTGAGGCAAAACGGCTCCTACATTCTGTCAGCCGCAGCGGTGGGCTTTGAGCTGCCGGGGGGCTACGCTGGCCGTTGCGTCTGCCCCTGCCGACCCCTCGGAGCCAATCAGTGGGTTTGCGGTAACCGGGACAGCCCGGGCGGGTCAGACGATTACCAACCCCGACGTTGGTTGGGCGGGGATGGTGGACTTCATGGCGCAGCCCGCGCTGGCCGGCAACGCCGAGTTTTCCATCGGAATCAACATAGAGCAGACCACGAACGGCTATTCGGACAGTAACGGCCTACAGCTGCACGTGGTGCGCAACGGGATACTGGTGGCCACGGTGGGCGTTCAGTCCGTCGTTTTTGGGATGCCTTACCTTATCTCGGATGACTCCGGGGTTACTGTGTACGGGTATTTTCCGGCCGACAACAACGCCATCATCAGCTACGAGGTGCCGGTTGTGGATTCATAACCTAGCGGTTTTCATAACTTAGAAGTAATTGAGAAAGAGCCCGGCCTTGCATAAGGTCGGGCTCTTTGCATGCTGGGCGTGTCGTGCCTAGTGGTGTCAGTTGGGGCGGTACTTCCGGGGAATGGGGCGCTAGTAGCGAGCCAGCGTCCAGTGGATGAGCTGACCTTCGAAGACCGAGCCGTAGTGGTCATGAAACCATTTCAGCAGCATTTCTGAGTTAGGAAGCCATCGTGCTGGGCCAGCTGGTCTAATTCGACCCCGAGGATGGGGCGCTCGTCGATGAACAGGTGCTGGCCGTTGTGGATGCGCAGGTGCTGGGTGCTGCTTACCACGGCGTCAGGGTGAAAGGTTCGTCCGGTGGCCTGGTCCTCGTTGAGGCTGAAGTTGATGAGCTGGCCGGCCTGCCAGCGGTGGCCCCGGCGGATAGTGTGAATCTTGGTGCCGGCCTGAATCTGGGGCACAAATGCGGAGTCGAATCCGAGTATCATACAAGTGGTTGATGATGGCTCCCCACGGCACTCTGGCTGCTTCGATACCCGTTTTTGAAGGCGCCTTCCTCCCGCTTAAGCACTGACTTTAAACCTACTGTGGAGATGCATTTTCACTGCTCCGGGTTGAATCGAGCGGAGCCCACACAAAAGTCAGCGAATGTCGGTACTTACCGACCGTCACATGCCACATCCACAGGGCTAGATGCAGACACTGCGTGGAAACTGCCACTGAAGCTGTTTAGAAAGTAGGCACTGGTCGATAGAAACGCAAAAGACTCCCACAATACGGGCGAAATTTGGGGTGCGAGCCACCTTGTTTCACCTGCTTCATGGAAGTCCTGCCCAAAGATATTATCCGCACTTGGATTCTGCCCCATATGCCCCAGTCCACTAGGGGTCGTCCCAGTCGGGTGGACCCGGTTGAGTTGCTTGAAGCGTTGCTCTACAAACTAAAAACGGGCTGCCAGTGGCGCTATTTGCCGGTGAAACAGATCTTTACCGGCGCGACGCTAACCTGGCAAGGCGTGTATGCGCGGTTTAATACGTGGCGCAAAGATGGCTCGTGGAAAGCCATGTGGCTGAACGTATTAAAGGCGAACAAACACCTGCTTGATTGTTCCAGCGTGCAACTCGATGGCAGCCATACGCCGGCTAAAAACGGGGGCGCTGCCGTGGGCTATCAGGCCCGCCAAAAGGCCCGCACCACCACCGCCCTGTTCCTGGCCGACAATCAAGGCCAGCCCCTGGCCTGTGCCACCCCGCAGGCCGGCAACCACCACGACAGCTACCACTTGGCGGCCTTATTCGAGGAGCTGTGCGTCTTGCTCGAAGTGGCCGGCATTGCGGTAGCCGGACTGTTTTTAAACGCCGATAGGGCCTTTGATACCACCGAGTTGCGCCAAGCCTGTGTGGAGGAGCTGAAGGTGGCGTGCCAGGAGCAGGAGCAGCAGGCGGCGGCGCTGGCGGTGAAGGTGGACGACTACCATATATCGGCCGTGGCGCGGGAAGGCAAGCTGCGCGAGGAAATGAAACTGCAGGCCGAGCAGGTGCGCAACGAGGGCCTGCAGCAGCGGGCCGAGCTGCGGCGGGAAATGACCGACCTGGTGCTCAAGCTGACTGAGCGGCTGGCCCACATCGACAAGACCATGGCCCTGGTAGAAGAACGCACCAAGGTGCTGACCGAGGCCAGCAAGGAGCAGGATTCGCGCAACAAGTGGGCGGACCGGATTCTGGCCCGGCTGGATGGAAGTGATGGGGCAATTAGGTGAGAAGGTAATGGGGTCGGTGGGAGTTGCCCCGCTCCTATTGGCCAGCGGATTTCATACACACGACTAACAACTACCACGATGAGTCAGAAACTGACAGTGCTTAACCGGGTGACGCTGCCTACTCCCCGGTTTTTTCGGAAAGTACCCACGATTGGGGCCGCCTTGGCGGCCGTGGGTGGCATTATTGCCACGGCCCCGGTGGCGTTGCCGGCGGCGGTGGTAACGCTGGGCGGTTACCTGGTACTGGCCGGCAGCGTGGCGGCGGCGGTGTCGTCGGTGGCCGTGGACCCGGATGGAGATTTGCGGCCAGGGGCCGATGAGCCGGTGGCCGATGCGCGGGTAGAGCGGGGGGATGCGGCTTCGCTTTGAGGTTTTTCCTGCACGTTTAGAAGCGGTGGAAGCGGCGGCCGATAATGGGAACGGGTGGACTTTACAAAGGTCAGCATCGGGGCCCCTGAAACGGGCCAGCTGCGGTTCGACTCAGCGCGCTGATGGGCTACTGCACTGTGATGGCCTTGGAGGGGTCGAATACGTTGCGATACGCTCTAGGCCCTGAGCAGCGGGTGGTCGTTGGATTGCTTTTTAAGCGGTTGTCGACGCAGCAGTAGATTATTTCGGCACGCCTCTGCTCATCACTATTAGGAGTAGTATAAGAAAAACCTTTCTCTTTGTCGAAGTACCGTTTCGAACCATCGGAGAAGCTCATTTCCAGCGGCATCAAATCCGGTTTAGTATATATTCCGGTGAAGGAGTTAGGGAAGATGTAGTGCGAATAGATACTGGTATTACCATCGGCGCTAGGGTAGCTGAAGGCCAGCACATAGCCGTCGCAGTCCGGGTCGGTGCAGAAGATTTCATCCTCTTGGTTAACCCGGAACTGGATCTGGAAGAACGAAGTGGTTCCCTCCGTTTTCACCAGCCCGTACCGTATTTGCACGGCTTTATCGCTCTGGATGAAAAACCAGTTGGAGTAGGCTACCGCAGGCTGGCTTTGGGCACAAATAAGCGAGGTGTAGCGGCACCAAGCGCAGCGGCTTCAGGTCCGGTTTCGGCCTGGACTTGGCCGAGGCCGCAAAGCACGGCCAGAAGTAGTAGTACTTTCTGCATGAGTAAGAGTAGTTAAAAGGATGCCTGGCATTCGGCGCGTAAGGGCTCGAATAATTCGGGCAGGTTGGGCCGCCGGTTCCATTGACTGCGGAGGACACAAAATTGCGGTAGCCGGACTGTTTTTAAACGCCGATAGGGCCTTTGATACCACCGAGTTGCGCCAAGCCTGTGCCGCCCGTGACATCGAAGCCAACATCGCCCGCAACCGCCGCGCCACCGATTGGCAAACGGCGGACGACACGTTCTTTGACCCCCAACTCTACCGGCGGCGCGTCGTGGTCGAACACGCCAACGCCTGGCTTGACCGCTTCAAAACCTTGCTCGTGCGCTATGAAACCAGTATCGGCAACTGGCTGGCGTGGCATTGGTTGGCGTTCGTCGTCCTGTTGTTGCGAAAAATCAACCCTAAACCGACTTCCTAAACAGCTTCAAGAGTAGCTGCTCATCGCCCCGGGCCAGGATTTCGGCCGTAATGGCCTGCCGCTCGGCCTCCGTGTAGGGCACGTGGATAGGGGAGGCCTCCACCTTGCGCAGCTCGGTGGACTTGCAGGGGTTGCGGGTCAGGATTTCCTGTTTGACCAGGTAGTTGAACGAGGCGTTCAGGCTGTTGCGGTAGTTGTTGTAGGTCTTGGCCTCGATGCCGCGCTTGCTCTGCTGGTCCAGAAAATTGGTGATGTGGGCCAGGGTCAGGACCTTGAGCGGCAGGCTGCCAAACGTCGGGTACTCGCGGGCTTTGCGCAAAGCCACGTTGTAGAACTCCGTGCTCACGCCGGCCGCGGCCTTGCGCTCGGCCACCCACTCCATGGCCTCGAGCACCGTCACCTTCTTGGGGTCCAGGCCCAGGGTAACGGCGGGCGTCTCGCCGGCCGTGTAGCCCTCCTCGAGCAGCAGCCGAATTTCGGCCAGTTTCTCCTTGCACACCCGCCGCCGGTCGCGCAGCGTGGTGTACTTGTTCATGCCGGTGTACTGCTTGCGAACGAAGGCCTGCTTATCGGTATTCCAGATGCGGTAATCGATGTACCAGCGCTTGGACATATCGCCATCCGCATCGAATAACCGGGGCTCATACTCAGGCGCGTACATGGGGTTGTGATAAAGTTGTGATAAAAAGCCGCTATGAACAAAAAAACGGCCTCTCCGCAATGGAGAGGCCGTTTTTACAAGTAGCGGGAACGAGAGTTGAACTCGTGACCTCAGGGTTATGAATCCTGTGCTCTAACCAACTGAGCTATCCCGCCCTGTTTTGGTGGTGCAAAGGTAGGCACAAGATTTGAAGCTACGCAAGAGGGGAAGGAAAAAAACCCGCGTATATTGGCTGCCGGAGAAAGCGCCAGGCGCCACTTCGTTCCTAAATTCTTTACGCTGTACAGCTTATGTCTCTTTCCGCTACTCGTCAAAAACACCGTTTTTCGGTAGAACACCCCATTAATGCCTCTCCCAAGATTCTGTATCCCTACTTGGCTACGGCCTCGGGCCTCGAACAGTGGTTTTGCCAACGCGTGCAAGTGGAAAGTGGTCAGCACTTCAATTTTGTGTGGGACAACCAGCCCCACTATGCCGAAATGAGCTCCCACCGCACCAATCGTTCGGTGCGCTTCTGCTTCCTTGATGAGCGGCGCCAGCCGGTAGCCGATGCCAACTACCTGGATTTCCTTATTGAGGAGTCGCAGCTGACCCAGGAAGTGTACCTGCGCGTGGTGGACTACTCAGAGGAGACGGACGAGGAGGAACTGGAAGAAATGTGGGCCGGTTTGATGCAGAAACTGCGCGAACAGGTGGGCGGCTAGACCGGATTATCGTCCGGCAGGGGGGGAGCAGACGCGAAACGAGCCGTATCTTCGTTTCCCGTTTGCTCCCCGCTGTTTTTTTGGTCCGCCGGACCGGGGGCGGGCGGCTGTTGTATGAAAAAACTCGATAAGCTGATTTTACAGGCCTTTGCCGGGCCGTTTCTGCTCACCTTCGCGGTGGTGCAGTTCATCTTCCTGATGCAGTTCATGATGAAATACATGGACGATCTGGTGGGCAAGGACCTGGGCCTGGGCGTGATTCTCCAGCTGCTGTTTTATTTCGGGGTGCTGATTGTGCCCATTTCGCTGCCGCTGGCCGTGCTGCTGTCCTCGCTGATGACCTTTGGCACACTGGGCGAGCACCACGAGCTGACCGCCATCAAAACGGCCGGCATTTCGCTTACCCGCATTCTGCGGCCGGTGCTGGTGGTGAGCGTGCTGCTGGCCGGGGGCGCGTTCTGGTTCAATAATACCATCGTGCCGCTGGCCAACCTTGAAGCCTTCAGCCTGCTCTGGGATGTGCGCCAGCAGAAGCTGGCCCTCGACATCCGCGAAGGCGTATTCTACAACGGCATTCCCGGCTTCACGATTAAAGTAAATGAGAAGCAGGGCGAGAATGGCGACATTCTGATGGGCGTGATGATTTATGACCACACGGGCGGGCGCGGCGGCAGCACCGTAATTCTGGCCGACTCGGGGCGTATGTTCACCCGTTTTGGGGGGCAATACCTGGGCCTGGAGCTATTCCGGGGACGCTCCTACACCGAGCAGCCTAATACGCAGAGCACGGCCGGGGCCAGTTTCATCCGCCAGAACTTCGACCGCAACCTCATTACGTTCTCGCTGAAATCTTTTGGCCTCGACCGCACCCAGAAGGAGCTGTTCAATACCAACAAGATGATGCTTAACCTAGGGCAGCTCGGGCATTTTACCGACTCGCTCCAGGGGCGTCTCAACCAGGAGCATCGGCAGGTGGTACGGCAGATGACGCCCTACTACACGTACCTGCGCCTCGATACACTGGGCCAGACCGCCGACCAGCGGATTGCGAGTTGGGTAGTGCCCCCAACCCGCCTGCCGCCCGCCAGCAAAGCCACCGCCCAGCAGGCGACCAACCGCGCCCGCAATGTGCAGTCGTTTCTGACAACCACCGAGCAGCGCCTAATCAACCTGACCAAGGAAACGGCCAACTACCGCATCGAAACTTACCGCAAGTTCACCCAGTCGGCTGCCATTCTGCTCATGTTTTTGATTGGGGCGCCACTGGGAGCCATTATCAAAAAGGGCGGGCTGGGGGTGCCGATTCTGGTGTCGATTGTGTTTTTCATTATCTACTACGTATTCTCGATTATGGGCGAGAAGTACGGTCGCGAGCAGGTAATGCCCGTAGCCGTGGGCATGTGGATGTCGGCCGCTGTTCTGCTACCCATTGGCCTGTTCTTCCTCTACCAAGCCCGCCACGACTCGGGGCTGCTCGACGTGAATTGGGGCCGCTTGGTGCCCCGCTGGCTACGCTGGCCTCTGCGGGGCTATAAGAAGGCAGTATAAACGACTCTATAACTGCCCAGGCCTGCGTTATCTGCTGCCGCTACGAGAAATTAGCGCACTTGCCGCATTAAATACTTACCTTTGCGGCCACCCCGAAGTGCGGGGTGATTTTTTTCATTTTTTAATCAAAGACGGGGAAACCTATCTGCCGATGCAACTGACTACCGAAGCAAAACAGGCTATTTTCGAGAAAAACAGCCTCCAGAAAACCTCCAAAGACACCGGTTCGGCCGAGTCGCAGATTGCCCTCTTCACCCAGCGTATTCTGGACCTGACCGAGCACCTGAAGGTGAACAAGAAGGATTTCTCGACCCGTTTGGGCCTGCTCAAACTCGTAGGTAAGCGTCGCAGCATGTTGGACTACCTCATGCAGCGCGACATCAATCGCTACCGCGCCATCATCAAAGAGTTGGGCTTGCGTAAGTAATTGCCACGCCCCAGAGCAGGGAGCCTTTCGTATCGAAAGGTTCCCTGCTCTTTTTTTGCCCCAAGCCGGCCGTATCATTCTGCCGGTTTTGTTGTTTAGATTTCGATATGCTTTTCTTTTAGAGCAAAACAGAGCCGTCGAGGCTCGTTTTTTTGGCTGCTCGCCCGCTGCACGCTTTCCCTTAAAGCACCCCGATGCCCAACTACCACGCCATTACCAAGCACATCACCCTGCCCGACGGTCGGCAGATTTCCCTCGAAACCGGCAAGCTGGCCAAATTTGCCGACGGCGCCGTAGTGGTGCGCCTCGGCGACGCCATGCTGCTGGCTACGGTTGTATCGCAGCCCAGCTCGCGCGGCGAGGTGGATTTTCTGCCCCTCTCGGTTGACTACCAGGAGAAGTTCGGCGGTGCCGGCAACATTCCCGGCTCGTTCCAGCGCCGCGAAGGCCGCCTCTCGGACCACGAAATCCTGGTGTGCCGCATTGTGGACCGCATCCTGCGCCCGATGTTTCCCAAGGATTATCACTACGAGGTGCAGGTGATGATTACCCTGATTTCGGCTGATAAGACCGTCCAGCCTGATGCGCTGGCCGCCCTGGCCGCTTCGGCTGCCCTCTCGATTTCCGATATCCCGTTCGCCGGTCCTATTTCGGAGGTTCGCGTGGCCCGTATCGACGGCAAGCTGCAAATCAACCCCCTGACCGCCGACATCGCCCGCGCTGACATCGACCTGATTGTAGGTGCTACCGCTGATTCGGTGGCCATGGTGGAAGGCGAAATGGATGAAGTGAGCGAGGAGGAAATGGTGGAAGCCATTGCTTACGCTCACGAGGCCATCAAGCTGCAGGTGAAAGCCCAGCAGGAGCTGGCTGCTGAAGTGGAGAAGTCGAAGGTAAAGCGCGACTACCCTAAGTACGTTGAGAACGAGGAGCTGAAGCAGCGCGTGATGGAGGCCGTTTACCAGGGCGCCTACGACGTGGCTAAATCGGGCAACACCAGCAAGGCCGGCCGTAAGGAGGCTTTCGGCGCTATCAAGAAGCCGTTGCTGGAGAAGCTGCTCGAAGAAAACCCCGAGCTCGACCAGAAAATGTTCAGCCGCTACTACGCTTCGGCCGAAAAGAAAGGCATCCGCGACATGATGATCAAGGAGCGCACCCGCCTCGACGGCCGCGCCCTGACCCAGATTCGCCCCATCTGGAGCGAGGTGAACTACCTGCCCGGGGCCCACGGCTCGGCCTTGTTCACCCGCGGCGAAACCCAGTCGCTGACCACGGTGGCCCTCGGCACCAAGCTCGATGAGCAGATCATCGACACGGCCATGACGTCGGGCTACAGCAAGTTCATGCTGCACTACAACTTCCCGGCCTTCTCGACCGGCGAGGTGAAGCCCAACCGCGGCCCCGGCCGTCGCGAAATCGGCCACGGCAACCTGGCCCAACGCTCGCTCAAGAAGGTGATGCCTTCCGACGACGAGAACCCCTACACCGTCCGCATCGTGTCGGATATCCTGGAGTCGAACGGCTCGTCGTCGATGGCCACGGTGTGCGCCGGCTCGATGGCGCTCATGGACGCCGGCATTCCGGTGCGCGCTGCCGTTTCGGGTATCGCCATGGGCCTCGTGCAGGACAAGGAAACCGGCGAATACGCCGTGCTTTCGGACATCCTGGGTGATGAGGACCACCTCGGCGACATGGACTTCAAAGTAACCGGCACCGAGAAAGGTATCGTGGCTTGCCAGATGGACATCAAAATCCAGGGTCTGAGCGCCGAAATCATGACCGCCGCCCTGCACCAGGCCCGCGAAGGCCGCCTGCACATCCTGGGCGAAATGGCCAAGACCATTGCCACCCCCGCTGCCGAGCTGAAGCCGCATACGCCCCGCTCGCACAAGATGCTGATTGATAAGGAGTACATCGGCGCCGTAATCGGACCCGGCGGCAAAGTCATTCAGCAGATTCAGAAGGACACCAACGCTACGGTGATCATCGAGGAGAAGGACGAGAAGGGCCACGTAAGCATCTACGCTTCCAACCAGGAAGACATGCAGGCCGCCATCGACCGCATCAACGCCATTGCCGCTACGCCGGAAGTGGGCGAGACATACAAAGGCAAAGTGCGCAGCATTCAGCCCTACGGTGCCTTCGTGGAAATCATGCCGGGCAAAGACGGCCTGTTGCACATTTCGGAGGTATCGCACGAGCGGCTTGCTTCGCTTGAGGGCGTGCTGGAGGTAGGGCAGGAGATTGACGTGAAACTGCTTGATATCGACAAGAAAACCGGTAAATACCGGCTCTCGCGGAAGGTGCTCATGGCGAAGCCCGAGCGGGCTGCCGACTCCAACGGTGCTGCTTAAAACAGCCGGTACCGAACTTTAGCGGGTACCGGGCCGTTGCATTAAACTGAGCCCGGTACCCGTTGAACGGGGGGATTCGCCCGACGAATCGAAAACGACGTTAACAAGCACACGCATCACTAATTTCATTCTCTCGCGCCCGCAATGAGACAGTTAAAAATCAGCAAGCAGATTACCAACCGCGAAAGCCAGTCGCTGGATAAATACCTCCAGGAGATTGGCAAAGTGGACCTGCTGACTCCCGACGAGGAGGTAACGCTGGCGCAACGCATCCGGGAAGGCGACCAGCTGGCCCTGGAAAAGCTGACTAAAGCCAACCTTCGCTTCGTAGTATCGGTGGCCAAGCAGTACCAGAACCAGGGCCTGAGCTTGGGCGACCTGATCAACGAGGGCAACCTCGGCCTGATCAAGGCTGCCAAGCGTTTCGACGAAACCCGCGGCTTCAAATTCATTTCTTACGCCGTTTGGTGGATTCGCCAGTCGATTCTGCAGGCGTTGGCCGAGCAGTCGCGCATTGTGCGCCTGCCTTTGAACCGGGTTGGCTCGCTGAACAAAATCAGCAAGTCGTTCTCGGAGCTGGAGCAGAAATTCGAGCGCGAGCCTTCGCCCGAAGAAATTGCCGAAGTACTGGAGCTGACCACCTCCGAAGTGGTGGACACGCTCAAGATTTCGGGCCGCCACGTGTCGGTGGACGCTCCTTTCGTACAGGGTGAGGAAAACCGCCTGCTCGACGTGCTCGAAAACGAGGACGAGGAGAGTCCCGACACGGGCCTGATGAACGACTCGCTCCGCAAGGAAGTGCAGCGCGCTCTGAGCACGCTCACCAAGCGCGAAGCCGACGTTATCACCCTCTACTTTGGCCTGAACGGGGAACACTCGCTCACACTGGAGGAAATTGGCGAGAAGTTCAACCTGACCCGCGAGCGGGTTCGGCAGATCAAGGAAAAGGCCATTCGCCGCCTGCGCCATACCTCGCGCAGCAAAGCGCTGAAACCGTACCTGGGGTAGTTTTTCTACTCCACTAGCATCAAACCCTGACCCATTGGTTGGGGTTTTTTGTTGGTAGAAGCAGGTGACTTAGCCCGTCCAAAACAACCCAACCGGTCGGGCTTGTTACCTTTGTGATTCCAATCTTAACTCATCCCGGCGCGGGCCCGGCCCGCCGCCGTTACCATTGTATGGCTACTACCTCTTCAGAACACATTCACTGCCTGATTGTCGGCTCCGGCCCGGCCGGCTACACCGCCGCCATTTACGCCGCCCGCGCCGGCCTCAACCCCGTCATGTACCAGGGCCTGCAGCCCGGCGGGCAGCTCACCATCACCAACGACGTGGAGAACTTCCCTGGCTACCCCGATGGTGTAATGGGCCCCGCAATGATGGAGGACCTGAAAAAGCAGGCCGAGCGCTTCGGCACCGACATCCGCTACGGCATTGCTACGGCCGTGGACTTTGAGGCCCATCCGCGCCGCATTACCATCGACGAGAAGCTGGAACTGACGGCTGACACCGTAATTATTGCCACCGGGGCTTCGGCTAGGTGGCTGGGACTTCCCTCCGAGCAGCGCCTCAACGGCTCGGGCGTGTCGGCCTGCGCCGTGTGCGACGGGTTCTTCTATCGCGGCAAAGATGTGGCCATTGTGGGCGCCGGCGACACGGCTGCTGAAGAGGCTACGTACCTGGCAAACCTGTGCTCGAAAGTGTACATGATTGTGCGCAAGGGCGAGATGAAGGCTTCGAAAATCATGCAGAAGCGGGTGCTTGACAACCCCAAGATTGAGGTGCTCTGGCACACGGTAACCGACGAAATCCTGGGCGAGCATGTGGTAGAGGCCGTGCGGGTGAAAAACGTACTGGAGGGCACTACTCGTGAGCTGGCCATCGAAGGCTTCTTTGTCGCCATCGGCCACGATCCTAACTCTAAAATCTTCCAGCCCTACCTGCATCACGACGATCAGGGCTACCTCAAAACCCTGCCCGGCACCAGCAAAACCAACGTTGATGGCGTGTTTGCCTGCGGCGATGTACAGGACTTTACCTACCGCCAGGCCGTAACGGCCGCCGGTACCGGCTGCATGGCCGCCCTCGACGCCGAACGCTACCTGGCCGCGCTGGGCGACTAAGCGGTGGATGAGTGAATGAGTGAATGAGCGAACCGGCCGGCTATAACAGCTATACCAACCGGTTCGCTGAAGCGTTGAGTCTGCTGCATTCACTCATTCACTTATCCACTCATTCACTCATTAATTTCCTGCTCTTGCTGAATTTTGTTAAACACTGGCTGCTGCCGCTGCTACTGATCGGGCTGTTTTTAGGCTTGCCCGGCCAGCTGCTGGCCCAGCGGCGCAAGGTGCCCACCAAACCCAAAGCCGGTGAAACCGGCAAGCGGAAGGACTTCTTCCGCATTAAAACGCCTACCATCCGCTACGTGCGGCCCGATACGACGGTGCTCATCCAGACCGAGGAGTTGCCCGACGACAACTCCGAGGCGGCCAAGTCCATCTTCTTCAATCCGGCCCGCAAGCTCTCGATAGTAAGCGAGGACACCACTACGCTCAACGAGGGCGAGCAGCACATTGTGGAGGTAAAGGAGCAGGTGCAGATTGACTCCAGCTGGATTCAGGTAGCCGGCTACTATGCCATCTGGGATACCCAGAACATCAACCCCTACCGGGTTGATGGCCGCCGTATCAAAGACACGCTTAACCTGCGACTTACCGAGCCCGAGCGGCAGCGCTACGCCAAAATGCCGCTCACCCGCACGCCCGTCACCTCCGGCTTCGGCTTCCGGGGCTACCGCTGGCACTATGGCACCGACCTCGACCTGAATACCGGCGACTCGGTGAAAACTGCCTTTGATGGGGTAGTGCGCCTGGTGAAGTGGGACGGCGGCGGCTACGGCAACTACATTCTCGTGCGCCATTACAACGGCATCGAAACGCTCTACGGCCACCTGCAGAAGGCCTTGGTAACGCCCGGCACCTTCGTGAAGGCAGGCGAGCTGATTGGCTACGGCGGCAGCACGGGCCGGAGTAGCGGCTCGCATCTGCATTTTGAAGTGCGCTACGAGGGCAACCCCATCAACCCCATCGAGCTTTACGACTTCCCCGACTACAAGCTCATAAAAGATAACTTCCAAATTACGTCGGCGCTATTCGATTACTACAGCAAGTCGCTCCGCTACCGGGGAGGCAGCGTACCAGGAGCCGGTAGTGGGAGTGGCAGCAGTAGTAGCAAGGCCCGGCCCACCCAGGCGCGCAAGGTGGTAACGCACAAAATCCGGAGTGGCGACACGCTGTCGGAGATTTCTCAGAAATACGGCGTATCGCAGGCCCAGCTTCGCCGCCTCAACGGCGGTACTGGTACACTGCGCATCGGCCGCATGCTGCGGATTAAGTAGGGGCGGGGGCGCTTGATATCCCGGCCCGTTAAACTCAGACCCTAAGCTTTTAGAATGAAACTAGATGTACTAGCCCTCGGGGCCCACCCCGATGATGTGGAGATGTCCTGCTCCGGCACGCTGCTGGCGGCGGCGGCGGCGGGCAAAACCATTGGCATTATCGATTTCACCCGCGGCGAGCTGGGCACCCGCGGCACGCCTGAAACCCGGGCCGAGGAGTCGGAGCGGGCCAGCCGCATTTTGAGCCTCGATGCCCGCGAGAACCTGGGCATGGCCGACGGCTTTTTTCGCAACGACCGGGAACACCAGTTGCTGCTGGTAGCAGCCATCCGTCGCTACCAGCCCGATGTGGTGCTCTGCAACGCCATCCACGACCGGCACCCCGACCACGGCCGCGCCGCCCAGCTGGCCACCGAGGCTTGTTTCCTCTCGGGCCTGCGCATGATTGAAACTCTGGGCGAAGATGGCCAGCCCCAGGCCCCTTGGCGTCCCCGCGTGGTGTACCACTACATCCAAGACCGCCAGATTCCTGCCGACTTCGTGGTGGATATTACGGCGCACTGGCCCAAAAAGTGGGAATCCATTCAAGCATACAAAACCCAGTTCCACGACCCCAACAGCCAGGAGCCGGCCACTTACCTGTCTACGCCCGCGTTCAGCGACTTTATGGAGGCGAGGGCCCGCGAGTTCGGCCACCTTATCGGGGCGCAATATGGCGAAGGCTTCACCCGCGAGCGGCCGGTTGGCGTGCGCGAAATCACGGAGCTGATTTAACCGATCCGCTAACCGGGGCGCACTAGGCAGCCCATAAACGGCAAACGGCCTCCCCGAAACTCGGGGAGGCCGTTTGGCTTTTGGCTAATTGCAACTACAGGTTAAATGGGGTACTGGCGGGGTTCGTGCTGCACAGTTACCCACTGCACCCGGGTCATTTCATCCATCACCCACTCGCCGCCGAAGCGGCCCATGCCGGAGCCTTTTTCGCCGCCGAAAGGGGCGTTGGCCTGGTCGTTCACCGTCTGGTCGTTTACGTGGATCATGCCGGTTTCAATCCGGCGGGCCAGTAGTACGCCGTGCTCCACGTCGCGGGTGTGGATGGCGCCGCTCAGGCCGAAGTCGACGGAGTTGGCCATTTGCAGCATTTCGGCTTCGTCCTTAAACGAAATCAGGCCGGCTACCGGGCCGAAGATTTCGTTTTCGGCGATGGGCATGTCGTTGCGCACGTTCGATAGCACGGTGGGTTGGAGCAGCGCGCCCTCAGCCTGACCGCCGGTTTCCAGCTTGGCGCCCAGCTTCACGCTGGCCTCAATATCCTGCTGAATACGCTTGACCTGCTTTTCATCGATGAGCGGGCCAATCTGAGTTTGCTGGTCGGTGGGGTTGCCGGCGTGCAGGGCCTTGGTGCGGGCCAGGAATTTATCGCGGAACTCGTCGTACACTTTCTCATGGATGAGGAAGCGGTTGATGGACATGCAGATCTGGCCCTGGTGCATGAACTTGCCCATCATGCCCGCATCCACGGCGCGGTCGATATCGGCGTCTTCGAGCACGATGAACACGTTGTTGCCGCCCAGCTCCAGGGCCACTTTCTTCAGGTGCTCCCCGGCCAGCTTCCCAATGCCCTTACCCACGGGCGTGGAGCCGGTGAAGGAAATCATCTTCGGCACGGGGTGCACCACGAAGGCGTCGCCGATAACCGACGATTTGCCTACTACCACGTTGAACACGCCCTTGGGCAGGCCGGCTTCCTCGAAGAGCTTGGCCACCAGCGTACCCCCCGTAGCGGGCGTCTGGGAGGCGGGTTTCACCACGATGGCGTTGCCGCAGGCCAGGGCCGGCGCAATGGAGCGCATGGACAGGTGCAGCGGGAAGTTCCAGGGGCTGATAATGCCAATGACGCCCAGCGGGCGGCGGTACACGCGGCTTTCCTTGCCGGGCGTGCTCGAGGGCAGAATCAGGCCGTGCAGGCGGGTAGGGAAGGAGGCCGCCTCCAGGATAATCTCGCGGGCTGCCATCACCTCAATGGTCGCCTTGGCCGGGGCACTGCCCGATTCGCGGGCCAGCCAGCCGGCAAACTCATCCTGGCGGGCCAGCAGCAGCTCGGCGGCCTTGAGCAGGATGTTGCGCCGCTCCTGCGGTAGCACGTCGGCCCAGGCCGGGGCGGCGCGGTGGGCGGCTTCGTAGGCTTCGTTCAGCTCATCGAGGCCGGCGGCCTGGAAGGTGAGCAGCGTCTGCCCGTCGAAAGGGTTCAGGTCTTCAATGGTATCGGCGGTGCGGCCGTCGCGCCATTCGCCGTCAATGTACTGCTGGTGGAGGTTCTGGTAGGGTTGCATAAGAAAGAGCTAACTGGTGAGCCGGCGCCGCGCCACCCGCCCTAAGCGGACAAGGGCTTTACGCCGGATTCCCCCAAGGCCGGACCAAGAGTGCAGCCGCCTTCGGGTGGGGGAAAGAGACTATAACTGCTTATGCTACAGAGTTGTTTTTCTGCGCCTAAAAAGCAATAGCGCGCAACCCATCGGGTCGCGCGCTATTGCTTGGTGGAATAGTGGTGGTTTCTGCCTACCCGCCTACTGAGCCTAATGCCGCTGGCCAGGTCTGGAAGTGGCGGCTGTTTCGGAAGAGGTGGTGGGGCTAGAATAGGAGTCTTTAACTAATGTGCTATAGCCGTTTTGTGAACATTGCACTTGGTTGTAGAGACGCGTCTTTGCGTTGAACGACAACGTAACAGCGGCGCGAACGACGGGACGCAAAGATGCGTCTCTACAACCAAGTGCAATGTTCACAAAACGGCTATATAGTTGATAGAGACGCCTTAATTGTATGACGGCTTAAGCAGGGCACCCGCACTACCGCACCCCCAGCCGGTTCCGCTTCCAGGCCGAACCAACCACCGCCGACGCTTCCGACGTGGCGGCGGTGGTAGCGCCGGGCTTCTTATCCGAGAGCAGCATGGCGGCCAGCACGGCGGCTACCTGGGCGGTGGCTTCGTCGGGGGCGCCGGGCTGCAGGGCGTCGGCCGGGAAATGGTCGCGGATGAAGTTGGTGTCGAAGTTTCCGCTGACGAAGGCGGGGTGGTTCAGCACGTAGGTTCCGAAGGCCAGCGTGGTTTCGATGCCGGTAATCTGGTACTCCTCGATGGCGCGCAGCATGCGGGCAATGGCCTCGGTGCGGGTCGCGCCGTGTACCACGAGCTTGGCAATCATGGGGTCGTAGTAAATCGGGATTTCCATGCCCTGCTCGAAGCCGTCATCCACGCGTACGCCGGGGCCCTGGGGGCGCACGTAGGTGGTGAGCGTGCCGATGTCGGGCAGGAAGTTGTTCTGCGGGTCTTCGGCGTACACGCGCAGCTCCAGCGAATGGCCGGTTATCGTCAGGTCTTCCTGCTGGAAGGGCAGGGGCTGGCCCTCGGCCACCCGAATCTGCTCCTTCACCAGGTCGAGGCCGGTGATTTGCTCGGTTACCGGGTGCTCCACCTGCAGGCGAGTGTTCATCTCCAGGAAGTAGAAGTTGTGCTTGTCATCAAGCAGGAATTCCACGGTGCCGGCCCCGGCGTAGCTGCAGGCCCGGGCCACGGCCACGGCGCAACGGCCCATTTCGGCCCGCAGTTCGGGCGTGAGCACCGACGAGGGCGCCTCCTCAATTACTTTCTGGTGGCGGCGCTGGATGCTGCACTCGCGCTCAAACAAATGCACAATGTTGCCGTGCTCGTCGCCCAATACCTGAATTTCGATGTGGCGCGGGCCGGTTACGAACTTCTCGATGAACACGGCCCCGTTGCCGAAAGCCGATACGGCCTCGTTGATGGCCAGCTGCATCTGCTCCTCAAACTCGGTGTCGGAGTTCACGATGCGCATGCCTTTGCCGCCGCCGCCGGCCGAAGCCTTGATCAGGATGGGAAAACCAACCTCGGCGGCAATGCGCCGGGCCTCCTGCACGTCGGAAATGGCCTCATCGGTGCCGGGTACCAGGGGGATGTCGTAGGCTTTCACCGCCTGCTTAGCCGAGAGCTTGTCGCCCATGATGTTCATGGCCTCGGGCGAGGGACCCACGAAAATTAGTCCGGCCTCCGTGACCTGGCGGGCGAATTCGGCGTTTTCACTCAGGAAGCCGTAGCCCGGATGGATGGCATCAACGCCGAGCTGGCGGCAGATTTCCAGGATTTTGTCGCCCCGCAGGTAGCTGTCTTTGCTGGCGGGCGGGCCCACGCACACGGCCTCGTCGGCGTAGCGCACGTGCAAAGCGTTGCGGTCGGCCTCGGAGAAGATAGCCACGGTGGCAATGCCCATTTCCTTGGCCGAGCGGAGGATGCGTAGGGCAATTTCGCCGCGGTTGGCAACGAGGAGCTTCTTGATTTTTGTCATGAGGTGGGAGCGAAGGGGCGGGTAGCGAGTGAAACAGACCAGAAACTGAGCGTCAGGCTGAGCGAAGCCGCAGCATCTCTACCGCCTCGCTGAAATGCCAGACAAGGGTGGTGCAGCGAAGCGGTAGAGATGCTTCGACGATGGCTTGCACTTTGGCTCAGCATGACGTTTCCATGGGTGATGATTAGCGTTCTGACACCCAAAGAAACGACCTTCCGGGCGCACCAAAAAACGGGCGGCACGAATTCGGCGGGCGTTGGATACCGTGCGGCGAAGGATTACCTTTGCGGATTGCCATAACTTTGTACAACTTCCGGCGGTTAAGGTCGCAATCAACCCCGTCGATTCCGTTTCACATTCAACCCGTTCCCTCGTGGATCTATTTGAAAAGATTGCCGCCAATCGCGGCCCGCTGGGCACCCACTCGAGCTACGCACACGGCTATTTCGCTTTCCCTAAACTGGAGGGCGAAATCAAGCCCCGCATGATTTTCCGCGGCAAAGAGGTGCTCACCTGGAGCCTGAACAACTACCTGGGCCTGGCCAACCATCCCGAAGTACGCCGCGCCGATGCCGAGGCGGCCGCCGATTTCGGCATGGCCCTGCCCATGGGCGCCCGCATGATGTCGGGCAACTCCAACCTGCACGAGCAGCTGGAGAATGAGCTGGCCGAGTTCATCAACAAGCCCGACTGCATGCTGCTCAACTTCGGTTACCAGGGCGTCGTGTCGATTATCGACGCCATGGTGGGCCGCCACGACGTAATCGTGTACGACGCCGAGTCGCACGCATGCATCATCGACGGGGTGCGTCTGCATGCGGGCAAGCGCTTCGTGTACGTGCATAACGACATGGCCAGCCTCGAAAAGCAGCTCGAGCGCGCTCAGCGCATCATCGACCAAACCGGCGGCGGCATTCTGGTTATTACCGAGGGCGTATTCGGCATGTCGGGAAACCAGGGCGACCTGCGCGGCGTGCTCAAGCTGAAGGAGAAGTTCCAGTTCCGCCTGTTCGTGGATGACGCCCACGGCTTCGGCACAATGGGCGCTACGGGCGCCGGAACGGGCGAAGAACAGGGTGTGCAGGACGGCATCGACCTTTATTTTTCGACCTTTGCCAAGAGCATGGCCAGCATTGGCGCGTTCGTGGCCGGCCCCGAGAACGTAATTGAATATTTGCGCTACAACATGCGCAGCCAGATTTTCGCCAAAAGCCTGCCCATGCCGCTGGTAGTGGGGGCGCTCAAGCGCTTGGAGCTGCTGCGCACCAAGCCCGAGTTGAAGGAGAACCTCTGGACCATCGTGCGGGCCCTGCAGAGCGGTTTGCGCGAGAAAGGCTTCAACCTCGGTACTACCTCTTCGCCCGTAACCCCCGTGATGCTGGCTGGCCAGATTGGCGACGCAGTGCAGATAACCTTCGATTTGCGTGAAAATTACGGCATTTTCTGCTCTATTGTGGTGTATCCGGTAGTGCCGAAAGATGTCATCATGCTCCGTCTTATTCCGACGGCCGTGCACACGCTCGACGACGTGGAGCAGACCATTAAGGCCTTCGAGATAGTGCAGGAAAAGCTCGCAAAAGGACTTTATTCCAAAACCGAAGCGCCTGTCTGGCTGGCAGAGTAGCTTCGCCCCGCCTAAATGCAAAAGCCAGCTTCCGCCCCGGAAGCTGGCTTTTGCATTTAGTACTTTTTTGAGAACAGGTTACGGCTCGCCGAGGGTGTCGGGACCGATTGAACGACTAAAAAGGCCTTCATGGGGCCGTAGTGGGGGTTTGAGAAAAAAACTTTACAACTTGCTTGTATTTGAAATCCCTGTATATTGGGGCCGAATCTTTTCTCTTCCACACCACATACCCCCCTCCCAGATGAGCAATTTTAGCAAACTGAAGGACCTCGTAATGTCGCTCGAAGGTGACTTCGAGAAGTTCTACGACAAGCAGAACTCGGCCGCCGGTACCCGCGTGCGCAAAGGCATGCAGGAGCTGAAGAACATGGCCCAGGAAATCCGCACCGAGGTGCAGAACCAGAAGAACGAAGCACCGGCTGCCGGTGCTGCTGCTGGTGCCGCTAAGAAGGCTGCTCCGGCCGCTGGTGCCGCCAAGAAGGCTGCCCCCGCCAAGAAGAAGTAAGTAGCCCGGCCGCTTTTGCGGCCGTTGCTATGCAGAAAGAGGCCCCGCCGATATTCGGCGGGGCCTCTTTTTTTAGAGCTTAGAACTTAGAGGTTAGAGGTGAGAACTTAGAGGTGAGAACTTAGAATTTTGAGCTTAGAAGTAAGTGCTTAGAAGTAGGACACAGGTGAAAAGGTCTGCCTCTCTAAGTTCTCACCTCTTACCTCTAAATTTTACACCAGCTTCAGCAGGAAGTAGTTCTTCTTGCCTTTTTGGGCCACGATGTACTGGCCCAGCAGGGGCGTTACGTCGGTGGCCAGTTGTTCGGGGGTGGCTTTTTCGCGGTTCAGGCTTACGCCGCCGGCCTGCATCATTTTGCGGGCCTCGCCTTTGGAGGGGAAGATAACGCCGCCGGTGGCCTCGCTCAGCAGGCTGACGACGTTCATTTCGGCCAGCTCGGCGCGGGGCACTTCTACCCGGGGTACGCCGGCAAACACGTCGAGCAGGGTGGCTTCGTCGAGCGAAGCCAGCTCGCCGCCGCCAAACAGCACCTGCGAGGCGGCCAGGGCAGCCTCGTAGGCCGGGGCGCCGTGCACGCGGGTGGTTACCTGCTCGGCCAGGGCCTTCTGCAGGGTACGCTTGTGGGGCGCTTCGGCGTGCTCGGCTTCCAGGGCCTCAATTTCCTCCTTGGTCAGCAGCGTGAACACGCGGATGAGGCGGGGCACGTCGGCGTCGGCGGCGTTGAGGAAGAACTGGTAGAACTGGTAGGGGCTGGTCAGCGAGGCGTCGAGCCAGACGGTGCCGGTTTCGCTCTTGCCGTATTTGGTGCCGTCGGCCTTGGTGATAAGCTGGCCGGTGAGGGCGTAGGCCTTTGGCGACTGAGTGGCTGAGTTACTCGGTGAATCGTTGTGTTGGTCGCCGCCGCCCATGCGGCGGATGAGCTCGGTACCGGTCGTGATGTTGCCCCACTGGTCGGAAGCGCCCATTTGCAGGGTGCAGCCGTAGGTGCGGAACAGGTGCACGAAATCGTAGCCCTGCAGCAGCTGGTAGCTGAATTCGGTATAGCTCAGGCCCTCGGCGCCCGAGTTTTCGTCGCCGCTGATGCGGCGCTTCACCGAATCCTTAGCCATCATATAGTTCACCGTCAGGTGCTTGCCCACTTCCCGCAGGAAGCCCAGGAAGCCAAAGTCCTTGAACCAGTCGTAGTTGTTGACTACCAGCGCGCCGGTAGGCGAGTCGTCGAAGACCAGGAACTTCTCCAGCTGGGCCTGAATGCCGGCCTGGTTGCGGCGCAGGGCCGTTTCATCGAGCAGGTTGCGCTCGGCCGATTTGCCTGAGGGGTCGCCAATCATGCCGGTGGCGCCGCCTACCAGGGCCAGCGGGCGGTGGCCGGCGCGCTGCAAATGCACCAGCAGCATAATGGTGGCCAGGTTGCCGATGTGCAGCGAGGGCGCAGTGGGGTCGAAGCCGATGTAGCCGCTGATGGGCGCATTCTGGCGTAGATGCTCTTCGGTGCCGGGCATCATGTCGTGAAACATGCCGCGCCAGCGCAGTTCGTCTATTAAATCCAATGGGTGAATGAGTGAATGAGTGACTCGGTGAATGAGCCGCTCGGCGTGAAGATGAACGAACGCAAAGCCGCTAGCCAGTTGCGCGTAACTTAGCAACAAAGGTAAAAGCCCCGATGGTACCTTTGTCTATCCGAGTTGAAAAGGTCTGACAGACCAACGCACTCATTCACCCATTCACTCATTCACTCATTGACCGCCACGCCCGACGAAATCCTGGCTCAGCTTAAGCAGCGGCAGTTCGCGCCCGTGTACTTTCTGCAAGGGGAGGAGCCGTACTACATCGATTTGCTGGCCGATTTGCTGGAAAAGCACGTGCTGCCTGAGGCCGACAAGGGCTTCAATCAGGTAGTGCTCTATGGTAAAGACACCGACGTGGCCGGCATTCTGGGCCAGGCCAAGCGCTACCCGATGATGGCCGAACACTCGGTAGTGATTGTGAAGGAAGCGCAGGCGGTGGCCGACCTCGAGAGCGACAAGGCCTGGGCGTTTCTGGAAGCCTACCTCAAAAAACCGTTGCAGAGCACCGTGCTGGTGTTCTGCTACAAGCACAAAACCCTCGACGCCCGCAAGAAGCTGGGCAAGCTGCTAGCTGGCGACAAGAAAACGCCCGCCCCCGCCGGCACCGTGCTGCTCACCAGCAAGAAGCTCTACGACAACCAGGTAGCGCCCTGGCTCACGGCCTACGTGCGCAGCAAGGGCCAGCAGATTACGCCCCAGGCCACCAACATGCTGGCCGAATACATCGGCAGCGAGCTGAGCCGGCTCACCAACGAGGTGGATAAGATGCTGCTTAACCTGCTGCCCGGCCATAGCATCGACGAGGACCTAGTGCAGCGCATGGTGGGCATCAGCAAGGACTACAACATTTTTGAGCTGCAGAGCGCCCTAGTGCGCCGTGACGTGCTCAAGGCCAACCGCATCCTGCTCTACTTCGAGGCCAACCCCAAAAACAACCCCATCATCCCCAACCTCACGCTGCTGTTCAACTTCTTCTCGCGCCTGCTGGCCCTGCACCAAATCGGCAACCCCAGCGAGGCCGACTGGCTGAAAATGGGCCTGCGCTTTCCCATTCAGCGCCGCGATTACCAGACCGGCCTCAAGGTGTTCGACTTCGGCCGCTGTCGCGACCTGGTGCACCTCATCCGCCGCGCCGACGCCCAGAGCAAGGGCATCGACTCGGGCTCGATGAGCGACGGCGAAATCCTGCGCGAGCTGATCTGGCTGGTGCTGCATCCCGTGCCGCTGCGCGCTGTGGAGGGGTAGGGCCGCTCCGGGGCCGCGCCCGCTCCGGCAACCGTTGGCGAACCGGACCCAGGCTGCCCGCCAAAAATTAAGTGCCCGCCGCTGGGCGGGGTCGATTGCGCCATATATGCGCTACCGGTCCCGCCCAGCAACTTTCAAGCGAATTGCAGCTATCGAAAGCATAGTGAGCAGAAAAATAAAAAAGAAAGGGGATTGATTCATGGATGGCCGCCTGCTCCGGGAGCTGCCGGGTCAAGCGAGACCGATCAAAGTTCTCTTTTCAAGCATGAATGTTCTCAACGTCATCTCCAGTCCCCGTGGCACCGATTCGTACAGCATCAAGCTCGGTGATGCCATCGTGGAAAAACTGCAGGCTGCCAATTCGGGTAGCACCGTAACAGTCCGCGACCTGGCTACCAGCCCTTTTCCGCACTTGGAAGAGGCCAAACTGAAGTCGTTGTTCACGCCGGCTCCCGACCGCACGCCCGAGCAACAGGCCGCCGCCAAGCATTCCGACGATGCCATTGCTGAGATTCAGGCCGCCGACGTTATCGTTATCGGGGGCCCCGCTCTACAACTTCGACATTTCCTCCACGCTTAAAGCCTAGGTCGACCATATCGCGCGGGCTGGTGTCACGTTCAAATACGTGGACAATGCTCCCGTAGGCCTGGTAACGGGCAAAAAGGTGTACAGAGCCATGGCCAGCGGCGGCGTTTATTCCGAAGGCCCCGCCGCCGGTTACGACTTTGTAGCCCCCTACCTGAAAGCCGTCCTCGGTTTCTTGGGCATGACCGATGTGACGGTATACCGGGTGGAAGGTACGGCCATGTCCGGCCAGCAGGAAATTGCCCTGCAGAAAGGCCTCGACAGCATCGCCGTGTAGTGGTAGTTGTTCCCTGGAAAGCGGCGGTCCGGCAACGGGCCGCCGCTTTTTTGTAGGCGCCGGGCTGTCTGCGGGGTGCGGGGTCTTTTATCGCCATGCTGGTTCAGAACCAGAGGCAGTTTTGCCTGTGTCCGATGAGTTTAACTACCTTCTGCACCGCCACCACCCCGATTTCAATCGCACCCGGATGGTGCGTGGACTGCGTATTCGGTTTTGATACGCGCATCAAAACCGAATACGCAGCTTAAAGGCCCGGGCCTAGCTACCTTTAGGTACTCCATTAGCTCTTTATTCTTCCACTCATGCAGGTTCTCGATATTATCCCCAACTCGCCCAAGGAAACCTTTCTGGTGGGCTACCCGACGGGAACCCTGCTGCCCGGGCCCTGGGAGCTGCGGCGTAATGGTGAGCTGGTGGCTACTGTGGAAGTAACCGGCCAGGCTGCCACCGAGCCCGACCAGAAGGGCAAGCTGGCCCCGCCCGGTGTGGTTATGTGCCGGGGCCAGGTCGATAAGAAACGCTTCGATTTCACCCGCGACGAGGTGACCTTGGTGCAGCCGGGAACATAAGGCGGGCTGCCGGGGCCGTAACCCCACCCGTAGCTGCCCAACGGGCGAATCGGCAGTCAGGGCATCTACCGGGGAGCCGCTGGTCGTGGCCTTAGCCGTAGTCGGATTTTGTGGCGGGTCCTGATGAGTAGCTATCAGGCCTCTTTTAGGGCCGCGCCAGAAATTCCCGGACTGCCCGGTTGAATGCTGCCGGGACCTCCTGAGGGGCGTAGTGCGTGGCGTTGGGCAGAATCAGTACTTCGCCCTGCGGCAGGCTGCGGGCCAGCTGGCGCGTGTGGGCTTCCAGCACCGCATCGTGCGCGCCGGCCATTACCAGTACCGGGGCCCGGATGCCGGCCAGCTGCGCGAAGCGCATGCGCGGTTCCTGCAGGAGCAGCCGGAGCAGCCGGGTGGCATTAGGCGCCTGCGGATCGGGGTGGAGCTGGGCCTGGCGGAGCTGCTCGCGGAACAGGGCCAGGTAGTCGGGCGCTATGGCGGCGGGGAACAGGTTGGCCCCCATGAGCACGAGGCGGCGCACGGCGGCGGGGCGGGCCAGGGCCAACGCCAGGGCCGTGTTGCCGCCATCGCTCCAGCCTAGCACATCCACCGGGCCCAGGTGCAGACTATCGAGCAGCTGGGCCACGTCCTGGGCGAACAGCTCGTAGGTGAAGTCGGCGGTAGTGGCGTCCGGGCTGCGGCCCTGGGCGCGGGTGTCGAGGGCCAGCACGTCGTAGTGCCGGGCCAGCTCGGTTAGCTGGAGCCGGAACGCGGCTATTGACTGGCCGTTGCCGTGCAGCAGCAGCAGCGGGGTGCCGTGGCCGTAACGCTCGTAGTAGAGCCGGCCCCCGCGCACCGGCAGGTAGTGGCCGGCCGCTGGGTTGCGGCCGTAAGGCACCGAATCGGATGCGGCCGGCCTGACCGCGGCGGCCTGCCGCTCTTCCAGGGCCATAATGCGTTGCAGGTAGCGCAGGCTGTCGGGCAGCGATACGGCCGGTTCGGGAGTAGCGGCCGGAACCATCGGGCGGCCCTTCTGCGGATACTCATCGAGCACTAGCTGCAGGCTGAGGTAGCCGGGCGAAGACTGCCAGCGGGCCTGGCTTTTGTCGCGGGTGAGCACCGTGTGGCCCGGCCCCGGCACGGCCGACAGCGCAAAGCCCGTGGCGCTGTCGGGGCGGGCCTCACTGTGCAGCCACTGGATAGTGGCCGCCACCTCGCGCCGGTTCTGGAAATACAGGCGGTAGGGTTCCAGGTCGACTTCCACCCAACCCCGGGGCTGGGTTACGGTGAAGCGAATATCCTGGCTTAGCAGCGGCTGGTCGGGGAGCCCCTGCTGCACGCCATACAGATTCAGGCGGAACGTCACGGATCGGAAGCGGTTGAAGGCGACGTGCAGGCGCAGGGTGCGCAGGTGGCAGTCGGGCGGCAGGGCCAGCACGGTGCCCTGTTCCTTGGCCCGCTCATCCTGGCCCGCGCCGGGCTCGGTGTAGAGGCGGGCCGTCATGAAGCTAGAGCTGCCGGTGCGGCCCGTGGTGCGGGTGCGCACCTTGCCCGGCCGCACCGTTACGGCCGCCAGGGCCACCGCAACGGGCTGCAGCCGCACTGTGGCCCCGGCAGCAGGCGGCGCGGTGGCGGGTACGGCGGCGGTAGCGTAGCCCACGCCCGAGGCCAGCACCCGCGCTCCGGCTGCCACCGAATCGGGCAGCAGAAAGGCAAACCGCCCTGCCGAATCGGCCACCGTGCCGAAGGGCTGCCCGGCCACGCCCACCGAGGCAAACGGCACCGGTTGGTCCGTGGCGGCATCGAGCACCCGGCCGTGCAGGCGGGTGGTTTGAGCAAAAGCAGGCGGGCTGCTCAGTAACAGCAGAAATAAGGGAAACCAGAGGCGCATGAACAGCGGCAGTAGTAGTGGAAACAGGTGGTAAACTAGAGTTGGGAGTTTTAATCGGACGCTAACGTTGTCAGCCGAGGCAGGAGGGCTTGGCAACAGGTAAGGCTAGGCGCGAAAATCGGCGGGCTTAACTCGACGGAGAAACGGGCGCCCCGAAACGAATACGAAAAGCAGAGATTTGGCTACGAAACCAAGCATACACCACCCGAGCTTTGCCTAGTGATCGGAAGGAGAAAACGTAACCGATGAACGAAACAGCATTTTTCCACCGGACTCGTATAGTTCACTGTTTTTGCCACATCATGAAAAACAAGCTGCCGCGTAAGGTGAACAGCATTTCGGCGTATCATCAGCTGATGGGGCTGCCCCGGCCGGAGCATCCGCTTATCAGCGTGGTGCGGTTTGAGTCCATCACCCACTCGGCGGCCATGACCAGCGCGCCGCTGCTCAACAGCTTCTATTCCATCGCGCTGAAAAAAAACTTCAACGGCAAGCTCAAATACGGGCAGCAGGTGTATGATTTCGATGAGGGCATGATGGTGTTTTTGGCTCCTGGCCAGCTCCTGAGTATTGCCGCCGACGAAACGCTGCGCCACACGGGCTGGCTGTTACTGCTGCACCCCGATTTTTTGTGGAACACGCCGCTGGCCAAAACCATCCGGCAGTACCCCTTTTTCAGCTACGCCGTGCACGAGGCGCTGCACCTGTCGGCTAGAGAGGAGGACCTGATAACCGACCTCATCCAGCACATTGGGCAAGAGTACCACGCCGCCCTCGACTCGTTCAGCCAGCGCGTTATCGTGGCCCAGCTGGAATTGCTGCTCACGTACTCCGAGCGGTTCTATCAGCGCCAGTTCATCACCCGAAAAATGGCCAACCACCAGCTGCTCGAACGCTTGGAGGACCTGCTGACGGCGCATTTCGATGGGGAGGCCCTGGTCCACGGACGCCCGCCCACCGTGCAGGCCATTGCCGACCAGTTGCACGTGGCGCCCAATTATCTGAGCGGGCTGCTCAAGAGTCTGACCGGGCAGAGCACCCAGCAGCACATCCAGGGCAAGCTCATCGAAAAGGCCAAGGAAAAATTGTCGACCGCTGATTTGTCCGTGAGCGAAATTGCCTACGCCCTGGGGTTCGAGCACTCGCAGTCGTTTAGCAAGCTATTCAAGACCAGAACGACCCTCTCGCCGCTGGCCTTCCGCAACTCCTTCAATTAGTACCACTTCAACCCACGCAACCCATGCAAACACCCCGCAACCTGCCTCCCAAAAATCCGGGAGGCATCAACGGAAAAATGAATATTGGGCACGTAGGACTGCGGGTGCCCGACTACGCGGCCGCTATTGGCTGGTACACCCAGAAGCTTGGTTTTCGGGTGCTGAAGGAGTGGACCGTGGGCGAGCTGCAGTTGGCTTTTCTGGCCCCGGCCAACGACGATACGGTCTGGCTGGAAGTGCTGAGCGACGGCACCTTATCGGGGGCTCCCACAGCACCCCCGCTGGTTTTGGGCTACCACCATATATGTCTGGAGGTGGAAAACGTAGATCAGACGCTGGCCGACCTGCGCGAGCGAGGGGTGGCAACGATCCGGGAGCCCTTCGACGTGCCGGCAATCGGCAAGCGGTGCGGGTTTGTGGCAGATTTGAACGGAAATGTGCTGGAGTTCAGCGCGAACTGCTAAGTATCTTTAATCACCTTTACCACCTGCTATGCTCGTCATTACCGGCGCCAACGGCCAGCTCGGGGCCGCCATCATCGAAAACCTGTTGCGCACCCTGCCGGCCAGCCAGCTGGTGGCCAGCGTGCGCAAACCCGCCAAAGCCGCGGCCCTGGCCGGGCGGGGCGTGCAGGTGCGGGCCGGCGACTTTGCCCACCCCGAGCAGTTGGCGGCCGCCTTCGCGGGGGCCGACCAGGTGCTGCTGATATCGGCCAATAAGCTCGGCGAGGAGGCCCGGCAGCTGCACCGCACTGCCATTGGGGCCGCCCGCGCCGCTGGGGCCGGCCGCATTCTGTACACCAGCCACATGGGCGCCCGGGCCGATTCGCCGTTTGAGCCGGCCAGCAACCACGCCGCCAGCGAGGCCATGCTCGCCGAACGGGCGGGTGCCTACACCTCGTTGCGGCAAGGTTTCTACGCCGAAAGCGCCCTCCACATGGTGGGCCAGAGCCTGCGCGAGGGGGAGCTGCGGGTGCCCGAAGATGGCCCCGTCAGCTGGACCACCCGCGCCGATCTGGCCGAAGCCGACGCGCTGCTACTAACCCAGCCCGGCCGTTTCGAGGGTATCACCCCGCCGCTTACGGCTGGCCATGCCGTCACGATGGCCGAGGTGGCCGCGCTGGCCTCGGAGGTGTCGGGCCGCGAAATCCGGCACGTAACGGTAACCGATGAGGAGTGGAAGCGGGCCACCATGGCGCGGGGCGTACCCGCGCCGGTGGCCGAGCTGCTGCTAGGCACTTTCCGGGCCGCCCGCCGCGGCGACTTCGCGGCCACCAACCCCGCACTGCAAATCCTGCTGGGCCGTGCCCCGCAAACGATGCGCGAGGTGCTGGCCGGCTTCCTAATGCCGTCGCAACCGTAATGGGCGAGGCCCCGGCCGGTCTGGCTGAATGTCAACAGTAGGTAGCAAGGCCCCTAGCCAAATTTTTGGGTGGGGGCTTTTTCGTGGGGCTGATGTTAAACGAAGAAGGCGTAGCGCGCCGACGATGGTGCCCGTACTTTGAGCCCGTTACACGGTAGGTCGCCGCCCAGCCGGCATCGTCCCTAAAAAAACGAAACCCCGGCTGTTGGCGCAGCCGGGGTTTCAGGAAGTGGGTGGAGTAAGCACCCTTACTCCCGAACGGAATGATTGGGGCCAGGCGGCTTAAGCCGGGAGCGTGGCGCGCTGGGTGGCAATGCCGGCCAGCACGGCCGTCAGCACATCTACCTGGGCCTGCACCTGGGCCGCATCAACCGTCTTCAGGAAGCGGGCGGTGCCGGCGCTGGTGCGGTTGCCGCGCATGATTTTTTTGCGCTCGGATTGCAGCAGCTCCACCACATCGAGGGCATCCTGCTGCTGCTGGGGCGTGAGGCTGGGCAGGGCGGCCTGGCCCTGGGCGGTCAGAATCTCGCCATCTTTCTTGGCCAGCGCGGCCGCGCCGCTGGCTTGGCTGCGGTCGGCGCGCTCATCGGCTAGGTCGAGGCCGGTGTCGCGGTAGCTGTAGGTTTTTAGCTCGAAGTTGACGTCGGCGGTGGCCGCGTCGCACTCGGCCCAGTTGGTAAGGAGGGTGTAATCGGGATTCATGGCAATAAGGGGATAAAGGATTGGGGAAAAGAGGCTTACTGCGCTCAATATAGGAGACTACCGATCAGTTTGCAAATAGGGCGGAAGCAGCACCGTAGCCAGGGCTTCGGCCTCGGCTTGCAGGCCTGCCGCCTGGGCCCGCAAGCGGTGGTAACGGACTATGTCGGCGGCGGAGAGGGGCGCGGCCCGTTGGCCGAGCCAGCCCCGCAGCCAGCGGGCGTGGTCGGCGGCGCGGGTCGGGTCGGTGGGGTCGGCGGCCTGGGCCAGGGCCGCGGCCAGCGCCCGGGCGGCGGGCGTATCGGCCGCGACGGAGCCAGCGTCGGGGGCGGGCTCGTCGGGGTTGGGGGGGAGTAGGGCAGATAACGCGGCGGCCCAGCGGGCGGCTACGTGGGCGCGGGCGGCCAGCGCGTCGGCCTCGGCCAGCAGGCGCTCGGCGCGGTGCCGGCACTCGCGCTGCCGAAAGTCGAGGTCGGCCGCCTCGGGGGCGGGCGTATCGGGGGGCAGGGCCGCACCGGGGGTAAGGCTGGCGGGCACCGCGGGCGGGGGCAGCTGGAGCAGCAGCGGCAGCAGGGCCGCCCGCACGGCCGGCGTGAGGGGCCGGCGCTCGGTTTCCAAATCGCGCACCAGCGGCGGGCTGATGCCCAGGTACAGGGCCAGCTCGGCCTGACCAAGGCCAAACCAGGCCCGGACGCGGGCTATAAGCGAATTGGGGGGAGGTAAGCGGAGCATTGGCAGAGCATTTGCGCTGTTTTTTTATAAATAACAAAAAACAGCGCAAACCAACCAAGCTACTTTGCGCTGTTTTTAAGAAAGTAATGAAAAACAGCGCAAAGTAGTATTTGCTGCCCGGCCTATCTGGCGCGAATGCCTGATAGCCAGAGCGGTTGTAGAGACGCGACCCATCGCGTTTCTACAACCGCTCTGGCCATTCGGGGCCAGCGGGGCGTTTATTCGATTTTTGCTTGCACGTTGGGCGAAAAGGCATGGTCCCGGTCGTAGTCGCTTAACTCCTGGTAGAGCTTCTCATTGCTGTAACGCGCTAGCTTGCTGATTCCAACCCCACCGAATAACCCCAACATGAGGCCGTATCCGAGTGGCGTAACGGTGGTGGTACTGGTACCGCCGTTGGAGCTGGTTTTGGTGCCGGTTTGCGAGGCCACAAAGCCAATGGCCAACGCTCCCGTGCCCAGCCACAGCTTGCCACCGGTTTGGCGGCGGGCAAACAGCCGAATTACCCGCGTGGCCTGTTCGTTGCCGACGTAGCGTTGGTAGAGGTACTTTTTATAGGATTGGTCTTTGACTAGGCCGGGCTTGAGCAACGGAGAGGAAACTGCCTCGGCGGCTGGTGCAGCGGCGGGTGGCATAGTTTGCGCCAGGGTGGTAAAGGAAAGACCACCAAGTAAGAATAGGGTAAGAGTGCTGCGGAGCAAGAGACGCATTTTGGGGAAACAGAAGTATGGAGTTGGGAAGGTAGAATCCAAAGGTAATAGGGACACTATAGTAATGGGCGGCATTTACTGGGCTTAGAGCGTATTCGGGGATTTGGAAAGAACAACGGGTAGGCCAGCGCCTCGACGGCCGCGTGCTGCTGCTGTGGAGGATGAGTGGTTCACTTACCTGGCCGGCATCGTCTGAAAAGACGAAGCCCCGGCTGCGTCAACAGCCGGGGCTTCAGGATGTGGGTGGATTAAGCTCCCTACAACCTAAGCGAAATGGGTAAACGTGCAAAAAAGGAAGGAGCCGGCAAGGCTGGTGCTCCTTTTCTATCGCCTAGAGCCTGTTATGGACTGGTGGCGTAATTCGGGGGTATGGCACAGCGAAGTGGTTACCCCAGCGACGTGACGGATGACGAATGGACGTTTGTGGCGCCCTATCTGGCGCTGGTGCGGGAAGAGGCGCCGCAACGGCAGCACGCGCTCCGGGCCGTGTTCAACGCGCTGCGCTACCTGGTCAAAACCGGCGGCGGCTGGCGCTACCTGCCCCACGACCTGCCGCCTTGGCCGGCGGTCTACCAGCAATGGGTGCGCTGGCGCGACAACCGCTGTTTTGAGCATATGATGGCCGATTTGCGCGAGTTGGCCCGCGTGCTGGCCGGATGTGAGGCCGAGTCCACGGCCATCATTTTGGACTCGCGCACCATGCAAAGCCCGCCCGAAAGCGGGGCGCGGACGGGCTACGACGGGGCCAAACGGCGCAAGGGTAGCAAGGGTAGCAAAGGCAGCAAGGTGCACGTGGCCGTCGACACGCTGGGCCACCTGCTGGCCGCTGTCGTTACGCCAGCCAACGAGCCTGACCGCGGGCAGGTCGACGCACTCTGTGAGCGGGTGCAGCAGGTCACGGGCCAAAAAGTGCAGGTGGCCTATGTCGACCAGGGCTACACGGGCGAAAACGCCGAGTACGCTGCCGCCGTGCACGACATTGACTTACAAGTAATTGTCAGGCCCGAAGGCCAAACCGGCTTTATGCTGTTGCCCCGCCGCTGGGTCGTTGAACGTAGCTTCGGCTGGGCCGCCCGCTTCCGCCGCTTGGCTCGTGACTACGAACGCCTAGCCCTGACCATGCAGCAATTTCACTTCCTGGTCTTTGTCACGCTCCTGCTGGCAAAAGGCGTTTTCCGGGCCACCAGTCCATAACAGGCTCTAGTTGCCCCTCACTCGGCCCGCAGGCTTAGCACGGGGTTGCGGCGGGCGGCCCGCCAGGCCTGCACGCTCACGGTGAGCCAGGCAATGAGCAGGGCCCCCAGGCCGGCCGCCGCGAAGTACCACCACTGCCACTCTACCCGATAGGCAAAGCCCGCCAGCCACCGCTCCATCAGCAGGTAGCTCAGAGGCAGCGCCAGCCCAATGGCCACGACTACCAACCAGGTCAGGCTGCTGGTCAACAGCCACACAATGCTCAGCTCGCTCGCGCCCAGGGCCTTGCGGATGCCGATTTCCTTGCGCCGCCGCTCGGCGGTGAAGGCGGCCAGGCCCAGCAGGCCTAGGGCGGAAATGAGGATGGCCAGCCCGGCGAAGTAGCGGGCGAGCACGGCAACCCGCCGTTCGGCCACGTACTGGGCCTGGTAGTCGGCATCCAGAAACGTGTAGTCGAGCGTAAAGCCGGGGTTGTAGGCGGCGTACAGCTGCTGAAGCCGCGCTAGCGTGGCCTGCTCCGCGTGGGGCTGGAGCTTCACCAGCACCGTGTTAATCTGGGGGTCGAGTTGGAGGAGCAGCGGCTTGATTTTTTCGTGCAGGGACTCGTAGTGGAAGTCGCGGACCACACCCACGATGCGGGCGCCATCGAGCCGTTGGCCCACGGGGTCCAGCATCCCCAGGCCGGCCACCAGCGCTTGGTTGACGAGGATGGCGGCGCTGTCGGCGCGGTACTGCGGCGCAAAGCTGCGGCCGGCGACCAGGTGCAGGCCCATCGTTTCCACCAGGTCATAGTTGACCAGCATCGTCCCGACTGCTAGGCGCTTCCCCCGCCAGCTCATCTCCGCGACGTAGCGCCCCCCCAGGAAGCCGCCCAAGACGCTGGATGCCTGCACGACGCCGGGTAGTTTCTTCACCTCACTCAGAAAGGCCGCCTGCTGGCGCGCCGCCTTGCCGCCCGTATCGAAGCGGAGCACGTGGGCTTTGTCGTAGCCCAGCGGCTGGCGCTGCACAAACGCCAGCTGCGCGTTGACGACCACCACGGCCACGATGAACAGCACCGAGAGCGTGAACTGCAGCACGACCAAGCCCTGCCGCGTCCACACGTCGGCGGCCCGGGTCGGCAGCTTGCCTTTGAGCACGGCCGCCGGCTGGAAACCCGACAGGTAGAACGCGGGGTAACTGCCCGCCAGCAGCCCCGTGCCCAGCGCCAGCGCCAGGCCAGCTGCCACCAGCGGCCACTCCCACCGCAAGGCCAGCGGCTTGCCCGTCAGCGCGCTGAACTGCGGGAGCACGAGCTGCACCAGCCCCACGGCCACGACCAGCGCCAGCAAGGCCATCACCACGGATTCGGTCAGATATTGTACTATCAGCGCGGCGCGGCTCGCCCCCAGTGCCTTGCGAATGCCCACTTCCTTAACCCGCCGCGAGGCCTTGGCGGTGAACAGGTTCATGAAATTGATACTGGCAATCACCAGAATGAGCCCGGCAATCAGGGTCAGCAGCCGCACGTAGGCAATGCGCCCCCCGGTTACGACACCGTTTTCGTAGGTGCCGTGCAGGTACCCCGCTGCGAACGGCCGCACGAACAGCGTGCGCCCCTGGGCCTGCGTGCTTTTGGTTTTCAGTAACCCCGCCAGCTTGGCTTGAAACTGCGCGGGGTCGGCGCCCTCCTTCAAGGCCAAGTAGGTGGTGAAGGGGCCATCGTCGTCCCATTTGATGGTTTCGCTCATCTGCATCCGGTCTTTGAACGAGGCAAATGGCAGCACGAAGTCAAACTGCTCGGACGAGTTGCGGGGCACCCTGGCAAACACCCCGGCCACCAGGCTGGTCTGCGTGCTATCGGTCCCCATTTGCCATTGCACGGCTTTGCCCAGGCTGTTCTGCGGCGAGTTAAAGAGCTTGGTGGCCAGGGCTGCGGAGAGCACAATGGCGTGTTTATCCCGTAGCACCGTGGCGGGGGTGCCCACCAGCAGGGGGTAGGAAAACAGTTGGAAGAAGGCCGGGTCCGCGTATTTGGCGACGGCGCTGAGGTGCAGGCCGCCCGCCGCCAGCGTGAACTTGGGGAAGAACGGAACCGGCGTGGTGGTGGCCACCAGTTCAATCTCCGGCATTTCCCGCCGCAGGGCCTCGGCCAGCAGCGGCACGGTGCCGGTTTGGGTCTCGATGCCGGCAGCCGTGCGGCGGTTTTCCAGCACCTGGTAGAGCCGGCCGTCCAGGGTGTGGTAGCGGTCGAAGCTGCGCTCGTCGCTGATCCAGAGGTAGATGAGCAGCGCGCAGGCCAGGCCGGTCGAGAGGCCAATCAGGTTGATGAAGAACGTGCTTTTGAACCGCTTAAAGTTGCGGTAGATGAGCAGCAGGGGGTAGGGAAGCATAGCCGAATGGGGAGGAATCGATTAGAATTGGCCGCGGCTGTGCTCCAGCACCACCTGCCCGTCGAGCAGGCGGATGACGCGCCGGGCGTACCGGGCGTCGTGCTCGGAGTGCGTGACCATGAGCACGGTGGTGCCCGCCTCGTTCAGCTCGGTCAGCAGGCCCAACACGTCGTGGCCGCTGGCTGAGTCGAGGTTGCCGGTAGGCTCATCCGCCAGCAGCAGCGGCGGGGCGTTCACCACGGCGCGGGCCACGGCCACGCGCTGCTGCTGCCCGCCCGAGAGTTGCAGCGGAAAGTGGTTGCGCCGGTGCAGCAGCTGCATTTTCTCCAGCACCTGCTCCACCCGCTGCCGCCGCTCGGCGGCCCCCACGCCGAGGTAGCGCAACGGTAGCTCCACGTTCTCGAACACCGTCAGCTCGTCAATCAGGTTGAAGCTCTGAAACACGAAGCCCAGGCTGCGCTTGCGCAGCTCGGCCCGCTGGCGCTCCGAGTAGCGGCTGGTCTCAGTGCCCAGCAGTTGCAGGCTGCCGCCGTCGGGCTCGTCGAGCAGTCCCAGCAGGTTGAGCAGCGTTGATTTGCCGCAGCCCGAGGGGCCCATGATGGCCACAAACTCCCCCTGCTCCACCGTCAGCGAGACGTGGTTCAGCGCCTTGGTTTGCACCTCCTCGGTGCGGTACACCTTTTCCAGGTTTTCGGTTTTTATCATGGGGGTTAGTGTATGTGGTTATGTTCTGGCGGGGCGCCTCACCCCCCGGCCCCCTCTCCGAAAAGGAGAGGGGGAGCCTAGGCGGCGCTGCCGTTTGATTTCGTCAGCCAATCGGTCGGCTCCCCCTCTCCTTTTCGGAGAGGGGGCTGGGGGGTGAGGCGCCCCGTCAGGGAGTATCAGGCCGCCCGTTATCCAGCACCAGCTCCTGCTGGTCGGCGTAGCCTTCGTAGCTGGACGTTACGACCTGGTCGCCGGGCCGCAGGCCCGCCAGCACCTCGTAGTAGTCGGGGTTCTGCCGCCCCAGCCGGATGGCCACCCGTTGGGCCCGGGTGCCGTCGGCCACCAGCTTAAACGCCCAGTTGCCCACGGTTTGCTGGTAAAAGCCGCCCTTGGGCAGCAGCACCGCCGGGGCCTTCGCGCTCAGCGCCAGCCGGATGGGCAAAGTCTGGCCCCGCCGCAGGCCCGGCGGGGACGCGCCGGTAAAGGCCAAGTCGATTTGCAGGCCTTTGGTCACTTGGGCGAAGATTTTAGTCACGCGCAAAGCGTACGCCTGGCCCTCCACGACCACTTCGCCCACCTGACCGGTTCCGATGCGGGCGATGTAAAACTCGTCCACCGCAGCGTGGAGCTTCACGCCCGCCAGCGCATCAATCTGCCCCAGGCGCTGGCCCCGCGTTTTGGCCTCGCCCACCTCCGCGGCCAGCGAGCTGAGACGCCCGCCGACCGGGGCCCGCAGCAGCAAATCGTCCAGCTTGCGCCGCATCAGGTTCAGGTTGCTGGTCATGCGCTGCACCGATTCCTGCATGGTGCCTAGCTGCTGCTGCATGGCGATGGAATCCTGACGCAGGGTCTGCTGCGTGAGTTGCCGCCGGCGCAGCTGGTAGCGGCAGGCGTTCTGGCTTTGCAGGTAGTCCTGCCGTGCAATCACCTGCTGGTCGTAGAGTTGTTGGTTGGTGTCGAATACCCGCCGGGCCTCGGCCAATTGGAAGTCGATTTCGGCCAGCTGATTTTGGCGCAGGATGCGGTTTTGCAGCAGCTGGTTGCGGGTATTGCGCAGGTTGTTCATCAGCTCGTACACGGCCGTTTCGCGGTTCACCATTTCCAGCTGCAGGTCGGGGTTGGCCAGCCGCAGCAACGGCTGGCCGGCCGTTAAGGTCGCTCCTTCTTCCACCAATACTTGCTGCACCGTGCCGGCCTCCGCCGCGTCCAGGTACACGGTGCGCAACGGCTGCACCACTCCGTCGATGGCCGTGAATTCCTGAAAATTACCCTGCGTGACAAGACTAATGGTCAAACGGCTGGCCGCGACGTGCAGCCGCTCGCCCGGGCGGGGCCAATAGAGGCCAGCCGCGCCCGCGCCCACCAGCACCAGGGCTGCCAGCCACCACCAGTGGGCAACAAACGACCACTTTTTCTTC
This sequence comes from Hymenobacter psychrophilus, assembly GCF_900107135.1. Taxonomy (GTDB): domain Bacteria; phylum Bacteroidota; class Bacteroidia; order Cytophagales; family Hymenobacteraceae; genus Hymenobacter; species Hymenobacter psychrophilus. The sequence continues at coordinate 65,278 of NZ_FNOV01000010.1, forward strand.
GGTATCAGGACATCCATTCGGTTCGGCGCGGGCAATAACAGGAATAAGCTATTGACCGAAGGTGCCAAGAACGGTGCCTTTGTCGCAAATAATTGCTAATCAGCAGTCTGCTTTTAAGCCCTGGTTGCTAGCTGTTACCAAGCGTCCGGTTTCGATACAGTGGACCGTTCGGTTCTGATACAATTCGAATCGGTTGACGGGCAGAAAACAGCTTGGCCGACTAAGAATCAGTATTTTCCGAGGTCTGCACGGTTTGTGCGGCCTGCGTAGGGACGGGTGCCAGTCAACTCCTACTTTTACGTTCTGAGGTCTGCTCAGAAAACGGAAACTATAGCACGTTAAGGGCTGAGAAGAGGGCGTAAGGCTAACTAGCCGTTTCAAAACCCCCGAGTTGGACGTTTTGCCCTATTGGTTTAACAACACCCTATTTACCTGCACCCATAGAATGGACCTTCATACCCCCCGCCTACACCTACGGGAGTTGTCATTGGCTGACCTAAAGGCAGTTCATCACCTGCATTCCTTGCCTGAAGTGGATGAATTCAATACGCTTGGGATTCCCGAGAGCATAAAGACAACCGAGCACCTGTTAACCGACTGGCTAGTGCAGCAGCAAGCAACGCCTCGAACCTCTTACATTTTCTATACGCAACGTGTAAATAGTGAAGAGTTTGTGGGATTAATTGCGCTGAATTTGGGAAAGGCAAACTTCAAAAATGGGGAGGTCTGGTACAAGTTTTTGCCCACTCATTGGGGCCAAGGGCTCACCACCGAAGCCCTGACTGAACTATTAAACTTTGGGTTTGACCATCTGCATCTACACCGAATCGAAGCCGGGTGCGCCGTAGAAAATGTGGCCTCCATTCGGGTATTGGAAAAAGCCGGCATGACCAGAGAAGGACGCAAGCGGCAGATTCTGCCCATTCGGGGCAATTGGGTAGATAACTACTTCTTCGCCATCTTGGAAACGGATAGGTCAGCGGTACATTGAACTTAACTTATGGAAGCTTGGGTGTTGTTGAACCAATAGGGCAAAACGTCCAACTCGGGGGTTCTGAAACGGCCAGTTAGCCCTACACCCTCTTCTTAGCCCTTAACGCGCTATAGTTTCCGTTTTCTGAACAGACTCCGTTTTATCAAGCCTTTCTTCATGATTCTCAAGCACGCCCGCATACTGGTGGTAGACGACGAGCCCGACGTGCTATTCGCCCTCCGGCTGCTGCTCAAAACGGAGGTGCGGGAAGTCGTGACGGAGCGCAACCCGGAGCTGCTGCTCTCCCTGCTCCGCCAGCAGCCCTTCGACGCCGTGCTGCTTGACATGAACTACCGCAGCGGCCAGGCGACGGGTAACGAGGGCTTCTACTGGCTGGGCCGCATCCGGGAGCAGGCCCCCAGCACGGCCGTTATCCTGCTAACGGCTTATGGCGACGTACGCACGGCGGTGCGCGCGCTCAAGGGCGGCGCCACCGACTTCCTGCTCAAACCCTGGCACAACGAACAGCTGCTGCAAACGCTGGCCGCTGCCCTCCAACCTAAAACCGGCAGCAAAAGCGGGGGTGGCCCGAAAAAACCAGCCGGGCCAGCCACTGCGCTACTGGGAGAGTCGGCCGCCATGCAGGAAGTGCGCGCCATCATCGAAAAAGTCGCCCCGACCGAGGCCAACGTGCTGCTGCTGGGCGAGAACGGCACGGGCAAAGAATTAGTCGCTAAAGCCCTGCACGAGCAGTCGCGCCGCGCCGCCCGGCCCTTTGTGGCCGCCGACGTGGCCGCGCTCAGCGAGGGGTTGTTTGAAAGCGAGCTGTTCGGGCACACCAAAGGCGCGTTCACGGATGCCCAGGCCAGCCGCGTGGGCCGGTTCGAGGCGGCCACCGGCGGGACCTTATTTCTGGATGAGATTGGCAATATTGGCCTAGCGCAGCAAGCCAAGCTGCTCACGGCCCTGCAAAACCGCCAGGTGGTGCCCGTCGGAAGCAACACCCCCGTACCGGTGGACATCCGGCTGTTGTCGGCCACCAACGCGCCGCTGCACGCCCTGGTAGCCCGCGGGGCCTTTCGCCAGGATTTGATGTACCGCCTCAATACGGTCGAAATCACGCTGCCGCCCCTGCGCGAGCGGGACGACGACGTGCAACTACTGGCCCGGCACTTCGCCCAAGTGTACGCCACCCGCAACCGGCAACCCGTGCCGGAATTCAGTGCCGCGGCCCTGCGCAAGCTCCGGGAGCACCCCTGGCCCGGCAACGTGCGGGAACTGCAACACGCCATGGAGCGGGCCGTTATCTTGGGAACCAGTCCCGTGCTGCTGCCGGCCGATTTCTCGTTTCGGAACCCCGAATCAGGGGCGGCTCCCGCGCCAGTTGCACCCATGGCAGTAAACCCACTACCGTTGTTGGAAGTGGAGAAAAACACCATCCAGCAGGCCATTGCGCGCCATCAGGGCAACCTTACCAAAGCGGCCAGGGAGCTGGGACTCACCCGTACGGCGCTCTACCGCCGGCTCGACAAGCATGATATTTAATGGCCTGGATGTCCGCCTGCTGGGACGATTAGTGCTGCTGGTGGCCGCGTTGGCCGGGGTTGGATACGCCGCGCAGCACCACGCCTACGGGCTAGCCCTGGGGGCGCTAGTGCTGCTGATACTTCTGGTCATGGACCTTACCCGCTACCTGACGCGCGGCCAGCAGGCGTTGGCCGACTTTACCCTGGCCCTCAAGTACCGCGACTTTTCGCGGCAGTACCCGGCGCAGTCCGTCCCGGCGTCGCTGCAGTCCTTGCACGAGACCTTCAACCAGGTCAACGCCACGTTTCGGGAGTTGCGGGCCGAGCAGGAAGGCCAGTTTCAGTACCTGCAAACCATCCTGGCGCTGCTCGATACCGGCATCGTATCCTACGATGCGGCGGGCACCGTGGCCTGGGTGAACGAGGCGTTCAAACAAACGCTGCACCTGCCGTACCTGAAAAACATCCGGGCGCTGCAATCCCGGCAGCCGGTCCTGTACGAAGCCATCTGCCGGGCGGTGCCCGGCCAGCCCGTGGTGGTGAAGCTGACAGTGGGCTCCCAAACGGTGCAGCTGCTCGTGTCGGCCACGCAGTTTAAGCTACGGGGCGAAGCGTTTACCCTCCTGGCCTTCAAAAACGTGAGCCAAGCCCTGGCCGATACCGAAACGGCCGCCTGGCAGCAGCTGTTACGGGTCATGACGCACGAAATCATGAACTCGGTCGCCCCCATTGCCTCGCTGGCCGATTCGTTGGGCTGCCACGTGCAGGCGGCCCGGCAGCAGGAAGCCGCCGCCGAATTGCTCGACGACGTGGGGACCGGCATTCGCATCATCCAGCAGCGCAGCGAAGGACTGCTGCGCTTCGCCCAGGTGTACCGCGACTTTAGCACCCTGGCCTCGCCGCAGCGCACGACCCTTTACGTGCAGGAATTGCTTCAGGCCACCCGGCAGCTACTGGCGCAACAACTGGCCGCGCAAGGCATCGAAATCACCCTCAGCGTCCGGCCCGCGCACCTTACCCTGCATGCCGACGGCCACCTGCTGGAGCAGGTGCTCATCAATCTGGTGCTCAATGCGGCGCAGGCAGTCACCCAAACCGGCAGCCCGCGCATTAGCCTGCTGGCTTGGGCCGATGAACAGGAACGGGTGATTATCGAAGTGAAAGACAACGGGAGCGGTATTCCCGCCGATGTGCTGGACAGCATCTTTATTCCTTTTTTCACTACCCACCCCCACGGCTCTGGGATTGGCCTGAGCTTGGCCAAGCAAATCATGCAGTTGCACCAGGGAAGCATTCAGGTCCACTCCGTAGAAGGGGCCGGCAGTGCGTTTCAGCTGTGGTTTCCCCCCTCAGCTACCCGCTAGGGGTATATGCCTAAAGTATCCCTGGTGAGTTAAACGCAGCGTACTACCTGAATCTAGTCTTTAACTCGTTAAGCGTCCCGGGTACGACGCAACCAGTAGTAGTGGCCCGTTATCGTACCCTGTCAGCAGAATAGAGGATGCTTAAATCACCGGTTCCACTAACTAAAATTGGCTTTGGTTAAAAGTTCGGGCCAAAAGTCACATGTGAGCTTATGTATTTTATATGCATATAGTGAGCAAGGTTGAATTGAGGGCAATTTCTTTGATAATATTAGGCTAATCTTTGCCTGAGACTTCTTCTATGTCAGAAGGAATCCTGCTCATCATCGACGACGAAGTGCCGCTGCGCCAGGCCATTGCCCGCATGCTGGATCTGGAGGGCTACACCGTGCGGTAGGCCTCCCACTTCCGCCGGCGCCTCGAAAACCTAGCCCAGCATGCCGACTAGGTGCTGGTGGTGCTGTCCGGCGTGAAGCTGCCCTACGGCTACAACCTCTACCTGCTGCCGCGCTACCGGCCCAAGGCCCCGTTGGCCGAAATCATCCTGTTGACCGCCTACGGCACCATTCCCGACGGTGTACGGGCCAGGAAGGAGGGCGCCTTCGACTGCCTAACTAAAGGCGACCGGCTCAATCGACCAGCTGGTAGTCGGCGGAAACCGCGCCGTGGAGAAGGCGCGCCGGCGGGTGGTCGAGCTTTACGCTGAAAGAGTAAAATGCCGATACGGAATACAATGCGCTCAGTTCGGCCTTGCTTCCGGCTATTCGAATGGCTGCCAGTGCTGCCCAGGAGGATGAAACCAGGGTGCGCGGGTATCTTCTGACTGGCTCCGGAGCCCCTTTGGCGGGAGAGAAAAGGTTTTATATTGTCTGCCCAACAGCCGATAAAACAGTCCTGCCCGCGGGATTTTCACCAGGCAAGGCCGCTGGCTATTTCTCCCTTTGAGCGCATGCGTAGCTTTTTCGAGGTTTTCTGGTTCGCGCTGGCTTATCCGGTGTCATTGGTGCTGGCCGTGGCGGTCGGCTACTGGTTTGCGGAGGTCCATTATCGCCGCCGGGGCCGGATCTGGAAGCCTTCGGGCATTGAAAGTGCGCTGATCACCATCTTCGGCCTGCTGCTTTCCTTTACGCTGCTCTCGTCCAATAATTCGCTCAAGGAGCGCACGGCCCTGATTCACGAGTCGTCGGATGCCGTGGGCGAGCTGTACCGGGAAAGCCAGCTGCTGCCCGTTACCGGGGCCGCCGTCCGGCACCTGCTGCAGCAGTTTCTGGCCCTGGAGCTGACCGAGCACCGCCCCCGGCCTGCCCACAACCCGGCCCACATCCGCCAGCTGGAAAACCTCTACCGCCGGGCCTGGGGGCAGCTGGCCAGCGGGCAGGGCAGCCAGCCGCCGCCGGTCGAGGAGCTGCGCCGGCTGTTGCCCGCCTTCAGCCGGCTCAACGCTGCCACCTCCCGGCTGCACTATTCCAACCAGGAAGGCACGCCCACTTCGATTATCATGCTGCTGCTGCTCTCGTCCTGGGCCATTGGCGTGCTGGTGGGCTTCACCAACAACGCCCAGGAAACGCGCCACTATTTCGTGCCCGTGCTGTTCATCGTTATTTCCGTGCTCACCATTCAAACCATCCGCGACCTCGACAACCCTACTCTGGGTTTCATCCGGCCCAGCTACGGCAACCTGCAGGATTTGCAGCGCTTCATCGGGCCGGACCAACCGCCGGCCCGATGAAACACTCCGCAGCCCTTCGCTACCGGCTCAGGGCTGCGGAGCGCAGGCAACTTTACCCAGCACGTACTGGTAGCCCTGGTCGGGGTTGGTCAACACCCATTTCCCGTTTTCTTCGGTCCGGGCACCCTCGCGCCAGCGCAGCGAGTCGCCGGCCAGCGTGAAACGCACCTCATGCACCTGCGTCTGGCCCTCGCCCGTGCGCTGCCAGTCGGCCACAATTTGCTGGCCGGTCAAGGTGCCCGTCAGCGGACCCCGGGCCCGGTCTTTCTCGGCCGGCAGCACGGCCAGCTCGCCCGTTACAGTCGTGCCGCTGATACGCAGATTGACCAGCGTGGTATCGCGCCCCATTACCTGCCGGTAGCATAGTTGCCGGGGCTGGGCCGTAGGCACCGTTTCCGGCGTTTCGGCAGGCAAGGTGGCGGTGGTTGTTGAGCGGGTGTCGCAGCCGCTGAGCAGCGCCAGCAGCGTCGTGGCCAGCAGCAGGTGGCCTGAGTTATTCTTGTTCATGCGTTGGCAGGTTATAAGTTAAGGGGTTGAAGAAAGGATAGTTAGGGGGGCGGCCCGCTTACTTTTCCGGACCTGCTGGGGCGGCCTGAAACCGGGCCACCACGGCCGTGCCGGCGCGGAGTTCCAGGGCCGCATCGGTCACGTAGTAGGTCTGCACGGTGCCTAGGGCTTGTATCAAGCGGGTTTCGACGGCGGCGGGCCCGGGGCACAGCATGCGTGTGGTGGCCAACGGGGAGAACTTCAGCTGGCCCCCAGCCAGCAGCTCGAAGCTGCCGTTCAAACGGTTGCAGCCCGTAGAACCACCCACGCGGTCGGGCGGAAAAAACAGCAGGTGCGCCTCCCTGGCGTCGCCGGTCGGTGCCACGGGCTGGCCGGCTACCTCCGTCAGGGCCCAGCGGTGCGCAAACAGCTTCTCACTGCCTCCGCCCGCCGGCTCGGTAACGGCCGAAGTCGGGCCCGGGGCGGGCGGGGTGGTCGTGTCAGCAGTAGTGGGGGTAGTGGCCGGGCCGGTGGCGCTGGTGGCCGGGCCGGTGGCCTGGCAGGCGGCAGCCAGTAGCGTGGCCCCGAGCAAAAGGATTCTGGAGAGCATAGCGTGGAGGGATGAAGTAGGAGTGGCTCAGTCGAATTTTCTGAATACCAGCGTGCTAGTCCGGTTTTTCAGTGTCAGCCGGCGGTTTTCGATTTGGTGCGTGAAGGATTGGCCGGAAAGGGCCTTCAGGAATTTTTGTTCGAAGGCCAGCGCCGGGCAGGCCATCATCGTGCCGCGGAGGGTCCCGAACCGCAGGCCGGCCCGCTCCGGCGTCAGCGAGCCGCCCAGGCCGTTGCAGCCGCTGAAGCCGAGCACTTGCTCAGTAGTCAGGTTCAGTTCCAGATACGGCTTTTTCTGGCCAAACTGGGCCGCCACTACGGCTTGCCCATCCATCGATTCGAGGGCCCAGAGGTCGTGCAGCCGGTAGTCGCCCAGGTAGCGGCCGCAGCCGGCAAACGAGCGAACGGTCGGCTGGGCGGCCGTTTGGGCCTGCACCGTAACCGTGTAGGGCAGCATCTCGCCCGACATGGCGTTTTGGCAGGGGCGCTGGGCAATGGTTATAATCAGCTCCTCGGCGGCAGTTTTGGCCCGGTAGCGCAGTACGGGCGCATCCTGGGCCTGGCTGGGGGCGGGCAGCGGCAAAAGCAGCGAGTCGGCGCCAGCTACGGTGCGAAAGCGCATTTGCCCCGGCGTCAGCTCCAGCGACCAGAATGGCTCGGTGCCCGTTGCCACGAAGTCCACACCGCGGCGGCGCAACGCGTCCCAGCGGCCGGCGGGCTCGGTTTTCACGGCCCCCACCGGCCCCCTGCTGGCTGGCTCGGCGGCGGTGGGCGGGGTGCGCTCCGGTCGGGCGGGGGCGCAGGCTGTGGCGAGCAGGCTCAGGGCAATTAAAAGCGCGCAAGGGTGCATAAATTGTCTTTTGGGAGTGGTTGTCTCCGTTGTTCTGGGCCGGTAGCGTGGTCAGCTTAGCTCAGCAAACCAGCTAGGTCAATCTGGTCGAGGTAGGGCTGCAGATAAACGGACTCGTGGAAGGCGCGCAGGATTTCAAAGTCGGAGGGGGTAGCGAAGTTGATTTCCACGAAAAAAACGTCCACCTCATACACGCGCACCAGGCCCGCCGCGCCCATCGGCCGGGCCGCCAGGTAATAGCCCTGCTCCCAGACGTAGGTGAGCTGGGCGGGGGGCGGCAGCCGATTGAATGCCGCGAGGGCGCGCATGATTTCCGCCGCTGATGCCATCTGCCGCGTCCTTTAGGTGAAAACCGGCCGTAAACGTAGGGCCCTCACCGGGCGCGTACAAGCCCAGTCCGGCCCCATCGCGTTACACTTTCTAATATGTAACAACATTGCCCGAAGCTACCGGTGCGGGAGCCGGCCAATTAGCTTATAATCAGGCCGAAGGCGCTATCTGGGCCAGGTACTCGGTGGGCGTGCAGCCGGCGAGCTTCGTGAAGGCCCGGAAAAAGGTGGTGCGGTTGCTGAAGCCCGCTTCCAGGGCCAGCCCTTCCAGCGTCAGCTGCCGCCATTCGGCCCGGCCCATGCGCGCCTTGACGTAGTCCACCCGGTAGCGATTGAGAAAGTCGCTGAAATTCATTCGGTACTCCTGGTTGATGAGGGCCGAAAGCAGGTGGGGCGGAACGCTGATTTCAGTCGCCAGGTCCTTGATAGTATAGCCCTTCCGCCGAAAGGGCTCCTGCTGCATGTGCCCCTCCAGCAGGGCGCGATACGCCTCCCGGCGCTCCTCACTCAGCGAGTGGGCCCGCGCCGGGTCTTCCTTCCTGGCAAGGTCGGGTGCCGTCGAGGCGGGCGCCCCGGCTACAGCGGCCCGGGGCGCTGCCGGCAGCTGGCGCAGTCCGTACAGTATCTGGGGCTGAAAGAACAGCAGGGTAGAAGTCACCAGCAGGTAGCTGCCCAGCGCGCAAACGGCGAACACGGTCGCGTACGTATTATGGACCGGCAGCACCATGGCCAGCAGCACGGGCGGGTAGAGCAGGGTGTTGAGCAGGGTGAAAAGCCGGAGCCAGCGCAGCAGCGCGTGGTTTTCGTGGCGGCTGGCCGCGTCTGCCCGGCGGCTGAATTGCCATAGCAGCCGCCATTGCAGCAGCACGAAGGCCGTGCCAAAGACCATCTTGAGTACCGGATGATAGTAGGCCGGCAGCAGCCCTTCCTGCTGCTTGGTGACGCCCGCCACATCCACCAGCAGCCCCTCCAGGTACTGGTACTTGTAGGCGGCGCTGTGCAGCAAAAACGGCAGCAGCTCCAGCGTGTGCAGCCCGAAGGGCACGAAAAACAGCCAGTCGAAACGGCGAAACCTGATTTCCCGGTACAGCACCGCCCGCACATAGAGGTAGGCGCAGGGCGCGACCAGGTAGTGCAGCGGCATGTTTACCCGGAACAGGTGCGGGACCAGGAAAATGGAGTGGTTAATGAGCAGCGCGCTGGTCAGGGCAAACAAGGCCACGCTGAACAGCGACACGCTCAGCAGGCGGTTGGCGTGGCGCAGCACCGGACTCACGAACGCCAGGATAAGGCTGACCAGCGTTCCGACAAAAGCACACACGAACATGAACACGGTCAGTAGTTCGGCGTGGTCCATGGAAGGCAAATCCGGTATCATACGGGCGCAGGGTTAGGGCCACAAGCGTGTGCCCAGTGCCAGAAACGGCGACCCGCTAGCTGGTCATCGCCGCAGGCGGTTGCTGTTGGAATATCTATGCCTAGTAATATAAGAAGTTTTTTAAAGTCCGGCCCCAACCCTTTACCTCGCTAAGCACTTCCCGACCTGGCTCCGGCACCGGGCAGACCGGCCGTTATGAACGCAAACATTTATAGGTTAATAAACTTTAAACCAGACTATTACTGCTGCTGCCGCCAGCTATAGGGTGGTATCCTGTTACATATTGCAATATGTAACAGGATACCACCAGGCGGCCTTGCTTACCCCAATAGGAGGCCATAGTATTACGGTCGAGAGCGGCTGGCTAGCAGCCCGCGTGGGGTTGGCCCCACGCCGCAAGAGCCGGTGCGCCGAGCTCTTCATGTACCAGCTGACTTTTCCCAGGTGACGCTAAAAACCCCTCTGGTATGTGCAAACTACTGACCCAGGTTGGCCTGGTATCGCTGCTTATTTTGTTGCTGGGATGGACCTTGTCTGCCGCTGCCCAGGTGCCTGCCCAGGCCGGAATATCGCGCGACTCGCTGGTGCGGGTCTACGACACCCGCACGATTTACGGCTATGGCGACAGGTACATCATGGGCGGCAGGCAGCTGCCGTTTCGCAAGCTGAAGACGGAGTTTGCCGCTGGCGTAACCAGCGACCTGTACCGGCAGGGCCGGCAAGACCGGGCCGTGAGCCGCCTATTGGGGGCGGGAGCCATCGCGGCGCTGGTAAGCAGCGTCGTCATTCGCAAAGACCAGCGGGTGGGTGGCATTGCCTTACTGGTGGCCGGTATCGGCCTCAACCTGGGGAGCCTGCGCTTTACTAAAAAATCTACCGAGTTGGTCGACCGGGCCCTGTGGCTACGCAATAAGGACGTCCTATTGGGCGCCCGCTGAACCCCGGGCCGCCATCCCCCGGCCCCCGTTCCTGACTGTCTCAAGGGCACATCCAGCCTCCATCCAGCCTCCATCCTCCAGCCTTTACATGCTATGAAAGGATTAGCAACTGCCCTCTTACTTCTGAGCTTGCTGCTGGGCCGGAGCCCCGCGGCCCCGGCCCAGGCCAACAACGACGGGCTGGTAGCAACTACGGAGGCGGGTCAGGTCCGGGGACAGCGCGTGGGGAGCGTGCTCGTGTTCAAGAGCATCCCCTACGCTGCCCCGCCCGTGGGGGAGCTGCGCTTTGCGGCGCCGGCCCCGCACCAGCCCTGGCCGGGCGTGCGCGATGCGACCCAGCCCGGCCCCACCGCGCCGTATAACCGCCCGCCCGCCGGGGTGATGGACGACCAGCCCCTGTTCGGGGCGGGTTGGGTGAAGGGCGACGATTACCTGACCACCAACATCTGGACACCCGCCCTGAATGGCCCCGCCCGGCCCGTGCTGGTGTTCATTCACGGGGGCGCGTTTGTGGTGGGCTCCGGCGACGTGCCGGTCTACGACGGCACGACTTTCGCCCAAAAAGGTGTCGTGCTGGTATCGCTCAACTACCGGCTGGGCATTGAGGGCTTCCTGAAAATCAAGGGCGTGCCGTCCAACCTGGGCATCCGCGACCAGCTGGCCGCTTTGCGCTGGGTGCAGGCCAACATTGCCCGCTTCGGGGGCGACCCGGCCAACGTAACCATCTGCGGCGAGTCGGCCGGGGCAATGAGCGTGGCCACGCTGCTGGGTAGCCCCGCCGCCGAGGGCCTGTTTCGGCGGGCTATTCTGATGAGCGGCTCGGGCCAGGCCGTACTCAGCGGCGAGCAGGCCGACCGCATCGCGGCCAAGTACGCTCAGGTGCTCAAAATCAAGAATACGGCCGAGGCTTACCGCCGCTTTACGCCCGAGCAGCTGCTGGCCGCCCAACGAAAAGTGACGCCCAAAATGGTGAAGCTCGCCACCCAGGATTACCCCGACCCGGGCTCGGGCACGGTGCTCTACTTTCCGGTGATTGACGGCGACATCGTGCCCGCCGTGCCCCTGACCAGCGTGCAGCAGGGAGCCGGTAGCGCCGTGGACGTGCTGGTGGGCTACAACTCCGACGAGGCCAATTATTTCCTGATTCCGACCGGGCTGCTAAAAAAAGTCAAGTCCAACTTCGTGCTGACCCTGGCCGCGAAGCGGCTCCACCCGGCGCCGGCAGCCCTGATTACCGTGTACAAGCAGGCGTATCCCGCCAAAAGTCCGGGCCAGCTGCTGTCGGCCATGGCCACGGCCTACCAGTTTCAGGTGCCCTCCGTGCGGCTGGCCGATGCCCACGCCCGCCAGCCCGGCCGCACCTACATGTACGAGTTTGCCTGGCCCTCCTCGGTGGCCGGCGGCACCTACGGGGCCTACCACGGGCTCGGGCTGCCCTTTGTCTTCAACCAGCGGGCGTTGGTAACGGGGCCGCGCGGCATGCTGGGTCCCGAGGGAGGCCCCGCCGAGCTGGCCGAGAAGATGCAGGACGCCTGGGTGGCGTTTGCTAAAACGGGCAGCCCCGGCTGGGCTCCCTATACCCCCGCCGAGCGCCAGACGATGCTGCTCAATACCAATTCGCAACTGCAGACCAATCCGCATACGAAGGAACTCCGGGCCTGGGAAGGCGTGCGCTAACGCAAAGGATAGGGTAGGGGTACGGCCTCGGTTCAGCCAGGGCCGCTGCAAAAGCGTCGATTAGCCCGTCATTTTTCAACCACTCACCGCTGGCCACCGCTGGCCTATTTTCCTCTGCTGATGAAAAGGTCTCTCGTCTTTTGCGTGCTGCTGAGCGCGCTCCTGGCTTCCCGGCCCGGCGTAGCGCAAGTAGTAGTTCAACCCCCGCGGCCCCAGCCACCCACCCAGCCAACGCGCCCGCAGCCGCCCACCCAGCCAACGCGCCCGCAGCCGCCCCGGCCACCCATTCAGCCGCCGCGTCCGCCCGTCAACAGCTGGGTTCCCGTGGCCACTATTGCATTGCGCCGGCCAGCCGGACAGGCTGGCGCATCCTTGAGCGGGGCCAACCAGCGTTTCCGCTACCTTAAACTGCGGGTCAACAACCGGGCCCTGACCCTGGACCACTTGCTGGTGAGCTTCGACTCCGGACCGGCCGTTAGTCTGCCGTTGCGCTACCGCCTGGTGGCGGGCCGCGACAGTGCCCCGCTTAGCCTGCAGCGCCTGAACGGCCGCCGCATCAGCCGCGTCGACCTCTGGTACAGCAGCGACGCCGGGCTGTTCAATCCGGTCAGCGTGACCGTCCTGGGCTTGCGCTAGCCTCTTCGCCCCGTATCCTGGTCCCTGCCCCTAGCTATTCTGCTAAACCCTCTTTCAATTCCAACGCTCTTTTAACCCTTTCTACGCCCATGGAACGTCTTTCAAGTTACTCCGAGCAATTGCAGGCTATGGTTCTGCTCTACCTGCCGCGCGTGGCCATGGCCCTGGCGGTGCTGGTCATGGGTTGGTGGATTATCCGGCAGGTGAGCCGCCTGGCGTCGCGCGCTATGGCGAGCCTGGACGTGTCGTTACGCGGCTTCTTGACGAGTATGGTAAGCGTGGTGCTCAAGGTGCTGCTGGTCATCAGCGTGGCGGGCATGGTCGGGCTGCAAACCACTTCGTTCGTGGCCGTGCTCGGGGCGGCGGGGCTGGCCGTGGGCCTGGCCTTGCAGGGCACGCTGGCTAACTTTGCCGGCGGGGTGCTTATTCTGATGTTTAAGCCCTTCGAGCCCGGCGACCTGGTCGTGACCCAGGGCCAGACCGGCGTGGTGAAGGCCATTCACATCTTCAACACCATCCTGACCACGCCCCAGGGCGACACCATTATTCTGCCCAACGGTGCCCTCTCCAACAGCATCCTGGTCAATAAAACCGCTGAAAAACAGGTGCTGGTAGAGGTGCTGCTGGACGTGGAGGGCCAAACTAACCTCACTGTGCTGCGCGCCCTCGCCCTGCCGCTGCTCGCGGGCCATCCGCAGGTGCTGCCCAACCCCGCCCCCATTCTGGGCATCGTGGCCCTGGTACCCGGCGGCATGAGCATCGCCTTCCGCGCCTACACCCTGCCCCAGGACAACGCCACGGTGTACGGCACGCTCATCGAGCAGCTCCAAGGCTTGCTGCTCCAGCACCACATTGGGGCACCAGTCAAGAAGCCCAAAAAAGAGAAGAAAGCGGCGTAAGCCTGGTTTTTGCCCTTCCCCAGCCTTCTCCCCCTTCAACTCCTTCCCATGAAGCATAACTACCGACCGCCCGCCAATCCCATTCCGCCCCAGCGCTGGTTGGGGTTGCTGCTGCTGGCGCTGTTGCTGCTCGGTACCAGCGCCGGCAGGGCCCAGGCCCCAACGCAACGGCCGCGCATCGGCCTGACGCTGAGCGGCGGCGGAGCCCGCGGGCTGGCCCACATCGGCCTGCTCAAGGCCCTGGACTCGGCCCAGGTGCGGGTTGATTACGTGACCGGCACCAGCATGGGGGCCGTGGTTGGCTCGCTCTACGCGGCCGGTTACTCGGGGGCCGAGATTGAGCAGATAGCCCAGGGGCTCGACTGGGACGCGCTGCTTACCAACGCGGCCCAGCTAAGCACGATTACGCTGCCGGGCAAGGATGACTTCGGGCGCTACCTGGTCGAGCTGCCAGTCGTCAAGGGCAAGTTTCAGCTGCCGAACGGCGTGATTGAATCCGAAGAGCTGTGGCTCAAGCTCAGCGAATTATTCTTCCCGTATTACAGAATCAAGAATTTCAGTCAGTTCAAGCGCGCGTTTCGGTGCGTGGCCACGGACATCATTTCCGGCGAGCCGCAGGTGCTGCGCTCCGGCGAAGTCGTGGCGGCCATCCGGGCCAGCATGGCTATTCCGTCGGTGTTTACGTCGGTGCAGTACCAGGGGCACCGCCTGGTCGATGGCGGGGTGGTGCGCAATTTTCCGGTGTCGGAAGTGAAGACCATGGGCGCGGACGTCATCATCGGCAGCAACGTGTCGGCCGGGGCCTACACCGAAGCCAGCCTGCGCAGCCCCGTCGATGTGTTGCTCCAGATTTCTTCTTTCAAGGATAACGCGGATTTCCAGGCCCAGAAGTCCTTGTGCGACATCTACGTCGACTATCCGCTGGGCGACTATTCCAGTGGCAGTTTCTCGGCCGCCGCCCCCATCACGGCGCTGGGTGTGCGGCGGGGGCGGGCGGTATTCGCGCAGCTCAAGGCGCTGCGCGATTCGCTGGATGCGCGCTACGGGCCGGCCCCGGCCTACCCGCCCGCCGCGCCGCGCGCCGACTCGGTTTACATCGAGGACTATGCGGTGCAGGGCTTGGCCCCGGCCGCCGAGGCCCTGCTGCGGCGGCAACTGCGGCTGCGGCCCCGGCGCTACTACTCGGCCCCGCAGCTGTCGGCCGCCATCCGCGACGCGTTTGGCACCCGGGCGTTTCGCAAAATCACCTATTCGCTGCTGCCCGCCTCCGACTCGTCGGCCCGGCTCGTGCTTGATGCCGAGCCGGCTCCGGCAGCCCGCGTGGGGCTGGGCCTGCACTACAACTCGCTGACCAGTATCGGCCTCATCGGCAGCCTGACTGTCCAGGACAAGTTTGCGCCCGCTTCCACCAGCCAGGTAGCGGTCAACATCGGCGAAAACCCGCGCCTGCGCCTCAAGCACGTGCAGTACCTGGGCCCCCAGCAGCGCCTGGTGGGCCGCCTGCTGGCCCAGGGCGAGCGGGTTAGCATCACCACGTACAGCCCCAGCTTTAAGAAAGCGGGCCTCTACACTCAGAGCTACGTGCTGGCCAACGCGCAACTGCTCCGCCTGCTCGACCGCAACCGCGCCGTGGGCCTGGGCACGCGCTACGAGTACGGCCGCTTTGCCCCCGAAATTACCTCGCGCCTTCAGCTCGACGGCCGCATCAGCCTGCTCAACAGCTACGTGTTTTACGAGGCCAATACGCTCAATGCCGTCGCCTATCCCACCTACGGCCGCAAAATTGAGGTCGAATACGGCTGGGTGTATCAGCAGCGGCCTGCTTTTAAGCTGCTGAGCGACACCGTAGTAATCGGCACCGAACAGTCGGCCAACCTTTCCTTCCGGCCCTACGAGCACTCCCGGCTGAACGTGGAGCAGTACCTGCCGCTGACCAAGCGGGCCACGCTGCAGCTGCAGCTGCAGGGGGGCGTGAACCGGCGCTACCGCCAGGCCATCGCCAACGACTTCGTGGTCGGTGGCCTCAGCAGCGTACTGCGCAACCAGCTCACGTTCGCCGGCCTGCCCGAAACCGGCCTCTATACCGGCAGTGCCCTGGCCGGGCTCGTGGGCTATCAGTATGCCCTGAGCCCGAAGGTTTTCCTGACGGCCAAAGCCAATATGCTCTACTATGGCTTTATCTCCAATCAGGCGCGCCCGCAACCCGCCCGCCTGGCCTACGGCGGGGCCCTAAGCCTGGGCCTGAATTCCTTCCTGGGCCCCATCGACGTGAGCCTGATGTACTCGGATGTGGCGAAAAAGCTGCTGCCCTACTTCAACATCGGTTTTCCCTTCGGCTACCGCTAAGCCAGGTCTGAATGTTGGGAATTTGGCCGATGACAGACCACGAACCCCAGCGGTGCCGGGCTGTGAAGGGCTGCCTGAGCCTAACGAACGGCACTTCCATTGCTGCCAACTTCTACGAACGGCGTTTGCTGGTGCACTTTATCCAGGGAGTATTGACCATCGACCAAGTGTGCGCCTTGCTCGATGAGCGAGCTTCGTGCGCTATTTGTCCTCCTTCAATTGAACAGAGCCCGTTTGCCTTCGGACAGGTTAATGCAACGACCAGTTCGCGTCAGGATGGTGAGTAAAAGTTAGGCTGACTCTCTGGAGGAAAGAACGCCGTCTACCCTACGCTCCTTTTCCACTATGCTATGGCTCATAAAACAGCTTGGAAATCCAGTGGCAACAAACATTTACGATGTAAGCTTACTAAACCATTTCTCCGACCGGACTTATGGTGGAGATGGCCAACTCCTCCTAAAATCCTCGTTTAAATGAAAGGACCGTGTTTAAGGAACCATCGTATTTATTTACTGATGTTACGCACCGATTGCGTCTACACTTCAGAAAGCCCCTTCAGCTTCTTCCAAAAAGGCCCTTTCCAAGCAACCCGCCAATATGGTGCGTAATATCAGTTATTCAGTTCAGCTATTGAATGCAGATAGGTTCCAGCGCTCATGTTGGTAGTTGAGCTTGGTAATAGATGCGAAATCAATCCGTAGCTGAAATGCGTTGCGTAGCGGAATTTCCAGGCAGTGACACAGTATTGCCCGAATGGTACCTCCGTGCGTGAATAACAGTGCAGGCGTTTGGTCATGCCCTGCTACCAGCTCCGCTAGAAACGCCCCGGCACGCTGCTGCACGGCGCCGAATGTTTCGCCGCCGGGCGGGGCCAACGTGACGTAGTCGGCCATCCAGGGCGCGGTTTCCGCCGGCGGCAACTCGTTCCAGGCGCGGTTTTCCCAAGTCCCGAAGTGCATTTCGCGCAGGCGTTCATCGGGGATGATGTCCGTCGTAAACTCGGCCGCCAACGTCAGGCAGCGCAGGGCTGGGCTGCTGAAGATGCGCTGGCCGCTGGCCGGGGGCAGTCGGGTGCGTAACCCTGCTACCTCGGCGGCGAAGGTATCGGCCAATGGCACATCGTGATGGCCGTAGCAGATACCGGGCGCTTGTACGGCGGTGTGGCGGACTAAAGTGAGCTCCATGTCGTTAGGATAAGGAAAAACAGATACACCGTGACCTCCGTTGCTTGTTGAATGGCTCCCAGGCAGTCGCCGGTATAGCCGTTAATCCAGCGCTGGAAGTAGCGGGCCAGGTAGGTTTTGACGGCGAATACAGGCACCAGCACCAGCAATGCGGCGGGGCTACCCGCCCAGCCCGCATATACTAGTAGCGGCAGCGCCCCGAGCAACAACCCCGCGGCCAATTCCATCCGACTGATCTTTTTGGCCACCGGCTTGGCCTTACTGTCCTCGTTTTCGCGGGCGTACTGGTGGCTGAAAATACAGGTCAGCGCCGTGGCCCGGCTCAGCGGATGGGCCACCAACAGCGCGATGCTAACCCCGGCGGGCGACAAGCCGCGCAACGCCGCGAGCTTGAGGGCCAGCAGCAGCAGCAGCCCTACTACCCCGTAGGTCCCGAGGCGGCTGTCCTTCATGATTTCGAGGATGCGCAGCTTGGTCCAGCCGCCCCCGAACCCGTCGCAGGTGTCGGCAAAACCATCCTCGTGGAAGGCCCCGGTGAGCAAAATGCCGGCCCCCAGACTCAGGACTAGTGCCACGTCGTTCTGGTGAAAAAGCAGCCGCCCGCCCGCGTACACGGCCGCCGCCACTCCCCCCACCAGCCAGCCGATAACCGGGAAGTAGATGGTGGCTTTATTGAGCAGCTCGTCGGAGTAGCCCACCCAGGCGGGTATTGGCAGGCGGGTATAAAACTGCACGGCCAGCAGCAGCAGGCGCAGATGGTGCCGGAGCAAGGAGTTCATGGGCCGACAAGATACTTACGCGCCGGAGTCATCCGGTACGCCGGCGCTTTCGAAGGACGCCATTTCGTTGAGGAAACCCACGGCGGCCTGCACCAGCGGGTAGGCCAGGGCGCAGCCGGTGCCTTCGCCCAGGCGCAGGCCCAGCCGTAGCAGGGGCCGGCCACCCAGCTCGGCCAGCAGCAGGCGGTGCCCCAGCTCGTCCGACTCGTGGCAGAACACGCAGTAGGCCAACACCGCCGGGGCCAGCCGGGCCGCGACCAGCAGCGCCGCCGAGGCGATAAAGCCGTCGATGAGTAGCAGCATCCGGTGTTCGGCGGCCCGCAGCATGGCCCCGCACAGCTGCGCAATTTCGAAGCCGCCGAAAGTTGCCAGCACCGCCAGCGGCTCCAGGCCCACGGCGGGGTGGGCGGCCACAGCCCGCGTGAGGGTGGCCAGCTTGCGGGCAAGTCCCGCCGCGTCGAGGCCGGTGCCGCGGCCCACGCACTCGGCCAGCGGCCGGCCCGTGAGCTGGTGCAGCAACACGGCGGCCGACGAGGTGTTGCCGATGCCCATTTCGCCCAGCCCCAGCACGTTGCAGCCGCCCTCGTGCAGCTCATCCACGAGGCGCGCCCCGCGTTGCAGCGCCTCCTGACACTGGGTGGGAGTCATGGCCGGCGCGTGCAAAAAGTTGCGGGTGCCCTCGGCTATTTTCTGGTCGCGCACGGCGGGCAGGTCCGCGAAGCTGCCGCGCACCCCGGCATCCACGATGGTGAGGGCCAGGCCGTTTTGGCGGCAGAACACGTTGATTGCCGCGCCACCCGCCGCGAAGTTGCGCACCATCTGGTGCGTCACTTCGGGCGGATACTGGCTCACGCCAGCCTCTGCAATACCGTGGTCGGCGGCAAACACCACCAGGTGCGGTTGGCGCAGCTGCGGCGTGAGGGTTTGCTGCACCAGGGCCACCTGCCGGGCCAGCGCCTCCAACTCGCCCAGCGCGCCCACCGGCTTGGTTTTGGTGTCGATTTTGTGCTGAATGGCGGTGCTCAGCGCGGAGTCGGGGGGGAGGATGTGCCAGCTCATGCGGTGGGCTCTTGGGGTTTAGGGGCGTCTTCTGGGCGCTTGAAGCGCTTGTAGAGGAACAGCTGCCATTTCTCCTCGGCCACGCCGGCCTTGTCCATCTCGGCCCGGGCCAGGGTAAAGAACAAATCCGACAGGCGGTTGATGTAGGCCGGAATCACCGGGTTCACCTCGTCGGTGGCCATCAGGCTTACCAGTCGCCGCTCGCCCCGGCGCATTTGGGTGCGCACCACGTGGCACAGGGCCGATAGCTCGTTGCCGCCGGGTAGCAGGAAGTAGTCGGAGGGCGAGGTCATCTGGCCCTCCAGCTCGTCAATCCACTCCTCGCAGAACTGCGCCCCGTCGGCGGGCATGGGGTTGGTGTTCACTTTTTTGGCGTCCGAGGGCCGCGCCAGGTGCGACATCATATCCATCAAATCCTTCTGGATGCGGTGCAACTGCGGCTGCCAGGCGTGGTCCGGGCCCAGCTTCACGCGCAGTAGGCCCAATGTGGAGTTGGCCTCGTCCAGGTCACCCATGCACTCCACGCGCACGTCGTCTTTGGGTACGCGCGAACCGCCGAACAGGCCCGTGGTGCCGGCATCGCCCTTTTTAGTGTAGATTTTCATGAGGATAATTGAGGTTGAAAAAGGACTTACTTTACCACCAGCGGCAGCCCCGACACCATGAAAATGGCGCGGTCGGCCCGCTGGGCAATATGCTGATTGAGCCAGCCCTGCAAGTCGGCGAACTTGCGGCCCGCCTCGGTGGGCGCGTGCAGGCCCATCCCGATTTCGTTGGAAATAACCACCAGCGTGCAGTCCTGCCGCATTAGCTGGTCGAATTCTTCCTGCGCCTGCCGGAGCGTGGCGGCCACGTCGTAGGCGGCGTCGGCGAAAAAATTGGTCAGCCAGAGCGTTACGCAGTCCAGTACCACGGTGCGGCCCGTCAGGTCGCGGCGGCTCAGGTACTTTTCCTCCTCCCAGGTGGTCCAGCGGGCGTCGCGGTCGGCTACGTGGCGGGCAATGCGCTGACGGTGGTCGTCGTCCCAGGCCCGCGAGGTGGCCAGGTACACGGGCGCGGGGCTGAGTTGCAGGGCCAGCTGCTGGGCGTACCGGCTCTTGCCCGAGCGCTGCCCGCCCGAAATGTAGGTGAGCATGGGCTAGAAAGTGAGCGTGTAGCGGCCCGTGATGGTGCGGCCGGGCAGGTTGTAGCCGCGCTTCTCGTAGTAGTTTTCGTCGGTCAGGTTGTTAACTAACACCGCCAGCGTGTGCTTTTGGGCCAGAGTATAGCCCGCCGAGAAGTCGAGGGTCATGTAGCGCGGGTATTCTATCTGCGGCGACTGCACATCCGTAAAATCAGTGTCGCGGCGGCGGCCCACGTAGTGGCCGCCCAGGCGGGCGCGCAGGCCGCGGTTGTTGTCGAAGGCCACGCCGTAGTTGCCGCTCAGGCGGGCTACGTTGAAGATGACGCGGGTGGTTTGGGTGCCATCAGTGGCATTGGTCACGTCTTCCGCCGTAAAAATGCGGGTGCCCCCGGCAAATACCCGCAACGAATAGCGGTTGTCGGCGGCCACCCCGAAGTCGTAGCCGGCTTCGGACTCCAGGCCCCGGATGCGGCTGTCGTTGGCGTTGACGTAGGTCGTGCGGGCCCGCACTAGGTAGCCCTCGGTGGTAGTTTCGCCCACGGGGTTGACGGTGCGGGTGGTGATGCGGTTTTTCACCTGCGTGGCGAAGTAAGCCGCGCTGGCTGAGAAGCCGCTGGTGGGCCGGTCGAAGCGCAGGCCTGCGTCCCAGGTAACGCTGCTCTCGTTTTTCAGCCCGGCATTACCGGTCGTGATGGACACTTGCCGGGCGGCATTGGGGGCCGTTTGGGAGTAACCGGCCACATTATAGGCGTCGGGCGTTACGTAGGCCCGCCCAACGGTGCCGTGCGCGCGCAGGCCGGGGCGCAGCTCGTACTGCGCCCCCAGGCTGGGGCTAAAAAACGGATTGGTCGTTTTGCCGGGCGTAAAAGTGGTCAGCAAGTCGGTTTGCTTCACGTTGTAAGTAATGAAATCGTAGCGGGCCCCGGGCATCAGAATCAACTTTTCCGCCAGCAGGCTCAGCTGCGCCTGGGCGTAGAGGCCAGTCGTATTCAACTCGTAGTTGGGGTTGAAAGGCGCAATGGCGACGCTGGTGGCGTTGAAGCGTTGCGAGTTGCTTGTGGCTTCGTTGCGGTCGAGGCCCACCGTCAGGCGCTGGCGGCCCAGCGTCAGCACGTCCTTCACCTGCAAGCCCCGCCACACGTACTGACTCTGGAACGAGCGGTAGGGCACAATGGGCACGTTTTTAGCCCCCGCCAGTGTGTTGTTGTCGTTGGTTTCCTGGGAGGCGTAACCGCGCACGAACAGCTCGTGGCGCGCGTAGGTGCCGGTGGCGCTCAGGTCGATGTTCTGCCGCTCAATATGCTTACTCGAAGGCCCCAGGTTGCCGTAAAAAACATCGTTCGGCGACTCCACGTTGCGGGCCACGAACCGTTCGCCCCGCACGTCTACGCGCCAGCGGCTGCTTAGCTGGTAGCCCAGGCGCAACGCGCCGGAGTAGTAGCCGAGTTTGGTGAACTGGCGACGCTGGCCGTCGGCGCGGCGGTCGTCGGTTTGGGCGCTGCTGTCGTTGGCGTAGGTTTTGGTGGCGTTGTCGCCGTTGAGCCAGCCCCGGAACACGCCGCCCCTGCCCAGCTTGTAGTCCTGGGCCCGATCGAACAAGCCAAAGGAGAGGTCGAAATCCAGCTTTTGGGTGATATTGCCCCCAGTGGCCCCGCCGACTCTAAAGGTTTGAAAGCTGCCGTATTCGGTGAACAGCGACGACCGGACGGCCCCACGCGATTTGCGCGTAACCACGTTCACGACCCCGCCCATCGCCTGCGAACCGTACAGGGCCGAAGCTGGCCCCTTGAGCACTTCTACCTGCTCCACGCTGTTCAAATCGAGGGTGGCCAGGTTACTGGTACCAGCCGGCCGGCCATCTACCAGCAGCAGTGCCCGCTGGTTCAGCCCCCCCGTTTGGGGCCGAAAGCCGCGGATGCCCACTCCGGCCAGCAGGCCGGGATACTGGATTACATCGACCGAGGCATTCTTTTTCAGCACGTCGGTAAAGTCCTGGGTGGGGGTCTGCTGGATGTCCTGGCGGCTGATAACCTGGAGCTGCTGCGGGATTTTGCCGCGTTCAGTGGCCGTGCGGGTGGCCGTTACTACCACCTCGCTCAGGCTTTGGCGGCGGAGGGTATCGGCCGGAGCCTGCGCCTGAGCGGGGCGGAATGGGCCGGCCACGAGGAACGTGCCCAGCGCCAGTGCCGCGCCAAAGCGGGGCGTTGCGTTACTGCTGCGAAAGGTGTTGGGTTGCATAAGCTGGTCAATCAGAAAGCAGGAAGAAAATGCGGGAGGGTGCGGATAACTCACGGAACTATGGGGTAGAAATCTGATTCAAAGCGCGGAGTAAGGCGCTCATCGAGTCGTGCGAATGTTCGGGGCCGCCGGCTAACTGGCTGGTCCAGCGGGGGGGAGCGAGGGTGGCCGTGACGCGCCAGGCGGCGGGGGCGGCCGTGGGCACGAACCCCTCGCGCTCCAGCGCCCGGCGCGTCCAGAAGGCCGCGGCCCCGTCGCCGACCAATTGCACCGGCGGGCCCGTGGGGGCGTGCAACTCGAAGGTGCCGGTGGCCGGATTGAAGGCCAGCCCCTCACGGGCAAACGCCGCCGCGAAGGCTCCGCTCAGCACCAGATCTTCGGGAGTGCCCGTGCGCAGCGCCCCCTCGGCCGACAGCAGCCACACCCGGTCGGCGGCTTGCAGGGCCAAATCCAACTCGTGGGTAGAGAGCAGGATGGCCTTGCCGGTTTGGCGGGCCAGGCGGTGAAGCAGCCGCATGAGGGCCACGCGGTTGGGCAGGTCGAGATGGGCGGTGGGCTCGTCGAGTAATATCAGGGGCGTATCCTGGGCCAGGGCGCGGGCCAGCAGGATTTTTTGCCGCTCCCCGTCGCTCAACTCGCCTACCGGGCGGTGGGCCAGGACCTCGGTGCCAGTTGCTACCAGGGCCGCCTGCACCTGTGCTTCGTCGTGGGCCGACAGGCCCCCAAGCCAGCCCGTGTGGGGGTGCCGCCCCAGCCGCACCAGCTCGCGGCCGGTGAGGTTGCCGCCCTCGACCCGGTCGGTGAGCACCACGCTGAGCTGCCGCGCCCGCGCCGGCGCGTTCAGGCTCGTCAGCTCCTGGTCGCCCAGCCGGAGCTGGCCGCCGAGGGGGGGCTGCAAGCCGGCTAGCGTGCGCAGCAGCGTCGATTTGCCGGCCCCGTTTGGCCCCAACAAGCACACCAGCTCGCCGGGCCACAGCGCCAGGCGCAGGGAGCCGGCCACCGGGCGGGGCATTTTTTTGCGGCCGAAATAACCCACCGTCAGGTCCTCGGCGGTCAGCAGCGGAGTAGCAGAGCGCATGAAACTCAGGAAAACGAGGAACGGATATTTTGGCGGCGCAGCACCACCCACAGCACCACCGGCGCGCCCAGCAGCGAGGTAACCACGCTCAGGGGCAGGGTGGTTTGGCTGCCGGGCAGCTGTGCGATGCAGTCGCAGCCGAGGGTGAGGGCCGCCCCGGCCAGGCAGCTGGCGGGTAGCAGCACCCGGTGGTCGGCGGTGCGCAGCAGGGCCCGGGTGAGGTGGGGCACGGCAATGCCCACGAAACCAATAGGGCCGCAAAACGCCGTAATGGATCCCGCCAACAAACTGGTGCTCAGAATAACGAGCAGGCGGGAGCGGCCCACCACCAGACCCATACTCCGCGCGTAATTCTCGCCCAGCAGCAGGGCATTCAACGATTTAGCCGAGCCAAATGCCAGTCCCAGGCCCACCGCTACCACGCTGGCCAGCACGGCTAGGTGGCTGCCCGTTACGCCGCCCAGCGAGCCGAAGGTCCAGAGCAGGTATTCCTGAATCTGCTCGGGGGCGCTGAAATACTGCCACAAACTCACCAGCGCCCCCGTCACGCTGGCTATCATCATGCCCACGATGAGCAGCACCACGTTGTCGCGCATGCGCCCGGCCAGCGCCAGCACCAGGGCCATCACCAGGGCCGCCCCGGCCGTGGCGGCTAGTACCAGGCCCCAGCTGCCGCCCACGCCCAGGGCCCGGATGGCAAGGCTGCCCGCCACGCTGCCACTGGCCAGCATCACGGCCGCCACGCCCAATCCGGCTCCGGCAGTCAGGCCCAGCACGGAGGGCCCCGCCAGCGGATTGCGAAACAGGGTCTGCATCTGGAGGCCGCTCACCGCTAGGCCGCTGCCCACGGCCAGGGCCGTCAGGGCTTTGGGCAGGCGAATTTCCCGAACAATGAACTCCCAGGCCGCCGTATCGCCCGGTTGCCCGAGCAGGATGCGCACCACCGCCGGCAGCGGCACCGCCACCGAGCCCAGAGCAATATCGAGCACGAAGCCCAGCCCGACCAGCAGCAGCAGGACCAGCAGCCAGGCCGCAGACCGCCCCATGCCCGCTGCCGGTGGGGGGGCTAGCGGCGGGGCGGCCGGGGCCGCCCGCATCGTGGTAGTCCTCACTTGAGTTGCTGGTAGTAATAAAGCGAGCCGGCGGGCAGCAGCCCGGGGTGCAACACCCGGAGCAGGTCGGCCAGCACTAAATCGGGCCGGACGGCCCCCGATTCCCAGTAGTCGTTGGAGCCCTCGGCGTTGGTGCGGCGGTTGTTGTTGAACACCCGCCCGGCGGTGAAAGGAGCGAAGGCTGCGTAGCGGGCATCCTGTGCCAGCATGTCGGCCTTCGAAACTGCCGAGCCCGTTTGCAGCCAGTAATCGGCCGTGAGGGCCACCGGGGCCACGGTTTCAAACGACAGCGCGAGGCTGCCCTGGGGCGCTTTGGTCTGGTCCCAGGCGTAGGTCGCGCCCGCATCGCGCAGAAACTGCGCCATGTAGCTGTCGGCGTCGGGTACGTACCACACGTCCTTGAAGGGCATGCCCACGACCACCTGGGGCCGCGGGGTGGCCCGGCGGCCCAGGGCGGCCAGACGCTGGTACTCGCGGGCTACCTGCCCGAATTTCTGGTTTACTAGGTCCTCTTTATTGAGCAGCACGGCCAGCACTTTCACCCACTCGGCGCGGGCCAGCGGCGTGCTTTCCACCCATTCCGAGTTAATCATCACCGGAATCCCAGCGGCGGCCAGCGTCTGGAAGCGGCTCAGGTTTTCACCGGGCCAGCCGGTGGCCATTACCAAATCGGGGTGCCGGACCACCAGCTGCTCATTGTTGAGCTCCTTGCCCTGGCCGACGGCGTACACCTTGCCTTGGGCAATGCGCTGGCGTACTCTCGGAGCCGAGGCGTACTGGAGGCTGCCCAGGCCCACCACCACATCTTCGGCCCCCAAGAAACTAGCCAGCGCCACGTGCATAGACGAGAGGCCCACTAGGCTACGGATGGGAGTGGCAATAACGTGGGCATCGGCGTAGCCGGCGGGGCGCGCCGTGCCGCGGGGTACCAGCAAGTAGCGCGTAACCGTGGTGGTGCGCTCGAACGGGCTCCGAATGGTGACGAGCTTGCACCGGCCGACGTAGCCAATCGAGAAGCCCTTGGCGTAAATGACGCTGGTGCGGCCTTTGGTAGCGGAAGCCGCCGCCAGGGTTGGGCGGGCCTGCGGGGGGCGGGCGGTTTGGCTGAGCGCTGCCGGAGCCATCAGGCCCAACAGACCAACTAACGCGAGGCCACGGGTGGCGGCTAAGTAAACGGGTATGCCTCCGGCACGGCCGGAAGGAAGCGGGGGTCTGGGCATGGTACGACGAGCCTTTCTGCCGAAAGCTGTGACTGTATGAAGCAAGCGGCAGGTCTTCTGACTCCCTCCCCGGACCGATGGCCTTCCCATTCCTGACGGAACAGTGGCGCCTATTATCGACCTGGTTTTACGTAGAGGTTACAGCAGCGGAGACTGTCCCGGATTTACACCGGATTCCCTTTTAAAGCCGTCCCGCACCGCGGAAACGACTACCATTTACTGCGCCGAAGGTAGGGAAAATTCCCGCGCGACGGGCTGGGGTGCCTTTTTGCTAGCGTCCGGTGGCCGCCCGCACGAAGGCTACCCGCGCCGCCACGGTGGCCTGGGGCAGCTCCAGCACCGTGTACCCCGCCCGCCCGTACACCCGCCGCAGGGCCTGGTAAATGGCCACGGCCTCGTCGAAGGTTTGCCAGCGCTCGGCGTCGTTCACGTAAATTTCCGGCCAGGGCGGGGCCATGAATACCATCGGCTGATACGGGTGGGCCGCCACCGCCGCCTGGCAGGCGGGCGGGACCGGTTGGCCGGCTACTTCCAGGTAGGCCAGCAAATCGGGCAGGCCCCGGTCGAAGAAGGTGGTGCCGCCGTGAATGGTGGCCCGCTGGTGCTGGGCCACCATGCGCGCCAGGGCCAGCGCTACGAACCCGGCCAAATCCAGCCACGGTACCTGGCTGCTGCCCAGGGCTACCTGTTCGCGAATCAGCCGGCGCGACACTTCTTCGGCCACGGCAAAGCCGGCGTGGCGCAACGCGGCTAGCAGGGTAGTCTTGCCGGCTCCGGGGCCACCAGAAAGGACATAAAGGGCCATATCGCGTCGGTTCACCTACTGTTGATTCCGGCAGCGCTGCCTCCACAACAGCCCCACGATACCGGCCACTACCGCGGCGCATACGGCGTGGTTGAGCCGGGCCACCCGGTTGATTTCGTGGGGCTCGATTGGGCGCGGGTTGGTGCCGAGGTAGGGCTTGGCCACCAGCTGACCGTGGTAGTAGTTCGGCCCGCCGAAACGGCAGTCGAGCACGCCCGCCAGGGCAGCCTCCGGGTAGCCGGCATTAGGACTTTTGTGCTGGTGGCCGTACCGGAAAATGAACCGGAATCCGCGCCAGCTCCCGCCCAGCAGCGCGAGCAGGCCCGCCGTAAGCCGGGCCGGCACAAGGTTCACCACGTCGTCGAGGCGGGCGGCGAACTTGCCGAACTGCTCATAGCGCGGGTTGCGGTAGCCCACCATCGAGTCGAGGGTGTTCACCATTTTGTAGGCCATCAGGCCCGGCACGCCCGCCAGGGCGTAGTACAGCAGGGGCGCTACCACGCCGTCGCTCAGGTTTTCCGCCAGGCTTTCCAGCACGGCCGTGCGAATTTGCTGATGGTCGAGCCGCTGCGTTTCGCGCCCCACGATGCGGGCCAGCTGCCGGCGGCCGGCCTCCAGGCCCTCCCGCGCCAGCACCTCAAATACGGCCCGGCCTTCCCGCACCAGGCCCGTATTGGCCAACCCATAGAACACCCACACGCCGTTGAGCAATAGCGGCGCAGGGGGCGGGAGGCGGCGGCCGGCGCGGTCAAGCAGCGTAAAGGCCGCGAACGTGCCGCCCACCAGCCCGCCGGCCAATAATACCCCCTTGGCCAACCGATAAGAGCCGTGGTTTAGCCGCCGCTCACCCGCGGCAATGAGGACCCCGTAGGTGCGCACGGGGTGGGGCCAGCCCTCGGGGTCGGCCAGCAGTAAATCGAGCGTGTAGCCGAGCACCAGCGGGCCGGTTAGGCGGGTAAAGCGGTCCATTCGCGCAGTGCGTTAATGAGGAGTTGGTTCTCGGCCGGGGGGCGCGTGCACAGCCGGAAGTGCGCGGGCATGAGCCCCCGGAAGTTAGCGGCGTCCCGAATCAGCAGGCCGTGGTGGGTTAGCAGCCAGGTTTTTAGGTTGGCGGCCGTTCCGCGCCGCAGCTGCCCCACGAAGTAGTGGGTGTGGCTGGGGTGAACTTCCAGAGCGTCATTGCCCGCCAGCTGGGCTGCGAAGATGGCGCGGTCGGCCAGCAGTTGTGCAGTAGGAGGCTGCACGGTGGCGAAGTGCTCAAAAATGAAATGCCCGGCGGCGGCGGCCAGCGTGCTCACCGTCCAGGGGGCTTTCCCGTGAATTAGCCGGGTAATCAGGCTTTTCGAGGCCGCCACATAGCCCAACCGCAGCCCCGGAATGGCGTAGGCCTTGGTCATGGAACGCATGATCACCAGGTTGCTAAACCGGCTCAGCAGCGGCAGTGCGGTGGCAATGCTGGTAGTGAATTCGATGAACGCCTCGTCGAGCACGAACACCGTTTGAGGGTTGCGGGTCAACAGCTCCACTAGTTCGGCTTCCCGTAGTACGCTGCCCGTCGGGTTGTTGGGGTTGCAGATAAAAACCAGGTCCGCCGCCAGCGGCGGGCCTGAACACAGGTGCTCCCAGGCCTGGAACGTGAGTTGGTGGCGGTGGAGCCGGGCCGCGTCCTCGTACTCGGCAAAGGCCGGCGTGACGATGGTGGTGCGGCCACCAGCCCAGGCCTGGGCCAGCAGATAGATGCTCTCGGTGGTGCCGCTACTCATTAGTACCTGGCTGGAGGGCAGACCGTGATGGGCGGCAATGCGGGCGGCCAGGCTTTCAGCCAGCACCTCCGGATAGCGGTTCACAGTGGCCCATTGGCCGAATATGTATTCTTTAAGGCCCGCTGGTTCGCCCCCGTACCAGACGTTGGTACTGAAATCGGCTACCACTTGGTGGGCGTGGCGGTACCCATCGTCGCCGTGTCCGTAGAGCATACCTTGGTTTATATCGGCGGTGTGTTCAGGATTGCAGCGCCGCGTAAATTTGCTGCATGTCCACGTTCTCGCGGATAAGAGCGGCCAGGCGGTCGTACTGCTCATTTTTAAAAGCGACAAAATCAACCGGGGCGCTAACGATTTGCCGGGTGTGTGGGGCCAGCAGCGCGTCAATCACTACCGGGTTGTCCAGAATGCCATGCAAGTAAGTTCCCCAGCAGTGAGGACCGGCAAAATAGCCGTCGGGCGTGCCGTCGTCGAGGGTGGCCACGGGGTGCGGGGGGCCCTCGGCCAGCGTCTGGCCCATGTGAATTTCATAGCCCCGGCAGCTGGCCGGGCGCTCATCGCGGAAGGAAAACTGCCGCTGGCGGGTGGTTTTTTCGCCTTGGAGCACGGTGCGCACGGGCAGCAGCCCGAGGCCGGCGGCAGCGCCTACTCGGCCCTCTACCCCGTCGGGGTCTTCCACTGAGCGGCCCAGCATCTGGTAGCCGCCACAAATGCCCACCACGGTTTTGCCCGCCGCATGCGCCGCCACAATGGCCGCCGCCAAGCCGCTCCGTTGCAGGGCCAGCAAGTCAGCAATAGTGTTTTTGCTACCAGGCAGGATGATAATGTCTGCCTCGTTAATCTCCGTGGCCTCGTGCGTAAAAAACACGTCCGTCCGGGCATCGTGGTTCAGCACGTCGAAATCGGTGAAGTTGGACATGCGCCCCAGCAATACTACGGCCACCCGCACCCGACCCGCCAGCCTGGCCCGCCGCTGCTTGTAGGCCAGCACCACGGAGTCCTCTTCCTCCACGAAAATGTCGCGAAAGTAGGGCAACACGCCTACTACCGGCACCCCGGTTAGGTCTTCGAGCTGCTGGCGGCCGTCGGCAAACAGCCGCGCATCGCCCCGGAATTTGTTGATGATGATGCCCTTGATGCACGCCTTTTCGGCCGGTTCCAGCAGAGCCAGCGTACCGTATACACTGCCAAATACGCCGCCCTTGTCGATGTCGGCAATCAGGTATGTCGCGGCCCCGGCGTGCTGGGCCATGCGCAGGTTGGTGATGTCGCGGCGCTTTAGGTTCAGCTCCGAAATACTGCCCGCTCCTTCCAGCACAACGGGCGAAAAACGGGCCGCCAGCCGGTCGTAGGCCTGGGTAGCGGCGGCAAATAGCTCGTGCCGGTCGTTGGCGCGGAAGTACTCGTAGGCCGTTTGCGTGCCGATGGGTCGGCCGTTCAGCACCACCTGCGAGGCCTGGTCGGAAGTGGGTTTGAGCAGGACCGGGTTCATATCGACGTGGCAGGCGATGCCCGCCGCCTCGGCCTGCACCGCCTGGGCCCGCCCGATTTCTAACCCCTCGGGCGTGGCGTAGCTATTGAGCGACATGTTCTGGGCCTTGAAGGGCGCGGGCTGGTAGCCATCCTGGCGAAAAATCCGGCAGAACCCGGCCGTAATAACGCTCTTGCCCACATCGGACGCGGTGCCGACGAACATAATGGAACGAAGCATGAAGGAAGCCAAGTGGAAGAAACAGACCGGCAAATCGGGTGCGAAGGTAGTCCTGTAACATCCAGTTCTTATCGGTTAGCCTTGAAGGGGTGATAGAAGGCAGCAACGACAGGCAGCATCAGCAACCTGCAATTAGGAAGGGAAGCTCAGGAGTTTCACGAAGAATTCACGGAAACGCACGCTGGCAAGTGGCGCGCAGAGATGCTGGGTTCCTAAAGTTGACTCGCGGAAAGATATCATTTGGATATACCCGTTTGAGCGCCGTACTTTGGCGGAGTAAACTTTAGGGGTGTCCTGCTTGCCAGGACTGAGATGATACCCTTGGAACCTGAACAGGCTAGCACCTGCGGAGGGAAAAGTTCCAGCGACAGTAAGGGCCCGCCGTGGCCCTTGGGTTGCGCCGTCTATTGTTTACTGTTTGATTTTCTACCGCCTAATCCCTGGCTGGATGGTCTGCTATGTAAACGATTTGCCGCACCCGGTACCGCCGGCCGGCACCCTGCTCCAGCTGCTCGCTGCCCTGGAGTTGGCCGAAACCCGCGGCATTGCCGTGGCCCTCAACGACTTCGTGGTGCCCCGCACGGACTGGCCCGCGCAGCCCATCCAGGCGCACGACCGGATTATGGTTATTCGTGCCACTCAGGGCGGCTGAGCCCCTATTTATTCCCTCATTCGATGAAGAAGAAAGACCAGGCCCCGCACCAGACGTTGGTGGACCGCCAGCCCCTGACCGGCTCCCGTAAAATCTACGTTCCCGGCACCCTGCACGACATCCGGGTGGCCATGCGCGAAATCGTGCTCACCGACACCGAGCGTAAGTTCGATTTCGTGAATCCTACCGAGGTAAACGCGCCCGTAACGGTGTACGATACCAGCGGCCCCTACACCGACCCCAATATTGAAATCGACCTGAAAAAAGGCCTGCCGCGCCTGCGCGAAAGCTGGATTCTGGACCGCGGCGACGTGGAACGCCTGCCCGGCAGTACCTCCGACTACGGCCAGCAGCGCGCCGCCGATGCCAGCCTCGACCACCTGCGCTTCGAGCACATCGCGGCCCCGTTACGGGCCCGCACCGGGGCCAATGTGAGCCAGATGCACTACGCCAAAAAGGGCCTCATCACGCCGGAGATGGAGTACATCGCCATCCGCGAAAACCAGCGGTTTGATGAGCTGCCCGCCGACGACCCGCTGCGCAGCCAGCACCGGGGCCACAGTTTCGGGGCCAATACGCCGAAGGGCCACATTACGGCCGAGTTTGTGCGCCAGGAAGTGGCCGCCGGCCGCGCCGTGATTCCGTGCAACATCAATCACCCCGAGAGCGAACCGATGATTATCGGGCGCAACTTCCTGGTGAAAATCAACACCAACATCGGCAACTCGGCCGTGACTTCCTCCATTGAGGAAGAAGTGGATAAAGCCGTGTGGAGCTGCCGCTGGGGTGGCGACACGCTGATGGATTTGAGTACCGGCAAGAACATCCACGAAACCCGCGAGTGGATTATCCGCAACTGCCCGGTGCCGGTGGGCACGGTGCCGATTTACCAGGCCCTGGAAAAGGTGAACGGCAAGGCCGAAGACCTAACCTGGGAGCTGTTCCGCGACACGCTTATCGAGCAGGCCGAGCAGGGCGTCGACTACTTTACCATTCATGCCGGCGTGCTGCTGCGCTACGTGCCGATGACGGCCAAGCGCGTAACCGGCATTGTATCGCGCGGGGGCTCGATTATGGCCAAATGGTGCCTGGCGCACCATCAGGAAAGCTTCCTGTACACGCACTTTGAGGAAATCTGCGAAATTATGAAGGCCTACGACGTGGCCTTCTCGCTGGGCGACGGTCTGCGCCCCGGCTCCATTGCCGATGCCAACGACGAAGCCCAGTTTGCCGAGTTGGAAACGCTGGGCGAGCTGACAAAAATTGCCTGGAAGCACGACGTGCAGGTGATGATTGAGGGCCCCGGCCACGTGCCCATGCACCTCATC
Organism: Hymenobacter psychrophilus; assembly: GCF_900107135.1. GTDB lineage: Bacteria > Bacteroidota > Bacteroidia > Cytophagales > Hymenobacteraceae > Hymenobacter > Hymenobacter psychrophilus. The sequence goes on from NZ_FNOV01000010.1 coordinate 97,070, forward strand.
AAGGAAAACATGGATAAGCAGCTGAAGGAGTGTCACGAGGCGCCCTTCTACACGCTGGGGCCACTAACCACGGACATTGCACCCGGCTACGACCATATTACTTCCGCCATCGGCGCGGCCATGATTGGCTGGTTTGGCACGGCCATGCTCTGCTACGTAACGCCCAAGGAGCACCTGGGCCTGCCCAACAAGCAGGACGTGAAGGACGGCGTAATTGCCTACAAAATTGCCGCTCATGCCGCCGACCTCGCCAAGGGCCACCCGGGTGCACAGTACCGCGATAATGCCCTGAGCAAGGCCCGCTTCGAGTTCCGCTGGGAAGACCAGTTCAACCTGGCCCTCGACCCCGATACGGCCCGCGAATACCACGACGAAACCCTGCCCGCCGAAGGGGCCAAGGTGGCCCACTTTTGCTCCATGTGCGGGCCGCATTTCTGCTCGATGAAAATCACCCAGGAAGTACGTGACTACGCGGCCAAACAGGACCTGACGGCCAGCCAGGTGCTGGCCCACGGCCTAGCGGAGAAGTCGCGCGAGTTCGTGAACAAGGGCAGCGAGATTTATCTGTAGCGGTGGCGCTCAACGGCACGTTCTGAATTACCTAACTGACCATTCATGCCCGCTGCTTTCCGCCCCTACGTCCTCAGCATTGCCGGCTTCGACCCTAGTGCCGGGGCCGGCCTGTTGGCAGACGTGAAAACGCTGGAAGCCAGCGGCGTGTATGGGTTGGGCGTGTGCACGGCCCTTACGGTGCAGAACGACGTGGCGTTTGAGCGCGTGGATTGGGTGCCGACGGAGGTAATCCGGGACCAGATTCGCATTCTGTTGGCTCGGTTTGAGGTCGACTTTATCAAAATCGGGCTGGTGGAAAGCCTGCCCGGGTTGCTGGAGTTGGTGGAATGGCTACGGGAGCAGAATCCGCGCCTGCAAATCGTGTGGGACCCCGTGCTGCAGGCCACGGCCGGCTACGAATTTCACCGGGAGCCCGAGCGCAAATTGCTGCAGGCCCTGTGCGCCAAAATGGCCCTGATTACGCCCAACCGACCCGAAATGCAACGTTTATGGCCCCATGAGTCGGCCGACACGGCGGCAGCAATTGTGAGCGGTTTTTGTCCGGTGCTGCTCAAGGGTGGGCACGCCGAAACGGAACTCGCCACCGATGTGCTGCTGGCCGGTGGCGAGCGGCATGCATTCAGTGTGCCCCGGCTGCCACACGGCGAGAAGCACGGCAGCGGCTGCGTGCTGTCGGCGGCGGTGCTGGCGCAGCTGGCGAAAGGGCAGAGTCTGGTGGAATCCTGCCGCCGGGGCAAGGCCTACACCACCGCCTTTCTGGCCAGCAACAACACGCGGCTGGGCTATCATTCCATCAGCTAAACCAACCATGACAATCAGCCATCTGCACTACATCACGACCAATGCTGCCGCGGCCGAGCTGGCCTGCCAGGGCGGCGTGCGCTGGGTGCAGCTCCGGGTAAAAAACCAGCCTTACGCTGTGTGGAAGCAACTGGCGCTGGATACCCAGGCCGTGTGCCGCCGCTACGGGGCCACGCTGATTCTCAACGACAACCCCCATCTGGCCCTGGAAATCGGGGCCGACGGGGTGCACCTGGGGCAGGCCGATATGCCGCCTACCGAGGCGCGCGCCATGCTGGGGCCCAGCTTCATTATCGGAGGCACGGCCAACACCTTCGCCGACGTGCAGCGGCTGGTTGCCACCGGGGTCGATTACGTGGGGCTCGGGCCGTTTCGCTTCACCCACACCAAGGAAAACCTGAGCCCGATTCTGGGCCTGGGGGGCTACGCCGAAATTCTTGGCCAATGCCGGGCAACACGCCTCATGGTGCCAGTTATCGGTATCGGGGGCGTTCTGCTGGCCGATGTGGGGGCGCTGCGGACTACGGGCCTGCACGGCATTGCCGTGTCGGGCAGTATTGGGCAGGCGGAGAATCCGGTGGCGGCCGCGCAGTTATTTAACAAGGAATTGACGATTGGAGTCACCGCTTAAACAGACAGTATGGCAACGCAACCCCTGATCATTGCAGACCGCACGTTTTCCTCGCGCCTGTTCACGGGCACAGGCAAATTCAGCTCGTCGGGGCTGATGGAAGAGGCCCTGCTGGCCTCCGGCTCCGAGCTGGTAACGGTGGCCCTCAAGCGGGTAAACGTAGCTGATGCCGAAGACGATATTTTGCGGCACCTGACCCATCCGCAGTTTCAGCTGCTTCCCAATACTTCGGGCGTACGGACGGCCAGGGAGGCCGTTTTCGCCGCCCAACTGGCCCGCGAGGCGCTGGAAACCAACTGGCTCAAGCTGGAAATTCATCCCGACCCCAAATACCTGCTGCCCGACCCCATTGAAACCCTGAAAGCGGCCGAGCAACTGGTGCAGCTGGGCTTCGTGGTGCTGCCCTACATTCACGCCGACCCAGTGCTGTGCAAGCGGCTGGAGGAGGTGGGTGTGGCGGCCGTCATGCCCCTGGGCGCGCCTATCGGCTCCAATAAAGGCCTGCTGACGCGGGAGTTTCTGGAAATCATCATCGGCCAAAGCAAGGTGCCGGTGGTGGTGGATGCCGGCATTGGCGCGCCCTCGCATGCGGCCCTGGCCCTGGAGCTGGGCGCCGATGCCGTGCTGGTGAATACGGCCATTGCCGTGGCCGGCAATCCGGTGGCCATGGCCCGGGCGTTTCACCTGGCGGTGGAAGCCGGGCGCCTGGCCTACGAAGCCCGGCTGGCTGGCCCGGTACTCCACAGCGAAGCAGTGGCCAGCTCGCCGCTCACCGCTTTTCTGGATATGTAAACCACGAAAAACCCGCTACCTGCATGAGCTTCCGCCCCATTTTCGAGGCCCACTCCTGGGATGATGTGAAGGCCAGCATCTACGCCAAAACGGCGGCCGACGTGGAACACGCCCTGGCGGCGCCGCGCCGTACCCTGGAAGATTTCAAGGCCCTGATTTCGCCTGCCGCCGCGCCCTACCTGGAGCAGATGGCCCAACGCAGCCACCAGCTCACGCGCAAACGGTTCGGCAATACGGTGCAGCTCTACGTGCCGCTTTATTTGTCGAATGAGTGCCAGAACATCTGCACCTACTGCGGCTTTAGCCTGGACAATAAAATTGCCCGCCGCACCCTGAGCAGCGTCGAGATGCTGCAGGAAGCCGCGGCGCTTAAGCACTGGGGCTACGAGCACGTGCTGCTGGTAACCGGCGAGGCCCACCAGACGGTAGGCGTGGAGTACCTGGAAAAGGCGCTCCGCACGCTACGGCCGCACTTCGCGCACCTCTCCATGGAAGTGCAACCGCTTGACCAGGCCGACTACGAACGCCTGATTCCCGAGGGCCTGCATACGGTGCTGGTGTACCAGGAAACCTACCACCAGGACGACTACAAGAAGCATCACCCCAAGGGCAAAAAGTCGAATTTTCACTACCGCCTCGATACGCCGGACCGGCTGGGCCGGGCCGGCATCCACAAAATGGGCCTCGGCGTGCTCATCGGGTTGGAGGACTGGCGCACCGATTCCTTCTACACAGCCCTGCACCTCGACTACCTGGAACGCACCTACTGGCAAACCAAGTATAGCCTGTCGTTCCCGCGGCTGCGGCCCGCCGAAGGGCTGCTGCAACCCAAAGTGGAAATGAACGACCGGGAGCTGGTGCAGCTGATTTGCGCCTATCGCCTGCTGAACGAGGAAGTCGAGCTCTCGCTTTCAACCCGCGAGAGTCCGGCCTTCCGCGACCACGTGGTGAAGCTGGGCATTACCAGCCTCAGCGCGGGCTCCAAAACCAACCCCGGTGGCTACGCGGTGGCGCCGGAGTCGCTGGAGCAGTTCGAGATTTCGGATGAGCGCAGCCCGGCCGAGGTGGCGTCCATGCTGCGCCGGCAGGGCTACGAACCCGTGTGGAAAGACTGGGACGCGACCCTCACCGCCCTGGCCCGGTGAAGGCCACGCCCTGCAGCCACTGCCCGCATACGGGTCAGGGGCATTGTATTCGCTCCAGTATAGGTTAGCCAGCAGCCAATTGCAGCCGGCTGAATGCCACCACCGGATCGGGGCTTTGCCACACTGCCCCCAGTACGGCGGCCCCCGCAAAACCCGCCTGGCGCACGGCCGCCAGCCGATGCTCATCCACGCCTCCCAGCGCCATTACCTGCGGACTATATCCGGCCCGGTTACGCAGGGGCGTCAGCGCTTTTGTCAGGGCTTCCAAACTGAAAGCGGCCGGGTAATCTGTTTTGCTCAGACTATCGAATACAGGGCTTAGAAAAACGTAGTCGTAGCACCGTCGGTGCGCCCGCAGTTCGGCCAGATGGTGAAACGAGGTAGACAGCGTTTGGCCGGGCAGCAACAGGGGGCGGCGGCGGCAAGCCGCGCGGGCGGCAGCCGTTAAGTGCAGCCCGCCTAGGCGAAACTCCCGGACCAGCGCGGGCTGCCCATGCACCACCACGCGCGGCAGGTACCGGGCGGGTAGGCGGGCCAGGTAGTCGGCTATTGCCGCTGGCTCCCACGCCGGCTTGCGCACATGAAACCGCGCCAGCCCCGCGGCCAGCATTTCCCCGACCAACTCCGTTTCGTCGGCCACGGCCGCGGGGGGTGAAATAAGGAGCAGTTTCATCGCGAGCCTAAAATACTGTCTGTCCGAAAAAACGGGCGGAATTAGAATAAGTCTCAAAGCGGCCGCTATTGGCGCTTGGACGGCTTTCTGTCACGAATAGAGGCCTTTGGGGTCGTTGTTTAGCGCCCATGTGGTGGCTTTGGTCGAGTGGCTTTGGTCGGCCAGACACGGGGCTTCGGCGCGGAAGGCCGCATCATGCTTACGGCGCTTATCAGATTTTGGCGTCTCATTCATAACGAAGGAAAGATACCACCCCATTCTATCCAGATTAGCTAAACCACCTCAAACCAGAGTGGTCGTGGCATTTGCTATTTTTTTGGCCAGTAGATTGAGCCAGGCCCCGACGGTTGGGGAAGAAGAGTATGCCTTATGGAAAGCGGCAATAGATGAGTGGGGCCGTCAGAATCCTGCAAACCAGCGGTACAGATGCCTGATTTTGGTGCACCCGTTGCAAATGCACTTATGCCCGGCATACCTTTACGGCATCAATTCTTTACCGCCCGAAGGATTGTTTTTATACAGAGGCGCTGAGAGACAGGCTCAATGAAGCGTCGGCAACCATCCGCAAGCTGCGGAACGGTGCCAATTCCTGCTCATATAAAAACAAGTTGCCGTGAATTACTGCCACAACCAGCCCGTCCGAGTACTTTTTGCTGCCGCATCGACTGCGCCCACAGGCCAGCGCGTGAGTCATTGTTGCTGTTGTTGAGCCCAAAGTAACGCGAACTTTTGTTCGCGCCTGCGCGCCGTCAGGATGCTCCGTACTTTTTTAATCCGCTCTCTAGCGCCAACTATACCGTTGGCGCTACGGCCTACGCGGTGTTTTTCCTACTTTCTTCTTCTGATGTCCGGCCCCCGGCATCGTTTACCGATCCGCAAAGCAGCGCTTTGCGCTACTCCCTTTTATGCTTAAAAAATCACTAGCGCTACTTCGGCAGGAAGCGGCCGAAACGGGGACTAATACCCTCAAACGAAGCCTGGGCGGCTTTAGCCTGATTACCATCGGTATCGGAGTCATCATCGGGGCCGGCCTGTTTTCGCTCACCGGCATTGCCGCCGCCAACAATGCCGGTCCGGCCGTGACACTTTCCTTCCTGGTGGCCGCCGTAGGCTGCGCTTTCTCGGCCTTGTGCTACGCCGAATTTGCCTCCATGGTGCCCGTAGCGGGCTCGGCCTATACGTATTCCTACGCCACAATGGGCGAGCTGTTCGCCTGGATTATTGGCTGGGACCTGATTCTAGAGTACTCTGTTGGGGCCGCTACGGTCGCCATCAGCTGGTCGCAATACTTGGTGCGGGTGCTCGAAAAGTTCAACCTACATATTCCACCCCAGCTGGTGATGTCGCCGTTTGAGACGGCTAAGCTGGCTGATGGCACGCTGGTTTCGGGGGTGGTAAATGTGCCAGCTATGCTTATCGTGCTGGCTATTACGGCCATTATCATCCGGGGTACATCCGGTTCGGCGTGGTTCAACGGGCTGGTCGTCACGCTGAAGGTGGCCGTGGTGCTGGTGTTCATTGCCTTGGGCTGGCAGTACATCGCCCCGGCTAACTACCAGCCCTACATCCCGCAGAACACCGGCACGTTCGGCGAGTTCGGCCTGAGCGGCATTCTGCGCGGGGCGGGCGTGGTGTTCTTCGTGTTCATCGGCTTCGATATCGTGGCCACGATGGCGCAGGAAACCAAGAACCCGCAGAAGAATATGCCTATTGGCATCATCGGCTCCTTGGTTGTTTGTACGGTGCTATTCGTGCTGTTCGGGCATGTGCTCACAGGCGTTGCCAATTATACGGAGTTCAAAGACAGCGCCGCGCCGGTCGCCATTGCCATCGAGAAAACGCCCTACGGCTGGCTTAGCTCGGCCATTATCATCGCCATTCTTATTGGCTATACGTCCGTCATTCTGGTGGATCTGATGGGCCAGAGCCGGGTGTTTTTCTCCATGTCGAAAGATGGACTGCTGCCGAAGATATTCGCCGAAATACACCCCATTTTCCGCACCCCGCACAAATCGAATCTGCTGTTGGGCGCATTCATTAGCCTTTTCGCGGGCTTCGTACCCATTACCGTAGTCGGCGAAATGACGAGCATCGGCACGCTGCTGGCCTTCGTGATGGTATGCCTGGGCATCCTGATTATGCGCAAAAAAGAGCCCGATGCCCCGCGCGGCTTCCGCACGCCGTGGGTGCCCGTGGTGCCTGTCCTGGGCATTCTGACCTGCCTGCTGATGATGGTGTCCTTGCCGTTGGATACTTGGCTCCGACTGTTTGTGTGGCTGGCCATCGGGCTGGCTATCTACTATGGCTACGGTAAAAAGCACAGCAAGCTATGGCAGGCTCAGCAAGCGCAATAGCTGCTCACCGGTAAGAGGCGAAGCAGCCGGATCGATAACGCACCGTTATGGCTTTGAATAATTGCTTCATCTTGCTGAAGGTCTGCTCAATGTGGTGTCGTGTTGATAGGCCAATGGGTCGAAATGAGGCGTGTTCTTGCGCGCGGATTCGTCTCAACGACCGCCTTGGCCCCGGCGTCCTCTACCAGCGGAGTTGATGGAGCACCTGCAAGTCTTCCTGCTAGCCTATAACCAAGCTAAACGACTCAAGACATGGCGCGGGCTTACCCCGCACGATTTTTTCTGCCTCTAGAGGCAGAAGAACCCTTTTAACTTTAACCAAGACCCGACCCATCTCACATTGGGATTACATACTCAGGCATAATTTTATGGATACGCTTTATTTGACGGATTTGCTCGGGACTGGGGTATTTGCTGTTTCCGGGACGCTAACGGCCTTGCACAAGAAGAAGGACCTCGATATTTTAACGTTGTTTATCTTCGCTTTTGTTACCGCAGTGGGTGGAGGAACGCTGCGCGACATTATCATCCAAGCCTATCCGGTGGCTTGGATCAGCGATGCCAATTATCTGCTAGTCATCATTACTGGATTGCTCCTCGCCGTGGCGTGCCGGCGCTGGTGGTTGGGCTTCCTACATCGCCCCTTGCGGGTGTTTGATACGCTGGGCATCGGCATATTCACCATCCTCGGCCTGGAAAAGGCGCTGCACGTAGGGGTCAACCCGTGGGCAGCGGTGTTGCTAGGCATCGTATCGGCCCTGTTCGGCGGCGTCATCCGCGATACGCTTGCCAACGAGACCCCTCTGGTTTTTGAGCGGCAACTCTACGCCACGCCCTGCCTGACCGGTGCTGTTCTATATGTGATGCTGCTTCAGGCTGGCTTACATGCGACTATTGGATTTCTGCTATCGGTTGCCGTGATTACTGTCTTTCGTTTGCTGGCCATCCGCAAAGGCTGGTCGCTGCCGCCCATTCGGGGTTAGAAGTAAGTGTCTTGTCCGGAAATAGGGTGACAGGTTTTTGAGATAAAAGCCTGTCACCCTATTTCCGGACAAGACATAGATCACCTCAGCAACGTCCGTATGCCAGTAGCCAGCAACATGAGTTGATGGCGGTATGTTACGACGCCGCGCGCTGCGCTTGCAGAACAGCAGAATTGAACGCTTATAATCTGGCCCCCTCACGCACCCTTAACCGCCAGCAACTGCGCCGCTATGGCGAAAGGCACAAAAGTCTCACTTTGCATCCAGCTAAGCCGTGTTCAGGCCGTAGCGCAGGCCTCACCCGGCCGGCACTGCGGCAGCCATGGTGGGCCCCTCTGCTGATGGCAATAGCTCATTGGCCGTGGGTTGCCCGGCCAGCCAGCTGTCCAACGACTCGATGGTAGTTGTGGCAATGGATGTCAGCGCCTCATCGGTCAGAAAGCCCTGATGGCCGGTAACCAGCACGTTGGGCTGGGCCAGCAGCTGGGCCAGCAGTGCATCGGGCAGCAGCTCCTGCGAGTGGTCGTTGAAAAACAGGCCTTTTTCGTGCTCATACACGTCGAGGCCCAAGTAGCCCAACTGACCCGATTCCAGTGCCGCCAGGGCCGCCTTGGTATCGAGCAGCGCACCGCGGGCCGTGTTGATGAGCATGGCGCCGGGCTTGAGGCGGGCCAGCCGGGCCTGGTCGAACAGGTGCCGGGTAATGGGCGTGAGCGGAGCGTGCAGGGAAACCACGTCGGATTGGGCGCACAGCTCGTCGAGCGGCACGTACTGCAGCCCGTAGCACCGGGTCAGCTCGGCGTCGGGCTCGATATCGTAGCCTAGCAGGCGGCAGCCGAAACCGTGCAATAGGCCCGCCAGCGTGCCGCCGATGGTGCCGCAGCCCACGATGCCCACCGTTTTGCCGTGCAAATCGAAGCCGATGAGGTGGTCGAGCCGGAAGTCGCCGCGGCGCAGCTGGGTGTCGGCCTGGCGCAGGTGTCGGTTGAGGGCCAGCATCAGGGCCAGCGCGTGCTCGGCAATGGCGAAGGGCGAGTAATGGGGCACGGTGGCCACGCGCAGGCCCAGCCGATGGGCGGCGGCCGAGTCCACGTTGTCGTGGCCGGCGGCGCGCACCAGCAGGTAGCGCACGCCCAGGGCCTGCAGTTTTTCGAGCACCGGCGCCGAGGCATCATCGTTGACAAAAACTGCCACCGCCGTGCTGCCAGCGGCCTGCGCGGCAGTGTCCGGGGTCAGGGCCACATTGAGGAAATTAAACGAATACCGGCCCTGCGCGGCGGCGCTGAGGTAGGGACGCTCGAAGGGATAAGCGCTGAATACGGTGATGGTGGTCATGGCAGGAAGGGCGGTATTGAGTAAGGGCGTGGTCTGCGGGGAGCTGCCGGACTCGCCTGGGCAGAGCAGCAGTAGCCCGACCGTACAAGAATACGCTGCCCGCCTGACCGGTCCGTTGATGAAAGTCATGCCCACCGTCTGACATTGCGCATGGCGCTGGCCCGCGGCCATTCGGTTCTTTGTCGGAGCCACCTCACCCGCCGCTCATGAGCCCTTCGCTGCTGATTCTGACCGATTTTTTCCGCGCCGCCAACGACGCGCTCGACTACGCTACCAACCTGGCCGTACCGCTTGGCGCGCGCTTGGTGTTGCTGCACGTGCGCCGCGACTCCATCCTCGACCCGGAGATGTTCACTGGTGAGCTGTCGGACCTGAGCAAGGAAGCCACGAAACTGGCCCTGAGCCGGGTGGCCGATGATTTGGCCGTGCCGGTGGTAGTCGAAATCGGGCACGGCCGCGTGGCCTTTGCCGTGGCCGATGCCGTGAGCCGGCACCACCCGCTGCTGGTGGTGCTGGGCCGGCCCGACTACTCGGCCACGCCCGGCGAGCTGGTGCAGACTACCGCCCTCGATATCCTGCGCACCGCTCCTTACCCCATGCTGATTGTGCCCCACACAGTGGCCAGCAACGCCGTGCCCCGTCGCATCCTGCTGGCCCTCGATGGGGAAGACTTCACGCTGGGGCCGCACGCCGGGGCCATACGCCAGCTGCTGCGCACACTGAGCGCGGAGCTAACGGTGCTGCACGTGCTTAGTGACCCGACTGACCCCACCCGGGAAGATGAAGTGCTGGAATCGGTGCGGCGCACGGGCCTGAGCGTTGATTTGCCGGGTCCGCTACGCTTCCGCAGTACGGTGGCCGGCCGGCCGGCCGAGGGTATTCTGCACGCTGCCCAGGCCGCCGACACCGACCTGGTGATTGTGCTGGCCCGGCCCCGCAGCTTCTGGAAGCAGCTGTTCAGCAAGAGCGTAACGGCCCAGGTGCTGCTGCGCAGTACGGTGCCCGTGCTGGTGCTGCCCACCCTGGCCTGACGAGGACCAACCGCTGCGCTGGCCCCTCGGCGGAACCTACCAGGGCGTGGCAATCGGTTCCGCTGGCACCTGCTTTAAACGAGTCGGCTATGGCTGGCCGGCCGAACCGTCTGGCCGGCCAGTTCGGTCCATACAAATCTTCTCACTTTGAAAAACCCGTAGCTATGAATAATGCCAGCAACAACGATTTGCAAGGAAAAACAGCCCTGGTTACTGGCGGCGCCTCAGGCATTGGCAAGGCCGTGGCCCTGCTTTATGGGCAGTACGGGGCCAAGGTCATGGTTTCCGACATCGATGAGGAGCAGGGCCGGCAGGTGGCGGCCGAGATTGAGGCCGCTGGCGGTCAGGCCCGGTTTTTCCGGGCCGACGTGGGCGACCCGGCCCAGTGCCGGCAGCTGGTGCAGGAAACCGTGGGCGCGTTTGGTACCCTTGACGTGGCCTGCAACAATGCCGGTATCACCGGCGAAATGAGCCTGACGGCCGATATGTCGCTTGAAGGCTGGCAGCAGATTATCAACGTGAACCTGAACAGCGTGTTTTTCTGCTTAAAATACGAACTGGAAGTAATGCTGAAGCAGGGCAGGGGCTCAATAATTAACATGTCGTCCATTCTGGGAACAGTAGGCACGCCCACGCTGGCGGGCTACGTTACGGCTAAGCACGGCGTGGTGGGCCTAACCAAAACGGCCGCCATTGAGTACGCCGCGCACGGCATCCGCATCAACGCCGTGGGCCCGGCCTATATCGACACCCCGCTGCTGAGCGCCTTTTCGGCCGAAACCAAGGCCGAGCTGGTGGCCCTGCACCCCATTGGCCGGCTGGGCCGGGCCGAGGAAGTGGCCGAGCTGGTTATCTGGCTCAGCTCCGACCGGGCCTCGTTCGTGACCGGCTCTTACCATCCGATCGATGGGGCTTACCTGGCCCGTTGAGGCCGTATTTCTGCGGAGGCACCCCGGCGCTGGTGAGCCGGAACCCGCCTGAACTTCAGGAGGGGCAGCGCCGATGGCTACCCGCCGCCAGGAGGCTGTCAACCTGGCCAAATCAACCAACTAAATGAACTATCACCTAACCCCCGTGGCCGACGTAGCCGCCGCGCTCGGCACTTCACCTGAAGGCCTCGACGCGGCCACGGCCCGGCAGCGCCTGGCCGAGCACGGCCCCAACCAACTGACCGAAGCGCGGCAGAAAACCGTCTGGCAGCTGCTGCTCAACCAGCTGGCCGACGTGATGATTCTGGTGCTGCTGGTCGCGGCCGGCGTATCGGTGCTCATTGGCGAGGCCCGGTCGGCTGGCGTTATTCTGGCCATTGTGGTGCTCAACGCCGCCATCGGGTTCTGGCAGGAATACCGGGCCGATAAGGCGATGGAGGCCCTGCAAAAAATGGCTGCCAGCCACGCCCAGGTGCTGCGCGACGGCCAGGCCCAACAGGTGCTGACGGCCGAGCTGGTGCCCGGCGACGTGGTGCTGCTCGAAGCCGGCCACGTGCTACCGGCCGACGTGCGCCTGCTGGAAGCCCACGCCCTGAAGGTGGATGAGTCGTCGCTGACCGGCGAGTCGGGCGATGCGGCGAAAACGGTGGATGCGCTGCCGCCCGGCGATTACCCGCTCGGCGACCGGCTCAACCTGGGCTACAAGGGCACGGCCATCACCAACGGCCGGGCCACGGCCTACGTGGTGGCCACCGGTATGGCCACCGAGCTGGGCAAGATTGCCGCCCTCATCCAGACCGAGGAAGTAGTGACGCCGTTGCAAAAGCGGCTGGGCACGCTGGGCAAGCGCTTGTCGGGGGCCGCGCTGGCGGTGGGCGGGTTGTTTTTTGCCGTGGGCTGGCTGCGGGGCGAGCCCTGGCAAGACCTGCTGCTGGTGTCGATTTCGCTGGCCATTGCGGCGCTGCCGGAGGCGCTGCCGGCGCTGGTTACCGTGTCGCTGGCGCTGGGCGCGGGCCGGCTCATGCAAAGCCACGCCCTCATCCGCAAGCTGCCGGCTGTCGAAACGCTGGGCTCGGTTACCTATATCTGCACCGACAAAACCGGCACGCTCACCCTCAACCAGATGACGGTGCAGGACCTCTACGAAGTGCCCGCCGTTGCGCTCGGCGGCCTGGCTGACCGTAACGCCCTGCTGACGGCCCTGGCCCTGAACACCGACGCCACCCTCAACCCTGACAACCAGTGGCTGGGCGACTCGACCGAAGTGGCCCTGGCCCGCCACGCCGAGGAGAAAGACTACGCCCGCCCCGCCCTGGAGGCGCAGTTTCCGCGCTTGGCCGAGCTGCCTTTCGACGCCGAGCGCCGCTGCATGAGCACCCTGCACCAAACCACGGCCGGGGTGCTGGTGCTCACTAAAGGCGCGGCCGGCGCGCTCTACAAGCAACTCACGGCCAGCCAGCAGGCCAGCCTGCCCGAGCTGAAGCGACGCGTGGATGCGCAGGCCGCCCAGGGCTACCGGGTGCTGGCCTACGGGGCCCGGCTGCTGCCCGAGCTACCCGCCGACCTCACCCCGGCCACCGTCGAAACCGACCTCACCTTCCTGGGTTTCGCCAGTCTGCTCGACCCGCCCCGCGAGGAAGCCCGCCAGGCCGTGGCCGAGTGCCAAACGGCCGGCATCATCCCCGTCATGATTACCGGCGACCACAAGCTCACGGCCCAGGCCATTGCCGGGCAGCTGGGCATTGTTTCTTCGGAAGAAGACTTAGTGCTCACCGGCTCCGAGCTGACGGCGCTGGACGAGCCGGGCTTCGCGGCCGTGGTGGAAAAAGTGCGGGTGTATGCCCGCGTCGACCCGGCCCAGAAGCTGCGCATCATCAGCGCCCTGCAAGCCAAAAACCAGTTCGTGGCCATGACGGGCGACGGGGTGAATGACGCGCCGGCCCTTAAAAACGCCGATATTGGCATTGCTATGGGCCTCAACGGCACCGAAGTAGCCAAAGAGGCGGCCGCCCTGATTCTGCTCGACGACGACTTCGCCACCATCGTGGAAGCCGTGCGGCACGGGCGGCGCATCTACGACAATATCCTCAAGTTTATCCGCTACATCCTGGCCGGCAGCGCGGGGGAAATCATTGCCCTGTTCTGCGCGCCGTTTTTTGGCCTGCCCACCCCACTGCTGGCCATTCATATTCTGTGGATTAACCTGATAACCGACGGCCTGCCCGGGCTGGCGCTGGCCTACGAGCCGTCGGAAAAAAACACCATGCAGCGCCCGCCCATCGACCCGCGCCAGACCGTTTTTGCCGATGGGCTGGGCTGGTTTATCTTGAGCGTTGGGGTGCTGGTGGGGGGGCTCACCATCGGCATGCAGGCCTGGGCCATTGCCCAGGGCCTGCCGCACTGGCAAACGATGGCCTTCACAGTGCTCTGCTTCAGTCAGCTAGGCCTGGCGCTGGCCATCCGCTCGCGCCGCGAATCTATTTTCAGTATCGGGCTGCTTTCCAATAAAGCCATGCTAGGGGCCGTGGCCCTGACGGTGGCGCTGCACCTGACCATACTCTACGTACCTTTCTGCAACGAGCTCTTTAGCACCCAGCCGCTTACCGCTGCTGAGCTGAGCCTGACCGTAGCCGTAGCCAGCGTGGTATTCGGGGTGGTTGAGGTACAGAAGTTCATCAGCCGGCGGCGGAGCGCGTCTCCAGTGTCGTCCATGCGGGCAGCAACAGTGGCCAAGGCTCCCGCGGCGGGCCACCCCAGTTAGGGTCCCGGTGGTTCCCTACTCATCTTCCCCATCCCATCCCATGCCTGCCCCCCGCTCCCTACGCCCCCTGACGCGGCCTTTCGTCCGGTTCTTCCGCCACGAGGCGGCCAGTGGCCTGCTGCTGCTGGCCAGTACGGCCCTGGCCCTGGTGCTGGCCAACACCAATTGGGGACTGGCCCGGTACTTCCCCGCCATCTGGAGTGAGCACCTGCGCATTACGGTGCATAACCTGGTGCTCGACCACACGCTGCTGCACTGGATAAACGACGGGCTGATGACCGTATTTTTCCTGCTCGTGGGCCTGGAAATAAAACGTGAGCTGCTTGATGGCGAACTGACCACGCTACGCCAGGCCGCCCTGCCGCTGGCCGGGGCCGCGGGGGGCATCGTGGTGCCGGCGCTGCTGTTCGCGGCCTTCAACTACGGCACGCCCACGGCCGGCGGCTGGGCCATCCCGATGGCTACCGATATTGCCTTCGCGCTGGCTGTGCTTCAACTGCTGGGCCCACGGGTGCCGCTGGGCCTCAAGGTGTTTCTCACGGCCCTGGCAATTGTCGACGACCTAGCGGCCGTGGTGGTGATTGCCGGCTTCTACACCAGCACGCTGCACCTGAACTACCTCTACCTGGCCCTGGGTACTTGGGGGCTGCTGCTGGCCTTCAACCGGCTGGGGCTGCACAACTTGTGGGCCTACCTGCCGCTGGGGCTGCTGCTCACCTTTTTCATGCTCGAATCGGGCATTCATACCACCCTGGCCGGGGTGCTGCTGGCAGTGGCCATCCCGTTCCGGGCTACTTATCCGCGCCGGGCCATGCTGCGCCACCTGCGCCAGCGCCTCAGCCGGCTGGGCAAAGCCACCCGGCAGCCCGCAGCCGACCCGCACGACATCAGCGCGGAGGTGGAGGTGCTGGGCAGCGGCAGCGGCTCGCCGGCACGCCGCCTCGAAAGCAAGCTGCACGCGGCCGTGGCCTTCGGAGTGATTCCGCTGTTTGCCTTCGCCAACAGTAGCCTGGTCATTGCGCCGGCCGCCTTGCGCGGGCTGCTCTCGCCGCTGGGCCTGGGCATTGTAGTGGGGCTGCTGGTGGGTAAGCCGCTGGGTATTGGCACGTTGGCCTGGCTGAGCGTGCGCCTGGGCTGGGCCGCGTTGCCGCCGGGCGTTACGTGGCGGCACATCTGGGGCGTAGGCATCCTGGCGGGCATCGGCTTCACTATGTCCATCTTCATCACCCTGCTGGCCCTGGGCCTGCACTCGCCCGCCACCGATACGGCCAAGCTGGCGGTGCTGCTGGCCTCGACTATCGCCAGCGGTCTGGGCTACTTGCTGTTGCGTAGTACGCTGGAACCGCCGCCGGCCGAGGCGTGACGCCCGCCGTCCCAGAACAGCATGGCGGCCAGGCCAGACCGTTGTTCTGCCCCGCAAGCGCCCGTTTATTGCTGCCTGTTTTCTCTTTTAAAGCGGCGCCCCCGCTAACCTTTGGTAGCTTTAATGTCCCATTCTACTGATTTGCCCATGCTTCCTGCCGCCGCCGCCCTTGCCTCTGATGCCGTACTGCTGCGGGAGTTGCTGGCCGTCTCGCTCACGGGCGTCATTCTCTATTCGCCCCGCTATAACCACACTCGCTCCGGCGAAATTGTTGACTTCACCTTCGAATACCTCAACCCCGCTGCCCAGCGCATGATGAGCATGCCCGAGGTGCCCACCGTAACGCACAACCAGCAATGGCCCCAAAGCATTGCCCACGGCACTTTTGCCTTCCACGTTGATGCCTACGAGTCCGGCGAGCCCCGGGAATTTAACATCAACTACCAGGCCGACGGCTACGACAACTACTACCGCCTGGCCGCCCGCCGCGCCGGAGCGGGCCTGCTGGTGAGCTTTACCGACACGGCTGACCAGCCCCGCTCACCAGTGGAAGAGGCCCTGCGCGAAAGCCAGGCCGCCGAGCAGGCCGCCCGCGCCGAGGCCGAAGCCCAGCGCCAGCGCTTCTACGAGGTCCTCATGCAGCTGCCCGCCTACGTGGCCGTTTACCACGGCCCCAACCACATTTACCAGCTCGTCAACCTGCCCTACCAGAGCCTGTTTCCGCACCGTTCCTTTATTGGCCGGCCCTTCCGCGAAGGCACGCCCGAGGCTAGCGAGTTGGGGGTAGTAGCCCTGTTTGACCGGGTGTACCAGACGGGCGAGCCCTACCACGCCCACGAGATGGAAGGCTGGTTTGACTTCCAGGGAAATGGCCAGCCCGAGCAGGTGTTTCTCAACTTCTACCTGCATCCGCTGCGCGACCCGCACGGCCGCATCGACGGGCTGCTGGACTTTTCCTACAACGTTACCGAGCAGGTGTGTGCCCGCCAGCAGGCCGAGCGGCTCAACCAGGAACTGGAAACCCGCGTGCAGCAGCGAACCGGGGAGCTGACAGCCAGTAACCAGGAGCTCACCCGCACCAACGTCGACCTCGACACGTTCATCTACACCGCCTCCCACGACCTGAAAACGCCGGTTTCCAACATCGAAGGGCTGCTACTGGCCCTACAGGAGGAGCTACCCGCTGAAGTCCGCCAAGCGGGCGTGGTGCAGCCCCTGCTCGACCACATGCAGGGAGCCGTGGAGCGGTTTCAGCTCACTATTGCCCAACTCACCGATGTGGCACGGCTTCAGGCGGCCCAGGCCCAACCCGCCGAAGTGGTGGACCTGGCCGTGCTAGTCGAAGACCTGCGCCTGGACCTGACTTCGCTGCTGGCCACCACCGGCACCCGGCTGACGCTCGACGTGGCGGCCTGCCCCCAGGTGTCGTTTGCCCCCCGGCACCTGCGCAGCATCGTGTACAACCTGCTTAGCAACGCCATCAAGTACTGCCACCCTGGCCGGCTGCCCCACGTGCAGCTACGCTGCCGCAGCACCGACGCGCTGGTGGTGCTGGAAGTGGAAGACAACGGTCTGGGCCTGACCCCGGACCAGCAGGGCCAGCTGTTCGGCCTGTTCCGCCGCCTGCACGACCATGTGGAGGGTTCCGGCCTGGGCCTGTACATGGTGAAGCGGCTCGTGGAAAACACCGGCGGCACCATCGGCGTGCAAAGCCAGGCCGGCGCGGGCTCTACGTTTACCGTCACGCTGCCCCGCGCAGGCCACGCCGGTACAGCCCCGGCCGGATAAGAGCTACTTTCCCGGTTTCCGCCGTTCTTCCCACTCCTATGCGCAAGCTTTGCCGTATCCTGTTGGTCGATGACGACGAGACGACCAATTTCCTCAATGCCCACCTGCTCCAAAGCCCCGGCGTGACCGACCATGTGCTGGTAGCTCGCAACGGCCAGCAGGCGCTTTCCTTGCTGGCCCAGCACTGCCCCACGCCCCCCGCGGCTACTGCCCGGTGCTGGTGCTGCTCGATATCAGCATGCCCGTGATGGGGGGCATCGACTTTCTGGCCGCCTACCAGCCGGAGCCCCCCACGCCCCCCATGCAAGTGGTTGTCCTGACTTCTTCCGTGCACCCGCGCGACTTGGCGCGGCTGCAAGAGCTGCCCCATATTGGCCTGCTGCAAAAGCCCTGACGCGCGCGAAAATCAACCGGATACTGCAAGAGCACTTCCAGCGCCAGCTGCCGGCCCATGTTGCAATTGATGGAGTTGCGGGCCCCAATCCAGTCGCGGCTAATACTTCTACAGAAGCTTCCGCTGGGCGGCGGGCATGTGCGTTTTGGCCGGGGCCGGCTCCCGGGTCAAACGTACGAGCAAGGCTCCGAGCTGAGCCAGGGACACCACGAAGTCGGCCGTCACGAATTCGAGCGTACTGGTGGGCATGGCGGGGTCCTCGGCGTCGGCGGGGTCCTGCACGATGGCCAGCCTGCCCAGGCGTTGCACGCTCTACAGCCCGGAGGCACCGTCGTCGAGGTAGCCGGTGAGCAACACGCCTAGCACCCGGGGCCCGTAAGTGCAGGCCGCCGAGCGGAACAGCGCATCAATGGAGGGCCGGAGGCGGTTTTCCTTGGAACCGCGCGTCACCAGCACCCGGTCGTCTTCCAGCAGCAAATGGTGGTCGGGCGGGGCCAGGTAGATGACGCCCGGACGCACTACTTCCCCGTTGTGCGGGTGCCGGGCGGGCAGCGCTGACACCGCGTTCAGCAGCTCGGGCATGAGGCTGGGCAAATTCGGCGCCACATGTAGCACTATGAAAATGGGGGCCGCAAAATCCGCCGGAAGTGTTTTGGCCAGCGCCAGCAGCGCCAGCAGCGCCAGCACGCCTCCAGCCGACGCCCCGAGGACAACAATATCCCGACGGAGCCGGCCAATTTGGGGGGAGGAGGGAGTTGCCATAGCAACCGAGTATAGAAAGGCGCAGACAGTACCTGCATTTATGGAAAACCTGAGCCGCACCTACGCGTGCACCGCCAGTCGCCGCGCCGGCTTTGCGGCCACGGGCGGGCTGCTTAGGCGGCGCAGCAGGCGGTAGTGCGAGCGGAGAGCGGCCCCAAAGGTGGGATTTTCCAGGTAGGGCAACCCGAACTCGCGGGCCGTTTGGCGCACGATGGGGGCCAGGGCCGGGTAATGTATGTGGCAGACGCGGGGAAACAGGTGGTGCTCAATCTGGCGGTTCAGCCCCCCGCAAAAAAAAGCTGGCCGGCCCGCTGTGGGGCGCGAAGTTGGCCGTCGTTTGCAACTGGTGTACGGCCCCACGCCTCCTGCATCGCGCCGCTGCCGTCGGGGGCCGGGAAGCTGGTGCCCTCCACCACGTGCGCGGGCTGAAAAACCAGGCCCATCACCACGCCCTCTACCAGGTGCAGCACCACAAAGCCGAGCAGCACCTGGCCCCAAGGCAGCGGCACTACTAGTAAGGGCAGGGCAATGAAGAACAGGTAGTACAGGGCCTTGTAGAAGAACAGGTTGAAATACTCGCGGCGCGGGTGCCGAGCCGCGTGCTGCCCAATTTTGGCCTGGAAGAACTTCACGTAGTCCTTGCGGAAAATCCACGACAGCGACGCCAGCCCGTAGAGCGGGAAGGCGTACAGGTGCTGGAAGCGCTGCCACGGCCGCCACGCGTCGTCGGGCGCCAGGCGAATCAGGCCCGGAGCTACCTCAATGTCCTCGTCGTGGCCGGGAATGTTGGTGTAGTGTGGTGCACCACGTTGTGGGTCAGGTTCCACACGTAAGGGTTGGCCCCTACCAGGTTGAACAGCAGGCTGAATACCCGGTTAACCCGCTTATTGGCCGAGAAGGACCCGTGGAGAGCATCGTGGCAGATATTAAAGCCGATGCCGGCATTGCACGCGCCCAGCAGCCCGGCCAGTACCAGCCGGGTGCCCGGCCCGACCGGGCTAAACGAAACGGCCGTAAAGGACCACGAAACTCGCCAGAAAGAAGCTCGTTTTGGCCCATATGCGCCCGTTGGCGTGCCGCGAAAGCTGCCGCGACTCGAAATAAGCGTCCACCCGCTGGCGCAGGGTGGCGTAAAAAGTAGCGCCGGTGGTGGCGGAGTATCTGAGGGCGGTAGACATGGGGGCCTTTGGGTTAGCGTAACTGCTCGCGCTTGCTGGCGCTCCAACCGGCACTCGCCGCTGAAGCATTCGGGTGGCGGGCGGGCGGCTGGCCCCGTGTTAGCATCTGTTGGCAGGCCCGCCAGGCACTGGGCTGGGTGCGCTCCTGCTCCAAATCAGATAGGGTATGCGTTTGACGTAATTACTTGTTATTGAAGGAAAAGGATAACGGATAACTCTTCAGCCGTTTAAATTGAACACCGTTGCCAGCGCCAAACTGTGCAAGCAGCGCTGCAGCACCGGATGCACCCGGCACAGCCGATGCCCGTTCCCCGGCTTCGCAGTACCCGCAGCTGCGAAACGAAGTGGCATACGCCCCGCGGGTGCGGCGCGGGCAGCCCCCGGCAGTCCACGGACAAGTGTGCCGGCGGGGTAACCAGCAGCGAAGCTAGCTCTCTGGCCGTTAAACCAGCCAGGTAAACGGGCACTGGCCCCGCGGCGGTAGTGGGCCGGGCTTCGGTAGCAGAGGAAGCTTCCACAGCAGAGGGCAGTGCCATACTAGGTCCTGGTGTTGCGGCCCTGGGGCCGGCTGGGCGGTGTGGCATGGGCCGGTTCTACTTTCCGGCGGTGGATTCAGTGGGCGAAGCGGGGAAGGCCGGGTTCTCGCGCAGGGCCTCAATCATCTCCGGGCTTAGGGCCTCGCTGGAAATGCCGTAGCCGTCCACCAGCGTGCCTTTCACGCCGTACCGCTCCGAGGAAATGGCGTAAATCACGGCCGCGTCGCCGGGGTCCGACATGCCCTCGAAGCGGTAGTGCTTATCTACCAGAAATTCCTCTGGGGAAATCCGCAGGGAATTTCCTTGACAGTATAGGCAGTCCTTTTGCAGATTGAGGTCGACGGTGTAACCTTTCTTTTGCAGGCGGTCCAACACTTCGGAAACGGTGGTCATGGTTGTCATGGTTGCCATATGAATGGGGTAATGAGGGTGAAACTGGGTTGCCGCGGGAGCGGCCACAACGGGGCGACGATTAGCGCTAAGCTGGGTTCCAAGCAATAGCTTTAGAAGCTGTTTGGATTAACTGGCTGTCGTTGCCTGAAACGGGCCTAACGGTGTAAGACCGACGGGTCAGGCTTATCGAAGTTCTGGTGGGGCGGCTGCGGAGGTGCGTCAGCGGCCGGAATGATGAGGCCTTGTCTGGGGAATAGCGGGTTAGCCCAAGCTTCCTGATTAGGGCTGACTTCAAAGGCGGCCGACGGGAGGCTATTGCCGGCCGCACTGCCCTGAAGGCGGGCTTCCTGGCGGGGCCGTATGGAATGACCGGCGCCGGGGATGCTGGTGGAATTCGACATGGCAGAAGGGCTTTGGGGCGTATCAGCCTGGATGAAAGCAACTGTAAGGACAGCCGGCCCGCGCTAATAGCGCAGCAGGGCCGTCAGGGGCACTGGGGCAGCGCGCGCCAGCAGCTGCGCGTCGTGGTCGAGCACGTACACCTCGCCGCCGTGGCGCAGCGTGAGCAGGGCCGCCTGGTCCAGCAGCGACGTATCGTCCTGCTGCGGCTGGGCGTGGATGGTGGTTGTCAGAGTGGTTTCGTCGAACTGGCCCCACACTTCCATATCGGCCCGCACGAACAGGGCCTGGACCCGGCCGGCGACGGCGGCTTGCAGCACCTGTTGGGTGTTGGGCGCTATTAGGCCGCTACCGCTGCCATTCTGGTACTCGGCCATGCGCTGCTGCTGGTTGTGGGCCAGCGCGCCGCCCAGCAGGCTGGTGGCCAGCGCGTGCAGCTCGGGGGCCGGAGTGTGGTCGAAATTACCCGTCAGCCCACCCTCGTGCAGGTGGGTATAGGAGTTCACTTCCCGGTAAATGGGCTGGAAGTAAGCCACCGAAGCCAGCAGCAGCGGCGCGGTTTGCGCGACCCCGAGTTGGGTGATTACCGCCGTGTCTAGCAGCCGGAAATAATTGGCCAGTACATGGTCTTTCTCCCGGCGCTTACTCACGGCATTGTCGCTGGCGTAGCCCGAAGTCAGGCCCCTGCCATCCGAGGCAGATTCCGGCTGCTCCGGCTCAAAGTCGTCGTCCTGGGTTATGTCGGCCAGTCCGGTCGGCAGTACGTTGGCCAAGTCGACGGGCGTAATGGTGGCGGCATCGGCCCGGTACAGCCGCGCTTCCTGCTTGCTGATTTGCAGCAGATAAAACTCGGCAAACGGCTGGGCGAACGGCAGCAGCGGCCCCAGCCAGAACCGGGAGCCCAGCCGGTGCGCGTCGGGCAGCGGTAGTGGGCTATGGAACAAGCCGAAGTAGTCGGGGTTGCGGAATACAGCCAGTCCGGCCTGCTGGTGGCGCCAAAACTCCGGGTCGGCCAGCAAATCTTCCAGCGGCTGCAGCAGGTCGGCAATGTCGTTGCTACGCAAGTCCTGGGCTTCCAGCGCCAGCCGGGCAGTTTGCACGTGGTTTTTGAAAGCTAGCCGGTCCTGCCCCTCGTTCACCGCCCGGCCCCGTTGGTGGGTCGGAATGAAAATCGAGAGTGAGTGGGGGTGAGCCTGCTCGGCCAGCGCCAGCAGGGTGGCCTTCCCGGCGTTCAGTAAGTTCATAGCGGTGGTTTTTGGTGGTGAGGGTGCGACGGGCTGCCCAACTGGGGCAATTATATCTAGCAAATAGCCAGCTACTTGACCTGCTGATTGGCTTACTCGAAAGTACGTCGACCCGGCCCTGGCTCATATGACAAAGCTCATCCTTGCGGGATGAGCTTTGTTAACTGCAGAACTTACACAATGCGGCTGTAGCGTGAAGCTTCTGCTTCGCTTATCGTTGCTGACTGCTAGCGGATTACGTTCTGCGATACGCGAAGCGGAAGCTTCGCGCTACAGCCGTTCTGCGTAAGTCCTACAACTGAACCATGAACCGCCGGGGCCCGCCACCTTGCCCCGCCCGGCCTACCAGTGCGCCTGGCGCAGCTTCTCGGGTTCCAGCACCCGAATGGTGTTGGGCGTCAGCTCCACCAGCCCGTCGTGCTTGAACTCGTTCAGGGTACGGCTCAGCGACTCGGGGGCCGTGCCCACCATGGCCGCCATGTCGTCGCGGGTGAACTGAATGCCCGCGTCGGCCGCCTCGGTGCCCGCCTGCTGCTCGTGCAGCTGCACCAGCGTGTCGGCCACGCGGCGGCGGATGGAGCTGTAGGCCAGGGCCAGCAGCAGTTCGGCCTGCCCGCTCACCTGGCCCGCCAGCAGCTGCACGAACTGCTGGCCCACGGCGGGGTTGCGCAGCAGCAGGGCCATAAAGTCGTCCTTCGGGATGTAGAGCAGCTCGGCCTCATCCACGGCAATGGCCGAGTCGCGGTGGGGCGTGTGTTGCAGTAGTGGCAGGTAGCCAAAAAACTCGCCGGGGCCGTGCAAACCCACTATCAGCTCCTTGCCGCCGGCGGTGGTTTTCACGGTTTTCACCCGGCCCGACTGCACGAAGTACAGCCGGATTGCCTCGTCGCCCTCCAGGTAAATATCCTGCTTGCGGCGAATCAGGTGGGCCTTGCGGTCCAGCGAGAGGCTGGCCAGGTCGCCGGTTTGCTGGGCCTCGTCGAGCAGCATATGCAGCTGCTCCCCATTGTGGTCGGGCGCGGGCCGCAGGTGCTGGAAGCGGCTAAGCCGGCCGCTGACGGCGCTGAGCAAATCCGCTTTTTCGAAGGGCTTACTCAGGTAGTCGTCGGCCCCCAGGGCCATGCCGCGTCGGCGGTCGGCCTGGTCGGTTTTGGCCGTGAGGAAGATGAACGGCACGCCGGTCAGCTGGGGGTGCTGGTTGAAAATCTGGAGTACGCCGTAGCCATCGAGCACGGGCATCATAATGTCGCACACCACCAGGTCGGGCCGGTTTTCCAGGGCCAGTTCTACGCCCAGCTCGCCGTTTTCGGCCGTTTGCACGGTGTAGCCGGCCAGCTCCAGCAGCTGGGCCGTGTTTTCGCGGATGATTTGGTGGTCTTCGATAAGCAGGATAAGGTCCATGGTAGGAAGGGGTTTAGATGTGGTGGCTGCTAGGCCCCATGAGGCGCACCACGAAGGGCGAAATGCTCCGCTCACCCCCTAATCGGGCACAGCAAGCGGCAGCGCGATGGTGACGGTAGTGCCCTGGCCGGGCGCGCTTTGCAGGTCTATGGTGCCGCCCATCAGCTCCAGGTACTTGACAATGATGTAGAGCCCCAACCCGGTGCCAGGTACGTTCAGTACGCTGGGAGCCCGGAAAAACTGCTCAAACAGGTGGGCCTGGTCTTCCAGGGAGATGCCCACGCCCTGGTCCTGCACCATGAGCGTCAGCTTCCGGCCCCGGCAGGCGGCCCGCACCATGACGACCGAGTTTTCACCGGAGTATTTGAGGGCGTTGGAGAGCAGGTTCATCAGAATTTTACGCAGCAGCGAGGCGTCCAGCCGCACCGGCACGGGGCAGTCGGTCTGCCAGTCGATGGTTTGGCCTGCTTTGAGCAGGCTCTGCATGTCGGCCACCGTGTCGCGCACTAGGTGGTCGAGATTGAGGTTGGCGGGGTGGGCCGCCAGCTTGCCTTCCTCGATGCGGCCCACCGACAAGAACTCTTCCAGGATGTTGTTCAGGTGCTGCACCGAAGTGCGGATGTGAGCCACGTACTTCAGGCGCTGGGTTTGCTGCTGGGCCTCGGGAAACTCCTCGATTAAATCGGCCGAGGTGAGCACGGCCGTGAGCGGGGTGCGGAACTCGTGCGAGGCGATGCTCACGAAGCGCGATTTGAGCTCGCCCAACTCCTGCTCGGCCCGCAAGGCCAGGGCCAGCTCGTCGCCGCGCTTTTCCAGCTGCTCCAGCGTGAGCAGCAACGCATTGGTGCGGGCCACTACTTTCTGCTCCAGCTCGGCGTTGAGGCGGGCCACGCGCTGGTGCTGGGTGTGCAGCTCCTGCTCGGCGGCCTGCTTGGCGCTCAGGTCCAGAATGTAGGCCACCACGTACAGCTCCTCATCAAGGTAGAAATAGCTCAGGCTGGCTTCTACCGGAAACACGGTGCCGTCGCGGCGCTGGCCCGAAAGCGGGCGACCGTGGCCCATATCGCGCACCTGGGGGTTGGCGTTGTAGGACGCGCGCAGCCCGGCGTGGTGGCGGCCGGCGGCATCGGGCACCAGCACCTCAATGGGCTGGCCCAGCAGCTCGGCCGGCGCGTAGCCAAACAGCTGCCCGGCCCGCGCGTTGGCCGACACCATGCGCCCCGGCCGGTCGCAGACGATGATGCCCAGCGTGGCGTTGGTAAACACGGCCTCGAAGCGGCGCACGCTGTGGGCCAGGGCCCGCTCGGCCCGTTGCAAACGGTTATGCTCGGCGATAGTAACCAGCAGCAGCGCCCGGCCATCTACTTCGAAATACGTCAGCCTCACGTAGGCCCGGAACGGCTCACCCACGTGACGGCAGATATCGGCTTCGAGCTCGTGGTGGCCTTCGCGTCGGGTTTGCTCACACAGCTGCTGCCATTGCGCGGGCGTCCAGGGCGGTACGCGCAGTGAGTGGTTGGGGTCGGCCAGAAAGGCGACTTCGGAAGGGTAGCCCAGCAGCCGCACCCCGGCCGGGTTGACATGCGTGAACCAGCCCAGCTGGAGGTCGTACACCCCCGCCATTTCGTCGGAGTGGGCGTAGAGTAACTCGGCTAGAACAGCAGTGTAAGCAACCGGAAGCATAAAGTTGGTAACGAGCTGACCGCGCGAAGGCCCCGAGGGGCAGCAGGGCCGCGCGGCCCCAATACGGCCGGACTTGACAAACATCAACCCCGCGCCCTGATATGCATCATACGGAGTAACAGGGGCTTCCGGTAAGTTTACTCGCACTTATTCTGTCGAGCTTACCTCTCCGCTACGGAGGAGCTACCTTTTCCCCCGGTTCATGTTCCCCTTTACCATTCTTCCGCTACTGCCCGCCCACCCGGCCATGCTGCTCGTGCTGCTGCCCACCGTGGGCCCCGGGGCCCTGGAGGCCACCCCGCTCGCGCGCTCGAATACCAATCAGTTGCTGCGAAATTTGCAGCTGGAGCTGGGCGCCGCCATTCGGGTGCTGAAGGTGGACGAGGGTACCCATCCCGCCGTGGTGCAGGCCTTCGACGGGCGGGGGGTACCCGCCTTCGTGCTACTGCGCGACGGCGAGGAGTTGTGGCGGCAGCAGGGCCTGCCCGAAGGCGAACCGATGGCCGCCCTACTGCTGAGCAAGCTGACGGAGGTGGTGCCGCCGGCCGTTTGAGTCGCCCTATACAGCACCCCACCCCCTAGCCCCCTCCCCTCCGGGAGAGGGGGAACTAGAGTCTAGACTCTTTCTCTAGATTTAGAAAACTAAGAGTTATTTCCCCCTCTCCCAGAGGGGAGGGGGCTAGGGGGTGGGGTGCTGTGGAGGGCGACGACGCAACGCAACCTAAGCACCTACCACGCGCTCGAATGATTTTGCCTTACTCGCGGTGCTGCTTCAGCCACTCGGTGCACTGTTGCATATCGGTGAACAGGTGGGCCTCGGGCACCAGGCCGGGCACCAGCTTGATGCCGCGTAGCATGTTGAGCGGCTGCTCGTGCACGCCGGTCAGCAGCACGCGGGCCCCTTTATTCTGCAAATCGAGCAGCACGTTTTCCAGGGCATACAGCCCCGACTGGTCCATGTAGGGCACCCGCTCCAGGCGGATGATGAGCGTGCGGGTGTCCTGGGCCAGGGCCGCCGCTAAGTCCTGGAAGCCGGCGGTAGCGCCAAAAAACAGCGGCCCGTACACATGCTTGATATAGACCTTATCGGGGTAGGTTTGGGTAAGCTCCAGCTCATCGTTCCAGGGCGTGTCCTCCAGGGCCGCCACCGACGTGTTGGCTTCCATCAGGTCGCCCGCTTTCTTCATAAACAGCACGCAGGCCAGCACCACACCCAGCCCGACCGCGTAAATCAGGTTGCCGAACACCGTCATGCCCAGCACCAGCACCAGCACCACGGCATCGGCGCGGGGCACGTGCCGCAGGTGCTTCAGGCCCTTGTAGTCGATAATGGCCAGCCCGACGGGAATAAGCAGGCCCGCCAGTACGCTCAGCGGGATGTAGGAGGCAAAACGCCCCAGCCCCAGCAGCACCGCCAGCAGAAACAGCCCGTGCACCACGCCCGAGAGCCGGGTGGTGCCGCCGGCGTTGATGTTGACCACGGTGCCCTTGGTAGCCCCCGCGCCCGGTACGCCGCCGAAAAGCGCGGCCACGGCGTTGCCAATGCCCTGCCCGATTAGCTCGCGCCGGCTGTCGTGCTTGGTTTTGGTGATGTTGTCGGCAATAACCGATGTGAGCAGCGAATCGATGGAGCCCAGCAAAGCCAGCGTCAGGCCGAACTCGATAATGATGGGGAAATGCTCGGGGGCGACGCTGAAAATGCGGCCGATTTGCAGGGCCGGGATGCCGGTGGGAATATCGCCGATGGTGGGGACCTGAAGGTTGGCGACGGTAGCAATGGCCACCCCGGCCAGCAGCGCCACCAGCACCGCCGGCACCGCTTTGGTAATGCGCGGGAAAAGGTAATAGATGCCGACCGTCGTGAGGCCCAGCAGCACGGCGCTCCAGTTGAGGCTGCCCAGCGGCTCGGCGATGCGGGTAAAGACCTGCAACGTCGTTTTGGGGGACGCGGACCCCAGAAACGGCCAGATTTGCAGCGCGACGATAATCAGGCCGACCCCACTCATAAAGCCCGAAACCACCGGATAAGGGAAGTACTTAACGTACTTGCCAACGCCCAGCAGCCCAAAAACAACCTGAAAAACGCCGCCCGCCAGGAAGGCCAGCAGGATGATGCCCAGGCCACCGGGCAGGCTGCCCGTGCGCTCGATGGCCAGCGCCACGATGGAGGCCGACACCACCGTCATGGGGCCGGTGGGGCCGGAGGCCTGGGTGGGCGTGCCGCCCAGCGCCGCGGCCAGCACCCCCAGCACAATGGCCCCGTAGAGCCCCGCCGCCGCCCCCATCCCCGACTGCACCCCGAAGGCCAGGGCCAGCGGCAGGGCAATAATGCCGGCGACCAGCCCGCCCGATAAATCGCCTTTTAGCGTAGAGGTGTCGTACTTCATAGGACTTGCTTGTGGTGGATGCTGCCGGGAAATGTTGGGCGTTCAGCGGCGCGTTGCCAGGCCGGCGCCGGCCTTCTGGCCTTAAGGTAGCACTGATTTTCTGCCAAACTCAACTATAACATTCTAAAAATCTTGCAATTAGCCTCGTGTCTTGGTGCAGCGCGTCACTTTCAGTGCTACGGCCGGACTGAGAACTACGGTTGAGCTATGTCCGCCCCTGGCCCCCTCGCCCCAGCCCAAGCGGCAGTGGAAGTCCGTGCGTAGTGAGGGCCATTGGCTGCCGCAGGGGGGGGCTGCCGCGAAGCCAGGCGCTGCCATATGGGGCAGAACTGCTATACTCATCGCGAAGTGGTTTGCAAAAGCCAGGCAGCTGTGCTAGTTGTAGAGACACAAAATGTTGTGTCTCTACACTGCTGTCACTATTTATTTCGCAACGAGTATCACCTCTAGGAAGAGGCCGGGGGTGAGGCGCCACGCCGGAGGACAACCTAACCACCCACCACCCGCTACTTCCGCAGCCGGGCGCTGTCGCGGGTCTGCCTGGCGGGCGGCTTCGCAGGCCGCCAGGCAGACCCGCTGCTACGCGATGGCACCGAGTTGTGGCGGCAGCAGGGCCTGCCCGAAAGTGCCCGCATGGCCGCCCAGTTGCTGCGCAAGCTGGCCAAAGCCGCCCCGCCCTAATCGGCTGCGAATGGCTGGCTGAAACTCAAGCGTTGCTGCTTTTGCCGTCGGTGGGCCGGGGATAGGGACCATTGGACATCATCAGGGTGTAGCCCGTCAGGCTGCCGAGCACCACCCCAAGCACGATAATGGAGCCGGCCAGCAGCGCCGAACCCAGCGCCTCACCAAAGTACGTCTGCTGACGCAGCTCGATGGCATAAGCCGAGCTGAACACGTTGGCGTACAAAAAAATAGCAGCAGCATACAGTGTCGAGCCCACCAGCCCCACCAGAAAGCCCACCCCCAGCCCAGGCAGGTAGGGAGCCGTTGCGGGCATTTGGACTTTGTATGCCCGGATGGCCAGAAAAGTCGCCAGCACCGTGAATGCGTGGCTGCCAAAGCGGGCCGCGTTGTAGCGTTGCAGCCCCAGGGCGGTGATGGCAAAAAAGTACAGCAGCATCAGGCCGAAAGCCAGCACGCCATAGCGAACCGCCAAACGACGGGCAGAAACGCGGGTGTTTTCGGTAAGCATAGTGGCATTTTTCATGACGGCGAGAATTTACGAGTGAAGAAACGGGGCCGGAAATGACCTTTTAGAAGGTAGCTACCGGGCAGTAGCACGCACTACCTTCTAGCTGAAAGCGGCCCGGTCCGACATTTGGGTTTTCGTGCACTTCCTGATTGGCTCACTCCCGCAGCCGGGCACTGTCGCGGGCCCGGCGGGCCGCTGCGCAGGCCGCCAGGCGGGCTTCCTCGCGGGCCTGGCGGCGGAAGTAACCGCGCAGCAGGAAGTTGTGTTGCAGGGCCGTCATGCTTTCGTTGAGCTTGGCCGTGCTCTGGGCCGTGTTGCGCAGGGTCTGGCGAAGCTGGCGGGCGGCAGTGGTATCGGTGAGCAGCGTCTGGACCGGGCCGCCGCCGCGTTGCAGCTGGCGTTGCAGGCCGTTGAGGGTAACGGCCAGCGTGTCGGAAGTGCCGGCCAGCTGCCGGGCGGCATGCCCGATTTGGTTGGCGAAGGCGTCGTCGGTGAGCAGGTAGCCCAGCGGCCCCTGGCCCCGGCGCACCCCAGCCGTAAGCTGGCGCACATCAGTTGCGGCGGCGGCGAGCTGGGCCGAGGCGGCGGCGGCGTTTTGCGCGCTCCGGCGTACGTCGGCCGGCAGCTGCTCGTTGCTGAGCAGCTGCCAGAGAGCCTCGCTGTTGTTGAGCTTGTCGGTTACCTGGCGCAGGCCGCTGGTGATGCCCACCAGGTTTTGGTTGGAGATGTTGAGCGTGGCCAGCATGGCGTCTAGGCTGGCCTGCTCGCTGGTGGGCAGCACGTCGCCCGCCTGCACGGCCGGGGCCGCACCGGGGCCGGCCGTGAGGTTGATGATGGTGTTGCCCACCAGCCCGTCGGTGCCGATGCTGGCCACCGCGTTGCGGCGCACGAAGCGCTGCACGTCCTGGTTGAGGTTCATCTGCACGCGCACCGTCGTGTCGTTGAGGATGGTGATGTCCTTCACTGTGCCCACCGTAATGCCGCCCAGCCGCACATTGTTGCCCTTCAGCAGGCCCGACACGTTGCGAAAATCGGCCTGCACCGGCACGCTGCTCTGAAACAGATTCTGCTGGCGACCCAGCAAGTAGAGGACCACCAGCAAGCAGCCCACTCCCACCACGACGAACAGGCCGAGGCGCACTTGATTGCTGGTGGAGTTATTCGGCATGGCGAAGGGGGATTGAAGGGGGGGATAGTAGAGGTAGCAGGATAAAAGAACGGTCATGCTGAGCGAAGCTGAGCAAAGGCGAAGCATCTCTACCGCAGTAGTAATCCTGTCGGCTAATTAGCACCACAACGAAGCGGTAGAGATGCTTCGACTACGCTCCGCTTCGCTCAGCATGACACCGTTCTTTATCATTTAAACCACTCATTATCAAGTAAAAAAATCGTGTACTCTCGGGTCCTCGTGCCGGGCCAGCTCCTCGTAGGTGCCTTGGGCGTAACAGCCGCCTTCCGCCAGCAGGGCCACCCGGTCGGCCACGAGGCGCACGCTGTCCATGTCGTGGGAAATGATGAAGGCGGCCGTGTTATATTTCTGCTGTACCTGCCGGATGAGGGCGCTGATTTCGCGGGCCGTGATGGGGTCGAGGCCGGTGGTGGGCTCGTCGTAGAGGATGATTTCGGGTTGCAGGATGAGCGTGCGAGCCAGGGCAATGCGCTTGCGCTGCCCACCCGATAGCTCGGCCGGCAGCTTATTAGCCGTGTCGGCCAGGCCCACGTCTTCCAGGGCCTGCTGCACCAGGTCGGCTTCCTGGTCCCGGCGGTCGGCCAGCCACTGCCGGCGCAGCGGAAACACCAGGTTCTCGCGCACCGTCATCGAGTCGTAGAGGGCGTTGCTTTGGAACAGGAAGCCCAGCCGGGCCCGCAGCTGGTCCATTTCCTCGTGGTCGAGGGTGCTGATATCCTGCCCCAGCACCGTGATACGGCCGGCATCGGGCCGCAACAGGCCAATCATGCACTTCACCAGCACCGACTTACCCGAGCCCGACTTGCCCAGCACCACCACGTTTTCGCCTCGGTGCAGCTCCAACGAAAAATCCCGCAGCACGTGGTTGTCGCCAAACGACTTGCTGATGTGCTCCAGCGTCAGCACTACCTCGGCATTGCGGGGGGCGGGGGCAGCGGCGGGTTGGGGAAGGGTTCCGGGTGACATGGCGCATGTTAGTTGAAGCCCAGCAGGCCGGTAATCTGCACGGCCAGCAAGTCGAGAATGAAGATGAGCAGCGACGAGACGACCACGGCCGAGTTGGCCGCCGCCCCTACGCCAGCCGTGCCTTTGGTGGCGTGGTAGCCCTTGTAGCACCCCACGAGGCCCACCGCGAAACCAAAGAAGAAGGTCTTGAAGAAGGCCGGCAGCACTTCGGCGAAGGTCAGCCCGCTGAGCACGTTGTTGATGAACAGCGCCAGCGTGGTGGTTCCCTGGGTGTTGATGCCCACGTAGGACGCATAGAGCCCGATGCCATCGGCCAGCACCGTGAGCAGCGGCAGCATGAGCGTAGTAGCCAGCACCCGCGTAACCACCAGGTACTTAAACGGGTTGGTACCCGACACTTCCATGGCGTCAATCTGCTCGGTTACCCGCATCGACCCCAGCTCGGCCCCGATGCTGGAGCCGATTTTACCCGCGAAAACCAGCGCCGTAATAATGGGGCCCATCTCCCGGATAATCGTGAGCCCCACCATCGTCGGCACCCAAGCTTCGGCCCCGAACTTGGCCATCGTCGGCTGGCTTTGCAGCGTGAGCACGAGGCCCATAATGAAGCCCGTAATGCCCACCATCGGCAAGGATTGGTAACCCACCACGTAGCACTGGTGGAAAAACTCGCGCACCTCGTAGCGCGGCCGGAACCCCTCGCGGAAGAACCGCCCGGCAAACTGGGCAATGGCACCAGTTTCGGCCAGAAAAGGGCTGCTGAACATGGGGCGAGGGTTGAGGCGTAGCCAGTACGGATAAAGGTCCGCCACAAAGTACCGCCGTTGCGCCGGCAACGGGTATGCGGAAAGTCAGGTCCGGGCCATGATATTCGTCAAGGGCCCGCGGCCGGGGTCGGCGTACTCTTGTAGCGGGCAATTCAGGAAGCTGGCCGCGGCACCAGAAACATAATAAAGCGCGGCCGGACTCCGGGCAGCGCAAGCCTGTCGAGGCGTTTTCGTTCCGGTTTGATTCGAATAACTTCCGCCCATTAAGCCCCCCAGCCATGACCAGAAACAGCCTTTGGTTGTTAGCGGCCACCGCATTGACGGTACCTGCGGGTGTTCTGGCCGGTCGCTACTGGGTGGCCAACCAACTGCGTCGGGATGCGCGGCACCTGCTGCTGGCTGCCAGCACCAGCCCCGCCCGCGTGTACTCCGAAGCCCAATTGGTGGGCCTGCCCGCGCCGGTGCAGCGCTACTTCCGGCACGTACTGCCGGCCGGCCAGCCCTACCTGCGCAGCCTGCGCCTGCGCCACACAGGCCAGTTCAAAACCAATTTGGATAGGGCGTGGCTGGCTATCGAAGGCGAGCAATACATCAGCGCGGAGCCCGCTGGCTTTATCTGGCAGGGCACCACCCGCTGGTTCACGGCCCGCGACGAGTACGTGGCCGGGCGGGGCGGCCTCACGGTGCGCCTGCTCGGGGCCGTGCCGGTGGTGCGCGGCCACGGCCCCCACTACGATCAGGGCGAGCTGCTCCGCTGGCTGGCCGAGTGCGCCTGGCTGCTCACCCGCCTGCTGCCCAGCCCGGACATGGCCTGGACCGCCATTGACGACCACACTGCCCGCCTCACCTGCACCCACGCGGGCCAGGCGGCGACGCTGCTGGTGCGCTTCAACGAGCAGAACGAACTGGCCGAGTGCGAAGCCCTACGCTACTTCGACGACACGACCCAGTTGCCCTGGGTAGGGAACTTTGCGCAGTACCAGCGGCAGCAGGGCATATTGGTGCCTTCGGTGGTGGAAGCCAGTTGGGTGCTGGCGGGGCAGCGCCGGCCCTACGCCCGCTTCACGGTGCAGACGTTGGAGTACGACTCGGCCGGACCGTTCTGACAAGTTCCTAATAACTACCTGTTTCAATCATAATTTATGTGCTCTGACAACCCGCCAGCGGCGCTCCAAAATGATGATTGTCACGAGGTACATCCCGACGATAACCAGGGGAATCACGACGAACCGTTGCGCGGGAAACAGGTACCACGCCAGCAGCACCAGCCCCGTACGCCCCACGGCGTGAAACGCGCCAACCCAGTGCCGGATAATCCAGCCCAGCGGCAGCCACATCAGCCCCGTCAGAATCCCGACGGTAAGCGGCAGGGACGTGTAATCGGCCAGGAAAAACGGAATGGCCACGGCGTACACCAGCAGCGACATACCCACTGAATAGAGAAACAGCGTGTCGAAGGTGTTTTTAGGCTGGCTTTTGCGGAAGAAATCCTCGCCCGTGAGCCGCGACAGCAGCATGCCCAAGTACACGATGCTGCCCGTAGCGATGAATAAAACCCAGACGACATGCGTCGGTTTCAGCACCAGCCCGGCTACGCCGATGGTTAGCCAGGCCAGCAGGCCCGCCAATGGTACGGCCAGCATTCGCCGGCTGGCAAACTCCTGGCGCTGTTGTTCGAGAGAATAGGACATGATAAGTAGGAGTAGTGTAGGTAGTTGGTATCTTAAGAAAATCCCAGTGTTTGGTAAATTAGGACTTGCGCAAAAAAGGGCCGTACGCTTGTAGCGCTAAGCTTCCGCTTCGCGTATCGTAGAGCAGAATCGTTTGGAATTCAGCAACGAAACGCGAAGCGGAAGCTTAGCTGCGCTGTCCTGCGGTTCGCGCTACAAGCTCACGGGCCCTGGTTTGCGTAAGTCCTATTAAGTTGAAACCCGAGGCCCTATTGCCCCAGGCCGGCGCGAGGGGGCCGCGAGCAGCGGGGCTAGGTTTGCACAAACCACTCCACGGGCCGGCGTACACTTACCGGCGCGGGGTAAGCCTGCACGTAGCCCAGCCGCAGCACGAACTGCGCGGCCCCCGGCAGGCCCAGGCGGCGGGCGGCCTCCGTGGTGCCCGGCTCCTCCTCCAGCAGCTGCGACATGGGGTGCACGGCCACGTTGCGGCTCCGCGCTTTCAGCCAGACCCGCTCCATGCGCCGGCCCGCGTCCAGCAGAGCCTGCACCGACTCGTCAGGGCTGGTAATTACCAGCTAGCCGCCGTGGGTGGCCACCTGCTCGGCGGTCCGATCCAGGCCGCTTTGCCGGAACTCGGGCGTGAGCACGCTGGCGCTATCGTAGAAGTGGCGCACGGCCCAGCCCGCCAGCCCGTTGATGCCCATGCCGGCCGCCGTCAGGCCGTCGCGGTGGTGTTGCACATCGGCGCGGTTCCAGCGCACCCAGGGGCCAGCTCCTGCTGGGCGGCATCGTGGGCTACCTGCTGCTGGTTGGCGGCCAGGGTGGTGGCGCTCAAGTAACGGCCAGGAGCCGAGTTGGCCCGGTGGCGGGCCGTCCGCACGACCGCCTGGTCCCAGGCGTAGTACCCCAGGGCGGTGCTGGCCACGGCCGTAGCAGTCAGCGGTAAAAAATGACGACGTTTCATAGAGCGGGTTCAACAGGAAAAAGGCAGAAGGTTTACAGGCCCGCCCGGCCACTAGAAGGCCGGCAGCAGGCCGGTAAGCAGCGTATCGGTATAGTTGGCGGCGGTGGTAAAGCCGGGCATTTCGGCCACGGGTACCGGCGCGGCGGTGGGCAGCACCAGCACGGGCACCGGGCAGGTTTGCAGCAGATTAGCCGTGACGCTACGGTGAAACAAGTCGCTGAGGTAGCTACGCTGGCGGGCCAGCACAATGACCAGGTCGGCGCGGGTATCGAGCACGGCGGCCAGCACCCCTTACGCGTGGCGCTCGTGCTGATAACCCCGCAGCTCCGGCGCGGGCAGCCCCTGCACCAAGCTGCTGGCCTGAACGGCCCGTAGCGCCAGGGCGCAGCCCTCATTGTCTTCCACCCCGCTCGACACGTGGGCCACGATAAGCTCGGTGCCGGGCAGCGCCAGCAGCGGGCGCAAGGCCTCGGCCTCGGGAGCCAGCGTGAATGATTCGCGGTCGGCGGCAATGAGGATGCGGCGGGGCACGTGCCCCGCCGCATCCGTGGGCGGCACCACCAGCAGCGGATAGCTGCCGGTCCGCAAAATCTCCATACACGCGGTGAGCAGGTTGGCGGCGGCCGGGCTGTTCTCATCCGGCTGGCTGAGCACAAACAAGGCCGGCGCATGGCGCTGGGCCAGCTCCTGGGCCACGGCGGGCAGTAGGTCGGTGGCTACTTCCACGGTGGCCGGAGTGTGTAAGTCCTCGGCCTGGCGGGCGAGAATGGCGGCCGTATCGGTCTGGCGCGCCAGCTCCCCCTGCTGGTAGCTCCGCCCCCCCAAGGCGTAGGGGTCGAATTGCGAAGCGCGGTTGACGTGCAGCAGCACCAGCCGGCCCTCCAGGGCCTGGGCCAGCTGGTCGGCATACGTAATGGCCCGGCGGGCAGGCGGGTAGAAACCGGCAAAGACGATGAGGGAAAGGACCATAAGGAGAGGGGGTTTGGGGGGAGCGAAATGGTTCGAGGGGATGAACCGGAGCATGTAGGCGGGCGAAAAAAGGCGGTCATGCTGAGCGAAGTCGAAGCATCTCTACCGCTTCGTTGTAGTGCTGACCAGCCGACAGGATTACCACTGCAGTAGAGATGCTTCGACTTCGCTCCGCTTCACTCAGCATGACCGCCTTTCTGATTTCAATCCAAGCCGATGTCCTGGGTGGCCAGCAGCAGCACCGGCACCGTAGTGTGCCGTAGCACTTCATCAATCACACTCCCACCGAATAGCTTAGTTAGCCAGCCGTGGCCAGGCTCGAGCAGCACCAGCATGTCGGCCGCCAATTCCACTACCGCCTGCCGCAGGCCCGCGGCAGGCGCTTTGGCCACCACCCGGTGCAGGCTGGTACCGGCCAGGGCCGGAATCAGGCCACTTTCGCGGGCCGCCGCGAAGCCGTGCTGACCGCCGATGGGCTCGTTGGGCTGGGCGACGGTGGTCGGCACAATGGTAACGCCCAGCGCCGTCAGCAGCGGGCGCAGGGCCAGGGCTTCGGGCGTGAAGGTGAAGGATTGGTCGCGCACGGCCAGGGCCAGGCAGCGCGGTGGGCGCAGGGCCGCCGTAGGCAAATACTGGGGTACCATCAGCAGCGGGTAGCCCGTTTCGTGGGCCAGTGGTAGGGCCCGGTTGCTGAGCCATTCGTCCAGCAGGCCGTCGGTAGTCGTGAGGCCGGCCACCACCAGCAGCGGCCGATGCTGCTCCAGGGCTTGCGCCATAGCCTCGTCCCAGCGGCTGGCCATAACGGTCGCCGTGGCGGGCACGGGCATGGCGGCGGCCACTTCCTCCAGCGCGTGGCGCTGCTCCAGCATATTGGCGGCCTCGGTGGTGCGCAGGGCCCGGCCTACCCGTGAGTTGAGGGGCAGCGTAGGCGACACGTGCAGCAGGTGTAGCTCGGCCCCCAGCGGGGCAGCCAGCACGGCGGCATAAGCGCAGGCCCGCTCGGCGGCGGGCGAAGAATCGGTGAGAACAAGTAGGTTGGGTTTCATGGCAGGTGCTTAATTGAATGGGTAAAATACTGGCAGGCTAATCCTGGGCGGGCAGCAAGAGTAGCGGTACGGAGCTCTGTTCGATGAGCTGGGCCGTGACGCTGCGGTGAAACAGGCTGCCGATAAGGCTATGGTGGCGGGCCACCACTACCAGCAGGTCGGCTTCCTGGCGGGCGGCTTCGGCCAGTACGCCGCCTACTACCGAGGGGCTCGCCACCTCAGAAAGCCGACCGAGGGCCAGTCGGTCGGCCAAGTTGTTGGCGACCACGGTTTCCAGAATGGTTTCGGCCCCTAGGCGGGCGTGGCTGCTGTCGGCCACCCTAACCACGTTCAGCGTGCCGCCCGAAATCCCCAGCAACTGTCCAATTACGTCTTGGTACTGATGTAGTGCGAAGGGTTGCCCATCCACGGCCAGCAGCATGCGGTGGGGCGGGGCGGGCGGCCAGTCGAGCGACGGCAGCAGCAGCAGCGGGTAAGGCACGGTGCTGAGCAGGGTCCGGGCCGTGCGGGTCATCACTTCCACGGGCGTACTGGCCCCGCCGGGCCGGCCCAGCACCAGCAGCAGCGGGTTGTGCTGGCGGATGGCGGCACCCACGGCTTCGGGCAGTTCCCGCTCCGACACGAGCACTTGCGTAGGTACGGGCTGCTCATCGGCCAGCTTTTGCAAGGCCTGATCGGTGGCCTGGGGGCCGACGGGCGTGTAGGCAACATCATTCACCGGGGCCAGCAGCGCATCGTAGCGGGCGTGCAGCAGCACGAGCCGGGCCCCCAACGGCAGGGCCAGGCCGGCCGCGTAGGATAGGGCACTGTTGGCGACGGCGTGAAAATCGGTTAGTACAACCAGGGGGGAAGCCATAAAGGAAGGAAAAAAGGTGGGCCGGCAACGAGCGGGCCTGCCGGCTGGCCGGTCGGGGTCGCCGCTGTTTTTTGGGGCGTTTCGGAGTCTCCGAGCGTGCCTGCTCGGCTAGTCGATGGCGGAGAAACGAGGCTGGCCGGTGTGGTAAGGCCCGCGGTCCAGCGTCATGCTCGCGTCGGCTTCTCGTTCCAACTGCTGGCTGGCCGGGTCCAGCGGGGGCAGAAACTCCGTCCGGCGCGGGGGCTGGGAACTCAGCGACTTTACCGGGTTGCGGCCCGGGGGCCGCCGGGATGCGGGAAGGGTGGTTTTCATAGTGCAGGGAGAAAGAGGAGGAAGGAAGCAGCAACCGGCCCGCAACAGGGTTAGCGACGGGCGCAACCGGGTGACGGCAGGTTCTGGTAAAGCTCCTCATTCATCGGCCGCATCCCCATGACAAGAATTCCCGCAACGGATGATATCTATCAACCCCTTAAACAGTCGCTTCTCGCCCTGGCTGGGAAACCGTGCGCAGACGTTGTGGATAGCTGCTGCTGCTCCAGGATGCCAATCTGCTCATCCTGGCGCTCAATACGATGATCGAGGTAGCCGAACAAGAACTCAAGATCCCGATCCGAAAAAGTCTGGCACCAAACGGTTTTCAAGCTGAGGAGCAATGAAATAGCACAGGTGAGCGTCGGGTCCCTGTGCCGACTGTTTGGTGTGAGCCGACAAGCCTTTTACTGCAAAGAGCAGTACGTGCAGCGAGTTCGTGGCCAGTCTCTCTTCGTACTGGACTTGGTGCTGGCGTTACGGCGCGAAACCCCGGGCCTGGGCACGCGCAAGCTGCACATGTTACTGCAAATGCCTCTTGCGGAAAGCGGAACTAAAATGGGGTGGGACAGACTGCATCACCTCCTGCACGAACATGGCCTGCTGCTGCGTCGGGCGCGTCAAGTTCCTAAGACAACCAGTTCGCTGCACGGCCTGCGAAAATAGCCTAACCTGTTGCGAGATAAGACCATCACGTGCTTGTGTGTTGGACTAGGCTTTGGCTATCTGTCCTTGATCACAGATGCCTACTCCAAGATGATCAGGGGCTATTGTCTGCATCCCCTGCTGACGGCTGAATGATCCCGCAAGGCCTTGGACATGGCATTAGGCCAGCGCGAAAATAGCCAGGAGCTTGTGCATCACTCGGACCGGAGAAGTCAGTACGGCAGTTTCCAGTACGTGCAAAAGCTGCGACAAGCCGGCATCACCATTAGCCTGACGGAAAATGGAGATCCATACGAGAATGCCATTGCCGAGCGAGTCAATGGCATCTTGAAAATTGACTTTCGCCTGAACCGGGTCTTCCATACAGTTGAAGAAGCGCAACGGGCAGTCGAAGCGAGTATCCGCAATTACGACCACCTGCGGCCTCACATGAGCTGCGGGTATTTGACACCGACCGCGGCCCACGCCTGCACCGAGCCATTGCAGCAGCTTTGGAAGCCGAAAGTATATTCGCCCTGTAAAGCGGCCATAGTCGAAGAAGACTATAAGGAGCCGTATTTAGCAACCGTGACAACCTTTCCTCAAGACTACTAACGCACCATCATCTCTCACCGAAAAATTGACAACTTTTTTCCAGGATCGGACAAACGGTCAACGCTTTTCAGGACGGGTCACATCAATTCACTTCAGAAAGCACAAGCCTATCGAACGGACATAGGGTGGCCGGCGGCAGCAGGGTACATACGGTTCCGCCGCGCAAATTTACCCCGGAACTAGGCTCTTTGTAAGGTTTATGGCCTACCGGGCGACTACTGTGGCGGCCGGCCCCGGTTGGGGCGGCGGCGTTTTCTGCCAGCACCCTTTGCCATGACTTATCCTACTTCCCTGCTGCTGCTTCCCGATATCAGCGGCTTTACCGCCTTCGTGCATGAAACGGCGCTGGAGCACAGTCAGTACATCATTTCGGGCCTGCTCGACACGCTTATCGAGGCCGATGCGCTGGACCTCACGGTGGCCGAAATTGAGGGCGATGCCGTGCTGTTTTACCAGGAGGGCCGCGTACCGTCGGCCGGGCAGGTGCTGGCGCAGGCCCACGCCTTCGGGGCTGCCTTCTACGCCTGGATTGACGCCTATATGCGCACCTGTGACTGCGGGTGCGCCGCCTGCCGCTCCGTGGCGCGGCTCTCGCTGAAAGTAGTGGCCCACGCCGGCCCGCTGGGCTTCACCACGGTGCGCCGGCAGCGCAAGCCGTTTGGCGAAACGGTGGTTGTGGCGCACCGCCTGCTTAAAAACAACATTCCCGGCCACGAATACCTGCTGCTGACCGAGGCCGTGCTGGGCCGCCCGGCCCCCACGCTGGTCGCGCCGGGCCATGAGGCGCAGCGCGGCCAGGCCACCTACCCGGAGCTGGGCGAAATCCGGTTCGGGTACCTGCCGCTGCCCCGCCCGTTTCCTCCAACGAGCCCGGAGAAGGCAACCGGCGTTTACGTGTAGTAGCTGCCCTGGGCAAAGGCTGGCCGAAAGGAAACTCCGAATGGCAAATAGGGGTGAAAACCCAGTTAAGCAGCCGGGGGCCAGAGAAAAAATGCGCCCGGCTGTAAGGTTAGGGCCGAAGCCCCAGACTACCTCCCCGTCGCCGGAACAACCGGAGTCCGACACCCTACTTCCCCCTTCAACCCCAATTGCCATGACGACTCCCGTAAAAATTCTCGTAGCCGGCCTGCTGGCCACTGGTGCCATGACCCTGCTAATGCTCATGGCCCCGATGATGGGCATGCCCCCCATGAACATCGGAGCCATGCTCGGCGGCATGCTGGGCGCTTCGGCCACGGTGGGCTGGGTGATGCACTTTATGATTGGGGTTGTCTTCACGGCCGCTTACGCTTTCATTTTCAACCAGCGCCTGCCCATCAGCAGCCCCGTGGCGCGCGGCATGGCCTACGGCGTGCTGGTATTCGTGCTGGCCCAGGTGATGTTTGCCCTCATGCGGGCCATGGGCCTGATGCCCGCCGCCGGCGAGGGGATGCTGCTGGGGATGATGGGCAGCTTACTGGGCCACTTGTTGTTTGGCGCCGTGTTGGGCGGCTTTTTCAGCACCCAGCGCACGACCGTTGCGCACCCGCTGGCGTAGCCGCTTGGGCCAGGCCAACCGGGCCGGCAGCCACCCTACCCGGCTCCGAGGCGCGGCAGGGATGCCTGATTCATAATGCATTACCTTTTCATCGAGTGCCGGCCCATGCTTCACGGCCCCGCCCGGGCTGCTTTACTTGGCTGATAATCACCCTCAGCCGGTGAGATGCTATATCCCAGGGCTGAGGCATTATCCATCCACTATTCCCCCTGAATCTATGGCTCATTCCTTTCTGACCAACATCAAGCAGCACTTCGGCAGCGGTGGGTACGCCGGCGACGAATTCGGCGGGGCCGGCGGCACCGCCGGCCGGGGCCTGCCGAGCGGCAATGCCGGCAATTTTATGTTCGCCACGGGCATCGAGTGCTCGTATCCGACTATTGAACACGGCAAGGTGCGCCGCGACCTGCTCGAAGAGTGCGGGCACTACGAGCACTGGCAGAAGGACCTGCAGCTGGTGCAGGACCTGGGCCTGAAAGTGCTACGCTACGGGCTACCTTACCATAAAACGCACCTCGGGCCGGGGAAATACGACTGGGAGTTTGCCGACCTGGTGATGAACGAAATGCTGCGCCTGGGCATCACACCCATCCTGGACTTGCTGCACTTTGGCGTGCCCGACTGGCTGGGCAATTTTCAGAATCCCGAGTTGCCCATCCACTTCGCCGACTACTGCGGGGCCGTGGCCGAGCGCTACCCCTGGGTGCGCTACTACACGCCGGTTAATGAAATCTACGTCACGGCCAAGTTCAGCGCCAAGGATGGCGTCTGGAACGAGCAGCTGAAGTCGGACGAGGCCTTCGTGACGGCCATTAAGCACCTAGTGGCGGCCTCCATTATGGGCAACCAACAGATTGCCCGGCGCCGCCCCGACTGCGTGATTGTGCAGAGCGAATCGGCCGAGTTTACCCACGAGATGCGGGCCGAGCGCACGCCCGAGGTGCAGCTCAACAATAAGCTGCGCTTCCTGGCCCTCGACTTGCTTTACGCCCATCATCCCGACGGCGAAGTGTGCACCTACCTGCGCAAAAACGGGATGAGCCAGAAGGAGTACGACTGGTTTATGGCCGGTGAGCCGCCGGGCTACCAGATTATGGGCAACGACTACTACGGCCGCAACGAGCAGATGATTCTGCCTAACGGCGAGGTCGTGACGGCCACCGATGTGCTGGGCTGGTTCAACATCACCTACGCGTACTACCTGCGCTACCGCAAGCCGGTGATGCACACCGAAACCAACGTCTTCGACGCCGAGCAGGCCCCCGCCTGGCTTTGGAAGCAGTGGGTGAATATTCTGCAGATGCGCAAGGCCGGCGTGCCGGTTCTAGGCTTTACGTGGTACTCGCTCATCGACCAGGTCGACTGGAACATTGGCCTGGCCCGCAAGGAAGGTACCGTAAATGCCTGCGGCCTCTTCGACCTGAAGCGCAAGCCCCGGCCCGTGGCCGAGGCCTACCGCCAGCTGCTGCAGGAGTACGGCAATATCACCATTATTCCCCACGGCGAGCTGTTCGAGCAAACCGACCGCCCGGCCACGCTCAAAGTAGAAATCTAGCGCTACGTACCCGCCTCTTTTCCTTCAACTTATCCCCGCGCTCCTATGCCCACCCCCGCCGACCAGCCCACTGACCCTGCCGCGCCGCGCCGCCTGCGCGTGCTGCTTATTGCCGGCTCCAACCGC
Source organism: Hymenobacter psychrophilus (assembly GCF_900107135.1). GTDB lineage: Bacteria > Bacteroidota > Bacteroidia > Cytophagales > Hymenobacteraceae > Hymenobacter > Hymenobacter psychrophilus. Next base: position 139,015 of record NZ_FNOV01000010.1, read on the forward strand.
CGCGAGTACAACTGTCCCGGCGTGGACAGCAAGGCCCGCACCTTGCTCAACCGCCTGGCCGACCGCCTGCCCGCCACCTGGGACATCGACACCGAAGACCTGGGCAACGTGTACGGCCGGCACAAAATCCAGAGCTGCAACGCCTGCGTGAGCACCAGCATGGCCCTGTGCGTGTGGCCCTGCAACTGCTACGAGAAAGACAGCTCGCGCGAGCCCGACCTGATGTGGAACCTCGACCTCTACAGCCGCCTCGACCAGGCCGACGCCTGGTGCATCATCGGGCCGGTGAACTGGTACGGGCCCACGTCCACGCTCAAGCTCATGTTTGATAGGATGGTGTGCATGAACGGCGGCAACCCCGACGAAAGCCTTATCAACCACAAAAACCCCGAAATGGCCATGGCCCTGGAGCATACCCCCGAATGGGAGCAGCTTAGCCTCAACCACCTGGAGGGCCGAACGGCCGCCTTTTTCTGCTACGGCGACGGCGGTGGCGACGAGCTTGACGAGGCGGGCCGGCCCAAAATCCTGCGCCATAAAAGCTACTTCGACCCCGCGCAGGAGCCCTTCAAAAACATGCGCGACGCCTACGCGCCGCTGGTGTGGCAGTGCCGCTACGGCGGCGTGGAAGTGCCCGACCAGCTCTGGCAGTACGCCGAAACCGGTTACGGCAAAAAGTACTCCGACGACCAGGCCGAGGATATGGTGCAGGACGACCCGTTTATGGCCCAATTCGACCAGTGGGCCGTGCATATCCGCGAGGCCGTGGAGGCCAAGGGGCCGGTGCAGCCCGGCCGCTACCGCGCCTACGGCCACGAGGCGCCCGGCCATCTCTGGGCCGACGTGAAGCTGGGCTGGCGCACGGCCCAAATGGCCCTGGGCGTGCCGCCCGCCGGCTCTTCGCCCGCCGCCCAGCAGGCGCTGGGCCTGAATCAGGACACACCCCTGCGGCCCGATTTGCCCAAAACCTGATTCCGGCAGCACCGCACCTGCCGCCTTGCTGACGCTCACTGCTGCAGTATATCAATCATTTACCCTGAATTCAATTTTTCAACAGCCACTTAATCCTTACCCGATGAGTAAGCCCGATTTCGCTAACCTGACCGCCACGTTCGTCAACTGCACGCTCAAACCCTCGCCCCAAACCAGCAACACGCAGGGGCTGATGGACGTGGCCATTGGGATTATGGAGCAGGAAAAGGTGCAAGTGAACCGGGTGCGGTTTGTCGACCACGACGTGCCCCCCGGCGTGCAGCCCGACATGAGCGAGCACGGCTGGCCCAAAGACGAGTGGCCGGCTTTGTTTGACACCATCATCAAGTCCGATATCCTGGTGATTGGCTCGCCCATCTGGCTGGGCGAGAAGTCGTCGGTGGCCCAGCGGCTTATTGAGCGGCTCTACGGCATGAGCGGGCAGCTTAACGAGCGGGGGCAGTACCTGTATTACGGCAAGGTGGGCGGCTGTATCATCACGGGCAACGAGGACGGCATCAAGCACTGCGCCATGGGCATGCTGTATTCCTTGCAGCACCTGGGCTACTCCATCCCACCGCAGGCCGACTGCGGCTGGATTGGCGAAGTGGGCCCCGGCCCCAGCTACCTCGACGAGGAAGCCCACGCCGCCGCCAACGACTTCACCAACCGCAACACCACCTTCATGACCTACAACCTGCTGCACCTGGCCAGTATGCTGAAGCAGCAAGGCGGCTACCCGGCCTACGGCAACTCCAAAAAAGACTGGACGACCGGCGAGCGGTGGGGCTTCCAAAACCCAGAATACCGGTAGTATAGCTGGCCCTCGCTTAGCACAGAAAAGCGCTTCCAGCCCCATCAGGCCGAAAGCGCTTTTCTGTGCTAAGCGAGGGCCAGTTGCCTATAGTTTAAGCAGTAATAGTCGCCCGAAAAGCGGCCTCGCCGCGGCCGCAACGCTGGTGTTATGGCGCTTCAGGGCCGCCGCTGTAGCCGCGCACCAGCTGCTCCAACCGGGCGCGGGTTTTGGCCGGCAGCTCTTCGGTAGAGGCCTCGGGCTGACCCAGGTGCTGGGCCAACTGCGCCACCAGCACAGTCTGGCGGGCATAGCGGCGGCACAGCACGCACATGCTCAGGTGGGCCCACACGCTGGCGCGCTCGGTGGGCGAGAGGGGCAACTCGGCCCGCTTCTCGATGAGCAGGGTGGCTTCGTTGCAGTTGAATAAGGCTGACATGATAATAGGCAAAGGATAAGAGGAGACTACGAGACCGAAAACCAATGCTTTTCCAGGCACTTGCGCAGTTGCAGCTTGGCCCGGTGAATGATGACCCAGTAGTTGGCCGGCGTAATGCCCAGCTGCTGGCAGATTTGCTCGCCCGAAACCTCTTCCACAAAGCGCAGGCTGAATACGGCCTGGTGCTGGGCGGGCAGCTGGTCCTGGCAGCGCAGCAACTGCTCGGCCAACTCGCGCTGCTCGAGCTGGGTATCGGCGGCGGCCCACTCCCGCGGTTCCTCGCCTTTGCGCCAGTGCGTACGGGCATCGGTTTCGAAGTAGGTGCCGTTGCCGGCCTCATCAGCGGCGCCGGGCAGCGGCACCAGCGGTGAGCGAGCCTGCTGGCGGTAGTAGTCGATGAGCTTGCGGCGCAGAATCACGAACAGCCACGTGCGCTCCGACGACTCTTGCCGGAACGAGGCCAGCGTACCCAGCGCACTCACGATGGTTTCCTGCACCAATTCCTCGGCGGCGGCCACCGTGGCCACCCGGTGGCGGGCAAAGCGGAACAGTTCGTTGCCGTAGCGGCTCAGCCACAGGTGCGGCTCGGGCTGGGTTGCGGAAGTGGTGGCAGAAAGCATAAGGTGGACAGTCGCAGAGCCAAGGCAGTGTCGCCCCAGCAGCCTGTGGACCGAAGGTAGCGAAAGCTGAACGGTGACTTCCGGCCAGGTGGATGTGTCTGGGTAAAGTTGCCGGACTTTTTTGGCCGGCATTTCGCCGCAATAGTCGGCGGTCTGCGCGCGGCCTTACAGGGCCGGGCACCTTTTATGCAGCACGAAAAAATCGGCCATTTTTTTCGCCATCAACCTGTAAGGATTACTGCTGAAAGCGCGACTGCCGGTGATGTCGGGCCGGTAGCAGCCCGGCGCTACGGCGGCGGCTGGCTGGTCATCCGGGCGGGGTCTTTTGGTATGTTGCCTCCTGCTATACCGCTTAAAAGACTTATTTCTCTCATTTCCTCATTTCTTATTCCCCCGAATAATGACGCGACACTCCTTTGATGTTTTGGTAATTGGTACCGGTGGCGGCGGCAGCGTGGCCGCCCGCAAGTGCGCGGCGGCCGGCAAGCGCATGGCCATTGTGGATGCGCTGCCCTTCGGCGGCACCTGCGCCCTGCGCGGCTGCGACCCCAAAAAGGTGCTGCTTGGCGCGGCCGAAGCCGTGGCCCGCTCGCGGCAGCTGCTGGGCCACGGCCTGAAGCAGGAAGCCGTCATCAGCTGGCCCGAGCTGGTGGCGTTTAAGCGCACGTTCACCGAGCCAGTGCCGGCAAAAAAGGAAGCCAGCTTCGAGCAGGCCGGCATCCGCACGTTTCACGGCGTGGCCCGCTTCACGGGGTCGCATACCGTGCAGGTGGGCGATGATGTACTGGAAGCGAAGCAGTTCGTGATTGCCACCGGGGCGCGGCCCCGGCCGCTGGGCATTCCGGGCGAGGAGCTGCTGCTCGACAGCAGCGACTTCATGGAGCTGCCCGAGCTGCCCGCTGACATGACGTTTGTGGGGGGCGGCTACATCGCCTTCGAATTTGCCCACCTCGTGGCCCGCTGCGGGGTGCAGGCGCGCATCATTCACCGGGGCCCGCAGCCGCTCGAAAACTTCGATGCCGACCTGGTCGGCCACCTGCTTACGGCCACCCGCGAGGCGGGCATCGAGGTGGTGCTCAACACCGAAGTAGCGGGCATAGAGCACCTGCCCGACGGCCGCCTGCGGCTGCGCACCACTGCTCAGGGCCAGGCCGGAGAGCTGACGGCCAGCCTGGCCATCCACGCGGCCGGCCGCGAGCCGGCCCTGGCCGAGCTGAATCTGGAGGCCGCCGGCGTAGCCTGCACCCGCCACGGCGTGACGGTGAACGAGTACCTGCAGAGCACCACCCACCCCGACGTGTACGCCGCCGGCGACGCGGCCGCCTCGGGCCTGCCCCTGACGCCGGTAGCGGGAAAAGCCTCGCACGTAGTGGCCGCCAACCTGCTCGAAGGCAACCACCAAACCGTCGAGTACGGCATCGTGCCCTCGGCCGTGTTCACCCACCCGGTACTGGCCAGCGTGGGCCTCACCGAGGCGGAGGCCACGGAGCAGGGCCTCAACTTCCGGGTGAAGACCGACGTGACCACCGGCTGGTTTACCTCCAAGCGCCTGAGCACGCCCATTTCAGCCTTCAAGGTGCTGGTGGACGAGGATACGGACCAGATTCTGGGCGCCCACCTGCTGAGCCCCAACGCCGAGGAAGTCATCAACTTGTTCATGCTGGCCATGCACGCTAAACTGCTGGCCAGCGAGGTGAAGCAGCTGATTTTCGCCTACCCCACGGCCTCTTCCGACGTGATTTACATGCTGTAATAGTCGTTGCGGAGGAAACACCGATGGCTTATTTTCTAACGGCTTCCATCCTGAAACTGCCCGGCAATATATCCTCATTGGAGGATATATTGCCGGGCAGTTTCAGGGCCATCGCGGAGGAAAGCCGCAACCCATTCCGGCCTCTTAACCAAGGCCAAAACCTCACTTAAACAGTCAGCCCCTAGGCAGCCAGATACTCCTGCGTGTTTTGAACCTTGGCGTAGAAAGAGGACAGCGCGGCTAAAAAGGCAGTCTGCACGTCAGCGGCTTTCACGTGCGCACCATTTACTTCCAGGTCTCTGGTGGCACAGGCATCCCCGATGACGGTGCATTCAAAGCCCAGGTCGCGGGCGGCGCGGGTAGTGGCATCGATGCACATATGCGTCATCATGCCCGTAATCACCAAGTCCTTGACCCCAAGCCCTTGCAGGTGTTCCAGCAAGTCCGTCTCGCGGAAGCTGTTCGGGTAGTATTTCTGCACCGTTTTTTCGCCGGCTTCCGGTTTCACGTTCGCGTGAATTTCGGCTCCTTCAGTTCCGGGCAGGAAGAACGTCGCGTTGGGCGATACGCCCAGGTGGTGCACATGGACGATGGGCAGGTTTTGTTCGCGGAATTTTGCCAACACCCGTTTTACGTTTTCGCTGGCTGGCAAGGGGCCCACGAGCTCCATAGCACCATTTTCAAAATAGTCGTTTTGCACGTCGACGATAATCAGGGCTTTGCTCATTTTAAGCGGTTTTGCTACGGTGAAAGGATGGGGTAAAATTGCCAGGAGGCGAAAGCCGGACGGTGATTAAATGATGACTCAATCTGATAGCCAAATCCGGCCATTTTGCTGACGATTCAGAACCGGTCGGTCCAAAACAAAGTTTTGACCTTCAACTACCGCTCAGCCAGGCCAAGTTGCGCCGTCCATCATCCACGAAGCCCACAGACTCATACAGGCGCTGGGCGCTGGCGTTGTAGGACTCGGTTTGCAGGTACAAAGCCACCAGGCCCGCGGCCCGGGCCAGCTGCTGCAACAGGAGCAGCGCGGCATGGCCCACACCCTGGCTCCGGGCCGCGCCGGTCACGTACAGCTCATCGACCAGGGCGTAGCGCCCGCCCCGCTCAAAGGTGAAGCCGTAGGTGAGGGCCACGTAGCCCATGGCTCGGCCGTCATCATCCAGCAGGTAAAGCGTCCCCCACTCCGGGTGGGCCACGAACTTGGCCACCAGCGCCTGCTGCGCGGCGGGGTTGTGGGCGTAGCCGAAGTGCTGGTAGAAATCGGCCATCAGCGGCAGCAGCGTGGGCAGGTCGGCGGGGGCAACGGGGCGCAGCGTGAGGGGCATGGGCAACGGAGTAGGAGTCGAAACGGAGCGGCCCGGGCGGGCCTCAGCTTGCTACTACGGCCTCGCCGCCCATCAGGACCGGCGCGGCGGTGGCGGCTGCCCCCGTGCGCCAGGCGTACCAGATCAGCGTGGCGTGGCCCACCACCAGCAGCAGGTGAAACGGCAGCAGGCCGTAGTCGCGGTAGTACAGCCCCGCGCCCATGCCGGCCAGGAAGTACAGCAGCAGCAGGCTCTCGGCCCACGGCCACGCGCCCCGGCTGCGGGCAGCCCGCGCGGCGAGCGGCCCGGCGGCGGCGCTGCCCTGCTTGGGCGTGCGCACAAACGGCGTGGCCCGGCCCCAGAAGCCCTCCGCTACGGCGCGGGCGTTGTGCAGGGCCAGGCCCATCGACACGGCCAGAAACAGCAGAAACTGCGGCCCGAACCAGCGCCCCGTGGCCCGTCGGCCGCCCGCCAGCCGCCAGGTGGTATAGTAGTAGTAGGTGAGGGGCACGAAGGTGAGCACAAAGCCCGCCGCCAGGTGAAAAACCGGCCGAAACTCGGGCCGGTGCGCCCGCACCCACACCAGCGGCACGCTCAGCAAAGCCATCAGCAGAATCACGGCAAACACGGTGCTATTGAGCAGGTGAAAGGTGGCGTGCACGCGGGTGGAAAGGGGCAGACCGGCCGAGCGCCACACCTGGCCCAGGTGCTTGCGGGCGGTTTCGGCGGCGCCCTTGTTCCAGCGGTACTGCTGCGACTTGAGGGCCGCCAGGTGGGCGGGCAGCTCGGCCGGGGCCACGATGTCGGGGCGGTACACGAAGCGCCAGCCGCGCAGCTGGGCCCGGTAGCTCAGGTCCAGGTCTTCGGTGAGGGTATCGGCCTGCCAGTTGCCGGCATCCTCGATGCAGGTGCGCCGCCACACGCCGCCCGTGCCGTTGAAGTTAAGGAAGTGGCCCCCGGCCGCGCGCCCTACCTGCTCCACCAGAAAGTGGGCGTTCAGCCCGAAGGCCTGCAGGCGGGTGAGCAGCGACTCGCTTTCGTTGAGGTGGCCCCAGCAGGTTTGCACCACGCCCACTTCGGGCGCATCAAAGTAGGGCAGGGTGCGGCGCAGAAAGTCGGGCGTGGGCACAAAGTCGGCGTCGAAGATGGCCACGAACTCGCCGTCGGTTTCGGTGAGGCCGTGGGCCAGGGCCCCGGCCTTGTAGCCCTGGCGGGTGGCCCGGCGCACGTGGTCGATGCGCAGGCCCCGGTCCTGGTGGTAGGCCACGCGGTGGGCGGCCAGCGCCACGCTCTCGTCGGTGGAGTCGTCGAGCACCTGAATGTGCAGGCGGTCGGCGGGGTAGTCGAGGGCGGCGGCTGCGTCGATAATGCGCGCTACCACGGCCAGCTCGTTGTAGACGGGCAGCTGCACCGTTACGCGGGGCCACTGCGCGGGCGGCGCGGGCGCGGGCTCCGGCGGGGCCTGGGCCGCCCGGCGGGCCAGCCGGGTGAGCCGCCACTGCGCCAGGCTGAAGCCCAACATAAACACCAGACACAGCCCGTACAGGGCCACGGCCCCCATTTCCAGAATCAGCATAAGCAAACAGGAATAAGCGCCACTACTTCGCCGGCCGCTGGCCTAGCTCAATATCCGCAGCGAATCGGCATGAATGAGTTGGGAGCCCTGGTAGCGGCCTTCGCGGGGGCCGTTTTCGAGGTTGAGCACGCCGCGGGGGCAGGCCGTGGAGCACATGCCGCAACCCACGCAGGAGGCCCGGATGATGGGCTCGCCGCGCTGGGCGTACTGCTTCACGTCGATGCCCATCTCACACACGTTCGAGCAGTTGCCGCACGAAATGCACTGGGCCCCGTTGGTGGTGATGCGGAAGCGCGAGAAGTGCTTTTGCAGCAGCCCCAGGTAGGCCGCCATGGGGCAGCCGAAGCGGCACCACACCCGCGAGCCCATCAGGGGGTAAAAGCCCACCCCAATCACGCCCGAAAACACGGCCCCGATGGCAAAGCCATACGCTTTGCTCAGGGGCTGGGTAGTGGCCTCCAGGGCCGGTACCGCGCCCGAAGCGCCCACCCACAGCAGCACCGTGAGCAGCACAATCACTACCAGCACGGTGTAGATAATGCGCACTTCCCACTTCCAGGCCAGGCGGCTTTTGTCGGAAAGGTGGCGGTAGGGGTCGCCGGCGGTTTCGGCCAGGCCGCCGCAGCCGCATACCCACGAGCAGTACCAGCGCTTGCCAAAAAAGTAGGTGAGCACCGGCGTGGCTACCAGCGACATCAGCCCGCCCCAGAACACCATGAACACGCCCAGCCCGCCGTTTTGTACCAGCGAGCTGACGGTGCCCGGAAACAGGTAGTCGTACTTGAGGGGCCAGAAGTAGCTGAAGTAGTACTCGGGCTGCTGAAAGGCCAGCAGCAGCCCCGGCAGCAGAAAGGCAAAGCCCAGCTGAAAGAACATGACCGAGGCCGTGCGGATGCGCTGGTAGGGCGAATGGCGGTACTTCCACAGCGCCCGCCCGCCCATCAGCAGCACGGCCAGCGTGTAGAACGTGCCGTAGAGAAACCATTGGTCGGCGGCCTTGTGGCGCAGCGCTTGGCTGAACGGGTCAAGGGTACGAATCAGGTTTTCGAGCAGCCCGGGAAACCAGTACAGCACCACGTAAAAGCCCGTGAGCACCAGCCCCGTGACCCAGGCAATGGCGCCGCGCGCGGTGCTGGCCCGCTGCCACAGGCCGTGCTGCCGCACCCCGGCCGGCCCCCGCCCAAACACCTGCCACGACCAGGCCAGCGTGCCGCCGCTCACCAGGGCCAGGGCCGCGTACATGCTCAGGCGGGCGCGGGCGGGGTCGGCATCGAAGGCGGCGGCCAGCAGCGCCAGCAGGCCCAGGGCTACCGCCGTGAGGGCCGCTTTTTCGAGCGGAACCGGGGCGGGGCCGGCCGGTTGGGCCAGGGCCAGGGAGGGGGAAGCGGTAACGGACATCAGAACAGGCGACAAAAGGGAAGAAGAAAGAAACGGCGTTGCCAAAGCGGCATCAGGCTAACAGCAGCCCGGCATCAGACTGACCAAACGGCCCGGCGGCCAGCGCTGGTTGTGGCCAGCGGCAGGTCGGGAAACTGCCGGGCGAAGGCCGCCCGCATGGCCGGCTCGTGCCGCCGGAAAAACTCGGGGTCGAAGTTGGCCTCCCCCAGGCGGGCCAGTACCTCGGTTACGGGCGTGGCCGCGCGCAGCCACTGCTCCCACACGGCGTGGCGCTGGCGCAAACCCAGCGCGTTCATGCCCGTCACGGCGTGGCCCTCATCGGCCTCGAAGTTGATGCGCAGCAGCTGGCCGCCGCCGGGGTGCTGCCAGCAAAAGGTGCGGGTGCCCGCTTCCGGCGCCGCCGGCACGCGGCCGTAGGTATGGTATTCGAGATTAAAGAACTTGGCCGAATTGAACCACTGGCCCCGCCGGTAGGGGGTGGGCTGCCCGCAGATGGTGTGGGCCACGGTTTCGCCCTGCAGGCGGCCGGTGTACCAGAGCTGCTCCAGGGGCACCTGCCCGGCGGCGGGCGCGCGGTGCTGGGCGCAATCACCGGCGGCGTACACGTCGGGCACACTGGTTTGCAGGTGCTCATCGACCAGGATGCCGCGGTCGGTTTCGATGCCGCCCGACGTGGCCAGGGCCAGGTTGGGGGCCACGCCCGTGGCGATGCCCACCCACTGGCAGGGCAGCTCCTCGCCGGCGGTGGTCACCACGGCCCGCACCCGGCCGTCGGCGTCGCCGAGTACCGCGCGCATTTCCGTTTCCAAACGCAGGTCGAGGTGGTGAAGGGCAATCTGGCGCTCGACCAGGGCGGCTTCTTCCGGGGGCAGCACCAGCTCCCAGTAGCGGCTCTCGCGCACGAGCAGCGTAACGTGGATGCCGCGGGCGTGCAGCATCTCGGCCAGCTCGATGCCAATCAGGCCGCCGCCCACCACCACGGCCCGCGCAATGCCCTGGGTGTCGCGGGTCATCTTCTCTAAATCGGGCAGGCCGTAGAGGCCCTGCACCCCGCGCAGCTCCTGGCCGGGCCAGCCGAAGAAACGCGTCACCGAGCCCGTGGCCAGCAGCAGCCTCTCGTAAGGCAGACGCGAACCGGTGCTCAACTGCACCTGCCGGGCGGCGGGGTCGAGGCCGGTGGCTTCGGCGTGTACCAGCTCCAGGCGGTTTTCGGCCCAGAACCAGTCGCCGTAGGGCTTGGTGTCCTGGTAGCGCATATGGCCCATGTAAATGTACATGAGGGCCGTGCGCGAGTAATGGTGGGCGCTTTCGGCCGACACCAGCGTGATGCGGGCGGCCGGGTCGAGGCGGCGCGCCGTGAGGGCGGCGCTGACGCCCGTGATGCCGTTGCCAATGATTACCAGGTGCATAAGGGGCAGCTTGAAGGTGAAGCCGGACCGGACGGCGGGCCAACCGGGGCGGCAGTCGCAGCGGCGGCAGCACCCTTACAGCATCTCCCCGGTTTTTTTTGGCCGCTGCGCGACCAATACCCCCGCCCAACCTTTTTTTCGGGCCGGCTGTAAGGCCGGGGCCCAATGCCGCGACTGCCGCCACGCCCGCCACCGGTTGGCCGGGCGCGGCGCATTCGCCAATTCTTCTCGTTGTTTTTCTCTTGATGTTCCCCACTCCCCGCATCGCCGTACTCATTCCGGCCCATAATGAAGCCCAGTCGATTGCCCTGGTACTGGCCGAGCTGCCGGCCGGGGTGGCCCAGGAAGTAGTGGTGGTGGACAACGCCTCGACCGATGACACGGCCCGGGTCGCGCGCGCCGCCGGGGCCACCGTGGTGCCCGAGCCCCGCCCCGGCTATGGCTCGGCCTGCCTGGCGGGCCTGGCCTACTACGCGGCCCAGCCCGCCGGCCAGCGCCCCGAAATCCTGGTGTTTCTCGACGGCGACCATTCCGACTACCCCGAGCAGCTGCCCGAGCTGCTGGCGCCCCTGCTGGCCGGCACCGCCGATATGGTTATCGGCTCGCGGGCCCTGGGCGAGCGGGAACGGGGTGCGCTGCTACCCCAGCAGCGTTTCGGCAACTGGCTGGCCACGCGCCTGCTGCGCCTGCGCTACGGCGGCACCCACACCGACCTGGGCCCGTTCCGCGCCATCCGCACCGCCGCCCTCAACCGCCTGCACATGGCCGACACCACCTACGGCTGGACCGTGGAAATGCAGGTGAAGGCCGCCCGCCTGGGCCTGCGCGTGGTGGAAGTGCCCGTGCGCTACCGCCGCCGCATCGGCACCAGCAAGGTGTCGGGCATGGTGCGCGGCACTATCGGGGCGGGCTACAAGATTCTGTGGACCATTTTCAAGTACTGGTAACTGATGTTACGCAGCCAGACCGTTCTAACGTACGCCTCACCCCCTAGCCCCCTCTCCGAAAAGGAGAGGGGGAACTAGCCTAGTGCTAGCTTTCAATTCAAAGCATTGATTTTTAGGATATTAAATTATAGGCTAGTCTCCCCTCTCCTTTTCGGAGAGGGGGCTAGGGGGTGAGGCGCACGCGGAGGGCGACGTGTACTGCGTAACCTCAATTGGTAAGGCCGCTGCTGGTCGCCGCCGCTTCGCTTGGCGCACTGGCCAGAGCAGGCCAGGCACCACACGGCCGCTGGTGCAGCTACAGCTTGTCCTGCCGAATCAGTTGCCGGTAAAGCCGCACCAGCCGAGGCTGCGACACACCTAGCCAGTAGAGTCCGGCAATCAGGGTAAAGGCCGCCTGCAGGCGGAACACGCCGTTGTCCAGGTATTTGCGGGCCGAAGTCGTGACGGCGCGCGGCAGCACCCGGAAGGGGCCGTGCGCCTGCAGCCGCCGCACAATTTCCTGGTCTTCCATCACCAGCAGGTCTTCGCGGAAGCCGCCGATGCCCGCAAACACGTCGCGCTGCACAAACAGGCTCTGGTCGCCGAAGCGCACCAACAGCAGCGGCAGGCGCGTACACCAGGCGCTGAAGCGCAGAAACCAGTGCCCATGGTCGAAGGCCAGGCGGTAGCAGCCGCTGCCGCAGCCCTGGCGCCGGGCGTGCCGCAAATCGGCCACAAAGCCCGGCGGCGGGTAGGAGTCGGCGTGCAGGAAGTACAGAATGTCGCCGCCGGCCTGCCGGGCTCCGTAGTTGAGCTGGGCGGCGCGGCCCTTGCGCGGGCTGCGCACCACCGTTGCGCCCGCCCGCCGGGCCCGCGCCCGGGTGCCGTCGGTGCTGCCCCCATCCACCACGATGATTTCCAGGTCCGGCTCGTCGGCCGTGGCCTGCCGCAGGTAAGCCAGCAGCGCCCCGATGCCGGCCGCTTCGTTGTAGGCCGGAATGATGATGCTCACCGTGCCCAGGCCGATTTCCGCCGCGCCGAGGCACGGCGGACTACCAGGTAAAAGCATCGTCTGGGGAACGGCAGGCAACATAAATCAGCTAGTGCGGTGGTGGGGGGGGCGGGTTTATTGCTCGTTGAGCTGCCAGTTGTAATCGAGGAAGGAAACGGGGGTTTGCTCGGTGATGGTGGTTTTCGAGTACCGGTTCACCCACTTGGCTACCGACTGGCCGTTGCTGGTCCAGTCGCCCTTGTACCAGTCGAAGTATTTGGAGAGTTGCGCCTTGCCGGAGCTGATGTTGTTTTTAGCCGGGTTGTTGAGAAAGGCGCGGCCCTGGTCGTCGAGCTGGGCATCGAGGCGGGCGGCGGTGTAGGCCTCGATGCGCAGGGGCGGGCAGCTCAGGGCCGCGCACACCAGGGCGAAGTGAATGCGCGGCTCGTTGTACTTCTTGCGCAGCGTGCCGTGCTCAATATTGTCGAGGCTCATTTTCTGGCCCCCGATGCTGAAAAACTTATCCGCCCAGGGCGTATTGACGAACGGAATCTGGATGGAGGAGCCTATTTCCTTGATGCTCTTGAGCGGGTAATGATTGAGGACGGTTTTGATGGTGTAGGCGTTGTAGGCGTTTATCCAGTACACCATCTGCTCGTTTTTGCTCCAATTGGCGGCCGGCGGGTTTTTGCTCAGCAGGGCCAGGTACTGGTTGAATTCCTGCTCATCGGCCTTGAAGCCCTTGTAATTGACCAGGCCCTTATCGGTGACGTGCTTTTTCAGTAGCCGGTCGTAGCGGCTGTGGTCCACTGCGGGGGCGGCGGCTACCACCGCCGTAGCCGCCGGCAACCGGGCCGGGTTGAGCGTGGTGAAGGCCGTCAGGGCAACGGCGGCGGTCAGGGTAGTCAGGGCAAAAAAGGCTGGAATCTTCATGCGTTCGGCTTTGGCAGCAGATTAGGTGAATCTGGGGCTATAGTCGGCCCGGCAGCCCCGGCCTTACAAAGCCGCCCATAATTTTTCGTCTGGGTAAGTGCTGCTTCTGAGCTAAACGAAGTGCAGCCCGACGGGCCGCGCAGGCGCGAGGCACGACGGGCTCTGGCATGCCGTTCACCGAGTTATCGTCCAACAAGGCCCTGACCCCGAAACCCTGCGCCACACCACCGGCCTCCTCGAAACGTTGCTGCGCCTGCTGCACCCGTTCATGCCCTTCATCACGGAGGAAATCTGGCACGAGCTCAAGGAGCGCGGACCCAAGGAGTATGCCTGCGTGGCCGCCTGGCCCAAGCCCCAGCCCGTGGCCGACGCGCCCGCGCTGCTCGCCCGCATGGCTCAGGCCCTGGAAGTGGTGGGCGGCGTGCGCACCATCCGCAACCAGAAGGGCCTGGGCCCCAACAAGCCCCTGACCCTGGCCGCCAAAACCACCGATGCCACGCTGCAAACCCTGCTGGCCGACTACGGCGGCATCATCCGCAAGCTGGCCGCCCTCACCGACATTTCGGTGGTAGAAGCCGCCCCGGCCGCCGCCGTGGGTTTCGTGGCCGGCGGGGCCGAGTTCTTTGTGCCCCTCGAAGGCCAGATTGACCTCGGGGCCGAGAAGGAGCGCCTGACCAAGGAGCTGGAATACGCCCAGGGCTTCCGCGACTCGGTGAGCAAGAAGCTGAGCAACGAGAAGTTCGTGGCCAACGCCAAGCCCGAGCTGGTGGAGCGCGAGCGGCAGAAGCTGGCCGACGCAGAGGCCCAGATTGCCGCCCTGGATCAGCAGCTGGCCGGGCTCTAAGCCAACGCCCCGCATACAAGTCCGGCCCCCGGCGGCCCCGCTCTGCTCCGCTTCGGGTGCCGGGCGGTGGCTGCCGGGGGCCGGCCTTTTTATGCGGGGCTGGTGGCCGCCACGGGTGGCGGTGGGGTAGGGGTGAGTGAGTCCTGACTCCGGCACCCGATGCGGAGAGCGAAAAAATCGCAAAAAAGGAGAAAATCAGGGTTGATTTCCTCCTGAAAAATGCCCGATTGATGCAATATCTACCTAGGCCATAATTTTGCACACAAGCGTTACCGGTAACGTTGCCGGTAACGCTTTTTGCTTGCTTCGGGAATATCGTTCGCCCGCGGGGAAGGGCCAAAGTGCTTGATTATTGGTCTTTTAAAGGTCTACATTTGAAAAAGAGCCGCGCTGCCGATTATCCGCCAGAGCCCTTGTTTATCAACTGTCTACAGCCTTCAACATGCGGCCCTTTACGCGCTCATTCCTGACTGCCCTGCTGAGCTCAACCGGTCTGGCCGGCGCGCAGGCCGCCACCATCAAAGTTGCCGACCCAACCGCCTTTCAGGCGGCCGTGCCCAAGCTGCAGCCGGGCGACACGCTGGTGCTGGCCGCCGGTACCTGGCGCGATGCGCCGCTCGTGCTGCAGGGTCGCGGCACGGCCCAGCGGCCCATTGTGCTGCGGGCCGAACGGCCGGGCGCCGTGCAGCTGACCGGCCAGTCGAGCCTGCGGCTGAGCGGGGAGTACTTGGTGGTGTCGGGGTTGGATTTCCGGGAGGGCTACTCACCCAAAGGAGGCGTTATTGAGTTTCGCGACGGTGCCAAGGGCCTGGCCAACCATTGCCGGGTAACCGAGTGCGTAATTGCCGACTATAACCGCCCCGCCAGCGACAAGGACGACAAGTGGATCCACTTTTACGGCCAGCAAAACCGCTTCGACCACAACTACGTGGCCGGCAAAACGACCGGGGGCGTAACCATGGTGATTGAGCTGCCCACGGCCGAAAGCCGCGACAACCAGCACCGCATCGACCACAACTACTTCGGGCCCCGGCCGCCGCTGGGGGCCAATGGGGGCGAAACCATCCGCATCGGCCTGGCCGAAACCTCGCTCACGAACTCGGGCACGGTGGTGGAGGAAAACTACTTCTACCACTGCGACGGCGAGGCCGAAATTGTGTCCATCAAGTCGGGCCAGAATGTGGTGCGCCGCAACGTGTTCGAGGAATGCGCGGGCGCGGTGGTGCTGCGCCACGGCAACAACAACCTCATCGAGGGCAACTACTTCCTGGGCAACGGCCAGGAGCAGACCGGGGGCGTGCATGTGATTAACGCCGGGCACCAGGTGCGCGGCAACTACTTCGCCGACTTGCGGGGCAGTGGCTTCAAAGGGGCTCTGGTTATTATGTACGGGGTGCCCAACTCGCCCCTCAACCGCTACGCCGCCGTGCGCGACGTGCTCATCGAGAACAACACGTTCGTCAATTGCCGCCTCGTAGATCTGGCGGCCGGCAAGGACAAGGAGCGCACCCTGGCCCCGGCCGGCGTGCAGTTGCAAAACAACGTTTTCTACGGTCCCAAGCTGCCCGCGCCCTTTGCGGTTACGGCCGATATCAGCGGGCTGACGCTGGTCGGCAATCGGTACCAGGCGGCCGGGGCCGGCCCCACCATTGCTGGTTTACAGGCGGCCAATATGATCAGCCAGAAATCAGCCGACGGGCTGCTGGTGCCCGCCGCCAAGGGCGCGCCGGTGCCGGCCCTGGTCCGGCCCGTAACGGCCGCCCAGGCCGGGCCGCGTTGGTTCCGGCCGGGCCCCGATGGTCTGGCGGCCCCGGCGGCCGGGGCTACGGGGGCGCGCTAATTCCCCCGGTAAAGTCCGGCTGTTGGTGCTTGCTTCCATCCGCATAAACCCTGGCTTCCGCATCACCCACGAATACAACCGGCTTGCTGCCGCCGTAGCGCCCCCGCGCTGCCGGGGCACTGGCGGCTACTTGCGCCGCCTACCATCCTCGCTCTTTTCTTCCCACTTTTCAAAAATTCCCTCTTTGATGATACGCTTACTTTCTTCGCCGCCCCGGCGCTGGCCCGTGGCCACCTCTGCGGTGCGGGCGCTCGTGCTGCTGCTGCTACTGGTATGCGGCCCGCTGGTAGTTCAGGCCCAGCAAGGCCTCACCGTATCGGGCACCGTGGTGGATGCGGCCGGCGAAACGCTGGTGGGCGCCACCGTGGTGGTGCAGGGCACGACTATCGGCACCTCGACCAACAACGAAGGCTTTTACAGCCTGCAGGTGCCCGACGGGCAGGGTACGCTGGTGTTCTCCTTTATTGGCTACATGCCGCTGGAGCGCGCCATCAAGAACACGGCTTTGCTCAACGCCACGCTCAAGGCCAACCCCCAGAGCCTCGAAGAGGTGGTGGTAGTGGGCTACGGCGAGGTGAAGCGGGCCGATTTGACCGGCTCGGTGGGCTCGGTGAACATGGACGATCTGAACAAGGCTCCCGTCAAATCCTTCGACGATGCGCTGGCCGGGCGCGTGGCCGGCGTGCAGGTGACCTCGCCCGACGGGCAGCCGGGCGCCGCGCCCAACATCGTTATCCGGGGCGGCAACTCCATCACCCAGGACAACTCGCCGCTGTACGTGGTGGATGGCTTCCCGATTGAGAACTACAACAACAACGCCATCAACCCCTCGGATATCGAGTCGATTCAGATTCTGAAGGACGCCTCGTCGACGGCCATTTACGGCTCGCGCGGGGCCAACGGCGTGGTGCTCATCACCACCAAGCGGGGTTCCGACGGCACGCCTACCATCACTTACGACACCTACTTCGGTTTGCAGGAAAGCCTGTCGCGGGCCAAGCTCATGAAGCCCTACGACTTCGTGAAGCTGCAGTTCGACTTCGACTCGGTGGCCGCCCGCCGCCTGTACCTGACCAACGGCCGCACCCTGGAAAGCTACCGCGACGAGGAGGGCATCGACTGGCAGAAGGAAATTCTGCGCCTGGCGCCCATGTGGAGCCACAACCTGGCCGTGCGCGGCGGCAGCAAGGGCACGCGCTACTCGCTTTCGGGCTCGGTGCTCAACCAGGACGGTACCATCATCAACTCGGGTTTCCGGCGCTACCAGGCCCGCGTGACGCTCGACCAGGACGTGCAGCAGAACCTGCGGGTGGGCCTGAACGCCAACTACAGCAACATTGCCACCACCGGCACGCCGGTTTCGGGCTCCTCCAACTCCGATTTCTCGCTGCTTACCAGCCTGTATGGCTACCGGCCCATCGTGGGCAACGGCAACCTGCGCCAGCTGCTCGATAACGCCGAGGACGAGGATGTAGTAGGGGCCAACAACTACCAGTGGAACCCGCTGTTCACGGTCAACAACGAGGTGCGCGACCGGACCACCAACCAGCTTACGGCCAACGGCTACGCCGAGTACAAGTTCACCAAGTCGCTGAAGCTGCGCGTAACCGGGGGCGTCGACCGCCGGGTGCTGCGCTACGACGTGTTCAACAACTCCCAAACCCGCACCGGCAACCTCAACAACCCCAACGGCCAGAACGGCGTGAACGGCTCGGTGACGTACACCGAGCAGAATAACCTAGTGAATGAAAACACGCTCACCTACACCAAGCAGATCCGGCGCGACCATCGCCTGAACGTGCTGGGTGGCTTCACGGTGCAGCGCAGCCGCTACTCGCAGTACGGCAACGGCGCCATTCTCATTCCCAACGAGCAGCTGGGCATCAGTGGCCTCGACGAGGGCATTCCGTTTACGATTACGGCCGTGCGCTCGTCCAACACGCTGGCTTCGGCTTTGAGCCGCGTCAACTACACCTTCAAGGACCGCTACCTGGCCACGGTGTCGTTCCGGGCCGATGGCTCGTCGAAGTTTGCGGACGGTAACAAGTGGAGCTACTTCCCGTCGGCCGCGCTGGCCTGGCAGCTCAACAAAGAGGCGTTTCTGAGCAACATCAAGGCTATTTCCGACGCCAAGCTGCGGGTGAGCTACGGCTTCATCGGCAATAACCGGGTCGATGACTTCGCCTACTTGCCCTCGCTGGGCCTGCCCGTGGGCGAGTCGTACTCGCCGGGCGGGGTGTTCATCCGGGCGGTGGTGCCGCTCACGCTCGGTAACCGCGACCTGCGCTGGGAAACCACCCAGGAGGCTGATCTGGGCTTCGACCTGGGCCTGTTCGAGCAGCGCGTGACGCTGACCGTGGATGCCTACCGCAAGAAAACCACCGACCTGCTGCTCAACTCGCTGCTGCCGCCTACCAGCGGCTACACCTCGGCCTTCCAGAACATTGGGGCGGTGCAGAACCAGGGCCTGGAGCTGACGCTGGGCACGGTGAACGTGCAGAGCACGCGGTTCAACTGGTCGAGCAACTTCAACCTGGCCTTCAACCGCAACGAGGTGCTGGAGTTGACCCGCAACCAGGAGTTTATCCAGTCGTCGGTGCGCTGGCAGTCCTCTTCGGGCTACGGCAACGTGCCCGCCTACCTGGCCGAAATCGGCGCGCCGGTGGCCCGCTTCTACGGCTTCCAGTGGGCCGGCAACTACCAGATTGCTGATTTCGACGTGGTGAACGGCAACTACGTGCTCAAGGCCGATGTGCCCAACAACGGCAACGCCCGCACCAGCATCCGCCCCGGCGACATCCGCTACGTGGATCTGAACGGCGACGGCCAGGTCGACAACAGTGACCGCACCATCATCGGCAACCCCAACCCCAAGTTCATCGGCGGCTTCAGCAACAACTTCGGCTTCAAGGGCTTCGATCTGAACGTGTTCCTGCAGTTCTCCTACGGCGGCGACCTGCTCAATGCCAACCGCATCCTGTTCGAGGGTGGGGCGCTGAAAAACGGCCTCAACCAGTTCGAGAGCTACGTGGACCGCTGGAGCCCCGAGAATCCGGACAGCAAGAACTTCCGCGTCGGCGGCCAGGGCCCGCGGGTGTACTCGACGCGCACCATCGAAGACGGCTCGTACCTGCGCCTGAAAACGGTGAACCTGGGCTACACCGTACCGGCCACCCTGACGAGCAAGGCCCACCTGAAAACGCTGCGCTTCTACGCCTCGGCCCAGAACCTGCTGACCTGGACCAAGTACTCGGGCAACGACCCGGAGGTGTCCATCTACAGCTCGCCGCTCACGCCGGGCTTCGATTTCTCGGCCTACCCCCGCGCCCGCACCTACACGCTGGGCCTGAACGTGTCGCTGTAGTTTTAGCTGTTAGCTATTAGCTGGTGGCTGTTAGCTTTTTGACGCCCCATATCTTAAGTGGCCGTGCGTCTGGCAACGGTTACCGCATGTAAACCACCCGAGAGCTAACAGCTAGCAGCTACTAGCTAACAGCTGATTAAAAACCCTCTTCCCACCCGCCTTCTCATGAGAAAGTCATTTATTACTTCTGCCCTCGGCCTCTCGCTGGCGCTGGCCGGCCTGAGCTCCTGCCAGGATTTTCTGGCCACCACGCCCGACGACTTTGTGGCCCCGCAGGGCTTCTACAACAACGAAAGCCAGCTGACGGCGGCCCTGATGGGCGTGTACGGCAAGCTGGGCCAGGAAATTACCTACACCGGCAGCACCGAGGAATCGACGTACTCGCGCTTTTTGTCGCTGGAAGCCCCGGCGGCCACCGACGAGATGCTGGCCCGCAGCAACACGGCGCCCGCCGTGAGCCAGTACGGCTACGACGCGGCCCACGCCAATCTGGTCAACTGCTGGAGCAACCTGTACGAGGCCATCAACCGGGCCAACGTGCTGCTCGAAAACCTGGATAAGGCCAACACCTCCGACGTGGTAAAGGCCCAGATTCGGGCCGAGGCGCTGTTTTTGCGCGGCTACTACCACTTCGTGCTGGTGGGCTACTGGGGCGATGTGCCGCTGAAGCTGCAATCGACCACCGCCGCCAACAACGTGGACATTGCCCGCACGCCCGCCGCCGAGGTGTACGCCCAGGTTATCCGCGACATGACCGAGGCCGAGGGCGTGCTCAAGAACGGCACCGAGTGGGGCCACAGCGGGCGCATCTCGAAAACGGCCGCCGCCGGCGTGCTGGCCCGCGTGAACCTGTACGCCGCCGGCCGCCTCAACGACCCCAGCAAGTACGCCGCCGCCCGCACCTGGGCCCTGAAAGTCATCAATTCGGGCCAGCACGGCCTCAACCCCAACTACTCGCAGATCTTTAAAAACCACTCGGCCGATATCTACGAGTTGCGCGAGAGCATGTGGGAAGTGGAGTTCAACGGCAACGGCGTGGGCAGCATCTACAACGAGGGCGGGCGCTTCGCCTCCACGCTGGGCGTGCGCAACGACATCACCGAGCTGGGCTTCATGCAGGGCACCTACGTGGCCACCGGCGTGCAGTACGCCCTCTACGGCACCGGCGACTTGCGCCGCGACTGGAACATTGCCACCTACTACTACCCCAACTACGACGCTACGCGCGGCGCCACGCCCTACGCCAGCACCTACACCTGGGGCCGCTACATCAATAAGTGGCGGCGCGAAGGCGAGGCCTTCAAGCCCTACGCCAAAAACCTGAGCCCCACTAACTGGCCGCTGCTGCGCTACGCCGATGTGCTGCTCATGTTTGCCGAGGCCGACAGCCAGGTAAACGGCGGCCCCACCGCCGCCGGCCTCGACGCCCTCAACCAGGTGCGCCGCCGCGGCTACGGCCTGCCCGTCGGCACCGCCGCCCCCACCGTGGATGTGCCCACCGGCCAGAGCCAGAGCGCGTTCTTCACCCGCATCAAGGACGAGCGGGGCCGGGAGCTGGCCTTCGAGGGCTGGCGCAAGCTGGACTTGCTTCGCTGGAACATCTTTTTGCCCACGCTCAAGGGCATGATTCCGATTATCAGCACCCAGGCCCCGTCGAGCAGCAATAACGCCTTGGGCTACAACGGCCGCAACTCGTCGCTGGTGCCCTACCAGAACGCCTCGGAGCGCGACCTGCTCTGGCCCATCCCGGCCAACGAGCTGGCCCTCAACAAGCTCATGACCCAGAACCCCGGCTGGTAGCCGGCAGACGGCAACTCTTTTCGCTTTCCAGATGAAATCATTCTTCTTCCTGACCGGCACCCTGCTGGGGCTGGCTACCGCGGTGTGTGCCCAGCAGACCCCGCCGCCCCCGCCGCCCATCCCCACCGACTCGACGGTGAAGGTGGTGACCACGCCCCCCGGCTTTACTACCGAGCTGAACGCGGTGTACACCAAAGTTGGCCCCTGGGACGGGCGCATGGATCTGTATTTGAACAAGGCCAGCCGCAAGCCCGTGCCGGTGATTGTGAACCTGCACGGCGGGGGCTGGAACAAGGGCACCAAGGAGTCGCAGTCGGGTTTCAGCAGCTTTTTCAAGCAGGGCTGGAGCGTGGCCAACGTGGAGTACCGCCTCTCGCCCTACGCCCCGGCCCCGGCCGCCATCGAGGACGTGCGCTGCGCCCTGATTTACCTGGTCAACAACGCCAAGCAGCTCAACATCGACCCCAAAAAGATTGTGGTGCTGGGCACGTCCTCGGGCGGCCACCTGGCCCTGATGGCGGGGCTGCTCGAAAACGACCCCAAGTTTGACGCCCAGTGCAAGGCCCCCGAGCCGCTGAAAATCCGGGCCATTATTGACAAGTACGGCATTGCCGACGTGGCCCAGTGGAAAACCAAAACGGCCACCCAGTGGCTGGGCCCCAAGGCCCGCGACGCGGAGTTCGTGCAGTCGGTTTCGCCGATGAGCTACGTGAAGAAAACCAGCCCGCCCACCTTCATCATCCACGGCGACGCCGACTCGACGGTGCCCTACGCCCAGTCGGTGGCCCTGTTCAAAAGCCTGAAAGCGGCCAAAGTGAACACCGAGATGCTGACCATTGAAGGCGGCGAGCACGGCAAGTTTTCCAAGGAAGACAACAAGCGCGTGAGCGAGGCCATCATCGGCTTTCTGCAGGCCCAGGGCCTGTAAACGGCGGGCTTACGCAGAATGGCTGTAGCGCGAAGCGCCAGCTTCGCGGGTCGTTGCTGACGGCCAAACGACGTCGTTCGACAATGCGCGAAGCTGGCGCTTCGCGCTACAGGCTCCCGGTTTCCTCCTGGGAAGTTCTGTACCCCACCAACAAGTACCAAACGCCATTTTTCACCCAACCCTTTACCCAACAACTATGCGAAACCTATTACTCGATGCTTCCGCTGCCGGCCCGCGCCGCCTGACTTCCCTGGGCAAACTGACGCTGGCCGCCGCCGTAGCCGGTTTGCTGCCGCTGGCGCCCGCCGTGGCCCAAACCGCCGGCTACGCCCAATGGTCGCTTAAAACCAACAACCAGGACAGCGTGGCGCTGCGCTCGGCGGGCCTCACGGCGGCCCCGGCCACGTTCAGCCGCTACGTGGTGTCCAACGGCACGGTGCCGGCCAGCGGCACCACGGCCCCGGCCTACTCGGCTTCGCGCGGGCAGGCGTTTGCACCTACGGCCGAAGGCGGCGGCTGGGTTGGCTCGGCCGGCGGCCCCGGCACCAACCCCCAGCGCGGCTTCTACGAGGAGTTCACCGTCACGGCTTCGGCCCCCACCCGCCTCGATTCGCTGCTGTTTACGGCGGCGGGCGCCAGCTCGCCCAGCGGGCGGGTGGCACTGCAGTATTCGCGCAGCGGCTTCGTCAGCGACTCGGCCAACTTCAGCGCCGGCATCGGGCCGGCCTACGCGGGCTACACCTCGGGCACCGTGACGCTGCCCACCTCTGCCGGCGGCCCGCTGCCGGCCACCGCCGACGGCTCGTTTCCGGCCACCGGGGCCACGACCACCACGCCCGCCGTGCTGCCCCAGTTCGTGAGCGCCAACGGCAACAGCGGCGTGTTCCGCTACGCATTCAACGGCACTACGGGCCTGGTGCTGGCGGCCGGCCAGAAGCTGACCGTGCGCCTGTATTTCGCCATCAACAACTCCAACAACGGCCGCTACGCGCTGCTGAAAGACGTTACCTTCAAGGGCCGCGGCGCCGTGCTGTCGGCCGGCAAGGCCCGCCTGGCTACGGCCCTCACGGCCTACCCCAACCCGGTGGCCGGCACGCTGGAAGTGCTGCACTCGGCCGCCGCCGCG
Organism: Hymenobacter psychrophilus; assembly: GCF_900107135.1. Classification (GTDB taxonomy): domain Bacteria; phylum Bacteroidota; class Bacteroidia; order Cytophagales; family Hymenobacteraceae; genus Hymenobacter; species Hymenobacter psychrophilus. The sequence continues at coordinate 162,037 of NZ_FNOV01000010.1, forward strand.
GGCGCCCACGTGGCCGTGTATTCGGTTACCGGCCAGCTCGTGGCCACGGCGGCCGCCCAGCCCGGCGCGGCCCGCACGCCCCTGGCCGTGCAGCAGCTGCCCGCCGGCATCTACCAGGTAGAATACACCGACGCCACCCAGCGCAGCACGACCCGCATCGTGAAGCAGTGAGCGGGAAGTCGTGTGCCTGCAACATCCTGCCGCGGCAGTTGAAACGGTAGCCCGGCTCGACTGCTTCGGCAGGATGTTCGGCTTTCAAGGCGGCCCCGCGGCTTCGCGCGGCTTTCGCCGCCCATTGTTCTTTTACCCGCTGATTATGGCTATGCGTACTTCCTTGTTGCTTGGCTCGGCTACCGCGGCGCTGCTTACCTTCCCGCTGGCCTGCGCCAAAACCAGCCCCTCGCCCGGCCCGGCGGTGGGGGCCGGGGGGGCGGTGGTGCCGCCCGCGGGGCGCCAGGTGGCCGTGGCCACGGCCGCCCAGTTGCAGGCCGCCCTGGGCGCGGCCCGGCCCGGCGACGTGATTACGCTGGCCGACGGCACCTACACCGGCCAGTTTAGCATTGCCCGCGGCCTGAGCGGCACGGCCGGCAACTCCATTGTGCTGCAGGGCAGCCGCCAGGCGTTGCTGCAAACCGGCAACCGCAAAAGCGGCAACGCGGCCCTGTTTCTGCTGGGCAACGAGCACTGGGAGTTCCGCGGCTTTACGGTGGCCAACTCCAAAAAAGGGGTGATGGTGGACTTCAGCAGCCACAACGTGTTTGCTGAGCTGAGCATTCTCGACATCGGGGAGGAGGGCATTCACTTTCGCCGCTTCAGCTCCTATAACGTGCTGCGCAACTCCACCATTCAGGGCACCGGCCTGGAGCAGCCCGGCTACGGCGAAGGCTGCTACATCGGGTCGGCCAAAAGCAACTGGGCCACCTACACCGAAGGCGAGCCCGACAAGTGCGACTTCAACCAGGTGCTCGACAACGTTTTCGGCAACAACGTGAAGGCCGAAAACATCGACATCAAGGAGGGCACCACCGGCGGCATCATCCGCGGCAACGCCTTCAACGGCCAAGGGCTCGACGGCGCCAACTACGCCGACAGCTGGCTCGACGTCAAGGGCAACAACAACCTCATCAGCGCCAACACCGGCACCAACGGCGGCCCCGTGCTGCTCGACGGCTACCAGACCCACGTAGCGGTGGCGGGCTGGGGCGAGGGCAACGTGTTCCGCGACAACCAGTGCGCGGTGCAGGCGGCCGGCTACGGCTTCAACATCCAAACCAAAAACGGCTCGGCGCTGGGCAACCAGGTGCACGCCAGCAACCGCGTAACCGGGGCCGCGGCCGGGGTGGCCAACGTGCCGGTTACGCCCTAGCCCCGCAGCTGCCCGCTTTCTGGCCGGCTGGTTTTGGCCAGCTGTTTCCTGATGCTATTTCCATCTTCTTCGTTAAAAACACAGTAAATCATGAAACATTCCGTTGCTTTCTTCGCGGCCCGGGCTGTTGGGGCATTCCTGCTGCTTTCGTCGTGTGCTACCCCGGCCGCCATGCCCGATCCGGGTCCCGTAACTGTACCCGCTACCCCGCCTGTTACCCCGCCCGCTACCGACATCAGCTATCCGGGCCAGGTACTCGACCTGAGCAAGTGGAAGCTGACGCTGCCCATTGGTGCGCCCGAAAAGCCGGACGAGGTTTTTCAGCCCCAGCTGAACACGTTCGCCAACTCCAGCTTTTTCCGCCTCAACGCCACCAACGACGCCGTGCTGTTCCGGGCTAATGCCGACGGCGTGACAACCAACGGCTCGGGCTATCCGCGCTCGGAGCTGCGCGAAATGACCGTCCCCGCCACCAGCAACTCCTATAAGGCCAGCTGGTCGTCGGGCAGCGGTACGCATACGCTGCTTATCGACCAGGCCGTAACGCATTTGCCCGACGTGAAAAAGCATATCGTGGTGGGCCAGATCCATGATGCCGACGACGACATTATCGTGTTCCGGCTTGAAGACAAAAAGCTTTTCATCAACCTCAACGGCAAAAACGGCCCTACGCTCACCAGCAACTACGCCCTCGGCACCCGCTTCACCGTGCAGTTCGTGGTAGCCAACGACAAAACCGACTGCTACTACAACGGCACCAAGGTGTACACCTATGCCAAGAGCTTTTCGGGGGCTTATTTCAAGGCTGGTGCCTATGTGCAGTCGAGTTGCGTGGATGATAAGAAAGTTGCCGGCGAGTTGTGCTCGGCTTATGGCGAGGTAGCCATTTATAATGTGCAGGTAACGCACCAATAGCCCGAAAGCATCTGACGCACGGCGCCAAAAGCCCGGAACCACCTTGGTTTCGGGCTTTTTGGCGTCGTGTGCCGGGGCACCTGATATTTGGCGGATAAATAGGTCCAGACTAGTTGCCATCGGATGCCGGACGCAGATGTAGATGCAGAGGGGTTAATTTTGTTTTTTCAATAAAGCAGTGTTTTCTGAAAACGTTACCGGTATCGTTACCGGTAACGTTATTTTATAAAAATAAGCATAATGCATACCATTAATAGTCTATTTTATAGGTTTTTGTCATCAATGCTTTTACCTTGCATTGTATAAAGTGAGTAATTAATCACTCTGTATATATAGGATAATAACAAGGTGAGTTCGTGCCTTGCTGGTGCCGGAATATTATGCCGGCTCAATCCCGCTCCCAGCCACGGAGCAGGTGCTGGCCTTTCTCCTCGCCTTTGCCCGCCGACTGCTTACTCCTATCAACAGCCCGCTTTCTCCTCTGCTTCCCACCAAATCCTGTTTCCTATGAAGTACGCCTCCAAACTATTGGGCCCGCTGGGACTGGCGCTGACCACGCTGGCCATCAGCCCGGCCCTTGCCCAGACGACGAGCAGCATCGCGGGCAAAGTAACCGGCCCCGACGGCGCGGGTATGCCCGGCGTAACGGTGGTGGTAAAGGGCACGAACCAGGGCACCAGCACCGATGGCGACGGCGCTTTCCGGCTCGAAAACGTGAGCCCGACGGCCGTGCTCGTGTTCAGTTCCATCGGCTCGAAGCCCCAGGAGATGCCGGTAAACGGCCGCACCCAGCTCAGCGTGGCCCTGCAGGACGACAGCCAGGCCCTCGATGAGGTGGTGGTGGTGGGCTACGGCACCCAGCGTAAATCGCACCTGACGGGGGCGGTGGCGAAGGTGACCAATGAGAACCTGCAACAGATTCCGGTGGCCCGCCCCGACCAGGCCCTGATTGGCAAGCTGGCCGGCGTGCAGATTTCGACCTCCAACGCCCAGGCCGGCTCCGCGCCTACTATTCAGGTGCGGGGGGCGGCCTCCGTCACGGCTGGCACCTCGCCGCTGATTGTGGTGGACGGCTACCCCGTGCCCACCGATTTGTCGGCCATCGACATGAACGACGTGGAAAGCATCGAGGTGCTGAAAGACGCCGCCTCGGCCGCTATTTATGGTTCGCGCGGGGCCAACGGCGTGATTCTGGTGACCACCAAGAGCGGCAAGTCGGGCAAAACCAAGGTGACGTTCAACACCTACTTCGGGGGCAAGGAGACCGTTAAGCGCCTGCCGCTCTACAACCTCGACGACTGGGCCAGCTACGTGCGCGGCCAGAACAACGACGTGCTGTCGCCCGAAATCCAGCAGGCCCAGCGCATCAATGCCGGCACCGACGCCCAGGACGCGGTGTTCCGGCGCGGCTACATGCAGAGCTACCAGGCCAACGTGCAGGGTGGGGGTGAGGCGGCCCGCTTCTTCATCTCAGGCAGCTACCTCAAAGATCAGGGCGTGGTCATCAACAACGACTACACCAAGTACAATGTGCGGGCCAACGTGGATTTCAAGCTGAGCGAGCGGTTTGAAGCCGGCGTGAGCCTGAACCCTTCGTACACCAAGCAAAACGAGCTGGCTGTGTCGCTGCACGATGCCATCCGCTCGATTCCGGCCTGGATGCCCATTTACACCACTGAAGCCACGGCCGCCCTCACCGGCAAGCCCGTCGGCTCTTACCAGCACCAGCGCGACTTCGACCCGGCCCGCAACCCGTTCTATAAAGCCACCGGCCTGACCGGCATCTCGACCAGCGGCGACAACAACGGCATTGCCCAGATTGAGGGCCAGCCCCAGAGCAACACCGAGTTGCGCACCATCACGAATGCTTACGTGAAGGTGAAGATTCTGCCGGGCCTGACGCTGCGCTCCTCGCTGGGCTTTTTCACCCGCAGCTACGAGCGCGACTACTTCCAGGCTTCCTTCGCCAAAACCGACGCCTTTACCCAGGGCGATGCCATGGCCCGCGCCGCCACCCGCGCCATCGTGAACACCCGGCAGGTGCTCGACGTGCTCAACGAAAACATCTTCAACTACCAGCGCGAAATCGGCCAGCACACCTTCGATGCCGTGGCCGGCTACACGGTGCAGGGCACCGAGTATAGCAACACCGACGGTACGGCCGTGAATTTCGCCACCGACAACATCCGCACGCTCAACGCGGGCACGGTGTCGGCCGTGTCGTCGAGCAAGGAGCAGAACCGGCTGCAATCGGCCCTGTTCCGGGTGAATTATGCCTTCCGCGACACCTATTTGCTGTCGTTGGGCTCGCGCTGGGATGGCTCGTCGCGCTTCGGGGCCGATAACCGCTGGGGCTTCTTCCCCTCGGCCTCGCTGGGCGTGCGCATCAGCGAAATGCCGTTTCTGAAGGGCAACGAAACGCTGAGCGAGCTCAAGCTACGGGCCTCGTTCGGGGCCACCGGCAACAACAACATCGGCAACTACAGCAGCCGGGCGCTGGTGTCGCCGGCGGGTGCCATTCTGGGCTCCTCCGAGGGCGTGGTGCCGGGCTTCAACGTGAGCAGCTACGGCAACCGCGACCTGGGCTGGGAGCGCACCTTCTCGCTGAACACGGGTATTGATATTGGCGTGTTCCAGAACCGCGTGCGCCTGGCCGTGGATGCCTACCAGTCGACCACCGACCGGCTGCTGCTCAACGTGCCGCTCTCCAGCGTCACGGGCTTCGACAGCTACCTGGCCAACCAGGGCAAAATTCAAAACCGGGGCATCGAGTTCGAGCTGACCACCCGCATCATGGAAGCCGGCAAGCTGAAGTGGGATTTGTCGGCCGTGGGCACCCGGGTGCGCAACGAGCTGGTAAACCTGGGCGGCACCGAGCGGCTCGTCAGCACCGGCGACCCCAAGCGCAACAACTTCTTTTTGGCCCAGGTGGGCCAGCCGCTGGTGCAGTACTACGGCTACAAGTTCGACCGCGAGGTGCCGATTACGGGCAGCAACTACTGGCCCATCGGGGTGGCTTCGGAGCGCGTGTTCGTGAAGGATTTGAACGGCGACGGCAAGATTGACAGCAACGACCGCACGGTGCTCGGCAGCCCCTACCCCAAGTTCACCTGGGGCCTGACCAACACCCTGCGCTACGGGCCCGTGGACCTGAGTTTCGTGCTCCAGGGCTCGCACGGCGCTAAAATCTTCAACATCGACCCCCACTACTACGAGGGGCAGTTCACGGCCACCGGTTCCTCGGCCTACCTGGCCCTGCCGGCCGCCGAGCAGGCTTTCACCCGCATCAAAAGCGAAACTGATTACGAAGTGCAGGACGCCTCCTACGTGGCCCTGCGCAACCTGAACATCGGTTACGCCGTGCCGGTCAGCTTCAGTAAGAAGGCGGGCATGAGCAGCCTGCGGGTGTACATGACGGCGGCCAACCTGTTTTACAGCATGGCCAAGGACTACACCAGCCTCAACCCGGAAGGCGTTTCGGCCGATTTCAGCGCTGACCCGCTGCGCCAGGGCTGGCAGAAAGGGGCCTACCCCATCGCCCGCACCGTGGCCTTCGGCATCAACGCCGAGTTTTAAGTCAGTTGTCAGCGTCCAGTCAGCCCAAAGCCCTGGGTTACGGAGCGGGGCAGCCGGAGCGCTGAATAGCCCGGGGCGTTAGCCCTGGGTGCCCTGAGCCACCTGACAACTGACAACCGAATCCCACCTTCTCCAGCCTCAATTCCCATGAAAAAGATATTCTACACTGCTGCTTTTGCCGGGCTGCTGCTCACGGCGGGCTGCCAGAACTACCTCGACGTAACGCCGCCCTCGAACTTGGTGGAGGACAGCTACTTCGCCACCACGGGCGAGGTGGAAACCGGGGTCATCAACATCTACAGTACCCTGCAGGACATTCCGGCTGCCGAAATCCAGCTCTCGGAGCTGCGCTCCGATAACATGGCGCCCAACAACTTCGAGGGCGACTGGGCCAACATTGAAAACTTCACCGAAACGCCTTCCAGCGAGTTCGTAACCACCTTCTGGCGCAACTCCTACTACGCCATCGGGCGGGCCAACCTGGTGCTCAAGTACCTCAATAACGTTACGGACGCCGACAAGAAGGCCCGTTTCGAGGGTGAGGCGCGCTTTGCCCGGGCCCTGATGCTGTTCAACCTCGTGCGCCTCTACGGCGACGTGCCGCTGCCGCTGAGCACCGTATTGAACTCCGATACCGACGTGTTGCGCCGCCGGCCCGTAGCCGACGTGTACGCCCAGATTCTGCTCGATTTGCAGGCCGCCGAAGGGTTGCTGCCGGTAACCTGGGAAGCCACCGGCACCGGCCGGGCCACCAAGGGCGCGGCCCGGGCCCTGCTGGCCAAAGTGCAAGTAACGCGCGGCGACTACGCGGCTGCCAAAACCACCCTCGAAACCCTGCTGGCCGCCGGCACCTACCAGCTGCTGCCCAGCTACGCCACCGTGTTCGCGCCGGGCAACGAGCTGAACCGGGAAATCATCTTCGCCATCCGTTACAAAACGGCTTCCAACGGCGAGGGGCAGGGTTTTTCCTATGACTTCTCGAAGGACGGCGCCACACGCGGCCTCAAGGGCCTGACCGATTTGCAGGCCCTGTTCGTAACCGCCGACGCGGAGCGGCGCAATACCTCCCTGACCGGCACCGGGGCTACGGCCTACGTCAACAAGTTCCCCGATGCGGCCAACACCGGCGCCCGCCGCGACGCCGGCACCGACTGGATTGTGCTGCGCTACGGCGAGGTGCAGCTGCTCTACGCCGAGGTGCTCAACCAACTCAACGGCCCCACGGCCGCCGCGCTGGTGTCGCTCAACGCCATCCGCAAGCGCGCCGGCGTGCCCGAGTACACCCTCGCCACGCTGGGCACCAAAGCGAGTTTTCAGGCGGCTTTGGAAACCGAGCGCCGCCTGGAGCTGGCCTTCGAGAACTACCGCTGGTACGATTTGCTGCGCTGGAATAAGGCCATTGAAGCCATGACGGCCCACTTCAAGGCCGTGGGCCGCCCTAACGTTACGGTGCCTGCTTTCCGCTTGCTCTACCCCGTGCCCCAGCGCGAAATCGATGTGAGCAAGGGCGTTATCACCCAGAACCCGGGCTACAACTAGGGCCCCCGCCATTGGTGCGCCCTGCCCCCCAGAACCCCTTTTTTCATCACCCCATTCAGAACTACCCCGGCTATGCGTTTCAGTAGCGAAGTATTTATCAAGGACGCCGATGTGCGTTGGGAGGCCGTTGGGCCGGGCGTACGCCGCAAAATTCTGGCCTACGACGACCACCTGATGCTGGTGAAAGCCGAGTTTGCCCAGGGCGGCGTCGGCCCCATTCACCACCATGTGCATAGCCAGACCACCTACGTGGAGAGTGGGGCCTTTGCCGTCACTATCGGCGACGATACGCGGGTGCTGCGCGCTGGCGACTCGTTCTACATTCCGCCCAGCGTGCCCCACGGCGCCACGGCCCTGGAGGCCGGCGTGCTGCTGGACATGTTCAGCCCCATCCGCGAGGATTTTATGGACATCTAGAGGGCCTTTCGCACCTCTTTTGGCTGTGGGCACTACTGCTCGCAGCCGGCCCTTACCCTTCACCTGTCGCACGCCATTCTGATGCAGCAAGTTGTCACCTTCGGGGAAATTATGATGCGGCTCTCGCCGCCCGGGCACCAGCGCCTCACCCAGGCCACCAGCCTGGAAGTGGCCTACGGTGGGGGCGAGGCCAACGTGGCGGCCACCCTGGCCGGCCTCGGCCAGCCCGCCGCCCACGTCACCTGCTTCCCCGACAACGAGCTGGGCCAAGCCGCCACCCAGAGCTTCCGCCGCCTGGGCGTCGATATGGGCCACACCGTATTCCGGGGCCCGCGCCTGGGTCTGTACTACCTCGAAGTGGGCGCCTCGCTGCGGGCCAGCCAGGTGCGCTACGACCGCACCGGTTCGGCCTTCGCCGAGCTGGATCCGGCCGATTTCAACTGGGACGACATCCTGCAAAATGCCCAATGGCTGCACTGGACGGGCATCACGCCCGCCATTTCGGCCGGGGCGGCCCAGGCCACCCGCGAGGCCATTGCCGCCGCCCGCGAGCGGGGCCTCACCATATCGGCCGACGTGAACTACCGCCGCAACCTGTGGCAGTATGGCCAGACGGCCCAACAGGTAATGCCCGAGCTGGTGGCCGGCTGCGACGTGGTGGTGTGCGGCGTGGGCGACGCCGAGGATTTGTTCGGCATCCGGCCCGAGCCGGGCGCCGAGTCGTCGTTTGCCTCGATGGCCCGCCAGCTGATGGACCGCTTCCCCAACATCCGGCAGGTGATTGCCACCCGCCGCGACACCCAGAGCGCCTCCCACGAACGGATTCAGGGCCGCCTGTTCAACGGTGCCTACCACGAAACGCCCTACCTCGATATTGCGCCCGTCGTGGACCGCATCGGGGGCGGCGACGCCTTTCTGGGCGGCTTCATTTACGGCTCGCTGCACTACGCCACGCCCGCCGAGGCCCTGCGCTTCGCCGTGGCCGCCTCCGCCCTCAAGCACACCATCCCCGGCGACGTGAACCTGGTAACCGTAGCCGAAGTCGAGCACGTAATGCAGGGCCACACCACCGGCCGGCTGGTGCGGTAGGGGCAGAACGGGGCTAGTAACTAGCTCCCCTCCTTGGAAAGGAGGGGCTGGGGGTGATTGATTCGTTGAACGGCCACTAAAAACTAGCTCTAGCCGTCGTTCCAATATCATCAACCACCCCCAGCCCCTCCTTTCCAAGGAGGGGAGCTAGTTTTCTAGCTTATATTCCTTCCTTCCCCCTATGTCTGACCTTATCACCCGCACCAAACCAACCCCCGCCGACGTGGTGAGTACGCTGCTGGCGGTGCCGCTGGTGCCGGTGTACTACCACCCCGAGGCGGAGTTGGTGCAGCGCCTGTTGCAGGCCTGCTACGCGGGCGGCCTGCGGGCGTTCGAGTACACCAACCGCGGGGCGGGCGCGCTGGCCGTGTTCCGGGAGCTACGGGCCTATACCCGCCAGCACCTGCCCGATATGCTGCTGGGCATCGGCACGGTGTTCACGGCCGAGGAGGCCGAGCAGTTCATCGAAGCCGGGGCCGACTTCGTGGTGCAGCCCTGCGCCACGGCTGAGGTGGCCGAGGTCTGCCGCCAGCACCGGGTAGCCTGGCTGCCGGGAGCCATGACGGTGCGCGAGGTGTACGAGGCCACCCAGCTCGGGGCAGCGCTGGTGAAGGTGTTTCCGGGCAACGTGGTGGGGCCGGGCTTCGTGCGGGCTCTGCGCGGGCCGCTGCCCCAGGTGCGCGTGATGGTAACGGGTGGCGTGGAGCCGACCGAAGCCAGCCTGCGCGAGTGGTTCGCAGCCGGAGCGGCGGCGGTAGGCCTGGGCTCCCAGCTCTTCACCACCCCCAACGACCCGGCCGCTTTAAGTCAGCAACTAACTGATTTGCTGGCCTTCGTGAAGACACTGCGAACGTAGCACGAACGGCAGAACAGCAGTAGCGCGAAGCTGGAGCTTCGTTGTTCTTTGGTTCGCGCTACTGCCCTCGCAACCCTTTTCCAAACAGGCCCAAATCAAACAAGCATCAAACGCTTTGCGGCGGCACCAGCAACAACCAACGAGCTTCCGGGGACGGGTGGGAATACGTCTGGGGGAAGCTTGGGGAGTTGCGGGGCCGCCGCGTTATTTTCAACCAACCCCTCCATGAGTTTATTGCAGGAAAATGCGCTGGCCCAACCCGTGGGCACCACCCTCGACCGCTACATTATGCGGGCCCAGGCCGATTTTCCGTACGCTACCGGTGAACTCAGCCAGCTGCTACGCGACCTGGCCTTGGCCGGCAAAATCGTGCACCGCGACGTGAACCGGGCGGGCCTGTCGGGCATCATCGGCAGCATGGGCCAGCACAACGTGCAGGGCGAGCAGCAGCAGCGCCTCGACGTGGAGGCTAATATCCGCTTTATCCGGGCCCTGCGCAATGGGGGCGAGGCCTGTGCCATTCTCAGCGAGGAGGAGGACGACATCATCCAGACCGGCAATTACCAGGGCCAGTACGTGGTGGCCATGGACCCGCTCGACGGCTCCAGCAACATCGACGTGAACGTGAGCATCGGTACCATCTTCAGCATCTACCGGCGCGTGTCGGCGGTAGGGCAGAAGGCCACCCCCGCCGACTTCCTGCAGGGCGGGCGGGCGCAGGTGGCGGCGGGCTACATTCTGTACGGCACCAGCACGATGCTCGTCTATACCACCGGCCACGGGGTGGTGGGCTTTACTTACGAGAATTCGCTGGGTGAATTCTTCCTTTCTCACCCCCGCATCATGATTCCGGCCACCGGCCCGGTGTTCAGCTGCAACGAGGGCCACTGGTTCGACTACCCCGACTACGTACGCCAGTTCCTGACCGCGTGTAAGGAGCGGCGCATGAGTGGGCGCTATGTGGGCTCGCTGGTAGCCGACTACCACCGTAACCTGTTCACGGGCGGCATCTACCTGTATCCGCCCACGGCCAGCAACCCGCTGGGCAAGCTGCGGGTGCTCTACGAGAACTTCCCGCTGGCCCTGCTCATCGAGCAGGCCGGCGGCCGGGCCGCGTCGGATAACGGCCCGATGCTCGACCTGCAACCCACCGATTTCCACCAGCGCAGCCCGCTATTCATCGGCTCGGCGGGCTTGGTAGCCGAACTGGTAGAACTGCTGTAAACCGGTTTGCCTGATTGCGCACGGCCCCGCAGGTCCGCGGGGCCGTGCGCAATCAGGCAAACCGGTTTAATGGTCGTAACAAAACCTCAGCAAGCCTATTCGGCCGCCGGGTACCAGTTGCGTAGCCGGACGTCAATCTTCTTGTTGGCCGCGTTTACGGTTTGCTTGAAGCCGGCTACGTCGCTCAGGCCATCCTGGCCGCGGTAGTGGTAGGGGTACACGATGCCGGGCTGGAAGGCCAGCACGCCCTGGGCGGCCTGCGGCACATCCATGGTGTAGGGCAGGTTCATGCAGACGAAGGCCACATCGATGTTCTGGAGGGCGCGCATTTCGGCAATGTCCTCGGTGTCGCCGGAGAGGTAGACGTGCTTGCCGCCCAGCTCCAGCACGTAGCCGTTGCCGCGGCCTTTGGGGTGGCGCGAGTCGGCCGTTTCGGGTAAGTTGTACATCGGGATGGCCGCCACTTTCAGGCCCAGCAGGTCGAGCTGCTGGCCGTTGGCCAGTACCCGAACCTGCGCCTTGTACTGCGCCGGCAGCTTATCGGCCACCGCCTGGGGGACTACAAACAGGGCCTTGTCCAGGGGCAGGCCGGCCAGCGTTTTCTCGTCGAGGTGGTCGCCGTGGATGTCGGTAATCAGCACTATATCGGGCGCAGCCAGACCAGCGTAGGCCGGGGCGCCGCCGTAGGGGTCGACGTAAAGGGTTTTACCGTTCCAGCTGAATACCACGCTGCCGTGGGTGATGGGCTGCACCGTGAGCGGCCCTTGCTTGGTCGGAATCTGGTCGGGGGCCGCGCGCAGGACCGGCCCCGGGCTGGGCTGGGTGGTTGTGGGAGTTGTGGTGGCAGTTTGGGCCGGGGGCTGCGTGGAGCAGGCCGCCAGGGCGGCCACGAACAGCGGGCTGAGCAGAAGGGAGGGTTTCATTAGGGTAAGGTCGGTGGGTTCGGTAGCGGCAGTTGGCTGCCGCGGTGCAGGCAGTATGCCCGGCCGGAAAGTAAACGCCGGGCGGCGGTGTTTCGTTGGCCAAAGCCCAATTAAGCAGGTTTTGTAAACGGCCACGGCGCGAACGACGAGGTGCGTGGTTGCATCTCGTCGTTCGCGCCACGGTTAATTCATCGTTCAACCACGCCCCGCCAGGATGCGCCCCAACCGCCGACTACTAGGCTGTTGGTTTGACGCCGGCGGTACGGGCTTTCCGTTGATCGGCCCGGTACACCAGGTAGGCCACCGGGATAATCAGCAGCAGCCAGAGCGAGTTGTTGGGGTTGGCCAGAAACCCGGCTTGCTGCTGCACGCTGACCCATTGGCCGTTGCTCAGCTGCAGGTGGAGCTGCTGCTGGTTGTCGTTGCTGAGCACGTACTGCTGGGTGGGCAGGTTATCGGCCAGCATCACCAGCATGGCCTGGTTGTTGGCCACTTCCCGGAACAGGCCGTTGCGCAGGCGCAGCGACGTTACCCGGGCGGGCATGCCCGTGATTTCGGCCAGCAGCTTGGTTTCGTGGCCCAGCAGCACGGCCGGGTCGAGGAAACGTAGCGTGTCACTTTCATTCACAATGAGCGAAAAATTCCGGCGGAAGTGCCGCACGACCAGCGCGTTGAACTCGGCGGGCGTTTGGTAAGCGTTCTGGCCGTAAAGGTAGTCCACCTCGCCCTCGAAGGCCGTGAGCGCGCTGGTGATTTGCAGCACGTATTTGCCCTCGGGGATTTTGGAAATCACCACCGTCGATAAATCAGACTGGTGGGCGGAGCTGCCAAAGCTCAGCAGCAACAGCAGGAAAACGAGCGGGAAATATTTCATGGGGAGCCGCATTAGTTGGCATAGACCCCGCGCAGGCCGTTGATGAAGTTGTTGTTGCCGGCCTTATCGACGTGGTAGTGGTAGCCGCGGGTGGCGTCGGAGTGGCCGCGCGAGGCGTCGAGGTCGGGGTACTCGGTGCCGGCCACGCTCAGGCGCTCGTACATGCCGTAGCCGTCGAAGGCGTAGCCAATCATGGCCGCGTGCCCGTCAGTTTGCGCGATTTTGGTCGACAGGCCGGTGGCGGCGTGGTAGTGGTAGCCGGCCGCCAGGTTGATGTGGCCGCCCGCGTCATCAAATGGGGCCAGCGTGTAGGCTGCCAATATGTTGCTAACCGGGGCCGGAGCATCGAACACCACGCCGTTGAAGGCAATGCCGCGCGAGCTTGGGCCGGCCGTGGAGCCGGGAGGGCCCATGCCCGGGCCGGTGGCGAATACCAAGGGCGTAGCGGCCTTTTTGGGCGTTATAGGCAGGTAGTAGGTGTGGGTCAGGTTGGCCACGTAGGAGGGCAGGCATTCCACGCAGAAGTTTTTGTACTCGGCGCCCACGTTGGGGTTGGCGGCGGCGGCGCAATCGGCCTGGGTCTGGGTTTTGGTAACGGCTCCGGTGCTGGCGTTGTAGAGCATCCAGGTGTTGTCCTTGTAGAAAGTCGCCATGTTTTTGATGAACGCGCCGTCCACATCGTACACGTTGCCGTTTTCAAGCCAGATACCGCCTTTCGAGGCGTCGTCGGCAATATTGGTGGGGCACCAGGGGCCCATGGCGTGGTCGGTGGGGATGCTCTTGACCACGATTTTGTAGCAGTCGGCCGTGGTGCCGTCGGAGAGCGTGCGCGACACCACCGAAACGGCTTCCGACAGGCCCCCGGCCAAAAAGTTGGCCTTGCTGACGGCCACCACGACTTCGTCGCTGGTGGTGGCGGGAGAGGTGCTGTCGTCTTTCTTGCAGGAGGCTGCGGAAAGCAGCAAGAGGCCGGTTGCCAGGGCCAGCGGGGTTACGTGGTTCATCGGGATGGTTGGGTTAGAAAGTGAACGTGCCTTTGGTGCCGTAGTAGCTGCCCGATTTGAGCACGTAGTAGCCCGAATTCAGGTAGTTGGTGTTGGCGGCGTGGTAGTGGTAAATGCCGGCCGGAAAGTCCTGGGTGGCGCCGGTGTGGCCGCCGTAGGTATCGAGCGTGGGGTAGACGCCGGTCGTGTCCTTGCGGCCGTAGATGGGGAATCCGTCGCGCAGAAAGCCAATGAGCTTGGCGTCGTTCTGGCTGGTGTAGCGGCCCGTGGTGTGGTAGTGGTAGTCCTGGCCGGGGCCGGGGTGGGCGCCCGAGTAGTCGAACGTGGTAATGGTCTGGGCGTCGAGGGCCCGGTTGCCGCCCTCCTGGTCGTTGTAGATGGGCACGCCGTTAAGCGCCATGCCAATCGGGCCCAGGGAAGTAGCCTCCGGCGAGGAAGCCGCGCCCGGGGTGGCGGCAATGGTCATGGCGTAGTTGCGCGCCGACATGCTCGTGTTCACGTTGGCGTGGTAGCCGCTGGGGAAGTCCTCGTAGAGGACATGGCCCGCGCCCCAGTAGGGCGTTTTGTGGTTGTGGGGCAGCCCGTCGCTTTTAAGCGTGATGCTGCTGCCGCTGGTTGAAACCGTGACGCCCTGGGTCGTCAGGTATTTGGCTTTCACCACCGCCATAATATCGGCGGAGCCAGTGGGCGTAACGGTAGTGGCGGCGTCGTCCTTCTTACAGGAATAAATGACGGTGCCCACAGCCAGCAGGCTGAAACCGAGCAAGGGGATTTTCACGGGAAACGGGTAACGGAGATGTGCCGCACGCTCCATTAGCAGAGGGTGTCACTTGCTCAGATGCCACCGGTGGCCAAACCCTGCGGGCGGGAGTAAAGAATTTTTCGGGCGGCCGCAAAAACTACCCCGGTCGGGAAAGCATAAAACCCATTGCGGGCCACCGGAGGACGGGCAACGTGGCCCTCCGGTGGCCCCTAATGGGCCTGAATGATGCTTATACCTGGTGGGGGCTTATGAGGGCTGCTGCCGCAGCGGTAGCCGCCGGATGGTGCCGCTGAGCAGCAGCACGGCGGCGGCGCCCAGGGGCACGAGCAGAGCCGCCATAATGAAGAATGGCGTGTAGCTCTCCCGGGTGAGCACCGGCACCAGCCAGGTGGTGATTAGGGTGCCGAACACGGCGCTAGTGCCGCTCAGGCCGGCCAGCGCGCCCACCGATTTGCCGGAGAAGAAGTCGCTGGGCAGGGTCTGGATGTTGCCAATAGCAATCTGGAAGCCCAGAAGCGCCACGAAAATAGTGCCCATGGCCATGGTGGCCGTGGTGGCCCAGGCGCTCAGCAGCAGTGCCGGCAGCATAATCACGCAGCCCAGCACGATGCAGATTTTGCGGGCCCGGTTCACGGTGGCGCCACCGGTTATCAGGCGGCCCGAGAGCAGGCCGCCGCCCAAGCTGCCGATGGCCGCGCCCACGTAGGGCACCCAGGCAAACGCGCCAATCTGCTTGATGTCGAACTGAAACCGCTCGTGCAAGTAAATGGGCAGCCAGCTCACGAACAGCCACCAGATGGGGTCGAGCATAAACCGCGACAGCAGCAC
Organism: Hymenobacter psychrophilus; assembly: GCF_900107135.1. Classification (GTDB taxonomy): domain Bacteria; phylum Bacteroidota; class Bacteroidia; order Cytophagales; family Hymenobacteraceae; genus Hymenobacter; species Hymenobacter psychrophilus. The sequence continues at coordinate 177,411 of NZ_FNOV01000010.1, forward strand.
GGCCCACGACTGCCGGTAGCGCAGCAGTTCCCGGATGGATAGGGCCACGTCGGGGGCAGCATCGGTTTCGGGTGTGGCCTGGCCCTCCAGGATGTATTTCCGCTCGTGCTCACTCAGCCAGGGGTGGTACTTGGGCACGGCCTTATTGATAATCAACCACGGAATGACCCACAGCAAACCCAGCCCGCCAATGAGCACGAACGTAGTGCGCCAGCCCACCGCTCCGTAGAGGTAGGCAATCAGCGGGGCCGAAATAACGGCGCCCAGTGAAGCCCCGGCATTGAACAAGCCCTGGGCAAAAGCGCGCTCCTTAATTGGAAACCACTCGGCGTTCGATTTGGCGGCCCCCGGCCAGTTGCCGGCCTCGCCCAGCCCGAGCAGCGCCCGGAACAGGGCAAACGAGAGCAGCCCCCGCGACAGCGCGTGCAACCCCGCCGCCACCGACCACACCACGATGGAAATCGTGAAGCCGATGCGTGTGCCCACCTTATCGAACATCCGTCCCGACAGGCTCTGGCTCAGTCCGTAGGCCACCATGAAGAACGTGACGACCAGCGCGTACTGCTCCTTGCCCATGTTCAGGTCTTCGGCCACGCCGGGCCACATCACGGCCAGCGCGTTGCGGTCGATGTAGTTGATAACCGTGGCCAAGCCAATAAGACCGATAATCCACCAGCGCAGCCCGCTAACGGGGCGCGTGGCCGGCGGCGGGCTGGCAGGCGGCGGCGGAATTTGCGTAGAAGGCTGCATGAGCGGGGGGATTAAACGGGCGGGAAGAACGGGAGAAAGAGCGGTTTTGAAACGCAGAACGTCATGCTGAGCGTAGCCGGAGGCGGAGTCGAAGCATCTCTACCGCAGTAGTAATTCTGTCGGCTGAATTAGCGTGACAACGAAAGATTAGCGTGGCGACGAAGCAGTAGAGATGCTTCGACTACGCTCCGCTTCGCTCAGCATGACGATTACTACTCCGGCAAATGCCGGAGCTGGTAGGGGCCCTGCCAGCGTAGGGTCTGGCCGGCGTAGGCGGCCTCGTGGGCGGTGGTGGCGGCGGCGTCCTGGTTGGCAATGGCCAGCTGGTAGCGCCCGCCCCGCACCAGGCGCACCTCCACCACAGTGGCGTCGGGGCTGTTGAAGAGGACCGTGACGGCGGCCACGTTGGAGCGCGAACCCACCGACGTTTCGGCAATGGGGTTGAACTCGCCGTGTGCTTCGATAACGGAGGCGAATACGCCCGTCTGCAACTGGCGGCGCACCAGCAGGGCCGGTTCGGGCCGCAGGTTGAAGTTGGGGTCGTTGGCCCCGATGCGGGCCAGCACGAGGCGGGTGGCCGAATCGGTGGCGGTGGTCAGGGAGTAGAACTGGGGGCCATCGAGCCAGGTGAGCGTGGCGCTGCCGGCCCCGGGCTGGCTGGTGGCTTCCTGCCAGAGGTGCTGGTAACCGTTGCGCTTGCCCACAGGCCGCTGCTCGGCGGCGGCGCGCTGGTAGCGGAAGCTAGTTGAAATCAGCTGCCCTTGGTAGTAAAACGGCAGATCGAACTGGTGGCTGGCCGGGGCGGCTACCCGCATGACATCGAACACCAGCGGCTTGCCCGAGGTGCTGTCCTGCACCAGCACCACCGTGCGCTGGAGCTGCACACCGGGGTAGGCGTCGTTGGCTTTGGCACTTACTACCTGGGCATTGGGCTTGCTCAAATCAGAAAACCACGCTTGGCCAGCGTGCTTTTCGGCCTCGCTTTCCTTGCCGCCAAAGTGCGATGTTTCGTCCATCACGATGGTGTTGTGGGCCACGGTCTGGGAGGCGAAGGACTTGGTTTCGGGCAGGTAGCGGCCGCCTTCCTTGGCTTCCACGTTCAGGAACCGGGCTGCGCCGTAATCGGGCAGCACCTCGCGGCCCTGGTCGTAAAGCACGAGGCCGAGCTTGTCGTAATGGCCGTGGGAGAGGCCGTGGGCGGTGTATTTGAACAGCAGGCTGGTTTGGGCAGCCAGCGGGCCGGTGCGCAACACGGCCAGCCCGCCCTCGGTGCCCTCGGCCCCGTCGCGGTAGAGCAGGCTGCGGCGGGCGTAGGGGGGCAGGGTGGGGCCGGCCTGCTGCATAGCTTTGGCCAGCAGCAGGCCGCCGGGGCTTACCAATACCTGTCGCTGCTGGCGCACCAAAGCCAGCAGAGTATTGTCGGGGCCGTAGCGCTGGGCGGCAATGCTGAGGGCGGCCACCAGCTCGCGGGTGGTCCAGTCCTTTTCCTTGAGCGCATCATTGAGCGGGTAAAAGCGGCCGTCAGTGTTGGTGAGCTGCAGCGTCGCGTCGAGGGCCTTGCGCAGGATTTGGTCGCGGTACTCGAAGATGCGCAGCTCGGGCTGGTTGTTCTCAATGGCCTGGGCAAACAGGTAAAACGGCGACAACGCGTAGCGGGCGTAATAGGGGCCTTCGGTGTAGTAGCCATCGGGCGAAAAAAGCTGGCTTAGCTGCGCGAGGAAGCCACTTTTTCCGTCGTTTTGGGTTCCCCGCAGGGCCATGTTCACCAGCTTCTGGTCGTGCAAGGCGTAGCCGGTGAGGCCGACGGCCGTGGCGGCCCACACGCCGTGGTTGTGAATCAGGTTGAACCAGCTTTTCAGGTCCTGGGTGAAGAAGCGAGTCATGGGCCGGAAGGCGCCGTCCTCAATCTGGCGCCGCTCCCTGGGGCTCAGGAAGTCGTGCACCGCGTCGTAGCCCTGAATGCTGTACACCACCCAGTTGCAGTCGTTGAGGGCCTGGTGAAACAGGCGGCCCGGCGAGGAGCTTTTGGCTTCGGGGTGGTTTTTGAGGGTCGGAATCAGCTTGCTGTAGGCCAGCAGCATGTCGCGCACGAAGCGGGCATACTTGGGGTCCTGGGAAATGGTGTAGGCCACGCCGGCCGCCTGCAGGGCGTAGTAGTTGCGGGTGTGGATTTCGTGGGTGTAGCCCCCGGCCGGGTCCTTGGGTACGGGCACCGTAATGGGCTGGGCCAGGACCGCATCTGCGCGGGCGCGCAGGGCGGCGTAGCTTTCCGTCAGCAGCGGATACTGGCCGGGGTCGGCCAGCGCCTGGCGCAGCGGCGGGGCCTCGGCGGCCGTCAGGAGCAGCACGGGGTGCTGCGGGCCAGCCGCCCAGACCTGGCCGGTAGCCAGCACGCTCAAAATCAGTATCCACAGAAAACGCAGCACGGGCATGGGGATTTGGGTGGGGTGGGGGATTGTTCTGGCGTGTTACCCCACCCCCCCGGCCCCCTCCCCTCCGGGAGAGGGGGTGCCAGACGCAAGTTCTGTTAGAACGCACCCCCTCTCCCGGAGGGGAGGGGGCCGGGGGGGTGGGGTGACGCTTACACGAAGTAAGTGCCGCCGTTGATTTCCATCGAAGTGCCCGTGATGAACGAGGAGGCATCGGACGCCAGGTAGAGCACCAGATCGGCAATTTCGTGGGCCTGGCCTTCGCGGCGCAACGGGGTGCCGCCGGCTACTTTCTCGCGTACTTCGGGCTTGGTGAAGGTGTCGTGGAAGGCCGTGGCAATCATGCCCGGCGATACGGCGTTTACGCGGATGCCTTTGGGGCCGAGCTCTTTGGCCAAGCCGCGGGTCATGGTGAGCACGCCGCCCTTGCCGGTGGCGTAGGCCAGGGCGCCGGGTCCGCCACCGTCGCGGGCCGCCTGGGATGCGAAGTTGACGATAGACGCGCCCGATTCCATGTGGGGCAAAGCGGCCTGCGTGACCAGGAACGTGGTTTTCAGGTTGACCCCAATCACGAAATCCCAGAAATTCTCGTCCATTTCCTCCATCGTTTTGCGGCCTACCAGGCCACCCACCACATTCACCAGAATGTCGATGCGCGGGCCGAACGCTTCGGTGCAGGTGCCAATTACCTGCTTCACGTCGGCGGCCTTGGTCATGTCGCCCTGGGCCTGCACGGCTTTGGGGCTGCCCTGCTCGCGGAGCAGGCGCATGGTTTCGTCGGCGTCGGCATCAGAGTCAAAATAGTTGAAGCATACGCTGGCGCCAGCTTTGGCGAGCAGCAGCGTTACCTGGCGGCCGATGTCGCGGGCTCCGCCCGTTACGAGGGCAACTTTTCCGGTGAGGTCGTACATAAGGGTGTAAAAAAAGAAAAAAGGGAAAGATTGGTGTGTTGAAAGGGGAGAGGTTGGGGTAGCAGGGAAGCTGAAAAGGAGCATCGTGCTGAGCGCAGGCGTAGCCGCAGTCGAAGAGCATCTCTACCGCCGCAGTAATCCGGTCGGCTGGCTCCCCCTCTCCCTGAGGAGAGGGGGCCGGGGGGTGAGGTTACCGTTGCAACGTCAGCACGCGAGATGCTTCGCTGCGCTCTGCATGACGTGCTGTTAGCAACCTACTGCGCCGGTTCCGAGCCGTAGTAGCCTAACGGCTTACCATCAGTAGCAGCAGGCAAAGCGGGGGCGGGGTTGCGGAGGCGGTAGTCGAGCTGGGCGGGGGCCACGAACTCCACGGGCACCTGCGTGACCTGCTGCTGCTGAATCGGATAGAACGAATCGAGGCGGCCGGCCTGGGAGAAGTTGGTGTTGCGCACCCAGTTGATGGTCCAGCCGTAGTCTTCGTACTGAATGGCCCGGCCGGCCCGGCCGCTGTTGTGGAACAGGCTGTTGCGCACATCCGACCACTGCACGCCATCGACCTTGAGCACGTGGCCCAGCTCCATGTTGGCCACATTATCGAAGGTGCAATGATCCACCCACAGGAAGGGGCCGGTGGTGCTTTCGTCGTTGCCGCCGCGGTACAGGTCGAGGGCGCCGGCCAGCACGTTGCGGAACAGGCAGTTGCGCAGCTCCACGAACTCAGCGTTGTAGATGCCCTTGTCGTCCTTTTCGGCGGCCAGGCTCAGCACGTCGCCGGTAATGTCGGTGAAAATGGTGTTGCTGAAGCGCACCGTGTCGGCGTAGGAGCCGGGCGTGGCCTTGAAGGCGCTCTTGCGGCCCTCAGTCAGGTTCTGAAACTGGCAGTTATCCACCCACAGGTTATAATGCTGGAGCATGGGCTTAGCGCTGGTGCGGATAAAGCAGTCGGCCATTTCGGTGGGTGAGGTGCCGTCGAAGGTCAGGCCGCCCAGGCGCAGCGAGCCCCCGTTTTCAATCGTGAAGAAGGCAAACCCGTTGCGGCTGCCGGCAAAGGCTACCAGCGGGCGGGCCGCCAGGCCCGGCTTGGCGCGCACCGTCAGGGGCACACTTACGGCAATCGGGTTCTGCACCGGGTAGGTCCCAGGGCCTAGTTCGATTACGTCGTAGGCCTGGGCCTGCCGGCAGATGCGTTGCAGCGCATCGGGCTCATTTGCCGGCACGGCCCAGACTTTCCCCACGCGGATGGATTCGGTAGCGGGCCGGAACCAGGCCGGGCCGGCCTGGGCCGCCGTAACGGGGCGCGTCAGGCGGGCCTTTTCGCGGCCCATCACGGGCACGGCCAGCCCGTCGGGCGAGGTGGCCAGGCTCAGGCCGGCAGTCAGGGGCAAGCCGGCAATGCCGGAGTTGGTGCCCACCTGCACCCGGTTGTTTTTGAAGCTCAGGCCGCTGATATCGTCGTGCACCCGGAATAGGGTATCGACCTGCGGGCTATAGAAGGTGTTGTTGACGAAGCGCACGTTTTCGGGGCGGGCGGTGCGCTCCAGGTCGCGGCCGGCGGCCAGCTCCACGTCGGCGCAGTTCACGAACGTGTTGTTCTCAATCAGTACGTCGCGCACCGGGTGGTAGCGGTTGATGGACGAGTTGGGCACGCCGTTCATCACCGTCAGGGCCGCCCGGAACCGGTCGCCGCGCAAATCGGCGAAGTAGTTGCCGCTCACCCGGTGGCCGGCGTTAATCACGCGCACGCCACCGGTCTGGGGCTTGTTGTTGCCCAGGAAGAAGTTGCCCTCTACCACGTTGCGGTTGCCGTGGCGCAGCACCACCGAGCCCTCGCTTTCCTCGAACACGTTGCGCCGAACTACATTATCGCCCGACTTAATGGACACGATTTCCACCTCCCCGCTACAGCGGTAAAAGTAGTTTTCCTCAATAGTGGTGTGCGAAGACGTGAGCGAGTAAGTCGAAACGCCAACGCGCATGGTTTCGCCCCCGTTGGAGCCCAGGCGCGGGCGCGGCCCGAAGTAGTTGTGGTCGATGCGGTGGTAGTTGTTCTGGTGCTCGGGCCCGCTCAAATCCACGACCAGCGTCACGCCGGCGTTCATCTTGCCGCCCAAATAGTTGTGGTCGAAGCGGTTGCGCTGGCCGAAGAGCTGCACCCACATATCTTCCTTGAAGCGTTCGGCCTGGTTGTAGCCGTCGATGGCGCAGTTGGTGACGCGCGAATCGGTGGCCGGGGCGCCGCCGGTTTCGCGGAACTCAATCACGGCCCGGCCAGGCGTGGAACCCTGCTCAAACAAGAGCCCCGATACCAGCAGAAACTTGCCCGACAGTTGCAGCATGGAGCGGCCTCGCAAATGCACCGTGCCCGGGCGCTCGGCCCGCAGCACAATGTTCTGGCGGGCCGTGCCGGTGCCCTTAAACACGAGCTGGGCATCGGTCCAGATGCCGGCGGCCAGCACCAGCGTGTCGCCGGGGCGCAGGCCGGGCACGGCGGCCTTGAACGCGGCCGGGTCGGCCACTTTAGTGGTCGTGGCCCGAGCGGCGGGAACTAAAGCCCCGGTTAGCAGCAAGGTGCTGGCTGCAATTAGCCAGGTATGTATCTTATTTTTATTCAATTTTTATAGCTTGCCAGAAGGTGAATGAGTGCTCACTTTCTATTCGACAAGGTATAGGGAAGAGGGCAGAAAATCAACTTATTTCAGCTCGTAAGATGGTTTAACCGGACTGAAATTGTCCGAAAACGCTACCGTTAACGTTACCGGTAACGTTTTCATAACGCTTGCATATTTCTGAAAAAAATGAAATATTGCCATTGGGTTCCGGTTATTTTTTTGCCGCCGGCCCGACCAATACCCGCCATCGGCGCCGCGGCCCCCAACCGTTCGGCCGACCTCGTTCTTTCTGTTCCCCAATTCCCACCCGCATGAAAGCCCCCCATTCCCGCCATGGCCACCAGGCCAAACCGGCCACCATCAAGGATATCGCCCGCGAGTTGGGCGTATCCATCACCACCGTTTCGAGGGCCATGCGCGACTTCCCCGACGTGAATCCGCAGACCCGGCAGGCAGTGCTTGATATGGCCCGCCAGCTCGACTACCAGCCCAACCAGGTGGCCCTGAGTCTGGTCACGAGCCACACCAACAGCATCGGCGTGATTGTGCCCAACCTCGACTACTTCTTCGCCACGGCCGTGCGCGGCATTGATGAACTGGCCATCGAGGCGGGCTACACGGTACTCACCTGCCAGTCGAACGAGTCGTACGGCCGCGAAATCACGAATACCCAGCGCCTGATGAATGGGCGGGTCGACGGCCTCATCGTGTCCTTATCAAGCGAAACCAGCAACGTAGACCACTTTCGCCGCCTGCTGCAACGCTCGGTGCCCATGGTGTTCTTCGACCGCGTAGGCACCGATCTGGAGGCCACCAAAGTAATGCTCGACAACTACGACGGGGCAGTGCAGGCCGTGAGCCACCTCTACGAGCAGGGCTGCCGCCGCATTGCCTACCTGGCCGGGCCGGCCAGTCTCTCCATCAGCAACCAGCGCAAGAAAGGCTACCTCGGCACGCTGGAAAAATACGGCCTGTCGGTGCGCGAGGAGCTCATCGTGCACTGCCCCTTCGACCAGGCCCACGCCTACCGCGCCACCCTGGCCCTGCTCGACGGCCCCGAGCGACCCGATGCCATCTTCGCCATCAGCGACCGGATTGCCGTGGGGGCCCTGCTGGCCCTGCGCGAGCGGGGCGTGGCCGTGCCGGAGGAGGTGGCCCTGGTGGGCTTCAACGACGAGCCCGTTGCCGCCCTGCTCACGCCGGCCCTGTCCAGCGTGGGCCAGCCGGCTTTCGAGATGGGCCGCCTGGCCGCCCAGCTCTTCATTGAGCAAATGAATAGCGATGAGCTCATGCCGCCCAAAACGGAGCTGCTCAAGCCCCGGCTGGTCGTGCGCGAATCGTCGCTGAAAAGGGGGCGCTAGCACCCGGCAGTGGGTACGAGGCGGGCCGCCTGTACCTGGCGGGATGCTCCCGGGCGACGGAAAATGAGTGTCAGGGCTTATCCACGCTGAACTTGCGGCGCAGCACGGTGCCATCGGGGGCCTGCACGCTTAGTACGTAAATGCCCGCCGGCCAGCCCGCCACCAGCAGCTGGCGCAGGTTCGGACCCTGTTGGAGCAGCTGGCCGGTTAGGTTGCGCACTTGCACCTCGTAGGCGGGCCAGGGGGCCTCAATGGTCAGGCGCGAGGCGGCCGGGTTGGGGTAGAGCGTCAGGCCCGCAGCCTCGGCGGCCGTGGCAGTGCCCAGCACCAGGCTGCACGACGAAGCCGTAAGATTCAGCTCCAGGGGCGCGCCCGGCGGGAGCGTGCGCCCGCTGAAGGCCGCGTAGCTGGCGGGGTAGAATGGCGCCCGGAACAGAACGTTCTGCCGGGCCGTGGTGCCCTGGGCTACCGGCCCCGTCGCACTTACCGGGTTAATATAGTCCCACACCTTCGCGCCGGTGCTGGTTACCTCGAATACGCGGCCGGCCGGGCCATTGCACACCAGCAGGTTGCCGTTGGGCAGGCGCTGGGCCCCGGAAATATTCTGGGCGTAGAAGCTGGTGGGCGTGGGGTCGGCGTAGGTAGTGGTGAGCACGTTGGGGCCGTAGGGCAGCCCGGCGGCGTACACGCCCGGGGCCGTCTGGGGCGGGGTCAGCACATCAACCGACGAGTATTTGCCGGCCGGCCGGCCCTGGCCGTTGTTGAACACCTGAATGCTACCCGCGTAGGGTACGCCGGCCGGCAGCCAGTAGGCGTTGTGCTGGCCAAACAGCTGCTGGGTGGCCGCGCTGCCCTGGCCGTAGGCGGCGGGGTTGCCCCAGCGGTAGAGCAGGTCGCCGCCGTGGCCGCGGGTGCCGCCCGCGTGGCCGGCCGCCTGGGCCGTGGTGGTGCCGTGGTCCAGCACCCAGACCTCATCGAGGCCGTGGGAGCTGAGCAGAATCTGGTCGAGGTCGGGGTTGTAGTCGAGCGCGTTGAGGTGGAGCCAGTCGGGGTTGTTGGCCGTGGCACCGTAGTTCACGTTGAGCAGCTCAGGGTGCTGGGCCACGGGGGCGTAGTTGGCCTTGGCGGGGTCCTGGTCCTGCACCAGGTGGTCCCAGGCGTGCCACTCCCACACCACGGTGGCCTGGTTGGTGCCCACCGGCTGGAGTTCCACCACTTTTTCGCTCCAGTTGCTGGCCCCGATCTGGCTGGCATTGCGGCCGGCGGCGGTTACCTGGGCGGCCGTTTTGGTTTCCCAGACCAAGGCCAGAATGTTGCCGTTGGGCAAGATGCGGATGTCGTGGTGCTGGCATTCGGCCGTATTCGAAATCTGGTAGCTCCAGGTCACGGTGCCGTTCCAGTCAATCTTCTCAATGATGCCCCCCAACCCGCCGGCCGTGAAGGTGGCGTTGGCCGGGGCGCCGGCCCGCAGCAGGGTGCCATCGGGGAGCAGGTAAGCGGCCTGGCCCGCTTTGTAGGCGCTGTTCCAGCCGTGCACCTCCCGTCCGCACTTGTCCATCAGGTAGGTGCGGGTGTACTGAATGGGGGCCAGCAGCACGTAGCCATCATCCGTTGAGCCGGCCGCGTGCAGCTGCACGCCCACGGTCTGCTGAGCTTGGGCCTGGGGGGGCAGCCCGCCGCTCAGGGCGGCCAGCAGGAGGAGGAGGTAGCGTGTTTTTTTCATCGGAAGCAGGGAATTGACTGGTTGAGGCCGCCGGCCGTCGGGCAAAGCGAAAACGAATTACTCTTCCTTCAGCAGCAGCGCCACGTCCTCGCTCATGCGGTCCACGTCGAGGGCCAGGGTGCCGTTGTAGAGGCCGCGCAGGTGGCCGGTGCGGTCCACGAGCAGGATGTGCTCGGTGTGCAGGAAGCGGCTGGTATCTGCGGCGGCGTTGAGGCTCTGGTCGGCGAAATACTGGGTGCGGGCCAGCTGGTAGATGGCCGCCTTCGGGCCCGTCAGCAGGTGCCAGCGGCGGCCGTCGATGCCGCGGCTCTCGGCGTAGGCGCGCAGCACGGGTACCTGGTCGCGCTCAGGCATCACGGAGTACGACACGGCCCGCAGGTCGGGCTCGTTGGCAAACCGGCGCAGCACCTGAGCCAGGTTGTCATTCATGCGCGGGCAGATGCCGGGGCATTCGGTGAAGAAGAAATTGGCTAGGTACACGTGCCCGGCCAGCGTGGTGTTGGTCACGGCCTGCCCGCTCTGGTCGGTGAAGCGGAAGGGGCCGACCACGTGCAGGCTATCGGGTGGGGCCTGCCCGGTCGGGTACCAATGGGGCGTGAAGGTGGCCTCGTGGTAGAAGGGCAGCCGCGTTACGGCCGCCGCCGGGGCTGCCGCCGCCAGCGCTATGGGCGTCTGGACAGTTGGCGGCGCATCGGGGCGGCAGGCGGCTAGCAGCAGCGCAGCGGCCAGGGGCAGCAGCCGGCGGCAGGTTCGGGCTGACGGCGCACCCCACCCCCGGCCCCTCCCCTCCGGGAGAGGGGTGCCAGACGCGAGTTCTAGTAGAACACACCCCTCTCCCGAAGGGGAGGGGCCAGGGGTGGGGTGTGCCGGTTGCCGAAAATTGAACATGCTCAAAAACAGAAATACAACACCTAATGGCCGATTACGGCAGCGAATCCGAAGCGCAATGCTTGGTGCCGATGAAGCCGTACTGGCGGCCGTTGCGGGCGTCGTAGTTGGCGCGCAGGGTGCCGTCGGGGAGCCAGAGCTGCTGGGCACCGGCTTCCTGGCCGTGGGCGTAGTGGCCGCGCCGCTCGGGCCGGCCGTTTTCGTACCATTCCTCGACCAGCCCCTCGTACTGCCCGGCCCGGAAGTTGCGGCGGAAGCGCGGGCTACCGTCTGGCCACCAGCCTTCGGCCAGCCCTTCTTCGCGGCCGGCCGCGTAGTGGCGTTGCTCCTGGGGGCGGCCGGGGCCGTACCACTGCCGGGCCAGCCCGTGCAACCGGCCCGCCTGGTAGGGCCGCAGGGCCAGCGTGTCGCCGGCCGGACTCAGCTCAAACGTGGTTCCGGTGTAGGGCGCTCCTTTGTACAGGAGCACCTCGGCCGTCAACTGCAGGGCCGGGTTATCAGCGGGCAGTTGTTGGGGCGTACCACCGCATCCTGCCAGCAGGCCTGCAATCAGCAGCCAGCCTGCCAGCTGGGTAGGCCGGGCGGGGCTATTGCGTGATGGTGCCGGGCGTGCCGAAGAAGCCGTCGCCGTTGAGGTAAGGGTCGGCATTGGTGATGTGGTAGTGGTAGGTGCCGGCCGGATAGTCGGCCGTGGCGTGGGTGTGGCCGTGGTAGGCGTCGAGGGCAGCGTTGGTGACGGCCGCGCCATTTTCCACGGGGCCGTACACCGGGAAGCCGTCGAGCAGGAAGCCCAGCAGCACGTCGCGGCCCTTACTGATGGTCAGGTAGGTGGGCTCGACGTGGTAGTGGTAGATGCCCGTGCCCTGGGGGTGACCGTTGTATTGGTCGAAGGAGTCGATTTCGTTGGTCAGGGGCTGGGCCGGGCCGGCGTACTGGTTGAAAAACGCCACCCCGTTCAGCGACACCCCAATGCTGCCCAGTGGCGTGGCCGACTTGCGGGTAGCCTCCTGGGGGTGCCGCGGAATCCGGTAGGTGAAATTCTGCTCCCGAATGGTATTGGGGTTCTGCTTGAACTTAGCATTAGCGCCGTTGTAGGCCTCGTAGCTGGTACCCGAGTAGTAGGGGCTCTTGTGGTCGGGCAGGTTTTTGGCCTTGATGACCACGTAGTCTCCATCGAGCGTAATCGACGAAGCCCCATAGATTTTGCGGTACACCTCGGGCACGGCGGCCTCCACGGTGGTCGGCGTCGTGGCCGGGGTAGTGTCGTCGGCTTTAGAGCAGGCCAGCAAACTCAGCAGCGGCAATGCCGGAATCAGCAACAGGGAGAAGGGACGCATACAACAGCAAAAGAGAAGAAAATGAGCGGGCCCCGCCAGCAGCAACTACCGCCGAGCTGAAAGGTAGAGGGCTGAAAGCAGGGCCGGTTTAATGCGCCACTCATTTTTTGGTAAAAACGCTACGGACGCGGCGGGGGCGGGCCATCCGCCGGCCCCCGTCTGGGCGGCGGGCCACCGGGGCCGGGCGACTGCAACCGGCGGGGCAGGGTGGGGGCTAGCTGCTGCCAGCGCTTGCGCTGGTCCGGCGTGAGCATCTTTTCCACGGCCGCAAAGTGGTCGTAAGTGATGGAATCGGTCTGGCGCTGGAGGCGGCCGATGTGGTCGAGCAGCGCCGGCGAAGCGGCCACCGCGTTGGGCCCGGTCAGGCTGGCGAACAGTTGCTCGCGCTCGGCCGTCAGTTCCCGCACCAGCCGCTCCATGTGGGCGTGATGGTCCTGGCGCAGGCGGTCGAATTGCTGCTGCTGGGTGGGCGTGAGCTGCAGTTCGCGTACCAGGTAAGTGGCCAGGGAGCTGCCTTCGGGGCGCTGCTGTGGCTGGTTGCCGGGGCGGCCCAGCCACAGCAGCGCCAGCAGACCCACGTTGAGCAGGCCGAGCGCTACGGCCAGCCATGAAAGCATCCGGGTTTTGGTGAGAGTCATGAGAAGGGGCGGAAAGGCCAGGGGAACAGGCAGGAGAGGGGACTACAGCAACGCGAGATGGCTGGTTGATTCACCAGCGAAAGGACGCTACTCTTTCTCCAAAATTTTTATATCCCGAATCAGGTCCTGCATGCTGTTTGGGTCGAGGCCATTGTAGATCCCGCGCAGATGGCGCTGTGGATCAACCAGGACGAAATTCTCGGTGTGCAGAAAAACGTTGTTGTCTTTTTTAAAACCCTCGTCTTCTTCCACGAAATAGTACTTCCGTCCCAGCTCGTATATCTCTTCTTTGTTCCCGGTTAGTAGTTTCCACCGCTTGAAATTCACGTTGTGGTCGTCGGCGTAGCGTTGCAGCACGCCCGCGCTATCGGCCTCAGGCGTAACGGAGTGGGATAAGAGCTGCACATTATCGTCGTTGCTGAATTCTTTCTGAATGTCGCCCATGCTGCTCGTCATGCGCGGGCAGATACCGGGGCAGGTCGTAAAGAAGAAATCCACGACGCTGATTTTACCGTCCAGGTCTTGCTCGGTGAAGGCCTCATTTTTCTGATTTACCAGGCTGAACGGTCGAATCTGGTGAAACGGTTTTCCCGCCGGCATTTCCCACTTCGGCGTGAAATCAGCCGTGTCGTAATACGGCAGCGTCACGGTTTTTTCCGGGCTGCACGATACGGCAAAAAACAACGTGAATACTTGCAGGTATTTTTTCATTTCAGTTGGCCATCCCGGAGGGTATAGCATAAGGCTGATTTTTGCAGTCCGTACCGCACGCCGTCGCGCACGGCGTAGTTGATGTACACTTTGCCGTTTTCGCGCCAGGCCTGCTGCCTGCCCACTTCCTGGTCGTCGGCAAAGTTCAGGTCGCAGTAGATGTTGCCGCTCTCGTACCACTGCTTGTGCGAGCCCTCGCGCTTGTCGTCGGCGTACACGAAATCGAACTTGCGGTGGCCGTTGGGCCAGAAGCCGGTATGCCGGCCATAGGCCAGGCCGGCCCGGTAGCTGCGGACCTCATGCGGCCGGCCGTCTGCCCAAAACGTGCGCGTGAGGCCGTGCTGCCGACCCGCGTAATACGAGGCGTTGCTCTTGACTGCTCCGGTCGGGTAAAGCTCCTGCACGAAGCCCGAGTAGGGTTTGCTGCCGAGGTAGTAAACTCCGTTGTGCAGGTTGAGCGCGGCATCGGTGCGGGCAACCGTAGTGTCGGGCACCTGCGAAACGTCCACCGGCCCGACAGTTTTGGCCGGGGCTTCCTGCCCGACTAGCTCGGCTGGCTGACTGCAGCCGGCCAGGGCCAGGCCGCAGACCAACGCGCCGATGCTAAAAAGTGAACGTGCCTTTGGTGCCATAGTAGCTGCCGGATTTCAACACGTAAACGCCCGTGCTCAGGTAGTTCACGTTGGAACAATGGTAGTGGTAGATGCCGCTGGCAAACTCGGTGGTGCTGCCCGTGTGGCCGCCGTAGGCGTCGAGGTTGGCCGGGTAGGTGCCATCCTTATCCTTGCGGCCGTAAATCGGGAATCCGTCGCGCAGGAAGCCCACGAGGTTGGCGTCGTCCTTGGTGGTGAAGTCGCCGGCGACGTGGTAGTGGTAAGTGTTGCCCGGCCCGGGGTGGGCCCCGGCCCGGTCAAAAGACCCTATCACGCCGGTATCGAGGGCCTTGTTGCCGCCTTCCTGGTCGTTATAGATGGCTACCCCGTTGAGGGCCATGCCGATGGGACCGAGCGCCGTGGCCTCCTTGGTGGCGGCGGCGGCCGGTTCGGTGGGGATAGTCATCGAGTAGTTCTGAACTCCCACGGTGCCGGGGTTCAGGGTGTACCCGGTTCTCTGGGCTTCCCACAGGGGGTTGGTGGTGGCGTAGTACGGCGTCGGGTGGTCGGGCGTGCCGTTCGATTTCAGCGTGATGCTGCTGCCACTGGTCGAAATGGTAACGGCCGACGTGTACTTAGCCTGCACGACGCTGGTAACCGAAGTGGTGCCGGTGCTGGTCGTCGTGTCGGGCGTGACCGAATCAGCCTCTGACTTGTCGCAGGCGGTGGCGGCGAGGCACGAGAGGCCGAGGGCCAGGGCCGGTAATTTCAGCTTGATCATAATGGGGGCAGTAAGTGGTGAAGACGTGGTGAAAGTGATGGGTAGTAGAATAGATGCCCTTTTCGGCCGGACCCTGCGCACCGGGCAAATCTTTTTTTCGGTTGATTGCTGCGCATCGCGCAGGAGGCCGACGGGCGGCCGGGTTAAGCGGCGGCTAGCGCGGTGCGCACCCAAGTGCGGGCCGCAACCACCGTAGCGCAGGTGGCCTGGCTGAAAGGCAGATTGGCGGGCCGGCGACGGGCCAGGTCAGCCAGGGCCATGCGGTTCATCGCGTCGTCCGACTCCACCAAAACCACGCAGCAGAGCGTGGGCAGCGTACGGAATTGGGGAGCTAGCTCAGTTTCGTACCACGCCAAATCGGCAGCCCGGATGGCCCGCATGTGCAGGTTGTTGCAAATCCAGCCTAGCACGGCATGCTCCTGGCACTGGCGCAACACCTCGCGCACCCCGCTACGGAAATTCTCGCCGCTGGCAAAATCCAGCCACTCCACTTCCACTACCCGCAACAGCGGGTGCAGGTGAATGGCCAGGCAATCGGACGTGTGGATGGTGTTCATGGGCAGCAGACCAAAGAGTTGAACAATAGGACCAAACGGGGCAGTGCGCGTCTGCAAGTGACGGGCACTGGGATAGATGCTCTTTGCCGCCCAAACCCTGCGCTTATCTTCAACTTTTCTTCGCCCAGCCACCGCCCGCCGTTGCCGGCACTCACGCACAAGGGGCCGTTAGCCCCGCCGCCCCGGCAAGGGGTCAGGCTACTGGCTACGGCCCCTTGTGGGGAAGTAACGAACCCATTGAAATCAGCGGTTTAGTAGCCGCCAAGCGTAGGGTAGCTGTATTCGGTAGCGGTGGGCGTGGCGGTTTGGGCGGTGGGCAAGTCAGCGCGGTAGGCGAAGGTGGCCAGGTTGGCGGCCACCAGGGCCGAGGCGACGGCCAGCCGTTTCAGCGTCCAGCCCCAGTCGGGCACGTCGGCCCGGGCGGCCTGCCGGGCCTCCAGGCGGTGGCGCACTTGCTGGTAAAGCCACGGCGACGGCGTGGGGCGGGTGGCCCCGTCGAGGCTGTGGAGCGTCTGCTCCACCCACTGCTGCTGCTGGTCATTGAAGTCATTTTTCATGGTTGCTGTGTTTGGTGAAACAAGTGGCAGCAAGGCGAAAGAAAGCTGCATCTCACTACTTGGTACTCAATCCTATAAGTAGATGTCATTGGCTGGCAAACCCTGCGCTAGTCGGCCAGAAATTCGCGGTAGTAGGCCCCCAGCCGTTGGCGCAGGGTGGCCCGGGCCCGGTGCAGCAACGATTCTACGGCCCCCACCGAGCCCAGGCCCAGGGCGTCGGCAATTTCCTGGTGGGGCAGGCCTTCGAGGTGAAAGAGCGTGAAGGCCACCTGCTGGCGCTCGGGCAGGCGGGCCACGGCCTGGCGCAGAATGGTGGCCTGCTCCTGGCGCTCGGCCAGCACGCCGGGGTGCTCGTAGTCGGGCGGGTCGTGGAGCAGCTCACCGTCATCAGTCCCAAACAGGCTGGTGAGGAAGGCGAACCGCTTCTGGCGCTTGCGGTAGCGCTGCCACTCCAGGCACTTGTTCACGGCAATGCGGTAGACCCAGGTGCTCAACTTGGCTTCGCCCCGGAACCCGGCCAGCTGGGTGTACACCTCCACGAACACCTCCTGGGTGAGGTCTTCGGCATCGGGGCGGTGGGGCACCAGGCCCAGGCAGGTATTGAGCACCCGCGCCCCGTACCGTTGCACCACCTGCTCGAACGCGCCGGCGCTGCCGGCGCGCAAAGCGGCCAGCAAGTCCTCGTCGGAAAGTGGGGGAGAGACGGGCATAAGGTAAGTTAACCCGTTGGATGCTGAACTGCGGGGAACCCTGCGCGGCTGGAGAAATATTTTTTACCGCTCCGGTACCGGGATGGCAGACAAAAAGCCTTGCTAAACGCGAACAAGGCGTTTGCTAATGTATAAAGACTGGCTATCTAGAATCGTACAGAAGCCCCGAAGTAGGAGCAGGGGTACCCTATATGGCCCATCTGTCGTGCCTAAAGCGAAACCCCTCGTTTTGCTGTACAACCCATGATAAGGGCGGTAGGGGAAAAAGATTGAGAAGGATATTACTTAAAACTCTCTCTAAAGCCTGCCTGGCGTTACTTGCCGCACGACCTGCCGCCTTGGTCGGCCGTCTACCAGCAGTGGACGCGCTGGCGGGATGCCCGGGTGTTTGAGTCCATCGTACACGATTTGAACGAATTACAGCGCGTGCTGCTGGGATGGCTGGCCACGCCCACGGCCGTCGTGCTGGACGGGCGCACGCTACAGAGCACACCCGAGAGCGAGCACCGGGCCGGCTACGACAGGGCCAAGAAGCGCAAAGGCAGCAAGGCCCACATCGCCGTCGACACGCTGGGCCACTTGTTGAGCGTCGTCATCACGCCGGCCAACGAACAGGAGCGCGCGCAGGTGGACGAACTTTGCCGCCAAGTGCCGGAAGTGACCGGCCAAACGGTGCAGGTCAGCTTCGGCGACCAAGGCTATACGGGCGAGGAGGCCGAATACGCAACGGCAGTTCACGACATTGACGTGCAAGTCATTAAGAAGCCAGAAGGCCAGACCGGCTTCGTTTTCCTGCCGCGCCGCTGGGTCGTCGAGCGCAGTTTTGCCTGGCTCAGCCGCTTCCGGCGTTTGGGCCGCGACTATGAGCGCCTGAGCAGCACCTTGCAACAACTACACTTGGTGCTCTTCGCTTGTATTATGCTCGCCCGACACGCCGCAAGTGCATAACAGGCTCTAAGATGCATGACCACCAACCTCAACCCGTTGCGGCTTGGTTAAAGCAGGCCGGGATAAAGCTGTACAGCTTTTCACAAAGCTCAACCATTTATCGTGCAATGTAGACTTCGTCTTCTGCTTACAGTTGGTCATGAACAGCACCCTAAACCTTGTTGCTTTAGCTTAATTTTAAATTTAAAAAAATGCTCGAAAAAGAGGTCCTCTTACCAGCGGAATGGTATTTATATCACTGGCAGCGTGAAGCAGAACATACTGCCCGCGCCCAGCTCGCTTTCCACCCACAGCCGGCCACCTTGGGTGGCGATGAATTCGCGGGCGATGCTTAGGCCCAGGCCCGAGCCGCCGCGGTAGCCGCTGGGGTCGGGCAGCTGGGCGAAGCGCTGGAAAATGCGCTCGTGGTGCTCGGCCGCGATACCGGGGCCGCGGTCCTGAACACTTACGCGCACCTTTTGGCCCATGGCTTCGGCGGCTACGGTCAGCGTTTCGCCGGGTGGCGAGTAGCGGATGGCATTGGCCAGCAGGTTGATGAGCACCCAGGTGGTTTTCTCCACGTCGGCGCGGGCGGCGGGCAGGTCGGGGGGTAGTTGCAGATCGAGGTGCAGCTGCTTGTCGGTGAGTTGGGCTTGCACGGTGGTCGTGGCGTAGCGCACCACGTCGGCCAAGTTGGTGGGCTTCACATCGAGCTGGATGCCAGCGCCGGCGTCGAGACGCGACACATCGAGCAGCTCGCCCACCATGCGTTGCAGGCGCTGGGTTTCCTGGCGGATGCTGGCCGTGACGCGCTGACGCTCGTCGGCGGGCAGGCGCTCGTCTTGGAGTAGGCGCAGGTTGATGTTCATGCTGGAAAGCGGTGTTTTCAGCTCATGCGAGACAGTGGCCAAGAAGTTAGACTTCACTTGGTCGAGCCGTTTGAAGTCCGACACGTTGCGCAGCGTCAGAATCTGGCCCGCGAATTCTTTCTGGTTCAGGGCTTCGTTGAAGGAGAGTAAATCCTGCACGTCGAGCCGGAAGTAGGCCTCCTCGCCGCGTTGGGTGATGTGCAGCAGCGGCGCTTCGGCGACCTCACTCCCACTTCCGCTACCATTCCTACTTCCACCGGCTGTCTCCAGGGGCTGAAGCAGGGTGCGCACCAAATCGTTTTCGAGGGCGACTTCGGCAGCGGGGCGGCCCAGCAGCTGGCTGGCTTCCAGACCCAGCAGCTCGCAGGCCACGGGGTTGGCTAGTAGAATAGTACGGTGCTGGTCGAGCAGCAGCAGGCCCTCATTGAGGCCGTTGACGATGCTGGCGGCGCGGTTGCGCTCGGTTACCAGCTGGGCCATGGTGGAGTTGCGGTACTCATTGAGTTGTACCAGCAACTGGTTAAAAGCCAGCGCCACCTGCCCGAACTCGTCGGTACTCTCGACCGGAATAGTGGCCGAAAAATCCTGATTCGTGGCGTGCTCGATGCTGACGGCCAGCCGCCGCAGCGGGGCCACGGCCGCCGCCGGCACCCTCACCACGAAAGTCAACGCCGTGAGCACGCTCAGCCCGATAACCAGCAGCAGGTAGTAGCCGGCGCGGGTGGCCGTGGCCGTAGCCCGGTCGTTGTTGGCCTCTAACGTGTTGATGTTGAGCTGCACCATGCGGTGGGTCTGGCCGCGCAGTTGTTGCCCCACGGCCCCACGCCCGTCCGCGCCCGCCGCATCGGTCAGCCGCTCATAAGTGGCCAGGTGGGCGGTAAGGCTGTCCACAATTTCCTTCTCGCCGGGCTCGGTGATGTTGCCGGCCTCGCGGGTCAAGCTCTCGCGGAATTGCGCCAGCGCCGCCGCGTCCTCCGGCCGCACGTCTAGCCCGTCGAGGGCGCGCAGCATCTGCTGTCCCAGCTGCACGCTGTAGAAGTTGTCTTTCAGGATGCCCCGGGCGCTCTGGTCGAGCTGGCGCACGGTGTAGAACGCGTAGCCGCCCAAGGCCAGCAGCAGCGTTAGCAGCGCCAGGAACCCTAGGGTGATTTTAGTTTTGAAGGTCATGGTTTGGGGAGCTTGGGAGCCTGGATGATGAAGTAGACCGTCATGCTGACAAAGGAAGCATCTCTACTGCAATGGTAATCCCGGCGTTTAGTTGGTGTAGCAACGAAGCGGTAGAGATGCTTCGACTTTGCTCCGTTACGCTTAGCATGACACGTTCTTTCTCAATACTAAAACCTCAATAAGTCACCAGAAAAATGTCCATATCCTGCTCCAGCTTCGCTACGGCGCGGATGAGGTCCTGGGTGATGCCGCGGCGGCTCAGGCGCTGCCAGACGGTTTTGTCGCCGGTGATGCCGCACATGAGCAGGGTGGCTTCCTTTTCGCGGGCCACAATGAGGACCGACGCTACCACATCGTCGCTCTTGACGCGCAGAATCTGGCCGCCCAGCTCGGTGGCCAGCTGTAGGTTGCGCAGCAGGTGGCGCTGGGTGGCCAGGTTGATGCGGTCGGCGGTTTCGCGGCTGGTTTGCACATACAGCACGTACCAGGTGGCCATACCCAGCTGCTGGGCCAGGCGCGAGGCTTTGCGGATGATTTCGCGGGCGGCCGGCTCGTTGGTGTTGATGCAGGCCAGCAGGCGGTCGGCGTTGCGGCGCGCCGCCGGCACGGGGTCGGCCCCGCCGGCCTCGGTTTCCACCTGCTGGCCTAATAGCTGAGCCACTTCGCGCACCGCCAGCCGCCGCAGCTGCAAGAGGTTATCGGCCCGGAAGAAGTTGTTGAGCGCCACCGGCACCTTGGCCGGGTCATAGATTTTGCCTTCTTCGAGCCGGGCGCGCAGCTCGCCCACGGTCAGGTCCACATTTACCACCTCGTCGGCCTGGCGTAGCACTTGGTCGGGTACCCGCTCGGTGACGTCGGTGCCTGTTATTTTGAGCACCTGGTCGTGCAGGCTTTCCAGGTGCTGCACATTGAGGGCCGTGAGCACCGAAATGCCGGCTTTCAGCAGGTCCTCCACGTCCTGCCAGCGCTTCTCGTTTTTCGAGCCGGGCACGTTGGAGTGGGCCAGCTCATCGACCACCACCACGGCCGGCCGGCGCTGGATGATGGCACCGAGGTCCATTTCTTCCAGCGCCCGGCCCTTGTAGAACAGCGTTTTGCGGGCCACGGTGGGCAGGTCGCGGAGCTGGGTCACGGTGTCGGGGCGGCCGTGGGTTTCCACGTAGCCCAGCACCACGTCCACACCGTGCTGGCGCAGCTCGTGGGCCTCCTGGAGCAGGCGGTAGGTTTTGCCAACCCCGGCGGCCAGCCCCAAATACACCTTCAGCCGCCCCCGCCGCCGCTGCTGCACCAGGCGCAGAAACCGCTCCGCCGACTCGTCGCGCTCATCCATTTGGTTTTAGTGGTTGGGTTTTGGGCTGATGAAAAGGCCGTGTCATGCTGAGCGAAGCCGGAGGCGAAGTCGAAGCATCTCTACCGCTTCGTTGTGCTGGTAACGCTGGTGGCAGGAATTACCATTGCAGTAGAGATGCTTCGACTGCGGCTCCGCCTTCGCTCAGCATGACACGGCTTTTTCTCCTGTTCTAACAGTCATCAGCCATCAGCTCAAAACGCCAGCGCGATGCTGCTGGTGATGTTGCCGTAGCTGTCGGCGGTGCGGTTGTCGCGCTGCTCGAAAATGGGCCGTTTGGCATCCATCACGCGGCCTTCAACCCGAAATACCACGTTGGCGGCGGGCGCGTAATCGAGGTTGAGCGAGGCGGCTTGCACTTTGAAGTCGGCGTCGGCGGGCAGCGGGGAAAAGGTGCGGATAATGACGCCGCGGTCGGCGTTGTAGTACTCGGCGCGGGCCGTAGCCGACCACTTGGGAGCCAGCTGGTAGCGCACGAAAGCGGCACCCGTGTGCCAGGTGTCGGCCTTGTCGCCGCGCCGCTCGCTTTCCTGCTTGCCCACGTCGAACACCAGCGCCAGGCTCAGGCGGTCGGTGGCGGCGTAGCTCACGTAGAAATCGTGGAAGTAGCGGCGGCGGCGCACCGAGTCCTGGGGCTGCTCGTTGCCATAAAACGTGCTGGAGTTGATGAGCAGTTTGGCCGTGGGCCGCCACTGAATCTGGGTACCCAGGGCCTTGCCCTGGTTGGTTTCGCGGAGGTTCTGCCAGCCGTTGAGCACCAGTCCGGTCAGCGTCAGCTGGGGGGCCACTTCGTAGGTGAAGCGCGCGCCGGCCTCATAGTAGGGCGAGTTTTCGGCCATCAGCGAGCGGGTCAGCGTCCAGTTGTCCTTGCTCAGGGCCGACTCGAAGCCGATGTGCGAGGCGAAAATACCCACGTCGAGCCAGGCCTTTTTAAACGGCCGGAAGCCGGCGTAGCCTTCGTAAATGTGCTTGAATACCTGGTCTTCGGCCGCGTAGTTGGCCGACACGTAGGAGCCGGCGTGCAGCCCGACGGCTCCGCGCACTTGCCCATTGTCGTAGCGCAGGCCCACCAAACCCTGGTTGATGGTGAACTCGTTCTGGCGGTTGTGCGAGTAGAGAAAGCCGGGGCGGCTTTGGGTGTTGTTATGGTTGAAATCGTACCCGTAATAACCATCCACGAAGCCATAAAAGGTCAGCGGATTGGGGGTGGCTACTGAATCAGTAGCGGCAGTCTGGGCCGTAGCCCCGCCGGCGGCCCATAAGGCCAAGCTCAGCGTAAGAAGTTTTTTCATCGACGATGTAAGTTGAACCACTGTGTTTTTGCTATTGGCTGACAGCCTTCAGCGGTTGGCCTTTACCGTACCCCGAAAGGGCTGTTCAGAAAAGCTGGCGGCTATCCAGCTGTCAGCTAAAACCTATTTTCCAGCGAGAGAGAGAGAATCCAGCGCCAAATTGAGCTGGAGCACGTTTACCTTTGAAGGGCCGAGCATTACGAAGATGGGTTCCTGCACGTGGGCATCTACCACGGCTTTCACCCGGGCCGCAGGCAGGCCGCGCAGCCGCGCGATGCGCTCCACCTGGGCATACGCCCCAGCCGGCGAGAGGTGCGGGTCGAGGCCCGAGCCGCTGGCCGTGACCATTTCCACCGGCACCTGGCCGGGATTGAGAGTGGGGTTTTGCTGCAGGAAGGCTCCTACACGGGTGTGCACTTCGGCCAGGTAGGCGGGGTTGCTGGGGCCTTTGTTCGAGCCACCCGAGCCGTCGGCGCGGTAATCGACGGCTGAGGGACGGGAGTTGAAGTACTCGGGCCGGTCGAATTTCTGGCCCACGTTGTCGAAGCCCACCACGCGGCCCTTGTGCGACACCTGCACCCCCTGGCCCTGGCCGGGAGCCAGCTGGGCCGCACCCCACACGAGGGCCGGGTACACGCCGCAGCACAGTACCAGTAGGGCCAACGTCAAACGGAAAGCGGAAGCAAGATTGTTTTTCATGGTTTCTGAATTTGAGCGGCCCAAGGCCGGAATAAATGACGGGCCGGCGGCTACTGGCCGGCTGCGATTTCTATTGCCAATCCCGGCCCGGTTTACCGCCGGCGCAGCAGCAGGGTAGCTTCTGGGTTGATTATCAGGCCGAAAGGATTATCAGTCGGCCCCAGGTAGTTGGCAAGGGCGGCCGAAACCAGGTCAGAATAACCCGGTGGGGTAGTCAGAACGGCTTGGTTGATTTACACGAACAGCCCCACCACCAAGTCAATCAGGTTGATGCCGACGAAGGGCGCGGCGACGCCGCCGAGGCCGTAGATGAGCAGGTTGCGGCGCAGCAGGGCCGAGGCGCCCACCGGCTGGTAGGCCACCCCGCGCAGGGCCAGCGGCACCAGCGCCGGAATCAGCAGGGCGTTGAAAATAACGGCGCTTAGGATGGCCGACTGTGGCGAGTGCAGGCCCATGATGTTGAGCGCGCCCAGGGCCGGAATGGCCACCATGAACAGCGCTGGCACAATGGCGAAGTACTTGGCCACGTCGTTGGCGATGCTGAAGGTGGTGAGCGTGCCCCGGGTCATGAGCAGCTGCTTGCCGATTTCGACCACCTCGATGAGCTTGGTGGGGTCGTTGTCGAGGTCGACCATGTTGCCGGCTTCCTTGGCGGCCTGGGTGCCCGAGTTCATGGCCACGCCCACGTCGGCCTGGGCCAGGGCGGGCGCGTCGTTGGTGCCGTCGCCCATCATGGCCACCAGTTTGCCCAGCTGCTGCTCGGCCCGAATGTAATGCATCTTGTCCTCGGGCTTGGCCTCAGCAATGAAGTCATCCACACCCGCTTTTTCGGCAATGAACTTGGCCGTGAGCGGGTTGTCGCCGGTCACCATCACCGTTTTGATGCCCATGCGGCGCAGGCGCTCGAACCGCTCCTGAATGCCGGGCTTGATGATATCCTGCAATTCCACCACGCCCAGCACCTCGTCGTTCTGGCTAAGCACCAGCGGGGTACCGCCGTTGTTGGCCACCGTGGAAACGCGCTCGGCCACCTCGGCCGGGTAAGCGCGGCCGGCGGCTTCGCTGAGGCGGCGGATGGCGTCGGCGGCACCCTTGCGTAGGCTGGTGCCGTCGGCCAGCGTTACGCCGCTGCTGCGGGTTTCGGCTGTGAACTTTATCAGCTCGGCGCCATCCAAACGGCTTTTCAACTGGGCAGGGTCCACCTTATTGTCGCGGGCTAGTTCTACAATGCTCTTGCCCTCGGGCGTTTCATCCGTCAGCGAGCTGAGGGTAACCGATTCCACGAATTGCGTCATGGCCACGCCGGGGGCGGGCCAGAAGTGGGTGGCTTTGCGGTTGCCGATGGTGATGGTGCCGGTTTTGTCGAGCAGCAGCACGTCGATGTCGCCGGCCGTTTCCACGGCTTTGCCACTCTTGGTGATGACGTTGGCCCGCAGCGCGCGGTCCATGCCGGCAATGCCGATGGCCGAGAGCAGCCCGCCAATCGTGGTCGGAATCAGGCACACGAACAGGGCAATGAACGAGGCCACCGTAATGGGCGTGTGGGCGTAGGCGGCGAAGGGCTGGAGCGTGAGGCAGACGATGATGAACACCAGCGTAAAGCCGGCCAGCAGAATGGTGAGGGCAATTTCGTTGGGCGTTTTCTGCCGCGAAGCGCCTTCCACCAGGGCAATCATCTTGTCGAGAAACGACTCGCCCGGCTCGGTGGTCACCACTACTTTAATGCGGTCCGAGAGTACCCGGGTGCCGCCCGTCACGCTCGACTTGTCGCCGCCGGCCTCCCGAATTACGGGGGCCGACTCGCCGGTAATGGCCGACTCGTCGATGGTGGCCAGCCCCTCCACGATTTCGCCGTCGGTGGGAATGATTTCCCCGGCTTCCACCAGAAAAAACTGGCCCTTGCGGAGCTGCGCTGACGAAACCGGGCGCTCAGTGCCGTCGTCGGCCACGAGGCGGGCGGGGGTTTCTTCGCGGGTTTTGCGCAGGCTTTCAGCCTGGGCCTTGCCCCGGGCCTCGGCAATGGCCTCGGCGAAATTGGCGAACAGCAGCGTGAGCAGTAGCACCACGAACACGGTGAGGTTGTAGCCGAAGCTGCCCTGGGCGGCATCGGGCCGCACGAGCAGCCCCAGCGTCACGAGCAGCATCACGGCGGTGCCCAGCTCCACGGTGAACATCACCGGGTTGCGCACCATCACCCGCGGGTCGAGCTTCACGAAGGCCTGCTTCACGGCCTCCGCCACCAGCGCGGGCTGGAATAGGGATTGATTTTTCATTAGTGCTTAGTTGTTGGTGCTTAGTGCTTAGAATCTGGGGTCTGGAATTGCTTAGCGGTTAGGCGTAGGCTGTAGGTTGCGGCCTTGGTATTGCGCATTGTTCGCGTTTTTTCAAGGCACGGCCTAAGCACTAACACCTAAGCACCAGGCACTAATACAGACTGAAATGCTCGGCCAGCGGGCCCAGGGCGAGGGCCGGGAAGAAGGCCAGGGCGGCGATAATCCAGATGACGAAGAAGACCATGAGGCCGAAGGTGGCCGTGTCGACGCGCAGGGTGCCGGCGCTTTCGGGAGTGTACTTTTTGCGGGCCAGCAGGCCGGCAATGGCCACCGGCCCGATGATGGGCAGGTAGCGGCTCAGCAGCAGCACCACGCCGGTACTGATGTTCCAGAAGGGCGTGTTGTCGCCGAGGCCCTCGAAGCCCGAGCCGTTGTTGGCGGCCGAGGACGTGAACTCGTAGAGCATTTCCGAAAAGCCGTGGTAGCCGGGGTTGGCCAGCCAGCCGGCGTACTCGGTGGGGTTGCTCACGTAGAGGTGGGCGGCCAGGGCCGTGCCAGCCAGAATCAGCAGCGGGTGCAGCAGGGCCACGAGGAGGGCGATTTTCATTTCCCGGGCCTCGATTTTCTTACCCAGCAGCTCGGGCGTGCGCCCCACCATCAGCCCCGAGATGAACACGGCAATAATGACGAACACGAAGAAGTTGAGCAGGCCCACGCCCACGCCGCCGTAGAAGGCATTGGTCATCATGCCCAGCATCTCACTCATGCCCGAAATTGGCATGTGCGAATCGTGCATGGAGTTGACCGAGCCGCACGAGATGATGGTATTGGTGATGCCCCAGTAGGCCGAGGCGGCCGCACCCAGCCGGATTTCCTTGCCTTCCATGGCGCCCAGACTCATATCGGCGCCCATCCGGGCGATGGCGGGGTTGCCCTGCATCTCATAGTAGACGGTGGGGACCAGCAGCAGAAAAAAGCCGGCCGTCATCACGCCGAATACCATGTAGGAAAGCTTGCGCCGGCGCAGGTAGAAGCCCAGGGCAAACACCATCGCAATCGGAATCAGGACCAGCGCGAAGTTCTCGACCATGTTGGTGAGGTAGGTCGGGTTTTCGAGGGGGTGGGCCGAGTTGGCCCCGAAGAAGCCGCCGCCGTTGGTGCCCAGCTCCTTGATGGCAACCATGGCGGCGACCGGGCCGCGGCTCACGGCCGTGGTGTCGCCCTGCAGCGTGATGAGGGGCTGCTTGCCGGCAAACGTCATGGGCGTGCCCTGAGACACCAGCACCAGCGCCACGAGCAGCGAAATGGGCAGCAGTACCCGCGTCAGGCTCTTGACGAAGTAGTCGTAGAAGTTGCCCAGCTTTTCGGCGCTGCCTTCTTTGAGGGCGTTGAACACAACCACGCAGGCGGCCATGCCGGTAGCGGCCGACACGAACTGCAGGAACATAATGACCACCACCTGCGAGAGGTACGACAGGCCCGACTCGCCCGAGTAGTGCTGCAAATTGCAGTTCACCAGAAATGAAATGGCGGTGTTGAACGCTAAATCGGGCGCCATGGAGGGGTTGGCGTCGGGGTTGAGCGGCAGGCTGCCCTGGGTGCAGAGCACGAGTATGGCGAAGAGAAACCACACCAGATTGATGGTGAGCAAAGCCACCAGGTGCTGCTGCCAGCGCATGCCCCGGCTGGCATCAATGCCGCCGGCGCGGAACAGCAGGCGCTCGAGCGGCGCCAGGAAATCGGACCAGCTTTGGTCGCCACGGTACACGGTGGCTAGGTAGCGGCCCAGCGGAATGGCCAGCAGCACCGTCGCGCCAAAGATGACGGCAATGCCAAGAAGTTCAGAGAACATAGTAGGTATGAATTGTCATGTACGAGTTGTCAGTTTTCGGTAGGATGCGGTTTGCGCGCTGGCAACTGAAAACTGGCAGCGGCATTAAAATTTTTCCGGGCGCAGGAGCACATAGCAGAGGTAGGCGAACGTGGCCAGCCCGAGCAGCAGCAGGGCAATCATCATGGCGAGGGCGCGGGTTAGATGTGGTCGAAAAAGCCGACCGATTTGTAGAAGAGCCAGAAGCCGGCAAGGCCGGTGGCCGTTAGTAGCGGAAGCAGCAGGGCAGCAGACATAGGGAAGCGTTGGGGTTGGTGTGCCAGCCCGCTTGCCAATCCCGGCCCGGTTTCGGCGCCGGGTCTTCTACCGAGGTCTACTCGACTGTTTATCAGGCCCTAATTTTATTGCCCGCTCCGGCGCGGCTGGCCCGAACGCAAAAAACCGAGTCGTTCTGACCCGGTGTGGTGGTCAGAACAACCCGGTTGGGGGTGGCGTGAAGCGTGAGCGTCCCAGAGCGTCCCAGAACTGAAGCCCTGGGCTATGCTTAATCGTAGAGCAAAGTGGAGTGCGGACTCCGTAGCCCAGGGTTTTAACCCTGGGGCGCCCGGGCCGTGGGCGTCTATCCTATCCCGTACTCCTGGATTTTCCGGTACAGCGTTTTGGTGCCGATGCCCAGCTGGCGGGCGGCTTCCATTTTGTTGCCGCCGGTTTCGTGTAGCACCCGGACAATCTGCTGCTTTTCCATAGTGCGCAGGGTGCGGTCGGCGGCGGCGGCCGGGGTGGCGGGGTCGGGCTGGAAGTGGTGGAACTCGGCGGGCAAATCGTCGGTAGTCAGCTGCTCGCCGTCGGCCAGGATGACGGCCCGCTCCAGCACGTTCTTCAGCTCCCGCACGTTGCCGCGCCAGTCGTGGCGGCGCAGCTGCTCCAGGGCCTCGGGCTCCAGTCCGCGCAGGCGGCGGCCTAGCTTCGCGGCGAAGAAGCGCAGGAAGTATTCGGCCAGCACTGGCACGTCGGCGCGGCGCTCGTTGAGGCCTGGCACCGGCACCGTGAACACGGCTAGTCGGTAGTACAAATCGGGCCGGAACTGGCCGACGGCGGCTTCCTGTTGCAGGTTGCGGTTGGTGGCCGCCACCAGCCGCACGTCCACGGTGGTAGGCCGGGTGTCGCCGAGCTTGGTGAACTGCCGGGTTTCGAGCACCCGCAGAAACTTGGCCTGCACGCTCAACTCCAGCTCCCCGATTTCGTCCAGAAACAGCGTGCCGCCGTGGGCCGCTTCCAGTAGGCCCTTCTTATCGGCCAGCGCGCCCGTAAACGCTCCCTTTTTATAGCCAAACAGTTCCGATTCGAGCAAATCCCGGGGGAAGGCCGAGCAGTTGACGGCCACAAAGGGCTTGCCCCGCCGGGCGCTGGCCTGGTGGATGGCCTGGGCAAACAGCTCCTTGCCCGCTCCGGTGGGGCCTTCCAGCAGCACGGTGCTATCCGTGGGGGCGGCGCGGCGGGCCAGCCGCTGGGCCTCCAGCAAGGCCGGCGACGAGCCAATCATGCTCTCGAAGGTGTACTGGGCACCCACCTGCTGCTCCAGCTCGGCCACCCGCCGCCGCAGCCGGGCCTTTTCCACGGCGCGGTCCACGACCACCACCAACTGGTCGTCGGAGTCGCCTTTGGTCAGGTAGTCGAACGCGCCCTCTTTCATGGCCCGCACGCTGTCGGGAATGGTGCCGTAGGCCGTCAGCAGGATGATTTCAGCCAACGGAGCCTTGGCCCGGTAGCGGGGCAGCAGGTCGAGGCCGTAGCCGTCGGGCAGCTTCACATCGGATAGCACCACCAACACCTCATCGGCGTGCTGGGCCAGGTCTTCGAGGCCCCGGCGGGCGTCGGGGGCCTGCCGCACGGTGTAGCCCTCCAGCTCCAGCATGCGGGCAATGGCCTGGCGCAGCGGCGCTTCGTCGTCAATGATGAGCAGGGTTCCGTCGGGCATAGAAGAAGTCTTAGGCAAAGATTAGCCTAATATTATTGAGAGAAATGCTCCGAACTCAACCCCATTCACTCTGCATGGCTTTTTGACGGCCTGCATAAACGCGCAAGCAGTAAAGTCTCCATACTTACTGGTCGTTCTGTATGCTTTAATGGCCTCAAAATTTCTTCGCATCTCCTCCTTTACTTGTACAGCCCAAACAGGGGCAGTGGGGAATAAAAACCCAATTAAATAAGGAGAGAATGGTTCAGTAAACCTGTTCAGGCAGCAAGGTTCAGCAAAGGCAGCCTTGCCGATAAGAAAGCTGAACTTAGCTAAATGAAAATCGGCTACGCCCGCGTCTCGACCCGCGACCAGAATCTGGAATTACAACTCCACTTCCTAGGGCGTGTTCTCAGTTAAGATAGAGGGTGAAGATTCGTGCGCACAGGAATGCTTCAAAGGAAGCGTCGAGATTATCGTAGCGGGTGGCGAGTCGTCGGTGTTGTTTGAGCTTGTTAAAGGTCTGCTCGACGTGGTGACGCTTGGCATAGGCGCCTGGGTCGCAATGGGGCACGTTTCGTCGGCGGGGCGTGGGTGCAATGACGGCCACCGCCCCGCTACAGGCAATCAAGCCGCGTAAGGCGTCGCTGTCGTAGGCCGTGTCGGCTACCACTTCGCAGGCCGCAGCCAAGTGTGGGGCCAGCACCCAGGCCGCTTGCAGACAGTAGCCCGCTTGGCCGGGTGTCAGCCGCCAGTTGAGCACGTTGCCCGCCCCATCGCAGCCTAGGTGCAGCTTACTGGTGCGCCCGCCCCGGCTGCGGCCGATGGCTTGTTGGCCTTTTGTTTGGCCGCTCCG
Source organism: Hymenobacter psychrophilus (assembly GCF_900107135.1). GTDB lineage: Bacteria > Bacteroidota > Bacteroidia > Cytophagales > Hymenobacteraceae > Hymenobacter > Hymenobacter psychrophilus. Next base: position 207,185 of record NZ_FNOV01000010.1, read on the forward strand.
GCTGCGTGCTGGTGCACCCGAATGCTGGTCGAATCGAGCTGCACCTGGCCCTGACGCAGCTGCGGAATCCGCCGGTTGTGAGCGATGAGTCAGTGGGCCACCCGTTCCCATACCCCAGAATCACGCCAGCGAGCGAAGCGCACATACACCCGATGCCAGTGGCCCAAGTGGGGTGGCAGGTAGCGCCAGCCGACACCCGTGTGGCCCAGCCACAGCACGGCCTCGACAAAGCCGCGTGTGTCGCGCGCCGTTGTACCGCGGCAATTAGCTTAGCCCGGCAGTAGGGGCGACAACTCCGCCCACATCGAATCGGTCAGTAAGGTGCGGTCTGCGTTCATCTTCCTAAATTAACCAATCAACTGAGAACACGCCCTAGACTGTGTGGACAGTCATCGGAGCCAATCGAGGGCGGCGAGCAGGTGAGCGCCGGCTAAGAAGCAGGTGGCGGTTTTCTCGTAGCGGGTGGCAAAGCCCCGCGCCTCCTTAAGCCGGCCAAAGAAGCGTTCGACTTTGTTGCGGTCCGCATACAGGTTCTCATCATAGGCCCGCTGGTCTATCCGGTTGGCCTTAGGCGGAATCACGGCTTGCGCGTGTTGCCCGGCCACAGCCGCTAGCACGGCGTTCGTGTCGTAGGCCTTATCGGCCACCACAGCGCCGGGCTTTTCGGGCAGGGCGGCCAGCAGTTCCGGTAGCACGGTGCAATCGGCTTG
>NZ_FNOV01000006.1 GCF_900107135.1 Hymenobacter psychrophilus
CGCAAATCGGCCATCATATGCTCAAAACAGCGGTTATCGCGCCAGCGTGCCCATTGCTGGTAGACCGCCGGCCAGGGCGGCAGGTCGTGGGGCAGATAGCGCCAGCCGCAGCCCGTTTTAACCAGGTAGCGTAGGGCGTTGAACACGGCCCGGAGCGCGTGCTGCCGTTGCGGCGCGTCCTCACACACCAGGGCCAGATAGGGCGCCACAAATGTCCATTCGTCATCCGTCACGTCGCTGGGGTAACTACTTCGCTGTGCCATACCCCCAAATTACGCCACCAGTTCATAACAGGCTCTAGTTTGCTCGATTCCGATGCAAAGGCGTTTGGCAATACGGCCACCGACTCGCGTAGCAATCTGAACATCGCCAGCGCGGGCTTGGTACTAACCCGGCGGCGGCCCGATGGCGACGGCAGCGCATGGCGGGCGGGCTCGTTCGGACTGGGCATAACGCGTACCGCCAACTACAACCAGAACCTGCGCTACAGCGGCCGGCCGGCACGTAACCAGAACATTTTTCAGCGCTTGGGCCAAGACCAGAACACAACCCTCGACGACCTCGCCTACGACACGTACCTGACCGAGCGCGACGACGAAGGCACCTATGTTCCGGCTGATTTCTTTGACACCGGCGCTCTCGATCAAGGTGAAAGTATCCGCACCAGTGGCTCTACTACACAGTTCGATCTGGCGTACGGCGCCAGTTACCTCGACAAATTATACATTGGGGCCGGTGTGGGGATTACCAGCGTGCGCTACAATAGCGAGAACATACTGACGGCCTCTGCCGTGAACCCCAACGACCCGGCCAGTGCCTTCGAGTCGCTGACATTACGCGATGACATCAGAACTACCGGTGGCGGCGTCAACCTGCGGCTGGGCCTGATTTACCGGCCCATTGATGCCGTGCGCATTGGTGCTTCGATCCAGACGCCGACGTACATTCAATTCAACGAAACATACAACAGTTCGCTCCAGGCCCAATTTAACCGGCCGGTTGTAGTGGAGGGCCAGTCGTATCGGTCGCCCCGCTCGGCCGCCGACCCTAACCTAGTTCAGTACGCCCTGACCACGCCCTTTAAAGCAACCGGCGGCGTGGCGGTGGTCATTGGCAAGTATGGCTTTTTGAGTGGCGACGTGGAATACCTGGATTACTCTTCGTCGCGCATCAGCAACTACAACAACAACCGCTACGATTTCAGCTTCGACAACGACGATATCAAAGCGCTGCAGCAAAGTGCCGTAAACCTGCGGGTGGGTGGCGAGGCGCGGTTTGATGTTTTCCGGGCGCGGCTGGGCTTTGCCTACTACGGCGACCCATACCAAAACAGCAACTACGACCAGAGCCGTAAATACCTGACCGGAGGCGTGGGCGTGCGGCAGAATAATTTCTTCGTGGATGTGGCCGGCGTGTATGGTAAAGGCAACACGCTCTACACTCCCTATACCATCTACGGCACCGACGGCCGCCCTTCTGCAGTTGACACGCCCGTGGTAGAAGTGGCCGACAAGCAGTTCAACTTTACCGCTACGGCCGGCTTCCTGTTCTAGGTTGCCGTTCGGCCCTCAGCTTCCGGCCCTTTGGCGGCGGCTTAATCCCTCGAAAGCCCGGTTTCCGTTGCGAAAGCCGGGCTTTCGAGGGATTAAGCCGCCGCCGAAGGACTACTTGCTACTTACCGACCCGCACCTGGACTACCAGCTGCCTTCTGTTGTTGGTGCCAATGCGCTGCACGCGCAGCAGACCGGCTTTGCCCTCGGGCGTGAGGAAAGCCAGCACCTGCCCCCGGCGCAATGGCCCGGTAGTGACGGGCCGGGCGAAGGCCGCGCCATTATCAAAGGCCGAGCGCAGTAGCGCAGAGGTACTGGCGCTCTGGAAGGCCACGCTATCGAGGGCAGTGCTACGGATTTGAGTGGCCCGACGCTGGAGCCAGCCGAGCTTCAGCGAATCGTCGGCGGGCACCGAGAGAATGGGAGCGGTAGTGGTTTTGTCGAGCCGGTAAACCAGATCGATGCGCTGCTGGTTGGCGGGTAGGTTGGGGCGCACCGAAAAGCCGGGCAGGGCCAGGCCCTCCCGCAGGGCCAGAAACCGGCGCGTATCGGGCACCTGCGCGCGCGGGCCATCGAGTGTAACGGTGTAGCTATGGTACACTGCCAGCGAGTCGGCCCGGGGCAGATACAGGCGCAGGCTGCGGGCACCTGTACGGCCCTGGGCATCTGATACCTCGTAGCGCCAGGTTTCGGCGCCAGCCGTGCTGCGGGTAGGCTGCGTGCTCTGGAAAACCAACTCACTAAGCGAAAAACCCGTGGAATCCAGGTAAACGATTTCTTCAGCCGGCAGCTTTCCACCCGTAAACTCGGAGTATAGCACCGGTGCGGGCTTGGGTTCGTAGTTTACCTTGATGATGAGGTGCTTCAGCGGGGTGTCGCCGTCGGCCTGCGCATACAGGCGGGTGGTTACGGTGTCGGCGGGCGTGCTAAGGCGGCGGGCGGTAGTCGTGAGGCGCGAGTCGCCCACGAACTGCACCCGTGGGCCGGCTTCCAGGGCCGGCTCGCAGGCCGCGGCCAGCGCCGGCAGGGCCAGCAGAAGTATCGAGCGAAAACGCATAGTTTTTGGAGATGTTAGCTGACAACGGTCAGGATAATGGGCAGAAGGCTACTAGTTGTCAACTAAAAGCACGCAAGCCAACGGCCCGCAAAGATACGCCGGGTGCAACCTTGCGGCCCGCATTGGCTACCTTAACGCCAGAAACTGACTGACATTTTATTTTACCTGCATGAACCTACGATTTCTGGGCTTGGCCCTGCTGCTGAACGCCGCCAGCCCCGTGCTGCTGCCCGCCACTGCCCCGGCGGCCTACGCCCAGCAAAAGCAGAATATCACCCTCGAAGACATCTGGCAGAAGGGCACGTTCGCCGCCAAATCGGTGGCCGGCTTCAACTGGATGAAGGACGGCCGCTATTATTCGTCGCTGGATAAGGGCAATCTGGTGCAGAACGATGTGACGACCGGCCAGCCCGTGCAGACCATGGTGGCGGCGGCCGACCTGAAGCTGCCCGGCCAGACCCAGGCCCTGCCCGTGGACGGCTACAGCTTCAACGCCGACGAAACCAAAATCCTGTTCAGTACCGCCACCGAATCGATTTACCGGCGCAGCAGCAAGTCGTACTTCTTTGTGTACGACCGTGCCGCCAAGCAACTCGTGCCGCTGAGCGCGGGCGAGGGCAAGCAGCTGTACGCCACGTTTTCGCCCGACGGCAAGCGCGTGGCCTTCGTGCGCGACAACAACCTGTTCGTGACCGAGCTGGCCACTATGCGCGAAACCGCCGTGACCACCGACGGGCAGATGAACAAAATCATCAACGGCGGCACCGACTGGGTGTACGAGGAAGAATTTGAGTTTGCCCAGGGCTTCCAATGGTCGCCCGATTCGCGGCAGGTGGCGTTTTACCGCTTCGATGAAAGCGCGGTGCCTGAGTACAACATGCAGGAATGGGGGCCGCTGTATCCGCAGGACAACAAGTTCAAGTACCCCAAGGCCGGCGAGAAGAACTCGACCGTGGGCATTTCGGTGTACGATGTGGCCGGCGCCCAGACCGTGAAGATGGACGTGGGCCCGGAGGCCGACCAGTACATTCCGCGTATCATCTGGACCAAAACGCCCAACCTGCTCAGCATCCGGCGCATGAACCGGCTGCAGAACCAGCTCGAAATCCTGCACGCCGACGCCCGCACCGGCAAAACCAGCGTGGTGCTGACCGATACCGACGCGGCCTACGTGGAAGTGAACGACGATTTGCGCTACCTCGAAGGCGGCAAGCAGTTCCTGTTCACGAGCGAAAAAGACGGCTACCGTCACCTGTATCTGTATGACATGAACGGCAAGCTGGCCCGCCAGCTCACCAAGGGCAACTGGGAAATTGCCAGCATTGAGGGTTTTAATGAGCAGAAGGGCGAGGTGTACTTCACGAGCACCGAGGAGTCGCCGCTGCAGCGCCATCTGTACCGCATCAACCTGAAGGGCAAGAACAAAACCCGCCTGGGTGAAACCGGGGGCGGCAACGAATCGGTGAACCTGAGCCCCGACACCAAATACTACCTCAACTACCACTCGGAGGCCGGTTCGCCCTCGGTGGTTAGCCTGCGCAACGGCCAGGACGGCAAGCTGGTGAAGGTGCTGGAAGACAACGCCGCCCTGCGCCAGAAGCTCGCGCAGTACAACCTGGGCAAGCTGGAGTTCCTGAACTTCAAGACGGCCGAGGGCGTGGAGCTGAACGCCTCGGTGCTCAAGCCGGCCAACTTCGACCCGGCCAAAAAGTACCCCGTGCTGATGTACGTGTACGGCGGACCCGGCTCGCAGACCGTGAAGGACGACGCCGGCGGGGGCATTGCCTTCACCAACTACCTCTGGCACCAGCTGCTGGCCGAAAAGGGCTACATCATCGTGAGCGTGGACAACCGCGGCACGGGCGCGCGGGGCTCGGCTTTCAAGAAGAGTACCTACGCCAACCTGGGCAAGCTCGAAACCCAGGACCAGGCCGCCGCGGCCCGCTACTTCGCCACGCTGCCCTACGTGGATAAAACCCGCGTGGGCATCTGGGGCTGGAGCTTCGGGGGCTACATGACGGCACTGGCCCTGACCAAGAACGCCGACGTGTTCAAGATGGGCATTTCGGTGGCCCCGGTGACCAACTGGCGCTACTACGACTCGGTGTACACCGAGCGTTTTTTGAAAACGCCCCAGGAAAACCCCGGCGGCTACGACGAAAACTCGCCCGTGAAGTTTGCCGACCAGCTGAAGGGCAAGCTGCTGCTGGTGCACGGCACCGGCGACGACAACGTGCATTTCCAGAACTCGGTAGCTTTTGTTGATGCCATGGTACGGGCCGACAAGGACTTCCAGACGCTGTACTACCCCAACCGCAACCACGGCATTTATGGGGGCAACACCCGCCTGCACCTGTATCGGCAGATGACCAACTTCGTGCTGCAGAACCTGTAGCAGCACCTGTAGCAGAGCTAAATAAGCCAATACCCCGGCGCCGACCGTCGGTTCGCTCAACAGCCCCAAGGCCTCGTTTAGCGAACCGGTGGCCGGCGTCGGGGTATTGCTTTTAGGGCGGGGAAGCAGCGCACCAACAGTAATTTAAATCTGGGTTAGCTACAAACTATGCCGGAAAAATGCGAATTTCGGCCACCTTCCGCTTTTTGCCGCGTACGCCTGTCCATGTCATTTCGCTTTCTACGCTGCTTTTTCTTATTGCCATTGCTGGGTACTGGCCTGCTGGCCTGCCAGCCGGAGCAGCCGGCCGAAACGCCCGCCGGGCCTGCTACGGCCCCAGCCCTCGCCGACTCGCTGAACTACGACTCGCTTGACACGCCCCTGGCCGCTACGCCTATGAAGCGCGATTGGCACCGGGTAGAGCGGCCTACGGCGCGACGGGCCCCGCTGGTGGTGTACCGCAGCTCGCGCCCGCCCCAGGACGAAACCCCGCCCCCGCCCGCCGAGCCGCGCCTGCAGGACCTGACGCTGCGCCCCAGCGAGTATTTTAAGATTGACCCCACCAAGGCTGCCGAGGTGCGAGGCCAGGAGGGAACGGTAGTGCGGTTTCCGGCCGGGGCGCTGGTTGATGCCCGCCAGCAGCCGGTAACCGGAACCGTGTGGGTGGAGCTGAAGGAGTGCTACTCGGGCCCTTCTATGCTACTGTCGAATTTACTGACCGAAACCGAATCGGGGCGGCCGCTGGAACTGAGCGGCGCCGTGCTGGTGCGCGCCTCGGCCCAGGGCCGGCCGCTGGCGCTAGCCACGGGCCGCAATTTTCAGTTGGAGCTGAAGGGCCGCACCCGCGAAACCCCGCTGTTCTATGGCCAGGGCGGCCCCGATGGCGTAGTGCGCTGGGCCGCCGGTGAGGCGGCCCCTGCCGCCAGCCAAGTGCTCACCACGGCTCAGCGCATGCCCCGCTACGGCCAGGATATAGCCGATTTCAACAAGCTGATCCGTTACCCCCGCCAGGCCCAGGAAAACCAGACCGAAGGGGTGGTTTTCGCCTCGTTTGTGGTCGATGAAAGCGGGCGCATCCAGCAGCCGCGCATCCTGCGGGGCCTGGGCAACGGCTGCGACGAGGAAGTGCTGCGGGTGCTGCGCCAGACCTCGGGCCGCTGGACGCCCGGCCAGCAGGACGGCCGCTTCGTGAAGGTGAAGATGATGCTGCCCATCCGTTTCAAATTCCAGCCCGGCCAGGCCACTGCCCCCGATGCCCCCGAGCCTGCCGCCCCAATCGAAGTAGCCGACGTCGATGAAACCGAGGAAGACAGCGGCCTGGCCGCGGCACCCAATTCCCTGCAGCCCAGCCGACTGGGCTGGCTGGCGGCCGGCCGGGCCTGGGTAGGCAAAGCGGCCCCACTGTTTGTGCCCGCCTTCGTGGCCAACGCCGAAACGGCCGTGCGCCTGCTGGTGCCGGGTCGCCGGGTGGTGCTGGCCGCAGCACCGCAGCAGGGCGGCTATCAGTTTATGAACGCCCCGACGGGTGCCACCGTAGTGGGCCTGCGCTACGAAAATGGAGCCCCCTTCCTGGCCCGCCAGCCCACCCCCGCCGGGGCCCCGCCGGATACGCTACGCTTCCAGGAAACCACGCTGGCCGAGCTGGAAACTGCACTGTCGAAGCTGAACTAAGGGGGTTCAGCTTTCTTCCGACACAATGTAGAGGGGCCGCTGGCGGACGTTGGCCGAGAGGCGCGAAATATACTCGCCGATAATACCCACTGCAATCAGCTGCACGCCGCCCAGGAACAGGATGCTCACCATCAGCGAGGCCCAGCCGGGCTGGTAGTCGTGGCTGACGAGGCGGGCGTAGAGCGTGTAGAGCATCACAATAAAGGCAAGGCCTGATACCAGGAAGCCGCTAACGGTGGCCATTTTCAGGGGCACATCGGAGAAGGCCGTAATACCATCGAGGGCCAGCCGCAGCATTTTGCGGTAGGTGTAGCCGGTGGCCCCGCCGGCCCGCTCGGCCCGGTCGTACTCCAGGTAGGTCTGGCGGTAGCCAATCCACGAAATCTGGCCGCGGATAAACTTGTTCTGCTCCGGCATTTGGCGCAACGCCTCCACCACCTTGCGCGACACCACCCGGAAGTCGCCCGTATCGACGGGAATGGAAATACTGGTAATACTGACCAGCAGCCGGTAGAATAGCTTGGCTGTTACCTTTTTGGCCACACTTTCCCCCTGGCGGCTCCGGCGCTTGGCGTACACCACCTCGAAACCCTCGCGCAGCTTCTGATACAGCGCCGGAATCAGCTCGGGCGGGTCCTGCAGGTCGGCATCAATAATCACCACGGCCTCACCTTTCGTCCGGTCGAGGCCGGCCGTCACGGCAATCTGGTGACCGAAGTTGCGGCTGAAATCCACATAATGCACCCGCTCGTCGCGGGCGGCCAACAGCCGGATCAGGGCCAGCGACTCATCGCGCGAGCCGTCGTTGATGAAGATAAACTCGTAGCCGCCGGGCAGCGCCATCGGGTCGAGCACCCCACACAGGCGCTCGTATAGCGCTCCAATGTTGGCTTCCTCGTTGTAGATGGGGATGATAACGGACAGATCCACGGCGGGAGAAGATGATGGAATGATAGACCCTATTCTGCTGCCGTGGCGCTGGCAAATACACTGACCCCAAACGGCACCGGCAGTTTTTTACTGAGCCGGTTTTCCAGCTTCAGCAGGTTCAGCAGCAGGTTGTTGGTGGTGGGCGGCAGCGTCAGCAGGTCGCCCTGGGGGCGGGGGGGCAACACGCGCTGCAACAGCCGCACGGCGGCCGTAGGGAAGTAGAGCAGATTGTTCCAGAAGCTCAGGTGCTGTACCCGGAAACCGTTGGTTTGCAGGGCCTCGCGCAGGTGGCGGCGCGAGTAGCGGCGGAAGTGGTGGTTCACCACATCGTGCTGGCTCCAGAGGTAGGCATGGGCCGGCACGAACACCAGCAGCTGCCCGCCGGGTCGCAGCACCCGCCGCCACTCCTTCAGCGCCGCGTGCTCATCGGCAATGTGCTCGAGCACATCGGAGGCAATTACCAGGTCGAAGGACTGGTCGGGGAAGTCGAGGCGGGCCCCGTCCATGACGTGCACGTCGGGCAGGCCCCGCTCCTGGGCCAGCGCAATGGCCGGCTCGCTCACATCAATTCCCGTTACCTGCGCGTAGCCTGCTTCGCGCAACTGCCGCAGCAGCGGCCCGCCCGAGCAGCCAATTTCCAGCACCGCGGCCGAACGCGGCAGCTGCAACTGCGCAATCAGCTCCCATACCATGTGGCGGCGGCCCGCAAACCACCAGTTCTGCTCTTCCAGGCTGTGGTACTGGGCTTCGTATTGCTTGTCCATTAGGAAGTATTCAGGGGAAATATGGCAGAATTGACGGCTGGTCTGCCGTTAGTCCTAGTACTTCGGCAAAGATAGGCCCCAAGAGAAGAAGGCAGTAACTGCTTAGGCAGCAAAGCTTTTCTTCATTATCCTGTAATCAGGCAACTCTGAGCCAGCGCCTGATGGCTCAGAGCTGCTACTCAGCAACGATTTTCAGGTCGTCAAGATAAGCCGGCTCGCCCGCGTTGTTTGCCCACAGGTAAACGGACATTTTGTGGTCGTAGCTTACGTTTTCGGGCAGTGTTATTTCTTTTGTAAACTTCTGCCATTGACCAGATTTCTCCACAACGCTGGCTAATTTGATGGGCTCCCAAATAATCTTATCATCGTTTTGTTTGGGGTCGGTGATTTGAAATACCAAGGAGGCCGAATTATTAATTTTAGGCAGATACACCCAACCATTAATAGTCACCTTGTGCATTTTCGTACCACTCAAAGTGCCGAGCAGGCTGGAGAAAGTAAGCCCGTATTCTACTCCCGGACCTACTTTAATCGAATGAGTACCCGAATGGGCTTGTTCGCGGTTGAGTGAAGGGGTCTCCGGAATCCAACCTTGCAGGGAATCAAAATCATTCTGAACGATAACGCCCTCCTCTGTTTTCTGAGTAGAATTTTCGCCGCAAGCGGTGAGCATACCTGCGAGCGAAAGAATGCCAAGAATTTTTTTCATGGATACAACTTATGAGTGAGTAGAAGAATTTACCGTTACCAATGCACGTTGGTAAGGTCAGGCTGTAAAACGACAAAGTTAGGTGTAGATACTACGATTCTACTATCGGCCACATACTGTTTGTGTACAGCAAGAAAATCAATGAAATGCGCTTTACTCATAATCAGATAACCCAAGCCGTAAGCAGCCATTTTCTTCTGAATATCAACTACTGATACATCTGATGCCTCTTGGTTCCAGACTATACCGCGTCGGTCAAAATATATTAAACTCAAGTTAGGTGAAGCCTCCCCTAACACTAATATCCGAGAGTCCTTTGCAATGCCCTGCTTGGCTAAGCTTAGTGCCCCACCCTCCATCCACTTATATCGATAATATTCACTAAATGATTTATACGGGTCAGTTATTCTCGCCTGATATTCAGTATAACCAGTAATTCCGAATAGCGCAAGCAGGGGCACCCATATTAGCGACAGGTAGTTAACCTTCACCAAATAAACGTTTAACACAACAACGGCCAGCACTACAACTGTAATTACCAAAGGCATGTAGGGCGCGATAACATAATAATCATGGTCGATAAATTGGCTACCCATTCTTTCAAAGAACAGCTTACCCCCTATTAGTGAAATCACTAAGAATACTACAATATAATAATACTCACCGATGCGCTTTATCTTATAAAGAGCGTATAAAAATACAATTAGTAAAGCTATTTCAAAAAACTTGTATGCTACACCAGAAAAGTATTCGTATCGCCATATAGTATCGATTCTTTCCCAGATATACGCCCTCATTTCTTTATCCAGAATAGGGCGTTGCTCTGCTAAAAAAGCTAGAGACTGATATTTTTGATTGATATACTTCGTGTAGATTATATACACCCCAATAATACCGAATGAAGCTCCAACACTTAATAGAAATACTATCTTCTGTTTTAGATTCAGGAAATCGTTATTAAAGTAGCTTGCTAATAGCAAAGTGGCTGTTACACTTCCCAGATAAATAATGCTAGACGCTTTAATAAGAGAAGCCAGACCTAGAATAACTATTGCAATCAGCACATATTTAAATTTTCTTTTAACAAACAAATAATGCTGAACGAAATAAATACCTACGAAAACAAGTGAAACACTTGCTGTGTCAGGGATATAATTACCGGTATAATAAACGAATATTGGTGACAATAACAGAAAAAAAGACGGAACTAATGAAGATAGAAAATTATCCGTATGCTCAAATACTATTTTAAATAAATAGTAATATCCAACTATCGAGAAACCGATAGTAATAAGGCGAAAAATAACGTGGATGTATTGCCGGCCAACCAAATGACCTAGCAAAGCTGCTAAATATGCCTGCAGGGGAAATTCCACCCCAGTTATCCCGTCAATTGAAAGCAGGCTGAATGTTCGGGGATGAAAAAAATCAAGTCCAAAATCATAGAAGCTTAAGGCCAAGGACAAACGGTCGGCCTGAGCCCACTCATGAATTCCGCGTGGCAATAGCGTTATCGAGGAGGCATAGAATAAAATAGAAATTCCGATAAAAATAATAATTGACGCTAGATAAGGGGCATTCCATAACCGGTGGCTATGCTTTAGGAGCGCGGTATTCAGCATATGAAAGCAGGGCCATATTGACTGCCCAAGACAGTGTTTGGTCAAAAGTAGTGGCTTTTCAGCAGAGAATCACCCCTTATTATTCCTTGAGCTGGCCGGCCCAAGCACCAGACAGGGCCAACCAGCTTTCGCAAGCATCTCTTTAGCTTTGCCGGCCGGCTGCCGGTAGGCTGGCGACGTACCCTGAATCGAGAGAAATCTATAATGTCTTCATTTGCTAAAGCTTCAGGACGAAGTACTGTTGGCGGATTACTGCTTGTTGGGGTGCTTAGTGCCCTGTTGTGCCTAGGGCTGTGGGGCGAGGTACTCCTGAATCCTGCCGGGCGACTGTTGCAGAATGAAGGCGATGGAATTGAAAGCCTTTATGCGTATCTGTACCAGATTCGCCATGTGGGAGGCCATTTGCAGTTCAGCGGTATGAATTACCCCTGGACCGGCCACCTTAATTATTACAATACGCTGCCCGCCCTCGCGCTGCCATTAGGCTGGCTCAACGAGCATGTTGTAACCGTTTCGCCCGCCGCCGCGTTGGCCGCGCTCAACCTGTTTCTGCTGGGCAGCCTGCTGTTTACTCCCATCGTGTTGTATGCCACGCTCCGGCGGCTAGGCATAGTGGATTGGCTGGCGGTAGCCGGCGGATTACTGATTACGTTTTTGTCGCCCCAGCACGAAAGGCTGTACACCCATCAGGGGCTGTATAGCATGCTGGTGGTGGCCGTGCTGCTATACGCGATGGTTCGCGTTCTGGCAACCTCTACCCCGCCCCGGCGGTGGTACGTGGTAATCATGGCGGTGGCCCTCTTCGCGGGGCTGTTGCACACGTATTTTCTACTGGTGGCCGCTGGCCTTACGCTGGGCAGCGCCTTCTGGCTCCTTGTTCAGGAGCGCCCGCTCCAAAAGCCCGTCGAACGCCGGCAGTTGCTGTATTTGCTGGTAACCGGCCTGCTACCGCTGGTGCTGTTTCGGGGTTGGCTCGCCCTCACCGACCCGGTTACCGACCGGCCCGTGCGGCCCTATGGTTTCCTCGACTACACCGCCGACCCAAGCAGCATTTTCCTGCCCGTGCTGGGGCCTTGGCATGCCTGGCTACAAACCTATTTTCCTTACCGGGAAGCGGCCTGGGAGGGCGCGAGCTACGTCGGGCTGGTGGGCGCTGTGGCTACCGGCATTATCGTTGTTAGCCTGGGCATTTGGCTTGTTCAACGACGCTGGCAGTTACTACGGCAGCCGCCGGTTTCGCGGCCCTTCCGGCTGTTATTGGGGGCCGCAGTGCTCACGCTACTGCTGGCCATGGGCCTGCCGTTTATTTTGCCTGGCTTTGGGTGGTTGTTAGATGTGGCCGGCCCGCTCCGGCAATTCCGGGCGCTGGGAAGGCTGGCCTGGCCTTACTATTATGTTATCGGCCTGTTTAGCGTTTATCTGCTGCAGCAGTTTTATAGCTACGCCCGGGTTAAGAACCGGGAATGGCTGGGGGCCTGCGTTTTACTGCTAGCCGTGGAAATATGGAGCTACGAAGCCTATACCAACGCCATCAATCAGCGGGGAGCCATTCTGAGCTACCCGGCCGCTGACACCTTTATCAGCGAAGAAAACAACTACCGCACGCTGCTGGCCAAAACCTGGCGCGGGCCGGCCGATTTCCAAGCCATCCTGCCGATTTCGACGCTGCTCATCGGCACCGACAAAATAGGCATTGTGCCTCCGCCCGGCAACATGAGCTATGAAATGTGCCGCGCTTCCTACAACCTGGGCCTGCCGCTGGCTGCCACTTGGATGGCCCGCGCTTCGGTCAGCCAAACCCTCTCCCTGGCTTCAATTTTTGGTGATGAACTCCTGCCGCACCCCTACGGCCAGCTACTATCTTCCGCCAAGCCCCTTCTACTACTGGTAGAGGATATCTACACTCCCGTGCGGGGCATGGAGCAGGCGCTTATAAACCGGGCAACACGGCTGGCCAGCGCCAATGGCTTCACGGTATATTCGCTTCCGGTCGACAGCCTGTATCCTGGTCGGGCGGCCCAGCAGGCGAAACTACAGTTTGCGAGCCGCCGGGGGCTTCAGCCCCGCGCCGATGGCCTGTGGTGCAGCTCTGCCAAATCCGTTGTTTACCAGCCGTTTCGAACAACCGATGGCCGGGACGAATTATTGGGGGCAGGATCATTTTACCGACGGGTGCGAGAGAATGTGGACAGCCGGGCGATTATCTACGACGGACCTGCCCCCAGTGATACAGGCCGCTACGAAATATCGGCTTGGGTGCGCGCTACCCTGCGCGAGGGCCTGGGAACAATGCAGGTGAGCGTATTCGATCAGCAGAATCAGCGAATTGCCGAATTGCTGGGCTCCCCCTCCAACAGCACCGATATCTACGCTGGCTGGGTACGAACTGCGGTGCAGGTGCGGCTGCCCGCCAACACGGCACGGGTAGAGGTTGGGTGGTTTGACAACCGGGAGTTACAAGTGGACAATTTGCTGATGCGGCCCTTGGATACCGAGGTATTTTGGCAAAGTGGCCCGCGTGTAGTGTGCAATAACTTTCCGTTGCCAACTAATGCCGAGTTGCGGCCCGCTCAGCATTGACTAACCCCACACGAATTTATCTGTGCGCAGTGGCCAAAGAACCGCACTATCTTTACTCGTGACCCGACCCACCTCACACTGGGTTTTCCATAAAGGTCTTGTACAAGACCTTTATGGAAAATGCGCTATTTCACTTCCTTCTCATTACTTATGCCCGTCGCCCGTCCGTTCAACTTTCAGCAGTGGATTGATGCCCACCGCCACCTGCTGCGGCCGCCCGTGGGCAACCAGCAGGTATTCAAGGACAACAAAGACTTTATCGTGATGGTGGTGGGCGGCCCCAACGCCCGCAAAGACTACCATGTGGACGAGGGCGAGGAGCTGTTTCTGCAGCTGGAAGGCGACATGGTGGTGAAAATCATTGAGGATGGCCAGCCCGTGGATATCGAGATAAAGGCGGGCAGCATGTTTCTGCTGCCCGGCGGCGTGCCTCACTCGCCCCGCCGGCCGGCCGGCTCGGTGGGCCTGGTGCTGGAGCGCTACCGCACGGCCGGGGAGCTCGACGGCTTCCAGTGGTACTGCGAGAACTGCGGCCACCAGCTGCACGAGGAGTACGCCGAAATTACCGACATCGTGGCCCAGCTACCACCCATCATGGACCGTTTCTGGGCCTCCGACGAGTTGCGCACCTGCACGGTGTGCGGCACCTATATGGAGGCTCCGGCCACGGCGCCCTAGCCCGTGCGCGCCTCCTACTGGGTACTGCTGCTGATGGGGGTGCTGGCCACGCTGCTCCAGTTTCAGGACCGCCGCTGGAAGCCGCTGGAGGTGTTCGATTACGACTCCGGCGGCTATTATGTGTACCTGCCCTCGGCCTTTATCTACCACGATTTGGCCGGCGCCGATTCGCTGGCCCGGCTCCACGAGGCCTACCTGCCAGGCAAAGAATTTAACATGGGGCTGGTGGCGGTGCCGGGCGGCAGTGGGGGCACCATCAGCAAATATCCGCTGGGCATGGCTTTGGCCAACCTGCCGTGGTTTGGGGGCGCCCACCTATATGCCGGGTGGGCCGGTTACGCCCAGGATGGCTTTACCCGACCTTACCAGCAGATAACCATGGTGGCGGGCCTAGCGCATGCGCTGCTGGGGCTGCTGGTGCTGGCCGGGCTGCTGCGCCGCCTTTTTCCGGATTCCGTGGCGGCCTGGACGCTGGCGGTTATCGGACTGGGCACCAACCTGCTATGCTACGCCAGCCTGGAAGCCGCCATGGCCCACGCGCCGCTTTTTCTGTGGCAGGCCGCGCTGCTCTACTGCACGGTGCGCTGGTACGAAACCTTCCGGCCGGGCTTTATGCTGGGCATCGGGCTGTTTCTGGGCCTGGCCGTCCTCACGCGCCCCACCGAAATACTGTATGTGCTGGTGCCGCTGCTCTGGGGCCTGCGCTCCGTCGCGAGCCTGCGGAGCCGGCCGGCGCTGTGGTGGCAGCACCGCGGGCAGCTGGCCATGGCCGCGCTGCTGCTGTTGGCCATCGGGAGCCTGCAGCTGCTGTTCTGGCGCGCCACCACCGGCCACTGGCTGTTCTACTCCTACCAGGGCGAGGCGTTCGATTTCCGGCATCCGCACCTGCTCGATGGCCTGTTCAGCTTCCGGAAGGGCTGGTTGCTGTACACGCCGCTGGCGGGCGTGGCCCTGCTAAGTTTGGGCGGGGCGTTGCAGCGGCAACTGCCCGCGGCTTGGGTGCCGCTGCTGGTTACGGTGGTTGGGGTGGTGTACGTTACCTTCAGCTGGGAGCAGTGGTGGTACGGTGGCGGCTTTGGGGCGCGGGCGCTTATCAGTCTCTATCCGCTGCTGGCCCTGGGGCTGGCCAGCCTGCTGGCCCAGGCGCGGGCGGGCCGCCGCTTCGGCTATGGGCTGTTGCGCGGCGTGCTGGTACTGGGCATTCTGCTGAGCTGCCTGCAAACCTGGCAGTTTGGCGCGGGCACGCTGCACTGGGACGAAACCACCGCCGAAAGCTATTTCGCCAATTTTTTCACCATCAAGCATTGACGTTTGGAGCTGCAAGCGGGAAGTCGCCGTTGCAGGAGTGCTGCTGCTGGTATTGATGTTGTGGCCCTATAAAGTAGCTTTGGGCGGCTATCCGCTGTTTTCTCGTAATCCGCCACTATTCCTGCTTTATCCGTTGAGTTTGCGCGCTAATTTTCTGCATAAGCCGGGCCGCGGGCGGCGGGCGACTTGTTGGGCCGCGGCGCTGCTGCTGGCGGCCTGCCGGCCAGCAGCCGAACAACCAATAAGCAGTATAGGGTTCGAGGACGTGGAAGGCTGGGTAGTCCCTACCCCGCCCTGGCTCACCAATGATCCGGTGCATAATGGCCGCCGGGCCTTCGCCCTCCTCAACACCGAGAACTACGGCCTCAATATTACGCGGCCCTGGGGTAGCCTGGGCCGGCCCCGCACCCTAGAAGTGGGCACCTGGGTGAACCTGCCCCACGGCCGCACCCACGTGGCCCTGATAGTGCAGGTGAACCGGGGCGACCCAGCCGAGGTCCGTTACTACAAACTTATACCCATCCACGAAGTGGTGAAGCGCTACAACACCTGGCAACTGGTACACGCCACCCACGAACTGCCCGACGACCTGCAGGACGACGATATCGTGAAGGTGTACGCCTGGCAATGGGACGCACACTACACGCTGTTTTTCGATGATATCTACCTGAAAAAGCTGCGCTGATGGAAACCACTCTCCCCCGCCCCGACGCGGCGGGCACGCGCCCCCGGCGGCTGGCCCGGCTCGGGGCGCGGCTGGCGCCGCTGCTGCTGCACACTGGCGTGCTTGTCGGCCTCTACGCCGTGCTGTATACGCTTGGCATCATCACCCAGCTGCCCGATAATAGCAACCTGCTTTCCTGGGATGCCGACCTGTTCCACCGTATCGCGCAAACCGGCTACGACGATGCGGCCAGCGGCATCAACGCGTTTTTCCCGCTGCTACCCGGCATCTGGCACTTCACGGGCTTTAGCGCCATCCAAATCAGCCTGCTGAACGCCACCTGCCTGCTGGCCGGCATGGCCTTGCTCGGCTGGGCTTTCCGGCTCAGCAATCGGCAGCTGCTGGTGGCCCTATCGGGGCCGCTGCTCCTATTTGGACTGGTGCCGTATGCCGAGGCACTGTTTTTTCTGGGTAGCGCCGTGCTGCTGGCGGGGTTGCACCGGCAGCGTTTGGGGCTGGTAGTGCTGGGGCTGGTAGTGGCGTGCCTGGCGCGCTCGGCCGCTACGTTGCTTATTCCGTCGTACCTGTTTGCCGAGCTGCTCTGGTGGGGCCGCGGCCACTGGCGCTGGGCGCAGCTGGGGCGGCTGCTGGCCGGCATTGCGGCCTGCCTGGTGGCGCTGGGCGGCGTGATGCTGCTGCAATACCGCAGCCACGGCGATGCACTAGCCTTTTATAAAGTGCACGCGCTGTGGGGCCATATCTGGCAGCCACCGCTGCTGCCGCTGCACAGCTCGGCCGGCATCAACGTGCTTTGGCTCGATGCCACGGCCCTCGTAGTGGCTGGCCTGAGCCTGCTCAGCTGCCTGGTGCTGGGGTTGCACTGGCTGACCAGCTGGCGCACCACGCCGACTGCTACTGCGGTGGCGGCCCAGGCGCTACCACCTTCAAAGGCCGTGTTGTTTTCGCTCAGCTACTGCGTAGGCGCCGGCTATTTTATCGTTTTTTACCAGGCCGGCGACTTAGTGGGGCTGGCCCGTTATGTGCTGGCCTCGCCGTTTTTTGTGGTGCTGTTCTGGCAGCTGGGGCAGTTGCCGCGGCAGCGGGCGCGGCAGCTGGCGGCGGCCGTGCTGGGGGCCGGTCTGCTGGCGGTGCTGGCGCTGGGCGGCCTCGGGGGCTTCAACAGCTTCTACCCTGGGCAGGCGCTGGTGTATTTCGGGCTGTTTCTGCTGTACCTGCTGGCCTACGTGGCCGTCGGGGCCCGCCTGACGCCCTGGTTCCGCGAGGCTGGCACGGCGCTCTACCTGGTCAACTGCCTGGTAATGCTTTATTTGCTCGATTTGTTTCTGCACGTTATCTGGATAAACTAATACCGGGCAAGTGGCCAAAATCCTGCGGGCGGGCGGCTAGGCACGCGGGCCGAAAGGGTGGTATCTTTGCCGGGATGACGTTTGAACCCACCCTCGATTTCGCCCGCCAGCTCGACGCCCAGGACCCGTTGCGCGGCTTCCGCCAGCAGTTTCTGATTCCGCCCGGCCCCGACGGGCAGGGCGAGTGCCTGTATTTCTGCGGCAACTCGCTGGGCCTGCAGCCGCGCACGGCCCGCGCCGCCGCCGAAGTGCAGTTCGAGAACTGGCAGAACCTGGCCGTAGAAGGCCATTTCAAGGGCGACACGCCCTGGATGCCCTTCCACGAGCGGCTGCAAGGGCCCTCGGCCCGCGTGGTGGGCGCCAAGCCCCACGAGGTGGTGGTGATGAACAACCTCACCACCAACCTGCACCTGCTGCTCATCAGCTTCTACCAGCCCACTGCCACCCGCTACAAAGTGCTCATGGAGGGCGGCGCGTTTCCGTCCGATCAGTACGCGCTCGAAACCCAGGTAAAGCTGCGCGGCTTTGCGCCCGACGACGCCATTGTGGAGCTGGAGCCGCGCCCCGGCGAGCACACGCTGCGCACCGAAGACATTGTGGCCAAAATTGCAGAACTCGGCGACTCGCTGTGCACTATCATCATGGGCGGCCTCAATTACTACACCGGCCAGGTGTTCGATATGGAAGCCATTACCCGCGCCGGCCACGCCGCCGGGGCCCTGGTGGGCTTCGATCTGGCCCACGCTGCCGGCAACGTGCCGCTGCAATTGCACGACTGGGACGTGGATTTCGCCTGCTGGTGCTCTTACAAGTACCTCAACTCGGGGCCCGGCGGCGTAGCCGGCGCCTACGTGCACGAGCGGTTTGCCGAGCGGCCCGAGCTGCTGCGCCTGGCCGGCTGGTGGGGCCACGACGAGGAGGAGCGGTTCCAGATGAAAAAGGGCTTCAAACCCATGCATGGCGCGGCCGGCTGGCAGCTGTCCAACGGCACGGTGCTTTCGATGGCCGTGCACGAGGCCGCTCTCAAAATCCACGACGAAGCCGGGGGCATGCCCGCATTGCGCCGCAAAAGCGAGCTGCTGACGGGCTACCTGGAGTTTTTTATCCGGCGGCTGAACCTGCCCAAAGAGCGGCTCGAAATCATTACGCCCCAGGATCCCGCCCAGCGCGGCTGCCAGCTCTCGATACTGGTGCACCAGGGCGGGCGCGACCTGTTTGAGCACCTGATGGCCGTGGGCGTTATCGGCGACTGGCGCGAGCCCAACGTCATCCGCCTAGCCCCTACCCCCCTCTACAACACGTTCGAAGACGTGTTCCGGGTAGGGGAAGTGCTGACCGAATGGGCAAAGTAGGTGTTAGTGATTAGTGGTTAGTGATTAACGATTAGTGGTTGAATTCATTAACTACTAATCGTTAATCACTAACCACTAATCGTTATTCACTAATCACTAATCACTGAATAATGGCAGAGGATTTCCCGGCGAAAATGAGCCGCAAAACGGTGGCGGAGCTGCGCGAATACGTGGAGCAGCGCTATCAGTACCGCGAGGAAGCCGTGCTGGCGGCTCTTGCGGAGCTGGAGCGCCGCGGCCAGCCCGAGCCCAACGCCGAGGCGCTGGCGGCCGAGCTGCGCGTAGGCCAGGAGCAAACCGAGCGCCGCGATGCCGTAGTGCGGGCCGAGGCCGATGAGCAGGCCCAGGCCCGCCGCATAGCCCGCGGCGAGGCCTCACCGGAAGCCGCCGAAGCTACCGGACCCAAGCTATTTTCGCTGGGGGCCATCACCATTTTCTCGGTGCTTTTCAGCATGATTGCCGGGGGCGTAATGCTGGTGCTGAACCTGCGCACGCTGCAACGCAACCGCGCGGCCCTGCTGGTGGTGGCCTTTGTAGTGGCCTACGTGTTTGGGGGCGGCTACCTGGTGCTGTGGCTGAAAGGCCAGTACGGCGAACAGGTGAACTGGCTGGGCTCGTTCTTCAACCTGCCCGCTATTCTGGTATACAACCTGTTTTTCTGGCCCCGCTACATCGGGCGGCAGCCCTACCGCAGCCGCTCGTGGGTGGCCCCGCTCCTCATTTGCGGCCTGCTGCTGCTGGGCCTCTACTACCTGCTGGTGCAGCTGCACGGCGCCATGCCGGCCGGCATGCCCGCTACCCTGTAGTCTCAACTGCCCATGCCCCTGCAGCCCCTGCTCCTGCCCGGCGCCGACGTGCTGCTGGACCCCGAGTTTCTGGCGCCGGCCGAAGCGGCGGCCCTGCTGGCAGAGTTGACAGCCGTTGTGACTTGGCAGCAGCAGCCTATCCGGCTGTTTGGCAAGCAAGTGATGCAGCCCCGCCTTACGGCCTGGTACGGCGACCCGGCCGCGACGTACGCCTACTCGGGTCTGCGCCTGGAGCCGCTACCCTGGCTGCCAGCCCTGCAGCAGCTGCGCACGCGAGTAGAAACTGCCGCCGGGGCCCGTTTTAATAGTGTACTGCTCAACCTCTACCGCTCGGGCCAGGATAGCATGGGCTACCACGCCGACAACGAGCCTGAGTTGGGCCCCACGCCCGTTATTGCCTCGCTCACGCTGGGCGCCACCCGCACTTTCCGCTTCAGGCCCCGCCCCGGCGTACCGGCGCAGCCATTAGGCTTGGTATTACCAGCCGGTAGCCTGTTACTTATGCGCGGCACAACCCAACGCAATTGGCTACATGCGCTGCCCAAAACTGCCCGCCCCGTTGGGGCTCGTATCAACCTTACGTTTCGGCTGGTGGGCTAAGGTGTAGGCTGGTTCGTAGCGCAACTTCTCTTTCACCGGCTTATTCTTCGTCTGCTCAATCCTCTGGCATCAGTTAAATACCAATACTCTTCGAGGCAGAGCGAAATCTTAACTAGGCTGGTGGCCTGGTGCTGAGGCGCTATTAAAATACAAATTCGTCCGTCTTCTCGGTTCCGCCCTCTGGGTTGATGTACCGATAGGTCGTGCGGGAGGTGCGGGAGATGCGGGCCGTGGTAGCAGCGGCGCTAGTAGCGGATATCGGGCAGGCCATAGAGTAGTGGGCACTCATCCGCACCTACTAGGTAGCTGCCAATGCGCAGGGTTTGGGGGGCGGCAATTGAAGTGGCGGGGCTGGCTGTTGGCCGAATGCGCAGTTGCGGGCCGGCAGCCATCATTTTGCACTCCAAACCAAAGCTTGGCAGGTGGCAGCAATGTTGTGTTTGCTGCAAACAGGATAGGTCGAAGGGCTTCAATACAATATTCTGGGTAGAAGTCTGGCACATAGTCATTCGGTCTTATCGGTCAACCTAATCGTTTTATAGTACAAAGTACGGTCGAAGGGAAGCATGCGGATTTAAAAAAAAGCCTCGCTGGGGAACTTTCTCGGTCAACACCCCAAATAGCTCGGCCAACGTCTGTGACGAGGGCTGGTGTGCCCCTATGCCGGGGCAATCGAGTACCTTCGGGGCCTTATTCAGCTTTTTCCGCCTCCTCTTTCGCTCATGCTCGCTCCCACCCCCGCTCCTTCTCAACTTCCGGCCGAAACCCTTACCGTAATGGGTGCGGGGCTGGTGGGCTGCCTGCTGGCTTTATACCTGGCCCAGCACGGCCATGCGGTAGAGGTATTTGAGCGCCGGCCCGATCTGCGGGGCGATGCGAAAGTGGAGGCCCGCTCCATCAACCTGGCGCTTTCTGATCGGGGCTGGCGGGCCCTCGAGGGCGTGGGCATTGCCGACGCCGTACGCGAGGTGGCCATTGCCATGCGCGGCCGCATGATGCACGGCGTCGAGGGGCAGCTCACGTTCCAGCCCTACGGCCAGGACGG
This sequence comes from Hymenobacter psychrophilus, assembly GCF_900107135.1. GTDB lineage: Bacteria > Bacteroidota > Bacteroidia > Cytophagales > Hymenobacteraceae > Hymenobacter > Hymenobacter psychrophilus. The sequence continues at coordinate 21,099 of NZ_FNOV01000006.1, forward strand.
GCAGGCCATCTACTCGGTGTCGCGGGCCGGCCTGAACCGGCGGATGCTGGATCTGGTGGAACAGCAGCCCGGTATCCGGATGCAGTTTGAGCAACGCTGCCAACGGGTAGATTTACGCAATAGCCAGCTGGAAATGCGCGACGAAACCACCGGCGAGTCGCGCATTCAGCCCTTTCAGCGCCTGTTTGGGGCCGATGGGGCCTACTCGGCCGTGCGCGGGGCCATGCAGCGCACCGACCGGTTCAACTACTCGCAGCAGTACCTCGACTACGGCTACAAGGAGCTGACAATTGCGGCGGGCCCCGATGGCAGCTGGCCCATCGAAAAGCACGCGCTGCACATCTGGCCCCGGGGCCAGTACATGATGATTGCGCTGCCCAACCTCGACGGCTCGTTCAACTGCACTCTGTTTTTCCCCTACGAAGGCGCCAACTCGTTTGCGGCCCTGCAAACCCCGGCCCAGGTCCGCACCTTCTTCGCCGAGCATTTTGCCGATGCCGTGCCGCTGATGCCGGACTTGGAAACCGAGTTTTTCGCCAACCCCACCAGCTCGCTCGTCACGGTGCGCTGCTTTCCGTGGAGCCACGCCGACGATGTGCTGCTGCTCGGCGACGCTTCGCACGCCATCGTGCCTTTTTATGGCCAGGGCATGAACTCGGGGTTTGAAGATTGCGCCGTGCTGGCCGAGCTGCTCGAAGAGCACGGCTCCGACTGGCCGCGCATTATGCGCCAGTTTGAAACCTCGCGCAAGCCCAACACCGATGCCATGGCCGATCTGGCTGTGTATAACTTCTATGAGATGCGCGACCGGGTAGCCGATCCGCGCTTTCTGCTCCAGAAAAAAATTGAGGGCCGGCTGGCCGCCCAGTACCCTGCCCAGTGGCTGCCGCTGTACTCGCAGGTTACCTTCTCGCAGATACCCTACGCCGAAGCCCTGGCCAACGGACAGGCCCAGGAACAGGTGATGCAACGCCTGATGCCACATATTCAGGCCGAGGCCGACTACGAGCGGCCCGATGTGCAGGCGCTGGTAGCCGCCGAAATGGCCCGCCGCAGTTGAGGCAGCCAACCCGAAGCTTACCCATAGTGCTATTTAAGTCCAAAACTATTAGCTTAGCTACCTGCTAACGCGCCTATTTTCTCCGATAAGTACCTTTCGATGACTACCCCAAGGCCTGGAATCTTCCTGCCTGCTCCACTCCTATAGCAATACTCGCCATGCAAAGCTTGCTCACCTGTGCTATTATCGATGACGAAGAGATTAACCGGCTGACGCTGGAACACTATATCTCCCTTACCAGCTCGCTGCAGTTGGTTGAGTCGATGGATGATGCGCTGAAGGGCCTGAACTATTTCCGGGCCGGTAACCGCGTCGATGTGTTGTTTCTCGATGTGCAGATGCCCCAGCTTAACGGCCTCGATTTGCTGCGCATTCTGCCCGATCCACCCATTGTCATCCTCACCACGGCCCACGAAGACTTTGCCGTTGATGCTTTCGATCTGCGCGTAACCGATTACCTGGTTAAGCCCTTCGACTACGCCCGTTTCAGCCGGGCCGTGCAACGGGCGCTGCTACAGCACGAAACGCCGGCAGCTGCCGCCCCCGCAACCATCGTAGCGGCCCCCGATAATGACCTGTTCGTGAAGGTGAACAGCAAAATGGTGCGCATCAACTTCGACGAGGTCCTCTACATCGAAGCCCTGTCCGATTACGTCGTTATCGTTACCGAGAAGCAGAAGTACATCGTTTACACCACCATGAAGTCGCTGGATGCGCGCCTGCCCTTCGACCATTTCGTGCGCGTGCACCGCTCCTACATCCTCAACCTCAAGCGCATCGAGGCCATCGAAGACGGCGCCGCTGTGGTGCCCGGCGGCCAGCACGTGCCCATTGGCAAATCCTACCAGGAGGCCTTTTTCGGCAAGCTGAACCGGATATAGTTAGTGCTTAGTTATTAGTGCTTAGTGTTTAGGTCGTTCTGAGCGACCTAAGCACTAAGCACTAATAACTAAGCACTACTCCACCCGCACGGTGCCGAGCTGCTCCACGGCGGCGGTCAGCGTGTCGGCCAGCGCGAGAGTGGCCGCCCGCATCGTTTCGGCGGCCGGCAACGGGCCGGTAGCAGGGCGGGACAACGGTTCGAGTAGGGCCACGGCTTCATCAGTACCCACGATGCCCAGCAGCTGGAGCGAGGGGCGCAGCTTGTGGGCCAGCGTTCCTACGGCAGACCAGTCGGCGGCGCTGGCGGCCTCGCGCAACTCGCTCACCACCAACGGTGTGTGGGTACGAAACGAGCCGATGATTTTCTGCATAAAAATACTGCTGCCGTGCGCCGTATCGCGCAGTCGGGTCAGGTCGAACAGCACAGAAACCGGTTCGGGCAGCTCCGCTCCCGGTTCGGGGGCAGCGGCGGAGGGCAGCACCGGCGCGGGCTGAGCCTCCAGGTCGGTGGCCGGCACGGGCCGTAGGTTAGCTTCGAGCTTATGAAACAGTTCGTCTTCCTCGAAGGGTTTGGACAGATAATCGAGGCCGGCGGCGCGGTAGGCATCGTTATCGGAACGCATTACGTTGGCCGTTAAGGCAATAACCGGTGTTTCGGCGCGGCGCGGGTCGGGGTTGCGACGCAGCTCGTGGGTTACGTCGAGGCCGCTCATGCCAGGCATCTGAATATCCATCAGCACCACATCGTAGAGGCGGGCTTCGAGTTGCTGCAACGCCTGGGGGCCGTCGGAGGCCACATGCGCTTCCACGTCCCAGCCTTCGAGCAGCAGCAGGGCCAACTGCTGATTTACGGGGTGATCTTCAACGAGCAGCACCCGCCGGCCCCGTAACCGGCCGTAATCGGGCAGCGCTCGGGGGGCGGGAGGCAGCACCAGGCCGGTGGCTTTGGGCAGCGTGAGCGTGAAGTAGAAGGTGCTGCCCTCGCCTTCGTTGCTTTCCACCCACATGCGCCCGCCCAGCTGCTCTACCAGCCGCCGGCTGATGGCCAGCCCCAGGCCCGTACCCCCAAAACGCCGCGAAATATCGGCGTAGGCCTGCGCGAAATTTTCGAAGATGCTTTCCTGCTTATCGGGCGCAATACCAATGCCGGTGTCGCGCACGCAGAACTCCAGACCAATTTCCCGGTCGGTTTCGTGCAGCAGTCGGCCGCCCAGCTCCACGGAGCCCTGCTGGGTAAACTTGAGGGCGTTGCTGAGCAGGTTGAGCAGAATCTGGTTGAGCCGGCCAGGGTCGCCCATTACCAGCGGGTGGGCTAGATCAAGAGGCTTTACGCTGAAGTGCAGGCCTTTCTCTTCGGCCCGGTACGCCAAGCTCTGCACAGCTTCTTTCACCGACTGGCAGACATCAAACGGCACCAGCTCCAGCTCCAGCCGGCCGGCCTCCATCTTGGCCACGTCGAGCACATCGTTGATGACGGTGAGCAGGTGGCGGCCCGAGCTGCGCAGAATCTGCAGATGCTCCTGCTGCGTTTCGCTGAGCGGCGTCTTAGCCAGCAGCCCGGCCATGCCCAAAATACCGTTAATGGGCGTACGGATTTCGTGGCTCATGTTGGCCAGGAAGTTTTCCTTGGCCTGCGCCGTATTTTCGGCTTCATCCTTGGCCCGGATCAGTTCTTTTTCGGCCAGCAGACGCTCGGTAATTTCCTGCCCGTAGGCAATCACGTAGGGCTGCTCGCCGGGTTCCTCTACCCGGTAGTTGTCGTAGATGAGGTGGTGGGGGCGGCCATCGGGGCCGTTGAGCGTAAGCAGGCCCGTTAGCTGCTGCTGTTGCTCATGGGCCTGACGCAGGTACTGCTCGAGCTGACCGTTAAAATTGGGGTCGAGGATATCGCGCAGCGTACGGCCGACCAACTGCTCGGGGGCGGCGCCTACCAGCTGGGCCGCGGCCGGGTTCAACGACAGAATCCTGCCTTCCAGATCGTGGGTGCAGATCAGGGCCTGTGAGTACTGCATCAGGTCGCGGTACTGCTTGGTACTTTTCTCCAGCGTCTGGCGGGCATTTTTCATCTCCGTGATGTCGGTGCTCACGCCCAGCACATTCACGCTGCCATCGGCCCGCACCAGGGGGCGTTTTACAGTTTGCAGCCACATGGTGGTACCATCGCGTAGCGTAAACTTGTTTTCCTCCACCAGCTCCTGCCCCGTGCGCATCACAATCTCATCGGAGGCCACAAACTGCTGTACCTCGTGGGCAGCCGCGCTGCCGGGCGCGGGGTGCTGGCGGTGGGTGCTGCGTTCCAGCAGCTCATCGAAGGTGCGGTTGCTGAACAGTACCCGCGCCCGACCATCGGTAGCCCAGATAATGCTGGGCGTGGTATCGACCACCGCCCGGATGAAGGCCTGGTTTTCCTGCAGCTCGGCTTCGCGCTGGCGCAGCAGCTTTTCGGCGTTGTAGCGGTCGGTAATGTCGATGCCGTAGCCGATAACCATGCGCAACTCGCCGGTGGGCGTAAATACGGGTGCCATGTGGCGCAGGGCCAGCCGCGGGCCGTGGGGGTCCGTTACGTGCTCTTCCCAGGCCAGCGTGGTGCGCTGGCTCACGAGCTGCTCGAATAGCTGGCGCCGCCGTTGCGCATGCTGGTCGGAGCGTCCGCGGTGGGCGGCGTACTCAAAGTCGTCGTGGCCGATAATCCAGTGACGCATCTCGTCGTTGCGGATGGCGGCCGGGTTGACGAACTGGTAGCGGTGCTGCGCATCAAACACGGCCACGTCGGCGGGTAGCTGGTTGAGCACGGTTTCATAGAACTCCTGCTGCTCGGCCAGGCGCTTTTCGGCTTCCTTGAGCGGCGTAATGTCGGTTAGGTAAAGGTTGGCGTACTGATCGTCGGGGAAGGGCGTGATGGCGAGCTGAAAGCAACGCGGCCCGAACCCGACTTCCAGCTGCACCATTTTCTGGGAATTAAGGGCCTGGCAAGCGGCGGCGTACAGCTGCCCGGCCAGCGCCGGCTCCTGCGTGGGTTCCAGGTACTCGAGGCGCAGCGCCTCGGCAGCGGGGTTGCTGTACAGCAGCCGGCCGTCGGCGTGCAGGCGCAGAATCAGGTTGGGGTCCTGGCCCGGGATGCGCGAAAGCGAGTGCAGGTACTGCTCGGCCCGGCGGGCCTGCGTTACATCACGGAACGAGAGCAGGTAACCGGCCGCCACCAGCTCGTCGGGGCCACTAAGGGGCACAAAATCCAGTTCGAGCACCGTGCCGTCGGCCAGCTCCAGATCTTGGCCCAGCACCCGCTGGTTGCTCTGGCGCAACGAGTCGAGGCGCTGGCGGAACAGTTCGGGCCGGGCCGTATAGGCCAGCATGGCTTCCAGCACGGGCTCCGCAAGGCTGTCGGGCATTCCCAGCGGCAGGGCCTCTTCCATCCCGAACAGGTCGCAGAACTCCTGGTTGAGCAAGGCAATAGTGCCATTCTGGTGGGCCACCAGCACGGCCACGCGCAGATTTTGGGTAAGGCGCGTGATGCTGTCGGTGAGCCGGCCTACCGTGCGTTGGGTAGAGGTCAGATGGCGCCGCAGCCCGGCCACCTGACTTTCGGCAACTTGGCGTAGCAGGCGTTCCTGAGCCAATTCGGCGGCCAAACCTTCAACAGTCGGGGCAATAGTATCAGCCATAGTGCGGAATGATAGACTCCGAAGATACGCCGGATTTGCCATCGGCCCCGCCAGCGGAAGGTGCGGCAGCCGGCAGGGGGTTAGGACCGGCTGCCGCCGGTGGCGTGGCTACTTACCGAAGCAGGTGCGGTACATGTAGCCGGTTTCCGTCTTGCCGGCCGCCGTAACGCGTACTTTCACAAAGTAGGCGCTTACCGTATCCATCACCTGTACTTCGCTGCCCGCATTAAGGGTAGCCAGCTGCTTGGAGCTCTTGGTCATGCCGTCGTAGAGAATGCACTCGACCACCGATGTGTGGGCTACTGGGGCATCATTCGGGCGACGCGAGCGGGAATCGTCGCGCGACGAGCTGCAAGCGGAGGCAGTGAGCAGGGCCAGTGCCCCGAAATAGAGTAAAGTTTTCTTCATGAGTCTGAAATCAGGAAACGATAATTTCGACAAAAGATAACCACAATTATAATCGCGGGGCAATTTTTGGCGTTTATAATCTATTCCCGGGTTTGCCGCCTCGCCGCTACAAGGCGGGAACGTCCGACCACCCGGGGGTGTTCTTTACGCGTACCAGCACGCGGCTTTTCGCCGCCCCTAACTGGATTTTTTTTATTGATTCTTCCACTTATATGAACCGCATTTCCCGCTTTCTGCTCCGCCCGCTGGCCTATTCCGTGTTGGGACTGAGCCTGCTGCTTGGCGCCACCAGCTGTACCACCGCCGCCCGCGTAGGCGTCACCTCCGATTACGACCACTCGGTCAACTTCCGGGCTTACCGTACCTGGGCTTGGTATCCGCAGCAGCGCGCCGACACCGAGGGTGGCCCGGCCCAGGGCTACGAGTCGTTTCTGGATCGGCGCATCCGCGCGGCCGTGGAGCAACAAATGGGCACCAAGGGCCTGACGATGGTTGAGGCCACGGCCAGCCCTGATGTATATGTGGCTTACAGTGCCCGTGTCGAGGATAAGCAGCGGTCCGTGGCTTCGCCCTATGGCCCCTACGGCTACCCTTATTACGGATACGGCTATGGTTATGGCAGCCTCTACAACCGGGGCTACACCACCGAATACAAAGCCGGCACCCTGATTCTGGACTTCATTGACGCCAGCCGCAAGGAGTTGGCGTGGCGCGGGCAGGGCCAGGCCCAGGTCGACAACCAGACCATCTCAGAAGCCGAGGTGCAACGAATCGTTACCAGCATTCTGGGCAACTACCCACCCCAGGACGGACGGCCCACCAGTTCGCAGGCCTACCGCGAGTAAGCTGGCACCTGCTAGATCTCCGAACGCAAAAAGCCCGCTCTCCCTTCCGGAGAGCGGGCTTTTTCGGGTTATGCAGCTTGCTGCGGCGCTTAAATCGGGACGTTGACGTGGCGCTCGGCGTGGTAGCTGGAGCGCACCAGCGGGCCGCTTTCCACGTACTTGAGGCCCCGGCGCAGGCCCTCCTCGCGATAATGTGCGAACAGGTCGGGGTGGATGAACTCGGCTACTTCGATATGGCGCTTGGTAGGCTGCAGGTACTGGCCCAGCGTGAGGATATCGAGGCCGTGCGCCACCAGGTCGTCCATGGCCTGGTACATTTCTTCCTTGGTTTCGCCCAGGCCCAGCATAATGCCCGACTTGGTGCGCTTGCCAGCCTGCTTAGTGCGCCGGATTTGCTCCAGGCTCCGGTCGTACTTGCCCTGGGGGCGCACGAGGCGGTAGAGGCTGCCCACGGTTTCCATGTTGTGCGACACCACTTCCTGGCCGCCGGCAATCATGGTATCGAGCGCAGCCCAGTTGGCCTTCACGTCCGGAATCAGGGTTTCGATGGTAGTGGCAGGGCTGAGCTGCTTGGTTTGCACGACCGTTTCGTACCATACGCTGGCCCCGCGGTCCTTCAGCTCGTCGCGGTTGACGCTCGTGAGCACGGCGTGCTTCACGCCCATGAGCTGAATGGCCTCGGCTACCCGGCGGGGCTCATCGAGGTCGAGCTCGGAGGGGCGGCCGGTGGCTACGGCGCAAAACGAGCACGAGCGGGTGCAGATATTACCCAGAATCATGAACGTGGCCGTGCCCGCGCCCCAGCACTCGCCCATGTTGGGGCAGTTGCCGCTCTCGCAGATGGTGTGCAGCTTGTGCTCGTCGACGAGGCGGCGCACATTGGCGTAGGCGGGGCCTACCGGGAGTTTCACGCGCAGCCAGTCGGGCTTGCGGGCCTTGGTGGGGGCAGCAGCCTCGGGCTGAATAATGGGCAGAGTCAGCAACAGATCATCCATGGCACAAAGGTACAAGGAATGGGGAGGAGGATAAGGAATAAGAGATAAAAGGATAAGGGATGAAAGACGAGGTTGTTTTGTCTTTCATCCCTTATCCTTTTATCTCTTATTCCTTTCATCCAGAAACTAGTTGCGGCTGCCCAGGTAAATAGTCAGGTAAACCGAAGGCAGAAACTGGTCGTTGATGGAATTATCGTCCGTCTGTAGGCTGCGAATGATAACCGGCGTTTTGCTGTAGGCTTCCAGCAGCACGCCCACCTCGGCCCCGGCCACGGCGTCGCGGTAACGGCCGTACTCGAAGCTGAGCGCCCCGCGTATATGGGCTCCGATAATGGGCTTGGTTTCGCCAACGCCCGCAAACAGCGGAGCCCGGTCTATGATGCGTTCCAGCGAGGTCTGCCGGGCGGGGTTGTCGTGTAGTTCCGGGTCGTATTGCTCGTTCCGAACGTCGATTGGCGTATTGTTGGGATCGGGCGAGTAATTGTAGCTGATGTAGTACGGCATCAGCAGGCCAATAGAAGGGCCGCCGCTAAGCAGGCCATTCACCTGCACGCCGGAATCGGGGGCCTTGCGGAAAATAACGCGCTGCACGCCAAACGAAGGCCGTAGGGCAAAAAGATGGTTGCTCTTGCCCTTCACAAACGAGCCGCCCCGGTTGGAAATGCCCTTCTCCTCTTTTGGGTGCTTTATTTCTACTGCCTCAATGCTCCAGAAGCGGGCCCAATCCTGGGTGAGCAACCGGGTCGAGCGCACAGCAACGCCGCCAATCAGGCCACCGCGGGTGTTCACGTTGATACCGTACGTAAACTCTTTGCGGTAAGAAGGCTGGTCGCTGCTGATGCCAGGCCGGGTCGGGGAGCTGGCCTGCGGCTTGCGTTGTGCCTGGGCCTGTGGAACGGCCAGCAGCGCCAGTAGCAAACCGCCACCCAGGCAGGTAACCGTGCGTACGGATCGGGAATACATAGAGGAACAGGTAAAAAATGACGGAGCCGGCTGCCGCTGGCCGCCAACCCCTCCGAAAGTACGTAAATTAGCCCGCATACTTCGCCTGTTTACCTGTTTCAATATGAGCACTATCACCGCCCGCTACGCCGGCCAGCTGCGCACCGAAGCCACCCATGCCGCTTCGGGGAATACCATCCTAACCGACGCCCCCACCGACAACCAAGGCCGGGGCGAAGCGTTTTCGCCTACCGACCTAGTATGTGCCGCTCTGGGTTCGTGCATGATGACCATTATGGGCATCGTCGCCGACCGCCACGGCCTCGACCTGACGGCCGTTAGCTGGGACACCACCAAGCACATGCTCAGCGAGCCACGCCGCATCGGCCAGATAGACCTGACGTTCCGGTTGCCGGCTTCGCTGCCGGAAAAGGAGCGGGCGCTACTCGAACGGGCCGCCAAAACCTGCCCGGTAGCGCTCAGTCTGAACCCCGAAATAAAGCAGCAGGTTCAGTTTCTTTATAGTGAGTAATAAATAGTGAACAGTGAATAATGCCGATGTCATACCGCGCACTATTCACTGTTCACTATTACCTGTTCACTACTTCACTTTCTGCTTCACGTCGCTCAGGCGGATGCCATTGTGGGAGGCGTGGAAAGTGCATTCGCCATCCTGAATAAGGAGTAGCTGGGGCGACTCGTGCTGCACGTTGAATTGCTGAGCCATTTCCTGCGAGATGGGGCGGTAGCTGAGCAAATCGAGGTAGTAAAGCTTGGTACTGTCGAGTCCGGCATCGGTCCACTGGCGCTCAATTTTGCTTTTGGCCATCGCGCTGATGGAGCAAGTGGTGCTGTGCTTGAAAATGATAACCGGCTGCTCGGCCGATTCACGGACGATTTCGGAAAGCTGCTCGGCTTTGGTAAGGGGTTGCCAGGGGGTCATAGAAAAGGAATAAAACAGAAAAAATACGGTGCTACTGCACCGCAGCCGCATTGGGCTTCTTACGACGGAGACGCAAATGCATCTTTGTTGGTTCGCTTACGCGAGGCGTGCCGTCGCGGCTGAACTTATAATTGGGCTGCCCGGCCGCGGGCGGTAGCGCGGCGAGGCGGCCAGCGGCCTTCACGCGCAGTTCCTTCTTGCTCACGGCCAAGTGCGACTCTTTGTAGGGGGCCTCTACTTTGCGGGCGTCGCGCAGGGCCCGCCGACTGGCAGCCCGCTGGCTGGCCGGGCTGCTCGATTCCAGCTGTGCCTGCGCTTTGGGGGCGGCGACCAGGGCCAGCAGCAGGGAACCCATCAACAGATAACGCATGGTTTCGGACGATAAAAGGAAACGAAAGGAATCGGGGCGGGGCGGTAAGCCTTACGGAAAGCTACGCATTCCGGGCCACACCTTCGGCACGATACGTATACTACGGAGAATCAGCCAGTACGGCGAATCAGAAGGGTAGCCGAATGCCCAAAAACCGGCGCGGACCGGTTTTGCGCTTTAGCCGGCGCTTTTCCATCTTCGGCTTCTTCACCAGCCCGTTTTTGTCGAGCCCCTTCTTTTTAGACCGCAGGGCCTCGCGCTCCATATCCATCGCCTGCGCGTCGGCAGCCTCGTTGCCGGGAGTGCGCGAGCCCCTTACTTTGGGTTGGATTGGGGGGCCCTGGGGGTCGGGGATGCGGTACGGATGGCGCTGGCAGGCCGGAGCCAACAGCAGCACCGTGGCCAGTACTACCAGATTCGGCCACCGGCTACAAGAGGAGAAAGGCTTCATACAGTCGGTAATCAATAGCTGCGCATTTTTTCTACGGCGGCCCGCAGGCGCTGGCGGGGCAGGAAATCCTGCTCCAGCGTAGGGGCAAAAGGCACGGCCGTATCGAGCGAGGCGACGCGCATAATGGGCGCATCGAGACTACGGAAGCAGTTTTCGGCTACCCAGGCGCCAATTTCGCCGCCCAGTCCACCCATCAGCGTGTCTTCGTGAAGCAGGATGAGGCGGCCGGTTTTTTCCACGGTGCGGCGCACGGCCTGCTCGTCCCAGGGCAGCAGGGTGCGCAGGTCCAGAATGTCACAGTCCAGACCCAGCTCGTCGGCCAGGGCCAAGGCCCAGTGCACGCCGGCGCCGTAGGTTACGATGCTCATTTCGTGGCCTTCGCGGGCCAGCGCGGCCTGCCCGATGGGCGTGGTGTAGTAGGCGTCGGGCACGGGGCCAGAGAGGCTGCGATAAAGCAGCTTGTGCTCGAAAAACAGCACCGGATTGGGGTCGGCCAGGGCAGCGCAGAGCAGGCCTTTGGCATCGTGGGGGTTGCTGGGGAACACCACTTTCAGGCCGGGCGTGTGGGTAAACCAGGCCTCGTTGCTCTGGCTGTGGAAAGGCCCGGCGGCCGAGCCGGCCCCGGTGGGCATGCGGATAACCACGTCGGCGTTCTGGCCCCAGCGGTAGTGGCTTTTTGCCAGGTTGTTGATAATCTGGTTGAAGCCGCAGGTCACGAAATCTGCGAACTGCATTTCCACCATGGCCTTTTTGCCCCGGATGCTCAGCCCCAGGCCCGCGCCCACAATGGCCGACTCGCAGAGCGGCGTGTTGCGCACCCGGCCCTTGCCAAACTGCGCCACGAAGCCGTCGGTAATCTTGAACACGCCGCCGTACTCGGCAATATCCTGGCCCATCAGCACCAGCTCCGGGAACTGCTCCATGCTCTGCCGCAGTCCGTCGGAAATAGCATCGATGTAACGCTTCTCGGTTTTAGAGCTTAGTGCGTCGAGCTTAGAGCCTATGTTCTCGTTCGATTGGCTGTCTTTCTCTTTCACCTCTGCTGAAGCTTCGCCAGTGGCAGCACCCGAACCATCGGCCCTAGGCTCTAAGCTCGAAGCACTAGGCTCTACCACCGCGTACATATCGGCCAACTCGCGGGCGGCGTCGGGGGTGGGGACGGGGGCGGCGTCGGCTTCTTTGAGGCCCTCCTCGATTTCGCGTTTGATGGTTTCGCGGAAGCGCATGCGGGCTTCCTCGTCAAGGACACCTTCTGCCAGCAGCCACTTTTCGTAGTTTTCTACCGGGTCTTTGGCGGCCCACTCGGTGAACAGCTCCTGGGGCACGTACTTGGTGCCGCTGGCTTCCTCGTGGCCGCGCATCCGGAACGTGAGGGCCTCCAGCAGGATGGGCCGGGGGTTCTGGCGCAGGTCTTCGGCGAGGCGCTTTACCGTGTCGTATACTTCAAGGATGTTATTGCCGTCGACCTGCACGGCTTCCATGCCGTAGGCGGGGCCCTTATCTACGAAGTAGCGGAAGCGGAACTGCTCGTTGGAAGGCGTGCTGAGGCCGTAGCCGTTGTTTTCGATGATGAAGATGACCGGCAGCTGCCACACGGCAGCCACGTTCAGGGCCTCGTGGAAGTCGCCCTCCGAGGCGCCGCCGTCGCCGCTGTACGTGACGGTTACGCGGGGCTTCTCATCGAGCAAATCGGCCAGGGCAATGCCGCCGGCCACGGCCAGTTGGGGCCCCAGGTGCGAAATCATGCCCACAATGTGGTGCTCGTTGGTGCCGAAGTGGAAGCTTCGGTCGCGGCCCTTAGTGAAGCCGGTGGTTTTGCCCTGCCACTGCGCAAACAGCCGGCCAAGGGGAATGTCGCGGCCCGTGAACACGCCCAGGTTGCGGTGCAGGGGCAGAATGTACTCGTCGGGTTCCAGCGCCAGGGTGCTGCCCACCGAAATGGCCTCCTGCCCGATGCCCGAAAACCACTTGCTGACCTTGCCCTGGCGCAGCAGAATCAGCATTTTCTCCTCAATCAGCCGGGGCTTGAGCAGGTGGCGGTACAGGTGCAGCAGGGTATCGTTGGAGTAGTCCTTGCGGTCGAATTGCATAACGGAGAGGCCGGTAACAGGTGGGGGAAGCCAAAAGTACGGGTTTGGGTTGGAAGGGAAATTATTCGGGCCCGTTTGTGAAATCCACCTGCCCGCCGCATCTACCTTTAGGGTCCTATTTCCTTCCCGCTGCTTTTATGGTTCGACTGCTACCCTTCAGCTTCCTGCTGCCCCTATCGCTGCCCGCCCTGGCTCAGCGAACCGATACTGTACGGCTACGGGATGTGCACGTCACAGACTCGGTTACCTCAGTCGTAACCTCCTGTCCGGTACAAATATTAGTTAGCCAATATCAATTCTCTCCCTTCCTCCCCCTCCAGGAGCAGCTCCGGCAGGTGGCCGGGGTGCAGGCCACGCCCTACTCGGGGGCCCCAGGGGTCCAGGTGGCGGTCCGGATTCGGGGGGCGGCCAGCCTGGGGATTGATGCGCAGCCGCTGTACGTGGTGGACGGGATGCCGGTGTTCCAAAACACGTTCCGGCCGAATGCCGGCAGCTCCATCATCACCCTGGTACCGGCCGAAGTACAGGAACTAGACAATAACCCACTGCTGAGTATTCCGACCGAGGATATTGCCCAGGTTGAAGTGCTGAAGGGAGGCTACGAAACCGCCCTCTACGGTTCCCAGGGGCTCAACGGCGTCATCCGCATTACCACCCGCCGGGGCCAGGCCGGTAAGCCGCGCCTGAGCTACAGCGGCTACGGCGGCGTGCAGCACGCCCGCACCCGCTACGACTTGCTCGATGCCCGCGAGTACGCCACCCTCCGCAACGAGGTAGCCCAGCGCTTCAATCAGCCCGCCCCTTATTCAGCCGCCCAGCTAGCCGACCTCGGCCGGGGCACCGACTGGCAGGACGAGGTGCTGCGCACGGCGGCCGTGCAGGAACACCACCTGGGCCTTTCGGGCGGCACGGCCACCACCCGCTACTACGCCGCCGCCGACTACCTGAACCAGGAGGGCGTGGTGCTGAACTCGCGCCTGCGCCGCTACGCCGTACGCACTGCCCTCAACCAGCAGATAGGCCAGCACCTGCGCCTGGAGGCCACCGGCGGCTTCAGTCAGACCGAGCAGCGAGTACCGAACTACAACGTGGTGCAGGAGGCCCTTTTCACCCCGCCCACCCAATCGCCGACCGACAACCCCAGACCCGGCTACTACGTGAACCCGCTGGACCGGGCCCGGCAGAGCTACCAGACGCCGGAGCAGCAGCGGCTGCTGGCGCAGTTGGGGGCCCACTACGAAGTGGCAACCGGCCTCACCGTGGATTTGCGCGCCAATCTGGAGCGGGCCACGCTGCGTAGCCGCTCTTACCGCGCGGCGTTCGGCCCCATCCCGGGCGGCCAGAACGGCGACCTGACCTTCACCTACCGTCAACTAACCCTGAACCCGGCCCTGCGCTACGCCCGCAGCTTCGGCGGAGCGCGGCACGCGGTAACGGCCAGTCTGGAAGCGTTGCGCCAGAGCCGCCAGACGACGACTGAGCAAAGCACCTACACCCCCGGCACTGCTGCCAACGTGCCCGGCGGCGGCGGTAGCAGCAGCAGGAGCGCGGGGGAGGCGGGAGCCAATTTCTACCAGCTCACGGCTGGCTACACGTTTGCGGAGCGCTACCAGGTGCTGGGCACGCTGCGCGCTGACGCCTCCAGCGCCTTCGCCCCGGACAACCGCTGGAGCTGGCTGCCGGGGGCGCAGGTGCGCTGGCACGCGGCCAAGGAGAACTTCTGGACCGCCGCGCCCGGCAAGCTGGACGTCTGGGTGGGCTGGGGCCGCACGTCGGGGGCCGGCAACTTTGGGCGGAATTCCTTTCTGATTCCGGTGCCCAACGGAGGTAACCTTAGTCAGACGGCACCCCTGTTCCTGCCCGACCCAAGCCAGCAGCTGGATGCGGGCCTAGAAGCCGGCCTGCTCAACAACCGCCTGACCGTAACGGCCCAGGCCTACGCGCGGCGCACCACTGTTTCGCCTTCTTTCTCAGGGTTTCCCTCTTCGCCGAGCACCACCGACAACGTTTACCTGCGCAATACCGGCCTGGAGCTGACGGTGCAGGGCAGCTGGCAGGCCGGCCAGTTGGCGGGCAGCAGCCAGCTGGCCGCCGCCGCCAACCGCAACCGGTTCGTAACGGGCAACGCCACCTCCTATAACCTGCCCTACCAACGCACCCTCGACGGCCAGTCCATAGCCACCTTCTACGGCTACCGCACGCGGCCCCTGGGGCCCACCGGCACTCTGGAGTACGAGGACACGAATGGCGACGGCCGGGTTGATTTCCAGGACCAGCAGCCCCTGGGCAGCGGCCTGCCCCGGCAGCTGCTCAGTTTCACGCAGCAGCTCACGCTGGGCCGCTTGGAAGCCCAATTGCAGGCCGATGGCATGTTCGGGTATCAGGTGAATAATACCGCGCTGCTCGAGTTGGATGCCCCACGCGGCGATGCCAACGCTTCCGGGCGGGTCCGCAACCGCTGGACGCCCACCAACCCGGCCACCGACGTACCGGTAGCCGGCAGCCGACTTCTAGGCGGCGGCGTCAACCCGGGGTTCAGCACCTACACGCTACAATCGGGCAACCACGTGCGGCTGTCGGCGGTTACGGTGAGCTACAAAGTGTGGGAACGAGACGCCCGGAACGTGCGCCTGTGGCTGGGCGGCCAAAACCTGCTGGTGCTCACTAAGTACCGCGGCTACGACCCCAACGTCAGTTCGGCCGGCTCCAACAATCAGCAGGCCGGCCTCGATGCCGGAGCCTACCCCACCGCCCGCACTGTGCTACTGGGCCTGCGGGCCACGCTGTAGGCGCGCCGGGCAGTCCCCTGAAGCTCAGCCGAAACTTCCGTTTCAGCGAGTTGGTTTGCCTCTATGCCGGCCCGCCCAGCTTTGTTTCCAGACCTTATCGGCCGCCAATAAGCTTGTAGCTTGCCGCTTCTCCCCTTCCCTACTATGATTCAGTTCGAAGAATTCACCCTTGATAACGGCCTGCGCTGCATTGTGCACGAAGACCACACCACCCCGCTGGCCGTGCTCAACGTACTCTACAACGTGGGCTCGCGCGACGAAACGCCCGACCAGACCGGCTTTGCCCACCTGTTCGAGCACCTGATGTTTTCGGGCTCGGTGAATATCCCCAGCTACGACGAGCCACTGCAGCTGGTGGGCGGCGAAAACAACGCCTTCACCTCGCCCGACATCACCAACTACTACCTCACGCTGCCCGCCGCCAACCTCGAAACCGGCTTCTGGCTCGAATCGGACCGGATGCTGAACCTGGCGTTTTCCGATAACGGCCTGGAGGTGCAGCGCAAGGTGGTGGTCGAGGAGTTCAAGCAGAACTACCTCAACAAGCCCTACGGCGACGTGTGGCTGAAACTGCGGCCCCTGGCCTACCAGCACCACCCCTACCAGTGGGCCACCATCGGCAAGGAAATCAGCCACATCGAAGACGCCACGATGGCGCAGGTGCGCGCCTTTTTCGCCAAGCACTACGCCCCCGCCAACGCCATTCTGGTAGTAGCCGGCGACGTAACCGTAGCCGAGGCCCGACGGCTGGCCGAAAAGTGGTTCGGCCCCATTGCCGGCGGCACCCGCTACGAGCGGCAGCTGCCCGCCGAGCCCCGCCAGGAGGAAGCGCGTTTTCTTGAAGTGAAGGCCGAAGTGCCGCTGTCGGCGCTTTATAAGGTGTACCACATGCCCGGCCGGGGCCAGGAGGGCTACTACCCCGCCGACTTGCTGTCTGATGTACTGGGCCGGGGCAAGTCGAGCCGGCTGTACCAGCGGCTGGTGAAGGAGCAGGAACTGTTCAACTCGCTTTCGGCCTCCGTGATGGGGTCCATGGAGCCGGGCCTGCTCGTTATCAGCGGCAAGCTCAACGCCAACATCACGCTTGAGCAGGCCGATATGGCGGTGGAGGCAGCAATAGCCGAGCTGCTAACCATTGAAGTGCCTGTCGAAGAGTTGGAAAAGGTAAAAAATCAGGCGGAGGTCAGCATCGTATTCGGCGAAATCGAGCTACTGAACCGGGCCATGAGCCTGGCGTTTAGCAAGCTGCTCGGCGACGCCAACCTGGTAAACGAGGAAAGCGCCCAGATTCAGGCCGTAACGCCGGCCCAGGTACAGGCCGCCGCCCGCGAGGTGTTGCGCCCCGAAAACTGCAGCACACTGTACTACCGCGCTACGCCCATTGCCGAGCCGGTGCTGGTAGAGGTAGCCGGTGAAGAAAACTAGCTTCCGGCTTTCTGAGAGACCAAAAAGCCCGCTCAGCAGTTGCTGAGCGGGCTTTTTGGTTGATCGGGTCAGGCAGGATCAGTACCGGGCAGCCGGTTACCAATCAGGCGGTTGTTACCAGCCGCTACCGCCGCTGCCCCAGCCATCGTCGGCTTTCTTGGCGGGTGCTTTTTTGGCAGGTGCAGCTTTCTTGGTGGCGGCGGCTGCACCACCGTTTTTCGTACCGGCGGCCGTAGCAGCCTGGGCCGAAGCGGGTTTGGCCGTAGGCATAGGTGCCGGAGCGGCAGCTATTGGCTCGGGCTCGGGTACCAGAATGGGGGCCGGGGCCGCTATAACGGGCGGCGCAATGTCGGCCGAACGCACCGAGCGGCGCACGTAAGGAGCCAGCGGACGGCCCCGGTAATCGGTAGTTACGCGGCGCGAGGGCGCGGCAGTAAAACCGGGCGCAATGTTGGCTCCGATAGGCTGCTCTCCATAGGCAGGACTATTGGCTGCTCCGGCAGCGCCAGTCGCTCCACCCCATTCGCTGCCAGCTGAAGCCGCAGCAACGGGCTCGGGAGCAGGAGTGGCCATTGCGGGGGCAGCCTTAGCCGCTTTAGCGGGGGTTACTTTGGCAGAAGCAGCTTTCTTCGGGGCCGGGGTTCCCCAGCCGTCGCCGGCGTCGCCCCAGCCATCCGACTTCTTCTGCGCTACGGCCGGCGCGGCCAGAAATATGCCGCCGAGCAGCAACAGCGGAACTAGTTGACGATTCGTCATGAAACAGATGCTAAACAGATTGTTAGCGCAAAGATACAGCGCCTTGCGCAGGTCCTAAACACTCTTCTCGCATTTCGGTGTCCTAAATATCGACAGATACCGAATCCAGTGTTCAGATTTTCCGGATAACGCGCACGTTGTCCGGAAGTTGCCTAACGTACCTGACTGGTCAATCGTTCCATATTTCTTCGTCCCGTGCAGTCGATTATGCTACTACAACCCACTATTGGCTGACTTCGCCCCGAAAACGCGGTGGTTTACCAACCAGCCGCCAGTGACTGAGCATCAGCGGGCTGGGCAATGGGGGCCGGCTGTGGCTGCTGTAGGGGGCGGCCATTGTAGTCGGTGCTGGCGGCCCGATAAGGCGACGTGCTCAGGCCCGGAGCCAGCATCACGCCCGAGGAGGCCATCATGGGGTCGGTGGAAGTTGTACGCACCGAGCGCGGCCGAAATGATTTACGACGGGCCACAGGGCGGCCGTTATAATCGGTGCTGGTACCACGATAGGGGGAGGAATTCATACCCGGGGCCACAAGTACTCCCGAAGAGTGCATTATGGCCTCGTCAGCGTCGTCGTCGATAGCGGCAACATTGGTCCCGGTGGGGGCAGCAGCAGAAGGCGAGGCGGGCCAGTCCCAGCCATCGGCGGCGGGTGCCATGCTCGTGTTAGCCGCGGGGGAAGTGGTTGTGGTCTGGGCATGCGCCAGGGGCGCACGGAGAAATGTAACGGCCGCTACGGCCGCGAAAAGGAGCTTTTTCATCGAAAAGAACATCAGCAGTGAGAAATGACTGGCGCGGAACGAAGGCGGACCTGAACCGGCCGACCGTGCATCTGGGCCCCTGTTAGCCAAGTGCCCCTGGCTGGCTGGCGGTTTTGCAGCAACCGTACCAACTCCGTCTGCACCACTCGTCAACCAGTTACCTTATATGCTTATTTAGCTGATAATCAGTGTATAATTTTTATCGTTGAAGCAACCCCGAATACACAATCGGCAATCAGGCTACCTTTGCCCCATGCTACAGGAAACCATTACCCGGGTGCGGGCGGAAATTGCGGCCGCCGACCTTTCCACGGCCGAACAGCTCGACCAGTTCCGCATTGCCTATACCGGCCGCAAAGGCCAGTTGGCCGATCTGTTCGACCAGCTTAAAACCGTGGAACCGGCCGACCGCCGGGCCGTGGGGCAGGAGCTCAACCAGCTCAAGCAGCTGGCCCAATCCCGTTTCGACGAGCGCCGCGAGCAGCTGGAAGCCAGCGCGGCCAATGCCCCCGCCGACCCCGCCTTCGACTATACGCTGCCCAGCGTGCCCCAGGCCCTGGGCACGCGCCACCCGCTGAGTTTGGTACGCGAAGAAATTGTGCGCATTCTGGCCCGCATTGGATTCAATGTGGCCGAGGGGCCCGAAATCGAGGATGACTGGCACAACTTCACGGCCCTTAACTTCCCCGAAAACCACCCCGCCCGCGATATGCAGGACACGTTTTTCGTGAAGAACGGGGGCTCGGAGCGGGCGGATTCGGACAAAGACGCCAAGGCGCCGGCCAGCTACCTGTTGCGTACCCACACCAGCCCGGTGCAGGTGCGAGTGATGCAGGCGCAGCAGCCGCCTATTCGCAGCATCATGCCCGGCCGGGTGTACCGCAACGAGGCCATTTCGGCCCGGGCCCACATGATGTTTCATCAAGTAGAGGCGCTGTTCATTGATGAGAACGTGAGCTTCGCCGACCTGAAGCAGACGGTGTACTACTTCGTGCAGGAACTTTTCGGCGACGACGTGCAGGTGCGCTTCCGGCCTTCCTTCTTCCCCTTCACCGAGCCCTCGGCCGAAATCGACATCACCTGCCTGATCTGCAAGGGCGCGGGCTGCAACATCTGCAAGGGCACGGGCTGGGTTGAAATCGGGGGCGCCGGCATGGTCGATCCGGCCGTGCTTGAGCAATCGGGCATCGACCCCGAGCGCTACTCGGGCTACGCCTGGGGCATGGGCATCGAGCGCATCACGATGCTCAAGTACCAGATCAAAGACCTGCGCCTGTTCACTGAAAACGATATGCGCTTTCTGCGGCAGTTCGAATCACTGACTTAAACTGCTTGCGCTGATTGATTTCCGCTGAACTGCTTCGCCTTCCTATCCTCGCCCTCCCGATGACTTCCTCCACTCCCACTACCACCACCAGCCAACCCATTACGATAGAAACTGTGGCCATTGTGGGAGCCGGCACGATGGGGCTGGGCATTGCGCAGGTATGCGTGCAGCATGGGCTACCCACCATCCTGTTCGATATCAACGCCGATATGCTGCCCAAGGCCCGGCAGGCCATTGCGGCGGGGCTGGGCAAGCTGGTGGAAAAGCAGAAGCTGAGTTCCGAAGAGCGCGACGCTGCGCTGGCGCGCCTCACGCTCACCGATCAACTGGCCGACGTGCGGGCCGATTTGCTGGTGGAGGCCGTCGTGGAGCGGCTCGATGTAAAGCAGCAATTGTTTCGGCAGCTGGCCGAGCAGAACCCGGAAACCAGCATTTTCGCCTCTAACACTTCCTCCCTGCCCATCACGCGGCTGGCGGCGGGCATTCCGTACCCCGAGCGGGTGGTGGGGATGCACTTCTTCAACCCGGCCCCCCTTATGAAGTTGGTAGAGGTTATCAGCGGCATAGCCACCGCGCCGGCCGTGGCCGATGCGGTGTTTGCGCTGGCCGGCCGGCTGGGCAAGCGCCCGGTGCGGGCCGCCGACGCGCCGGGCTTCATTGTGAACCGGGTAGCGCGGCATTATTACGTAGAAGGCCTGAAGCTGGTGGAGGAACAGGTTGCGCCCGTGGAGGTGATTGATGAGCTACTGGAGTCGGCCGGTTTCCGCATGGGTCCGTTCCGCCTGATGGACCTGATTGGGATAGATAGCAACTACTTGGTCACGTCGGCCATGTATGAGGCCTTTCACTTCGACGCCAAGTTCCGCCCCAGCCGGCTGCAACAGCAGAAAGTGGATGCTGGCCACCACGGGCGCAAATCGGGCCGCGGCTTTTATGAGTACCCGGCTGCCGGGGCAACTAAAAGCTAGGCGCCTACTCGTGCACTATCCGGGCTCCGGAAGCGTTGGCAAAACCAGAGGTTTACTTTTCCGCTTGCTGTATGGGTTTCATTCCAGCTTCTTCCCGTTTCGCCGGGGCCTTTTTGTTGGGCGCCACCGCGCTAGGTGTTGCGGCCTGCAACTCCGGCACCAACGCCCAGCCCCAGATTCCGCTGACCGTTGTAAATGAAGTTCTGTTCCTCACCGACCAGCAGAACAGTGCCCTGCGTTTCGATAACGGGGCCGTATATCACAAGGGCGGCCTGCGGGGCCTCATTGTGGTGCGCCAGAACGCCGGCACCTACTTGGCCTTCGACCGCACTTGCCCCTACCAGCCCCAAGACACCTGCGCCCGAGTGCGCATCGAGCCCTTTATCCGCATCTTTGATTCCTGTTGCCAGTCGCAATTTGGCTTTACGGGCCAGCCCCAGGGCGGCCCGGCCACCCTTCCGTTGCGCCGCTATAGCACGGCCCTTTCGGGCAATACCCTGACAATCACTAACTAGAAAAATAACCTGACATTTTTTGAAAGGCTGGTTTGGTGCTTCCCAAACTTTACCTTAATATTGCACCAGCAACGGCAAAAAATGCCGCCATAACCGCTTCCTTAGCTCAGTCGGTTAGAGCATCTGACTGTTAATCAGAGGGTCCCTGGTTCGAGCCCAGGAGGGAGCGCCAAGTATACGGGCCGCTTATCTACGGATAAGCGGCCCGCATTTGTTTTTAGCGGCTGCTACTATCAACCTTTTTCCAGCCGGAACAGTACACGCAGGGAAGATCCGAATAATCGGGAAATGACTATTTACTCTCCCCTTCCTGCCATGAACACGCTACGCTTTCCCCTCACTGCCGCCCTGCTGGTATTCCTGACTTTCTCGCTCAGCAGCTGCGACGCTATTGGCACTATCTTCAAAGCGGGTGCCTGGACGGGCCTGATTGGCGTATTTCTGCTCGTGCTGCTGCTCTGGTTTATCGTGCGCAAGATGCGCGGCTAGCCGCTAGGCAATAAATCAAACAGAAAGGCCACCCATAACCGGGTGGCCTTTCTGCTTTAGCAATAAATCAGCTATTTACTTAGTCTTCTTGTCGGGCATGGTGCCGATAATGTGGTCCCAGAGGGTGGTGCTTACGCCGAAAGCCACCTCATCCTGGCGGTAGTGGTGCATGGCGTGGTGGTGCCACCAAAACTTAAGGAAATTTTTTGGCGGGGCATATACGTGCAGCGAGTAGTGCACGAACAGATAGAGCGCGTAGCCGAACACAAAACCAGCCAGCACCCCAAACCCGGCGTTGCCAAGCGTGAAGCGGAAAATAAAGAACAGCAGCGAGGCCACGAACACCGTCAGGATGGGTGGCATGGCTAAGCGGGTCTTATCCTTAGGGAACTCGTGGTGCACGCCGTGCATGGTGTACTGAAACTTGGCGCGGGCGGGCGTACCAGTATCGAGGTGGTACACGTAGCGGTGCATCAGGTACTCGGCCAGCGTAAACAGCAGCCAGCCGCCCATAAATAGTCCGAAGGCCGACAGCCCACTAAGCAGGTCGCGGCTGAGGCTGTAGTATAGGCTCACGGCCGCCACCGAGAAGAAAATAGTAAGTGGGCCGGCAATATGGGTGTGCGTGAGCCGCTCCAGCGTGGGGTTTTTAAACAGGCGGGCGGAACCCTTGTGCTTGGGCTTGATGGCGTCGGGCGTTGTGACCGGCGTTACCAACGGGGCGTTAATTTCCGCGGTTTCGGGGGCAGTATTCATACCGGTAAGCAATGGTGGAAGCGCAAAAATACATAAACCCTGCGCAAAGGCGGGCGTCAGGTATCTAGGCAATAGTGGAATACCGCGCTATCAGCTGCCGGATGGCTTCGGACGAACAGGTAGGCGCGGTGCAGCGCAGCGGCGCACGGTCGTAGAACCGCTGCCGGGCGGCTAAGGTTTCACGTAGGCGTACTTCGAGCGCAGCCGCATCGGGCGCGGCAGCCAGTAGCGGACGATTTGCTGCCACGTGCAGCAGGCGGCGGACCAATTCGGGCACCGGCACGGCCAGGTAAAGCGTCAGGCCGGTTTCGAGCAGCACCTCCAGGTTGTGGTGGAAGCAGGGCGTGCCGCCGCCGGTAGCCAGCACCAGGGCCGGGTAGCGGGCCAGCACATCACGCAGCACATCGGCCTCGCGCTGGCGGAAGTACTCCTCCCCTTCCCGGGCGAATAATTCCGAGATGCTGCGCTGCTCCAACTGCACAATTTCCTCATCCAGATCAACGAATGGCACCCCATAGTTTTGGGCCAACGCCCGACCCAGCGTGCTTTTGCCTGCTCCCGGCATGCCAATCAGGTAAAGCTTCATGGGGTTGTTGGGTTGATGCGCGGATGCGTTGCTATACTTGAGCAGACAGGCTTACTGCCTTGCTTGTCCTTTAGTTCCGTCGCTCAATTACCCTAGCTTCACCCGCGGGTCGAGCAGGGCGTAGAAGATGTCGACCACGATATTGACTACAACGAACAGCGCGGCAATAAACACGGTGGCGCCCATCACCACCGGAAAATCGAGGTTTTCGACGGCCCGCAGCGTAACGGTGCCCAAGCCCTTCCAGTTGAAAATGTACTCGATGAAGAAGGCGCCCGCCATGAGCGAGGCCAGCCAGCCCGATACCGCCGTTACCACCGGATTCAGGGCATTTTTGAGGGCGTGGCCCATTACTACCCGGTACTCCGACAGCCCCTTTGCCCGCGCCGTGCGGATGTAGTCCTGGCTGAGCACGTCGAGCATGGACGAGCGGGTGAGCTGCACGATGATGGCCAACGGCCGCACGCCCAGCGCCAGCGCCGGCAGCAGCAGATTCTTGAGCACCAAATGGCGGCCCGTGAAAGGATCTGTTTCGTAGAGCTGGCCCGTGAGATTGAGGCCGGTGTAGCTGCTCCAATAGTAGCCAAACGTGATGGCCACCAGGATGCCGGCCACAAACGAGGGCACCGATATACCCAGAATGGAGGTTGAAACCAGGGTGCGGTCGAGCCAGCTGTGGGCCCGCAGGGCGGCTACCATGCCCAGCGCAATGCCCACCACCGTGGCCAGCAGCATGGCGGCCAGCGCCAGCCAGAGCGTACCGGTAAAGTGGTCGAGCAGAATGGCAAGCACCTCCTTGTTGCTCTGGAAGGAGCGGCGCAGGTAGGGCGCTTTCAGCACCAGCGCCCGCTCGCTGCCCACCGGCAGCAGCGCCCAGCCGCCGTAGCGGGCCACGCCGGCCGAGTCGCGCAAGTGCAGGCCCAGCGGCGACACATCGTTGAGGTAGCCCAGCAGCTGGCCCGGCAACGGCTGGTCGAGGCCCAGGTCGGCAGCAATGGCGGCACGGGTGGCCTTGTCGGAGCGTTGGCCGGCCAGCAGGGCCACCGGGTCGCCGGGCAGCACCTGAAACAGGATAAACACGGTGCAGGCCACGCCCGCCAGCACCAGCACCCCCTGCCACAACCGGCTGATGATAAATTGAATCATGCTTAGTGCTTGGTTGATAGTGCTTGGTGCTTAGCCCAGTACCAGCACCAAGCGCCATCGGCTAGGCACTAGGCACGAAGAACTAAGCACTAAAACCTACAGTTCCTCCTCCAGCTTACTGACCGCCGGAATATCGTGGTAGTGGTACTTGCTCAGCACCACGCCGTTCTGGAGCAGTATCAGGCCGGGGTTGGAGCGGATCATGGACTTGAGCACGGTGGCGTCGGCGAAATAGTAGGTGCCGGGCAGGTTCACATCGTGGCGGAAGGCGTCGAACTGCTGGGGGCTGCTGCTGGTGATGATGAGCGGCTGAATCTGGCTGCGCGACTTGGCCGCGGCTTCGAGCAGGCTGTTGATCTCCTTGAACCGGTCACGGTCGGCCTCCACTACGCCCTGCACGATGAGCAGCAGCTTGTTGCCGGTCAGCACTTCCTGGGTGTGGTCGGTGCCCTCGGCGTCGAAGATGGCGAAGTCGGTGATGATGGCGCGGCTGGCTTCGGGGTTGAGCACTTCCATGCTCTTGTACTGCCAGGTCGAGTCGGTGGGGTAGTCGGCGAAGGTCTTGCTTTCGCCGTTGCGCTCCATCACGTACTGGTAGCGCGCCTGCTCGCGGGGCTTCATCAGCTGGCCGATATCGTTGCCTACCTTGTAGGGCAGAAAGTCGAAATAGGGCAAATGGCCCAGCGCCCGCACCCCGATGCCAATGGCGACAGCCGAGGCAAACGTGATATACATCACGCCCAGCGTGCCGCGGGCAAACACCCGGCGCAGGTAGCGCTCATTGAAGAACACCACGGCCCACAGGCCCAGCAGCACCAGATCCTTGGCAAACGACTGCCAGGGCGTGAGCTTGATAAAGTCGCCGAAACAGCCGCAGTCGGTTACCTTGTTGAAGGCGGCCGAGTAGAAGGTAAGAAAGCCGAAGAACACGAGCAGCCCCAGCAGCACCCACAGCGTCTGGCGCAGCATCCAGCGCAGCAGCACGGCCACGCCCAGCACCACTTCCAGCGAGCTGAGGAAGATGCTCATAATGCGCGTATGGGGCACAAACAGCTTGAAAAACGAGCCGAAGTCGCGCGAGAAAACCTCGAAATACTCCTCCAGCTTGAGGGCCGTGCCCACCGGATCGTTGAGCTTGATGAGGCCCGAGAAGATAAATACCGCGCCCAGCAGCAGCCAGCAGATTCGGGTAAATTGTTTCATGGTAGGGTCGTGAAGGCTTCTACGCAAAGATGCGGCTTAGATTCGGTTTGCGTAGGGGCGCAGCTAAGCCCCGCCCCTACGTCGTTCAGTTGCCCCGGTCCATCTTAATCAGCACGAACACGGCGTAGTTGAGCATGTCGCGGTAGTTGGCCTCCACGCCTTCCGACACCTTGGTTTGGCCGCCCAGATCCTCGATTTGCTTGGTACGGTGCAGCTTCATGAGGATGATGTCGGTGATGCTCTCGATGCGCATCTGTCGCCAGGCCTCGCCGTAGTCGTGGTTTTTGGCAAACAGCAGCTGGCGGTTTTCCTCCACCTGCTCGTCGTAGGCGCGGCCCACGGCAACGGCTTCCAGGTCCAGCGGCGCATCGGTGGGCAGGCGCAGCTGCATCAGGGCAATCAGGCAGTAGTTGACGATGGCCACGAACTCGTCCTCCACGCCGTCGGCCACCAGCTGGGTGCCTTTCTCCTGGATGCTGCGGATGCGCTGGGCCTTGATGTAAAGCTGGTCGGTGATGCTGGGCAGCCGCAGAATGCGCCAGGCCGTGCCATAGTCGTGGGTTTTGGCCAGAAACAGCGTCCGGCACTGTGCAATTACCCGGTCGTATTGCTGCTGAGTTTGATTCTCCAAGTTTTTGCGGCTATTTTGTGGGGGTCCGGGTTGATTGGGGTATATCAGAACGGTGTCATGCGGAGCGGAGTCAACGCATCTCTACCGCTTCGTTGTAATGCTAGCCAAACGCCAGGATTTGCATTGCAGTAGAGATGCGTTGACTCCGCTCCGCATGACGGCCTGTTTAGCGCTACTTCGTCCCCTAAAAACCCCAATACCCATGCAAGATACGTGCTTTTCGCCGGCCCAAACCCTGCGCTGCCCCGGTGGGCGGGTGCTCGATTTGCGCCAGCCGCGGGTAATGGGCATCCTCAATCTCACGCCCGACTCGTTCTACGAAGGCAGCCGCGTGGCTTCCGAAACCGACCTGCTGCGCCGCGCCGAAACCATGCTGACGGCCGGGGCCGCCGTGCTCGATCTGGGCAGCTACTCGTCGCGCCCCGGAGCCGAGGATATTTCCATAGATGAGGAAAAGCGCCGCCTGCTGCCAGCCATAGAAGCCGTACGGCGCGAATTTCCCGAGGCCTTTTTGTCGGTCGACACGTTTCGGAGTGGGGTGGCCGTGGAGGCGGTAGCCGCCGGGGCCGACCTGCTCAACGACATCAGCGGCGGCACGCTCGATGCCGACATGCTGCCTACCGCCGGCCGCCTGGGCGTACCGTACATTCTGATGCACCTGCGCGGCACGCCCCAAACCATGACCCGGCACACCGATTACCAGGAAGACCTGCTGCTGGAGCTTATCCGCTATTTTCGCGACAAGCTGGCCGCGCTGCGCAGCCACGGCGTAACCGACGTGGTGCTCGACCCCGGCTTCGGGTTTGCTAAAACCCCGGCCCAAAGCCACGAGCTACTGCGGCGGCTACCCGAACTGAATTTGCTGAATCTGCCGCTGCTGGCGGGCCTTTCGCGCAAAAGCATGGTCTACAAGCCCCTGGGCCTGCAGCCCGAGGCGGCGCTGGCCGGCACTATTGCCCTCAACACCCTGGCCCTGCGCGGCGGGGCCCGGCTGCTGCGCGTCCACGACGTAGCCGAAGCCGTACAAACTATCCAACTCGTATCGAATACCTTTCCGCCCACCTCTTCCCCGATTTCCCCGTGATTGGCTCTTTCAGCATCGGCTTCCTGCGCATCGGCTGGATCGACGTCGTGGACGTACTGCTGGTCACGACCCTGTTCTACCAGCTCTATAAGCTGCTGACCGGCAGCGTGGCCCTGAAGGTATTTCTGGGCTTCATGTCGCTCTACCTGTTTTATCTGGTGGTGAAAGCCGCCGGTATGGAGCTGCTGACCAGCATTCTGGGCCAGTTTATGAGCGTGGGCGTGCTGGCGGGCATCATTCTGTTTCAGCAGGAAATCCGGCGCTTTCTGCTCAATGTGGGCAAGGCCACCAGTTTCGGCAGCCGGCTGCGCGTGTTTCCGTGGCGGCGCGAGGCCGGCACCGACCGCATGAACGTGACGCCCTTTATTGAGGCCGCCAAAAGCATGGCTGGCAAGGAAACCGGCGCCCTGATTGCCTTCAGCATGGCCTCCGACCTCAAGTTTTTTGCCGACTCGGGCGACTTGCTCGACTCGACTGTAAGCAAGCGGCTGCTGCTGAGCATTTTCAACAAAACCAGCCCCCTGCACGACGGCGCCGTTATCATTGCCAACGGCCGAATCAAGGCCGCCCGCTGCATTCTGCCGGTGAGTGAGAACCCCGATGTGCCCGCCTCCATGGGCCTGCGCCACCGCGCCGCCATCGGCCTGACGGAAGTAACCGACGCCGTGGTGCTGGTGGTCAGCGAGGAAACGGGCCAGATTTCGGTGGTGCGCGGCGGCGAAGTGTTCCGCAACCTGTCGGGCGCCGACCTGCGCGCCCGCCTCAACGAGTTCCTCTTCGACGCCGATGCCCGACCGGCGGCCACCGCAGCCGCTACTGCGGCCGACGTAGCCGCCTAGGCTGCCGGAGCTCACGCCGTTGGGTTCATGCTAGCAGTCGGGGCCGGCCACGGCGGCCCCGCTTTTCAGCCAGTTGTAAGCGGCCTCCACATCCACAAACGTGTCGATGAGCGGGCAGCTGACCTGGGCCAGCAGGTTGTGTACGTGGGTGCGGGCCAGCAGATTTTCGGGCAGCACCCAGGCCACGGCCACCACGCCGGCTTCGGCCACCTGCTGCATAAAGTCCTGGGCAAGCCAGCGCGTCAGCTCGCTCCAGCCATCTTTGTCGAGGGTGGCGTCGTTGAAAACCCGCGTGGCCCGCGTCAGCCGAATATTCTTCAGCACTTCCAGCGCGTAGCTTTTCGAGTCGGCCTCGTTATGGCGCCCCTGCCAGTGCAGATGCAGCCAGCTATTGGCCGCATCGTAGCTGCTAATCAGGTGGGGGCTTTCAAACAAAATTTTCATAGCAGAGCAGGCGGACAGAGGACAGATAATTCTCCTAAATATAGCACTTCATCTGCCCCACCAGAGCCAGCCGGCCAGAAAGCAGGCGGGCCCACCAACTGCCAGTTGGTGGGCCCGCCTGCTTTCTGGCCGGCTGAATAAAACCTGTGCTTACTTGATGACTTCCAACTCCTTGCCCACCGCAATAAAGGCGGCAATGGCCTTATCGAGCTGGGCGCGGGTGTGGGCCGCGCTCAGCTGCACCCGGATGCGGGCCTGGCCTTTAGGCACTACCGGGAAGTAGAAACCAATCACGTAGATGCCGTTTTCCAGCATTTTGGCGGCGAACTCCTGGCTCAGCTTGGCGTCGTAGAGCATGACGGGCACAATGGGGTGCTCGCCGGGCTTGATGTCGAAGCCGGCGGCCGTCATTTGCTCGCGGAAATACTTGGTGTTCTCTTCAAGCTGGTCGCGCAGCGCGGTGCTTTCGGTCAGCAGCTCCAGTACGCGCAGGCTGGCACCCACAATGGCCGGGGCCAGCGTGTTGCTGAACAGGTAGGGGCGGCTGCGCTGGCGCAGCATCTCGATGATTTCCTTGCGGCCCGTGGTGAAGCCGCCCATGGCCCCGCCCAGGGCCTTGCCCAGCGTGCCGGTAATAATATCCACGCGGCCCATTACGCCCCGCATTTCGTGGGCGCCGCGGCCGGTTTTGCCCAAAAAGCCGGTGCTGTGGCACTCGTCTACCATCACCAGGGCCTCGTACTTGTCGGCCAGGTCGCAGATTTTATCGAGCTGGGCGATGGTGCCGTCCATCGAGAACGAGCCGTCCGTGACGATGATGCGGTGGCGGCTGCCCTTGGCCACGGCGTCCTGGAGCTGCTTTTCCAGGTCGGCCATGTCGTTGTGGGCGTAGCGGTAGCGCTGGGCCTTACACAGGCGCACGCCATCAATAATAGAGGCGTGGTTGAGGGCGTCGGAAATGATGGCGTCCTGCTCGTTGAACAGGGGCTCGAACACGCCGCCGTTGGCATCGAAAGCCGCCGCGTACAGAATCGTGTCTTCGGTGCCCAGAAACTCGGCCAGCTTGGCTTCCAGCTGCTTATGAATATCCTGGGTGCCGCAGATGAAACGCACCGACGACAGGCCGTAGCCGTGCGAGTCGATGGTCTGCTTGGCAGCCTCAATCACGGCCGGATGCGACGAGAGGCCCAGGTAGTTGTTGGCGCAGAAGTTGAGCACGTCGTCGGCCTCGCGGGTATCAATCTCGGCGCCCTGGGGCGAGGTAATCACGCGCTCCTGCTTGTAAAGGCCGGCGTCTTTAATTTCCTGGAGCTGCTGCTGGAGGTCGGGTTGCAGGGTAGTATACATGCGGTGGGGTTGATGGAATGAGTAACTGGATGGATACGTGTAAAGGTACGGAAGGTGAGTGGGGTGAGTGGTAAACCGGCGGCCCTGCTTACCGTTACCGCGCCAAAAACTCCCGCACCCCGTTTCGGCCGCTATCCATAAGCTGCTGCTTCTGGTCAGTTGTTAACCGCTTGATTTTGGGGTTGAAGCCCACAGTACTGATACTGACGGTGCGGGGCCAGTCGGAGGAGTGAGTGGGGTTGAGGTTTTCGAGGGCCACCGTGTAGAGCGCCCCGATGTAGGAGCCCAAATCCTGGATAAGGTAGGGAGCTAGTCGGGGCCGGCCGCCGGGCTGCGTATCAAGGCCCACTTGCTCGGGCCGGTCGAGGCGCAGGCCCAGGGTTTCGGGGTTGCGAAAGGTGCCATCCGGGTTTGTGTCATCTAATCGTGTGTCATCCTTTTTTGACACATAATTAGATGACACAACAGAGGATGACACAGCAGCTTCCGACGCCCGCGGCGAACTGAGGTAGCGCGGGTGGTCGAACAAATCGAGCGGGTAGTTGGCCAGCAGGCCGCCATCAACCAGCACTTCTACGGCCTGGCCCGGGGCCGGGCGCGCCACCACCTGGCCGGTGGCGGCATCGAGCAGTACGGCCCGAAAGTAGAGCGGGATGCTCATGCTGATGCGCACGGCATCGGCCACGCGCAGGTTGGGGTGGGTTTCGTAGCTGAACACCTGAGCGCACTGGCGGGTAAGGTTGGTGCCGGTGGTGTACAGGTCGCGGTAGCGGGAGGGCTGCGCCACGGCCAGCGCGTGCAACTCGCCCAGCGTGAGGTTGGGGCGCTGGGTCTGGCGGGCCACCAGCCCGGCCAGCAACTCCGTAAAAGCGTCGCCACGGTACCAGCCGTACTGTTTCAGCAGCCGACGGCCACCCCCAAAAAAAATATACTGCCCATCATTGAGCCGTTGGATGGGCAGCTCGTTCACGATGCCGATAATAGCGGCCGGCGCGTAGCCCACGGCCAGCAGCGCCGCCTGAATGGCCCCGGCCGAGGTGCCGCCCACCCGGCGCAGTTCGCGCAGCTGACCCTGGCGCTCGAGCTCGGCCAGCGCCCCGCCGTAGGCAATGCCCCGGATGCCACCGCCCTCCATTACGAGGTTGCGGTACACGGGCGGCGGCGCCTGGGCCTGGGCGGCAGCCAGGTTGCCAACACCCGGCAGGGCAGAAAATAACACGAGTAGCAGCCCCAGCCGCCGCAGGTTCAGACGCATCATCCGGCCAAAATAAGGCACTGGAAGTAATTCGCCGCCAGCTTCTTTCGGTTACTCATCTACGGCTACCCCTTGGGCAAAGCCGCGCAGCAGCTCCCACAGCTCGGCGGGGGGGTGGGCCGCGAAACCGGGCGACTGGGCCAGGGGCAAAAAACCGGTGGCCTGCTTCAGCTCGGCGGGGCTGACCAGCGCGTAGCCCATGCGCCAGTCGGGAAAGGCACGGGCGGGTATCGGCTCGTAGCTGATGGTGCCTACCTCCGTGTGGCGCGAGTCCTGCCGAATCTGGTTGTAGAGCTTACTCAGGGCGGGCTCGGGGCCCTCAATAACCTGCAGAAACTGTCCTTCCACGTAAAGCAGCAGCCCGGTGAGGTGGTGTGCCTGGTTGTGGGTGCGGGCGTTGCGCAGCAATGCTTGCAGCGTAGCGGCCGTAAAGGGTGGCGTGGCCTGGCTCTGGTAAACCAGCCGAAACAGGGAGGTAGATGAAGGCATGGTTGGTAAAATTCAGTTTTTCAGCCGATAGTTCCAAAGCCGGAACGGGCCGCCGGCCGGGTCCGGGCCCGTAGTGGCGCAGCCGGCCGCCAAAGCCCCTATCTTTGCGGCACTTCCCACCCCGAAGCGTTTCGTTTCCCACCCGCTTTTTTTCTCCATGAGTATTCCTGCCAACTCCAGCGGCGACACCATTCTCGTTATCGGTGCCGGCGGCCAGCTGGGCCTAGAGCTTACGCACGAGCTGCGCCGCATTTATGGCGCTTCCAATGTAGTCGCCGCCGACGTACGCCAGCCCCAGGACGATGCCCTGACCCAGGCCGGCCCTTTCGAGCTGCTCGACGTGCTCGACCAGCCCCGCCTGACCGACGTGATGCGCCGCTACAAGCCCACCCAGGTGTATCACCTGGCCGCGCTGCTTTCGGCCACGGCCGAGCAGCAGCCCAAGTTTGGCTGGCGCCTGAACATGGACGGCCTGTTCAACGTGCTCGACGCGTCGGTGGAGCTGGGCGTGCGCCAGGTGTACTGGCCCAGCAGCATTGCCGTGTTCGGCCCCGACACGCCGCGCCAGAACACGCCCCAGCTCACCACCATGAACCCCAACACGGTGTACGGCATCAGCAAAATGGCCGGCGAGCAGTGGGGCGAGTGGTATTTCCGCAAGCACGGCCTCGATATCCGCAGCCTGCGCTACCCCGGCCTGATTGGCTACAAGAGCCTGCCCGGCGGCGGCACCACCGATTACGCCGTGGATATTTACCACAAGGCCGTGGCCGGCGAGGCGTTCGAGTGCTTCCTCAAGGAAGACACCTACCTGCCCATGATGTACATGCCCGACGCGCTGAAAGCCACGCTCGACCTCATGCACGCCCCCGCCGACCGCCTGCAGGTGCGCAGCTCCTACAACCTGGGCGCCATGAGCTTCAGCCCCACCGAAATCGTGGCCAGCATCCGGCGCCACTACCCCGATTTTGAGGTGAGCTACCGCCCCGACCAGCGCCAGGCCATTGCCGACTCCTGGCCCGCCAGCATCGACGACACCCAGGCCCGCCTCGACTGGAACTGGCAGCCCCAATTCGACCTCGACAAGATGACCGACGACATGCTGCTGCATTTGAAGCAGCTGCAGCCGGCCGGTTTGTAGCCCGGGTCCGCCCCGGCTCCCGCAACAGCAGCGCCCCGTCTTTTTGGCGGGGCGTTTTTTTGCGCCCCTGGCCCAACCCACTGCCAAAGCCTCCGTTCTGAAGGCAGAAGAGGTAACCAGCTACTCTTTTACCCTGCTGAAACCATGATTGTCAACTACGTTCCGACCGGCTGGCAGATTATCTACCAGCAGGCCCACGCCCTGCTGGCGGCCCAGCTGCTGCACCAGTGGCCCGCCGACCTGCTGCCGCCCGACCAGTGGGTGGGCCTGCTGGCCGCCGCCGCCCAGCACGACGACGAGCAGCCCCACTGGAGTGGCCACTACGGCCTGACGCCCGCCGGCGCGCCCGCCAACTTCACCATGCAGCCCTTTTCGCTGGAGCAGGCCACCGGCGTGCTACGGGCCGCCCGCTTCCAGGGCCGCTGGCGCAGTCTGCTCACCAGCCTGCACCTGAGCACCCTGTACGAGGAGCTACGCGGCCAGAAAAAGGAAATCGATGCGTTTCTCGATGAGCAGCGACAAAACCAGCAGACGTGGCGGCGCGAGCTGAAAATAAAAAAGGCCGAAACCGACCGCGCCTACGCCCTGCTGCACTGGTGCGACCGGCTGAGCCTGATTCTATGCCGCCACGAAATCCCGGAAATGGGCCGGGCGCTTGAAATCTACCAGGGGCCCAACGGCCAGACCCACGCGGTGCACCGCGCTACGGTCGAAGCCCCACTTACCGTCAGCCCCTGGCCGTTCCGCGACAAGCAGTTTGAGGTAAGTGTGGAAGCTACCATGCTCGGGCAGTTGCAATTCAAGAACGACGCAGAATTGTCGGCAGCCCTTGCTTCCGCTTCCGTCACGACGTTGCGCTGGCTGTTTAAGAACGAATAGGCGCAGCAGTCCGGAAAATTAAAAACGCGTCATACCGCACCGCCGAAGCATTTCTAAGGCAGTAGAAATGCTTCGGCGGCGCGGTATGACGCGTTTTCGAGGAGCAACGATCTTTCTTGCTCTTCCCTTACCTTATAGCTTCTCTACCGGGCGCGGGTTCTGCATAAGATCGGCGGGTACGGTGGCCGAGGCCGAAACGTGGCCCAGGCCCCGGCCATCCTTGCCATCGGAGCGGTCGGTGGCCAGCATAATGGAGCCGTACTGCTGGTAGGCCGTCCAGTGGCGGCGGAAGGAGGGCTGCGCGTCGGTGGCTTTGGGAAAGTAGGCCCACTCCTCCACCAGCTTGGTCTGGGGGTTGATGAGCACCTCGTACTTGTTGTCGGGCGTGACGCCCACGTTCTTAAACGTCATGTTGAGCACCTCGGCGGGCTGGCCGCTCATGAGCTGGCCGGGGCCCTTGTATGTGAGCGTCACGCCCGAATCCTTGAGCTTGAAGGGCATCAGCAGCCACCACGAGTTGTTCACCCAAACCGGGTACATGCGGCTCAGCAGCTTCTGGCCCTCGGGCGAGGCCGAAATATCCTGGCCAGCGCGGTACACCTGGCCTTGTTTGGTGCCGAGATTATAGAGGGCTACGAGGTCATCTTTCTGCCAGCGGAAGTCGCCGGTTTGCTTGTCCCAGAGCTGGTACGAGCCGTCGAGGAAGTCCCAGCCCAGCAGGCGGGTTTGCTGCCAGGCCGCATAGCCGCCCATTTTCTCCATCACCTGGTCGGCCAGGGCCAGGGCGCGGGCGTCGGAGCCGGCCATGTCGAACCCATCGGCGGCCGGGTAGGCGCCGTTGGCCATGGCTGCCGCGGGCAGGGGCGAGCCGGATTTGGCCGTTGTGGCAGTGCCCGATTGCGACTGGCAAGCCGCCAGCGAGCCCAGGGCCAGCAGTAGCGAGAAGGAGGTTGTACGCATGATTATCAGATTTTAGCAGAAGAATAAGAAGTCGGGTTACGGGCGCCGGCAGGCCAGCGGGCCGGGCCGGCAACCGCGCAAAGCAACAACCTTTCGGCGGCTCTGGTTGAACGCCCGGCCAAGTGCCACCGTACTAGCAGCACGCTCTACCTAGTTTTTTCGCACTCATGGCTCATCATTACCGGTTTTCCGACGTCGTCAGCATCTTCAAGTCGTCGGTCAATGCCTTCATCGACAACAACTCGTTCCGGCACGCGGCGGCCTTGTCGTACTACACTATTTTCTCGCTGCCGCCGTTGCTCCTCATCGTCATCACGGTGGCCAGCACCGTGTACGGCAACGAGGCCGTAACGGGTCAGATTTACGGGCAGCTGCGCGGGATCATCGGGCCCGAATCGGCCGAGTTTCTGCAAAACAGCATTGCCGAGTTCACCGTCAAGCAGCAAGGGCTGATTTCGACGGTTATCGGTCTGGGCACGCTAATTTTTGCCGCTACCACCTTCTTCGTCACCTTGCAAAACAGCATCAACGACATCTGGAACCTGCGCGTCGAAACCGACGGCATGGGCATCGGGCAATTCCTGAAGCAGCGCCTGCTTTCGTTTGGCCTGATTCTGAGCATCGCTCTGCTGCTGCTGGTGTCGTTCGTCATCAGTGCCGTGCTCAGCGTTTTCACCGACCAACTGAAGGATTGGTTTCCGGCCATTGGCGT
This sequence comes from Hymenobacter psychrophilus, assembly GCF_900107135.1. Lineage (GTDB taxonomy): Bacteria > Bacteroidota > Bacteroidia > Cytophagales > Hymenobacteraceae > Hymenobacter > Hymenobacter psychrophilus. The sequence goes on from NZ_FNOV01000006.1 coordinate 56,249, forward strand.
ATTTGCCATCAAACTGGTCGATTTTCTGCTTTCCGTTGGCGTTACCACGCTGCTGTTCGCCCTCATCTACCGCTTCCTGCCCGATGCCATTATCCGCTGGCAGGATGTGGGCGTGGGCGCCTTTATCACGGCCCTGCTGTTCGTGCTGGGCAAATTCTTGATTGCCTTCTACATCTCCAAAGCCAGCCCCGGCTCGGCCTTTGGCGCGGCGGGCTCGGCCATTGTGCTGCTGATCTGGATCAACTACTCCTCGCTCATTGTGTTTTTCGGGGCAGAGTTCACCCAGGAATTCGCCGACGCCTTCGGCCAGAAAGTCCAGCCCAAGGCCCACGCCGTGCGCATCGAAACCCGCGTAGTTCCGCCCGGTGAAAGCGCCGCCGAAAAAGCCACCGGCCGCCCGCCCGCCGAGGGCAAATGGCACAAGTAAGCCACCGGAATTTCAGCGTATTTTCGGCGCTATGAAAAACGCTATTCGACGAGTTATTATCCTGTTCATCTTCGCTATTGCCCCCCTCTGCGGCTATGCCCAAACCACCCCCGGCGGCGCGGCCGACAGCGCCACTGAGCGGCGGCTAATTCAGCAGGCTAGTGCTGATATATGCCAGCAGCTGAAACTGGAAAACCAGAAAAATCCCCTTGCTAGGCTCTCGCAAACAGAAGCCGAGCAACTGTTTGGCCGTCTGTTCTTGCAGGCCGCTACCCGTAACGCAGAGTTGGCCGCTCTCCTGACCAGCATAGGCGAACGGCGCGCGCGCGCAGAGGGCGAGCAGCTGGGCCGACGCGTGGGCCTGCTGCTGATGCAGGAGTGCCCCATGGGCCAGCAACTTTTTATGCGCTTGGGTGGCGAGCAGCTCAACCAGCAACTAGGGCTGCGGCCCGAAGAAACCAAGCTATTGCAACCACTTGCGGCGGCCATGTGCCGCGACCTTAGCCCCCGGGTAACCGAAATGCAGCAGCTTGCTCCGGCGCAACGCATGGCACTGGTAACGCAGGCACTGGGCAGCACTATGAAACCCCGTGCCAAGCAGCTCAATAAATTCTACGGAACCAGTGTTTTTCTTGACGGGGAAATAGAGAAGCTAGGCAGCAAAATTTTCGCCCTGATGGCTCCACAGTGCCCTGAGGTACTGATTCTATTCGCTGACTTCGATAAAGTGGACCAGTAATAAGCCTGGTAATCACCCATAAACGGCGCGTGGCCCGATGCATATGCACCGGGCCACGCGCTTGTTCAGTTCTTGCAATACGCGTTAAGCCGCCTGCTTATGCAGCCGTTTCCTGCGGCTGCTTCACGGCCAGCTGCCCGCAGGCGGCGTCAATGTCTTTGCCGCGGCTGCGGCGCAGGTTGGTTTGCACGCCCCGGTCGGCCAGGTACTTGTGGAAGGCCAGCAGCTTGGCCTCACCGGTGTTGCGGTAGTCGGCGTTTTCGATGGGGTTGTACTCGATGAGGTTGACCTTGCAGGGCAGCCACTTCGAAATCTGAAACAGCTCCTCGGCGTCCTGTAGCGTGTCGTTGAAGCTCTCGAATACGATGTACTCGTAGGTGACCTTGCGGCCGGTGGCCTGGTGGTAGTACTTGAGCGCCTCTTCGAGCGCCGCCAGCGAGTTGGCCTCGTTGATGGGCATGATTTCGTTGCGCTTCGTGTCGTTGGGCGCGTGCAGGCTCAGGGCCAGATTGGCCTTCACGCCATCATCCGCCAGCTTTTTAATCATTTTGGCGATGCCCGCCGTGCTGATGGTAATGCGGCGCGGGGCCATATTCAGGCCGTCGGGGGCCGTGATGCGCTCAATACTTTTGACCACATTGGCGTAGTTGAGCAGCGGCTCGCCCATGCCCATGTACACGATGTTGGTGAGCGGCGTGCCGTACTGGGCCTCGCACTGCTCCCGGATGCGCACTACCTGGTCGTAAATCTCGGCCGCGTCGAGGTTGCGCTTGCGGTCCATGTAGCCGGTGGCGCAGAACTTGCACGTGAGCGAGCAACCCACCTGCGAGCTGATGCAGGCCGTCATGCGGGTATCGTGCGGGATGAGCACGCCCTCCACAATGTTGCCGTCAAACAGCCGGAAGGCCGATTTAATGGTGCCATCGTTGCTGACCTGCTGGTTCTGCACCTGCACGCCGTTGATAACGAAGTGGCGGGCCAGCAACTCGCGGGTGGCGAGGCTGATGTTGTTCATTTCCTCGAACGTGCCGGCCGTATTCTTCCACAGCCACTCGCTCACCTGCTTGGCGCGGAAGGGTTTCTCGCCGTTCTCCACCATAAACGCCTTCAGGTCGTCGGGGCTGAGTTTACGGATGTCGCGCTTGGAAATTACGGGCAGGTCTAGCATCATCATAGCGCAAAGATACAACCCGCAAGGCAGTTGGGTTCCTGTGGCGGGGCAGTTTTGCGGCGCGGGCCGGTCCGGCCGAACGGGGCCGCGGCCAAAGCGCTTACTTTGGCGGTAAAATTCTCCTCCTATGCTGCTTATCCTGGGAAGCTGGCTGCTGCTGGCCCTTGTTACGACTACGTTGGGCTGGTCGGCCTGGCGGGCGCTGGCGGATAACCGCCCAGCCGTGCTGCCGCTGCCACTGGAAGTACTGAGCTTGGCGGGTGTGGCGCTGCTGCTGGTTGGGCTGGCGCCCGTGTCGCTGGTGCTGCCGCTGGGCAGCGGGGCCGTGCGCGGCGGACTGGCCCTGCTGGTAACGGCGCTGCTGCTGGGGCAGCGGCGGGCCCTGGCAGCGGAGCTGCGCCGCTGGTGGGCGGCCCCGCACCCGGTGGCTTGGTGGGCGGGCGCGGGCCTGCTGGGGTTGCTGCTGCTGGCTTTGCTGCTCTACCAGCAGGGCCGCAGCCACAACTACGATGAGCAGCTGTATTACCTGCAAACCCTGCACTGGCTGGAGCGGTTTGCAGTGGTGCCGGGCCTGGGCAACCTGCACGGGCGGCTGGCTTTCAACTCGCACCTGTTTCTGGGCACGGCCGTATTTGCCATCCCAACCCCCACCGGCACCTACTACCCGCTGCCAACCTACCTGAGTGTTTTGCTGGCGGCCGCGGCGGCCCGCGGGGTAGCGCGCGGCATACATGCCGACAAAGCCGCCCGCACAGTGAGTGCCGGGGCCGCCCTGTTGCTATTCGGCACGTATTTCTACGTGTTCCGGTCGCACCTTCCCAGTCCTGCTCCCGACTGCGCGCTAATTATCTTTCTGAGCTTTATTTTCCTGCTCTACAGTGGTTTTTTAGGCCCATATGAGGTGCGCGGCGCCGCCGGCCGGCCCCGGCTGCTGCTACTAACGCTGCTGAGCTACGTAGCCGTTACCATCAAGCTTTCGGCCCTGCCCATCCTGCTGTTGCCGCTGCACGGCTGGTGGGTGGCCCACCGGGCCGCTCACGTCCCAACAGCCAGCGGGCCAGCCAACCGGGTCTGGCCGACACTGCTGGGGCTGGGCGTGGTGGTCTTTCTGCCCTGGCTGATCCGCAACCTGGTGCTTTCGGGCTACCCCGTGTATCCGCTGCCGGGCCTGCCGGGCCTGCCCGTTGACTGGCGGATGCCGCCCGAGTTGGTGCTGATCGAGCAGCGGCTCGTTACCAACATAGCCCGCGACGTGCTGCCGGCCGCCCGCTACGGCCCGGTGGAAACGAGTTGGCAGCAATGGCTGCCGCGCTGGTGGCAGTATGAGGCGCACAATTCACCCATAACCACAGTCTTGCTCGTGCTGGCGGCCGTGGCGCCGCTCGTAGCCCTCTGGCAGGCCTGGCGGTCGGCGGGCCTGCGCAAGCTCAGCCTCAGCCAGCCCGGATGGCTGAGCAGCTGGCTGGTGGCCCTGGCTGGGGGTCTGTTCTGGTTCACACTGGCCCCCGACTACCGTTTCGGCGCGGGCTTTTTGCTGGTGCTGGCTTTTTGGCCCTGGCTGCCACTACCGCTGCCCCGCTGGCTGGGCACACTAATGCTGACGGCGGTTGTGGTCGGCACCTTGCAGCTGATGCGCGACCCGGTGTACGGCCTGCGCCACCCCCGGCCCGGCGCGGTGGCGGGCCTGCTCTGGCCCACGCTGCCGCCACTGCTGCCCAGCCGGCCGGTGCGCCTGCCTGGGGGCCAAGTGGTGCGCGTTGCCGTCGGGGAGCTGGGCCCCTGCGGCGAAACCCCGCTGCCCTGCACGCACGCCATTGTGCCGGGCCTGGAGTTCCGGGGAAACTCGCTGGCCGAGGGTTTTCGGGTGCGGCCGCCGGCCGCGCAACGATAGCAGCAACGGGCACAAGCGCCACTTTAGGTTGGGCGTATCGGGCCGAAAAGCCGCGGTGGGGCGGCTTTTTAGCGGTTTGTTTGTCCGGCTTGAAGCCTGCGTTGGGCTTCTTATGGCTGGCGGAAGGCTGTAAAGCCCCAATTATCAACAAAGTATTTGTCAATGCCGATTTCCCTTGTACCTTTGCAGTCCTTAATCCAAAAACCCCGTCGAGATGGCTAAGAAAGGCAACCGGGTGCAGGTAATCCTTGAATGCACTGAGCATAAGAACTCGGGGCAGCCGGGCACCTCGCGCTACATCACCACCAAGAACCGTAAGAACACGCCCGAGCGCATCGAGTTGAAGAAATTCAACAATGTGCTGCGTAAGATGACCGTTCACAAGGAAATTAAGTAACCCGCGTCATGGCAAAGAAAGTAGTAGCAACCCTGAAGACCGCTACCGGCAAAGACTGGGCGAAGGTAATTCGCGCGGTGAAGTCGGAGAAAACTGGTGCCTACACCTTCCGCGAGGAAATGGTACCTGTTGATAAAGTACAGGATTACATCACCACCGGCGTTAAGTAGCCGGTTGCCCCTTGGGGCTACCTGATACGAAGTGAAGAAGTCCCGCCAGCGTGGGACTTTTTTGCATAGAGAGGTTTTGAGAATCCAGAACATCATTCTGCGCAGAGCGACGAATCTCGCGTGCTACGGTAACTCCTGACAACAGGGCTACCGTAGCACGCGAGATTCGTCGCTCTGCGCAGAATGACGTTCTTTGCTAACCTAGTCCCTCATATCCTCACCAACCCAGACCCCTGACCCCTATGGGCCTCTTCGATTTTTTCAAGAAGGACAAGGAAAACAAGGAGCAGCAGCAGGCCCTCGATGAGGGGTTGCAGAAGACGAAAACCAGCTTCTTCGACCAGCTCAGCAAGGCTGTAGCCGGCCGCAATACCGTAGACGAGGCCGTACTCGACGACCTCGAAACCATGCTCGTACACGCCGATGTGGGCATTGATACGACAGTAAAGGTGATTGAGCGCATTGAGCAGCGCGTGGCCCGCGACAAGTACGTGAGCACCGCCGACCTCGACGTGATTCTGCGGGAGGAAATTGTGGCGCTACTCGACGCCAACAGCAGCGCCACCGGCTCGCGGGCCATTCTGGATAGGCCCGACAGCCCCGGTTCGCCCTTCGTGATTATGGTGGTGGGCGTGAACGGGGTGGGCAAAACCACGACTATCGGCAAGCTGGCCCACCGCTTCCACTCGGCGGGCAAGAAGGTGGTGCTGGGCGCGGCCGACACATTCCGGGCTGCCGCCGTCGACCAACTCATCATCTGGGGTGAGCGGGTGGGCGTACCAGTCATTTCGCACGGCATGAACACCGACCCGGCCGCCGTAGCCTTTGATGCGGTGCAGAAAGGCGTGGAAATGGGCGCCGATGTGGTGATTATCGACACGGCCGGCCGCCTGCACAACAAGGTGAACCTGATGAACGAGCTGAGCAAAATCAAGCGCGTGATGCAGAAGGTGATTCCCGGCGCGCCCCACGAGGTGCTGCTGGTGCTCGATGGCAGCACCGGCCAAAACGCCTACCTCCAGGCCCAGGAGTTCACCAAAGCCACCGACGTATCGGCCCTGGCCATTACCAAGCTCGACGGCACAGCCAAGGGCGGCGTGGTTATCGGCATCTCGGCCCAGCTACAGGTGCCGGTGCGCTACATCGGCGTGGGCGAGAAAATGACCGATTTGCAGCTGTTTGATAGGACCACGTTCGTGAATTCGCTGTTCAAGAAATAGGTAGAACGACCATTAAAACCGTCATGCTGAGCGCAGCCGAAGCATGACGTGCTTTTTTTGCTGTCCATCTGCACCACTTCTCTACAAAGAAACCTTCTGCTTAGGAAAAGGCGTTGCCGGGTGTGTACCTTTGCGGTCCGAATTTCGCCGCGGGCTGAAAGCGGGCAAGTTTCTCACTCAGAAGAAATTGCCCGGCCGCCCGCCTTCCCAACCCAGCATGAAAGTAAGAAGCCAGCAGGCCAATAAAGTCAACGTCATCACCCTCGGCTGCTCCAAGAACATCGTGGACTCGGAGGTGCTCATGGGCCAGCTCCGGGCCAACCAGTTCGAGGTAACGCACGAAGCCGACACCAGCGACGCCAACATCGTCATCATCAACACCTGCGGCTTTATTGATAACGCCAAGCAGGAAAGCATCGACACGATTCTGCGCTACGCCGACGAAAAGGAGGCCGGCCGCCTGGAGAAGCTCTACGTGACGGGCTGCCTCTCGCAGCGCTACAAGGACGATCTGGAGCGCGAGATTCCACAGGTGGACGCCTACTTTGGCACCCTGGAGCTGCCCCAGCTGATGAAGAAGCTGGAGGCCAACTACCAGCACGAGCTGGTGGGCGAGCGGCTGCTGACCACGCCCGCGCACTACGCATACTTCAAGATTGCCGAGGGCTGCAACCGGCCCTGCTCGTTCTGCGCCATCCCGCTCATGCGCGGCAAGCACACCGACCGCCCCATCGAGGACCTGGTGAAGGAGGCCAAGCGCCTGGCCAGCATGGGCACCAAGGAACTGATTCTCATCGCCCAGGACCTGACGTATTACGGCCTGGAGCACTACGGCACCCGTAAGCTGGCCGACCTGGTGCGCCACCTCTCCGACGTGGAAGGCATCGACTGGATCCGGATGCAGTACGCCTACCCCTCGCAGTTCCCGCTCGACGTGCTCGACGTGATGAACGAGCGCGACAACGTGTGCAAGTACCTCGATATGCCGCTGCAGCATATCTCCGACAACATGCTCAAGAGCATGCGCCGGGGTATCAGCCAGCGCCGCACCCGCGAGCTGGTCGACACCATCCGCCAGCGCGTGCCCGACATTGCGTTGCGCACCACCCTGATTGCCGGCCACCCCGGCGAAACCCAGGCTGATTTCGAGGACCTCTACCGCTTCGTGGAAGATACCCGCTTCGACCGGCTGGGCATTTTCAACTACTCGCACGAGGACAACACGCACTCCTATACGCTCGAAGACGACGTGCCGGCCGAGGTGAAGCAGGACCGCGCCGACCAGATTATGGAGCTGCAGCAGGGCATTTCGATGGAGCTCAACGAGCAGAAAATCGGCCAGACTTATAAGGTGCTCTTCGACCGCAAGGAAAGCGGCTACTTCGTGGGCCGCACCCAGTACGACTCGCCCGAGGTCGACAACGAAGTGCTGGTGCCCGCCAACAACGACACGTTCGTGCGCATCGGCGACTTCGCCCAGGTGGAAATTACGGAGGCTTCAGATTTCGATTTGTACGGCCGGCTGGTGTAGGCCCATTTGTTCCTCTTACCCAGGGCTGAAGCCCTGGGCTACTCAGCGTTCCGGTTGGCGCGCTCCGTAGCCCAGGGCTTCAGCCCTGGGGCGTTTTCCGGGCTGCTACAAAAACTCCCCGTTACTTTGTGGCGTCTGGCCGGTTATAGCCGGATTACCCTCCCCGCCCATGACCGTAACTACGCTTCCCTACGCCGAAACCGGCGCGTTTTCTTCTTTGCTCGTTGATTACCTGGCCCGGAAAGAAGCCCTGCAGCCCTTTTATCACCGTTTCCCGGAGTTGTCGGCTTTTGATGAGCAGATAAAGGAAAAGCAGGCGGCCTACTCGCCCGAGGCCCGGCAGCGGCTGGTGTCGGCCCTGCAACAGCAGTACGCCGGCCTGCCCGAAGCCCTGGCCGCCGTGCAGGCCAACCTGGCGCTGCTGGAAAAGGACACGACGTTTACCGTAACCACCGGCCACCAGCTCAACCTGTTTACCGGGCCGCTGTACTTTATCTACAAGATTGTGTCGGCCATTAAACTGGCCCGGCAGCTCAAGCAGGCGTATCCGCAGTACGATTTCGTGCCGGTGTACTGGCTGGCCACTGAGGACCATGACTTCGCCGAAATCAACAATTTCAGCCTTTTCGGCAAGACCTACGAGTGGAACGCGCCCGAAACCGGCCAGCCGGTGGGCCGCATGGCACTGGATGGCCTGACTGAGCAGGTGCTCGACCAGCTGCCGGCCGATGTGCCGGCCCTATTCCGCGAGGCCTACGCGCAGTCGAAGACGCTGGCCGAGGCCACCCACCGGCTGGCCATGGGTTTGTTTGGCGAGTACGGGCTGGTGAGCCTCGATGCGGATGTGCCGGCGCTCAAGCAGGCCCTGGCCCCGGTGCTGGAACAGGAGCTGCGCGAGCAGGCCTCGTACCAGGCCGTGCAGGCCGCCGACGCCCGCCTGGAGGCCGCCGGCTACAAGCCCCAGGTGTACGCCCGGCCCTTCAACCTGTTCTTCATCACTGAAGAAGGCCAGCGCGAGCGGCTGGAATACGACCAGGCCACCGACTCGGTGACGCTGACCGTGGACGGCGCCCCCCAGACCCTGGGGCGGCCCGAGCTGCTGGCGCTGGCCGCCGCGCACCCCGAGCAGTTCAGCCCCAACGTGGTGCTGCGGCCGCTGTACCAGGAGCTGCTGCTGCCCAACCTGTGCTACATTGGGGGCGGAGCCGAGGTGGCCTACTGGTTCCAGCTCAAGGGCGTGTTCGAGCAGAACGGCGTGCCGTTTCCGATAGTGCTGCTGCGCAACTCGGCCCAGTTCATCAGCAAGGCTAACGCCGGCAAGCTGCGCAAGCTGGGGCTGGCCAACACCGCCGTTTTCGAGCAGCTGCCGGAGCTGAAAAAGCAGTTGGCCGCGCATCTGGGCCAGGAGGAAGTGGACCTGCGCGAGCAGCAGCAACAGCTGGCTGCCGCCTTCGAGCAGGTAGCCGCGCTGGCCCAGCGCCTCGACCCCTCGCTGGTGAAGGCCGTAGCCGCCGAGCAACAGAAGGCCAGCGGCATCCTCAGCAACCTGGAAAAGCGCCTCAGCAAAGCCGCCGAAGCCAAGCACGAAACGGCCTACCAGCAGCTCAGCGGCCTGCGCGACAAGCTGCTGCCCGGCGGCGGCCTGCAGGAGCGCTCCGACAACGTGCTCAACATCCTCATCAACAACCCCGATTTCATCAACCAGCTCCTCGAAGTCTTCGACCCACTGGCGTTGGAGTTTACGCTGCTGGAAGAAGTATAAGGCAACCGCCGGGCCGGTTTAGGTATCAGGGAGAAGAACCTTTGTTTCCTCTTGCTGATGGCTGTAACCAACCTTTTGAAAACTGTCGGATTCTTTTTGCTGATGGCCTTCGGGTCAGTGGCTCGTGCCCAAACCCTGACGGGCACCGTTACGGAAGCCAGCACGAACCAGCCGGTGCCCTACGTGAACATCGGGATTCCCGGTAAGAGCGTGGGCACGGTGGCCGACGAGCATGGCCACTACGAACTGACCTACACCGCCGCCAACCTAACCGATACGGTGCGCCTTTCCAGCATTGGCTTTGAGCCGCGGCGGGTGCTGCTGCGCGAACTGCTGGCCCGGCCGGCCACGGCGCTGGCACCCGCGGCCGTTGCCTTAGCCGACGTGCGAGTGCAGGCGCCAGGGCTGTTCAAGCGCCGCCTGACGCTGGGCAACACAAGCAATTCAGAGGTGATAATTGCCGGCATGGCGGTGGAGGGGCACGGCGCGGAAGTGGGCGTCATCATTAACCTCCGGCACCAGCCAACCAAGGTGCAGCAGGCCCGATTCAACCTGTTGTACCAGGATAGCACCGACCTAACGTTTCGCGTAAATCTGTACCGGCTGCTGCCCGACGGCCAGCCCTCCAACGAGAAGCTAAACCGCCGCGACATTATCGTGCACAGCTCCAGCCGCCCGAACAACGCCGGCCCCCTGGTAGTAGACCTGACGGCGGATAACCTGGTGCTGGATGAAGATTTTCTGCTGACGCTGGAATGGGTGGCCGGCGGAAACATGGCGAAGACGCAGAAGATGCATGAGTTGCGTAAGAACGTCTATTTCTCCGCGGCGCTGGGCTATTTCAGCAAGCCTCCCTACATCCGCAAAACCAGTCAGGGAGCCTGGGAAACGATGTCGCTCGGTGCCCGGCTGGCCGGCATGCAATTCAAAATAGGGTTCAACGTAACTGCCCTGGACTAACCAGTACCAGCGAAAATCCGACGTAATCAACGGTCAGAAAATCAGTGATTAATAAAGCCGACCTACGTCATACCGCCCTGGCCCGCCGCCAGGCCCTGCCCGAAGCCGAAGTAGCTCGCCGCAGCGCCGCGCTGTGGCCGCAGCTGCTGGCCGGTTTCCCGGTGGCGCAGTGGCGCGGGCTGCACGTATTTCTACCGATTGCCCGCCAGCACGAGCCCGATACCTGGCCACTCATCCGGCAGCTGTGGGCCGAGTACCCGCAGTTGCAGCTGGCCGTGCCGGTGGTGCAGCCCGACGGCCGCACCCTGCGCCATTACGCCCTGGCCCCCGATACGCCGCTGACGCCCAGCCGCTGGGGCATCCCGGAGCCTGCCGCTGATGCGCCGCAGGTGGCTTCCGAAACCCTGGATGCAGTGCTGGTACCGCTGCTGGCCTTCGACGAAACCGGCCACCGCGTGGGCTACGGCAAGGGTTTCTACGACCAGTTTCTGGCCCAATGCCGCCCCGATACGCTGCGGATTGGCGTGAGCCTGGAGCCACCGGTACCGCACATTGCCGACGCCTGGGCCGGCGACGTGCGCCTGCGTGCCTGCCTGACGCCGGAGCGGCTGTGGCAGTTTGAGTTGTAGAATGGCTCGGCGAAGCGTTCCGCAATCCTCCGCGTCCGTCTGTGGGAGATAGGACCCGCGCAATATTGCGTTTATCTGTATCGTTGAGGGGCTATGTTTCACTAAAACCCCGTCAGCATGGCCAGCATTCAACCAACTGCCGCTCCCAAATCCGGGAAGCCCCGCGCTACCAAACGGTCTTTCCACCCCGATATGACGCCGATGGTGGATCTGGCCTTTTTGCTGCTGACGTTTTTCATGCTCACGACTACCTTCAACAAGCCCAGCGTGATGGAGCTGGCCATGCCCGCGCCGGGGCCGGAAAGCTCGGTAGACCCGAAAAAGGCCCTGACGCTGCTGCTGGATAAGAACAGCGAGGTGCGCTACTTCTTCGGCCTCAACCCCGGCCCGGCCACCGACCAGCTGCACCGCACTACTCTGGCCGCCGACGGCCTGCGCCAGGTACTGCTCGGGTTTCAGCAGCAGCCCGGCGGCGTAGTCCTCATCAAGCCCAGCAACCAGGCCAGCTACCAGAACCTGGTAGATGTGCTGGACGAAATGAACATCACCGGCCAGCGCAAATACGCGCTGGTTGATTTGAACGAAGCCGATAAAAAGCTGCTGGCGGCACGGTAGTAAAATCGGCTGTCATCCTGAGCTTGCGAAGGACCTATACAGAAACTATTATCTGATGTCAGCTTCTATATAGGTTCTTCGCTGCGCTCAGGATGACAGGCGGTTGGCTTAGCACTTCGCTTCCTTCACCGCACCGCGCCCAGCGTATCGACCTGCGTGATGCGGGCCTGGCCCCAGGGGGCGATGCTGATTTGCACGCGCAGGCGGCGACGCTGGCGCATCTGGCGGTTCATGGTTTCGGGCACGTAATAGCGCTCCAGGCCATAGCGCAGGCGCAGGCCACGCCGCCACACATCCTGCACCGAGCCGCGCAGCACCACCTGCTGGCCGGTGGTGGCGGGGGCTTCGGGGTAGATGCCCACGGCCGCGTAGTCCACACCTGCGGCTTGGGGCTCGAGGAGCACGTAAGCGGCGTCTTTGCGGCGGGGCAGCGTGGACCCGCGCCACAGGCTGCCCGGCAGCTCGCTGATCTGGTAGCGCAGGCGCAGATGGTCGCCGTAGAGCAGGTCGCGTGGGTCGACGGGCTCGGTTTGCAGCGTGATGCTGCGGCCCAGCGCGGCGGTGGCATAGCCGGCCACCGCCACGCCCAGCACAAACAACACCTGCGCCGCTACCAGCCACAGCAACCAGCGGCGGTGATGGGCGGGCAGGGCCAGCGCGGCGGCCGGCACCGGGTTCAGGGGAGAAAGGAGCGGCTCGGTCATGGCTTGGGGGCAGCAGAGGCGGCGGAAGCACTAGCGGCGTTGGCGGCGGCCAGGGTGCGGGCGGCGCGCCGTTGCAGCCACCAGCTCAGGCTCAGCAGCAGCAACCCGCCCAGCAGGAAAAACAACGACTTATCGAAAAAGCCCCACGTCAGCTTGAAGTAGGCCACGGCGGTGGTGAGCACGAACAGCACCGTGCCCAGCGTTACGCGGTCGGGGTTTTGCTCCTGGTGGGCGCGCAGCAGCACGCTGCCCGAGTAGGCATACAGCACCACCAGCGTGGCCACGGCCAACGGCAGCCCGCCCGTGAAGTAGAAGCCCGGCAGCAGCAGCAGCCAGTCGGTAGCGCTGCTGAGGCGGCCGCGGCGCTGCTTGCCCACCACCGACAACGCCAGCACAGCCACCAGCGCCGCCAGGTAGGGTACCAGCGGCGCCCGCAGCTGCCCGGCGTAAAAGTCCGACTCGCCAAACAACGCCAGCCCCAGCGTGAACAGAAAGGCGGCGGCCAGCGGCGGGCCCTGCAGGGCCCGGCCGGCGGGGCGGTCGGCCTGCCAGTCGCCGAGGGCGTACACGAGCATGGCCGGGATGAAGAACCAGGTAATTTTGACGTGCAGGTGGTTGATCAGCAGGGCCGCCTGCCAGAGCAGACCGCCGGCCAGCACGCCGCCCAGCAGCGCATCGGGCCGGCGCCACCAGTACAGGCCCAGCCCCAGGGCTGTGCCGGCGGCCGTGAGGTAGCTGAAGGCGCCAAGCTGCCCGGTGTTGTAGCCCTGCACAATGCCGCTGATGATGACCGTAAGCAGAAACAGCAGCCGGCTCCGATACAGCCAGGTCAGGCCCATGCCGGCCACGGCCCAGGCCAGCAGCCCGGTCAGGTCGTAGCCGATGAGCTGGTAGAGCTGGCTGGTGAGCACGATACTGACCCCGAACACCACGAGGCCCAGCGCCACCAGGCCCATGCCCAGGCTGGTGTTGCCGCGCCGCCGGAAATACTCGCCGCCTGCGTAGGCAGCCACCAGCGTGGCCAGCAGCAGCCCCAGCCGCAGCAGTTCGGGCAGGCTCTGCCAGTTGGCCGCCACCACGCTCAGGGCGCTCAGCAGCACCAGCAGGCTTCCCAGCAGCGGCAGCAGCCCGATGGCGTTGGCCTCCGAGGGGTACAGAGCCAGCAGCTGCGCGCGCTGATCTTCCGTAATCACGCCCCGCCGCACCCACTCCGGCCCGTCCATTTCCAGTAACTTTCGACTCATAAGGGCGGCAACTTACGCAGGATGCGGGAGAAGGCAGAAGCAGGCCGTAATTTGCCCAAATCCAATAAATCAGTTATCAACACAAGAGCTATGCTTGACCTTTTTGCCAGTAGCAACCTATACGTAAAGATTTATCCAGATGAAATGGAAGTAACCTATCTGAAGGATAACCTAACGATACGCCGACAAGCTTCTCAGAAATTTTCTTCCGATAGAATGTTGATAGCGGATTTCCATGCTGCCGAGGAGCATCTCAAAAGCATAATCAAGGAGCTTCCTACCCGTTGGCGGTCCCATACTATGCTCATCCAGCACATGGTAGACTTGGGCGGCGGGTTATATGAAGTGGAAAAAAGGGCGTTGCGAGATATATCCGACCATGTCGGTGCAAAGCGCGTTTTCATAGTGCCACATACCGATGAATTGAGCACCGAGGAAGCCGTTCATAAGCTGGCGATGGGATTGAAAGGCGGGGCGTTTATGCCGCCTGATTTGGTCACCTGAAACTGCCAGCGAACATTCCATCACCGCTTCCACGCCCGCGTCATCTCGCGCTTGCCGGGCGGGCCCGGAATGGCCTCCGTTTGCCAGCCCGCGGCCCGCAGGCTGCGCTTGAAGCTGCCCTTGGCGCAGTAGCTCACCAGGCAGCCGCCCGGCGCGGCGGCCGCATACAGCTGTCCGAACACGGCATCGGTCCACATATCGGGCTGCTTGTCGGGGGCGAAGGCATCGAAGTAGATGACCTCATAAGCCCCGGTAACCAGCGCCAGGTTCTGCAGCTCGCCGGCCAGCTTGCGCAGCATGAAGCTGGGCGTGAGGGCCACCGGCTGCTCCCAGGCCGCCTCGTGCAGCTGCTGCCGGAACGCCGGCAGCGGGGGCACCTGCAGCGCGGGGGCCGTGGCCAGTTCGCGCACCAGCTCCCAGGGCAGCGGGTGCTTTTCCACGGTATCATATTGAATCGGCACGGCGGCCGTAAGGCTGCGTTCCAGGGTCAGCAGCGCGTTCAGGCCGGTGCCGAAGCCGACCTCCAGCGCCCGTACCGGGCCGGTGGCGGCGGCCAGCGCGGGTTCCAGGCCGGCGGCCAGGTACACGTGCCGGGCCTCCTGCACGGCCCCGTGGGTGCTGTGGTAGTGCTCATCGAGGGCCGGCACGTAGAGCGTGCCGGAGCCGTCGGCCGTGGGGCGAAGTTGCACGTCGGGGTGCATGGATTAGAGCTTAGTGCTTGGTGGATAGAGCTTCGTTGGGCGTAAAGAACGTCATTCTGGATCGTTGCTTGATTCGTGGAATGTGCTGAATGACGTTCTTTACTCCCGCCTAAGCACTATTCCCTAAGCACCAAGCTCCAATAATATGTCCCGCGTCAAGGTCAATCTGCCCGAGAAATTCCTGTTCACTGTTGAGCTGCCCATCCGCATCACCGACCTCAACTACGGCGCCCACCTCGGCAACGACGCGCTGCTGAGTTTGCTCCACGAGGCCCGGGTGCAGTTTCTGGCCCACCTTGGCCAGCCCGAGTTCGACCCCGCTACCCGCCTGGGCCACATTATGGCCGATGTGGCCATCGAGTACAAAGGCGAAGGCTTCCACGGCGACGTACTGCGCATTCGAATGGCCGCCGACGACCTCAGCAAGTACGGTTTCGACCTGGTGTACGCCGTGGCTACCACCAGCGGCCGCGAAATTGCGCGGGCCAAAACCGGCATGCTCTGCTTCGACTACAACACGCGCAAGCTGCGCCTGCTACCCGACGATTACGCGGCCCAACTGCGGGGTGAATAACGGCACGGCGCTACAGCTGCGGCAACTTGAACGCGTCGAGGGCGCTGGGACGGGCCATTAGCGCCTCCACATCGGCCACGGTGCGCGGGGCCTCACCCGAAAGGTTTTCGTAGCCGGTGGGCGTGATGAGCAGGTCGTCTTCGATGCGCACGCCGATGTTCCACCACTTCTGGTCGCAGGGGCTGCCTTCGGGGATGTAAATGCCGGGCTCGACGGTGATGACGTTGCCGGCCGCCAGCGGGCCGTAGCCGCCCCGGTCGTGTACATCGAGGCCCAGGTAGTGGCTGGTGCCGTGCGGGAAGTAGCGGCGCGCCTCCTCGGCCTTGGCAATGATGCCGAGCTTCAGCAAGCCTTCGGCTACCACGTTGCGGGCGGCCTGGTCGGGGGCCTGGAAGGTGGCACCGGGCCGGCAGACGGCAAACCCGGCTTCCTGCGCCGCCAGCACCAGCTCGTAAATCTGGCGCTGGGCGGGGCTGAACCTGCCACTGGGCGGGATGGTGCGCGTCACGTCGGCCGAGTAGCCGCGGTATTCGGCCCCGCAGTCCATCAGCACCAGGTCGTTGCCAACCTGGGGTTTATTGTTGGTTTCGTAATGCAGAATGCAGCCGTTGGCCCCGGCGCCCACAATGCTGGGGTAGCCCTCGAACTCGGCGCCGTACCGGCGGTACACAAACTCGTGGATGCCCTGTAGCTCCCGCTCGCCCAGTCCGGTTTGGGCGGCCTTCATCACCTCCTGCTGGCCCACGGCACTAATGCGCACGGCGCGCCGGAGCAGCACTAGTTCCTCGGGCGTTTTCACGGCCCGCAGCTCATTAAGGGCGCCATCGAGGATGGTGGCGTTGAAGCGCAGGGCGGGCCGGGTGGCCAGCGCCTGCTGCCGCTCGGCATCGGTCGAGGCTTTCAGGTAGCGCTGCACGTAGGCATCCTGCGCGACCGAGGGCCGCTGCCGAATCCGGTTTTCGAGCATCTGCCGGGTGCGGTCGGCGCTGGTCACGCCCTGCTGCTGCATGGTCTGGTACAGGGCCTCCTGCCGGGGGTTGAAATCGGCGGGTACGGCGGCCTGCCGGCGAAACGTGGCCAGCAGGTCGTAAAGGTCGGCCGGGTCGGAGGGGTTGTCGCGCACATCCGTGGGCAGATCCAGGAACAGCACGTTGCTGAAATCGGCCCAGCGGATGCCGGCCTTGGCAAACGCCTGGTTATCGGCCGCAAACTGCAGCTGCAACTGCTGCCTGGCGCCCTCGGTGCCCAGGCGGCGGCCGGTCCACTGCTCGCGCCGGGCGTCGCGGGGCTGCACGAACAGGGCCTCCGTAACGCCCGGCTGGCCGCTCAGCGTCTGGGGCGCCTGGAAGAGCACCAGCACGGCGTCGGGCTCCTCGTACCCGGTGAGGTAATAGAAATCGGGGTTCTGGTGGTAGAGGTAGTCTACATCGTTGGCCCGGTTGCGCACGGGCGCGGCAAACAGCACGGCCACGGACCCCGGCGGCAGCGCCTGTCGCAGCAACTCGCGCCGCTGCTTATGAAAGCCTGGGCTCAGTGCATCGGCCGGCCGGGCGGGGCCGGCGGTAGTGGTTGGCTGGGCCCGGGCCGAGGCGGCGACCAGCAGCAGGCTGGCCGCCACGCATAGCGGCCTCAAACTCGAAGGGAAGCGAAAAGCAGGCATAGCGGCCAAAACGAAAGGCCGCCGGCGCGGAATGCGGCAGCGGGGCCGGAAGTTACGGCTTCGGCCCGATTGGCCAAGCCCTGCACGGCGCGGCTTCCGCCAAACCCGCCGCAACCACTTGGGCCCGCTGGCCTACCTGCATCCTACCCGCAACCACACAAAGCTTCCGCAGCGGGGCCAGATTGAAATTCAACCAGGACCTGCTGCGGAAGCTTTGTGCTAACCAATCAGCTTATTTCTCTAGAAGAGAAACGGGAAAGCTAGTAAGTGATGAAGCCTTGCTCCTTCGCCTTCTTCAGCACGGCCATGATGCCGTTCTTGTTGATGGTGCGGATGGTGCTGGTCGCTACTTTCAGCGTAACCCAGGCATCCTGTTCGGGGATGTAGAAACGCTTCTTCTGCAGGTTCGGGTAGAACTTGCGCTTGGTTTTGTTGTTGGCGTGCGAAACGTTGTTGCCTACGCGGGTACGCTTGCCGGTCAGATCACAAACTCGGGCCATGATATCAGGAACTTAGTGGTTTCAATTCGGAAAAACAGGGCCGCAAAGATCGGAATATTCCGGCAGGAACAAAACCTGCACCCTGAAAAATAGCGGATTAGCCGCCAGATTTCTTATTTATCCCCGGCTTTTCGCCTTTTGCCCCCTGCCAGGGGCAGTGCCGGCAGCCGTTGCCGCAGCAAAAGCCCCGGCGGCGGTGGTACTGCTCGGTGAACACCATATAGCCTTCGGGCGAGAGGTAAAAGTCGCCGGGCTGCAACGGTTTGGCCAGGAAAGCTGCCAGGCGCGCGGCACTCATCGGGCGGCGGCGGGCAACACGGCCACGCACTCAATCTCGACCAGCGCATCGAGCGGCAGCCGCGACACTTCGACGGTGCTGCGGGCCGGCCGATGCTCGCCGAAGCAGGCGTCGTACACGGTGTTCATACGCGGAAAATCAGCGAAATTCTTCAGGAAGACCGTCGTTTTCACGATATCGGCCAGGCCCAGGTGGCGGGCCGAAAGCACGGTAGCCAGGTTGTCGAGTACCTGGCGGGTTTGGTCTTCAATGGTCAGCGCCTCTACCCGGCCCGAGGCGGGAGCGATGGGCGTCTGGCCCGAGCAGAACACGAAGCCGTTGGCCTCGATGGCCTGGGCGTAGGGCCCCACAGCCGCGGGAGCATCTGGATGATGAACGATTTGCATGCGCTAAAGGTACGGCGGCGGCGGGTGTGAGGACGCAGCCGCTTGCGGCGGGCAAACCGGGTTTTCCGTAACTTTGGGAATATCACGCTTTAACCTTCGCTCTGCTTATGTCCGTTACTTCCCACCCGACCGCCACCGCCCAACCCACCGACACGCTCACCCGCAGCCAGGAAATTATGGCGCTGGAAGACCAGTATGGGGCCCACAACTACCACCCGCTGCCCGTGGTGCTGAGCCGGGGCGAGGGCGTGCATTTGTGGGACGTGGAGGGCAAACACTACTTCGATTTCCTGTCGGCCTACTCGGCCGTGAATCAGGGCCACTGCCACCCGCGTATCATCGGGGCCCTCACCGAGCAGGCCCAGCGGCTCACGCTCACGAGCCGGGCCTTCTTCAACGACCAGCTCGGGGCGGCCGAAAAGCAGCTCTGCGACATCTTCCGGTACGACAAGGCGCTGCTGATGAATTCGGGGGCCGAGGCCGTAGAAACCGCCCTCAAGCTGGCCCGCAAATGGGGCTACCAGGAGAAAGGCATTGCCCCCAACCAGGCCCGGATTCTGGTGGCCGAGCACAACTTCCACGGTCGCACTACCGGCATCATCTCCTTCAGCACCGACCCCGACTCGACCACCGGCTTCGGCCCCTACGTGCCCGGCTACCAGGTAGTGCCCTACGACGATCTGGAAGCCCTGGCCGAAGCATTGAAGGACCCGCAGGTATGCGCCTTCATGGTTGAGCCCATTCAAGGCGAGGCCGGCGTAATGGTACCTTCGGAAGGCTACCTGTTCAAGGCCGCTGCGCTGTGCCGCGAGCATAACGTGCTGTTTATTGCCGATGAAATCCAGACCGGCCTGGGCCGGACCGGCGAGCTGCTGGCCATCTGCTACGAGGGCGTGCACGCCGATATCCTCATTCTGGGCAAGGCGTTGAGCGGGGGCGTGCTGCCGGTGTCGGCGGTGCTGGCCGACGACAACATCATGCTCACCATTCAGCCCGGCCAGCACGGCTCCACGTTTGGCGGCAACCCGCTGGCCGCGGTGGTGATGCGCGCCGCTTTGGATGTGCTCATCGACGAGAAGCTGACCGAAAATGCCCGCGCTTTGGGCGAAGTATTCCGCGAGCGGATGCGCCAGATACAGGCCAAGCGGCCCGAAGTAGTGCAATTGGTGCGCGGCAAGGGCCTGCTGAACGCCGTAGTGATTACGCCCGCCGCCGACGGCCGCACGGCCTGGGACGTATGCGTGAGTTTGATGGAGCGCGGCGTGCTGGCCAAGCCCACCCACGGCGACATCATCCGCTTCGCCCCCCCGCTGGTCATCAACGAGGAGCAACTCCACGAGGCCTGCGACGTTATCGAAGAGGTAATCCTGGCTTTCTAAAGCAGAAGAATTATAAAGTAAGCCGCCCGTCATGTTCTGCATGACGGGCGGCTTACTTTATTGCCTGCTCCACTCCAGCCAACATCCTGCCCGCTGCGGCCTGCCTTTTGGCAGGCCGTTCGTCGTGGTAGCGGGCCCGTTCATCGGGCGGACAAAGACGCCGCCGACAATTCGCAGGAATTGGTGGTGTACAACCAAAGGTTGACCGAAGAAACCAGCGAGCAGCCTGCCGGTGCCGGTACCTTTGTTCTACAAATCCCCCCAAAACTACCGTTATGCGTCCTTTCCGCCTGTTGCTGCTTGCTGGTGTTGTTGCTTCCTCATTGGCTAGCTGCCAGACCAGCCGCTTGGCGCTGGCGGCCCAGCCAGCTGGGGTGTTCGCATCGTTGCCCGAGTACACGCCAGCCGATTCGACCGAAATAGTAGTGTTGCTGCACGATTCGCAGGGGCCGCAGGCTACCCGCGTAGTGATGCCGGCCGGTGAGGCGGCCTTGTTCCGTCGGTAGTTGGGGCAGGCGGGCGTTGCTGAGTTATTGAACCGCCGCGGCGGCTTCCGGCAGCGGAGGCCGCCGCGGTTTGTTTTTATCTTGCGGCCATGCAAAAAACATTAAGCGGACGCTGGTGGCTGGCGGCACTGCTGCTGACTATAGGCTGCCGCAGCGAACAGGCCGCCTTCTCGTTCCGGCCGGCGGCCCCGGCCGTTTCGTTGGCGGCTCCGGTTGCCCCCGTTTCACCGGCTGCTACCTTGCTGGCGGCCCCGACAATACCCGCCCCGGTGGTGGCACAAGGCGGCGTAATCGTCGCGCCTTTGCGCAATGCAATGCTGGCTTCGGCTCGGCCCAATTTGCAACGGCCGGTGCGGGCCGTTGCCCGGTTACGGCGGCCCGCATTGATGCGCGTGAGCCGGCCGGAAACTGCCAGCCGCGCCACTCATCCCGATACGCTGCACTGGATACTGGGCGCGGCGCTGGTGGTGGCGGGCGTAGTGGGCGGCCTGCTGCTCGGCGGCTGGCTGGGCCTGGGCGTGGGGGCGGGGCTGGTGCTGCTGGGCTACTACTTTATATTGAAGGCCCTGGGCGGGCAGCAGGCGTGGCTGGAGGTGTTTCAGGAGTTCTTCAATATGTGAGGAGATGAGACGTTGGCTGCTACCGTTTGGGTTGGTGTTGGGCTTGCTGGCCGGGTGTCGGAGCGAACGGGTGGCGTTTCAGTTCCAGCCGGCCACTACCACGTCCTTCACATCAAAATCTTCTACTCCGCGCGACGAAAATCCGCAGACCAGAAGACCTGTTTGCCTGAGTTCGGTATCGGTTGCTAAGCCCACCGAAGCTCCGCGACCGGTAGTAGCAACTCCCAGCGTTACTTCGGCTGCTTATAAGCGGCCGAAGTACGCAAGGGTGTTGAAGCTGCTTCCACGGTTACTACCCACTTCTTTAGTATTGCATCCTATAATGGGGGCCAGAAACAGGTGCTCTGCTGCCGTAAGGCATGTGAAGCAGCAGTCCGAGCCATCTACTCCGCTCATTGAGCCTTCTACTCTGCTTATAATTGCGGGAGCCGCACTTTTGATGTTTCTGATTGTAAAATTTCCGCTGGTTACCCTTCTGGTGCTGGGAGGGTTGCTGACTGCGGGCTTAGTGTACTTAATCATTATTTTTTCCGGACGAGGTTGGCCATATGGCTAACGCCCCCATCCCCCGCAACCTTACCTTTGCGGCCGTTGTTCTATCCGGTCTTACCAAGTGAAAATGTCCATGCCCCAAGTACCCACCCACCGTCCGCGCCGCAACCGTAAGTCACAGGTTATCCGCGACATGGTGCAGGAAACCCGCCTTACGGCCCACGACTTCATATTCCCGCTCTTTCTCATCGAAGGCCAGAACCAGCAGGTCGAGGTCAAGTCGATGCCCGGTATTTTCCGGTATTCGGCCGACCGTATCATCGAGGAAATCGGGCGCTGCGTGGAGTTAGGCATCCACTCCTTCGCCCCGTTCCCGAGCATCAACGACGGGCTGAAGGACCGGCTGGCCCGCGAGTCGGCCAACCCCGAGGGCCTGTACCTGAAGACGGTGGCCGATATTCGGCGGCAGTTTCCGGAGGTGGTGCTGATGACCGACGTGGCTATGGACCCCTACTCGTCCGACGGCCACGATGGCGTGGTAGACGCCGAATCGGGCGAGATTCTCAACGATGCCACCCTGGAAGTGCTCGGCCAGATGGCCCTGGCCCAGGCCCGCGCCGGCGCCGACATCATCGGCCCGAGCGACATGATGGACGGCCGCGTAGCCTGGATTCGGGAAGTGCTCGACAGCAACGCGTTTTCGCACGTGAGCATCATGAGCTACACGGCCAAGTACGCCTCGGCCTTCTACGGTCCCTTCCGCGACGCCCTGGATTCGGCCCCCAAAAAAGGCGACAAGAAAAGCTACCAGATGAACCCGGCCAACCGCCGCGAAGCCCTGCGCGAACTGGCGCTCGATGAAGCCGAAGGCGCCGACATGGTGATGGTGAAGCCCGCCCTGAGCTACCTCGACGTGATTATGGACGTGAAAAACCACACCCACCTGCCCGTAACAGCCTATAACGTGAGCGGCGAGTACGCCATGGTGAAAGCGGCGGCTCAGCAGGGCTGGCTCGACGGCGAGAAGACCATGATGGAAGTGCTGCTCAGCATCAAGCGCGCCGGCGCCGACGCCATCCTGACCTACTTCGCCAAGGAGGCCGCCGAAGTGCTGCGCCGCGGGTAAGGGGAAGAGCTGCTTATTATAGTAGAACGTCATGCTGCGCTTGTCGAAGCATGACGTTCTTTTTTGATCTTTCTTCCCTGCTCTCCTTGACTTCCCCCGTATCCCTGCGCCTCGCTACCCCCACCGACCTGCCGAATTTACTCGCCCTGCTGGCCCAGGTGGTGCCGCTGATGCTGGCGGCCGGCAACCGCCAATGGTCGGCCGACTACCCCAACGAAGCCGTGTTCCGGGCTGATATGGAAGCGGGCCATTTGTGGGTGGCGGAACTGGAGGGGCAGTTGGCCGGCTTTGCCGCCCTCACCCACAACCACCAGGATGCCGAGTATGCCCAGGCCGACTGGGACTTCGCCGAGCCGGCCCTCGTAACGCACCGGCTGGCCGTGGCCCCGGCAGCCCAGGGCCGCGGCGTGGCGGCAGCCCTGCTCGCCCAGGCCGAAACCCTGGCCCGGCAGCAGGGCCTGCGCGCGCTGCGGGTGGACACCAACTCCGAAAACGCCGCCACGCAACAACTGTTTCCAAAGCTGGGCTACCGGTTTGCGGGCGAAATCACGCTGGCGTTCCGGCCGGGGCTGCGGTTTTTCTGCTACGAGAAGCGGCTGGCCTGAGCAGGCTACTCGTCTGCTACTGCGTAGGCGGCCAACTCGCGTAGTTCCTGCTGAATCTGCTGTTCCCAGGCGGCCTGCTTTTCGGGTACGGAGCCGTAAGCCGTTTCTTCGATGTAGGCAACCTGGCGCTGCTGCGAAGCTTGAAGATGTTCATTGATTACATCTTCGAGGCTAGGTTTCCCCCATAACAGCACATTTTTAGCCACCGACCGCAGCTTCTGCCGCAAGCGCCGCGCGTAGATTTCGCTGATATCAAAGGAAGTCTGATGGTACTGCAACTGCAGCCTAACATCGGCGCGGTCGGTCGTATCGAGCCAGGAACCAGACCGTAGCATGCGATTCTGCACGGCCTGGTTGGCGCGCTTACCCAGCAAATCATACACGTTGCCTTTGAGCCCAAAACCATAAATGCCGCTACTGCCCTGCACCCGGCCATCCTGTTTAAGCCGGAGGTGGAAGTCGGCGGGTGTGAGCCGCCGGGTAGCGCTCCAGTACAGGTAGTCGGAGGGCGAATCGGTGGTGCTTTGCGCCGGCGCAACCACTGTTGTAAGCAAGAAGAGTAAGAGGCAATAATAAAGGCGCGGCATAGTAGGGAGTAAATAAGCCATTAAAGCTACCACTCAACCACCAAACGGCCAGCGCCGGAGCTTGCGGCTCCAGAGCAGGAAGGCAACAACACCGGCCGCCGTAACGGCCAGGCCCGACACCACGAAAACCCAGCCCGTACTCACGAGCACCCACAGCCACACCACCACGGCCACCACCACGGGCAGCGGGTAGAGCGGCATTTTGAAGGGTAGCTTAGCCGTGCCATTCCGGCGGCGCAGTAGCACCAGCCCTACGGCCTGGCCCACGAACTGCACCAGAATCCGCATGGCCAGAATGGCGCTGATGACCTCGCCCAGCCGGAACAGCAGGCTGAACACGAAGCCCACGCCGCCGAGCAGCAGCAGCGACACGTGGGGGAAGTTTTTGGTGGGGTGCGTTTTGGCGAAAAGGGGCAGAAACTCGCCGTCGGCGGCCGCCGCGTAGGGGATGCGCGAGTAGCCCAGCAGCACCGCAAACAGCGAGGCAAAGGCTACCCACAGCACCAGCGCCGTGGCAAATTTAGCAGCCGTGGCCCCGTAGAGCTGCTCGATAAACAAGCTCACGATAAACTCGGAGTGCCGCGCCTGCTGCCACGGAATAACCGAGGCCACGCTCCAGTTCATGAGCAGGTACAGCGTCATGATGCCGATAATGCTCAGGAAGATGCTGCGCGGAATGAGCTTCTGCGGCTTCTTCACCTCGCCGCCCAAATGGCACACGTTGTAGTAGCCCAGGTACGAGTAGATGGTTTTGACCGAAGCCTGCCCCATGGCTACCGACAGCAGCACGCCCGGCAGCGCCCCCACGCCGCCCTCGGGCAGCCAATTAACGGGAATGTGCGCGTGGGTGAGGCCGCCAAAAATAAGCCAGCCCAGCAGCGCCAGTACCCCCAGCCAGAGTGCCACGCCCAGCCGGCCCACGTCGTCGATACGGCGGTAGAGCAGGCCGATGAGCAGTAGCACCACTGTGCCGGCCACCAGCTTGGGCTGCCACCACGCGGGCAGCGGCACGAGGTAAGCAAAATATTGCGCGAAGCCAATGGCGCCCGAAGCCACTACCAGCGGGGCCTGCACCAGCGTCTGCCACACATACAGAAACGACATCAGCCGGCCCCACTTATGCTCGCCGTAGGCCAGCTTGAGGAAGCGGTAGGAGCCGCCGGCCTCGGGATGGGCGGCCCCCAGCTCGCTCCAGATAAAGCCATCGGCCAGGCTCAAGACCGCGCCCACCATCCAAGCCAGCAGGAAATTGGGGCCCATGAAGCCCATCACCAGCGGCAGCGTCACGAAGGGCCCGATGCCCACCATGTCAATCATGTTGAGGGCCGTGGCCTGCACCAGCCCGAGGCGGCGGCTGAGCGGGGCGGAAGGAGTGGTGGCGGGAGCAGCAGGTTCGGGCATGGGGGCAAGATAGGCGAGGTAAAGCCGGATTCTGACAGATTGTTTACGCGAGCCGCTAACTTCGCCCCGGCCCGATCCGTACCAGGCGGCGGGCCAGTAGTAGCCCGTTGGCTGTTCATACAGCCCCTTTTATCGTTCCCTTAGCGTATTGCTCATGGCCGGAGGTTCTTCTAAATCAGCTTTGTATGGCGGCCTGGCGGCCAACATGGGCATTGCCATCAGCAAGTTTGTCGCCGCGTTCTTCACCGGCTCGTCGGCCATGCTATCCGAGGGCATTCATTCGCTCGTGGACAGCGGCAACTCCATATTACTGCTCTACGGCATAAAGCAAAGCCAGAAGCCAGCCGACGCGCGCCATCCTTTTGGGCGCTCCAAAGAACTGTATTTCTGGGGGTTGATTGTGGCCGTGCTGATTTTTGCTATCGGCGGAGGCATGTCGTTCTACGAGGGTATTAAGCACATCGAGCACCCCGAACCGCTCACCGATCCGCTCTGGAACTACGTGGTGCTGGGCGTGGCCTCGCTGTTCGAAACCTGGGCCAGCTGGCTGGCTATTAAGGCACTTTATGCGGGCATAGCCGATAAAAAGGCCAGCTTCTGGAAAATTCTGAGCACCAGCCGCGACCCGGCTATCTACGCCTCGGTGCTCGAAAACCTGGCGGCATTGGCGGGTCTGGTGATAGCGCTGACCGGCGTGTACTTCGGCCATATGCTTAACAACCCTTTCCTCGACGGAGCCGCTTCCGTGGCTATTGGCTTGCTGCTGATGGTGGTAGCGGTGTTCCTGGTGAGCCGTACCCGGGCCCTGCTGGTGGGCGAAGGCGTGAGCGACGAGGTACTGACCGACCTGCAGGCCATTGGCCGCCGGCAGGCGGGCGTGCAGAACCTGCGCCCCCCACTCACCATGTACCTGGGCCCCACCGACGTGATGCTGGCCCTCGATGTCGAGTTTGAAGACCGGCTCTCGGCCCAGGAAGTAGAGGTAGCCATCGACGAGCTACAGGATGCCATTCGGGTGAAATATCCGGAGTTCCAGCGCATTTTTATTGAGGCCAAATCCATCACCAAAAAGCAGCGCCAGCTGGCCGGTGCGGCCGTGTTCAAGCCCCCGTTCTAAGCCCGACCGTAGTAGGCACGGCCTTAACCCCCGACGGCTGTTGGGGGTATAGAGGACGATGAATCCCCGGCAACGGGCGTTTCATCGTCCTTTTTTCTTGTACCAACCCATTCTTAATGCCCTTTCCCGCTACCACCGATTCGCCCTTTGCCTCGTTCTGGATGGCTGGTTTCGAGTGTACCGATCAGCTCAACGCCTTTGGCAACCGGGTCGATTTCCTGAACCTGACCGGCCATTTGCCGCTGCTCGATGCCGATTACGAGCTTATCCGGCAGCACCAACTGGGCACCGTGCGCGAGGGCATCCGCTGGAGCCAGGTGGAGCGCCGCCCCTACGAGTACGACTGGACCACCGTGCAGGTGCTGCTCGACGCGGGCCGCCGCCACGGCATCCAGCAAGTCTGGGACCTGTGCCACTTCGGCTACCCCGACGACCTGACGCCGCTGCACCCGCTGTTTGCCCGCCGCTTCGCCGCCCTGTGCCGGGCCTTCGTGGCGTTCTACCGCCAGCAACGGCCCGACGAGGTGCTCATCATCACGCCCATCAACGAGGTAAGCTTTATGAGCTGGCTGGGCGGCGACGTGCGCGGCACCGCCCCCTACTGCGTGGGGCAGGGCTGGGAAGTGAAGCGCGGCCTGATGCGGGCTTACATTGAAGGCGTAGCAGCCCTGCGCGAAGCCGACCCAAGGGTGCGCATCCTCACCACCGAACCGTTGCTCAATATTGTGGCCCAGCCAGGCGCCGGGCCCGCCGAAGTGCGCCGGGCCCGCGAGGCCCACCGCAACCAGTTCCAGAGCGTGGATATGCTGGCCGGCCGGCTCTGCCCCGAGTTGGGCGGCCGGCCCGAATACCTCGACCTGCTGGGCTTCAACTTTTACTACGACAACCAGTGGCAGCTGGAACCCTACCACACCCTGCCCTGGGCCAACGAGCACCACGACCCGCGCTTTCGCCCGTTGAGTTCGTTGCTGGCCGAAGCCTACCACCGCTACAACTGCCCGGTGGTGCTCACCGAAACCAGCCACCCCGGCCACGACCGCGCCCCCTGGCTGCGGATGGTGGCCGACGAAGCCGTGAAAACCCTGCGTGCCGGGGTGCCGCTGCTGGGCGTCTGCCTCTACCCCATCATCGACCGGCCCGACTGGGACCACCTCACGCCCTGGCACCACGCGGGCCTCTGGGACGCCGACCCCACCGCCGCCACGCCCGGCCTCACCCGCCACCTGCACCAGCCTTCGGCCGCTGCCCTGGCCGCCGCACAGGCCCGGGTTGCCCGGCAGCTGGCACTACTGGAAAGCTTGGCCATAGGATAGACAGTGCGTTGGCTGTGGCCCGGGCTTCAGGCTGTAGTCCGCCCTTTAAAAGGGGCGATGGGTTGACATCCGGGCAGTAGCCAACGGCGCCGGCAGTTTGCCGTACCTTCCGGTATGGCCCATTCCACTACCCCGCCCGTTTCCGAACTGCTGAGCCAGTTCCGTCAGGCTTTTGATGACGTGAACCTTTCGGCTGCCGAAGCCACCGAGCTGCGCGACCGGCTAGCCGATTTCCAGCGCCGCCATGGCAACCTGGAATCCCTGCGCCGCCAGCTGTTCGGGCTGGCCAAAAGCCATTTCAACACCTTTAAAGACAAAGCAGTGGTGGAGTGGCTGGAGGCCGCCAGCGCCCTGCTGCCAGTTTCAGAAAATTCGGTGGCCGCCCCAGACCCGAAGCGTGAGCCCGCCGTTACTACTGCTGCTGCTGGTCAGGCGCGGGTGTATTTCAGCCCCCACGACGACTGCGTGGGCGCCATTCAGACCTTTATCCGGCAGGCGCGCCGCACGCTGGACGTGTGCGTGTTTACCGTGGCCGATAACCGCCTGAGCGACGAGCTGCTGGCCGCCCACCGCCGCGGAGTACGCGTACGCGTGCTCACCGACAACGACAAGCTTTCCGACCGGGGCTCCGATATCCGGGCTATTGAGGCCGCCGGCATTCCGGTGCGCATCGACCGCACCGACAACCACATGCACCACAAGTTTGCCCTGGCCGATGACTCCCTGGTGCTTACCGGCAGCTATAACTGGACCCGCTCGGCGGCCGAGTTCAACCAGGAAAATCTGCTTATCAGCCCCGACCCGACCTTGATAGCGCCCTATGCCGCCGAGTTTACGCGCTTGTGGGCGGCCTTACCAGCTTTTAACGGGTAACCCATTTAGCGCACGAAATCCTATCAAGCCCAAGGCCCCGTTCCAGCAACTGGAACGGGGCCTTGGGCTTGATAGGCTGGATCCGGAGGAACCTATGGGCGCTCGGCTACATCGTCGCCCACCTCGGGGGTAACGGAGCTGGGACGGCGAATGGACACCACCTGACGGGTATTGCTGGCCCCTACGGTTAGGCTGAGGTAGTAGTCGCCGGAGGGGAGGCCGGTAAAGTTGAGGGTCTGGTGGTGCGCACCGGCGGGTTGCTTACGATAGTCGGATACGCGCACGGCCACACCGTTCTGGTTGTAGAGCACCCAGCCCAGCGGCTTGGCTTCGCTGAGGCTGTAAGCCATCTGCATCACGCCACTGGAAGGGTTGGGGTACACGCTCATGCCGTTGTCGCCGATTTTGCGGGCCGTGGTGGCTCCGGCCAGCACGGGCTCCTCGGCGGCTTTGGCCGGCGTCAGCTTCCACTGCTGGGTAAGCTTGCCCGAGTAGCGCCACTGCTGAATGCCCCCGTCGGTAGAATCCTTGTCGGTGAGGGCCTTGTTGCGGCCGTTTTTCGAAATCAGCTTGAAGTAGCCGTCGCCGGTGGGCTCCACCTTCCACTGCTGGTTGTAGCCGCTGTAGTATGTCCAGAGGCTGGCGGGGGCACCGTTGGAGGTAGAGCTGCCCAGTACCTCCAGCACCTTGTTGCTGCCGGGCACCATCAGGCGGTACATGCCGCTGCCGGCGGGCTCGAGCCGCCACTGTGCGTCGGCGGCGGGCGGTGCGCCGGCCATGGCCAGCTGCTCGGAGAGCGTGGCCGGGCGGTCCTGGGTTACCTCCAGCGGCTTGCCCGTCGAGCGAACGGTAATTACGTAGAGGCCCGACAGGTCACCGACGGGGGCAACATCCTCATCGGCTACCTTTTTGGCCGGCGCTGCTGCCACGACTGGCGCGGGCTTGGCAGGCTTGGGGGCTGGGGCCGGAGCCGCGGCTTTGGCCACCTTAGGAGCTGGCGCGGGTTTCGGGGTGGCGGCTACCACCGGGGCCGGCGCGGGCTTGGGGGTGGCGGCAACCGGGGCCGGCCGGGCGGCGGGCGCTACCACAGCCTTAGCTACGGGGGGCGCACCAGCTGGGTCGGGCGTGGTGGGCGAGCCCAGCGGGTAGAGGTTGCCGGTCGGAATCAGCTGCTGGCTCTGGCCGGGAGCCACCCAATGGAGCTGAATGCCCGCCGTACCGGCCGCATTGTTGTATTCGAGCTTGATGGTCGCTTTCTCGCCGGCGGCCAGCGAAATACTGTTTTCTTCGTTGTTGTTCGCTTTTTTCCCGTCCCAGGTATCGAGCAACATGCGGCCGTTCACCCACAGGCGCACCTCGTCGGTAGTTACGGCCACGAAGCGGTAGCGCCCGGTACTCGGCGCGGCTATCAGCCCCTCCCAGCGCACCGAAAAGTTATCGGCGGGCAGGCCGGGCGCAGGTGCGCCCATACCCCAGCGAAAATCAATTACCGCATCGTCGCGCTTGAGAACGGGTTGGCCCGCCAGCGAGCCGTTGCCGAAGTAAAAGGCCGTCAGGCCCGTGCCCCAACCCTGGGCAGGCAGCATTTCAACGGGTTCCGAGGCCGCAGCCCGCACGGGCATTGCCGCGGCCACCGGCAACTGGCCGAGCAGGCCCAAACCGAGCGCAGAGCAGAGAATTAAACGTTGCACGATATTGGTGGCTTTGGAAGATGGAACGGTAGGGAAGGCGCGCAAATAAGCAACAGTCAAAAATCTACGCGTAGATTTATATTTTCCTGCTTTGCTTAGCCTAATATACAGGTTTTTCTCAGGCAGTTGCCGCCCGACTCACTTTTCCGGCCACGGCATACTACAAGAAACCAGCTGAAAATTGCCCCAAAACCGTGTTTTTATCTAATTCCCCCCCCCCATGAACAAGCTGCCTGCTGCTGCTTTGACTGCGACCCAGCCGACGGCCTGGGCGCTGCTGGCCACCGTGCTTGGCCCGCTGGAGCTGCGCGGTACCGAGGCAGGCCTGCGAGAGGTGAACTTTCTGGCGGCGGGCAGCCTGGAAGCGGTTACGCCGGCCAGCGCGGTGCCGGCCTGCCTACGAGCGGCCCACGAGCAGCTACGGGCCTATTTCGGGGGCGAGTTGCGCACGTTTTCGGTGCTTACGGATGTAGAAACCGGCACCGGGTTTCAGCGGCAGGTGTGGGCGGCACTGCCCGCCGTAACCTACGGCCGCACGGCCTCCTACCTCGACCTGGCCCGGCAGCTGGGCAACCCCGGGGCCGTACGGGCCGTGGGGTCGGCCAACGGCCAGAATCCGCTGGCCATCATCTGGCCCTGCCACCGCATTATTGGGGCCAGCGGCCAGCTTACGGGCTATGCCGGGGGCCTGGCCCGTAAAAAGTGGCTGCTGGAGCTGGAAAACCCACCGTCGCAGCTGGGACTGTTTTGAAGAATTGGACGCGCGGAACCGTCTGCCGTTCTACTTCACCACCTCTGCCCCCACAAACGGCAGCAGTTTCTGGTAGATGATGTTGTGCTGCCAGTACAGTTGCAACACCATGGGAATGTGCTTCTTGCCGGGCAGCACCTGGTAGTAGGGCGCGTGGCCTAAATCTACCAGTGCCTTGCGGAATTCAGCGCTGCTGCTACTGATGGAAGGGTAGGTTTCGCCGCCCACGAAGAGGAGGAAAGGCGGCGTTTGGGGCGTGAGGTGATAGCGCGCCGACACCTGCCGCCACACGGCCGGATCGGGGCCGAAGGGCACCAGAAACTCCTCGTCGCCGGGGTAGGCCAGCTTTTTCAGGTAGTCGTACATGTCGAGGCCGGCGGCATCGTCGAGCACGACGCCGCGCACCGGGTTGGTCGCCTCACCCCAGCGCCGGAAACGGGCGTCGTCGGTGGCCAGCAGGGCCGCCAGGCCGCCCCCGGCCGAGTGGCCCATCAGAAACAGCCGGGCCGGGTCGCCGCCGTACTCGGCAATGTGGCGGCGGGCCCACACCACTGCCCGGGCGCAGTCGTCGGCCATCTGGGGCACGCGTACGGCCGGGGCCAGCCGGTAGCTGATGACCACGGCCACCACCCCCTGCTTGGCCAGCCGCCGGCCCACAAACGAGTAAAGCGCTTTACTGCCGCTGTTCCAGTTGCCGCCATGAATAAACACCACCACCGGATAGGGCCGGGCGGCGCGGGCTTTGGGCGCGTACACATCGAGCAGCTGCCGGCCGGCGCTGAAGGCCGAGTCGGTGGCCGGTACGTAGGGCACGTTGGCAGTGCGGCGGCTGGGGCGCGCCACGCTGTACTCGGTAGCGGCCGCCAGCAGCAGTATGGTAGCAAACAGGGCAGGCAACAGGCGAAAAACCAGAAAACGCATTCGGCAGGGAAGAAACGAGCAGGCGCTACCCGGACGGGCAGCGTAACGGAGCAGGTACGACGGGGCCCTGGCGCTGGATTGCGCCGGCTTCCGCCCCTACGGCCGGGCGGGCGCACAGGTTGGGGCAGTGGGCGTATCTTTGGCAGGCTGCGGCTCCACAAGTAAACGGACCGCTGGCCTGTCTACCGCTTATCTTCCCACCGATGAAACTTCCGATTTCTCCTTTTCTTTTTTTGACTGCGCTGCTCCTAGGAGCCGGACTGCAGCCGGCACTGGCCCAGCGGGGCGGTAAAGCAGCAAAAAACGCTGCCGGCGCCACCCGCGAGGCGGTGCTCAGCAGCCGCAGCCAGCCACTATTCGGCGGCCTCTCGGCCGTGCAGGCCGAGCAGGCACTCGGTCCGGCCACGGTGGCCGGGCTGGCCGGCAGCTTCGCCTCACGGGCCGAAGCCAGCCAGTTTTTCAGCAATAAAGGCTACGAGTATCTGGTTGAAAGCCAGCGCGACACAGCCGCTTACCGCTTCAACCTAGCCTGGGTACTCGACCCCAACAATTCCGAGGCTTACCATGGTCTGGCTATAGTAGCCAGCAGCAACCCTTCGCCCGAACAGTCGATTCAGCTGCTGGAAAAAGGCCTAGTGCTAGATCCCACCAGCTCGCCGCTGCTCTCCGATCTGGGCTCCAGCTACCTCATCCGGTATGAGCAGGGCAAGAAGAAAAAGGACCTGAAAACCGGCACCGAACTGCTGCAAAAAGCCACTACCCAAGACCCGGCCAATGCCGCGGCTTGGCAGCAGCTGGGCCGCGCCTACTACTACCAGGAACAGTACGCCCAGGCCTGGGAGGCGGTGCACAAAGGCCAGGGCACCAGCATTTCTTCGGTCGATTTCGGCCTGATTTCCGACCTGCTTACCCATCTACCCGACCCCAAGGGCACGTACAAATAAGCGACAAGCGCAGGGATACCAGTTGCCAGCTATAAGCGGCAAGCACGTTCGAAAGCGTGTGGCGGGTAACCCTAAGCTTGTGGCCCAATAGCCGCAAGACAATCATTTGCCGCCGGTTTGCGTTAGAGCCGGAGCGGGCTGCTGCGTTTTTGGCGCGGCCGGCCCTTCATTTTGCTTTCTGTCTTCGTGATCCTTCGCTCCTTTCTGCCCGCCGCGGCCCTGCTCCTCACTGCGGCCGCTACGCACTCGGCGGTGGCCCAATCGGCTGACCCCGGCCCCGAGCGCCGCCCCCGCCACTACGACCGCCAGGGCCGCCTGTATTACAGGGGGCCCATGCGCTTTACGCTGGGCGGCGGCGTAGGCTACTACAACGGCGACCTCACCAGCAGCCTGGCCGACCAGTTTCTGGGTCCCAGCCTGAGCGCGGGCATGCTTTACCAGTTTCATCCGCACTGGCAGGTGGGCGGCGAGGTATCGTACCTGCAACTTGGGGCCAAGGATTACCTGCCCGAGCGTGACCTGGCCTTCCAGGGCAAAAACGG
Source organism: Hymenobacter psychrophilus (assembly GCF_900107135.1). GTDB lineage: Bacteria > Bacteroidota > Bacteroidia > Cytophagales > Hymenobacteraceae > Hymenobacter > Hymenobacter psychrophilus. Next base: position 89,200 of record NZ_FNOV01000006.1, read on the forward strand.
GGTGGGCACGGCCTTTGTGCGCTGGGAGCCGCTCCGCGACCCGGGCGCTTACTCGCTGCCGGCCGGCCAGTCGTCCATCATCAAGCCCTACCTGAAGCTGGGCGTGGGCTTGGCGTTGTACAGCCCCAAGTCTTACAAGGGCACGGAGCGGCCGGGCGGCAACTTCACGCCGGCCTACCTCGAGCCCGAACGCTTCGACTATCCCGCCCTGGCGCTGGTGCTACCGGTGGGCGTGGGCGTTACAGTGCGGCTCACCTCGCGGCTCAACGCAACCATCGAAGGCTCGTACTCGCTCACCACCACCGACCAGCTCGACGATATCAGTCCCGCCCTGGGCCGCTCGTCGTCGTCGCTCAACGACAACTATGGCCAACTGGAACTGAAGCTCGAATACGCGCCGTGGGCTCGTTAGCTGTTAGCTGTTAGCTGTTAGCTGTTAGCTGTTAGCTGTTAGCTGGAAAACGAAGAAGGCCCCGCACTCGGTTGAGTGCGGGGCCTTCTTTTTGTTGGATTACCGGGGCTTCTGAACGAAAGCTAACAGCTAATGGCTCTCAGCTAACAGCTCATCAGAACCTACTGCTTGACGAACCGCTCGTGGAACGTCTTCTGGCCGTCGGAGACGGTGAGCAGGTAGACGCCGCTGGCCAGGTTGGCCACGTTCAGCTGGCCGTTCTCGAAGCGGGCGTTGGCAACGCGGGCCCCGCGCAGGTCGGTAACCACGGCCGATACGGCCGGAGACTTGCCGACGAGCACGACGTTGAGCATGCTGGCGGCCGGGTTAGGGTACAGCGTCAGGGCCTTCTCGGAGCTGCTGTTGCCAAACGAGGCGCTCTGGGCAGCTACGGTGGCACCGGCACCCGCCGTCAGGCCGGTTCCGCCGCTGATGTTGACGGTGTAGTCTTCGGTTTCACCGTAGCTGTAGCTGTTGCAGCTGGTAGTGGCGGCGTTGTCGCTCAGCACTATCCGCATGCGCGTGGCGCCGCTACGGGCCGTAGAGGGCACCGTGAAGGTGCTGCTGAGCGTGGTAGTGCTGGCCGAGGAGCCCGATACTACGGTTTCGCCGGCGTCGCCGAAGTCCCCATCCTGGTTGTAGTCGATGTACACGCGCCAGTTTTCGGTGTAGGCCGTCGAGGCAAAGCCAGCTGAGAAGCTGATGGTTTGCGACGAGCCGGCCGCGATGGTAGTGCTGCTGGCCGTGCCGTTGTAGTAGCCACCATCGGCTCCCGAAGTACGGGTAAGAGTGCCGAGTTTCACGTAATCGATCCACTCGTAGGCTACGCTGGTGCCCTTGCTGGTGCAGTAAGCTACTGCGGGCGGCGGGGTAGTGCCGCCACCCGAAGCGGCGCCCACGCCCACGGCGTACCAGGCGTTGGTAACAGCCGTTACCTGGGCCGAGCCGGCGCCGAACAAGTCGGTAGCGGCCGAAATAGAAGCCGTACGGGCCTGAGCGTACGTCGAGGAAGCCGTCAGGTACACGCTTTCGGTGCGGTAGGCAATTTTGGCGGCGTTGCTGATGCCCAGGCCGGTTACCGAGTAGGCGCTACCGATATCGTTGGTGCCCGAGCCTCCCTGGCTGAGCAGATAGAACCAGTAGTTGAGCACGCCCGAGTTGGTGTGCACGCCGCCCTGGTCGTTGGCGTTAGAAGGCGAAGTGGTAGTCGGCTTCCAGTAAGTGCCCTTGTAGGTGTCGGGCTGGCCGTAGAGGTTGGGGTTGCTCATCGAACGCAGGGCCCCGCCGGCCTTCATAATCTGCTCGCCAATGTCCCAGGTGCTCTTGCCGGTCAGGCCGTAGTCGGTTACCGCTTTGGCTTCCACGCAGGCGCCCCAGATGTCGGAGAAGCCCTCGTTCATGGCGCCCGATTCGTTGGCGTAGGTGAGGTTGGCCGTGGTTTCGCACACGGCGTGGCCGATTTCGTGGCCGCACACGTCGAGGGCCGTCAGGGGTTTGAAGGTGCTGGCGCCGTCGCCATAGGTCATCACCGAGCCGTTCCAGTAGGCATTTTCGTAGCCCGCGCCGCCCGGAATGTCATCGAAATGCACGTAGCTTTTGATTTTGGCGCCGGCATTGTTGTAGGAGTTGCGGTTGTGCACCGTCTTCCAGTAATCGTAGGTGGCCTGGGCGCCGAAGTGCGCGTCGCCGGCTACGTTGTCGAAGTTGGCGTTGCTGTACTCGGCGGCGGTCCAGTTGTTATCGGCGTCGATGAAGTCGGTGGCCGCGGTGTAGCTGTTGCCCTTTTTGCAGTTGAAGGTTTCGATGCCCAGGCCGCGGGTGGCTTCGCGCAGGTAGAAGCCGCCGGTGGTCGTGCCGGTAGCCATGCTGCGGGTGCCGCTGTAGGCCGTGGCGAAAGTGCCAGTAGCGGCGGCGTGCTTGATGATGGCGTCCTGCGAAATGACGCGGCCCGAGTGGGCATCCACATAAATGTAGGCCCGGCTGAGCGGCGCTTTGGCGTACACGTTGAATTTCCAGGCCAGCGCCGGCTGGCCGGTGGCGTCGTCGTGCATTACCACCAGCTCGCCCTGGGGCTTGTAGGTGGCATCGGGGTTGGCTTCCTGCTGTTTCAGACCAGCCTCTTCGCGGGCATCCTGCCACATGTACTCCTTGGCGCCCACGAAGGCCATGGCCCGCTGCAAACCGGTAGCGGCATCGAGCGAGGGTGTTACGTTCAGGCCGTCCACCTTCTCAATCTGCCCGCTGATGCTTTCCACGTTGCCTTGGCGGGCGTGCACCGAGTAGATGGCGTGCTCTACCTTGATGCCTTTGTAGTACTGCTGGAATTTCTCGTGTACGTAGCCCAGCTCGTCGGTCTGGGTGCCGGTACTCAGCAGCTCATCGGCGCTGCTGAGCGAGAGTTGCTGGCGCAGCACGGCCGGCGCGTTGCTGAGCTTGTAGGCGTTGCTGGTGGCTTTGAACTCCACCAGGTAAGGCGTTCCGTTGTCACGCAGGCTTTTGCTTTGAACCCGCGAGTAATCCTGGGCGAAGGCGGCCGAAGAGCTCAGGCCACCTAGCAACAATAAAGCTGCTACCGAGTACTTGTTGTGCATAGGTTGAGGTTGGTTGTGAAAGTGGAATTTTGAACAGAAGCAGCAGCGACGGAAGCATGCAGGCATTCGTATGACATCAAAATTATGCTTTTATCAACTTATTACACCTTATGATATGACATTTATTAAATTAACTCCCTTTAATTGAAAATATAGACAATAACCGGGCGATTAATTATCATTCACAATTCATTGACAGCGAGCTTTATACTGTATTATTCCATTGTTTTTGAATAATCCTTTGCCTGTAGCCAAGCTGTAAACCACCCCTGAATTTTAAACATTTCAAGATACATACATGGAAACTTCATCTAATCTTCATCAAGCTCGCTGGAGCCTCACGGGCCAAATAGCGGTAGTAACGGGTGCTTCTAAAGGCATTGGGGCAGCCGTAGCGGCCGAGTTGCTGGCCCTGGGTGCCACCGTGGTAGCCGTAGCCCGCACCGCCGCTACCCTAGAGCAGCAGGTAGCAGTCTGGCAGCAGCAGGGCCTGCCCGCCCACGCGTTGCCCGCCGATGTGAGCACGCCCGCCGGCCGCGCCGGCCTGCTGGCCCAAATAGCCGAACGCTGGCCCCAGGTGCATATGCTCATCAACAACGTGGGCACCAACATCCGTAAGCCCACCCTCGAGTACACCGACGACGAATACCGGCAGCTACTAGCCACCAACCTCGATTCGGCCTGGGAACTGAGCCGGGGGCTGCACCCGAGGCTGGTGGCAGCAGGCGGGGGCAGCATCGTCAATATCTCGTCGGTGGCGGGCCTCACGCACGTGCGCACCGGGGCCATTTATGGCATGACCAAGGCCGCGCTGGTGCAGCTCACCCGCAACCTGGCCGTCGAGTGGGCCAGCCACAACATCCGCGTCAATTGCGTGGCCCCGTGGTACATCCGCACGCCGCTGGCCGAAACGGTGCTCCAGAACGAGGACTTCCGCCGTAGTGTTATCGACCGCACACCGCTGGGCCGCGTGGGCGAGCCCGAAGAGGTATCGGCCGCCGTGGCTTTCCTCTGCCTGCCCGCCGCCGCTTACATCACCGGCCAGACCCTGGCCGTAGACGGTGGGTTCACGGTAAACGGGTTTTCGTAAATTAGTAAGCCGTTAAACCAGAACGGGTCATGCGCAGCATGACCCGTTCTGGTTTAACGGCTTACTAATTTACTCACTCATCCGCCGCAACGCCTGCTCGTAGCGGGGCAGGGCCTGGGGGTCGGAGGCGAGGTAAAGGAAAGGCTCGATGAGTTCCAGCTCCATGAGCAGCAGCTCGCCGTCCTGGTCAAGCCCATCGACGCGGGCGTAAAGGCAACCGGGCGCGAACTGCTGCACGATGCGGTCGGCGGCCTGGCGCAGGTGGGCCGGAGCTTCGCGGGGCGCAATGGCGCCCCCTAAGTAGTGCTGCACCCGGAAGTCGCCCGACTTGGGCGTTTTAAGCACTGCGTGGCTGAACTCACCGCCGTAATAAAGCAACGACCATTCGCCTTCCTCCTGAATACGCGACAGAAAAGGCTGGGCCAGAAAATCCTCGTGCGCGACCAGCTCGGTGAGCTGGGGCTGGCGCACGGCCGTTTCGTGGCGGCTGATGATAAACGTGTTTTTAGCCCCGCCGCTCACGGCGGGCTTCACTACAATCTGCTCCTGGCCCATTTCTTCGAGCAGCGCGGCAGCATTAACGGCCTCGCCCCGGGGCAGCAGCCGGGTAGGCACAATGCGCACGCCGGCCCGCTCCATTTCCAGCAAATAGCGCTTGTTGGTGTTCCAGCGCACCACACGCACGGGATTGAGCAGGCGCACCTGCTGGCGCTCCATGGTATCGAGCCAGTGCAGAAACTCCTCTACCCGATCAAAATAATCCCAGGGCGACTTTATTAGCACCACATCGTAGCGGCCCCACTCCACCAGCGGGTTGCTCCAGATGCGGGGCTCCACCTCGTGGCCCTGCTCGCGCAGGTAGCGGGTAAGTAACGCGTCCTCATCATCGACATTCGGGGCACCGTACTGGGCCAGGCTTTCGCAGGTTACAAGGGCAATATTCATTGATTTTGAGCTGTTAGCTGACAGCTGTTAGCTATTAGCGGAGGTTTTGACAGGCAAAGATGGTGATGAAAACCAATGAGCAGGCACACGACAGTTGGTTGAAAGAACAGAAGCTGTCAGCGGTCAGCCAACGGCTCAAAAATCACTTTCCATTCAAATAATCGAGAGCTAGGGTGGCCAGGGTGCGCACGCCCAGGGTCAGGCCGCTTTCATCCACGAAAAAGCCGGCCGTGTGGTGCGGGGCGGTGGTAGTGGGGTTGGTGCCTTTGGGCATACCGCCCACGAACACGAACAGGCCGGGCACTTTTTCCTGGTAGAAGGCAAAGTCCTCGGCTCCGGTTACGGCTTTTTGCACCGTTACGTTGGCCGGGCCGGCGGCGCGCTCCAGGCTGGGCACCATGCGGGTGGTCAGGGCCGGGTCGTTGTAGGTGATGGGGGCGTAGTTGGTGATGTCGACTTCGGCCGTGGCGCCGGCGCTTTCGGCAATGCCGGTGGCCGTGCGGCGCACGGCGGCCCACACCTTCTGCTGCATGCCTTTGTTGAGGCAGCGGATGGTGCCGGTCAGCTCCACCTGCTCGGGGATGATGTTGTTGCGCACCCCGCCGTGTACCATGCCCACGGTCAGCACCACGGCGTCCTCGGTCAGCTCGGCCTGCCGGCTGACGATGGTTTGCAGCCCCAGGATGATCTGGGCGGCCGTTACCACCGGATCGACCGAGAGCCAGGGGTAGGCACCGTGGGCCGATTTGCCTTTCACCTTGATGCTGAACACATCGGACGACGCCATTTCGCCGCCCGGCCGGTAGCTCAGCCGGCCCACCTCGGTCTGGGCCTGAATGTGGAGGCCGAAGATGGCATCGACTTTCGGGTTTTCGAGCACGCCTTCCTTCACCATAAGCCGCGCCCCGCCTTCCATGCCCGGCAACGAGCCTTCCTCGGCCGGCTGGAAAATGAACTTGACGGTGCCCGGTAGGTCTTGTTTCATCTTGACGAGCACATCGGCCGCGCCGAGCAGCATGGCCACGTGGGTGTCGTGGCCGCAGGCATGCATCACGCCCACCTGTTGGCCGTTGTAGTCGGTGCGCACTTTGGAGGCGAAGGGTAAGCCGGAGGCTTCGGTTACCGGTAGCGCGTCCATATCGGCCCGCAGGGCCACCACCGGGCCGGGCCGGCCGCCTTTCAGAATGCCTACCACGCCGGTGCGGGCAACGCCCGTCTGCACCTCCAGGCCCAGGCTGCGCAGGTGGGCGGCTACCAGGGCGGCGGTGCGGGTTTCCTGGTTGCCCAGCTCGGGGTGCTCGTGCAGGTCGCGCCGCCAGGCAATTACCTGCGTTTTTTCCTGCTCGGCCAACTGGGCCACGCGGGCCGTCAGGCCGGCGGCGGGCTTGCTTTTTTGAGCGCTGACCGGGCTGGCGGCCGAAAGCGTAAGGGCCAGCGCGGCGGCCATGGAGTAGCAGTTATTCATGGGCAGCAGAATGAGTAAGGGTGGCTGGTGGCCGTCCGGGGCTGGCGGCCACCAGCCAATATACAGCGCCCGGTGCGAGCCACGCAATTACCCGACACACCAACCCGGCGCTGGCTGCTTTGCGCTACTTTTGCCGGCCATGTCCACCCCCGATATTCCCGTTGCCTCGGCCCTCAACCCAACTGCCAACCGGCCCGCTGCGCCGCTTACCTGGCCTACGGCCTGGCGGCAGCCGGCCTTCCGGGCGCGACTGGGGCTGGTGCTGCTGCTGCTGCTGGCGCTGGCCAGCCAGCTGCCGCGCTACTTTGCCTGGGTGCAGGCGCGCCCCGGCTACCACCTGCCCGACCCACTACTGGTCTGGCTGCCGGCCCACGATGTATCGGGGGCCACTTTTGTGGTTATTTACCTGGGCATTGCGCTGGGAGTAGCCACGCTGCTGCCGCGGCCGGCGCTGCTGCTGCGGGCGCTCTGGGCCTATCTGCTGCTGCAACTGCTGCGCTGCGCCACGCTGTGGCTGCTGCCGCTGGAGCCGCCGCCGGGCTTGGTGCTGCTGCGCGACCCGCTGGTAGACTACCTGTTCTACGCTGCCCCCTCCCCCATCACCAAAGACCTCTTTTTTTCGGGCCACACCGCCACGCTGCTGCTGCTGGCCCTGGCCGTACCCGCTGGCCTGCGCCGCCGGCTGCTGCTGTTGGCTACCGGGGCCGTGGGCACCCTGGTCCTCATCCAACACGCCCACTACACCTACGACGTATTGGCCGCCCCGCTGTTTGTGTGGCTGGCGTGGCGGGGCAGTGCGTGGGCGTGGGCGTGGGCGTGGAAGGAGTCATGCTGAGCTTGCCGAAGCATCTCTACCGCAATGCCAACTCTGTGTTTGAGTTTACCATTGCGGTAGAGATGCTTCGACTCCGCTGCGCTGCGCTCAGCATGACACGTTTTTTTTGGCTCTGACCTTCTCCCTGCTCCGCTTACAGATGCTTCTCGTAGATGCCGGCGGCAATGCGTTCGGTCAGGCTTTTGGGCACGAAGCGGGTGAGCGTGGCGGATACTTTGTTCAGGGCGCCGGGGATGACTTCGGCCTCGCCGGCCAGCAGGGCCTGGATGCCGGCCTGGGCCACCGGCTCGGGCAGCATGGAGACCCGGTTGGCCGTGGCCTGCAGCTCGGGGCCCATGCCGGCGCGGTCGGTGAAGCTGGTATCGGTGGAGCCGGGGCTGAGGCAGCAGACTGAAACGCCGGTTTCGCGCAGCTCGTAGCGCAGGCCGCGGCTGAAGCTGAGTAGAAACGCCTTGCTGGCCGCGTATAGCGTGAACGTGGGCACGGCCTGATAGGCAGCGGTACTGGCCACATTGAGAATGTAGGCCTTTTTGGCGCAGTGCAACGTGGGCAGCAGCAGGTGCGTGAGCGTTATGGGCAGCTGCATATTCAGCTGCAGCATGTTCAGCTGGCCGTCCAGCGGCAGCTCCTCGAAGCGGCCCCAGATGCCGTAGCCGGCGTTGTTTACCAGTACCGTCAGCTCGCCGGGCTGGGCCTGGACCCAGGTGGCCAGCGTCGCCGCGGCATTGGGGCCGGCCAAATCGAGCGGCAGGAGGTGGGCTTCGCGGCCGAGCTGCCGCGCTTCGGCAGCCACCTTCTCCAGGTCGGCAGCCGAGCGGGCCGTGAGCAGCAAGTCGTAGCCGCGGCGGGCCAGCTCCAGGGCCAGCGCCCGGCCAATGCCGCGCGAGCCACCAGTAACAAGGGCAGTTTTCAAGGTGAAGTGAAAAGATGATGGAAGAACGTCCTGCTGAGCACCGCGAAGAATCTCGCGTGCTACTATTGCAATGGTAACTCAACGCCGGGAATCACTTTGGCACGCGAGATTCTTCGCGGTCCTCAGCAGAACGTTTCTTACCGTTTTACCACCTTACTTCACCAGGTGCAGAAAACGCAGGTAGAAGGGCGTGGGGCTGTTATCGTGCTTGGGCTCGTACTTGCCGGCCAGAATGGGCACGTACATCACCCGGCGGCGCGAGGCTTCGCCCACCAGCGGCGAGCGCGCCACGCGGTGCCACATGCGGCCGTCGTGCACGGTCAGGTCGCCGGGCTCGGTTTCGATAACCACCTCGTTTTCGTCGGGGCCCACGTCTTTGTAGTATTTCTTGCGGAACAGGATGTCGCGCAGGTTTTGGCGGTGGGTGCCGGCCAGCACCCGCAGGCCCCCGTTGGTAGCCGGCGTGCCGTCCAGGTGCACGCCTACGTTCAGCATGGGCCCGATTTTCTTGCCGTAAAACACGTCGCGCAGCGAGTCGGTGTGCCAGCCCATCTGCGAGAACTCCGAGCCATCGACGTTGACGTAGTGGTTGATAACGAGGCCGTCTTTTTCGTTTTCGCCCACCCGGCCGCCATCCGTTTCCAGCAGCGAAAACAAGGCCGTAAAGCGTGGGTCCTGCAGAAACTCGTGCAGTACGGGGTTGTGGTGCGAGGCGAAGGCGAAGCGCTGTACGATGGGCGTGCCATCCACGTCGCGGCCATACTTTATAGGCACTCCGTTTACTTTCTTTACCTCGTCGGCCAGCCAGCGCTGCTGCACCTGCTCAGATGCCCGCAGCAGGGCGGCCACGGTGTCGGCGGTAGCAAAGCCGCGGAAATGCAGGAAGCCGTGTTCATGAAAAAATGCCAGCTGCTCCGGCGTCAGTCTATCGGCCAGCGTGAAGCGCGGGTAAGGAACGGATAAGGACATAGGGGAAAGCGGCTTGAACACCGCTTAGTTGAGCGGATGCAAAGATACGCCGACTGGCGGGTTAGTTTCAACGACGCCCGGCAGATGCTGGCCCGACGCGAACCGGCAAGCTGGCCCGCAACGGGTGAAGAGCGCGTGAATCAACCAGTTTGGCTGGCTTTGGTTTGATCAAAGTAGCTATCTTAGCCGACCAGGCCTGGGCCTGCTCATCCCTTACCCCGCGCATGAAACGAGTGCTGCTTTTGCTGCTGGTGTCGGCCCTGCTACTGCCGCTAGCGACCTGGGCCCAGGCCGCCGAGGCCCGGCTGGTGCCTTTCCGGCAGGGCAACCGCTGGGGCTACGCCGACCGCCGCGGCCGGCTGGTACTGCCGGCCCACTACGACGAAGCCGGCCCCTTCGCCGACGAGCTGGCCTGGGTGCGGATGGGCAACCTGTACGGCTACATCGATGGCAGCGGCAGCCCCGTAACGCCGGTGCAGTACACGCGGGCCGGTATCTTCCGGAACAACCAGGCCACCGTGGAGCTCAACGGCGACACCTTCGCCATCGACCCCGCCGGCCGCCGGCTATCCCCGGCCGAGGCATTTGAAGCAACGGATGAAGACCCGCTCGAACAGGGCGATGTAGTGCGCGGCCCCGATGGCAAGGTGGGCTTCCGCTTCACGGTGGGCGCGGCCCGCGTGCCGGCCATCTACGACGAAATAAAGGACAACTACAACGGCCTGCTGCTGGTGCGCCAGGGCCCGAAATGGGGCGTGCTCGATAACCGGGGCCGGCTGGTGCAGCCCGTGCAGTACGATTCAGTGCGCCGGGGCGGCAGCCCGCTGCTGCCGGCCGTGCGCCGGAATGGCCGCTGGGGCTACCTCGGCCCCGAAGGGCGCCGCCTCATCGAGCCGCGCTACCTGCGGGCCGCGCCCTTCTTCGGCGGCGTCGCCCGCGTGCAGGCACCCTCGGGTGCCTTCGGCTACATCGACACCGAGGGGCGCGAGTTTTGGGAGGATACCGAGCCGGCCAGCACAAAATAGGCCGGCGCCAGAATGCATACTTAAGCAGGAGCGGCGTTGTATATTGATAGCCACTTGTCGCCGTGCCATGCTACCCTTGCCCCTGCTCAACGTCCGCCTACAAGCCTGCTCCGAAAACTGGGCGCAGATGACGCCCGCCGCCCGGGGCCGCCACTGCGCCCACTGCAACCGGACGGTGCTCGACTTCACCCAGGCCACCCCGGCCGACCTGGAAGCCGCTTTTCAGTCGGCCCCCGACGGCCGGGTCTGCGGCCGGTTTCGGGCCGAGCAGCTGGCCGCCGACCAGCCTGCCCCACTGCCCGCCCGCCCCGCGCTACGACCGAAGCTGCGGCGGTTTCTGGTGGCGCTGGTGCTGGTATGCGGGCTGGGGCTGTCGGGGCGGGAGGCGGTGGCGCAGGTGCGGCAGGCGGTGCAGACGGAACCAAGGACCCCGGTTATCAATACACCGGAACAAGCCCCCACACTACTAATTACCTATGGCGGCCTTGTGTTCTATGAGCATGAATACCCTAAAACCTCTGTAAAGACTTTAACGGGACAAGAAATCTTTACCTATGTGGAGCAGATGCCGGTTTTTCGTGGTGGCAATGAGGACCTGAGACGCTTTATTGCTGGCCAAGTGCGGCAACCGAAAGACGCTCTCTATGAAGGAAGAGTCTTTGTAAAGTTTGTGATTGACGAGCAGGGACAAGTCACTAACTCTCATATTCTGAGAGGCCTAAACGAGGCGGCCGATACGGAGGCGCTTCGGGTAGTACGCCTGCTGCCGCCTTTTACTCCGGGCCGCCAAAACGGACGAACAGTGAAAGTGAGCTATACGGTACGCATCAGTTTTGGCGGAGATGAGTAGGCCTCCTTCGCTGACAGTTGTAGACCTACTGTGCCTGTTGCTGCTGAGTGGCTTGTCTGCCGTGGCGCAGGTGGCCCCGACAAAGACGAATTCGTCATTGCCTTTCGGCTTTTTGGGCGACGACCCGTTGTGGCACTGCCACAGCTGCCAGTTTCCGGTGTATAAGGATGGCGGGCTGGATGGGATGATGCGGGCTATTGGTAAAAATCTGCACTTTCCGCCCGGTCTTCAAACAGATGGTCGGGTGTTCGTGCGGTTTACTATCGACAAAACCGGTCAGGTCCAGAACGTCATCGTACAGCAGGCTTTCTACCCGGAGGCCGACTCAATTGCCGTACGGGCCGTCAGGCTGCTGGGTCGCTTTTCCCCCGCCCTGGACCCGCGAGGCCGGCCTATTGCTGTAAAGCAGACTATTCCCATCACCTTCAGCGTCAAGTGAGATGCGTAACCGGCTGTTACTGCTGTACCTGTTGCTGCTGAGTGGCCTGCCCGTCGCTGCGCAAGTTGTGGAGCCCTATCGGGTGCCCCAGGCGGGTATTGATACAGTCGGCCTACACAGCAAATCTGCCCATCCTCCTGCCGTTGTGCTGGACGAAGATGACGGCCTCTATGATGTAATTACGGCCGAAACCTATTGGGCCATTGCGCATGGCGGGCCAGTGATGATTTGTGAGGAGCTGCCGACTTACCGAGCACGTAACCGCAAGGACAGCCTCGGGCTGTTTATCCAGCAAAATCTACGCTGGCCCAACCCTCGGTTGTGTATTGATGGGCGGTTATTCGTTTCCTTCATCGTGGGCGTCGATGGCCAGGTTTACCGGGCAAAGGTCTTGAACAAGCTGCATCCACTCTTCGACGCCGAGGCGTTGCGGGTCGTGCAGTTATTGAGCGGTCATCTCACTCCGGCAGTCTGCAGCGGAAAAGCCCGGCCCCACGAAATGGTCGTGCCCGTTACGTTCTGGATACAATAGGTATCGTGACTTTCCGCGCTACCGTCAAGCTTATAACCGAAAACATTTCTATTTTACCCCTTCCGAATCCCAACCTCCTAACGCCCACCCCCATGGTTTTCACGCCCAGCCCCATGCTGCTGAAGCTGCTCTACACCCGCGGCAGCCTGCGCAACACGCCCGAGGGCGTGGCCTTCAGCATCAAAAACCGCCTCGATACGGTGCGCATCACCCGCATCGACCACGTGCAGATCGACGACGTGCGGCTGGGCATCAGCGAAATTGCGATTGACTTGGGCGAAGGCGACGTGCGGCCGGCCGTGGTGTTCAACGCCGACAGCGCGGGCTTCACGCTGCCAGTGGGCCAGTCGGCCACGTTTTATCTGGCTACCGAGCAACTCACCGAGGGCCTGCACACCATTCAGGTGCAGTTTGCGGCCGATCCGTTTGGCGACCTGAACGTGGAAGTGGAGGACAGCATCATCCTCAAGCCCGACAACCGTCCCCGGATCCCGCGCGACGCCCACGACGACTACTCCGACGAGGCCATCCGCAAGCGTCAGGCCTTTGCCGAGGAGTTCTCGGGCCAGCAGTTCGAGCACCTTAAGCAGTACTCCTTCGATGCCCACGCCCTGCAGGGCAACTGCGAGCATTTCACGGGCATCGCCCAGATTCCGGTGGGGCTGGCCGGGCCGCTGCACGTGAATGGCGAGCACGCCCAGGGCGACTTCCTGATTCCGCTGGCCACTACCGAGGGCACGCTGGTGGCCAGCTACAACCGCGGCATTCAACTACTCAACCTCAGCGGCGGCGTGAAATGCACTGTCATCGGCGACGCCATGCAGCGGGCGCCGGTGTTCGTGTTCGACGATGCCCGCGGGGCCCGCGACTTTGGGCGCTGGGTGGAGGAGGAAATCGGCCGCATCCGGCCCGAGGCCGAAAGCACCTCCAGCATTGCCAAGCTGCAGTACATCGACACCTACCTGAGCAACAAGTTTGCCTTCCTGCGCTTCAACTACAGCACCGGCGACGCGGCCGGCCAGAACATGGTGGGCCGCGCCACCTTCGCCGCCTGCTCCTGGATTCTGGAGAACTACAAGGGCGCCCCGGTGCGCCATTTCTACCTCGAATCCAATTTCGCCACCGACAAAAAGGCTTCCCAGATAAACGTGATGCGTACCCGCGGCAAGCGCGTGGTAGCCGAGGCCGTGATTCCGCGCAACCTGCTGCAGCAGCGCATGCGCGTGACGCCCGAGCAGCTGGCCTACCACGGGCAGGTAAGCAACGTGGGCGCATTCATGTCGGGCGCCAACAACAACGGGGCGCACTCGGCCAACGGCATCACGGCCCTGTTTATCGCCACCGGCCAGGATGTGGCCAATGTCAGCGAATCGTCGGCGGGCATTTTCTACTCCGAAATCACGCCCGAAAAAGACCTCTACATCAGCATCACCATTCCGAGCCTTATTGTGGCCACCCACGGCGGCGGCACCGGCCTGGCCACCCAGAACGAGTACCTACGGATGCTGGGCTGCGTGGGCCGCGGCACGGTGAATAAGTTCGCCGAAATAGTGGCCGGCGTGGTGCTGGCCGGCGAGCTGAGCCTGGGCTCGGCCATCAGCAGCTCCGACTGGGTCAGCAGCCACGAGCAGTACGGCCGCAACCGGTAGGTTTTCAGAAGTAAGAGGTAAGAAGTGAGAGGGTAGGCTTTCGTGCTGGCATCCTGAAAACAGGGCCCTCAGCACGAAAGTCTACCCTCTCACTTCTTACCTCTTACTTCCAGGCTACGGCTTGCGGGCTTTCACTTTAAACCGCTCATCGGCGCGGATGGTCACATCCTGGGTCAGCAGGCTGTTGAGTTGCACTTTGGTCGTGAGCGTGTAGGAGTCCCGGCTCAGAAACAGGTCCAGCTTCTGGCTTGAGGGCGTCAGGGAAATGGTGCTGACGTTGGCCGGAACTTGGTCGAGGGAAGCCAGCAGGAACTGGTCGGGGCTGTTGGCATCGGTGCTGATATAGATTTCGATGCGCTTAAGGAAGTTGAAGTTCTGACTGGCCGGGTTGGTGATGGTGAGCGTGAGGTTATCGAGCGTCACGTCCTGCACGTAGTCGGCCGTGGTGCCATTGTTGGCATAAGTTGATTTGCTGCTCGACGACACCGAAACCGGCGGCAGTGGCACCAACGAACCCAGGGGCAGGGTTCTGGGCACCACCACCGTCTGCGAGTCTTCGACGTTGAATTCAAGCAGGTCCAGGATTTTCTTGCAGCTGCCCAGCAGCGCAAAGGCCACAAGCAGGGGCGCGAGAAAAAGAAGCTTTTTCATAGAATTGAGATTTAACAGCGACTCACGAAAATCATGCCTCGGAGTTTTTTGGAACTGAGCTATAAAAGCAAAGTCAAAAGAACGTCATGCTCCATCTGGCGTCCGCTTGCGAAAGTATGACGTTTTAATTGCTTGCAAGTGTTTTGTCAACAGCTTTGTAAGAGTGAGAGGTGAGACGCTTATGCTAATGGCCTAAACGGACCGTCAGCGCAAGCATCTCACCTCTCACTTCTTGTAGCTTACCTCTGAAAAACTACATCAGCAGCTGCTCGGGCAGGCGCATGAGGTAGTCGCCGTAGCCGCTTTTGCGCAGGGGTTCAGCAATTTTGCGCAGTTGGTCGGCGTCAATGAAGCCCTGGCGGTAGGCCACTTCCTCAATCGAGCCCACCTTCAGGCCCTGGCGCTGCTCCAGTACGCGCACGAATTCGCCGGCCTGCATCAGACTCTCGAAGGTACCCGTATCGAGCCAAGCGGTGCCGCGGCCCAGAATGCCCACTTTCAGCTTGCCCCGGCGCAGGTACTCCTGGTTGACGTCGGTAATTTCGTACTCGCCACGCGGGCTCATCTTCAGGTCGCGGGCAATCTGCACCACGTCGTTGTCGTAGAAGTACAGGCCTGGTACAGCGTAATTGCTCTTGGGCGTGGCGGGCTTCTCCTCGATGCTGAGCGCCTTATTGTTGGCATCGAATTCCACCACACCGTAGCGCTCAGGGTCGTGCACGTGGTAGGCGTACACCACGCCGCCCTGGGGGTCGTTGTTGCTCTTGAGCAGTTCTTCCATGCCTTCGCCGTGGAAGATGTTATCGCCGAGCACCAGCGCCACCTTATCCTGGCCGATGAAATCAGCGCCCAGCACGAAGGCCTGGGCCAGCCCGTTGGGCACCTCCTGCACCACATACTCGAAGCGGCAGCCCAACTTGGAACCGTCGCCGAGCAGTTTTTTGAACTGCTCCTGGTCGTGGGGCGTGGTGATGATGAGGATTTCCCGGATGCCGGCCATCATCAGAATGGACAGCGGGTAGTACACCATCGGCTTATCGTACACCGGCATCATCTGCTTGGATACGGCCAGGGTAAGCGGATGCAGTCGGGTGCCGGAACCGCCGGCGAGGATGATACCTTTCATAAGTAGGGTCTTAGGGGCTTAGGGAATTGGATAACGTCTGTCATCCTGAGCTTGCGAAGGATCCTATCACGCCTGAACGACAATCGTTCTAACGACTTGTGCTAACGCAATAAGATCCTTCGCAAGCTCAGGATGACAGGTGGGGCGAACGACTAATTCCGCTCCGCAATGAACTCCTGGTGGGTTTTGAACCACTCCAGCGTCTTCTGCAGACCTTCCTGAATGCGGATCTGGGGCTGGTAGCCGAGCAGGTTGTTGGCCTTGCTGATATCGGCCAGGGAGTCGCGGATGTCACCAGCGCGGTCGGGTCCGTACTCGGGTACGATGTTGGAGCCGGCTTCCTGCTTGAGGATGTTGAACAGGTCGTTGAGGGAAGTGCGGTCGGCCACGGCCACATTGTACACCTGGTTCACGGCCTCCTTGCTGTCGACCAGCGCTGCCTTGATGTTGGCCTGCACGCAGTTTTCCACGAACGTGAAGTCGCGGGTCTGGCCCCCGTCGCCGTTCATGCGGGGCGGCCGGCCCTCCAGCACGGCGTCAATAAAGAGCGGAATAACGGCCGCGTAAGCCCCGTTCGGGTCTTGGCGCGGGCCGAAGATATTGAAGTAGCGCAGGCCAATGATTTCCATGCCGTAGGTCTTGCCGAACACGTCGGCGTAGAGCTCGTTGGCATATTTGGTCACGGCGTAGGGCGAGAGGGGCTTACCGATGCGGTCCTCCACTTTGGGCAGGGCTTGGTGGTCGCCGTAGGTGGAGCTGGAAGCCGCGTACACGAAGCGCTTCACGCCTGCTTCCTTGGCCCCCACCAGCATGTTCACGAAGCCGCCCACGTTCACGTCGTTGCTCGTGATGGGGTCGTTGATGGAACGCGGCACGGAGCCCAGAGCCGCTTGGTGCAGCACCACATCGATGCCCTGGCAGGCGTCAATGCAGGTCTGCCGGTCCCGGATGTCGCCCTCGATAACGCGCAAAGCCGGGTTGTTAGCAAACAGCGCCACGTTCTTGCGGAAGCCATTGGAGAAGTTGTCGAGCACGCGCACCTCTTTGGCGCCGTACTTCAACAAGTATTCCACCAGGTTCGAGCCGATGAAGCCGGCCCCGCCGGTTACGAGGAACGCCAGATCATCAAGCGGCCGGTCGTGGAAAGGAGTTTCGTACACGAGTTCAATGTGTTAAGAGGTACAAATATCAATAGAATAATACATATTTAATTAATTGAAAATAAATGGCTTACAATTAATTACATTAAAATTAGTTAACCCGATAGGTATTAGGACGTTTATTCTTTTTTATCCCAAGTATGGATTCAGCGGAAGCTATACTTTCATACTCTCCATCTGCGTAGAAAATACCGGTCAAAGAAGAAGAGCAGCTTATGAGGGAGTTCCTGATTGATCTACTAGATTTAGGCGCTAACAGTATTTTTATTTTAATTCTTTCCTCTTCTTTGTCAGCAAGGGCTTCTATTCCATTTATTGATCTACTCGTATTATTTGAAATTGTGATATACTTTATAGGATTAAGATTAGTATCATAAATTGTTTTACATTTAGAGAGTGTGATTTTGGAATTGTTTACACTCTCATTTTCTACACTCAACAGAATATCCAGCGAATTATGCGACAATTCATTTGATGTTTGAAATAATTTTGAATTATCAACTTGTGAATTATCAGAATCAGCTCTGTTACATCCAAAAGAAAAAATTGCAAAGATGATTAATTTTTTTATTTGACTTTTCATATTAACAAATATTAAATATTAAATATTTAATATTTCATCTAGCAAAAGGTTGGCTTTGCTTTTACCACATTCATCTTATCCTTTACCGCATTTTTTGAATACGGCTCAAACGTCAGTATTAGAGCTGTTTCAACAAGCTCTAATACTGACGCTCTTTCTGGCCTAGCGGTTGTACTGTTTCTGGTAGTAATCCTGGTAGGCGCCGCTGGTCACGTTGTTGAGCCAGGATTCGTTTTCGAGGTACCAGTCGACAGTCTGACGCAGGCCCTGCTCGAACGTAACGGACGGTTTCCAACCCAGCTCGTTCATGATCTTGCTCGAATCAATGGCGTAGCGCAAATCGTGGCCGGCGCGGTCGGTTACAAACTTGATAAGTTGGCGGGAGGTGCCTTGCACCTTGCCTGTTTTCTCATCCAGCGTGTCGCAGAGCAGGTGAATCAGCTCCAAATTGGCCCACTCATTTACGCCGCCGATGTTGTAAGTTTCGCCCACGGTGCCCTTGTGGAACACGGCATCAATGGCGGTGGCATGGTCTTTCACGAACAGCCAGTCGCGCACGTTTTCACCCTTGCCGTACACCGGAATGGCCTCGCCGTGCTGAATGCGGTGGATGGCCAGCGGAATCAGCTTCTCGGGGAAGTGGTTGGGGCCGTAGTTGTTGGAGCAGTTGCTCAGCTTGATGGGCATGTGGTAGGTGTGGTGCCAGGCCCGCACGAAGTGGTCGGAAGCCGCCTTGCTGGCCGAGTAGGGCGAGCGGGGGTCGTAACTGGTGTCCTCGGTGAACATTTCGGGGCCGAAATCCAGCGAGCCGTACACCTCGTCGGTGCTCACGTGGTAGAACACCTTGCCCTCGTAGCCCAGCGGCTTCCACAGGTTTTTGGCGGCGTTCAGCAGATGCACAGTACCCAGCACGTTGGTCTTCACGAAAGCCAGCGGGTCGGTAATGCTACGGTCTACGTGGCTCTCAGCGGCCAAATGAATCACGGCGTCGGGCTCCTCACGGGCGAACAGCTCGTCCACAAAGGCCTGGTCGGTGATGTCACCTTTTACCAGGCGGTAGTTAGGCGCGGTTTCCACGTCGCGCAGGTTCTCCAAGTTGCCGGCATAGGTCAGCGCATCCAGGTTCAGAATCTGGTACTCCGGGTACTTGGTCACGAACAGGCGCACCACGTGCGACCCGATGAAGCCGGCCCCGCCGGTGATGATGATTTTCATGGTCTTATTGATTTATAGAACGGTGTCATGCTGAGCGAAGGCGGAGCCGTAGTCGAAGCATCTCGCGTGCAGGCTCTGCAATGGTAACAAAACGACAGAGTTACTACTGCACGCGAGATGCTTCGACTACGGCTCCGCCTTCGCTCAGCATGACACATCCTTTTTCATTTATTTACCTAAAGCAAGCTGCCACTTCCAGGAACTGGCCAGCGCCTCTTCAAGGGAAGTGGAGGTCTGGAAACCAAGGGTTTCCACCGACTTGGTGACGTCGGCGTAGATGGCCGGTACGTCGCCGGCGCGGGCCGGGCCAATTTTGTAGTTGAGCTTGACGCCCGTGGCCCGCTCGAAAGCCTGCACCACTTCCAGCACCGAGTTGCCGCGGCCGGTACCCACGTTGAAGGTTTCTACCGTGTCACCCTGCTGGTCGAGCAAGCGCTGCACGGCCACCACATGCGCCTTGGCCAGATCCACCACGTGCACGTAGTCGCGGATGTTGGTACCATCGGGCGTGTCGTACGTGTCGCCGTTCACGGTTAGCTGCTCGCGGATACCGGCGGCCGTCTGCGTCACGTACGGAATCAGGTTTTGAGGCACGCCCAACGGTAGCTCCCCAATCTTAGCCGAAGCGTGCGCCCCGATGGGGTTGAAGTAGCGCAGCAGAATGGTACGCAGCGTGTTACCCGGCGCGGCAGCCACGTCGCGCAGGATATCCTCGCACATCTGTTTGGTAGCGCCGTAGGGCGAGCTGGCCGTTTTGGTGGGCGTTTGCTCGGTTACGGGCAGCGCGTCGGGCACGCCATATACGGTACAGGAAGAGGAGAACACTAAGGCTTCCACGCCGAACTCGCGCATCACCGTCAGCAGCGTCAGCAAGGAGCCCACGTTGTTCTGGTAGTACTCCAGCGGCTTTTCCAGCGACTCGCCCACAGCTTTGTAGGCTGCAAAGTGAATGACACCGCGCAGGCTGCCTTCCTCGGCAAACACGGCGCGCAACGCCTCCGCATCATTACAGTCGATGCGGTGCAGCGGCACTTTCACCCCCAGAATTTCCTCCACGCCAGCCAGGGCCGACTCTTGGGAGTTGACGAAGTTATCCACAATGACCGGCTGAAAACCGGCCTGATACAACTCAACCACCGCGTGCGAACCAATGTAGCCTGCTCCGCCCGTTACCAGTATCTTTTGCATTGTCTTTAGCTGTTAGCTGAGAGCTCTTAGCTGTTGGCTTATCGGCTGGGCCTCCCCACGGAAGCTAACAGCCGATAGCTCTCAGCTAACAGCTGAATATTTACAGGCTCCAGTACTGCATTTCCTGCACCTTGCCGCGGAACAGGCCCTTGATGTCGACCAGCACGGCATTGTCCGACGTGATGGACTGGAAGTAGGCTTCGTCGTGCTCGGTGTAGGGTTGGTGGCTCACGGCCACCACTACGGCGTCGTAGTCGGTACGCACGTCGGCGGCGGGCGTCAGGCGGAAGCCGTACTCGTGAAACAGCTCGTCGGAGTCAGCGTGCGGGTCTACAATGTCCACATTCACCGAGAAGTTCTTCAACTCCTGAATCACATCGGCGACTTTGGAGTTGCGAATGTCTTCCACGTTTTCCTTGAAGGTCGCGCCCATTACCAGCACGCGGCTCTTGGCCACGTCCTTGCCCTTCTTGATAATCATCTGCACGGTTTTGCGCGCGATGTAGGCGCCCATGTTGTCGTTGGTGGTGCGGCCACTCAGAATCACCTTGGCATCGTAGCCCAGCTCCTTGGCCTTGTAGGTAAGGTAGTACGGGTCGACGCCGATGCAGTGGCCACCCACCAGACCGGGCGAGAACTTCAGGAAATTCCACTTCGTACCGGCTGCTTCCAGCACCTCGTAAGTGTTGATGTTCATGCGGTCGAAAATCATCGACAGCTCGTTCATCAGCGCAATGTTCACGTCGCGCTGGGTGTTTTCGATGATTTTAGCGGCCTCGGCCACCTTGATGCTGCTGGCCCGGTGTACGCCGGCTTTTACCACCAGCTCGTAGGTTTTGGCAATGTCCTCCAGCGACTCGGCGTCGCAGCCAGCTACCACCTTCACGATGCTGCTGAGCGTGTGCTCCTTGTCGCCGGGGTTGATGCGCTCGGGTGAGTAGCCCACCTTGAAGTCGCCGTTGGCGAAGCTCAGTCCGGAGTGTTTTTCCATCACTGGAATACAGTCGTCCTCGGTGCAGCCGGGATATACAGTGCTTTCGAACACCACATAGTCTCCCTTTTTCAGCACCTTGCCCACCGACGACGACGCGCCGAGTAGCGGCCGCAGGTCGGGCTGGGCGTGCTCGTCGATGGGCGTGGGCACGGCGACAATGAAGAACGTGGCCTCGCGCAGCACGTCGAGCGAGTCAGTGAAGGCAATGTCGCAACCGTCGAAATCGGCGGCCACCAGTTCGCCGCTCGGGTCCACGTGGTTGCGCATCATCTCCACCCGCTTGGCGTTGATATCGAAGCCAATAACCTCGATTTTGCGGGCAAACTCCAGCGCAATGGGCAGGCCCACGTACCCGAGGCCGATAACGGCCAGCTTGGCCTGCTTGTTAACTAGTTGGTCGTACACGGTATAGGGTCTTGGGGACTTGAGGTCTGGAATGAGGTGCTATCTGTTTTTCTGACAACGGGCACTAATTGCTGAGTAGCGAAACGTGGCCATCGGTAAGCTGATACTGCTGCTGGCTTTCGGGGCAGGTGGCGCGGCCGGCGTCATCGAAGGCCAGCCGGTGACCGTGCGTGCTCATCCAGCCGCGGGAGCGGGCCGGATTACCATACACCAAGGCATAGGGCAGTACGTCGCGCGTTACTACCGAGCCGGCCCCCACGAAGGCATACTCGCCCAACACCACGCCGCATACCACGGTGCTGTTGGCCCCGATGCTCACGCCTCGTCCGAGGCGGGTGGGCTGGTAGTGGGCATCACCGCGGCGGGGTACGGCGGCGCGAGGGTTGCGCACGTTGGTAAACACTACGGAAGGGCCCACAAATACGTCGTCGGCGCACTCTACACCGGCGTAGAGGCTCACGTTGTTCTGTACCTTTACATTACGGCCCAGGCGCACGCCATCGGCTACGAAAACGTTCTGGCCCAGGTTACAACCTGCGCCCAGCACTGCCCCGGCGCTTACGTGGCAGAAGTGCCAGATGCGGCACCCTGCCCCGATACGACACCCCTCGTCGAGGATGGCAGTCGGGTGGGCGTAGTAGGCGGGTGGCGTTTCGGGCATAGGGCAGGCGGGGCCGGCAATAATTGAGCCGGCAAAGGTAAGGCTTTGGGCGGGGAAGTTTTCTACCTTAAAAACCTGAGCGGTTTACAGCTCAGCGGGTCAGGCACCGAAAGCAGGTCGCCAAAGGGGCGTCTCATACCCCGGCTGCTCCATTTTCTAGCCTGTAAGTGCCCCCGTCCAGGTGGCTCGCACCAGGCGGGCCCGGCCGAAAATATCCTCGTGGCTTACTACAGCCGCGTAGCCCAGCCCGCGCAACAGCCCCTCGGTTTCGGCGGCAAACTGCTCGTTGATTTCAAAGTAGAGCACCCCACCGGGCCCCAGCAGCGCCCGGCCCAGTTGGGCAATGCGACGGTAGAACAGCAGCGGGTCGTGGTTGGGAACGAACAGGGCAGTAGCGGGTTCATAGGCCAGCACATTGGGCCGCATCAGGGCCCGCTCACTCTCCAGCACATAGGGCGGGTTACTCACCAGCACATCCAGCGGCCCGGCCAGAACAGGCACGGCAGCCAGAATATCCACCTGCTGAAAATCGATAGTTACGCCGCAGCGCACCGCATTGCGCCGGGCCACCGCCAGGGCTTCAGCGGATACATCGACGGCCGTGAACCGAGCACCGGGCAGGCGCGCCGCCAGCGCCAGCGGGATGCAGCCCGAGCCAGTGCCCACATCCAGCACCTGCAGACCGGTGCGCCCCTCCTGCTGCTCGCGCGCAATCAACTCCACCAACTCCTCCGTTTCAGGGCGCGGAATGAGGGTGGCGGGCGTTACTTCCAGTTCCAGGCCGGCGAAATGGGCCGTACCCAGCACGTACTGCAGCGGCTCGTGGCGCAGCAGCCGCGCCTGCATTCCGGGCAGCGCAGCCAACCGGATGTCTTCCCCAAGCGGCTCATCGGTCCGCGTGCGGCGCTGCAGGGGCGTCAGATCGAGCAGGTGCTCGAGCAGTTGGCCGGTCATAGCCTCGGCTTCCGGGGTTTCGTAAATTGCCTGCAGGGCGGTGCTAAGGTCGGCGGTGAGTTGGCGGAGCGTGGGCATGGGGTAAAAGTACGGCCTCTGCCCCGACCACCGGCCCCATTCAGGCCGGCCGCGTATCTTCACCTCCTACTCCTGCCTTTACCGCTTATGCTTCCGCCTACCCCCGATTTCGACCTGCTGATGATGCGCCGCGCCCTCGATCTGGCCCGGCTCGGCACCGGATATGCCCGGCCCAACCCGCTGGTGGGCTGCGTTATCACCCACGAAGGCCGCATTATCGGGGAGGGCTGGCACCGGCAGTACGGCGGGCCCCACGCCGAAGTAAACGCCATCAATAGCGTTAAGGAGCCCGGGCTACTGCCTGAAAGCCGGGTGTACGTTACGCTCGAACCATGCAGCCACCACGGCAAAACGCCCCCCTGCGCCGATTTGCTCATCGCCAGGCAGGTGGCCGAAGTTGTTATCTGTAACCCCGACCCCAACCCACTGGTAGCCGGCCGGGGTATCGCGAAGATGCGCGAGGCGGGCATTCGGGTAGAAACCGGGGTGCTGGAAGCCGAAGGCCGCTGGCTGAACCGGCGTTTCTTCATGGCCCAGGAGCAGCAGCGACCTTACGTGGTGCTCAAGTGGGCCGAAACGGCCGATAGTTACCTGGCCGGGCCCTACTATCAGTCGGTGCCCATCAGCGGCGAGCAGAGCCGGGTTGCGGTGCATCAGTGGCGGGCCGAGGAGCAGGCCATTCTGGTGGGCACGCGCACGGCATTGCACGACAATCCCCGCCTGAATGTGCGCGAATGGCCCGGACAAAACCCCCTCCGCTTGGTAATCGACAAAAACCTGAGTTTACCGCCCACCCATTCCCTCTTCGACGGCACCCAGCCGACGCTGGTGTTTACTTACCGCGAGCGGGGCAGCCGCCCCAACGTCGAGTTCATAGTACTTTCGGAAGCCGAGGACCTGTTCCCGCAGATGTTGCGCCACCTGCACCAGCGGCAGATACAGTCGGTGCTGGTGGAGGGCGGAACCACGGTACTCAACTCGCTGCTCAAAGATGGCCTTTGGGACGAAGCCCGCGTTATTCGGGCCACCAAGCGACTTGGCGGCGGCGTGCCCGCGCCCAAAATAGGTTTGTGCGGCCTGCACGAGCAGTTCCGGCTGGGCGAGGATGAGGTGTTCGTTTTTCTGAGAGCCGCTCAATAGCTGGTCGTGCTGTAGGAACGGAAATTAAGCCCCGCCCGTCGTGCGCGCAGTCCCAAGCAGTCCCAACTCGTTAGCAGCAATCAGTAGCACAAAAGCCCCTGCCGGCCCTCATCCTTAGCAGGAAAAGAGCCGGCAGGGGCTTTGCTTTTTGAGACGAGCTAACAGCTAATAGCCAGCAGCTAACGGCTCAAAAACTATGCGTTGTCGTGGGCTTCGGCCGAAGCGGGAGCCGAGGTGTGCACCTCCGAGGCAACTACGTCGCCGGCTACTACCGACACGAACGAGCGGTCTTTGCGGCCCTTGCGGAACTGCACCGTGCCGTCGATCATGGCGAACAGGGTGTGGTCCTTGCCCATACCCACGTTCTGGCCGGGGTGGTGCTTGGTACCGCGCTGACGCACGATGATGTTGCCGGAAATGATGGACTGACCGCCGAAGATCTTCACGCCCAAGCGCTTGGATTCCGATTCGCGGCCGTTGTTGGAGCTACCTACGCCTTTCTTATGTGCCATTTTTTTGGAGCTGTTAGCTGATAGCGGTTAGCTATTAGCTTTTTGTGAAACGAGCAAACCAGTTGAACGGAAAGCTAACAGCTAACGGCTATCAGCTAACAGCTTGTTCAACTAGCCGATGCTGTTGATCATTACTTTGGTAAACTGCTGACGGTGGCCGTTCAGCTTCTTATAGCCCTTACGGCGCTTCTTCTTGAATACGAGCACCTTGTCACCCTTTACGTGGGCGAGAATGGTGCCGGTTACGGCTACGTCCAGCAGCGGCGAACCGATGGTAAGCGTTCCGTTATCATCGGTTAGCAGAGCCTTGCCCAGCTGCACCTCGTCGCCGACGTTGCCAGCCAAACGGTGGGCGTATACAAATTTATTGGCTTCGACCTTGGTCTGCTTCCCGGCTATGTTGACAATTGCGTACATCGGCGTCTTGGCGTTTCTGAAAATTGGAAGGCAAAAGTACCCGTAACGTTTCATATATCCAAACTCTAACTAACTAAATAGCAGAGTACCTATCCGGATTGCCCTCAGAAGGCATTCTTCAAGGAACGCACCGGCGGGTACGCGAATAACTTTTTGTGGATAACTATCATTATCCACAGTTAGAATGTGGATAACTTTTATGTTTTGACAATTTCGCATACGTAACAACTACCTGGGCGCCAAACCATGGCAAGGCGCATCAGCTTAGCGGCATACGTAAAATATAACGCAGAAAAAACAAGGTACTGCGGTAGTGCTTCCCGGTCGCGGGGGCTATCTTTGACTTCGGCCGGCTTCGTCCGATAACTAAACAAAGGCCGCCGGGCCGGGTTAGCAAAGCCCCTCGCCGGGGTGTTTCTTCACTTTGTTTTTCGCGCTTTATTTCTACCTGCATGGAACCCCTACTCACCGAAAATCCCAACCGTTTCGTTCTTTTTCCGATTCAGCACGACGACGTGTGGCAGTTCTACAAGAAGGCTGAGGCCTCGTTCTGGACGGCCGAAGAAATTGACCTGAGCCAGGACCAGAAGGACTGGGACAACCTCAACGACGGCGAGCGGCACTTCATTTCGCACGTGCTGGCCTTCTTCGCGGCCTCCGACGGTATCGTGAACGAAAACCTGGCCATCAACTTTATGCAGGAAGTGCAGATGGCCGAGGCCCGTTGCTTCTACGGCTTCCAGGTGATGATGGAAAACATCCACTCCGAGACCTACTCGCTGCTGATTGACACCTACATCAAGGACCCCAAGCAGAAGGATTACCTCTTCAACGCCCTCGAAACGGTACCCTGCGTGAAGAAAAAAGGCGACTGGGCTATCAAGTGGATCAACTCGGAGAATTTCACTGAGCGCCTCATTGCCTTTGCGGCCGTGGAGGGCATCTTCTTCTCGGGCTCGTTCTGCTCTATTTTCTGGCTGAAAAAGCGGGGCCTCATGCCCGGCCTCACCTTCAGCAACGAACTGATTTCGCGTGACGAGGGCCTGCACTGCGACTTCGCCTGCCTGCTTTACAAAGACCACCTGCAGAACAAACTGCCCGAGGCCCGGGTACAGGAAATCATCCGCGATGCGGTGAGCATCGAGCAGGAGTTCGTGACTGATGCGCTGCCCGTGAACCTGATTGGCATGAACGCCAAAAGCATGAATCAGTACATCGAGTTTGTGGCCGACCGCCTGCTCGAATCGTTGGGCTACAGCCGCATCTACAACGCCACCAACCCCTTCGATTTCATGGAGATGATTTCGCTGCAGGGCAAAACCAACTTCTTCGAGAAGCGCGTGGCCGAGTACCAGAAGGCCGGCGTGATGAGCGAGCGGACCGAAAACGCCTTCTCGCTGGACGAGGATTTTTAACCAGTCAGAACGCCAAAAAAAACGGTCATCCTGAGCGGAGCGAAGGATCCTGTCACGTTAGCACGACAATCGTTGAGACGACTCGTTGCAACGTGAGAGGATCCTTCGCTCCGCTCAGGATGACTGTTTTTTTTGGCGTTCTGACGGGCTGTTTTTCAGGAAATCAACGAAGCCTTTTCACACTTTCAGAAACTCCCACTGCGGATTCTGCACGGCGATTAATGCCTCCTTTTTTACCCTCGTCCAGCCCTTCAATTCTTTTTCGCGGGCAATTGCCGCGGTGCTCGTGGGGTAGTCTTCGAAATAGAGCAGGTGATAACAGAAGTAACGTCCGGCAAACGTCTGGGCAGTGCCCCGATTCTGGTAGTGCTGCGCCATCCGTGTGGCAAGGTTACGCGTGACCCCAATGTAGAGAACCTGACGGCTAGGATTCGTGGTGATATAGACGTAGTAAGGCATGGAGCAGCGTGTCTATCGGGATAGAAAAATAGCCAAAAAAGCCCGTCATCCTGAGCGGAGCGAAGGATCCTGTCACGTTGCAACCAGTCGCACCAACGATTGTCGTTGCAACGTGGAAGGATCCTTCGCTCCGCTCAGGATGACCGTTCTTTTTGCTCGGCGTCTCTCCCCGCCAATACCACTTCCCCGCCAATCCGCCAACTTCATTTTGCGCGGCTGGCAACGCTATATAGCAGTCGGCAAATTCTAAAAAACCCGCTGAACTGCACCGTTTTAGGCTTATGTGGAAAACTTCTGAAAAGAAGGTTTGTCCTAGCCAACAGATAGGAATATCTTCCGGTATCAATGCCTGCGTCCGGATACCTCGCCGGGCTGGCTCCATCTGATTCTTCGCCTCGGCTAGCCGCTTGTAACGGGTAGCCGGGGCCTCTTTCTACTCCCTCAACACCTCAACCAGTACGCTTATGTTGGTACTCAAGCGCGACGGCCGCCGCGAATCTGTGAAGTTCGACAAGGTTACGGCCCGCATCGAGAAGCTTTGCTACGGCCTGAACATGAACTTCGTGTCGCCGATTGAGGTGGCCAAGAAGGTGATTGACGGCATTTACGATGGCGTGACGACCATCGAGCTCGACAACCTGGCCGCCGAAACGGCCGCCTCGCTCACCACCAAGCACCCCGACTACGCCATCCTGGCCGCCCGCATTGCCGTGAGCAACCTGCACAAGGTGACCAGCAAGTCGTTCAGCAGCACCATGAAGCGGCTGCACACCTACGAGGACCCCAAGACGGGCGAAAACGCCTCGCTCGTGGCCCAGGACGTGTGGGAAATCGTGCACCAGCACGCCGCCACCCTCGACTCGGCCATTATTTACGACCGCGACTACAACTACGACTACTTCGGCTTTAAAACGCTGGAGCGCAGCTACCTGCTGCGCCTTGATGGCAAGGTGGTCGAGCGGCCCCAGCACATGCTGATGCGCGTGGCCGTGGGCATTCACAAGGAAGACATTGCCGCCGCCATCGAAACCTACGAGCTGATGAGCGAGCGGTGGTTCACCCACGCCACGCCCACGCTCTTCAACGCCGGCACGCCCAAGCCCCAGCTCAGCTCCTGCTTTTTGCTCACGATGAAGGACGACTCCATCGACGGCATTTACGACACGCTGAAGAACTGCGCCCTGATTTCGCAGAGCGCCGGCGGCATCGGGCTGGCCGTGCACAACGTGCGCGCCACCGGCACCTACATCAAAGGCACCAACGGTACCTCCAACGGCCTCGTGCCCATGCTCAAGGTGTTCAACGACACGGCCCGCTACGTGGACCAGGGGGGCGGCAAGCGCAAGGGCGCTTTCGCCATTTACCTGGAGCCCTGGCACGCCGACATCTTCGACTTCCTGGATCTGAAAAAGAACCACGGCAAGGAAGAGATGCGCGCCCGCGACCTGTTTTTCGCCCTCTGGACGCCCGACCTGTTCATGAAGCGCGTGGAAGCCAACGGCGACTGGACGCTGATGTGCCCCCACGAGTGCCCGGGCCTCGACACCAGCCACGGCGCCGAGTTCGAGAAGCTCTACCTCAAGTACGAGCGCGAAGGCAAGGGCCGCAAAACCATCAAGGCCCAGGAGCTGTGGTTCGCCATTCTGGAAAGCCAGACCGAGACCGGCACGCCCTACATGCTGTTCAAGGACGCCGCCAACGGCAAGAGCAACCAGCAGAACCTGGGCACCATCAAGAGCTCCAACCTCTGCACCGAGATTATGGAGTACACCGACGAGCACGAAATTGCGGTCTGCAACCTCGCCTCGCTGGCCCTCCCCCGCTACGTGCGCCCCGACGAGGCCGGTAACCTGTTCTTCGACCACCAGAAGCTCTACGAGGTAACCTACCACGCCACGCTGAACCTCAACAAGGTCATCGACATCAACTACTACCCCGTGCCCGAGGCCGAGCGCAGCAACCGCCGCCACCGCCCCATCGGGCTGGGCGTGCAGGGGCTGGCCGATACGTTCATTGCCCTGCGCATGCCCTTCGAGAGCGACGAAGCCAGCGGCCTGAACAAGGACATCTTCGAGACGCTCTACTTCGCGGCCATGACGGCCTCCAAGGACCTGGCCCAGCGCGACGGGGCCTACGAAACCTTCCCCGGCTCGCCCCTGAGCCAGGGCAAGTTCCAGTTCGACCTCTGGGGCGTTACGCCCGACTCGGGCCGCTGGGACTGGGACACGCTGCGGGCGCAGGTAATGGAGCACGGCGCGCGCAACTCGCTGCTGGTGGCCCCCATGCCCACGGCCAGCACCGCCCAGATTCTGGGCAACAACGAGTCGTTTGAGCCCTACACGAGCAACATTTACGTGCGCCGGGTGCTCAGCGGCGAGTTCATGGTGGTGAACAAGCACCTGCTCAAGGACCTCATCAAGCTCGGCCTCTGGAACGAGCAGATGAAGACGGCCATCATTGCCGCCAACGGCTCGGTGCAGGACATTCCGAGCATCCCGCAGAACATCAAGGACCTGTATAAAACGGTGTGGGAGATTTCCCAGCGCCGCATCATCGATATGTCGGCCGACCGGGGCGCGTTCATCTGCCAGAGCCAGAGCCTGAACCTGCACGTGCTGAACGTGAACTTCGGCAAGCTCACGAGCATGCACTTCCACAGCTGGAAGAAGGGCCTGAAAACGGGCATGTACTACCTGCGCACCAAAGCCGCCGCCGACGCCATCAAGTTCACGGTGCAGAAGCAAGCCGCCGAGACCCTGGAGCCGCTCAACGCCGTGGCCCAGAACGCCTCCGACATGGCCTGCTCCCTGGACGATCCGGAAGGCTGCGAGGCTTGCGGTTCGTAAGATTTAATCAGTCCACTAACATTGTATGAAGAGGGAGGCGATAAATATATTGCCTCCCTTTTTCTTTAATAATAGAAATTCCAATGTCATATAATAAATACGAAGAGGGTTCAACGTGGGCAAAATGGGACTTACATGTTCATGCGCCAGGCACAAAGAAGAACAACAATTTTTCTGCAGGAAATACAGACGATGGCTGGACTAAATACTTTGAAGAGTTATCTAAACTCCAGGAATTCAGAGCAATAGGAATTACTGACTATTTCTGTATCGAGGATTACAAGCGAGTAGCTAAGTACAAAAGTGACGGCAACTTAAATAATATTGACCTCATCCTACCGAACGTAGAATTGAGACTATCTCAGGGAACAATAAAGGGAAGTAAAATAAATGCACATATAATATTTTCACCAGATATAGTACCTCAATTAGATTCATCTTTTTTTAGTCGCTTAGAGTTTAATTTTCAAGGAAAAATTTATAGATGCATAAAAGAGGATTTAATAAAATTAGGTCGAAAAGTAGAAGAAACCGACAGCGACCACTCTGCTTGGCTTCAAGGCATCAATCAATTTGACGTATCTATAGCTGCACTTAATGATATATTTTATAAGGATAAAGAATTGCGTTCACATGCATTAATCGGAGTTGCCAATGGATCAAATGACGGAATTAGTGGACTAAAAGACACGGAAGACGCAAGTGCCTTTTCATTAATAAAAAAAGACATTCTTTACTCTTCAGATATTATATTTTCAGGAAACCCAAAAGACTCTATATTCTTTTTAGGGGAGAATGAGCATCATACTGCAGACAAAATAATTCAAGACTATGGAAAGTTAAAGCCGTGTATACATGGTTCTGATGCACATAGCTTAGAGAGGATCGGCAAGCCATCTAAGGATCGTTTCTGCTGGATTAAAGCTACTCCTACTTTTGAAGGATTAAAGCAAATTGTTCATGAACCAGGGGATAGAATAAAAATACAAACTGATAAACCAGAAGAAAAACACAAATCAGAATATATAAAACGTATAAAATTTATAGACCAAAGCTCGTCAAAATATTTTATTAATGAAGAGATAAATATTAATCAAAATTTAACAACTATTATAGGCGGGAAGTCTACAGGAAAATCTTTATTATTAGATTATATAAATAGCACCATTGATCCAGGCAGCAAATCCATATACGACATACCTGATATTGATTTTCAAGTAGAATGGGGCGATGGCGAGATATATCTACTCAGTGACAAGCAACAAGACAAAAGTAGGCAAGTCACGTTCATACCACAGCTTTATATAGAAACTATGTTAAAGGACAATAAAACTCAGTTCAATGAAATAATCCTTAAAACACTAAGAGAGAAACCAGAATTCAATCAACATTATAATAGCCATATCAACAAACGTCGAGATAAGACTGTAGGAATAGAAACAGTGATAATATCACTAATGAATGATTACAAGTCCTTAGCTGAGGACAAAAACGAGTTAAACAGCTTAGGCGACAGGCAGGCCAAGATAACGGAACTTGAATTTATAAAGCTTCAGATTGATAATATTAGAAAGGCTTCCACTTTATCAGACGATCAACAAACAGAGTTTATAAATTTAAAATCAAATGAACAGGATATTGCGGCAGAAATAAAGGAGAAGAATGCTCTTGCAAATGTAATAGAAGACCTTCTTGACTATCACACAAATCATACTGTGAATTTACTTGACAAACTTAAGTCCAATGCTCTTGAACTTAAATCTAAACTACAGGAAGATTCACATTCGACAGTTGACGAAACAGTAGAAAATATAAACCTAATTACATTGCCTTATTTGGAGGAAATATATAATACATTTACAAAAAGAACAGAAATAAAAGAACGTATAACAATTTTAAAAAATGATCTAGCGCTTAACTTAGCTAACCAAGCGCCTTTAGCGGAAAAGATTGGCAATCAATCTAAAACGACCGAGTTAACTATCGAGCTAAATAGATTTCAGTTTGAAATTGAGCGAATAGACAACAAAGCGAAATCAGTACAATTATATTTAAATAAAATCAATGAAAGCAAGAAATTATTACTTGATAATTATACTGATTTAAGAAACGAATATAAAAATATAGTTGACAAGATAAATAATGAATATAGAAATGTTGTAGACGATGATGGCATCAGACTAATTGCTAAATACAACTTTAATAAGGATGTATTTTGGGATAAATTTATTAATCTATTTAATTTAAAAACAACATCTTTTGCAAATTTGTTTAATTACGATGGCAAGACAATATTTGAGAATAACGACATTTATACTTATGAGGATGAAACACACATTGAATTTATTGACAAATGTTTTGATATCCTGATAGACACAGAATACAATAGTAAAGTAAAATTCAAAAATTCCAATATTAATGAAGATGCTATAAAGGGTTTATTTCAAGACTATTTCGAGCTTACATTTACTATTGAACAAGATGGTGACGATATAGGCAGGATGTCTCCAGGCAAAAAGGGACTAATATTATTAAAGCTTTTTTTATCCTTGAAAAATGAAAAATCACCAATATTAATAGACCAGCCTGAAGACAATCTCGACTACAGAACTATATACAACGAATTGAAAGATTTTTTAAAGAAGAGAAAGGTACAAAGGCAAATAATAATGGTAACGCATAACGCCAACTTAGTCGTTGCAACGGATGCAGAATTAGTGATTGTTGCAAGCCAAGCAGGCCAAAATAAAAAAGAAAATAATAAATTTAAATTTGAATATGTATCAGGAGCATTAGAACATCACTTTCAAAAAAACGAATCTTGCAAAGGAATACTTTACCAGATGGGTATTCGTGAACATGTTTGTGAAATATTAGAGGGTGGGCAAGAGGCCTTTGAAAAAAGAGAGGCAAAATATGGGTTTCTGATTTAGGTATATAAAAATAGAGGCCGCTCATGAGCGGCCTCTATTTTTATATACCTAAGCCTACTTATAGGCGAAAACTCAAGACGGGACTCGAACCCGTAACCCCGTAGGGACCAACTTGGCAAGTTGGCGCGTTTACCAATTTCGCCACATGTCCATGTTACTAACGAGCTAGTTTGTGGAGTGGAGGTAACAGTACGAGAAGCTACCTTTCAAGGTTTCTTTTACCCAGCAAGAATTACGCTTCTCTACTCGTGCGCCAGTGGTAGACCTAAGAAGCCGCCGAAGCACCGAACCATTCGGTTTGCTGCACGGTGGGAGCCGGGGAGGCTGATTCCAATCTGTAGAAGACTCCCGGGCAGTTAAGGAGCTACGCGGGAGAGAGTGGCACGAAACGAGCCCGCCCGGCACCAGTGGTGTCAGGCGGGCCCGGGGTGCTGGGTGCCGCGGTGGGGCTACAGGATTTCGTAGCAGGGGTAGCGGCGCTGCCGGAAAATCAGGCCGTCTTTGAATTCGAAGATGAGGCAGAGGTGGGCACTGACGCGCTGGCCGCGCAGCAGCGGGCCGGCATCACTGGTGGCCGTGGCCTGCCACTGGCCCTCTACGTGCACGCTGCCATCGTCGCAGAGCCGCGTGTGGTGCACCTCGAAGTGGGGTTGCTCCAGCAGCTCGCGGCCCAGGCGCAGGTTGTCCAGGATGCCGGTGAGCGAGCGGGTCTGGGTGGTTCGGTAGAGGCCGTTGGGGTACTCGGTCTGCACGACGTCGGGGTGCAGCACGGCGGCATAAGCGGCCGCCTTGGTTTCAAACGCATCGACCAGGGCGAAATATTCCTGAACAACAGCAAGCGGGGTAGACATAGCAAAAAAACGAGGAGGAAAAAAAGAACGACATATAAGCCGCCGCTGGAGGAGCCGCCGCTGGAGGCCGCCCGGTAAAACTACCACTTTAGGGCCACTCGCTTTGTAGTATTCGATACTTGGCCGGCCCGACCTTTTTACCACCTCGCCAGCCGGTTTTATTTGCCCCCACCGGGCACGGGTTTAGTGCAGCGCAACGCGCAACCAGCCATGGTGTAGCAATTATACCTGCCCTGCTGCAACGCGGCAAGCCCGCACCGCAGCCCGTAGTCTGGGCCATTGCCGCTACCTTGCCGCCGTGCGCTCCCGAACTACGTCTGCTCCGTCTTACGCCTGGTCCGTTCGGGTGGTGCTGGCCATCTACTCCGCGTGCTTCCTGATTGGCACATACACCCACGCAGCGGGCATCCTGCGGCGGGGGCTGCTGGCCGCGCCGGTACCAGTTGGCATTGGGGTATTTTGGGATGCGCTGACGCTGCTTGACCCCTTGGCGGCGGTGCTGGTGTGGTGGCGGCCGCGCCTGGGCCTACCGCTGGCCGTAGCCATTATGGTGGTTGATATCAGCGTGAACAGCTACGTATACGCGGCGGGCTACTTTGGGCCGCCGGTAGCGGGGCTGGTGCCGCTGAGTTTGTTAGAGCAGGCGCTGTTCGGCTTGTTCGTGTTCGTGACGGCCCCAGGGGTGTATCGGCAGGTGGCCCGCCCGAATGCGTTGCCGGGTTAGCTGCCGGACTTATTGTCCACGGCCGGCAACTGCTGGCCCCAGTGGTCGAGGGCGCGCAGGATGGGTTCCAGGGAGCGGCCCCGTTCGGTGAGGGCGTACTCGACGTGGGGCGGCACCACCGGATGCACTGTGCGGAGGAGGAGTTGGTCGCGCTCCAGCTCCCGCATGGTCTGCGTGAACATCTTGTTGGATATGGCCGGCACGGTGCGTTGCAGCACGCCGGAGCGCAACGGCCCCGGCAGCAGATGAAACAGCAGCAGCGGCTTCCACTTCGTCCCGATCAGGTCCATGGTACGGTGCAGAGGACAGGAAACTTCTTGCATCAACTTAATTCTTTTCGCTTGACAATCATTATTTTACTCTTTTTCGCTAGTATAGCACTTTGGAGTAAGTACTTGCGCTTAGCGCCAATATAGCCCAATTTTGCCTGCTCATTCAACCCCGTATCTTATGCAGCCTTACCCTAAAGCATTTTCCCACATCGGCATCACCGTCCCCGACATGCAGGCCGCGGTGGATTTCTACACCAACGTGCTGGGCTGGTACCTCGTGATGGAGCCCAGCGTCGTGACCGAGGAAATGGACACCGCCATCGGCCAGATGTGCCTCGATGTGTTCGGGGAGGGCTGGGGGCAGTTCCAGATTGCCCACCTCGCCACCGCCGACCGCATCGGCATCGAACTGTTCTCGTTTGCCCAGGGCCGCAAGGAAGCGCCGGAATTCCAGCCCTTCAACACCGGCCTGTTTCACTTCTGCATTCAGGACCCCGACATTGAGGGGCTGGTAGAAAAGATTGTGGCCGCGGGCGGCAGGCAGCGCATGCCCATCCGCGCCTACTATCCTCACGAGAAGCCCTACCGCATGTGCTACGTGGAAGACCCCTTCGGCATCGTCTTCGAGATTTACACCCACAGCTACGAACTGACCTACTCCTCGGGCGCTTACACCGGCTAACCCGCCCAGTGGCCGGCCAGCCAGAACTAAAGTACCAGACCAGCCCGCCGCTAGTCAGGCGTTTGTTTCGGGCTTTCGGCAGCGGTTGCAGGAGCTTTTCGAGCCGCAGCAACGAGGCCAGCAGTGCCTCCAACAGCTTCCGAACCCGCCGCCCTTGCTCCGTTGAGTGGGGGCGGCGCTTTTCGTTCGGCTAAGCGGCGGAACATAAGGGAAAGCCGTATGTTGGTTTCTCTACGCTCCCACTTACTTCCTGCGCCATGAAAGCCCTGCTCCCGCCCACCAGCTACGAATACGCCACCGTGCGGCAGGTGCGCGGCGAGCAGGTGCAGGACGCCACCGATGTGCTGGCCGCCGAGGAGCCGCTCGAAATTCGGGTGGGCTTTGGGCCCGTGGGGCAGCGCGAGCACCGCACGCTGGCCATCACCATGCGCACGCCCGGCCACGATTTCGAGCTGGCCGCCGGCTTCCTGCTCACCGAAGGCCTGCTAACGGGCCCCCAGGACTTGCAGGGCATCCTCTACTGCCCCGACGTAACCAAAGATGAGGAGCGCGAAAACGTAGTGCGGGCCGAGCTGGCCCCCAGCGTGCAGCCCGATTTGCCGCGGCTGGAGCGCCACTTCTACACCAGCAGCAGTTGCGGGGTGTGCGGCAAAACCAGCATTGCCGCCGTGCACGCCGCCGGCTGCCCGCGCCTGCCCATGGGCACGGTACAGGTGCCCATCGACGTGATTCATCAGTTGCCAGAGCGCCAGCGCCAGGCCCAGGAGCTGTTCGAGCAAACCGGCGGCCTGCACGCGGCGGCCCTGTTTTCGGCCAGCGGCGAGCTGCTGTTGCTCCGCGAAGACGTAGGCCGCCACAACGCCCTCGACAAGGTAATCGGGGCCGCGCTGCTTGCCGGCCAGCTGCCGCTGCACCAGGCGGTGCTGCTGGTGAGCGGCCGGGCCTCGTTCGAGCTGGTGCAGAAGGCGGCCGTGGCCGGCATCCCCGTGATGGCCGCCGTGGGCGCGCCCTCCTCGCTGGCCGTTTCCGCCGCCCGCGACTTCGGCCTCACGCTCTGCGGCTTCGTGCGCCAGCAGCGGTTCAACATCTATACCCACCCCGAGCGGATAGGGTGACCCTGACGTGGAACCCCACCCCCGGCCCCTCCCCTCTGGGAGAGGGGTGCCAGACACGGGTTGTATGAATCTGAACATCTTATGCTTTGAACGCACCCCTCTCCCGGAGGGGAGGGGCCGGGGGTGGGGTGCGCCAGCAGAACAACATCAACTTCCCACCCCAAACCCCCACCCGCCCATGAAACTCCGCCTCGATGAAACCTCCATCCGCCTGCGCCTGGATCCGGAGGAGGTAACCGAATTTACCGCCACCGGGCGGCTGGAAACGGCCGTGCCGCTGGGGCCGGGCGACGGCGGGCAGCTGCGGTATTCGCTGGAACGGGATGCCGACGTGCCGACGCTGACGGTGCGCCAGGAACCGGGCCGCATCCGGGTGCTGGTGCCGGCGGCGCAGGCTATGGCCTGGGCGGAGTCGGATGAAATCAGTCTGCGCACGAAACTAGAAGTAGCTGAAAACCAATTCCTGCTTATCTTGGTAGAGAAGGACCTGGGCTGCGCGCACTGATTGCGCCGCTACGGTCCGGCTTACCCACCCATCCCACTTTTGCTATTCGCCTTTCTATGGAAAATTCTCCCGCCACTGACCCCGGAAAAGCCGGCCAGACCAACGAGCAAAAGGCCGATAACGCGCCTAAAAGCGGCGAGCGGCCCGATCAGGGCCAGGCCCCGGTAGCCGACAACTACGACCCCACTAACCGCAACAACGTGCCCGACCCCATTAAAGCGCCCGACGTAGCCAACGCCAAGTACAAGTATCCCATTCTGGCGCAGCCGCCCGAGGGGCTGACGGGCCTGCACCTGGAACCCCGCCAGACGGTGGCGGCCGGGGTAACGGCCGTTATTAAAAGTATGTCGTTTAGCTGGAGTGAGGGAGGCCTCGACCGTGGCACCCGCGGCCTGCTGAACATGAACCAGAAGGACGGTTTCGACTGCTCGAGCTGCGCCTGGCCCGACCCCGACCATCACCGCTCGGTGGCCGAGTTCTGCGAGAACGGCGCCAAGGCCACTGCCTCCGACGCCGACGACAAAGCCTGCGGACCTGAGTTCTTCGCCCGCCACAGCCTGGCCCAGCTCTCGAAGATGACCGACCGCGACCAGAACAACGCCGGCCGCCTCACCCACCCCCTGGTACTGCGCCCCGGCGACAACCACTACAAGCCCATCGAGTGGGCCGATGCCTTCCAGCTGATTGCCACCGAGCTGAACGCACTGGCCTCGCCCAACGAGGCGGCGTTTTACACCTCGGGCAAGGTGCCCAACGAGCCGGCTTTCCTGTTTCAGCTCTTCGTGCGGCAGTTCGGCACCAACAACCTGCCCGACTGCTCCAACATGTGCCACGAAAGCAGCGGCGCGGCCCTGTCGAGCACGCTCGGGCTGGGCAAGGGTTCGGTTACACTCAACGACATTCACGAGGCCGAAGTCATTATGATTATCGGCCAGAACCCGGGTACCAACCATCCGCGGATGCTGAGCGCCCTGCAGCTGGCCAAGCAGAACGGAGCCAAAATCATCAGCGTGAACCCGCTGATTGAGGCCGGCCTCAACCATTTCAAGAACCCCCAGGATTTCATGAACCCGCTGAAGGCGCTGGGCGCGCTGCTGGGCAACGGCACGGTGATTACCGACGTGTACCTGCAAGTGCGCATTGATGGCGACATGGCCCTGCTGCGCGGTATTATGAAGCACCTGCTGGCCGCCGAGGAGCTCAACCCCGGCCAGGTATTCGACTTCGACTTCATCAACAAGTACACCGAGGGCTACGAGTCGGCCATTGCCAACATCAAGGCTACGAGCTGGGAGGTTATTGAGGAGGTGAGCGGCGTTTCGCGCGCCGAGCTGCTGGAGGCGGCCAACCTGCTGGCCACCAAAAAGAAGATTATCATCTGCTGGGCCATGGGCCTGACGCAGCAGCGCCAGGGCGTGCAGACAATTCAGGAGCTGGTGAACTTGCTGCTGCTGAAGGGCGCCATCGGTAAGCCGGGCGCGGGCACCTGCCCGGTGCGAGGGCACTCCAATGTGCAGGGCGACCGCACAATGGGCATCTGGGAGCAGATGTCGCAGGATTTTCTCGACCGGCTGGGGGCTGAATTCAACTTCACCTCGCCCACCGCGCACGGCCTCGACGTAGTGGATACCATTAAGGCCATGCACCGCGAAGAAGTAAAGGTGTACTTCGGACTGGGGGGCAACCTGCTGGCCGCTGGCCCCGATACCGAATACATTGCGGAGGCCATGCGCAAGCAGAACCTGACCGTGTTTGTGGGCACCAAGCTCAACCGCGGCCACCTCATTACGGGCAAAACCAGCTTGTTGCTGCCCTGCTTCACGCACGCAGACATTGATATGCAGAAAAGCGGCCACCAGATGACCTCGTGCGAAAACTCGATGGGCGTGGTAAGCCAGAACAAGGGCGTACTGTCGCCGCTACCTGGCCAGATGCTGAGCGAAGTGGCCATCCTGAGTGGTGTGGCTATTGCCACGCTAGGCGAGAAAACCAACATTGCCGACTGGGTGGCCATGACGGAGAACTACGACGTTATCCGCGACCATATTGCCCGCGTGATTCCGGGCTTCGAGAATTTCAACGAGAAGCTGCGGCGGCCCGGCGGGTTCTACCTGCCCAACGGTCCCCGCGACCGGAACTTCACGACCAAGGATGGCATGGCGCACTTCACGACCACCGAGTTGGAGCGCTACGAGGTGGGGGCCGATGAGCTGATTTTGATGACTGTGCGCAGCCACGACCAGTTCAACACCACCATCTACGACTACAACGACCGCTACCGGGGCGTGCACAACGAGCGGCGCGTGCTGTTCATGAACGTGCAGGACATGGCCGACCGCGGCCTCAAGGCCAAAGACCTCATCGACATCACCAGCCATTACAACGGCCAGGACCGCACGGTGGAGAAGTTCGTGGCCGTACCCTACGACATCCCGCGCGGCAACGTATCGGCCTATTTCCCCGAGGCCAACCCACTCATTCCCATCGGCAGCGTGGCAAAGAAGAGCAATACGCCCACCTCGAAGTACGTGCGCGTAACCGTAATACCGGCCCGCAAAACCACCGGCGCCCCGGCAGAGCTACGGATGGAAGCAGAAGCCCAGGCTTAAGCTGTTAGCTGTTAGCTGTTAGCTGTTAGCTGTTAGCTGTTAGCTGTTAGCTGTTAGCTGTTAGCTGTTAGCTGAAAAACGAAGAAGGCCCCGCACTCGGTTGAGTGCGGGGCCTTCTTTTCGTTGGATTATCGAGGGCTTCTGAAAGGAAGCTCTCCGCTAACAGCTAACATTAAAACGGGTATCCGATACCGATGTTCAGGCGGACGCTACCGAAACCATCGGCGGAAACTGTCGGGCTGGCCTTGAATGTGTTAGAAAGGCCCGGAGGAATCGGAATATCGGCATTCCTACGAGCCCTGATTGCCTCGTTGGCGTAGGGGTAGCGGATGGGCACGGCGGCGTCGAGGCGGATGACGAAAAACTGCACGTCGATGCGCAAGCCCACACCCGCGCCCACGGCCAGCTGCTTGTAGAACGTATTGATTTTAAACTGTCCGTTTTGCCCGTCGAGCACCCCGTTCTCAGCACCGGGCTCGGAGTCGCCATTGCTGACGTAAGTGGCGCGGGCGGGGTCGGGGTTCACCAGCCAGATGTTGCCCGCGTCCACGAACACGGCGCCTTTCACGTACGGAAACAGGTCCTGGCGATACTCCAGGTTGCCTTCGATGCGAATATCGCCTACCTGATCATAAAAGCCGGCGTCGGAGTTATTATCGGCTACGCGGTAGGTGCCGGGGCCCACCCCCCGGGCGGCAAAGGCCCGCACACTGTTGGGGCCGCCGATGCCGAACTGCTTGAGGTAGGGCAGCACGCTGGAGTTGAGGTAGGGCAGGCCGGCGCCAATCTGCAGACGGCCCACTATTTTGTTGCCGCTGGTAGGGTTGATGGATGTGCGGTAGTAGTCGCGCAGCTCCAGATTCACCTTGGAATACTGCGAAAAAGGCCGGTTAAGCAGCGTGTAGGCACTTTTTCCGGTTTCAGCGTCGGTTTCCTTGGCCGCTCCACTCAGGTTTTTGAGCAGGTAGGCCAGATTGCCCGACAGCTCCAGGCCGCCGCTGAAGAAAATCTGGTTGCGGCGCTGCTCCAGCACCTGCTGGTTGTAGGTATAGGTGTAGCTGCTGCCCAAAATGAACTGCTGGCGGAAGCTCTGGCGCAGGAAGGGCTTGGTGGCGAGCAGGCGCTCAAACACGGGCTCGTTGGTGCTGCTCACATACTGCAGGTCGATGGGCTGCAGGCGCTGCTCGTTGGTGAGCTTGGTTTTCCAGGTGTAGCCGTAGCCCAAGTTGAACACCTGCTGCTGGAAATAGGTGGTACGGTCCACGTACTTCACACCCGCCTCGAAAAAGGTACGGGGCTGGAAGTCGGAGTTGATCAGCCGGAAGTTGAAGGGCGGCGTAATCAGGCGCGGCACCAGCAGTTGGGCATCGAGGCTGTACTGGGT
Source organism: Hymenobacter psychrophilus (assembly GCF_900107135.1). GTDB lineage: Bacteria > Bacteroidota > Bacteroidia > Cytophagales > Hymenobacteraceae > Hymenobacter > Hymenobacter psychrophilus. The sequence continues at coordinate 129,833 of NZ_FNOV01000006.1, forward strand.
GGACGTTACGCCCGACAGCGCGGTGCCCTGCCCGGTTTCGACGGAGGCCTTGGCGTTGATGAGCAGCTGTTCGGCTCCGCGCAGCGCCGAGCGGTTGCGGTACTGCACTACCACGCCCGGCCCCACAAACAGGCTCGACGTGTTCATCTGCAGCTCGGCCCGCAACGACTTCTTGGGAACCTGCGTCATGCGCACAATGGCGTTCAGAAAGCCGTACTGCAGCGAGTCGGGCTTGTTGCGGGCGGGGCGGAACTGCTGATCAACGAAGCGGAAGGTGCCCAGGCTCATCAGGCGGCTCAGCGTCTGGTCGGCGCGGCGGCGGCGGTACAGGCTGTCGGGGTAGAGGAAGGTGGCGTTGGTAATGGCCTTGGCCTTAAACACCGACTCGTCGGGGTAGTAACGGTAGCCGCGGTAGTTGATGGGCGTTTTGTTGGTCGTGGTATCTTCCAGGGTGTAGTCGGTGTTGAGCACCACGCGGTTGAGCACGTAGGGCTGGGCCGCCTTGGCCGGAATGCTGCCCTTCACCTTCAGGTACACGTTCAGCTGGTTATCCAGGGTGCTATCCACCTGGAAGAGCAGGTAGTCGGGCGCGAAGTAGTAGTAACCCCGGTTTTTGAGCTCGTTATCAATGCGTACCCGCTCGTTCACGAAGGTCTGCAGGTTGTAGGGGTCGCCCACTTTCAGCAGCGAAGCGGCCTGGGTAGCCCGAATGTCGCGGTCGAGCAGCGTGTCGCGCTCCGGGAAGAAGATTTCCTTGATGCGGTACACCTGGTTCACGCGGGCCTCGTAGTCGACGGCCGCCGTGCGGTCTTCGAGCTTGCTGTTGCTGCGCACTTCGGGCTTGAAAAAGCCGTCGTTGTTGAGGCGGTTGAGCATGAGGCCGGCCACGCGGGCAGTATCGACTTCGCTGAACAGCACCGGCGCCTCGCCGTACTTGTTGGCCAGCCAGTGGCCCAGGCCCTTGGTTTTGCCCACGCCCATGTGCCAGAAATACAGCTTGGGCCGCATGCCCAGAATGGAGGCGTTGGGCTGAGGCGAAATCACGGCTTCCAGCTGGGTCTGCACCGCCGCCTCGTTCGGAATCGGGGTGCCGGTATTCGACTTGAGCGTAACCGTGCTGCCGGTGTACAGCCGGGCATCATCGGGGATGAACTTGAGGCCGCTGCATCCGGCCAGCCCGGCCAGCAGCAGCCCGGCGGCCAGCTGGCGGCCGGAGCGGGTAAAGCGGGAGAACAAGGGGCGGGGAGGTTGAAGTTGGGGCACGAGGGTTTAGTGCTTAAATAGTAGTGCTTAGTGCTTGGGTGATAGGGCTTGCTTGTTGTTGCTTAGGTGGCGCTGCCTGTAATTGACTTACCAGAACGGCCTAAGCACCAATAACCAAGCACTAAGCACTATTTTCGGCCGGCCACCCGTGCCGAGTCGCGGCGGGGCGTAACGGCGGTAGTTTTCACCGAGTCGGCAGCAGCTTTTTCCTGCTCCTTCTGGCGCTTCTGGATTTCCTTGTTGCGCTGCTTCACATCTTTATCAATGCCCTTGAACAGGTCGGCGAAGTTCTGGTAGTCGCGCTGGTAAATCAGCGAGGCGCCGCTGCGCACGTACTGGCCGTCGATGTCGCTGAAGCCGTTGTTGCGGTAGGCGCGCAGCCGCAGCCGGCCGTTAGCCAGCACGTCGTACTCGATGCTCACGTCGCCGGCAAAATTGCTCGGGCTGCTCTGGCCGTTGCTGGCCTGGTTGCCGTTCGCCAGCGGCACGTCGGTACCCAGGCGCACGGTGATGCGGTCGTTGAACAGCTGGCGGCGCACGGCCACGTTCAGGTCGGTACGGGTTTTCTCGGAGCCCGACGAAAAGTCGGCCTGCGAGTTCACGCCCAGCTCCACGCCCAGGTTGGAGAGGTAGGAGCCGGTGAGCTTGTTAAGCTGCTCGGTGAGCACCTGGCTGGCGCTGCCGCGCAGCTGCTCGTTCACGAAGCTGCCCCCGCTGCTTTCAAAGGGATTTTCGGCCAGGAAGCGGTTGAGCACGAGCAGCGAGAATACCTGCTTGTTCAGCTCGTCGGTCTGGCTGGGCTGGCGCAGCTGGGCCAGGCGGTTCTCAATCTGGGTGCGCAGCTCAGAGCGCGAATCCTCGGGCAGCTGAATATCGAAGCTGATGGCCGGCTTTAGCAGCGCCCCGTCCACATTCAGGTACACATTAAAGGGCAGGGCATTGCGGCCCGTCGACTTCAGGCTTTCGTCGGCGCTGCCCTGGCCCGAAAGCAACTCGGCCGGGGCGGCCTTGGCCACGTAAATGGCCGACACATCGGCAATGCCATTGTACGGGTCGCCCGACCAGGTAATGGTGCTGCCCCGGGCAATCTGGAAGTCGCGCTCGGTTACGTCGTAGAGCGAGAGGTGGTAGCTGCCGCTTTCCACGGCCAGCCGGCCAGTGAGCGTGATGTTGCCCGCCGGGTCGATGGCCGTGGCCAGCGTACCGTTGGCCCGCACCTTCAGGTTATCGCCCGACGCCTCATCCACAATAACGGTGAAGGGCGTTTTGTCGGTAACCGTGATGGTGGCGGCAATGTCGTAGCCGGCGGCCGTTTTGGCCGAATCCTGGCGGGCCAGCTGCCGCAGCAGCATGGTGTCGATGGGGGCACTTTTGTCGACGAATTCAATGATGCCGTCGGTGCTCACCTTGTCGGCCTCGTCGTTGGGTACGGCCACGAAGAAGTTCGAGCCGTCCTCGACGCTGGCCGTAGTCCGGATCTTCAGCAGGTTCAAGTCGCCGGTGATGCGCGACTTCGAGTCGACGATGAGTTTGCCCCAGAACAGTGGGTTGTCGCGCTGCGTGCTTTGCACAGCAATAAAGTCGTCGGTCGTGGCATCGAGCCGGAAGCCGTAATCGACAAAGTTGGTGGTCAGCACATAGCCATCGACCACGGCTTTGTTGCGTAGCGAATCCAGAATTACGAAGTCGTTGAGCCGGATGCCTTTCTCATCGAACGTCAGGTCCTGGCGGGGCAGCGTGAAGGGGGCGCCGAGCTGGCTGAGCGTGAAGCCGGCCTCGTTGGTCGTGAGCTTACCACGCACTTCAGGCGCCGACGTAGTGCCGGCAATAGCCAGCTGGCCGCTGAGGTAGCCGGTCGTTTCGCGGATTTCACCCAGCGAAAAGGGCTCGACCGTACCCAGCGCGAAGCGCGCTACATCGGCCTGCATGTCCAGCGCGCCGCTGGCCAGGTAGTCGCCACTCACGCGCACGTCGTTGTTGTTGGGGCCGCCGGTCAAGCGCAGGTCCACGTTATAGCGGTCGGCGGCGGGGTTGCTGGCTTTCAGGGCCAGGTCGCCGAGAAGGGTTTTGCTGTAGGCCAGCCCGCGCAGGCTGGCATCGGCCGTAAAGCCCATGTTGGGCTGGCCCAGCGACTTTACGACGGCCTGACCATTGAGCGTGCCGCCCACCAGCGAGTCCTGGAGGCCACCGGCGGTAGCCAGCGCGTTCAGGTTGAGGTTGCTGAACTGGGCCTGCAGGGGGTAGCCGGCACCGGGTAACGTCTGGAGGGAAATACGCTGGTCGCCCTGGCTCAGGGCCACGTTTTCGGCCCGGATGGCCCCGGTGTTCACGTTGTAGCGCAGCTCATTGTTGGGCTGCACGGCCCATTGCTGGTTGTTGAGGATGAGCTTAGGGTCGAAGCTGAACCCGTAGGCCGCGCCCTGCTCATACACCTGCAGCACGCCCCCCAAGTCCAGGTTTACGGTGCTGTCGTTGCGGGCAATGCGCAGCTCGGTGCCCACTTTGTTGTTGGCCACGCTGCCTACCAGGCTGGGGTTGGGCAGGTTAAGGGTGGTATCCTGCTTTATCTGGTCGAGCCGCAACGCATAGTCGAGCTTCTGCGGGTCCGAAGATATATTCAGGCGTAGCGAATCGAGCTGGTAGCCGGCATACTTGATGCGGGCAATGCGGGTATTGAGGCGCAGGTCGGCCTCGCGGCTGTCGAAACCGCCAGTCAGCTTGAAGGGCGTGAGCTGCTGCAGGTCGGGCACGAAGGCGCTGAACACCTTGGGCTCCTTCACCTGCGCCTCGAACGTGAACTGCCGGTAGGTATTGCTAGGCCGGTACTGCACACCGGGCAGGTTGAAGTAGCGGTCGATGTGCTGCTCCAGGGCCGTGGCAATGTCGCCGAGGCGGGTATTGCCGCGCAGCGTCAGGTCGGCCACCGAGCTGGCAAAGTCCACCTCGGTGCGGCCCGTGCGCTGCACAATGCGCCCGCTCACCGAGTCGAGCACAAATGGCTTTCCGTCGCTGACAATGGCAATGCGGCTGCCCGAGAACGTACCGTTGATCGTGTTCAGGTCCGAGCCGCTGAGGTTGGCCCGCAGGTCGCCCTGCACGCTTAGGTTGCCGCCGGTGTAAAAGCCCAGCGCTGTCAGGTTCACGCCGCGCAAGTCCAGCCGGTCTACAGTATAGGTGGGGTTGGAGGCGTTGCGCAGGTCGATAGTGGCCAGCAGGTCGAGGTTGAGGTTGGGGTCGTCCTTGCTGCTGGCGTCCACCACGTAGCGGTTACGGTCGATATCGACCTTGGCCACGATACCGCGGTAGGTGTAGCCATTGTAAGTAGCCTGCTGGACCTTGGCGTTGAGTTGGCCGCGCAGCTGGTTGGGGTCGAGGCCGCCGCGGCCGTTAAGCGTGCCGCTGGCCGTCACGGTCCCAATGGTCGGGTCACCAATCAGCTTGCCCACGTTCAGCTGCTGGGTGCTGAACACGGCCCGTACCGGCTCCTGGCCGACGGGGCCGGCGCCCACGTTCACCTGGGCAGCCAGGTTGCCGTAGGTGGTGGTGGCTTTCAGGTCGGTGTCGAACACCAGCGCCGTGGGGCGGCCCTTAAACGTGCCGCTCACGCGCATAAGCGGCGGCAGCGAGTAGCCGGCCGGAATGGTACCGGCGGGAGCCAGGCTCCGGATGTCGGCGTTGGTAGTGATGAACTTTTTAATGTCGAGGTCGACGTAAAGGCGGCGGTCGGTTTCGGGCAGGCCCTGAATGCGGCCGCTGGCCAGCAGCTGGGTGTTGCGCAGGCCCACTACCTCCAGGCCCTGAATGCGCAGGTCGCCCACCCGGCCGCCCACCTTGCCGCTCAGCAGCACCGACTGGTTGGGGCCGGTAGTGAAGGGCGGGGTGTCAATCAGCTCAGGCGCCAAGTATAGAATGTCGCGGAAGCCGAGGCGGGTGTCGCGCAAATCGGCCTCCAGCTGCAGGTTGGCCAGGTCGTCGGCAATAGCGTCAAGGCTCTTGTACTGCATGGCCAGCGTGCGCCGGATGCGGGTATGGGGCGTTACGAGGTCGAGGTTGTCGAGGCGGGTTTCGGTCGAGTCGAACACCACGTCGGCCTGGGCGCGCGTCACGGCAAAGCCGCTCTGCTCCTGGCCCGCAAGCTGCGTAATGCGGCCGGTGGTGCTGTTTTCGGAGTAGCGCAGGTTCTCGGTATTCAGCGTGAGGTTACTGAATTTGAGGTGATTGTAGTCCATGCCGCGCACCTTGGTACGCTGGCGCGGCTCGTTGAAGTTGTCGAAGGCCACCTCCACCCCGCTGATATCGGACTCGTTGAGGCTCACTACCCAGTTCGATTCCTGGCCAGTGGCACTTTTTACCGAAGCATCGAGGTCGCGCACCGCTTTGGCAGGGTTCACCACGCGCTGTTCGGTGGGCACGTCCTCGTTCTGGGCGTAAGCAAACGTAGTGTTGCGTAGCGTGAGCTTGTTGAGGGCCACGCGGCTGTTAATCAGGTCGATGTTGTCGGCCGTCACCTCAGCCTCGCCGATGCGGGTACTGATGTACTGGGCCGAGGGCTGGTTGCGGTAGGTAAGGGCCACGTTATCGAGCCGGGCCTTGCGCAGGCCGAACTGCAACGCCAGCGCCGCCGTATCAGCCGGCGAATCGGGTGGCACCTTGGTCTGCACGAACTGAATAGTCGTGTTCCTGAGCGCCACCTCGTTCACCTTATAGATGGAGTTGTCCACGTCCACCTCGTCCATGCTCAAAGCCAGCGCGCCCACTTTGGTGCGCAGGTCGAGGCCATCCACCGCATCCTTATAAGTGAGCAGGATGTTGGTCAGCTTGGCGTCGCCGATGTCGTAGGTAAAGCCGCCGGTGGTGTCGGCAGCGGCCGGGGTTACCGTGGCCGTGTCGCCGGTGGCAAAGGCATTGAGAATGAAGTCGTAGTTACTGATGCTGTCGGGCTCGGTGCGGCTGATGGCGATGCGGCCGTCGTTCAACTCCAGGCTGCTAACCTTGATTTTGGAATCGAGCAGGGCGAAAATATCGATGTTGACGCCCAGGTGGCCCACCGACACGAGCGTATCGCCCCGCTGATCGGCCAGAAACACGTCATCGAAGCTGATAGTGTTGCGGAAATCGGAGCGAAACTTGCCAATGCGCACGTCGGTCTGCAGCTTGTCGCGCAGATACTTCTGGGCTTGGTTGGCCACAAAATCCTGCCCCGAGGGCGTCTGAACGTACAAAAACAGGCCGACTCCCACCAGGAGAATCAGCCCAACCAGCCCGAGCAGGGCGTACAAAATGCGACGCAGGTAAACCGGCAAAAGACGAGAAGTAGAGGTCGGAGTAAAGAAGGGAAAGCCTGACTGACGCAGCGTATTATAGCCGGCCGCGTTTCAGCCCCCGGTACGGTGCGGTACTTTGCGTCACCGACCGCAAGTTAGCCAAACGGGAAAACCGCGCTTCAGGTTGGCCGGACTTACCCGCTTAGAAGCGCCGCCCGACGCCAATCGTAATTCAGTTGGGATGGTAAGCCAGCCCGCTCAAGCTCAGCAGATTTGGAGCCAACCCGACAACTACCGGCAAAGTTTCCACCCCCTTACCGGCTGCTGCCGCCCCACCACTGCCCAACGAGCCGCTACTGCTGCCCTAACTGCGCCGGCTACTGGACAACGATGCGGCTACTACGGCCGCCCGAAAAACTGCTACTTCCGGGGGCGGGAGGCAGCGCCCACTCCTGCACTCAGCCCCGCCCCCGCCACGAGTAACGCAGGCTTTCCAAACGCACCGTCAACGGGGCACCGCCCGGCCGGCAACCCGGCATTAGCGCGCCGCACTGCACAGTTTTTTGGGGCCGGTTCACGTGGTTTTCATGGCTGAAAGTCGGCTTTTTCAACCCACGAAGCCGTATCTTTCGGGCTGGCTTTCTACCTGACTCAGCTTTCGATGATTCTTCGTTTTACGCTCCCTTACCGCACCGAACCGGGCCAGCGGCTGGTGGTTTGCGGCTCGCTGCCAGCCTTGGGCCAGTGGGTTCCCGAGGCAGCCCTGCCCCTGCACTACAACCAGGATTCGGGCCTATGGAGCCGCGAGTTGGAGCTGCCCGCCGCCGAGCTGGCCGGCGCTACCTATAAGTATCTGCTACTCGACGAGCGCGACGGCGGCCGGCACTGGGAGTGGGGGCCCAACCGCGAGCTGCCGGCTGCCGCTGCCACCTTTGGCCAGCTGGTGCTGGCCGATTGGTGGCGGGCTCCGGCCCAATCCGAAAACGAGCTGTTCACGGCCGCCTTTACCGAGGCGCTGTTCCGCCGCCCTGCCCCGGCTGCTCCGGCGGCTACGGCTACGGCTGGCCCGGCCGTGCGCTTCCAGCTGGCGGCGCCGCGCGTGCAGCCCGGCCAGCAGCTGTGCGTATTGGGCTCCGATGAGGCCTTGGGGGCCTGGGATGCGGCCCGGGCCGTGGTGCTGTCGGATGCCGATTACCCTACCTGGACGGCCAACGTAACGCTGGCGACGCCCGCCGCCGAAACCCGCTACAAGTACGGCATCTGGGACGCCGGCACCGGCCAGGTCGTGGACCTGGAGGCCGGCGACGACCGGCTGCTGGCGCCCGAAACCAACCAGCACACGCTGCGCGTGCTCGCCGACAACCAGTACCGCTACCCAACCGCACCCTGGCGCGGGGCCGGCGTGGCGCTGCCCGTGTTTTCGCTCCGCAGCCGCCGGGGCCTGGGCGTGGGCGAGTTCCCCGACCTGAAGCTGCTGGTAGATTGGGCCGTAGCCACCGGCCTGCAAATGGTGCAGGTGCTGCCCATCAACGACACCGTGGCCACCCACACCTGGGTCGACAGCTACCCGTACGCCGCCATTTCGGTGTTTGCCCTGCACCCGCAGTACCTCAACCTGGAGGCCGTGGCCGAGCTGCGCGATGCGGCGGCGCGCCAGGAACTGGCGCAGCTGCGCGACGAGCTCAACGCCCGCGACTTCGTGGACTACGAGCCCATGATGGCCGCCAAGTGGCGCTTTATCCGCCAACTGTACCAGCAGGAGAAAAAGGCTTTCCTGGCCGATGCTGACTTCCACGCCTTCCGCGCGGAGCAGGTGGCCTGGCTGCTGCCCTACGCAGCCTTCAGCGGCCTGCGCGACCGGTTCGGCACGGCCGATTTCCAGCAGTGGCCCGCCGAATACCGCACCCCGGCGCAGGTGGAGGCGCTTACGGATGAGGCCAGCGCCGATTTCGATGAGTTCGGGCTGTTCTTCTTTATTCAGTTTCACCTTGATAAGCAGCTGCGCGAGGCCGTGGCCTACGCCCGCGAGCGGGGCGTGGTGGTAAAGGGCGACCTGCCCATCGGCATCTACCGCCACTCGGTGGATGCCTGGACCCAGCCCGAGCTCTACCACCTGCACCAGCAGGCCGGCGCCCCGCCCGACGATTTCTCGACCACCGGCCAGAACTGGCGCTTCCCCACCTACAACTGGGAGCAGATGGCCCTCGACGGCTACCAGTGGTGGCAGCAGCGCATGGGCCACCTGGCCCGCTACTTCGACGCGCTGCGCATCGACCATATCCTGGGCTTTTTCCGGATCTGGGAAATCCCGGCGCACTCGGTGGAGGGCCTGCTGGGCCACTTCTCGCCCGCGCTACCCTTCTCGCAGCAGGAAATTGAGCAGCGCCTGGGCTGGTTCGACTACGGCCGGCTGTGCGAGCCCTACATCCGCTGGCACGTGGTGCAGGAGGTGTTCGGCGGTCAGGCGCAAGTCGTGTTCGATGAGTTCATGGAGGATGCCGGCCACGGCGCTATCCGCCTGCAGGAGTTTGTGCGCACCCAGCGCCAGATGGAGGCCGTTATCAATGACAAGCTGGCCGCCGACCCGGCCCAGGCCGACTACTACCGCTGGCTGCGCACCGGCCTGTTCGGGCTGGCCAACGAGGTGCTGCTGGTACCCGACGACCAGCAGCCCGACCATTACCACCCGCGCATCACCCTCCCGCTGAGCCGCTCGTTCCGAGAGCTCGACGCCGCCGCCCGCCCGCGCCTGGAAGCGCTCTACCACGACTTTTTCTACCAGCGCCACGAGGGTTTCTGGCGCGAGCAGGGCCTCACCAAGCTGCCGCCCGTGCGCTGGGCCACCAACATGCTCATCTGCGGCGAAGACCTGGGCATGGTGCCCGCCTCGGTGCCCGGCGTGATGCGCGACCTGGGCATCCTGGGCCTGCACATCCAGCGCATGCCCGCCGACCCGACCACCGAGTTCGGCCACCCCGGCACCGCGCCCTACCTGAGCGTAGTGAGCCCCGGCTCGCACGACATGGGCACGCTGCGCGGCTGGTGGGAAGAAGACCCCGCCCAGACCCAACGGTTCTTTGAAACCATTTTGGGCCATTGGCACGAGGCCACCCCGCAGTTCTGCGAGCCCTGGGTGGTGCGCGAGATTCTGGAGCAGCACCTGCACTCGCCGGCCATGTGGGCCATCTTCCCGCTCCAGGACGTGGTGGCCCTCAGCGCCGAGCTCCGCCGGGAGGACCCGCGGGCTGAGCAGATCAACGTACCCAGCAACCCCACCCACTTCTGGAAGTACCGCTTCCACCTACCGCTGGAGGAGCTGGTTGAACAAGCCGGCTTCAACGAGGAGGTGCTGGCCTTGGTAGGCCAGAGCGGACGGCGGCAGTTATGCTAATGCTGCCTGGGCATCTGTTCGTCTGAGCAACAGTGGCTTGTGTAACTCACTGACCACTATAAACCTCTCCGATTTTTGGGGAGGTTTTCTTGCAAATAAAATAGGTATTGGTCCTACACCTGTAACTGCCTCCAACGCGACTATGGCTGGCAGGAGAGAGCGAAGTGCTGAAGTGCCTGAATCTATAGATCAGTTAACGATATTGCATTTTTATAATTATATATTTATTTAATATAATCTTTTTAACACATTAGGAACCCCATCATATTCCCGTCAAATCACTCATAATCCGGCAGTAGCGCTAATATTAGAAGGTTTCGACATCACCTGAAAAAGACTTTTAGGCGCAATGCATCGGAATAGAAGTTTTTTGACATAGAAATTCTACCTGTAAACGGGCCAGTTAACCGAGCCGGATGCTACGTTGACCGAATAAGAAGGTTACATTTGTCGCCCGTAGGGTACTTTTGTCCGGCTCAAATAATCGTCTTAGCCAACCGTTACCCTGCATTCTTCGAAACTTCACTTCTTTTTCATTTCATGAAAACACTAGTACGTTCTTTACTCCTGACGCTGTTGCCTTTGGGCGCGTTGGCTCAGGTTCCTGTTCGTGACTCTTCGACTGACGCACTTGGAATGGGTAACAAGACAGCAGCGGGTCATCAGAAGCCATCAGCTTCGACCGCGCAAAAGTCAATCATTCGGGAAGACACCGGCAACCCTACCGCGTCCAGAGGACAGGCTGTTTCGGCTGTTGGCACCCGGGCACAGGCAGTAGCAGCAACTTGTGCAGTTTCGACTGATTTGGTTTTTTCTGCCCGTACGACCAACGAAGACTGGAAAAGCCTTCCACCCGTAGTAGTAGGTGCCGCGCCACGCAATACTACTATTACCACTGAGGGCAGTTACGTAGAGCCGGGCAACGGTACCCAAACATCCTTACGCGTCAAGGATACGCAGCGTACGCAGTTGAGCAATACGCTGATGTGGTACACAGACTACACTAGCTTAGCAGGAACTGCCACCCAAATCAGCTATTCCTTCAACCGGCCAGTTAATTCTTTCTCCCTTCAGATTCAGGATCTTGACCGGGGTAACACGTTCATTGATGCGGTAACGTTTCTGGCCTACCAGGCCGATGGCTCAGTTCTAAACTTGAGTTCCACTGATGCTACCGTAGTCAACAACACGGCCTACACTGATCTGTCGGGCAATACTATTTCAGGCATCCAGAATAATGCCGATGGATCGGCTAACGGAACAGTACAGGTAACCTTCAACAAGCCTATCGTTAGCTTTACCATTGTTTACAAGAATGATATCGGAGCAGGCCAGCCTGATCCGGGCCTGCAATATATTGGTATCGACTACATGACCTGGTGCACCCAGGCTAACGTCGCTACCACGCTCAGTGGCCCGGCCCGCGCAATTGCAGGCCCGCGTGTAACCTATACTGCTACCACCACAGCTAGCGGCGACTTTGCCGCAACCGGTGTGCGACCCGTAGTGCAGCTCAGCCCCGGCTTAAACTCCCAAGATCTTAATTTTCCGGCTAACAGCTCTTACAACAATACGAGCGGCCTGCTCACACTACCACTTATTCAGACGTTGAATCCGGGGGTTGCAAATACTGCTATCATCAGCTTCAACATGCCAAGCACGACGGTAACGGGTAGGGCCAGCAGCACCATCGACACCGACGACGCCGACCCCTCGGACAACAACGGTTCGCTGGCCGCCGCCAACGTTACCACGACCGTTAACCGCGCCCCAACGGCCCAGGCTAAGTCGGCTACTGTTTCGGCCAACACGGCCGCGTTCACCGCTCTGCCGGCCCTGACTGGCAACGACCCCGATGGCGACCCCCTGACCTACACCTTCGCGTCAATTCCGGCAGCTGGTTTCGGTGTCCTGTACTACAATAATGGTGGGGGCCGAATAGCCGTTACGGCTAACACAGCCCTGACTGCAGACCAGGTAGCTACACTGGAATTCAAGCGCGGAACGACTGCCACACCTACTACTGCAACTTTACAGTATTTCGTATCGGATCCTTACGGCGGCAGGAGCGCGAATGTAAACTACGCCCTGACGGTGGCAGACCAGCCGGCGGTGTACTCCTCGCCGAACGTTTTCTATAGAACTAGTACTGGTAGTGGTGAAATTTTCGCCTCTGTCACAGACCCAGATGGCTCTATTACCAGAGCCACCATACTAACGGGTAATTTGCCTACCAACATGCTCTTCGACGATAGGAACGCCGGATCAGGAAATTTCTATAGAAACGGTACTGGGAATATTGCAGTCGGCACTTACAACTTCACCGTAACAACTTTCAACGGTACGGGCGGCACCACTGCTTCCGTTCCTGTGACTATCAAAATCATTGCCTCTGACAACGCGGCGACTTACTCCACCAACAACCGCTTCAACCGAGACGGCTTGAGCAATGGATCGACCCTGGCCACGGTTACGGACCCCGATACAGATGTAACCAGTGCCACCCTGGTTACGGGTCCGCTGGCTAACGCCATGACGCTTGACGCGACTACGGGCCGAATTGTTGTGACTGGTACTTCAGTACCTTTCGCCGGAACTTACAATTACACCGTAACGACCCAGGATGCGGCAGGCGGCACTTCCACGGCCATACCAGTTACCATCACTGTTTTCGACGACACCGAAGCCATTTACTCGGTAGTAGCGGCCCCCACCGGGGGGTATGCCAATGGCGCCTCGTTGGCTACCGTATCGGATGCCGATGGTGCAGTTAATACGGCTACGGCGCTTAGCGGCACTACGGCTCTACCTGCCGGCGTGGGTCTGGATGCTGTTACCGGCCGGTTCTTCGTAGCCGACCGGACGAAATTGGTGAAGGGCACCTACCCTGTGCAGGTGCGTACCACCGACGTTACCGGCGGCATTACGACCCAGACAGTCAACATCGTTATCAAAAACAACCCGCTGCCTGTAACGCTGGTAGCCTTCGGGGCTCAGGCCGCCGGCTTGAATGCCCGCCTGAACTGGAAAACAGCGCAGGAGCTCAACAACGACCGCTTCGTGGTAGAGCGCAGCTTCGATGCCCGCAACTTCGTGGCCGTGGGCCAGGTGAAAGGCCAGGGCTCGACCCAGTCGGTTAGCACCTACGACTACACCGACGTGCAGGTAGCCAGTCAGGCCCCGGCCGGGTTGGTATATTACCGCCTGCGCCAAGTAGATACCGACGGCACCGAAGCACTGAGCGAAGTGCAGGCAGTACGCTTTGGCCTCACGGCCAGCAAGCTGATGGACGTGTACCCGAACCCCGCCACCGCCATCCAGGATGCCAAGCTCGATCTGAGCGGCGCTCCAGCCGGCACCTACCAGGTAACGCTGGTGGACATGACGGGTCGCGTACTGCGCACCTTCCGCCAGAACGGCGGTACCGTGCAGGAGCTGCAACTGACCAACCTCCCCAACGGCACCTACCTGGTGCAGGTGCAGGGCAACGGTCAGTCGTTCAGCCGCCGCGTTGTCAAGCAATAGTCACTCGCTGATTGTTTATTAACCAAGCGTCCTCCCGCCACCCGGCGGGGGGACGCTTGCTTTTGGGGGTGCCGTGTGTGGCTGCCCTGCACAACCAGCCAACTGCTTTGGCGGTATAGGGTTGCGGCCGTATCGGCTGGTCCCACGCCTTCCCCGTAGTCCCTCTTTATCCCATCTGCCCTATGCCTTCTGCTCGCCGCTGTGTACCCGGCCGGGTACCTACTGATGTTGATGTAGCCATTATCGGGGCCGGCAGTGCCGGACTGAGCGCCGCGCTGGTGCTGGGCCGCTGCCTGCGCCGGGTGCTGGTGCTCGATGGAGGTCCGCCCCGCAATGCGCCCTCACCGGCCGTGCAGGCTTTCTTCACCCGCGACGGCACGCCACCCGCCAAGCTGCTGAACCTGGGCCGGGCCGAGCTGGAGGCCTACGACTCGGTGGAAATAAAGGAAGCGAAAGTGGTGGGGCTGGTCCGGTGTGGCAAGCACTTCGAGCTGACGCTGGAGGGCCCTACCGGCCGGCGCAGCACGCGCACGGCCCGCAAGGTGCTGCTGGCTACCGGCGTCGAGGATGAGCTGCCGCCCCTGCCAGGCATGCGCGAGTTGTGGGGCCAGGGGGTGCTGCATTGCCCCTACTGCCACGGCTGGGAGCACCGCGACCAGGCCCTGGCCGTGTACGGCCGGGCCAAGCTGGTAACCGGCCTGGCTTTGCTGGTGAGCCGCTGGAGCCCCGATGTGGTGGTGTGCGTGGAGGACCCGGCCAGCCTGAGCCAGCACGCCCGCCGCCGCCTGCGCCGCCAGGGCATTGTGGTGCGCGACGAGCCGCTGGTGGGTCTCGAAGGCACGGCCGGCGGCGAGCTGCGCCACCTGGTGTTCGAGTCGGGCGAGCGGCTGGCCCGCACGGCCCTGTTCATCCATCCGCACCAGCACCAGCGTAGTCCGCTGGCCGAAGAAATGGGCTGCCGGCTCAGCGCCAAGGGAGCTATCCGGGTAAACAAGCAGCACCAGACCTCGGTGCCGGGCCTGTACGCGGCCGGCGACAATACGCCCGGCACCCAGCAGGCGCTGCTGGCCGCGGCCGAGGGGAGCGGTGCCGCCATCTGCATCAACGAAACCCTCACGCGGGAGGAGTGCCCCAAATAAGCGACACGGCCGGAACTTGCCGGGGCCGGTTGGGTTTTCCCGGCCAAGGAACCTATCTTACTGCGGCTAGCCTTGTTTGTGGCCGGCTACCTCGTTGCCTCCCTGTTTATGCGCCTTGCTGTTGTTCCCGTTTTGCTGCTGCTCCTGCTTTTGATGGGGCCAACGGCCTGGGCCCAGCGCGTCAGCTTCAGTGGGCGCATCACCGAAACCAACGGCCAGCCCGTGCCCTTTGCCTCGGTGTTTGTGCGCGGCACCAGCCAGGGTGCTACCGCCGACGAAAACGGGCGCTACCAGTTCACCATCACCGGCCCGGCCGACACGCTGACGGCCTCGGCCATTGGCTTTGCCCCAGTCAAAAAGGCCATCAGCGGCATCGCCGCCCGCCAGACGCTCAACTTTGTGCTGGGCAGCGGCAGCGTGTCGTTGGGCGAGGTGGTGGTGCGGCCCTACGAAAACCCGGCCTACCGCATCCTGCGCCGGGTGCAGGATAACCGCCGCCGCAACCAGAAAACCGAACTGACGGCCTACGACTACGACAGCTACGCCCGCAACGAGCTGCTCATCAACAATCTGCCCGACCAGCTGAGCCGCCGCAAGCTGCTGCGCCAGATTACGGCCGTGGCCGATACGCTGGGCCTGGAGCGCGACGCCAACGGCCGGCCGGTAGTGCCCATCTTCGCCTCCGAAGTACTGTCGCACTACTATCAGAACAACGAGCCGCTGCGCCAGCGCGAGGAAGTAGCCAAAACCCAGATGCACGGCGCGGCCCCCCGCGAGGGCTCGGTGGTGTCGCAGATTATGGGCTCGTCATTTCAGGACTGGGATTTTTACCGCAACTGGATTCGCATTGTGGGCAAAGACTTCATCTCGCCCATTGCCGAGGGCTGGAAGTTCTCTTATGAGTACGAGCTGCAGGATTCGCTCATGGTCGGCGACGACTACTGCTACAAGCTGAAGGTAACGCCCCGCCGCCCCCAGGATCTGGCCTTCAAGGGCACCATCTGGATAACCACCGACACCTACGCCCTGCGCAAGCTCGATGTGGAAGTCAGCACGCAGGCCAACCTCAACTTCATCGAGCAGATTGCCGTGCGCCAGGAGCTGGCCCCCACCGAGGCCGGGCCCTGGCTGCCTACCGTTACGCGCTTTGCTATCGGCATCCGGCCCACCAAGGGCAGCACCGGCGTGCTGGCCCGCATCAGCACGGTGTACACCAATTTCCAGGTGAACCAGCCCCGGCCGCTGGCGTTCTACGACAAGCCCCTGGAGGTAGCCGCCGACGCCTACGACGTACCGCCCGGCTACTTCGCCGCCAACCGGCCCGACTCGCTCAGCCGCCAGGAGCAGCTCACGCTGATTGTGCTCGACACGGTGCGCCAGCTGCCGGCCGTGCGCTCGGTCATGGAGCTGGCCGATATTGTGGTGAACGGCTACTATCCGCTGGGCAAGGTTGATCTGGGGCCGATTCTGGCCACCGTCGGCTACAACAACATCGAGGGCCTGCGCCTGCGCCTGGGCTTCCGCACCTCTACCGAGTGGAGCCGCGACTGGCAGCTGCGGCCCTACCTGGCCTACGGCACCCAGGACGGCCGCTTCAAGTACGGCCTGCGGGCCCAGCGTATCATCGACCGCCGGCACTGGACGGTGGCCAACTTCGAACACCGCCACGACATCGACCAAGTAGCGTTGCTCGACAACGATTACGCCCTCGAAAATCCGCTGTTTGAGGCCGCCGCCCGCCTGGGCAACATCAGTAACAGCCGCCCGCTGCTGCGCGACTTAACCAGCGTGGCGGTGCAGTCCGATCTGTTCCGCGGCTTCACCCAACGCGTGATGCTGCGCCGCCAGCAGTTCCAGCCGCTCTACCCCTTCCTCTACTACACCCGCGAGCCCCAGCCCGGCAACCCCACCGGCTCCGATTTTACGCTCTCGGAAGTAATCGTGGAATCGCGCTACGCCCGCGACGAAGTGCTGGTGGCCAACAATCAGAACCGCCGCACAGCCGTGGGCCTCAAGCGCTGGCCGGTGTTCACGGTGCGCTACACGCTGGGCCTCAACAACCTGCTGGGCTCCGATTTTCGTTACCAGAAGTTCAACCTGCTCATCGACCACAGCCTGCGCCTGGGCCAGCTGGGTCGCACTACCTACCGCCTCGATGCCGGCTACATCCCGAGCACCGTGCCGTATCCGGTGCTCAAAAGCCACCTGGGCAACCAGTCGTTCTTTTACAACGCCGGCGCTTATAACCTGATGCGCTACTTCGAGTTCGTGAGCGACCGGTACGCGGGCCTGCAGCTAGAGCATCAGTTCGGGGGCTTCCTGCTGAACTCGCTGCCGGCTATCAAGCAGCTTAACTGGCGGCTGGTGGCTACCACCAATCTGCTCTGGGGCAATGTCAGCGACGCCAACCGCCGTATCATCCCCCTCAACGACCCGGTTACCGGCCAGCCGCTGCCCGCCTTTCAGTCGCTGGGCCGCCTGCCTTACGCCGAGGTGGGCTACGGCATCGAGAACATTTTTAAAATTGTACGGGTTGACTTCCTGCACCGCCTCACCTACCGCACCCGGCCCGACGCCCGCACGTTCGGGGTGAAGCTCAGCCTGAAATTCAGCCTTTAACTCGGAGTAGTAAGCCGTCAGCCACCAGCTGCAGGTCGACGCCCAGCACTACGCTTGTAGCTTGCTGCTTACCGCTTGTAGCTCAAAAAACGCCATGCCTAAATACGAAGTTGACAACCTGACCCTGGCCGAAGCCACCCGCCACGCCCCGTTCATCGACTACGCCCGCTGCCTCGACGCCGACCAGCGTCCCCACAACCACGTCGGCGACTGGCCCGAGGCCGGCCGGCTCTACCCCATCCGCACCGTCGATTCGCGCACCGAGGGCATTGCCCTGGTCCACGTACTGGGCTTCAAGGGGGAAGCGCCCTACTACAACGCCTTTGCCCCCCACCGCTTCGAGCTGCTGCTCACGGTGTGGCTGAATTAGGGCTTAGTTTCCCAACGCATACAGCACCGGCTTACTGGGGCTGGCGTCCAGCTCCAGGCTGGTTATCTGCAGGTTGAGTAGGTAAAGGCCGTCTTCCACGGCATCGGGCACGAAGATGAGCTCGGTGATGGTGGCCTGCTGGCGGGTGGCGTGCGGGTACTGCCAGAACGCGTGGTGGGCCAGCAGCTCGCCCCCGTCTTCTTCGCGGTCGACACTGGGCAAATCCAGCAGCAGGTGCTCGATGTGCTGCTGGGCCAGGTAGTCGGCCAGCGCGGGTTCGAGGTAGGTGGGGTTGGTGCCCGAGTACTGGCGGCTGCGCTTGGCACGGTGGTTGGGCAGCGTGCGCAGCACCAGGGCCTCGGGGCGTACGGCGGCCTCGGAACCACCTTCCAGCTCGCGGCGCACGTCGGCCAGCATCACCACCTCGTCGCCGTTGGGCTGGGGCCGCGGCTGCACCGATACCAGCCGGGCCACGAACAGAAAGCGGCGCAGGCAGCGGTTAAGCGTAGCCTCCGGTGCGGCCGAAATGTGGCCGTAGCACTCGGTATGCGTGCCGTTGCCGTGGGGCGTAACGTGCACGCGCTTGTAGTTGGTGCTACCGCCCGCCGCCACGCTGCCCACGTAGTCGCCCACCAGAATCACCTCAAACTCCACCGGCTCGGCCCAGAAACAGCTCACCTGCCCATCGCCCGGCGCCAGCGGCAGCGAAATATCCAGCGGCTCGTGCGGGTTGAAACTGAACGTGCGGCCGTGGTGCGGGTAAGTGGCAAGCATAGGGTGAGATGATAGAGTGATGGGTGGGAAACGTACACAAAGGAACGTCATTCAGAGCGCAGCGAAGAATCTCGCGTGCTGACGTTGGGTTAGCATTGCAGCGTCAGCACGCGAGATTCTTCGCTGCGCTCTGAATGACGTTCCTCCCTCTGCCTCACCCCAAATCCAGCCCGTTCAGAATCTGCGCAATTTCTTCGGCGTGACTCAATATCATGAAGTGGCCGCCGCCGCTAATGCGGTAGTCGATGGGGCGGTTGCCGGGCGGAAACACCCGGTCGCGGGTGCCCAGCAGCTGCACGGCAGGTGCCACGCCGGTGCTGTTCCAGTGCAGCAGGCTATTGATGGCCCAGCGGGTGTAGCGCGGCTCCATATCGAGCAGAATGCGCCGGAACAGCCGGTACTCGGCCCCGCCCCGCACCCCGAAATACAGCTGTCCGGCCCTTGGAAACAGCTTCAGCCACTGCGGCGGCACCAGCCGGTACAGCCCCGAGGCCCGCACCAGCCGCAGCAGCAGCGGCAGGCTCTGGGCATCGGGCAGGCTGCTGACGAGCACCGGCCGCAACCCCGGCCGCAGCCGCTGCATTTCCAGTGCCACCACTCCGCCAAACGACACGCCCACCAGCCAGCCCGTCGCGTCCACCGGAATAGCCCCGACCATCCGGGCCGCGTAGTGCGGCAGCGGTTCGTCGGCCGACTCGGGCGGCAGCCAGGGCAGCACCTGGCTGCTCTCGCGCAGCAAGGGCTGCAGCCGCTGGAACACCCGCTCATCGGCCCCCAAACCCGGTATCAGATAAAACATAGGCTTGCTGCTGTTGCGGGTGGAGAACTGATTACGGCCGACGAGGCCGCCCCCCAAAGCAAGCGCGCCCCCTGCCAAACCGGCAGGGGGCGCGCTTGCTTTGGGCAGCCAAGTTAGGCCAAAACGGGCTTACTGCAGCGGGGTGCTGCCGATGTCCGTCAGCTGGTCGTTGGTTACGATGATGCCGGTACGGGTAACCTGCTTGTAGCTGCCCTGGTTGGCCGGCGCGGTGGCCGAAGGGAAGAACTCGACCCGGTAGGTGCCCGAGGGCAGGGCGCCCAGCTGGAAGGCGCCGGCCACATCGGCGGAGGTGCTGAACGTGTCGGCGGGCGTGATGGACGAGCGGATGGCCAGCACCTGCGGCAGGGCCGCGGCTGGGGTTACCGTGCCGCGCAGGCCGCCCCGGATATCCTGGGCCACCACCCGAATCACGGGCTTGAGCAGGTAGCGCTCCTTTTTGTCGTTGCCGGGCTTCCAGTTGCCGCGCTCCACAATGGATTTGGCCACGTCGAAATCGAGCAGCAGCTGGTAGTTGCTGCTTTGCTGGTACAGGTCTTTCTTGCTAAGCTTGAGCTTCACGCCCGACGACTGGCCGCTGGGCGTTTTCAGGTCGTAGCGCTGGCCGTCGCGGCCGGTTACGTAGCTGTCGGGGCCGAGAATCAGGCGGATTTCCTTCAGCTGGCCCGGCTCGAAATCGGAGCTAACCAGCAGCGCCGAGCGGCCGTTCACGTACTCCAGCACGTTGATGGGCTGCGCCTGGAAAGGCAGCAGCTGCCAGCCATCAGGGTTGCCTTCTTCCTTCAGATGAATCTCAATCTGGCGCACATCGAGTATTACCGCCCGAAAATCACCGGGAGCATCCGTCAGACGCACTTCGAGCGTGCCGGACGCAAGCGCGTCGTCCGACTTATCATTATTGCTACAGGAGGCCAGCAGCAGCGGGGCGGCCACGAAGACATAGAACAGCGGGCGGGCAAACAGCATGGCAGATGGGTGAATTGGTGGAATAAAAAGCCCGGGGCGATGCTTGCGCCGGCGGGCTTTGCGGCCCTACAACAAACTAGCCAAAAATTGCACTTCCTCAGCACGACCGAAATTAACCGCCCGCTTTGGCCGTATCGGCCGGGGCTTTGGGGGCGGCGGGCTTGGGCGCCGGAGCCGGGGTGGCCGCAGGGGTCGGCTTGGGCTCGGTGGGGGCCGGCGCTGGGGTCGGAGCAGGGGCCGGCTTGGGCTTACCGAAGAGACTATTGAGGCCCTTTTTGGCCTGCTCGCGCAGCTTGGCTTCGGCTTCGAGGCGGCGCTTCTCCAGCTCCTGCTGGGCGCGGAGCTCCAGCTCCTGGCGCTTCACCAGGGCTTCTTTCTTGAGGCTATCCTGGGAAAGCAGCAGCTTGGCGGCCAAACCGGCCTTCGAGTCGTCGAGCTTGCTTTGCACAATGCCACTAACCAGTTCCTTAGCAATATCCTTGGCCTGGCCCTTCACGCTACCGCTGCTCAGCTTTACCTGGGGGTTACTCATGGTGCCGCCGATAGTCAGGCCCAAGGTCACGCGCTCGGTACTTTTGAGGTTGGCTACGCCGGTGAGGCGGGTGAGCTGGCTGCTGAGGGCACTACCGACCTGACCCGTGGGTACATCAAGAGCCGCCACGTATTCCAGCCCGCCGTCGGCAATGCTGTTCGAGCCGCCCACCGTCATCTTAATCTGGCCCACGTTCAAATCAAACGGTTTCACCACGAAGTTGCCGTTGATAATTTCGGCCGCCACGTCCTTGTTGGTTACCACGAAATTCTTCAGCTCCTGCAGTTGCGTAAGGTTGCTGATTTTGGCCAGCACCGGCGAGCTGGCCACGGCCGCCCGCACAATATCGAACACACCCTTGCCGGTCAGGGTGCTGTAGCGGGGCAGCATATCGGGGCCCATTTCACCGCTCACGTTGAAGTTGGTCGAGAAGATGCCCTCCAGATTGGCCGCCAGCGGCACCAGCGTTTTAATCGAGTTGAAGGCCGCAAACGCCTGCTGGAAGTTCAGGTTCTTCACGTTCAGCCTGAAATCGAACTTCGGGTGGGCCAGGTTCTGGCTGCTGTATGAGCCGTTAGTGGCAAAAGCGCCGCCGAGCGTATTGAAAGTGAGGCCTTTGAGCGTGGCTACTTGGTTGCGCACCGTCACGGTGCCCTTCACGTCGTTCAGCTTCAGGTTGTCATAGAGCACCTGGCCCACGGTGGTGTTCATGGTCAGGTCGAACTCCTTCGGAATCTGCAGCACGCCATCGGCCTGGGCGGTGGCGGCGGGGGCTTTGGCCGTGGCCTTGGCGCCGGCGGTGGGCTTGGCGCTCACCTCGTCTACCATCCACTCGTTCAGGTTGAAGCGGCGCGAGTTCACCGTAAGATCGCCGCGCAAGGGCTGGCCGGGCACGAACAGGTAGCCCAGGTAGTTGCTGATGGTGCCCGAAGCCGCCACGTCCGACGAGCCCACGAAACCCTGCAGGTCGCGCAGCACAATCTGGTCGTTATTAAAGGTGGCCGTGGCCTGGCTCACCTTCATGCCCTGCGGAAAATCGGGACTCTTGTAATCGATGTTGCGCGCCTGCACGGTGCCCGAGGCTACTACTGATTGGTAACGGCCGGCCTCAATGTCGGCCATGTTGCCCCGGGCAGCCACGTTGCCGCTCAAGCGGCCGGCCACCGTCATGCCTTCGAGCGGAAAAATTTTGGTGAGCTTGGTCAAATCCACCGTGCCTTTCACATCGGTGTCAAACGCCAGCTTGTCCACGCCCTGGGTGGCCACGCGGCCTTCCAGCGGCTCACCATCAAGCAGCATTTTAAACTGCGGGATGTTGACTTTGGTGTCGTTTATCTGGCCCGTGGGGTTGGTGACGGTGCCGTTCAGCGTCAGGTTCTCGATGGGGGCCGGAAACTGCTTGCTCTTCACGTAGCCGTTGGTCAGGTTCATTCTGGCCTGAATAACGGGCATGCGGGTAGCCGAATATACCCCCTTGGCGGTGGCATCCACGAACAGCTTGCCGCGTAGCAGCAAGTCCTTCACCGGGTACACTTTCAGCATTTCGGCCAAATCCACGTTAGCTTTCAAGCGGCCGTCCACGTTCATCGGGGCCAGCCCGTCGATGGCCACCTGCCCGTCAATCGGGTTCTTGCCCAAATCGAGGTGAAACTGCTTCACGTTCACTTTCACGTTGTTGGTGAAGCCCGACGGGTTGTCGACCACCATGTCCACGTTGATGTTGCGGGCGCGCTCGGGCAGGGCCGGGTACTGGAAGCTGCCGTCCTTGATCTGCAGATTCACGCCGTAGCCGGGCATCTGCAGCGCGTTCTGCACGCCCTTGAAATATCCGTCAAACGCCACTTTGCCATCGGCCTTGATGTCCTTGAACTGCTCGTTGTACGCGCCCGGTACCAGACTCAGGATGTTCTTGAAATCGGTTTCCAGCGCCTTGAAGGTGAGGTCGTACACAATGTCGGTGGCGTTGGGCAGGCCGATGGTGCCCTGGAAGGTGGCCGGAAAGTCGTTCAGCTTCACCTTATTGTCTTTGAAGGTGAAGAGCATCTTCTCCAGATTCATTGCCATCGTCACGTCGGCGTCGAGCTGCTTGTTGCTCACGTACTGCACGCCATCGTAGCTCAGCGAGGCCGATTGGGCCGTGGTCTGGCTCACCATATCGAAGATGTTCTGCTCAAAGTCGCCCGAGCCGGTGTGCTCGATGCCGCGCAGCTCCATCCCGAACGGGATGCTCCGGTCGTCGTAGCGCAGGTGGCCTTTGTTGATCTGCCAGCCCTTAATGGCCAAACTCACCGCCGAGGTATCCTGCCCCTTAGTAGCGGCAGCCGAGTCCGACACAAAGATGTCCCAGTTGGCGCGGCCGCTTTTCAGCACCTTTATATTTATGTCGGGCTCTTCGAGGGTGATGTTCTTGATCTTTATCTGGTCGCCGCTGATAACACTCATTAGGTTCAGGCCCACCCGGGTTTCGGGCAGGTAGGCCAGCGTATCGCGCGAGAACGAGTCCTGGCCAATAATGCGCAGCTGGCTGATGCGCAGCGCCAGGTCGGGGAAGCTGCTCAGCAGCGTTACATCGATGTTTTCGGGGTCGTACTGCACCTCGGCCCGCACGCGTTGGGCGAGTTGTTGGTCGAAGGCAGCTTTAATTTTATCTTTGAACAGCAGCGGCGCCGCGGCCAGAAAGGCCACCAGCACCACCAGAAAAATCCCGAGGCCGACAAAAAACTTACGCATAAACAGATGCTTAAAAGAGGTAGATTTCGGCCGCCAGGCTGATTATCAGAACAATCAGCCCGCCTACCGACCCGGGCAAAAGTAAGGAGAAACTCAACCGCACCGTAGTTTTATACAACGGCGCACCGGCGCAATAGCTTGCATCTCGTCGCTGCTGATGTTGCCGATGCGGGTCATTCGGCGGCTGGCTGACGTAGCCAACCAGCGTCGTTCAATAACGAGACCCCAGCGGCTGCATCTCTACACCGGCCACACTTTCACAGTTCCTGGCGGACTCCGGGCACCAAACCCGCCGGCCCGCTCGTTAGCAGCCCACGTATGCGAAGCACCAGCAATTCGGCGGCAGAACCCAGGAAGCGGCGGCAGTGGCTGGCCGCCGCCGGGCTGCTGCTGGCTGGCCCCGCCGCCGTGGCCCAGGACCTGTACTTCGCCCAGCCGTTTGCCAACCGTATGCAGCTCAACCCCGCCTATGCCGGCCTGCTCGACGACTATGGCGTGACGCTAAGCTACCGTAATCAGTTCCCCACCCTGGCCGGCACGTTCCAGACCACCCAGCTGGCCGCCGATTACCGCCTGCGCAACCAACGCAGCGCCTTTGGCCTGCTGATAAACCAGGACCGCACGGGGGCCGTGGGCTACACCCGCCTGCAGGCGGGGGGCGTGTACGCCTACCACGTGCGCCTGAACCGCCAGCTTAGCCTCAGCGGCGGGGCCACGCTCAGCTACGGCCGCCAGCGCGTCGGCTACAGCAACCTAATCTTCGGCGACCAGCTCTCCGATGACGGCCAGGTGCGCAACCTCAGCCAGGAAGCCGCTGATTATGCGCCCGTTAACTACCTCACGGCCAGTGTGGGCGGGCTGCTGTTCGGGCCGCAGTTCTGGCTGGGCGTGGCAGCCCACCACCTCAACCAGCCCGACCTGGGCTTTGCCGCTCAGGCCGCGCTGCCGATGCGCCTGAACGTGCAGGGCGGCTACAAATTCTACTTTGCCAAGGTAAACACCGTGCGCGAGCAGCGCGAGGTCAGCTTGAGCCCCACGGCCGGCTACACCCGCCAGGGCAACTCGGAACGCACCGACCTTGGATTGTATTTTACCACGACGCCACTTACACTCGGGGCCGTGTACCGGGGCCTGCCGCTACCCGGTGCCCCCCGCCCCCAGCAGGTACTTACGGCCGTAGCGGGTATCAGCGCGGGCACTTTTCGGCTTGGTTATAGCTACGATGTCAGCCTCAGTCAGTTCAGCGCCGATTTAGGTGGTGCCCACGAGCTTTCGCTCACGCTGCGCGAGTTCGATACGCTGGAAGCAGCCTGGCGCCGACTGAAGCGACGCAATTACCCGAAAATTCCTTGCCCGGCTTTTTAAAATGTTGTATTATTGCACCCGACTTGCCTTGTCTAAATGCTTTCTTAACAGGTAGTTTCAACTTGATCATGAATATTTCCAAGTACCTGGGCTTCGCCCTCGTCGGAGCTTGTGCCCTGACTGCCTGTAATAAGGGCGGACGTTCAGCCACCAACCCCGGCAAATACAGCTCGACCACGGGCATTGAGTACAACACCGAGGAAGGCATGAAGGTGTCTGACTATCAGGGAATCCCTGAGGGTCCGGGTTTGGTGTTTATCGAAGGTGGCCGCACGGTGCTGGGCTCGGCCGAAGAGGACGTGGCCATGACCCACGACAACTTGGAGCGTACCGTTACGCTGGCCTCTTTCTACATGGATGAGGTGGAAGTAGCCAACATCCACTGGCTCGAATACCTGCACTACGTGCGTAAAGACTCGGCCGAGGAATTCTACATGTCGGCCCTGCCCGACACCACCGTGTGGGCCCGCGAGCTGTCGTTCAACGACCCGTACGTAGATTATTACCTGCGATACCCCGGCTTCCGCTACTTCCCGGTAGTGGGTGTGAGCTGGTTGCAGGCCAACGACTTCTGCACTTGGCGCACGGCCAAAGTGAACGAAGTATTGGCCGGTGAGGCGTCTGAGAGTGGTGGCGGTAGCCGTAAGGGTGGCCTGTTTAGCCGCAAGAAGAACAAGGGCGGCGACGCGGCCGAAGGCACTTCCGACAACGGTGGTGTGAAAATCGCCATCGAAAACGGTAACACCCTGCCCAACTACCGCCTGCCCACCGAGGCCGAGTGGGAATACGCTGCGCAGGCCCTCATTGGTACCCAGGAGACCGGCAACGAAAACCAGGAGAACAAGCGCATTTACCCCTGGGATGGCCGGCAGGTACGCAACCCCTATGGCAAAGGTCGCGGGCAGTTCCTGGCCAACTTTAAGCGTGGCCGCGGCGACTACGCCGGTATTGCCGGCTCGCTCAACGATGGCGCTATGATTACCGAGCAGGTATTCTCGTATCCGCCCAACGACTATGGCCTCTACAACATGGCCGGCAACGTGAACGAGTGGGTGCAGGATATCTACCGTCCCCTTTCTTACGAGGATGTGGAAGATTTGAACCCCTTCCGCCGCAACGGCTACCTCGACCCCTCGGAGAAGTATGACAAGAAGGGCTACCAGTCGCTCATCGACGACCATGTACGCGTGTACAAGGGCGGCTCGTGGCGCGACGTAGCCTACTGGCTCTCGCCCGGTACGCGCCGTTTCATGGCCGAAGACTCCGCCACGGCTACCATCGGTTTCCGCTGCGCGATGATCAACGCCGGCTCGAACAAATAGAACCACAGGTGCTGCAGATGAGAAAGAACTCGTTCTGACACAGCAGCTTGCAGGATATTCCAAACAGCAAAACAGCCACCCCATGCGGGGTGGCTGTTTTGCTGATCAAGCAGACTGTTCTTCCAAATGAATCGATAATACCCGCCATTCAATCTGCCAGCAGAGCAACTACCGGCCAGCAAAACGAATCCTTTTCATCCACAGCATCTGTGATTTAGGCGACGGCGATGGTAGCTACGCTGACTTCGCGGGCCCCGGCGGCGAGCAGGGCGGCGCAGCAAGCTTCGAGCGTGGCCCCGGTGGTCAGCACGTCATCCACAACTAGTATGTGCTGGTCCGCGAGTAAGTCGGGGCGGGCAGCTTCGAAAACGGTGGCTACATTTTGCCAGCGCTGCAGGCGGTTTTTCCGGGTCTGCGATTCGGTGGCGGCGGTGCGGCGCAGGACCTCGGGCTGCCAGGTACAGCCTAAAGCAGTGGCCAGTCCCTCGGCGAAGCTGTCGGCCTGGTTGTAGCCGCGGCGGGCCAGTTTGCGCGGGTGCAGTGGCACGGGCACCACCAAGCCGAACGTATCGGTGTAGCCGGCTGCGGCCAACTCGTGGCCGAAGTGGCGACCCAGCACCCTGCCCACTTGCTGTTGATTGCGGTATTTAAGCGCGTGCAGCAGGTGCTGAACCCGGCCGTGTTTCTGGAACGTGAGGTAGCCCAGCACATGCGTAACCGGCAGCTTTCCCCAGAAGCGGCGGGCCAGCGGGTTCTCGGCGGGCGGCAGCCGGTGGTAGTCGGTGTAGGGCAGCTGAGCGCGGCAGTCGGTGCAGAGGTCATCCTCGCCCCGGGCCAGCGGATCCTGGCAGGCCAGGCATACCCGCGGAAACAGCAGGCTCACGAAATCGGAAAGTGCAACGGGCAGCGGCATAGCAACGGGGCGGCAAGCGGGCCTGGAGGAAAACTTCTCCCTAATTTTAGGGCTTAATGCTGAAACTTCAACACCGGGGTGTTGAAGTGAGCCGGCTCGTGCTGTATGCCGGCCCAGTTGCACTACGCGCAATAGCCGGGCAAATCAGCTAGTAAGCCTAGTCAGCACCTCAACACTTCACTCAGTCAGTATAGTAAGCCATGAGCATCGTCACCGAATTCAACGATTACCGCCAGCGCATGAATGAGAAAATCATGGCGGCCGACAACAAGGTTATCAAGCGGTTTTTCAACCTCGATACCAATACGTACCAGGATGGCGCGCTCGACGTGAAAACCAAAGAGTTGCTGGGTCTGGCCTGTTCAATGGTACTGCGCTGCGACGACTGCATCAAGTACCACCTGGGCAAGTGCTACGAGGAGAAAGTGAGCGAGGAGGAAATCTACGAGCTGTTCGCCATTGCCAACCTTATCGGGGGCAGCATCGTGATTCCGCACTTCCGACGGGCCGTGGAGTACTGGGAAGCCCTCAAGGAAGAGACCGTAACCCCGCCGCCCGTTCATCCGCACGCCGTTTAAACATGCTCGATCCTCAGGAAACCGAAGCCCAGTTCGAGCACCGCTGGTGGGAGTTGATGACCGAAATGCGCGTCCGCTTCGGTAAGAAACCCGACCTGAATGCCCTGCTGCTACTCATTGGCGTGCAGGAGCTGGGCCAGGGTGCGGGGCCTTTCACGAAGGAGCAGAAGCAGGATTTGATGCACATTGCCACTTGCCGGCTGTTCAGCATTTCGGGCTACTACGAGCGCGAAAGCGTGGATGCCGAAGGCTGGCCCCATTACCGGCTATTGCAGCAATTGCCCTTCTCCAACCTCAAGGAGCAGGAGCGCATGCTAAAATGGCACGTGCTGGAATACTTCGACGAGCAGAATCAGGAGGAATAAAGAAGCAGCAACAAAGAACGTTGTCATGCTGAGCTGGTTGAAGCATCTCTACCGCGATAATTCCGAAGTTCAGGCAGCTTAGCAGTGCCAGGCTTACCGTTGCGGTAGAGATGCTTCGATCAGCTCAGCATGACGTTCTTTTTGCGCCGGAAAATCCATCAGATGAACATCGTTTCTTATAACCTTAACGGCTTGCGCTCGGCCCTGAGCAAGGGCCTGGCCGACTGGGTGGCCACGGCCCAGCCCGACGTGCTGTGCGTGCAGGAAATAAAGGCCGGCCGCGAGCTGCTCGATGTGTCGCGGCTGACCGATTTGGGCTACCACGCCTACCTGCACCCGGCCCAAAAGCCCGGCTACAGCGGCGTGGCCACCTTCTCGAAGGAGAAGCCGCTGGCTGTAACCGAGGGCTGCGGGCAGGCGCTCTACGACACCGAAGGCCGGGTATTGCGGCTCGATTTTGCGCACTGCGCCGTGCTGAACACCTACATGCCCTCGGGCACGAGCGGACCCGAGCGGCAGGCGTTTAAGGTGGAGTGGCTGCACTTTTTCCGGCGCTACGTGGCGGGGCTGCGGGCCGCCGGGGTGCCGCCGCTGGTGGTGGCCGGCGACTTCAACTGCTGCCAGCGCGAGCTGGATTTGCACAACCCCAAGGCCAACCAGAAAAGCCCGGGCTTCACGCCCGAGGAGCGGCAGTGGTTTCAGAACTTGCTGGCCGACGGCTTCACCGACTCGTTCCGCCACCACCACGGCGACGCGCCCCAGCGCTATTCCTGGTGGAGCTACCGCGCCGGCTCGCGCGCCCGCAACGTAGGCTGGCGCCTCGACCACCTGCTGGTCGACAACTGCCTCGTGCCCCACATCCGCCACGCCGATCTGCTGCCCGATGTCGTTCATTCCGACCATTGCCCGGCCTCGCTGCTGCTGGAGTTTTAGCTGGTAGCCAGAACCCGGTGGGTTGGGCGGCCCGGCATTGGTGGCCCGTTTGCCCCCCTGGGCGCGGCCCCGGATGCCAAATGGGCTTGCTACCTTTAAGCCCCATCCCATCCAACTGCTACGTATGTCCACCCTCACTATTGGCCTGCTGCGCGAAGGCAAAACCCCGCCCGACAAGCGCGTCTCGCTCACCCCTAAAAAGTGCATTGAGGCCCAGGATCAGTTTCCGGGCCTGACCATTAGGGTCCAGCAAAGCGAAATTCGCGCTTTTACCGACCAGGAGTACCGCGAAGCAGGCCTGGAAGTGCGCCCCAGCGTGGCCGACTGCGACGTGCTGATGGGCGTGAAGGAAGTGCCGGTGGCCGACCTACTCCCCAACAAAACCTATTTCTTCTTCTCGCACACCATCAAGAAGCAGCCCGCCAACCGCGAACTGCTGCGCCAGGTGCTGGCCCGCAACATCACGCTGGTTGATTACGAACTACTCACCGACGAGCAGGGCGGGCGCATTGTGGCGTTCGGGCGTTGGGCGGGCATTGTGGGGGCCTACAACGGCCTGCTCACCTACGGCCGCAAGCATGATCTGTTCCAGCTCAAGCCCGCCTACGAGTGCGTGGATATGGAGGACATGCAGGAAGAGTTCTTCAAGGTGAAGAAGCTGCCAGCCATCAAAATGGTGGTGACTGGTACCGGCCGCGTGGCCCAGGGTGCGGTAGAAGTGCTGGAGCTGATGGGCATCCGCCGGGTGAGCGTGTATGACTACCTGTACCTCGATTTCAACGAGCCGGTGTACACCCAGCTGCGCTCCTCTGACTACAACCGCCGCCGCGACGGCCGCGTCTGGGATACGCCTGATTTCCACCGCAACCCCCAGGAATACGTGGGCACCTTCCACAACTTCCTGCCCGTTACCGACCTGCTGATTGCCTGCGCCTACTGGCACCCCCAGGCTCCGCGCCTATTCGCCGAAGAAGACACCCGCCACCCCGGTTTCCGCATCAACACCATTGCCGACGTTACCTGCGACATCAATGGCTCGGTGCCCACCACCCACCGCAGCACCACCATTCAGGAGCCGGCCTACGACTACAACCCCACCACCGGCGAGCTGGCCCCGGCCTACTCGGCCCCGAAGAACCTTACGGTAATGGCCGTCGATAACCTGCCCTGCGAGTTGCCCCGCAATGCCTCCCGCGATTTTGCCCGCCAATTGATTGCCAAAGTGCTGCCCCACCTGCTGGCTGAAGGTGGCCCCGACGAGGTAATCGAGCGCGCCACTATTGCCCGGGCCGGGCAGCTGCTGCCCCGCTACCAATACCTGGCCGACTACGTAGCCGATTAGGATTCGACTTTCCTTAAAGCAAACGCGTCATCCGGTAGGGGCCGGATGACGCGCTTGCTTTAAGGAAAGTCGAACCGGAGCCTACACTTTCAGGACCGGGTACTTGGCCTGCACCAGCATGTAGAGACCGTAGGCCATCAGGCCCAGCGCCACAATGCCCAGCACCACCGGACCCATATTAGCTAAAAAATCGAAGGCCTCGTCGGTGCTGCCGACGGCCGTGGCGCGCGACTGCCGACCAGCCTGGATGAAGAAGTAGCCAATTATAGCCAGTACGATGCCCCGGGCCGTGTAGCCTATCTGGCCCAGGCGGTACACTGTGTTCTGCTGGCCGGCCGGAATGTCGCTGCTTTGTACGTGCTTGTGGAACTTACCTGAATACGCTTGGTAAAACTGGTAGAGACCAACGCCGATTGTACCTACCCCCACCAGCATAATGATCCATTCTCCGGCAGGCCAGGCCAGCACCCGGGCCGTAAGGGTCTGCTTGGCGTCGCTGCCGCTGTCGGCCGAGCCGCTCAGAGCTAGTTGGGCGGCGTACCAGGCCAGACTGGCGTACACCAGCCCGCTGGCGGCGTAACCCACGCGCC
The DNA here is from genome assembly GCF_900107135.1 of Hymenobacter psychrophilus. GTDB lineage: Bacteria > Bacteroidota > Bacteroidia > Cytophagales > Hymenobacteraceae > Hymenobacter > Hymenobacter psychrophilus. The sequence goes on from NZ_FNOV01000006.1 coordinate 160,631, forward strand.
GCGCAATGCCCCCCGTGTCGCTGCCTTTGTCCTCGGTATCGCGCACTGCCTGCACTAGGCGCCACACAATGTAGGCCAGCAACCCGAGCGCAATAAGACCGAGCAGTACAGGGCCGCCAGGCAGGCCCTGCAATGTCTGAACAGCTTGCTTTTTGTCGGCCGTCTGGCCTTCCTGCTGTCCGGTGGCGGCCAGCAGGGCCAATAGACCCATCAGGCCGTATACAGTGCCTTTGGCTGCAAACCCCAGCCGGGCCAACGTACGCAGGCCTGTTCGTGAGTTGGTCGGCAGCGTGTTTGAAATCGTATCGGAAAGCGTCATAAGTCAGCTACTTGCGGAAGTAAGAATGTCGGTTGGCCGTTGTTGAAAAGGGGTAGACCAGAGAACCCAGCCAGCGGAGGCCGGGAGGAAGAACTGATGAGCTACAATCCGGCTGTTGGGTCTTTTACGGCGAGCTACGCTAAAAGGTGGCCCGGCTGCTGCCCAGCAGGCCAGCAGGCTGATAAACGCGGGCACCTGGGTAAGCCAACGCCGCGTTGCCGGGTACATCGAGCGTGAGCAGGGGCTTGTTGCGGGCCATGGTTTCGGTCAGCAACTGCGCCAGGTTGCCCCCAGGAGCCATGTAGGGGATAAAAAAATCGTCGGCCAGATCGGCCAGCAGCAGGTTCCGGATGGCCGCCGTTTCGAAGCTTACCACCGTTACTTCGGGTTCGAAGGGCGTAATGAACAATAGCCGCCCCAGTTGCAGGTCAGTTTCATTCTCGAAAGCCAGGTTACGCTGAATGCCCCGCCCCAGCGCGTACACAATGGGCTGCTCGAGGGACTGACGCAGAAAATGATACACCGTCTGCTCGAGCCGCGAATGAAAGCCCGAGGCAATGCACTGCTGCTGCTGCCGTTGCTCCATGGCCCACAGGTACGTGTCGCGCTCAATGGCTGCCGGGTAGGCGCGGGAACACAGAAATACCGTTTTGGGCAATGCCAACAACTTCCGGCTACCTAAGGTGCGTAGTTCTTCCGGTAGCGTTAGCATGGAGCTAGATATAGTTTTTTGTTAATAAAGTTAAATAAAATATTGGCAAAATTATCATACTGGGCAATAAAATACCCTTTAACCACAACGGCCCGCTACCGAAGCAGCGGGCCGTTGGAATTCTACTATAATCTATTGGGACAGGCTAGAACGTGCGCTGGAACCAGTGCTTGATGTCGTCCATCGTTTCGCCGGTTTTCTGCTGCAGGTTGCCGAACCACTCGTCCTGCTTGCCTTCCTCGTAGTCCATGTCGTCGTCGGTGAGGTTGCCCCACTTCTGCTTGGTCTGGCCTTTGATTTCGTTCCAGTTGCCGCGGGCGCGGAGTTCGGTGCTGTCGTCGATGCCGTTGTTGTTAGCGTCCATGATAGTAGGATTAGGGTGGAAGATACCGACTCTTACGTGTGGCCGAGCTGCAGGGTTGGCAGCTTGGCCCGCACTTATTTGATGGTGCCCAACAAGCCGGAACTAAACAGGAGCATTCCGACGCCCGCCGCCACTGGTACGCCTAGTACAAAACCGACGGCGACCTTGCCCAGCTTACGCTTATTAGCTTGGCGAATGTAGCCCTTGTAATAAGCGGGGTCGTTGAGCAGGGCCGGCGCGGGTGCGTTTAGATTGGCCCGGGGTGGGGTGGCAAGCGCAATTCCCGTTCCCACGCCTACCAGGCCGATACCGGCACCCAAGGAGCCGGCCAGCGTACCCCAAAATACACCCGGAGCCGGTTTGTAGTACTGCCGGCTGTCCTGCCGGCCCCGCTCGTAGCGTTGCGCCGCGCTCAGGCCATCCAGGCTCGGGGCGGCAGCCACCGGAGTTGGCTGTTGCACTACTTCTTTGGTGCCATTGGCATAGCGAATCAGGAAGACATCCGTGGCGGCCAGTTGCAGCGTGTCGGTGGGGGTAAATGAGCGTTTGGCCAGCGAGTCGGTGAGCGGCGACAGGGGTAGGTAGCGCACGGATTGGGGCGTAATGCGTAGCACCCGGCCCACCAGCTCGTTGCCATCAATGAGCAGAATAACATCGGGGCCAGCGCCAACTGCCGCCCCGGCCGCGGGGCGGGTTGCCGGCCGGGTCACCGAGTCGGGCCCGATGGGCGTTTGCTGGGCCTGGCTGAGATTGGTGCTCAACATGGCTGCCGTAATCAGCAACGAAAAAGGTGAAAACCGCATAGCTTTTTTGCCAGACAGTGAAGGGATATCCTACCGATTCAAACGACAGGTTGATAATTACGGCGGGTTGGTATAGCTTGAGCAAATGGCCACACAACAGGATACTGGAGATAATAGCAGCTACTATCGTAATGCAATAGTGGCTACCACTATTGCAACCACGGCGAACATCACACTGCCGGCTACCAGACCTGCGGCCGCGACGCCCACTTTGCGGTTGTGGGCCTGCCGCTGATAGCCGGCGTAGTAAGTCGGGTCGGTGAGCAGCGCCGGGTTGGAGGTTTTTAGGCTCTGGCGGGGTGGGCCGGTGGCCGCTACCGCGGTACCCACTATCAGACCGGCCGGACCCGCCGCGGCCGTGCTGGCGAAGGTGCCCCAGAACACGCCTTTGGCGGGCTGGTAATACAGGCGGGCATCCTGGCGGCCCCGCTCGTAGCGCTGCCCGCGGCTTAGGCCTGCTAGCGCCGGCACCGCTGAGGCCGAATCTTCGGCGGGCCGGAGCAGCTTTTGCGTGCCATCGGAGTAGCGAATCAGCAGTACCTTGGCAGCGGCCAGTTGCAGCGTGTCGGCGGGCGAGTTATCGACGGCGGGCGGGGGCAGGTAGCGCACTACGTCCGGTATGATGCGCACTACCTGGGCCGGCAGCTCGTCGCCGTTGAGGAGCACGATAACGTCGGGACCAGTGCCGGCCTTCACACCGGCCGCCGGGCTTGGTGCTGGCCGGGTCGTTGAGCCAGCCAGGGCCGGGCCGCTGCTGGGCCCGGCCCTGGCTGGCTCCCAGCAGTACTATTGAAGTCAATAGTAAACAGCGTAAGGTGTGCATAGCTTCTGAAATTAAGGAAAGGAAGAACCCGAAGGAAATAGCAAGCCAAGTAACCGAGGGAGCATGGTAGCGGAGCTTAGGGTGAAACTTTCAGGAAAGATACCTACTCATCCACGCTCAACTGCAACCAGGATTCTCTATATTTAGACCCGATACGAATCTCAATTTTCAGTTCAAGCAACTGAATTTAAACCAGTTAAAATACGCTATTCAGACTTTTAAAATCTCTATTCCAGCATGGACGACCTGCGCACCACGCTCGCCACCTTCTCGCCCGACGACCACAAGGAGTTCCGGCAGTTTATTCAGCGGCAGCGCCGCAAGCAGAAGGGCCGCATGGATTTGCGCCTCTACGAGCTGCTGGCCCAGGCCCGCGAGCACACCACCCCCGAGCTGCTGGCCTGCCTATACCCCCACGAGCCCAACGCCGTGGCCTACTACGCGCTGCGCAAGCGCCTGCTGCGCCACCTGCTCGATTTTCTGCTGCTGCGCCAGCACCAGCAGGACCCCACGGCGGCGGCTTCGGTGCGCGGGCTACTCACGCTGGCCCAGTACCTGTTCGAGGCCGGCATCGAGCGGCTGGCCTGGGGCACGTTGCGCAAGGCCGAGAAGCAGGCCCGCACCAACGAGCAGTACGAGCTGCTCAATGCCGTGTACAACCTCCAGATTGCCCGTGCCCACAGCGCCCACGCCGATCCGCTTGATGATATCATCCGCCGGCGCAACCTCAACAAGAAAGACGCGGAGGAGGAGGAGCGGGCCAACATTGCCGACAGCCTCATTCGCCAGCGCCTGCGCCAAGCCCGCGTGAAGGGCCGGGCCGCCGAGTCGTTTGATGAGATTTTGCAGCAGGTGCTGCGCGAGTACGACCTGCAGGAGGCCTTTGCCCGCCGGCCCACGCTGCTGCTGCGGCTCATATCCATTACCCGCGCGGCCATGCTCGTGCGCCGCGACTACGTCTCGTTTGCGCCCTTCGTGATCCGCTGCTACCACCTGATGGAGAAGCGCCACGGCTTTGCGCCCGCCCACCGCGAGGCCCAGCTGGGCCTGCTGCTGATGATTGCCCACGCCCTGTACCGCACCCGCCGCTTCGCCGAGTCGGTGGAGTATCTGCAGCAGCTGCGGGCCCTGCTCGAGGCCGGGCCGCGCCTGCTGCGGGCGGCCATGTGGCCCCGCTACACCTTTCTGCTGGCCGCCAACTACGCCTTTCTGCGCCGCAACCCCGACAGCATTGGGCTGCTCGAAGCCATACTGCGCCTGCGCCTGACGCCCCGCGAGGAGCTTACCACCCGGCTCGGACTGGGCTTCCACTACTTTGCCGAGGGCCAGTTTCAGAAAGCCAACCAGGTGCTGCAGGCCATTGGCTGCTCCGACCATTTCTGCGAGCAGGAAATGGGCGTGGAGTGGGTCATCAACCGCAACATGGGCGAGATGCTGATTCAGTTCGAGCTGGGCAACTCCGACCTGGCCTACAACCGGCTGCGGGCCATCGAGCGGCTGGTGAAGGAGCGGTTCGGGGCCGATGGCGGCGGCTACGCGGCCGTGCTCTGCTACCTGCAGCTGGTGGGCGACATCATCGACGACCCCGCCGCCGCCCGCGCCCCCGCCTTTGCCGACCGGATGCTGCAGATTCCGGCCTTCGTACCCCTGGAGCAGGAAGATTTGCAGGCCCTGAGCTTCTACAGCTGGCTTGGCTCGCGGGTGCAGGCCCGCCCCTACTACACCGTGCTGCTGGAGCTGGCCACTGCCCCCGATCCGGCCCCCCTGCCTGCCTGACGAGCGGCCCGCGAAGGTTTCCTCCACGCAAAGAAGCCCGGACTACCGCAGTAGTCCGGGCTTCTTTATTTTCCAGCAATGAGTTGCGCCGGCCAGCTGACTTCGCCTCAGTCGGCCAGCGCAAATCAGTTAGTTGGTGCGGGTAGCGGCGTTCATTTCGGCTTTGGCGTCGCCGGCGGCGGCATCCATTTTGTTAGCGGCTTTATCGGCGGCCATTTTGGTTTCGGCGGCGGCTTTGTCGGCGGCGGCTTCGGTGTTGGCGGCGGCGGCATCGGCCGTTTTTTCGATGGCCTGGCCGGTGTTTTCCAGGGCGTCGTCGGTGGCGTTGGCGGCGTTGTTGGCTTCGGCAGCGGCAGCATCACCGGCGTTTTCGGCGGCGGCATCGGCGTTCTGCTGGCCCTGCTCGGTGCAGGAAGCAGTGGCGAACGAAACGGCGGCGGCAACGAAGAGGGTTTTGAGCAGGGTTTTCATCGGGGTAGAAAATCAGAGATGGAAGAAGATGCATACCGACGGCCTGTCGGACTTGGGTTTATAAGGCCTCCCGGAAAAAGTAACCCGCCCAGGCGAAACACAATTTTGTTCTCCGCGCCGCGCTGTTACATCCGCAGTTCTGCCAGCCCGCCGTTTTCAACCCCAGCCAGCCGGCTCCGTATGGAAGGCCGCCCCAACAGTTCTTGCCCCCTCTTTTGTTGTTCTATGCGTGTTTGCCTGCTTTCGCTTGCTTTTCTTTTCCTGACTCATCTGGCCGCAGCCCAGGCCGACGATGGTTTCCAGCGGCGCGACGGCACCATGTTTCTGGTTCGCAACGGCGAAGTGCGGCCCATGCCCCACGATGTGCAGCTGCCCAACGGCCGCCGCATCACGCGCGACGGCTGGGTGGTGGAGCGCGACGGCCGCCGCACCGAGCTGCGCGACGGCCAGGGCTGCACCATGCTCGGCGAGGCTGCCCGCGCCGAGCAAAATAGCCGTGGCCGCATGCTGCTGCATAGTGCGGGCAGTGCCACCATCCAGACCACGCCGCCACGCACCAGCTCCGTTTTTTGGCCGGGTAAGAAGGGAAAAGGCAAAGGCAAGCACAAGCGTAAGCACAAGTAGCCCTGGTTGGGGCGTTACTCCTTCACCTCCTGCGCCTGGCGGTCGATAAAGAACGTGCGCCCGTTCTGGCTGACCCGCGCCCGCCCCTGGTCATCGAAGTCGACGGCGCTGGCGTAGCGGCCGAAGGGGGCAGTACCGGCGGTGGTGTCGGCCAGATAGCTTGGGCCGATGAAAGTGAAGTAGCCCCCCGTTTTCACACGGGCCAGCTCCTGGTCGAAGGAGTAGGCTTCCTGGAAAACAATGGGCGCGGCGGGTTCTTCATTTCCCTGAATGTAGTGCCAGCCCTGGGCAGTGAGCACGGCCGCGTAGCCCCCCGAAAAGTCGCGGGCAGCGAAGTAAAACGCGCTGAACTCTGCACCGTCCTCGTCCAGAAACGTGTACAGCCCACCGGCCCGGGCGCGGGCATAGCCGTCGGCGTAAGGGTAGAGGGCGTCGTAGGCAGGCTTGATGACCTCCGTTCCGTCGGCGGCCACGAACCCGAACACGCCTTCCTGCTCCACTACCGCCCGGCCTTCCCGGAACTCGCTGATGCCGGCGTAGCGGGCGGGCACGAGCGTATCGCCGCCGGGCAGCAGCAGGCCGTACTGCCCGTTCTGCTCAAATGCTACCGGCTCCTCCGGGCTGCACCGGCCCACGCCGAGTGCCAGCACCAGGGCCGCTCCGCCGGCCAGCCCTGCGTAGCGGGTGCAGGGCGAAAGCGCCGCCAGCCGCCCACTGGTAGTAGCGCGGACCCATTCCAGCAGCCGTTTCCAATCCACTGCCTGCACCCGGGCCCAGTAGCCGGCCCACGCTCCCGGCTGGTCGGCCAGGGGCTTCGTTTTGGCAGCGGGGGCTAACGAGCCCGGAACCTGCGCGGACGCCTCACTGCCCGTTGCCGGAGGAGTGTCCACCGTAGCACCACTGGCAGCCAAAGCCCCGGTTGGGGCCGGGGCCAGCTGGGTGATGAGCTGTTCGAGGTGCCGGATTCGCTGGCCCAGTTCCTGATTGCGGCCATCCAGATCGGGCTGATAAGGGCCGGCAGAGGCTTCGAGCGCCTCTTTTTCCTGCTGCTCAGCGTTCAGGCGCGCAGCCAGATCGGGGGCGTTGGCTGCAATGGGAGCCGCCTGAAGCTGCTCCTGCAGCGCCGTCATGCGCTGCTCGCGGGCGGTTTCGCGCACTTCGAGGGCGCTTAGCTGCTGCTGCATCTGCTGCTGGAGCTGCTGGCGCAGGGCCTCCAGATCTTGCCTTTCCTGATGAGTAGCGTCGAGGTCGATTTCGTAGCCGGTGGAGGTGCGGTCGAGCTCGGCCACGTCTTCGGCCCCCAGCCACCGCCACAGCTGCCCGCCCCACCGGCGCAGTTGCTCTGCGGGGCCGGCCGGCTCCGGCTCCGTTGCCTGCAACCCGGGCTCCACGGCTAGTCCGACCGTTGCAGCCGGGGCCGGGGCAGCGGCACCGCTAACGAGTCCTTCCACGCCTACCAGCAGCGCGGCTAGCTGCTCAAAATCGGTCGGCGTCAGGTCGATTTCGGGGGAGGCCAGCTGGGCCAGGCGGCGCGTAAACCGGCTCGGGTCAGGCAGCAGATGAAAGGTGGAGGCAGCTGGTACGGCTCCCATCCGGGCCTCTACGGTGGCCCCAAACTGCACGGGGGCACTAAATAATACCAGCCCGGTGATAAAGTGCAGGTTGGCTGCTTCGGCCGGCAAGTGCGGGCTTAGTAACGCGGCCAGCGCAGCACGCTGCCGCTCGAAACGGGCAAAGGGGTTGTCGGCCCCATCGGTTTCGGGGTCCGGTAGTTCCAGCGGCGTCCCATCGAGGTACCAGGGGCCGGTGCGCAGGTCGGGTAGCTCCAGCTCGCCCCCGGCAGGCAGCAGCTGCACAATGGTTATGCTACGCGGGCGCAACAGCAGGGCATCGAGCGGGGCATAGCCGGCCGGCAGTGGCACCTGGCCCAGTAGCAGCGTGGGCGGGGCTCCGGCTTCGGTGGCCAGCGCGGCGGCTATAGCCTCAAATTGCTGCTGGCGGATGGGCGAGAAAAATGGGGCAGATTGGTACTGATGCAGCATGAACGAGCGGTATGGCCGCAACTTTCCGACCCAGACAGGCCGGCGTAAAGGTAGGGTACGCACGCCGCCGCTACCCGGATGCGCCAACTTTTACGGCCGCAGGCAAGTATAGCCGGGTAGTTTAGCTGTGCTAATTTTCTCGTTTTACCGCTCTTGTTATGGACTCCACCGCCTCCACCCCCACCAACCAGCCCACGCCCGCCGTACCGCTCACCGTTACCGACCAGCAGAACTCGGCCCTGCTCACCGACACGCTCAGCCTGCTGGGCACTAAGTCGCCCGGTGCCGAACCGGCCCTGGCCGAAATCGACCGCTGGATTGAAGTGCTTAAGGCGACCGAACGGGCCGGCCTGGCCAAAATAACACAGGAACTGCAGTTGGTGCGCGAGCAGTTGACAGCCTCCGACACCCAAACCCATGATTTGGCCGAAACGCTAGCCTCGCTGGGCATCGAAACGGGCAAAGTAGCCGAAGAAACCACCAATGATTACGCCGCTCCGCTGGCCCAGCTCGGCAAGCTGCTCGTAAAGCTGGGCTCGCAGCTCTCGAAGTAAGATCCGTTGGCCTCTCATCCTGCGCATGCCGCTTACGATGCGATATGCGCAGGATGAGGGTTGAGGGCAAGCAGCAACTGGCGTAACTTTGCGCTTCTGCCTGCTGCTTATCCATGACTGACTCTGCTCCTTCTGCCGCCGACCTCACCCTTTACGACCCCTTCGACGGCATGCGTTTCGGTCTGGAGGCCTGCTTTTTATGTGGCACTCCTACCACGCCGCCCCAGGATACGGTACCCGTTTTTGCCGATTGGCTCATGGACCGCTACCAGTTGCGCGAGCGGCCCATCAAGCTGCTCGATATGCGCATCGTTACGTATCCGGAGTTGCGCATTGCCTGCTGCGCCCGCTGCCGCACCCGGCACGTCGAGCCGCTGGAGGCGCACCTGGAGGCCATCAGTCGGCAGGGCGTACGCGGGTTTCGCGAGCTCGACGAGCAGACGCTGTTCCTGTGGCTGGGCAAGATGTTCTACGGTATTCTGGTAACCGAGCTCATCAACCAGCAGGATCCGCTGGCTGTGCCGCAGTACCCGCTGGCCGAAAACGCCCAGATGCTACGCCGCTTTCAGGCCTTTTTCCAGCCCTTACAGGCCCTGCGCGTACCCATGGAGTACGATGATTTCGTGCCGGGTTCGGTGTTTATCCTCGAAACCGACTCCGCTCAGGACGACATGGAGTTCGAGTACGACGACGACCTGAGCACGCTCACGTTCAGCATCAAGCTCGATGAAACCGTGCTCGTGGCCTGCTTGGTCGACAATGGTATCATCGGGCGAGCTATGGGCCGGGTATACCAGCAGGCGCGTCGCCCCCTGCATCCGGTGCAGGCGGCCGAGTTCAAGGCCCGCATCTACTACGCCGCCTACCTACTCAACGTGGTGCCCGACTACTTTGCTCGTCCCGTGAAGCCCCACGACCAGGAAGTAGTGCTGGATTCGCTCATCGATGATGTGACCGGATCCATCTTCAACCCCTGGGATAATAGCGCCTACGCCCAGTCGTTGCTGGAAATGTGGAAGCGCTGGCAGATTCCGCTGTCCGACATTCTAGCTGACCCGGCGCTACCGCTGAGCTACCTCCACGACGCGAACGGACAGCCCCGGCACCTAGAGCGGTACCCGGCAACGGACGAAGAATAGAAGGGATAAACCCGGCGCGAACGGAAGAAGCAAGCGCCTTAAGAGGCCGGAATTGGCAATCTAAATTGTGAAGGCAGCGAATGGCTACCCGGCCTGCCAGGCAGGTTCGGGGGCGTATTTCTTTAGCTGAATGCCGGTCCAGCGGCCTTCCAGGCCACTTTTACATTCCCGTTCATTTACCAGCACATCCACGCAATGGCGGTGGCGGCGGTTCATGGTATCGTGGATAATGTACACGCCATCGAGGCCGTTGGCGAGGCCGCTGACGCGGACTTTTTCGCCAAACTTAAACGGACCGCCCCACCTGCTGAGCAGGTCGCGGGATACGGCCAGCCAGCGGGTTTTGCTGGAATGGCGCTCGGGAATGATGGAGCCGTCGGCGGTTTCCATCGGGTTGTCATCGGTCTGGCCCACTTCGGGCCAGTAGGTGGTAGCCGTAACGTTGTACGACAGGGTTTCGGGGGCCTTTTTGATGGGCAGCACCGGCAGCGACACGGCTACCGGACGGGGGGTCAGTGTGGCGACGGTGGAGGGCAAAGCCAGGGCCGTCGAAGAAATGGGGCGGGGGGGAAAAAGAAAAGTCAGCAGGAACAACGCAATAGACATGGCAATTGGGTCGGTGAACTCTCACTTGGCCTGGAGAGGATAGGCGGCCGGCCCGACTCGGCAAAAGGGCAGAAACACTTTTTTTGAAAAAAATAAGTGCTTCCTTTTTATCGTGACGGCCGAAAGACCGAAAGCAGGCAATAGGAGGCGAAAATCGGGTTTAAGTAATACAATTTGACGATTTAATTGTATTAAGTACGCCGTTTCTGTTTGGAGGGGCCAAAGGTAAGTGCTTTTTCTGACATGACCATAAATGACCCTTTCCGGCTTACCAGCCCGCTTCTACCGGTGCAGGCTTGTTCCGCAGCACCGCTGGCCAAGCGCAGCGCAACGGAACGCGCATACGCGAATGTTCCCACCGGGGTTTCTTTCTCCCCTGAACCCGGCGCGCCAACTGCCGTACTGTATGCCGGTAACCACTGGCATAGTGGTGCCTGTACCCTTCCGCTATTCTGCCTTTTTTATGCTGTACAACTCGTTTTTCGGGCCTGCCCGCACTATGGTCCTGCTGGCGCTGGGTTGCCTGGGGGCCTGCTCCGGCCCTTCTTCCGGCCCTTCGGCGGGTACTGGAGCTGCCACCACCGCCGACTCGCTTGGCACCACTGCCCCGGTGGCCCCCGCCAATTCGCCGCTGCAGATAGTGGCGCAGTTTCGGGAGCCCCAAATTGTGGGCGTGGCCGTGCTGCCCAACGGCCGGATATTCGGCGACTTCCCGCGCTGGGACAATAACCCGGTAGCTCCAATAGCCGAAATCGGCCCCGGCAACACGCTCAAGCCTTACCCCGATGCCGAGTGGTGCAAGTGGGACGAAACCGTGCGCAACGAGCCCCAGAAACACTGGATTTGCCCCCAGAGCGTGTACGCCGACCCCAGCGGCATGCTGTGGGTGCTCGACCCGGCCTCGCCCGGCATCAAGGGCACGGTGGCCGGCGGCCCCAAGCTGGTTAAAATCGACCCGGCTACCGACAAAGTGGTACAGAACATTGCTGTGCCCGCCAGCGTGGCGCCCAGCAAGTCCTACCTCAACGACGTGCGCGTCGACCCCGAGGCCCAGTACGCCTACATCACCGAGTCGGGCATCGGCAGCTTGGTGGTCATCGACCTGAAAACCGGCAAGTCGCGGCAGCTGCTGGCCGGCCACAAGTCGATGCTCGGCGACACCACCCTCAACATCAAGGCCGATGGCAAGTTGCTCGTCGACCCCACCGGCAAGCAGGGCCAGTTCAACGCCGACGGTATTGCCCTGAGCCACGACCGCCAGTACTTGTACTGGAAACCGCTGACCAGCTACGCGCTCTACCGCATCAAAACGGAAGCGCTGCGCAACCCGGCCCTTACCGAGGCCCAGCTAGCTGCCCAAATCGAAGACCTGGGTAAGGTGCCCGCTTCCGATGGCATGATTCTCGATGCCCAAGATAACCTCTACCTGAGCGCCTTCGAAGACCATTCCATCAAGCGGCGCACGCCCGATGGGAAAATTGAAACCGTGGTGCAGGACCCGCGCCTGGAGTGGCCCGATACGTTTGCCTTCTCGGCCGACGGCCGCACGCTGTACGTCACCAATTCGGCCATCCACAAAACGGCCACCTGGAACCAGGGCGTCGGCCAGCAGGACCAGCCGTACCATATTTTTAAAATGGCGGTGGGCAAGTAAGAGGTAGGGCAACTAGATAATAAAACGGTCATGCTGAGCGAAGGCGGAGCCGGAGTCAAAGCATCTCTACCGCAGTGCTAACCCTAACATTGGGTTTACTATGGCGGTAGAGATGCTTCAACTCCGGCTCCGCCTTCGCTCAGCATGACCGTTCTGTCAGTAATCGTCCAGGTAGCTCCCTCAATCCATCATATCCGCCGAGCGGGGCGGGTTGTGGGCCTCGGGCCGCCAGCTGAGCGGGTAGTTTTCGTCCTCGTAGGCCAAGGCGGCTTCCGTCAGATAGAGGGGACGGAAGGTGTCGAGCATCACGGCCAGTTCGTGGGTTTCCTTTTTGCCGATGCTGGCCTCCACGGTACCGGGGTGCGGCCCGTGCGGGATGCCGCTGGGATGCCAGGTGAATGAGGCCAGATCGACCCCCCGGCGCGACATGAAGTTGCCCGCCACGTAGTACAGCACCTCGTCGGAATCGACGTTGGAATGGTTGTAGGGCGCCGGAATGGCCTGCGGGTGGTAGTCGAACAGCCGCGGCACGAAGGAGCAGATGACGAAGTTTTTGCCCTCGAACTGCTGGTGCACCGGCGGCGGCTGGTGAATGCGGCCGGTAATGGGCTCGAAGTCGTGGATGCTGGTGGCGTAGGGATAGAAATAGCCATCCCAGCCCACCACATCAAACGGCGAGTTGCCGTAGAAAAGTGAGTGCAGCTGCCCCTCTTTCTGCACCCGCACCTCGTACTCGCCCGACTCGCGTACATCGTCCTCAATCAGCTCGGAGGGCGTACGAAAGTCCCGCTCGCAGTAGGGCGCATGCTCCAGCAGCTGCCCGAAGTGGTTGCGGTAGCGCCGGCAGGTTTCCACGGGGCTGAACGACTCGATGATGAGCAGCCGTACCGGCCCCTCCTCGAAGTGCAGCTGATGAATAATCGTGCGCGGAATCACAAGGTAGTCGCCGGGCTCGAAGGCGAGCTTGCCCAGCTGGCTCCACAGCTCGCCACGGCCCTCGTGCACGAAAATCACCTCGTCGGCCAGCGCGTTTTTGTAGTAGTAATCCATGCGCTTCTCCGTGGGGTTGCACACGCTCATGGTCACGTCGGCGTTGCCGAGCAGGGTCTGGCGGGCTTCCAGGTAGTCGCCGCCGGTGCTGGTTTGGGCCAGCGTACGCAGGTGGGCCGGGGCCAGCGGCCGGTCTTTCAGCAGCTTGGGCGCGAAGGGCCGGGCGGCGCCCACGCGCCGGATTTCGGTGGGCGCATGGCGGTGATAAAGCAACGACGATACGCCGTGGAAACCCAGCGTACCCACCAGCTGCTCGTGGTAGAGCGAGCCATCGGGCTGGCGGAACTGGGTGTGTCGCTTGCGCGGAATCTGGCCTAAACGCTGATAAAAAGGCATAACGTATGAGCTTTTCGGGTGGGAACTACCGGTTCGTGAAGGTACAAAGTTTATTAGTTGCCGGTTGATGGTGCCAGGCCCTTGGCAGCCCTGGCGTCGTCAAGGGGCGGCTTACCTGAGCAACATCCGTGAACAAATTTCCCAACCAATACCTTTACTAGCCTTAACCGCTGCCCACTATGCTTTCATTTCTGTTGCCGCTGCTGGCGCTGTTCGTTTCCGCGCCCGACCCGGCCCCGAAACCGCGCAGCCGCTCCTTTCACTTCGACTACACGGCTACCGTGCCCGCAGCTCCGGCCGGCACTCGCACCATCGAGCTGTGGCTGCCCGTACCCCACGATGATAAGTCGCAGCAGGTAAGCGGATTAAAGGTTGCATCGCCGGTACCCTACGACATCCAGACGGGCGAGTACGGCAACCGCATCCTGCACCTGCGGGCCACGGGGGCGCAACTGCGGGGGTTCGAAGTAAAAATGAGCCTGGAGGCCACTCGGCGCGAGCACCTCAGCGTGCCCCAGACGGCCGGCATGCGCCCCACCCCCGAGAAGCCCGACCCCAACCTGAGCCGCTGGCTGGCCCCCGACAACCTCGTGCCGCTCGACCCTACCATCCGCCTCTGGGCCACGCAAGTCGTGACGAAAGCGGGGGCGAAAACCGACCTCGAAAAAGCCCGCGCCATCTATGAGCACGTGGTAAACACCGTTACGTACGATAAAACCGGCCAGGGCTGGGGCCGCGGCGACATTTACTACGCCTGCGACGCCCGCCGCGGCAACTGCACCGATTTCCACGCCGTGTTTATCGGCTACTGCCGGGCGCTGGGCATTCCGGCGCGCTTCAGCATCGGCTTCCCGCTACCGCCCGAGCGCGGCACGGCCGAAATAAAAGGCTACCACTGCTGGGCCGAATTCTTTACGCCCGAAACCGGCTGGGTGCCCATTGATGCCTCCGAAGCCGCTAAAAACCCGGCCCGCCGCAACTACTTCTTTGGGGCCCACGACGAAAACCGCCTCGAATTCAGCCGGGGCCGCGACCTGACCCTGGCTCCGCGCCAGCAGGGCCAGGCTCTCAACTACTTCGTGTACCCCTACGCCGAAGCCGACGGCCAGCCACTGGCCGGGGTAAACCACAGCTTCCGCTTCCAGGATAAGTAGGTTTTAGTGATTAGTGATTAGTGTTGAGTGGTTAGTGGAAGCACGTCATTCAGAGCGAAGCGAAGAATCTCGCGTGCAATGGTAACTCCTGACGTCAGGTTTACCTCAGCACGCGAGATTCTTCGCTTCGCTCTGAATGACGTGCTTTCACTAATCACTCAACACTAATCACTGAATGAAGCCCCTACTGCCCCGCTAGACCTAGTAGGGCAGTGTTGCCGGGCTCGCGCAGGGCGCTCAGGGCCTGTTGCATCTCGGCGTCGTCGTGGTTGAGGACGCGGAAGTAGGCGGCCTTACCGTAGGCGCTGCGGGCAATGTAGGCCTTGAGCTGGGTGCGCAGCAGCGGCGCGCAGCGGCGCAGGCCGGCCGCGTTGGCGGGCAGGCCGCTTTGCATGGCGCGGGTAGCCAGCAGTTGCAGCTGCACGTCGCTGATGCGGAACTGCTCGCCGAACTGCTCGAAGCGCAGCGCCTCCAGTTCTGCCTTGTGGTCCTGGTAATAGCTGAGGGCGAATTCGCGCACTAGGTTCAGGCTTTGCAGCCGCAGGTAGTAGCCCGACTGCGCCGAGGTGTCGCGGGCCACAAACAGGTCGGGCATGATGCCGCCGCCGCCGTACACCACCCGGCCCCGGGCCGTACGGTAGCGCAGCGAATCGGCGAAGTGAATGCTGTCGGCGTGGAAATACTCGCCGTTGCGGCCTCGCTTCTGCAACTCCTGCTCATACTCGGCCAGGCCCTTGCCGTACGATTTCTGAATGCTGCGGCCCGAGGGCGTGTAATAGCGGGCAATGGTGAGGCGCAGCTCCGAGCCGTCATTCAGGGCAATAGGCTGCTGCACCAGGCCTTTGCCGAAGGTGCGACGGCCCACCAGCAGGGCCCGGTCGTGGTCCTGCAGGGCACCGGCTAGCACTTCGGCGGCCGAGGCGCTGCCTTCGTCCACGAGCACTACCAGGTCGCCGTTCTCAAACTCGCCGGCTACCCGCGAGTATGTCTGGGTGTCGTACTGGTCGCCTTTGCCTTCGGTGTACACGATTTTTTTGGTGCCCCCAATGAACTCATCGGCAATTTTGGTGGCCCTATCGAGGTAGCCGCCGGGGTTGCCGCGCAAATCCAGTACGAGCCGCGTGAGGCCCTGGCGGCGCAGGTCGCCCAAAGCGGCCTTAAACTCGTCGTAGGTGCCGCTGGCGAACCGGCTGATTTTCAGGTAGCCCGTCTGGTTATCCACCATGTAAGCCACATCGACCGACGAGTTGGGGATGCGGTTACGGGTAACGGCCATGGTAATCGGGCGGGGCAGGCCCCGGCGCAGCAGCTGCAGCTGCACCCGGCTGCCGCGGGGGCCGCGCAGCTTGCCAAACAAATCCTGCATCGTAAAATGCACGCCCGATACGGCCTGCCCATCTACGGCCAGAATTCGGTCGCCGGGCTGCAGGCCAGCCAGCTCGGCGGGGCCTTCACTCAGCGGCGCCACCACCGTTACCGTATCGCGAAACAGGTTGAACTCGACCCCGATACCGTCGTAGTCGCTCTGCAAAAAGGACGATGCCTGCTGCTGCTGCTTGGCCGGAATAAACACCGAATGTGGGTCGAGGCGCTCCAGCATGCGGGTAATGGCATAATCCGACAGCTCCTCGGCATTCACCGAATCCACGTAGTCGCGGTCGATGTAGCTAAGAATTTCCTTGAACTTCAGGTAGCCCCGGGCCGTCAGGTCGGGGTTCTGGCTGGAGGGCCGGAACGGATTGGCCCCCAGCAGTACGCCGCAGGCCAGCACCAGGCCCAATAGCCAAGGCTGGCGCACCTGCCACCGCGAGTTGCGGGCCACGGGCTCCGTAACGGGCCGGAGGGGCTGCTTGGGCTGAAGGGGCATAAGGCTCTAAGCGAGTAGAGGTTCGGTCAATAAACGGAGAGTCGGTGGCTATCGGTTCTTCAAACATATTGAAACTTTTCTAAGAAAATGGGCCGCTACACAGCCATATATTCATTTTCCAATAAGTATCCAATTTTTTATAATCTGAAGATAATAAACGACTGTTTTTAGGCCTTTTATCCAACCTTTAGCCGGCGACAACGACTAGGCATCACAAAGGTTTTTATATAATTATAGATTGATCTGCTCTTTCGCTCAATCGGCTGGTTTCCTCGCCCAACCGAGGCTTTGCCCCCATCGCCGAAAACCGGTGTCGCTGGGGCATTCGGGCCGCAAGTCGTACCTTTGCCAGGCGGAGCCTGCCGGTTGGCCGGCCCGCCCAATACTCTTTTTTGATGCAATGGGGCGCGTTCTGGCCATTGATTATGGAAATAAGCGCGTGGGCCTGGCCATTACCGACCCGCTTCAGCTGATTGCTACCCCCCTGGCCACCATCCATAGCCAGGAGCTGCTGGCCTACCTGAAAGCATACCACCAGCGCGAGCCGCTGGAAGCGCTGGTGGTGGGTATGCCGCGTACGCTCAGCAACGAGCCCACCGACGCCACCAGCGCCGTAGTGGGCCTGGTGCGCCGGCTGCGCAAGGAATTTCCGCTGGTGCCGGTGCACGAAATCGACGAGCGGTTTACCTCCCGCATGGCCCACGCAGCCATGCTGGCCGGCGGGCTGGGCAAAAAAGACCGGCGCGACAAAGCCACCGTCGATCGGGTGGCGGCCACTATTATCCTTCAATCTTACCTCGAATCCCGATGATTTTCCCCATCGTTGCCTTCGGCGACCCGGTACTGAAAACCCTCGCCAAACCTTTGCCCGCCAACTTCCCGGCGGCCGAGCTGGAACTGCTGATTGCCAACATGTTTGAAACCATGTACCACGCCCATGGGGTGGGCCTGGCGGCCCCGCAGGTGGGCAAAAGCATCCGCCTGTTCGTTATCGACTCGACGCCCATGCTCGATGAGGATGAGGACGGCAACCCCATTGTCGATGAGCCTACTGCGGCCCCCGTTAAGCGGACCTTCATCAACCCCCAGATGCTGAGCGAAACCGGCGAACCGTGGGCGTTCGAGGAGGGCTGCCTGAGCATTCCCGGCATTCGGGAGCGGGTAACGCGCTGCCCGGTTATCCGGCTGCGCTACGAAGATGAGCAACGCCAGACGCACGAGGAAACCTTCTCGGGCCTCACCGCCCGCGTTATTCAGCACGAGTACGACCACTTGGAGGGCGTGCTGTTCACCGATTACACCTCGGGCCTGCGCAAGCAGCTGCTCAAGGGTAAGCTCGCCCGCATCAGCAAGGGCGACGTAGATGCCGACTACCGCATGCGGTTCGCCGCCCCGGCCGGTGGCCGCCGGTAGGTGAGTTGAGGTGAAGGATGAGGGACAGAGCAGAATACTTTGGTCCTCATCCTTTATCCCAACTTACCGTTTCAGCCGGTACACGCCTTTGGTGCTGGTGGGCTCGTAGCGGCCGAAAACGTACGGGAGTTTATAGCGCAGTTCGGGCAGCAGGTTGCGCTGGTCGATGAGGTACTGGGGCGGATTGGAGCCGAGGCTGCGGGCGAGCCGGAACACGGCGGCGTACTCGTCGAGGTGGCCGAAGTCAACCTGGGCCAGCCGCCAGTCGAGGTAGGGCGAGGCGAGGCGGTTTTGGGCATAGGGGCGCAGGCCGGGCCCCAGCACCAGCAGGCGCTGCCCCTGCAAAAAGTTGGTGCGCGGGTCGGGCTGCACGGCGTAGCGGGTTTCGAGGGGCAGTTGCAGGGCATTTTCGAGGAAGAAAACGGCCCGGTAGCGCACCAGCAGCACCGCCCCCAACAGCAGCAGCAGCCCCACTTCGGGCACCCAGGCCCGGGCCGTTTTCTGCCACAGATACAGGCTGAAGTACGCCACCGGAGGCAGCAGCAGCGCGGCCGTACCCGGCGCTACGCCGCGGCCGGCCACCACAATAGCGGCCGCTACCAGCACCCACACCAGCATCAGCTGCTGAAATTTCACCTGAAACACGAGCCCCGGCGGTTTGATGAGACTGCGCAACAGGCCCAGCGCCAGCACCAGCCCCGGCAGGGCCAGCAGCCGCAGCTGCACGGGTAGCGGCAGCCCATCAGTACCCGCTACTAGGCCGCTGAGCGTGGGCCGCAGATGAAACTGCACGAAGCCCGGCAGCGAATCGGTGTAGAGAAAAAACGTGGCCACCACCGCGTACGGAAACAGGAAGCCGCACAGTAGCAGCAGAAAACTCCGGAACGAGTTGGCCGCGAAGATGATAACGGCAAACAGGCCCAGCAGCAGAAACAGCGCCAGCGGCAGGTAGCACAGCGCTGCCACGCCAATCAGGAAGCCGGCCCGAAACAGGCGGCGGTTGTCGTAGCCCTCGCGCGAGGTGGGCAGCAGGGCGCTGAAGCCGGCAATCAGAAACGTGTGGCCCAGCAGCAACGGCGAGAGGATGTCGAGCTCGGTGCTGACGGAGCCCACCAGCAGGTACGTCAGCGCCGCCAAATAGCCGCGCTCGGGCAGCACATCGGCCCGGTTGAGCACGAAATTGAAGCGGATGGCCTGAAACGCAAGCAGCGCCAGGGCCAGCAGCCGGTACAGCCACAGCGGCCGGCTGCCCACCAGCTCCAGCAGTCCGGCCAGGGCGGCGGCCAGCGGCGCGGTGCTGTCGTACAGGTCGCGGTAGAGGCGCACGCCTTCGCCCAGCCGCTCGCCCAGCAGCATTTCGCGCAGCTCGACGGGCATCAGCGGCAGGCCCCACCAGAGCAGCGGCAGGCGCAGCGCCAGCACGAGCAGCAACAGCCCAAACAGGCGGGTGGGCAGGGAGCTTTTGAAAAACTGAAGCAAGTGAAGTTTGGGGGTATGGAAGGAAGGCCTGGGACGACGCGCCAGGCAAATATACGGGCCTTAAGGGTGGCTTGAAGCGGCCGACTTCAGCCGCCGTATCTTTCCCTGCTCCCCAAAAATACCAGCCGCCAAGAGTTTTAGACCCTCCGACTCCAGCCAAGACCTCAGACCCTCTTATCTTTGTTGCCTCTTATGGAAAGCAAACGACAACAAAAAGTAGCCAGCCTGCTCCAGCAGGAGTTGGCGGCCGTATTTCAGCGCGACCTGCCCCACCTGTTCCCCGGCCTACCCCCGGGCATCAACCTGGTGCGCGTATCGCCCGATCTGGGCGTGGCCCGCGTGTACCTGAGCGTGCTCAGTATTGGCAGCGTGGCCGACAAAGCCAGCAAGGGCGAGGCGCAGATGCAGCTGGTGCAGGATACCAGCAAGGAAATCCGGCAGGCGCTGGCCAAGCGAATTCGGCGCCAGCTGCGCATTGTGCCCGAACTGGTGTTCTTCCTCGACGACTCGGCCGCCTACGCTGCCCAGATGGACCGCGTGTTCGGCGACCTGGAAATTCCGCCCGCCCCCACCGAGCCCACGCCCGGCGAAGCCACCGACGCGGCTACCAGCATCGGCAAGCGCCCACGCCTGTTCGGGGGCTCGGAGGAGTAATGAGTGAATGAGTGACTCGGTGAATGAGTGAGTAAGTGAACGGGAACTGCCCCTTACCGAAAAGCTCAGCCACCAGGGCCCTCAGCTGTACCCTCCCTCACTCACCGACTCACGCATTCACGCATTCGATTTTGCATTACGACCCGATTAAGAAGTCGCTCGGCGACGTGTTCAACCGTACTCCCTGGCTGCGGCGGCTCTTTTATCATCTGCTCGATCTGTTGCTGCTCCGGACCTGGCACGTGCACCGCGAGCTGCGCGCCTGGAGCAAGGGCCGCACCCAGGAGCCGCTGACCATTCTGGACGCTGGCTCGGGCTACGGCCAGTACACGTACTGGCTGGCGGGCCAGAGTCCGAAATGGGAGATTCTGGCCGTCGATGTAAAGGAGGAGCAGGTGGCCGATTCCAACCGCTTCTTCCGCGAGATTGGCCGTACCAACGCCCAGTTTGCCGTGCAGGACCTGGTGCTCTACCAGCAGCCCAACACCTTCGACCTAGCCTTGTCGGTGGATGTGATGGAGCACATTCTGGAGGACGTGGAGGTGTTCAAAAACATCCACGCCTCGCTCAAAGACGGCGGCATGCTGCTCATTTCCACCCCCAGCGACCAGGGGGGCTCCGACGTGCATTCCGACGGCGAAACCAGCTTTATCGAGGAGCACGTGCGCGATGGCTACAACATCCACGAGATTCAGCAGAAGCTGCGCACGGCCGGTTTCGAGCGCATCGAGGCGCAGTACAGCTACGGCGAGCCGGGCCAGATTTCGTGGCGCCTGAGCATGAAATACCCGATTCAGATGCTGGGTGCGTCGAAATGGTTCTTTTTGCTGCTGCCCTTCTACTACCTGGTCACGTTCCCTTTCTGCCTGCTACTGAACTGGCTCGACGCCAACACCAAGCACGAGTCGGGCACCGGCCTTATTGTAAAGGCCTGGAAATAGACCTTTCCGGCTCAACGGCGTATCTTGGCTGCGGAACCCGCTGCCTTTTTACCCTTTCACTCCGCCCTGCCCCGGCCCGCCCCGCACGTGAACGTACCCTTGCTCATTGCCCGGCGTTATTTTTCCTCCAAGAAAAAGCGCAATATCATTTCCATCATCTCCAACATTTCGATGGTGGGGGTGGCGGTGGGCACCACGGCGCTGATTATTGTGCTTTCCGTTTTCAACGGCCTCGAAGACCTGGTGCGCAGCCTCTACGGCAAATCCGACCCCGATCTGGTGGTGACGGCCGTGCAAGGCAAATCGTTCGAGCTGACGGCCCCGCTGCTGGTGCGGGTGAAGCGCACCCCCGGCGTGCGGCTGGTAACCGAGGTGATTGAGGACAACGCCCTGCTGCAGTACCGCGACCGGCAAATGGTGGTAAAGATGAAAGGGGTATCAGATAACTACCACTACCAGAGCAACATCGATTCGGCCATCGTGGACGGCAGCTCGGGCCTGCAGCGCGAGGGTCGCGACTACGCCCTACTGGGGGCCGGCGTGCAGCACGAGCTCAGCATCGCCCTCGACAACCGCTTTGCGCCCATGCGCCTGCTCTACCCCAAGGCCGGCAAATTCAAGGTTTCCATGGACCCCGACGCCTACTTCACCCAGAAAAATATTCTGGCCGGAGGCGTTTTTCTCATTGAGCAGCGCATCGATGACAGCTACATTTTTGTGCCCCTGGAGTTCGCCCGCGACCTGCTGGGCTACGGCACCCGCCGCACGGGGCTGGAGGTGAAGGTGAAAGCCGGCCAGGACATTGAAAGCGTGCAGAAGGCGCTGCGCGAGCGGCTCGGTCCCACCTTTAAAGTGCTCAACTCTGATGAGCAGCATGTGTCGCTGCTCAAGGCCATCAAGGTAGAGAAGATGTTCGTCTTCATCACCTTCGCCTTCATTCTGCTCATTGCCAGCATCAACATCTTCTTCTCGCTCTCGATGCTGGTTATCGACAAGAAGAAGGACATGGCCGTGCTCATGGCCATGGGCGCCGACCAGCGGACGATTCGCAACATCTTCCTGTTCGAGGGCGCCATTGTGGCCCAGGTGGGGGCAATTACCGGCTTGGTGATAGGCATAAGCATCTGCTGGCTACAGCAGACGTTCCATATCGTGAGTATGGGCATGGCTACGAGCGTGGTGGATGCTTACCCGGTGAAGATGCAGCTCTCCGACATCGTGCTCACCGGCATTGCCATCGTCTTCATTACCATTAGCGTATCCATCCGGCCGGCCCTGAACGCCTCCCGTCTCGATGTGCGCGACAATCTGTAGCGGCCGGCCAACCGGGCGCTACAGGAGGCTATTTTGCGGGGCGGCAATAAAAGATAACGGCTTTTAGTCAGCTTATTGTACTGTCGACCTTTCTTATTCATTAAAATTACCCTATTTAGCGGGCTGTCTTTGTTTAATTGCCCCTATTAAGCCCGACCATGAAGGTCTCGACTACTGAGCCGTTTCAGATTGTTTATTCGCTGCTGGAGCATGAGTATCTGGGGTATTTATTCGAGTCGTACGTGGTGCAGCGCAACGAGCGGGGGCAGCTGACGCTGCTGCACCAGACTGTATCGACCCGGAACGCGGCCGAGTTCGGGGCGGGCCTCGACGCCACCGATTTCGAGTTGATAGCCCTCACCGACCAGATAAGCCAGGACGCGGTTATCAAGGAGTTCTGGCCCCGAAAGAAGACGACGGCGGCCGATTTCTTCCTGAAGATTTACGACCCCGAGAAGGGCGACAAGGTGCTGCAGGAGGCCATCTGCCGCTACGTGCAGGAGCGCCTGGGCCAGATTCTGGCGCGGCTGGCGGGCAAGTGCGTATTTATTATGGGCCGCGACGGCGAGCCAACCTGGCGCGAGATTGCGCTGGCCCCGGAACCGGCCTCGGTGCTGTTTCACTTCCGGCGCAACGAGGAGAATACACACTACTTCCCTACCATTCAGTACCAGGGCCAGAAGCTCGATTTTCAGTATAAAAACGCGGTGATAGTGTGCGAGCAGCCGGCCTGGCTGCTGATTGGCGACGTGCTGCACAACTTCCGCAACGAGGTGGATGGCAAAAAGCTCAAGCCCTTCCTCAACAAGAAATTCATCGTTATTCCGCGCCAGGTCGAAGACAGCTACTTCCACAAGTTCGTGGCCCCGCTGGTCGAGTCGTTCGATGTGCACGCCCGCGGCTTCGACATTCGCTCGGAGCGTTACGTAGCCCGGCCCCAGCTCACGTTTTCCGATGCGCCGGCCCCCACCGCGGCCCTTGCTGCGGCCGTTGCGCCGGCCCCACGCCCGGGCCGGCGCGCGGCCGGCGCAACGGCTGCCGTTGCCGTGCCCGCTGCCAACCACATCCACTTTGACCTGAGCTTTCGCTACGGCCCCCACACCATCCCTTCCGACCACGACAAGCGCGTGTGCGTGAAGCTGGAAAAGCAGGCCGACAGCTACGTATTCCACCGCCTTATCCGCGACCTTGACCAGGAGCAGGAGATAGTGCGCGAGCTGCAGGCCCGGGCCCTGCAGGTGCAGGACGGGCGCGCTATGCTCGAAAAGGCCACTGCCTTCCGTTGGCTCCACGACCACACCGACGAGCTAACCCAGCGCGGCTTCACGGTAAAACAGGGCCGCTCCTCGGGCAAGGACTACTTTATCGGCTCCGTGTCGGTGGAAGTGGGCATCACCGAAACCAACGACTGGTTCGATGTGCACGGCGTGGTGCGCTTTGGCGAGTTCGAGATTCCGTTTATCAAGCTGCGGCCCTACATTCTCAATAAGCGGCCCGAGTTCCGGCTGCCCAACGGCCAGATTGCCATCATTCCGGAGGAGTGGTTTGCGCAGTACCTGGAGCTGTTTGCCTTCGCCGAGGAGCACAACGAGGGCCTGAGTTTGCGCAAGCACCACGTGTCGCTGGTAGCCGATTTGCAGAGCGGCAACTTGGCCACCGTGCTTATGAGCCGCAAGCTGGAGCAGCTGCGCGAGTTCGAAGCCGTGGCCGAGCAGCCCATGCCCACCACGTTCCGCGGCGAGCTACGCCCCTACCAGAAGGCCGGCTACGACTGGCTCCACTTCGTGCAGAACTACCAGTTTGGCGGCTGCCTGGCCGACGATATGGGGCTTGGCAAGACGATCCAGGCGCTGGCGTTGCTGCTGCAGCGCAAGGAGACGGGGGCGGCCAACGGGGCGGCCTCGCTGCTGGTAATGCCAACTTCGCTGGTGTATAACTGGATGAGTGAGGCCTTTAAGTTTGCGCCCGGTTTGCGGCTGCTCATCTACACCGGCACTTACCGCGAGAAAAACGTAGCCCAGTTTGCCGACTACGATGTGGTGCTGACCAGCTACGGCATCGTGCGCCTCGACATTGAGCTGCTCAAAACCTACCAGTTCGACTACGTGATTCTGGATGAGTCGCAGGCCATCAAGAACCCCGGCTCGACTACCTCGCAGGCCGTGCGCCAGCTGCCGGCCCGTCACCGCCTGATTCTGACCGGCACGCCCGTCGAGAACAGCACCATGGATTTGTGGTCGCAGATGTCGTTTATCAACCCTGGTTTGCTGGGCACCCAGGCGTTTTTCCGCAAGGAATTCCTCAAGCCCATCGAAAAGCACCAGGACGAGGACAAGCGCCGCCGGCTGCACGCGCTCATCAAGCCCTTTATTCTGCGCCGCCACAAAGCCCAGGTGGCCACCGAGCTGCCCGCCAAGATTGAGAACCTGAACTACTGCGCCATGACCGACGAGCAGGCGCAGTTCTACGAGGAAACCAAAAGCCACTACCGCAACCTTATTCTGCAGAATCTGGAGGAAACCGGCTCGGCCAACACCCAGTTTGTGCTGCTGCAGGGCCTTACCAAGCTGCGCCTGATTGCCAACCACCCCCGCCTGGCCGATCCGGCGTACGCCCACGAGTCGGGCAAGCTGCGCGAGGTGGTCCGGATGATAAAGAACGTGGCGGCCGAAGGCCACAAGGTTCTCGTGTTCAGCCAGTTTGTAAAGCACCTGGACTTGGTACGCACCGCCCTGGACGAGCGGCAGTTGGCCTACGCCTACCTCGATGGCAACACCCGCGACCGGCACAAGGAAGTCACCCGCTTCCAGGAAACGCCCGAGCTGCGCGTGTTTCTGATCAGCCTGAAAGCGGGCGGCGTGGGCCTCAACCTCACGGCCGCCGACTACGTGTTCCTGCTCGACCCCTGGTGGAACCCGGCCGTGGAGGCCCAGGCAGTAGACCGCGCCCACCGCATCGGCCAGCAGCGCACGGTGTTCACCTACAAGTTCATCACCCGCGGCACCGTCGAGGAGAAAATCCTGGCCCTGCAGCGCAAGAAAATCCAGCTCGTGACGGATTTAATCTCTACCGACGAAGCCATCATCAAGAACCTGACGAAGGAAGATATCGAGGAGCTGCTGGGTTGAGAAGATGAAGGAGTGAGCCACTCATTCGCAGTCCCTATAGTCTCATCGAAACCAGTATACATTGCTACTATGGGCTTATTTGATGCACCCGCGCCAGTTGGCGTCGAGATTAAGGGCCACGCGCTGCGGTGCGTTATCTGCGGCCACAACCGGTTTCACCGCCATAAAATAAAGCTCGACCGCGCCGGCCTGTTCACCTCCGACTGGTCGGACCCAATGGCCGTGAGTTACGAGTGCGCCAACTGCGCCTACCTGCACTGGTTTATGCCGCAGTAGGCAGGGCCAACGTTCCCCTGCCTCATCCAGTCCGCAAGCGAATAGCCTACAGCACCGGCCGCTTCCCAAACCACGGCCGGGCCTGCTCCAGCTGGCCGGCCACGCGAAACAGCACGTCCTCGGCCCCCATTGGAGCCACGAACTGTACGCCGCAGGGGAGGCCCTCGGCGGTCCAGTGCAGGGGCACCGACATGGCGGGCTGGCCCGTGAGGTTGACGAACTGGGTGTAAGGTGTCTTTTCCAGGCTCTGCTCGGCCAATTGCTCCACCAGTCCCGAACGGCGCATGAGGCTACCCAGTCCGAAGGTGTTCACCAGTTTTAGCAGCAGCTGCTCGGTGGGCTTGGGCTGCAGCTCGCCAATGCGTACCGGGGGCACGGCCAGCGTGGGCGTGAGCAGCAAGTCGTACGTCTGGTGGAAGCGGCCGAGGCTGCGGGCGCAGTCGTTCCAGGAGTGGCGGGCGGCGGCAAAGTCGGCGGCCGAGTAGGTGCGGCCCAGCAGACCCAGCAGCCAGGTGGTGGGCTCCACATCGGCGGGGCGGGCGGGGCGGCCCAGGTGCTGGGCCAGGGCCGCAATATTGGCCCCGGTTTCGCCGAAGTACAGCATCAGAAACGCCCGCGCCACGGCTTGGCCATCGAATGGCAGCGGCACTTCCTCCACAGTATGGCCCAGGCTTTCGAGCAACGCGGCGGCCTCGCGCACGGCGGTAGCACATTCGGGGTGCAGGGGTTTACCCAGCGGGTGGCCCAGGCTGAAACCGATGCGCAACCGGCCCGGCTCGCGGTTCACTTCTTCCAGATACGGCCGCGCCGGGTTGGGCAGGAAGTAGGGCGCACCGGCATCGGGGCCGGCGGTAGCATCGAGCAGGGCCGCGCTGTCGCGCACCGAGCGGCTGAGCACGTGCTCCACGGCCGCGCCCTGCCACTTCTCGCCCTGCTCGGGGCCGGTAGGGTTGCGGCCCCGGCTGGGCTTGAGGCCGAACAGCCCGCAGCAGGCCGCCGGAATCCGGATGGAGCCGCCCCCGTCGCCGGCCCCGGCTACCGGAGCTATGCCGGCCGCCACGGCCGCCGCCGCCCCGCCGCTGGAGCCGCCGGGCGTGTAGTCGAGGTTCCAGGGGTTGCGGCAGGCCCCGAACAACGTCGGCTCGGTTACGCCCATGAGCGCGAATTCGGGGGTGTTGGTTTTACCCAGCACGTTGAGGCCCGCCACCTGCCAGCGCCGCACCAGCTCGGCATCCTGCGCCGGCACGAAGCCCCGCAATGCCCGGCTCCCGGAGCTGTGCGGCACGCCCGCATACTGGGCCCCGAAATCCTTGAGCAGAAACGGCACGCCCCCAAAAGGCCCCGCCGGCAGCCCCGCCACGGCACGCTCCTGCGCGGCCTCGTAGAGCGGCAGCACGACGGCATTGAGGCGCGGGTTGACGGCCTGAGCGCGGGCCACGGCGGCGGCGCATAACTCGGCGGCCGTGAGTTGGCCCCGGCGCACGAGGTCGGCCTGGGCGAGGCCATCGAGTTGGTCGTATTCGGCGAAGGTCATGGGTGGGCTTGTTATTAGGAAGGTTAATCCTATGCAGTTCGGGCCTACCAGATAGCATGTGCATGCATCCGATAGGCCCGAATAACGGTAAATCAACTTCAGAAAACCAATGCCTACCCCAGGCTGCGGTAGCGCACGCGCTTGGGGGCCACGTCGCCGAGGCGCTTCTTCTTGGCTTCCTCGTAGTCGGAGAAGTTGCCCTCGAACCAAACCACTTCCGAGTCGCCCTCGAAGGCCAGGATGTGGGTGGCCAGCCGGTCGAGGAACCACCGGTCGTGACTGATAATCACGGCGCAACCGGCGAAGTTCTCCAGCGCGTCTTCCAGGGCCCGGATGGCGTTGACGTCGAGGTCGTTGGTGGGTTCGTCGAGCAGCAGCAGGTTGGCTCCCTGCTTGAGGGTAGTGGCCAGATGTACCCGGTTCCGCTCGCCGCCCGAGAGGCTGCCGACCTTCTTTTCCTGGTCGCCACCCCGGAAGTTGAAGTTGCTCACGAAGGCCCGCGAGTTCACCGGCCGGCCGGCTAGCATCATCGTTTCGGTGCCGCCCGAAATGGTTTCGAACACCGATTTGTTGGGCTCCAGCGTATCGTGCTGCTGGTCCACGTAGGCCGTCTGCACTGTGGGGCCCACTACGAACGTGCCGGCGTCAGGCTGCACCTGGTCGGTGATGAGGCGGAAGAGGGTGGTTTTACCGGCGCCATTCGGCCCGATAACGCCCACAATGCCGCCCTGGGGTAGGTTGAAGCTCAAGTTATCAAACAACAGTTTGTCGCCGAACGCTTTGCGCAGGCCTTCCACCTCAATCACCTGGGCGCCGAGGCGGGGGCCATCGGGGATGAAGAGTTCCAGCTTCTGCTCCTTTTCCTTCGAGTCTTCGCCCACCATTTTGTCGTAGCCGGCAAGGCGGGCCTTGCTCTTTGCCTGGCGGGCCTTGGGGGCCATGCGCACCCATTCCAGCTCGCGCTGCAGGGTTTTCTGGCGCTTGCTCTCGGTTTTTTCTTCCTGCGAAAGGCGGTTGGACTTCTGCTCCAGCCACGAGCTGTAGTTGCCCTTCCACGGAATACCCTCGCCCCGGTCGAGCTCCAGAATCCAGCCGGCCACGTTATCGAGGAAATAGCGGTCGTGGGTGACGGCAATCACGGTGCCCTTGTACTGCTGCAAATGCTGCTCCAGCCACAGCACGCTTTCGGCGTCGAGGTGGTTGGTGGGTTCGTCGAGCAGCAGCACGTCGGGCTCCTGCAGCAGCAGGCGGCACAACGCCACCCGGCGCTTCTCGCCCCCCGAAAGGTTGCCGACTACCGCGTCCTCGGGGGGCGTGCGCAACGCGTCCATGGCGCGCTCCAGCTTGCTGTCGAGGTTCCAGGCATCAAGCTGGTCGAGGCGCTCCTGCACGGTGCCCTGGCGCTCGAGCAGCTTGTCGAAGTCGGGGTCTTCGCCGCCGAAGGCTTCGTTGATTTCTTCGAACTCCTTCAGCAGGGCCACCGTTTCGGCCACGCCTTCCTCCACTACCTGGCGCACGGTTTTGGTGGCATCCAGCTGCGGCTCCTGCTCCAGGTAGCCCACCGAGTAGCCCGGCGAGAACACCACGTCGCCCTGAATCTGCTTATCGACGCCGGCAATAATTTTCAGCAAACTCGATTTACCCGAGCCGTTAAGGCCGAGCACGCCGATTTTGGCGCCGTAGAAAAACGAGAGGTAGATGTTTTTGAGAACCTGTTTCTGGGGCGGGTACACCTTGGTGACCCCGGCCATCGAAAAAATAATGGTGGGCTGGTCGCTCATAAAAAAGAAAAAGACGGGAGAATACGTGTTTATTTCAAGCACAAGGTGGCCAGGCAATGTCGAGCTTGGCCGGATTGCGGCTGCCGTTGCCGGCCTACCAAAGGTAGGCAGCTCCCCCAACAATTCGCCCCCGGCTCCGGCGGCGAATCTGGCTAACAAGCCGTAAACTTGTACTTCGTTCTGCTCTCCGTTCTCCTTTCCCACTTAGTTGTCTTCTATTCGATTATGGAATTATCCGCATCCCCCGACCAGCTGCTGGCCCAGGCCCGGCAGTATGGCTACACGGAGGGCAACCAGGTTTGGCTGCGCCCCGTGCTCGATTACCCGGCCCGGCCAGTGGGTCAGGTAAAAGAGTCGGCTGAGGCGTCGTTGCGCTATTTTGCCCAGCGTTTCGCTCGCTACCAGGCCAAGGTAGAAGAGTTGTTGCGCGATATGGAAGCCTCCGACAACAAGGGGTCGTTTCTGATGAAGGCGCTGCATCTCAAGGAGCAGGCCGGCACCTACGACGCACTGGGCGACTTCGCCGGGCTGCACCAGCAGCTCAGCGCCGCCGAAGAGGCCATCCAGGCCACCGTGCGGCACAACCGGTCCAAAAACCTGGCTACCAAACACAGCCTCATCGAGCAGGCCGAGGCCCTGCACGATACGCTCGACTGGCAGGAAGGCAGCAGCCAGCTCAAGGAACTGCGCCAGGCCTGGATTAAAACCGGGCCCGTAGAAAAGGAGCTGACCGACAAGCTGGAAATGCGCTTCCAGACTGCCGCCGATGCTTTTTACGCCCGCAAGAAGGAGTACCTGGCCGTGAAAAAGGCCATGACCAACCGCACGCTCGACCAGTACAAAGACCTGATCAAGCGCTCGGAGGCCATTCAGAACTCCACTGAGTTCGAGGAAACCAGCCGCAAGCTTAAAGCGCTGCAGCAGAGCTGGCGGGACATTGGCGGCAACCTGCCCCGCAAGCAGGCTACCGACCTATGGGCGAGCTTTCGGGCTGCGCACAACCACTTTTTTGAGCGCCTCAAAACCCATATCGAAACGCAGCGGCAGCAGTTGGCCGGCGGCAGCACGACGGGGGGCAACAATGGCAACGGCGAAGAGAACCTGCGCCGCAAGCGGGCACTGGTAGCCGAGGCGCAGGCGCTACTCGAACGGCCCATGCCCGAGGCCGTGGCTCGGGCCAAAGAGCTGCAGGCTGCCTGGAAACAGGTAGGCCCGGTGCGGGGCGAGGAGTCGGACCAGGTGTGGGAGCAGTTTATTATGGCCTGCGACCGGGTGTTTGAAACCAGCGCACTCGATTATTACATGCGCAAGCGCCAGGCCGGGGCCGAGCCCGGCGCGCCCGCCACGGCCCCGGCCGAGGAGGCGGCGCTACGGGTGCAGGCCCTGCGCGAGTTCATCCGCCTCGATCAGCAGGAACGGCAGGTACTGGCCGACAACCTCGACAAGCTTAGCCCCACCCCGGCCAACGATACGTTTCGCACACTGCTGCAAAGTAAAATCAGGGCCTTCGACCGTAAAATCAGAACCAAGAAAGACCTGATTAACATGTACCTGGAAGGAGCCAGCCACCAAAGCGCCCCCCGATCTGACCGCTAAGCTTAACCTTCGCGGCGCATTTACGTTGTCGTCAGCAATTGCGCCAACGTACCTTTGGCCGGCTGTCGAAAGGCAGTTCTGACAGGCCCACCGTATCGGCCGGATTTTTGCGGACGGCGCTCCGCGTTTTTGACCATTTTTTTAGTAGCTCTTTAGTAGCACACCCGCTTATGTACTGGACCCTCGAACTTGCTTCGTATCTGGAAGATGCCCCTTGGCCCGCCACCAAGGACGAGCTCATTGATTACTCCATCCGCTCGGGCGCCCCAATGGAGGTAGTAGAAAACCTGCAGGCCTTGGAAGATGACGGCCAGCCTTACGAGAATATTGAAGAGGTTTGGCCCGACTACCCGACCAAGGAGGACTTCATGTTCAACGAGGACGAATATTAGGATTTGGTGCATAGCGCATAGTTTTTAGTGCTTAGAAGGCATGGGCGCATTTTTGCCCCGGCATCCATTACGGCCCACTAAGCACTGCTCACTATGCACCAGGCCCTATCCATAGAAAACCTGATTGCGGGGTACGGACGACGAGTCCTGCTCCGCAATTTGTGTTTTACGGTGCCCGAGCCGGCCTTTGTGGCGGTTATCGGACACAACGGCTGCGGCAAAACCACCCTGTTGCGGGCCCTCACCGGCCAGCTTCCGTACGAGGGCCGCGTGAGCGTAAATGGGCAGGATCTGGGGGCGGTGCGGCGGCCGGCCGCGGCCGGGCTACTGGCCCACCTGCCCCAACGGGCCAGCGTCGAGTTTTCGCTGCCCGTGCGTGAGTTGGTGGTAATGGGCCGCTTCCGTCATCACCGCTTCCTGGGCGCTTACTCGGCCGCCGATTATGCCCTGGCCGACGCGGCGCTGGCCCGCGTGGGCGCCGCCCACCTTGCCGGGCGCGACTTCACGCTGCTTTCGGGCGGCGAGCAGCAACTGGTGTGGCTGGCCCAGCTCAGCCTGCAAGACGCGGCCCTATGCCTGCTCGACGAGCCCACCCAGCAGCTCGATGTGTACTACCGGCGCCGGGTGTTCGGGCTGCTGCACGAGTGGGTGCAGCAGGAGGGCAAAACCGTGCTCTGCATCACCCACGACCTCGACAACCTGCTGCAACTACCCGGCTACCTGCTCAACCTCTCGCGCCCCGCGCCCCAACTGCAGGTGCTCTCGCCCGAGCTGGTGGCCACCGAGCGGGCTTACCTGGAAAGTGAGGCGAGCTTAGGGCCGCATCCGCACGCATAAAGCCAGCCCTCCATCGGAAGACTGGCTTTATGTAGTGGCCCGAGGCCCCTAGGGATTACCGCTGGTTAGGCTGCGTTAGCTGGCGCATCTTGCAGGTCGAACAGGCCCGTGAGCACATGCAGCAACGGGGTGCTGTTACCGCGCTGGCGGGCGGCGCCCAGTTGCTGGGCCAGCCCCTGCACCACGCGCTGTACCAGCGCCGTGGTCAGCTCATCAAGCGAGTTGGTCTGCTCTGGCGAAAGCCGCTTGCTGAAGCGCCGCAGCTCTTCCTGCCGCAGCCGTTCCAGGGCCTGCGTCAGGTGCTGAATCGTCGGAACGATGCTGGCTTCGGCGGCTACCGGGAGCAGAGGGGCAGATAGGAGGGACATAGCAGGCAGATGGAAATCAGGAAACAAATACCAATGGCGGGAGCAGGCTAGTGGCCCACCACGTCATCGTGCATATTGTCGATGATGACGTACAGCTCAGCCTTGTCGCTGGCCGACACATTGTTGCTATTGAGCGAACCCTCCAGTTGCTGGCGCCATACACTGAACTCGTTGGGCGTAACGGCCATGCCGCGGTGCGCAGCCAGCATGCTCAGGCCCTTATAGGTAAGCGGACCGCCGGTAGCCTCGCCCAACTGATCGACGAAGTTATTGCGCAGCCGCTGCAGGCGGGTAGGGTCGGTGGGGGCCTGGCCGTTCACGCCGTTTACCGCATCAAGCATGGGCTTGTGCGAGCGTAGCATCACCGAGTTAGGCACGGCCGTTTCGGCCCCTACGTTGGCCACCAGCCCGTCCACGATGCGGGCAATACCTTCCGTTTTGCCCAAACGGTCATAGAGGGTGGGAGCTGCTTCCTCTTTGCTGCCGCAGGCACCCAGCAGCAGGGAACTGGCCAGCAGGCTGGCCGCGAGTAGGTTTTTTTTCATGAAAAGTAAATCAGTTAAAAGAGAGGTAGCTGGTTTGGCTTTGCAGCCGCTAGAGCTGCACAAAAAGACGCCGCAGGTTGAAGGCAAAGCGCACCCGTTCGATGGCCTGTAGGTAGCTGGGTGGTACGGGGCACTGCCGGGCCGCCTCGGCCGCGGTAGCCTCGGACTGCGGCAATGGGCTCAGCGCCAGCCGTTGCTGCAGTTCTTCGGCGCTAAGCTCGGCAGAATGATAGGCCAGCGTCAGCAGATGCTTTTCGGGGCGCAGGGCGCAGGCCGTTACACCCGGCAGAGCCAGCGCCCGGGCTTGCAGTTGCCGGGCAGCGGCGCCCGGCTGCAGGCCCGGTGCCGCTAGGGTAATAAACTCAGTGGTCGGCGTGAACTCGTGCAGGCTGGGCTCCTGCCAACTGCCCCAACCTATCAGCGTCAGTAACACCAAAGCCCCAGCCAGCTTGGCTTTCGCCCAGCGGAAATGTCGCGTAGTCATACCAAAACAGGGCTAGAGCTGCGACTTGAGGGTGAAATTACGGGCCACAGTGAAGCCGAAGTACAGGTCGCCGGAGAAGAACTTGCCGGTGGTTTCGGGCACGAAGAATTTTTCCGTCATGCCCAGCGAGTTGGTCACGTGCAGCTGGAAAATATGGCCGCCCGTTTCCAGGTCCACGCCCAGGCCCAAGGCGTTGCGGAAGTTATCGGCCGTGTTGCCCGGCAACAGGTAGTAGTAATCGGCGGTGAGGGCCGTGCGCTTCGTTATTTTCTGGCGCAAGCCGCCGCCCAGTGCGTACACGTCGTTCTGCTGGCCCGGCGTGGCTACGTAGTTGCGGTGAATGAGCGTGGGCATGAGTTGCACCGACAGGTTGGGGCTGAACTTGCGGGCAATCAGGGCTTGGTAGGAGTACGTAACCCGCGACGCCGTCGAGCGGTCTTCGCCGGGCGCCAAGTTGAATTTGAGCGTGTTGATGGCTGACGAGGCGAACAACGTGACCGATACGGGCATGGCCCGCGCGCCGGTTGTCTGGCGGATAGCCCGGTACTTCAGCGAGCCGTCGTAGGTTTTCTCCTGCGAGCTACGGCCGATGCCAACAGTTAGCCGGTCGGTGAGGCCGTACTCGAAGCCCAGGCGCAGTACGGCTTGGTCGAGGCCAAAGAAGTTGTATGCGCCGCTGTTGAGCGTGCCGAAACGGTGCTGAATCAGGAAGGCCAGGGTGCCCTCGCCCGGCGTTTCAACCGACTGCGAATTGATGATGTGGGTGGCCTTGAACGTGGCCGACACTACCTCCCGCTTCTGCGGGTCGGTGGTCTGCGAGTCGAGCTGGCCGAGCAGGTCGCCGGTTTGAGCGTATGCGGCAGGTGCCAGCAACAGGCCCAGCCCGAGCCCCAAAACGGATACAAATGTTTTCATATAAAGCAGTTGCGAAATGAATTCTTAGTTGGCGGGCCGCGTTGCGGCCGGCGCCGCTACTGGGTTGGCAATCAGCACCACCCGAACGCGGACTATTTTGGCAATATTCTCGCGCACCAGCAGCGGCACCTCAATGTTGTAGTCGGCCGGCGCCACATTGAAGCTGGCAAAGGCCTGTAGCTGGCCATTTTTAATTTCGAGCGTGGCCGGCACCACAATCCGGCGCGTTACGCCGTGCAGCGTCAGGTCGCCTTCGGCCCGGAAGTTATGGTTGCCCGGCACCGTCAGCACCGACAGGTCGGCATCGGTGAAGCGGCCAGTGAAGGTGGCCCGCGGAAACTTGTCGGATTCCATATAGTTCTCGTTGAAGTGCTCCTGCATCAGGGTGCGCTTGAAGGTGAACTCCTTGATCGGAACCGAGAAGGCGAACTGGTTGGCCGTTACATCGACGATGGAAGCCGTCGAATTATTAATGGCCTCAATATCCTCGATGATACTGGTTGAAAAGAACGTAACCCTCCCCTCCTTGGTCATGAAACGCCCCTGCGCGTGGCCGTGGAAAGGAGCCGCCAGTAGCAGCGCGCCACCTAAAATCCCCTGTAGCCTGCGCAACGCCCAGCCAGCACGCCCTAAAAAGGCGGTAGCAACTAAAATAGCCTGGGAAGTAGCCACTACCCGCGCTTAGTTATCGGGTTGGCCGGCCTCAATCCAGGCCTTAATTTTGGCAATGTCGCACACGGCTATCTTGGCCCCTCCCTTGGGCATCGGATCGAAGCCGGGAGCGTGCTGTACCGAGCCAAGAATGAGGCTGGCCGATTGCTTTTTGATACCCTGGAAGTCGCTGTAGTCGTTGCCGCCACCCAGCGTCTGGTACACGGAGGCGCCGTGGCAGCTGCGGCAGTTGGCATCAAAAATGGGCGAAATATCCTTCGCATAGCTCACAGCTTCGGTTGCCGTGGGGCAAGGGCTGGGCACTTCCCCGGTCGAGTAGGTGCAACTACTGGCTACGGCCGTTAGCAGCACGGCCAGCGCCGCACTTATTCCCAGAATAGGAGTAGTAAAAGTTAGTCTCATAGTAAACAGATGATTCGGCAGTCGTTCTGACAATCTGACTCGTAGACCGCGGGCAGCTCATTGCACCCGCCAGACCGGACTTCTATCAGAAGTTGTATTCCAGATTTGGGCTTGGTTTACCAAATATGGAATGGCCAACCCATATACACTAGCACTATTCGATAAGACAGGACTTCTCCCAGTCGGAAGGGTAAAAAAACCCCATCAAAAAATCACACCAACTTCGAAACAGCCAAGTTCTTCCGACCTATAATGCAACTGTTCAGCTTCTTTACATCCCTTTGCAAAAGCACCCAAAAACAGCCCGTCAGCCAGAGGGCCAGCAGTCTCTTGGGGTACTTTTTACAAACGGATGCCAATCTTGGGCCGCTACCCGCGGCGGCCCGGGCGGCGGCGCAGCTCGTGCCAGATGGAGCGCAGGAAGGGCCAGGGCGTCACCGAATTCATCACCTGGAAATTCTCCTTCCAGCTGGTGCGCTCGTCCAGAAAATCGAACACGCGGTCAGGGGGGTTGCGCTCGAAAAGCTGGCTGAAGATGTCGCGCGTCTGCTCGCCCCGGCGCTGCATGATGTCGAGCAGCAGCGTATCGAAGAGGCGGAATTGCCACTGGTCGCCGGTACTGTGGCGGGGCGGGTGGCCCGTTTCGGCCAGCGCCGCCGTCAGGCGGGCCGAGTGGGCCAGAATGCGCTTGAAGGCGTAACCACTGCTGGGCTTGGCGCGGCCAGCCCGGGTGCCTAGGTTAAGCACGTGCGCCCCCTGCCGGGCGGGCAGCGGGTGGTCGGTCATCGGAATGGCCCCGACTTCCTCGGCCGTAATGCGGTAGTTGCCAGCACCGGGTAGCGCGGCCAGGTAGCGGCGCAACGCAACTTCGTACTCGGCTTTATCGAGCGGCGTTTCCGAAAACAGCGTGTACTCGACCAGCGCCCGGCGCGGGCCGAAGGGCAGCACGTACATAAAGCGCACCTCCTGCCCCTGCTCGCCCCGAAAATCCATAAGCTCGGCCGTGGTGGGGTCGAAGGCATCGTGCTCGGTTTCTACCTCCCAGCCCACAAAGTGCTGGAGCAGGTAGCGGTGGCGCGGGCGGCGCAGCTCAGCCAGCCGGGGCGGGCGGCTGTCGAAGGCGTAACGGGCCGTAAACTCGCCCTCGGGCGTGCCGGCCCGGGCACCGGTGGGCGTGCTGACCAACTCCTCTACCGTGGTTTTTACCCAGGTAAACTGCGGGTTACCAGTCAGCATCTGCCGCACGAAGCGGTAGAAATCCAGCCCCCGGATCATCTTGTAGCGGTAGCGCTCCGGAGCTAGTATCCGCTCGAAGCTGGGGCTGCGAAAGGCCAGTTTCGCCCACTCGTGGGCCACAATACCATCGAAAAGCGTGGGCCCATCGGCCCAGAACGACCAGGTTCGGTCGTTGCGGTCCTTGGCGTCGGGCTCCAGAATAAGCACCCGCTTGCCCGCCAGCCGCGGCTCTTGGCTGATGTAGTACGCTAAGCTCAGGCCCGCCGCCCCACCGCCCACCAGCAGGTAATCGTAGTCGCGCACCAGGGCGGGTACTTGGGGCGGGGCAGACGAAGCAGCGGGGGTAACCATAGCTAAACCAAGAAAATCCGGGCCGGAAACTCCGGCCAAGCTACAAACAAAAAAGCCGCTCCCGAAGCAGCGGCTTTTTCCCATTACGGTGTCACGAAGCAACGAACAAGGCTCAGATACAGCGGGGCATTACGCTGCCACCAGCTACAAAATCTGCGCAATCCGTTAAAATCCGGGTTACTACCTGGTTAGAAGTTGGGCGACAACAGGTACTTGCCGTAGAACTCGTCGATGATTTTCACCGCGTCTTCGGCCGTATCCACCAGCTGCACCAGGTCCATATCTTCGGGCGAGATGTTGTGCTCGTCCTCCAGCATCACCTGCTGAATCCAGTCGAACATGCCCTGCCAGTACTTGGTGCCCACCAGCACGATGGGGAAGCGGCCGATTTTCTTGGTCTGAATGAGCGTAATAGCCTCGAACAGCTCATCGAGGGTACCGAAGCCGCCGGGCATGCCGATGAAGCCCTGGGCATACTTCACAAACATCACCTTCCGCACGAAGAAGTAGTCGAAGTTGATGATTTTGTCGGGGTCGATGTAGATGTTGTTGAACTGCTCGAAGGGCAGCTCAATGTTGAGGCCCACCGACTTACCGCCCTCGGAGTGGGCACCCTTGTTGCCGGCCTCCATGATGCCGGGGCCGCCGCCCGTGATAACGCCGTAGCCGTGGCGCACGAGTTTAGCCGCAATTTCTTCGGCCATTTTGTAGTACGGGTTGTCGGGCTTGGTACGGGCCGAGCCGAAAATAGACACGCAGGGGCCGATTTTCGACATCTTCTCGAAGCCCTCCACGAACTCGGCCATCACCTTGAAGATCTGCCAGGAGTCGGCAATCTTAATCTCGTTCCAGTCCTTGTCAACAAACGCCTTGCGAATGCGCTGCTCGTCTTCTACCTGCACCGTCCGCTCACCGTGGGTTTGCTCGCGGATGTCGCTGATGGTCTTGACTTTATTGTCGTTGACGTTGGGCTGAACGATGGTCTGGCCACTGCCAGCGTTCAGGTTCTGGTCGGCCGTTTTGGTACGGCTTTCTTTTTTGAGTTTCGACATGGGAATTTTAAAGGAAAAATGAGGCGCAAACTGCTCCGGTCCGGGCCCGGAAGTATGTCCGGACCGGAGCAGTTTGCGCCGGAAAAAGCAAGCCGTAAATAAGGTAGGCAAAAAGGAAGGCCGCCTCCACAAAAAGGGGGGGGGCGACCTCACATAGCGGTTCGCAAGATAGCAATTTGTGGGCGATGGAACTGTCATTCTGAGCGGAGCGAAGAATCTCGCGTGCAATGGTAATTTCCTGCGACAGGATTACTGTGGCACGCGAGATTCTTCGCTCCGCTCAGAATGACAATTTCTCTTTACCCTACTTCGCCCGAATGGCAATAACCGGGTCGAGGTTGGCTGCCAATACGGCCGGGATGATGCCGGCTACCACCCCGATGAGCACCGACACGGTGAGGCCCAGCGCAATGCGCCCGCCGCTCATGAACAGCGGCAGCGAATCCTGCGGGATGAGCGTGATAAACCACACCAGCAACAGGCCCGCGGCCCCGCCCAGCAGGCACAGAAACACGGCTTCAAACAGGAACTGGAAGAGAATGAAGTAGTTTTTGGCCCCCAGCGACTTCTGAATGCCGATGATGTTAGTACGCTCTTTCACCGACACGAACATGATGTTGGCAATGCCGAAACCGCCCACCAGCATGGCAAACGAGCCAATAACGCCGCCGGCCACGCCCAGAATAGAGAACAATCCCGAAATAGCGCTGGCCAGCATTTCGGGGCGGTTGAGCACGAAGTTGTCGTCTTCGCGGGGCTTAAGGCCGCGGATGTTGCGCATCAGGCCCTTCACCTCGTATTCGAGGTCGAGCAGGCCGGGGTCGGCGTCGAGGCCCTTGATGCCGATGGTGGCCGACACGCCCGAGCCGGTGCCGGGGTTGATGGCGAATATTTTAGAAAAGGCCCCGAACGGAATAAAGCAGTTGGTATCGTTGCTCTTGATTTCGAGCAGGCTCTTGCCAGCCTTTTCCATCACCCCAATCACGGTAAAGCGCTGGCCGCGGGTTTTAAACTCCTGCCCCAGCGCCGGGCGGCCCGGAAACAGGTTGGCGGCAATATCGGCCCCAATGATGGCCACGTTGCGGGCCCCGTCCACTTCCTGGGACGTAAAGTAGCGGCCCTCGGCCACGGGCACGTCCGAAATGTTGCGGTACTGATAGCTCACGCCCTGCAAAAAGGCGTCGTCGACGCTGTTGGAGCCGGCCTTGAAGGTATTGCCCGATTTGCTGGCAAAAATGGCCACGCCCGCATTGTTGGGCCCCAGCTGCTTTTGCAGCAGCCGATACTCGCGGATGCTGGGCACGGGCCGGTTGAAGTACTTCCACCAAGCAAAGTTGGGCTCGAACACCCAGGGCCATTTGTCTACATAAATCACCTTGTCACCCACGAAGTTCATGCTGCTGCGGATGTTCTTTTCGAGCGAATCGACGACTGTGAACACGGCAATAATGGCGAAGATGCCCACTGTAACGCCCAGCAGCGACAAAACGGTGCGTAGCAAATTGCCCTTCAGCGCATCCCAGGCGAAGCGAAAACTCTCAAGCGTGAGGCGGATGGCTTTCATAAGATCGGGAGCTAAGAATTATAGTGCCTACGGCTGTTTAGTAGCCAGCGGAACGAGGATCGGGCGTACGCACGTTGCAGTAGCATATCTGTTCTGCGGGCTGCCAAACAGCAATGGGTACTTTACTCGCGAACGGACGTAGCGAGGGCAATTAATGTTTCCGGGCGAAAATTAACTATTAATCCGTTAAATATCCGTACTTTTGCGGCTCGATTTTTTTACTAGTTTCCCCAACTATTGCCCTGTCTGGCCCATGAAGCTTTCTGAGTTCAAATTCGAATTGCCCGAGAATCTGGTGGCCCAGCACCCGGCCAAAAACCGCGACGAGTCGCGCCTGATGGTGCTGCACCGCGATAGTGGCAAAATCGAGCACCGCTCCTTCAAAGACATTCTGGAGTACTTCGACGAAGGCGACGTCTTTGTGGTGAACGACACGAAGGTGTTTCCGGCCCGCATGTACGGCAACAAGGAGAAAACCGGCGCCCAGATAGAAGTGTTTCTGCTCCGCGAATTGAACACGGAAATCCACCTCTGGGATGTGCTCGTCGACCCGGCCCGCAAAATCCGGGTGGGCAACAAGCTCTACTTCGGCGAGTCGGATATGGTAGCCGAAGTGATTGACAACACCACCTCGCGCGGCCGCACCATCAAGTTCCTCTACGACGGCCCGCAGGAGGATTTCTACAAGGCACTCTACAGCCTGGGCGAAACGCCAATTCCAAAGGAGTTCATCACCCGCGACACTGAGGCGGCCGATAAGGAGCGCTACCAGACGATTTACGCCAGCAACATCGGTGCCGTGGCCGCGCCTTCGGCCGGCCTGCACTTCACGAAGGAAGTGATGAAGCGCCTGGAAATCAAGGGTATCGAAGTAGCGCCCGTTACGCTGCACATCGGCCTGGGTACTTTCCGCACCGTGGATGTGGAGGACCTGACCAAGCACAAAATGGACTCGGAGAACTTCGTGGTGCCCGGCACTACGGCCGTGGTGGTAAACAAGGCCCTCGATACCAAGAAGCGCGTGTGCGCCATCGGCACGACGGCCATGCGGGCCATGGAGTCGTCGGTTTCGGCCCACGTGCGCCTCAAGGCCAACGAAGGCTGGACTGACCGGTTCATTTTCCCGCCCTACGATTTCAAAATCGCCAACGCGCTGCTCACCAACTTCCACACCCCGGAAAGCACGCTGATGATGATGGCCTCGGCCTTTGCCGGCCACGATCTGCTGATTGAGGCCTACAAGCTGGCCATCAAGGAGAAGTACCGCTTCTTCAGCTACGGCGACGCCATGCTGATTATCTAGAGCTTAGAGCTTAGAGCTTAGAGCTTAGAGCTTAGAGCTTAGAGCTTAGGATATAGTCCTGATGCTTGAAACAGGTTACGCCGGATGCTGCTTTTATGGTAGCGTCCGGCGTTTTTTGTTGTAGATGCCTTACTTGCGTTTCTACTCTGCTCCGATGAACGAACCCAAGTTCCCAGGCTCTCCAGCCTCCAAGTACCCCCGATATACCATTATTGTGGCGGGCGGCAGCGGCACGCGCATGGGCGCCGACCGTCCCAAGCAGTTTCTGGAACTGGCCGGCGAGCCGGTGCTGCTGCATACGCTACGCCGTTTTGCCGATCCGGCGCTGGGCGTGCGCGAGCTGGTGGTGGTGCTGCCGGCCGGGCAACTGGAAACATGGCAGACCCTGTGCGCGCAATACAATGTGCAAATTCCGCATGCGCTGGTGGTGGGCGGGGCCACGCGCTGGGCCTCGGTGCGGGCCGGCCTGGCCCAGCTGGCCGACCGTGAAAGTGGCGTAGTGGCCGTGCACGACGGTGTGCGCCCCCTCACGCCCCGCGCCGTGATTGAGGCCACCTACGAGGCCGCCTATAACCACGGGGCGGCCGTGGCGGCCGTGGTGCCCAAAGACTCGGTGCGCAACCTGAGCCAGCAGGGCAGCTACGCCCTCAACCGCGCCCGCCTGCGCCTCGTGCAGACCCCCCAGTGCTTCGATCTGGCCCTGTTGCGCCGCGCCTACCAGCTACCCGAGCTCAGCACCTTCACCGACGACTCCAGTGTAGTCGAGGACCTGCACCCTATTCAGCTGGTAGAAGGCGACTACCGCAACCTTAAAATCACGACGGCCGAGGATTTGTATGTGGCCGAGGCGCTGCTGCGGGCCGGGAAAGGGTGATTTGCGCTGGGGAAACAACGTCATTCAGAGCGAAGCGAAGAATCTCGCGTGCTGACATTGGGCTACTGGCACAACATCAGCACGCGAGATTCTTCGCTTCGCTCTGAATGACGTTTCTTTGCTTATCAACCTACTCCTCTCGCTTATGCCTACCCTGCTTTACGACGTGCGCCCCGATGGCGTGGCCACCATTACGCTCAACCGGCCCGACGTTTTCAATGCTTTCGATGATGCCCAGAGCTACGAGCTGCAGGACGCGCTTAAGCAGGTGGCGCGCGATACCAATGTGCGGGCCGTGGTGCTCACGGGGGCCGGCCGGGCTTTCTGCTCGGGCCAGGACTTGAAGGCGGCGCGCGAGGCCGAAGCCGCCGAGGGCCAGCCCCGCTCCTTCTACGATTCGCTGCACAAGCGCTACAACCCCATCATCCGGGCCATGCGGGCGCTGCCCAAGCCCATTATAGCCCGCCTGAATGGCGTGGCAGCTGGCGCCGGCTGCTCGCTGGCCCTGGCCTGCGACGCCATCGTGGCCTCGTCGGATGCCTCGCTGATTGAGGTGTTCATCAACATCGGGCTCGTGCCCGATTCGGGCTCGTCGTGGTTTCTGCCGCGGATGGTAGGCACACTCAAGGCGTTTGAGCTGTGCACGCTGGGCTCGAAGGTAACGGCCGAGGAGGCGCTGCGCCTGGGCCTGGTGAACCAAGTGGTAGCCCCCGAGCAGCTCGACGAGGCTGCTTACGGCTTGGCCGCCCGCTACGCCGCCGCTCCCACCAAAAGCATCGGCCTCATCAAGCAAATGCTCAATAAGGCCGCCACCGCCACGCTCGACGAAATACTCGATTACGAAGCCCACTGCCAGCAGATTGCGGGCGAATCGGACGACTACCGCGAGGGCGTGCAGGCCTTTCTGGAAAAGCGCAAACCCGAATTCAAGGGCCAGTAAAAACTGTCATTCCGCCGAAGCAGGAATCCGGGTCAACCTGTCGAACGAAGCCGTTCGACAGGTTGACCCGGATTCCTGCTTCGGCGGAATGACAGTTTCAGCGCGGGTGGTTGCTACAAACCGCCGCCGATACGGATAGTGCGCGTGACGCCATTGACTGTAATGGAGGCGATGTTGTCGCAGGCCTGGGTGCCGGTAGGATCGTAGTTGAGCAGAGCCTGCTTGTCCTTATCGGTAACGATGGATACTGTGCCGGCCACAAAGGTGCGGGCGCAGCCAGGCTGGAATTTTTTGATGAGCGGTTGGCCAATGGTAGCCGTGTAACTCACGCCTTTGCGGTTGGTGCCGCCGGCTTGGCCAGTTACGCTGTATTCGTCGTCGGTGAGGGTGCGGGTTCCTTCGCCGGCGGTGCGGGTGTAGGTTCGGCTGGCGTTCCAGGAGTGAGTGCCGGCGGGCGTAGTGATGCTGGCGTTCTGCACCAGCAGGCTCCAGGAGCCGCTGCCGAGCCGGGTGATGAGCCGGGTACCGCTGTGCTGGTTGTCGTTGCGGTAGTAATCAACCAGCTTGATGGTCTTGGTGGCACCGGCTTCGCGCAGCGGACCGCCGAAAACGGTTACGATTTTGCCGCGCCGGGCCACACCATTGGGTCCCATGCAGTTAGTCAGGCCAAAATCGAGGATGAGCGTGCGGGTAGTTGCATCGTAGGTGCGCGTCAGGCAGCGGCCGGCCAGGCGGGTCAGGTCGTCGGATTCGGCAGCGGGGCTGTTCGGCACGGCCGCGTCGGTGGGGGCCGCCGCATCGGTGAGGTCGGCCAGGGCGGCGGTTTCGTCTTCAGCCAGGCTCTGGTCCTGCGCCGATACGGCTATGTCGGCGCTCTGCGGCTGGTCGTTACTCTTTTCGCATGAGGGCAGCAGCAGGATTGAGCCAGCCAGGGCAGCCATGTTCAATAGGTAGAAGGTGGGGCGCTTCATAAAGGGGCACAGAACAGAAAGTGAGACGGAGGCCGGGAAACCGGTTTTCGGGGGTTAGAGGCTTCCCAGATAAAAAAGTTTAAGCCCGCCGGGAACTTATTTTTAAGCGGCCACAGTCGAACCCGATTTGGCGGGTCGCGTATAGGTCCAGATACCCCTTGCCTTCTCAATCCCCTGACCTGATGCTATTTTTCCGCGCTGCCTGCGTCCTGTTGCTGCTGCCTGCCTTGGTGGCCTGTTCAGGCTCAGCCAGCAATAAAG
Source organism: Hymenobacter psychrophilus (assembly GCF_900107135.1). Classification (GTDB taxonomy): domain Bacteria; phylum Bacteroidota; class Bacteroidia; order Cytophagales; family Hymenobacteraceae; genus Hymenobacter; species Hymenobacter psychrophilus. Next base: position 204,208 of record NZ_FNOV01000006.1, read on the forward strand.
ATCCGGTGTTTGAGGCCAAGCTTCAGAACGAGAAGCGTATCGGCGAGCAAAACATCACCAAGCGCCAGATCAGGGACGCCGAGATGATAGTAGAAACGGCCAGCCACCAGATGGAGCTGCTCGAAATCAGCCAGATAGCCCAGCGTAAGGCGGCTTCGGCCGATGCCAAATATGTGGCCCAGAACGTCATCAATCAGGTAGGCACTCTGCTCAACGAGTTAAAGGCCCTGGCCCAACAGAAAAATCTGGTGCTGCCCACTGGCTTGAGCGAGAGCCAGGCCCAGCAGGTAGGCGAAATGACCGCCCTGAATGGCGCCGCCTTCGATCAGAAGTTTGGCGAGGCCTTGGTTAATACGCTCAAGCAGGACACTAACACCAACGAAGACCTGCAAACTGACTCATACGACGGCGACCTGCGTCCCTTGGCCACCCGGCAACTGGTGGTGCTGCAAGACCTGCAGCGGGCGGCCGATGACCTGCAGGGTAAACTCAAGCCATAATTCTACCCGCTCATTTTACTCGTTTTCTTACTTCTCAGTCCTATGAAATTGCGCCTCCTTCCCTTCCTGGCCCTGGCCGCCACCCTCTCGCTGGGCAGCTGCAACACTGAAACCCGTACCGATGGCACCGCCGGTGAAGCCGTGAGCGACCTTGACAGCGCGGCCGATGATGGGGGCGTGAAGGCCGACGCCGTGGTTATCGACAACGACGCCGGGCCGACCGTAACGGCTGATGCCGATTCGATACCGGCCGCTGACGCCGAGGTGAACCGCTAAACCGGCTGCCTAGCAGGGCTTTCCTGCTTCAAATGCGCTGCTTCCCAACCCACTTCCTTTGGAAACGGTAGCCACTGGCGGCCATAATGAAATGGGCTTTAGCAGGTTTGCACTGGGTAAGGGAATTAGTTGGGCTACTAAGAGCTTTGCCAGCAGGATGGCGAACGACCATCCCAAGGCCGACAGTGAACTGTAGCCTACTGCCAAAAGCAGGAACGTGCTGCTGCCCACCAAAAAACATAAACACTGCACACAAGGCGTTGAATGCTATGGCCATACAGGCCTTGTTCTGCCAAAACAAAGTAGAAAACCGTTGCGCTTTTTGTGCGGCGGTTTTTTTGCGTCCGATATGCCTGACAAACTATATATTCCCGGGCTGGCAATTTATTCTCCTGTTGCCCCCCGGTATATGGATGGTAACGAAACCCCGTTGACGACCGCGAAGCACTTCATCTACAGCGCGTCATGCTGTTCACGGACGCTGTATTTGCTATTGCCATCACTCTGCTCATCATCGAAATTAAAGTGCCCGATTTACATGGAGTCCGCTTGGAGAGTGAGGTGCTGACGCGCATGGGAAGAGCTGATTATCAAGTTCATCGGCTTCTTCACGGCCTTCTATGGCATTGCCACTTGCTGGATTGCGCACCACCGTATTTTCCGGCATGTAGTGCGTACTACACCCCGGCTCATCTGGATGAACATCAATTTTCTGATGAGCATTGTATTGATTCCCTTTACAGCAGCCTTCCAGAGCGAATATCCCTACTTAAAAACTCCCTGGCTGCTCTATTGCCTGAGCGTAATGCTTACCGGCTTCATGCAAATGCGCCTGCAACAATACCTACGTAACCCCACCAACAAAGTCACTGCCCCCCACGCCGCTCACTACCCCGACCTCGATTTGTGGCGCCCTCTGATTCCGGTCAGCGTTTTCGTGTTGAGCGTGCTACTAATAGTAGCGTTTGATTTACCTTGGATAAGTCGCTTCAGCCTGTTACTGGTCTGGCCCCTGATGTGGCGCTACAACCGGCGCTATCAGCGGCTGACGCGCGAATACAATGCTTAGCCGGTTTAAGCAGGTGGTTGCTTCTGCGCGGATAGTTTCCAGCGCTACTACTCGGCGCGGGCCGGGGCGGCAGGATGATTGACCGCGTCTTTGGTTGGAGTAGCCAACGCATAAGGAGCCAACTTGGCAAGTTGCACCAACTCGGTTCGGGCAATAGTGGTGGTTGCGGGCTTAACGGCCGCGTTGGCTGGGGCCTTATCAGAGTCAGTTTTAGCAGGACCGGTGATGATGGCAATGGCTAGCAGAACAGGGAAGACCAGGACTTTCATACGGCAGGAAGAGGATTAGGAGCCCTCAAACTATAGAAATAACATTAGCATAACAAATATTCAGCAATAGAAATTTATTTAAAGGTGAGTACTCACTCAGGTTAGGAAGGCAACCAGACACCATGGTTGTTGCCGAACTTTCAATTGAAACAGCTAAATGTTGTCTTGGCAGCCGTATCGCTACCTGTAAGCAAAAAGGCCGGCCACCTTGTAGTGACCGGCCCTCTAGAGCTAAAAATCAGCATTTATTACGCCTCCGCGTACTTGCTCGTGCGCAGCTCCTCGGCCAGGAAACGGGCCGTGTGACCCTTGCCGGCCTTGGCTACGGCCTCGGGCGTGCCCTGGGCCACAATGTGGCCGCCGCCACCGCCGCCTTCGGGGCCGATGTCGATGAGGTAGTCGGCCACCTTAATCAGGTCGAGGTTGTGCTCTATTATTAGGACGGTGTTGCCCTTGTCGGCGAGCTTGTGCAGGACTACGGCCAGGTGGTTGATGTCTTCGAAGTGCAGGCCGGTGGTGGGCTCGTCGAGAATGTAGAACGTTTTGCCGGTGTCCTTCTTGCTCAGCTCGGTGGCCAGCTTCACGCGTTGGGCCTCGCCGCCCGAAAGCGTGGTGGCCTGCTGGCCTAGTGTGAGGTAGCCCAGGCCCACTTCGTGCAGGGTCTGGATTTTGCGCAGGATGCGGGGCTGGAACTCGAAGAACTCCACCGCTTTTTCCACCGTCATGTCGAGCACGTCGGTGATGGACTTGCCCTTGAAGCGCACCTCCAGCGTTTCGCGGTTGTAACGGCGGCCTTTACAGGTTTCGCAGGGCACATGCACATCGGGCAGGAAGTTCATTTCGATGGTGCGAATGCCGGCTCCCTCGCAGGTTTCGCAGCGCCCACCGCGCACGTTGAACGAGAAGCGGCCCGGCCCATAACCCCGGATTTTCGACTCGGGCAGGTTGGCGAACAGCTGCCGAATTTCGGTGAACACGCCGGTATAGGTGGCGGGATTTGAGCGCGGCGTGCGGCCAATCGGCGACTGGTCCACCTCAATCACCTTGTCAATAAACTCCAGGCCCTCTAGCTTATCGTAAGCCAGCGGCTCGCGCTTGGCCTTGAAAAAGTGCTGGTTGAGAATGGGGTACAACGTGTCATGAATCAGGCTGGACTTGCCCGAGCCCGACACGCCCGTGACGGCCACCAGCTTGCCCAGTGGGAACTTGGCCGTTACGTTCTTAAGGTTATGCCCTTTCGCGCCGCGTAGCACCAGCTCGTTGCCTTCGCCCTTGCGCTTTTTCTTGCGCAGCTCGATGTGCTTGGCCCCGCTCAGGTACTGCGAGGTGAGCGAACCGGAGCTGAAAATCTCGGTGGGCGTGCCCTGGGCCACGATGTGGCCGCCGTGGATGCCCGCGCCGGGGCCGATGTCGAGCACGTGGTCGGCGTGCATAATCATGTCCTTGTCGTGCTCCACCACAATCACCGAATTGCCCAGGTCGCGCAGGTGTTGCAGGGCCTTTATCAGCCGCTCGTTGTCGCGCTGGTGCAGGCCGATGCTGGGCTCGTCCATGATGTAGAGCACGCCCACGAGCTGGGTGCCGATTTGGGTGGCCAGCCGGATGCGTTGGCTTTCGCCACCCGAAAGGGTGCGCACCGAGCGGTGCAGGTTCAGGTAGTCGAGGCCCACTTCGAGCAGGAAGCCGATGCGCTTGCGGATTTCCTTGAGCAGCTCGCGGGCAATCAGGTTCTGGCGCTCCGAGAGGCGGTCTTCCAGCCCCACGAACCAGTCGGCCAGCTCATTCAGGTCTAGTACGGCCAGCTCGCCGATGTGCTTGCTATCGATTTTGAAGTGCAGGCTTTCCTTTTTGAGGCGGTAGCCGTGGCACTCGGGGCACTCCTGGGCCTGGGTGTACTGCTGAATCCACTCCCGAATGTTGTCCGACTCGGAGTCCATCTGGCGGCGCAAAAACGGGATAATGCCTTCGAACGGCTCGGCGTAGCCGGGCTGCTTGGCGTCCTCAGCTTCCTCTTCCGAGATGCCGTAGAGCAGGTGCTGGAGCAGTTCGGGAGCCAGTTTTTGCAGCGGCGTGCTCAGGCTGGCCTTGTTGCGCTTGAGAATCTGGCCCAGCTGCTGGAAAATCCAGATGTCGCGGTACTCCCCCAACGGCGCAATACCGCCGCGGCTGATAGGGAGCTTGAGGTCGGGCAGCACCGTTTCCTCGGTTATTTCCTGCACCTGGCCCAGACCGTTGCAGGTAGGGCAGGCGCCGTAGGGCGAGTTGAAGCTGAACGTGTTGGGCGCCGGATCGTCGTAGGCAATGCCGGTGGCCGGGTCCATCAGGAAGCGCGAGAAGAACTGGGTGTTATCCTTCTTCTTGCTGTCGGGGTCGAGCACGAGCATGGTGCCCTTGCCCTGGGTAAGGGCGTTCTGCACCGAGCCCGAGAGCCGGAACCGGTCGTCCTCCTTCACCACGAGCCGGTCAATCACGATTTCGATGTCGTGGATTTTGTAGCGGTCGACCTGCATCTTGGGCGTCAGGTCGAGCAGCTCGCCATCCACCCGCACCTTGGTAAAGCCCAGCTTGGCCACCTGCTGAAACAGCTCGCGGTAGTGGCCTTTGCGGCCCTTCACCACCGGGGCCAGCACCACCAGCTTGCGCCCGTCGTACTCGCCCAAGATGTAGTTGATAATTTGGTCGTCGCTCTGCCGAATCATCTTCTGGCCCGTGGCGTAGCTGAAGGCCTCGGCCGTGCGGGCGTAGAACAGGCGCAGAAAGTCGTAAATCTCGGTGATGGTGCCCACCGTGGAGCGGGGGTTGCGCGAAGTGGTTTTCTGCTCGATGCTGATAACCGGCGAGAGGCCCTCAATTTTGTCCACGTCGGGCCGCTCCAGCCCGCCCATGAAGGAGCGCGCGTAAGCCGAAAACGTTTCCATGTACCGCCGCTGGCCCTCGGCGTAAATCGTGTCGAACGCCAACGACGACTTGCCCGAACCCGAAATGCCGGTAAACACCACCAGCCGTCCCCGCGGAATCTGCACCGACACGTTCTTGAGGTTGTGCTCCCGGGCGCCGTACACCTCAATGTAGGGAGCTTCCAAATCGGCCGGGCCCAGCAGTTGCCCACCAATGGCGTTACGGTTTTCGACGATGGTTTCGCTCACTACCTCGCTCCGGGGCACCGCCTGCACGGCGGCCGTGCTGTGGTGCCCGTTGCCATCGGCCACGGCAGCGGCCACCGATACAGTGCCGGGGCTGGGTGGGCTGGCACTGGTCGCCTTGCCCGAACGGGCCGCGCGGGGTGCTTGGGCGGGCGTGGCTTTGGCCGGCGCCTCCTTGGTTGAAGCCTTTTTAGCCGAAGATACTGGGGGGGCCTTTTCGGTGGTAGTAGCCGTTGTAGCGGCCCGCTTGGCCTTAGCAGCCGGAGCGGTTTTGGTAGCGGAAGGAGCGAGAGCGACAGTCGTTTTTTTGGCCATGCGGCAGCGGAGCGGATAAGTCTGCAAAGGTAAGGGAAACGCGGCCCGATGGCTAATGCGAATAGCTTTTCAGTCAGGCAGTTTCGCCGACGGGCCCGCCAGAGGCAGCCTATCGGATGGGGCATAACAGCCGAAGCCGCCCGTTTGTGCCCGATGGCCCAAACTTCTCCATCCAGGCAGTAATAGCCAGTCTGTGGGCGGGCGGATGCACCGCGCATGCTGCCTCTGATTGCCCGGCCAGCTATTTTGCTTTAGCCCGGCCCAACTATAACCCGGTGCCGAGTGGCCTGCCGCGAACAAAACTAAGTTGGTTCCATTTTTGCCAACTGGCTAGCTATAATTCGGGCTATCGGCAACGGGGCCCGGACGGCATCCCATTCCGGCGGTGCTTTTCCCTTGTATCATCCTACTCCAACCGCATGCATTCTTCTTCCAAATTCCTGCTTACGGCTGTGCTGACGGCCTCTATAGCCGCTTTTAGTCTGCCGAGCCAAGCCCAGGTAACCATCAATGTAAACCCACCCAGTTGGGGGCCGGCCGTGCCGGCGGGTACGCAGTACTACTACATCCCGGAAACGGGAGGATATTATGACCTGCGCGACCAGCAGTACATTGTGCGGCGCGATGGCAAATGGAAAAAGCTGAAGACCATCAACGGTTATTCCACCAGTTCCTTTCACCCGGTCGTTATCAACTATGTAGGCGCTCAGCCCTGGGTGCTCGTTCAGGAGCACCGGGTAAAATATCCTAAGCAAGGCCATCCGCAAGGTATGCCGCCCGGCCAGGCCAAAAAAGTCCGCGCCGTATATGTGGTGCCGGCCGGCTCGCCAGTGTACGTGGAGCAGGACAAAGGCCACAAGGGCCATGATAAGGGCAAAGGGCACGGTAAAGGTAAGCACTAGCTTTCCGTAGTTACTTAACGCAATGGGTCGGTTTCTCGGAGGAGAGGCCGACCCATTGCGTTAAGTAGCTACGGATGCATTTGAGCTACCTGAAATTTTAGCGCCCCAGCAGCTTTGCCCAATCCGTTTTGCGGCGGGCAGCGGTGGGCGTGGGCATCTGGTCGTGGCGGAACAGCGCCTCAATTATCATCATGTCGTCGTCGCGGCCCATGCCGGCAGCGGCTATCAGGCGGTTGCGGTGGGCATAGAGGGCCAGGAAATTCTGGCGGCGCACGTCGCCGTGGAAGATGATTTCGTCCCACTCGGGGGCGTGGCCGGCGTAGCGCAGGCTCTTGCCGTACTGTTGAGTCCAGAAGAAGGGCACCTCGGCAAAGGCTACTTCCTGGCCCAGCATGTTGCGGGCGGCGCAGGCGCCGTGCTGCTGGGCCAGCCGCCAATGCTCAATGCGGTGCTGGCCCAGGCCCGCCGCCAGCGGGAAGCGGGCCGCGTCGCCGGCCGCGTACACGTTTTCGGCCGCCTGCAGGTGGCTGTCTACGCGCAGGCCGCCATCTTTGTCCAGTTCGAAGGCCTCAGCCAGAAACCCGGTAGTGGGCTGCACACCCACGCCCAGCACCACCAGGTCGGCGGGCAGGCGCTGGCCTGAGGCCAGGCGCACGGCCGTTACGCGGCCGTTTTCACCCTCCAGGGCCTCAACTTCCACTTCCGCCTTGAACCGCACGCCGTGGCGGCGGTGCAGGTTGCGGAACATCGCCCCGATTTTTGGGCCCAATGACTTTTCGAACGGCTCTTTATCGCGCGCAAGCACCGTAACGCGCCGTTCCTGGGTAGCCTGCGCCTCGTTTTCGGCGGCCAGGCTGGCGGCGGCTTCCATGCCAATAAAACTGCTGCCGATGATAATTACGTGCCGAGCGGCGGCGGCAGCTTCCCGAATCCGGGTTGCATCCTGGGCCGTACGCAGGGGCAGCACGCCGGCCAGCTCGTGGCCGGGCAGCTTCGGCAGGGTATTGGGCTGGCTACCCGGGGCCAGCAACAGCTTATCATAGCGCAGTGGGTCGCGGCCGGTTAGCGTCAGTAGTTGGTCGGCCAGGTTCAGGCCGGTGGCGCGGGTATCGGTCAGGACCTCGATTTGGTGCTGTTCGTAGAAAGCGGGCTTACGCAGCGGCAGGGCCGATTTATCGGCCTTGCCAACCAGATAAGCCTTGCTGAGCTTGGTGCGGTCGTAGGGCGCGGCCGGATCGGCGCCGACCAGTACGAGGCGGCCCCCGAAACCCTCAGCGCGTAGCGTCTGGGCGGCAAACTGCCCGGCCGCCCCAGCGCCCACAATCACGAAGGTGCGCTGGTCGGGCGCGGCGCGGTCGGGCGCCGGCGGGTTACCGCCCACCAGGGCCGTGGGCGTAGCGTCGGGACTTTCGGCGGACGCGGTGGGGTGACGGGGTAGCGTTACCCACACGCGGCCGTCGGCCACGCGCACGGGGTAGGTGGGCAGGTCGTCGAGGGCCGGGGGCTGGCACAGGTGGCCATCATCCACCCGGAAGCAGGCGTGGTGCCAGGGGCAAACGATTTGGTCGTTGATGATGCGGCCTTTTTCGAGCGGAGCCCCGTAGTGCGGGCAGCGGGCGGCCAGGGCCCGGTATTGCCCCTGGCGGCGCACCAGCAGCACTTCGGTTTCGGGGGTGGCGGGGTAGGTGCGCATTTCGCCGTCCCGGAGGGCGTCGGCGGGGGCGAGGTTTATTTCAGAAGGCATGGCAGCAGGTGAAGGATGGCTGCTTATGCCAACGCGCCGAAGCTGAGGCAGGTTATAAAAGCTGCCTGGTTTACAACGGCCTCGTCCCACTCATCCTGCAGGCCTAGCGGCGCGTACAAGCAGGAATCATCAAGCTGTTTCTGCCATGTCTGCTCCCTACCAACCCATCAGCTGCTCCTTCTACGACGAGTTGGAGGCCCGCGCCACCACCGGCCAGCCCTGCACCCTCACCTACCGCACCGAGCCCGACACGCCGCCCAGCACCTACCACGGCATCATTCAGGATTTGTTCATCCAGGACAAAGTGGAGTACCTGCGCCTGGCCGATGGCTTCGAGCTGCGGCTGGACAACCTGCTGGCCGTGGATGACAAGGAGTTGCGGAATTACTGCTGAGTCTGCCTGCTGACAGAAGTCGGCAATGCGCCCGGTAATTCGGATAACGCTTTGCAAATGAGCGTCGCCAACTACTATCCTCACTCCAGCCCGCGGCGGAAACCCTGGCTGATGCGGGGGCCGCGCCAATGCAGATCGGGCGGCAGGCGGCCGGCAGCGCAGGGCAGGGGGCAATTATTGCAGCGGAAGCCGGAGCCCCGGATGCCCAGCCGCACGGGGCGGCCTTCAAGGCGGGTGGAGGCAATGGGCAACGCGGCATAAGGAGCCGGCCGAAACCAGGTGGCCGGGCTGAACGCGCCGATTTCGTGGCGCAGGCCGTTGAGGCCATACACCAGTGCCAGCGCCAGCACAGCCCGCCGCAGCCAGGGGTCACCGGGTAAGCCGCCCGCCAGTAGCGCCGCCCCCACCGCTGCGGCCCCAATCAGGTAACCGTAGCCAAACCGGAAGGCCGGGGCAGCCGCAAACCACAGCCCGCAGCAGGCCAGCAGCAGGCCAAACAGGACGGTGGCAGACCGCTGCTGCCGGGCCGGGCTCAACAGCTGCCGCAGGGCCAACAGCAGCGCCAATGCAACTATAATCAGAGCCAGAACCTGATCGTGAGGAGCTTGCTGCCGCCACCAGAACGGTACCCAGGCCAGGGCTGGCTGGTGGCCACCGGTAACCCAGTCGCCGGCCGGCCACCGGGCGAAGTAGCGGATTTCCAGCAGGTCGGCGACGGCCTGGGTGGCGGGCACGGTCCAGTCGAGAGGCAATGCGGCCCAGGGTGCCAGCGGGTACACCGGGTAGCCCGACAATACCACGTTGCGCCCCAGCCAGGGCAGGGCGACTAAAGCCCCGATCAGGCAGGCCAACCCTACAAGGCGCGGCATCGAAAGATTGGTCGGCCGCAGCCGCCACAGCGCGAAGCCCAGCGGCAGCGCCAGGTAGCCGGCCGAAGCTTTATACGTTACGGCCGTGGCCAGCAGCGCCACCAGCAACCCGGCTTCGGCCCGGCTCAGTTGCACCGAGCCACCGGGGGCCAGCAGCTTTTCCAGCAGCCAGCCCAGCACGAGCAGCGTGAGAATGGTCACGCCGCTGTCGGGCATGGGCGACGAAATCCAGGGGCGAAAAGCAATGAAAACGAAAACCAAGCTGAGCCCGCCGTACACGGCCAGCACCGCCGCCGGCCGGGGCCGGGCCAACTGCCGGGCGGCGTAACTAATGAGCAGCACGAACCAGAAGCTGCTCGCTGCCTGCTGCCCCAGCGAAGCCCAGGGGCCGTTGGCGCGGGCACTGAAAAAACCCGTGAGCAGGTGCAGATGCGAGTTGAAGGCCAGCCGGCCGTGCAAATTGCCCAGGCCCGGCACCACCGGGTAGGTTTGCAGCCACTGCACCGTTTGGGCGTGGTACAAGCCGGTATCCGAGAGAATGGGCATCTGCGCGGCGTGCAGCAGCAGCAGCGCCCCGAACACCAAGGCCAGTGCCACGGCACCCAACCAGCCCGGCTCCTGCCACGAGGCCCGTAACTCAACCCACCACGTTTGCCGAACCACCGCTGGCGCCTTTAGCAAGCACCAGAATCCGTAGCCCACCGCTGCCGCAGTCAGACCCAACTGCACCCCCGGCCCAATGCTCAACCCAAACGACAGCAGCGCCAGCAGCCAGCTCAGGCCCGCCAGCCCTACCGCCAGCCGCAGCTCGGGCGGCAGCGTGGGAGCCAGCCGGGGCCCCGCCAGCGCGTGGCCCAGCCCGTAGCTCACGCCCGCCACCCACAGCCACAACAGAAGCACCAGCAGCATCGTCAGAGAAGGGGCAAAAGGTGTGTAGTATGGAAGGTGTTACTAAGTGGACTAATTATATCAGCCTGGAAACAGTAGCAGCTGCTCTTTAAAACAAAGACAGTCGCTGATATAAATATTGCTAAATAACCAGATATTGAAGGAATTGCGGAGTCGCTAATAGAGGAAATTAGGCAATAGATTAAACTATCATTTTGTTTGTTTTTAGGAACCAAAAAGAGGTAACACACTAAGATTATTATTTGTGCTTTGCGGCATTCTATATGCTGCGTTGTAGCGAGTTGTACCTGGAATTAATTCTATAAGATTTTTCTTGACCATTAGTTGCAATACTCTCTTCATTTGGTTTTCAGATCCTATGTAGCATATTTCCCTAGCAATTTTGTTGTTGATACTATAGTTTGATTTTAGAAAATCCAAAATAAGCTCTTGAGGAGTAGCAAGCTTTTCGTGCTTCAGACTTACTTTGACATAATTCCCCTCCTGTAAAATTAAAGGAGGCTTTAATTTCATCTCTCTCATTGCAGTGAATGCTGTATTCAGGCCTTCACCAACATCTTTATTAGGAGGGTTTGGGAATTTGTTTATAAGTCTGACGATAATACCATTTCTTGCGAATCTTTCAGACAAAATATTTTCTGTAGTGATATGAGCCGGTAAAGTGCCTGGACTAATCACTTCTACTCTGTTGTCGAATATACGTATATGTATATCATCAGAAATACTATAATCCCTATGCAATACTGCATTAGTGATTATTTCGTGCAAAGCAGTTTCAGGGTAAGTGACGTATTCCAGACCAGCAGCTGTAGATACTCTTACGGATTGAATTACATTAACTGTTTTTTGTAATGCATTTTGTATCTGAATATAAGCATTTCCATCTATTGATATTGGATCAAAATCTAAAGCCGCTCTGGTTCCCTCATCGTCAGATGTTTTGTATCTATAGACTTTCAAGCCACAGCGTTTTGCCAGAATAGATTGAGGCTCATCCGAATATAAAATTATCCCTGCAACAACTGGCTTGTTATTGCGAATTAATTGTTGTTTTCTGAGCCAGGATTCTGGTTCAGAATGAGGAATGACCTCATACATAAATTCATAAACGGAAAGAGAATTTGTTATCGTATCTATGTCAGCATTAATAGTTTCTATTTCAAAAGATGTAATTCCTTTATTACGCTCTAGGCGTTTGACGTCTTTTTCATCAGTATAAGGCAAATTTTGCGCGCCTCTTCTTACGTACACCTGACCATCAGACGATTTTTTTATCGAACCTGACTTAGAAATATCAACTTTAAGTATGTATCCTTCTTGTTTTACATTATTCAAAAATGAATATTCGAATCCATCCCCTAGAGGAAAAAGCATCTCAAATGCTTGTAGATGTCCATTTATATCTTCTATTCGCGGGAATCCTTCCCAAAAGTTTTTATTTAAATTTTTATCTTCTCTAATGCCAATGTATAGCTCACCTCCCTCCGCATTAGCGAAGGCAGCAATTGTTTTTGTAAGCTTAGCAGGTTTTATCTCCTTAGACTTTACATCCAGGAAATGACCTTCTTCAAGAAGTAATATTTTTTCTACTTCTTCATCTGTGACTGAGAGAGTCTTCACGCTATATATAGATTAAAACTCCGCGCTGCCCGGAAACCGCGGAAACGGTATCACGTCGCGGATGTTGGCCATGCCGGTGATGAAGAGGATGAGGCGCTCGAAGCCCAGGCCGAAGCCGGCGTGCGGCGCGGTGCCGTACTGGCGCAGCTCCAGGTACCACCACAGGTCCTGCTCGTGCACCTGCATGGCGGCCATGCGGTCCTTCAGCTTGGTCAGGTCTTCCTCGCGCTGCGAGCCGCCGATGATTTCGCCGATGCCGGGGAAGAGCACATCCATGGCGCGCACGGTCTGGCCGTCGTCGTTGAGCTTCATGTAGAAGGCCTTGATATCCTTAGGGTAATCGGTCAGGATAACGGGCTTCTTGAAGTGCTTCTCTACCAGGTAGCGCTCATGCTCGCTCTGCAGGTCGGTGCCCCAATCTACCGGGAACTCGAACTTCTGCTTGGCTTTCTTGAGGATTTCGACGGCCTCGGTGTAGGTCAGGCGCTGGAAATCGTTGTCGACCACGAACTGCAGGCGGGTGAGCAACTCCTTGTCGTACTGCTCGTTGAGGAACTTGAGGTCATCCTCGCAGTGGGCCAGGGCGTAGCGCACGAGGCTCTTGAGGAAGTCCTCGGCCAGGTCCATGTTGTCCTGCAGGTCGTTGAAGGCCACTTCGGGCTCAATCATCCAGAACTCGGCCAGGTGGCGGGCGGTGTTGGAATTCTCGGCCCGGAACGTGGGGCCGAACGTGTACACCTTGCCTAGGGCCATGGCGGCCACCTCGGCCTCCAACTGCCCCGATACGGTGAGGTTGGTCTGCTTACCGAAGAAATCCTGCGCGTAATCCACGCCGGCTTTGTCCTCGGTCAGGGGCGGGTTCTGGTCGGGCAGCGTGGTTACGCGGAACATCTGGCCAGCACCCTCGGCGTCGGAGCCCGTCACGATGGGCGTGTGGACGTAGTAGAAGCCGTGGTCGTTGAAGTACTGATGCACGGCGAAGGCCATGGCGTGCCGGATGCGCAGGATGGCCCCGAACGTGTTGGTACGGGGGCGCAGGTGGGCAATGCCGCGCAGGAATTCGAGCGTGTGGCCCTTCTTCTGCAGTGGATAGGTGGTGGTATCGGCCGAGCCGTAGACCGTAATTTCGTCGGCCTGAATTTCGACGGCCTGGCCCTTGCCCTGCGAGGCCACCAACCGGCCGCGCACGGCCACGGCGGCGCCGTTTTCCACGCCGTCGGCCCGCAGCTTTTCCTCCGGAAACTGCTCGGCGTTGGCTACCACCTGAATGGAGTTGAAGCCCGAGCCGTCGTTGAGGGCGATGAACTGCACGTATTTGTTGCCGCGGCGGGTGCGCACCCAGCCTTTCACCAGCACCTCGCGGTCGAGGTCGGTGCTGCGCAGCAGGTCCTGCACGCTGGTTTTTCGGAGGTCGGACATGGTCGGAGTCGTAAGTTGTCTGCAAAGGTAGAAATGTAGGGCGAAGCGCCACTTTGTCCTGGTCCGAACCAGCCGCAGTTCCCGCCGGGCGCTAATCCGCCCTGGCTACCAGAACCGGCAGAGACGGAGCCTCCGTATCTAAGCCAGGGAAACGAGGCACCGCTCCACGATATATCCCAACTTTTTCGGCCCAACTCAAGTACAGAAAGGCCTATATTTGGCTTTACCTCCCCGTTTCGTAACCCGGCGGGGCGTACCGTTTTTAGCGTATGCAACGACTGGACATGAAGCAGCTTCTTTCGCAGAAGCTGAGCCCCCAACAGATTCAATTCATCAAACTGCTCCAGATTCCGACGGCCGAGTTGGAGGCGCGCATCAAGGAGGAGCTAGAGGTGAATCCGGCCTTGGAAGAAGGCGAGGACGAGCCCGAAGACGAGTTCGACGACCTCGACAGCGGCGACGATGACGCGGACGACGACTTCGACGACCCCGACGCGGCCCTCGATAACCCCGACAACACGCTCGACGAGGACTACGACGCCGACCAGCGCGACGAGCAGCCCGAAGTAGAGTTGCCCGTGAAGGAGGAGCCGACCGAGGCCCCAGAATCAAGTTCGGAGTCGGAAGACCTTGACTTGAGCGACTACCTCAACGACGACGAAATAGCCGGCTACAAAATGCAGGGCGACGGCCCCGGCGAGGACGACGACGGCCGCGAAATGCCTCTGGCCGACACCAGCGGCTCGCTCATGGACAACCTGCTCAGCCAGCTCGGCTTTTCGGGCCTCGACGAGCGGCAGCAAATCATCGGCCGCCAGCTCATCGGTTCCATCGATGGCGACGGCTACATCCGGCGCGACTTATCGGCCATTGCCAACGACCTGGCTTTCTCGCAGAACCTGGAGGTGAGCGTGCCCGAAGTGGAAGGCGTGCTGCACGTGGTGCAAACCTTCGATCCGGCCGGTATTGGCGCCCGCGACCTGCAGGAATGCCTGTTGCTGCAGCTGGAGCGTCGGCCCCAGGACGAAGCTATTGAAAATGCCGAGCGCATTCTGCAGGACACCTACGAGGAGTTTACCAAAAAGCACTACCAGCGGATTCAGCAGAAGCTCGACCTCGAAGACGACGAAATAAAGGAGGCTATCGGCCTCATTCTTAAGCTAAACCCCAAGCCCGGCGGCAGTGGCCCGGTGGGCGGCGGCAAAATCCAGTACATCATCCCCGACTTCCTGCTCAGCCACGATAACGGCCAGTTCAACCTCACGCTCAACACCCGCAACGCCCCCGAGCTGCGCGTGTCGCCGGCCTACACCGAGATGTTCCGGGCCTACGACAAGGCGTCGAAGAAGGATAAGAAGATGAAGGAGGCCGTGACGTTCGTCAAGCAGAAGCTCGACTCGGCCAAGTGGTTTATCGACGCCATCCGGCAGCGCCAGAACACGCTGCTGCGCACCATGGACGCTATTGTGCGCTACCAGCGCGAGTTCTTCGAGGAGGGCGACGAAAGCAAGCTGCGCCCCATGATTTTGAAGGATATTGCCCTGGAAATCAGCATGGACATCAGCACCGTGAGCCGGGTGGCCAACTCGAAAGCCGTGCAGACGGAGTTCGGCATCTACCCGCTCAAGTACTTCTTCTCCGAAGGCATTGCCACCGATTCGGGTGAAGATGCCAGCTCGCGCGAGGTGAAATACATCCTCAAGGAAATCATCGAGGGCGAGCAGAAAAAGAAGCCCCTCTCCGACGATAAGCTGGAGAAGATGCTGAACGCCCGGGGCTACAACATTGCCCGCCGCACGGTGGCCAAGTACCGCGAGCAGCTCAACATTCCAGTGGCAAGGCTGCGCAAGGAGTTGTAAGCTGAACGTCATTCAGAGCGCAGCGAAGAATCTCGCGTGCTGACGTTGAGTTACTAACCCTAACGTCAGCACGCGAGATTCTTCGCTCCGCTCAGAATGACGTTCAACCATACTAACAGTCGTCGTTACCTAAAACGGCCCGGTTCGCACAATGCGAACCGGGCCGTTTTAGTTAGTCACAAGCTAAGAACTAATCTTTGTCCTTGTCGCGCTTGGACTTCGTCTTCTCCTTTTTGCCCTTGGCGCTTTTGGTCACCACTTTCATCTTCTCCACGTCCATGCCGGGGGCCATTGCCGCGGGTGTGGGCACGGAGGTAGCAGTAGCAGTTACGCGGTTGCCGTCGTTGTCGAGCTCCACTACCTCGTAGCCCAGCTCCGAGAGGCCGGGGAAGGCCTTGGTCCGGTCGCCCACGACCACGATGTACATGTTATCGGCGGGCAGATACTTCTGGGCAATGCCCTGCACGTCCTCCTTCTTGAGGTTGTTGAGAATCTCGCTCTGCTGCTTCACGTAGTCCAGCGGCAGGTCATACTCCACGAGGCGGCTCAGAAAGGCGGCCTTCTGCTGGCCGGTTTCGTAGCGCAACGCGTCGCTCTGGCCCACCGAAGCCTGCAGGAACTGCAACTCCTCGTCGGTAATACCGTTGCGGTAGCCCTTGATTTCCGACATAAACTCCTTCACCGAAGCCGCCGTGGCATCGGCGCGCACGCCGGCCGAAGCGGTGTACGGACCGGCGTAGCGGGTGCCCTGGAAGCCCGAGCGGGCACCGTAGGTGTAGCCTTTGTCCTCGCGCAGGTTCAGGTTGATGCGCGAGTTGAAGGCGCCGCCCAGCAGGTAGTTGCTCAGGTAAGCGCGGTAGTAGTCGCCGGTGGCGTCGTAGGTGAGGGGCGAGAGGTAGCCCACCCGGATTTCCGACTGCGCCGCGCCTTCCTTGTTCACGAAGTAAATGCGCGTTTTTTCGGGCTGGGTGGCCTTTTCGCCGGCCGGCAGGCTAATCTGCTTCTGCTGCCAGCCCTTAAGGAAGCCCAGTTGCTTGGTCAGCGTAGCCTGGTCAACGTCGCCGGTAGCCACGAGGTAGCTTACGTTGGGCGCGTAGTAGTCCTGGTAGAACTTCTTCACGTCGTCGAGCGTGAGGCTGCCGACCGTGGCGGCCGTGCCGCTCGACGGCACGCTCATGATGTCGGCCGGGTTGTACACCAGCCGGTCGAAGGTGTTGTTGGCAATAACTACCGGCTGGGTTACCTGGTTGGCAATGCCTTCGAGGGCTTGCTTCTTGAGGCGGGCGAAATCCGCCTCATCGAAGCGCGGGTGCATGAGGCGCTGCTCGAGCAGGGCCATGGTGGCAGGCAGGTTCTTGGTCAGGCTCTGCACGTACACGGTCGTGTTGTCGTCGCCGGCACCTACCCGGATGGCGCTGCCGAGCTTGTCGAGCTCCGAGCTGAACTGCTCCGAAGTGTATTTTTCAGTACCCTCGTTCATCATCGCGGCCGTGAGGGCGGCAATGCCGGCCTTATTACGGTCCATCTGCTCCAGGCGGCGGCCGCCGCGCATGGTCAGCAGCATGGTGGCAGTCGGAATTTCGGTGTTACGGTTGCCCATCAGGCGCAGGCCGTTATCGAGCTTGCTCTGCCACACCACGGGCACCTGCACCAGCGGCGCGGCCCCGCCCTTCGGCTGCTTGGTGCGGTCGAAGTTATCGGTGGGCTTGGTGTAGGCGAGACCCTCGTAACCGTAGTTGGGGGCTTGGTAGCCGTCTTTCGAAGCAGTGAAGTTGTCGGGCTTCAGGGGGGGGATAGCGCCGCTCTTGGGTACCACGCTCAGCACCACGGCATGCTTTCCTTTGATATACTGGTTGTACACCCGGTTCACATCGGCCGGCGTTACGGCCCGTAGCTGCTTGAGCTCCAGGGGCAGGCGGTTGGGGTTGTTGTAGTAGGTTTGGTTGGCGGCCAGCTGGCTCACCTTGCCGCTCACGCTGGCCAGGCTGTTCACCACCTGCGCCTCGGTGCTCGACTTGAAGCGGGCCACCTGCTCGGCCGTGGCGCCGGTGCGCTCAAACTCGGCCAGCGAGCCGCGGGCTATCATTTCGAGGCTATCGAGGGTTTTGCCGGGGAAGGGCAGCATCACCATGGTAAACTCACCGGCCAGCTCCGAGCTGGAGTTGTAGGCCTGGGCCTGCACGGCACGCTGGGACTTGATGAGGTTCTTGTAGAGCAGCGAGTTCTTGCCCTGCCCAATGATTTCGGCCAGCGCGTCGAGCGCGTACTCGTCGGGGTGGCCGGCGGGTACGGTCGGGAATACCACCTGCAGCATCGGGAAGCGCACGTTGTCCTGGTAGCTCACGTAGCGGTCCTGGGCCAGCACGGGGGCCGCCAGCTTCTGGGCGGCCACGGCAGGGCCCTTCGGAATGGAGCCGAAGTACTTGGCAGCCAGCATCACAACGTCGGCAGCCTTCACGTCGCCGCCCACCGTGAGCGTGGCGTTGTTGGGGCCGTACCAGCGCATGAAAAAGTTCTTCAGGTCGTCGACGTTGGAGCGGTCCAGGTCTTCGAGGTAGCCAATGGTGAGCCAGCTATAGGGGTGGCCATAGGGGTAGAGCGTCTTCGAGACGTTTTCGGAAGCCAGGCCGTAGGGGCGGTTGTCGTAGTTCTGGCCCCGCTCGTTTTTCACGGTCGAACGCTGCACCTCGAACTTCTGCTGGGTTACGGCATCGAGCAGGAAACCCATGCGGTCGGCTTCGAGCCAGAGCGCGGTTTCGAGCTGGTTGCTCGGCACGGTTTCGTAGTAGTTGGTCCGGTCGCGGTTGGTGCTACCATTGAGCGTGCCGCCGGCGGCGGTTACCAGCTTAAAGTGCTGCTCGTCGCCCACGTTGTCGGAGCCCTGGAACATCATGTGCTCGAAGAAGTGGGCAAAGCCCGACTTGCCAATCTGCTCGCGGGCCGAACCTACGTGGTAGGTTACATCGACGTGCACCAGCGGGTCGGAGTGGTCCTCGGTGACAACTACCGTCAGGCCGTTGGGGAGCACGTACTTTTCGTACGGAATTACCAGTTCGCCAGGCTTCTGGGTTACTTTCTCCACCAGTCTGGCCCCGCCCATCATCGGAGCGGCCATAGTTTTAGACTTGGTAGTGGGCGTGGTTTTTTTCTGGGCCAGCGCGGGCTGAATCGATAGCGTGGCGCCGAGGCCCAGCAGCAACAGGTGGTTGCGCGTCATAAATTAGCGGAAATGGAGTGGGGTGGATTGGAGCCGGAAGATACGCAGCGAAGGACGAACCCCTAACTGCCCGCGTTGCATTGGCCAATGGGCGTACTCGGTTGTTCATATAGTCTACATGTGCCCCAGGCGTATCTTTGCCGCCTGCCTTATTCCTGCTGATGTCTGCTGCCGATTACGTCCTCATCTCCTACCGCCCCGACCTGCACCTGCTGATTATGCGCTGGACGCGGCCCGCCACGCCGGCTGAACACCGCGCCGGCTACCAGCAGGCGCTGCGTGTGGCCCAGCCCGTGCAGGCCGGCCGCTGGCTCATCGATCTGCGCAGCCGCGGCCTGGCCGACCCCGCCGACCTGCGCTGGATACTGCACGACTTCCGGGCCGAGTTGCGGGCGGCGCTACCCGGCGTAGCCTGCCGCATTGCCTACTTCACCACCCCCTACCACGCCGACATGCTGGCCAGCCGCCTGCAGGAAATGAATGCAGGCGCCACCAGTGGCTTGGAGTTCCAGGTATTTGTGGAAGAAACGCCCGCCTACCAGTGGCTGGGTGCATGAGGACTTGAGCGGCTCGGCCGCCGGACGAAACCGTGCTGCCATTGCGCGCAAAAAAAGGGCCTTGGCCGGAGAAGCAGACCGTAACAACGAATCTTCTTCTCTGGCCAAGGCCCTTACTTATTTACTGCGTTGCCGGCTGGTTAGGCCGCGCCAACTCACAGCCGCGGATCGGTTTCTACAGGAGCGTCGTAGCCACCGCCCGGCAAAGCCACAGGCTCGGCTGAAACCAGCCGGATATCGTCGGCGTCATCGACGCGCAGCGTGAGCAGGCCGCCAATAACCATCGTAACTCCGCCCAGCACCAGTACCGAGAGGGTATTGCCGCTGAACAGGTGGATGGTGAGGAAGCCTAGTACCGTAGCCGCTACAATCTGCGGAATGACGATGAAAAAGTTGAATACGCCCATATAGTAGCCCATGCGGTTGGCCGGCAGCGCGCCGGCCAGCATGGCGTAGGGCATCGACAGAATGCTGGCCCAGGCAATACCCACCAACCCCATGGCCACAGCCAACAGGGCCGGCGTATCCACAAAGCGCAGGGAAATCAGGCCTAAGCCACCCACTACTAGGCACAGCATGTGCGTGAAGCGGCGACTGGTGCGGCGGGCCAGTACCGGCAGCAGGAAAGCGAACAGGGCGGCCACGCCGTTGCGCACCGACGAGCAAATGCCCAGCCAGTCGGCCCCGTCGTTGTACTGTTGCTGCACCCGGGTGAGCGTAGCAACTTCGGCGGGGGTAAAATCAGTGCTCTTCAGCGCATAACCCGCCAGGTTGGTGGTTATCACCTTGTCGGGGCTGCCGGACTGAAAGCGGTTGATATCGGCCAAATCGTTGCGGAGTGCAGTGAGCTCCTTGGCTTGCATCTCAGTAGTCGTGGCGGCGCTCAGGTCGAAGAAGCTTTTGGCCGCCACGTCTTTTACGGAAGCGGAGGCCGCCTGCACCCGCTGCTCGATTTTGGCAAACAGCTGGTTGTCTACGTGCATGTCGTAGATGTTGCTGGTGATGGCGTTGGTGGAGTAAATCCACATGGCAAACAGGGCAAACCAAGTGAAAAGCTGCACCACGGCTAGCTGTTGCATGGCCTTGGGCATATGGAAAATGCCCATAAACGACTCTTTCAACCCGTCGAATACCCGGGTGCCGGCTTTTTCGCGCTCAAACTCGGCCATGTCGGCCGGCGGGTACTCGCGGGTGGTGAGCACGGTGTACATCACGGCCAAAAAGAACGCCACGCCGCCCGCGTAAAACGCATATTTCACGGAGGGTGGAATCTGGCCCTGCGGGGCCGTGTTGGCAATATCGAACAGGTTGGTGAACACCCACGGCAGCCCGGCCGCGATTACCGAGCCCACGCCAATAAAAAAACTTTGGGTCGCAAAACCCGTAGTCCGCTGGTTGTTAGGCAACAGGTCGCCGACAAAGGCCCGGAACGGTTCCATCGAAATATTGATACTCGCATCCATCACCCACAGCATCCCGGCCGCTATCAGCAGCGACCCCGAATTGGGCATAATAAACAACGAGAGCGTAGCCAGCACCGCACCCAAGAAAAAGAACGGTCGTCGGCGGCCCCAAGTAGGGTGCCAGGTGCGGTCGGAAAAATAGCCGATGATGGGCTGCACGAGCAGGCCGGTGAGCGGGGCGGCAATCCAGAGCAGCGGCAGGTCGTCTTTGCTGGCGCCCAGCGTTTCAAAAATGCGGCTCACGTTGGAGTTCTGCAGCTCGAAGCCGAACTGGATACCCAGAAAGCCGAAGCTCATGTTCCAGATTTGCCAGAAGCTCATGCGGGGCTTGTCGCGGGTGTCGGCCGAAACTGTGGCGGTGGGGGAAGCCATTTTTTGGGAAGTGAGAAGTGAGAACGGAGAGGCGGGAAGCAGCAATGAAGTGCGATAAGGTGGAAGTGAGATGGACGTTCAGCTCAACCTCTATATCCGCTCTTATCGCGCTACTTGATTTCAAAGATATGGCTGCTTTGTGGGGCCAGCGTAACGGTGGTGCCGCCTGGCACGGTGCCGGCGTCGCCCAGTAAATCGGTGTAGCGGAGCGGCTGGCCGGCGGGCATGCCCAGGCGCTCCAGCACGGCGGCGGGCAGGCTCAGGGGCAGCTGGCAGGCTTGGCTGGGGCTGAAATTGACGACTACCAGCAGCTTTTCGCGCCCGGTGTAGCGCAGGTAGGCGTACACGCGCTCGGTATTGTAGCCGGGCGCAGTGCTGGCAAACGTGCTTTGCAGCTCATAGAAGTAGCCTTTCCGGATGGCTTCGCGCTGGCCTGAAAGCGTGAGCAGGCGCACATAAAACGCGTGCAGCTGCTGCTGCTCGGGGCTGAGCAGGCCGCCATCGAACCTGCCGCCGTTCAGCCATTTCTGGTGCTCGGGCACACCCCAGTAGTCGAAAATGGTCGTGCGGCCGTCCTCGCCCGAGAAGCCCTCCGAGCCGTGGGCCGGCTCGCCCACGTCCTGCCCAAAGTAAAGCATAACCGGGCCGGTACCCAGCGTGGCCGAAACCGTCATGGCCGGCAGGGCGGCGCGGGGGTTGCCGGCAAAGTCCTTGCTGGCAATGCGCTGCTCGTCGTGGTTTTCCAAAAAGCGCAGCATGTGGCCACCAAAACCGCGGCTTTCCTCACTCCACACGCGGGTGATGTCGCGGGTGCTGCCTTCGTCGCGGGTCAGGCGGCGCAGGCCATCGTAGAGGCCCACCTTGTCGTAGAGGTAGTCGAAACCGCCGCGCTCAATGTACATCTGGTAGGTTTTGGCGTCGTAGGCTTCGCCGATAAACAGCAGGCCGGGCTTCACCTTTTTCAGCTCCGGAATCACCCAGGCCCAGAACTCGACCGGCACCATCTCGGCCATGTCGCAGCGGAAAGCGTCCACATCTTTGCGGGCCCAGAACACCAGAATATCGCGCATTTTATGCCACGTATCCGGCACGGGCTCGAAGTGCGGCTGGCGGCCGTTCTGGTAATCGATACCGTAATTGAGCTTGATGGTTTCGAACCAGTCGTTGACGCTCGGGGCGGCCGAAAAAACGTCGTTGCCGGTAGCTTTGGCGGGGTTTTCCTGGTACTTACCGTCCTCGTGGGGTGCTTTCACAGCCCCCAGCGGGTTGTAGTCGGCCGGCACTACGAAAGGCTGGCCGGGCAGGTAGTAGAAGTTGTTGTCGGGCCGGAAAGCCTGGCTTTTATCGTCCTGCTCGCCCAAATCCACCACGCCCGCCGGCCTGGCATCCGACTTATAGCTGCGGGCTACATGGTTGGGAATGAAGTCGATAATAACCTTGAGGCCATTGGCGTGGGTGCGTTTTACCAGGGCCTCAAACTCGCGCAGGCGGTTGGGCACGTCCACGGCCAGGTCGGGGGCCACGTCGTAGTAGTCCTTGATGGCGTAGGGCGAGCCGGCCCGGCCCTTTACCACGTCGGCATCGTCGGCCGGAATGCCGTAGCGGGCATAGTCGGTCAGCGTGGCATGGTCGAGTACGCCGGTGTACCACACGTGGCTCACCCCCAGGCCCTTAATAGCCTGCAGCGCCTGGTCGTTGATGTCGTTGAACTTACCGACGCCGTTTTCCTGCGCGGTACCGTAGGGCTTATTTACGGCCGTTTTATTGCCGAACAGGCGGGTCATCAGCTGGTAAATTACCAGCTTGTGGTCCTGAGGCGTTTCGTCGGTGGTATTGGGGTCGGTGGTGGTCATGGGGAAAGTCGGCGGCGCGGGGGTGGTAGTGGGCGCGGTGGCGGGCTGGTTGGCGGCGCAGCTGGTGAGGGCCAGCAAAGCGGCCAAGTGGAGGTACTTCATAGCAGTAAGAAAACAACCGGAAACCAATCTAGCGCAATTCCACCACCCAGGCCGTTTTGCCCGGAATCGTGAACGATGTCAGGTTGGGCAGCGTGGCACCGGTGGTTACTTCCACGCCCGAGCTAAAGCCGCCGGTGCGCTCCGCAAATCGGGTGCCGTCCACGGTTTTCTCGCCCGGGTTGCCGTTGAGCAGCACCATCAGGGTGCCGGCCGGCGAGTAGCGGAAGTAGGTATACACCCCGTCCTGGGGGATGAACTGCATAAGCCGGCCGCTGTGCACAAAGGCGTGGTCTTTCCGGTAGTTGGCCAGCTTGCGCACGTACTCGAAGGCCTCGCCGGCCTGGCCCGTGCGGCCGGCCGCCGTAAAGTAGGTCTGCTTATCGCCCGCAAAGCCGCCCGGGAAGTCCTCGCGCACTTTGCCGTCGGGGTTCGAAAAGTTCTTCATCAGCACCTCGGTGCCGTAGTAGAGCTGCGGAATGCCGCGCATGGTCAGCAGCCAGGCCAGGCCCATTTTGTACTTGGCGAAGTCCTCCCCTATCACCGAGTAAAAGCGGCTCATGTCGTGGTTGTCGAGGAAGGTGACGTTGCGGCTGGCGTCCTCGTACATCCAGTCGCCCTGCAGGGCCTCGTACACCCGGTTCAGGTTGGGCTGGTCGCCCCGTAGCGCGTCATGAATAGCGCCCTGCGACTGAAAATCGAACACCGATTCCAAGTTCGACTTGAACCCATCGACGGGCTGGAAGATGTTGCGGGCGAAGAAGGCCTGCTGGGCCGTGCTGCCCACCCAGGCTTCGCCGAACTTGAACAGATTCGGAAACTCGTCGTTCAGCGCCTGGCCCCACTGCATCAGGAAATTGGGGTCGGAGTACGGGTAGGTATCGATGCGGTAGGCGTCGAGACCGGTGTATTCCACCCACCACAAAAAGTTCTGAATCAGATAGGTGGCCACCAGCGGGTTGCGCTGGTTCACGTCGGGCATCGTGGTATCGAACCAGCCCTGGTTATACAGCTTGCGGTCGAGGGCCGAGCCGTAGGGGTCGTTGAGGGCCGAGGCGTTGTAGTTGCTGCGCGTGAAGCGGGGCCACTGGTTGAACCAGTCGGGGGCGGGCTGGTCGAGGAATAGGTAGTTGCCCGAGCCCATGTGGTTGAGCACCACGTCGTGGACCACTTTCAGCCCGTTCTGATGGGCACGCTCCACAAACTGCCGGTATTGCTCGGTGGTGCCGTAGCGGCGGTCGGTGTTGTAGTAGTCGGTGAGGGCGTAGCCGTGGTAGCTGGCTTTGGGCATGTCGTTTTCCACCACCGGCGTCAGCCAGAGGGCCGTTACACCCAGGCTCTTGAAGTAGTCGAAGTGGTTTTCTATGCCCTGCAGGTCGCCGCCGTGGCGGGCGTACATCGAGTCGCGGGCCGCTTTAGGGGCGCGCATGGAGGCCACGTAGTCGTTCTTCGGGTCGCCGTTCGAGAAGCGGTCTGGCATCAGGAAGTAGATGAAATCCTGCTGGCTGAGACCCTGCACCTTGCTTTTGTCCTGGGGCGTGGTACGCTCCCGCAGCTCGTAGGCGTAGCTAAATTTCTTGTTGCCCTGGAATTCCAGTTGCAGCTTGCCGGGCCGGGCCGTGGGGCTGATAGTGAGGTTGAGCAGCAGGTAATTGGGGCTGGCCAGCTGTTGCACGCCATCCAGCGTTACGCCGGGGTAGGTGCGCAGCGTGGCCGTGGCTGCCCGCAGGCCGGGGCCGTGCACGAGCAGCTGCAGCTTGGGGTTCTTCATGCCCACCCACCAGAACGTGGGGTCGATGCGCTGGATGGCGGCCGTTTTGGCGGCGGTTGTTTCGGTAGGGGCAGCGGGAGCCGGGGCGGCCAGCGCGGGGGCGGCTACGGCCAGCAGTACACCGGCCAGCAGGGGCAGGAATCGGAAAGCGAGCATATGCGGGGTGGGAATGAGGAACGGAATAGACAAAGTACGCCCTCACCCGCCCGCCGCGCTACTGTTTCGGGCGGCCAAAATGATGATGTGTTGATGAATACGCATGCTGCCTTACCATACGGGGCCACACCAGGTTACTATACCGGGCAATAAGGCACTTGGCGGCGGGCGGCGGCTACTCCAACCCGCGCCTTCCGGCTGGTCTCAAGTACCTGATGCCGTTGCGGATGGCCCGGCCGGCAAGATTCGGGCGGGGGTACTGGTGCCCGCTTAGCTAGTATCGGTGGCTGGTTAGCATCCGGGCCATTAAGGAGATGCATGGGCGCATCGGGCAGATCTTTTCTCGTTTTTTTGGGTGTCCGTTGGCCTGGCTACGCCGCCCGGCCTCGGCCTTTCTCTTTACCCGCAATTTCTGCCCGCATGGCTTTCGACCTCTCCTTCTATACCCCCGCTCCCGAGTTTGCCACCCCGGCCGCGTATTTCTCCATGGAATTCGCCCTCGATCAGGCCCTGAAAACCTACTCCGGTGGCCTGGGCTTTCTGGCCGGCTCGCACATGCGCTCAGTCTATGAGCTCAAGCAGAACGTCATCGGCATCAGCATTCTGTGGAGCTACGGCTACTACGACCAGGGCCGTAACGAGGACCAGACCATGCGGGCCGAGTTCCACCGCAAGCACTACAGCTTCCTGCAGGACACCGGCATCACCTTCCCTATTACCATCCACGACGCCCAGGTGCAGGTGCGCGCCCTTTACCTGGCCCCCGAGACCTTCGGCACGGCCCCGATGTTTTTCCTGACCACCGATATTCCGGAAAACGACTACCTCTCGCGCACCATCTCCCACCACCTCTACGACGGCGATACGGCCACCCGCGTGGCCCAAAGCATTCTGCTGGGCGTAGGCGGCGGCAAGCTGCTCGATGTGCTCAACCGCCATACGGAGGTGTATCACCTCAACGAGGGCCACGGCCTGCCACTGGCTTTCTTCCTGCACGAGAAGTTCGGCCGCGACCGGGCCAAAGTGCGCGAGCACCTCGTGTTTACCACCCACACGCCCGAGCTGGCCGGCAACGAGGAGCACCCGCTGGAGCTGCTCTACAAGATGTCGTTTTTTGGCCGGCTGACGCTGGGCGAAGTGCGCGACCTGGGCATCGTGGAAAACGAGCGGGTCAACTACACGCTCACGGCCCTGCGCTTCGCCCGCATCAGCAACGGCGTGTCGAAGGTGCACGGCAAAGTGGCCAACGAAATGTGGGGCACCAACCAGGGCATCTGCCCCATCATTGCCATTACCAACTCGCAGAACGGCACTTACTGGCGCGATGAAAAGCTGCACGAAGCCCTGGAAGCCAACAACGATGAGGCCCTGCAAGCCCGCAAGCGCGAGCTGAAGAAGCGCCTTTTCAACCTCGTGGCCGACCAGACCGGCAAGCTGCTCGACCCCGACGCCCTCACGCTGGTATGGGCTCGCCGCTTTGCCGGCTACAAGCGCGCCGACCTGATTCTGCGCCACTTCGAGCGGTTCCAGCAGCTGGTTACCGACACCGGCCGGCCCCTGCAGGTTATCTGGGCTGGCAAACCATACCCCAAAGATTTCGGGGCCATTGCCATCTTCAACAGCCTCATCGATAAAACCCGCCACTTCAATACCTGCGCCGTCCTCACGGGCTACGAGCTGGCGCTGTCGGCGACCATGAAGAAGGGTTCCGATATCTGGCTGAACACGCCGCGCTTCCCCCGCGAGGCCTCGGGCACCAGCGGCATGACGGCCGCCATGAACGGCAGCATCAGCCTGAGCATCCCCGATGGCTGGATTCCGGAATTCGCCCGCGACGGCGAAAACAGCTTCCTGCTGCCGCTGGCCGACCTCAACGCCTCCGAAAACGAGAAAGACGACCTCGAAGCCACCGGCATCCTCGACGCCCTCGAAAACACCATCATCCCGCTCTACTACGACCAGCCCGCTAAGTTCCTGGCCATGCGCAAAGCCGCCATGCGCGACGTGGAGCCCGAATTCGAATCAGGCCGCATGGCTACCGAATACTACCAGCGGATGTACGACGCGAAATAAAGCTGTTAGCTGAGAGCTGTTAGCTATTAGCTGACCGCCTAATAAAAAGAGGGCCTTATCATGCAAAGACGAGCCGTTGTTACGGCCGTTCAAGCGTGGTAGGGCCCTTCTTTTGTTGGGATACCAGACGGTCAAGCTAACAGCTAATAGCTCTCAGCTAACAGCTTAAAACTTCAGGCCGTCAGAATGTGGGGCACGAACTCGGAGAGGTTGGTGATGATGCCCGGGTCGCGGCGGTAGCTGAGGGCGCAGGCCTCGCCGGCCCAGAATACGCCCGCCTGATAGCGGCGGCCCTGGGTATCGGTCGGGAAGTCGAGCCAGCGCTGGCGTACCTGGGGCTGGTTGCCGAACTCGCCGGGCTCCTCCTGACGGGTGCTAATGCCATCCATTTCGGTTAGGTTCTGGCCTTCGCGCCCAAACAGAGGCTTACGGACGTGATGGCCCTGCATGTTGCGCAGGCTGGCTTCCACCAGCAGCGGGTGGTGCGGAAACGTGTCCCAGAGGTGAGCCAGTAGGGCCTTGCTCTGGAACAGTAGCGTGTAGGCGGGGTTGCCAATGATGACGTCGCGGGTGAGCAGCAGCTGGGTGAGGTCGGCGGTGAGGGCTGGCTCCTCGTCGGCCAGCAGCTCCCAGGGCACCAGCTTGAACAGGAAATCGAAGCGCTGCCACTGGTCGGGGCCCACTTCGGCCCAAACGCCGCGCTCCTCGCCCTGCACGGATACGCGCATGGCATCTACGCCGCACATGTGGGCCGTGCCGAAGCCGGCGGCGCGGGCCGCCTCGGCCAGTACGGCGCAGTTGGTTTCGTCCTCGGCACTATCGGGCAAGTGTACCAGCAGTAGGTGGGCGTCCAGATCGGGGTTCAGCTCGCGCCAATGGCGCAGCTGGGCTTCCAGGCCCTCAAACAGACCGTTGGCCTGCCGCTCGTGGGCGGGGCGGCCGGCAGCCATCAGGCTGGCCCACTGCACCACGGCCGTTTCGGGGATGCTGGTAGCGGTGTCGGCATTGAACTCCACCAGCTTGGGACCTTCGGGAGTGTCGGCTAAATCGAAGCGGCCGTAGATGTGCCAGTGCCGGTCATCGTTCCAGGAGTGGCGCACGGCTTCCCAGAGGTTGAGCGGGATGCCCAGCTGGCGCAGAAAATCGTCGGGAATCGGGTCGGGGATGGACTCCACCAGCATCTCGTAGAGCGTGTCGGCGGCCTGCAGCAGCGTTTCGGCCTCGGCTTCCGACACGGCCAACGCCTCGGGCGCCAGGTAAGCGGCGCAGGCTTCTTCCACAGCCCAGTCCCAGCCCAACTCACGCATGGCCGGCTCCACATTGCCCGACAGCGGCAGCAAACGAATCATACAGGGTAAATTAAATATAAGAAGGTATGCTGGTTGCGCAGCCGCTTAGCCGCCGAAACCCCGCGAGCTGCTCCGGCTGCCGAAGCCGCTACGGCTGCCGCTGGGGGCCGAGCTGCGGAACGTGCCGCGTGGGGTGCTGCGCTGTACGCTGGAGCTGGGGCTGATACCCGCGTTGCCGCCGTTGCGGTTACCCGTAAAACCCCGCCCGAAAAAGCCCCGCCCTTCGTTGGTGCGCTCCTGGGCGATATTTTGCCGCCAGCCGTTATTGCCCTGCATAATGCCCGAAGAGGCGTAGGCGCCGGAGTTGGGTGTCATCCAGCGGCCAGCCATGTAGCCGATGCCGCTCCACATCAGCACATCCATCATGCCCCGGCCCGCCACCCGGTTTTCGGGGTTTTGGCGGGTGTAGTTCTGCATCTGCTGCTGCAAAGCCTGGCCTTGCAGTGTATCCACCTTGCCATCGGCGTGCCGCAGAATGGCCGCCACCTCTTCCTTGCCGGCCGGCCGCTCAGCCGTAATTTTCCACTCGCCCGGCTGGGTTTCCGTCATTTCGGTGATAACGCCCTGGCTGTAGGAGTCCGTGGCGGCATTGTCCCAGGAAGATTCCGCGGCTTCCGGACGGCTGTCGTTGGAGGAGCAGGCCGGCAGTATGCCTAAGCCCAGGCTGGACGCGGCCGTGAGCAGAAACAGATTGCGGCGCCAGTCGCCGAGGGGATAAAACGGGCGGTTCATAAGCGGAAGGACAAGAGAGAATTGGGAGGCTAAATTAGCAGGAATATGGTTCGGAAAGCCGTTTATACTACGGCCGCTGCTCCAGCACGCCACGCAGCACCTGCCACACGTTGTCGGCCAGCAGCTTCTGGCCCTCGGCGTTGGGGTGCACGCCATCGGACAGGTTGAGGTGGCGCTGGCCGATGACGCCGTGCAGCAGGAAGGGCACGAAATCGACCTCGTTCTTATCAGCCAGCTGGCGGAACAGGGCCTTGAACTCGTGGGCGTAGTGCCCGAAACGGCCGCCGCCCAGCGTGGCCAGCGGGCCTAGGTCAAAGGGAAACTCCAGGCCCACCAGCACCCGGCGGGCCTCGGGGTGGGCGCGCTTTACTTCGTCGAGGATGAACTGCAGGTTCTGGGTGGTTTCGCGCACCGGCAGGCCCCGCAGGCCGTCGTTGGCCCCGAGTTCCAGTACGAACACATCGAGCTGGGGGAAGCGGGGCAGTACTGTGGGCAGGCGTTGGCGGCCGCCGGCGCTGGTTTCGCCGCTCACGCCGTAGTTGTGGGCTTTATAAGGAAGATTCAGGGCATCGATTTTCTCCTGAATGCGGGAGGGAAAGGCGGCGCTGGCCGGTAGCTGGTAACCCGCCGTGAGCGAGTCGCCAAAAAAGAGAATGGTTTGCATACGGGGAAGCAGCCGGATACTGGCTTGGGAAAACGAATGTATACGGCGGCTTTCTGACCCAGGATTGTATGTTTTGAGCTGATCCAGGTATTTGCCTCATTATCAATGCGTATAATCTGCCATATATAGTATAGATTTGATACAATATTCAGCACCGATGAGTGCAGCCCCAATTTCGCGAGTATGAGCAAAAATTTACGCTTTCAATTGTTGGTAGTAGCGGCGCTGACAGCGGGTTCTATGACAGCTGTCCATGCCCAGACCGGCAGCGTCGGGATTGGGGTGGCCGTGCCCAACGCCTCGGCCGCACTGGACGTGACCAGCACCACAAAGGGTATGCTGGTACCGCGTCTGACCACTGCCCAGCGCACGGCCATCAGCAGCCCGGCCCAGGGCCTGCTCGTGTTCCAGACCGACGGTACCCAGCCCGGCTTCTACTACAATGCCAGCGCTACTACCACAGCCAACTGGGTATGGCTGCCCGATAAAGCCGGGGCCGGCGATAACCTGGGCAACGGGACGGCTACTTCGGCCGTGAAGCTCAACAACTTCAGCCTCTCCAATAACGGCAGCGGCGGCATCACCATCAGCGACGCGGGCCAGGTAACGGTAACCGGCAACAGCATTGTAACTGGAACAAGCACCGTGAGTGGCAACGGTAACGTGGGCGGCACCCTGGCCGTGGGTACCACCTCCGCGCCGGTCGGCTCGGCGGCGCTGGAGGTTAGCAGCACCAGTAAGGGCCTGCTTCCCCCACGCCTGACACTGGCTCAGCGCACTACCATAAGCAGCCCAGCCGTGGGCCTGCTCATTGTCCAGACCGACAACACGCCTGGCCTCTACCAGTACACGGCTACGGGCTGGTCGACGGTGGGCGCGGGCAACTACACGGCCGAAAGCAATTCTAACGCCCCGGCTCCTACTACCGCCATAACCGTGAATCCGGCCGTAACCAACATTGTGTACACCAACAACAGCGCCGGCAACGGCGCCGTGACGCTGGGTACGGGTACCGAGGGCCAGCGTCTGGTTATCGTCAACAACGACAACGAGTTTCTGACGGTCGTATCGAGCAGCGGCACGGGCAATATCCTGTCGAAGTACGCGGCGCGCTACATCTACACCAGCGGGGCGTGGCGTCGCGAGTCGTAGCCAGTCGTTCTCTTCTGTATTCCTCTCGTGCGTTCCGCTAGTTTCATGGCCGACTTTTCTTCTTCGGCGTCCGGCTCGGCGGCTGGCCGCCGTTCCCTGCTCCAACGCTTCCAGCGCTGGCTCCGGCCCGGCGCGGTGGCTAGGCCCCAAGCGCTGGTTTCCATGCGCCCCAACGGCGGTCAGCCCTACGTGGGGGAAATTGCCATTTTCGCCGGCAACTTCCCGCCCTCCGGCTGGATGTTCTGCGATGGTAGCCTGCTCCCTATTTCCGAGAACGAAACCCTGTTTCAGCTCATTGGTACCACTTACGGCGGCGATGGGCAGGAATCCTTCGCCCTGCCCGACCTAAGAGGCCGGGCACCGTTGCACCAGGGTAACAACGGAACCAGTAGCTACACTTTGGCGCAGCAGGGCGGGGTAGAGTCCGTGACGCTCACGGTGGCCCAGATTCCTGCGCACACGCACACGCCAGCCGCCAGCACCGCGCCCGGCACCTCGGCCTCGCCGATAGGCACCGTACCGGCCGACAGTGGCTCGGGCTCGGCCCAGTACACGCAGGCCACCACCAACCTGGTAACCCAGCCGGCCCAAACGCTGGGCCCGGTTGGCGGCAACCAGCCCCACGACAATATGCAGCCCTACCTGGCGGTCAACTACATCATTTCGCTGTTCGGTATCTTCCCTTCACCGACCTAAGTCCTTCGCACGATGTCTTCAATAACTGATTCGCCCACGGGCGGTTCCTCGCGCCGGAGTTGGCTTAAAAAGCTGGGGGGAGTGTTGGGTGGCGGCTTGCTGCTCGGCAAAAGCCCGGCCGTGGCGGCTGCCCCGCTAGATGTGGCTGCTCCTCAAGGCAATCAGCCTTTCCTGTCGGAGATTATGATGGTCTCTTTCAACTTCGCTCCCAAGGGCTGGGCTTTATGCAACGGCCAGCTCTTGCCCATCAACCAGAACCAAGCGCTCTTTTCCCTGCTGGGTACTACCTATGGCGGTAACGGGCAAACGACCTTTGCCCTGCCGGACCTGCGCGGCCGGGTTATTGCCGGTGTTGGAGATAATGTAACGCTGGGCCAGAAAAGCGGTGCCGATAGCCAGGTGCTGCTGGCCACGCAGATTCCGCCACACGTGCACGGCCTTAAAGCCAGCACGGCTAATGGAACTACGAATCTCGCGGGCACATCGGGGCCCACAGTCCACAACTACCTGGCCGACAACGGCGGCGGTGCGCCTCAGTACGGTGGCAACTTGAATACGGCGCTGGCCAACTCGCCCGCGGCTGCCCCGCCCATAAACGTTTCGAGTATTGCGGGAGGTAGTCAGGCCCACGAAAACCGGCAGCCCTTCACCTGTCTCAATTATGTTATCGCCCTGCAGGGCATTTACCCAAGCTCCAATTAGCCGTGTCAACGTTATCCATTGCTGCTTCCCCCAGCCTGCCGGTCCGCCGGAGCCTGCTCAAGCGCCTGTCGGGCCTGGTGGCCGGGAGTTTTCTGGCCGGACCGCTGCAGGCGTTGCTGGGCCGCGCCACGCCCGCCGCGGCGGGTACGCTCACGGGCGGATCTGACCCGTTTGTGGCGGAAATAGTTATGTTTCCCTTCAACTTCGTACCCAAGGGCTACGCCCGCTGCAACGGTCAGCTGCTGCCTATCTCCCAGAACACGGCCTTGTTTGCGCTGCTGGGTACCATCTACGGCGGGGATGGGAGGTCGACGTTCGCCTTGCCCAACCTGAACGGGCGGGTGGCCATCGGGGCCGGCCAGGGCCCAGGGCTCAGTCTCTACGACCTGGGCCAGACCGGGGGCAGCGCCACCACCACCCTGAACGAAACGGAGCTGCCTGTGCACCAGCACACTCTGGCCCTAACCTACAGCTCTGAGCTGGGCACGCTGGGCTCACCCGAAGGTGCTTACCTGGCCAGCAACGGCTCCGGCGAGCCCCAATACGAGGCTTCTGGTGCCGGCTACATGGCCACCGGAACCATAGGCAATGCTGAACCTCACAACAACATGCAGCCCTATTTAGGCCTCTCCTATTGCATTGCCTTGCAAGGTGTTTTTCCGCCCCGCTGGTAAGCGGCTTCCAATTTTCGCTATGAAATACTTTTCACCCATTGGAAGCCTGTTGCTGCTTGCCGCCGGACCTGTTGTGGGCCAGGGTCTCTCCAACCAAGGTACCGTAATGGTCATTCAGCCAGGGGCGCAGCTCTCCGTAATGGGTGATGTAACCATCAGCGGCAACGGCAGCATCGACAACGCGGGCACCTTGAGCCTGACGGGCAACTGGACCAATAGCACGGCCGGCGGGGTGCTGACGCCGACCACCGGCACGGTGCAGCTGGTCGGCGCAGCTGCCCAGCAAATCGGTGGTACGGGTTCTACTACTTTCCACACGCTGGATGTGAGCGGGGCTACCGGCCCGGTGCAGCTGGCTACCGATATTTCGGTGGGCAACAGCAATGGCCTGCTGACGCTGGGGGCCACGCAGGTGCAGCTCAATTCCCGCACGCTTACGCTCAACAACGGAGCGGTTTCGGCCCTGAGCCAGACTACCGGCCGCCTGATTGCCGAAACTGATCCGGCCGTCGGCTATGGGCGGCTGGTATGGGTAATCGGGGCCAGCACGGGCACCTATACTGTGCCAATGGGTACAGGCGCTGCGCCAATGGCCATGACGGCGACCATCACAGGGGCGGGTAGCAGCAATGGCAGCCTGTCGTTTACCACCTACGCTACTCCGGCCAGTAATCTGCCCCTGCCCACGGGCGTTTCAGCGTTGCGGGGAGATGCCGCTTACGCCCTCGACCGCTACTGGATAGTTACGCCGGCCAACTACACCATTACGCCCACGTCCACCCTCACCCTGGGCTACCAGGAAACGGAGTGGAGTACCAGCCCCAACACCATCACCGAAAGCCAGCTGCGTCTGCAGCGCTGGAACGGCAGCAACTGGGAGCCTTCGCAGGGCAGCGTGAATACTGCTGCCAATACTTTCACCTCTGACTTGCAGAATACCTACGGCATCTTCGCGGCCGCCGACCTGGACCGGCCCCTGCCGGTAACGCTGGTGTCCTTCGTGGCGCAGGCGCGGGCGAAAGACGCCCTGCTTAGCTGGCATACGGCTCAGGAGTTGGAAAATAAAGGCTTTGAGGTAGAAGCTAGCATGGATGGCATCAACTTTCGCCGTCTGGGGTTTATAGCCGGGCACGGCACTACGGCCGTTGCCCAGCAGTACCGCTACACCGATGTGGGGGCCGCCCAGCGGGGCACACTCCAATACTACCGCCTGCGTCAGCTTGACTTGGACGGCACGGCTTCCTACTCGGCGGTAAAGAGCGTGACCTTCGACGCCCTGCCCACCGCTATTGCCACCTGGCCCAACCCAACGCACGGCGCCTATACCATGCTGCTCACGGCCGCTAAACCCCAAACGGTACAGCTGACCATGCACGATGCCGTGGGCCGCCTGGTGAGCCAGCGTACGGTGGTGCTGCAGGCCGGCGAAAACCGGCTGCCCGCCGTGTTTGCTGCCGCTCAGCCCGCGGGTGTATACGCGTTGTCGGGCGTGGTTGATGGTCAGGTGGTGCGCACGCGGGTAGTGCGGCAGTAGCCTGGGAAAAGGCCGGCCGGAGAAACTATTTTCGGGGTTTTGTGCTTTACCTTTGCTGGCAGATAAGAATCATTCTTACCTGCAAACATCGTTATCTGTCACCAAACCCCTTTTCAGAATGTCCGTTATCAAAGCCACCGACGCCGATTTCCAGCAATTGCTTCAGGAAAATGAGAAGGTAGTGGTGAAATATTATGCCGACTGGTGTGGCAACTGCCGCCTGTTTTCGCCCAAATTTAAGCGCCTGGCCCAGGCCGAGGGCAACGAGGACATGAAGTTTCTGGACGTGAATGCCGAGAGCAGCCCCGAGGCCCGCAAGCTGGCCAACGTCACCAACCTGCCCTTTTTCGCCGTGTTCCGCAACGGCGAGCTGGTTGACACCGTGGCCGCCAGCAAGGAGGAAGCCGTAGCCTCCCTCATTTCCCGCCTCAACTAGTCCGCACCGTTGCCATGAAAATGCCCGTTATCCGCCATTTGGTGGAAACCCAGACCCTGGAAAGCCTGGTAGCCGCCGAAGAAGCGTTGCTGGAGGAACAGACGCCTGCTTTCGAGGTGGAGGGCGAGGACGAAGGCGAGCAGCTGACCCATGTGTTTGCCGCCATCTTCATCCTCAACCACATCCAGGACCATAAATCTGACTTCAAGACCGCCCTGCGCGAGTACACTAAGAAGGTGCGCGTGAGCATCAGCTAAGGCCTAAAGCCGAAGGGGAAGCGCAAAAAGCCGAAGCCGTTGAACATCAGCCCATAGCTGATTCAACGGCTTCGGCTTTTTGCGCTTCTCCTTTGACTGAAAAACGTCTATCTTCCCTCATGCGCCGCCTCACTGCCTTTCTGCTGCTACTATTGTTGCTGCCGGCCCCGGCCCGGGCCTGGGGATTTTTCGCGCACCGGCTGATTAACCGGCTGGCGGTGTACACGCTACCGCCCGAAATGGTGGGGTTCTACAAGGCCAACATCGATTACCTGACTACCAACGCCACCCGGCCCGACTCGCGACGTACGGTGGTACCCGGCGAAGCCCCCCGCCACTTCCTCGACCTGGATGCCTACGGCGACTCGGCCGCCTACAAGCTGCCCCGCTCTTACCCCGACGCGGTAGCCCTGCTCAGCGAGGATTCGCTGCTGCGCCATGGCATTGTGCCCTGGCAGGTAGCCCGCATGAAAGGCCAGCTGACAGCCGCGTTTCAGGCCCGCGACACCGACCGGATTCTGCACCTCTCGGCCGATTTGGGCCACTACATTGCCGATGCCTGCGTGCCGCTGCACACCACCCGCAACTACAACGGCCAGTTCACGGGCCAGCGCGGCATTCATGGGTTCTGGGAGAGCCGGCTACCCGAGCTATTAAGCAGCGGCTACGACTTTTTCACCGGCCCCGCGCCCTACCTGGAGCGCCCCACCGACGTTATCTGGGCCACCGTGGCCCGCTCCAACACTGCCCTCGACTCGGTGCTGCGCTTCGAGCAGGAACTGAGTGGCGAGTTTTCACAGGACCGCAAGTACGGCTTCGAGCAGCGCGGCAACGCTACCGTGCGCACCTACTCGCGCGACTTTGCCCGCGCCTACCACCAGCGCCTGAGCGGGCAGGTAGAGCGCCAAATGAAGCTGGCCCTGCGTTTGGTAGGAGCCTTTTGGTACACGGCCTGGGTGGACGCCGGCCAGCCCGACCTCGATAAGCTGCCGCGCACACCCTCGGCCAAGGAGCAGCAGCGCCTGGCCCTCGAAGCCAAGCAACTCGAAGGCGCCCCCACCCGTGCCGCCGCCGGCCACGAAGAGTAGCAAATAACCGGCTAGTAGGACCCAAACCAGTTGTTCCGATGCCGAAGCAATAATCTCCTGGCAACCTGACCTCTTACTGCCCTAAATAGCCGTTCTTTGCGGCCCCAATGCGGGCCGGAAGCCCTTGGCTGCCAATGCCGCGCCGGCCGGATAACTCCGCGTTCCGGAATGCGTAGGAGCCGGACACCTGGGCTACATTCAGTAAGAATAATATGCGGAGAATTTATTGTGTGCTGGCCCTGCTGGCGCTATTGCTTCCGGGGGCCGTACAGGCTCAGAAAGTAGGCTTGGTACTAAGCGGGGGCGGCGCTAAGGGCATTGCCCACGTGGGCGTGCTACGGCAGCTGGAGAGAAACCAGATTCCCATCGACTACATCGTAGGCACCAGCATGGGCGCCATTGTGGGGGCCATGTACGCCGCCGGCTACTCACCCGATGAGATTGAGCAGATTGTGCTGCGGCCCGAGTTCCAGACCTGGGTGTCGGGGGCGCCGCTGGAGGGCAAGGTGTACAACTACTACGATGCCGACCCCACGCCCGCCCCGCTGAACCTGCGTCTGGCCATCGACTCGGCTTTCCGCATCAACGTTACGCCGCGGCTGGTGAACGACGTAACGCTCAACTATGTGCTGGCCACCATGCTGGCCCCGGCCGGTGCCATTGCCAACTACAACTTCGATAATCTGCTGGTGCCCTACCGGGCGGTGGCGACCGAGGTGTTTACCCGCGAGAAAGTTATTCAGCGCGACGGCTCGCTCTCCGACGCCGTGCGCAACTCCATGGCTTTCCCGCTGGCCTTCCGGCCCATCCGCCAGGCCGATGGCCGCTACCTGTTCGACGGGGCGGTGGTGGATAACTTTCCGACCGGCGTGATGCGCCAGGAGTTTCAGCCCGACGTTATTATTGGGGTGAACGTAGGCGACGTAGCATTTAAGAAGTACCCCAAGGAGCGCGACGACCAACTGCTGACTTCCACGCTGCTGTTCCTGGGCTCGAACGTGGCCGACACGTCGTCGGTGGGGCCCAACGGCATCTTTATTCAGCCCGATTTAGGTGACATTACGGCCGCTGATTTCAACCAGGCCAAGCGGCTGGTAGAACTGGGGGTGAAGGCGGCCGACCGCAAAATGGACGAACTGCGCAGCCGCATTGCGCGCCGCCAAGATACAGTGGCGCTCCAGAACCGCCGGCTGCTGTTTCAGCAGCGCGCTCCGAGTACGGAGTTCAAACAGATAACCGTGCAGGGCCTGCCGCCGCAGCAGCAGGAGTTTGTGCGGCGCTTCTTCCAGCGTTCGGGCTCGGATTACTACACGCCCGGCGACGTGGAGGAAGGCTACTACCGGCTGGTGAGCAACGACTTTTTCAACAACGTATACCCACGCATCCGCTACGATAAAAAGCAGCAGGGCTACGTGCTGGGGGTAGATGCGCGCCAGAACTCGAACCTGACGGCCAGCCTGGGCGGCGTGCTCTCGACCCGCTCGATGAGCAACCTTTACATCGGGGGCAGCTACCGCTACCTCAACCGCTTTCTGTACGCCATCAAGGCCGATGCTACCATCGGCCGGTTTTACAACGGCGCCCGGGCGTCGTTCCGGATTAGTATCCCGGGCAACATTCCACTCTATATTGAGCCCGTATTCGCGTTCAATAACTTCAACTACCAGGACACCAGCCCGCTACTGAAATCGTCGGCCCAGAACTCCCAGATTCAGCAGCGCGACGTGAAAACGGTGCTTCAGGTAGGCTTCAGCCCCAACTACCGCAGCCGCTACATACTCAGCGGAGGCGTGTTCACCAACCGCGACCGGTTTGCTAACACCGACGACATCAGCAGCAACGCTACCCTCGACCAGAGCCGCCTCCAGGGATTCACGGCAGCCATCAATTTTGAGCGTAACTCCCTCAACCGCCGCCAGTACGCGGTGGCTGGCCGGCGGGTGAAACTGGGTTTCCGGGGCGTGCAGGCGCGGGAAAGCTACACGCCCGGCAGCACTGCCGAGGAGCTGGATAGCCGGCGCAAAACCCAGCAGTGGCTGAAGCTCAGCCTGTTCAATGAGCAGTACTTTACCTTCAACAAAACCGACTCGGTGGGCCGTAAAGTACACGCCTGGGGCTACCTGGCCGAAGTGCAGGCCACTACGCAGGGCGCGTTTGCCACGTATCGCTCCTCGCTCACTACCTCGGCGGCCTTTCTGCCCCTCACCGATTCGCGCACGCTGTTTATGGACCGTTATCGGGGTACGGCCTACGCGGCAGTAGGCCTGCGCTATATCAAGGAAGTACTAACCAACGTGGAATGGCGCTCCGAGGCGTACTTGCACACGCTTGTCCGGCCCTGGGAGCGGCAGGATGTAAACCCGCTGCTGCCGCAGCGCCTCAACTCCATCAGCCGCCCCTACCTGACGGTTATGACCGGGTTTATGTACCAGTCGCCGGTCGGGCCGCTCTCGCTCCAGTTTATTCACTATGATGACCCGCGCCAGAAGTTCGGCGTATTCGCTCATATCGGCTTCCTGCTCTTCCGCGACCGGGCCCTGGACTAAGGGTGAACTGGTGAGTGAGTAACGGCTATTACGCAGCAGCCCCAGCGGGGCGACCTATCGGATTACTGATACGTCGCTCCGCTGGGGCTGCTGCGTAAGGCCTGCTGCGTAGGGCCCGTTATAAACTGGTGAGCTGCTGTTCGGAGCCGGCTGGTGTCATTTACGGAAGCAATTCCCCGAACACCAACTCATTATCTCACTGGCCGGCCTCCCCTATTCTACCGGGTGTTGCGGGAGTTCCTCGCGGGGGCCAGCCACGCTGGAACCCGACAGCGGGGTGTCGCGGAAGATCAGGTTGAACAGGATGGCCACCAGCCAGCCCGCCAGCGGGGGCGCCAGCATATACAGCCACAGCGCGGTGTAATTTTGGGCCGCCACAGCCGAACCCAGGCTACGGGCCGGGTTGAGGCTCATGCCTGAATACGGCGTTTCGACTACCACATAGAACGCCAGTAGCGCCGCCAGCAGCCAGCCGGCCAGGTTCTGGAGCCGTTTGGTGTGCAGGGCCATAAACAGCACCGCCACCATCACGAACGTAATTACAAACTCGGCTCCGAAGGCCACTGCCACCCCATCGGGCCCGGGCTGGGTAAGCACGTAGTCGACTTTAGGATGGGCGAAGTAGCGGCCCAACAGGGCCAGCAAGGCCTGCCCGGCCAGCAGCCCCCCGGCCACCTGGGCCAGGATGTACCAGCAGGCATCGGCCGGCTTTATTTTGCCCAGCTGCCAGAAGGCGATGGTGACGGCCGGATTCACGTGGGCCCCCGAGCGTTTGCCCCAGGGACTATACACGATAACAGCCACCGTCAGGCCTACTACCAGTCCGATTACGGCCCGGCCCAGTACCTCGTGGCCCGCCAGCCGTTCGGCCAGCCACGAGCCCGGATAGTGCACGGCCGTAGCAATCAGCCCCGACGCAAACAGAAACAGAAACAGTCCCGATGCTTCGGCCAGGTAGTTAGACCAGTGCCGTTTAGCCGATACGAGCAGGTGGGCAAGGAAATTAGGTCGGCGCACAGGAGTTGGTTGACGGGGGGGGGGCAGACTGGGTAAAATGCTGTGTTACGCCGCCGAAATTACACGGGCAATTCGGGGCACTACTTACTCTGCAATTCGCTCGCTGGCAAACCGGCGCAGCAGTGCGGCTACTTCCTGGGGGGCCTCATAGGGCAGCAGATGGCCGGCACCAGCCACTATTTCGAGGGGCGTATCGGGCGGCAGCAACGGCAGCGTTTCGAGGCCATGCACCGAGGGCGAGAGTACCGCGTCCTGGTCGCCGGCCACCAGGGCGCAGGGCACCCTAATCTGGCTTACCCGGGCGCTAATATCTTCGCGGCTGCCGCGCAGCAGCCACGCCTCCCAGGCCGCGCGCGAGCTGGCCAGGTTGTCGGCCACTACCTGCCGGTGCGTGGCCTCAGGCAGCGGCCGGGCCGTGATGTTACAGACCGTTTTTTCGGCCTCAGCCGGTTTGCCCCAGGCCTGCAGGCTGGTTTGGCGGTCTTCATCGGTCATGGGCTCGGGGCTGGGTGGCGAGGGGCTCAGCAGCACCACTCCCACCAGGCCCACCGGCTGCCGGGCAGCCAGTTCCAGCGCGATTTTGCCCCCCATACTATGGCCCACCAGCACGTAGCGGGTCAGCTTTTCGGCCTCCATGAAAGCAGCTACAGCATCGGCGTAGGCGGATACCGAGAACCCACGCGCCGGAGCCGGGGCCCCACCGAAACCACCTAAGTCAGGCGCGAGCAAACGGTAATCGGGCCGGAGCAGATTGGCTAGCTGGTCGAACTCGTGGCCGGCGCCGGCCCAGTAGTGCAGGGCCAGGAACGTGAGGGTGTTGGGCATAGTAAAGTGTGTACGAAGGTGGGCGGCTGATGGTCGGGAGCCGTGGCACTGGCCCATTACTACAACAAAAAGGGGCAGCTCCTGATGGAGCTGCCCCTGATTATTACAACCGGATTCGGTTATTTACTGCTTGCTTACCCGCATCACCTTGGCTTCGCCCGAAGGCATTACCAGGCGCACCAAGTAAATACCGCTGCGCAGGTTGGCTACGTTCGGCACGGATACGTCGTTGATACCGACAGTGAGTTGCACTGCCTGCTGGCTCACTACGCGGCCCGTCATATCGGTTACCGACAACTGGGCCGGGCCGGCTACGCTCGTGTTGGCCGTCAGGGTCAGCACCTCTCCGAAGGGGTTCGGGAAAGCCCGAACTTCCGCTTTGGCCAATTCAGCGCCCCCATCAAACGTCACCACTTTAGGCGCATAATAATGGTCGGTACCGTCGAGGTCGATCTGGCGCAGACGGTAGTAGCGCACGCCGGTCTTACCCGCTTCGGTATCGATGTAGCGGTAGCGCAACAACTGGTTGCTATTGGGCGAAGCGCTGGGCACGAACGTCAGGGCCCGGTAGTTGCGGCCATCGTTGGACACCTGCAGCTCGTAGCCGCGGCTGTTCAACTCATTTACCGTTTCCCAGGTAATCTCGGCAT
This sequence comes from Hymenobacter psychrophilus, assembly GCF_900107135.1. Lineage (GTDB taxonomy): Bacteria > Bacteroidota > Bacteroidia > Cytophagales > Hymenobacteraceae > Hymenobacter > Hymenobacter psychrophilus. Next base: position 245,379 of record NZ_FNOV01000006.1, read on the forward strand.
TCTTACCTACGCGCTTGGCGTCAAACGCCGTGAGCGTAACGGGCAGCGGTGCGGTGAACTCGCTGAGCGAGAAGGTAGCAAACGTGGTTACATTGGTTTTGACCAGAGTATTACTTTCCGTATCCAGTGCGTCGCGGCCCAGCTGCCCGAACGTGTTACCGCTCGATGTAGACACGAACAGGGCTAATTTACTCTCATCAAGCGTTTGATTGTTGGGGATGAGGTTCGTTAGCTCGTTATTGAGGTAACGGAACGTAAGCGTAGCATTCAGGCCGCCGGTGTTGGTCTGCTGGTCGGCAGGGCGTACTCCGAAGATGCGACGGATGGTTGGGCGGCTGTTGGAGCCATTATTAACGGAAGTGTAGTTTTCCGCCGTGTTACGCGTTACCGTTACAATGCCCGGGTTATTGCCAACGAAGTTAAGTGAGAGGCCAATGTTACCGAAATCCTGCGTAGTGCCCGCACGAGCAACCTCCGCAATCTTCACGTAGCCCCGCAGATACGAATTATCCGTTTCGCCCTCGATACGGGCCGACTGAATACCTACATTGTTGACGTTGGTAGCCGGAGAAAGCTCTACAAACGACACGTTTACCGCGCTGATATTGGTCCGCAGAATACCGTTGATGAAGCGGAGGACACCGCCGGCCTGAACAGTAAAGTTGGTAGTCAGGTCTTTGATGCCGCCACCCGAAATTTCCACATTAACCAGACCCGAAGCCGAGCCACTGATAATTTGGTCGGTACCGGCAAAGGCGATAGTCGTGTTTTCGCGCTGGATAAAGCTATCCTGCTGGTTGTTAAAGTCGCCAAATACATTCAGGCGACCTACTACCAGGCGGGTAATAGAACGTTGGGCCTGGCTGGTGCCATTCATGGTGAAGGTGCGGGTTTGCGCCGGACCCGAGGCGCCTCTTGGGCCAGTTGCCGTATTGTCGTAACCGGGTACATCGGTAGTTACAGTTGACGTGCCACCGCCTGGATTTTGGATGACGGTTTCGCGCGTGCTAGGAAGCTTAATGGCGTCGCTGTAGATGTTGGGGTATTGAATTGTGGAACCCGAACCAAAGTCCGGAATCGTGGCATCTTTACCGGAGTTAGGTACTCCGTTGCTCCAGTTGGCCGGATCAAACCAATTGTCATCCTGTCCGCCGGTCCAAGTAGTGGAAGTCGGAGGCTCAGTGGGGCGTACGCCGGTTACGGTGAAGGTGGCTTGGTAAGCCCCCCCAGGGGGCGTCTGAATGGTAAATGTACGAGGGGTACCATTGCTACGTGTGGTACGGCCAGAAACCGTAAAAAACACGTCGACGGTGTAAGAACCCGGTGCTAATGTCGTATTGGCGGTAGCTCCTCTGAGTAGGTCGATATTAGCTATATCATTGAAAAAGGATTTATCCCCGCCACTGGTGTTCACCAGAGGCAATGCAATGGTACCACTAGTAACGGGGGCGCTAACACCATCAGCTGTTACATTGTAGGTAAGGGTAGCACTGTTAATGACATCAGGGGCAAACTCAGAGGTAAAAGCGGAACCGCCATTGAGCAGCAACGTGGTGTTGAAATTAGATACATCAAACGTACCCAAGTCCTCTCCATCAAAGTCAGGAGCCGCAGTGGTATTCTGCCCATCATAAGTCACGTTGCCAGTACCAGGGTCAATTATGATATTGGAGCCCGTAAAACGTGTGTTTGGGTTGCTCGGCTGCGCCTGCGCTGTGAAGCTCGTGCCGAAGAAAACAAACAGCGCCAGCAGGGGTAATAACCGTTGCCAGACTTGGCCCCGAAGGGCGGGAGGAGAAGATAATAGTGCTTTCATTCTGATGAAGAGTTAAAAAAGAGAGGGAATTTTTTCCAATTGTGGGACTAACGCGCCCGCGCTCAAGCGAGTTCGAATCGACTATACGGAATCGGAAAATTATGGCCGGATTTTTTTATAAAAAATCAAAAATATGCAATCAGCCGGCTGGAAAACGCGTAAAACGGCTTACACATGTCATATATTCAATAAATTGTATAACAAATAGCAATAAGCGAGCCAGCTACCGGACTACACTGTAAGGCGGATAAGCCAATGCTTTCTTAAAATGGGGAAGCTCTACGTTCAGCACGTCGTGCACACTCACCCGGATTTTGTGGGCCAATTGGGTAATGGGTAAATCGTTGCTGTCGGTACCGAAGGGCTGCTCGATTTCCTCGGCAATCATGACCAGCCCCAGCATGATATAAGCTCCCACCATCGTGATGGGAATCATCCAGTAGCCGCTGGTAGCCAGTAGCACAAACGGCATGATGCCAATGAACAGGGTAATGAACATCTTGATGAAGAAGGTGTAAGAGAACGGAATAGGGGTAGACTTGATCCGCTCACAAACGCCGTTCACTTCCATCATACCCAGCAGATGGGGCTTGAAAACCAGTAAATGAACGGGGTCGATTATCTGGGCCTGGCGCAGCTGCTCAATGCTTTCCTGTAAAACGGCCAGCAGGCAGACCGTGGGGCTCTCGGCAGCCTGCAGCCGTTCGATAATGTCGGGGGTAGCCTCGAACTGCTCGTAGCGAACATTGTTGCGCAGGCTGCCCTTGAGCGCCAGGGGGAAGTTGGAAATCAGGGCCGCGTAGTAGGCCCGGCTGCGGGCCGCATCGCGGGGCAGAATGGCATTGAGTTCGATGGCCAGCCCCCGGCAATGCGACACGAGCTGCCCCCATACCCGTCGCCCCTCGTAGTAGCGGTCGTAAGCCGTGTTGGTGCGGAACACCAGCAGCAGGCTGAGCATGATACCCAGAAACGAGAAGTACTCGCGGCCCAGCTGAATGGGAACGGCATGGTAGCGCAGCACGATCAGGGCCACGGCAATGTTATAGACAGCCACCAAGGCTACCCGGCGTAGCAACAGCCGAATGATGCTTGACGTATGGAAATGCCAAAGGGCCCGCCACCAATCACCGGCTTTATAAACAATCATAGTCGCGAAGTTTGGAGCCTGCAACGCGAACGACCCTAAAGAGTTTTGCGGCCCCTACCTCCTGCTCCACGCCAACAGCAGCCCGAAACGCTAAACAAAGCGAAAGCACTTGCCGGGAGAAGTCCAAAGCATCCGCCCCGATCTGTGAGCCGGCGTTTTGTCATCTTCTACGACCGTATGCCACACGGGTCATCGGCCAACGCGGGGCGATGCAAGCGCGGTTGGGCTATCAACCGGCCCGGACAACCAGCAAAAAGCCGCAGGAATCCGCCGAAACGGAACCTGCGGCCTTTTGGGAAAAGCGCGGTTCAGGTCGCTTCGCCCCAGCTTGCGGGCGTTGCCAGTGAACAGCGCACGGCCATCGGCCGCGGTTTTTACGCCTGCTGGTTTTCCAAGAATTTATCAGCCGTGCGCAGGCTCAGGGCCATAATGGTGAGGGCCGGATTAACGCTGAGGGCACTCGGAAACACCGAGTTGTCGCAGATGTAGAGGTTGGGCACATCGAAGGCGCGGCCGTCGGGGTCCACCACTGCATCGTTGGCCGAAGTGCCCATGCGGGCCGTGCCGATAATATGGGCGTAGCGCTCAAAAGCCCATATGTCTTTAGCCCCGGCGGCTTCCCAGATCTGACGCATGATGCGCTCGGCGTGCCGGTTCATCCGCTGCTCGTTTTCCTGGGCTGTGAAGTGTACGCGGGGCTTGGCCACGCCGCGGGCATCCTTCTCGTCGCTGAGCTCCAGGAAATTATCGGCGTGGGGCAGGCAGTCGCCCAGCACGTTGATACCGGCAATGTGGTTGTAGTCGCGCATGTAATCGCGCAGGGGCTGGCCCCAGAGCTTACGCTGGCGCACCATCTGAGTGGCAAACGTAACGGGCATCACACCAATGCTTTGCAGCAGGTAACCGCCCACAAAGTCGGCGTCTTTGGGCCGGTGGGTGTCCTCCGAAATCAGTCCGCCCGGAATACCTTTGTAGGGCCGCACATCCTCGGGGAATGTACCCCAGACCTGCATGCCCACGTGGGCCATGAAGTGCTTGCCCACCTGCCCACTATTCAGCGCCAGCTCATTCAGCAGCAGCAAACGGGGCGTTTCGATGGCCCCGGCGCACAGAAACAGGTTGCGGCAGCGCTGGCGCACCGTACGCCCGCCCTGCTCATATACCACGGCCGTTACGTGGCCCCGGGCATCGCGCTCAATTTCGGTTACGTAGGCGCCAGTCCTGATTTCGGCTCCGTACTGCTCGGCCAAAGGCAGGAAGGTGACATCCATGCTCGCCTTGGCGCCGGTACTACAGCCGGCCTGGCAGAAGCCGCGGTTGGTGCAGGCCTCGCGCCAACCCACACCCTCCTGGTAATAGCGCGCCGACAGCGCCGCATTGGCGGCCGGCGACGTTTTAATGCCGAGTTGGGCGCAGGCCCGCTCCATGAGTTGGGCCGCGCCATTGAGTGGCAGCGGCGCCAGCGGGTAGCCCTTGCGGCGGCCGGCGTCCCATGGGTAAGGTGTGGGGCCCGAAACACCCAGAAAGTGCTCCAGCTCCTCGTAGTAGGGTTCCAGCTCCTCAATGCCAAAGGGCCAGTCAACTCCTTCCCCAAACTCGGTGTGCAGGGTCAGGTCGCCGCGGTGGGCACGGGGCGTGTAGGCGGTGTAGTGCAGCGTAGAGCCGCCGTAGCCGATGCCGGAGTTGTTTTTGCCGAAGGCCACCGGGTTTTTGCCGGCCGAAAGCCGCTCGTCGTTCCAGAACAGGAAGTTCTGAGCTTTCTCATCGGTGGCAAACTCGGTTTTTGCATCGTGGCGCGGGCCGGCTTCGAGGGCCACCACGCGCCGACCGGCGCGGGCCAGCCGGGCCAGCAGCGGCGCACCGCCCGCCCCGGTACCAATCACCAGGCAGTCCACCACTTCGTCGGGGTCGGGCAGGGGCGCGGGCTGCTCCAGCGGGTTGCGGCTGGGGTCGGCCTGCAGCTCGTTTTCTTCGAGTATTTCCCGCAGCAGCGGGTCCTGTATTTCGGGCTGAACCGGGTTCAGTACGCCTTCTTCCAGCGTTTCTTCGTCGGGCATGAGATGAGGTAGTGAGGTGGTGAAGGTAGGAGTCGACGTTCAGGCGCAGGTACTATTTCGTTCCTTCCGGTTCGCGGGGCTCCAGTTCATTCAGACCGATACGCTGCCAGCCGGGCACGTCGGCCATGCCCACATACCCGATTTCCTCCTGGGCCAACGGGTGGGCGTAGTAGGTTTCGGTCAGTTCGGCCAGCATTTCCTCGAAAAAACGGTCCTGGGGCAACTGGCTCCAGTTTTCGCCGGGGGCTTCAGCCGCGGCCAGCAACTCCATAATCTGGTCCTGCCGGGCCTCATCCAATGCTACGAAAGGCTGTTGGAACCGGACTTCGGCAGCCTGGTTGATGCCCCCCAAACCCAGGCGGTACGCTTCGCGGTCGGGCGGCATGGAGTCGTAGCGCCAGCCGTCGGCGCCCCCCTTCAACAGGCGGGCATCCACGGCCGGGGCCAGCGCAATGGGTGTTTCGCGGTCGGGCTGCGGGTAGATGCGGGCGGCCACGGCCTGTAGCAGCCGGTAGGTATCGGCATCGAAAAACTGCGGCTCGTAGGTAGTTGGAGCCGTTAGCCGGGCCTCCAGCGCCGCCCGGGTGGCGGGCGTTACCAGGTCGGTTTCCAGCAGGGCCCGGACGGTGCCTTCGGGATAATGGGGCATGAAGGGAAGTGGTGAGATGGTGGAATGGTGAGTTGACGTTCAAGCGGCCCGATTGCGCAAATGGCGCGCACCGCCGGAAAGTCAGTTCACCAGAGGGAGCAGTACAGCACAAACAGGAAAGGGGTACGATAGGGTTTTGCGGGAAGACATTGAAAATGGTAGCTGACCCCACGAAAGCCCGCTGCGCCACTGGCGCAAACCGGCCCCCGAACCATCAACCCGCGCATTCACCAAGTCACGTATTCGCCTTACCCGTCGGTGCTGAGCTTGCCACCAGTTACCTGTATCAGCGAGCCGGTCATGAACGAGCCGTCCTGCGAGGCCAACAGCACGTAAGCGGGGGCTAATTCTTCGGGCTGGCCGGGGCGGGCCAGGGCTACCTCATGGCCGAATTTCGCAATTTCCTCCTTGGGCATGGTACCTGGAATGTTGGGCGTCCAGACCGGGCCGGGCACCACGGAGTTCACCCGAATGCCCCGCTCGCCCAGGTTCAGGGCCAGGCTTTTGGTGAAGGCATGAATGGCGCCCTTGGTGCTGGCGTAGTCAATCAGAATAGGAATGCCCGTGAGGCCCACAATACTGCCGGTATTGATAATGCAGTCGTGTTGCTGCATGTGCGGCACGGCTGCCTGCGCCATCCAGATGTAGCCCAGAATATTGGTGTCAAAGGTGCGACGAATCTGCTCCTCGGGAATATCCTCGAACTTCTCCTGCGACATCTGGTAGGCGGCATTATTCACCAGAATATTGAGGCCGCCCAACTCGGCACGGGTGCGGGCCACGGCCTGCTTGCACTGCTTGGGCTCGCGCACATCATGTTTGAGCAGAATGCACCGGCGGTTCTGCGCTTCCACGAGGCGCTTGGTTTCCTCGGCGTCCACGGTGTTTTCGTTGTAGAGCACGGCCACGTGGGCGCCTTCCATAGCGAAGGCCACGGCCACGGCGCGCCCGATGCCCGAGTCAGCCCCGGTTATCAGGGCCACTTTATCCTGGAGCTTGCCAGCGGGGCGGTAAGTGCTGAACCCCATGCCCGGCTGCAGCTCCATATCGGCCTGCCTGGCCGGATAGGGCAGCTTCTGGGCGTGCTTGGCCATGTCTTTGGCGGTTGGGTGCGCTACCGGCTCGGGGGCTTGGCCAGCATCCTGGGCAGCTTGTTTGGCGGCGGGCGTGGCGGCCGAGTCGGCGGCGGAATTCTTTTTAGTAGCCATAATCAGCGGAAATAATCAGGTGGACTATGGCTTACGCGAAATTGGGGGCGGTGTTGGCTGGGCGGTCTTATCCTCCCAAATCAGACCGGGGTTATCCAAAACGGCAGCTAACGGCTGATGGCAGTCAGCTGATGGGTTAAATTCTACCGCACTATCACTTCTACCCGGCGGTTGCGGGGGCGCAGGCTGGGGTTGCGGTTGTCGGCCACCGGGTAAGCGCCGCCGTAGCCCACGGCCGTCAGGCGCAGCGAGTCGATGCCCTGCTGCACCAGGTAGCGGCGCACCACCCGGGCCCGTTGTTGCGACAGGAGCCGGTTGCGGGCGGCGTCGCCCACATTATCGGTGTGGCCCACTACTTCGAGGCGCAGGGCGGGTTGCCGCCGCAGGATTTGGGCCAGCTCATCGAGCACCGGCCGCGAGGCGGGCAATAAGTCGGCCGTACTCTGGCTGAAATACAAGTTGGACAGTGTGAGGGCCGCGCCTTTGGCCAGGCTCCCCAGCCCGGCCAGCGCCGGCTGGGACGCTGCGGGGGTAGGCGGCGCGGACTTCGGTAGCGGCGGGCGGGCGGCCACGGCGGGCGCAGGTACGGGCTTGGTCGCTACGGCGGGCGCAGACCTGGCCAACGGCGCGGGCGTTAGGCGGGGCCGGTAGCCAATTACCAGCGCCGATTTGGAGGGCGTACTCCTGATGCCCGCAAATCGGGCAGCCAGATAGGCGGCTGAGTCGGCTGCATTGTTGAGCCTGATCCGCACGGGCCGGGCCGACCACAGGTAGCGCATCGGAATAGGTTGGATAACTGACTGGCCGCTGAAAAAATCGGTCATCGACGCATCGGGCCGCTGCCAGGCCAGCAGCAGCCGCGAGTCCAGCACGTTCTGGTAGTACTCCACGCGCAACGCGTAGCGCTGGCCCGCTACCAGCCGCACTTTGGCCTGGCCGTCGGTGAAGTACTGATCCTTCCACGACTCAAACAACAGCTTGTTGCCCAGCCAAACCCGCACGCCGTCGTCCACGGTCAGGTGCAGCGTGTATTGGCCCGTCACGGGCGCTTCCAAAAAGCCCGTCCAGCGCACCGAAAAGTGCTCTGCCGGCAGTTCGGGGGCCGGTGCGCGCTTCTTCCATTCGAAATCCAACTGGTCATCGATGCGCGTGAGTACGGCCCGCTCGAAGTTCTGCCCCCGGTAATAAGTGCCCGTCAGGCCGCGGGGGGTCAGGGTTTGGGCATGGCCGGTAAGTGCGGGCGGCAACAGCAGGCTCACTGCCAGGGCGGTATAGAGTAGTTTGGCCATTGTGCCGGATAAGCGTTGAATAGAATAAGCGCCGCCCAAAAGATAGAAAGACTATCCGTTTCACCCGGAAACCAGCTGAGCTTCATGGTGGGTATTGCCGATACCCAGCTGAAACCTGATGCAGCGGCCGGCCCGGAGCCTTGCAATCCGCGTTTTCGGTTCTATCTTCGTCCCGTTACTTATCCAGAAAGACCGAGGGATTGGGCCCGACGACGTCTTAGCAACCTGATTTAAAGCAAGGTGCTAACTCCCTTTTCAAGCCGCTGGTCGGTCTGGAAGAAGATAAGTGCGGAACCGGCCTCGTGCCCGGCTCTTTCTGGATAGGCGTTTTTATCGCCGATTTTTTCCAGCCGAGCCGTTATGCCGACCACTTTCGCCACCCCCGCCCCTACTGCCGCTACCTCTCCCCTTCACGCCATCCTGCGCCAGCGCGTGCTGGTACTCGATGGGGCTATGGGCACCATGATTCAGCGCCACCCCCTGACGGAGGAGGACTTCCGCGGGTCCCGCTTCCAGGGCCACCCCAAGCCCCTGCGCGGCAACAACGACCTGCTCAGCCTCACCCGCCCCGATATTATCCGCGGCATTCACGCCGAGTACTTCGCCGCCGGGGCCGACATGGTGGAAACCAACACGTTTTCGGGCACCACCATTGCCCAGGCCGATTACGGGCTGGAGCACGTGGTGTACGAGTTGAACTATGAGTCGGCCCGGCTGGCGCGGGCGGCGGCCGACGAGTATTCGGCCCTGACGCCCGACAAGCCGCGCTTCGTGGCCGGCGCCGTGGGGCCCACCAACCGCACGGCCAGCCTCTCGCCCGACGTGAACCGCCCCGGTTTCCGGGCCGTGACGTTCGATGAGCTGGCCGCCGCCTACCATGAGCAGGTCCGCGGCCTCGTGGATGGGGGCGTGGATGCGCTGCTGATTGAAACCATCTTCGACACGCTCAACGCCAAAGCCGCCCTGTTCGCGGTGCAACAGTTCTTCGATGAGGGCGGCCGGGTAGTACCCATCATGATTTCGGGCACGATTACCGACGCCTCGGGCCGCACCCTCTCGGGCCAGACAGTAGAGGCCTTCTGGAACTCCATCCGCCACCTGCCGCTGCTCAGCGTGGGCCTCAACTGCGCCCTGGGGGCCGACCAGCTCAAAACCTACGTGCAGGAGCTGGCCCGCCTCGCCGATGTCCACGTTTCGGCCTATCCCAACGCCGGCCTGCCCAACGCCTTCGGCGGCTACGACGAGTCGGCCCAGGAATTCGCCGACGTGGTGGAGAACTACCTCAAGGAGGGCCTCGTGACCGTGGTGGGCGGCTGCTGCGGCACCACGCCCCAGCACATTGCGGCGCTGAATGCGCTGGCAGAGCGGTACAAGCCGCGCCAGTTGGAAGTAAAAATTGCTGCCGGAGAACAGCCGGCTGTGGGTTCGAACGGAGAAGTTTTTAACGCTTCATTCTCCACCTCTACTACAAGCGGAACCCGCCTCGCCGGCCTCGAACCGTTCAATATCACCCCCGCAAGCCTGTTCGTGAACGTGGGCGAGCGGTGCAACGTGACGGGCAGCCGGGCCTTTGCCCGCCTCGTGCGCACCGGCGACTACGACGCGGCGCTGGCCGTGGCCCGCGAGCAGGTGGAGGGCGGCGCCCAGGTGCTCGACATCAACATGGATGAGGGCATGCTCGATTCGGAGCTGGCCATGACCACGTTTTTGAATCTGATTGCCTCGGAGCCCGACATTTCGCGGGTGCCGGTGATGATTGATTCCTCGAAATGGAGCGTGCTGGAGGCCGGCCTTAAGTGCGTGCAGGGCAAGAGTATCGTCAACTCGGTTTCGCTCAAAGAAGGCGAGCAGGTGTTCCTGCAACGGGCCCGCACCGTGCGCCAGTACGGGGCCGCCATGGTAGTCATGGCCTTTGATGAGGACGGCCAGGCCGACACGCTGGAACGGCGCATTGCCATCTGCCAGCGCAGCTACGAGCTACTGATGGGCATAGGCTTCCCGGCCGAGGACATCATTTTCGACCCCAACATCCTCATCGTAGGCACCGGCCTGGAGGAGCACCGCAACTACGGCGTGGAGTTTATTGAGGCCGTGCGCTGGATAAAAACCAACCTGCCGGGTGTGCTCACCAGCGGCGGCGTCAGCAACATCAGCTTCTCGTTTCGGGGCAACGACGTGGTGCGTGAGGCCATGCACGCGGCCTTCCTCTACCACGCCATCCGCGCCGGCCTCGATATGGGCATCGTGAATCCCAACCAGCTGGCCGTGTACGATGAGGTGCCGCCAGCCCTGCTGGAGCTGGTGGAAGACGTGCTGCTCAACCGCCGCGCCGACGCCACCGAGCGGCTGCTGGATTTCGCCGAAACCGTGAAGGACCAGAAGGGCACGAGCAACCAGCCGGCTGCCGGTAGTCTGGATTGGCGCAACCTGCCGGTGCAGGAGCGGCTGGCCCATGCCCTCATCAAGGGCATTACGGAGTTCATCGACGAGGACACCGAGGCGGCCCGGCAGGAACTGAACCGGCCGCTGGAAGTAATTGAAGGGCCGCTGATGGCCGGTATGGGCGTGGTCGGCGACCTGTTTGGGGCCGGCAAAATGTTCCTGCCCCAGGTGGTGAAATCGGCCCGGGTGATGAAGAAAGCGGTGGCCTATCTGGAACCCTATCTGCTGGCCGACCGCCAGAGTGGCGACCGGCAGACGGCCGGCAAGATCCTGCTGGCCACCGTGAAGGGCGACGTGCACGACATCGGTAAGAACATCGTGGGCGTGGTGCTGGCCTGCAACAACTTCGACATCGTGGATTTGGGCGTGATGGTGCCGCTGGAACGAATCTTAGACGAGGCCCAGAAGCAGGGCGCCGATATGATTGGCCTGAGCGGGCTGATTACGCCCAGCCTGGATGAGATGGTGTACGTGGCCCAAGAAATGGAAAAGCGCGGCCTGAAAACGCCGCTGCTCATCGGCGGCGCTACCACTTCGCGGCTGCACGCGGCCGTGAAAATCGCGCCCCAGTACTCGGGGCCGATAGTGCACGTGAACGATGCCTCGCGCTCGGTAGGCGTGGCCGCCAGCCTGCTCGGCTCGGCCCGGGAAACTTATGCCCGCGCCATCCACGACGAGTACCGCCAGCTCCGGAACGACTACGCCGGCCGCCAGCGCGAAAAGGCCTACCTCACTATTGAAGCCGCCCGCGAAAACGGCTTTAAGGCCGACTGGGAAACCACGCCCATCACCAAGCCCAGCTTTTTGGGCACCAGGGTGCTGGAGGACTACGACTTGGCCGAGCTTGCCGAATACATCGACTGGACGCCCTTTTTCCAGACCTGGGAGCTGAAGGGCCGCTACCCCCGCCTGCTCGACGACCCGACCGTGGGCGAGGCCGCCACCCAGCTTTTCCAGGATGCCCAGCGGATGCTCCGCCGCATCATCGATGAGAAACTGCTCACGGCCCGTGCCGTCATCGGTTTCTGGCCCGCCAATACCGTGGACCACGACACAATTGAGGTGTACCACGACGACTCCCGCCAGCAGGTGCAGGCCGAGTTCTTCACCCTGCGCCAGCAGAGCGAAAAGGCTGCCGGCGTGCTTAACCTGGCCTTTTCCGACTTCGTGGCGCCCCGCGCAACCGGCCGCACCGACTACATCGGCGGCTTTGCCGTTACGGCCGGCCTGGGCATCGAGCCGCTGCTGGCCCAGTACGCCGCCGAGCACGACGACTACAGCAGCATCATGCTCAAGGCCCTGGCCGACCGGCTGGCCGAGGCTTTCGCCGAGCGGCTGCACCAGCGAGTGCGCGAGGAATTCTGGGGCTACAACCCGGCCGAAAGCCTCTCCAACGACGACCTCATCCAGGAGAAATACCAGGGCGTGCGGCCCGCTCCCGGCTACCCTGGCTGCCCCGACCACACCGAGAAAATCACGCTTTTCAACCTGCTCGACGCCGAGAACACCACCGGCATCTCGCTCACCGAAAACCTGGCCATGTACCCCGCCTCGTCCGTCAGCGGCCTCTACTACGCCCACCCCGACTCGCGCTATTTTGGCTTGGGCCGGGTGGGGCAGGACCAGGTGGCCGACCTGGCCGCGCGCAAGCGCATGCCCCTGCCGGAGCTGGAGCGCTGGCTGATGCCGAATTTGAACTACGAGCCGGCTGTACCCGCACAAAGCAACGTGGCGCCTGTTCCAACGCCCCAGGGCTAAAGCCCTGGGCTACGGAGCGCTTCCCCCAACCCTATTCTACCCTTCGCCTCCTAAACCCGCTGACTAGCCCAGGGCTTTAGCCCTGGGTTGCGTGGGCAAGCACCATGAAAGTAATCGACCACCTGACCCGCGCCGAAGGCAAAACGCTGTTTTCCTTCGAGGTGCTGCCGCCCAAAAAGGGCGAGAACATCCAGACGCTGTTTTCCAATATCGAGCCGCTGCTGGAGTTCAAGCCGCCGTTTATTGATGTGACGTATCACCGCGAGGAGTACGTGTACCGCCAGCACCCCAACGGCCTGCTCGAAAAGAAAACCGTGCGCCGCCGCCCCGGCACGGTGGGCATCTGCGCGGCCATCAAAAACCGCTTCGACGTTGATACTGTGCCCCATTTGATTTGCGGGGGCTTCACGAAGGAGGAAACCGAAAACGCGCTCATCGACCTGCACTTTCTGGGCATTGATAACGTGCTGGCCCTGCGCGGCGACCCCATCAAGAGCGAGGGCCGCTTCGTGCCCGAGCCCGACGGCCACAGCTACGCCTGCGACCTGATTGGGCAGGTATCCGACCTTAATAAAGGCGCGTATCTGGATGAAGAACAGGACGATACCTGGGCCACCGACTTCTGCATCGGCACGGCTGGCTACCCCGAAAAGCACTTTGAAGCCCCCAACTACGGGGCCGATTTGCGCTACCTCAAGCACAAAGTCGACCGCGGGGCCGAGTACATCGTGACCCAGATGTTCTTCGACAACGAGCAGTTTTTTGCCTTCGAGCGGCGCTGCCGCGAGGCCGGCATTCTGGTGCCCATCATTCCCGGCCTCAAGCCCCTCACCACCAAAAGCCAGCTTACCATGCTGCCGCGCACTTTTTACCTTAACCTGCCCGAAGCCCTAGCCGACGCCGTACACCTAGCCCCCGACAACGCCGCCGCCCGCCAGATTGGCCTGGAATGGTGCATCAACCAGAGCCGCGAGCTGATGGCCCACGGCGTGCCCTGCCTGCACTACTACAGCATGGGCAAGTCCGACAGCATCCGCCAGGTGGCGGCCGCGCTTTTTTAGCGGGGTGAAATGGGGAGTTGACGTTTGCGCGGCCCTGTCAGCCTGACGAAGGAAGGACCCTATCATGCTGTTCGTGCGTGATAAGGTTCTTCCTTTGGCAGGCTGACAGTCGTACTTTTACACCCTATCTACCCCTTCACCACCTCATCTCATGCTCGACGACCTGTTCAGCCGCCTGCGCGAGGCCACGGCGCCGGCCGAAATCGAGACGCTGCAGGATGGCATCTGGCAAATATGGCTCACGGCCGGCCACCCGCTGCTCGATAAGCGCCTCGAAACCGGCACCCGCGCCCTCTCGGCCGGCGACTATGGGCTGGCTATTGCGGAGTTTACCTTTCTCACCGAAACGGCTCCCGATTACGCCGAGGGCTGGAACAAGCGGGCCACCGCTTACTTTCTGCGCGGCGAATACAAAGCCGCCCTGAACGATGTGCGCGAAACCCTCCGCCGCGAGCCACGCCACTTCGGGGCACTATCGGGCCAGAGCCTGATGTTGCGCGCCCTTGGCGACGCCCGCGGCACGCTGAAAGTACTGCTGCGCCTGGAGCAACTTTGCCCGGCCTGGCCTGGCTTACAGGAGCAGTTGCGCACGTTGCGCGAGGAGTTGGAATAGCTTAACTCTTGCGCAGTTAAAGAGGAAGCATCTGATCAGGAAACAATAGGATTTATCCTGAGACAGCATCTGTCCGGCATTGGCTGCAATTGGATAGTAATACGCTTTTCTGGTATTCCTGCCATATTCTAAGCACTTACTTTAACTTACGGCATACTACCGGTTAATTTGCACTAAAGAAATCTTTTTATTTGTGTTATCAACCGGTGCGCTTTGCCGGCTGCGCCGCCTCCCATCCTGCCCCACCCTTTTGCTATGAGATACTTTTTCCTTTTCAGCCTGGCTTGTGGGCTGCTGTTGGCGGCCCCGGCCACGGCTCAGAAGCTGCGCAAAACAGCCGCCGGCAGTGGCCTGATGGAGAAGGGCGAGAAAGTGGGCGTTTGGGAATACTACGCCACCACCCGCAACGGCTCGCAGGTCATCACCCAGAAATATGACCACTCGGCCGGCCGGCTGGTTTTTTTCCGGCCCTTCGACGACGTGCTGTATCCGGTAAGCATGGCCGCCGGCGAGTGGAGCCGCGCACGGGTCACGCATCCGGTTTTCTTCATTGGCGGCGACCCCGAACTGACCACCTACACGAGCCGGCTCAGCTACCCAACCGTTGCCGAATCCAAAAATGTGCAGGGCCGCGTGGTTGTCACGATTACCGTCGATACGCTCGGGCGCGCCAGCAACCAGCAGGTGCTGCTGGGCATTGGCTCGGGCTGCGACGAGGAGGCCCTGCGCGTAGCCCGTAGCATCCCCGACCAGTGGATTCCGGCCCGCGTGGGCAGCCGCGCCGTGGTATCAAAAATCGATGTGCCCTTCACCTTCCGGCTGGCCGGACGCTAGGATGGCGGGAGAACCGGGCCGGCGCAGTATGCCCGACAAGTTTTACCTTGGGGCATGAAAATACCCCTTTTACTTTCATTCCTGGCTGCCGCCGGCCTGCTTTCTTCCTGCGACTCAACTCCGCGCGAGCGGCAGGAGGTGGTGGAAAGAGAAACCCAGAAGCTCGACACGCTGGCCGAGCGCGCCGCCGGTAAGCTGCGCGTGGCCGGCCGTCGCGCCGCCCGTTTCGATTCCGTTTCGCGGGTCCGCAACCGTCAGCCCCTCGACCCCGCCACCGAGCAGGCCCTCAGCAACGACTTGCTGGGTCCCTACGCCAGTATCAGCGGCCTCACGCCGGCCACCATCGAGCCGGCCTTCGTGCAGTTTATGCAGCAGGTGCGGGCCCGTCGCAGGCAATGGAGCCAGCGCGACTGGGACTATGCCACGGCCGTCAGCCGCCAGCTCAACGCCCAATTTCGCGCCATCCGCCTCGATATTAAAGGCCGCGACGAACTGCACATCCGGGCCCTGCAAACCGAGTTTACGGCCCTCGAAACGAGCCGCGACGTGAAAGACCTGGGCCAGGCCGTGAAGCAGCCCTAGCTGAGCTGGCCTTAACCAGCGCCACCGGAGCGTGGTATCCTTATTTTCCCTTCGCTATGCGGCAGCTTCTCATTTTTTTGGCGGCCCGGTGGGCAGCCTTGCTGGCCGGCGGGCTGCTATTGCCGGTAGCCGTAGCGCAGGCGCAACGGCCGATTCAGAAAGTTGAAACGGTGCCAGCCGGCGAACAGTGGCTCAGTGCTGGCGATGCGCTGCAAGTACGCCTGCTGGGCACGCCGGGTGGCCAGGCCACCTTTCTCAACGGCCGGCCTCTGACGGAACTGGCCCCCACGCTGGCTGGTGGCCGCCGGGGCGTATACCAGGGCACCTATATAGTGCAACCTACCGATACGCTGGGCGGAGCCGCCGGCCGGCCGCTATGGCTGCACCTGCGCCTGCCCAACGGCCGCCACGACTCGCTACCGACACCCGCGCCCGTGCGCCTGCTTCGCCCCGGGCAGCCGCTACTGGCCGTTACCCGCACCACGCTGGCCCACCTTAATTATGGCCTCGGCAACGACCGCCTGGGCGGAGCCAAGCTGGGCTACCTCGATTCGCTGGTGGTGCTGCAGGTAGTGGGCCGGGTAGCAGACCAGTACCGGGTGCGGCTGGCGGAAGGGCAATATGCCTGGCTGCCCCTCGAAAGAGCCCGCCTGCTACCACCCGGCGGCTTCGTACCCACTTCCCTCACCGGCTCGTGGAGCGTGCAGGGCGACTCGCTGGCCGATTACGTGCGCCTGCCGCTTACGCAGCGGCTGCCCTACCGCTCGCAGCTGCTGGCCAACCCCACCCGGCTGGTGATTGACGTGTTCGGGGCTACCTCCAACACCAACTGGATAACCCAGCGGGCCGGTTTGCAGGCCCTGGGAGCCGTGTACTACGAGCAGCCGCAGGCCGATGTGTTCCGGCTGGTGCTGTCGCTGCGCCACCGCCAGAGCTGGGGCTACCACATCGGCTACGAGCAGAATACGCTGGTGGTGCGGGTGGCCCGGCCGCCGGCGCGGCTGCAGCTGCGCGGCCTGCGCGTGGCCCTCGATGCCGGCCACGGCGGCAGCAATGTGGGCGCCGTGGGCGCAGGCGGGGCCCGCGAGAAAGACCTCACGCTGGCCATTGTGCGGCAGCTACAGAAGGAACTGGAGCGCCGCGGCGCCCGCGTGGTGCTGACGCGCGACGCGGATGTGAGCCTGGATATGGCCAAGCGGGTAGCCCTGCTGCAGCGGCAGCGGCCGGCGCTGCTGGTGAGCGTGCACGTAAACTCGGCGGGCAGTGCGGCGGCGCGGGGTACCAGCGCCTTTTACCGCTACGTGGCCTTCCGGCCGCTGGCCGAGGCACTGTACGGGCGCATGCAGCAAACCGGGCTGCCGGGCTGGGGCCTGGTGGGCAACTTCAACTTCGCCCTCAACGGCCCCACCGACTACCCCAATGCGCTGGTGGAAACCGCTTTTATTTCCAACCCGGAGGACGAGCGAATTCTCACCGACCCCGCCCGGCAGCAGCAGATGGTCCGGCATATGGCCGATGGCATTCAGGATTTCCTGAAGTCGGCGCGGGCCAGGGGCGTGCGTGGCTGGCTGGGCCGGCAACCAGCTGAGCAGTAGCAGTCGGGCCGACGGGGGCCACGAGCTATAGCAATTTTCCAAAAAATAGTTGACCAAAAGTGGCTTAAACCCCGTGTCAGACGTCTACCTTATTGAACCCTAATCTGGTAAGCCGCTGGGCGAATGCCGGAGCAGGGCAAGATTTCGTTCGTTCTTCCCACTCCCAAACCACCTGTTTTATGGCAGAAGCATCGTTACTGGACCGCAGCCGCACCGTGGCCGGGCCGGGCTACAACCGCTGGCTGATTCCGCCCGCCGCCCTGGCAATCCACCTCGCCATCGGTCAGGCCTACGCCTTCAGCGTGTTCAAAAAGCCCCTGGGCGCCCTCATCAGCGGCGACCCGGCTGCCCCCGCCGCCGCCGACTGGACGCCCACGCAACTGGGCATTATTTTTTCGATTGCCATTGTATTGCTGGGTCTCTCGGCGGCTATTTTTGGGAAGTGGCTGGAACGTGTGGGGCCGCGCAAAGCCATGATGGCCTCGGCGCTATGCTTTAGCGGCGGCTTTTTTATTGCGGCTTTGGGCGTGCACCTGCACAACCTCTGGATTGTGTACTTCGGCTACGGCGTAGTGGGCGGCATTGGGCTGGGCATCGGGTATATTTCGCCGGTGAGCACGCTCATTAAGTGGTTTCCCGACCGCCGGGGCGTGGCTACCGGCATGGCCATTATGGGCTTTGGCGGCGGCGCCATGATTGCTTCACCACTGTCGGTGGCTCTCATGGACCACTTCAAAACCAGCGGCACGGGTACGCTGGGCGTGGCCGCTACTTTTCTCACGCTGGGCGTCATCTACCTGCTGTTCATGCAGTTTGGCGTCTGGACCATCCGGGTGCCCGCCGACGACTGGGCCCCGGCCGGCTACGTGCCCAACCCCCAGCATAGTGCCCTGATTACCAGCAGCAACGTATCGGCCGACAATGCGCTGAAAACGCCGCAGTTCTGGCTGCTGTGGGTGGTGCTGCTCACCAACGTAACGGCCGGTATCGGGGTGCTCGAAACGGCTTCTCCTCTTATCCAGGAGTCCTTTTCTGATGCCGTTATGGGCGCGGGGCGTGGCGTAACGGCAGCGGCGGCGGCCGGCTTCGTGGGCCTGCTGAGCTTGTTCAACCTGCTGGGCCGCTTCTTCTGGTCGTCGGCTTCGGACAAAATGGGCCGCAAAACCACTTACGCCATCTATTTCGGGCTGGGCATCTTGCTCTACGCCCTCATCCCGACCCTGGGCCGCAACACGCAGTTGGCGTTGTACGTGGGCGTAGCCTGCGTAATTATCAGTATGTATGGCGGTGGCTTTGCTACCATTCCGGCCTACCTCTCCGACCTGTTCGGCAAGTACCAGGTGGGGGCCATTCATGGCCGCCTGCTTACGGCCTGGAGTACGGCCGGCGTGCTGGGGCCGCTCATCGTCAACTTCCTGCACGAGAGCCGCAAAGCGGAGGGCTTCACCGGCGCGGCCGCCTACCAAACAGTGTTCTACGCTATGGCCGGCCTGCTGGTAGTGGGCCTGCTGGCCAACTTTGCCGTTACGGCCGTCAACGAGAAATACAACGAAAAAGGCCCCGTTAAAGCAGAGCCCGGCGGACACTAATTTTTTTGTGCCCCGGGCTTCGTTGGCAGTGCTTTGGATTGAACGTCATCCGAATTACTGCCAACGAAGCCTGGGGCACCAACTACTAAGCTCTAAATCAACATGAATCAGCCTCCTGTTTCTTCCGCTACGCCCGAAACGCCCGGTTCGGGCGGGGCCGTGTTTCTGGCCTGGGCCTTCGTAGGCATACCGCTGCTTTGGGGTGTATCCCAGACCTTTATCAAGGCCCTCGACCTGTTTAAGTAGGTCGGCTTCCGGCTCCTATTGCGTACCTTTCGCGGCACCCATCTGGGTGCCGCGTTTGTTTTAGCGAATTCCCGATTTCGCGCATTACTCCATGCCGGCAGATGTTCCTTCCGAAGCGGCCGCTATCGTGCTGCTCGACTCGTTCACCGATTCCATTGCTGCCCACCTGGCCCGCAACCAGCTCGACGCGGCCGGCATTCCGTGCTTTCTGAGCAATGAAAGCCGCCCTTATGGTCCGGCCTTTGGCCATGTGGGCCTTTATGTGCGCGCCCCCGATGTGGAGACGGCCCGCGAAACGCTGCACCCCCAGCAAACCCACATGCACGCCGTGGCCCCCGACGCCGCTGAGCGCGAAGCAGCCCCCGAAACGACCGACGTAGCCGCCACCCGCTGCCCCCGCTGCCACCACCACGACGTAGTGTGCCGCCACCAGCCCGGCCCCACCGACAACCTGTTCGTCAAGCTCCGCTTCTGGCTGCTGGCCTCCGATAATCCCCAGTGCCACTGCTTCCACTGCGGCCACGATTTTGAGGTGGTGCAGGGTTGAACGCTACTATATGGCAGGGCTCTTCTATTCAAAGAACGATGCTGCTACTTCCACTTGTAAGCGCCCTTACCACCGTGCTATCGACACCTGGCGAAGCCATTGGCAGCCAATACTCTACTGCCGTAGCGCCACCCGGGTCAATTCCACCGCTGTACCGATTCTTGCAGCAGCATTTTGATAGCACCATTGTCTATCAGCAGCAGGGCTCCTGGAACCAAGGCCCAAATATGTTGATTCTGTCGAAGAAGGGGCAGCAGGTGTATTTTTTCACGTATCGCAGCCCTTATCAACCGACTCAGGGCCATTACATCCCCGGCGGCCTCACGCAGAAATTCAGCAAGCAGGAAGCCCGCTTCCGGGCTATTCAGCCCGATACCAATCAGTACTTTCTGCCTCAGCGCGTATCTGAACCGGTACTAAAGCAGACGTGGAAAAACCTGCACCCAACTCAGCTTTGGCAGGTGCGCAACAATGATGCCCGCTCCAGTGATGAAGAATGCATAATTGAGGATGCAAGTACTGTAACGCTCTGGTTTCTAACCCGTGCAAACTCCCGGACCGCATGTTTCTATGCGCCTGATTTTTATGAGGAGTGTGCTGGGCCGGGAGTGAATCGTAGGCAGGCAATTAAGACGCGAATGGCTCTGGAGGCACTATTGAGATAGTAGTCTCTTACTCCCGAAACCGCCACACCGGCAGCACGATGCCCACCGGGAAGTGCTCCATTTCGGGGGGCAGTTCCAGAAAGCCGCCTGACGTGAGCAGGCTGGCCATATCGCCGGAGCCGCCGGCCCGCTCGGGCGTGGCCAGCAGGCGGCCATCGGGGCTGTACTCCAGGCTTACGAGCAGGAAGTGGGTCATGGCGGGCCTGAACTCGATGGGCGCGGTAAGCACGGCCGGCACCGGGCCGCGGCCGGTTGCAGCTACTCCGGCGGGCTGCTGGCTGGCTTGCAGCCAGGGCTGCACGTAGCGGTAGAAATTCATGAACGTGGACACCGGGTTGCCGGGCAGCGCGAATACCACCGCCCCACCGGCCCGGGCCCCGAACCAAAACGGCTTGCCCGGCCGCTGGGCCACGCCATGAAACCGCTGCTCCACGCCCAGTTCCTGCAATATTTCGGGCAGAAAATCGGCCTTGCCCATCGAAACACCCCCGCTCAGCACCACGGCATCGTAGCCGGCCAGCAGCGCCGGCAGCTCCTGGTGCAACACGGCCGGGTCGTCGTCGAAGTGGAAGCTATCGGCCTCGGCGCCGGCCTGCCAGGCAGCGGCCTGCAGCATCAGGGCATTGGAGCGCCGGATCTGATGGGCGGCGGGTTGCGCACTGATGGGCACCAGTTCGTCGCCGGTACCCACCACGGCCAGGCGCGGGCGCCGCGCCACGGCTACTGTGGCGGCCCCGATGGTAGCGGCCACGGCCATTTCGGCGGGCTCCAGGCGGGTGCCGGCGGGCACCAGCAACTCGCCGCACTGGCGGTCGGCGGCCTGGCGGTGTACGTTGTGGCCGGCGCGGGGCGGCAGGGCCTGCACGGTGGCATGGCGCTGGCCGGTTTCGTCGGTGCGGAACAAAAGGTCTTCGTAGCGAATCACCGTATCAAGCCCCGCTGGCAGCATGGCGCCAGTCATTATTTCGACAGCAGCGGTGGCGGGGGTACCGGTTACTGGCGGTTGGCCGGCAAACTGGGTAGCCGCAATCAGAAACTCCCGCTGCCCGGCAACCAGCGCGTCGTAGCGCAGGGCCATACCATCCATGGCCACCCGGTTGAAGGGCGGAAAGTCGCGGTCGGCCCGCAGGTCTTCGTGCAGGATGCGGCCGGCGGCCAGCGACAGGCTCAGCAGTTCGGTACCCAGCGGGCGGATGGTGGCGGCGACGAGGCGGGTGGCTTCGGCAACTGAAATCATGGGCGGGAGCATGAGCAGCAAGGTTGAACGGAAAGAATGGTCATTCCGACGAAGGAGGAATCTTGCGTGCAACAGTAAACATACCCATTGTTCTTCCGACTGCACGCGAGATTCCTCCTTCGTCGGAATGACCGTTCTTTCCAATCAAGTACCGAACTTGTCGGTTCATTCCATTCCGCCTGCTTCATCCTGCCATGTCCGATTCTGCCAAACTCACTCACCTCGACGCCTCCGGCCAGCCCGCCATGGTAGATGTGGGGGCCAAAACCCCCACCCGCCGCGTAGCCGTGGCCCGCAGCCGCGTGGTGCTCGGCCCCGAAATTATGGCCCTGGTAAAGGAAGGCGACCTGCCTACCCGCAAAGGCCCCGTTTTTCAGACCGCTATTCTGGCCGGTATTATGGGCGCCAAGCGTACCTCCGAGCTGATTCCGCTTTGCCACCCGCTGGGCCTCGACAACTGCCGGGTAACCATTGAACCCGACGGGCCCGACGCCGTGCTGATTGAGTGTACGGCCACCGTAACGGGCAAAACGGGCGTGGAAATGGAGGCGCTGACCGGGGCCTCCGTAGCCGCCCTCACCATCTACGACATGTGCAAGGCCCTCTCGCACGACATCGTTATTCAGGAAACCCGCCTGCTCAGCAAAAGCGGCGGCAAAAGCGACTTTCAGCATGAAGCTTAACCCCACCGACCCCACTTCCGACCCGGCTGCCCCGGCCCCGCGCCGCAAGCACGCCGCCCTGGCCCGACCCGACCTGGGCGAATTCGGCCGCCGCGAGCTGGCCATTCTGGGGGCGCCCTGCGGCCGGATTAAGGAGCTGGCGGCCCGGCTGTTGCCGCTGCTGGCGCCTACGTTGCGCGTGGCCTACGTGGATGCCGACCACGCCGCCGCCGATGCCGTGCGCAACGGCACCGCGCCCGAAACCGGCATGCTGGCCGCCGGGGCCAATGCCGAGCTGACCGACAACATCAGCTTCGCCCGCCTCGATGTGCGCCGGCCGCTCGACCGGTTCAGCCAGCCCGAGCTGCTGGCCCGCCAGAGCCTGACGCTGGTAAACGGCAACCACTTTCGGGCGCGCCAACAGCTGGTAATTCTTGACCCCACCAAGCCGCTGGACAAGAAGCTCGACCGCCTTACCGATGTGCGCGCCCTGCTGCTGCCCGAAGGCGTAACCGAAGTGCCCGCCTACCTCTTGGCGCACTTAGCCGAAACCAAGGTGCCGCTGCTACCCCTGGCCGATACCGCCGCTTTGGCCGAGCTGGTGCTGCGCGAGTGGCACGCCGCCGCTCCGCCACTCCGGGGCCTGGTGCTGGCCGGCGGCCGCAGCCAACGCATGGGCCAGGATAAGGGCCAGCTGGCTTACCACGGCCAGCAGGAGCAGCGCGCCTACGCCGCCGAACTACTGGCCCCCTTCTGCCACGACGTGCACGTTTCCTGCCGCCCCGACCAGATTACGGAGCTCGAATACGCCGGCCTACGCCCGCTGCCCGACTCGTTCACCGACCTCGGCCCGCTCAGCGGCCTGCTCTCGGCTTTCCGCCTCGACCCCAACGCCGCCTGGCTGGTAGTGGCCTGCGACCTGCCATTATTGTCGGAAGCGACGCTGGGCTACCTGGTGGAAAACCGCCAGCCCGGCCGGTTGGCCACCACCTTCCAAAGCCCCGAAAACGAGTGGCCCGAGCCGCTCATTACCATCTGGGAGCCGGCCAGCTACGGGGAGTTATTGCGCTTCCTGAGCCTAGGCTACAGCTGCCCGCGCAAAACCCTCATCAACTCCGACATCGAGCTGCTGGCCCCACCGGCTCCCGGCGAGTTGCGCAACGTGAACACCCCGGAGGAAGCGGCGCAGGCGATGGGATTAATTAATAATTAGGAATTAATAATGAAGAATTGGCCGCTGAACGACCCATTTGGGCACCGTTCAACGGCCAATTCTTCATTATTAATTATTAATTCTTAATTGACTCGCAGAGTCTCAAGGGTGCGCCGCTACCCACACGTCGCCGTCCTGGTAGAACTCCTTTTTCCAGATGGTGACGACCTGCTTGAGCGTGTCGATGATATACTGGCAGGCGGCGAAGCTTTCGGCGCGGTGGGGCGTGGAAACGGCCACCACCACGGCCACGTCGCCGATGTAGAGGGTGCCTTTGCGGTGCACTACGGTTACTTTCTGCAGCATGGGCCACTTTTCCACCGCCTGCTCGGCCACTTTGCGCAATTGGTGCAGGGCCATGCTGTCGTAGGCCTCGTACTCCAGGCGGATCACGGCGCGGCCGGTGCTCTGGTTGCGCACCGTGCCGATGAACGTATTGATGGCACCCGCGCCATCGGCTTCCACGCTGCGCAGGGCGACGGCTATGGCGATGGGCTGATCGGTCAGGTCGATGTGAATCATATGGAGGATGCTAGTGCTAGCCGCCGCTAACGGGCGGAATCAGGGCTATTTCGTCGCGCTCGTGCAGCGGCGTATCGTCGGCGGCGTACTCGTTGTTGACGGCGACGGCCAGGCTGCTCAGGTTGGCCAGGGCGGGGTAGCGGGCGTGCAGCTCGGCGAGCAGGCCCTGGGCCGACTGGCCGGCGGCGGTTTCTATTTCGAGGCTGGACTGGCCCACGATTTCGCGGGCCACGCCGAACAAGGCTATATTTAGGCGCATGTTTTTTTGGGCTGATGGGGCAATAGTACGTAGACCAAACCCAAACCACCGCGTTGGTGTTACGTTTGTTCTGTTGCCCCCGCCACTGTGGCCCGGCCGCCGCGCCTTTTTCCTGCTCCCTCATGGCCCTTTCCGCCGTTTCATCCGCGTCTGCTCCCGATAATCCGTCCGTGTCGCGGGAAGCGACCCCGCGGCCGGTGCTGTTCGATAACCACGACCGCCCCCTGGAGTACCTGCGCCTGGCCGTAACCGACCGCTGCAACCTGCGCTGCTTCTACTGCATGCCCGAGGAAGGCATCAAGTACCTGCCCAAGCAGGAACTGCTGACCTACGAGGAAATGCTCCGCCTGACGGGCCTGCTGGCCGGCTTGGGCGTGCGCAAGGTGCGCCTGACTGGCGGCGAGCCCTTCGTGCGGCGCGACCTGGTGCCGTTTATGGCCCGCTTGAGTGAGCTGCCCGGCATCGAGGAGCTGAGCCTGACCACCAACGGTGTGCTCACGGCTCCGCACGTGCCGGAGCTGGCCCGTTTGGGCGTGCGCACCGTCAACCTCAGCCTCGATACGCTCGACCGCGCCCGCTTCGCCGCCATTACCCGCCGCGACGAGCTGCCCCGGGTGCTCGACACGCTGTACGCGCTGCTGGAAGCCGGCATTCGTGTCAAGATAAATGCCGTGGTGATGGACGGGCAGAACATCGAGGACCTGCTGCCGCTGGCCGAGCTGACCCGCGAGCTGCCCGTGGAGGTGCGCTTTATCGAGGAGATGCCCTTCAACGGCGGCAGCCACGAGGCCACACCCGCCACGCTGCCCTGGAATCACCACCGCATCCGCGAGCATCTAGCCCTCAACCTGGGCGAACTGCTACCCGTGCCCTCCCACCCCGGCGACACCGCCAGCCACTACACCGTGGCCGGCCACCAGGGCCGCCTGGGCATTATTGCGGCCTACTCGCGCACCTTCTGCGGCACCTGCAACCGCCTGCGTCTCACGGCCGAAGGCGGCCTTAAAACCTGCCTCTACGACCAGGGCGTGCTCGACCTGCGGGCCATGCTGCGCACCGGCGCTTCGGATGACGACCTGATAGCCGCTCTCAGCCATGCCTTCCGCCACCGCGCCGCCAACGGCTTCGAGGCTGAAAGCCAGCGCCCGTTGCATCAGCTCAATTTCGAGTCGATGAGCACGATTGGGGGGTAGGCGAAGCTGCTGATTCCAGGTACTGACACTGGCTACCCAAGCGGCTCGTCAAGTGTAACGGCAAAGCCTTCTGGGTCTTTTCGACTTTTTGCCTGAACCCGGCCCTATAACTTGCGGCCCCGCCGATGCACTCTTCGGCTGCCCCGCCAACGGCAGCCCGCCTCCCGCACCATGAATGTACTTCTGAGCTGCCTGTTGTTCTTCAATCTACTGTGCTTTCTGCTTTTCGCCCTGGATAAACGGAAAGCCCAACGGAGCCAGCGGCGCATTGCCGAAAAAACGCTGCACCTCGCCACGCTGCCGGGCGCGGCGCCAGGCGCGTGGGCGGCTATCCTGCTGTTGCACCATAAAAACCGCAAAGCCGCTTTCTGGGGCGTTACCCTGGCGCTGACGCTGCTACAAGCCGCGGCTCTCTATTTCGCGTGGCCCTATTTGCAGGCACCGTTTTGATGAGCATAAGGGGCTCGGGGCTTGACCCCGCCCGCCGCAGAAACGATGCGTTACGAGCGTTGTCCTCGTTTGAGAGGTCGTTTCGGTGGCGGGCGGGCACAAGCCCCACCCCTACCCAGCTCTGTTAGCGCCCCGGCTGCCGGTACCAGGTCCGCACCTGCTCCACCATGTCGGGGGCGTTGGGGTTGAGGCGGACGGTGGGGGCAATGCCCACGCCGTCGATGCCCTGGTTGCGGTCGAGGCGGAAAGTGCGCGAGGTGGCCCAGCCCAGGCGTAGGCCGGGGCAGAGCAGGGGCGCGAACTGCATGTTGGCGTAGTCGAGCACCCCGGCCGAGTTCTCGCCGAACAGCGTGACCTTGCCGCTCTGGCGGGCTTCGAGCAGAAACTGCTCGGTCGTGCTGCCGCAGCCCCGGTTCTGCAGGATGGCCACGCGCGCTACTTCGGGGTGCTGGCGGCGGCGGGACAGCCGCTGCACCGAAACCCCGTCGCTGTTGGGCCGCTGCTTGATAAGCTGGCCGGGGTGGGCATCGAGGCGGCGGCGCAGCTGGGCGATGAACAGCTTTTCGGGCACGCTCATGTCGGGGTAGAGGGCGCCGTTGTACTTGGCGTTGTTGAGCGGCGTTGAGCGCAGGGCTACGCCTACGGTTTGCACGGGCTGGGTGTAGAGGTAGGGCGTGAGCGAGCGGTAAGATCCATCGGAGCCGCCGCCGTTGTAGCGCAGGTCCAGGATGAGCAGGCGGGTGCGGCGCAGGTTGGCGGCGTTGGCTTTCGTGAGCGAGTCGATGAGGGGGCGGTACTGGCCGTCGAAGGAGGCGATGCGGTAGAGGGCCGTGGTGTCGTCGAGCATCTGGAAGCGGTGATTGGCGACGCGGGCCGGGGCGGGCGGCACCGCTACCGGCCGCGGGTACACCCGGTACCAGGGCGAATCATCAAACTGAATAACGCCCTCGGCCGGCAGCGTTACGCGGCGCAACTGCTCCTCGTGGTTTTGCATCCGGTAGGTGCCGGTAGCGGGGCCGGCGGCGGTGGGGGTCGCAAAGGCGAACTTCACCTGGCCGGGCACCCACCACACGCTGTCGGCCCGCAACACGAATGCCTGGTAGTGAGCGGGCTGACCGGCGGCCACTACGCCCACGCTATAATTGTTGCCCGCGTCGCGCCAAATGCCTTCGAGGGGCTGTTTGGGGCGGGCGGGGTCGTCGAGGTAAGCGCGGAAGCTAGCGCGGGTCCAGGGCAGGCGGGGCGCACCGACAAACCGGGCCCGGATAGTAGCCGGGTCGAGCTGCGGGAGGGGCTGGTCGTTCTTGATCTGCAAATGACCATCCTGAAAAAAGGTCAGCCACTCGTACAATACCAGACCGCAGCTGGCGGCGCGGGCCGTATCGGCGCGGGCTTGCACCACTCGCGTCAGGGAATCGAGGCGGGGGCGGGTGGCGGGCGTTACCTTGTCGGTGTAGCCGGCGTAGTTGGCCTCGATAAGCTGGCGCATCTGCCCGAGGCTCTGGGCGCAGTTGCAGGGGGCGGACGCAGCGGGCAGGGCGGCGGCCGACTGGGCGCGGACGGCGGGGGCAGCCAGCAGCAGCAGAGCCGGCAGAAACAGGAAGCGAAGCATAGGGGCCTACGTTAGAGGAAAAGCAGCACGTAACGCCGCAGATGCGCGCCGGCCCGCCGGGGTTGCCTGCCGGTGGTTTGCCACCGCAAGTAGCGCCGGCCCGCTACCTTCGGGGCATGAACCGGCCGTCCCTCCCTCCCACCCAAGCCACCGCCTGCGCCCTGCTGCTGGGAGGCCTCTTGCTGCTGGCCGGCCCCGCTGCCCACGCCCAAACCGCCCCCCGCCCGCCCGACCGGCAGTGGGGCTCCTGGACAATTAATACGCTCGTGCTGCCCGGCGGGCCCAAAGGCTGGGGCGGCTACTTCGAGTTGCAGGGCCGCGCCAACGCCATTGCCCGCCAGTTCTTCTACAACGAAATCAAGGGGGGAGTCAGCTACGACATAACCAACAACTTCACGGTGCTGCTGGGCACCGGCCGCTACTCCACGGCCGACTACCGCGACCTGAGCGCGGGTTACCTGGCCCTGGAGCGGCGCCTGTGGCAGCAGTTCACCTTCACCCAGCCCGTGGGCCGCGTTAAGCTGGAGCACCGGTTTCGGGTAGAGCAGCGCTGGACGCGCTTCCGCGACGATGTGGTGCCTGTTAACCAAGCCCGCTACCGGGGGCGGCAGCGCTACCGGCTCAGCGCGGTGCTGCCCCTCAACAACCCCACCATGCAGCCCGGCACGGCGTTTTTGTCGGTGTACAACGAGGTGTTCTTCGACCCGCGGGGACCCTACTTCGAGCGCAACCGGGTATACGCGGGCGGGGGCGTGCAGCTGAACCGGAACGTAACGGTACAGGCCGCCTGGCTGAACCAGATCGATTACCGCCCGGCCCGCGCCCAGCCCGGCACCGGCCTGTTCATCGCCCGCACCCGCCAGGCCAAAGACAACCTCGTGCTGACGCTGGTCTACCGCATCGTGCGCGCCAGGGCCGACGAAAAACCTGCTCCATTCACCCCATTTCAGCCGGACTGATTTTTGGAGCTGTTAGCTGATAGCTATTAGCTGGTAGCTTTCGTTCTGGTGGCCCTTGAGCAGCTATGCATACCGCGCCCTCCTGCTGGTTTCGTTCAACGATGAGACGCGAATACGCGGCTCTGCGTCCGGCGGTTATCGCCCGCGCCGCTGCCCCGAAGCTATTAGCTAATAGCTTAAAAAATCACTTCCCCAGGCCCACCCAGCCGCGTTGCATGGCGTAGTAGAGGGCCGTGCCCACGGTCAGGCCAACGAGGTAGCCGTAGGGGAGGCCGGCGCAGAGAATGCCCGTGAGCAGCGCCAGCAGCAGGTGGGCCCGCTCGGTGCTGATGTCGCGCAGCAGGGCGGCCAGGCTGAGGGCCTCGAAGAACAGCAGCACCCCCAAAATAGGCAGCGGAAACACCTGCACCAGCTGCTGAAAGCCCTGACTGAAAAACAGGCCCAGCACCAGAAACAGCCCGCCGTAGATAACTACCGAGCCGCCCGTGCGGCCCCCGAACGTGTAGTGGCCCACCATGCCGCCCGAGCCGTGGCAGACCGGGAAGCCACCCAAAAACGGGTTCACCAGGTTCATGAGGGCGTAGGTGAAGCTGATTTTACGCACCGTGAGGGGCCGCTCGGGAAAGTAGTCCTGCACCACCTGGCGGGTGGCCAGCACCGAGTTGCCTAGCGACAGCGGAATCTGGGGCAGGGCCAGCAGCACGGCCCCGGCCAGAATGTCGGCCAGTTGGGGAACGTGCCAGCTGGGCAGGCGCAGGCCCAGGGCCTGCTGGGCCGAGTTGAAATCGAGCTGAAAAACCAGCCCGTAGATAACGCCCAGGCTCACGACGACCAGCGCGGCCGGCCAGCGCCGGTTGCCCAGTAGCACCACCGTTATCAGGAAGGCCGCCGCCGCCAGGGCATAACCGCCGAGGCCGTCGGCGGGCACGTATTGCTTGAGGGCGAGCGTGGAGAGCTGCAGGGCCAGCCCGAACTGAATGCCGCGGATAACGGGCTTGGGCACGAGGCGGGCCAGCCCATCGATGAGGCCCGTAACGGAAAGCAGCAGCATGCCCACGCCCACCGCCAGCCCACCCCCGAAGATGACGCGACCGGGGATTTTCTGGGCAATAACCAGGGCGGCGAAGGCCTTGAGCGGCTGCACCGGCATCGGCATGCCATACCAGAGGCCCGAAAACAGCTGCATCAGCCCGAACATGATGAGCACCCCGGCGCTGTCGAGGCCGGAGGCGGCAATTACCCCGATGAGCAAGGGCAGATCAGTCCCTAAGTCGCCGAAGGCCCCGGCCAGTTCGTTGCGGTCGAAGCGGATGCGTGGACGGGCGGCGGAGGGGGAAGCAGTGGCAGGCATGGGGGCGTGGGCATAACGGCGTGCAAGGTACGGCGCAGGCGGGTCGTTGAACGACTATAGCGCAAACCAGCACGGCCGTAGCGCGAACGGTGCCGACAAGGGCGCGAACAGGTGCGGCACCCGTGCGAATCCTACTTACGCCTGTGCGAATCCTACTTGCTTTGGCGCGAACGGCTGCGGTAATGGTGCGCATCCTACGTACGCTTAAGCGAATCCTATTTTTGCTGGCGCGAACGGGTTGGGCGAGGATGCGAACGGCCGTGGCGGGGACGCGAACGGCCGTGGCGGGAGCGCGACTGGCTCCGACCAGAACCCCACTGCCCGCGACTTGCAGTTGGGTGGGGCATTGGCTAGCTTACCCGGTAGTTGCCGGCCCGCAACCGGGGGCTATCTTCCATCCTTCCATTCGGTTACCGTTCCATGGACGACAAAAGCCAGAATTACCGCATTATGGCCCAGGGCGTGCTGGCCCTGCTTACCCGCACCCGCCCCGAGTGGGAGGCCCGCTACGCCAAGCTGCTGCCCGACTACGAGACCCTGCAACAGGCGCTGGCCGAAGTAGACACCCAGGCCCAGGCCCGCAGCAGCACCGGCACCGCCGGCTACACCAGCGCCAAAGACGCCGCCGAAACGGCCGCCCTCGATGCCGCCCTGGTGGTGGTAAACGGCCTGCGCACCCTCCAGCTCGATACCCCCCGGCCCGCCCTGGCCAAGGTGGCCGCCTACTCGCCCTCGGCCCTCACCAAGCTCCGCGACCAGGCCCAGGCCGACGCCCTGATTGAGATTGGTACCGTAGCGGCCCCGCTGGCTGCCGAGCTGGCCGCCGAGCTGATAACGGCCGACCAGCTAACGCGGCAGCGCGACACGGCGGCGGCCTTCGCGGCCATGGTGGGCGTGGCCCGCACCCAAACAGTGGCGGGGGCCGCCGCCCGCCGCCAGGCCCTCGACCATCTGGCCGAAGCCCGCGCCGCCCTCGAACGCCTCGACGTACGGATGCCCAACCTGCGCCCCTTCCTGCCCGAGCTGGTAGCCCAGTACGAGCAGCAGCGCCGGGTGATAGACGCCGGCAGCTAGCACCTCGCGTAGCCGCTCTGCGCGTGCGCCTCACCCCCCTAGCCCCCTCTCCAAAAAGAAGAGGGGCGACTAGCTTGTAGTTGCTAAAGCTAAAGCAGCCGCAACTAAACTAGAAATTAGTTTTAGTCCCCCCTCTCCTTTTGGGGGAGAGGGGGCTAGGGGGTGAGGTGCCCACGGAGGGCGGCAACGCAAGGCCGTTAGCCCTCCCCGAACCCCTGTATCCCGCCGTCCAGGCTCCGCAGATTACGCAGGCCCAGCCCCTCCTGCAGCAGCGCTACGGCACGGACGCTGCGGGTGCCGCCCTGGCAGTACACCACCACCGGGCCGGTGGCCGGCACCTCGGCGGCGCGCGCTTCCAGCTGGCTTAGGGGCAGCGAAACGGCCCCCGACAGGTGGCCGGCGGCGTACTCATGGGGCTCGCGCACATCAAGCAGCAGCGGGGCAGCGGGGCCGGCCAACTCCCGGCGCAGCGCGGCGGCCGTTAGGGTGGGCAGCACGGGCTGGCACAACTCGGCGTAGGCGGCAGGATCGGCCGTGCCCAGGTACAGGGCCGCCTGTTCGGGGCGGCGGGCGAAGCGCAGCGTGCGGGTGGCAAACGTGAGGGCATCGAAGAGCCAGAGCCGGCCCGAAAGCACCTCACCCAGGCCCAGCAGCACCTTCAGCGTTTCGGTGGCTTGGGCGGTGCCCACCACGCCGGGCAGCACCCCCAGCACGCCGGTAGCCGAGCAGTTGGGGGCCTCCGCCGCGCCGGGCGGCACTGGAAAGAGGCAGCGGTAGGTGGGCCCGCCTTCAAAGTTGAACACCGATACCTGCCCCTCGAACTTATAAATGGCCCCCGACACGAGTGGCCGTCCCAGCAGCACGCAGGCGTCGTTCAGCAGGTAGCGGGTGGCGAAGTTGTCGGTGCCGTCCACCACCACATCGTAGGCCCCTACCAGCGCCCGAACGTTGCCCATATCGAGCCGCACAGCATGCACCTCGGTGCCGATGAGCGGGTTCAGACGGGCGACCACTGCGGCGGCGGTTTCGGCCTTGCTGCGCCCCACATCGGCCGGCCCGTACAAAATCTGGCGGTGCAGGTTGCTCTCGTCCACCACATCGGCATCCACAATGCCCAGCGTGCCCACCCCGGCCGCCGCCAGGTACTGCAGCACGGGGCACCCCAGCCCGCCTGCGCCCACCACCAGTACCCGGGCAGCCTTCAGCTTCAACTGGCCAGCCTCCCCAATTTCGGGTAGCTGGATATGGCGGCGGTATTTCCGCTTCTCCTCTTTCGTTAGCACTTCGGCGGAGAAGCGGGAATCAGGAATTATGGAGTCTGAATTTTGAATTGGAGCGGACACGGGGGAGGAATTATAGATTTTGAATTGGGGGAGTATGGGGAGTGTAGTAGGGGGAGTGGGTGAGTCGTGGGGGCATTGCCGGACTACTACTGAACATCCGTGCTTGCCCCTTCTACCATACGGCCCCACCCACCAATTCAAACTCTAAACTCTAAAATTTATACCCCAAAAAGCCATGCCACGGCTGCGCCTTCGTCGCCGAAGAAATTCACCTGATAGGGCTTGCCAGCGTAGTGTTCCACGGACTTGAACTCGGGGGCGGCCATGATGTGGGCCAGCAGCGCAGGGCTGGTGAGGTAGGCCACGCGCACGCCCCCCAGGCGGCGGGCCATATTGGGCATGAACTCGGTGAGCAGCCAGCGGGTAATGGCCGGGTCGTTCACCACGCGGCGTCGGATGTCCTGAAGCCAGTAGCGGCAGTTGCTGGCCTCGGCCGCGCGGGCCAACTGCTGGTAGGCGGCGGGCAGCAGGGCCGGGTCGGGCTCATGAGTCCAGCGGCCCACCAGCAGGTCGAGGTCGGCGCGGTAAGTGAGCTGGAGTAGCTCGGCGGGCGTATCGGGGGCCATAACGAAAACAGTAGAAACCAAAGCTACAAAAGCGGCGGGACCCATGCATCGGCCGGGCCGGGAAGCGAGTGCCACGGTAGGACAGCGCCAACGCGGCAACGCTCCGGCACGTAGCAGGCCCTACGGCGGCCTGTGCGGGGCAGCCGGTTTCGCCCACATAGTTTTCCCTGTCCATCATGCAACGAATGACCATCCTCCTGAGTGCCGCCGCCGCCCTGCTGCTCAGCGCCTGCTCACAAACCACCGACCCCTCGGTTGGCGAACCTGCCGATGCGCCCGCCACCACCGAAACGCCCCTGGAGCAAGCCGCCGACCTGCCCCCCGGCACTACCATTAAGGGCGCCGATGGCAGTAAAATAGTGAAGCAGGCCGATGGCGACATCAAGGTGAAAGACGCCGACGGCAACAAAGTAAAACGGGATGCCGACGACGGCACCGTGAAGGTGAAGTAACAGGATGCCTTGGTGCCCGACTATAACGCGAAGCTCCGGCTTCGCGTGTCGTTGCTGACGTGATAACGACGTCGTTCAACGACACGCGAAGCCGGAGCTTCGCGCTACAGTTGGGCGGCATATTACTGCCGGGCGGCGCGCTTGCGCTTGCGCACGGGCGGCTCCGGGGCCGGGGCTGGCTCTATCTGCACCGAATCGGCGCTTACTACCCCGAACCGCACCTTAGGCATGGGCAACTGAGCGTTAGGCTCCACGGCGGGCACTGCTAGCGGCTCGGCGCCACCCTGGCCGACCCCCGTGGGCAGCACCACCCCAGGCACCGGACTAATGCGCTCGGTGGGCTGGTAGCGGGTGGGCGTAGTGGGCGTGCGGTTTTGGGCGAGGCCAGTGAGCGGGGCGCTCAGGCCGCCCAGCAGCAGGGCAACGGTCAGGAAACGAAACATGGCTGGGGAGGCTAAGGTGGAACAGGGCAGCAGGCCCTCACTACCTGTTACGGCAGTCCGGTTATCGGCGTTGGATTGGTTGCAGCACCCGGGAGTTGCTTTAATGCTTAGGCATCAGCTCGGCCGAGCTGAGCGAGTACACATCGTGGCGGCGGCTACGCAGGTTCTGTACGCTGCCCTGCTGGCGCAGCTTGTCCAGAATGGATAAGTCGACGTCGGTCACCAGAATCATCTCGGTGTTGGGTGTAGCCTCGCTCTTAACGCCGGTGGTAGGAAACGAGAAGTCGCAGGGCGTAAGCACGGCCGACTGAGCGTATTGGATATCCATGTTTTTCACGCGGGGCAGGTTGCCCACCGAACCGGCAATGGCCACGTAGCACTCGTTTTCGATGGCCCGGGCCTGGGCGCAGTGCCGCACCCGCGAGTAGGCCGTCTGAGTGTCGGTGAGGAAGGGTACGAACAGGATATCCATGCCCTGGTTGGCCAGCAAACGAGCCAGCTCCGGGAACTCGGCATCGTAGCAGATAAGTATGCCGATGCGGCCGCTGTCGGTATCGAAGGTCTGGAGGCGGTTGCCTCCCTTCAGGGCCCAATACTTGGCCTCGTTGGGCGTTACATGGATTTTCTCGTAGCGTTCCGTTGTGCCGTTGCGGCGGCACAGGTAGCCCACGTTCAGCAGCTGGCCGTCGGCGGCCAGCTCGGGCATCGAGCCAGTGATGATGTTGATGTGGTACTTAACGGCCAGTTGGGTGAAACGACGCAGGATTTCATCCGAAAACTGGCTGAGCTTACGGATAGCATCAATTTCGGATAGCTCGTTGGTTTCGGCCATCAGCGGCCCGTGGAACAGCTCGGGAAACAGGGCAAAGTCGGCCCGGTAAGAAGCCAGCGCATCCACGAAATACTCGACCTGCTGAAACATATCCTCTACGCCATCATAGAGGCGCATCTGCCACTGCACCAAGCCCAGGCGCACCTGGGTTTTGGGCGCCACCGCCGTAGCGGACCGCTCGTGGTAGAGCATATTGTCCCACTCCATGAGCAGGGCATAGTTGCCCGAGGCCTCGTCGCCGGGCAGGTACCCCCGGATCACGCGCACCGGATGGAAGTCGTTGGAAAGCTGGAAATTAAGCGCTGGATCCAGAATTTCGCGGTTTTTCACCCGCTGCACGTACTCCTTGGGCGTCAATGTATCCTGGTGCTCGCGGTAGCCGGCAATGCGGGCCCCAAACGCAATGGTACGCAGGTTGAGCCGCTCACAGAGCTCCTTGCGGGCCTCATAGAGCCGCCGCGCCAGGCGCCGCCCACGGTACTCGGGATCCACGAATACCTCGATGCCATAAAGTGTGTCGCCGGCCGGGTTATGGGTGCTGAAGGTATAGTCGCCGGTAATCTGGCGGTAGGTATGATCATCGGAGTACTTGGCGCGCTCCACGATGATGGAAAGCGCCGCCGCCACTACGGTTCCGTTCATGGTTACCACCAACTGGCCCGTCGGAAACAGGTCCCGCAGCCGCGCCAGCGACTCGGCGGGCCAATAGCTGCCCATTTCGGGGTAGGCCCGGCGCATGGCCGCATTAAAGGATTCATAGTCTTCGGCCCGCAAATGGCGGATTTCAATTACTTCGTTCATGCAGGTATGGGTTGGAGGAGCGCACACGCCACCGGCTGCATACGCCCAAACCGGCCGTAGCCCGGCAGCTGCGCAGGGCGACGGCCGGCTACGGAGTGGTCGATTGGACAGCCTTCTATTTTGGCGGAGCCGCTGCTTACTAAACGAGCCTCGCCGCGTTTGGTTGGCCGGCAATGCCAGCCTTACTAAGCCACAAAAGCCGCTTCCTTGGCAGGAAGCGGCTTTTGTGGCTTAGTAAGGCTGGCTATTTTTTCATCACGCGGGTCGGAGCCCCGGCCTTCACGTTCGGAACGTGGGTGCGCCGTTTGGCCTGGGCCTTGCGGCGCAGCTTCCAGCGGCGCACAGGACCAAGCTTCTTCATCTTTTTACGGGCACCGCCCTTGTAGGTCATGTAGTTGGGACGACCCTTGCGGGGGGCACGCCGGAAAAAGCCACCCAACGTAGCAGTCGGGGCCAGTAGTGCAGTACCGGCTGCAACCGCGGGCGCGCTGGTAGTTGCGCGGGCCGGCGCGGGCTCCAGCATCATTGCAAAAGCCAGCAGCAAGAAAAGTAGCATTTTGAACATAGAGAGGAAGAGAAGGGTGGATTGGAAATGCCTGCCAGAAGCGAACTACGGGTCTTACTATTGAAGTACCTAGCTCACAATGAAGGTAAAGCAAATACACGCGCTATAAAAATTCATCTTTCCACGAATCTTTTGCACGGTTCATCCCCCTTGCAATAAATTGTCTTATTGCAAGGCAACGAAATACCCCTACTTCTCATAGTACAAAAACCGGCGCTACCGCCACCGCACCTCTACCGGCGCGAACAAAGCCAGCGTACCGCCTCGCCCTCATCGGTGAACTGGCGTACCGAGCAGTAGTCGCCGTGCGTGTGGGGCAGGGAGGGCAGCGTTTCGTCCTGGGCATCGTCGAGCTGGTAGGGAGCTACCAGAAAAGCCAGGAAAACGTGGTGGCCTAATTGCTGCCGCAGGGTAGGATAGAAGTGCTCAGTGAGCCAGTGTACATCGTCCAGGTCTACCCCGATGCGGCGACGGGCATCAACCAGCCAGCACTGGCAGGCGTTGCAGGTGCTGGCGTGGCGCAGCAGCA
Organism: Hymenobacter psychrophilus; assembly: GCF_900107135.1. GTDB lineage: Bacteria > Bacteroidota > Bacteroidia > Cytophagales > Hymenobacteraceae > Hymenobacter > Hymenobacter psychrophilus. The sequence continues at coordinate 281,540 of NZ_FNOV01000006.1, forward strand.
ACTGGTAACCCGCCCGCAACTCTCCCGAAGTGGTTGGCCGTAGCCAGCGGGCGGTAATAAGGCCCAAATCGGGCCGGTAGGTAAGGTCGAGAAAGTCGGCGAGCGAGGCAGTGGCAGTTGTCATGCGGGCAGAATCAGGTGGACCCGGCTAGCCGGTCCGTTGCCATACGCTCCTACCGGGGCCAGCGTTGGCCAATGGGCCACTTAAGGCCGGCGCGGCTCGTCAGAAGTAAGCGTCGACGACTTGCTTTTCCTGGTCTTTGCCCGTTTCAGAGGCTGGTTGTCGTAGTCGGTAGTTACCTGCTGCTTAGGGGCCCCGGTCATGCCAGGGGCCACATAGATACCCTCCACCCGGTTCGTAGTGTCGGAAGGGGCAAGGTGAGTTTCGACTTCAGTGGTTTGGGCCGTAGCGGCCGAAGTCGCGCCGCCAGCTAATAGCGCAGTCAGAATGAAATAGCGAAGCATAGTTCTATCAGTCAAAAGGTTAAAACCTTTCATACGATACCTGCAGCCAGAATGATACGCGTCGCCTCACTGTCCAGCTAGTGCTGCACGGGCGGGGCCGGGGGCGTGGCCACTACCGGCGCCTCTACGGGCCGGATGTCGTAGCGGCGGTTGAACTCGGCCACGGCGGCCGAAGCTACATTGCGTTTCGTCACCACAACCATTACGCCTTCGCCGGCCGCAGCCCCGAAAATACGGATGGCCTCCGCGCCCTTCACTACGTGCACCGAGGCAATCGTGCGGCGGTTAAGGTCATCGATATTTTTTTTGGCCGTCGGCTGCCCGTCGAGGAAATACAGGCTCGGGGCAGCAGCGGCACGGGTTTCGGCGGCGCCGGCCGGCTGGCTCTGGCCCCGGGCAACGCCGGCCAGGCTGAGGGCGGCCGTTACGAGCACCGCGCCTAAGACAAGGGAAAATGACATAGATAAGAAGGAGTATAGGAAGGATGGAGGACTTGTAACCAACAAGATACAGATACCGCCGGGCTGGTTGCATATGACAACCGACCCGGCGGTATAAACTCCTGAAGGCAGGCTTTATTTTGTACGGTCCTTAATCAGTACGAAAATCGAGCCCTTTTGGACGCTCTCCCCTATTTTGTGCTACCGGGTCGGCGTATGAACGGCTTCTGCGGTTACAAGGGCATCACTTCTACGTTATCTAGCGGCGGCGGCGGCCTCGACTGCGTTTGGGCCAGACAGCGTAATCAGGACAGTATTGTATGTGTGATGGACCATAAAACAGGGGGCTGTGAAAGCAATGTGTAGTGCTATTTCGTCTGAATCAGGACAGCGCCCTTTGCTCCTTTCTCGCCATACTTTTTGGCAGCCTGCTCGGGGCTCATGACAAATACACTCTTCAACTGACCGGCCGCGACCTTCGATTTCTCGGCCGCCACTTCCTTCTCATTCATGATCAGCAGCCGGCCCTGTAATTCGTCTGCCGTCAGACCCTGACCAGCTACTATCTTTTCAGCCAGCACTTTATCAGCCGGATCCTGCTGGCTGTATGTAATATTATATTTCTTGTTGAAGGCTTCCAGCACGGCTGGATTAGCAGGTACTTTTGTGAGGATGAGGATGATGCCCCGCTCGCCCACTACACCAAAGTCCCGTTCGAAGGCTGCTTCATTAAAGCCGGGGCGATACTTGCGGCCCTTTAGAACATTCATACTCGCAATGGCAGCAGGGTCCAGTTGGTTGATGGCCGCATACGCTACCGGGGCGCCGTCAACGAAGTAGAGCCCGTTTTCGGGGCTGCTGGCGTTCTGGGCTTGGCTAACTGCCACGCTGGGTTCGGGGTAAGCACGCTTCTCGCAGCTCCCAAGCGATAATGCCCCAACCAAGGGCAGCAGCAGGAGGTAGCGGACAGCCAGCGGGCGGGCAGAGCGGGGGCGGTTCATCATGGCAATGCGGTTTTTAAGGAGATGAAAGTTGAAATGACACACTAAATCGTTGGCCGGACCGCGCCCGATACTCTGGTGCAGCAACGCATACTGGTACGACTTGGCCTCGTGCGGACGGGCTTGCAACACCTGGTAATCGGCCTGAAACTCCAGGTTTTCGTGCAGGGCCCGGCGTAGCAGCCAGCCCCCCGGGTTGAACCAGTAGAACACTAGGCTCAGTTGGGCCAGTAGAATATCGAGCGTGTGCCAGAGGCGCACGTGTCCATACTCGTGGGCCAGAATGGCGGGCAGCTCGCCGGGCGGGTGCCGGGCAGGGTTCAGGTACACCGTCTGCCAGAAGGCGAAGGGCATCACTGGCCCGCTCAGGCTCCGGAAGGGCTGGCCGTGCAGCTGCTGGGGGCGGGAACGGCGGTGTAGGCGCCGCACGGCCAGCAGCTGCATCAGCAGCCGCGACCCAAACACCGCTACGCCGGTCCAGTAAGCCACTAGCAGCCAGCTGGTAGCGGCCGGAGCTACCGCTACAGGCGGCAGGGCCAACGCGGGCCACTCGATGGGCAGGCGCAGCAGCTCAGCCGGACGCGGTGCGGCACGGGCCAGCCCGAAAAACGTGAGCCGCCGCAACCCCAGGTAGTAGATGCCGCAGAACAGCACCAGGGCCCCATTCACCTTCAGCAGGTAGGGCAACAGCTCGGGCGTGCTCATTTCGGCGGGCCGTTTTCAATAAGGCGCACAATTTCTTTCAGCTCCTCGGCACTGATTTTCTGCTCTTGGGCGAAGAAGGAAACCAGCTCTTTGTAGGAGTTGCGGAAGTAGTCGCCCACGAAGGTGCCCAGAAACCGCTTGCGGTACTCTTCGGCTTCGATGGCGGGTGTGAAGCGGAAGGTATTGCCCAGCTTCTCGGCACTGAGGTAGCCTTTGCGCTCCAAGTTGCGCACCGTAGAAGCCAGCGTGGTGTAGGGCGGTTGCGGCTCAGGAAGCTGCGCCAGCACGTCCTTGATAAAGCCGCCGCGCAACTCCCAGAATATGCGCATGGCGTCCTCCTCGGGTTGGGTAAGTCGTTCCATATGAGATGCTATGATTGTTTCGTAATTCTACGAACAGTTCGTAACACTTGCTATATTCCAGATAGAATATTTTTTTTATGGGCGCTCAAAACCACCCCAGAGCACATAAAAAAAGCAGCCCGCTCAACTGAGCGGGCTGCTTTTTACTTTACCTGAGCCGGAATTACTTGCGGCGCGGGGCAGGCTTACGAACCGGAGCCTTCTTCACCGGAGCCTTGGGAGCCACGGCCGGAGCCTCCATCATTTCGGGAGCAGGACCGTACTTCTCCACGGCTGGATTTGGGTCGCCGGGCAGGTACACATCGAACTCGACGCGACGGTTGAGGGCGCGGCCGGCATCGGTGCTGTTGCTGGCAATCGGCTTCGATTCGCCGTAGCCTTTCGACACGATGCGGTCAGCGGGTACGCCTTTGCTGAGCATGTAAGCACGGGCCGAAGCAGCGCGCTCATCCGACAGACGCAGGTTGTAATTATCCTCACCCTTGCTATCGGCGTGGGCCGAAATGCTCAGGTTGTAGTCGGGGTAGTCCTGCATGATTTTCGACAGGGCATCGAGGGTCGAGTACGACGAAGGCTTAAGAGCGGCCTTGTTGAACTCGAACTGGATGAACTTAGTAGCTTCTTCCAGACGCTTCTTCTCCTCTACCTTCATCTCGGGGCAGCCTTTGTTGGAGGCAGGGCCCGGACGGGTTGGGCAACGGTCGAGGTAGTCAGCTACACCGTCACCGTCGCCGTCGAGCGGGCAACCGGTGGCATCTACCTGCACGCCGGCCGGAGTATCGGGGCACTTATCGTTCTGGTCAATTACGCCATCATTATCGGCATCGGGGCAACCCTGCAGGGCCGCTTTGCCAGGAGTATCAGGACACTTGTCCTCACTGTCACGTACACCATCGCCGTCACGGTCGGGGCAGCCTTCCAGGGCGGCTACACCGGCTTCCGTCGGACACTTATCGAGGTAATCCGGAACGCCATCCTTGTCGCCGTCAAGCGGGCAGCCGTTCATGTCCACGGCCACGCCGGCCGGGGTGCCGGGGCACTTGTCCTTCTTGTCGGCCACACCATCGCCGTCCTCGTCAGCCATCTTGCCGAGGTTGAAGCTCAGGCCCAGCTTGTGCTGCAGGTACCGGTCGTTCTTCTTCCCAACGTTGGTAATGCCGTCAATCTGGTCGGTGAGCGGGTAGTGCTGGCCGGTCTGAATGAAGATGCCGAAAGCCTCCGAGAAGTTGAACTTGATACCGGCTGCGGCAGCAATGTCGAACGCGTACACGTCCGAGTTGCCGACAACCTTGTCGTTGATGTCGTACAGATCGGGGCTGGCGAAGAATACGCCGGGCTGTACCACCAAGTAAGGCGCGATGAACGCATCCTCCTTCAGCGCCCAGCCGTTGTTGAGCTTCAGCTTGATCGGAACGCCCACGTTCACCACGTTGGCATCAAAGCGCCGGATAGGAAACTGGGTGTTCTTTGGATAGTCGGCCGAGAACTTCATGTCGCCGTAGCTCAGGTCCAGACCGATGTCGAGGCCCGGAGCAATGTAGCGGCTTACCGTCAGACCAAGGCCGTACTCTACCTTGTCGTGCTTGAACCACTCCGACCCCAGGTCGCCGTGGTACTGCAGCCAGTTGTAGTAGACACTGATGTTGGTTTTACGGTCGGAAGTTTGGGCTTGGGATACTTGCGGAGCCAGCGTACAGGCCGCTATACCCAGCGCCAACACCTTGGAAAGGGGAATGCGTGGAAGCATATAGAGAGGGAAAAGTGACGGGAGAGCACTCTGCGGACGCAGAATGGTTTTCTATACTTGGCTAAGAGATAAAAAGTTGCCTGTACATAAAGGAGCTTGCAGGCAATAAAAAGCCGCTGTATAACCGGCTATTGGTCAATTCGCACTATCTGGTTCGGGCTACCGATCGGGGAAACAGACCACCACTGCTACTCGAAGTCGAGCACGGGCCCCAGGCCCCCCAGAAAGTTTTCCAGCTGCCGTACCCGGGCCCGCTGCCGGCGCACCTCCAGCTGCAGCTGCTCCAGTTGCTGGTGCATGTTCAGCACCACATCCAGACTGTCTTTGCTCAGGCCCAGCTCCTGATGCAGGCGGGCCAGCCGGGCAACGCGCTCGGGCTCCTCGCGCAGCGCGTTGGGCACATCGGGGGCCGGGTGCAACAGCCCCAGCTGTACAAATTCGCGCACTTCGGCTTCGCTCAGCCCATAGCGCACCACGCATTCCCGAAAAGTAATCGTAATAATAGCCGCTTCCATGGTTTTCCTTTTACGCTGTTCGCCTTCGTTCGAAATTATTTTCTCACCTGACTTGAGCCGCTAGCCATCCACCTCAGTACCGCCGGTTTGTCCGTTTGCAAAAGCCCGACGGCTATTGATTGCGGAGCTCGGCCAGTTGGCGGATCAGCGTTTTTTCCTGCTCCGTCAGGTGCTGGGGCAGGCTGATGGAAAGGCGCAGGTACAGGTCGCCAAACTGGCCGTCCTGGCGATAAATCGGGAAACCCTTACCGCGCAGCCGCAGACGGGTACCGTTCTGAGTTTCGGGCTTGATGCTGATTTTTACGGCCCCCGACAGCGTTTCCACGGTATGCTCGCCCCCCAGCAGGGCCGTGTAGAGGTCTACCGGCACGTCCATGGTCAGGTCGTTGCCGGTGCGGGCGTGCCGGGCATCGGGCCGGATGCGCAGTGTGATGTAGAGCGAACCCGCCGGCCCACCGTTGCGGCCCGGCCCACCCTGGTCGCGCAACCGGATAACCTGCCCGTCCTCGACGCCGGGCTGAATGGTAAGGCGCAGGTTTTTACCATTGACGGTGAGTGTGCGGGGCCCACCCGTATAAGCGTCTTCCAGTGTCAGTTCTAGTTCGGCCTGGTAGTCCTGGCCGGTGCGGGGGCGGCTGCCACCCCCGCCGTTGCCGCCCATGCCCCCGAACATAGAGCCGAAAAAGTCGGAGAAGTCGGCCCCGCCAAACGGGTCGCCACCGCCGGCCGCGCCGCCCTGCTGATACTGTGACCAATCGAAGCCGCCACCGCTGCCGCCGGGACGGCCGCCCGCCTGCTGGTAGCGCTGATAGTCGGCGCCCAGCTGGTCGTACTTGCGGCGCTTTTCCGGGTCGCTGAGTACTTCGTGGGCTTCGTTAGCCTCCTTGAATTTCTGCTCGGCCGCGGCGTTATCGGGGTTCAGATCGGGATGGTACTGACGGGCCAGCTTGCGGTAGGCCTTTTTTATCTGGTCCTGCGTGGCCGTTTTTTCGACGCTCAGCGTCTTGTAATAATCTTTGTAGTCCACGGGAGAGTAGGGCGGAGGGACGGAAGGAAAACCGGCCCGAATTTGGTAGATGGCAAGCCGGTCAATACTTTAGAACGAACCCGGACCGTTACGGGTTACCGGAGAACTATTGGCCCCGGCCGTTCTTACTTTCACCTCAACAGTTCTTGCTTTATGAAATTTTTCGTCTCTCTCGCAGCCGCTCTGCTTCTGGGCGGAGCCGTTGCGGCGCAAGCCCAAACCAAGGCCGCCACCCCGCCCGCCCGCCGCGGCGTGCAGCCCAAGCCCCGCATGGTATCCAATGGTGCTACCATGAAAGACGGCTTCCTGATGAAAGACGGTAAGGTACTCGAAACGCGCGACGCCCACACCGGCGCCATCAGCACCGAGTCGGCCCTGGTAAACGGCACCAAGGTGCAACCCGATGGCACCATTATGATGGCCGACGGTACCACCGTTCGCCTCCAGGAAGGTGATTACATGTCGCTGACCGGCCGCCTGACTACCCGCGCCATGAAGGCTGAGCAGGACAGCCTCAGGCAGGTGCAGATCATGAAAGCCAAGGGCAAAAAGAAGCGGTAGGCGGGCATTGCGGCGCTATTTGCGCGCTTGCCGGGCGCTGTCCGTAAGCTCGTCACTACCTGCATGAAGGCCGTTTGGGTGGCGAAAACAGGTAGTAATACCGCAGGGGTTGATGCAGGCGTAAGCTCGAATCAACCCCTGCTTTTGTCATCTGTCATCGTTGATCGAAGCTAGTGGCTGTAATCCTGGAAGATGAGGGCTACCTCGGCCTCGTTTGGCGCTTCCACGATTTCGTTGATGACGAACTGAACCTCGTCTTCGCGCCAGCCTTCGTCTTCGGCCGCCTGAATGAAGGAGCTGAGCTGGACGAAACGGTCGGCCGCAGCGGGGGCCGTCCAGCGGATTTTTTTACGGATGCGCATAGTAGAAGGAGATGAAGCGGGCGGGCCCGGCTAACGGGCTTTGCGGATTACTTTCAGGGTTACCGGCGCCACGCCGGCGTCGATGATGTCGATTTTGCGGGCTGCCTTCTTCGAAAGGTCGATGATGCGGCCCTTGGCGTGCGGGCCCCGGTCGGTTACCACCACTTTTACTGAGCGGTGGTTGCGCGGGTTGGTTACGCGCACCTGGGTACCGAAGGGCAACGTGTTGTGGGCCGCCGTGAGCTTACCGGGCCGATACACGGTGCCGCTGGCCGTACGGCGGCCGTTAAATTTGTCGGCGTAGTATGAGGCTTTGCCCGATTCGGTAAAGGCCGTACTGCCCGCGCAACCAGCCAGCAGCAGCCCGGTTCCGCAGCACAGCCCAAGTTGGATGAAGTAGCGCATAGCAGTAAAGTTAACGGCTAAATGATAGTCTGGCCGGAGCACTACGGCCGTTTGGGCGGAATCCGCAGGGCCCGCAGCCGCTCGAAGCTACCCTGGAACACGTTGAAATCAACTGGCCCCCGGATGCCGGGCACGTACGATTCGTCGGAGTGCTGCCAGATAATCCAGCGGCTGGCCGGCAGCTTGGGCTGGTCGACTTCGTAGTGCGCCAGCCAGAGCGGATAATCGTCGAAATGGCCCGCCAGGTGGCGCTGATAGAAGCCGTAGTTGGAGTACAGAATAGGCCGCACGCCGTAGTGGCGCTCCACCAGCCGCAGCCACAGGGCCACCCCGCGCCGCATCTGGGCCACGTCGTGAAAGTTGGCGTGCTCCACGTCGAGTACGGGGGGCAGGTCGCCGGGCCCGAGCGGCACGGTGCGCGTGAACAGGCTGGCCTGCCGGGTGGCGTCGGAGTTGGGGTGGAAGTAGTGGTAGGCCCCGCGAAAGACGCCGGCCGCCCGGGCTTCGCGCCAGTTGCGCCCGAAGCGGGCGTCGCGCAACGTGCCGCCTTCGGTGGCTTTGATGAAAGCGAAGCGCACCTCGTGGCTGGCCACCCGGGGCCAGTCGATGCGCCCCTGGTAGGCCGAAACGTCGATGCCGTGCACTTCGTAGTCAGTCCGGAGCGGGGTCTTCTCGCGCCCCGTGAGCGAGCCGGCCAGCAGCGTGGCGTAGGCCCGGCGGGCGTAGCGGTTGAGCTGGGCCGCGTAGCGTCCGTAAAGTCCCAGGCCAGCCAGCAGCAGCCCGGCCAGCAGCCAGCCCAGCCACCGCCGGGTGGCACGGCGGGGTTGGGGCGAGCGGGGCGGGCGCCGCGGCGAGGAAGACGACGTAAGGGGCATATAACCGGCGGTACGTAAGTAAAGGTAACGCCCCAACCCGGCCAGTTGGTGCCCCGGCCGCCGCAAAGTCCCGATGGGTTGGGCGCAACCGCCGGTTTTTTCGCACCTTCGGCTTCTTAAATTTCTTCGCCATGTCCCAATCCCCCCCTCCCTCCGCCCACGATGCCCGCGACGAATCGGGCCGCCTGATTCGGGAGCTGCACGGGGTTACGCTGGCCCAGATTCTGGAGTATCTGGTGGCGGCCTACGGCTGGCCCGAGCTGGACAGCCGCATCCGCATCAACTGCTTTTCGACGGATCCGAGCATCAAATCCAGCCTCACCTTCCTGCGCCGCACGCCCTGGGCCCGCGCCAAAGTCGAGGAGCTGTACATCAACACCCGCACGGCAGAGCTGCGCAAGGCGAAGTCGTAGGCTGGTAGTGAAGGGGATGAAAACAATAGAACAGTCATTCTGAGCGAAGGCGCAGCCGCAGTCGAAGAATCTCTACCGCCGAAGTAATCCTGTCGTCGGGAGTTAGTTTGGCGGTAGAGATTCTTCGACTGCGGCTGCGCCTTCGCTCAGAATGACTGTTCTATTATCCCTCCTACCCTACAACCCTATACCTCTATCATCACCTTATCCCCTCCTCACCCATTCATCTCATCACCACTTCACCGCCCATGGCCGAAATCAAGCAGAAAACCGGACCACTGGCTTTTTTAGTGGGAGCCGGCCTGTTCGTGGCTTTCGAAACGGCCGCGTACTACCTGCTGCGCTTTGTTACCTCGGGCCTCGGCATTGCCGACCAACTGCAGCCCGAAAACACTATTGTGAGCAATTGGGTGAAAACGGTGGTGTTTCTGCTGCTGCACCTGACGCTGGTAGTGGTGGCGGTGCTGGTGCTCAGCAACCGGCTGCCACGCCGGCTGCGGGGCCAGCTTATGGGTTGGTTCTACCTTTCGCTGCTCGTTGGTTTCGCCTTGCTGATTCCGCTGTTCTCCTGAATTTTTGCATGAAAAAAGCCACTGCTGAGGGCAGTGGCCAGGTGATACAGGTGGGCCGGTCGGTCCCGGCGTTATGGCAATGAAAAGCGGCTTAGCGCTGCCTGATGTCGATTTCGCGCGACTCGCCGTTGGCGGCGTAGGGGATACGCACGAGCAATTCGGCACCCTCAAACACGGCATCGATGCGGCTGACGTTGAGGCCGGCCGGCAGGCTGAGCGTGCGGCTGAACAGGGGCGCGGCCAGCTTGTCATCGGGCTCGTGCCGGAACTCGGCGTACACGGTCAGGGTGCTTTCATTGAGCACGACGTGGAAGTTTTGCGGATTGACTGAGGGAAGAGCCACGCGGATAATGACGCCTTTCTCCCGCTTATCAATCCGCACCTGGGCCTGCGCGACGCCGCCACCCAGGGTGTTGAGCAGGTCGAGCTGAGGCGCGATGTTACGGATAAATTCTTTGCTGATCAGGTTCATAAGATGGGTCCTTTCTGTTGATGTGACTGACTTAATTCAAAAGTTATACCAAGGATGAACATAAGGCGCTACAAGCTTCACAATGCCATAAAGTCCGGTTGCAGGAGTATTTTTTCGCTGGTCCGGCCATTGTGTCGGGCGCAGCAGCAGGTGTGTTGCTTTCCGCAGGGCGGCGGAAAACCCAGCCGTTGCGTACACGGGTGCAGACAATCAACTTCAGCCCCTTCGCGCTATGGAGCCTAAAACCATTTCTACGGCCCGCACGGCCCGCTATATCAGCCTCGGCGAGCCGGGTGCCGATATTCAGCACGTGTTTTTCTGCCTGCACGGCGAAAGCCAGGCGCTGGCCGATTTTGCGGCCCAGCTCGTTAATTTTGATACGCCTGAACGGCTGCTGGTGTTGCCCGAGGCTCTCTCGCGCTACACTATGCCAGCCGGCCCCGCCGGAGCGCCCCTCACGGTGGCTTCCTGGTTTGCCGCCGATTCGCTGCTGCCCGACCTAGCCGATCTGACCGCCTACCTCGACGAGCTAGCCGCCGAAGTGCTGGCCCACTGCCCCGCTGGTGTGCCTGTTACGGTGCTCGGCTACGGCAGCGGCGCGGCCGCAGCCTGCCGCTGGCTGGCCGGGGGCCGCACCCACTACGACCGGCTGTTGCTCTACGCACCCGTTTTCCCGCCCTCCATCGACCGGCGCGCCACGCTCGTAGGCCTGCCCGATCGGCCCATCACCCTGATTTCGACCACGACCGAAGCCTTCACGACCGAGGCCGTGGGGGCCGGTTTGCTCCAGGACCTGCAGGACGTGGGCCTGAGCGCCCAGCACCGCTACGTATCGGAAGGCCCGCTCACGCTCGCCGCCCTGGGCACGGTAGGAAAGTAAGCGGGCGGCTGTTGGCAACCTGTTATTCAGCGCGAAGAACCTGGCCTGATTCGTTTCCATACTCACCTAAAGAACCACGCGCAGTTTTTCGACTCTGGCTTTGTGCGCCACATGCGCGAAATGACTTTTCTGTATCTAAGCGCTACCCATTAGGCCCCAAACACTACCCGCATGGCTGATTTCGACCTTACCCAACTGCCTACCCGCGCGCCCGGCAGCGTACATAAAGCGGCCACTAAGCGGGCCAACAAGAAGCTCCGGCAAGAGCTGATAGAGCTGCAGAACCGCCTGTACGCCGAGGGCCGCCACAGCGTGCTCATCATTCTGCAGGGGATGGATGCCAGCGGCAAAGACGGCCTGATCCGGCGCGTGTTCAGCGGCATAAATCCCCAGGGCGTGCGGGTGTATTCGTTCAAAGAGCCCACTGAGACCGAGCTAGCGCACGATTTCCTGTGGCGCATTCACCAGCAGACGCCCGCCCGGGGCATGATGCAGGTATTCAACCGCTCGCAGTACGAAGATGTGCTCATCACCCGCGTGGAAGGGCTGATTGACGATGCCGAGGCCCGACGGCGCTTCACGGCCATCAATAACTTTGAAAAGCTGCTCCAGCAGGCCGGCACTACGGTGCTCAAATTTTACCTGCACGTATCGGAGGAGGAGCAACACGAGCGGCTGCAGGAGCGCGTAACCGACCCCGACAAGCGGTGGAAATATGAGGCCGGCGACGAGAAAAAAGCCAGCCAGCGCCCCGCCTACCGCGCCGTGTACGAAGACGCGTTCCGTAACTGCAGCCCCGCCAGTTGCCCCTGGCACATCGTGCCCGCCGACCAGAACTGGTACAAAGCCCACGTAGTTGCCCAAACCCTGCGCGACACGCTCGTTGCCCTCGACCTGCAGTACCCAACCACCAAGAAGATTAAGGTACGGGCGAGTAAGTAGCGCTGAGCAGCAGCAACTTGCTCTTCAAAGCAACCGAAGGGCCTTAGCCAGCTGAAACGGCCGTAACAACGACTCGTTTCAACTGGCTAAGGCCCTTCGGCTTTTCCGGAAGGTGGGGTTTCTACGCCCTTTTTTCATTCTTATCCGCCGCCGTTACGTTGCGGCCGAACAGGTGTCGTCCTTCGGTGTCGGGGGCTTCGCTGATTTGCTGGAAGCCGCTGGTTTCGAGCACCCGGCGGGCGGGCGCGTTGGCGGGGTTGATGCGGGCAGTGAGGTAGCGCACCATATCGGTGTCGGCGGCGTGGCGTACAAGGCCCGCCACCAGTTCGGTGCCCAGCCCTTTGCCCTGCCAGTCGGTGACTACGGCAAACCCTATTTCGGCCGTTTCGTCAACGGGCGGACCGTGGAAGCCGGCGGTGCCAACGAGCGTGTTGGCCGCCACTTCGGCGCCGGCCCGTAGCAGGGCATACCAGCCGTACCAGCCCGCCGCCTCGCGGCCACCCGCCGTGAGCTGCTCCAGAAAATGCTGCTGCACTTCGGCATCGTACTCGGGTGGGGGCCAGTGCTCGGGCAGCTGAGCCCCAAGTAATACAGGGAAATACTGGGGCTTGGCAGTTTCGGCAATCAGCAGGGCCCGGCTGGCGGCAACCAGCGTCAGGCGGGGCGTGTAAGTAATGAGTGGAATCATGCAAAAAGATACGCAGCCGGACCGGATTAGGGTATAGCCGGGCTTTGGCTGGCAGTTGAGCGGGCAGCCGCACCGGCGGGCTGCAGAAGTTTACCGGCCGCCCGCGGCCACGGCCACCGGGGCTACACTCAGGTGCTGGTCTACGCAGTCGAGCACATTTTGCACGGTGCGCAGATCCTCCATTTCGGCGTCGGGAATTTCAATATGAAAGCGTTGCTCCAAATTGATGGCCAGCTCCACGAGGTCGATGGAGTCGAGGCCGATGTCCTGCTGCAGACGGGTGCCGGGCTGCATCACCAGCGCCGGGTTGCGGCGCTTGCGTAGCAGCATCCGCTCCACCTGATAACGAATGATATTTTCCATGGGAGAATCAAAAAGCAGAAAAACGAACTGTTGGGGCCCTACTCAACGTGGCTGAGCAGCGGCGTAGTATCGGGGGTGGGCAGCGGGGCCAGCTGCGCCACCGGCGAATCGGGCCGGAGCTGGTCGCCGGCGTGGGCGGTAGGCGCCAGCAGCAGGCCATCGGCCGGAGCCGTGACGTACACGAAGTTGAGCATGGGCACAGCCCGCGCCAGCTGCTCGCGGGTGGCGGCCAGCTGAGCCTGGGCCGCTACCAGCTGCTCGGCCGGAGCCGCCTGATTCAGCAGAGCCGCGTAGGTCTGCTGCTGCCGCTTCAGCCGGAGCTGTAACTGCTGCTGCTGCACGCTGGGCTGCTTTTGCAGCAGCTTCAGCAACAGCTGCCCGCGGCGAACCGACTGGCCCGCGTGGTAGAACACCTCGTGGACCCGGCCGCGCTGGCCCGCCAGTAGCGGCTCGCCCGCCACTGGTGCCGAAGCCGACACCAGCGGCAAGGCCACCACAGCGGAAACCGGGGCCGGTTGGGAGGGGGCGAGCCAGCGGGGCACTACGGTGCCGCCGGCCGCGAAGGCAAACAGGAGTAGTCCTGCGCCAATTGATTTTTTCATGAGCTGAAACCGGCTGGCAGACCCATAAGGGCCGGCCGCCGGCAAAAAAGACGCTTCTGCGCGAAAGCTGGCAGAAGCAAGAAGAAAAAGTAAAGAAGCTGCCCGCACCAGGGGCACCGCCGTTAGGTCAGGCCGAGCTGTGGGGGCAGCAATCGGCCAGCCGCTGATGCAGCTGCTGCTGCAGCTGGGCCACCGACACGGCCGCCAGTGCGGTGCACATGGCCTCAATGGCCGGGCCGAACATTTCTTCGAGCGTCTGCTGCATTACCCGGCCCAGGTTGCACTCCTGGTTGGGGGTGGTGCTGCCCACCTGAAACAGGTCGGACTCGGCCTGCTGCATGGCCCGGTACACGTCGAGCAGCGAAATGTCGGCCGGCGGGCGGGCCAGCAGCGTGCCGCCGCCGGTGCCGCGCTGGCTCTGCACCAGCCCGGCCGTGCGCAGGGCGCCCAGCAGCCGCCGCACCACTACCGGGTGCGTGCCGGCGCTGCCGGCCAGCACATCCGACGATACCGGCTGCCCCGGCGAGTGCGCCAGGTAAGCCAGGATGTGTGTTGCGACGGCAAAGCGGGTGTTCATACTGAAGTAAGTAACAGATTCGGTTACAAATGTACGACAGAAAATGATTGTGCGCAACCTTTGTGTTTTATCCGGCCCGAATCCAGTTTTTGGAGTAGCTCTGTTAACTCCTCTATGCTTTGTTTTTCAACCGCCACTCGCTTACGCAACGGCCACGCCTTCGGGAGGAAGGGAGCAAGAAAAGATGCGCGGTTATCTACTTCCCGAATCTTATAGGAGGACGGCTAATAGACTCACCAGCGGTATTGTATTACCCAATTACATTTGCCGGATATTTTACCCGGTTTTCCTGCCCTTACTGCGTTACGATGCTTAAAAAATCTACTCAGACTTTCCATTTTTTGATGGTGCTGCTGTGCTGGCTCGGGCTGGCACCGGCCTTGCGGGCTCAGGTGCTGGACCCCTCATTTCAGCCAACGGTACTGAAAACGCCGCTCGCTTACACTCCCCCCCAAAACGTGAACACGCTAGCCGTGCAGCCCGACGGCAAAGTTCTGGTGGCGGGGGGCTTCGACTTCGTGAACGGGGCGCTGGTCGGCAAGCTGCAGCGCCTCAACGCCGATGGCAGCACCGATGCCACCTTCAACCCCAACGGAACCGGGGCCAATGGCTATATAAACGACCTGCTGCTGCAGCCCGATGGAAAAATTCTGGTGGCCGGGGCCACATTTACCACCTTCAACGGCCAGCCGCGGGTTATGCTGGTGCGCCTGAACGCCAACGGCTCCCTCGACCCTACGTTCGCCTACAATCCGGCCCCCGACGACTACCGCACGCTAACGGCTCTGGCCCTGCAACCCGACGGGAAAATCCTGGTGGCCTCGGGGGCAACCTTTACGGGGCAGCCAGCGGGCGGCTTGGTCCGGCTGAACGCCAACGGCACCCGCGACGCCAGCTTCGACGTGGGCACGGGCCTTACCAGCGGCACCGCCCGCGCGGTACTGGTGCAGGCAGATGGCCGGATTCTGCTGGGCGGCACCTTCACGACCTTCAATGGGCAAGCGGCCCGCAACCTGGTGCGCCTGACCGCTACCGGCAGCATCGACGCCTCGTTTTCCATCGGCACCAGCGCCACACCGGGAGCCGATGGCACCGTGAACGCCCTGGCCCAGCAGCCGGATGGCAAGCTGCTTATTGCCGGTAGATTCACCAGCTTCGACGGGCAGGTTACCCGCAACCTGACGCGCCGCCTGCTGAATGGAGGGATGGATGCCAGCTTCCAGCCCAACCTCGCCGACCCCAACGAAGCCGGCACCATTCTGCGGGTTGCCGTTCAGAACAATGGCGGCATTATCGTTTCCGGGCTCTTCTCCTACTATAATGGTATCTCCCGTCACCAGTTTGTGCGCCTCGACGCTACTGGTAAACTGGACCTTAGTTTCGCGCCTATTGCCGGCCCGAATGGTGCTTGCAGTGCGCTCAGCCTAGCTCCCAACGGGGATATTCTGGTTGGAGGGGACTTCAATGAGTATAACGAGCTGCCCCAAACCGGACTGCTACGCCTGAGCGCCACCGGCCAGCATATCGCCGGCTTTGCCCCTCTGATTGAAGCCCGGGGCTCCATCAGGGAGCTGGTGACGCTGCCAAGCGGAAAGCTGCTGGTGTTTGGCGAATTCGGGAATTTCAACGGCTAGGCCCTGCCAGACAGCTACTTTTCTACCATCCGCCGACTCAACCCCAATGGAACGCTGGATGAAACCTTCACTGCCGCCTCGTCTGCCACCATCCTGGCCGTGCATTCCGATGGCAGCTTCTACTTGCTGAGCAATCCGGTAATAAGAATACTGCCTGATGGGGCAGTTGATGAGGGTTTCGTGGGACAAATGCTGGACCCCGGCTCGACCATCAGCCCGGATAAGCCGCGGGGCATGGTAGCTTTGCCTGATAACAAAGCGCTGCTATACGGCCTGTTTACCAGCTACGGCAGCTTCGGTGGTCTCAGCGGGCTGGTGCGCGTAAATGCCGACGGCAGCCCCGACAATACGTTTACGCCGCCTGCCGGCCCATCCGGCCGCCTGGTGCGGCAGGTGTTGCGGCAGCCCAGCGGCAAGCTGGTGATAGTTAGCTCCGATTCGCAGGGGCCGGCGGGCCTGACGATGGTGCGCCTCAATGCCGACGGCACGCCCGACAATACTTTTGCTGCGGGCACCGGAGCCGGCTCGGGGAGCTATCGGGTAGTGATGCAGGACAACGGCCAGCTTGTGCTAAGCGACCTGAACAGTGCCACTTTCAATGGCCAAACCGTGGCTTACGGGCTGGTCCGCCTGACCGTTGACGGGGCCCTCGACCCCACCTTTACGGGAGTAGCCGACAAGTACACCGTTCGGGCGGTACAGCCCGACGGCCGCCTGCTGGTTACCCGGATCCTGCCGTTTACTGACTACGCGTCGAACGCCCTGCTACGGCTGGCGCCCGATGGCCGCCTGGATGGCAGCTTCAGTCCCGTGGCGCTGCCCCTGGCGTTTGGCTCGGATGATATGCTGGCGGTAGGCACGCGGGGTGGCGGCGGCGTAGCGCTGCAACCCGCCGATGGCAAAATCGTGCTTTACGGCTCGTTCCGCTACGTGGCCGGACAGCCGCGCATTGGCTTGGCCCGCCTCACCAACCCCGTAGTAACGAGCCAGGCGGCCGCGGTAATCCTGCCCCTGCAAGTGTATCCCAATCCCGCTCAAACGTCGGTTACGCTGTCCTTGCCACCAGCCACCCAGGCCCGGCCCGCCACGCTGCTCGACCTGCGGGGCCAGTTGGTGCGCCGCTGGGAAGTGCCCGCCCGGCAGACCGAGGCCCACTTGAACCTGGAAGCGCTGACAACCGGCGTGTATCTGCTGCAAGTGCAGAGTGCCGATGCCCTGTATCAGCAAAAAATAGTGGTGGCGCCCTAGCAGTTTGCTATCTTTCGTCTGTAAAAAAGCCGGCCCGTTGCGCAACGGGCCGGCTTTTTTAGGGCCGGGTGGGCCAGCTTGCCGGCGTAGCTTAGGTCAGTCGGCCCAGGTGCCGAACAGGCCGGCCTGGTAATCCTGGTAGGCCTGGCGGATTTCGGCTTCGGAATTCATCACGAACGGTCCGGCCGCCACAATGGGCTCCCCGAACGGCGCGGCGTGGCCCAGCAGCAGCACGGCGTCATCGGTCAGGGCCTGGGCTTCCAACGCGTCGCCATCGTAGTTGAAATCAACCAGTTGCCGGGCTTCGGCCTCCCGGCCATTGATCCGAAGCCGGCCCCGGATTACGTAGCAGAAAATCGTGCGCCCGGCCGCAACAGGCAGGCGCAAGTGGCCATGCTGCCGGAAGTTGAAGGTGGCCAGCGCCATATCGGTGAGCGGCCGCACGGCCCCGGCGGTGCCGGCCCACTCGCCCGACACGGCGTGGAGGACTACGCGGCCCTCATCGAGCGTTGCGGCCGGAATTTGCGGTTCCTGCAGGCCGATATAGTGGGGCTCGGTTAGTTTGAGGCGGGCCGGCAGGTTTATCCAGAGCTGCAGAATTTCCAGCGGCCCGCCGGCTTGCTTGAACTCGTCGGAGGATATTTCGGAGTGAATCAGGCCGCGGCCGGCCGTCATCCACTGCACGCCGCCCGGCCCGATAACGCTGCGGTGCCCGCCCGAATCCTGGTGCATAATGTCGCCTTCCAGAATAAACGTAACGGTTTCGAAGCCGCGGTGGGGGTGGGGGCCGAAGGGCAGGCCGCGGTTGTGGGCCGGGTAGGTTTGCGGGCCGTGGTGGTTAAGAAACAGAAACGGGTCGAGGTGCGGCAGCGAGCGGGTGGGCAGGGCCCGGTAGGTCGTCAGGTCGCCCACGGGGGCGTTTTGGGCTTGATGAACGGCTTTGACGGTGTGCATATGATTAGTTATCAGCTTGGGGTTGTCGGTTGTCGGTTGTCAGTGAGGATAACGAGGTAACCAAAACATTGGCCGCCACTTTTGTTATGAACCCTCCCGATTCGGTATCACCGCGTAAGACGGCTATCAACCGGCATCTGACAACCGACAACTCACTACAAGAATGATTCATCTGTTTCAGCCCTTCACTCAGCGCAACGTCACGCTCCGCAACCGTATCGTTATTTCCCCCATGTGCCAGTACAGCTCCGTTGATGGCTTTAGCTCCGACTGGCATCTGGTGCATTTAGGTTCGCGGGCCGTGGGCGGGGCCGGGCTGGTGCTGCTCGAAGCCGCCGCCGTAACGCCCGTCGGCCGCATCACCCCCGACGACCTCGGCATCTGGCAGGACGAGCATGTGCCCGGCCTGCGCCGCATCACCGATTTCATCCGCACCCAAGGCGGTGCCTCGGGCATTCAGCTGGCCCATGCCGGCCGCAAAGCCAGCCACGCCAACACCTGGAAAGGTGGCCAGACTCTGACCCCGGCTGAGGGCGGTTGGACCACCGTGGGCCCCAGCGCTATTGCGTTCAGTGACGACTACCCAACTCCGCAGGCTCTGGACAAAGCCGGAATCGAGCAGGTAGTGGAGGATTTTCGGCAGGGTGCCCGCCGGGCCGTTGAGGCTGGTTTCGAGGTAATTGAGCTGCACGCGGCTCACGGGTACCTGCTGCACGAATTCATGTCTCCCCTTAGCAACGAGCGCACCGATGCGTACGGCGGCTCGTTCGAAAACCGCGTCCGGCTGCTGCTGGAAGTGGTGGCGGCCACCCGCGCCGAAATGCCCGACGACCGGCCGCTGTGGGTGCGCATTTCGGCCACCGACTGGACCGAAGGCGGCTGGACCGGCGACGACTCGGTGCGCCTGGCCCGCCTGCTACAGGATGCCGGCGTGGATTTGCTCGACTGCTCGACGGCCGCCAATGTGCCCAAGGCCGACATTCCGGTGGGCCCCGGCTACCAGGTGCAGTTCGCCGAGCAGGTACGCCGCGAAACGGGTCTGCCCACCGGTGCCGTCGGCCTCATCACCGATGCCCAACAGGCCGAAGAAATTGTAGCTTCTGGCCAAGCCGACGTGGTATTACTGGGCCGTGAGTCGTTGCGCGACCCCTACTTCCCGCTTCATGCCGCCCACGAGTTAGGGGTTGATGTAAAGTGGCCGGTGCAGTACGAACGGGCCCAACCCAAACGGTAGGCCTGAAACGACAGGCGGACTGAATAAAAAAAACGGTCATTCCGAGCGAAGCGAAGAATCTCGCGTGCCAAAATAATCCTGCTGTCAGGGGTTAGTATGGCACGTGAGATTCTTCGCTTCGCTCGGAATGACCGTTTTCTTGAAAGCCTGCAGCTTGTGGCTCTATTTCACGACCTTGCTTTCAAGCCTTGTCTTTATCTTCCTGCATGAACAACCTTTCCACTCCTCACCGGGCCGGGGCGGCAGCGGCCTTGCTGCTGACGCTGGCCGGTTGCGCTACCACCCAGCCCGCGACCGTCACTCAAACCGCCCCGGCGGCCCCCGCGCCTGCTGCCCCCGCTGACCTGGGTCCCGGTCGCAGCATCAACCTGGCCGATGTCGACCGCTCGGTGGAGCCCTGCGACGATTTTTTCCAGTTTTCGGGCGGCAACTGGCTGCGCAATAACCCGGTGCCGGGCTATGCCTCCAGCTGGGGCCCGCGCAACCTGCTCAATGACCGCACCCAGGCCAAGCTGCGCCAGCTGCTCGATGATGCCGCCGCCGACCGCAGCGCCGCGCCGGGCAGCAACCGCCAGAAAGTGGGCGACTTCTACGCCTCGGGCATGGACTCGGTGGGCCTCGAACAAGCCGGCCTCAAATACCTCAAGCCCGAGCTGGCCCGCATTGCGGCCATCCGCGACCTGGCCGGTGTGCGCGCCGAAATTGCCCGCCAGCAGACGCTGGGCACCGGCGCCTTTTTCCGGGCCGGCGTCACACCCGACCGCAAAAACAGCAGCCAGTACGTGGTGAGCATGAGCCAGGGCGGCCTGAGCATGCCCGACCGCGACTATTACCTGAAAAGCGACGCCCGTTCGCTGGCCGTGCGCACGGCCTACGTGCAGTACCTGACCAATACCTTTAAGCTACTGGGTGAGAGCGAAACGGTCGCTGCGGCAAAAGCTAAAGCCGTATTACGCCTCGAAACCCGCCTGGCCCAGGCCAGCAAAGACCGGGTTTCGCTGCGCGACCCTTATGCCAGCTATAACAAGATGACGCTGGCCGAAGCCAACCAGCGCTTCCCCAACATGGGGCTGCCCGCACTGCTGAAAACCAACGGCCTGGGCACGGCCGCCGAGGTAATTGTGGGCCAGCCGGAATTCTTCCAGGAGCTAAGCAACGTGCTGAAGCAGACGCCGGTGGCCGAGCTCAAAACCTACCTCGATTGGCAGCTGGTGTCGTCGCTGACCTCGGCTTTGCCCAAGGCGTTTGGTGACGAGGCGTTCCGGTTTGCCCAGGTGCAGAGCGGGGCCCGGCAGCAGCCCACGCGCTGGAAACGCATGCTGAGCGCCACCGACAACACGCTGGGCGAGGCCTTCGGGCAGCTGTACGTGGATGAGGCCTTCCCGCCCGCCGCCAAGCAGAAGGCCCTGGATATGCTGGCCAACATCCGCGAATCCATGGCCGAACACATCCAGACCAACACCTGGATGAGCGCGCCCACCAAGCAGGAAGCCCTGAAGAAGCTGGCCGCGCTGCAGGTAAAAATCGGCTACCCCGACAAGTGGAAGAACTACTCGGCGCTCAACATCAGCCGCGAGTCGTACCTGCAGAACATGCTGGCCGCCCGGCAGTGGAGCTACCGGCAGAACGTGAGCAAGTTTGGCGGGCCGATTGACCGCACCGAGTGGGGCATGACGCCGCCCACCATCAACGCTTACTACAGCCCGCCGATGAACGAAATCGTGTTTCCGGCCGGTTACCTGCAACCGCCCTTCTTCGACCCCGAAGCCGACGACGCGGTGAACTACGGCGCCATTGGCGGCGTAATGGGCCACGAAATCACCCATGGCTTCGACGACTCGGGCCGCAAATACGACTCGCAGGGCAACCTGCGCGACTGGTGGACGCCGGCCGACGCAGCCGAGTTTACCAAGCGCGTGGGCATCGTGGGCACCCAGTATTCGGCCTTCTCGCCTTTGGATTCGGTGTACGTGAACGGCAAGCTGACCATGGGCGAGAATCTGGCCGATTTCGCCGGCCTGACCATCGTGTACGCCGCCCTGCAGAAGCAGCTCGACAAAACCTACGGCAAGGGCCAGCGTCCGCTCATCGACGGTTTCACGCCCGAGCAGCGCTTTTTCCTGAGCTGGGCCCAGCTGCGGCGCACCAACATCCGCCCCGAAGCCCTACGCCAACAAATCCTCACCGACCCGCACTCGCCCGGCCAGTACCGCACCATCGGCCCCCTCATGAACATGCCCGAGTTCTACCAGGCTTTCGGCTGCCAGCCCGGCCAGAAAATGGTTCGGGCCGAAGACGAGCGGGCCAAGATTTGGTAGTACCAGAAGCTAGAAACTAGCTCCCCTCCTTGGAAAGGAGGGGCTGGGGGTGGTTGATTAGCGTTGGACAGTTTCTAGAAATTAGATTTAGTAATCGTTCAAGCTGTATCAACCACCCCCAGCCCCTCCTTTCCAAGGAGGGGAGCTAACTCTAAAAATGTTTAATTCCCCTCACCAATTCCCACAACCCCATGACGCCACAACGTACCCTGTTACTCACTTTAGGCACCGCCGCCGGCTTGGCTTTGGGCGGCTGCGCGGCCAGCACGCCGGTTACTACCGCCAGCACTGCGGCCGCCCCGCAACTCGGCCCCATCATGCCCGGCGTGGGCCTCGACCCGGCCAATATCGATCCTTCGGTGTCGGCCTGCGAGGACTTTTTCCAGTATGCTTCGGGCACCTGGCTGAAGAACAATCCGGTGCCGGCCGCCGAGTCGCGCTGGAGCTCCTGGAATGGGCTCATCAACCAGAACGAGGCCGTAATGCGCCAGATTCTGGAGGAGTCGGCGGCCAACACCACGGCGGCGCGGGGCTCGAACCTGCAGAAGGTGGGCGACTACTACGCCTCGGCCATGGACTCGACGACCATCGAGAAGGCCGGCCTTAAGTACCTCAACCCCGAGCTGAACCGCATCGACAAAATCAAGAGCCTGAAAGATCTGCAGCTGGGTCTGGTGCGCGCCCAGCAGTTGCAAACACGCTCGGTGTTCGGCCTGGGCGTGTCGCAGGACCGCAAGAAAAGCGACGAGTACGCGCTGTACCTGAGCCAGGGCGGCCTGAGCCTGCCCGACCGCGACTACTACCTCAAGGACGATTCGCGCTCCAAAACCATCCGGGCGGCCTACACGGTGTACCTCAACAACACCTTTAAAATGCTGGGCAACACGCCCGCCGAGGCGGCCAAGCATGCCGCCACGGTGCTGCGCATTGAAACCCGCCTGGCCAAGGCCAGCAAAGACCGCGTGGCCCTGCGTGACCCCTACGCCAACTACAACAAGATGAACGTGGCCGAGGCCAGCAAGCAGTTCCCCAACCTGAACCTGCCCGCCATGCTGCCCGCCCTCAACCTGGCCGCGGCCCAGGAGGTGATTATTGGCCAGCCCGAGTTCCTGAAGGAGGCCAACGCGGCCCTGACGCAGGAGCCGCTGCAGGACTGGAAAACCTACCTGCGCTGGCACCTGGTGTCGTCGGTTTCCTCGGCGCTGCCCCAGGCCTACGTCGAGGAGTCGTTCCGTTTTCAGCAGGTGCTGAGCGGGGCCAAGCAGCAGCAACCCCGTTGGAAGCGCATGCTACGGGCCACCGACGGCTCGCTGGGTGAGGCCTTCGGCCAGTTGTACGTAGACAAGGCGTTCAAGCCCGAAACCAAGGTGAAGGCCCAGCAGATGGTGGCCAACATCAAGGAGGCCATGGGTGAGCATATCCAGGGGCTGGAGTGGATGAGCCCGGCCACCAAGGAGGAGGCCATGAAGAAGCTCAACTCGTTCACCGTGAAAATCGGTTACCCCGATAAGTGGAAGGACTATTCGGCCCTCAACATAAGCCGCGAGTCGTACCTGCAGAACGTGCTGGCCGCCCGCGAGTGGGAAAACCAGGATAACGTGAGTCGCTACGGCAAGCCCATCGACCGCTCGGTGTGGGGCATGACGCCGCCCACGGTGAATGCCTACTACAACTCCTCGCTCAACGAAATCGTGTTTCCGGCCGGCATCATGCAGCCCCCCTTCTTCGACCCCAAGGCCGATGACGCGGTCAACTACGGCGGCATGGGCGCGGTCATCGGCCACGAAATCACGCACGGTTTCGACGACCGCGGCCGGCAGTCGGACGCCCAAGGCAACCTGCGCGACTGGTGGACTAAGGAAGACGCGACGGAGTTCACGAAGCGCGCCGATATGGTTGGGAGCCAGTATTCGGCCTTCTCGCCGCTTGATTCGGTGTTCGTGAACGGCAAGCTGACGATGGGCGAGAACCTGGCCGACTTCGGCGGGCTGGCCTTGGCCTACTCAGCCCTCGAAAAGCAGCTCATGCAGAAGTACGGCAGCACCCCGCCGCCCCGCTACGACGGCTTCACGCCCGAGCAGCGCTTCTTCCTGGCCTGGGCCCAGGTATGGCGCACCAACGCCCGCCCCGAATACCTGCGCCAGCAGGTGCTCACCGACTCGCACTCGCCGGCCCAATACCGCACCAACGGCCCGCTCATGAACATGCCCGAGTTCTACGAAGCCTTCGGCTGCAAAGAGCCCGCGAAAATGGTCCGCACCGAGCAGCAACGTGCCCGCATCTGGTAGGGTTTTTTAAGCTGTTAGCTGTTAGCTGTTAGCTGTTAGCTGTTAGCTGTTAGCTGAAAAACGAGAAAGGCCCCGCGCTCGGTTGAGTGCGGGGCCTTTTTTGTGCGGAATAATTAATGGTTTCTGAACGAAAGCTAACAGCTAATAGCTCTCAGCTAACAGCTTATGAAATCAAACAACATCCACGGCCAGCGCCAGCAGCAGGCCGGCCAGCGTGGCCAGCAGCTTACGGACGTTGAGGCTGTGGTCGGGGCTGGTTTCGAAGAGGATAGTGGTGGAAACGTGCAGGAAATTGCCGGCTACCAGGCCCAGCAGGGCCGCGTAGAGGCCGGTGCCCAGCAGTTGGTCGAGCACCACGTAGTTGCTGAGTACGATGCCGGCCGGACCAGCCAACGCAAACAGCAGCAGGTAGGGTAGCGCCCGCCGGAACGAGCCCAGCCGCAGCCGCAGCAGGGCCATCAGGGCGAAGGCGGCCGGAATGTGGTGCAGGGCAATCCCCGTCAGGATGGCGTAGAAGTTATGGCTGACATCGCCCGCTACCGGGTCGTTGATTAGGATGCTACCTTCCAGAAACGAATGGATGGCCAGCGAAAACAGCAGCATGAACGGTACCCGACCGGCGTGCTCGGTATGATGGTGCACGTGACCATGCTCGACGCCCTGCGAGAAAACCTCCAGCAGCATCTGCCCGAAAAAGCCTGCCAGCACGAAGTAGCCCACCTCGTGGCCGGCCCGTAGCTCCAGGGCCTCGGGCAACAGGTGCGTAACGGTGAGCGTGAACAGGTAAGCGCCGCTGAAAGCCAGCAGCGGTTTCATCCAGACGGTGCCGGCCGTGGGCACGAAGCGCGTCAGCCACCCGGCCCCCAGCACCGTCAGGAACAGCGCAAAAACGGCAAACCACATAGAGTAAAGAATTGATGAGGTAAAGTAAGCCCCTGTCCTCCTGTGCTTATTTCTTCAGCACGAAAATCATGCGGGGGCTGGTAGCGGGCTCGAAGGGGCGCAGCTGATAGTCGCCCAGCGTTTCGGCCAGGCGTAGGCCCGCCAAGTGGAAATACTCTTCGAACCGCTCCCGTGTAAGAGCCCGCACCCGCTCCACGAAGCGCTGCGGCCGGCCCTGCTCATCGGCAAACCGGATGTCCTTCACAATGAAATCATGCTGGAGGTGGCGGTGCAGCTCGAAGGTAGTGCCGTCAATGGTCTGGGTTTCGTGAGCTACCAACTGCCGGATGGCCAGGTCGGTGTTGTGGAAGTCGATAACCAGCTTGCCCCCCGGCCGCAGCGCGTCGGCGGCGTGGCGCAGGGCCACCACGTTTTCGACCTCCTCGGCAAAGTAGCCAAAGCTCGTAAACAGGTTCAGTACCAAGTCGAAGGGACCGTAGGGCAGCGCGTCACGCATGTCGTGCTCGTAGAAATGCAGGTGCTCGTGGGCAAACTGCCGAGCGTAGGCAATGCTCTGGGCCGATAAATCAACACCCGTTACATCGTAGCCCTGCTCGCTGAGGTAGCGAGAGTGCCGGCCCTTGCCGCAGGCCAGATCCAGTAGGCGGGCATCAGACTTAGGGTGCAGATGCCTCAGCAGCCGCCCCAGAAACTGTTGGGCCTCGGCGGAGTCGCGGTGTTGGTAAAGGCGGTGGTAGTAAGGCGAATCGAACCAGGTGCTAAACCATTCGGCAGCAGCAGACATAGGCAGGGGCGGAAAAACGAAAAAGGGCGTAACTACGCCCTTTTTCGCATTCGGGAAAGCAGGTTGCCCGCAGGCGGGGCGCGGGCCGGGCGTTAGAGCGTAGTGGCCGGCTGGGCTGCGGGGTTAGGCTCCAGATCCATTTTACAGACCGGGCACTGGCCGGGCTTGTCGCTGGCGCTGCCCTCGCAGCCCATGGGGCAGATGTAGGCGGCCGTGGCCGTGGGCACCGCTTCGGTATCGGTGGCAGCCGGAACTTCGGTAGCGGCCGCCGGGACTTCGGTGGTAGCGGGCTTCTGCTCGCAGCTGCTCAGCAGGCCCAAAGAGGGCAACAGACACAGCGCCAGAACGACTTGCTTCAGGTATTTCATGGGCTTAAAAATAGCGGGCTACTGCATGGGGCCGTCTAGGGCCTTGGTAGCGGTGGTGTCCGAAGGCTTTTTCACGCTCTTCAGGGCCTCAGGGCTGCGCGTGAGCGGGGCCGAGGGGTCGTTGGCGCTCCGGGCTTCTTCGGCCGTGGTACGCTTGCGCTGATTCGGCTCGTCGAGCGTTACACCCGAACTGATGGGCTCGGCAATAGCGCCGCCCTTCTCATTATCGGTCAATTCGGTATGACCATAATTTTCACTCTCGCGGGTGCCGGGAGCCACCATGTCCACCGACACTTTTTTATCGGGCCGCCAGTCCGACGGTTCGGCGCTGCACCCGCCCAAGGCTAGCGCAGCCAGGGCCAAAGCGGAAAAAACGAGTTGCTTGCTCATTGGAAACGGAAAAATTCGTAAAGAATCGTTGAATTGGGTGTTCAGGGCGAACTACTGCAGAAGACTTTTGCGCCTGAGCATGGCTTCGAACAGCTTCTGGTCGTTGCCGGAGTTGAAAATACGGTCGGGCACTTCCACAAAGATAGGCGCATCGAAGGTGCGGGCCATCCAGCGCTTGAAGCCTTTGACTTCGGGCGGCAGCTCGGGCGACTTGAGCAACAGCAGATAGCCGGCTGGCTCGCGCTTCACCTCGCCAATCATGTCCCAGGTCAGGCGCATGCCTTCCTTTTCGTTGCGCCGCAGCACAATTTGCTTGTTGTCGAACTCGTAGGTCATCTTTTCAAACAGCGGCTTGCTCTGCTCCACCTGCGTTACGCCCGTTACTTGGGCCGAGCGGAAGAGCACGTAGAGCAGCGTGAGGCCGACCGACAGGGCCAGCCACCACCAAGAGTGCCAGATAATGGCCGGCAGCAGCCCTACCGCAAATGGAATCAGGGCGTACCACCACTCGCGCCGCCACACCCGGCCCATGGCGATGCTGGTGTAGGTATTGGTGTCGAGCTGGTGCTTTTTGGTGCGGATGGCCATCGGCGAGGGGCCCTGCTGCTGCTGCCGGTAGCCCCCGCGCTGGTTGGGTTGTTGCATGTACTTAGTGCTTAGCGATTAGTGGTTAACGATTAGTAATTAATGACTGTTCAGCGCCTCCCTCCCGCTAGTAGGAGCAAAGCACCCTGAACAGTCATTACTCACGAACCGTTAATCACTAATCACTGATTTTAAAATGCTTTCAGACTCATGTCCAGGCTGCGAACGGAGTGCGTGAGGGCTCCGACTGAAATATAATCGACGCCGGTAGCGGCTACGTCGGCAATGGTTTCCTCGGTGATGCCGCCGCTGGCTTCGAGTTGGTAGCGGCCGGCCACCAGGGCCACAGCCTCGCGGAGCTGGGCCGGCGCCATATTATCGAGCATGATGCGGTCGATGCCGCCGGCGTCGAGGGCCTGTTGCACTTCGGCCAGCGAGCGGGTTTCAATTTCGATGGGCAACTGCCGGCCCGTTTGGGCCAGGTAGGCGCGCGAGGCTTCGATGGCCTGGCGCACGCCCCCGGCATAATCCACGTGGTTATCCTTGAGGATAATCATGTCGAAGAGGCCGTAGCGGTGATTGACGCCGCCGCCAATCAGCACGGCCCACTTTTCGGGCAGCCGGAAGTTGGGGGTGGTTTTGCGGGTGTCGAGCAGGCGGGCCTTGGTACCGGCCAGCAAACTCACGAGGTGGGCCGTGTGGGTGGCAATGCCGCTCATGCGCTGCATGCAGTTGAGCACCAGCCGCTCGGCCGTGAGGATGCTGCGCGCCCGGCCTTCCACGGTAAAGGCCACGTCGCCGTAGCTTACCCGGGCACCATCTTCCAAACGCCCTTCCAGTACCAGGTCGGCATCTACGAAGGCAAAAATATGGCGGGCCAGCGCTACTCCGGCCAGCACGCCGGCATCTTTAATAAGCAGATGGGCCCGGTTGCGGGCCTCGGCCGGAATGGCCGACAGGGCTGAATGGTCGCCGTCGCCGACGTCTTCGGCCAGGGCGGCCTGGATGAAAGCCGTCAGGGCTTCGGGAGTAAGGTAGGAAGGCGTTTGCACGGGACAAAAATAGCAAAAACGGCCCGGTTCCGGGCGGTATGGTTGAAGTCTCTACGATTCCGGCCGAATGAGGGCCGGTCAGAACTCCCAGAACGCGTCATCTAGGGCGGAGTTGACGCATGCCCCGGGTTTGGATTGCTGGGCATGTGCCACTGTTACCCCACAAAAAAATACCGCGCCCTGGGGCGCGGTATTGCGGGGGTAAACCGGCCGAAGCCGGACGTTATTCTTTGGTGAATTCGATGGTCGCAATTTTGGGGGCGCTGCCCGTTGTTTTCATCTTTACAAACATGCGGTAAGCCCCTTCCTTGCCCGTGTAGCGGCCCACCGCGTAGGTTGTGCCCTCATTGCTGCCGCCGTAATGAATGAATTCGAACGAAGCCGGCGCGTGCTTGGAGAAGAAGTCCTTCATCACGAACTCAGCCTGGGTGGCGCTGTAGCTCTGCTTGTCGCTGTCGAAGCTCAGCTCCACGTTGGGGGCGAAATGCTGCGCCAGCTCGCGGGCGCTACTGTTGCGAATGGCATTGCGGACCGGGCCAAAGCCATCGGCCTGGGCCAGCACACTTACGGCCAGCAGCAACCCCAGCACCAGCACCGAAGCAAAAGAAGTTAGACGTTTCATGGAAACAGAAAGAGTTTGGCCACCAGTGCGCGAAAATGGTGCCAAGGTGTTACAGGTTGGAAACGGGCACTGGCCAAACAAGTCGGCGGGCCGGCAAGTTACGGATGAGCCAGCCTTTTTAGCGGGGCCGCCGTATCTTTGCACGCATGAATAAACAGGTACTGTTGGTGATTCTGGACGGGTGGGGCCTGGCTCAGAACAAAGCGGTTTCGGCCATCGACCAGGCACGCACGCCCTTCGTCGATTCGCTGTTCGAGCGTTTTCCGCACAGCAAGTTACAAGCTTCCGGCGAGGCCGTGGGTTTGCCCGATGGCCAGATGGGCAATTCGGAAGTGGGCCACATGAACATCGGGGCCGGCCGGGTGGTGTACCAGGATCTGGTGCGCATCAACAAGGCTGTGCGCGAGCGGAAGCTGACCGCCATGCCCGCCCTGCAGCAGGCCTTCGAGTACGCCCGCCAAAACCGCAAGCCCGTGCATCTGATGGGCCTGCTCTCCGACGGCGGCGTGCACTCGCACATCGACCACCTGAAGGCCCTATGCTCCATTGCCCACGACCAGGACGTACACAACGTGTTCATTCACGCCTTCACCGACGGCCGCGACACTGACCCCAAGGGCGGCGTGAGCTACGTGAACGACCTGGAGCAGCACTTGCAGCGCGGGGCCAGCGGCAAAATTGCCTCGGTGGTGGGCCGCTACTACGCCATGGACCGCGACAACCGCTGGGAACGGGTGAAAGTGGCCTACGACCTGCTGGTGAACGGCATCGGCACGCCCTCGCAAAACCTGATTCAGAGCATGCTCGACTCGTACAAGGAGGGCGCGACGGATGAGTTCATGAAGCCCATTGTGAAGGTGGATGCCGACGGTACGCCGCTGGCCACCATTGCCGAGGGCGACGTGGTTATCTGCTTCAACTTCCGCACCGACCGGGGCCGCGAAATTACGGAGGCCCTCACGCAGCAGGATTTTCACGCCTTCCAGATGCACCGGCTGAACCTGCACTACCTGACCATGACCAACTACGACGCCACCTTCACCGGCGTCATTCCCATCTTCGAGAAAGACAACCTGGAGCACACGCTGGGCCAGGTGCTGGCCGAGCACGGCAAGAAGCAGATTCGCATTGCCGAAACCGAGAAGTACCCGCACGTCACGTTCTTCTTCTCGGGCGGGCAGGAGGTGGAGTTTCCGGGCGAAAGCCGCATCATGCGCAACTCGCCCAAGGTAGCCACCTACGACTTACAGCCCGAAATGAGCGCCTACGAATTGCGCGACGCACTGGTGCCGGAACTGCTGGCCAAATCGGCCGACTTTGTGGTGCTCAACTTCGCCAACACCGATATGGTGGGCCACACTGGTATTTTTGAAGCCGCTGTAAAGGCCGCCGAAGCTGCCGACGAATGCACCAGAGGCGTGGTAGAAGCGGCCCTGGCCGCCGACTACGCCTGCATTATCATTGCCGACCACGGCAACGCCGACATGATGGTGAACCCCGACGGCTCGCCCAACACGGCCCACACCACCAACCTGGTGCCCTGCATTCTGGCCACCAACGAGCCCCGCGGCCCGCTGGCCGACGGCAAACTCGGTGACATTGCGCCCACCGTGCTCGAGCTGATGGGTATCCCGAAGCCCGAAATCATGACT
This sequence comes from Hymenobacter psychrophilus, assembly GCF_900107135.1. Lineage (GTDB taxonomy): Bacteria > Bacteroidota > Bacteroidia > Cytophagales > Hymenobacteraceae > Hymenobacter > Hymenobacter psychrophilus. Next base: position 311,546 of record NZ_FNOV01000006.1, read on the forward strand.
GGCCAGAGCCTGCTACTGCCCCAAACCGCTGGCCCGAATGCGTAAGGCTGGGCTCGTGCTGTCGGCGGCCGTGGCCCTGCTGCTAACGGCCTGCGGAACAGGTGCTGATGCGCCGGCGCCCACTGAGGCCCTGCGCCAGCATACCAGCTATTTTAATCTGCCGGCCTTTTTAAATGAGCAGAGCACCGCGCTCAACCGCCGCAAGCCCGCCATAGAAAAACAGGTGCTACTGCGCGACGGCGGCCAGGAAACCAAGCGCCTCACGCCTACCGACTGGGCCAAAGAGCTCCAGATTTTCCAGCAGGCCGACATCGACAAGCCCGCCCTGCGCGGCCAGTACCTCGTCGATTCGCTGGTTACGCCCGACGGGCTGCTGCTGCGCACCTACCGCCGCCGCCCCGGCGTTAAGCATCCGGTCCGCCAGCTCGCCGTCGTCAGTCGCGCCGGGCAGGTGCAGCAGGTGCGCGCCACTGTGGCCCAGGACAACCCGCTGGTGTACTCATCCAAAACCCTGGAGCTCGACAGCCCAAACGGCCAGCTCCGCACCTACCGCGTGCAGGGCGTGCAGAAGCTGATTCTGTTCGACTCGGTGCGCTACGCGGTGAAAGGAGTTGTTAGCGAATAGTGAAACGAATAGTCTTGTCATCCTGACAAAGGAAGGACCTTACCCCGCTGAAACAAGTCGTTATTACGACAGTTCGGGCACGATAAGGTCCTTCCTTCGTCAGGATGACAAGACTATTCACTGTTCATTATTCACTGTTCACTCCCCCATCAGCGTGGCTACTATCCAGCGGCGGCCGCCATGGGTGCGGTGCTCGCCCAGGTAAATGCCCTGCCAGGTGCCCAGCAGCAGTTCGCCCCGGCCGATGGGCACGCTCACGGCGTGGCCCAGCAGGCTGGCTTTGAGGTGGGCCGGCATATCGTCGGGGCCTTCCTGGGTGTGCTGGAAGTAGGGCGCGTTTTCGGGTACCAGCCGGCGGAAGAACTGCTCAAAATCGGCCCGCACGGTGGGGTCGGCGTTTTCGTTGAGGCTGAGGCTGGCGGAGGTGTGCTGGATGAAAAAGTGCGCCGTGCCCACCTGCAGCTGCTCCAGCTCGGGCAGCTCGGCCACCAGCAAATCGGTTATCAGATGAAAGCCCCGGCTCAGCGCCGGCAGCCGCAACCGTTTTTGGAAGCAGTGCATTTTAGAGAAGTGAGGAGTGAGAAGTGAACGTCATTCAGAGCGGAGCGAAGAATCTCGCGTGCTGATGGTGTAACGACATAACAACGACTTCACGCGAGATTCTTCGCTCCGCTCTGAATGACGTTCCTTTGTCACGTCTCACCTCTACCATCTCACTTCTCCGCTAAGGGTTCACCCGCTCGTAGGCGCCGATATCGGGCGTGGTGGGGTTGCGGGGGCGGTTGAGCAGGTCGGTGCTCAGGCCCGGCAGGGGCAGGGCCCGGTTGCTGGCCGGCGAAAGGGTGTCGAGCTCGAAATTGGGCTGGGGAAGGCGCGGACGCGAGGGCGTGCTTTTAAAGATGGAAGCGGTAAACTCGTCGGGGTTCAGGATGTTGCCGTTCTTCTGCTGGCCCAGCGCCCCCGTGTTGTCGTAGCGCTTGGTTTTGAGCAGGCTGTTGCGGATGCTGATATTGCCCACGTACTGCTCACCAGCCACAAATTCCAGCTCCTCGCCGCTCCGCACGCTACCCCAGATAATGGAGTTACGCACCGCAAAGAGCCGCGGCGCAACCACCGGCAACGGCCGTTTGTTGATAGCCACAAAGGGCGCTTCGGGCGAAACCAGCACCGAGGGCTGGTCGCGGGTGCCGAGGCTGTAGTTGGCAATGGTGCAGTAATCGAGTTGCACCTGGCTGCTTTGCGTGGCGTACACCGCGTACTGCTCGCAGTTGCTGATGAGCGTGTTGCTGACTGCCAAATCACCGCACAAACTTAGCAGTGCGGCCCCATCGAAGCCGTAGCCGCTGTTGAGCGTAGAAATGTTGCGCAGCTCCACGTTATCAATCCGCACCTGGGGACGGGGTTGCTCGTCGAAGGGATTATAGAGGTAAAGACCCAGCGTGCTGTTCTTGATTTCAGTGTAGCGCAGCACGTTGCCCTGGCTGCCCAGGTCGAACTCGATGCCGCCCCACTGGCCGGGTCGCTCGGCGTACTCGGCCTCGCGCCGGTCGCCCTGGAAGCGCACGATGTTGGGGTCGGTGGGCTTGATGGGACCTTTGGGCTGGTAGTCGGGGTTGCACAGCAGCCGGCCCTTCACCACCAGAAACGAGCCGAAGTGCGAGTAGATGCGCGCGCCGGCAGTAATAGTCAGCGTAATGCCCGGATTTACGAGCACCGAATTGTAGACGACGTGGGGCTTATCGGCCTTCCAGACGGTATTGACGGTAATGGTTTCGCCGTCGTGGAAATAGGCGTTCTGGCCGTAGCTGAGCACTTTCACGGCCTGCTCGTTGCCATTGGTTACAAAGCGCAGGTTATCCTCCACCAGAAACGGCTTGCCATCGGCCGGCGTGGGGTCGACGGTAGCCCGCACCAGCACCAGCAGGCTGTCCTTGCCCCGGATTTCTACGTTGCGGGCGCTGGCAACGGCGTCGCCATTTATCAGTAGGCTGTACGTTACGGCCGGCCGGCTCTGCAGGCTGATTTCGGCCACCCGCACGGCCCGGGCGTTGCGGTTGTACACCCACAGGCGTTTGGTTACGGTGCCGGTGGCCACAAATACGGTGTCAAACTTCACCGTGTCGAGCGAGAATTCCAGCCGGGCACCGCTGTCGGTCGTCACCAGGTCTTCCTTGGGCTCACAGCCCGGCAGCAGCACCGTCGTAGTCAGGGCCGAGAGCAGGAGCAGCAGCGGAAGCAGGTAACGCATGAGTTGGTAGTTTTTGGTGTGATGCTAACAGAACGTGTCATGCTGAGCCTTCGCTCAGCATGACACGTTTTTTCTCACTATCAGCCAGCAAACGATTACCTGCCGACAAAAATTATCCGATGCCTTCCTGCAGGCGGGCGGCGCTTTCGGCCAGGCGCAGCTGCTCCACGAAATCGTCGATGTTGCCGTCCATGACGTTGGCTAGGTTATGCACCGTGAAACCGATGCGGTGGTCGGTGACGCGGCCCTGGGGGTAGTTGTAGGTCCGGATTTTGTCCGACCGGTCGCCACTGCCAATCATGCTTTTGCGCTGGGCGCCTTCGGCCTCGTTCTTCTTGGCCAGCTCAATCTCGTAAATCCGCGAGCGAAGCACCCCGAGGGCCTTATCGAAGTTTTTGAGCTGCGACTTCTGGTCCTGGCACTGGGCCACGAGGCCAGTGGGTAGGTGGGTGAGGCGCACGGCCGAGTAAGTCGTGTTTACCGACTGGCCGCCGGGACCCGACGACATAAACAGGTCCTTGCGCACATCGTTCATGTCAATCTGCACGTCGAGCTCCTCGGCCTCGGGCATTACCACAATCGAAGCCACGGAGGTATGGATGCGGCCCTGGGTTTCGGTGGCCGGCACGCGCTGCACGCGGTGCACGCCACTTTCAAACTTGAGCTTGCCGTATACATCCTCGCCCTTGAGGGCCAGAATAATTTCCTTGTAGCCGCCCGAAGTGCCTTCGGTGGCGTCAATGAGGTCCATTTTGAGGTTGTGCTTTTCGGCGTAGCGCATGTACATGCGCTGCAGGTCGCCGGCAAAAATGGCGGCCTCGTCGCCCCCGGCCCCGGCCCGGATTTCCATGATGACGTCCTTGCTGTCGTTGGGGTCTTTCGGAATCAGCAGCTCCTTGATAACGGCTTCCAGGCGTTCCTCCTCGGGGTAAAGCTCTTCGAGCTCGTCCTTGGCCATCTGGCGGAAGTCCTCGTCCTTTTCGGTCGAAATGACCTGCTTGGAGCTGGCAATGTTGGCCAGCACGTTCTGGTAGGCCTTGTACTCGACCATAATCTTGCCCAAGTCCTTGTATTCCTTGTTGAGGGACTTAAAGCGCTTCATGTCGCTCATGGCTTCGGGCTGGGTCAGCTCCTCGCTCACGTCCTCGTAGCGCCGTTGGATGGCCTCCAGTTTATCTAGCATCTTGCCTTCTGAAATTTGTAGTAGGATGGCAAAGATACGGTTACATTTTGAGCTGTTAGCTTTAGGGTTCCGGCTGGTTGTTCCGGCGTAGGCAGCGCAATTTTGTTTCTACTCCGAACATTCGATTTCGCCTGTTTCTTATCCAGTACAGAAGCTGCCAGCTACTGGCTATCAGCTATAAGCCCAAACCTATGCGCCCGATCCTACCGCTCGCTTCCTTGTTGCTCCTGCTGTTTCCCGCCTGCAGCCCCGACCAGGTCGAGCACCTGAGCAACACCAAGGAGCTGGCCCTGGAGGCGCCCAACTGGGAGGTAAAGCGCATCATGCCCAAAGATTTGCTGCGGGCCACCGCCTGGGCCGGCGACTCGCTCACGCGCACCGCCGAGCGCGAGCTGCGCCAGGTGCTGGCCGACAAGCTGGCCGCGGGCGGCGTGGCGGCGGCGCTACCCTTCTGCCGCCCCACCCAGCTGCCCCGCACCGATTCGCTGGCCAAAACGCTGCAGGCCACGCTGAGCCGCGTGAGCAGCCGCCCGCGCAACCCCGCCAATCAGGCCCAACTAACCGCCGCCGAGCTAAACCCCGCCGACACCGCCCGCCAAGTGGCCCGCCCGAGCCAGGAGGTGTTCACCTACCAACGCCCCCTGGTGCTCAACGACCAGCTTTGCCTGCGCTGCCACGGCGAAGTGGGCCAGGATATTGCCGCCGCCGATTACGCGCTTATCAAGCAGCAATACCCGCAGGACCAGGCCACCGGCTACCAACTGGGCCAGGTCATGGGCGCGTGGCGCGTCAGCCTCAGCCGCAGCGGCGCGGCCGAGCTCTGGACCATGAAAACCCGCAAAATCATGAAGCCCCGCAAGCCGTTGTTTTGAGAGAAGTTAGGAGGTAGAAGCTAGTAGCTAGAAGTAAGAGGCCTTTTCGTTCAGGCTCCTGCTGCTAGCTACTAGCTTCTATCTCCTAACTTCTTTAGAAAACAACCTTCGCGCCGCATTTGCAGTTTGCTTTTTCTATGACAATCACTGCTGCTTCTGCCCAATTACCCGTTATCATTATTGGCGCCGGTATGGCCGGGCTGGCCTGCGCCAACTACCTGCACCGCGCCGGCCGCCCCGTGCTGCTGCTCGAAGCCGCCGACGCCGTGGGTGGCCGGGTCCGGACCGACGTAACGCCCGAGGGCTTCCGCCTCGATAGGGGCTTTCAGGTGCTGCTCACGCGCTACCCCGAGGTGGAGCGCCTGCTGGATTACGGGGCGCTGGACCTCAAAGCCTTCCGCTCGGGGGCCGTCATCCGGCTGCCCGATGGCAAGCAGACGACCCTGCAGAACCCGCTGCAGCAGCCCACGGCCGCGTTTTCGGCCCTCACCTCGCGTATTGGTACGCTGCCCGACAAGCTGCGCATTCTGAGCTTGGTGCAGCATATGCGCGGCTACAACAGCGCGCAGCTCATCAGCCGCAACTCCACCAATGCCCAGACCACGCTCGAATTTCTGCGCCACTACGGCTGGAGCGAGCAAATCATCGACAACTTCTTCCGGCCCTTTTTCGGGGGCGTGTTCCTCGACCGGAGCCTGAGCACGGCGGCCAACTTTTTCGAGTTCGTGTTTCAGCAGTTTGTGATTGGCGAAGCGGTGGTGCCGGCCCTGGGCATGCAACAGATTCCCGAGCAGCTGGCCGCCCGCTTGCCCGCCGGCACCGTCCGCCTGAACAGCCCGGTGGCCGCCGTGGAGGGCCTCAGCGTCCGGCTGACCAGCGGCGAAACCCTGGCCGCCGCGGCCGTAGTGGTGGCCGTTGATGGGGAGGCCGCCGCCCGCCTGCTGCCCGCCGCGACTGATGCGGCGCTGGTTTCGACCCCCAAACCTCTGGCGTGGCGGCGCACTACCTGCACCTACTTCGCCGCCCCTGCCCCCAGCGGCAAGCCCGATAAGCTCCTGCGCCTCAACGCCTCGCCCACCGGCCTGGCCCACAACGTGGCCTTCCCCTCGGATGTGGCCCCGGCCTACGCCCCGGCCGGACAAAGGCTGGTGTCGGTGAGCACCCACGGCGAGCACGGCCTCTCGGAAGCCGGCCTGACGGCCGAGTTGCGCCGGGAGCTGACGGCCTGGTTCGGCCCCGAAGCCGCCGGCTGGCCGCACCTGCGCACCTACGAGCTGCCCTTTGCTTTGCCCGAATACCCGGCCGGCCAGCCCGCGCGCCAGGCGCTGCGGCTCGGCGCCCACCTCTACCGCTGCGGCGACTACGCCGCCTACCCCTCCCTCAACGCCGCCCTGGCCTCGGGCCGCGAGGTGGCCGACATGATTTTGAGAGCGTAGGGGGTTAAGCCCACTACTGCAGAAACAAGCCGCCAAACGCTGCTTTCACAAGCTTCAATACTTCGCTGGCCTGAGTTGGATTGAGTGCTAGTCCCGTAATGGCGCTAATGAAGCCGCCTATTATCCAGTTCTGCCAGTCCTTCTTGGTGAGGCCCTCGGCCTTTACAGCGGCTGTTTTGGTTAACTCAATCAGTTTCTGCCGGGCAGGCTCCGGGAAGGCAGCCGCGGCGAAGCTCTGCTGCAACTGGCGTAGCTGCGCCTGTACTTCGGCTAGTTCGTGGCGGTTGAATTTGTCATCGGGAGCTTCGGTGGTGCCAGTGAAGAGTTGCGCGGTTTTGGTGGCTTCGGCCCAGAGGTCGGGGGTGTCGAGTTCCTCGCGGATTATCTGAGTCCAACGAATGAAATATTCCTGAATGTCGGCCCATGTTTTTGCCGCCTTTTTGGTGCGGCGGATGGTATTTCCAATACCGGGCACTGTTGAAACCGAATAGGCAGCCGATGTTCCGCCGGGAGTTATTTCAAAAAAGAAGTCTGTGCTTTTTACTTCAACCCGGTAACTAAAGCCGGAGGTTAGTTCTGTGAACTTCTCTGGGTTTAGGGCTGCACTTTGCAACAACCGGAATAGTTGGTTACGGTGTGATTTATACAGCATACATCCTGTTTAGTTGACTCCCAGAATCATCCCCTCCACCCGCGCCACGGTGGCCGCTTCGGTTTCAGCGGCGGCGAGGCGGAGCGCGGCGGCTTGGGTGCGGAGTAGTGAATCCTGTTCTAAAATTGATAACTGTATTTCGATAGGCGGCAAGGGTATGGGAGCTAGTCGCATTTCTTTGGAGTTGATAGTTCCTAGACCGGAAGAGGTTTTTGCAGAGCGAAAAAAATGTCCCCGGCCCGTCTCAGTATTAAACCAACGCGAGGCAAATGCCGGAACTACTTTCTTTTGGTCGAAGCGCACTTTTAGCAAATGGTTCTGGTGGACACAACCATCGATTTCACCGTTCCATAGAGCGGCACGACCTAATTCGGTGCGGCTACCGTTGCCTTCCACGAAAAGTAAATCACCGGGCAACACTTCGAACAGAGGAAATTGCGCATCAGGCACGTTGATATATTTAATTTCATTCAAATCAAGATAGCCAGATTTCACGTTTGCAACGCGCAAATAAGGGCGTGGGTGCATACCCGGCCGGTTCGAAGGGGATTTTTGGATGCCGTAGGACACGGCACTCACTTCATCAAGGGTAACCATTGGGAATAAGGTAGATGTGGGTTGTCCATTCCCATGAATAGCTTCGTAGGCCGCTTCTACCGACCAACGAGCCAACCGGCTCCATTCGAGTACCTGTACTTTCGCGCGTTTCGGCCGATAAGTGTTTTCTATGCCAAGCGCTGTCAGAAAGTATTTCTCGGTTTCCCCTTCCAACCCGGCCGCCTCCTGCCGCAGCCGGGCGGCTTCGGCCACGCCCGTTTCGTAGGCTGCGACAATGGCCGCCTGCACCGGCAGCGGCGGCAGGGGCACGGGCGTAGAAAGGAAAAAGTCTAGCTTCACTTCCTTTCGCCCTTCACCACCCGTTTTGTTACGCCAAAGCAGTTCCTTGAAGGGTTTTGCCTGAATGATTCGGGTGAAGTAAGCGGGGAGTAGCTGAGTAAGGTCAGGCTCGTAGGTAGCAAAGTGGCCGGTAATAACCACGTCTTCCCAGTCTTCGGGCACCAGCGTGACGGCCCCATTCTTCAAATCAATTTTTGACAGAACGACATCACCGGGTCGGGCAAAAAACAACTCCATTGAGTAGTTTTTGCCTGTCACATTCCGCTTGGAAATGGTACCGCCAAAGTGAATGGTAATGGGCGTTAAGTTGGCAAAATCGTGCTTGGTGCGGTCTACTTTCTCTTTACGCGCTTTGAGCACCGACCCAATGGGGCGCAGTACCTCGGCCGGCCAGTGCCAAACCATATCGTGAAAGCTTACTGGGTCCCAGCGGGTTATTTCGCTCCAATTGGCGACGAATGTTTGAGGGTTAATACGAATCATACAGAAGGTTCAGTAGGGGCGGAAGCAACAAACGCGGCGGGGTCTTGCTGGAACTGCTGGTAGAGTTCGAGAGCGGTGGGCTCGTCGGGGTGCAGGGGGGCGGCGTTGGGGTAGAGTTCGTTCAGGTCGGGCTCGCCGGTGGCCGTGATGCCCACGCGGTCGGCTTCGTAGAGGAACACGGGGTAGTCGAGGCGCTGCTTGACCAAGGGTCGGGCTTCGCGCTCGATGGTGGCGGCGAGGCGCTTTTCGTAGGTGGCACGTTCGGCCCGTAGGGTCTTGAGGTCGTCGCGCTGCTTAGTGGCCTGGGCTTCTTTGATGAGGTCGTCGAGACGTTCTAGCTCCTGGTTGCGGGCGGGGGCGTGGTGGGCGGTGCGCTCGGCTAGGGCCGTGGCCACGGTATCGGCGTACTGCTGGGCCTCGGCCTCGGTAAACTTCTGGGCAAAAAGCAATGAGCACTTCACAGTGGCCCCCGACGAGAGGAAGGTTTCGGCGGGCAGGCTCACCACGGCCAGCAGGCGGGCGCGGCCCTCGCAGTGGTGGCGCACGGCCTCAAGCGAGGGGTTGTTGAAAATACCTTCGGGCAGCACTACGGCCAGCCGCCCGCCGGGGGCCAGCAGGTTAAGGCAGCGCTCCACAAACAGGATTTCGGTTTTCTGCTTGAGCGGTTTCTTCTCACTGGGGCCGCGCCCGAGCTCGAACAGGTTGGCAATGGCCTTGTTGAGGGTGGTTTGCTGCTGCTCGCGGGCCAGGCGGTAGGGCTCGCCGTATATTTTCAGGTAGCGCTCCTCTTCTTCTTCCGCTAGTTCTACCTGGTTGGGCAGCACTTTGGCGGTAGGCTCCACGCTGGAGCCGAAGGGCGGGTTGGTGAGGATAACATTGAAACGACCCTCGAAAATGCCGTTCACGTTCAGCAGGCCATCATGGTGATGCACGCCGCCGTGGCCGTCGCCGTGCATAATCATGTTCATTTTGGCGGTGCGGGCCATACGGTCGTTGGCATCGGTACCGTACAGGCAGCGGTTGGCCAGGTGCCAGAGCCGGCCACCTTCGCGCTCGGCCGAAATTTCGTGCTGAATGCGGTTGTAAGCGGCCAATAATTGAGCTCCCTTCTCGGCCACCGAGAGGCCGGGCGTGGTTTCAATGGTTTGCTTTTCGGCTTGGTATTGCCGGTCGGCGTCGGCTAGAATCTGTTCCCGCAGCAACTCAAAGGCCCGGATAAGAAAGCCGCCCGATCCGGCGGCCGGGTCCAGAATCACCTCGCCCTCTTGCAAGCCCACCATCCGAATCATAAACTCCACGATGGGGCGGGGTGTGAAGAACTGACCGATTTCACCCCGGAAGGTGCGACCCAAAAATTTCTCAAATGCAATACCCTTCACGTCTTCACTCGTGTCGGAGAGGTTGTACACCTCCAGGCTTTTCACGATAGCCTTGCTGGTTTCGGGCTTAAGCATAATGCGCTCGTCAGCCTTGAACAGGCGGTCGGATTTACGCACCTTCTTGGTTTGCTCGAACAGGATATTCAGCGGGTCGTCGCCAATCTGCTGTTCGAGCACCTCTACCGTAAACAGGTTTTTGCTGGCCCGCTTGGCCCGCATTTCGCGCTCCACGAATACTTTCACGAACAGCACCTTTGCAATTTCATCGAAGGCGGCGGTGGGGTCGAGGTGGTCACGGTTGCGGATAATGTTGTGGCAGTCGCGCAGCACGTTGGCAAACTCGTCTTCGCGGAAGGTGCGCAGCTTCTTCAGCAAAGCCTCGCGCTCCTTGTCCGAGTCGTTGGCTTTGGGAATGTTCTCGATTTCCTGGCGGTAGCCGGGCATTTTATCGGTGAGCACCTTCCAGTAGCGGGTTTCGCGGTGGTTATGCGTTACGAAGAACGGGGCGCTGGCTAGACTGTGTGGACAGTCATCGGAGCCAATCGAGGGCGGCGAGCAGGTGAGCGCCGGCTAAGAAGCAGGTGGCGGTTTTCTCGTAGCGGGTGGCAAAGCCCCGCGCCTCCTTAAGCCGGCCAAAGAAGCGTTCGACTTTGTTGCGGTCCGCATACAGGTTCTCATCATAGGCCCGCTGGTCTATCCGGTTGGCCTTAGGCGGAATCACGGCTTGCGCGTGTTGCCCGGCCACAGCCGCTAGCACGGCGTTCGTGTCGTAGGCCTTATCGGCCACCACAGCGCCGGGCTTTTCGGGCAGGGCGGCCAGCAGTTCCGGTAG
>NZ_FNOV01000032.1 GCF_900107135.1 Hymenobacter psychrophilus
TACCATAGGATACGAGTTTATTCATTTCAAGCTTCTGCTCTGCTATAATAGCTTTGGCATCTTCGATCTTCTGGAGAAGCTCCGGTTGTTGCACTGTCGCAATGATGGTTCCCTTTTCTATTTTGTCGCTGATAGAAGCATGTAGTTTCATAAGTTGCCCCTGGGATGTGGCTACCACCTCGTGGACTTCTCCGCCCAGCACAACTCCTGTTACATTGAGTTTTGTACTCACCCGACCAAAGACTGCCCAGCCTACACCCGTACCAAGCGCTACGAAGACAACCAGGAGCGCGATCCATGCCTTAGGGCTGGTAACTTGGATCAATTGATCTAACTTTTCCGGTGTTGACAGCTTTTCTAATGCTGACTTTCTTAGAAAACTTGCTGGCATAATTTTAGCGTTTAGTATCGAGTGTTTCTGGGATCGTGTAAAAAGCATTCTGATCGATGATGAATCCTTTATTATCACCGTCGATCAACGTTCCTGTATCGTGCCTAAGATTAATTATAGCTGTAGCAAACTGCTGGTAAGCCTGTAGGTGCCTTAGCTGCGCCGTTGTAAGACGCTCCTGGAATAGGATTAGGCTCAAAAGCGTAGTCAGACCCGATTTAAACTTGAGTTGCTCGTTGTTGTATACCTCCTGGTTATAGTTCGTGATTTCTTCCGCCTTTTCCAAGTTGGAAACACTGTTATTCAGGTAGTTCAAATCGTTGCTTACTTCCAGCGCGATAGTTCGTTCAATATTGTTGAGGATCACGCCCTGGTCATTCAACGTCACATAGCTTTTTGTGAGGTTTCCTTTTGCCAGGTTATTATTAACTGGAAATGTGAACGTCAGCTTGGCACCGGTTCCGATGGTTTTGCCCAGATTATTAGAGAACGAAGAGAGCACGTCGGTTGCACCGTTTCCGGTACTTACGCTGCCGTAGGAGAAAAATCCGGTTAAATCCAGTTGGGGCTTTATGTTGTTTTCGGCTAGCTGATACTGTTGCCTTAGGGCTTCATTACTCTGCCTAGCTGCTCGTAGATCGGCTCTTTCTTCTTTGGCTATTCTGATGAAATCCGCTTGATCTATAACCTTTTTGTATAGTGACCGAGCGACAGTGGGATATTCATTCTCAGGAATATCTAATAGCAGACTCTCTTCGCTACTCAGACCAGCTACTTTTCCTAACTGAATCTTTGCTGCGTACAGCTCTTGTTCAGCAGCAATAGTTAGTCTTTCCTGGCTGGCCAAGTCTGCCTTTATCTGTATTAAGTCGCCCGCTGGCTTCTTATCGCCTTCGACCAAATCCTTTGTTACGGACAGAACGGTCCGAATTCTGGCTTCGCTCTGCTTGTAGATGTCGAGACTCTTGAAAGCCGTGTAGTAATTCCAGTAGGCAGTTCCTATTTGCCACAGCTCATACGAGTTGATGTACTCATTATTGCTCTTGGCGTTTTCTACATATAGTACGTATGACCGTTCAAGTGCAGTGGCAATGTTCCTTCCCCGCCCCCTTGCCAAAGGTTGAATCAGTGACAAGTTGAGCGTACTTGCATTATTACCCAAGTAGCTATTTACTGGCTGATTGAAGCTGTTAAATGGATAGTTGTTATTCGTAAAGCCGTAATTTATGCCAAATTCAGCTATCTGCCCAGTACGAATTTTCTTTCTTACTCCTGTGGAGAAATTCAGCACATTGGTTTTCAGATGAATATTATCCATGACAGATCTCCTGGGATCAGCCTCCAACAAACTGTACTGATCGCTACGAAGAAGCAATTCTGAAAACGAATTCAAATCAAATACGCTTCGTTGAATCTGCAAGTCAGATGCGACGTTCTGCACCACGTAAGAGCTTCGTATAATATTCGGATTTTTGCTGAATGCCCCATATGCTATCTGGACCAAGTCAGCTTTAATCCTTGACTGGCTGTATACGTCGGCTGCATACACAGTCATAGCGAAAAGCATGATATATCTACAGTATCTCATTATATATATCAAAAGAGGCTTAGGAAGAAGAAATCAGGAAAAGGGACATAACTTACTGTTATGCAGCCCACTAATCACCACTACGGGTGCAGCAAAATCCCGACCCGTAAATTTCGTTATCTGCTGCGCCTGTTTGCCCTGGATTTGATGGCCTCGGATACGGTCCGCCTCACGGGCTTGGGCATACGTTCGGTCAACGATATCTACCTGAGTTTGCGCCAGCGGCTGAACCAACTCTGCCCTATACCCGCCGAGTTGGGCGGTGCCCTGGAACTGGACGAGTCCTACTTCGGGCCGCGTCGTGTACTGGGCAAGCGCGGTCGGGGGGCGAGCAGCAGAACCATTGTCCTTGGCCCGTTCCAGCGGGCAGGGCGCGTGTACACCGAGATAGTACCCGATTGTTTCAAAGCTACGCTGCCAGGCATTATTCGGGGCAAAATTGACCTCGTGGCAATGGTCAACACGGATGGTTGGCGAGGCTACGACGGCTTGGTTGGTGTGTGTTTTGACCGCCACTATCGCGTGCTTCACAGCCAAGATGAGTACGTGCAAGATGCGGTCCACATCAACGGCATCGAGTCGTTTTAGAGCTTCGCCAAAGGCCGACTTCACCAATTCGCGGGTATACCCAAACACACATTTCTGTTGCATTTGAAAGGATGTGAATTTCGCTTCAACCATCGCTACGAAAACATGTATAAGGTCTTACTCAAAGAGCTTCGTCAGCACCCTCTATAAGCTCGATCTGATTCCTAAGCCTCTATCAAAATTACTAATTTCCTGGTGGCAATTATTTTATGAGGGTATTTAAACAGGCGGCGAATGGACAATTTTACACAACAGTAGCACGTCAAAGGCCAGCCAATGGAAAGCGAGCTAGGTTTCCAGACAGGTTTCGTAGCGCACGAGCAGCCTCTTGCAGCTGTTGAGCTAAGCGTTCATTTGCTCAGTGAAGAATTGACGGCGAGTAGAGTGCAGTATTCAATAGGGTATCATTATCGGTTTGCTAGTGCGTTGCGCACCGTTTGCGTGGAGTGTACTACTCCCCAAAAACTGGACAGTTTAGGAGGGGTTTGTTAAGCAAATGGGCTGGGGGCTGAAGGTAGGGGTTTGCGCAAAGATTTGCGCGGGAGTTTTGCCCTTCAGGCCTTGGTAGGGCAGCTGGTGATTGTAGTAGCCGAAGTAGGCCCGGAGCTGCTCGTACAGCTGGCCGCCATCGGTGGCCGGGTTGAGGTAGACACACTCCCATTTGACCGAGCGCCAGAGCCGCTCGATGAAGGCGTTATCGGTGGCCTGGCCGCGTCGGTCGCGGCTGATCTGGCAGCCCGCCGCCAGCAAGGCCTGCTCGAAGAGTTGACTGGTAAACTGGCTGCCTTGGTCGGAATTGAAGATGTAGGGAGCCGGCTGGAGGGCCAGGGCCGCGTCCAGCGCGCTCAGACAAAAGCCCACGTCGAGCGTGTTGCTCAACTCCCAGCTGAGCACGTAGCGCGAGTGCCAGTCCAAAACGGCCACCAAGTACAGGATTCCTTTGGCCATGGGAATATAGGTGATATTCGTGCTCCACACCTCGTTGGGGGCGCTCAGTGCCCGTTCGCGCAACAGATACGGATAGCGCGTCACGCCTTGTCCGGGCACACTCAGGCGCGGTTTGGGGTAGACCGGCTCCTGGCCCATGAGGCGCACGAGCCGGCGCACCCGCTTCTCGTTGATCTGGTGACCCAGCAGGCGCAGGTGGCCCAAGCAGGCCCAGTACGCCTTTGAAATTGTGGCGCGTAAACTCCTCGTCGAGCAGGCGCATGAGCGTCAAGTTCAGATCCGTTTCGCCCCGGGGCTGGTAGTAGTAGCTGCTACGGGCCAGCCCCAGGGCCTGGCAGCGGGCCTGAACCGTGCCCTCGTCACTGGCCTGCACCAGGGCACGTTGCTGGGCCACTACCATGTGGGCAGCGTTTTTTTAGTAGCTGGTTTTCCATCTCCAGCCGGCCGATGGCGGCATACAAAGGCTTGACGTCGGGCGAGGCCGGCGCAGGTAGTCACCGCGTCGGTGAACACCTGCGCCGCCTGTTGGCGCAGGTGGAGTTTCCAACGACTAATTTGGGGCACCGACAGCTGGTAGCGGGCAGCCAGTTCGGCTAGCGGCTGCCGCTCCGTCAGGGCGGCTAAGGCCACTTCTGCCTTGAACTCGGCAGTGAAGCGGCGACGGGTGCGTTTTGGGTTCATGGCATTGACTAAGATAGTCACCACAAACTGTCCAAACTTTGGGGAGTACTACAAATCGCTAATGCGCGCTTGGCGTAGTTCTGACGCAAGCTTTTGAGATCGAAGGCTTGGTCCGCATTGAGGAAGGGACCGGCCAGACGCAGTTGGGCTTGTTTTACAGAGTTCAGCAAACTCCTGTTCTAGATGTATGATCTGCACGAACCGCGAGCCTGCTTGAGCTACTCCATCCCAAACGGCAGTTTCCAACAAATCATCTTCTTCTATATTTCCAAATCTAAACTGATCGGTCGTTTCTCTCAATCGGTTTGATAGGAACAGAGCCAGGGCGTGATAGAAGTTCGCTTTGAACTCGGCGTTCTTTAAAAGCCGGGAATTGATCTTATCACGGGAGATCTGGAAAACGGTAGAAGGTTTTGTGACAATTACTGATACTGAAGGGGGACGAGATTCTAGAAAAGACATTTCGCCAACCATCTCGCCTGATTCCAGATTGGCAATATCGTTATGGTTAGTATTCAGGCATATAGCAGTTTCGCGAACGATTTACCCCGCTCATTTCACTGCGCCTCTTGCGTGTGGTAGCGCCCCAATGGTTGAACCAGCCCAACGCGTCCTGGCTGGTAATCCAGCTGCAGGGCCTGCTCCAGCACCTGCTCCAGCGCCTGACGGGTGCGTGCCTGGGTAGCACGCAGCTTGGTTTTGAACTTGCTCCAGGCCTGCTCGACCGGGCTAAAATTGGGGGAGTACGGCGGCAGAACCGCCACCTGCACGCCCCGCTCGGCCAACCAATCGACCACGCCCGGCAGTTTGTGCACCGATAAATTGTCCAGCACCAGCACATCGCCCGGCTGCAGCGTCGGCACCAGACACTCGGTCACGTACCAAGCGAAATTGACATAATTCAGGCTGCCCTCCAGCAGCTGCACCGCCCCCAGGCCCCGCACCTATAACGCCCCGATCAACGTCAGGCTACGGCCCCGGCTCAGCGGCGCCGCCAGGCCCACGCACGGCCTGCCGGCGCCCCGGCCATACTGGCGGCACTAGTCAAGGCGCAGGCCCGTTTCGTCCAGAAAGTGGAAGCGCG
>NZ_FNOV01000015.1:0-26110 GCF_900107135.1 Hymenobacter psychrophilus
TTTGACCGTGGTCGAGTCGACCAGCACCCAAGCATAATCCGGCTCCTGCACCGCCTGGAACAGGCCCTCCCAGACCCCAGCCAGCGCCCAGCGGCGAAAGCGTCGGGCTACCGTGTTCCAAGGGCCAAACCGTTCGGGCAGGTCGCGCCAGGCGCAGCCCGTGCGCACCCGGTAGACCACGGCGTTGACAAAATGGCGGTTGTTGCGGCCTGTGCCGCCTGCCGTACCGGCCTGCCCAAGTGTGTGCGGCTGAATCAGTTCCCATTCACGCTCAGTAAGTTCGTGGCGTCGCATCCCGCAAATTTAAACATGACTGTCCACACACTCTAGGTGAAGCTCACGCCCGGCAGCAAGTGCAACGCGTCATAAGTGCAGCTGCCCAAACACCATTCTACAAACCTCTGCTACCCACCAGAGCCGTGGCCACGGCCATGATGGAACCGTTGCTGTTTTCCATTTACGGTAAAGAAAATATTATCAGGCAGCGCCCCTACGAGGTGTACTTAATCAATGGCTTCTGGTACCTAGCGGGCACACTCCCTGATGACATGCTCGGCGGAACGTTTGAACTCATTGTGGAAGCGCAGAATGGCCGCGTGGTGGAGTTGACCCACGGTAAGTAATCGTTCAACAAAAGCGTCCTTTTTATGAACAATTCTGCTCTTTGAGTGGACGCTTAAAATTCTATCTTGCCACCTGATAGGTGCTCGTCATCAGCTCCTTCTCTGAGCGTGGGATTTGGCAATGGCTGGCCAGCTGTGGCCGTTGCTGCACAGCCGTTACAATCGGCATGAGCACGGCTTCTGCTAAGAGTCGATAGATAGCTGGAAGTAAGGGACTACCTCTCGGTCAAGATCGAGCGCGTGGTCGGTTGCCAGATGAACGAGAGGCCTGCGTTTATAAAAGTAAAAGATCATGCCTATGCCTTCCAAGCCAATTTCTACTGCTACGGTGCACCACTATAACGATACGCCGCAGCCGGACTTCTGCGGCCTGAGTCCCGTGCAGATGCACCAGCTGCTCTACCAGCCACTGGAACCGTCATGCGTAGTACGGCTGCGCACCAGCGTGCCGAACGACGTGCTGGATCAGGTGCCATTTCTGCGGCTAACGGAGGCCTTCTTGCACCTGCTACAGCGCGAAACGCCCCTTCGCCTGACACCCTTGGGGGCCTTGCCGCGCAAGTACCTGCGTGAACTCTATGCCCACGGATTCATCCTTGAAGAAGGGCTGGAAACGGGCCTGTTCACCCTGAGCCGGGAAATAGATTCGCTGGCCATCACCACCTTGCACCAAACTACCCTGCTGGCGGGCCTGGCCCGATTGGTGCGGGGGCAACTGCTCCTGACCAAAAAAGGTGGGCAACTGCTCGACCCGGCCCAACGCCCGGCCCTTTGGGCGCTCGTGTTGGATACCTTTACCAAGCGCTTCCTGTGGGCCTCGAACGACGGCTACCCCTCCGGCACGGTGGGGCAAACCGGCTGGGCCTATTCCGTGTATTTGCTCGCCCGCTTCGGCGAACAAATACGTCTCGTATCCTTCTATGCGGCACACTACTAGCGGGCATTTCCTTTTGTGCTGGCCGAGTTCACCGACCCAGCGTATCGGACGCCGTTGGAACAACTCAGTCAT
The DNA here is from genome assembly GCF_900107135.1 of Hymenobacter psychrophilus. Classification (GTDB taxonomy): domain Bacteria; phylum Bacteroidota; class Bacteroidia; order Cytophagales; family Hymenobacteraceae; genus Hymenobacter; species Hymenobacter psychrophilus. The sequence continues at coordinate 1,633 of NZ_FNOV01000015.1, forward strand.
TGCTACGGCGTGCGCACGTTTGAGCGGGGATTGAACTGGTTTGGCTTACTCAGACCTGAACCCCAGCCGGCGGTACTTCACCAACCTGACCAGCTAATGAGTGCTTCTACGCTGCTGCTCCAGTTGTTTGAGGTGCAGCAAATGCCTGCGTAGGGTGTGCTCGCCAAATGCGACTTTTGGACCAAAATTTTAACCAAAGTAATAATTGAGAACGGCTGCATTCTAATTGCTTCCCTCCTCCCCCACTGCCTATCCTTTAGCGATAGGTCGTAACAATTCGGGGTCTTGACGGGAAAAGAATTCGCTTAGCGCCTGTTCGAGCAGAAGCCGCTCGTTGCGCCGGCTCCAAAAAGCCAGCCGACTTAGCTGCTCTTTGTGGGTGATGGTAATGCGCTGGCCAAAGGCGACGAGCTTCTCCCCCGCTTCCGGCAGTGGGGAAGCAGCCGGAGCAGCAGTGAGCGGAGGAGCGGCGACCGACTGCATCAGCATATCGGCCATGCTTTGTGTGGGCTTTTTCATAGAGCTTTCAGAATGGCTTGGGTGAGTAGCTGGTAGTCCTGCGCGGCGCGGCTAGTGGGGTCGTAGGTACAAACGCTTTGTTGCGTAGCCTGTGACATTGGCACGGCCATATCCTTGCGAATGTGGGGTAGCAAAGCATCGTCACCATAAATACGGCGCGTGGCCTCTACCGTACCGTGGTTGAGCGCGCCGCGCTGGTTGGGATGGTAGGCAGTGAAAAAAATGCCGGCCATGGTCAGCTTTTCGTTCAGGTTGTCCCGCACAACGCCGGCGGCTCGCACCATGTCGTGTAGTCCGTCGAAGGCCAACTGCTCGGCTTGGCAGGGTATAACATATACATCAGCCGCCGTCAGGGCTAGGCTGGTCAGGTCCCCCAACGAAGGTGGGCAGTCAATTACTAGGTAAGCGTAGCCGCTGAGCTGCGGCAATAGTCGGCGTAACAAACCGTGGTAGCCAGGAATTCGTTGGAGCCGCGATTCTTGGCTCAGCAGTTGGATTGAAGCGGGCAACAGGTCTAAGTTGGCTTGCTTGGTTTCGACAATGATTTCCTCCAGAGTAGCCTCCCCCAACAGTACAGAAAGCAGTGTGTGTCCCCGATAACCACGCTGATGCAGCACGGCCGTGAGGTTACCCGCCTGCGGGTCCAAATCCAATGCGAGTACAGCGTGGCCCTGGCGAGCCAGTTCACCAGCAATAGCCGCTGCAGAGGCCGTCTTTCCAACGCCCCCCTTGTTGTTGGCAACGGCAATGACCTGTGGATTTGGTGTTGTTGTAGTGGAAACCGACATAACTAGCAGGGCTTACAGCGCTAGCTATGCTAGCACTTCTTGTGCTTATTTTGATGCAATATATGCTATAAGAGCAAGTATACCTAGCGCTTATAGTGACAATAGCTTTAATATTGTCTTTTCTGCTTCTGTTCTAATTGCTTAGCAATCAGAAAATAATACTGCAAACAGGTATATGTGATAGTATTGCTAGTGCACATATAATAGCTAGCAATACAAGTGTTACTTGTATTGCTAGCAGTATGGAAGGGGTTGGTTCACTATTGGCTCATGCAGGGTTGATTGAGCCAATAGTGAACCAATTGAACTGCCAGTAAAACAGGCCCTGCAGCGTCTATTCAACGAATTGCAGCCATACTCTTGTTCATCGTGAACCAATCATGAGCCAATTAACCGGTACTCCGTTCCAGCCCCGCGGGTCCCGATTTTTTGCAGGTACCCGCCCTTCTCTAACTCGCCGAGGTAGCGGGTGGCCGTAGACTTGCTTACCCCCAATTGCTGCTGCACTAAGGCGTTTGTGATGATGCTGTGCTGTGTGGCGTACAGCAATACCGGAATCAGGTCCGCGCGTACGCCCCGCTGGTGCCAATACGTCGCCGAGTATTCAGCAAATGCCACCACGAAGCCTGAGGCTTCGAAGTAGAATTGCGGTGCCGGCAAGTGGGCGGCCCGACACTCATTTAGCATTTTGATAGTGCCCCTGCCCCAGGACTCAATGTATCCAGCCCGGAAAAGGGTATTAGCTACGTCCGGGTTGAAGGGCTTGGATGGATGCTTGCGCAACAGGTTCTCTACGGTCCAGCTGTCGGGCAGGTGGCCTTCATTCCACAACTGCAGCTGGTCTTCGTAAACGCTAATCTGGACGGGTGTACCGCCGCTGTAATCTTTGTGGGCCAAGGCGTTGAGCAACGCCTCGCGCAGGGCGGCGGCAGGGAAAGGAGGCTCTTCTAGGCGACTTGCACCCTCATAGCGCACCTGGGCTTTGGTATACTTTGTCTGCAGCAAATCCAGCGTACGCTCTACCTGCACGAGCAGTGGCCCATGCACTTCGTCCTGATAACGCAAATCATCATCGGCGGCAAAGAAGCCAATCTTGACATAGGCGCCCGTGATAAATTTCTCGGGCGTGGAGTGAAACAGCAGCACAGCGGCACGCTTCAGATAATCACCGTCCACTAGATTCAGGTTGTCGAGCAGCGCTTCATTGCAGTCGTCGAGAACCTGCTCATCCACGCGCCCACTCTTAGCGGCGCGCTGTCGAAATAAGGTGAAGGCCTCAGCCGATAAATCGTGCGCCTTGACGCCTGGCACCGGTACACCATCCCAGCGCTTGCCTTGTTTCTGCAACAGAAACGCACTTAGTGCCGGACCCCTAAGCTCCTGTTTGGTGCTGCCACTACGATAGTGATACTGACCGCGGTAGCTGATAGGGTAGGGGTAGGGTTCGACAACAATCTCTAGATACTCCAGTCCGCCTTCTTCGTGCCGGTTGACTTCCACCAGGATGCCCATCAAATCACGCACCTGGTTGGGCAAATCTTCGAGCAGCTTGCGGATACTTCTTCGAGCAGCTTGCGGATACTAGTGAGCCCAACGACTTGTCCATTGTCGTTTTTCCCCAGGTAGATGCGTCCACCCTGCGCGTTGGCAAAGCCGCAAATCCACTTGAAGTACTCCTCTCGCCACGACTCCTTCCACTCGATATTCTGCTGTTCACGGGCGGTGCTCATAGAGGACGTAAATGGGGCGATGAGTGAGAAACGGGGCGCTGCCGCTAGCTGGGCAAGTTACCCAAATGCGGGTCTGCAAACACTTAAGGCGTGATGACTAGTGGCAACAGCCTACGCTATGGCATCAGGCTCGGGTAGACTGGCCGAGGACAAATCTGGTTTGAGCAGACGTAACACCGTGGTTTTGTGAAAGCTTTTTCCCCGACGTGTGCAGTAGCCGTGGGCATTCAACTCGTCGGCAATAGCCAGCAACGTCAATCCATCCCGCCGGAGCAGAGAGGCGAGGCGACGGGCCTGTTTATTGGGTATGGCTTCCTGGGCATTGCGTTGTACTGTTGCCCGGCCCAGAGCCCGGGAGTCAGCCGTGAAGTTACTCGGGTTGCCCAAGGTAAAACCGCGAGCCTTCTTGGCAAGTAGACCCCGCTTCGTTGAATCGGAAATATCCTTGGCTCCCTTTTGCGCGACGGCCGCCAGGATGTTGATGGTAAATTCGTCGGCATTAGGAATGTCGCACGCTTTAAAGCGCACCCGCTCCTCCATCAGCTTGGAAGTGAAGTAAACGCTGCGAGCCAACCGCGACATTTCCGCTACGAGGAGCGTAGCGCCAGCTTGGCGAGTTTCGACAATGGCCTTCGCCATTTCCGGGCGATTGTTCTTGCGCCCGCTCTCCACCTCAATGTACTCGGAGAGAATCCTGTCGCCGGGCTGTAGAAACCGATGGGCAATCAGGCGCTGGCCTTCCAGGCCCAAGCCGCTCTGGCCTTGTCGGAGCGTCGATGCGCGTAAGTAGAGAACATAGTCCATCTCGAGCAGTTAGGAGCGGCAGATAAGAGTCAGAAGCTACAAAGTTACGTACTAAGAACGACCGTTGTTAGTACGTAACTTTGTAGCTTCTGACTCTTATCTGCCAAGCTGTCGGGGTAAGGGTGAGAACAGCATACTAAGTCGTCCCAGAGGCCAATGCTCCCTTTAGAAAAGGCAACCCCACTACAAAGTGAGAACCGATGAGATTAAGGCTACTAAAACGTCGGGAGAGCCACCATCAAAAAGGCGGATCGTGTGCTAAGCAGCAATGCTCTTCAGCAAGGAAGAAATGAGGCTCAGTTAAAAATTTGGTCCGAAGGTTAACCGAACCATTTAGGACCATATTAAAAGCTGCTGCTGAAGAAACAGAAGGCACAATCAGTCTGTAATAGTATAAAAACCGCGTTTTTGAAGCGTAAATGGACTATTTTATACTTTCACCTCTGTCTTGTATCATTCAAAACGCATGCCTAAAAACCCTGGATTTTGATTTATTACTTGACTCACACCAGCATTTATCTAGGCTTAACGCACTTATGCTTGGTACACTACAAAATAGACGTTACCACAACGAGTTAATTGGAAGAGAAGAGATAACTTACGCTACCTGTCTAACAATAGCCCTGCTTAAGCCTTTTCGTAAACATCACAAGCCTTTTTGACCTGAGTAAACTCTTTTTTCAGTCTAGCCCAAAGAACGGCTGGTGGATTATCTAACTTATCCCAATCGGCATTTACGGCAGACATTGTATCCCGAAGCTTAGTATACTTTACGTTATCAACACCGATAGCATTCTTCACTATTGTAAGTTGCCACGGAGCAAAGTCCCACTTCTTTCGCAACGAATTCAGGATTGTAGCAGCCTTATCCGTGGATGATGAATCCTTGCTGGTGGGTACTACTGTGTTAGTAGCTGGTTTGATCTCCGGATTCAGCCCGAGGGAGAGTTGGCGAGGAACAAGAGTATCGGCTTTAGGAATTTCGAAATGGATACTGGTAACCTTTCGACCTGTCTTGATCGGATTCCACACTACCATAAACCCAACTTCTGTGGAAGTAAACTCCTTCATTATGGGTTCCAGAACGTAGCGTTTGAAATCAGCGAAAACCGGGTAAATGAACTCGTCATTGAAGAGGATATACTTTAAAGATTCCAACGTTGGCGCATACTCGTGCTTTCCGTATTGGTAGCTCTTCAGTAACCAGTAAAACCGCTGGGCATTCGGCGTCTTTAAAGTCAGCAGAGTTTCAATGTCAGCGCTGGTAAAATTGCCCGCCTTGGTTAACTGTAAGAGATAGGGTTTAATCAGCGGAGCAAAGTTTCCGGTGACGTATCCAGTACCAGTATCCAGAGATATGTCTGATACGATACGGGTGAGAATAAATGAACCCTTCTTGTTACCTCCTTCAACTGGCTCCAGATTTAGCTCCTTGTCGAACAGGTCACGACAAGCTTGCTTTAGATTAGCATACGCAGAACCACCACGCTCACCATGGAGGATAGCATCGACGTGTATTCGGATGGGTGGAAGTTCATCGTTAGATTGATGAATACATCTCAGAGCTTCGACAAAGACGCGCGCTTCGGTATGGCCCATCTTCATCTGAGTGCGGATAAGGTGGTTATGCTGAAACACAATAGTGTTCTCCGCCTTAGTCAGATTCATAAGCAACTGAGTTAGTTAAGGCCCGAAGATATGAATTATGGAATAACTTTAAAATCTTTCCATGATTCACCGGCATTCCCTTCCATAGTTACCGGCATTCTCTTCCATAGTTACCGGCATTCTCTTCCATAGTTTACCGGCATTCTCTTCCATAGTTACCGGCATTCTCTTCCATAGTTAGGCTCACAACTACATATTTATCAATTAGTTATGGACTCCTAAGAATAGAAGATAAAGAAAAGAAAGAAGAAACCGAAGAAGGATTTCGGATTTTTAATTTATTTCTTCTTTCAAAAGCATTCACAGTGGGTAATTGCTTTGAAATGGCTAAAAATGGTCAAAATCCTTGCTCTCCAGGACTTTCACACCCCAACGGGTACATACGGTCATAAGGGGCTGCAATAGTCCAGCAGGGCTACTAAACACGAAGCCAGTAAAAATAGCCGATTCGTGTACATACATATCTTTCAACAGACGGCACCGGCATTTTCTTCCATAGTTCGGAGCATGTAGCACCGGCATTTTCTTCCATAGTTCATAGTAAAATCCTCTATCAAAGTGATTTAACAGCACAAGAATGTAATGTCAAATAGACTGCCTTGCTGAAAAAGGTCATCTAACTATGGAAGGAAATGCCGTTCGATAGTTGAGAGTACTAAGGGGAAAGTCAAAAAGTGTGGAACAGGCGTATTGGGTTGTAATCAAACGAGTTTCTCATGGCACTACCGAAAGGCGCATACACCTACTGGCGGCAGGGGTCTACCTTGGCTGCCCCACGCTTTTGGATGCTCTCGAAGAGTTGGAGAGCATCCAAAAGTGTGGGGCAATTGGGCTAAGCGGCCATCTGCATCGGTTCCGCTGGCACTGACCGAAATCCCGGATACTGCTGCCGGAAACAGTCTTCCCATTCCTCGTTGAGCACCTTGGTGCGGGCCTGTACGAGCAGATGCGCGCCCTTTTTGGTCCACTGCATCTGCTGTCGCTTCACCATTCGCTTGGCTAGCACCTGGTTGACGGCCGACTCCACAAAGCCCGTAGACACCCGTTCGCCGTAGTGATGCCGCTCGGAGTAGTCCACGATGAAGCTGCTGTTTTGCTCTACATACGTCTGGAAATCAGCAATTAATCTGCTCAACGGCTTCAGCTTGCCATATTTCTTGGCCACCAGCGGGTCGTCTTGATGCGTGGCCAGGATATCGTCTAGGTCCCTGATTTTTTCCACCGCCCGCTCCGCGTTGCCGTGCCAGAGGTGCCACTTAATGCTATGCAAACGGTCCTGCAGCGCTTTGCCACCGGCCGCATCGACCTGGACCACGCCCAGCGCGTATTGCTGCAGCACCGTCAGGCGCATGGTCAGGTGAAACCAGTCCAGGATGTGGGTGGACTCCGCACTCAGGTAGCTGGTCAGCGACCGAAGAACCGCGGCGCCGTCCGTGAAAAATTCCACTGCTTGATTGGCCTGCAGCCCCTGCGAACGCAGGACCTCGAACACCCGTCGGCGCGGCTTGGTATCGACCTCCTGCACGAAACCGAAGCATTTGGCAGCCCCTTCGGCGGGAATGCTTTTGCCCGCAATCACCTCGAAACAGCCTTTTTTATGCCAGTGCCGGACGTAGCCACCGTCGAGGCCGACCACCAGCGGGCGGGGCGGGCACGGCAAGGCCTCGCGGTCGCGCTGGCAAACGCCGTGAAAAGGGGCCACTTCCTGCGGCAGCTGCCGTTCCTGCGCCTCGACCACGGCGTGCAGGTGCTGCTGGATGGTCGTGCCTGTGAGCTTCGCACTCAGGGGCAGCACGTCGTGGAGCAAATCGGCCGTTTTCTGGTAGGGAATCAGGCTGGCCCACTTGGTTTCCAGGTACAGCAATTCCGGCGTCACGTGCTGCGGAAACAGGTGCTGCAGGAGACTGAAGGTCTTCGGTCCGGCCTCGGTGGGTGGCAAGTAGTAGCGCGGGCTATCGACCGTGACGTTGCCGAATAAGGTTTTCAACTGGAGCGGGTAGCTGCCTTTCTTGCGCAACCCGCTGGGCTGGTGCGCCTGCAGGTGCGTCGCTATCTGCTGCCCAATCATCGTTTGCTGAATGCGCTGCAGCAGCTCCTTCGATTCGGCCAGCGTCAGGCCCACGCTAGCTAAGCTCAGGTCCTCCCGGCTCCAGGTGAACACGTCTTCGAGCAGGGGCTCTTCGCCTTCCGACAGGCACGCCACCAATTGTAGTTTGAAGTTCATGACATCAAGGGATTTAAGGATTACATCAAGGCCTTCACTTTACGAACCGTGTTGATGGCCACGTCGCACAGCTTTGCCGTGTTACGTACGCTCAGGCCCGCGCGCAGCTGCCGGGCGACGGCGGCATGCTTTTTCAGACGGCTTTGTCTTCCTTCGCGCCCACCGGGCGGCCAATCGTGACGCCTTGCCGCCGCGCTTCGTCCATGCCCGAGAGGATGCGCTCGCGCAGGGTCTCGCGCTCCAGGCGGGCAAATTCGGCCAGCAGCGTGAACATGAACTGGGCGACGGGGTTACGTTTGCCGTTTTTGAGCGTTTCAATCCCAAAGTTTTGGACGTAGATGCTGACGCTCAGCTGCGTCAACTCCTCGACGATTTGCAGGACTTCTACCGTGGAGTGGCCCAAACACGAGACTTCGCTCACCAATACTTTCTGGATGGCGCCCCGGCGGCTCAGTTCCAGCAACTGCTGAATGCCCTCCCGGTCCTGATTCCGCTTGGCGCCGCTAATCTTCTCCGCAATCTCGGCCACCACCTGCACGGCCTGACTCTGGGCCACGGCGCGCAGGTCCTCCACCTGCCGCTGGTAGTCCTGCTCCTTTTTGGAGACGCGCACGAAAATAACGGCCTGTTGCATGGCGCAAAGCTACCTGGGATGTATCAAATAAACCATCTGGTTTTCTTGATACAGATTTCACGCGCGTTCATACGCGAAGAAATAGTCGTAACCGCCCTGCGAAAGTAGAAAATCGGGATTGCCCTTAAGTTGATACAGTTTGGCTAGTTTCTGGTTGACCTGGTCTTTGTCGAAGTGTTCCGGCCGATAGGTCCAGAACCAGGTCGGTACGTCGTCCTCTCGGATATCCTCGCCGGCCAGTAAACGGTCATGAGCTTCGTAGGCCCAGCTGAACTGGTCGAGCGTGCGCTGGTCATAGCCGCGGGGGCCGCCCACTTCTTCCGGCGGGCAGGCGCGGCGGCCACTCACACACACCGGCACTGCCGGCACTTTGGCTGGCAGCAGCACTTTTTCGACCCGCACCTGGTGCTGCCAATAGTCACCGAAGTCGTAGGTGTAAGTGAACTTGTCGTTGACCCGCCACGGGAAATCGCCCAAGTGGACTCGCCGGGCGTCATCGGCGTACCATGTGCCGCCGGCGTAGCTCAGGCCGTAGTCCTTGCCCCACAAGTGAACATTCCGCATCCGAATTACACAACTCTACCTGGCGGCGGTAGCGCTTGACGCTGGATTCGCTCACACCCGTGATGACCACCGTTTGATGCACCGACATGCCGGCGGCCAGGCAGGCCTGCACCTTGGCCAGCTTGCCAGTATCTACGCCCGGGCGGCGGCCCAGGTGCTTGCCCTGCGCTTTGGCCAGGGCAATGCCCGCCGTGGCCCGCTCGCGGATGCTCTCGCGGTCGTACTCGGCCAGCGCGGCGAAGATGCCCAGCACCAGCCGGCCGGCCGGCGTGGCCGTGTCGATGCCCAGGTCTAGGGCCACGAAGCGCACTTGGCGCTCGTGCAGCTCGGCCACCAGCTGCATGATGTGGGCGCTGTTGCGGCCCAGCCGGTTCAGGCGGGCCACGGTCACCGTGTCCCCGGACCGCAAGGTGGCCAGCAGCTCGGTGAGCACGGGCCGTTGGGTAGTAGTACCGCTGATCTTTTCCTGAAACACCCGGTCGACGCCGGCGGCCTGGAGTTGGGCGAGTTGGGTATCAAGGTGCTGGTCTTTGGCGGAGACGCGGGCGTAGCCGAAGTTCATGGCGAATGGGTCAGGAAAGTGGGGCCATGAAGATACGCAGCTGGCCCCACTTTCTGGCCCCTCATTTCCGGGATAAGTCGCTACTGATTGGCAGGGGCCAGAAAGGTGTGCCTTTCTGGTCCTGTCTGCCTCTATCCCGCAGAAAACCCTGCTCGGTTATGACACTTAGTGGCCGGTGCCAAATGGGCCGCTCAACTTTTTAACTAAGGCTAAAGACGGAATAGAGTGACAACGTCGATTTTGCTAGTATTTAGACCTCCAGCCACATTATTTCCTGGTCCCATCCCGCCGGGAACCCCATGTGCTGCCGGTGCAGACCCAACGTAATGAGGTCGTATTCGCGCAGCAGAGCAACCACCCGCCGCCCAAAGCTGGAGGTCTGGCTGACCTGCACCATCAGGAAGTTGAAGATGGAGAGAGTGTAATAGATTTTGGTGTTGATGGCCGTGACGTTGGACTCGGTGAGCCAGTAGCCGGCGTGGCCCCGCTGGTTGGAAAGCATCGGCTTCATCGAGATGTCCCACAGCCGATCATGGTGCGCGCACTTGTTGCGAACCCCGTTGATGCTTTGCATCCAGGAGTCGAACACCCGTAAAGCTAGGTTGAAGTGGTTGGCAATGGCCAGCTTGGGCTTGGTATCCACGAATTGGGTGAACAGGTTGTAGAGCGTCCCAAAGGAGAGCAGCTCCAGTACCATCCAGGCGGGCGGGTTACGGGGCTGGTCGTAGAAACGGTAGTAGTCCGCGATAAAGGTTTTGCTTTTGGCCCGGTCCAGCTCGCCGCGGATGGTGGAGAGGAGTTTCGAGGAAGCCGCCTGCTCGGCCGGGGTACTGCGCTTAAAGAAGCGGGCTTGCTCGTACCAGTTGTTGTCGCCGGTGTAGCGGGTGATGTGGTAGATAATCTGGGTGCGAAACGATATTTCCAGCCGCTCAATGTCTTCCAGGCAGAGCAGACGCAGTTGCTTGTCGAACTGGTAGCGGCGCAGAATGTCGTCGAAGGTAGTGCCGGGCTGGAAGTGGCTGGTACCGGGCGTCAGGAAGCTGCCCCAATAGCCGCTGAGCCGGTAGTAGCTGATATTGGCCAGGTAGCGCAGGGCCCGCGGTTCGTCCGCCACCACAAGGCCCCGGGCCTGCAGCTTCTGCAGCTGCTGGGTGAAGTCAATGGCCGGCTTGGTAAAGTAGCGAGTAGGGCGGGGCGGCATAGAACAGAGCGGCAGGCAAAAAAAAACCCACCCTCAGTGGGGTGGGCTTCCGGTCAAACAGCAAGCCGAAGCTTGTGACCGAAGAATTTTACGGTACCAACCAAACAGCACCGGCAAAGCCGATGTGGCGGATACTTTTTTTGTAGACCAAAGATAAGGCTTTTAAAGGAAAATGGCAATCCCAGCTCCTCAGAGCCCCAGCTATCAGTGGCAAATCTTGTCAGCAAGTAGTCTTTACCGGTGCAAGTAAGCTTGAGGTGGTCTAGCTAAAACTTCAGAACGGGTCATCTTGTATCCATATACGCTGCAATGATAGTGTCGCAAGTGCTAAGCAGTCGTCTATCTACTTGATGCGAGTTGAGGTCAACCGAATGCTCAACCCCGAGTTCGACCCCGCCGGCATGCCAAGCCCCCGCTGGCTGCCATCTAGGCTGTTTCTTATAATTAGAAGCACACGCTGAGGATTTTCTAGGTTGCCTTCAATCAACTCGGAGCCCTTACGGTGCATATCGGACGCTTTGGCCCTGTAAACCTGAACCATACACCCCTCCTGTAAGGCACGGTGGCACACGCCCCGCATGTAAAAAGCATTAAATTCACCTTCCGCGAAGGTAGTCGCTGCATTTTCAGGTACTTGGCGCGTTTCAGCTCCGCGCTTCTCGTGCGTATTGAAGCACTGGTGTTGCTGGAGCGCAGCAGCTAATGTGGCTTCAGTGCCATTGGTAACGGCTTCGCGAAGCAGCCCCGGGTATAACTCTAAACCAGTTCCGTTGAACCGCTTGCTGAAGTTGAGTTGACTGGCCTTAATGGCCTGTTCTACCTCAATAAGCATGTACTGCCGGGTAATATTGTCCAGATGTTCGAAATTAAACATGATCTTATCTTAGGGCATTGGCAGAGATGGAACAACCAAACTTATGAGTAAACGACTAATAATTCTATGTGATGGTACGTGGAACCGGCCAGAGAACATGGACCGGCGCAAGCGCAAGCCAACAAATATCATGAAGCTGGTTCGGGCTATCAAGCCGTTGGCTGCCGATGGTAAAGTCCAGGTTACATATTACGATGAGGGAGTGGGTAATAATCCTGGCTTAGACCGCCTACTAGGCGGCAGCTTTGGGGTGGGGTTATCTAAGAATATCGTTCAAGCTTACCGTTTTCTACTCTACAACTTAGAGCCTGATGATGACGTTTTCCTCTTTGGGTTCAGCCGAGGTGCTTACACCGTACGCAGTTTAGCTGGCTTAATCCAGCACTTGGGGCTCCTGCCCAAAGAGCATGATTTTTATGTGCCTGAGGCATACGAACTCTACCGCAAGCGTCCACCTAAGGAGCAAAACCAGAACGACTGGCAACAGCAGGTCGACCAGTTTCGGAAGGACCATAGAGCCCGGGCAATTAACATTCATTTCATCGGCGTATGGGATACCGTCGGGGCACTTGGGGTTCCACTTGGCGTATTCAATGTATTCAATCACCGCAGCCATCAATTTCACGATGCTCGTTTAGGGCATTGTATTCATCACGCATACCATGCTTTGGCCATTGATGAAAAGCGCAAAACTTTTCGGCCTACTCTGTGGGAAGATGTGGCTGCCCATCAAGTGCTGGAACAACGCTGGTTCACTGGCGTGCATACCAACGTGGGAGGCGGCTACGAAAAAGACGGCCTAGCAAACATTCCCTTGCATTGGCTGAAAGACAAGGCCGGTGCCCTTGGACTGGATGTCGATGAGGTATTTCTAGAGCACTACCGAGCTTGGTTTGGGGACCAGCTCCGCAATTCCATGACATGGTATTATCGTCTGCTTGGTACGCACATTCGAGAAATCGGCGTTGGCCGCGGCAGCAACGAGACGATTGATGAAAGCGTGCTAAAGCGCATGAAATTCCCAGATGCTGCTTACCAACCCACCAATGTGCTGGCAGCTCTGCAACGCCCCGAGTTCAGTGACCCGGCGCTAAAACCCAGCTCGGAGGCAGGTTGATTACCCAGTGTAGCTGTGTATTGCGCAGAATACTTACTCTTAAGAAATCCATTTAGTCAGCTTTATGAATGCATACCCACTACCTGCTAAGCGTCGGCTCCGAACATTTGCATTTGACCCAAGTTTAGCGGGGCAGCTTGAAACCGCTTCAATCAACCAAATCACGCTTGAAGTGCCGTGGGAACCGCTGGAGCCCGGTCCAATAGGTGAATACTTAGAGGTGGTAGACGTAGACCCAGCTTCAGGTCAGGCGTATTGTCCGGTAGATTTGAATGAACCTTTTGTATTGGCTCAGGATGGGCTAGCTCCTTCTGAGGGCGACCCCCGCTTTCACCAGCAAATGGTCTATGCTGTTGCGATGGCTACCATCAAGCGGTTTGAGGAAGCCTTAGGTCGTCGGGCCTTGTGGTCGGTGCCTCGGCGTGGGAGCCAGCAATGGAAATACATTCCGCGCTTACGAATCTACCCGCATGCTCTGCGCGAGGCGAATGCCTACTACAGCCCGGACAAGAAGGCTCTGCTATTTGGGTACTTCCGAGCGACGGCCGCCCAAGGACAGGAAGTACTGCCAGGCGGCTTGGTTTTCACATGCCTATCGCATGACATAATCGCCCATGAAACGACCCACGCGTTACTGGACGGAATGCACCGGCGGTTTGCCGAGCCAAGTAATCCTGACGTCCTGGCATTCCATGAAGCGCTGGCCGACATCGTGGCTTTGTTTCAACACTTCAGCTACCCGGAAGCCCTGCGACACCAATTGGCTCGTACTCGTGGTGACCTATCTAGCCAAAACCTGCTAGGGGAACTTGCTCAGCAGTTTGGCCAAGCCATTGGTTCGCACGGGGCGCTACGTGATGCACTAGGCACTCGGGATGCAGATGACCGTTGGATGCCTAAGATTCCCGACCCGCTTTTGCTCCGTCAAACAGCAGAACCCCATGCACGTGGGTCTATACTAGTAGCTGCTGTGTTTGGTGCCTTTTTACGCATTTATCAAACCCGCACAGCCGACTTGCTGCGAATTGCTTCAGCGGGTACTGGGGTACTGCCAGAAGGAGAATTGCACCCAGATTTAATTAATCGTTTGGCCCAGGAGGCTGCCACGACAGCCCACCATGTACTGCGAATGTGCATCCGAGCCCTCGATTATTGCCCACCAGTAGACATCACTTTCGGCGAGTTTCTGCGAGCCCTGGTAACGGCCGATCGCGACTTAGTAGCCAATGACTCCCGAAGCTATCGGGTTGCCGTAGTAGAGTCATTTCGTCGCTGGGGCATCTACCCTGCTGGAGTTAATAGCTTGTCGGAGGAAAGTCTGCTGTGGGCTAGCCCCACGAAAGAAGAAGAAGAAGAGTTGCAAAAGGCACTTGGGGATGCCAAAACCCTGCGCAGTTATTGCCCGGACTGGGGCTTATCTTCGGAGCGACGTTCAGTTCATGAGCAATCGGAAGCGAACTGTGAAAGCTTAAATGAAGCACTGGTTAAGGCCCAGCTGCCAGCTGCTGTGCGTGCGTTAGGCATGAGTAGTGATTTGGTGAGTTATGGTTCTTTTTACGAAAGCACGCATTACGCCAAACTTGGCCTTAAAAATATGCCTACGCTGGAAATCCACGCGGTGCGACCAGCGCGCCGCGTGCTGGCCAACGGTGAAGTCCGAACTGACCTGGTGGTAGTTGCCACACAACGGCGCCGGGGCTACTTCTCACTAGAACGCCAAAAGGCTATCGATTCGCGCACTGAAACGCCTGCCGATGGTAATGACTACGATTTTATGTTTCGGGGAGGTTGCACGTTACTGATAGATTTGGAAAAAGGCAACATCCGTTTCATTGTGCGCAAAGACGTGCTCGATGAGCAGCGTATGGCAGCTCATCGAGCATACTTACTTAATGGTCTCACTCCTAGTTTACAGGGCGTGTATTTCGGCTCTCGTGGCAAAGAGCACGCCGAAGGTTTAGCCGAACCGTTTGCCTTTCTTCACCGCATTGATGATTCCTTGCTTTCCTAACCAATGAGTATTCTACTAACTGCTCCTATTGGTGGGGCAACTGTCCGTATGTACCGCACCGGTGGCCTGGGCGACTGTTTCCTGCTGGCGTTTGGGCGCGCAGATGGCGTAGCCAGCTATGTGTTGATTGACTGCGGCGTATTTCTTGGCACTCCTAATTCCAAAGAGCGCATGCAAGAGGTGGCCGAGGACATTAAGCAAGCAACTGGTGGAAAGCTCGATGTTATAGTTGCTACGCATGAGCATTGGGACCACCTAAGCGGTTTTGAGTATGCCGAAGACATTTTCCGCACCATAACCGTTGGGGAAGTCTGGGTGGCCTGGACAGAAGATGAGCAAAACCCACTTGCTCGCCAACTCCAAACACAGCGTAAAAAAAAGCTACACGCGTTAACTGCAGCCGTAACTCGGCTAACTGCAGCTGACGAAAATCGTGGAAAGGAGTTGCAAAATATCTTGGACTTCAACGGCATGGCGGCAAAGGGAGAAGCCAAACAGATGGATTTAGTCCGTTCGTTTAGCGAAACCGTACGCTACTGCCGACCCGGACAAGCACCGCTGCAAGTACCAGAGGTAGCTGGTCTTAAAGTCTTTGTTTTAGGGCCACCCGAAGATAGTAAGCTTATCAAGCAGTCGCGACCCCGTAAAGGGGATATCTATACAGTAGCTAGTAACTCCGCAGAGTTATCCTTGGAAATGGAGTCCAGCTTTTACGCAGCCGTTGAAGGATTGGAAACAGCGGCAACGGAAATGCCTTTCAATGCTTCCTTTGGAGCCAGGATTGCTGAAGCGGTGGCTAGCACGGAGTACAATGCCTTTTTTGATAAGTATTATGGTGCAGATTCTGATAAAGCCGGTATGTGGCGTCGCATTGATACAGATTGGTTGCTAGCAGCTGAACAGCTGGCGCTGAAGCTAGATAGCAATACCAATAATACCAGCTTGGCGCTTGCCTTTGAATTAGGCAATGGTGACGTATTGCTCTTCCCTGGCGATGCGCAAGTGGGCAACTGGCGGTCGTGGCATCAGGTAAGTTGGGACAAATTGGCTCCACCAATTAAAGGGCCCGAGTTATTAAACCGCACTGTACTCTACAAAGTGGGCCACCATGCTAGCGAGAATGCTACCCTTTCGAGCTTAGGGCTTGAATTGATGGAAAGTGAAAAGCTGGTAGCCCTAATTCCGGTAGATGCTGAGCAAGCCAGGAAGAAAAGCTGGAATATGCCCTACCTACCTCTCTACGAACGCCTTCTGCTCAAGACAAAAGGCCGTATTCTGCGTTCCGACCAAGAGTTGCCAACAAAACCGGCTGATGTACCCGGGCACCTCTGGCAGGATTTTGAGAAGTCCACCAGCCAAGATGAAAGCGGACGTGCTTTATGGGTACAGATTGAAGTCAACACATGATAGAACTACAACTTAACTACTGGTTTTAATCCACGTTCTGGAAATAGGCTTTTATTAGTTGTGAAATTCATGTATGTCCCCTTCAGAGATTGTGTGCTGTAAATACTGCTTTTCGGAACAGCTTGCTTCAGACAATCAATTACCGCTGGTTTGGGATGTTTACCATTGCCGGGAGCCGCCATCCAAAAAAAGGCTGGCGAGAACCGTCGTGCCCATTCGGCATCAATGTTATTATGACTTCCATGATGTGGAAGTTGCACAGCACTGTAGTCAGATGCTATTAGCCCGTTTTCATCAGCTGACGCAAAAGAAGTTGCACTAGCATCCGCTGTGAATAGATATTTTTTGCCTTTGCTAGAAGTTAGCTCCAGCATGACACTCACCTTATTATCTGGCGATTTGTCTTGAGATTGTTGAATTGCTTGGCATGGGTCAGTCGATGCAAGTACTTCATTTAAAATTTCCTCATCCAAGTGAGTGCCTTCTGTTAGCAATTTCCGGCCAGTATCACATACAGTATCCTCGTAAAACTTTTTGCTGGGTCCTACAACTATGATGCTAGTACCAAAGACATCAGGCAAATTTTTCACATCTGAAAAAATGGGTAACTCTTTGATTTTTAGTACGCTCAACGCATCTTCCAAATCACTCATCTCCTTAATCGATTCATCTATTCGTTGAATAAATGGCGAAGTAATTTGCAGACTATCAGCAGTGCAGGTCTCTGTAATCAAGAGACTACCGGATGAATTATTCTTGTGATTGTTATAATAACAAGCCTCTATTTGAGCTTGGAATCTCTGGGCTATTTCTATCAATCCACCGATATGGTCTCGATGCCCGTGTGTATTTATAAGATACATAGGTATTTGGTTACCAACCTTCGGCAAAATGTGCTTTGTGTAATGATTAATTACCTTCTGGCCATCTGCTTTGGTACCTCCATCAAGGAAAATGACGAAATTCTTTTCTTGGTCTTTAGCCCAGATAATAGTTGCGTCGGCTTTGCCAAGATTTAAAATATCGATGCTAAAATCCATTCTGCATTAGTTAGAAAAGGTGGTTTACTGATTCTACAGGCAAGTATGTGCGTGCCCTTTAGCAAGGTCATCGACGTACCAGCTGATATTAACATTATCACCGGCGATGGCCATTACAGCAGGTAGGCCATCGGCAATTCGGTGGTCGCAGAGCCAGCTAAACAACTTACGGTCGTCGGTGCTTGGTCTAGTACCGTTATTGGGCGGATGTGAATGCCACTCTCCCACGTAGTCTAATTGGCCATTGGTCAGTTTTTTTACAGCTTCTACTTTATCTAAAAGCCCTTCTACGCCGCGAATAAAACTGTCACCTCGTTCTTGACTATCCAAGGGTGCGGTAATATGGTCCACTATGTAAATCTGCCGCCGCTGCGTATCGAAGGCACCAAGTAACACCCCACCCGTTTCACGGAAGTGTTGTGTCTCATGCTTCAACCGTGTGGCGCGGTGCTTAGCCATCTCCCGCATGAGGCGAGTAGAAATGTGTAAGGTCCACCCGGCAACGGCAGAAGTTTGCCGGTAGCGGGAGGTAGAGACTGCGAGGGATGTGACGGTTAAGTCAGGTTGGGTTTGCCAGATTTTAATCAAAGGGTTTGGCTTGGTAGCCGCCGAGCGCACAGCCCTCGCACCCACTGCTGCTAAAAGCGCTACTTGGTCTTGTGGGATGCGCGAAGATTTATCCCGACAGCCGTTGGCATAGCGAATAGCTGAACCAGTACTCAGCAGGTGTGCCTCTAGCACAGTCTCCTGTGTTAGAGCCCTGTAATATTCCATCTCCAAATAGTCCAACCGCAGTTTTCGGTCATTCGATTCTGCCAGGACCACCACATCGGACCCTGATGGGTTGAGAAATACTGAAATGCGGCGGGCCGTCGCAGTCACATCTAGCGCCAAGTGCCGGGCTACGGCAACTGAAGCGGAAGTGTCAAGCAAAATATTTGCGTCTTGGTAAATGGGAGCTAAGCTTTGCGCCTCATCCTGCAATACGTCTACCACGTGATAAGAAGCAGTGGGCAATTCGTAGAGCGTGTTCAGCTCTTCAGCCAATGCTTCCGCTTTGGGACGTCCCAGATGTCGGCCGCTTAATCCATGCCTCGGCAAATTATGCGGGAGCAACTGGTCATTGTCGAGGATTGTCCAGCTGCCCTGACCAGCTTTGTGGAGATTAGCAATGAGTTGCGAACCCAAAGACCCCGCACCTATAACGACGTAGGCAAGCGGCGTAATATGGTGTAGGCCGTTGTATTCAGCAGCCTGGGCTGGAGAAATCATTGCTACGGGATTCAGCAATGCAATTGGTACATCAAGCCCCAGCGCCAACTGGTTTTGAACTATGGCTGTGTCATCAATTGGACTGGTAGCATCTGGCCAGCAGGCCAATGCTTCACCTACTTCTCGCGTCGATTGGGTAGTTAGAAAAGCCCATACTTCGGTCGTTTCGGCCGCTGCTTCCACAACTCGCTGTTTGGGCACCCGCACCAGTCCCATCAGTGGCAGCGCTAAATCAAACGTGGCCTGCGTTGCCCACTGCGTAATAGTTTGCCGAAGCTGACCGATAAAGTCATCAGCAGCAATGCTTAACAGCCGATGCAGGCCTGCCAACGTCTGGGGCTGCTCCTGAATCAGGCCGTGCAATTGGGGGCTGGCCTCGTAGGTAAAGCCCAGCAAAGAAACAGCCGCGCTAGCCGCAGTTCCAATTGGTTTGGTTTCCGGTACGTAGGCCCCATAAGTGCGCTCAACCGGCGTTTCACCGAGCAAGTATAGCTCTAGGTGATTAGGTAATACTTGCGCCCCGGCCGAAAAAAACAGGCTCGGTACCAATACTCGTTCGGCACTGGGAAAAAAGACTGGTTCAAGGGCCTGCGTTGCATCATGCAACTCCCCGCGAGCGGTAAGCCTCAGCCAATGCCGTAGGGAAAGAAGCAGACCGGTTGGTGTCCAAACGAGCCGTTGCTCGGCAACAGGCAGCTCGGATAAGCACAGGTCTTTCGGCTCATTGGCGACCGTCAGGTTCAGGTGGGGTACTACCGGAAATGCCTGGCGTAGCGAAAGTATTTTCGGTAGCCCATTGGGTTTATTCGAAAACACGATGGCAAACCGCTCTACCGGCAAAATCTTATTAACGGGTTGCTGAGGCAGTTCTGGCTCGACGTCAATAACCACTGTGTCGCGCTGCAAAATCCGCCGCAGTTCAATCAAGCGTACAAACGGCAATTTGCCCTGACGCAGCACTTTGTGCAGCGCCAGGGCCTTATAGTTACGTAGGTCTTTGGCGGTAATGACTTCACCGTTCAAAACCAGTAGGTCTGTTGGTTCCACCGTAAATACTTAGCGAGTGGAGCCTGCGCGTGGCGTAGGCTTGGTCAGAATAGCTGGCGCACCTGCGATATCCGCTTTTTCGAGGGTCACCCCGAGGTAGTCAATTTTGAGCACCATCGGTTTGGGAGCCTCTTTCGTCGGCTGTTCCATCGTAACCTTATATACTACTTTGTTTTTCGCGTTCAGCGTTTTGTAGTAGGCAGCCGCCTGCCGGTGGGGTGGCTGTGTGGTATCTTCCGTTGGGATGACATCACTGGAGGAAATGATGATCGAATTCGCCTGGGCGTAGGTTTCGTACAGTCGCTTCACTTCCTCATCAGGCACTGTAATATCCTTGCCCTTATCCTCCGAGAGCGACAGATAGCTGGAGTGATGAGGCAGGTGCATCACATCCCACCACAGGCGCTCTAGATGCGCGCTGCCTTTCCGTTTTTTGTCCGCGTGGTATTCGGTAATATTCACAATATCATCAATGACGCAGTGGTCGATATCGGTGAAGAAATGTACTCGGGTTTTCTTGATAACCCCGGTGCTGGGGTGCTTTTCCTGGAAAGTAGCCTGCACAGCCAGGGCATCGGAGTTACGGTCAAGCAGGGTGCCGTCGGCCGTGCGCGAAGCGTGGGGCGAATGCAGAAAGAATTCCACGTTGTCAGCCGCCAGCGTCAGACCCGGGATTAACTGGCCCGCATCCGTGATTAGCTTACGATGAGCTTCATCATTTATTTTGTTGTCATTTAGCCACTTGTTCAGGGTAAGTGGGTTAGAAAAAACGCGAATGCCCTTGCCTGCCTTAAAACGGTGGCGGGCCTCATCCTGAATGGTTTTGGCATCTCCGCTGCACTCTTCTTCTACCAGCACAGCCGCCGGCACCCAGAGTTCGGTGATTTTGATGCGCCCATCACCTTGGAGTTTCGTACTGTGTTCGAAATGGAAGAACTCCGTGCTACCGCAAATGTGGTCCTTGTCGAGATGGCTAAACGCCACGACGTCGTAGTAGCCCCGCTTGGCATCTGTGAGGTCTTTGCTCAACTCCTTATTCAGGTCTATGCGCTTGTCAGCCTTATTGGCCGGGTCGCTCACGTTGGCGTAATCAATGAGCAGCTTCTTGCCGTTGGCTAAGTCGATGCGGGTAGTGTCGGCATTGCCGAGGGGAAAAGCGGTTATTTTGTGCATGCTAATATTATTGCCAGAACCGCTGGCGCCGTAAGTTGAATGAGGCCCTTTTAATGGGTACAAGCATTTCTTTAAGGGAAAGAAACGTTTGGGCAGGCCTCGGATAATTCACTTGTATTCGTAAAAGAATTGTAAGTTTGTATCCGAAAGCAAATGGAATGCTCGCTTGGGTGACCAGCCCAAGGATTCGTGTGCCGCGAAAAAATCATTCCTGAATCCACCCTCCTGCTGTTGCCACGGCGGGAGGGTTTCTTTTTTATGTGAGGTACTGATGCAGTAGATTAGAAGGTAGTACAATCAAGCGTCGGACGTGGTGTTCCCCATAGCCGACGACACAAACGTACAACGATCTTGGTTGACAAGCAACATTTTAACTTATATTTGTCGCTAAGGCAACAAATCGCCCCGTGCTAATGGTTGATTAGTACATTCTTATCTCTGAGAAAAAACGAACCTTCACGCATGACCACTTTTTCTGATAACCTTCGCGCAGCCCGTAAGATGAAGGGTTGGAGCTTACAGGAGTTGGCAGACCGGGTTGGCACGATTACGAAGCAGTCCTTGAATAAGTATGAGCAAGGGCTAATGAAGCCGGAAGGCACAACATTGGGCCTGTTGGCCAAAGCGCTGGAGCTCACTACCGATTATTTCTACCGTTCCAATCGGCTACAGCTAGGCCAGGTTGAGTTTCGTAAGAAGGCTAAGCTCACGGCTAAAGAGACGGATAGTATAAAAGAGAAAATCAGAGACTATTTAGAAAGATATCTTGAAGTTGAGGGGCTTTTAAATTTCCAGCATACTTTCAATTCCCCGTTTAAAGATGATGAGGGAAGGCCATCTAAGAAGAAGGTAACCACATACGACGATGTCGAGGAGGCTGCTACCTGCACGCTACACGCTTGGAAACTTGGTATCAACCCAATCCCCAACGTGATTGAAATGTTGGAGGAGAATGGCATCTGCATTCTCGCGCTGGAAACATCATCCTCGTTTCACGGTCTGGCTACACACGTCAGCAATTTGCCTGTAATTGTGCTGAACAAGACCGATACCCCTGAACGTCGCCGGTTTACAGCTTTACATGAATTAGGACATCTTGTCCTTGATATTGCCACCGATGACGAAAAAGAGGCAGAAAACTTCTGTCATCGATTTGCCAGTGCCATGCTGATGCCCAAAGAGGTAGTTGAACGCGAGTTTGGGGTGGAACGAAAACGCATTTCTACTTATGAGTTGATAGCAGTTAAGCAACAATTCGGCATCTCCGTGCAGGCAGTGATGCGTCGCTTACATGATTTAAAGGTGATAACAGCCGGTCACTATAAGTATTTCTGTATTAAAATATCTCCCAATAGACAAGAAGTAGGGTTGGGTAAGTATGTAGGTGAAACTAACCAATCGTACCGGTTTCAGCAACTGATTCACCGGCTCTTAGCGGAAGACATTGTGTCTGATTCCAAAGCTGCGAACTTGGCTGGCATGACTTTGTCAGAGTTCCGCCGTGAACTTATGCCAACAAATGAATGAAGCCTACCCACATTGCTATTCAAGACACTGTTATTCTGCTCGATTTATTACAAGCTGCGTTAATTACCCCGGCGTTTCAGATGTCCTTCACCTATTGCATTACTGATTTTGTTTGGGCTTGGCTGGAGGAGGAGCACCGCCAGCAACTGCAACCGTACATAAAATTGGGGAAGCTCCTTGTGGTCGAGTGTACACCCGAGGACAGTGAAGCTATTGGTGAACTACTTAGTTTACACCCGCGATTCACCATGGAGGAATGCTCGGTGTATTACGTCGCGCGCACCAATGAATGGCCCATGTTGACTAGTTGCAAATGCCTGTACACATGGGTGTACGTTCCTCCCATGCAGCTTCTGAATATCACGTGGTTGTTCAAGCAATTGTTGACGCAGGCAAGCCTCACAAAAAAGGCAGCGTTGGAAGCTATAGACCGTTTGGTATTGGTCAACCCACGTTTAAGGGTGGAATGCGCTGCTTTAAAACGAGCTTGGGCGAAATAATCAAAGCCCCAGACTCTGAGCAGCATTATAAGAGACCACATTGTTAAGCTGCGTGTAGCGCTCAATCATAGCATCCGTTTTCTGCTTGGTCTGGTTCTTAATGGCTTTGTGGGACTGCCCATTGAGTACGGCTACCGTTACAAAGGACACACGCAGTGAGTGGGCTGAGTAAGCCGGGCCGAGGCGCTTTTGCACCAGCTTGTTGATGGAAATGTCCGAGAGCCGCTTGTCCGAGGGAGCGGCCATCTGCCCCGGAGTAGCCCGCGGAATCTTCACGAACAGCGGCCCCGTGTTCCGGCCCAGCAAGTTGAGCCAAGCCCGCAGGCAGCGCACGGGGCAGAAATCCATCGTAGGGGCGTAGAAAATAGCTTTATCCTCCACCGCGCCGTACTGGTTGGTCTTGCTTTTGGCCAGGTGCACCAGCAGCGCCCGCTCCGTGAATTCGAGCTGCTCGATGTTGAGCTCCACCAGTTCCGAGCGCCGGAAGGCCCCCGCAAAGCCGAGCAGCAGCAGCGCCCGGTCGCGCAGGCCAGCCGATGTTTCCAGGTCGATGCGGCGGATGGCCTGCTTTAGCTCCTCCGCGGTAAACGCCTGCGCCTGGTCCTGCCGCTTGCCCAGGGTGCGGGCAATGCCTTCCATCACCACGTTGAGCGCATCGAGCGTCACCGGTAGTCGGTGGCCGGCGAGCTGGTGAGCTTTGCGGATGGCCGCCAGGTGCCGCTTGATGGTGGCCAGCGAATGCGGCCGGGTGAGGGGCTGCTGGCCCTTGCGCTTCTTTTTCTCCCCACGGCCCCCGTCGCTGGGTTCCGGAGTTGGCTTCTCCGTCGCCAGGTACGCCACGTACTCGGTCAGCGTTTCCACGTCGGCCGGCAGCGCCCGCAGCCCGTGCCGCTCGCAGAAGCCGACGTAGCTTTTCAAATCCGAGGTATACGCGCGCTCCGTGTTGGCCGCGCCCTGCAGGCCGACTTCCAGGAAGCTGGCGACTTTAGCTGAGGCCCGGGCCAGTTGGGTGCTGACCGTGGGGGGAACAGTCGACGCCGGAACAATCGTAAGGTCTTCGCGCATGGAGTAGGTTCGGGAGGGCGTGGTGGCTATTGGATTTGGGTGCTTAGCCTGTCCGTTGGTGCACACCTTATATATAGGTGTCAGAGTTGGGTCAAACGGCCACTCTTTTAGCGGGTAAATATAAGTTATGATAAGTAAACATTATCATAACTTAAAATCGATTATCGTGAAAAGCGAGTCAGCGACGATAAGCACCTATTAGCGGTACTAAGATGGCTTGCGCAAGAGCCCGAGAACTGGGAACAACTTGCTCGCCACCCTATCCGGGCGACGGCCACTGCAGGCGGTAGCTGGTGCTGCGACCACCGGCGCTGTCCTGGCGCAGGATTCCTTTGGCCACCAGGTCGGCGATATCGCGACCGGCCGTATCCTGGGAGCACTTGGCCATGCGGGCCCACTTTGAGGAAGTCAACTTGCCCTCGAAGCCGTCGAGCAGTCGGGTCACCAGCCGCTGCTGGCGCTCCGTCAGCGCAGTCGACCGGTGCAGCTCCCAGAAACGGGCCTTTGCCAGAACTTGGGCCAGCGTCTGCTCGGCCGCCGTCACGGCCCGTCCCAGGCAGGCCAGAAACCACGTGAGCCAAGCCGTCACATCCAAGGAGCCGCGCTGGCTGGTCTCTAACAAGTCGTAATACTGCTGGCGCTCGGCCTGAATCTGGGCCGACATGCTGTAGCACCGTTGCCCGCTGCCATCGGCTCGAGCCAGCTGCAGGTCGGCAATGGCACGGGCGATGCGGCCGTTGCCATCGTCGAA
>NZ_FNOV01000015.1:26430-68828 GCF_900107135.1 Hymenobacter psychrophilus
GCCGCCTGCTCGGCCGGGGTACTGCGCTTAAAGAAGCGGGCTTGCTCGTACCAGTTGTTGTCGCCGGTGTAGCGGGTGATGTGGTAGATAATCTGGGTGCGAAACGATATTTCCAGCCGCTCAATGGCTTCCAGGCAGAGCAGACGCAGTTGCTTGTCGAACTGGTAGCGGCGCAGAATGTCGTCGAAGGTAGTGCCGGGCTGAAAGTGGCTGGTACCGGGCGTCAGGAAGCTACCCCAGTAGCCGCTGAGCCGGTAGTAGCTGATGTTGGCCAGGTAGCGTAGGGCTCTCGGCTCGTCCGCCACCACCAGGCCCCGGGCCTGCAGCTTCTGCAGCTGCTGGGTGAAGTCGATGGCAGGCTTGGTAAAGTAGCGAGTAGGGCGGGGCGGCATAGGGTATAGGCAAAAAAAAACCCACCCTCAGCGGGGTGGGCTTCCGGTCAAACAGCAAGCCGAAGCTTGTGACCGAAGAATTTTACGGTACCAGCCAAACAGCACCGGCAAAGCCGGTGTGGCGGATACTTTGTTTGTAGACCAAAGATACAACTTTCAGAGGGAAATGGCAATCCCAGCTCCTCAGAGCCCCAGCTATTAGTGGCAAATCTTGTCAGCAAGTAGGCTTTACCGGTACAAGTAAGCTCGCACATCAGCCGCCAACGGGCCTACAGCAAGTACCGCATTGCGCAGCCGGGTTTCCGCGCAGTTTAGCGCCTGACACCAGTAATTGACTTCCATTGTGGAAGTAAGATTAACGCGGGAAGCATCGACGGGAGGAGATGGGACCATGTTTAGTAAACACGCAAAAACCAATAAAAACTCCACTCTCAGACAGCAAACCCATCATATCTCCCGCAAAAGGTTGAGGAAGTTATCGAGTGTATGTGCCCCGTCGACGGCCCGCCGCTCATACACCATATAGTAGCGGAAGTCGTTGCCGGCTTTGTGCGCCCAGGTAGCACCCAGGCTGATTTTGGTTTCCGCATCGAGGTGGTCGCCCTTGGTTTCCACCACCAGCGTCTTACCGCTTTTGGTCTGGATGATGAAGTCCGGGTAGTGATTGATAAAGCCGTTGATGCGGAAGCCTTTGCGCTCGGGGTTACGGGTCCAGAAGGCAATGTTGGGCAGGTTGGCTATTTCGTTGATGACCCGCTCCTCAAAGCCGTTGATTTTGCCTTCCTTCTCATACAGGGACTTGGTAATGGCTTTGCTGGTATCACCGGGGGCAATCTGCAGTGGGAAGGTATAAGCGGGCTTGATAATGGCCTTGTCCTGGTCGAGGAAGTTGCTGAACTGCTGGTAAGCATACTCCTCGGAAAGTTGATCGATTTTGAGCTTGATTTTGCGCGAGTACGAGTACTCATGGTTGGCAAAGTCGGTGAACTGCTCGTCGGTGAAGTCTTCCAAGATGCGCCGCAAGTAGCGCTCTATCTCCTTATCGGCGATAGGATACATACTGCCGATCTGGTCCAGAATGCGGCGTGTGAAGTTCTTCACCCGGCTGTCCTTACGGGAGGGGTCCAGGATGAAGGCCATGATGCGCTCCTTGGCGTCGCCGTCGATGCGGGTGAAGGTGGGGGTGGCTTCTTTTTTGGTTTCGTCAAGGTCTACCCGGTAGAGTTCCGAGGAGATGCCGTTGAACCGAATATCGGTATCGGCCTTACCCAGCTGGAAGCCCTGTAGCAAGTATTCCTTTTCCAGCAGCACGGTCGTACCGCCATCACCGCTGTCGAAGAGGCTGGCGGACGGCTTTTTCCAGTAGAATTGGGGGAGCATTAGTGCCTGAGCCTGCTCGCGGAAAATGTCTTTAATGGGGTAGGTTTTCACGAGCGATTGAAGTTCAGTGGGCAGCACGGGGATGTTCCCGGTTGTGCTTTCATCCACGACTTTTTTAAAGGCGGCGTCCTGTTCCAGCGCCGCTTTAGCAATGGCTTCCACAGTACTGGTGGCCGGCCCGCTCAGTGCCTGTGTCGTATCTGCCGTTTCGGCCTCGTCCGTAACGGGTTCCACGGGCGCGACGCGGGAGAAATCTACCGCGGCCAGGTCGTCCATGCCCGTGTTGGCCGCCGGCTTCTGGTCGAAGTCGAGGGGGGCCTGGGTGAAGGTGCCCGTTTGGGCGGGCTTGGCCGTTAGGGTGGCCGCATCGGCTACTTTGTAGTCGCGGGAGCTGAACCCGGCCTTGTTCAGACCCTGCACGATTTTGTCCAGGGTTTCGATGAACTTGGTGGAGGCGGTCAGCACGTAGCTCATGTTGAGCATGGGCGCGGTGTGGGGCGCCACGTAGGGCTGGCGCAGCACCCGGCCCAGAATCTGCTCCACGTCCACGGCCGAGGACTTGTTGGCCAGCGAGGCCAGGATATAGGCAAACGGCGCGTCCCAGCCCTCTTTCAGCGCATTCACGGTGATGATATAGCGCACCTCACACTTAGGCGAGGACAGGTCTTCGTTTTTAAGTTCGTTGAGCCCGGCCGTTTTGATGCGGATGTGGCTTTCAGGTATTTTTAACTCAATGAGCTTCTTTTTCAGCAGCTCGAAGGTGGTGTTGTCGTCGGCCGTTTTGGGCTGGGCCTGAAATAGCACGATGGGCCGGATATAGCGCCCGCCGGCTTTCTGCTCCTGCCGGGCTTGCAGCTCCAGGTTGCGTTGCAGCTGCAGAGCCGAGTTGATGACTTCGGCTAGATCGTTGTGGTTGTAGACGATGACGGGTAGCTTCACCATGTGCTCCTTCTTGAGCGCCAGCGCGTCGACGAAGGTGATGATGTTGCTGTTTTTGCGGGGCGTGGCCGTCAGGTCGAGAATGAACGAGGGGTTCAGGCTCTTGAGCATGTCGACGCTTAAATCACTCTCCGCATTGTGGCTTTCGTCGACCACCACCACCGGGTTCAGGGCCTGAATCACGCGCATGAGGGTAATGTCCTCGTCGCCGGGGCCGAGCAGGGTGCTGAAGGACTGCAGGTTGCCGTTTTCCTGGTACACCTTGCGGTCTTCTTTGTTGCGGGCCCGCAGGCTGTCGAAGCTCAGCACCACCAGGCTCAGCTGCTCCTGCACGCTACTGGCCGAAAAGCCGCTGCCCTGCAGCAGGGCCGCTTTGTCGTAGACCTCGACGCGGCCGGCGAAGTGGGTGCTGATTTTCTGGCGGTAGGGGTGCCGCGGGTCGCGCAAATTGCGCAGGGTCTGGTCGAGAATGGTGATGGACGGCACCAGCCACACGACAACCCGGGGCCGGTCGGCGGGGAAGGCGGCAAAGATGGTGCGCAGGGCGTTGCTGGCAATGAAGGTCTTGCCGCCGGCCGTGGGCACCTTGATGGTGACGTGCGGCACGCCCGGCACCGTGTTTTTGTAGGGCTCAATGGCCGTGCCCGGAAATGGCTTGAGCGGCGTGCGCGGGTGGGTAGCCCAGAAGTCATGGAAGGCGTCGGGCAGGTTTTTGGTGGCCTGCACGCAGTCCAGGAAGCGGGCGAGGTCCGTAATGACCTCCTGCTGGTAGGGTTTAAGCTCCATCGGGGTGGTCTAGAAACGCGAAATGTCGCGCGGGATTTTCTTGAAAATGAGGCCGTGCTGCGTCATAAACTCCGGGGTGAGCAGGCAATTATCGGCGTAGATGATGTACTGGCCCGCCTTGGTGCGGATGGTGCTCAAAAACTCGTGGTCGAGCGTCGTTACCTCGTCCGGCACGTAGTGTAAGTAGTAGGCTGTCCCGTCGTTCTGGCCGAGGAAGGCCGCGTTGTCGTCGGTGGTTTCGGCCGGGAGCGGTTGCTTGGTTTCGGCGTAGTAGAGGTACTGGCGCAGGCCCGGCAGGCCGGCTTGCTCATTCAGGTCGCCGCTTTCCGTGAATACTGGCTCGCCCAGGGTCAGGTAGTCGAAGCTGCCGCCGGTGCCGGGCTGGGCGGCGTAGCCCTGCATCACGCGCTTCACTCGCTCCGCCGTGATGTGCTCGGCGTAGTCTTCCATCTCCGTGAGGATGAATTTGCGGTTGCCGCCGTCCTGCTGATTGAGCTTGAGCACGGCGTGGGCCGTAGTTCCGCTGCCAGCGAAGCTGTCGAGGACGATGGAGTCAGCGTCAGTAGCAAGTTTTAAAACTCGCTCAATCAGCTTAGTAGGCTTTGGGGTTGAGAAAGTCAGTTCATCGTGAAGAATCTTATTGACTTCCTTTTTAGCGTCTTGCGTGTGGCCTACCTCTGAATAAAACCAAAGAGTCTGCGGTACGACACCATCCTGAACATCTGATAGAAAGCGCTTTACAGATGGACTAGACTTACCGTCTTTGCCCCACCAAATTCGGTTATCCTCGTGATACGCCCAAAACTTTTCCTCATTTATGACCCAATAACGGCCCTTTGGGGGGCCTTCAATGATTCTGCCAGAGGGAGATGTAATCGAGTATGTGCCAAGACTGTAGAAGTTCCTTGCTGATAGGTCGCCCGACTTCCACGGTCCTCGTGGGTCATTGTCTGGATTCTTATAACGGCTATTCTGCTCCTCACTGCGTGACATTAGGTTGGGCCGCCATAATTCAGCATTTCGGGCATACACCAAAATGGAATCGTGGTCCACGGAGAAGTGCTTTGCTGAGTTTTTCGGGCTGTAGTTCTTCTGCCAAATAACATTCGTTACGAAGTTGCCAGAGCCGAAAATCTCGTCGCAAACCAGCTTGAGGTTGGCGTATTCAACATCATCAATCGAAATCCAAATGCTACCATCTTCCGCTAGTAGCTTGTGCAACAGCTTGAGGCGCGGGTACATCATGCACAGCCATTTATCGTGGCGGGAAAGGTCTTCGCCTTCCTTGCCCACTACCTGGCTGAGCCACTTCTTGATTTTGGGGTCGTTGACGTTGTCGTTGTACACCCAGCCCTCGTTGCCGGTGTTGTAGGGCGGGTCGATGTATATGCACTTCACCCGGCCCTCGTACTGGGGCAGCAGAGCTTTCAGAGCTTCGAGGTTGTCGCCGTGGATAATCTGGTTGCCGCTGCCAGTAGGTTCGGCGGTTTTGGTGCCGTCGGCCAGGGCCCCATACTGGTGGTCGAGGAGGCGAAACGGAACGTCCTGGTGGTGGTTGATGACTTTGTCTTTACCAATCCAGTGGAGGGTGGGCATAAAAAAGCGTCGCGTGGATGAACCTGCGAAGATAAACCATGCTAAAAGCCGGTGCTAATGCGAAAGCATATTGGGCCCCTAAATGCCGCACTCTTCGGACCTCCAAAGTACAGCAAACGCCCAAACTACCTGGCGACAGGAATAAAACACATTTGTTTCCTCCCATACCGTCAGCAGGTTTGTTAAAAATTATACTTCGCCCGCCGGCGGGCAAAGGCTTCTTTACCTCCCTCAAGCACCTTCTCAACCAGTTGATGAACAGCTGGCGTTTCGAGGGCTCCACTCGTGCCAACGCGGATGTGGTCGTGCTCATAGGCTAGGCCCACAATCAGGTCGGCGTCACCCAGCACAGGCACGTTGGCATTGTGGGTAGCGAAGAGAAATTGACGCTTTTGTTTCTGGTCTTTGATGATGGGTACGATATCATCTGCGATAAAGCGGTTATCAAGGTCATCCTCTGGTTGGTCAATCATGAGCGGCACCGACGAATCTAGTAAGAGAAGCCGCAATACTGCGGTAGCCCGCTGCCCTACCGATAGTTCTGCCAACGGGCGCCAGACCGCTTCACCCGCTCCCACTTCTGCTACATTTAGCTCCAAGTCGGTGGAGGAAGGCAAATCCAATTCTTCCAGCTTCATGCACGCTTCAGCACCAATACCGGCAAGTTGCTCTGCCTGACCAGCTGATAAACCATATTCCTGACGAAGGTTTGCCGTCTCATTCCGGCGGCAGGCTTCAGCTAGCCCTAGCAAGGAGATATCGGCTTTATTCTGCAAGGCGTCCAAAACTACGGTGTACTTTTGGCCCCCCTGATTGTTGGCTGCCATAGCTTCCCGAACCAGTTTAACTAACCCGTCGCGAGGAGTGAGGTGCTTTACCCGCACTCGTACCCGATTGCCCAGCTTGGTTGTCACCTGACTAGCGGTGCGTACTAGGTCTCGCTGCTCATCACCTAATATTCCCTGATAGTCGGTAAAAAGGTTGCGCCGCCGCTGTCGCACGGTGTCACGTTCAGCAAGCAGACCAGTCCGCTGCTTTTCGATAAGTTGCAGCTGGTATATATCCTTCGCTAATTGTAAATAATCAGAACTATCTACATTTTCGGCCTGCAACGCCCGGAGCTGAACCTGCAGCTCTTCATCCGCGGCTGTGCGTAGCGGCTTCCAGGTTTGCTGCACCAGCTCCAACTGGGCGCGCGACGAAGTGAGCGCAGCATCTAATTCGGTAGCTGTACGAAGCGTCACCGCTTCAACTTGACGCAATGACTCGTCAAGTCCACCCAGCAGTTCCGCGTTGGGCAGGTCTTGGAGCGCAGATGGGGTAAGCCCATCGTGGTCAAGAGCAGAAGCCGTCCGCAAAGCCTCCAGGGCCTCTTGGACCGGTTTCAGCCGGTCACGAGCAATTTGGAATAAAGTCCCTTCGCGCTGCCAGCGAGTATGAGCATCCAATTTTGCTGGTAAGTCCGCTTTTTCATACTCTGCCCGTCGTAGGTGAAGTGCGGGCAGGCGTGCCAGTCGCTCATCACTCGTAGCAATTTCCTTGTCCAGTGTCAGCAGCCGCTGGCGTGTTTCACCCAACTCTTTTTGAAGCGCCTCTTTCTGACTAGCAGCGGCGGCGGCACGAGGAGGCAAAAAACGGCGCAGCAAGGTGGTTAAATGGGTAGGGTCGCGGGCTAGTTCGGCAATTTCGTGCTGACCATATATTTCGGGAAGCTGACGTAATACATCCAATGGTTTTACGTCCAGCACATCGCCGTTTTCGTCGCGCACAATGGCCGGCCCGGCGTAGGTGCGCTCAATGAGGTATGCCACAACGGCGGGCGTGTGCCGCTGTACTGCTACCGATATCTTTCCGCCGTTTCGCAGCATGGCTTTCACAAGGCTGTCGTGGTTCCGGCGGGCTTCCGAGCCAGCTATCGGCGCATCAAAGGCATAGCGTAAGGTTTCTAGGATAGAGGACTTACCTGTGCCTCGCCCCCCAATAAGAACATTCAAATTGGTGTTAAAGGAGAGACGCAAGCCGTCCAGCAAGCCGCCCTCCCAAGCTGCACCGAGTATTTCCATGTGGCCATCAGGCGCGGTTTCGCTATCGAGCCGAATACGCGGTGTGGGGTCGAGAAAAGCTTGCCGCAACCCCTCGACTGTTAAATCAGCTAATTTGATGGAACTGGTTGCTCCTACTTTACTTACCTGCGCCGGCCCGTTGACATCGCCCGCGTTGACCAGTGCCATCAGGCGCTTTCTGTGGTACTCTGTTTGGCCATTTTGAGCGATATCCAATTTGCCCGGAAGCAAATCCGTGATGGCTCCTGGTATCGCCGAGGCATACAGATTTTCGCATTTCCAGGGCTTGCTGCTGCGTTCTCCACCATCCCATAAAACACCATTTGCCAGGGTTACATGAGCCGCAATGCAAATGCCACCCCACTCGGCCCCCTGCACTTTATGCACCAGCTCGTCCATCGTCTTCACCCCATCGCCGTTGTCGCCACAAGGCACCGGGCCAGTGATGCCGCGCAACTCCCCGGCCAGTAAGTCCAGTCGGGTTATTTCAGTGCCAGGATTGAAAAGACAAAGCACATGGTGCCCTAGACTCGTAGCCGCTTCAAATCCTGGAAAAACCGTGATTCCCGCCGCTTCAGCAGCATCCCGTAGCCCAGCACCCGTTCGGGCCCGCCAATGGTCCGTAATTGCTATAATTTGAACATTGGCCTCTTTCAGCGCAGCTACAAACGCAACGTTGTATTCTTCCTCTGTAGCAAAGCCATGCCCCGCTTTGCCGTTCTCCTGCGTGTAAGCAAAAGGATTGACTTGTAAGGCACAACGATAAAATTGAGACCCATTGGGTTGAGCAAGCGCTTGACGTATGGGGTGGGTTTCAGGAAGTCCGAAAGAGAATTTCATGCGCCAAAGGTAGAGGACCTTTTTGCATTTGAAAGCATCGATAAGGTGCTTAATTGTTACCCACTGCTTAGAAGCAAATCGAAGGAGCGGACCTATTTTAAAAGCTTGTATGCTATAGCCCTAGGCTTTGAGCCGCATTATAAGAAATCACATTGTTGAGCTGGGTATAGCGTTCAATCATGGCATCCGTTTTCTGCTTGGTCTGATTCTTAATAGCCTTGTGAGACTGCCCATTGAGTACAGCTACCGTAACAAAAGACACCCGCAACGAGTGGGCCGAGTAATCCGGGCCGAGGCGCTTTTGCACCAGTTTATTGATGGAAATGTCCGAGAGTCTCTTGTCTGAGGGCGCGGCCATCTGCCCCGGAGTTGCCCGCGGAATCTTCACGAACAGCGGCCCCGTGGTCCGGCCCAGCAGATTAAGCCAGGCCCGGAGGCAGCGCACGGGGCAGAAATCCGCATTGGGGGCGTAGAAAATGGCTTTATCCTCCACCGCTCCATACTGATTGGTCTTGCTTTTGGCCAGATGCACCAGCAAGGCCCGCTCCGTGAATTCCAGTTGCTCGATATTAATGTCCACCAGTTCGGAGCGCCGGAAAGCCCCCGCGAAGCCGACCAGTAGCAGCGCCCGGTCCCGCAGGCCCGCCGTCGTTTCCAGGTCGATGCGACGAATGGCTTGTTTCAGCTCTTCGACGGTAAAAGCCAGCGCTTGGTCCTGCCGCTTGCCCAGGGTGCGGGCAATGCCTTCCATAACGATGTTGAGCGCATCCACCGTTGCCGGCATCGGGTGGCCGCTGAGCTGATGCGCCTTGCGGATGGCGGCCAGGTGCCGCCGGATGGTGGCCAGCGCGTGCGGCCCGGTAAGCGGTTGTTGCCCTTTCTTTCTCTCCCTACCGCCCCCAGCATCTGGAGCCGGCTTTTCGGAGGCCAGGTAGGCCACGTATTCCGTCAGGGTGGTGACCTCGGCCGGCACTGCCGTAAATCCGTGCAGTGTGCAAAACTCAGCGTAGGAGTTCAGGTCCGACTTATAAGCGCGTTCCGTGTTGGCGGCCCCTCTCAGGCCCGTTTCCAGGAAGCCGGTCACTTTGGAAGAAGCCCGCGCCAAGTTGGTCGCTACTCCTGACCTTGCCGTTACGGCCGGTACGTTGCGTAGGGGTTTACTCATGATTCGGGGGGAAGGGCAAAGTTGAACAGCGGATGGACAAGACTATGCTTAGAAGGTGGTGTCATCCATGAAGTTCACCCAGCGCAGGTAATCCGCTTCACTGAGCTGATGGGCCATGTAGTCGTGGACCGAGTGGCCCCGCTGGGTAAGGATGAAATCCTGAAACGAGGGGGAGCCACCCGCCCAGCAGGCCGCCATGCCCCGCCGCAACAGCAGCACCCGAATGGCCGAGGGGTGGCTATCCACCCATTTGATGTATTCTTCCGGCGTGGGCTTATAAACGCGGGCTTGCTGCAGGTAGGCCAATGCCTGCGTTGTCACGCGCTCAACAAATTCCAGTTGACTCATATTATTTAACCGTCCAGTGGTAGCCGCGCCGGTAAGCCCAGAGCACGATGTTGGGGGCGATGTCTTCCGTGAAGCGGTAGCGGGAATACGTGTAGAGGGCGAACAGCCCCGGCACCACCCACACCAAAACCGGGTGAGCCGCTTTGACGGTGTGCACGATGAACAGGTGCAGCAGCAGCGACGGGATGAAGCAGGCTACCAGCAGGCAAAGCGTGAACGGCAGCAGCCAGTGCCTGGTGCCGCGCAGGCGCAGGCCGATAGCTACTCCTTTAAGTAAATAGAGCAGCGCGTAGAAGCCGTAGGCCAGCGCCCCGATGCTTAGCAGCCGGGCATACCCGAAACCCGGCCCTAGAAAAGCCAGGTTGGTCGTCAACACCAGGCCCAGCACCAAGAACGGGGCCAGCACCAATGTTTCGACTACCAAGCGAAAGCCCAGGCCTAGTAGCACGGACAGACCGTTGCCGATGGCTTTACCGTTTTGATAGGACTGCCGAATGTTGGGCGCATTGCGGCCGGCCTCGTAGCCATCTTCATAGTCAGACATAGGTGTATATATTAGGAGTGTTAGTCGCCAAGTAAAGGAAGCGCTTATCAGCAATATCAGGGATAAAAGTAGGCTAGAAAGATAAGTTATGATAATTGGGTATTATCATAACTTATCTTTGAAAATGGTAGGTATTGATAAGACTTACTAATCGATACCTATATGAATACAGAAGAAAGCCCCTCATTCGGTGGCTTTTTAGTAAAAGCTAGGAAAGCAGTTGTCGCGGTACTGCTTCCAGCGCCTTTACCTTAAGAGAAGCTTATGGTTGAGCTCACGGCTTGGGCACCGGAGGAACGGGCTTTGTATTAATGGTCGTATAGCGAATCAGGGCCGCGGTGTCGCCGCCCGCATCATTCCAAACGCAGTTACCGGAGCCCCAATAGAAGTAGTGGACCACATGACCGTCCTTGTCCGCCGGGGCTTTGCGGTACTTACCTGGGCCGGTTACGAGGCGTATCCATTCGTCCTTTGCGATGGCCACGTCCCCGAATAGGTAGATGTGGCGAAACTCGTTGGATGGGGTGCCATCAGGGTTAAACGTACGGTCCACCACGGCAAAACCGAGGGTGCTGACCGAGGCGGAGGCGCGAAGCCAAACGCCTTCGGCAGCGGGAGTGGATGCATTGGTAACGCTATGCAGTGTGAGGCTCATCAGTGACGGGTATTTATTCAAAGACAAGGATAAGCTAATTAGGTCGAAATAGGACGTACAGGTGGGATATGAAAACCGTTCTTGCCTCGGCTGCAAGGCAGCAAAACGGCTGGAAATTATGCAAGCAAATCGGCCGCACGGTGCACAAACAAAGTGCGTAAGCTCGGCTTAATACCGGTGTACTGCTCACCACTTTTAATCCCAGCTCATGAACCGATTTTTGCGTTTGCCCTTCCTCTCTTTACTGGTCTTCAGCGTGCTGTTCACGGCCTGTAAGATGGACCACGATATGGACGACATGAAGCACGACAGTCCGTATATGAAAATCATGATGGACATGATGACCCAGATGGACACGCAGGTCAAAACACAGGACCCGGACCACGACTACGCCACTCAGATGGTCATGCACCACGAGGCTGCCATCAAAATGGCCGAGGAGGAGCTGCGCACCGGCAGCAACCAGGAAATGAAGACCACCGCCCAGGACATCATCACCAAGCAGCGGGCCGAAATCGGGCAGTTCAACGCCTTCACGAGCGGCCACCAGCCCATGCAGCCCCTGGTGCCCCAGTTTAACACCGTGCAGAAAACCAACATGGACAAGATGATGGCGGCCAGCGATGCCCGCATGATTACGGGGCGGGCCGACTACGATTTCGCCCAGCTCATGGTAGACCACCACCAGGCTGCAATTGACAATTCGGAGACCTTGCTGCAGTACGGCCGCAACGCCACCACCAAAGCGCTGGCCCAGAGCATCATCACCGACCAGCGCCAGGAAATTGCCGCTCTGCAAAACTGGCTGACGCGCAACCGCTAGATTGAGCTTTAATTTATGTAAAAAGGCAGCTCTTGCGGAGCTGCTTTTTTTGCTTTTAGCGACCGGTGAGTGGCCAAGTGAGCTATCAGCAGGCTTCTACCATGGAAATATCTACCATGCTCCCATTGTCGGTTTTCCGCCTCGTTCTGTATCCCTGCATAGTCGCTGGTCTGGCTTTAACCGGGTGCCGGTCATCCGCTGTAGTTCCTCTGTTTCCCGCTGCTGCCGGATACCGTCCCCCGTTGCGGGCACCGCTCTTGGACACGGCGACGGTCGTCACTGCCCCCGAGCACCCGACCACCCCACAGGGTCGAAATAAAGTGGAAGTACGACCTCGGGTAGTGGGCCTGGGGCGCCACGTGCCCCGGGAGAAACAAGAGCTGACGGACAAATCGGGCAGGGTGTATGCGAAAGCCACGCCCGGGGATACCGTGCGCCGCGCCACCAAGCCAATGGGCCCGCGCGGGCTACGCCGGCAATTCCCCACCAAACTATTCAGCGCCCAAACGCTGGTGCATTACAGCCTGCACTTTCTTTTTCCGGCCGTGCTGGCGCTGGTGTTATTCCCCGCGATGTGGCAGGCCGCTTACCTGATGATGCTGGCCACGATGCTGATGGACCTGGACCACCTGCTGGCCAAACCCATCTTCGACCCGCTGCGCTGCAGCGTGGGGTATCACCCGCTGCACTCTTTTTATGCCATTCCGGTGTATGCGCTGCTGCTCCTGCTGCCGGCCTTGCAGCCGGTTGCCGTGGGCCTGCTGTTCCACCTGTTCACCGACACAGTAGACTGCCTGTGGAACTTCAGCCACTGCCACGAGTGCTACCTCAGCTCCCGTATTTACGCCTTGCGCAATTGGGTTAAGAAGCTTCTGGGCCGGGAGGTTGCTGAGTAAATAGGTACAGAAGCGTTGGAGGCGGCACCGGCTAATGCCCAGGCCGTGGTCGTCCCGGCTTCCAAGATGCGGCCTTTGCGCCACTTGGAAGCCGGGACGCGACGGCCGCTACCGTATCAGCGGCGGCGTGAACGACGTGTTCGATGTGCGCTATTTCACCCGGCGCTCGGGCGGCTACCCCGGCCCCGGCATGCTGCCCGCCCACGGTCAGCACCAAGTGCCACTGGTACATTACGCCGGATGAAGACGCCGCCCAACAATTCCTGGATACCAAGGACACTATCAGCCAAGACAAAATTATTCTGCGGGCGGCGCTCAACACGCCCCAGGAAACGCGCCCCATTCCCTTGCCCCCCGGCACGCGCCGGCGTGAACAATGACAACTACACCACCGACGCGACGGCCACGCTGAGCGTGAGCGCCCTGGTGCAGGCTTGCCAGTAGCCCTGGTAGGCTACTGCGCGGCCCGCTCGCGCTCCAGCCGGACAATCATCTGCTTCATCTGCTTAATTTCGCGCTCCTGAGCCTCGATAATCTCGTCGGCCAGCTTCCGCACTTCGGGGTCTTTGATGTCGGCCCGCTTGCTGACCATGATGGCAATGGAGTGGTGCGGAATCATGGCCTTCATCCACAGCGTGTCGCCCACAAAGGTCTGGGAGCGCACCATAATGGTGGCCAGTACGAACAGCACCAGGCTGCCGCCCATAATCAGGGCGTTGCGCTGCTTGTTGGGGTACATCTTCCACATGAAGCCCATCATAATCAGGGTCATCGGCACCAGCATAATCAGGGCCATGTACAGGCGGGTGAGGCTGAAATACACGTGGTCCCATTCGTACACGTTGAGGTACATCACCACGTACATGGCCACCAGCGAGGCGCCCAGCATCAGGAAAAAGCGGGAGTAGGGGTTTTTGTGCTCCATAGGGAAAGGGGAATAAGTGAAAAAAAGGGTTTGCCTGAAGGCCAGATGTAAAGCAGCCGGCCAAGGCAGATGGGGTAAGGCCCGGCGAATGATTTGCCGGGCCGGAATTAAAACCGTATGCTCAACCCGCCGCCGCCGCCGAAGCGGTTGTCGTAGCTGCCCACGAGCGAGAAATTGCGCGAAAGCAAGTATTCCAGCCCGGTGCTCCAGACCACTTCCTTGCTGAAGCTGCGGTTGTTTTCGAGCTTGTTCACCCAGCCGAAATCGGCTTGAAACTCATAGTAGCCGAACGCGGCCAGCCGGGGAAAAATCATGATTTCGCGGCCCAGGCTCAGGCGCGGGCGTAGCTTGTTGTCGATGCGGGCATCGAGGTTGAACATGTAGGGCGTAAAGAAGCGCAGGCCGGCGACGGCCGTGGTGGAGGTTTCGTTCGTCATGCGGCCGGGGCCCTGCTCGGTGGGCGCGGGCGCAGCCCGGCGGCGGGAGTTTTCCACGTTCACGCCCCCAAACACGCGCAGGTAGTCGTAGAGGTACCGCTCGTAGGTAGCCTCGGTTTCCCAGTTGCGGTTCCAGCCGTATTCCACGCTCAGGTTGAACTGGTTGCGCAGGTTGGACGACGTCAGGTTCAGGCTGCTCATCTGGGAGGCTACATCGAGGCGGCCCCAGTTGTAGTAGTGGTTGGTTTCGGCCAGCAGGTTGCTCAGCGGCGCGCCCTTCAGGCGCGGGTCGCGGGGCGTGTCGTAGCTGGCAATGCGGGCCATGCCGCCCATCATGTGGTAGAGGATGTGGCAGTGCAAAAACCAGTCGCCCGGCTCGGTGCCCAGCACCTCAATCGTCACCTGCTGCATGGGCGGCACATTTACGGTGTGCTTGAGGGGCGAGTAGTCGCCGTTTTCGTTGACGACGCGAAAAAAGTGCCCGTGCAGGTGCATGGGGTGGTGCATCATCGTCAGGTTGTTGTAGGTGATGCGCGTAAGCTGGTTGCTGCGAATCGGGATTTTATCGGCCGACGACAGGGGCACGCCGTTCATGCTCCAGATGTAGCGCTGCATGTTGCCGGTGAGGTTGAGCAGAATTTCGCGCGCCGGCACCGTGTCGGCGTAAGCCGTTTTCTGGGGCGCGCGCAGGTAATCGTAGTTGTACTCGGCAAACATATCCATGCCGCCCATGTCCATACCGGCCATCGACTTGTCGGCCCCCATATCCATGCCGCCGGCCTTCTTCTGGCCGCCCATATTCATACCGGCCATGGGCTTGTTGGCAGCCGTTTTCATGCCCTTCATGGGCATCTGGTGCCCGGCGTGGGCCGTGTCGGCAGGCATGTTCATGCCCGCCGTTTTCTTCTTATCCTTCATCGGCATTCCGGCCATGTCGGGCTTGGGCTGGGCGGGCTGCTTGCTCATCTTGCTGCCATCCATGTCCATGCCGGCCATGGGCTTGTCGGCGCCCATCTGGTGGCCGCCCATCTTCATGCCGCCCATCTGGCCGTCCTGGCTTTTCTTGTCCATCTGCATGCCCCAGTTTTCTTTCATCTGTTGGGGGTCGACGTGGTGGGGGCGGAACTTGAGGGCGGGGGCGCCCATGCGCATCTTCATCTGAGCCATCTGCTGCATGAGCCCAATTTTGTCGGGCCGGGGCAGCACCTGCGCCGCCAGCACTGGGCCGGTACCCAAGTAAGCCGAGGTGGTGCCGGAGCCGTCCTGGGCCATGGCCCGCAGCTCCAGCTGACCGTTGGCGGGTACCGTCACCAGAAAATCGTAGGTTTCGGCCACCGCAATAAAGGTTTTGTTGCGGGCTACCGGCACCACGTCCTGGCCGTCGGCAGCCACCAGCAGCGGGGCATCACCCCCAAACGTCATCCAGAACTGCGTCGAGGCCGCCCCGTTGATAATGCGCAACCGGACCCGCTCGCCGGGC
Source organism: Hymenobacter psychrophilus (assembly GCF_900107135.1). Taxonomy (GTDB): domain Bacteria; phylum Bacteroidota; class Bacteroidia; order Cytophagales; family Hymenobacteraceae; genus Hymenobacter; species Hymenobacter psychrophilus. The sequence goes on from NZ_FNOV01000015.1 coordinate 41,700, forward strand.
CTAAACTCGGGGTACTGCTGCACCGGCTGGCCGTTCACCAGAAAGGCGTCGTAGTAAATGTCGGCAATGTCGAAGCCTTCCATGCGCTGCTTCCAGAAGTTGAGCTGCGCCCCGAAGGCCCCACGGGCCACCACGCGGTTGAGCGGTGTGGCCGTGCCCTTGCGGATATTGTACCACTCGGTGCCCCGCTTGAGAAAGCGCAGCACGTTCTGGGGCTTCTGGTTGGTCCAGTCCGAGAGCACCAGCACCAGGTCTTTGTCATAGGTCAGACGCTCCTGCTTAGGCTCAATCACGATAGAGCCGTACACGCCGCTCTGCTCCTGCAGCATGGTGTGCGAGTGGTACCAGTAGGTGCCGGACTGCCGGAGCGCAAACTCGTATTTCTGCGTCTGGCCCGGCTCGATGGGGGGCGTGTTCAGGTAAGGCACGCCGTCGTAGAAGTTGGGCAGCAGCAGCCCGTGCCAGTGCACCGACGTTTCCACGTCCATCTCGTTTTTCACGTAAATCACGGCGTAGCCGCCCTCTTTAAACCGGATGGTGGGGCCGGGAATGCCCCCGTTCACGGTCATGCCCATCACGGTTTTGCCCGCCTTATTCACCGGCTCCTGGCGCAGCGTCAGGTTATATACGGTCGTGTCCGTCTGGGCCCGGGCGGGCGGGCCGGCCAGCAGCAGCGTCAGGAGCAGGGAAAGGGAGAGTAAGAAGTTAAATCGCATATCGGAGTCGTTGAAGGGCCGCCGGGGAAGGGCCCGCTGATGTAGCTTGTTTATTTGCGCGGCTCGGTGGTCGTGCCCTGATTGGCCGAACAGGCTGCCAGCAACAGCGTCAGCCCCGCCGCAAGCGCGGGTTGTAGTAGCATAAACATTCGGGTTAGATGGCCTGCAACGGGCCGGACCACTATTCTTGGTTTACGGTGCTATTTACGCCTTGGTTAAACACAATTGCCGCGCTGGCTTGCATAATTAGGGGCAGGATGCACCTTCTACCGCCACCTTGCACTTTTTGCGCCTGCGACTTGGCACGTCCCGGACCAAGTCGCCCCCGAAGAATGCCCGATGACATTTGCGCTCCTGAAAGATGCACCAATCGTTTCTTCAAAAAGAAAATGGGAAGCCCAACAACCAAACCCCGAACACCGCCTGGAAAACGCCGCTAATAGTGAAACGTTAGGCCGGCGCCCCAGCCGTACTGGTTGTCGTAGTTAGTGCTCAGCGAGGCGTATTTGCTGACCATGTAGCGGAAGCCAATGTTAAACTCCTTGTCGGTGTTGCCGCTGATGTCCATGAACACGTTGTTGCTCAAGGGAAGGTCGCGGCGCTCCAAGCGCAGGCGCAGCTGGCCAGTCAGGTCCGTGCGCAGTTCGGCGCGCACCAGCAGGGGCAGCAGGTAGTAGGCACCAAACTCGGCCTGCCGGCGGAAGTTGCGGTTGTTTTCCGAGGTGCGGCGGTTGCCGCCTTCGGCATCGGCGGCCGAGCGTAGGGTTTTGTTGTCGCGGAAGTCGTAGCCGATGAACACTGACAGGAACTGGCGATTGTCGAGGTAGCGCAGCAGGTGGGTTTCGGTTTCGTAGTTGCCCTGGTAGTTCACGCGGCCCTCAAATTCCAGCGCGTTGCGGTTGTTGGACAGGTTGGCTTCCAGAAAAGCCCCTTGCGAGTGCACCGCCAGGTCCGCCCACGGGTAAACGGCATTGTCTTCCTTCTTAAGCACTTTATAGTCGGTTTTGCCATATTCGTTCTGCGGGCTGGCCTCGTAGCTGATGACGCGGGCCATACCGGCCATCATGTGGTAGAGGATGTGGCAGTGAAAAAACCAGTCCTGCTCTTCGTTGGCGTCGAACTCGATGGTCACGGTGCCCATGGACTGGATGTCGAAGGTGTGCTTCATGGGCGAATAAGCTCCCTGGGCGTTCACGAGCCGGAAAAAGTGCCCGTGCAGGTGCAGCGGGTGGCGCATCATGGTAGTATTGGTGAAGGTCATGCGCACGTTCTCGCCCTTGCGAATCGGAATCTTGTCGGCTTCGGACAGGGTCTTGTTATCGAACGACCAGACGTAGCGCAGCATGTTGCCGGTCAGAGTAAGCTTGATTTCGCGCCATTGCTGCGTGGAGTCCAGCGTTGTCGGGTTCAGCGCCCGCAGCTGGTTGTAGTTAAAGTCGCCGCCCATGCCACTCATGCTGCCCATGTCCTGCATGCTGCCCATGCTTTTGCCCGCTTTTTCCTGCATGTTCATCGGCCGGTTCTCGGGCGAGGGGGCCGTGCTGGCGGGAGCGGTGCCGTTTTGCATGTTCATGCCGCTCATATCGGTGCCTTTCATGTCAGAACTGCCTTTCATATTCATGCCTTCCATGCCACCCTGCTGCTTGGTCATGCCACCGCCACCCATGTCCATGCCGCTCATATTGCCCATGCTGCCCATCTCGCGCATCATCTGGAAGTAGTTGATGCGGGGCAGGCCGGGGGCTTTCATCGCCTCGCCGTCGCCGATGAAGGTGGAGGTGTAGCCCGTAATGTCGCTGGCGGTGGCCCGGAACTCGGCCGCGCCCATCGCGGGCACGGTCACCAGCAAGTCGTAGGTTTCGGCCGTGGCAATTTCCAGTTTATTGACCGGGAACGGCTCCACGTTGATGCCGTCGGCCGCCACCACCTGCATGGGCCCGCCGGCGTACTGCAGGAAAAAGTACGAAGAAGCGCTGCCGTTGATGACGCGCAGGCGCACCACCTCGCCGGGCTTGGTATCCTTGAAATAGCCCTTCTCCTGGCCGTTGGTCAGAAACTTGTTGTAGTAGATGTCAGTCAGGTCCATGGCCGGCATGCGCCCCCACTCCTGCTTCACCTTGTCCTTGAAGTAGCCGGCGGCCAGCGCCTCGCCGTAGCTCTGGGTGGCGCCTTTCTGCACCGCGAACCACTCGCCCGTGCGCTTGAGGTAGCGCAGCACCTCCTTGGGGTTGTGGTCGGTCCAGTCGGAGAGCACCAGCACGTACTCCTTGAGCTGGTACTGAATCTGCCGGGGCTGAATGACAATGGACCCGTACAGGCCGTTCTGCTCCTGCAGCATGGTGTGGGAGTGGTACCAGTAGGTGCCGCTCTGCCGCAGCGGAAACACGAACGTGTGCGTGCCGCCCGGCTCAACGGGGGCCGTGTTCAGGTAGGGCACGCCGTCGTATTCGTTGGGCAGCAGGATGCCGTGCCAGTGAATACTGGTTTCCACGTTCATTTGGTTATGCACCCGAATGACGGCCGTGTCGCCCTCGTTAAAACGCAGCGTGGGGGCCGGAATCTGGCCGTTGATAGCAATGCCGACCCGGGTTTTGCCGGTGTAGTTCACCTGGCGCTCGTCCACGTACAAATCGTACTCCACGCGTTTGCCCGCGTAGTTCGCGCGGGGCTCCACCACGTGCCCCATCAATTCCTTGGCGGGCGGGACGGAAACCGTGCCGTTGGCGTCCTTGCGCTTGGGCATGGCCGAGTGCTGCGGGGTTTGCGCCCAAGCCTGCACGGCCAGCAGCAGCAGGGGAAATAGTATCGATAGTCTCATCAGTCGTTAGTTGTCCTTCTTGGATTGATTCAAGGCGGGGTTGTTGTCCTTGAAGCGGAACTTGTCCATTGGGCTGGGCATCGCCATGCCGGGCATAGCCTTGCTCTCACCCATGCCCGGCATGCCTTTCATGTCGGCGCCACCCTGCGTGTCCATGCCGGACGGGTCCTGCCCTTTTTTCATGCCCGGCATGTCGCTCATGTTATCCATTCCCGCCTTGTTCGCGGCCGGCTTTCGGGTGCGCGAGGGCTTTTTATCCATCTTCATGTTGGGCATATCCGCCATGTTGCCCATGCCCTCCATGCCCTCCATCGAAGCCGGGGCTTTAGTGGGCTTTTTGGCACCGGCCGGTGGCCGGTCCATACCGGGCATGTTATCCATGCCCTTCATGCCGGGCATATCCGCCATTTGGTTCTTGCCGGCTGGGCGGCGCATGTCCATCCCTTCGGGGACGGATGACTGTTTTTTCGCGGCGGGCATGTTCATTCCGGGCATATCCGGCATCGCTTCGGCTGGCGAGGAAGACTTGGCGGAACGGTCTGGCCGGGATTTCGGCATCGGCATGTCGCCCATAGTGCCGGAGGGAGTCGCGTTATTGCCTTCTTTGCGGGCTGAACCGCTCATATTCATGCCTTCCATGCCGGTTGCCTGGCCGCCTTCACGCGTTGGGGCGCCGTCGTGGCCACCGTCGTTGAGCCCGGGTTCCTGGCCGTGCCCCTGCTCGGTTTGCCCTGCTGCTTCGTCGTGCGCGCCGGCTGCGGGGGCGTTCATGTCCTCTATTTCCCCACTGCCGCCGTGGCCATGGCTTTTGTCGAGCAGGTTGCCCTTGGGGCCCACGCCCTCCACATACACCAGCTGCGCGCCCCGGTGCCCGGCCACCGACAGCGTACCCGCCGCCGCCACCGCCGCCACCAGCACCAACACCTCGTAGGCCCGGCGCTGCACCTTAAAGTAAAACCCGATGCTGGCCAGCAGCAGCGTGATGCCCGAGAGCCAGGTGGTATAGCTCGCAAACTGCTCATGCTCCGCGAAAACGGCCGCGGCTTTGGGCGGCAAGCCCATGGGCAAAGCGTGGAACACGGTGCTGGCGGCCACCGCCCCGGCAAAGCCGCCGGCCATCACTGCCAGTGTTATCCAGCGCACCGCGGGCCATTCGCGGTACACCAATAGCCCCTGCAGCGCGGCGGCCAGCAGTATTAGAACGATGGGCAGGTGCACCACCAGGGGGTGCAGGTTGGGAAAACCTTCAAACATACGCGCGTGCTGAACAGGAATAAACGAAACCGAAAAAAGGGCGGAGCCGCTGCCAAAAACCTGGCCGTTCGCCGTTCTCAATCGAGTATTTGGTGGAAGCCCACCCGCCTTGAGAGCCCCGCCAGCGCCACCAATTCGTGACCTAACGCCGCCGCTGAACCAGCGCGAGTTCGCCCCCGGTCAGTTGGAAGGAGCGGCCGCTCCACCGGGTCTGTTTACGCCATCCGACGGGGGTAATGTTAGCTGCGATTACGGTTGGAGTGCTACATAATTCCATGTGATTGGGGCAACAGACCACGTTTTAACCGGCAGCGGGGCAAAACAAAACCGCCCGGCAGGGCCGGGCGGCGGATGTCACAGTGCGCGTTGCGAATTAAGCAGCCTGAATTTTAAATCCCGCATCCTCAACAGCCTGCATCACCTGCTCGGCCGTGAGCTGGTCAGAAGTCACGGTGAGCAGCTTGTCGGGGTTGGCCGTGTCCACCTGCCAGTTGCCGGCCCCGGCTTGTTGGTTGAGGGTGGGCGTCACGGCTTTGATGCAGCCGCCGCAATTAATATTGGTTTTAAACTGAAGGGTTTTCATGAGAGCAGAATTTAGGGTAAGCCGAGCGGGTCGGTTTCAAATAAGTAACGCTGAAAGGTAGCGGCTGGTGCGCCGCGAGGGGTACAGGATTGCGCCGGCAGCTTACATGATTTGTAGGCCTGTGCCCTCAGTGATGCCCGAGCCCATCGCCCAGCAGGTGCACGATGACAAATACGGCCACCGCCCCCAGCCAACCCACCGAAAAGGCGATGTGGGCCGTGAGCATCAGTTTGCGCAAAGAAGGTGTCAGCATCCTGAAGGGTTGATAAGTAATATAAGAGCCCATCCGCATAAGCCGTCATTTCTTTCTGATGCGGGTAGCTGATGCCCCTGGCCTCCAAGTGCGGAAGCAGGTACAAAATTTAGAAAAAGCGAAAGAAATTATCGGTGAAAAAAGCCCCCCGGCCTTTGGGGTGGGGGGCTCACGAAGCGTTAGCGGCAGGCAATGACCACGTGGCCCCACCAGTTAAGATAGCCGTAAAGGCCGGGGAATCGGGTGAAGCGGCGCGTAGTAAAGCCCGCCTGCTCCAACGCGGCTTCCAGCTCGGCGCGGGTGTAGAGGTTGGCATTCCACCACCGCCGAATGAGCCAGTCCATCCAGATGGACTGGCGGCTGATGAAGAGCACGAACGTGCCATCCGGCGCCAGCCTTTGACGCAAACCGGCCAGGGCCTCCGCCAGGCGGGCTTTTGGCAGATACTCCAGCATGGCCGCCGACACGATGAGGTCGAAATCGTGCCAATCAGCGGGAAGCTTATCGAGGGCCAGCACGTCGGCGGCCACAATTTCCAAATTGGGAACGGGGTGTTGCGCCAGGGCTGCCCAGAACCGACTGAGCATCCGCGGGGTCAGGTCGAAAGCGGCAAAGTGAGCCGGCAGCAGGTGGCGCGCGTTGAGGGCCGCGTGCAGCGCCAGGGTCGTGGCCCCGGTACCGCAGCCCGCGTCCAGCACCTTCAGGTGGAAACGCAGGAAATCCGCCTGCTCAAAAAACCGCTGCAGGCCCTGCGGATAGCGAAGCAGGTGAATAAACCCGTCGTAGAGCCGGTCGCGGGCGGAATACAAGCGACGGGCTGACGGCAAATCACGCCCGGCAGGCGGCAGAGAGCTTGGCATATACTCGTCATTAGAAATCAATTAGGGAGAGAAACGAATGAGTCAAAGCTTCCTCTGGCAGCTTGGCAGCGGGAACTACATCTTCATGTGGTTCATTTTTCCGCCTTTCATCATCTTGCCTTTATTCATCTTGTCCATGGTCGTCATCTCGCCGTCCATCATCATGCACTGGCCGTCTTTCATCATCATGGTGGTGCCATCCTTCATCCTGCAGGTGCCGTCGGTCATGCACATGGTACCATCTTTCATGGTCATGTTTTTGGTCATCGGCATCATCTTGCCGCCCTTCATCATCATCATCTTGCCGTCCATCATCGTGCAGCCGTCCATGGCCATCTTGCCCTGCTGGGCCTTTTTTGCCATCGGCTTGCTCTTGACAGGGGTGGTCTGGGCTTGTGCTAGGGAGAACACGCCACTGAGCACCACAAGGGACAGAAGTTTTATTGCGTTTTTCATGGGAATAAGCATTAAAAGCGAGAAAGTAAAACGAGTAATTACAGGAGAATGCTTTCCAGAATTTCAGAGAAAAGCGAGCTGGTGAAGCAACTCTATGCGTCTGTTCCGGTGACCGAGGGCTGCTGGGAAAAGCGTAGCAGGGGGATGCCGGTGTAGAAGCGGTACACGCAGTACAGGGCCAGCGCGTCGAACCAGTGCCAGAGGGCATGACCCGACACCCAGTGGTTGGCAGGGTCGGCCTTGGTTAAAAGTTTGGTACAAAGGTTAAACGAGCGGCTACTCGGTGGGCGTGTCAACGTGCCCTATAGCGCGGAGGGAGGAGCCAGAAAGGTGTGGTGGCTGTTGCAGAACGCGTGACCTACTAGGGGCTGTGCTTCGTAATAAGATGATGCAAGGCCAGAAGCAGTTTTCCGACAAAGAGGTCACCCACTTTCGCCTCTCCCAGCGCGTTCCCGCGCACAATTTCTACCGCCGACTGGCGGAGGTAGTGGATTGGTCGTTTCTCTATGAGCAGACACGGGCGCTCTACAGCCACACCGGCCAGCCCTCGCTCGATCCGGTCGTGTTCTTCAAGCTCGTGCTCGTGGGCCGGCTGGAAAACCTGGTCAGTGACCGCCGCCTCGTCGAGCACTGCGCCCTACGCCTCGATATTCTGTACTTCCTCGGCTACGAGGTGGACGAAGAGCTGCCTTGGCACTCGACGATTAGCCGTACCCGACAGCTATACCCGGTGGCAGTCTTCGAACAGCTGTTCGACCACGTCTTTGCCCAATGCGTGGCCCAGGGCCTGGTCGCCGGCGACACGCAGGCCGTGGACTCGGCCCCCGTTAAAGCCAATGCCTCCCTCTATCGGCTCTGTGAAAAGCAGCCACTTGAGACGTTTATCCCGCGGATGCAGCTAGCGGGAGAGCCCGCGTCAGAGGCACCATCTCCGCCACCGGCAGCCGTTTTAGACACCCCGGCACACGTGTTGCGCCGCGTGGCTACCCGCCAAGCCCACCACGGGACAGGACACTTCGGCGCGCGGCGCCCCCGCGCCCGCCTGGTGAGCAATAAAACCCACTATAGCCCCACGGATCCGGACGCGCGCATTTCCGTCAAGCTGGGCAAAGTTCGGGCCCTCAACTACCTCTGCAGCCTGGCCGTCGATACGGGCCACGGGGTAATCAGCCACGTGCAGGCCGATTTTGCTGACTCCCGCGACAGTGTCCACTTGCCTGGCCTGGTCACGCACTTGCACCAGCGCTTGCTCACCCATGGCTTGCCCCTGCAGGAGCTGGTAGCCGACACTAACTACTCGAATGGAGTAAACTATGCCCTGCTCGAACAACGCGGGATCACGCCCTGGATTCCCGTGTTCGGCCAATACAAGCCCGCCGTAGAGGGGTTTGCCTACGATGCCGAAGCCGACCGCTTTACCTGTGCGGCGGGTAAACGGCTCCCCTTCAAAAGTTTTGAAACGAGTCTGGACGGCGCCCTCTCCAAGACCTACCGCGCTTCCACGCGGGACTGCCGGCTCTGCCCCCGCAAGGCTATTTGTGCCCCAAAAACCAACAAACGCAAGATCACGCGCACGGCCTACGACCCGCACTACCGCCGCGCACTCGCCCGGCAACGGAGCCGGCAAGGGCAGCGCATGCGGCTGGTGCGTCAGAGCACGGTGGAACCCGTGTTTGGCAGCTTACTTCAACACTACGGACTGCGCCAGGTCAACACGCGCGGCCGCGCTAGTGCTCACAAGACGATGTTGCTAGCCGCCATGGCCTACAATCTCAAAAAGCTACTCAAGTACCGACCTCAACAGCAACTAGGACTCGCGCTCGCGCTGCCCAGGCCCCCTTCACCACCTTATCCCTTGCTTTTTCCAGCACTAAACCAAGGACGGCGGGTCCAAACGCTGGCCAGAAAATGGAAAGACAGCGGATGACCCAGAGTTCTGCAACAGCCACTGTGCCTTACTGGCCCCCACCAATCGGGGGCGGTAGTGCCGGTAGAAAGGGGGCCAGCAAGTGGAACCACTACCGTATGTTGCTGGCCCCACCTTATTGACCTGTTTGGCCCACTCAGCGAGTTTGCCTACCGCAGGGCCAACGACAACCAGTTCACTCCGGAGTGAACAAGGGGACGACTCGCTGAAAAGTTAGCTATCGCGCAAACTTCAGGGCGAGTTCGACTTCTCTGGAAGACCCTATAAAAGCCCACTCATTGTATGTAGAGGCAGTATTCATGGTCAAGTGGAGGCCTATTTTCAGCTCGCCGTTTAACCTTTGTACCAAACTTTTAACCAAGGCCAGGGTCGCAGACGAGGTGCTTCACGTCGAGCAGCCAGAGGCCGTAGCCGAGCAAAAAAGCCCCCCAGAATGCCCAAAACCAACCATACGGCGGCCGGTAGGATTGCCGAAAAAAGAGCACCGCTTCCAGCACGATGCAGCACAGCACGCTTTGCAGCGCGTACGAGGTACGGGCCAAATCTCGCTCCCAGAACAGCAAGCCGAAGAACGCCAGAAAGAACAGCCAATATATCCCAACAATGACAGGCTTGCGCCACTGGGTGAGCCGCCGCACGTTCATGGCAAACATGAACGCCGAGCCCAGGTAAATGGTCGCGAAGTCGGCAATGCCCCCCACCCACGTTTCCGAGGCGTGGAAAAAGGCGGAACCCAGCCCTGTGGCAATGGAGATGTACGCCAAGGGAAGCAGGTGGCGCGCGTCGTGCTTTCGGGCGTGCCGAAATATCAGGTAAGCCACTACCAGGAAGCCCAGGTTGGAAACAGTGTTGCCGGGCTGCCGCACCCAGCCGCAGAGCGATTCTTCGCAGAACTGGGCCGGCGAATACTCAAACTCGTGCCAGGGGCAGGAAGGGGATACCATGCACTCAGGTTGGGTGGGGCGCTAGGGCTGCCTGCCACTAGCAAAGCCTGACCTTGGCGGGTCAGGCTTTACCGGGCTATTCAGAAAAAGTTGGTTAAGCAGTGATGCCCTGGCGGCAGGCCTGCTCACAGCGGCGGCACGCCTCAGCACACTCGCGGCAGTGCTCCATGTGGGCGCCGTGCTTTTCGCACTCGTCGCCGCAGGCCTTGCATGTTTCGGCGCATTCTTTCAGCAGGTGCTGGGCGTGCTCCGAGCCGCGGGCCACGAAGCGGGCCGTGAGGGCGCATATATCGGCGCAGTCGCGGTCGAGCTGAATACAGCGGGCCATCATTTTTACGTCCTCCTCATTGAGGCAGGCGGTGGCGCAGTGTTCACAGGAGTTAACGCAGGCGTAGAGCGCGGCGAGGAGGCTTTGATTTTGGCTATGCATGGCGTGAAAGGTTAGGTGGATGATGGTGTCAACTGGTTTACTCCTAAAAGCCGACCTCGTTATGCACGATTGCCAGCATTTTCCTGCATAATTCATGCGATTTGTCAAAAGCATGCTATTGCTCGCCGCTCAGTTGACTCACCGGTGTGGCCAGGCACTGCTGCCGGTACTCGCTGGGCGAAGTGCCCGTTTCGCGCTGGAATTGCCGCGACAAGTGCCCCAAATTGCTATAGCCCAGCTCCCGCGCCACGCGGCCCACGGGCAGGGTTCCCTCGCGCAGCAGGCGTTGGGCCGCTTCCACGCGCTGCCGGATGACGTAGTGCTCCAGGCTCCGGCCCTCAATGGCGGAAAACACGTCACTCAGGTAGGCAAAACGCCGCTGCAGCCGCTCGCTGAGCTGCCGCGAAAAGTGCCCGCTGCGCAGCGCCGCCGGCTCGGTGGCCAGCAAGTGGGCAATGATTTCCTTGATTTGGGCCACCAGCCGCTGCTGCGGCGAAAGCTGGTCCAGCAGCTCAAAGCCTTCCGCTTCCAGGCACTGCCGCAGCCGGGGCCAGTCGATGGTAGCCGCGTCGTCCCGCAGCTCCACCTCCCCCAGCTCCACCCGGAGCGGCACCAGGCCCAGCTCCACGAGCTGCTCGCGCACCACTAGGATGCACTTGACGCAGACCATGTGCCGGATAAAAAGGAGCGTGGAGGCCATGGGTCGGCGGTTACAAGGCTGGCGATAAAGCGTCCTGGTCGGCGGGCGGCGTCAGCGGCTGCGTGTCCAGCTCCTGCGGGTGCTCATCGAGGCCTGTTTCGCGGTGCGCGGCGAAGTATTGGGCCAGCGCCTTATCCCCCACCAGCCAGAACACCACGGGCGTGACGATGATGTCGAGGAAGGTGGAGCTGAGCAGGCCGCCCAGAATCACGGTAGCCACCGGGTAGAGAATTTCCTTGCCCGGCGCGTCCTTGGCCAGCGTGAGCGGCACCAGGGCCAGCGCGGCCACCAGGGCCGTCATCAGCACCGGCACCAGCCGCTCCAGCGAGCCGCGAATAATCATGGACAAGCCGAATTTCTCGCCCTCGTGCTCCACCAGGTGGATGTAGTGCGAAATCATCATGATGCCGTTGCGCGAGGCAATGCCGGTGAGCGTGATAAAACCCACGAGCGAGGCAATGCTGAACGTGCCGCCCGTGAGCAGCACGGCCACCACCGAGCCGATAAGAGCCAGCGGGATGTTGAGCATAATCTGGCCCACCATCAGCGAGGACTTGAAGTGTGAGAACAGCACCAGGAAGATGCCGGCCAGCGAAAACAAACTCAGCCACAAAATCTTCTGCGAAGCCGACTGCTGGCTCTCGAACTGCCCACCGTAGGTGAGGTAATACCCAGGAGGAAGCTTCACCTGCGCATTTACTTTAGCTTGTATCTCCTTCACCGTGGAGCCCAAATCCCGTTCGGCTACGTTCAGGGAAATGGTGATGCGCCGTTGCGTGTTCTCATGGTTGACGGTGTTGGGCCCCGGTTCATAAACGATGTCCGCGACTTGGCTGACCGGAATCAGGGCGCCACTGGGGGTTTCAATGCGCGTCTGACCAATTGCCGCAATGTCGTTGCGTTGCTGCTCCGGCAGCTTCACCACCAGGTCGAAGCGCTTCTGGCCGTCGAGCATCTGCGACACCACCGCGCCTTGGAACAGCGTTTCCAGGTCGCGCACCACTTCGCCGCGGGCCATGCCGTAGGCGCGCAGGGCGTCGTCTTTGGGCCGGATGAGCAGCTGCGGAATCTGCACCTGCTTCTCTACCTGCAAATCCACCACGCCGGGCACGGTGCCGGCGGCGGCGCGCACTTCGTTGGCGTAGCGGCGCAGCTCCAGCAGGTCGTTGCCGAACACCTTAATGGCCACTTGGGCCCGCACGCCGCTCAGCAGGTGGTCGAGGCGGTGGGAAATGGGCTGGCCGATATTCACGTTCACGCCCGTTATCAAACTCAGCTTCTCCCTCATGTCGGCCAGAATTTCGTCGCGGCTGCGCATGGTCTTACCTTCCTTTTCCAGCTCTTCTTCCGTTTTAAAAGCCACCTCGATTTCCGAGTTGTTCACCGACTCGGCGTGCTCGTCGAGCTCGGCGCGGCCGGTGCGGCGGGCCGTGAAAGCCACCTCCGGAATCTTGAGCATCTGCTGCTCGCCCAGCGTGCCCAGCCGGTTGGATTCAGTGAGCGAAGTACCCGCCGGGGCTGAGAAGTTGACCGTGAGCGAGCCTTCGTTGAAGGGCGGCAGAAACTCGGTGCCGAAGAACGGAATCAACGCCATCGCCGCCACGAACAGCGCCCCGGTCACCCCAAGGATGGCTTTGGGATGCTGCAGGCCCCAGCCCAGCAGGCGGGTGTCCTTTTTCTTGAGCCAGCGCACCAGCCCGCCATCGGTTTCGGGGTGGTCCATCTGCTTCATCTTGGGCAGCAAATAATAGCACAGCACCGGCGTCACGGTGAGCGAAACGAAGAGCGAGGCCACGATGCTGGTGATGTAGGCAATGCCGAGCGGCGCGAAAATGCGGCCCTCCATGCCTTCCAGCGCGAACAGCGGCAAAAACACCAGCACCACGATGATGGTGGCGTACACGATGGAGTTGCGCACCTCGGAAGAAGCGGCATAGATGACTTTCAGCACCGGCTGCGGGTTGGCCTTTTGCTTGTTCTCGCGCAGGCGTCGGTACACGTTTTCCACGTCCACGATGGCGTCGTCCACCAGCTCGCCAATGGCAATGGCCAGGCCGCCCAGCGTCATGGTGTTGATGCTGATGCCCGCCGCCCGAAACACCAGCGCCGTGACCAGCAAGGACAGCGGAATGGCCACCAGCGAAATGAAGGTGGTGCGCACGTTCAGCAGGAAGGCAAACAGCACGATGACGACCAGAATGGCGCCGTCGCGCAGGGCTTCCTCCACGTTGGAAATCGAGGATTCAATGAACTCCGACTGCTTGAACAGGCGCGTGTTTACCCGCACGTCCTGGGGCAAGGAGGGCTTGAGCTCCACCAGGGCTTTTTCCACCGCTTCGGTCAGGCCCACGGTCGCGGCCCCGGGCTGCTTCTCGATGCTCAGAATCACGGCGGGCTGGCCGTTCACGCTGCCGTCGCCGCGCTTGAAGCGGGCCCCGAACTTCACGTTGGCCACGTCGGCCACCCGCACGGGCGACTGCGCGCGGTAGCCCACCACGATGTTTTCAATGTCTTCGACCGAGCGCAACCGGCCCAGGTTGCGGATGAGCACCTCCGAGCCGTTGCGGTCGAAGAAGTTGCCGGTGGTATTCAGGTTGGACTGGCGCAAGGCCTCTTCCACCTGGTTCACGGTCAGGCCGGTGGCGTTCAGGCGCGGCATGTCCAGCAGCACCTGGTACTGCAGGTTGTCGCCGCCGATGGGAATGACCTGGGCAATGCCCGGAATGCTGAGCAGGCGCTGGCGCACGGTGTAGTTGGCCAGTGTGCGCAAATCGGCGGCGTTGGTTTCCTTGCCGCCCGAGAGCCCCACCAGCATTATCTGGCCCATAACCGACGAAATAGGGCCCAGCACCGGCGTGATGCCCTGCGGCAGCTGCTCGCCGGTGGTTTGCAGCTTTTCGCTCACAATCTGGCGGGCCGTGAAAATATCGGTGCCGTAGTCGAACTCCACGAACACCATGCCCAGCCCGATGGCTGAGTTGGAGCGCACCGCCGACACGCCGGTGGCCCCGTTCAGGGCCGTTTCCACGGGCAGGGTTACCAGGGCCTCCACTTCTTCGGGGGCCATGCCGGGCGCTTCCAGGAACACGGTCACGCGGGGGCGGTCCAGGTCGGGCAGCACGTCCACGGGCAGCTGGTTCGCCGTGTAGGTGCCGGCAATGATGAGGCCCACGGCAAAGGCCAACATGAGCAGGCGGTTCTGCAGGGCAAAGCGAATTATCTTGTCTAGCATCGGTGGTTACGCAAAGAGGAAGAGACGAGAGCGGCCGGGTGGCCTCTCCCCTCCCAGAATCGGCAGCATCCTAGGTAGGAGCCCAGGCCCGCCGAACAGCTTATTTTTTGACGCGGGGGGTGCGGGCCGAGGAGTGAGTGCTCATGATTTGCCACTGCCCGGCGGCGTTTTTGCGCAGCACCGAGGTAGCCACCCCGCGGCGGACGATGGGCGCCTTGGCCTCTTTATCCTTAGGGTCCTTTTTCAAGTTGATGGTGTAGGTGTAGGTTTCCGTTGCAAAAGCATAGGGACCGTCGACCTGCACCGCCGCTTTGTAGTCGCTGAAGGTGAAGGCACTGAACTCCTTGAGCTCCGGGCCCAGATGGTGCTCGGCGTAGTGCCGGTAGGTGCCTTCCACCCCACCCGACTCGAACACCTGGGAGTTGGCCGTGAACAGGCGGGCGGTGCCCGCGGTGTCGAGCTTTTGCACGGCTTGCTGGTATTTGGTGAGCACCGCTTTCACGGCGGTTTCGTCGGCGGCGGAGCTGGCGGCCGGGGCCGTTTGGGCCTGCGCCGTTGCAGCGGCGAGGGGAAGCAGGGCGGTCATTACCGCGAGAGCAAAGAGGTTTTTCATGGGGAGGGAGAAAGCAGTCACCGCGTAACGGGACCTATTGATTGAGGTAAATGGATTTGAGCTGGTAGGTGCCGGCGGTGACCACCCGGTCGTTTTCGTTGACCTGGCCCTGCACCAGCACGGTCTGTTGGCCGTTGACGGCGCCGGGCTGCACGTAGCGAATCTTGAAGCGCTCGGGCTCGGTATGCACGAACACCACGGGCTTGCCGTTGAGGTCGGTGATGGCCGAAGTGGGCACTACCAGCTGCGGCGTACCGCCGCCGGTCTGGCCCACCACCTGCACGTTCACGGCTTGGCCGGCGCGGTAGGCGCTGCCCTCCTGGGCATCGAGCTCCAGCACCAGCTGCCGGGCCTGGTTCACGGGGTTCACCACATTGCTGAACACCACGAGACTGGCGGGTACGCCGGCCTGGCCCTGCAGGCCCTCCACCCGGAACCGGGCACCGGGCGTGACTTTGGCCAAGTCCTGGGCAAACACCTGGGCCTCCACGCGCAGCTTGCCGGGGTTGATGACGCGGAACAGCTCGTCGCCCTGGTTGACCTGCTGGCCCACGGCCAGGTTAAACACGTCCACCGTGCCGCTAACCGGCGAGGTGATACTGACGCGGCGCTGGCCGGCCTGCCCGTTCTGGATGCCGGCGTTCTGGCGGGCCTGGCGCAGGCGCAGCTCGGCAGCCACCACGTCCTTGCGAGCGGCGATGTCGGCAATACTCTGCAGGCGGGCGTAGTCCTGCTGGGCGGCGCGCAGCTCAGCCTGGGCATTGGCCCGCTCGGTGCTGAGGCCAATTTGCTGGGTGGCATCGAGCGTCTGCTCAATCACGGCCAGGGTCTGCCCGGCGCGCACGGCCTTGCCCACCTGCGCGGACAGGCTCACGATGCGGCCCGTCTGGGGCACCACCACGCGGCCTTCGCCCCCGGCGGCCGCCGATACCGTGCCGTAGAGCGTGGCCCGGCTGTAGGTAGTGGAGAAGGCGGCCAGGTTGGTGCGTACCTCGAACAGGAACTGGCTTTCTTTGGGCAGCAGCACCTCGTCGGTGAGGGCCACGCCGGTGCTGGCCTTGGCCTCGCCGCCGTGGTCTTCGCCGCCGTGCGCCTGCACCAGGCCCGGGGGAGGGAGCAGCACCGTCAGGACCAGTCCCGCGGCGGCCGTGGCCGCCAGGAATTTATGCTTGGTTTTCATATCGGGGGAGCATTAAGGGAAGGGGGTGCGGCGGCTGGCGGTCAACGCCTGCTCCGAGGTTTGCAGCACGGGCTCCGGGGGCTGGCGCCGGCGGCGCAGAAGCAGGGCCGTGAGGCCGATACCCAGCACAAAGGCCCCGGCCAGGGCCAGAATGGTTTTCCAGGACGAAAACAGCGACGGGGCCGCGGCGGGGGCAGTGGCCGCCACGGGCAGCTTCTCCCCGACCTTGATGCCTTCAAGCAGCAGCAAGTCGGCCGTCTCGCCGGCCACGACGTTGAGGGCAAAGCTGTAGGCCTTGTTGGCCGGAAACTGGCCTTCCACGAGGTACACGCCCGGCTCCTGCTCGGTCACCGCCCACTTTAAGTTGGCATCTTCCGGGGTGGTGAGCGTGAGCCTGGCGCCCTTAACGGGGGCGTTGGTGGCGTAGTCCGACAGGAACAAGCGCAAGTCGGCGGGCTTGCCTCCTTCCAGGGGCTCGTAGCGCAGCAGCGCCTCGAACTGTTCCGAGAGCGCGGCCACTGAAAACGACGTCGCGCCGGCCGCGGTGCCCGATTTGGGCCCGTCGCCGTGGTCTTCGCCCCCGTGGGCGTAGGCCGTGCCGCTTAGCAGCAGGCCCAGCAGCAAAATCAGGAGTTGTTTCATGATGGTTGACGGTTATTCGCCCCGCAGGTAGTTAAGCTCGACCAAAGCTTGGCGGTAGTCGCGGATGGTGGTCAGGTAGGTATTCTGGATGGCAAAGGCCTGGTTCAAACTCAGGATGAGTTGCAGGTAGCTCACTTCCCCGGCCCGGAACAGGCGCTGCGACTGGCTGATGATGGCCCGCGACTGCGGCACGCCGGTCTGCTCGTAGTAGCCCAGCGAGGCCGAGAACTTGCGCGTGTCAGCCAGCGCCTGCTGGTACTGCGAGCTGAGTTCCAGCCGTTGGGCTTGCAGCTGGTAGCCGGCTGCCTGGGAGCGGGCGGTGGCTGCCTGCAGCTGGGAGCGGTAGGTCCAGAACCAGATGGGTACCGACACGCCGAACTGAAAGCGGTACTTCAAAGCGGAATTCTCAAACGCTTGGTTCTGATAGCCCACCGTCAGTGCCGGCGTGCGGCGGGCCCGCACCAAACTGATGCCCGACTGGCTGAGCGCCACATTCTGGGCGGCGGCGGCCAGCGTGGGGCTGCGCACCAGGGCCGTGCTGTCTTCGGCGGGCAGGCCCGCGAGTAGCGCGGTGCCGGTTTGGGCCAGCTCCGTGCCGGTGCGGCCCAGGTCGGTGCTGGTGGCCAGGGCTTCGTTGGGCCGCCCCAGCAGCAACCCCAGGCGGCGCTGGGCGGCCTGCCGGTCGGCGGTGGCCTGCTGCAGCTGCACACTCACCTGCCGGGCTTCGGCGTCGGTGCTGATGCGCTGCAGCGAGGTGACTTCGCCGGCCGTGAACAAGCGCTCGGTGGCCAGGCGCAGCACCCGGAACAGGCTGTCCTGGTAGGTGAGCTGCCGCACCTGGGCCTCGGCAAACTGCAGCGCTAGGTAGGCCAGGCGGGTGTCGCGCAGCACGCTAGCCCGGCTCACGTCGCGGTTGCGCTCGGCCAGGGTGATGCCGGCTTGCGCCACTTTAGACTGCTGGCGGTACACGTTGGGCAGGTCGATGGTTTGCACCACGCCCGGGGCCCACATCTCGCCCGTGGGCGCCGAGAACAGAAAGTCCGGGTTGGCCGGCGCGAACGAGCCGCGCTTGAGGGCCCGCTGCTCCTCGATTTCGCGGTCGGACTGGCGCAGCCGCGGGTGCCGGCGCAGGGTCTGGGCCTCGGCGCTGTCTAGGCGCACGACGGTTTGCGCGCGCACCGCCGCCGGGCCCAGACCCAGGAGTACCAGGGTCAGCAGCAGCAGCCGGCTCGCCGCATGTTTCATTTTCAAATACTTCATATAGTCAGGTTAAGGCCAGTCATAGGGCCGCCCACCGTTGCAGCAGCAGACGGCCCAAGACGGAGAAAGGCCCGGACGCACTGCGTCCGAAAAACAGGCTCCGCCTAGGCTTTTTTGACCAGGGCCATGCCGCACTTCGGGCACGCGCCCGGCTTGTCGCTGGCGCTGCCTTCGCACTGCATGGGGCACTGGTAGGCGGCGCTCACGGCTTTGCCGGTTTTAGCCGCTGCGTCAAGCTTTTCGAACCGGGCCGACAGCGACTTGCCCTGGGCTTTGAGGCTGACAATGGCCGTGCGCACGGTGGTGCCCGCTGGAACCTGCGCCACAAGGTGGTCGCCGGTGAGCTTGAAGGCGGCAGTGCTGGTTTTGCCGGCCGTGGTCAGCAGCATCACCGAGCCGGTGGTGCCCGTGGGGGCCATGGTGGCTTCGTTGGCGTCGAGCAGGTACACGTGTACTTCGCCGGCCTGCTGCACCAGCTCCAGGTGGTAGGCGCCAGCCGTGCGCACCACGCCGCCGTGGGGCGACTGGTGGGCGTGGGTTTCGCCGGCCGCTTTATGGCCGTGGGCGGCGGCGCCGGGCTTGTGGCTGTGCTGGGCCTGGGCCGAGAAAGAAGCAGTGGCCACGAGGGCGGCGGCGAGCAGAATCTGATAAATCTTCATGGGGAAGGGGAAAGTGAGTTGCGAGAAAAAAGCAGGTAGCACGGAAGGCTACATTTTGTCGGCGTTGTTAGCGTGCCAGGTCTTGAAGGCGTCAATTTCCTTCTGCTGGGTGGCTATCATCTTCTCGGCCATGGCCTTGAGCTTGCTGTCTTTGCCGTGGGCCACTTCGGCTTTGGCCATGTCCATGGCGCTCTGGTGATGGGTGGTCATCAGCATGTTGAAGTTCATATCCGGGTTGGCCACCGTTTTGGGCGTGTTCGTCATCATGGTCGTCATCGACATCTTCATCTGGGCCGTGAACGGGTCGTTCGGGTCCTGGGGCTGGTAGTTGGTCGGGGCATTGTCGAGGCGGGTGGCCACGGCTTCCAGCTCCCCGATTTCCTGCTGCTGGTCGGCCTTGATTTTCTCGGCCATCTGGCGCATGGTGGCGTCTTTGCCGTCGCGCAGCTGAATGTCGGCCATGGCCACCGCGCCTTTGTGATGCTCGAGCATCATGTGGGCAAAGTCGTGGTCGGTGTTGCCCTTCATTTTCATGGCGTCCATTTTGGCCATCATCTCATCCATTGAGGCGTTCAGAGGCGAGGTGCCGGCTGTGGCGGCATTGCCCATGGCAGAATGGTCCATAGCTGTCATATCGCCGGCCGCGCCGGTTTCGGTGGCGGCGGTTTCCGTAGTGGTTTTGGTGTCGCAGCTGCTCAGCAACAGGGTGCCGGAACACAGCAGGGCGCAAAAAATGGCTTGGGTTTTCATGAGTTTGAGGGATTAGGGCAGGAAAAACGAGTGGGAAAAGCGCGGAGAACCGGGCTGCCTAGCTGGCGGCCGGGCCTTTCACATTAATGGTAAAGTCGCCGGTGTGAATTTTGCCGGCGTGGTTGAACTGCAGGAACACGCGGTACAGGCCGGGGGCTTCGAAGTTGGTGTTGAAGCCAATGGCGGGGCCTTTGTCGGCCTGGTCGTTGGGGTGCACGTGCAGGTAGCGCTCCGTGTCCTCGCTGATAACCACCACGTGGCCCAGCGCGCCGAGGTAGTTGTCGAGGTCGGTGACAGGCTGGCCGTCCTTGCTAATGGTGATTTTCATGCCCAGCAGCTGGCCCGTGTTCAGCGGCTTGTCGAACGCCAGGGTGGCCGAGTAGCCGTCCTTTTCCCACTGCATGTCGTCGTTCTTAAACTTGACCGGCGCATAGGTCGGGCCCTTCACCGAAATAGGCTGGCGGCCCAACTGATGGCCCGAGCCCGTGGGCGTATAGTCCTGAAACAGCACGTAGTCACCACCCTTGGGGAAAGTGTAGTTGACTTTGTAGTTGCCCTGGGCCGTGTACTCGGGATGCTCGTGGTAGAACTGGCCCAGGTCTTTGCTCACGATGATGAGGTGAATTTTCTTCTCGTGCACCACGGCCAGCGGGACGGGCGCCGCCTCATTGCCAACTTCCTGCGGCGTGAAGGCCAGCTGCGAAGGTTGGCCGGCCGTGAGCTGCATGGGCTGCGGCTCAAACTTCATGGCGTAGGACTTACCATTGGCAACTTGGTCGTTGTGTTCGAGCTTCATGCCGCACTTGGGGCACGTCTCCCCTTCCTTGGTGCTGGTCACCTCCGGGTGCATGGGGCAGGCGTAGGTGTGGCCGCTGGCGTGGTCGGCCGTGCCTTCGGCCGGCCCATCCGTAGGGGTCGTAACGGTTTTGGTGGCGCTGCTCGACGCGGAATCGGACGAGCAGCTGGCCACGGTTAACAGGCTGGCCAGGGCCAGCAGGGAAATGGGTATGCGGAACATAAAATGAGGGTTGGGTGAGAAAATGGGGTGGGGCGCCAGCATCGGCGACCCCGGCGGCAGCTGCGTTAGGCCTGCCACTGCTGCCAGAGCACGAAGCCCAGGGCGGCCGCCAGCACGGCGTAGAGCAGACCCGTGAGCAGCCGGCGCAGCGGGCCGCGGGGTGGCGGGCCGGCGGCCGGTTCGCAACAATCTTTCATTGCGGAGCAGGGTAAACCCGGAAGATTAGGGGGGAGAAATAGCCGGCTTAAGCGGCGCGACGGGCAAACGAAAAGGCCCGCCCCGGACACAGCATAGCTGTGCCGGCGCAAGCCTTAGCGCGTCGGAGCAATCAGACAGTCAGCGACTGGATGAAAATGCGGATGTCGGGTATTTTGGGTTTCAGCTGCCGGCGGGCCACCAGCAGCACGGGCCGCGTGCGGTCCCATTGTTGAAAGCGGACCACCAGGGCCAGCGGGGCCGGGGGCAACGCCACCGGCATAAACGTTATCTTCTCGATGCCAGCTTTCGGTGGGTGCGCCAGCGAAGCCCACACGGCAGCGGCATCGTCCTCGCAGCAGGCTCCTTTAGCGCCGTGCTTGTGCGAACCCGGCGTTTGCTTATCGTCGTGCTGGTGTTCGTGCTTGGCGGTAGCGCCGTGTTCTTTGCCGTGGGAGTGCGGCACCTGGTGCTCGTGCTTGTGCGCTGGCGTACCGGCCGGGTGCTTGTGCTGCTGTCCGACGGCCGGCGTGGTGGGCATGGCCAGCGCGCAGACGACCTGCCCAAAGAACACGTTGAGGAAGACCACCAGCAAGGAGGCCGCCATCGTGCGTCGGGAATAGGTCTTAAGTCGGAACATTGGTACGAAGCAACGACAAAATTATTCGAAAGGTTTGAAAGGCCCGCAACGCGCTTGCCTCCTTCCTGCGGCCAGACAGCTTGAGCGGCCCATGTTCTACCAAACTGAAAATGCGGGTTTCAGGGCGGTAACCGGCCCTGGAGCCCACCCGCCAAGCCCTTGCCCAATTTGCTCACTACCCTTCGGCTCTGGAAATCTTACAAGCCCAGCGGCCTAATCATGTACAACTGTGGCAGAATGTTGGCCTCGGCCAGGAATGTTGCAAGCGCTACGCTCAATTCTACACATCTATTGCCAACCGAAAGGAGTTTAGTTGGTGTTGATAAGACGTCAGCGGTTTGCTGCTTCGCCCTGTACCTTACTACTTATGGAAACCATTCATCCTCACCATCCAGCTCCGGCGGCGCCCGTGGGTCTGCCCCCGGCGCCGGCCGCCGGCACCGAAACGGCGACCCTCAACATCGAAGGCATGACCTGCGCCTCCTGTTCCAACTTCGTGGAGAAGGCCCTGAGCCGCACGCCTGGCGTCAAAAGCGCCACGGTAAACCTGGCCAGTGAAAAGGCCACCATTGAATACCTGCCGGGCCAGATTGACCGCGCCGGCCTGAAAGCCGCCGTGGAGCAGGCCGGGTACGGCGTGCACGAGGCCAACCCCGCCGTGGCCGCCAACGTGCTGGCCTCCGACGAGGAGCTCGACGCCCGCAAGGCGGCCGCTTACGCGAACCTGAAGCGCCGGTTTCAGGTGGCCGTGGTCTTGGCGGTAATTGTCATGGTATTGAGCATGCTCATGCTTTGGCCCGCGATGATGAGCCGTATTTCAACGCCCATTCTCAACTACGTACTCTTGGCCCTGACCCTGCCCGTGCTGCTGTACAGCGGGCGCGAATTCTTCGTTTCGGCTTGGAATGGGTTTATGCACCGCACCGCCAGCATGGACACCCTGATTGCCGTGGGCACCGGCGCGGCTTTCCTCTACAGCCTGGCCGCGACGCTGATTCCTGACTGGTTCATGGGGCACGGCATAATGCCCGAAGTCTATTACGATACCACGGCCACCATCATTGCCCTGATTCTACTCGGCAAGGTGCTGGAAAGCCGGGCCAAGTCCAAAACCTCGGCCGCCATCAAGGCGCTGATGGGCTTGCAGGCCAAAACAGCCCGTGTGGTGCGCAACGGCCAGGAGCTGGACATCCCCATCGAGCAGGTACTGGTGGGCGACGAAGTAGTGGTGCGCCCCGGCGAAAAGGTGGCCACCGACGGCCTGATTCTCACCGGCCGCTCGGCCGTGGACGAGAGCATGCTTACCGGCGAGAGCCTGCCGGTTGAGAAGAAGGAAGGTGACAACGTGTTCGGCGCCACCCTCAACAAAACCGGCTCCTTCCGTTTCCGCGTGAGCAAGGTAGGCGCCGAAACCATGCTGGCCCAGATTGTGAAGCTGGTCGAGGAAGCCCAGGGCAGCCGCGCCCCCATCCAGCAGCTGGCCGACAAGGTCAGCGCCGTGTTCGTGCCCGTGGTCATCATGATTGCCATTGCCACGTTCGTGCTCTGGTTTGACTTTGCCCCCGAAGCGAGCCGCGTGCCGCTGGCGCTGGTCAATTTCGTGGCCGTGCTCATCATTGCCTGCCCCTGCGCGCTTGGGCTGGCCACGCCCACGGCCATCATGGTCGGCACGGGCAAAGGGGCTGAGTACGGTGTGTTGATTCGCAACGCTGAAGCCCTGGAAAAAGCCGAGAAAGTGACCACCGTGCTGCTGGATAAAACGGGCACCATCACCCGTGGCGAGCCCGCCGTGACGGACTTCGTGCCCACCAACGGCGACACCCCCGCCCACCTGCTGCCCATATTGGCGGCAGTGGAGCGGCAGAGCGAGCACCCTTTGGCCGAAGCCGTGGTGCGCTACGCCGATAACCAGGGTAGTGCGCCGCTAGTGGCCACCGCGTTTCAGGCCTACGAAGGCCGGGGCGCCGGCGCCACCGTCGACGGACAAGTGATTCTGCTCGGCAATCGGCGCCTGCTCAGCGAAAACAACGTGGTGCTTTCCAACGATACCGAGCAAGCCGCGGCCCAACTACTGGGCCAGGCGAAAACCGTGCTCTACGCCGCCATCGGCGGGCACGTAGCCGCCCTGATTGGGGTGGCCGACACGGTGCGCGAGTCTAGTCTGGCGGCCATTCAGGCCCTGCAGGCCGACGGAATCGAAGTGGTGATGATGACCGGCGACAATCAGCAGACGGCCGCCAAGGTGGCCGAGCAGGTGGGTATTAAACGCTACTTCGCAGAAGTGCTGCCGGCCGATAAGGCCAGCAAGGTGAAAGAGCTGCAGGCCGAGGGCCGCGTGGTGGCCATGGTGGGCGACGGCATCAACGACGCGCCGGCTCTGGCGCAGGCCGACATCGGCCTGGCCATGGGCGGCGGCACCGACGTGGCCATGGAAGCGGCCGGCATCACGCTGATGCGCTCGGACTTGCAGGGCGTGGTCACGGCCATCGACCTCTCCCGCCAGACCATGCGCACCATCAAGCAGAACCTGTTTTTTGCCTTTATCTACAATACGCTGGGCATTCCCATCGCGGCCGGGCTGCTGTACCCGTTCACGGGGTGGCTGCTTTCTCCTATGATTGCCGCGGCGGCCATGGCCCTGAGCTCGGTGTCGGTGCTCACCAACTCGCTGCGTTTGCGCGGCTATCAGGCCAAGGCCTAACGCCGGGCTATTTCTCTCCCTTTTGTTCTCGTTCTCATGGATACTTCTCAAATAATCGTGACTGTGGTTGGGGTGGGCCTGCTGGCGTTTGTCGGCTGGTTTTTCTTTCTGGCGCCGCACCGGGTGGCGGCGGCCGTATCCTCCTCGGCGGGCGTGCAGCAAGTGGACATCCTGGTGAAGGGCGGCTACTCGCCCAACGTTATTGAGGTGGAGCACGGTAAGCCCGTGCAGCTCAATTTCTACCGCGACGAGGAAAGCACCTGCTCGGAAGAGCTGCTGCTGCCCGACTTCAACATCCGGCGGGACCTGGCCCCGTTTAAAACCACGGCCATTGAGTTTTTGCCCAAGCAAGCCGGTACCTTTGAGTTCACCTGCGGCATGCACATGCTGCGGGGGAGCCTGGTCGTTAAATAAGTGTGATGCTGCAATCTGCTACCTCGGTTTTGCCGGCCCCCGCGGCCGGGGCCACCCGCCTCTCCATTCGCAACATGGTGTGCCCCCGTTGCCTGCGGGTAGTGCAGCGCGAGCTGGAAAAGGCCGGACTGGTGGTGGATAATGTGGCCCTGGGGGCCGCCAACGTGCACACGGCCGATGGCAGCCCGGTGGATATGCCGGCGGTGGAAACCGCCTTGCAGGCGTTCGGCTTCGCCCTCGTCGACGACCCGCGCGACCAACTGGTGGAGCAGGTGAAGGCCCTGGTGGTGGAGCTCATCCACTACACCCCGGCCGAGTTGCAGCCCTATCAGACCTACTCCCACTTCATCAGCGAGCGGCTGGGCCGGTCCTACGCCTACCTCTCGCACCAGTTCTCGCTGCGCGAGGGCCTGACGCTGGAGAAGTATATCATCCGCCAGCGAGTGGAGCGTGCCAAGGAGCTGCTCAGCTACCAAGACGCTAAGGTGGCCGAGGTGGCCCGCCTGCTGGGCTACAGCAGCGCGGCGCACCTGACCAACCAGTTCCGGCAGGTGACGGGCTTGTCGCCTTCGGACTTCCAGGCCCTGGGCCCCGGCAGCGCCGGCCGGCTGAGCCTCCACAACCTGGCGTAGGGTTAGGGCTGGAAACTTTGCAACTAAATAGGGGGAATAGTGCACGAACCGGGGGAGGAAGTATGCCGTTTAGTCAGCGCAACACATGTTGTTGCTTCACTACAAAACCCTACCCTATGCTACGCACCCTTCGACTCCCCTTGCTCGCTTCCCTTCTGGCTTTTGGCGCGCTGACTTCCTGTAACAAAGACGATTCCGATGGCCTGATGGTCATTGCCCACGATGAAAGCGTGTACATGCGCAACATGCACGAGGGCATGGCCATGATGGAAGCCATGCCCAAAACCGGCGACCCCGACAACGACTACTCCACCATGATGATTATGCACCACCAGATAGCCATCAAAAACAGCCAGGAGGAGCTCAAAAGCGGTAAAAGCGCCGAGATGAAGGCCATGGCCCAGTCGATTATCGACAAGCAACTGGCCGAAATTACCCAGTTCAACGCCTTCCTGGCTGGCCACCCGGCGCACGCCCCGGCCGTGCCCGAGTTCAACGCCCTGCAAATGATGAACATGATGCAGATGATGAAAGCCGTGGATTTGCGCCCCTTGACCGGTGACCCGGACTTCGACTTCGCTCAACTCATGATTGACCACCACCAGGCCGCCGTGGAGAACTCCGACGCCCTGCTCAAGTACGGCCGCGAAAACGCCACCAAGACGCTTGCTCAGCAAATTATCACAGACCAGAAGATGGAAATCAAGATGCTCCAGGATTTTCTGCTGGCCAACAAAAAGTATTAGTCTGCGGCTCATTCACTTCTCCAAGAGCGGCTCCAGTGGGGCCGCTCTTTTGCTTTTCATTACTTGCTGCC
The DNA here is from genome assembly GCF_900107135.1 of Hymenobacter psychrophilus. Classification (GTDB taxonomy): domain Bacteria; phylum Bacteroidota; class Bacteroidia; order Cytophagales; family Hymenobacteraceae; genus Hymenobacter; species Hymenobacter psychrophilus. The sequence goes on from NZ_FNOV01000015.1 coordinate 67,394, forward strand.
TATGGTGCACATTCTTCTTCATTTGCTGGTGCCCGGTGTCGTGGCCCTGCTGTTTTACCGGCCGCGCTGGCGCCGGGCCTGGCTCATTTTGGCGGCGGCGCTGCTGCTGGACGTGGACCACGTGCTGGCCACGCCCATGTTCGACCCCGCCCGCTGCAGCATTAACTTCCACCCGCTGCATACTTACTGGGCCATGGGCGGCTACGTCCTGATGCTCTTCCCACGGGTTACCCGCGTGTGGGGCGTGGGATTTTTGCTGCACATGGTCCTCGATTACGCCGAGTGCTGGCAACTAGGCATCATCTGGCCGCAGTAATCAGCTGTCCAGTTTCTTGCGCACTCATTCCTTACTTCTCTTCTATGGAACCTTCCGATACGCTCTCCACCACCATGCAGCAGCTGCGCGGCCGGGGCTATGCTGAGGACTTTAACCTGCGGCCCGACTGCCTGTACTGCGTGGCCCGCGACCTGCGGCTAGCGCCCGAGCAGTTTAAGGTGGACGCCGTTTTTCGGTTTGAGGGGCCCTCCGACCCGGCCGACCAGTCCATCCTTTACGCCATCAGTGCCCCCGGCCTCGACCTACGGGGCGTACTCGTCAATGCCTATGGCGTATACGCCGACCCGCTGACCGCCACCATGGAGGCCCAGCTGCGCCTGCCACCGCGCTAAAGCTCCGCTCTTGCTTGCTTCCTGTCTTTTTTCATTACTTCCCCGTCCCATGCAGCACCAGATGTCTGAACCACTGTTTCCCGAGTACCTGCTGTGGATTTGGTTTGCCTTGACCGCCTTGTCAGTGGCCTACGTCGCCTGTTACCCGTTTCTCTTCACCAAGGAGGGTAAGAACGTGGGCAAAACGAAGCGGGGCGTGGTTCCTATTGCCAAGTTGTGGAACTTGGGGCAGCATATGCAGCGGCAGCTGAAGGGGACACCCTGGTGGTACTGGAACAAAAGCCAGGTTATGACAAGGGTACAAGAGATGAGCAAAGATGGAATAGCAGTCCGAAAGGTTGGTAGTAGGAAACTCGTTCTTGCCTGCCTACTGGGTACAGGTATTTCTTTGATTAGCTGATTTTATGAGAAATAATTGGTTTCGAGGGTGTAATTTTTTTTTGGCTGTAATACCCGCCGTCGCGCTTCTTTCGTGCCAGGAGGGAGTTGATAAAATAACCGTTTCTAAAAAGGCTAACAGCAAAGCCCAGGAGGTGGTAGACTTATCTATCAAAGCGCACGGCGGCAAATTGTTTGATAAAATCCGGGTTCGCTTCACCTTCCGAGAAAGGCAGTATACAGCTTTTAGAAAGGGTGGCTTTTTTACCTATACAAGAGCTTTTAGCGATTCTTCTGGCCAGGTGAAGGACGTGCTGCAGAACAACGGCTTTTACCGGGAAGTGAATGGCAAAAGGATTGACCTGTCAGAAGATAAAAAACTGGCCTA
>NZ_FNOV01000001.1:0-440444 GCF_900107135.1 Hymenobacter psychrophilus
TGCAGCGCCTGCACACCATTTTCACGCTGGGCCAGCAGCTGGCCGCCGGCCGCACGAGTGGCCTCGACGGGCTGGAAACCCGGCTGCTGCGCGAGGTGAAAAAGGCCGGCTTCTCGGACCAGCAGCTAGCCGTGCTGCTGCTGGGCGAGGGCGACGTGAAGGCGGATGAGCTGCGGGTGCGCGCCCGCCGCAAAGCCCTGGGCGTGCTGCCCGTCGTCAAGCAGATTGACACGCTGGCGGCCGAGTTTCCGGCCAAGACCAACTACCTCTACACCACCTACCACGGCACCGAAAACGACCTGGACCGCGAAACGGCCAAGTCGGTGGTGGTGCTGGGCTCGGGCGTGTACCGCATCGGCTCGTCGGTGGAGTTCGACTGGTGCGGGGTGCAGGCCGTGCAGACGGCGGCCGCGGAAGGCTACAAAACCATTATCATCAACTACAACCCCGAAACTGTAAGCACTGACTACGACGTGTCGGACCGGCTCTACTTCGAGGAGCTGAGCTTCGAGCGGGTCATGGATATCCTCGACTTCGAGCAGCCCGGCGGCGTGATTCTGAGCACCGGCGGCCAGATTCCCAACAACCTGGCCACTCGCCTCGAGCAGGCCGACGCGCCCATCCTGGGCACCGCGGCCGCCCGCATCGACGAGGCCGAGAACCGCCACAAGTTCTCGCGCATCATGGACGAGCTGGGCATCGCCCAGCCGCGCTGGAAGGAGCTCACGTCGCTGCAGGCCATGCAGGCCTTCGTGCAGGAAGTGGGCTACCCCGTGCTCATCCGGCCCAGCTACGTGCTGTCGGGGGCGGCCATGAACGTGGTGTCCAACGCCTTCGAGCTGGAAGCGTTTCTGCAGACGGCCGTGCAGGTGAGCGCCGAATACCCGGTGGTCGTGTCCGAGTTCATCCAGGAAGCCAAGGAAATTGAGCTCGATGCCGTGGCCGATAAAGGCGAGATTGTGAGCTACGCCATTTCGGAGCACGTGGAGTTTGCCGGCGTGCACTCGGGCGACGCGACGATGTACTACCCGCCCCAGCGCGTGTACGTGGGCACGGTGCGTAAGCTCAAGATCATCGCCGAGAAGATTGCCCGGCGCTACGAGATAAGCGGGCCGTTCAACATCCAGTTCCTGGAAAAGAACGGCGTCATTCGGGTGATTGAGTGCAACATCCGCGCCTCGCGCTCCTACCCGTTCGTATCGAAAATATCGGGCAACAACCTGATCAAGAAGGCCACGCAGGTGCTGCTGGGCAAGCCAGTGGCGCGCGACGAGAGCGAGCGGGTCTACGATTTGCCCTACGTGGGGGTGAAGGCGCCGCAGTTCTCGTTCACCCGCCTGCCCGGGGCCGACCCGGTACTGCGGGTGGACATGGTGAGCACGGGCGAAGTGGGCTGCCTGGGCGACACGGCCGAGGAGGCGCTGCTCAAGTCGATGCTGAGCGTGGGCTACAAAATACCGCAGAAGTCGGTGCTGATTTCCGGCGGCCCGATTCTGTCGAAAGTGGCGCTGCTCTCGGCCACGGAGCTGCTGGTGCAGAAGGGCTATCAGATTTACGCCACGCAGGGCACGCACCGCTTCTTCGCCGAGAACGGGGTGCCGAGCAGTCTGCTGTTCTGGCCCAGCGACGCGCAGGAGCCCAACGTGCTCACGTATCTGAAGGAGAAGAAGTTGGATCTGGTCATCAACATTCCCAAGAACCTGAGCAAAGGCGAGTTGGACAACGACTACCAGATCCGGCGCACGGCGGTGGACTCGGGCGTGGGCCTGCTGACGAACGCGCGGCTGGCCAAGGCCTTCATCCAGGCCTTCTGCAAGCTGGAGATGGCGGACCTCAAGATCAAGAGCTGGAACGAGTACAAGGCCATGTAGCGTCCGCCTATTTGCATCTCAATCGTTGAATAGCATGCGTAGCACCGATTTGCCAGAGCGCTGGAAATTGAAGCTCCGAGAGTATCTGATTGTAAAAGGAAGCACTAAGCCCGCAAAGCTTAGTGCTTCTGAGTTTCCGTCAGAAACGGTTGTAAGCATTCGGTTTGAAGACGGTTAATACGTTGAATTCAAACACGCCATTGCCATGGAAGCGCCTGAGTTTCGGAGAGTCGCCGTTTTCACGGAGCACTGTGGCCATCATGTATTTCCGCTGTATGATGAGCTGGAACTTAACACTATGAAAACATGAATATCTCTCTTCTTAAAGCCGCTTGGGAAAAGGCTCATATCAGGGCTGCCCAACCGGCCAGCCGGGCCGAAATTCGGGCTTTTGAGAGAAAGTACAGCGTGCAACTTCCAAAGGACATGTTCGATTACTTCGAACAGGTTAACGGGATGCTGGACGGAGAGGCGGACGATGATCTGTTCGCTTTCTATTCCTTGGATCAGCTTGAAACAGTTGCTGATAAGTTTAAGGACTGGCACGGGGTACCCAAATACAGCGACGCCTTAACTACCCTCGATAAGCCAGAGACGTACTTCGTGTTTTCAGATTTCTTCATCAATCTTGAGGCGTTTGCTATTAGGCTGGATGACTCAAGTATTTTCAATCAGCACGTTTATGCGATATGCGGCGGAATACATCAGGTTGTAGCAACGTCGTTTTCAGCGTTTATTGATTTATACCTGCACGATTCCGATACGTTGATTATTTAACTTCAAATCAAGCAACCCCATTGCTCTCAGCTTCTACACCCCAAATGAAAAACTTCACCTCCTTCGCCGATGCCGGCGACTACAAAGCCCTGTTGCAGCAAGCCCTCGAAATAAAGGCCAACCCTTACGGCTACCAGCACATCGGGCGCAATAAAACCGTCGGGCTCATCTTCTTCAACCCCAGCCTGCGCACCCGGCTTAGTTCGGTGAAGGCGGCCTACAACTTGGGCGCGCAAGCCTGGGTGCTCAACGCCGGTACCGATTCCTGGACCCTGGAAACGGCCGATGGCGCCGTGATGGATGGCTCGACCCAGGAGCATATTAAGGAGGCCATTGCCGTGATGAGCCAGTACTGCGACGTGCTGGGCGTGCGCACCTTCCCCACGCTCACAGACAGGGAGGCGGATTACGGTGAGGTCTTCTTCAACAAGATTCTCAGTTACGCCACGGTGCCCGTCATCAGCCTCGAAAGTGCCACGCTGCACCCGTTGCAGAGCTTCGCCGACCTGCTGACGGTGGCCGAAACCAAGCGTGCCGAGCGCATGAAAGTGGTCCTTACCTGGGCCCCGCACGTGCGCGCCTTACCCCAGTGCGTGCCGAACTCGTTCTGCGACTGGTTCACCGACATCGACTGGGTGGACCTCGTTATTACCCATCCCGAAGGCTATGAGCTGGACCCCAAATTCACGCGCGGCGCCCGCATCGAGTACGACCAGCAAAAGGCCCTGGAAGGCGCCGATTACGTGCAGGCCAAGAACTGGAGCAGCTACTACGACTACGGCCAAGTGCTCAGCACCGACCCCGGCTGGATGCTGACGCCCGCCCACATGGCCCTCACCAACGATGCCCGGTTCCTACACTGCCTGCCCGTGCGCCGCAACGTGGAAGTATCGGACGCCGTGCTAGACTCGCCCAACTCGCTCATCATCCAGGAAGCCGGCAACCGCACGTTTGCCATGCAGACGGTGCTGCATGAGCTTCTTAAGAAAGGTATATAATTCGGGTAAAGTACAATGAAGGGCTAATTACTTCGTTGATGTCCTGAATCCGAAATGACCGTCCGGTTGCTTCGGAATTCTCACCCCCATTCCTTCCCTTCCTGATCATGAAAAAGCTATTTGTTTTCGCCGCTGTATTCGTGTTTGGTGCTGTTGCTGCTAACGCACAAACCACCAACACGACCACGACCACCACCACGCCCCAGCAAAGCACGACCACCCAGACGGACCCGGCTACTGGCACGATAAATTCGACCACCACTACCGCACCTGCCACCACTACCACCGTGGAAACGCAGTCGGAAGCCACTGTAGCTCCCATGGCAGAGGCCACTACGATGCCGGCTGACGTGAAAGTGAAGGAGAAGAAGAACAAGTCCAAAAAGAAGATGAAAACCAACGACTAACGACGCATAATGCGGGTTACCGCATCTGCTAAAGAAAGCCTGATTGCCTTATAGGCAGTCAGGCTTTTTTTGTTCTGACCCCAAACCTCAGGAATAGGGTGCCGGTCGGTTCCGGCCTAGCCTTTTTAGGCCTAAATTTGTGGTAATGCTCGTATTGCCTACCGCCGCCCGCCCGTTTGTTCTGTTGTTGATTGCCTGCCTGCTTACCGGTTTGCCCCGGCAGGTGTGGGCCCAGGAGGTGCCGCCCAAGCGGGAGCTGCGGGGCGTGTGGATTGCCACCGTAGAGAACATCGACTGGCCCAGCAGCCGCAACCTGAGCCCCGAGCAGCAGCGTCGCGAGTACCGCCGTATTTTGGATGACCACCAGCGCACCGGCATCAACGCCGTGTTCGTGCAGGTGCGGCCCGCTTCCGATGCCTTTTACGCCAGCGAGCTGGAGCCCTGGAGCAAGTGGCTGACTGGCACCCAGGGCAAGGCCCCGGCCCCTTACTACGACCCGCTGCCGTTCCTGATTGAGGAAGCCCACAACCGCGGCATGGAGTTTCACGCCTGGTTCAACCCTTACCGGGCCACCATGGACACGCTCACGAGCCGGCTTGCGCCCAACCACCCCTACCGGCAGCATCCGGAGTGGTTTCTGCGGTTTTCGGGCAAGCTGCTCTACAACCCCGGTCTGCCCGAAGTGCGCGCCTACATCAACCGGGTAATCGTGGACGTGGTGCGCCGCTACGACATCGACGGGGTGCATTTCGACGACTACTTCTACCCGTATCCGGAGGCTAAACGGATAATTGAGGACCAGGACGCCTTCGCCCGCTACAACCCCGACAACCTGAAGCTGGCCGATTGGCGCCGCCAGAACGTGAACATGCTCATCCGCGACCTGCACGAATCCATCAGCAGCACCAAGCGCTGGGTGAAGTTCGGCATCTCGCCCTTCGGGGTGTGGCGCAACCAGCGCACCGACCCCAATGGCTCCGATACCCGCGCCTTCGAGGGCTACGACGGCCTGTACGCCGATGCGCTGGAATGGACCCGCCAGGGCTGGGTGGACTACGTGCTGCCCCAGCTGTACTGGAGCACCGGTTTCGCGGTGGCCCGCTACCCCACGCTCATCGAGTGGTGGGCCCGCAACGCCAACGGCCGCCACGTATACATCGGCCACGGCGCCTACCGCATGCTCGAAAACACCAAGGCCGACACCGTGTGGCGCAACCCCCGCGAGCTGCCCCGGCAGGTGCGCCTGAACCGCACCTTCCCATCTGAGCTGCAGGGCAGCGTGTTCTTCAGCTCGAAATCGCTCATGGCCAATCCGTTGCGCACCACCGATTCGCTGCGGCAGCACGAGTTCCGCTACCCGGCTCTGCCGCCCACCATGCCCTGGATTGATGCCGTGCCGCCGCTGCCGCCGGCCCGCCTGTCCCTCACGGCCAGCCCCGCCGCCAATGTGCTGAGCTGGCAGCCTTCTCCACCTGCCCCCGACGGTGACCAGGCCAGCTACTATGCCATTTACCGCTTCACGCCCGAGCAAACGCCCCGCCCCGACGACCCGCGCAACCTGCTGGCCCTGGTGCGCCCCGCGCCCGGCGCCGGCCTCATCTTCGCCGACACCACCGCTCGCCCCGGCCAGGCCTATGCCTATTACCTCACCGCCCTCGACCGCCTGCACAACGAAAGCCGCCCGGTATGGGTGCGCACCACCGGCCGCGCCGCCGAAATAGTAGTAGCGCAGGCGCCGCCCGAGCCAGTTCCCGCCCCGGCTCCTGAACCCGAACCCGAACCGGAGCCTGCAACGCCGCCTGTGCCCCAACCGGCCCCGGCTCCAGCCACCGGGCCAACCCCGCGTCCGCCTGTTGTGCGGCCCGCCCCAGGCAACCCGGCACCCACTAAAATCAAAGTGAAAACCAAAACCAAAAAGCGCGGCAGCTTCTTCGAGCGCATCTTCGGGGGGCGGTAGCGTAGGCCGCGTACCGGATGACATCCGTGGCATCCGGTACGCGGTGAATCACGTTTTGCTGTTCCAGAATTGTGGTAGCGCGTAATCCGGCCGCTGCTCGCCGTGCCTGGTGCCTGTTCGTTACCGTTACTCGATAGCGCGTAGGGTTGGCTTAGCAGCATGCGTGGCGCTGCCACCAGTCAGTAAGCAAAGAGCCCGTCGGAAAATTCCGACGGGCTCTTTGCTTACTGACTGGTAGTTGAATGGCGCGGCCTTAGAACGCCCGATACTCGAAAGCCACCCGGGCCGTGGAGCCGGCCGTGCTGGGTTTTACGCCCGTGATGCGTAGTAACATGGGTTCGGCACCGCGCACGCGCACGGCAAACAGGTCGCCGGCGGCCACGTTACCGGGCACAGCGGCTGTGCCTACCAGCGAAGCCGAGTTCTGGAAGAGTAAAATGCCCACTGCATTGGCTGAGGCGGTGGTATAGTAACCAGCGGCCGCAGTAGCCACCGGAATCCGGTAGTAAACCGTGGTGTTGGCCGAAGACAGGCTGACGGTAGTGCCAAGCACGCCACTGGCAAACAGGTCTTTGGTGGCGGCTGGTGCGCTGTTCGGCACGTTCGTGCCCAGGCGCAGGTCAAAGGCTACCGAATCCTGGGGGGCGCTGGGGCCTGCCGTTACGCGGCCGGTGCGCACCCGGCTCAGGGCCGTGGGAGGCACCACATTTACCGGCGCAGCGCCGGCCGTTGCGAAGTACGGACCGGAATAGGCCGTGAACAGGAACGTGACGGCCTGGCCCTCCGAACCCCGCGGCACCACCACATCTACGGTGCGGGCATTGGCGGCCCCGTTGCTGGGGTTGCGAATTACGCCGGTGCGTACCGGCGCACCGTTGCCAATGCGGTAGAAGGTAGTCAGGCTGTCCACGCTCTTAAACAGCCTGGCGGTAGACGGGGCAGTAGGTAGCGTACCAATGCCACCTTCGTTGAGCACCAGGTTGAAACCGATGATGTCGTTTTCAGACTGCGCGGAGCCCGCCAGGTTGTTGCGGAACGTGGTGATGGTGGTAGGAGAAGCCGTCGTACCGAAGCGCAGGGTAGGGGTAGCCGCCACGTTGTAGCTGAAGCGCTGGCGGCGGGTAGCGCCGTTCTCAAACGTCGTCGTCACATCCACCCGCACGGCCGTTTGGTTGGCCAGATTGGCCGGCACTTGGTACGGAATCACCTGAATGGAAAGCCCCGCAGCCGGCTCAAAGAATACGTTGCTGGGCGCCAGCGTCGTCACCACAGCGGAATCCGTGCGGCCAATTACCTGAAATACGGTAAACTCGCGCACCTTGTCGGCGGCATTGAAGCCCACCCGTAAACCTACCACTTCGCCGGGAGCATACTTGGTTTGCAGCCCCGACGGCGGGGCCCCGATGACAGTAAAGCCTCCGTCGCCGGTAAGCGTGTAGGGCGGCTCAATATCGTCGTCGCAGGCGGTGGTAGCCAGGCCGGCCAGGGCCAGCAGCAACACCCAGGAGCGCCGCCGGAAGCTTCGAAAATCAGGTGATATTTTCATGAGAAGAGTACATCAGAAGGGAAGAGAAAAGTACTGGCCCGCGCCTATTGCTGGTCCCACCACACGGGGCGGGTGGCGTAGTCCACATCGAGGCCGCCAATGGCCCGCACGTTCTGCGGGTTGTACTGGGTTTCGGTGAGGGCCGGCAGCAGGCGGCGCGGAAACTTGCGCTGGGCCGGGTCGGTGGACACCGGGTTGAACAGCGGGTTCGCGCCCACCGGATAGGCCAGGTTCACATAAATATCGGCGCGGTAATCCAGGCGCCGCATATCCGACCACGTTTCCGGGTTCAGGTAGAGCGCAATGTACTTCTGCTCCATAATGCGCTTGAGGTCCAGCTGGGCTTCGTTCTGGGCCACGGCCGCACTGGCCAGGTAGGCATCAATCTGCTGCTGGGTCAGCGTCGGGAAGTTCACTGTCAGGCCCTGCGAGGCGAACGTGCCGCCGCCCCCGATTTTGCGGATGTGCGCCTCAATGCCCTGGCGGTAGGCCCGCAGCGCCCGCGTTTTGTCGCCGAGGCGGAAAGCGGCTTCGGCCTCAATAAACTTGACTTCGTGGTAGGTAATGATTTCGTGGTAGCCCAGGTCGCGGGCGTACCAGCTGGAGTAGAAGTCGGAGGCGCCGCTGGTCTGGGCAATGGGCGTGCCGCCCGACACGCCGGGGTTGGTGCCCACGCTCACGTTGGTGGCCATTACCGGCAGGCGCGGATCGGTGACGCCGGGGTAGGCCGCGTTGGCCAAGCTGCCATTGAGGTAGCGCAGCAGGTTCAGCGAGAACGTGGCGCCGGCAAAGTTGGCCCGGGTGGTGCCAAAAATGCTGGTGCTACCCGTTACGGGCGGCACGGCCACTTCCAGCTGCAACTGCGCGTCGTCGGTGGTGGCCGCAAAGCCCTTATCGACGGCGGCCAGCACAGCCTGAGGGCTGTAGCTGCTTTTTTTGGTGAGGTGCTGCAGCTGGCGGGCCCGCAACGAATAGGCCAGCTTGATCCATTTCGAAACGTCGCCGCGGTACAGCAGGTCGCCGCTGGGGCTGGGCACGGTTACGTAGAGCGGGCGCAGGTTGGCCGATGCCGGCTTCAGCAATTCTTGCTCGCCCTCGTCGAGCAACCGGAAAATGGTCTGGTAAATCTGCTCCTGCGGGTCGTATTTGGGCGAGAAATTGCCGCCCCCCTGAAATGCCTCCGTGAAAGGCACGTCGCCCATCATATCGGTGAGGTGCGCCAGGGACATGGCCTGCGTGATTTTGGCCGCGCCCACGTAGTGCGGCGAGCCTTCGGCCTCGGCCGCCGTAATAGTGGCGCGCAGGTTGCCGGAAACGTAGAAGTAGAAGTAGTTGAAGGTGTTGTTGCCGTTGCTGGTTGTGAGGTAATACTGGTCGGTGCTGGAGGCCGGCACCCGGCGCACGGTATACTGCGTGATGTAGGGCGTCACGAGCGAGGTAAACATCTGCTGCTGGAACGCCTGGGAAATGCCGGCGGGCAGCAGGAAGTTGGGCGTGGAGCTGATGGGGTTGTTGGGGTCGGTATTCACGTCGAGAAAACTCTCGCACGAACTCAGGGCCCCGCTACCCACCAGTAGGCCGAGAACGATAAGGTATTTTTTCATTGAGATGGTCGGTTTTGTGGTGCGCCAGGCGGCTTGTTAGCTGATTGGTTGAGGGCCGTTGTACTGCGTGGTGCAACGGCCCGCCGCGTAGCCATTTGCCTGGCTGGCCAATGCTTTAAAAATTTACGCGCAGGGCCATGTCTACGCCGCGCGTGGCGGGGGTGCTGCCGTAGTCGAAGCCACCGGAGCCGCCGCCGCGGACGCCGGCACCTGCTGCCGCCGTTTCCGGGTCGGCGCCCGAGTAGTTGGTGAACAGCAGCAGGTTGCGGCCCGTTACGCTCAGTTCAACCCCCTTCACGAAGCCTTTGCCCAGCAGCGTAGTTGGCAGCCGGTAAGCCAGCGTGGCGTAGCGCAGGCGGGTCCAGGAACCATCTTCCACGAAGGCTAGGCCAGTGCCGCCTACCTGGGTAATGAAGTAGCCCTGCGTCAATTCCACGGGGCGCGTATTGGGCGAGTACGACCCGTCGGCGGCTCGCACCACGCCCTCAATTACAGCGGTTTGGTTGCGGTCCAGGGTTTTGTTGCTCAGGCCCGAGCGCACGGCCAGCCACTCGTTGCCGTTCACCACTTTGCCGCCCTTGCGGAAATCGAGCATAAAGGCCAGCGAGAGTCCTCTGTAAGCCACCGTGTTCGTAATCTGGGTAGTGAACTGCGGAGCCCGGTCGCCGGCGTATACAAAGGTGCCGGCCACCACCGACGGATAGCCCGTGGTAGGGCTGATAATCACCTGCCCGAAGTACTCCGATGCGGGGTCCGTCACGCGGGCGTAGTCCTGCACGCCGATAGACGTGATGGGCCGGTTGGGAAAGGCGCTGCCCCGGGCCACGTCAATCACCCACGAGTCCGATTGGTTTACCTCCGTCAGGAAGCTGGGGAGCTTTTTGGCGCGGTTCTCATTGTGGAAGAAGTTGGCCAGCACGTCCCACGTCAGGCCCGACGCCGTTTGCACGGGCCGACCGTTCAGGGCAATTTCCACCCCTTTGTTCGTAACCGTACCGCCGTTGATGTACTGCAGAATGTAGCCGGATGCCTGGCTGACGCGGGGGGCAATCAGCTGGTCGCGGGTTTCGGAGTAGTACACGCCGGCATCCAGGCCCAGGCGGCCCTTCAGGAACTGAAAGTCCAGGCCAGCCTCGTAGGAGCGGGTGCGCTCGGGCTTGAGTAGCGCGTTCGAGCCGAAGAAGCCCTGCCGGAAGCCCCCGAAAATGTAGGTGCTTTGGGCCAGCGGCGAATCAACGCGGTAGGGGCCGGTGTCTTTGCCCACTTCGGCCACGGCCAGCCGCAGCTTGCCGTAGTTGAGAATCGAGTTGTTATCGAGGCCCAGCGTGCGCGAAAACTCGTAGCCCAGCGTGGCCGAACCGTAGAGGAAGCCCTGGCCGAAGTTCTTGTTCTGGCTGGGCCGGGGCAGCGTCGACGACATGTCGTAGCGGGCGCTTACCTCGGCCGTTACCTGCTTGAACAGGTCGAGGTTGATGCGAGCAAAATTGCCCACCAGCCGCCGCAGCGAGTTGGTTGTGAGGGCCCCGCGGTTGACGGTGTTGTTGATGGAGTTGAAGTTGGGCGAGCGAAACACCAGCCCGATAATGTCGGTGGTTTCGCGCAGGCTCTGCTCAACGGAGTTGCCCAGCAGCAGCGAGCCGCTGACGTTATCGTTGAACGAGTGCGAGAAGATGGCCGTCAGGTTGGAGTTGAGCAGCCGGTTCTGGGTGGTCGTCTCCGAAATGCCGCCGTCCTGGTTGCCCGGCTGCGAGGTGCCCACCGCCCGGATGGAGCGCACCCGCTCGGTGTAAAAGTCGGTGCCCAGGTTGTAGCTGATGGTGGCCCATTTGGCGGGCTCGTACGTCACCTGCGCATTGCCGATGAGGCGGTTGGTGCGGTCGGTAATCGGGTTGCGCTCCACCGTGAAGTACGGATTGTCGGCGTCGGAGCTGCCAATGCCGCCAATCAGGCGGCGGCGGGTGCCATCGGGGTTGAGGTAGTTGCGGGCGTCGTCGTTGCGGGGCCAGCTCAGCAAGCTCACCATGTAGCCGCCCGAGCCGCCAAACAGACCGGGGCCCTGCAGCGGCCGGCGGCCGCCCGAGTTCAGGTACTGCGCCGAGCTCTGGACCCGGATTTTTGGCGCCACCTGCAGCGTGCCCGACAGGCGCACCGTGCTTTTGTCGAACTCCGAGTTGCGCGCCACGCCGGTCTGGTCGAGGTGCGAAGCCGAAAGCAGGAACGAGCCTTTCTCGGTGCCGCCCGTCACGGTCAGGTAGTTCTGGTAGTTGTAGGCCGTTTGGTAGAAGTTGTCCAGGTTGTCGTACACGGTTTCGCCGGGCGCAAACTGCGGCCCCCACGAGTTGCGCGTAGTGGCATCAAAAACGCCCAACCCACCCTGCTTATACACGCCCTGCAGCTTGGGCAAGCGGTTCACCTGGTCCACCGACACCTGCGTGCGGAAGTCCACGGTTACCACGCCGGACTTGCCTTTTTTGGTAGTGATAATGACGGCGCCGTTGGCGGCCCGCAGCCCGTAGAGGGCCGCGGCGGCGGGCCCCTTCAGTACAGTCATGGTTTCCACGTCTTCCGGGTTGATGTCGGCGGCACGGTTCTGCGACGACACCGAGCGGCCCAGCAGGCCGTTGAAGGCCGAGCCGCCACCCGGCGCCGTCGACTCCGTAAACGAGGTATTATCCATGATAATACCATCAATGACGAACAGCGGCTGGTTGTCGCCATCGAGCGAGTTGCCACCCCGGATAACGATGGAGGCGCCCTCGCCGGCCCCGCCGCCCGAACTCGTTACCTGCACGCCCGCCACCTTGCCCTGCAGGGCATTCACAATGTTGGGCTGGCGCGATTCGATGATGTCCTTGCCGCTTACTTCCTGCGCGCCGTAGTTTACCTGGCGGCGTTCCTGCTTGATGCCGAAAGCCGTTATAATGACGTCGTTCAGGGCCGTCGCATCCTCTTTAAGGCTTATGTCAACCGAGCCACTGTCGCCGACGGAACGCTCCTGGGTAGCATAGCCGATAAAGCTGAAGCTGAGGGTGCTGCCTGGGGCCGCCTGCAGCGAGTAGCGGCCATCGACGCCGGTAGAAGCCCCGTTGGTAGTGCCCTTCACGAGCACCGTTACGCCCGGCAACGGCACGCGGTTGGCATCCGTCACGATGCCCGTAATGGTGCGTTGCGCCGTTGCCTGGGCCCAGACCGCCGCTTGAGGCGACAGGGCCAGCGCAGCCCCCAGCGCGGGAGCCAGCCAGTAGAGTTTCTTCATGGGGAAGGGAGAAGAGAGGTGGGAAAAGAAAAGACGCGTCAGGCAGCTAGCTTCGGAACTACGCCGGTAATAAAAGAGCCGGAGTCGGTAGCTGCCGTCCGAAAATAGCAAAACGGGTTACAGCAGCGGAAAAAGTTACGAATATGCCAATAAAGTTGAATGCTGCCTAATATGAAATTAGCTATATTCGACAGTGCTTTATTTTTGGCATTGCGGCCGCCGCAAGTATTGCCAGCCGTTTGCCCTGCGCCTGTACGCTCTATACCACCTGCCTATGTCTGCTGCTGCCACTCCGCCCGTTGCCCACGTACCCGTCCGCATCTTCCCCGATTCTGAGGCCGCTTCTCTGCAGGTAGCGCGCGAGCTGGCCGACTTCATCCGCGAGCGGGCCGCCCAGGGCCGGATGGCGGTGCTGGGCCTGGCCACCGGCTCGTCGCCGACGCGCGTGTACGAGGAGCTGGTGCGCCTGCACCAGTACGAGGGCCTGAGCTTCCGGAACGTGGTCAGCTTCAACCTCGACGAGTACTACCCCATGGCCCCCGACTCGCTGCAGAGCTACGTGCGCTTCATGCACGAGTACCTGTTCGACCACATCGACATCCGGCCCGAAAACGTGCATATTCCTGATGGCACTATTGCCGCCGACCAGGTCGCCGAATTCTGCCGCCAGTACGAGGAGCAGATTCGGGCGGCCGGCGGCATCGACTGGCAGCTGCTGGGCATCGGGCGCACGGGCCACATCGGCTTCAACGAGCCCGGCTCGGGCGCCGGCTCGCGCACCCGCCTCATCACCCTCGACCATATCACCCGCACCGACGCGGCCTCCGACTTCTACGGCGAAGAAAACGTGCCCCGCCGGGCCCTCACTATGGGCGTGGGCACCATTCTCGAAGCCCGCCACGTGGTACTGCTGGCCTGGGGCGAGGGCAAGGCGGCCGTTATTAAGCGCCTGGTAGAGGGCGAGCCGACCGACTCGGTGCCGGCCACCTACCTGCAGCACCACCCGGCCGTGCAGGTAGTGCTTGATGAGGCCGCCGCCGCCGAGCTGGCCCCTCGCAAAACGCCCTGGCTGGTGGGCGAGGCCTGCCACTGGCAGCAGCCGGCGCTGGTACGCAAGGCCGTGACGTGGCTGGCCCGCGAGCTGGAAAAATCCATTCTCAAGCTCACCGACGAAGACTACAACGAAAATGGCCTCTCGGGGCTGCTGGCCGAATCGGGCGAGGCCTACGCCATCAACATCCGGGTGTTCAACGAGCTGCAGCACACCATTACCGGCTGGCCCGGCGGCAAGCCCCACGCCGACGATACCTACCGCCCCGAGCGGGCCGCGCCCTTCCCCAAGCGGGTGCTCATTTTCTCGCCCCACCCCGACGACGACGTGATTTCGATGGGCGGCACGCTGCTGCGCCTCGTCGAGCAGGGCCACGAGGTGCACGTGGCCTACCAGACCAGCGGCAACATTGCCGTGTTTGATGAGGACGTGATTCGGTTTGCCGAGTTCGTGGCCGACTACGACGAGCTGTTTCGGTTCGATGACCAGCCGGCCGAAAACCTATACCAGCGGGTGGCCGATTTCCTGCGCAACAAGCAGCCCGGCCAGGTCGATTCGGAGGAGGTGCAGCAGATTAAGGGCCTGATCCGGCGCGGCGAGGCCAAGAGCGCGTTGCGCTACGCTGGCCTCGACCCCGACACCCGCGCCCACTTCCAGGACTTGCCCTTTTATGAAACCGGCCGGGTGCGCAAAAAGCCGCTGGGCGAAGACGACATCCGGCTGACCATGGAGCTGCTGGAGCAGCTGCAGCCGCAGCAGATTTTCGCCGCCGGCGACCTGAGCGACCCCCACGGCACGCACCGCGTCTGCCTGGCTGCCATTATGCAGGCCGTGCAGCGCCTGCAGGCCGACGGCTGCCCCTGGCTGCCCGATTGCCGGGTGTGGCTCTACCGCGGGGCCTGGCAGGAGTGGGATATTGATCAGATTGAAATGGCCGTGCCCCTGAGCCCACTGGAGCTCACGCGCAAGCGCCGGGCCATTTTCAAGCACCAGAGCCAGAAGGACCGCCCGCTGTTTCCGGGCGCCGACCAGCGCGAGTTCTGGCAGCGCGCCGAGGCCCGCAACCGCACCACCGCCCGCCTCTACGACCAGCTTGGCCTGCCCGAGTACGAGGGCATTGAGGCCTTTGTGCAGTGGACCACGGATTAGCGCGGATTTTACCGGATTACACGGATTTTGTAGATGCACTGCCGGCCGTGGGTTTGTTGCCGAACGATTGAACCTGGCAAATGGCTGCGTACCGTCATTTTTGCTACATTCTGTCCTGTTTTCTTCCTGTTCGATTCTCTTGTTTTTCGCCTCTCACCTAAACCCCACCCCTATGCCAAACCACTACTCTTTGCTCCGGCCGCTGGTGCTGCTCGGAGCCCTGGCTGCGCTGCCACTGGCCGCGGCGCGGGCGCAGGCTCCGCAGGCCTACACGCTGCAGGGGCGCATTGTCGATGAGCAGGGGCAGGGCCTGCCAGGCGTAACGGTACTCGTGACGGGTACTACCCTGGGGGCCTCTACCGATGCCGCAGGAAACTACCAGCTAGCCGTAAATCTGGCCCCTGGCCCTTACCGGCTCACGATTTCGGCCATCGGCTTTAAAACCGAAATCCGCCCTATCGCGCTCGGCAGCAGCCCCACGGTAAGCACCAGCATAACGCTGAACGCGGCCAGCCAGGCCCTCGACGACGTGGTTATTATCGGCTCGACGGTGGCCGTGAACCGCCGCGAGCTGGGCAACGCCATCACCGTAATCGACGGGACGCAACTGCAGAAAACGGGTAGCGGGCAGCTGCTTAATTCCCTGCAGGGGAAGGTGGCTGGCGCGCAAATCGTGCAAAACTCCGGCGACCCTTCCGGCTCCATTTCGGTGCGGCTGCGCGGCATTACCTCGCTGACCGGCTCCTCCGACCCGTTGTACGTGATTGATGGGGTGATTGTGAGCAACCAGAGCAACAACGTGTCGCAGCGGGCTTTGAGCAACGATATCGGGGTGGCCAACCCCGGCCAGAACCGCCTGGCCGACATCAACCCCAACGACATCGAGAGCCTGAATGTGCTGAATGGGGCCGCCGCCGCCGCCATCTACGGCTCGCGGGCCTCCAATGGCGTGGTCATCATCAACACCAAGCGCGGCAAGGCCGGAGCTGCCCGGGTATCGGTTTACACCAGCTTTCAAATAAACGAGCTGCGCAAGTCGGTGCCCGTAAACACCTACGGCAAGCAGTTCGGCTTCGAGGGGCTGCGGCTGTACCCGATTTCGGGCGTGTCGGCGGCCCAGATTGCCGCCAACCCCGGCACCACTACCGTGGGCATTACCCGCGCCGGAGCCACGGCCCAGCTGGCCAGCAACCTCGTGGATGTGCCGCGCTACGACTACTTCAAGGAGATTTTCCGCACGGCTTCCGGCACCGACAACGGCGTTTCGATTTCGGGCGGCTCCGAGCGCACCCAGTACTTCGTGTCGGCCGGCTACCTCAACAACAACGGTATCATCGACGACACCAACTTCCGGCGCTACAACCTGCGCGCCCGCGTGGATCAGCGCCTGACCAACTGGGCCAAGGTGTCGGCCGGGGTGAGCTACATCAACAGCTCGGCCAGCGAGAAAGCCAATGGTAACGTTTTCTACAGCCCCATCAACGCCGTCAACATCACCAACAACATCTACGATATCCGGCGGCGCGACACCAACGGCAACCTGCTGGCCGTCGAGCCCACCCGCGTCAACCCGCTCTCGACTATCGAGGACATGACGTTTACGCAGGAAACCAACCGCACCATCAGCGACCTGCAAGTCAACCTGACGCCGTTTAAGGGCTTTAGCCTCGACTACATTGTGGGCGTTGATGCCTACTCGCAGGTAGGCCAGGGCTACATCCGGCCCTACCCGTACCAGGCCACGGCCGGCCTGCCGCCCGCCCGCTACCCCGATGGTTTTGCCTCCGATGGCAACAACACCGAAATCAACCTCAACTCCGATATCAACTTGGGCTACGAGTACAATTTTTCGGAGGATTTCAAGCTCAATCTGCGCGCCGGCTACAACTACCAGTACCTGCGCAACACGCTGGCCACCCAGCAGGGCCAGTTTCTCACGCCCTTCATTACTACCGTCCGGGGCGCGGCCACGGCCAGCGTGCAGGCCGATTACTCGTTGGCGCAGTCGACTGTGAGCGGCTACTACGGGCAGGCCACCGTGGGCTACCGCAACCTGGCCTTCCTGACCGGGGCGTTGCGCCGCGACGGCTCGTCGCGCTTCTCGGCTTCCGAAACCAACCAGTACTACCCCAAAGTAAGCGGCTCGCTGGTACTTTCCGATATTGGCGGGTGGAAGAACGCGGCCTTCGCCCAGAAGTTTAACACCCTGAAGCTGCGGGCCAGCTACGGCGAGGCGGGTAACCTACAAGGCATCGGCCCCTACGACCGGCTGTACCAGTTCAATGCTGTACCGTTTCCGCGCAATGCCCTGGTGCCGGGTGCGCAGCTGGCCAATAACAGCGTGCGCCCCGAGCGTCTCAACGAGCTGGAAGGCGGCGTGGACCTGGGCTTTTTCGGCGACCGGCTGGGCCTGAGCGTAACGGCCTACCGCCAGAAGATAACCGACCTGGTGGTAACGCGCAACCTGGCCCCGAGTACCGGCGGCTCGTCGATTGTGAACAACGTGGGCACGATGGAAAACCGGGGCCTGGAAGTGCTGCTCAACGGCACGGCCATTCGCACCACCGATTTCTCGTGGGACATGACGGTGGTCTTCAGCCGCAACCGCAACAAGGTGCTGGAACTGCCTGGCTCGCTCGGCCTGGCCCAAACCATTTCCATCCCCAACTCGGCCGGGGCCCCGGTGTTTTTGCTCCAGGGCCAGCCGGCGGGCATATTCTACGGCTCGACCTACGCCACCAACCCCGATGGCTCGCTGCTACTGACGCCCCAGGGGTTCCCGCAGGATGAGCGCACCAGCGGCCAGATAACGGGCTCGGTAAATTACGTGCCCTCGCGCGGAGCCGACGGCCAGCCCAGCTACGCGCCGGGCACGGCCGTGGCCCAGGCCCTCATCGGCAACCCCAACCCCGACTGGACCGGCTCGTTCACGACCAATTTCACTTACAAGAAGCTGAGCCTGCGGGTGTTGCTCGATGCCGTGCAGGGCGTCGACGTGTTCAATGCCGACTATCGCACCCGCCAGGGCGTGGGCCTGGGCGATTTGGCCGAAAAAGAGCTGCGCGGTGAGCTGCCCCGCGGCTATATTTTCGCCGTCTACAACACCCAGCAGTTCCGCATCGACGACGGCTCGTTCGTGAAGCTGCGCGAAGTGGCCCTGAGCTACGGGCTGCCCACGTTCAGCAAGTACATCAGCGCCCTCGACCTCTCGCTGGTGGGCCGCAACCTGTACTCGTGGGACGATTACAAAGGCTTCGACCCCGAAACCAGCGCCGGCGGCTCCTCCGATTTGCTGCGGGCCATCGACTTCGGCAACGTGCCCATCCCGCGCACCTACCAGATTCGGCTGGCCGCCACTTTCTAGTTTTTGAGCCATTAGCTAAAAGCTGTTAGCTGCTAGTTTGAACGGAAACTGACAGCCAACCGCCACTAGCTAACAGCTCAAAACAACCCCACTTAGCTTCTCCTTCCCATGAAAAAAATACTGCTCTTATTCGTCGCCGGCGCGCTCGTGCTGGGCGGCTGCGACAAGGAATTCCTCAACCCCAGTACCGTCAGCCAGGACCAGGCCGTGAGTTCGGGGGAGGGCCTGACGCTGCTCAGCAACGGCCTGCAGGCCCGCTACGCCACCGGCGGGCTGGTGAGCGTGCTCTACAACAAAGTAGCCCTGGGCGGCCTGAGCACCAATGAGTTTCTTATCCTCAATCAGGGTAACGTGGATGAAAACAACATCCGCACCGGCGGCGCCAGCGTAATAAACGACAATGCCGTGGTGCGCAACTTCTGGACTACCTCCCAGCTGGTGCGCGCCAACGCCGACTTGATTCTGGCCAATGCCAATAACGCCACCGACCCCGGCACCCGGAGCGGTGTGGTGGCCTACGCCAGCATCTTCCGGGCCTTGGCGCTGGGCGACGTCGTGCAGTTTTTTGAGCAAACGCCCATCGTAACCGGCGATAATGCGCCCTTCGTGTCCCGCGAAGAAGCCTTGCGCAGCGCCGTAACGCAACTCGAAGTTGCCGCTGCTCAGCTGGCCGCTGCCCCCGTTTCGGCCGAGTTTACCAGCCGAATAGTGTCGGGCATCGATCTGGCCAACACGCTCCAGGCCCTCATTGCCCGCTACAGCCTCGTGCTCGGCGACTACGACAAGGCCCTGGCCGCCGCCGGGCGCGTAAATCTGGCCAGCCGCTCGGTGTTCAACTTCAACGTTACTGCCCGCAACCCGCTCTTCGACGTGGTGTTCAGCAACAAGAATATTTTTGAGCCCACCGATGCAAACCTGGGCCTGAGCGGGCCGCTGGCCCCGGCCCCCGGCGACGGGCGGATTCCGTTTCTGGTGCGGGCCGCGCCCCTGCCCACCCAAAACCGCGGCCTGGGTTTCTACACGGCCAACGACGCCCCAATTCCGGTGTACGTGCCGGGGGAGATGCTGCTGATTCGGGCCGAGGCCTACGCCCGCAAAGCTGATTTGGCCAACGCGGTGATTGAGCTGAACAAAGTGCGCACTAAAACGGCCACGGCCAACGACCCACTCGGGGCCAACCTGCCGGCGTATTCGGGCCCCGTTACGGCCGACGCCATCCTGCTCGAAATTCTGCGTAACCGCTACGTCGAGCTGGCCTTCCAGGGCTTCCGGTTAAGCGACAGCCGCCGCTTTGGCCGGCCCGGTCCGGGCCAGCCGGGCGCCGAGCGCAACCGCAATTTCTACCCATATCCGCGCATCGAGCGTGAGAACAACGCCAACACGCCCGCCGATCCGGCTAATTAGGTTTTTTTGTAAGCTATTAGCCGAAAGAAACGTCATTCTGAGCGAAGCGGAGTCGAAGAATCTCGCATGCCAAAGTAACTCCTGATGATAGGGATACTATTGCACGCGAGATTCTTCGACTCCGCTCCGCTTCGCTCAGAATGACGTTCTTTCGGCTAATAGCTAATAGCTAATAGCTAATAGCTAACCACCAAAACCATGACCACTGCTACCACCCAAGCCGCTATAGAAACCATTGGCACTCTGCCGCTGGCCGAGGCCTCGCAGCCGGCCCGCCTCATCAGCCTCGACGTGTTCCGGGGCCTCACGGTGGCGGCCATGATTCTGGTGAACAACCCCGGCGACTGGGGCCACATCTACGCCCCGCTGGAGCACGCCGAGTGGCACGGCTGCACGCCTACCGACCTGATATTTCCGTTTTTCCTGTTCATCGTGGGCGTCAGCATCAGCTACGCGCTGGCTGCAGCCCGGCAGCAGCCGGCCCGCCACGGTGCGGCCATGGGGCGGGTGCTGCGGCGGGCCGGCATGCTGTTTGGGTTGGGGCTGCTGATGGCGCTCTACCCGAAGTTTGAGTTTGCTACGGTGCGGATTCCGGGGGTGCTGGCCCGCATTTCGTGGGTATTTCTGGCCTGCGGCATCCTGTTTCTGAAAACCAGCCGCCGCCAGCAAATCGGGCTGCTGATTGCGCTGCTGGTGGGCTACAATGTGCTGCTGCAGCTGGTGCCGGTACCCGGTTTCGGCCCGGCTAACCTGGCCCCCGAAACCAACCTCGGCGCCTGGCTCGATAGGGCGGTGTTTACGGAGGCGCACCTCTGGAAGCAGAGCCGCACTTGGGACCCCGAGGGCCTGCTCGGCACGCTGCCGGCCATTGCTACCGGCCTGCTCGGGATGCTGACGGGCCAGTACCTGCGCCGTCGCGAGCTGGAGCCGGCTGTGCGGGTGGCTCAGCTGTTCGTGGCCGCCACCGGCCTTATCGTGGCGGGCCTCATCTGGAACGAGTGGTTTCCCATCAATAAAAGCCTCTGGACCGGCTCCTACGTGCTATATACCGGTGGCCTGGCCATGGCTGCGCTGGTCCTGCTTTACTGGCTCTGCGACGTGCAGGGCCGCCGCGGCTGGTGGACGGGTTTCGGGCAGGTGTACGGCGTGAATGCCATTACCGTGTTCTTCCTGTCGGGCATCGTAGCCAAAACATTGAATGCCGTCAAGGTAACCGCCGCCGAGGTGCCGCTTAAAACCTGGCTCTACAACACCTTCTTCACGCCCTATTTCAGCCCCGTTAATGCCTCGTTAGCGGGCGCCTTGGTGTGCGTGTCGATTTGGTTTGGGGTGTTGTGGCTGATGTATCGGAAGGGGGTTATCATCAAGGTTTGATTGAGGACACGAAGACTGGGGAAGGCTGTCATCTTGAGCTTGCAAAGGACCTTGTTACGCTTGAATAGTTCGTTTTTGCGTGATAAGGATCTTTGCAAGCTCAGGATGTCAGACGTTAATCTAGTTCTCCATTTCCCCCGAACGTATAGCCTCCAAAATCCTCCCGAAGCTGGGTTTTGCGGACTTTACCGGTGGCCGTATGGGGCAGCTCCTCTACGAACTCCACGGCCTCGGGCATCCACCAGCGGGCCACTTTGCCTTCGTAGAACGCCAGTAACTCTTCCACCGAAACATCCATGCCGGGCCGGCGCACCACAACCAACAGCGGCCGCTCGCTCCATTTGGGGTGGGGGCGGCCGATTACGGCGGCCTCTGCTACGGCCGGGTGGCCCACGGCCAGATTTTCCAGCGCGATACTCGAAATCCACTCCCCGCCCGACTTGATGACGTCCTTGCTCCGGTCGGTTATCTGCATGAAGCCGGCCGGGTCGATAGTGGCCACGTCGCCGGTGCTAAACCAGCCGTCGGGCGTGAGTTGGCCGGGCGTGTCGGCGCCGAAGTAGTCGGCTACCACCCAGGCGCCGCGCACCAGCAGGTCGCCGAAGGCCACGCCGTCGTGGGGCAGGGCCTCACCCGCATCATCCACTATCTTCATATCGACCCCGTAAATTACCCGGCCCTGCTTGGTGAGCAAGTCGAACTGCTCGGCAGGGCCCAGGTCTAGCTGCTGGGGCTTGAGGGTGCTGACGGTGCCCAAAGGCGAGGTTTCGGTCATGCCCCAGGCGTGGCGGATTTCCACGTTCAGCTCCTCACCAAACGCCTTGAGCAGCGCCGGCGGGCAGGCCGCGCCGCCCACAATCATCTTGCGCAGGGTGCTGAAATGCAACTCCTTTTCGCGCATGAAGGCCAGCAGCCCGAGCCAGATGGTCGGCACGCCGGCCGAAAACGTCACGCCTTCCTGCTCAAACAGCTCATAAAGGCTGGCCGCATCGAGGCCCGGACCGGGCAGCACCAGCTTGCAGCCCAGCATGGGTGCCAGGTACGGAATACCCCAGGCATTGACGTGAAACATGGGCACGACGGGCAGAATCACATCCTGGGCCGAGCAGTTGAAACAGTCGGGCAACCCGGCGGCAAAGGTGTGCAGCAGCGTGGAGCGGTGCGAGTAGAGCACGCCCTTGGGCTCGGCGGTGGTGCCCGAAGTGTAGCAGAGCGAGGATGCCGTGTTCTCGTCGAACACCGGCCACTCGAACTCGGCGGGCTCCGCATCGAGCAGGTCTTCGTAGCAGTGCAAATCGGGCAGCGTAGTGCTTTCGGGCATGTGGGCCCGGCCTGTCATCAGTACCCAGGCCCGCACGCCGGGGCAGGCAGGAGCCAGCTTCTCCACCAGCGGCAGAAAGGTCAGGTCGAAGAAAATTACCTGGTCCTGGGCGTGACCGATAATGTAAGTCAGCTGCCCGGCAAACAGGCGCGGGTTGATAGTATGGCACACGGCCCCGCTGCCCGACACGGCATAGTACAGCTCCAGGTGGCGGTGGGTGTTCCAGGCCAGCGTACCCACCCGGTCGCCGGGCCGGATGCCCAGGCGGGCCAGCACGTGGGCCAGCTGCCGGCTCCGGCGGCCCAGCCCGGCGTAGGTGTAGCGGTGCAAACCACCCTCGGCCAGCCGGCTCACAATCTCGGTATCGGCGTGCCACTTTTCGGCGTGTTCGAGTAGCCCGGCAATGCGCAGGGGCTGGTGCATCATGAGTCCTAGCATTCAGTGTGGGCTTTAGTGAGAGCCTTCAAGCTAGGGGTTTTCTGGCGGAATTGGCTATGAGGCGAAGGGTTCCGGCCCGCGCTTAGGGCAAACGGTACCACAGGCCCGTTCCTTCTTCCTCAAAGGCTACTAAACCTTTTTCGCGGGCATAGTAGAGTTGCATAACTGTTTTTGTACCCGCGGGGGTAAACTTCGGATAGGGGTTCTGTACTTTAAAAACTTGGCGGTAGGTAACCGAACCGAAGGTGGCAGTGGGCAACAACTCCGCATCAGGATAGTAAAGGGAATTAATGGGCCGGCCGATACTCACCGAGTCAATAGGCAAATTGGCACCGTAGAATCCTTCCCACCGGATCTGAGAAGGAGAAAATATTAGCCTCCCATCAACGCTATACGAAAGCCCTAAATCCAGAATGGGGGCAGGAATAGTAATAGAGTCAGTGCGTTGGGCCCGTACAGTTATATGCTGGGCAAGAGGGGCTTTCTTCGCTCCGCCAAAGGGCACAACTATAAACACGGGGGGGCTGCTCTGCTCTTCCAACCGATCCTTTACCTCTGTCACCTGGTAGGTGCGAACCCGCGCATCCTGGATTCGCCCGAAGCGCACCACCTGGCCAACCCAGTAGGGCTGCCATGCCAACTGCTCCGTCGTGAACCGATACACTACTGCCGGCTCATCCGAGGTAAAGCAGCTAGTGCAGAGCAGCAAGCTACATAATAGGGGAAAGATTTGAGTTTTCATGGCGAAAAGGCTGGATTGACCCGGTAATTATATAACGCAGAGCCAAATACCACCGCAGAAGTTGAATCTACGGAGTAAACATTTAGATGCTCAGTCTACCATAGAATTACTCCTCCACCGTCGTTTCCACCGCCGGGCGCTGCCGGATGCTCTCCAGCGCCACCTGCAGCACGTTGGTGCGCACATTGAGGCTGGAAATCTTATTGTTACGACGCGTCGGGTTTACGCGGTTGGTGAGCACGATGCAGATCAGCTCCTCCTTGGGGTCAACCCAGAACAGCGTGCCCGTGAAGCCGGTGTGCCCGTAGCTGGCCGGCGAGGCGCTTTTGGCCGAGTTCAGGCCGGGATTGGTGGCGGGCCGGTCGAAGCCCAGAGCGCGGCGGTTGTCGGGGCAGAACTGGCAGCGGGTGTACTCGGCCAGGGTTTCGGCCTTGATGAGCTGCTGCCCGCCGTAGCGCCCGTTCCAGGCGTAGAGCTGCACGAGCTTGGCCAAATCGTTGGCCGAGCCGAACAGGCCCGCGTGCCCCGAAACGCCTCCGAGCAACGCCGCGCCCTCGTCGTGCACCGTGCCGTGCAGCTGGCCGCGCCGAAACAGCGAGTCGTACTCGGTGGGCGCAATGCGGCCGAGCGGGAAGCGCCGGGTGGGGTTGAAGCCCAGTGTGGTAGCGCCCAGCGGCCGGTACAGCGCGTCGTGCACAAACTGGTCGAGCGGTTTGCCCGAGGCCGCTTTCACGAAGCGCGGGTACATGATGAACGACAGGTCGGAGTACACGTAGCCGGGCTTTTCGTTGAGCGGCGACTCGGCAATGGCTTGCGTAATCAGGTCCGGGAAATCCTGGCGCGCCCACAGGCCCGGGCCGGCCGGCAGCGGAAACCGGGCCGACGAGTCGGGCCGGAAGTAGCGGCGGTTCAGCTCGGCCGGCTGGGTAAGCGAAACCGTGCCGGCCGCTGGACTCTTGCCGAAGATGCTGTTGAACAGGCCACGGGGCTTGGTGTAGTCTTTCCAGAACGGAATCCAGGCCTTGAGGCGGGCCTGGTGGGTGAGCACGTCGCGCAGCTTTAGGTCCTGCTTATTGGTGCCCTGGAATTCCGGGAACAGTTGGCCCAGCGTCCTGTCGGGCGAGAATTTGCCCTCGTCCTGCAGCTTCATCAGAGCCGGCAGGGAGGCGCTTACTTTCGTGAGTGAGGCCAGGTCGTAGAGGTCGTTGTTGCTTACCGGGCGGGCGGTGGGGCCGTAGGTTTGGGTGCCGTAGCTTTTGCGCAATACCACCGTGCCGCGGCGGGCAATGAGCACCTCGCCGCCCGGGAAGGCCCCGGCTGCCAGCGCCCCGTTCATGATGGAGTCAACCCGGCTTTCCAGATCGTTGCTCATGCCCACGGCCTCGGGGAAGCTGTAGCGCAACCGCGTGCCGCCGGCCGTAGCCAGCCCGGCCCCGTAGCCGTAGGTGCGCGATACGGTAACGGGCAGCTGGCCACTGGCCGAAATGCCGCCGAAAATAGCCTCGGCGGCCACTTCCTGGGCGTTCTGGCTTTCCTGGTAGGCCAACACCACGGCCCCGGCGCGGCTCAGGTCGCGCAGCTTCTCCACCGCGTAGGCCGTACCAAACACACTCACCACCAACTGCTGGCCTTTGCCGCCCAGTTCGCGCAGCAGCACGTTCATTTCGGGCGTTACGCCGAAGCCCGTGGCGGGCTGACGGCCCAGGTTGTTCACGCCCACCAGCACCGTGTTGTAGGCGCGCAAGGTTTCGCGCATCTTCGTCAGCTCATCGAGCGAGGGCGTGGCGGGCAGCCAGAAGTGGCGCACCGGCCCATAATCGGCCACCCGGCGCTGGAACGCAGTGGTATCGAGGGTACCCAGCGTGAGCGTGGCCAGCCGGAGCGTATCGAGGCGCTGCAGTGGCAACAGGCTGTTTTGGTTGCGCAGTACCGTCAGGCTCAGTTCCGAAAGCTGCCGGCTCAAATACTGGTCGTGGGGCGTATTAAGGTCGGCAATGATGTTTTGCAGTTCGATGGGGCGGTAGCGGTCCAGGCCAGCCCACTGTTTCAGGGCCAATACCTTGCGGCAGCGGCGGTCAATCTCGGCCTGCGAAATCTGTCCCTTGTTGATGGCCTCGCGCACCATGCGCAACGCCAGCGGGATGTTCTCGCTGAACTCCAGAATGTCGTTGCCAGCCAGCAGCGCCCGCACGTCGCCTTCGCCGGCCGGGAACATGCTCGTGAGGCCCTTCATGTTCATGGCATCGGTGAAGATGATGCCCTCAAAACCCATTTTCTGGCGCAGCAGCCCCTCAATAATGGGTTTGGAAAGGGTAGAGGGCACGCCGGTAGTGTCGAGGGCCGGAATGTTGAGGTGGGCCACCATCATGCCGCCCAACCCCTTGGCCATCAGCTCCCGGAACGGAAACAGCTCCAGCGTATCGAGCCGCTGCTTGTCCACCCGCAGTAGGGGCAGGGCCAGGTGCGAGTCCACATCGGTGTCGCCGTGGCCGGGGAAGTGCTTGGCCACGGCCAGCACGCCTGCGTCCTGCATGCCCTGCATGTACTGCAGGCTCTTTGCGGTGACATTCTCGCGGTTTTCGCCCCAACTCCGGAAGCCAATAACCGGGTTTTGAGCGTTGTTGTTGACATCGACGACCGGCGCAAAATTTACGTGCATGCCCAGGCGCTTGAACTGGGCAGCCACCTGCCGGCCCATCTGGTAGATGGGCACATTATCCTGCAAACCACCCAGGCTCATCTGGTACGGGAAGCGCACCACGCTGTCGAGGCGCATGCCCACGCCCCATTCGGCGTCCATGGCCACCAGCAGCGGCACGCGCGCCTGGGCCTGGTAGCGGTTCAGCAGCCGGCTCTGACGAACGGGCCCGCCCTGGAAGAAAATAAGGCCCCCAATGCCATAGCGCTGAATTAGGGTCGAAACTGAGTCCTCGTCGGCGCGGGTGCGGTTGGAGTAGGCGGCCACCATGAACAGCTGGGCCACGCGCTGGTCGGGCGTGAGCGTGGCCATCACCGAATCAACCCAGCGCGAACTGGCCAGCTGCCCGGCAAAGGGCACGGGTTGGTTGCGCAACGCGGCTGGCTTGGGGGCCGCCAACGCTGGGGTATAACGCGTAGCGGCGCGGGCCGCTGGGCGGGTTTGCTGGGCCGAAACAGGACCAGCTAGCAGGACCAACAGCCCTAACAGCGGGGAAAAACGGGATGGTAACAAGGCAGGCGCGGCAAGGGGTGAGTGGGCTAATTTAGCGGAATACAGCCGAAAGCCACCCTGGCAAGCAGCATTCTGGTCAGAAACCAGTGCCTACCTGCCAGCACATGCCGCCCCTGGCCCAGCGGCCGGTTCGGGTACGGCTGAGAGAGGTTACCGGAAACGGTTGCGTATAAAATAATGACAATTAGCCATCTAAAGTTATACTTAGCGGTTACCTAATGCCTATCTTTCCCAACGGGTTAGCCTTCTGATAACCTGCCGCTTACCTGCTCCCAAGAGAAATCTGCCCTTATGGTTACGGGAAGGCACCTGCGCTAACTTTTCGCTGGTTACCTCAACTACTTCCTTGCGGGAGTCTGAGCTGGATGCCCGCCTAGATGGGTGCTGCATTCAGCCACTTCGCTCCATCCTTCGGGTATCAGCAGCATCTGCCTGCACTGGTACACCCCGTCGGCCGGTCCTCTGTTCTTGTTGCGTTGCCGGCTGCCGGCTGAGTATGCTGGTCGCCTGTAGGCGGGTTTCAACGCGGTTTCGTGCTCTTTCCTTCCACCTTTTCCACAACCACTTCCTTATGAAACAAACCCCCACCTCCCAACCAGCCGCGCACCGGGGCTGGCGAGCCGGCCTGCTTGGGGCTGCCGCTCTGCTGCTAACCGCTTGCGGGGCCTGCGAGGCCCAGGCCCCGCAAACGGCCGTGCAGCAGTACGGCCAGCTCAAGGTCAGCGGCAACAAAATCGTCGACAAAAACAACCAGCCCGTGAGTTTAGCCGGCAATAGCCTGTTTTGGTCGAACCCCGGCTGGGGGCCCTACAACGACTACTACAACGCCAACACCGTGGGCTGGCTTAAGAACAGCTGGAACGCCAAAATCGTCCGTATTGCTATGGGCGTAGAGGAAGGCGGGCAGGGTGGCCGACCTTATCTGTTCGACAAAGCCGCCAACCTGGCTAAAGTGCGCACCGTGGTAAATGCCTGCCTGGCCCAGGGAATCTATGTCATCATCGACTGGCATACCCACCACGCCGAAGACTACCAGGCTGAGGCCATCACGTTTTTCAAGCAGATGGCCACCGAGTTCGGCGACAAGCCCAACGTGATTTACGAGGTGTACAACGAGCCGCGGCCCGACGGCGCCACCGAGTGGAACAACGTCATCAAGCCCTACGCCGAAGCCGTGGCCGGGGCCATTCGTGCCATCGACCCCGACAACCTGATTATTGTGGGCACGCCGCTGTATTCGCAGCGCGTAGATCTGGCGGCCGATAATCCCATCACCAAGTACTCCAACATCGCCTACACCCTGCACTTCTACGCCGCCTTCCAGCCGCACCAGCAGCCGCTGATTGACATTGCGCAAAAGGCCCTCGACAAGGGAGTGGCCCTGTTTGTAACGGAGTGGGGAACCGTGCAGAACACCGGCGCCGGGGCGCCCGACCCGGTCTGGACGGAGAAATGGATGACTTTTTTGAAGAAGAACAGCATCAGCCACGCCAACTGGGCCATGGTGAATAAGGATGAGGGCGCTTCGGCCCTAGTGCCGGGCGCGCCCAACAGCGGGCCGTGGTCGGATAGCTACCTCACGGCTTCGGGCAAGCTGGTGAAAGGCTACATCCAGAACTGGAACGGCACGGCTACGCCCACGCCACCCACGCCGCAACCCCCAACCACGGGCAGCACCACGAAAGTGGAGGCCGAGAGCTACAACGCCATGAACGGCGTGCGCACCCAGCCCACCACCGACACCGGCGGCGGCCTGAACGTGGGTTACCTCGACGCCGGCGACTGGATGGCCTATACCATCACTGTGCCCACGGCCGGCACCTACCGCATCGACTACCGCGTGGCCAGCCTCAACGGTGGCGGCCGCATCAGCCTGGAGCAGAACTCGGGCACTACGTTCCTGGGAACCGTTACTGTGCCCAAAACCAATGGCTGGCAAACCTGGACCACTATTTCGCAGACCGTTACGCTGCAAGCTGGCCGCCAGGATATTGCCATCGGCGTGCCGGCCGGGGGCTACAATGTTAACTGGTGGAGCTTCACAAAGGTGAATTCCACCAACCGGGCAGCGTCGTCCGAATCGGTAGCTACGGCCAGCCAGCCAACGACGCTGGCGCTCTACCCCAACCCCACGCAGGAGCAGCTGACGGTAACGCTGCCCGCGGCCGATGGCACCCTGCAACTCACGGTGTTCAACGCGCAGGGCCGCGCGGTTATTAGCCGCGCGGTAGCCGGCCAACCGGGTGCCCAGCAGCTGCGGATGCCGATTGCAGCGCTGGAGCCCGGCTCGTATCTGGTGCAGGTTTCCGGTAGCGGTACCAGCCAGACATCCCGCTTCGTGATACAATAAGGCCAGTTACAAACCAAACCGGACAAGCAACGAGCCCCGTTTACCAGCTGGTAAACGGGGCTCGTTGCTTGTCCGCCGCCGAAAAAAGTTAGGGATAAGCGGCTTGTGCCAGAGCCGGTGCCCCCCGTAACCAGCGCAACTACCGCCGCCGAAGCAAAACCGCTCAGTTACTTTTAGCACAGTTCCTGGTTACTGCCTCATGTCCGAAAACCCCGAATCCCGCCGCGCCTACCACTCCAACGGCGACATCCGTCTGTTCAAGTTCATCGGTATTGGCCTTGGTTGCGCCTTCTTGGCGGGCCTGGTCTTGCTAAGCGTGGTGCTATATTTCAGTTTGTAAGCCGGATTTGCCCGATTTACTACCGCCGGGCGGGCTTGCGACTCTGGCCTTTCACCATCGAGCCAAAAGCACCTTTCTTCTCGAAGGCGGCTACCACCTCATCCTCGGCCGGGGTGCGCTTTACCACGGGATTGTTGGCCCAGAACTCGGGGTCGTAGGGTTTGGCGCGGATGTCGTCCAGGTCGCGGTCGGTGAGGCTAGCCTGGGCGTACGGCAGGCGCTGGGGCGTGGTGCTCTGGTCGTAGAAGTAGGTAAACGACGACACCTTGATGGCCAACGGTTCCTTACCCGGCTCGGTCAGGTCGGTGGTCAGGTCCATCTTCATCAGCTCCAGCGGGGCTATGCCGGCCTTGCCGCCGGACTTAAAGGCCATTTCGATGGTGAGTTTAGCATTGGTGAACTTCTGGCGCGGATTGCTGGTGCTGCCCGTGAAGCTGGGCTGCACCACCCGATAGCGCACCACTTGGTTGGTTTCCAAGTCGATCCAAACGGTGCCCTGAGACTGGTAGGCCAGCTCGGGGCGGGTTTCGAAGCTGATTTCGGCTACTCCGCCGGTCGAGTCTTCGCCCAGAATACCTTTGAGTTCGAGCAGGTAATTTTTCTCCACGTTGGAGCTGAACAGCGCCAGCGAGGTGGTGCTATCCTGCCGGATGTCGAACAGGCCGTAGCGGCGGGTGTACACCGAAAAGTTGCTCAGGCTGATGGGAGCCTGCACCCCGGCATAGCGGCCC
The DNA here is from genome assembly GCF_900107135.1 of Hymenobacter psychrophilus. Classification (GTDB taxonomy): domain Bacteria; phylum Bacteroidota; class Bacteroidia; order Cytophagales; family Hymenobacteraceae; genus Hymenobacter; species Hymenobacter psychrophilus. The sequence continues at coordinate 29,892 of NZ_FNOV01000001.1, forward strand.
TGCGCCAGCGTGGTGCCCTCGATGCGGGCCGGGTTCGACTTCACGTTCCAGACCACTTCCTGCAGTTCGGTGGGCTCGTCGTCGATGCGCGTAATCTGGCGGTAGAAGGCGCGGCCGTAGTAAGTGCGGCGGTAGTTGCGCGCCAGGTTGCGGAAAGCCCTGTCCACGAGCTGAAACGGGAAGCTCGCCACTTTCACTTCGGGCAGGGCCACGGCGGCCGAGGCCAGCGTGATATTCAGCGGCTGCGCCCCCGAGGTTACCCGCACCGTGTCGCGGATGTGGCCCAGCTCCGATACCAGCAGTTGCGCGGGCAGTTGCTTCACCACGAGCGTAAACTCGCCCTCGAGGTTGGTTGTGGTGCCGTTGGTAGTGCCCAGCACGGCAATGCTGGCGAAGGGCAGCACTTCCTGGGTTTCCCGGTCGCGCACTACGCCGCGCAGCTGCACCTGGGCCTGGCCGAGGTGCGCAAGGCCCAGTAGCACCAGCAGAAAAGTTAGAAAACGAATAGAATACAGCGGCAGACGAACAAAGGTCATAAGCAAAGCAGGAAAGAAAAGGCGGGTCAAAGTGGCCAGGAAACTGATAACGCGGGCCGCTTCCAAAACCGTGCCCGACGGCGTAAAAGTACGGCCAAAACCGAACCCTAAACGGTCGTTGCAGTTAAGTAATGGTATATTGGTTCGGTATTCGCCCCTGGCCGATGGGGGCCCGGTGCCAGTTTTTGGCCTGGCACCTGATGGGCGCATCCGCTGCCCGACAGCTTGCCAAACGAACCAATCGGCTCCGAAGAACGAATAATAACCCACAAGAAACGAAACCTCCTTCCGTATGATTAAGCGTGATTTCCTTAAAACCGGCCTGCTCACCGCCCTCGGGGCGCTGGTAAGCCCCGCCATGCTGGCTGCTGCTCACGACGAAAAGCTGCTGCGCGAAGCCCGCGCCACGCCCATCGCCGACGGCCCCTTCACCCTGCCGGCGCTGCCCTACGCATTCAATGCCCTGGAACCCCACATCGACGCCCGCACGATGGAAATCCACCACGATGCCCACCACAAGGGCTACGTAAGCAAGCTGAACGCGGCCGTAATGGGTACGCCAGCCGAAAAGTTGAGCTTGGCTGACTTGCTGGCATCTATGAGCAAGCAGCCCGAAGCTATCCGCAACAACGCTGGCGGCCACTGGAACCATTCGTTCTTCTGGCAGATTATGGCTCCAAAAGGTGGCGGACAGCCTACTGGTAACCTCAAAACGGCCATCGATAAGGATTTCGGTTCCTTCGACAAGTTCAGCGAGGAATTTACCAAGACCGCGGGCTCGCGCTTCGGCTCCGGCTGGGCCTGGCTGATAGTGGACAAGAAAACCGGCAAGCTGGCCGTCACCTCCACACCCAACCAGGACAACCCGCTTATGGACCTGCCCGGCATGCAGCGCGGCACCCCTGTGCTCGGCCTCGATGTGTGGGAGCATGCCTACTACCTCAAGCACCAGAACAAGCGCCCCGACTACATTGCTGCCTTCTGGAACGTCGTCAACTGGAGCGAAGCGGGTAGCCGCTACGATGCTGCCCGCAAAGGATAGCGAAGCTCTAAACTAAGTCAGGCAAGTAAAAAGGTCAAAGCGCACGGTGTGGGCTTTGACCTTTTTACTTGCCTGCCTCCGGAGGCTATTTATCCGCCACCACACCCAGGGCTTTATTCACCTCTAGGTCGAGGCGAACGAAAAGCTTTTGCAGGCCTTCTGGGCCGCCCTCATCTACGCGGACGCTCTTGGTGCCTTTGGCGGTAGTAATGCTCAGGATGGTAGAGGGCAAATCGACGGCCCCTTTGGAATACACGTCGCGTAGCTGGGAGAAGCCAATTTGGTCGGCTTCCCGCAACAGCTGTTGCACCACGGCCGGGTCGATTTTCACGGTCCGGTTGCCCTCCACGGGGGCATGCTTTCGGCCCTCATATTCCACGCGGCCGTCGGCGAAGAAGCGGGCCGTATAATCGGGGCAGGTGCCGAAGCAGGACGTGCGGCCAAAGGCCAGTACCGGCTCCTGCTGCTTGGGTAGCGGCGCAGCGACAGTTGTAGTAGTGGCAGGGGGCTGGGCGGCGGTGGCCGGCCGGCTGGCTTTGCAGGCGGGCAGCGAGGGTAGGCTCAGCACCAGTGTAAGCAGCGGGAGTAGTAGGGGAGTACGCATGGGACGGGGGAGAGACAAGGGAGAAAACCGGGTCAATATAGCAATTCGCCAATGCCAAAGTTCGGGCCAGAAGCTACCAAAAAGCCCCGCGACCCTAACGGGCGCGGGGCTTTTTGGGAAGTGCATTAACTGCTAAACCTTACGAGCGGCGGGTTTTGCGCGGTTTTTTGGGGTTCGTTACGTCGTCGGCGCCGGTGCCGGGCTCGGCTTCGTCGGCGTCGTCATTGTTGGTGGCCAGCTTCTTGCTGCCGGCGGCTTTGGGCTGGGCGTCGCGCTCCTGGGCGGCCTTCATGGCATCGGCCAGGCGGGCCGAGAAGCCACTGGGCTTCTTGTCCTTGTTTTTCACCTTGTTGGCTTCGAGCTTGGCCCGCACCTTGTCGTCATCCACGAATCGGCGGGTAATAGCCTGCTGAGCCATAGTCACGAGGTTGGAAACCAGGTAGTACCAGGTCAGGCCGGCGGCGAAGCTATTGAGCACAAAGAAGAAAATCAGCGGCATCAGGTAGCTGTAGAACTTCATCGGGCCCTGCATGGCCGAAGGGTTGTTCTGGTTGGTCTGGTAAGTCATGCCCAGCGTCGAAAGCGTCATGAGCACCGTGAACAGGCTGATGTGGTTGCCCATGAAGGGCAGGGCGAAGGGCAGGATAATCGGGTTGTCGTAGGTGCTCAGGTCGCGCGCCCACAGAAACGGTTCCTGCCGCAGCTCAATGGCGTTGGGGAAGAACTGGAACATGGCAAACAGAATCGGCAGCGTGAGCAGCGTCGGCACACAGCCACTCAGCGGATTAACGCCCATGCTCGTGTTGAGCTTCATGGTTTCCTGCTGCTGCTTCACTTGGTCATCCGGATACTTCTCCTTGATGGCGTCGATTTCCGGCTTGAGCACCTTCATCTTGGCCTGGCTCTCGTAGGTTTTGTAGGTCAGGGGCCAAGTAACGAGCTTAATGAGCACGACCAGCAGCACGATAATCAGGCCGTAGGAGGCGATGTACTGCTGCAGAAAGTGGAACACCGGCAGCACCACGAAGCGGTTCACCCAGCGGAACAGGCCCCAGCCCAGGGACACGTTGCGGTCGAATTCGGGCGTCACTGTCTGGAGCAAATCCAACGAGTTCGGACCAAAGAAGAAGCGGTAGTTGGCCTTGCCCTGCTGCACATCCGTCACCGGAATCTTGAGCGTGGTGCTCAGCGTCTTGAGGTAGGTCGAGTCGTTGAGGTCCACCGTCGAGTTGAGCTGGCCCGAGCTGAACGCGTTATCGGCAATGATGCCGGCAACGAAGAAGTTGTGCTTGTGGGCGGCCCACTTCAGGGGCTCCTCCACCTCAATTTCTTCGGGCTTCTCGCTGGCCTCGAACAGGACCGTGTGGTCGCCCGACACGAGGTAGCGGTTGATGGTGGTGTGGTTGCGGTTCTGGGTGCGGTCCTGCTCGGTCTGGCGCACATTGTCCACAAACGTGAACGTGAGCGGCTCCTGGGCCAGCGTCTGGTTCAGGCCATTAAAGCGCAGCTGGTAGCCCACCTCGTACGACTCGGGCGCCAGCGTGTAGGTCTGCTCAATCTGCCCGCCGGCCACGTCGGCCACGAAGCGCACGGTCGTGTCGCCCTGGGGCTCGGCCCGGAAGTAGAGGTCGGAAAGCTTCACCTGCTGACCGCCAATGGTGCGGAAGCGCAAATCCATCTTGGCGCTCTGGGCATCGAAAATATCGAGCGGCTGGCCGCCGAAGGTTTTGTACTTGTGCAGGCGCGCGGCCTGGGGTTGGCCGCCCTTCGAGGAGAAGGTAACCGTCAGCAGCTTGTTGCTAAGCTCCATCGTCTGGGCCGTTCCCTGAGCGGCGGCGGCAAACGAACCGAGCTGCTTCGCCAGCTGCGCCGAATCGGGCGCAACGGGCGCGGCGGCGCGGGCCGAGTCGATGCCCGCAGTGGCCGACTTGGTGGTTTTGGCCAGCTCGACGGCAGCGGGCTCGGGTTTAGGCGCGAACTGAAGGTAAATCAGAAGCAAGGCCGCCATCAAAAACAGGCCGATTGCTGAATTTCTGTCCATCTACTAAAAGGTGTGCGGAACCGCGCCGGGGCGCCTCCAACGAAAAATAAAGAGCCGGGCGCCAGCCAAATGCCGCCACCCGGCCGCAAAGGTCGGACTTACGCGCCGAATATTTTTCGGCGGAGGATTTTTGAGTTGAAATTGGGTAGGATAGAGAACCGGTAGACAGATGCTGAGGCTACAGGAACGTCATGCTGAGCTTGTCGAAGCATCTCTACCGCTTCGTTGAGCAAATTCTAACGAAGCGGTAGAGATGCTTCGACAAGCTCGGCATGACGTTCTTCTCTGCCCAAACTTACCCGCATTAATTCCCTATAACCCCTTCCGGTACTGAATAGCCGCTTTCACGAAGCGCACGAACAGCGGGTGCGGGTTCTGGACGGTGCTTTTCAGCTCAGGATGAAACTGCCCGGCCACGAACCACGGATGGTCCGCCAACTCGATTACCTCCACGAGGCCGGTTTCGGGGTTGCGGCCGGTAGCTAGCATCCCGGCTGCCTCGAAACGTGTCAGGTAGTCGTTGTTGAACTCGTAGCGGTGGCGGTGCCGCTCGCTGATGTGGTTGCGGCCGTAGGCTTTGGCCGCCTTCGAACCCCGCCGCAATTCGCAGTCATAAGCCCCCAGGCGCATGGTGCCACCTTTCTGAGTAACGGTTTTCTGCTCCTCCATCATGGCAATAACCGGTTCGGCCGTCTGCGCATCCATCTCGGTAGATGACGCTTCTTTCAGCCCCAGTACGTTGCGGGCAAATTCCACCACTGCCACCTGCATGCCCAGACAGATGCCGAAAAATGGGATGCCGTTCTCGCGCACGTACTGCACAGCGGCAATTTTGCCCTCGAAGCCCCGCTCGCCAAAACCGGGCGCCACCAACACACCGTGTACCCCAGCCAGCTGCTGGGCCACGTTGTCGGCCGTCAGGTTGTCGCTCTGGATGCTGCGCACCGTCACCTTACACTCGTTCTGGGCCCCGGCATGAATGAACGACTCGATGATAGACTTGTAGGCGTCGGGTAGCTCCACGTACTTACCCACCAGCGCAATCGTTACTTCCTCAGTTGGGTTCTTGAGGCGCCCCAAAAAGTCCTTCCAGGCCTCCAAATCGGGCTGGGCCGCGCCGCCTTTCAAGTTGAGCTTCTTGATAACGCGCTCATCCAAGTGCTCCTTGAGCATGAGCAGCGGCACCGAATAGATGCTGTCGGCGTCGAGGCTCTCGATAACCGAGTTGATGTGGACGTTGCAGAACAGCGCAATTTTGCGGCGCATCTCGGCCGGAATCGGATACTCGGAGCGACACACCAGAATGTCGGGCTGCAGACCGGCACTGCGCAAGTCGCGCACCGAGTGCTGGGTAGGCTTGGTTTTCAGTTCGCCGGCCGCTTTCAGGTAGGGCAGCAGCGTGAGGTGGATAACCAGCGTGCTGCTCTCGGGCAGGTCCCAGCGCAACTGCCGCACCGACTCCACAAAGGGCAGGCTCTCAATGTCACCAATCGAGCCCCCGATTTCGGTAATTACCACGTCGAACTGGCCGGTCTGGCCCAGCAGCAGCATGCGCCGCTTGATTTCGTCGGTGATGTGGGGCACTACCTGCACGGTTTTGCCCAGGTAGGCACCCTCGCGCTCCTTGGTAATCACGTGGTCGTAGATGCGGCCGGTCGTGACGTTGTTGGCCTGCGAGGTGGGCACGTTCAGAAACCGCTCGTAGTGGCCCAGGTCGAGGTCGGTTTCAGCCCCGTCGTCGGTCACGTAACATTCGCCGTGCTCGTAGGGGTTGAGCGTGCCGGGGTCGATGTTGATGTAGGGGTCGAACTTTTGGATGGTGACCCTAAAGCCCCGGGCCTGCAGCAGCTTGGCCAGCGAGGCCGAGATGATGCCCTTACCCAGGGAGGAAGTAACGCCGCCCGTTACAAAAATGTACTTGGCCGTTGGCGCCGCGGAAGTGGAATTTCGGTCTGGCATAACGGGAAACAAAGGTAGAGGTTAGATTGAATATCCAACCGGCAGCACCGGAAAGGGCCTTTATAGGTTGGCTCTTCAGATGGCTTTATCTCCGGCCGCTGGCCGTTGCAAAGGAGTTATTTTAGGTTATGAGGTGACAGACGGGCTTCTTTCACACCTCAACTAAACCTACCGCTGCTCTAGCGATACGCCGATTACCTCCTGCACCGGGCCAGTGCTCAACAGTTGCTGGCGCAACGTGTCGGCGGCCTGCTCCAGTTGGGGTCGAATCTGGTCGAGGGCCAGGCGCAGGCCCTGCACGTCGGCAAGGCGCGAGGCCTGGCCCTGGTCGTAGCCGTGGTACATGGCCACGCGCACCTTGCTGCGGCCGCGGCCGGAATAGGTGCCAATGGTTTCGCCCCGGGCATCAATAATCTGCACCTCTGCCTGCACCTCGGTGCGGTACCACTCCAGCGGAATACCCAGCAGGCTAGGCGTCATCAGCGTCAGCATCTGGAAAATTTGCAGCACGCGGCCCGTGCTCTGTTGGTTGGCCTGGGTGATCTGCAGCTTGGCGTAGCCGTACTGCACGCTGTCGAGGCCCACGTCGAGGCCCGTTGCAGCCGGCTCGGCCAAGTGGTAAGACAGTTCCTGCCGGAATACCTTGTTCGGGTCTTCGGGGTAGCCGTCTTCCGAGTTGGTACTGAGCGGGCCCGCATCCACGACGGACTCCAGCTTGGGCAGCGTACCCACGGCCACCGAGCTATTCGACCGGATGGTGTGGAATACGGCTTTCTCAGTTGATTTACAGCCGCTCAGGCTCAAAGCGGCCAGACATAGGATAACGCTGCTACGGTACAAATTCTGCATACGCTGTTTATTCAGGAAGCTGTTAGTCAGATAGAAATACAAAAATACGGGGAAAGCCAGGGAAAAGGATTTTCCTGTCTCTGTAAAATTAAGTACTCAGTAGCACTCACTTAACAAAAAATAGAACTGCCCCCGGATAATTTAGCCTGCCTTGTTTTAGGATAAAAAAAAGACCTGCCAGTGCAATACCGGCAGGTCCTCTGGTAATAGTCAGTGCATCTTTCAGCTGACAGTTAAATAACTCGGGTTGCGGTAGGGGCGGGGCTTAGCTTCGCTGTCCTCCGGTTGTTCCCGCCCCTACGTCGTGCTGACCTGCTCAATTAATGTCCGTGTTGCACTAATGCGCTGTCGGCTTCGGCCAGGTCATCAATCGGGTCGGGGGCCACGTAGTTGTCGATGAACTCGCCTTCCCAGCGGGCTACTACGGCCGAGGCCAGGCAGTTGCCGGCCACGTTTACGGCTGTGCGGGCCATGTCCATGAGGGCGTCAATACCCAAAATGATGAAAACGGGCCAAGCCGGCAGGTTGAATGAGGCCACCGTAGCCAGCAGAATAACGAGTGAGGCGCGGGGCACGCCGGCCACGCCCTTGCTGGTGAGCATGAGCGTAAATACCATCACCAACTGCTGGCCCCAACTCAGGTCGACGCCCGCGGCCTGGGCCACAAACACGGCCGCCAGCGAGAGGTAGAGCGTGGTGCCATCGAGGTTGAACGAGTAGCCGGTCGGCATCACGAAGGCCACAATGCGGCGCGGGACGCCCACGCTTTCCATCGCCTCCATGGCCCGCGGCAAAGCGGCTTCCGATGAGGTAGTGGCAAAGGCAATGCTCACGGGCTCGGCAATGGCTTTCACGATGCGCATCACGGGCAGTCGCGCAAGCAAGGCTACCGGCAGTAGCACGGCGAATATGAATACAATGAGGGCTCCATAAAGCGTGAGTAACAGCTTAAAGGCGTTGAACAGCGGCGCGAAGCCCATTTTGCCCACCGTGTAGGCAATGGCGCCACCCACCCCGATAGGAGCGAAGTACATCACCACGTTGGTGAACTTGAACATCACCTCCGACAGGCTCTCGGTAACCGTGAGCAGGGGCTGGCGGTGGCGCTGGTGTACCATGGCCAGACCAATGGCGAAAATAATGGCAAACACCACCACCTGCAGCACCTCGCCGTTGGCCACCGACTTGGCAATGTTTTCGGGGAAGATGTGCAGGATAATGTCGCTGGTGGTCTGCTCCACGGTCTGCAGCTGCTCCGTGTCGGCGGCAATGCCGGTGCGGTCGATACCGGCGCCCGCCTTGGTTAAGTTGATGGCCGCCAAGCCGATGAACAGGGCGAAAGTGGTAACGACCTCAAAGTACACCAAGGCCTTGATGCCCATGCGGCCCACCTGCTTAAGGTCGGCGTGGCCGGCAATGCCCACGACGAGCGTGGCAAAAACCAGCGGCGCAATAATGGTTTTCACGAGGCGCAGGAAAACGTCGCTCAGCACCTTCAGGTTCACGGCCATGGCCGGGAAGTCGTTGCCAATCTCAGCGCCCACGAACATGCTGATGACTATCCAGAACGTGAGCGAGCGGCGCTTCCAGGCGGCCCAGGTGAGGGCGGCCAGAAACAGCCAGCGAGCGGCCAGCGCCACGGTGGGGTCGAGCAGGGCTGGGGTGCGGCTGGCCAGCACCGTGAGGCCGGCGGCCAGCACGAACAAAACGAGAACCAGGAGCGTGAGTCGGGATATTTTCATGCGGTGTAGGGGCGCGGAGCACGCGCCCGCCGGTTTGGTGGGAGTAGAGGTGGAGCGCAGTAATCGTTGCTGCCTGCAAAAGCAGCATCCGACAAATATAGGCGGCCCGGCCCAAGAACCGCGGCCGAACCCTTAGCTTAGCCCGCGGCTTACCCACTATCCGGCCGCTTCGCCCCATGCTCACCTGGACGCTCACGCCCCTGCAGTTGCCGCTGCGCTTCACCTGGAAAATTGCCCGCAACGCTTCCACCACCAAAACCAACCTGCTGCTGCAAGTAAGCGGCGGCGGCCACACTGGTCGGGGCGAAGCAGCGCCCAACATCCGCTACCACGAAACGCCCGAGGGCCTGCAGGAGCAATTCGGCCAGTTGTTGGCCGCCGGCCTCGGCCACTGCGAAACGCTCGCTGAGCTGACTCATTTCCTGGCCCGGTATAAGCCCGCGGCCGCCCTCCGCTTCGCCCTCGAATCGGCCTTCATACACCGCGAGGTAGCCCGACTGGAACAATCCGTGCCCGCGTTTCTGGGGGTGTCTGCCCCGGCCGGGCCAGTGCCTACGGCCGCCACGCTGCCCATTATGGAGCCGGGGGAAGTGGCCGGTTTTGTGCGCGCGCAGGGCCTGAGCCGGTTTCCGCTGCTGAAAATAAAGGTGAACCGTGCCGGCGCCCTCGACCTGCTGCGCGAAGTAACGCGCCTGCTGCCCGGCCACCCGTTGCTCATCGACGGCAACGAAGCCTGGCCCGACGCCGACAGCCTGCGCCAAAGCTGGGAGCAAATCCAGCGCCTGCCCGGCCTGCGCGTGCGCCTGCTCGAACAGCCCCTGCCCGCCACCTGCGCCGCCGACTACCGCGCCCTCAAAGGCCGGCTTGGCTGTCCCGTTTTCGCCGACGAGTCGGTTACTGATGGGGCCGACTTTGCCGATATCGCCCGGCAGTTCGATGGCGTGAACATGAAGCTGATGAAAGCTGGCGGCTACGGCAACGGCCTGCGCATTCTGCGCGAAACCCGCGCCCAGGGCCTGCAAACCATGCTCGGCTGCATGGTCGAAACCTCGCTCGGTATCTGGTCGGCTCTGCAAATTAGCGCCTTGGCCGACGTTTGCGACCTCGACGGCTTCCTGATTGTGCGCGACGAGCCTTTCGGCATGGTGCGGGAAGAAGGCGGGATGCTAGCGGCGGCGAAGAAAGAATAAACGTAAAAACGTCCTTCAGAGCATGTGGCGTATGAATCCACATGCTCTGAAGGACGTTCAATTTGCTTGCCTCACTGCTACTTCAGTTTGGCATCAATGGCCTGAATCTGGCTGTCCAGGGCCGAAGTATCGGCGGTTTTGCTGCCGCTGCTGAGCAGGCTGATTTTCTGGTTGAGCAGGCCGATCTTCTGCGCCATAAGGCCGATTTTATCGTTCATCTCGTTCAGGCGAGCCTCCATGGCGGCGGCATTGCCGGGGGCCGGGCGTGGGTCGGTGTAGGTGCTGAACTCGGCGGTAGCGGGCACCGAATTGTCGCCGCGGGCCTGGGCCGCGCTGGCTGGCGAGCCGAACACGATGTCGCCGTTGGGCCGCACGTAGTCGCCATCCTTGAGCGTGGTGATTTTACCGCCGGGCAGCTCCACGATGCCGTTTTTGTAATTGATTTTGGTGCCGTTGCTCAGCAGCACATTTTTGGTCAGGGGCGTGGGGCGTTTGCCTCTTACGAGCACCACTTCGCCGTTTTGCAGCATGAATCGGTCGGAGGGCGATGTTTCGATGGGACCGGCCACCTCGGCGGCGGGCCGCGACTGGGCCTGCAGCAACGGCGCAGCGGCCAGGCTCAGCATTAGAGCGCAGAGTATTTTTTTCATGGGAGAGTAAAGTTACGTCGGGGAATGCAGCTACTTACGGCGTTTGAGCTGCCGCGTTGGGGCACGAAGGCGCGGTTGTTGTCTGCTCCGTTTCGGTAAGTAAAAGGAACTCCCGTGGATTATTAAATGTATGTACATATATTTGTCGCCAGTTCCGCTAGTTCCTATTGCCCATGAAGATTGAGGACGAAATCAAGCAAGCCGCTTTCCGCGACGATTATCAGAAGGCGCACGTCAACCTGATTTTCACGGCCAACTGGCTGCAGCAGCAGCAAAGTGGCTTTTTCAAGCAGTTTGGCCTCACGTTGCCCCAGTTCAACATCCTCCGCATTCTGCGCGGCCAGCACCCGCGGCCCGCAACCGTCAACCTGCTCATTGAGCGCATGCTCGACAAAACCAGTAATGCTTCGCGCATCGTCGATAAGCTTGAAGCCAAGCAGTTGGTAACGCGCCGCGTGTGCCCCAGCAACCGGCGGGCCGTTGATATCCGCATCAGCGAAGATGGCTTGGCGCTGCTTGGCCGCCTCGATGCGGCTATGGCCAGCCAGCAGTTCGGGGTGCAAAACCTCACGCTTGCCGAAGCCGCCCAACTCAGCGGTCTACTCGATAAAATCCGCGACTAGCGGCTGTTTTCAACCGCACATTTACTCTTTTCACTTCTTGTTTTTTGTCATGAAAAAATTCTTCCTGCCCGTACTGCTGGCCGCTTCGCTGCTAGCCGCCGCTCCGGCCTCGGCCCAGAAAAAAGCCAACTCGACCCAAACGGCTACTTCGGCCGCCTACAGTCTGCAGCCGCAGCTAAGCACGCTGGGCTGGGAGGGTAAAAAAGTAACTGGTGCCCACAACGGTACCATGCAGTTCCAGAGCGGCAATATTGCCGTGCGTGGCAGCCAGGTAGTAGGCGGAAAATTCGTGGTCGACATGAATTCGCTGAAAGTGGAAGACCTGAAGGATGCCGATTCCAACGGCAAGCTGGTGGGGCACCTGCGTTCCGAGGATTTCTTCAGCATTGATAAGAACGCTACCTCCACCTTCACCATCACCAGCATCACGCCGCTGCGGGGCGATGCCAAGGGCAACAACTCCACCGTAACCGGCGACCTCACCATCAAGGGCATCACCCAGCGCATCAGCTTCCCGGCCAAAACCGGCGTGAAAGGCGGTGTGGCCTCGGCTACCGGCGTGGCGACCATCGACCGCACCAAGTTCGACATCAAGTACGGCTCGAAGTCGTTCTTCGAAAGCATCGGCGACAAAGCCATCATGGACGAGTTTACGCTCAGCTTCAACGTAATTGCCAAGAAGTAAACTGGTGCTTTGGGCTTACTAAAAAGCGCCCGCAGCAGCCAGCTAAAAGGCCCCATAACTATAGTTGTGGGGCCTTTTGTATTAATCGGGCGGCTTATTTTAGACGGCTCTGGCGGCGGAGCATCTGCTGGTTCAGGGCCTCGGTAAGGGCCAAATCGGGTTGCCGAACTGGTGGGGTGCGGAGGTTCCGTAAATCGAAGCGCAGCCAGTACGGGCCATCGGCGTGGGTGAACTGGCCGTTGCGGTCGGTATCGGGCCGCACTTCGACCAGCAGCAAGCTGGTACGCGGCAGGCTGGTGCGCGGCAGGATATAGCGCGAGCCCAACTGGGTGCCATCGGGCGTGAGCTGGTGGAGCTGTTGGCCGCTGCGGTCGGAAACGAACAAGGCACTGGCATCGGCCGCGTCCTGGGTGCCGTCGCGGTTGGTATCGGCTTTGATGAGCGAGTAGAACAAGTAGGGCCAACGAGCGTCGGGCTTGCTGGCGGCATCTATTTCCGTTAGCACGAAGCGGCCGTGGGGTAACAGGGCGCGCTGCTGGCCGGTATCTTTCTGGAAGAACAGCACATTGTAGCAGGTGCCTTCGATGTTGCCGGACCCGTTTTCATAGCCGTCGTAAGAGCCACTGGAAAACAGCTTGCTCCGACCAGCCTTTTCCAGCGGTACCACCGAAACGGGGAGGTAATAGAACCCGGTGCTGTCGAGGTCGACGGGAGAATTGTAGTGGACCCGGAACTGCTGGCCCGCCTGCCGCAGGGCTACTGTATCGGGGGCGGCGCTGGCTGTTGGCGAATTGGCCGCAACGGGGCGGCCCGAGCCATCGGGCGAGCAGGCCGCCAGAACAGATAGGATAAATGCGGCGGGCAGGAAGCGGAATGAAAGCATCGACTGGCTATTTTTCCGCAAGAAAATCTCTAATCCGGCAATTCCAGCTCGCGGGGCAGTTCGAACTTGAGGCTGCGGCTTTTGCTGCGGGCGTGCAGCTGGGTCAGAAAATCGTCGAGGTCGGCTTTGTATTCGAGCCAGAGGTCTTCGTGCAGGTTCTTCTGCACCAGTTGGGTGGTGCGGCCCGCCAGCCGGGCCGTGGCCGTAAAAAAACCCGCGTAGGGGCTCTCGAACTGGCCGGTGTAGTTCTCGAAAATGTGGCGCAGCGCGTACAGGTTCAGGTCGATTTCCAGGCGCTTGTCCTTGGTGATGCGGCGGGCGCGGGCCACCTCCTTCACCGTTTTGCCTAAGGCTTTGGTGAGGCTGCGGTTAAGTAGCCGCCCGGTGGCGCCCACGGCAAACAGCTCGTGTATCTGGTCCGACGCCTGCTCGTACACCGTGGCCGCATCCACGTCGGGCAACAGCTCGAAGCAGAGCGTGTCGTAAAGCTCGGCGTCGCGCCGGGCCGCCCGCAGCAACAGGGCTTCCTTTTCCTTCTCGGAAAGCTGTTTAAGGGCGCGCTTAAAATCGGCGGACGGAACGGGCATTTGGAGAATGAAAAATTAAAAAGGAGGAATTAAGAATTGCCGCTGCTGACATAGGAGTTCTTGAATCCGGGTGCGGGAGCCCATGAGGCTCTTTTACGGACCCTGGAAACGAATAGCCGGGCTGCGCTGTTATACCCGGCTGCCAGGGGCGTAGCAGCCAGCTTTCTGGCCGGTATTTCGTATTTTTGCGTCATGAACAGCAACCCACAAATCGAGTACGACGAGGACGTTCTGCTCTTGGAAGAAACAACCGATGTACGCGACCTTATCGTGTACAACGACGACCACAATACGTTCGACCACGTCATCAAAACCCTCATCGACGTGTGCGGCCACCAGCCCGAGCAGGCCGAGCAGTGCACGCTGCTCATCCACTACAAAGGCCAGTGCACCGTCAAGCACGGCAGCTTCGACGAGCTGTCGGGCCTATGCACCGCCATCCACGACCGTGGTATCTCGGCCGACGTTTTATAATCTGAGCTGTTAGCTGACAGCTTTTAGCTAATAACTCTCTGTGGGAGTGGAGCGCGAAAAAGGCTAACAGCTTTCAGTTAATAGTTAACGAAATGGAGTTTCCTTCCAAGCTAATTGAAAACGCCGTCGGAGAGCTCTCGAAGCTGCCGGGGGTAGGTAAGAAAACGGCCCTGCGGCTGGCGTTACATCTGCTGAAGGCCGAAACCGACACCACTGCCACGCTGGCCGAGGCGCTGGCTAAAATGCGCTTCGAAATTCGCTACTGCGACACCTGCCACAATATTTCTGACACGGCGGAGTGCGGTATCTGCGCCAACCACCTGCGCGACCAGGGTACAGTGTGCGTGGTGTCGGACATCCGCGACGTTATTGCCATCGAAAATACGGCCCAATACCAAGGCATGTACCACGTGCTGGGCGGTGTCATTTCGCCCATTGAAGGCATCGGCCCCGGCGACCTGACCATCGACTCGCTGCTGGAGCGCGTCACGCGCGAGGGCTCCGAAATCCGGGAAGTCATTCTGGCCATCAGCCCTACCATGGAAGGCGATACCACGGCCTTTTACCTCTCACGCAAGCTGCGCGACCAGCCCGAGCTGCACGTCAGCAGCATTGCCCGCGGCATTCCGATGGGCGGCGAGTTGGAGTACGCCGACGAAATCACCTTGGGCCGTAGTATCGTCGATAGGCAGCGCCAGGCGTTGTAGTCGGATGAGCAAAAAGGGCTGGAGCTTCGCGCTACAACCCTTCTGCGTAACTTTCGCGGCCCCAACCACCGCCGACGCTCTGCCCCGTGCCGCCCGAAGAAGTTGCCCTGTCCGTTATCATCGTCAATTACAACGTTTGCTACTTTCTGGAGCAGGCGCTGCTATCGGTGCGGCGGGCGGGCGAGAAGCTGGGCCGGCCGCTGGAGGTGTTCGTGGTCGATAACAACTCGGTCGACGGCTCGGTGGCCATGGTGCGGGCCCGGTTTCCGGAGGTCATTCTCATCGCCAACCAGGACAATCCCGGTTTCTCGAAGGGCAACAACCAGGCCCTGCGCGTAGCTAAGGGCCAATATGTGCTGCTGCTCAACCCCGATACAGTGGTGGAGGAAGACACCTTCCGGCTGTGCTGCGAGTTCATGGACGCGCACCCACGCTGCGGGGGGATGGGCGTTAAAATGCTGGATGGGCAGGGTAAGTTTCTGCCCGAGAGCAAGCGCGGCCTGCCCACGCCGGCCGTGGCTTTTTACAAGATATTCGGGCTGGCGCGACTGTTCCCCCGGTCGCGGCGCTTCGGGCGTTATCATTTGGGCTTCCTCAGCCCCAACGAAACCCACGAAATAGAAGTGCTCAGCGGCGCCTTTATGCTGATGCGGAGCGCCGCACTGGCCGAGGTGGGCTTGCTGGACGAGGACTACTTCATGTACGGCGAGGACATCGACCTCTCGTACCGGCTCACGCAGGGCGGCTGGCAGAACTTCTACTATCCCGGCACCCGCATCATCCACTACAAGGGCGAAAGCACCAAGCGCACGAGCGTCAACTATGTGTTCGTGTTTTACCGGGCGATGGTCATTTTCGCCCGCAAGCACTTCGCCCCTGAACGGGCGGGCCTGTTTTCGGTGCTGATAAACGCGGCCATCTGGCTGCGGGCGGGCGCGGCAGTGGCTCAGCGGCTGCTGCTGCGGACCGCTCCCGTGTTGCTCGATGCCGGCCTGATTTACGCGGGCATGTATGTGCTCAAAAACTACTGGGAGCTCAACCACAAATACGTGCGCGAGCCTTATCCCGAGCAGTATATGCTGGTGGCGGTGCCCGCCTACATTGCCGTGTGGCTGGGCTCGGCCTACCTCAGCGGGGGCTACGACCGGCCGTTCCGGGCCGGGCGGCTGGTGCGCGGCATTGTGGTGGGTACGCTGCTGATTTCGGCCCTGAGCAACTTTCTGGATGCCTGGCGCTTCTCGAAGGCCCTGATTCTGCTGGGTGGCGGCTGGGCCGTGGCGGCGCTGCTGCTGCGCCGGGCGACGGGCAATTTTGTGCGCTATCGTCGTTTTGGGCTGAGCGAAAGTCAGCAGCGCAATGTGGGTATCGTGGGTTCGGCAGAGGAAAGCCACCGGGTGCGCCAGCTGCTGGAGCAGGCCGCCGTGCCCGCCCGCATCATCGGCTACGTAGAGCCGACTGCGCCGCTGGCCAACGTCGCTGAAGTTGCCGCGCCGCCGCCCGATGATTTGCTGGGCGAGGTGCGGCAGCTGGAAGATATTATCCGCATTTATGGGCTTGATGAACTGGTTTTCTGCGGCCGCGACCTGCCCGCCAGCCAGATTATCGGGCTGATGGCCGGCTTGCCCCGGCATCCGCCGGTGGCCTTTAAAATCCTGCCCCCCGGCAGCCAGTACATCATCGGCAGCTCGGGCAAAGATTCGCCCGGCGACTACTACGCCCTCGACATCACGCTCAACCTGTTTCGCCCCGAGCAGGTGCGCAATAAGCGCCTGCTCGATATTATGAGCAGCCTGTTGCTGCTGGTGTTGAGTCCGGTACTCATGTGGTTTGCGCAGCACAAAGCCGGTTTTCTGCGCAACTGCCTGCGGGTGCTGGCCGGCTCGCGCACCTGGGTGGGCCTGCGCCACGCCACCGCGCCGCAAACTGCCACCCGCGCCATCCTCTCGCCCGCCGACGCCGTTGCTGCTGCCAGCGCCCCGCTCCCTGATGCCACCCGCCGCCGCCTCGAGCTGCTTTATGCCAAAGACTACCACCCCGCCCTCGACTGGCGCGTGCTGGCCCAGTGCCTACGCCAGCTGGGCCGGGAGGAGTAGGGGATAGGGTAGCACATGATACTGAGCATATGGCGAATTAAGCCAGGGTCGGAGCGCAGTCGGAGCACAACGTTTTTCACTCTTCGCGCTTCGCTATTCACTAACATTATACCTTTGCCTTCCATCCAACCCACCCCTCGCATGCCCGCTTCTGCTGCTCCCGACCGCGCCCCACTTGTTCTTTCCGACCGCATCAACGCCATGCAGGAGTCGCAAACCATTGCCATGGCTAAAAAGGCCCGGGCGCTGGCGGCCGAGGGTGTCGATGTGATTAGCCTGAGTTTTGGGGAGCCCGATTTCCAGACGCCACAGTATATCAAGGACGCCGCGAAAAAGGCGCTGGACGAGGGCTACACCTTTTACACGCCCGTACCCGGTTACCCGGAGCTGCGCCAGGCCATCTGCGACAAATTTCGGCGCGACAACCAGTTGGACTACCTGCCCGAGAACATTGTGGTAAGTACCGGGGCCAAGCAGGCGCTGGCCAATGCTGTGCTGAGCCTGGTGAACCCCGGCGATGAGGTGCTGGTGTTTTCGCCTTACTGGGTGAGCTACGAGGAGATGGTGCGGCTGGCTGAGGGCGTGAGTATTCCGCTGACCGGAACCCTGGAAAACGACTACAAAGTGACTGCCGCGCAGGTGGAAGCCGCCATTACGCCCCGCACCCGGCTCATCATGTATTCCTCGCCCTGCAACCCTACCGGGGCCGTTTTCAGCCGCGACGAACTGGCCGCGCTGGCCGCCGTAGTGGCCCGGCATCCCCACATCCACGTGCTGGCCGACGAGATTTACGAGTACATCAACTTTGTGGGCGAGCATGTGAGCCTGGCCCAGTTCGCGGAGGTGAAGGACCAGGTAATTACTATCAACGGATTCTCGAAGGGCTATGCCATGACCGGCTGGCGGGTGGGCTACCTGGCTGCCCGGCGCGAAATTGCTGCCGCCTGCGAGAAAATCCAGAGTCAGATTACCTCCGGCACCTGCTCGATTGCCCAGCGCGCCAGCATTGCGGCCCTGGAGGGCGGCCGCGCCTCGGCCGACGAAATGGTGGCCGCCTACCGCCGCCGCCGCGACTTGGTGCTGGAGCTGGTGAAGGATATTCCCGGTTTCCGCACCAACGTGCCCAGCGGTGCCTTCTACCTGTTCCCCGACGTTAGCGGCGTTTTCGGGCGCACCACGGCCACCGGCGAAACTATAGCCACGGCCGCCGACCTGGCCCTGTACCTGCTCAACGACGCCCACGTAGCCGCCGTTGATGGGGCCGCTTTCGGCGCGCCCGACTGCCTGCGCTTCAGCACCGCCGCCGCCGACAACAAGCTCCGCGAGGCCTTCGAGCGGATCAGGGTGTCGTTGGCCAAGCTGAAATAAGCCTAGCGCTTCGCTTCGCTGTTCTTCGGTTCGCGCTACAGCTTACCTTTGCGGCCTCTTACCAGATTATCCCTTTGATGCCCGTTACTGCCCCGCCGCCTGCTTCGCTGCCCGACCTGTTTGCCGCTTTCAACCAGCTAACCGTGCTCATTGTGGGCGACGTGATGCTCGACGCCTACGTGTGGGGCCGCTCGGTGCGCCTCTCGCCCGAAGCCCCGGTGCCGGTGGTAAACGTGAGCCGCACCGAGCAGCGCCTGGGCGGGGCCGCCAACGTGGCCCTGAACGTACAGGCGCTGGGCGCCACGCCGCTACTGTGCGCCGTGATTGGGGAGGATGCGGGCGGCGACCAGCTGCTGGAGCGGCTGGCAATAAATGGGCTATCGGCCGCAGGAATCGTGCGCTCGGGCGCCCGGCCCACTACGGTTAAGCAGCGCATCCTGGCCCAGGGCCAGCAGTTGCTGCGCATCGACTCGGAAGTGGAAACCGACCTCGACGCCACCGAAAACGCGGCCCTCACGGCCCGTTTTGCCGAATTGCTGGCGCAAGCCGACGTGGTGATTTTTGAGGACTACGATAAGGGCGTGCTCACCGAGGACAATATTCGCCATTTTATTGGCCTGGCCCGCGAGCGGGGCGTGCCTACAGTAGTCGACCCCAAGAAGAAGAACTTTCTGGCCTACCAGCACTGCACCCTGTTCAAGCCCAACCTGAAGGAGCTGCGCGAGGGCCTGAAACTTGAATTTGGTGACCCCGGTACCGACCGTCCGGGTTTTGAGGCGGCCGTGGCCCGGCTGCGCGAACTGTTGGAGCCCGACACGGTGCTCGTTACGCTGTCGGAGCACGGGGTGTTTGCCCAGCACGCCGGGCAGAAAACCTATCTGCCGGCCCACCTGCGCACCATCTCCGACGTATCGGGCGCCGGCGACACAGTTATCAGCATTGCCGCGCTGTGCGTGGCCCTGCGCCTGCCGGTTCCGGCCACGGCCGCGCTGGCCAACCTGGGCGGCGGCCTCGTCTGCGAGCAGGTGGGCGTGGTGCCTATTGAGAAGAAGGAACTGCTGGCCGAAGCATTGGTGGAGCTGGATTGGTAGGTAGGAGCGAGGACAAAAAAAACGTCATTCTGAGCGAAGCCGGAAGCGTAGTCGAAGCATCGCGCGTGCCACAGTAAGCCTGTTGTCAGGAGTTAGCACTGCACGCGAGATTCTTCGATTATGGCTGCGCCTTCGCTCAGAATGACGTTCTTTTTGTCTTCCGGCTTGTTTCTCTAGCCCCGCATACCAGCACTATACTCCTTCACCGTTTCGATGAAAACCTTCACGTTGTCGGGGTTGGTGTCGGGGTAAACGCCGTGGCCGAGGTTGGCGATGTGGCGCTGGGGCCCAAACCGGTCGAGCATGGCCTTGGTGGCGGCCTGCACTTGGGCGGGGGTCCCGTAGAGGGCGCAGGGGTCGAGGTTGCCCTGCAGGGTTTTGTCGCCTACCAGCGGGCGCACGGTGCGCGGGTCCTGGTTCCAGTCGAGGCCGATGGTGCGGCAGGGCAGGGCGGCAAAGTCCTCGATGGCCCAGAAGGCCCCTTTGGCAAACACCGTAACTGGCACGTTGGGCAGCGCGGCGCAGATTTCAGCAATGTAGCGTTGGCTGAACTCGGCATAATGCGCGGGTGGCAGGATGCCGGCCCAGGAATCGAACACCTGAATGAGGTTGGCGCCGGCCGTTACCTGCGCCTGCAGGTAAGCAATGGTAGTGGCCGTGATTTTGCGCAGCAGCTCGTGGGCCAGTTCGGGGTCTTGGTATAGCATCCGGCGGGCCTTGCTGAAGGTTTTCGAGCCGTGGCCCTCCACCATATAGGCCAAGATGGTCCAAGGCGCGCCAGCAAAGCCGATGAGCGGCACCCGCCCGTTGAGCGCGCGCTTGGTGACGCGCAGCGCCTCGAGCACGTAGCCCAGGTGCTCTTCGGGGTTGGCAATGCGCATGCGGGCCACGTCGGCGGCCGTCTTTATGGTTTCGGGGAACAGCGGGCCCTTGGCCTCCACCATCTCGTAGGTCAGGCCCATGGCTTCGGGTACCACCAGAATATCGGAGAAGATGATGGCCGCGTCCACGTCGAGCGCATCGACGGGCTGGATGGTGACTTCGGCCGCCAGCTCGGGCGTTTCCACCAGCTCCTTAAAGCCGCTGAGCCGCCCGCGCAAAGCACGGTACTGGGGCAGAATGCGACCCGCCTGGCGCATAAGCCACACGGGAGTACGTTCGGTTTCTTCGCCGCGGGCGGCGCGCAGGAGTAGGTCGTTTTTAAGCACTTTTTGGAGCTGTTAGCTGAGAGCTATTAGCTGATAGCTCTCGTTTAATAAATTCAGCAAGCGGCCATTCCACCCGAAAGCTATCAGCTACTAGCTCTCAGCTAACGGCTCAAAATCAATTGACAAACAACGCCTTAATGGCCGTCATGATGAAATTTACGCCGATGGCCAGCGTGATGAAGCCCATGATGCGGGCCAGTGCGGCCAGACCCGGACGGCCCAGGAAGCGCGTCAGGCGCAGCGACGACATGAGGATGATGTAGGCCGCGAGTGCCACCAGCACGAAGCCGGCGAAAATCAGTCCCATATCGAAATACGTGAGCTTTTTGGTGTACAGGCTGATGCACACGGCAATGGCGCCGGGGCCCGAAAGCATGGGCATGGCCAGGGGCGTGAAGCTGATGTCGTCCTTCTCGCGGCTGGCTTCGATGGTTTCCTGCGACACCTTGCTGCGGTTGCCGCCGGGCGTGAGCAAATCGAAGGCCGAGCGCATGAGCAAAATACCGCCCGCGATGCGCAGGTGATGGATATTGATTCCGAAGAAGTTGAGCACGTACTGGCCCGCAAAAAACGACACCGATAGTACGCCTAGCACCGACAAGCAGGCCTTCAGGCCGATGTTGGCCCGCTCGGCGGCCGTGTCGCTTTCGGTTAGGGAGAGAAAAACCGGCATGGCCCCGAACGGATTGACCACCGACAGGAGGGTAGTGAATGTGGCGAGCAGAATATCCATAAGGGCAGGCAGGGTACGGCCGGTAAAGGTACGAGGCTTTGTGGCACGAACACGGGGAAAATCCTACTTTTAGCGAAAACAACTCCCTCGCGGTGGGTGCGTAAAGCCCGACTGCAGCCGTAGCCCGTACCCCAGGGTCGGCCAGAGGCTTCCTTTCTTACCCCAATTCCTGACCCAGTGCCCCAATTCGACGACTTTACTTGGCATATGCTGGCACAGGGCCTCGTGCTGCTGCTGGCTGCCGCCGCCCTGATTGCCACCCTGCTGCCGCTACTGCGCCAGACGGTGTGGTGGATTCGTATTTTTGATTTTCCGCGCCTGCAGATTGTGGCCGCGCTGGTATTGGTGCTGGTGGCGGGTGGGCTGCTGGGCTGGCACCAGCCTAACGGGGGCGCCTACTGGCTGCCGGCGCTGCTGGCGAGCGTGGCACTGGCGACCGGCTACCAGGCGTTCCGCATTTTGCCCTACACGCCGCTGGCTGGTAAACATGTGGGCGATAGTACCCGCACCGACGGCCAGGGCCACTTGAGCCTGGTGATGATGAACGTGCTACAGTACAACAAGCAGAGCGACCGGGCCCTGCAGGTGCTGCAAGCGGCCGATGCTGATGTCATTATGGCGGTGGAAACCGACGAGTGGTGGCATCAGCAGCTGAAGCCCATGGAGAAAACCCATCCCTACACCTGCCACGAGCCGCTCGATAACACCTACGGGCTGCTGTTTTTCTCGCGCCTCCCGCTCGACGGTTGCGAAATTAAATACCTGATGGACGACGATGTGCCCAGCGTGCACACCAAAGTGCAGCTGCCCGACGGCCGCACCTGGGTGCGCGTGTACGGGCTGCACCCCAAGCCCCCGGCGCCCGCCGAGTCGGAAACCAGCACCCGCCGTGACGCCGAGCTGCTGCTGGTGGGCCGCGAGCTGGAAAAGCGCGACGAGCCCACCATTGTGTTCGGCGACATGAACGATGTGGCTTGGTCGCACACCTCCGAGCTGTTCCGGCGCATTAGTGGCCTGCTCGACCCGCGGGTGGGACGCGGGCTGCTGCCTACCTTCCACGCCGAATACCGGCTGTTGCGCTGGCCCCTCGACCACGTATTCGTTTCGCCCCACTTCAAGGTGGATGAGATGGCGCGGCTGCCCTACGTCGGTTCCGACCACTTTCCCATCTACATCAAGCTCAGCTTCGAGCCCCAGGACAAGGCTGAGCAGGAGGAAAACCTCGAAGAGTCGGATGCGGCTGATGAGCAGGAGGCGGTGGAGAAAATCCAGGAGGGTCACCAGGAAGAACGGGAAGAAGAGGCGCAGGAAGCTGCGCAGGGCAAGCAGTAGTTTCCGAGGGTAGAAGCCTGTCGTGTACCTTTGCCCCATGCCCTCCGAGCAAGCCACCGACGATATTCTGCACGTGCTGCGCCAAACCTGGGGCCATACCCGGTTTCGGCCATTGCAGGAAGACATCATCCGGGCGGTGCTGGCCGGGCACGATGCGCTGGCGCTACTGCCCACCGGCGGCGGCAAAAGCATCTGTTTCCAAGTGCCCGCGCTGGCCCGGCCGGGGCTCTGCCTGGTGGTGTCGCCGCTGATTGCGCTGATGAA
Organism: Hymenobacter psychrophilus; assembly: GCF_900107135.1. Lineage (GTDB taxonomy): Bacteria > Bacteroidota > Bacteroidia > Cytophagales > Hymenobacteraceae > Hymenobacter > Hymenobacter psychrophilus. The sequence continues at coordinate 52,553 of NZ_FNOV01000001.1, forward strand.
GGACCAGGTGGAAAACCTGCGCCAGCGGGGCGTGAAGGCCGAAGCCGTGTACGCCGGCATGAGCCACCAGGAAATCGACCAGACCCTCGATAACTGCGTGTACGGGCCGGTGAAGTTCCTGTACGTGAGCCCCGAACGGCTGCTGACCGACATGTTTCGGGTCCGGGTGGCTAAAATGAAAGTGAGTTTGCTGGCCATCGATGAGGCGCATTGCGTGTCGCAATGGGGCTACGATTTCCGGCCGCCTTACCTGCGCATTGCCGAGCTGCGCGTGCTGCTGCCGGGTGTGCCCTGCATCGCCCTCACGGCCACCGCCACCGAGCAGGTGCGCGAGGATATTGTGGAGAAGCTGGTTTTTGGCAAAACCCACCGCGTGTTTCAGCAGAGCTTCGCCCGGCCCAACCTTTCTTACTCGGTGCTCGAAACCGAGGACAAGTTCCGGCGCATGCTGGAGGTGGTGCGCGGAGTGGGAGCCGATAAAACGAGCATCGTATACGCCCGCACCCGCCGCCAAACCGAGGATGCCGCCGCCTACCTGCAGCAGCAACGCCTGTCGGCCGCCGCCTACCACGCCGGCCTGCCCTCCGACCAGCGCACCCGCGTGCAACAGGACTGGATGCAGAACAAAACCCGCTGCATCGTGGCCACCAACGCCTTCGGTATGGGCATCGATAAGGCCGACGTGCGCTTGGTGGTGCATCTGGAGGCCCCCGACAATCTGGAGGCCTATTACCAAGAGGCGGGCCGCGCCGGCCGCGACGAGAAATATGCCTTCGCCGTGCTGCTCAGCGGCCCCGCTGATGCCGATGAGCTGCGCCGCCGCACCCGCCTCAGCTACCCGCCCCTCGATACCGTGCGCCGCGTGTATCAGGCGCTGGCCAACTCCTCGCGCACAGCAGTGGGCGGCGGCGAGCTGGTGGCGTTTGATTTCGACTTGCAGCAGTTTGCCGAAACCTACCGCATCAAGGCCCTTGATGCTCACAATAGCCTGCGCACGCTGGCCCGCGAGGGGTTTGTGCAGTTGAACGAGGCCGTGAGCAACCCCGCCCGGGTTCATATCCCCATCGACCACACCGACCTTTACCGCTTCCAGGTGGCCAACGTGCAGCACGACCAGCTCATCAAGAGCCTGCTGCGCCTGCACGGCGGCGAGCTGTTTGCCGGTTTCCAGCGGATTTCGGAGAACAGTCTGGCTCAATACCTGCGCTTGAGCGTGGTGGAGCTGCGCAAGATGCTGCTGTTTCTGCACCGCTCGGGCATCATCCAGTTCCAGCCCCGCCACGAGTCGCCCCAGGCCCTGTTCACCACCCCGCGCCACGACGCCGATAAGCTGCCCCTCGACCAGAAGCGCCTGACCAAGCAGCGCGACCTAGCCACCCACAAAACCGATTCAGTTATTCGCTACGCCGCCGGGGGCCGCTGCCGCCAGCAGCTACTACTGGCGTATTTCGGCGAGCTGGATGCGCCCGCCTGCGGGGTTTGCGACTTCTGCCTGGCCCGCAAAAAGGCTCGTCAGGAAGCCACCCCGCTGCCCGAGCTGCGCGCCCAGCTGCTGGCGCTGGTGCAGGCCACCCCCCAGACGCCCCGCGAGGTGCTCACCCATTATGCCCCCGGCCAGGCCTCTGCCATCACTGCCCTGCTACGCGACTTGGTAGAGTTGGGGGAGTTGCGCTACGCCCCCGATGGGCGGCTGAGTAAGTAGGAGGAGGGTTATTTGGAGCTTATTATTTCAATTCTGAAAAATAAGCTCCAGCACCGCTCAAGATCGAGCCCGCCTAGGTTCTTACCTTCGCTGCCGATGAAACTCCCAACTTCCTCTGACAACTTTGCCAGCCGCCCCATCGGCGTATTCGACAGCGGTATTGGCGGCCTGACTGTCGCGCGGGCCGTATCCCGGGTGCTGCCCCACGAGCGGCTGGTGTACTTCGGCGACACAGCCCACTTGCCCTACGGCGATAAAAGTACGGCCGCCATCCAGGCCTACGCCGTGAAAATTTGCGACTTGCTGCTGCGTCAGCAGTGCAAAGTTATCCTCATTGCCTGCAACTCGGCCTCGGCTGCGGCCTACGAATTGGTGCGCGAATACGTAGGTTCCAAGGCGCAGGTACTCAACGTTATCGATCCTATTGTGGCGCACATCGGGCAGCATTACGCCGGCCGTGTAGTGGGGTTGATTGGCACCAAGCAAACGGTGAACAGCAACGTATATAAGAAGAAGGTAGACGACCTCGACGCGGGCGTGGACCTGCGCAGCCTGGCTACCCCGCTGCTGGCCCCCATGATAGAGGAAGGTTTTTTCAACGACACCATTGCCGGTAACGTCATCGAAACCTACCTCTCCAACCCCGCGCTGGAAGGGGTTGAGGCGCTGGTGCTGGCCTGCACGCACTACCCCCTCATCAAGGAGCAGATTGCCGCGTACTACCAGGGCCGTACCGAAGTGCTCGACGCCTCCGATGTGGTGGCCCAGCATGTGCGGCAGTACCTGGAAAGCCGGCAGCTACTGGCCCCTGCTGGCGCCGTTCCGCCCCGCCACCACTTCTACGTCTCCGATTTCACCCGCTCATTCGAAGAAAGCACTCGTATTTTCTTCGGCCAGGAAGTGAATCTAGAGCATTATCCGCTCTGGGAGTAGGAATATATGGCACAACGCCGAGGGGAAAACAAAATTAGTTATATTCATATACTAAATACTTACATTTAGGCACCGAAGGGGCTGGCCAACCGGTCCGACCTTTCCGTTTGTTGCTCTCACGCTCCAGCGGTGCTATGATGAATCTGCTTGATTTCTGGCGAAAAAAAGGCTGGTGGCTACTCTCCGGCCTGCTACTGTTCGCTCCGGCCGCCCTGGCCCAAGGCGTGCGGCAGCCTCCGGCCCGCGTGAAGCAGCAGGGTAGCGCTGCCCCGACCCAAGCACCTATCAACGAGAATAAGGCAAATCCGCTTACCCCCAAACAGCTGGAAGAAGCCCTGCGGCTACTGCTGCAAGTCACCGCCGACTCGACCAGTACCGAGAGAATACAGCGCGGATTTGAAATAGACGGACTTGTCGTCGACCAGACCATCAGCAAGCTGGGGCGCGACTTTTATAGTCTGTTTTTCAATACTTTCGAGGCCCCGGCCGGCTCAGGCGACTACGTGGTAACTATCACCGAGAAACCCGCCCGGGGCACCAGCATCCTCGTTACGGTAGCCGTTAACAACACCGATTTGCTCGAAATGCCACTCCAGCCAAATCAAGACTATATTGAAGCAGCGGCCAATGAGGCAATTGGTGCTGTCACCCAGCACCTCATTGAAAATAATATATTGGGCAACGAGTTGGAACAAGGCAACAGTCAGCCCCTGGAAGTCTATTGATTTTGTTCTGCCCACCCTGCTTCAACCCTGCTTTCGCTCCTAAATCGCTCTGCCATGAAATACCTGTACTGTTCCGTTTGCGCCCTGCTACTGGCGCTGATTTCCGCACCCGCTGCCACCGCGCAGGATTTCATTTACGAGCCCATCAATCCTAATTTCGGGGGTAATACGTTCAACTATTCGTCCCTGCTGAGCGCAGCCACCGCCCAGGATACCTTTAAGGACCCCGACGCCACCCAGGCCAGGCCCGTTGAGGATCCACTTGCGAATTTCGCTGCCAACCTCAACCGCCAGATTTTGAGTCAGCTGACTGACCGCTTCATCAGCGACCAGTTTGGCCGGGGCACGGTGCGGGCCGGCAACTACTCGGTAGGCGGCTACCAGATTCAGGTGACGCCCGGCTCCAATGGGGTCGTCATCGTTATTGCCGACCCTTCCACCGGCAACCAGACCACCGTCACGATTCCCAATCTGCCTTAGCCGGCTGGTATAGTGCCGGCGGCGTACCCAATGCGGGGGCTGCCGTCCGCATCGGGTACGTCCGCGTGTTTCTTCCCTTCCTGTCTCTCTAACGATAGTCGTTGTCTCGCTCTATGAACACTGCTACTGCTCGTGCTTATACCTACACGCTGTGCTTGCTGGCCGGAGTACTACTGGCCGCCTGCAGCCCATACTTTCACCAGCCCTTCAGCCCCGAGCGGGCCCGGCTGGGGTCTGAGGTGAACGGCAATGCCGAGATGCGTAATCTGCCGGCGCCCAAGTCCCGCACGGTAGTAGCTGTGTATAAGTTCCGCGACCAGACCGGCCAGTACAAGCCGCAAACCAACGGCTCCAGCTTCTCGACAGCTATTACCCAGGGCACGACCACTATTTTGCTGCGGGCCCTCGAAGAATCCGGGTGGTTCGACCCTATTGAGCGCGAAAACCTGGGCAACCTGCTCAATGAGCGCAAAATTATCCGCTCTACCCGGGCCGAGTTTACCGAGCAGACGGGTGTGAAGCAGCCCGTACTGCCGCCCCTGCTGTTCGCGGGCGTGATGCTGGAGGGCGGCATTATTTCCTACGATGCCAACATGCTCACTGGTGGAGCCGGCTTACGCTACTTCGGCACCGGTGCCTCAGGCCAATACCGCCAAGACCGCGTAACGGTGTATCTGCGGGCCATCAGCACCAGCAACGGCCGCATCCTGCGTACCGTGTACACTTCCAAAACCATCCTGTCGCAGCAGATTCAGGGTAGTCTGTTCCGCTTTGTCAGCTTCAAGCGCCTCATGGAAGCCGAAACGGGCTTCACTTACAACGAGCCCAGTGAAATGGCCGTCAAGGAAGCCATCGAAAAAGCTGTGCAGGCCCTCATCTATGAAGGTATTCAGGATCGGCTCTGGCTACCCAAAGATTCGGTTGAGGCTACCGGCCCTAAAATGCTGCAGTACGTAAGCGAGCGGGAATACGGCAAGTACTACGATGTACTGGGCCGGCAGGTGCTCACTCGCAAAAAAGGCCTGCTGGCTACCGTCTCGGGCGGTGGCCAGCGCTACGCCGGCGACTTTGCCTCGCCCCGTACCACTGCCATTACCCAACTGCAGGTTGCATATCAGCCCCCCGGCGGCTTTCTTAACCCCTACGTAGCTGTTGGGCAAAGCCGGCTGGCGGCCCGCCAATTCTTCGACCAGAAATTCTACTTCACCGAAGCCGGCGTGATGATGCGTGTGTTACCAACCGACCGCTTTACTCCCTACCTGCAACTGGGTGGTGGCGTAACTACCAGTGGCAGCAGCCTGTCCACGGTGGGGGCGTCTGGTCGGTTTACACCGCACGTTTCAGCCGGGGCTGGCCTGGAATACCAACTTAGCTTACACTGGAGTCTGTTTGGAGGAGTAGATAGTCGCCTGTTTCTGCGCGACGACATCGACGGTGCCGACGTCGGGCGCTACAACGATAACACGATCGGAGGCCGTATTGGCATTACTTATCAGTTGAGCGCCCGCAGCAAAAAGCCCGCAGTAAAATAGCGAGAGCCGCTGTACACTTGATCAGCAGAATAAGCTCATAAGTAGTTTAAAATAGACTGAGGGGATAACGCATACACATAGTAGCATAAGGCCACTGAACAGAACCTAGACATGCCCGCGCCCCCCAATAGCACCACTTATATGGATGCTATTGGGGGGCGCGGGCATGTCCACTCTTTTTGTCTCAGGTGGCCATGCGTATCATTAATATCTCCTAGCTTTTTTAACAATACTCTAAGATAGATAACTTATAATGACCAGTACGATGAAAATTTTAGATCAAGCATCTGATTGTTAGAGTATTGTTCGCAAAACTTGCTTTTTTAGCTCCTCCTGAAAGGGTGCTGATTTATACCTAAAAAATATAATTAAAAAAATATTTAGTTGAACTTAATTTGCATAGTGCTGATAATGAGGAAGATACAGTAGGTCACAAACGTATTTCGCTTAGATTTATGATATTAACGTTTAAAAATATAATAAAAAAATGATAGCGTATGGTTGATTATTAATTATTCTCATTTATATTTGTCTCAATCAAAGGGCAAGGATAATCGAAAGAAGGAATAGTTTCTTTTGAGCAGCTGCCCACCTACTGAAAATTTTCCCCTCATTTTTCACCCTTTTTTCCCCCATTACCATGAAAAAAGTACAACTCCTAGCCGCTGCTGCCGTTCTGTTCGCCAGCTCCGCTTACGCCCAGTCGGGTACCCGCGAAACCTTCCGCGCAATTAATGCCTGCATCGGTTGCGAGCCTGCCGCACCTATGACTAGCGCTGCCAGCCAGACCAACCCTAATGGCACGCCTGCTCTGGCCGCTATCGACAACTGCTCGGTAGTAGTACAAGGCGGTTCGGGTCTGAACCGTGGAGACGATAACCGGGCAGTAGTTGACCAGTCGGGTACCGGCAACCGCGCCGCACTCTACCAGCGTGAAGGCGACCGTAACTACGGCCTGCAGGTACAAACCGGTGCTTCCAACCAGGCCCAGGCCGTCGTGTGGGGCGACCGTAACACTACGCTCCAGCTCCAGCGCGGCGACCGGAACAAGGCCGGCATCAACGTCGACCAGATCGATGGACAAGCAGTGCTCCGCCCTGTGGCGAACGGCAACAGAAACTGGGCTGAGCAGAACCAGGCTGGCAACGACAACAACGCTGACATCAAAACCTACGGCAACGACAACTATGCTTCGCAGAACCAAGTTGGCAACCGTAACAGCGGCAGCATCTTCCAGCGTGTAAACGGTAGCGCCGCTACTCAGTCGCAGGTTGGTAACGACAACATTGCTGTAACCCAGCAGGGTGGGCTGGCCAACGTAGCTTCCTCCATCAGTGGCCAGCGTAGCTGCATCGAGCAAGGTGGCGACAGCAACCAGGCTCTGGTAATGCAGAACCGTCGCTAGGCCTTCGGGTGTAGCAAAGTAAGCCTACTCAACAGGTAGCAACGGCCGGGTTTCTTTTCTCGCCGGAGAAAAGAGCCCGGCCAATGCCTGTTACTGTTCAGCAGGTAATCTGTCGAACTTTGCTTAACTTCCCATCCTATGAAACAACTCCGTTTTTTCGTATCCGCCGGCCTGTTGGCCGGGCTGCTGAGTTGGGCCAATGTGGCGCAGGCGCAGCAGGAGGGCCTCAGCGAAGCCGGCAGCGCCTCTCAGCGTCTGGTTGAAGATTTTGGCCTTTCGGCCAGCGACGGGCTGTTGAGCCCTTCACTGGCTAATACCAGGAACCTGGCAAAACTGGTGCAGTTGGGTGACTTCAATAAGGCTAGGGCCGAACAAAACAACTCGGGCAACCTAGTTAACCAAGCCTACATTACGCAGGTAGGTTTCTCTAATGAAGCAACTCTTGCCCAGAAGGGTAGTGGCAATACTACTACTATCAACCAGTTTGGGCAGGGCAACCAGGCTACGAGCAAGGTAAATGGTGACAACAATACTACCAAGCTCAACCAGATTGGCAACGATAACCGCCTGGTGCGCGATGTAACGACCAACCAGACGGACTTTAAACTGACGCAGCTAGGAAACAACAACCAGCTCCGGCAAACCGGTACTGAATCGTTGGCTCCTCCGCGTTATGAGGTGGAGATGCGTGGCAACGGTATTCAGCTCTCTATTCAAAATGGCCGCATTGGTCAATAGAACATTTGCTGATTGCCATTTACTGGTCGGCCTTAACGCACAAACACCCGCCCTGCTGAAGTGGCGGGTGTTTGTGCGTTAAGGCCATTGACTAGGTTAATCCAGTAAATAGTCAAACTTGAATAGTACTCCATTTCTGAAAAAAGGTATATTTGACGTTCATAAATAACAAAAAAAGCCATGCATACTATCCTCCTTTTCATGGCGGGCTGGGCTGTTGTGCTTGGCGTAAGCCAAGCCACCCCAAGCCCGCCCTGCCGGGCCTGGCTGCAGGCCACGCCCCGCGGCAATATGCTTGAAATGACCGGCAATTGCAGCAGTCGGGCAAGCGCTCATGGCCGCTACCGCTACGAAATGAGCTTGGAGCGTCAATCCTCCGGCGGGCGCTCTACGAGCAAGCAAGGCGGCGAATTCGAGTTGGCTGCCGGCCAGTCGGTCGTATTGTCCAGCGCGCAGGTAAATATTGATGACCAAACTACCTACATTAGCCACCTGCGCGTTTTTGATGCACACAATGTTTTACTAGCGCAGGACTCGGTGCGCTATGAGCCCGGGAATAAGTAGTTTTAAGCTCCCCATTTCCTAGCGGCCCCAGGTAGCTAATAGGATAGAGGGGGGCTTTTTTTTCATTGCATTATGCTCTCATTCATGCTGCTTCCCATCCGCTTCCGAACGCTGTGGCTGTTACTAGGCTTCTGTACATTGTGGCTCACGGGCTGCGAGGACAATCCGGTCGAGCCCTTGCTATATGGCAAGATAACCGGTACTGTGCGCGACGCCCGTAACAACCAGCCGCTTGCCAACGCCTCCATTACCTCAACGCCCGCCACGTCTTCAGTTGTAACCGATAGCCAGGGCAATTTTGAGTTGACAGGTGTACCTACTGGCCGCCTGACTATTGCAGCTTCCAAAGCAGACTACCGCTCTGTAACGGTAGCCGTAACCGTGGAAAATGAATCTTCGACAGCAGTAGCTATTGTGCTGGAGAAGAATCTGTCAGCCTCCCCGCCTTCTCCGCCTGCGCGGCCCTCTCCAGCTGATCAGGCGACTATACCTGGGCCTAGCGTGCTATTGGAATGGCACCCGGTTGGGGCCAGCCAAGGCGATTCGCTGCGTTATGACGTGGCGCTGTATCAAGGGACCAATGGTACCGCTCGCAACCTGCTCACCAATAGCCGCGATACCACCGTGCAGGCTACCCAGTTGAGCTATAATACCACCTACTTCTGGCAGGTAACAGTGCGTAACGCTAGTGGGAGTTCAGCTCGTTCGCCGGTGTGGAGCTTCCGCACTGGTGCGCAGCCCGACAACCGCTACCTGTTTGTGCGCACTGAAAATGGGAACACTGATATTTATTCCAGCAACGAAACCGGTACCACGCTTACTCGCCTAACTACATCGCCCTTCGTAGAATCCAGTCCCCAACTCAGTCCCAATCGCGACCGGATTGCCTATACCTCTAACGCTACGGGCCAGTTCCAACTCTATACGATGAACCGCGACGGCTCCGATGTACGGCAGATTACTCTACAACCCGTAGACGGCTATTTCAACCAGGGAATCGGCTACAGCTGGTCTCCTGATGGAGGACAGCTTATTTATAGCAGTTATAACAAGCTATACCGCATCAACCGTGACGGCACGGGTTTAATGCTATTGGCTACAGCACCGGCCGAGCGCCATTTCCGCGAGTGCAACTGGACGGGGCAGGGCAACCGCATTGTGGTGCAGACGGTGGGCGTCAGCATCTACGATTCGGAATTCTACCTGCTCAACGCCGACGGCTCGAATTTCACGCAGATTATTGGCAACGTGCCTGGCCGCCTGGATTCTCCTTCGTTTAGCGTCGATGGGCAGCGTATTGTGTACACCCGCGACGTAGATGCGTTCAATGATGGCGCTGGCCGGCAGTTAAACGCGCACATTTTCACGCAGAACCTTGATGGTAGCGGATTAGTCGATGTATCGTCTGGTTCGGGTGGTAGTACTGCTAACTCTACCAAACCTGCTGGCTTCAACGACGTCCTCCCACACTACTCGCCCGATGGGGCCCGGATAATTTTCGTGCAGGTAAACAACGTAGCACAGTCAGTGCCTGAAATTTTTACGGTCGACTTGAGTGGCCGTAGCCGGGTCCGGTTATTTGAAAATGCTACCATGCCCGACTGGAAGTAGCAGCCGGCAAAAAAACAACGCAATAGGGGCAGTCAGCAGCAATGCTGACTGCCCCTATTGCGTTATTGGCTCAGCTACGGGCCTGAACTCCTGAGCCTACATTATAGACTCAGGAGTGTCTGCTGTGGAGAGATATATGAATTGTTATATAATCAGTTATTTGCTTTTACGCAATTATATGGAAAATGCTACCTAGCTTTGCCTCGGACTACAGTGATGAAGGACAAATTGGGGTGCTTGCTATCGTGGTGATAAAAAATATTGCTGCGTGTAAATAGTTGACTGATAGTAAATTGTTATATAATCATACGTAATTGTATTATGTATGTAATATGTGTGAGCAAGTGGATTAAGTGTGTGAATGTTGGGTTGAGTTTGTAGATAAGAGGTATGCCAATATAAAAAATGTATGACAAGAAAGAAGATAAATCATAATCCAAGCTAAATGTAGGCACGTATAATACGCTGTCCACTATTCACTAACAAAAAGTTCTGTTCAAAACTGGCACACTCGTTGCTGTTAGAGCCTCTAACACTGCAACTTGCCTTGAAAACATCTTCCATTTCGTAAACAATCCGCGCACTAGAAAAATGAAAAAGAACTACTTAAGCAGTATTAACCCTAGCCTAGCCGGTCGCTTATGGGCCTTATTGGCTCTGCTCTTGTTTGTCCCATTGCTGGGACAAGCGCAAAACTTGGTAATTACGCCTTCCACTACTTTCTCAGCACCTGATAACTACGGTTCTGTAGCTGTCGGCATGGTGTCATCTCCTGCTAAACAGTACACTATTACAGGTAACAGCCTAGTTGGAAACATCTCTGTTAGCTTTTCTAATGCTCCTTCCTTCGAAGGGTCAGCTGATAATGTGACGTTTGGTCAATTAGTAACACTGCCCACTACAGGCGGTGCTTTGTATGTTCGATTCCGACCTACAGCAGTAGGCACCACAGCCGTGGGCTTTTCTGATGGTCGAATTGTTGTGACAGGTACAAATAGTTCTTTCCAGTCGATTTCGGAAAATATTTTTGTACAAGGTACCGGCACAGTAGGCACTCCTACTATTACCATCAGCACAACATCACTCTCTTTCGGTAGTCAGCAGGTAAATTCGACATCGACGCCGATGAGTGTAACGGTTAACGCTACTTCGTTGACGGCTCCTATTACTGTTACTGCCCCCGCTGGTTTTCAGGTCAGCTACAATGGTGGTGCTTACGCTACTCAAACTAGTATTCCGGCCAGTCCTAATGGAGGGGTCAGCAATGCTATTGTAGATGTGGTTTTTGTTCCGACCGCGGCGCTGAATTATGTGGGCGACATTACATTTACCAGTGAAGACGCCACTACCCGTAATACAGGTGTTTCGGGCGTAGGCACCTTACCGCCTGCTACACTGTCAGCAGCCCCAACGCCGCTGAATTTTGCTACGCTACAGGCAGGCCAGGTGTCTGCTCCACAAGAATTTGTGGTTACAGGGCGAAATACTACCTCTAATGTTATAGTAACTGCTCCAAATGGCTTTGTTATCCGTTTGGGTACAAGTGGTAATTTTGTGCAGAGCGTTACGCTTACCCCCACCAACAACCAAGTTGACGCCACTCTACAGGCACGTTTCGCTCCGGCTTCTGCAGGTAATTATAACTCTACTATTACGGTTGTTACTACTGGCAACGGTGGAGCAAGCACAGGTGTTGCTGTTACGGGTCAGGCTACGGCAGCCCCCAACGGCCCATTCATCGTAGTTAGCCCTACTACCCTGGACTTCCAGACGGTTACAGGAAGCGGCTCGGCCCAGGTTTTGGCCTTCTCGATTAATGCCGGCAACTTGGCGGCTCCGCTGGTTCTAACTGGCTCCAACAACAATATCGTCTTCCGCGACGCTTCGGCAGGTGGTGATTTTGTGAACGGACCTATTATTATTAATCCGGTCGATGGAACCGTGTCGTTGCGAGAAATCCAGGTGAAGCTGGTAGCTCCTGTTGCCAGTGGTAGTTTCGCTGGTACTATTACGGCTTCCAGCTTAGGCGCTGCAGATAAGGTTGTTACCATTACAGCTAACAGCCTCGGCGGTAACTCCACCATCAATGTCGATGGCGTATTGGCACAGTTCTCTACTGTACCTGGTGTGGCTTCTGATGTGCAATCGTACTTTGTAACCGGCACTAATCTGTTGCAGGGACTTCTGATTGCTGCTCCACAGTACTTCCAGGTTTCGCTCGATCCCAACTTTGCGGGTGTCACCGGTACCGGCAACTCATTTACCATACCGCTAACCAGCGGCGGTGATGTGGCCAGAACAGCGGTTTACGTGCGTTTCCTGCCTCCATCGGCTCTTAGCACCACGTCGGTTATCATCAATTCCAGCAATCCTGCTACCTCTCAGGCAGTGCAGGCCAACGGCACCAGTGAACCCAGCATCCAGATTGAGAATCCCTTTGTGGAGGTTCGTAACGTGGTACTCAATACCAAATCTGGTTCGCAGGCGCTAACAATTAATGCTAAGCGGGTATTGCAGCCTATCACTATCACGAAACTGCTGTCGTCTAATCCACTCAACGTTAGCAACTCCCAGCAGTTTGAGCTGTCGTTGGACAATGTGTTGTTTGGTAGCAGTGTAACGCTGACGCCTAATTCGTCGACCTATTTGGTTAACCAGCCGATTTACGTGCGTTATGCCCCAACCTACTTGGGCACTGGCCAATCGACGCTGCAATTCCAAAGCAACGACTTCGCTAACACGACAACCCAAGCCATCGGGGTGAATGACCTGCTTTCAGGCCGCTCGATTGATACTGAGCCTACGCTGCGTAGCACTGCCAACGTGGTAAGAGACAACGATAAGGTGACAGTTACATTCAACCTGCCTCCTAACTATGCGGCTTTGGGTTACGGAGAAGGCCGGCTGATTGTAGCCAGCGAAGCGCCGACCCTGCCGCCCACCATCCGACCTGTGGATGGTACACCCTACACGACGGGTAACCAAAAGTACGGAGAAGGTCCGACGATTGCCCCTGGCTTCTTCGTAGTGTATTCGGGTGCTAATAGCACAGTTGTTATTGATGGGTTTAACCCAGCGGTTACGTATTACTTCTACACGTTTGAATACAACAACATTCAGAACGACCTGAACATTGCGGTTCCTGGTGCCGAGAATTACCTTTCGCCGCCAGTACCAAGCGAGATTCCCGGCATCATAGCCCCTGGTAACCCACCACTGCCTGTAACGCTGGTTTCGTTCTCGGCCAAGGTGAGTGGTTCGCAGGTAGCTATCCGTTGGGAAACTGCTTCAGAACTCAACAATAAGCAGTTTACGGTAGAGCGTAGCCGCGACAGCCGTACGTTCGAAACCATCCTCACGCGTGCTGGTCAGGGTACTACCAACGCTACCACCGTGTACAACGAAGTAGACCGCCAGCCGCTGAATGGCGTGTCATACTACCGCCTCAAGCAGGTGGATCTGGATGGCAAAACTAGCTACAGCAACATTGTTTCGGTAAGCTTGCTTAAAGCTGGTGAGGTAGTTATGTACCCTAACCCGGTCGCTAATGTGCTCACTATCACAATGAATGGTGGTACAGAAGGCGTATCGGCAACTATCACCGACCTGTCGGGTCGTACGGTACAGACTCAGCAGTTGCGCGCTGACGGCAAGCTGGATATGGGCAACCTGAAGGTTGGTACCTACTTGGTAACAGTTGGCAAAGGCAACACGAAGGTGACTCGCCGCGTTGTGAAGCTATAAACCCAGGGTTAGCTGTTAAGTAAATCAAAAAGAGCGCCTCCCATTGTGGGAGGCGCTCTTTTTGGTTTAAAACACAAATATTTTGCAATTTATATAATAATAAGATTAAAAATTAGTATAATTAACAAACGAGTATGGTAGTTGGCGTCACGTGTTTATCCCATCGCTATGAAACAGATTACTACTTTTTGCCCTAATCAGGTGGCGCCGATGAGGCTGTTAGTTGTATTACTGGTCGCGTTGCTTTTGTGCCCGGGAGTGGGGTGGGCACTGCTGGTAGATACTGAAGGTAGGAATCTGCCAATAGGCAACAGCTTGCCGCCCGGTTGCGCCAGAGTTGCCGCAGCGGTTAATACAGTTAGTAAAAGTGAGGCAGTACGGGCGACTTCAGAAACCTCCCGTATAGCTGTAGTACCACTCGCGGACCTAACGGAAGGTTTCGAAACCGGCTCAAAGCAAGGCTACACGAGTGCAAACGTGAGTCTTGCCAGTGGCGAATGGACCCTAACCGATGCGCTTATTGCTAACGTAAATGAAAGTGACTTTGGTAACGGAGGCAAGACCTCACGCATACGCGAAAAAGGGTCTTTGGCGATGAACTTCGACAAGCCGAATGGAGCCGGCACAATTACGCTCAAAGCAGCCGCATACGCCAGTACCGCAACTGCCGAAAACCTCGCCACTTTCGTCGTACAGGTTTTTGATAACGGAGCCACAACGGGTACGGCGGCCTACACGAGTGCCCCGGTTACCGTAACCACCAGTTTACAGACATACACCTTCGCTGCCAACGTAAACGGGAACATTCGAGTAGTAATCACCAGCCAGGATACCGATACCAACACCCGGTTCAATGTCGATGATATAACCATTTCGTCTACCAGTAATCAGGCGGCCAACACGTATGTCTGGACGGGGCAGGATACCAACGGCAGTTGGAGTAGCGCTGCCAACTGGTCGCCTGCCCGCATTGCGCCCGCGGCCACCGATATTCTGGTCTTTGATGCAAACATTGCCCGTCCGGTAGCCATAGCACTGGATTTCGCTGCTCCCACCCAGCTTATTGGGCAATTGCAGCTACGCAATCTGGTCAGCGTAGTGTTCCTGAATTCCGGTACTCCCCGCACTCTCAGTATCGATGGCGGTTTGCCGGGCGACGACCTGATCATCGGAGCCGGTTCGGTACTCACATTGCGTGGGGCGGGCGGAGCGGAGATTGTACTCAACATAACCGCAGGCGAAACAGCCTTCATCAACGGCCGAGTAGCCTCGGAAACAACCGGGGGCGGGGCGGCCAACAGGCTGACGGGCCAAACGCCGGGCGCCATTGTATTTGGAAGTAACTCATTGTTTGAAGCCGAAGCGGGAGTTCTCGGCAGTCCCTTCGGAGACGTAGCCGCTAATCGCCAATCGGTATTGTTCAAAGCCGGCGCTACGTTCCGGCAGGAGGGAGGAGGAAGTGCTTTTGGCGCGAGTCAGCCTAATGCGTCCGCTGTTTTCGAGAGCGGAAGTATATATCAGTTTGCTTTGGCCAGCAATACTCTTTCTGTTTCTGGCCGAACATTCGGAACCTTGGAGTTAACGAATGGGAGTGCCGGTTTAGCAAACTTAACCGGCAATGCAACCCTAGTAATTCAAAACGACCTGAGAGTTGGTGCTAACCTGAAAGTAGGCTTGAATCTGACCGGTGGTATTCGCATTGGCGGCAACGTGGTAGTAGAAGCGGGTGGGAGTTTGCAATTCAGTCCTATCACGGCTAGCACCATCACGCTCAACGGTACCCAGGAACAACTGCTTAACGGGCCTAGCACTATTCTCTTCGACGCGCAGGCTACACTTAGCCTCAACAACACTGCTGGTATCCGGCTTCAGACCCCGATTCGGGTGAATGGAATGCTTAACCTGCAAAGTGGAGTATTAACCTCTTCGGCTACAAACCTGCCTACGCTTGGGGCCACGGCTACTGTAACTGGTGGTAGTGCCAGCAGCTACGTGAGTGGTCCGGTGGCCCGGCATTTGCCCGTTGGTACTACTACAATGCAATTCTTTCCGGTAGGAAAAGCTGGCAACTATCGGCCCATCACGCTTCAGCCCGCTCAACTTGATCGTGAAACGCTGGTGATGGTGGAGCAACAGGAGGGACGCCCAGCGCCCTTGGCTTTCAACGACGCGATTAAGCGTGTTTCACAGGTTCGCCGATTCGATATTAGCGCCTCACCGGCCTTAACCGCTGCGCAGTTCGCAGGTACTGTTATGCTCAGTTTCGACTCCGATGACCAAGTAACTGATCCAATGGCGGCTTCGTTGGTAGTGGCCCGCACTGATGGTACTGGTTGGAATAGTTTGGGGCGCTCGGCCAATACCAGCGGGCCTAGTACGTCAGCCAATATATTCGTAGCCGGTACGCTCACTTCGGCACCATTTGCAGGGCTAGGCGATTTTCAAACGTACACCCTAGCCAGCACCGACCCCGACATTTCTGTCAACCCCCTGCCTGTGCAGTTGCTTCGCTTCGGGGCCGAGCGCCGGGCGGGAAACGTGCAAATCCGATGGGCTACAGCCACCGAGCTAAATAGTGCCCGTTTTGAGGTGCAGCGTTCAGCTACGGGCCAGGATTTCCGCACTATAGCTACCGTAGCTGCACAGGGTAACAGCAACGCCCGCCACGATTACACTATTTTCGATTACCAACCGCTCCCCAGCACTGGCTACTATCGTCTGCACCAGCTCGACCTCGATGGCAAGGAGGCCTATTCGGAAGTGGTAAGTGTGGCCGCCCCAGGCGAAGTGCGCGTGTACCCGAACCCGGTGCAAACAGAGTTGAGGGTCGAAGTGTCCGTGGCCGGAGCCCATTACCGCGTTATTAATAGCACAGGAAGTGTGTTGCTCGTTGGAGAACTGCCCACCAGCACAACGGTGCTTGATGTGGCCATGCTACCCGCCGGGCTGTATCAGGTGGAAATAACGACCCCAACAGGGCACGATATGCGCAAAATCGTCAAACAGTAAATCTAAAGTCATGGCCGTACTGCTCACACAAAAAAGGGTTCTACTATTTAGTAGAACCCTTTTTTGTGTACAATTAGCAAAGCGGGTGCTATACCGAAAAACTCTCGCCGCAGCCGCAGGTGCGGGAGGCATTGGGGTTGTCGAAATAGAACCCCTTTCCGTTGAGGCCGTCGGAGAAGTCGAGTTCGGTGCCAGCCAGGTAGAGGAAGCTTTTCATATCGACTACCACCTTCACGCCCTTGTCTTCAAATTCCTGATCCATGGGCTTTACTTCGTTGTCGAAATCAAGCTTATAGCTCAGGCCCGAGCAGCCACCACCGGCCACCGAGGCCCGCAGGCGGTAGGTGGCATCCAACTCTGCATCGTGCATGAGCCTCTCTACTTTCTCCTTTGCTTTATCCGAAACGGTAATCATGGCAATTGGGGGCTTAAGATTCTTAAAGGCTTACTGCCTGAATATTATACCAGGATAACAACATCAACCGAACAAAAAATTCAGGATACAGGCCTTCAGTAGCTCAACAACCAGTTAGTGGTGCGACTTGGCCATTTCCAACTCGGGCATACCGTTCTTCACGCGGTAGTCGTTGATGGCCGACTTAATAGCATCTTCGGCAAGTACCGAGCAATGGATTTTAACGGGCGGTAACGCCAGTTCCTCCACAATCTCCATGTTGTCGATGGCCAAAGCCTCATCTACAGTTTTACCTTTCAGCCACTCCGTGGCGAGCGACGAAGAAGCAATGGCCGATCCGCAACCGAAGGTTTTGAACTTGGCATCGGTGATGGTGTTGGTTGCCTCGTCCACCTCGATTTGCAGGCGCATGACGTCGCCGCACTCGGGGGCTCCTACGAGGCCCGTACCCACGCTTTTCTTGCTTTTGTCCAGCGTGCCCACGTTGCGGGGGTTGCTGTAATGGTCAATTACTTTATCTGAGTAAGCCATGGCTTTGTTGTTTTTAGTGCTTGGTTGATGGTGCTTAGTGTTTAGGGAAGTGGCTGATTGTCGATGGTTAGAATTAACTAAGCACCGACAACTGAGCTCCAAGGACTATTAATGTTCCGCCCACTCAATTTTGTCGAGGTCGATGCCGTCCTGGAACATCTCCCAAAGAGGCGACATCTCGCGCAGCTTCGTCACGGCTTCTTTTACGTGGTTGATGGCATAGTCGATTTGCTCATCGGTAGTAAAACGGCTCAGGCCAAAGCGCAATGAACTGTGGGCCAAGTCGTCGCTCAGGCCAAGGGCCTTGAGCACGTAGGACGGCTCCAGCGAGGCCGAGGTGCAGGCCGAACCCGACGATACCGCCAAATCCTTCACGCCCATCATCAGGCCTTCGCCCTCCACATACTTGAAGGAGATGTTGGCCACGTGTGGCAGGCGGCGCTCTATCGAGCCGTTCACGTAGCTTTCTTCCAGCGTCAGCAGCGCTTTTTCGAGCCGGTCGCGCATGGCACCGAGGCGCTCAGCATCGGCGGCCATTTCCTGCTTAGCCAGTTCACAAGCCTTGCCCAAGCCTACAATGCCGGGTACGTTAAGGGTACCCGAGCGCATGCCACGCTCGTGGCCGCCACCGTCCATCTGGGCGGTAACTTTTACCCGGGGATTCTTGCGGCGCACATACATAGCACCCACACCCTTAGGGCCGTACATCTTATGGGCCGTGAAAGCCATCAGGTCGATGCCATCAGCCTGCACGTCTACCGGAATCTTGCCTACGGCCTGGGTGCCATCGGTCATGAACAGGGCACCGTGCTTGTGGGCAATGGCGGCAATTTCGCGGATGGGCTGGATAGTGCCCGTCTCATTGTTGCCGTACATGATGGTCACCAGAATCGTCTCCGGCGTCATGGCAGCCTCCAGATCAGCCAAGCTGATGAGGCCTTCCGAATTCACGGGCAAGTAGGTAACCTTGCCACCGATTTTCTCGATGTGCTTGCAAGTGTCGAGTACTGCTTTATGCTCGGTGGTAGTCGTGATGATGTGGTTGCCCTTCTGGGCGTACATCTCGAAGATGCCCTTAATGGCGAGGTTATCGGATTCAGTAGCCCCCGAGGTAAAGATAATTTCCTTGGGGTCGCAGCTGATAAGGCCGGCAATCTGCTCGCGGGCATAGTCTACGGCTTCCTCGGCGGCCCATCCGAAGGGGTGGTTACGCGAGGCGGCGTTGCCGAATACCTCGGTCAGGTACGGCATCATGGCCTCCAGAACCCGCGGGTCGAGGGGCGTTGTGGCGTTGTTATCGAGGTAAATGGGTAATTTGAGCATAGCCCGGAGTTCTGGTTTGTCAGCGGAGAATCATTCGTAGGTAGAACACAAAACCCGGCAAACAGGTTTAGTTTCGCCCTACATTCGTACCTGCAAAAGTAGAACAAATCCAAAGAAGCCGCGCTATCCGGCAGCGGCTGCCTGCTATTCCCTCCGCATGTTTACCAATTTTGAGCACCTCGGCCTGGCCGTTAACGACCTTGAAGCGGCTACGGCCCTCTATACCACGCTGCTCGGCCAGCCGCCCTACAAGCGCGAGCACGTGTCCTCCGAAGCCGTAGACACGGTTTTCTTCCAGGTCGGCGGTTCTAAAATAGAGCTGCTGGCCGGCACCTCACCCGACAGCGCCATCACCAAGTTTCTGGCTAAGAAGTCCGAAGGTATTCATCACGTTGCCTTCGAGGTAGATGACATCCGGGCTGAAATGGTGCGGCTGCGGGCCGCCGGCTTCACGCTGCTCAACGAGGAGCCTAAACGCGGTGCCGATAACAAGCTCGTCTGCTTTGTCCATCCCAAATCGGCCGCTGGCGTACTGGTTGAATTGTGCCAGTCGGTGGAGGATTTGTGAAAGTGGGCATAGTAATGACCACGACCTCCTTTAGTAGCCTGATACTATAAAGTGTAGCGCCAGGCACTTCTGCTGTTCTTATTTTCCCGGAAGGGATGAGGTAGCGGAGGCATTTTGGGTGGCCAACTTGCCGAAGCAGTAGCGAAGACTAATCTCCAGATTTGGGTCGATGGCACCGCTGTACCCGAAATAGAACACATTCGCGCGCAATTCGCTCGCGGCCTCCAATCGCGGAGCTATGGCATACCGAAGTCCGGCGCCCAGCAAGAGACTGGCATAGGTGCCAGTGCGCGAATAGTCGTACCGGTCCGTGATTCGGTTCTGGGTATCGGAGAGAGTCGTAGTGGACTGTTCGCGGCTATGATAGATGCTGGCACCTGCCAGGGCATCGAAGCGTGCTCGTTGGGAGTTGTTTTTAAACGTGTAACGGGCCAGCAGCGGCAGAACATAGTAGCGACGCTTGGTTGTGCCACTTACATAGCCAACAATGGGGTTGTTTGGGTCCTGCGCATAGTTGTTGATTGGGGCCGTGTACTGCCGCCGGTAGTCGTAGGTGGTAGCGCTAAGCTGCAGGGCGAGGCTCGGTAGCAGCCGTATGCCAGCTATTATCGAAGGCGAGTAGATCAGGTCAGAACTGAGAGGATAGCCAACACGCTTATCGTAATAGCGGCCGGCATTTACGCCCAGGCCAACATACACTTTAGGGGTGAATGAGGCAGTGCCGGAAGTCTGGGCGCTGGCCGCCAAAGGCAGTGCCAGCAGGCTGCAGCATAAAAGTTTAAACATGGAGTGAAGAGTAGGACTAAAAGTGCCGCTAATGTAGGGAGAAACTTCATGCCCTGTGCAGAAGCTACAGTACCTTTCCTCCGGCAATGAAACGCTGGCTCACTGGCCGGGTGTGGACTCCGTATTACGGTTATGTATCAAGTAATTGCGCTTTTAATTGTCGGGCCTTGGGTCTTGCCCGCCCGTAGTTGAGGCTGACGGCTTTGAGCGTGGGTATTGTCTGAAAGCTGACAAAACCGTACAAGGGTTACCGTACAAAGCAGGCCGCAACAGGCCCTGTACTACGACACGAAATAATGAAGCTGTTTAGGAAGCGCCCGGAATCAAGTTAGCGCATCATGCTTCGACCAGCGGACGCCAGCTAAGGCATGGCGTTCTTTGGGCTTTCTAGACAGCTTTGACTAAGTTCAGATAACCCCGAACTCCCCAAACTTCCAAGCCTATGATTCCCAAATTCCTGCGTTCTGAGGCCGATTCGGCCGTAGACGCGCTGCTGCTGCAACAGGTGATACTTTACCCGACCGACACGATATGGGGGCTGGGCTGCGACGCCGAACTGTCTCGGGGCGTGGAACAGATATATAAGCTCAAGAACCGGCCGGCTGAAAAGGCCTGTATTGTGCTGGTGGCCGACGAGTCTATGTTTGCCCGCTACGCCGCCGTGGTGCCCGATAATCTGCCCGAGCTGCTGGCTGCTCAAACCCGGCCAACCACGTACATCGTGCCCGGTAGCCGCCACCTGGCTTCCAACCTGCTGGCCCCCGATGGCACTATTGGGTTGCGTGTGGTGCTCGATGATGAATTCTGCCGGCTGGTGTTGCGGCGGCTGGGCCACGGGCTGGTGTCTACCTCGGCCAATCTCAGCGGCGAAGCCTCCCCGGCCATGTTCAGTGAAATAGCGCCCGAGCTGGTCCGGAAAGTCGATTATGTAGTGAGCTGGCGCCAGGACGACCCGACCCGCGCCGTGCCTTCGCGGGTAGTGCGGGTACTGCCCAACGGTACGCTGGAAACGGTGCGGGAGTAGCTACCCAAAAAAAACAAGCTCGACAGGAGGTTACGTTTGGGGGATGCAGGGTATGAAAGCCCAAATCAAACACCAACCTCTACTTTACTGACCATGAAATTCTCGTTCAAAAACCTGCTCGTATTGGCCGCTTTCGCTCCTTTCGCCCTGGCTTCGTGCTCGGAGGCTACCCAGGAAAACGCTGAGGCTACCGCCGAAAGCGCCGCTAACGATGCTGCCACCGCCACCGACGCCGCCGGTAACGCCATCGAAAACACCGCCGACAACGCGGCTGCCGAAATGGCTCCCGAGCCCGGCGACACGGCCGTAGTAAAGAACGTACCCGCCGACAAGCTGGTGGAAGAAGTTCCGGCCCAGTAAGTACATGGCCGGCAACGGCTGGTAAAAAGCGCCTCTGGAAAACTCCGGAGGCGCTTTTTTGTGCTCATTGCCCATGCTGCCACCGGCCAGTCACTCCCTGAATCCGGTCATACTAGGGGCCTTGCTACCTTTGTGCCATGCACACGCCGCAACTCCCCGACCTGCCCCTGTTCCAGACTATTGCCGCCGCCGCCGCCGCCCAAGGCTCGCCGGCCTACGTAATTGGCGGCTACGTGCGCGACCTTGCCCTGGCCCGCCCCAGTAAAGATGTGGACGTGGTGTGCGTGGGCGACGGTATTGCGCTGGCCCAGGAGGTAAGCCGCCGCCTGCCCGGCCGGCCCCGCGTGACGGTGTTCAAGAACTTCGGCACCGCCATGCTGCCCACGCCCGATATTGAGGTGGAGTTTGTGGGTGCCCGCCGCGAAAGCTACCGGGCCGAGAGCCGCAAGCCCGAGGTAGAGGCCGGTACGCTCGAAGAAGACCTGGCCCGCCGCGACTTTACCATCAACGCTTTGGGCCTGAGTTTGAATGAGGCCGACTTCGGGACGCTGGTGGACCGCTACGACGGCATGGGCGACCTGGCCCGCAAGCTCATCCGCACGCCCCTCGACCCCGACATCACGTTCTCCGATGACCCATTGCGCATGTTGCGCGCCGTGCGGTTTGCCGCCCAGCTTAACTTCGATATCGAGCCCGATACGTTTGATGCGCTGGCCCGCAATAAGGAGCGGATCAGTATTGTGTCGCAGGAGCGGATTACGACCGAAATTAATAAGATGCTGCTGGTGCCCAAGCCGAGCTACGGCTTCAAGCTGCTGTTCAGTAGCGGGCTGCTGGCACTCATCTTCCCGAAGATGGCCGGACTGCACGGCGTAGAAAAAGTGGGCCAGCATGCCCACAAAGACAACTTTTACCACACGCTGCAGGTACTCGACAACGTGGCCGCGGCCGACGGCGACCTGTGGCTGCGCTGGGCCGCGGTGCTGCACGACATTGCCAAGCCTGCCACCAAGCGCTACGACAAGCGCGTGGGCTGGACGTTTCATGGGCACGAGGACAAGGGCGCGCGCTGGGTGCCGGGCATTTTCACCGACTTCAAGCTGCCGCTGGGCGAGGAGATGCGCCAGGTGCAGAAGCTGGTAAAGCTGCACCTGCGGCCTATTTCGCTGGTAAAGGAGGTGGTAACCGACTCGGCTGTGCGCCGGCTGCTGTTCGAGGCCGGCGACGACATCGACCGGCTGATGCTGCTGTGCCGGGCCGACATTACGAGCAAGGACCATAACCGCGTGGCCCGCTACCTGCGCAACTTCGATGTGGTGGAACAGAAGCTGAAGGAAGTGGAGGAAAAGGATAGCCTGCGCAATTTCAAGCCCGTCATCACCGGCGAAATCATCATGGAAACCTTCGGCCTAAAGCCCAGCCGCGCCGTGGGCGAATTGAAAGAAGCGCTGCTCGAAGCAATTCTGGAGGGCCGGGTGCGCAACGAGTACGACGAGGCTTTCGCGCTCCTGTTGGAACTGGGCCGCCAGCAGCGCCTGACGCCGGTGGCGAGGTAACAGTACTACAGTTGGTATAGAGGCCGGCGAGTCGGGCCCACGCGAAAAATTTGTTTCGCGTGGGCCCGACTCGCCGGCCTCTATACCAACTGTAGTATAATTTATTTATTGGTTGTCAGTTTCTTGTAGATATTGCGCTGGAATTTCGGGGCTGCTCAACGAGAATGGCTGCAAAATTGTTTCTGCTTCCAAAAGTGCTGCAACCTTTTTTGTCGGTTGCAACTCCCGGAGTTGGCGCGGCAGCTTTGCCCGACGAGTACTGCTTATCGATTTCTTCCTTAATCTTTCTGCTATAACAAAACCTTTATGCATTCTTTAGTTCGCCCGTTGCTGCTGGCCGGCGCGGTGCTGGTGGCCGCTGGGGCCGCCCAGGCCCAATCGGGCGCCAAAATTACCGTTAGTGGCTATGTGCGCGACGCGGCCACCGGCGAAAACCTGATTGGCGTGGCGGTCGTCAGTCCGGCTACCGGCGAGGGTACTGCCACCAACACCTACGGCTTCTATTCGCTCACGCTGCCCGCTCCGGCTGCCCCCTCCGACTCGGTGCGGCTGCTGGCCAGCTACCTGGGCTACGAGCGCAGCCGCTGGGCCACGGTAGCCACGGCCAATGCCAGCCATAACTTTCGGCTGCGCAGCATCAGCAGCGAGCTGGGCGGGGTGGAAATTGTGGGCAACCGGGGTACGGAGGAGCGCATCGAGCGGAGCACCCGCATGGGCACCATCAACGTGCCCATCGCCCAGATCAAGAACCTGCCCAAGCTGTTTGGCGAAACCGATGTGCTGAAGGTGCTGCAGCTGCTGCCCGGCGTGCAGAGCGGCGGTGAGGGCCAGAGCGGCTTATATGTGCGCGGCGGCTCGCCCGACCAAAACCTGATTCTGCTCGACGGTACGCCGGTATACAACGCGGCGCACCTGTTCGGCTTCTTCTCGGTTTTCAACGCCGACGCGCTTAATAACGTGGAGCTGATTAAGGGTGGCTTCCCGGCCCGCTACGGTGGCCGGCTTTCGTCGGTGCTCGATATTTCGATGAAGGAGGGCAACATGCAGGAGTTCCACGGCGAGGGAGCCGTGGGCATCGTGGCCGCCAAGCTCACGCTCGAAGGCCCTATCAAGAAAGACACGGCGTCGTTCCTGATTTCGGCCCGCCGCACTTACCTCGATATTCTGGCCCAGCCCTTCATCAAGTCGCAGCTGTCGGCAGAGGGCACCGGGGGCTCGATTGGCTACTTCTTCCACGACCTCAACGCCAAGCTCAACTGGAAGCTCAGTGGCCGCGACCGGCTGTACTTGAGCGGCTATACCGGCTACGACAAGTTCTATGCCCGCCTGCGCGACAAAGACAAAAATTCGAGCGACTACAGCCGTGCGGAGGCCAACCTGGGCTGGGGCAACATCACAGCCGGTCTGCGCTGGAACCGCGTGGTGAACGATAAGCTGTTCATGAACACCCATTTCAGCTACAGCAAGTACCAGTTTGAAGTGGGCCAGGAGGATGAGCAGCGCTACACCGATAACAACGGCCAGGCCAAAACGAGCAAGTACTCGCTGCGCTACTTCTCCAACATTCGCGACCTGAGCCTTAAAACCGACTTCGATTACGCTCCTTCGCCCGACCACTACATCCGCTTCGGTGGGCAGTACATTCTGCACTCGTTCCGGCCCGGCGCGCTGCAGGAGAAGGGCAACTTCGGCGACGTTAATGCCCAGACGAAGCTGGGCACGCAGACGCTGGCCAGCGAGGTCGGCCTCTACGCCGAAGACGATTATCGGCTGACCGAACGGCTGAAAGTAAACGGCGGCCTGCGCCTGAACGGGTTTCTGGTGCGGGGCACGTTTTATCCCAGCATCGAGCCGCGGCTGGCGGCCCGCTTCCTGCTTACCGAGCAGTGGGCCCTAAAAGCCTCCTACGCCCGTACTTCGCAGTTTGTGCACCTGCTCGTGAACAGCGGCATTGGCCTGCCCACCGATTTGTGGGTGCCCTCGACGCCCGTTATCCGGCCGCAGCGGGCCCAACAGGTTAGCCTGGGGGCAGCCCGCACGCTCAACTTCAAAGAGGAAGCGTACGAGCTGAGCTTCGAGAGCTACTACAAGCCCATGCGCAACCTCATCGAGTACCGCGAGGGGGCCAGCTTCCTGGGTACCGTGGATAGCCAGTGGGAGGATAAGGTGACCAGCGGCAAGGGCTGGGCCTACGGCGGCGAGCTGTTTCTGCAGAAGAAAACTGGTCGCACCACCGGCTGGATCGGCTATTCGCTGGCCTGGAGCAAGCGCCGCTTCCCCGACCTCAACCAGGGCCGCATCTTCCCCTACAAGTACGACCGGCGCCACGATGTGTCGGTGGTTGTCTCGCACCACTTCAGTCCCACCTTCACGCTGTCGGCTACCTGGGTATATGGCACCGGCAACGCCACCACGCTTTCGCAGGGCCGGTTTTTGCTCGGCGGCGGCCAAGAGTACGACGACTACGGCGACCGGAACTCGTTCCGGATGCGGGCCTACCACCGCTTCGACCTGGACCTGAGCAAGACCAAGAAGAAGAAGTGGGGCGAAGTTGTCAATAGCTTCAGCATCTACAACGTGTACAGCCGCCGCAACCCCTACTACCTCTACTACCAGCGCGGCTACACCGACTTCCAGGGCAACGTGCAGGAAAAGCCCACTTACCGCCAAGTGTCATTGTTTCCCATCATTCCCTCATTCAGCAAGGCGTTTAAATTCTGATCAGGGAGTTGCGCTGATTCTTCGATGATTACGCTGATTTGCTGTTCGTTGGTTGCTGCGCGCACTGCGTGGGGTTTGCTGAATTTTGTTGATTACCTGGGGTTTTAGTTCTTCTTAATATGGATAAGCTGCGTTTGTTATTGGTAGTAAGCCTGAGCCTGGGGCTGGCGGGTTGCGAAACGGTTGTGGACGTGGACACGCCGCCGCACACGCCCCGGCTGGCGCTGAGCTACACGCTGAGCAACACGCCCCCCGAACTGCCCTCCAACACCAGTAACCGCAGCTTTTTTGGGCAGCGCCAGCTGTACGTGAGCAGTAGCCAGGGAGTGCTCGAAACCAAGGAGCTGGCCGGCCGCGGCGACGCCACCGTGCAGCTCTTCGACGAGAGCGGCCGGCTGGTGGAGCAGTTCCGCTCCAAGGCCCAGCAAGGGTACTTCGGCAGTGGCGGCGGCCCGCGCGACAGTATCTATGGCGACTACGTGCCTACCCGCGGCTTTGTGGGCGTGCCCGGCCGCCGCTATACGCTCCGGGCGTCGGCCCCGGGTGTAGCGGCCGTCGAGGCCACCATCGCGCTGCCCGCCGTACCCACCGTTGAGTCGGCCGGCTACGCGGCCAAGCCCCGCGACCCCAACAACGGGGGCTATGGCTACGACTACAGTGGCCGCCTCACGGTGGCCGTGGCCGATAACCCCGCCACCACCGATTATTACCTGGCCTACGCCCGCGTACTCGATAAGCAGGGCAACTATTGGGGGGCCGTTTCGCGCGACTACAGTGCCCCCGGCGCCGATGGGCCAGATATCAACCTGAGCCGCTTCCAGCTTTCTGACCCCAGCAGCTTTTACAGCCAGTACCCCTACAGCGACGTGGGCAGTAATGGGCCGCTGCTGAGCTTTGGGACCGATGTGCGGCTGTACTTCCAGGGCGGTTACGGCAGCGGGGGGAGCGTTCCGGAGCCCGGCTACATCGAAGTTGTCGTTAGCAGCATTACGCCCGATACGTACCAGTTTTATCAGTCGGTGCTGCGCTTCTATGACACCGACGGCAACCCTTTTGCCGAACCCGCCCCGTTACATTCCAACCTACGCGGCGGCTACGGCCTGTTTGGCGGCGCCACCGACGCGGTGTACCGCATTCCGCTTCTCTAGCCGCCGGTTTTTCGGCAACTGGTCTTCAACCAACAAGCGGCCGGCCCCAGTGTGGGGCCGGCCGCTTGTGGCGTTGTGCCAGGTAGGCTACAGGTTGATTAAGAAAGCCCCAGACCTCCTGTTGCAGCAGGGAAACAGGCCGGGGCTCTCTCGGGTCGCATCTTTTTCACTCACATACGGACCCTTGCCTAAGGCACCTTGCAGGTGCTGTGCTATACGGATGTAAAAACCGGGCCAACAGTTGCCAGCCCGGATACAAATTTGATCGTTGAGGTATAGAACGGTTGAAATGCCAGTGGGTTACGGTAAAATTGCGTCGTTGTTGGTAAGTTGCCTTTTAGTGTCTCTGGGAGGCATTTGGCAAGGCTTACTACTGCGGCTACGCCAGCTTACTCGGTAACCGCCCGCACGCTGGAGGCGCCTACGGCGCTGCGGCGTACGTCGGCGGGCGAGCCGCTGTACTCGACTACGCTGGCGCCAGTGGCATCGGCCTCCAGCTCCTCGGTAACGCGCAGACGTACTTTGCTGGCGCCTACCACATCAATGTTGGCGCGGCGGGCCGTGAAGCCCGGGGCAATTACCTCGCAGGCGCCGGCCCCGTCGATGCTGAGCTGATCGGCCGAGCCTCGTAGTGCTGCCCGGCAGCCGCCGGCCAGGTCCATGTTCAGTTCGTTGAACTTGCCGTCGAGGGTCAGTTGCGAACCGCCGGCCTGCTCTACCTGCAGG
The DNA here is from genome assembly GCF_900107135.1 of Hymenobacter psychrophilus. GTDB lineage: Bacteria > Bacteroidota > Bacteroidia > Cytophagales > Hymenobacteraceae > Hymenobacter > Hymenobacter psychrophilus. Next base: position 80,154 of record NZ_FNOV01000001.1, read on the forward strand.
TCGCCGGTGCTAAAGCCGCTTACCCGGGCGCGGGCCCCGCCCACCAGCTCCAGCTGGTTAAGTACGGGCAGCTCCATTGTAATCAGTACCCGGCTGGCTTCCGAAGAAAAGCTGCCCAGCCGAAACACGCTGCGGTTGCGGGGCTTGATAACCAGCTCGTTGCCGTCGCGCTTCACCACCAGTTGGCGCAGGGCCTCATCGGAGCCGGCGGCCTTGATGGAGTAGCTGCTGCCGGGGCGCACCACCAGCCGGTAGGGGCCGGCCACGGATACGTGGTCGAAATCGGAATCGGAGTAGCTGCGCCGGCCCGAGCCATAGCCGCTTTCGGCTGTGTCGAAGCTGTCTACCCCACCCAAATCGAGGTTGATGTTGGCGTCGGAGCGGCCTTCGTCGTAGTCGCTGCTGTTGTCGTCGTCATTGTCGGCGTTGCTGCCGCGCAGGTCGGCATCGGTGCAGTTGAGGCACTCCAGTTTGCTGCCCTGCATGCGGTACACGGCGTTTTCCGGCTTGTAGGGCTGGCGGCCGCCTACGTAGTCCTCGGCATCGAGCCAGTTGGCGAAGTCCTCCGTCATGCGGAAGGTGCGGCCGCGGGGCATGAGCAGGCGCAGGCGCATGTGCTGGTCGCGCAGGCGGGCGTTGGGCTGGTAGGTGAAGTGGTCGTCAATGCGCAGGGTCGAGTCGTTGAGGACGCGCAGGTTGTGGGCGGTGGAAGTGGCGGCCATGCGGCGGGCCAGCGAATCGGAGGAGCCTTTGGCCGAGATGATGCGCTCCAGCCGCGGGGCCTGGGCACTGTCGATGCCAATCATATCCAAATCAACCCACTGGTCGTTGTCGAGCTGGCGGCGCTCCAGCAGCAGCCGCGGGCTCGTCAGGCCGGCGAGGGCCACGGTTTGGGTAACTTCCGACTCGCGTCGAAACTCGCGGCCCACCTGCGTAGCGGCTATTGCGCTGCCTACAATGCCCAACAGCCACAAGCCCAGCAGCGTGAGGTTGCCGGCCCGCGACATAACCGAGCGGCGCAGCAGCAGGCCGAGGCCCGTGAGCAGCAGCGCCAGTGCCGGAATTCCAATCAGCAGAAAGAACGCCAGCACGGCCCAGACTGAAATATCGTTGAAGAGCAGGTAGGGCTGCAGCGGGCCAAAGTCGCCCCAGTTGGGGGCCGAAGTCAGGCCCAGGCCCACGCCCAGCCCAATTATAATCGGGAGCAGCATGCTAAAACCCGTGAGCACCAGAATACCCCCCACTACGGCCCGGATGACGCCGCCCAGCCCGTTGAGCACCGGCCGGATGTTGCTGAACGAGTCCTCTAGAAACGTGCCCACGGGGCGGTTGTTGGGCGCACTGCCCTCCGAGCCAGCCGCATAGGGGTTGTTGCGCAGGTCGCTGTCGAGGGCCGAAAGCGTGACGGCCGAGCCACGCATGCGCAGCTTGTCGGACGCCGTTTTGGCCTCGGGCAGCAAAATCCATAGCACAATGTAGAGCGGGAAGGCAAAGCCGCCGGCGAACAAACCCACCAGGAACAGAATCCGCACCAACACGACGTCAACCTTGAAATATGCCGCTAGGCCGGCCGATACACCGCCTACTTTGCCGTTGTCGGTGTCGCGGTAAAGCTTTTTGAATGTCGGGTCCTCGTCGGCCGGCGTAGCGTCGTAGCGCTTGGGCAGGGCAATCCAGAGTACTACGTAAACCAAGAACGCAAAGCCGCCGAAGTCAAACCCTCGCACGTGAAAGGCGTCTCCATCGAAATCAAAGGCACCCCGCACCAGCGGCTTAATGAGTAGCAGCGCCACAAAACCCAGCCGAATCCAGAGTGGATTAACGGCGAAATAGCGGGCAATACCGGCGGCTACGCCCGCAATTTTGCGGTTGGCCATGTCGCGGTACAGGCGCTTGGGGCCGGTTTCGGCCTCGGCCTCGTCGGCCACGGGGGGGAAGTCGGCGGTGGTGCTGCCGCCGCCGGTGGGGCCGGCGTAGGTGCCCCGGGCCGAGCCGTTGGCAACGGCCTCGGCCAGTAGCTGCTCATCTTCGTCGGCCTCGTCGGCGGGCTGGAAGTCGCTCACGCGGCCCATCTTGGCGGTCATGCTCTCCACGTCGTCCAGGGTGATGACCTGCTTGAGGGGGGAGAGGCGGGCGGCAAAGAGCTCGGCAATGCGGCCCTCAATGTCGGCCACAATTTCTTCGTGCCCGCGGTAGCCGCTGAAGTGCGCTTTTACCTCGGCCAGGTAGCGGCTGAGCACGTCGTAGCCATCTTCCTCAATGTGGAAGATCATGCCCTGGAGATTGATGCTGATGTTCTTTTTCATGGTCGTGGTTGCTGCAACAAGTCAACAATAGGAGAGGGGCGGGCGGGCGCTCAGAGCGCGAACTCCGGCGGCGCAGTTGGTTCGGGTGCGGCGCCGGGTTTCTGGCGGATGATGCGGACCGAGTCCTGGACTTCTTCCCAAGTCAGGCGCAGCTGGTGCAGAAAATCCTGGCCGGCCTCGGTGAGCGTGTAGTACTTGCGGGGCGGGCCACTCATAGATTCTTTCCAGGTATAGTCCAGCAGGCCCGCGTTTTTGAGGCGCGTAAGTAGCGGATAGAGCGTGCCTTCCACGACCAGCATGCGGGCCGCCGTCAGCTCTTCGAGCATGTCGGAGGCATATACCTCGCCGCGGGCAATGATTTCCAGAATGCAATATTCCAGAATGCCCTTCCGCATCTGCACTTGGGTGTTCTCGACTTTCATGGGCGTGGGCAGATTGGGTGGATGAATGAATCAAAGGTAGCAAAAGGTACTATGTAACACAAGGTACTGTTGAAATATATTTTTGGTTGCATAATGTTCCTTCCTGCCAGTGCCCGGCCAGGTCTGGCAGCTAAGCCCGGCGGCGTATCTTTGCACTGCCGCATTAGGTTTTTGGCGAGGCAGGCAATCCGAGACGCACTATTAATAAGTATCTTGCGTTGCTGCCGAACAGTGCTTTTCTTCCTCTATCGGATTCGTATTTGGCTTACTTCTCCATGCTCCACCTCTCCTCCTATAAGGCCCTGCTACTAGGCGCGGGCCTGAGCTTTTCGGCGCTGGCGCCGGCCCTGGCCCAGACCAAAACGCCCAAGTACAGCAACGAATTTTTGAATGTGGGCGTGGGCGGCCGGGCCCTGGGCATGGGCAAAGTGCAGGTCAGCCTGGCCAACGACGCCACCGCCGGCTACTGGAACCCGGCCGGCCTGGTGAACCAGAAAACCAAGTTCGATGGCGTGCTGATGCACTCTGAGCTGTTTTCGGGCATCGTGAAAAACGACTACGCCGGCTTCGGGATGAAGCTCGACGATAAAAGCGCGCTGGGTGTGAGCCTCATTCGGCTGGGCGTTGATGACATTGCCGACACCCGCAACCTAGTGAACGAGTACGGCTACATCGATTACAACAACATCCGCTACTTCTCGGTGGCCGACTACGCGCTGCTGCTTTCCTACGCCCGCCAGATAAGCTCCATTAAGGGCCTGCAGGTGGGCGCCAATGCCAAGGTCATCTACCGCAACATCGGCTCATTTGCTGATGCCATCGGCTTTGGCATTGATGCCGGCGTGCAGTACCGCCGCAACGGCTGGCAGCTGGGCCTGATGGCCCGCGATATTACCACCACCTACAACGCCTGGACCATTCACCGCGACCAGTTCGAAGGACCGGCCAACGCCCTGGATCAGATTCCGGAAAACAGCACTGAGATAACGCTGCCCCTCTTCGTGTTCGGCGGTAGTCGCCTCATCAGGCTGCCCGGCGAATTCACGGCCCTGGCGGCCCTCGATATGGAACTGAGCACCGACGGCCAGCGCAACACGCTGGTGTCGAGCAAGGCTGTCAACATCGACCCGCGCGCGGGGCTGGAGCTGGGCTACAAAAACCTGGTGTACCTGCGCGGTGGCGTGGGCAACGCGCAGCAGGTGCAGTCGTTTACAGGCTCCGAAACCTGGAAAGTGCAGCCCAGCCTGGGCTTGGGCGTGGCCCTGAGCGGCCTGCGCCTCGATATGGCCCTGACCCGACTGGCTGTGGAAAAGCTCGGCCAACGTTCGCAGCCCACCTCCATCATCGTGTCGCTGGGCTACGGCCTTAAATAAGCTTTTAGCTGAAAGCTGCTAGCTGTTAGCTTTTTGGGCTGATGGACAATGGTATTCAGTTGGAACAGTGCACAAGTATCAGCCGACCAGATAAGGTACATGTGGTCGGCTATTCTCCAGAACGAAAGCTAACAGCTCTCAGCTCTTAGCTAACAGCTTAGAATTATGAAACAGAATTACCTGAAGACTATGTGGCTGGTGCTACTGCTGAGCCTGCTGGGCATGGCGGCCGCCCGGGCGCAGTCGGGCCCCTACGGCAACGAGTGGCTGGTACCGGGCCAGCAGTACTATAAGATAAAAGTGGCCCGCGACGGTATCTACCGTCTCAACTATGCCTACCTGCAACAGGCGGGCCTGACCAGCGCCGACCCGCGCCGGTTGCAGCTGTGGCGCCGGGGCCGCGAGGTGGCCATCCATGTGGGCGGCAACGCTACGGCGTTGGATGCCAGTTCGTTCGTGGAATTATTCGGCCAGCGCAACGACGGCCAGCTCGACCGGGGCATGTATAAGAACGCCGCCGATCAGGCCCACAAGCTCTACAGCTTGTTCACCGATACAGCGGCTTATTTCCTCACGGTTTCGCCCACCACGCTGGGCAAGCGCATGACCCAGCCCCAGCTAGCCGCCGCTGCGCCGCACGCGAATTGGCTGGGCTACCGGACCGAAGTGCTGGCCACCAGCTGGGCCAGCATCAGCGAGGAGTCATTCGTGTACCTGCCGTGGATGGAAGCGGGGGAGGGTTTCTTTTCGGACTTGTATGGCGTTCGGGCTAAGCCGGATGGTACCAGTGATGTGTACGATGGCAGCTTTACTGTCGACTCGCTGACGGCAATAGTCGGCGACCCCAGGCTGGAGATGCTAGTGGTCGGCTTCCGGAACACGATCCGCACCGTAACCATAGCGGTAACCTCGGGTACGAGCCCGCGTCAGTTGGGGTCGTTCACGCTGGCCGGATTCAACTCCACCCGGTTCCGCACGGCCTTGCGCGCTACTGATATAGGTGCCGATGGCAAATTGCAGCTCAAGCTGAGTACCCCGCCAACACCCGGTTTCGTGGGCGACAACTTTGTGCGGGTGGGCTACGTGCGCGTTACGTATCCGCAAACGCCCCGCTGGGCTACCGGCCAGACGGGCCTAACGGTGCTGTCCGATTCGACGCTGACCGGCGCGCTGGCTTACCAGCCCACCAACCTGCCCGCCACCGTGCTGGGCTACGACGTAACCGACCCCTACAGCGTGGTGCGCGTATCGCAGGCGGCTAATGCGGCCGGGCAACTCGTGTTTCCGGCGGCTACAGACGGGAGGGCCCGCGTGCTGCGCCTGCACGATGGCGCCCGCACCCTGGTGCCCCCGCTGCCGGCGCAGCAAGTCCGCTTTCGGGCGTTGCCCACCACGGCCAACTTTTTGGTGGTGAGTGCCCGCGGACTGATGCAGCCCACGGCCGATGGCACCACGGCCAACGCCGTGCGCAGCTATGCCGCCTACCGGGCTTCGGCCACCGGCGGCAAGTACGATACGCTCACCGTCAGCACCGAGCAGCTCTACGACCAGTTTCACTACGGCGAGAAATCGGCGCTGGCTATCCGGCAGTTTGCGCAGTGGATGCTGGACGTGGGCGGTCCGCGGCAGCGCTACCTGCTGCTGCTGGGCAAGGGCTACGAAACGGGCACGGCCATTAACGGCCGCCTGCACCGCCGGTTTACGCCGGCGCAGTACGGCGGCACGCCCGATTACGTGCCAACCAGCTCGCGGGGTGCTTCCGACATTTTCTTCACGGCCGACTGGCAGAAGGGCGACTACGTGAGCCGCATGGCCACCGGCCGCATTGCGGCCAACAACCCGGCCCAGATAATGATTTACCTGAGCAAGCTGCGCGAGCATGAGGCCCTGGGCCTGGAGCCCTGGCGGCGCAACGTGCTGCTGATGGCGGGCGGCCAGGAACCCGGCGAGCCGGAAGAGTTCAAGGGCTACTTGGAAGAATACGGCCGCATCATGAAGAAGCCCTTTTTCGGGGGCCGCGTCGTGCGCTTTATCGACCGGATAGGGCGGCTGGGCTACGAGCCGATAATTGTGGACATTGCGCCCCAGGTGAACGAGGGCGTGTCCATTATCAGCTACTTCGGCCACGGCAGCCTGCGCGACTTCAACCTGACGCCCACCAATATTCTGGCCCCGGCCAGCGGCTACGCCAACAAGGGCCGCTACCCGGTGATGTTCATGAGTGGCTGCGTGGCGGGCAATGCCTTTACGGGCCTGGGCTCCATGGGCGAAGACTGGATGCTGGTGGCCGACAAGGGCTGCATCGGCTTCATGGGCAACTCCTCGCTCGATGTGGCGGCTAACATCGACAAAGTAGACAAGCTGACGTACACGCTGCTGCTCAACGATCCGCAGTGGTATGGCAAGCCCGTGGTAGAAGCGCAGGCCGAAGCCTTCCGGCGGTTGCAGCCCGTGCTGGTGCCGGGGCAATTCGGCATTCCCTCGCTGATGAGTACCATCTGGCAGGGCGACCCAGCCCTGCGGCTGTTCTCGCCCGAGCGTCCCGATTTCCAAACCGCCGACAACCGCCTGCAGCTGGCGCCAACGGTGGTACCAGCCACACCTAATGCCGCGTTTGAACTGAAGCTGGGCGTGAGCAATCCGGGTAAAATTACCACTGGCGCACTGCCGATTCGCGTTACCCGCATGGTAGGCAGCAACACCAGCGTCACCAACTTCGTGGTACCCCAGGCCCGCCAGGATACCACCTACACGCTGGCCCTGACCAACCCGACCACCGGCAGCGTGGCTGGCCAGAATACGTTTCAGGTGGATATTGACCCCGACAACCTCATCCCCGAACTCGACGAAACCAACAACCGCGCAACGCTCAGCTACACCTTCCTGACGGGCGGTGTGACGCCACTCAGCCCACCCGAGTTTGCCATTGTGGGCTCGAATGATGTGCGGCTGGTGGCCCAGAGCAACGTGCCCACCACCAGTAGCCGCGAGTACGACCTGGAGCTTGACACTACGCAAACCTTTGCCAAACCGCTCCGGCAAGCGAAGCTGAGCGCGGTGATGGTACCCGAATGGACGCCCGCGTTGCCTGTTTTGCCCGGCCAGCCCGACAGCGTAGTATGGTACTGGCGCGTGCGCCTGCACACGCCGCAGGGCGACGAAAGCCCCGACTGGGCCGTTAGCTCGTTCCGCGTGATTAAGGGCCGTACGCAGGGCGGTTGGTCGCAGAGCCACCCCGGCCAGTTCCGCCGCGACGAGCGGAGCGGGGTGGAAGTAGCCGTGCCCGGTGGGCAGTGGAGCTTTGACGAGAACACCCGGCAGGCCACCGTTACGTCTACCCGCATTGGGCCGGCCCGGCAGTGGGAAACGCTTTACCACACCATCCGCACCGGCTCGGAAACGGGCTATACGCTGAAGCTGCTGGGCATCGACAGCCTGGGTACGACCACCGTGCTCAACCCCAACGTTACGAGCCGGACGCTGGCGCTGAGCAGCGTATCGGCCAAGTTGTACCGCTACCTGCAGCTGCAGGCCACGCTCACGACCGATAACCCCGGCCAGACTCCGCAGCTGGAGCAATGGCTGGTAACTTATCAGGGCGTGCCCGAAGGCGTAGTGCGGCCCAGCGCCACGCCCCTAACGGCCGCTCAACTAACCGATCAGGCGCAGAAAACCGGTTTGGTTACGGTGCCGGTGTCTTTCCAGAACGTGTCGGATTTCGACTTTAAAGCGCCACTGGTGGGCTACATTGTGCTGCGCTCGGGCACGGCCGGCGCCCCGCGCGAACGGTATTATCCGCTGCAGGGGCCGGCGCTGCTGGCCCACACCCAGCAGACGTACAGCGTCGCGCTCGATGCCCGCGGCCTCTACGGCACGCTCTCGGGCCAGGTAGTGCTTAACCCGCGCCGCCAGCCCGAGCAGAACTACTTCAACAACGAGCTAACATTGGCACCCTTCGAGGTGGTAAACAACGATACGCCGCCAGTGCTCGACGTGGCCTTCGACGGCCGCCACCTGCTCAACGGCGAAATCGTGTCGCCGCGGCCCAGCATCAGCGTGCAGCTGCGCGATTTGGATAAATTGCGGCCGGTTACCGGCCGTGGTAACTTCCTGCTCGTGCTCACTCCGCGCGGCAAACCCAGCCAGGCTATTGACCTGAACGGGGGCAGTATCACCTCCTTCAAGGTAGATTCGGCTCAGGGCCTGGCCCGTATGGTGTTCGAGCCAGGTAAGAGCCAGCCCCTCGCCGATAACGTTTACACGCTGGAAGTGCAGGGCAAGGACGGTAGCGGTAACCCGGCCGGTACTGAGCCCTACCGCATCACATTCGAGGTCGTGTCGGGCTCGTCCATTACCAACGTTTTCCCCTACCCGAACCCGGTAACCAGTAAAACCCGCTTCGTCTTCACGCTCACCGGCGAGGTGATGCCGCGCAACATGAAAATTCAGATTGTGAGTCTGACTGGCCGGGTTGTGAAGGAAATTATGATGGAGGAAATGGGCCCGTTGCGCATCGGTAACAACATTACGGAGCAGTACTGGGACGGCACCGACACCTACGGCGACCGGCTGGCCAATGGCACCTACCTCTACCGCGTGGTACTCGACGACCCCACCGGCGCGTTCAAGCAGCGCACCACCGCCGCCGACAAGGCCTTCAAGAAGGACTGGGGTAAGCTGGTGCTGTTACGGTAATTGAGCGGTGCCAGCAAGTGCAGAGGCCGGGCAGCAATACCACTAGGTATGCTGCCCGGCCTCTGCACTTGCTGGCCGCTCAGTTTATCTTCTCCGCAGCGTAATGAAGCTGAAAGCGTGCGCGTGTTGCTCATCGGGTTCGTGTCGCTCACGGCTTTCTTCGCGCCATTCGCCGGGGTGCAACTCGGGAAAGGTTACGTCGCCCTCGAAGGCGTGATGTACCTCGGTTAGGTACACCGTATCGGCGGCAGACAGGGCCTGCTGGTAAATCTCGCCGCCGCCGATAACGAAGATATCTTCATCAGTGGTGCGCGCCATTTCCAAGGCCTGAAGCACTGAGGCAGCCGTTTCGCAGCCCTCTGCCAGCCAGCCGGCCTGGCGCGTAACCACAATGTTGCGCCGCTTCGGTAGGGCACGGCCGATGCTTTCATAAGTGCGCCGGCCCATAACTATGGGGTGACCCAGCGTGAGCTGCTTGAAGTGCTTCAAATCCAGCGGCAAGTGCCAGAGCAGACGGTTTTCGCCCCCAATAATGCCGTTATCGGCCACGGCTACAACGAGTGCGGTCATACTTTGGAATTAAAAATTAAAAGTGAAAAAGTGAAAAATTGGACCAGCGGGTACACAGAACGTCATGCGGAGCGGAGTCGAAGCATCGCTACTGCAGTGCTAACCCTGTCGATTGAGTCAGCAATACAACGAAGCAGTAACGATGCTTCAACTCCGCTCCGCATGACGTTCTTCTACTAACCAAGCAGCTTCACGTCAAAACCACGCAGGAAATCCTGAACGGGCATGCGCTTTTTCCCTTCTAGCTGCACATCGAGCAAATCGAGCAGACCGTCGGCGGTTTGCAGGCGCAGGTAACTGCGGCCGTCGGTGTACCAACTGCCGGCGCCGCCCATGTCGGGGCCGCTGGCTTCTTCGTCGCTGAAGGGCTGCGCCTGGAACACTTTGAGCGTGCGGCCGTCGGGCAGCTGGGTGAAGGCCGTGGGGATGGGGGAGAGGCCGCGCACCAGGTTAGCCAGGGCCGGCGCCGACTGCCGCACGGGGTCGAAGCGGCCGGTTTCCTTCGTGAGCTTGGGGGCCGGCCGCAGCTCCGGTAGCGCGGGCTGCGGGATGCTGGGCGCCTCGCCGGCGGCAATGGCCTGCACCGAGCGCAGGGCCAGTTTCGCCCCGGCGCCCTTCAGCTTTTCGTAAAGGGAGCCAAAATCATCTTCCGGCGCAATGTCCACGGCATCCTGGTAAATAAGATTGCCAGTGTCGATTTCGTGGCGTAGAAAGAAGCTCGTGACGCCCGTTTGGGTGTCGCCGTGGATGAGGGCCCAGTTGATGGGGGCCGCGCCCCGGTACTGGGGCAGCAGCGAGGCATGCACATTGATGGAGCCGCGCGGTGGCATATTCCAGACGACCTCAGGCAGCATCCGGAAGGCTACCACCACCTGTAAATCGGCCCCGTAGCTTTTCAACTCCGCCTGAAACTCGGGGGCCTTGAGGTTGGTGGGCTGGAGCACCGGCAGGCCGTGGGACTCGGCTGCTGCCTTCACAGCCGAGCCCTGCAGCTGCCGGCCGCGGCCCGCGGGTTTGTCGGGTGCCGTAACCACGGCCACGACCTGGCAACCTTCCCAGCCTAGCAGGGCTTCAAGTGTGGGCACCGCAAATTCGGGGGTGCCCATGAAGATGATGTTCAGCATATTTTTCACGCAGTGTCTCGGGGTGGATGGCGCAGTGTCTCGGGGTGGTCGTCGAACGACACTGCGAGACACCGCGTCGTCCACCCCGAGACACTGCGTGAACTTTAGTTCTCCGGATACAGCAAATACTTCTGGCGCATCAGTTTATACGCGCCCAGCTTCGGCTCCCATGAGGCCCGGATTTCGGCTTCTGACTTATCGGCAATAATCTGCTGGCGGGTTTCAGCCGTGCCCATCAGTCGCTCGAAGCCAGCGGTAAAGAACTTGTCTTTGGCCGTGCTCTGGTTGTAATAGTCAATCAGATACGAAAGCGTGAAACCGACTTCGCCGATGCCTTCCAAATCCTGGCCGTAGCAGCGCTTGCCGTTTTGGGGCGGGGCCGTGGAGCCGGGGTTGGGCGTGGGCACGAAGCTGAACGGCCGGCTGGCGGGCTGGGTGGGGGCCCCAATCACCTCGAAGGGCCGGTCGGTGCCCCGGCCCACGCTCACGTCGGTGCCCTCGAACAAACACAGGCTGGGGTATAGGTCGACCGAGTGGGCGGTGGGCAGGTTGGGGGAGGGGCGCACTGGCAGCTCGTAGCGGGTGGCGTGGGTGTAGCCCGCTACCGGCACCACCGTGAGGCGGCACCGCTTGCCGCCGGCCAGCCACTTTTCGCCGTTAATCATCTGAGCCAGCTCGCCCACCGTCAGGCCGTGCACTATCGGAATGGGGTGCATGCCGACGAAGGTTTTGTACTTGGGCTCCAGCACCGGCCCGTCCACGTACCAGCCGTTGGGGTTGGGCCGGTCGAGGATGATGACCTCCTTGCCCTGCTCGGCGGCGGCCTCCATCACGTAGTGCATCGTGCTGATAAAGGTGTAGAAGCGCGCCCCCACGTCCTGGATGTCGAACACCAGCACATCGATGTCGCGCAGCATTTCGGGCGTGGGCTTTTTGGTGGCTCCGTACAAACTCAGCGCCGGCAGGCCACTGCGGGCATCTTTGCCATCCTTTATAGTAGCCCCGTCGGCAGCCTCGCCCCGGAAACCGTGCTCGGGCCCGAATATCACCTTCACGTTTACGCCTTTGCTCAGCAGTGTATCCACCAGAAACGCCTGGCCCACGCGGGCCGTCTGGTTCACAACCAGCCCCACACGCTTGCCTTTCAATAGCGGCAGATACTTGTTGAACTGCGCGGCGGCCACCTGTAACGGCGCGGCGGCGGGCTGCTCCAGCACCACCTGGGGCGGGGCCGCTACAGTTTGGACCGGGGCCATGGGGGCTGTGGTTGAAGCCGTCTGGGTTGGGCTGGTACAATCGGTGAGCAGTAGCGTGAGGCTAAGCAGACCCTGGGGTAGGAAGGAAGGCATGGCGGAGGAGTGGAAAACTACGCGGATTCGTCTAGCTTTACGCCGGTGAACGTTTCGCAGTACATATCTCATAAGATTGACGGGGCCGATGCGGGCTCGTTCACCTCGTCGGTGACAAAGATAGCCATCATCAGCATTGCCATGGGATTGGCCGTGATGGTGGTGTCGTTTGCCATTCTGGAAGGGTTTCGCAATGAAATCCAGAACAAAATCTTCTCCTTTGGCTCGCACCTGCAAATCAGCAAGTACGACACCAATAACTCGCTTGAAGCCGAGCCCATCGGCCAGCCGCAGCTGATGCGCGAGTTGCGTGCCGACCCGCAGGTGGCTACCATTCAGCCTTTTGCGCGCAAAACGGCCATCATTAAAACCAAGGATGAGGTGCTGGGCGTGGTGATTAAGGGCATCGATGAGAAAACCAGCCCCTCCTCGATGCGCCAGAATCTGGCCGCCGGCAAGTTCATCACCTTCTCCGATTCGGCCGCTAGCAACGACGTGCTCGTGTCGCGCAAGGTGGCCGACAAGCTGCGGCTTAAAGTCGGCGACAAGGCCCTGTTCTACTTCATTCAGAGCCCACCGCGGGTGCGCCAGTTCGTGGTCAGCGGCATCTACCAGACCGGCCTCGACGAATTCGATGAGGCCTTCGTTATCGGCGACATCCGGCAGATCCGCGACCTGAACGCCTGGCCCGACACGCTGGTGGGCGGGCTCGAAGTAACGCTCAATGACTTCAACCGCCTCGACCCGGTAGCCGACAACCTCTACGAAAACCTGCGCTACGACCTCAAGCTCGACAAGATTACCGAGCAGTACGTGCAGCTGTTTGAGTGGCTGAAGCTGCTCAACCGCAACGTGGTTATCTTCCTGGTGCTCATTATTTTCGTGGCGACTTTCAACATGGTAGCCACCATTTTTATCATGATTCTGGAGCGCACCAACATGATTGGGGTGCTCAAGGCCATTGGGGCCACCGACAACCAGATTCGGAGTATGTTCTTCTTCAGGGGCCTGAGCCTGACGGTGCGCGGGATTCTCTGGGGCAACCTGATTGGACTAGGCTTCTGCGCCATCCAGTACTACCTGCACGTCATCCCGCTCGACCCCGAAAACTACTACATGGACCGCGTGCCGATTCACTGGGACTGGACTATCATCCTGCTGCTCAACGCGGCCACGTTCTTCACCTCCCTGCTGGCCGTTCTGATTCCGACCTACCTGATTTCCCGCATCAAGCCAGTGGCCGCCATCAAATTCGACTGATCACGCATTAGCACGGATTTTTTCGGATTTCACGGATTTTGTAGCTGTTTCTAAAAAGCAAACGCCACCTCCGATAGAGGTGGCGTTTGCTTTTTAGAAACAGCATATGTTGGAGGGCCGCCGGCACGGGAGGCCCGACCACAAAATGCATAAATTCGAAAAAAACCTTGCTAATCCGTATTCAGGTGGCGGCTTTGTAGAATCAGGTTGGGGTTGGGGCACAGGGCGGCCCAGGTGGCGTGCTCGGCCACCAGGGCCACGCCGGGGAAGTCGCCCGTCCGGCCCTGCAAATCGGCTATTACCTGAAAATGCAGGTGTGGTGGCCAGTCGCCGTTTTCGGGTGCGGGGCCGACCTCGGCAAACGTGTCGCCCTGCGCTATTGCCAGGCCGGGGCGCAACAGGGCCGTTTCGCGGCGCGTGAGGTGGCCGTAGAGCGTGTAGAAAACGGTTCCCTCCAGCTCGTGTTCCAGGATGACGGTGGGGCCGTAGTTGCCGTGGCCTTCGTTGTCGGCGAGGCTGTGCACGGTGGCCGGCAACGGGGCCAATACCGGCGTGCCCGCCCGCAGCCACACATCAACGCCCAAGTGCAGCGAGCGAGCCGGGGCCGTGGGGTCGGCGTCGAACAGGCCGGGGCTGCGGCGGTAAATCACCCGGTCTTCGAGGTAGCCACCCACCCCAATCAGCGCGTTTTTATCGGCTAATAATCGAGCTACCAACTGGTCGAAGGTGGCCGTGTCGTGCAGGTTGGCGGCGGTTAGCAGCGGGTTGGCGGCCGTAAAATCGAGGCGCGCCACCTCGGGCGAGTTGAGGTCGACGGGCAGTACGGGCCCAAAATCGGCTTGGTGGCGGCGGAGTAAGTCGGAAAGCATGGGGGTGGGGGAGAGGAAAAGGAACTGGTAGGTAGAGTGAGCAGAACATCAACCAGCACGACCACGAACGGTCATGCTGCGCGCAGTGGAGCGCAACCGAAGCGTAACCGAAGCGTAACCGAAGCGTAACCGCTCTGTTTGCACGTCTGTGCCGCTTCTGCCGTCTGTGCATCCGGACTGCCTGCACCGTTCTGTTTGCCAAGTCTGACGTTGTATGTGGGAAACAAATATCGAATAACGAACTTTGTGTTCAAACCCACCCACCCCGTAAGATCTACCTGCCTTTATGAGTAGCCCCTACCTGACGCTGACTGTTGTTGAGCTGACCCAGGAAACCCCCGACGCCGTTACCATCCATTTCGAACGGCCCGACCGCCAGCCCGTGGCCTGCCAGCCGGGCCAGTTCCTAACCCTGATTCTGCCTTGCGGGCCGGGCGGCAAGAAAGAGCGCCGGGCCTACTCGCTCAGCAGTACGCCGGGCGAGGCCCCGCGCCTAGCCGTTACGGTGAAGCGCGTATCGGGCGGCCTGGTGAGTAACTACCTGCTCGATACCGTGCAGGTAGGCCAGCAGCTGGAGGTAATGGCTCCGCTGGGCAATTTTGTGCTGGCGCCCCAGCCCCAGGCGGCGCGCTCTATTGTGCTGGTGGGCGCCGGCTCGGGCATTACCCCGCTCATGAGCATGCTCAAGGCCATTCTCAGCGACGAGCCCAAAAGCCATGTGCTACTCATTTACGGTAACCGCAACGAGGATTCGGTGATTTTTGCCGATCAGTTGCGGCAGCTGGAGCAGCAGTACGCCGGCCGTTTCCAGATCGAGCACGTCTTCAGCCAGCCCCTGCGCCCCTCCACCGAGCACAAGCACACCGGCCGTCTCAACCGCACCACCCTGCTCCGGATTCTGGAGCAGCGCCACCAGTTTCCGGCTGCCCAAGCCGAATACTTCCTCTGCGGCCCCGACGGGCTAATGCTGGAAGCTCAGTCGGCCCTGGAATTGCTGGGCGTACCGGCGGCCCGCGTGCGCCGCGAGAGTTTTGTGGCTGCCGCCGATTCGGCCGAGGCCGTTGCCCAATCGGGCGGGCACGGCGACGTATCGGCTGCTGCTGCTGATGAGCAGAGCAACTCCCGCAACGTCACCATTCACTACGAGGGCGCCGAGTACCAGTTCGAGGTGAGCCCCGACCAAACCATTCTCGAAGCGGCCCTTGATCAGGACATCGACCTGCCCTACAGCTGCCAGGCCGGCCTGTGCACCGCCTGCCGCGGCAAGTGCCTCTCAGGCAAAGTCCACCTCGACGAGCGCGAGGGTCTTTCGGATTCTGAAATGAACCAGGGCTACGTGCTTACCTGCGTTGGCCACCCGCTCACGAGCGACGTGGTGATTGAGATTGGGTAGGGATATTTGAGAATTCAGGAACTTAGAACGTCATGCTGAGCGCAGCCGAAGCATCTCTACTGCAACAGTAACTGAACGTCAGAACTACTGTTGCACTAGAGATGCTTTGGCTGCGCTCAGCATGACGTTCTATTTTGCCTCTAGTACTTACTCCCTGCCTTCCAGCTTCTAGCTTCCAAGAAAATGACCCCTTCCGCCACCCTCGCCACCGACACCCAGCGGCCCCCGCGCCAGTACCTGCCCGAGGCCTTTACCGTAACCGATTGGGCCGCCATTGAGCCTTATTTTATCGAGCTGCGCGACCGGCAAGTAACCTCAGCGGCCGAGTTGGAGCGCTGGCTGCTGAACCGCTCGGAGCTGGAAGCGGCCCTGAGCGAAGACCTGGCCTGGCGCTACATCCGCATGACCTGCGACACCCAGGACGGCGTCCGCACCGAGGCCTTCCAGTTCTTCGTGAACGAAGTGGAGCCCCACGTGGCACCCTACGACCACGCGCTCAACGAAAAAATGCTGGCTTCGGAATTTCTGTCCGGGCTTGATGAAAACCGCTACCGAGTTTTCATCCGCTCGGTGCGGCAGGCCCTGGCCATCTACCGGCCCGAGAACGTGCCGCTCAAAACCGAAATCAGCACCCAACAGCAGCAGTACGCCGCGCTGGCCGGGGCCATGACCGTAACGCTCGACGGGGAGGAACTGACGCTGCCCCGTGCCGCCGACCGCCTCAAAAGCCCCGACCGGCAGGTGCGCGAAACCGCCTGGCGGGCCGTGCAGGAACGCCGCTTGCAGGATGCCAAAGCCCTCGACGAGCTCTACACCCGCCTCATCGGTCTGCGACACCAAGTGGCCCTGAACGCCGGATTCGCCAACTTCCGCGACTACATGTTCGCCGCCTTGGGCCGCTTCGACTATACGCCCCAGGATACGCTGGACTTCCACCGCGCCATCCGCGAAACCGTGGTGCCGCTCACCGACAACCTCGACCTGGAGCGCCGCCAGGACCTGGCGCTGGCTGAGCTGCGCCCCTGGGACCTCGACGTGGATGTATCGGGCCAGGCGCCGTTGCGGCCGTTTGAAACGGGGGAAGAGCTGCTGGCCAAAACTACCACTGTCTTCGACCGCCTCGACCCGTTTTTGGGCCAGTGCCTGCGCACCATGGGCCAGATGGGCAACCTCGACCTGGAAAGCCGCAAGGGCAAGGCCCCCGGCGGCTACAACTACCCGCTCGACGAAACGGGGGTGCCTTTCATCTTCATGAATGCCACCAGTTCGCTGCGCGACGTGGTGACGATGCTGCACGAAGGTGGCCACGCGGTGCACAGTTTCCTCACGCGCCGCCTCCCGTTGAGCGCCGACAAACACCCACCCTCCGAAGTAGCCGAATTGGCTTCCATGAGCATGGAGCTGCTCAGTATCGACCATTGGGACGTGTTCTTCGGCGACCCCGAGGAACTGCGGCGGGCCAAGCGCACTCACCTCGAAAGCGTGCTCGAAACCTTCCCCTGGGTGGCCACCATCGACAAGTTTCAGCACTGGGTGTACGAGCATCCCACGCACACCGAGGAGCAGCGCCACGCCCGTTGGGTCGAGCTGTTCGACGAGTTCAACCAGCGCACCGTGAGCTGGAAGGGCTTGGAGCACATCAAGCCCTTCCTGTGGCAGAAGCAGCTGCACCTGTATGAGGTGCCGTTCTATTACATCGAGTACGCTATGGCCCAACTCGGTGCTATTGCCGTGTGGCGCAACTACCGCCAGAATCCGCAACAGGCGCTGGCCGGCTACCAGCGTGCCCTGGCCCTGGGCTACACGGCCCCCATCGGCGAAATCTACGCGGCGGCCGGCATCCGTTTCGACTTCAGCACCGAGTACCTGCGCACGCTGGCCGACTTCGTGCAGGACGAAATGGCGAAAATATAGGGAACCTGCGTGTAAAGTATAGCCATGCAGTTGCAAATAATACGCTTGAAATTCAGGTTGTTGACGGCTGAAAAGGGTGTTGTGGCCGGAAAAAGAAGCTGTTCGCTTGCACCGCACCAATAAGACGCCTACTTTTGCACTCCCTTCTGAAAAGGCTCTGGCCCTGCGAAGTGGAATGATTCTGTAGCTCAGCTGGTAGAGCAATACACTTTTAATGTATGGGTCCTGGGTTCGAATCCCAGCGGGATCACCAAAACCCCTCACTACGCTGCGTAGTGAGGGGTTTTTTGTTGGTGGGGCAGAAGCCGGCCGGCCGCGTATCTTGCAGGCATGAAAATTCTGTTGGTTGAAGACGAGCCCAAGGTTGCCGCATTTCTGCATCAGGGTCTGAGCGAACAGCAACACCAGGTAGATTTAGCCGCCGATGGCCTCTTGGGCCTACGCCTGGCCCAGCAGGGTGGCTACGACCTGCTGATTCTTGATACGCTGCTGCCGGGCTTAAGTGGGCTGGATGTGTGCCGGCAGGTGCGGGCCCAGAATACCGGCGTGCCCATTCTGATGCTTACCGCTTTAGGCGAAACGGACGACAAAATCCGGGGCCTCGACGCCGGGGCCGACGATTATCTGGTGAAGCCCTTCGCGTTTCAGGAGCTGCTGGCCCGCATCCGGGCGCTCACGCGCCGCCGCCACGACGCGCCCCCGGCCGGCGGTGCGCTGCAGCTGGCCGACCTCACGCTCGACCCGAGTAGCAAAATGGTGCACCGCGCCGGCCAGCCCATCCAGCTTACGGCCCGCGAGTTTGCCTTGCTCGAATACCTGCTACGCAACCAGAACCGGGTGGTGTCGCGGGTCGATATTCTGGAGCAGGTCTGGGATACAAGCTTCGACACCGGCTCCAACGTCATCGATGTGTACATTAACTTTTTGCGCAAAAAGCTCGACAAGGACTTCACTCCCAAACTCATCCACACGCTGGTAGGCATGGGCTACGTGATGAAGGAGGAATAAATTTCTAGTGGTTGGTGGTTAATTAAGAAAACGTCATGCTTCGACTGCGCGGACGCCAGATGAAGCACGACGTCCGTATTTTCCACTAACCACTAACCACTAACCACTAACCACTAACCACTAACCACTAACCACTAACCAATGACGATTCGGGCGCGACTTACAGTGCAGTTTGCGGCCATTCTGGTGGTTACGCTGCTGCTGTTTGCGGCCGTAATTTACTTTTTCACCTACCAGTCGAGGCACGAGGCATTTACCGAAAGCCTGTTCTCGCGGGCGCGGGTGGTAGCGCACGTGTACCTCGATGGTACCCGCCGCGGCGACGAGAGTAGCCGGGCTTCGTACCGGCGCTATCTGCGGCAGTTTTACCGCACGCTGCCGGCCGAGGAAGTACATGTGTTCGATGCCCGCGACCGGGTTGTATTCCGCGAGGGGCGCGAAGGACGAGCGGTGTCGGAGGCACTGCTGCAGCAGGTGCGCCAGACCGGCCGGGAGGTGCGTTTCGAGGGCCGTTTCCGCCAAACCGTGGGCCTGCTCTACCAGGAACCCGGCCGGGGCGACTTTGTGGTAGTAGCCTCGTCGGTGGATGATGACAGCCGCGAGAAGCTGGATAACCTGCTGGCAGTAATGACCTTCGGCCTGTTGGGCTCGTTTGTGGTAGTAGGCATCGGGGGGCTGATTTTTGCTGGTCAGGCGCTCAAACCCATGAAGCGCATCATCCGGGAGGTTGACAGCATCACGGCCTCCGACCTGCACCAGCGCCTGAGCCAGGGCGAAGGCCGCGACGAAGTGTCGCTGCTGGCCCAGCGCTTCAACAGCCTGCTCGACCGCCTCGAAACGGCTTTTGTAGGCCAGCGCACCTTTGTGCGCGACGCCTCGCACGAGTTGCGCACGCCGCTGACCGCCATTATTGGGCAGCTCGAAGTGGCCCTGCTCCAGCAGGAGCGCACCCCCGAGGAATACCAGCGGGTGCTGCGCGCCACCCTCGACGCGGCCCGGCTGCTCAAGGACCTCACCAACGGTCTGCTGCAGATTGCGCGCGCTTCCGACGACCCCAGCCAGGTGCCGCGCACTCGCCTGCGCCTCGACGAGCTGCTGCTGATGGCCCATGAGGAGCTGCATCGGCGCCACCCTACCCGCCGCATCGACCTCGATTTCCGCGAAGCGCCCGGGGCTGCCAGCTCTGTGACGTTTGCCGTACTCGGCAACGAGGCGCTGGTGCTGGTTGCCTTCCTCAATATTCTGGAAAATGCGTGCAAGTTCACAACTGCCAACCAGCAGGTGCCCATTGTAGCCACCCTCGCCGCTGTCCGCGGCCGGGTACAACTTCGCGTCGTCGATCAGGGGCCGGGCATGAGTGAGGCCGACCGGCAGCAGGTGTTCGTTCCCTTTTTCCGGGCTGAGGCTGTGCGGACTGTGCCCGGACATGGTATCGGGCTGCCGCTCACGGCCAAAATAATGGAGCTGCACGCGGGGCGCGTGGAGGTGGCCAGCACCTTGGGCCAGGGCACCCGCGTCCTGCTCGATTTCCCCGCCGCCGGCTAGGTTATGGCCGTGGGACAGTAGGCTACAGTGCGCGACTATATTTTGCGCGTTAATCCGCGGCCCATATGGGGCAGGGTTGTTTGAATCCTGAAAAATCGACGGACAGCCGAATCGTATAAAGTGGCAAATATCAGTAGGTACATGATTTTAAGCAACTGTTAATAAGGGGTTTATGTGACTTTAATCGGGTTTTAACTTGCTTTTAATCAGAGTTTAACGAGCCGGCTATAACGTTGTGTGATATAGCCGGCTACTCTTTGTTGGGTGGCGGGCACTACCCGTTTTTACATTGCCTCCCGCCATTATGATAAAAAATGCTCCGGACCCGAGAAAGACAGCCTCTTCGGTGGCTTCGGGCCGTTTTCCCTCATCATTTAGCTCTCTGAGCCAGGATTTACCCGCCGGGCTGGTGGTGTTTCTGGTGGCCCTGCCACTGTGCCTAGGTATTTCGCTGGCCTCGGGCGCACCATTGTTGTCGGGCGTTATTGCTGGCATTGTGGGCGGCGTGGTGGTGGCTTGGCTAAGTGGCTCGGCGCTGAGTGTGAGTGGGCCGGCGGCTGGCCTGACGGCCATTATCGTAGCCGCTATTGGCACGCTGGGCTCGTTCGAGGCTGTACTGGCCGCCACCGTTATTGCGGGCGTCATCCAGATTGGCCTGGGCGTGGCCCGGGCGGGTATTATTGGCCTGTACTTTCCCACTTCCGTTATTCGCGGGATGCTGGCCGCTATCGGCCTGATCCTGATTCTGAAGCAGATTCCGCACTTTTTAGGTATCGATACCGACTACTTTGAAGATCTGAGCTTCTTGCAATTTGATGGTCGCAATACGTTCAGTGAAATCAGTAATGCGCTCGAAAACTTCCAGCTCGGCCCGGCTCTGGTTGGGTTGGTCTGTCTGGCCATCCTGATCGGGTGGGACAATGTGCTCAGCAAGCGTAGCAAAGTGGCTCAGCTAATTCCAGGCGCTCTGGTTGTTGTCGTGGTAGCCATTCTGCTCAACCTGGTTTTCGATTCGCTGATACCAACGCTCAGCATCCGGCCCGAAAACATGGTGAGCCTACCGCGCATCACCTCATTGCAGGATGCTGCTCAACTCATTACCGTTCCCGACTGGGCTGCCTTTAGCCGGCCCGCTACCTATACCGTCGCTTTTACTATTGCCATTGTGGCCTCGCTCGAAACGCTGCTCAGTGTGGAAGCTGTTGATAAGCTCGACCCATACAAGCGCACCACGCCCACTAACCGCGAAATGATGGCCCAGGGCGCCGGTAACATGATTAGCGGGTTGCTCGGTGGGTTACCCATGACGGCGGTTATTGTGCGTAGCTCGGCCAACATCAACTCCGGGGGACAAACCCGTATGTCTGCTTTCTTCCACGGACTGCTGCTGCTCGTGAGCCTGCTGTTTTTAGGGCGGGTGCTTAACCAGATTCCGCTCTCGGCCTTGGCCGCCATCCTGCTCGTTATCGGCTACAAGCTCACTAGGCCGGCCCTCTACCGCACCCAGTGGAAACTGGGCTGGCAGCAGTTTCTGCCCTTCATCATTACCATCGTGGCCATCCTGTTCACCGATTTGCTCAAGGGGGTAGTTTTGGGGTTGGTAGTGGGCATCTTCTACATCCTGAAAGCCAACTACGATTCGGCGTACTACCTGAGTAAGCCTACCGAGAAGGGCACCGACGACGGGCCGATTATTCTGCGTCTCTCCTCGCAGGTGTCGTTCCTCAATAAAGCCAGCATCATCAAGGTGCTGGAGGAACTGCCGATGAATTCCAGGGTTGTAATCGATGGTTCCGACTCGGTATTTATAGACTACGACGTGCTCGAAGCCATTGAGAACTTCCGGCAGGCAGCCCCCGAGCGCGGCATCAACCTGGAATTGCGCGACGTACCCCAGGTAGAAGTAATGGGACATTAACAGATATGGGGCTTCACCTCATCACCTTCTCAATCATCTGATTTCCTCCCCTATATATGAATGGCATAGAATCGATTCTGGACAATAACCGCAAGTGGGTGAAAGAGCAGCGCGCTGCCGACCCGAATTTTTTTAACCGCCTGGCCGATGGTCAGCAGCCTAAGTACCTGTTCATCGGCTGCTCCGATTCGCGGGTGCCGGCCTCCGCCATTACCGGCACCGGTCCGGGCGAAATGTTCGTGCACCGCAACATTGCCAACATGGTAGTGCACACCGATTTCAACATGCTTTCGGTGTTGCAGTACGCCGTGGAAGTACTGGGCGTGCAGGATATTATCGTGTGCGGCCATTACGGCTGCGGGGGCGTGGCCGCCGCCGCCAGCAACAAGCAGTACGGCCTCATCGACGGCTGGCTAACCAATATCCGCGACGTAATCAGGGTGCACGAAACCGAGTTTCTGCGCATCAGCGACGACGACTCACGCTTACGGCGTCTTGTAGAGCTGAACGTAATTGAGCAGGTGCGCAACTTGGCCAAAACCAGCATCATCCAGAACGCGCGCAAGGGCGCTACTCCGCCTCGTCTGCATGGCTTGGTTTACGATATCAAGGAAGGGCTGCTGACCAACCTGGATGTTGAAGACAACATGATTTCTGAGTTCGACCACATCTATGGCACCAGCGCCCAGAAGTACGCGGCCAAGGTGCTGGAAGCAGAAACGGATAAGGCTGAACTGACCACTAACAAGCCCAAACTAACGGATGAGAAGCCACACGCCGCCTCGCCGATGAGCCAGAAAGCTGGTAAAAACGTAGCCGCAAGCAACGGTTCGCAAACCAAGGGATAGTTCCTGCGGCCGGCACAACAAGCCGCATAGGTCTGGTCCGGACTATCCGGCTAGCTGGCTGCTTACCATCCGGGCACGTTCTGAGGGGAAGGTGCCTTCGATGGCTAAAACCGCCGCATCCGTTGGGTGCGGCGGTTTTTTTGTGTCTGGCCGCAGGCAGCCCCGAATGTTTTCACAACGCAAGGCCAAGAGAAACCCGTAAGGTTATTATCAGCAGGTACCAGAACAATAAACTACAGAAGCAATGAACGCCATTTATTTCAACGAATACGGCCCGGCCGATGTGCTCCGTTACGGCGAGCAGCCTACGCCTACGCCCACGCCCACCCAGCTACTGGTGCGGGTGCGCGCCAGCAGCGTCAACCCCATCGACTGGAAGGTGCGCCGGGGCGATATCAAGCTGTTGACTGGTTTCGACTTTCCCATGATTCCGGGGCGCGACGTAGCCGGTGAAGTGGCGGCCGTGGGCAGCCAGGTGGTGCGCTTTGCGGTGGGCGACCGGGTGTATGGTATGGCCGACGGGGGTACCGGCGGCGCCAATGCCGAGTACGCGCTGCTGGCCGGGCCGGCCGCCGCTTTCATTCCCGAAAAGTTAAGCTTCGAGGAAGCGGGCTGCGTGCCGCTGGCCGCCCTCACGGCCTTGCAGGCGCTGCGCGACCAGGGCCGGCTGCTTTCCGGCGACCGGGTGCTAATCAATGGCGCTTCGGGCGGCGTAGGGGCTTTTGCCGTGCAACTGGCCAAGGCGCTGGGCGCGGGCGAGGTAACCGGAACCGCCAGCGCCGACAACCTGGAGCTGGTGCGTAGCCTGGGTGCCGACCACGCCTTGGATTACAAGGAACACGACTTCACAAAGGACCTGAGCCGCTACGACCTCATTTTTGACGCGGCTGGCAAATCGAGCTTCGTGGCCAGCCAGGCGGCTCTGCGCCGAAACGGCCGCTATGTAAGCACCGATCCGCAGCCCATCACGGTGGTAGCCGGCAAGCTGGCGGCGCTACTGACCACCAAATCATCCCACGTGCTGCTGGCCGACCCTAGCGGCCCCGACCTTGCCCTGATTTCGGCCTGGCTGCAGGCCGGTACGCTGCGCGTGATTATCGATAAAACATTTCCACTGAGCGAAACGGCCGCCGCCCATCGCTACAACGAAGAGGGCAACTCGAGCGGAAAAGTAGTGCTGACGGTAAGTGAAGGAATTGTTGGGAGCTAAACTAACTGGGCACTAGCGTCAGCGCGTTAGTCACTTATTCGCCTCCGCTGCCTTCTTCGCCCCCAGAAAAGGCAATGAGGATGGCCCCGCCGGCCATAAGCACGGCTCCGGCCACAAGCTGCCAGGTTACTTTCTCCTTGAGGAAAAAAACGGCCAGCAGGATGGAGAAGACAAGCGAAATTTTATCGAATGATGCGGTACGCGAGGCCATGCCCAGCTTGAGGGCCTGAAACGAGAACAGCGACGAAAGGCAGGTGATAACGCCGGCCGCAATCAAAAACAGCCAGGTGCGCCGGTCGATGGTCTGTACCTGACCCAGGTGTCCCTGCCAGGCCACCACGCCCCAGGCTACGCCCACAATCAGCACCGACTGCACGGCAAAAGCCAGGCTCGACTCAATATTCTTGACGCCAATCTTGGAGAGCGTGACGACGATGGCCGCTGACACGGCAGCCAGCAGAGAAAAAACTATCCACATAAACGCGAGAATAAAAGATGTGACGGGTGTACGGGCACGCCGTTGCTTTGGGCTGACCAAGAGACTGTAAAAGAGGAGAAGGATAATTATTTGAGGCTTAATATGCTGTTAGACAGTGCTTCATAAGATGTTCATGTAACTAAAGCGCTTGGAAAGGAGTCTATCCTTTAACTATTGCCCTGCTACCGTCCTGTTTCTTTCCAAATCCTTTATCCCCTTTTTCCATGCCTGCGACCACTTCCGCCAACCGACTTCAAAACCAGATTGCCCTGATTACGGGCGGCAGCTCCGGCATTGGGGCAGGTGTAGCCAAGGCCATGGCGGCCGAGGGCGCGTCGGTTATCGTCAACTTTGCTCACAGCACCGACGAAGCGGCGGCCGTGGTGAAGGAAATTGCCGATGCCGGTGGCCAGGCCGTATCGTTTCAGGCCGATGTGAGCAAGGAAGACGACGTGTTGCGCATGTTCAATTTCGTGCGCGAGAAATTCGGTACCCTACACATTCTGGTCAACAATTCGGGTATTCAGATCGATGCCAAATTCGTGGACATGACCCTGGAGCAGTGGCAGCGGGTGATTGACGTAAATCTGACGGGCCAGTTTCTGTGCGCCCGCGAGGCGGCCCGCGAGTTTCTGCGCCGCGGTCCGCAGCAGGAAATTTCCAGCGCCCTGGGCAAGATTATCTGCATGAGTTCGGTACACGAAGTCATTCCGTGGGCCGGCCACGTGAACTACGCCACCAGCAAAGGCGGCATTATGCTGCTCATGAAGAGCATGGCCCAGGAGCTGGCGCCGCACAAAATCCGCATCAACAGCATCGCGCCCGGCGCCATTGCCACGCCCATCAACCTCTCGGCCCGCGACACGCCCGAGGAGGAGAAATCCCTGCTCACGCTTATTCCCTACGGCCGCATCGGCCAGCCCCTCGATATCGGCAAAGTAGCCGTCTGGCTGGCCTCCGACGAGTCAGATTACGTAACCGGCACCAGCATTTTCGCCGACGGCGGCATGACGCTGTATCCGGGTTTTGCCGATAATGGCTGAGTGATTTGGCGCTAATTGATTGCGAAACGGTGTAGGGGCGGGGCGTGTCCCCGCCCGCCGTTCGCACCGGTCCAACGATGCTGTGCAACGCGGACCGTTCAACGGTGGGCAGGGAAAAGCCCCGCCCCTACGACCGTTTTCATAAACCCCAACGCATGAACCAGGAGCAGCAACGGCAGCAGGAACTGCGCGACGGCAAGGCCGACTGGCACCGCTTTGGCCCCTACGTGTCGGACCGGCAGTGGGGTACCGTGCGCGAAGATTACTCGGCCGACGCACAGCCCTGGACCTACACCACCCACGACATGGCCCGCTCCTACGCCTACCGCTGGGGCGAAGACGCCATCGGCGGTATCTGCGACGACAAGCAGATGCTGTGCCTGGCGCCGGCTTTCTGGAACGGGCAGGATGCTATTCTGAAGGAGCGGCTGTTTGGGCTGGCGGGCCCCGAGGGCAACCACGGCGAGGATGTAAAGGAGTTGTACTACTACCTCGACAACACGCCCACGCACTCCTACATGCGGATGCTTTACAAGTATCCGCAGCACGCTTTTCCGTACGACTGGCTGGTGACCGAAAACGCCCGCCGCGGCCGCGACAAGCCCGAGTTCGAACTGATTGACACGCTCATTTTCAAGGAGAATCGCTACTTCGATATCTTTCTGGAATACGCCAAAGCCGGCCCCGACGACCTGCTGCTGCAGATTACGGTGCACAACCGCGGCGACCAGCCGGCCCCGCTGCATGTACTGCCCCAGTTGTGGCTGCGCAACACCTGGGCCTGGGGGCCCGACCATTATAAGCCTGAGCTGCGGGCTCCCGAAACGGGCTCGGTAGCCATTGACCATGCCAGCCTGCCAGCCCTGGAGCTGTATTACGAGCAGGCCGAGGGCCAGCTGGCCGAGCTGTTATTCTGCGACAACGAAACCAACGCCCGGCGGCTCTTCGATTCGGAAAACCCCAACAAGTATTGCAAGGACGGCATCAACGACTACCTGCTGCACGGCCGGAAGCAGGCCGTGAATCCGGCCCGGCGGGGCAGTAAGGCGGCCGTGCATTACCAGCTGCAGGTGCCCGCTGGCGGCAGCTGCACCGTGCGGCTGCGCCTGGCCGCCAGCGGCCTCGCTACGCCCTTCGCCGACTTTGCCCAAATACTCGAGCAGCGCCAGCAGGAGGCCGACGCCTACTACCACGACCTGCAGCAGGGTGTTGATAATGCCGATGCCCGCAATGTGCAGCGCCAGGCGCTGGCCGGCATGCTCTGGAGCAAGCAGTTTTACTACTACGATGTAGCCGAATGGCTGCGCGGCGACCCGGCACTGCCCGCGCCGCCCGCCAGCCGCCTGCACGGCCGCAACTGCAACTGGAAACACCTCAACAACGCCGACATCATCTCGATGCCCGACAAGTGGGAGTATCCGTGGTACGCGGCCTGGGACCTGGCTTTTCATTGCCTGCCGCTGGCTATGGTAGATGCCGACTTCGCCAAAAACCAGCTCCGGCTGCTGTGCCGCGACTGGTACATGGCCCCCAACGGCCAGCTGCCGGCCTACGAGTGGAAGCTCGACGACGTGAACCCGCCCGTGCACGCCTACGCCACCTGGCGGGTGTACAAAATCGACCAGAAGCAGCGCGGCGGCCAGGGCGACACAGCCTTCCTGGAAAGCGTGTTCCACCGGCTGCTGCTCAATTTTACGTGGTGGGTGAACCGCAAAGACCGCAACAACCGCAACGTGTTCGAGGGCGGCTTTCTGGGCCTCGACAACATTGGGGTGTTCGACCGCTCGGCCCCGCTGCCCACCGGTGGCTACATCGAGCAGGCCGACGGCACGGCCTGGATGGCCATGTTCGCGCTCAATATGATGCGCATTGCCCTCGAGTTGTCGCGCACCAACCCGGTGTATCAGGACCTGGCCAGCAAGTTCTTCGAGCACTTCCTCTACATCGCCTACGCCATGACCAATGTGGGCGAGCAGCCGATTGATATGTGGGACGACGAGGACGGCTTCTACTACGACGTGCTCAACACGCCCGAGCATGGCCGCTTTCCGCTGCGGGTGCGCTCGATGGTGGGGCTGATTCCGCTGTTTGCCGTGGAAGTGCTCGACCTCGGCACGCTGCAGGATGTGCCCCACTTTGTGAGCCGGCTGAACTGGTTTCTCGACAACCGCCCCGAGCTGGCCAAGCTCGTGAGCCGCTGGCAGGAGCCGGGCCAGGGCCAGCGCCACCTGCTGAGTTTGCTGCGCGGCCACCGCATGAAACTGCTGCTGCGCCGCATGCTCGACGAGGCCGAATTCCTGTCCGAGCACGGCATCCGCAGCCTCTCGCGCTACCACCGGCTGCACCCGTTCGTGTTCGAGCGCGAGGATGATGTGAGCGCGCAGGTCAGCTACGAGCCGGCCGAGTCGACGACCTCGCTGTTCGGGGGCAACAGCAACTGGCGCGGCCCCGTCTGGATGCCCACCAACTTCATGATTGTGGAGTCGTTACAACGGTTTTACCACTACTACGGCCCCGAGTTCAAGGTAGAATACCCCACTGGCTCGGGCAAGTACTGCACGATTATCGAAATTTCGCAGGCCCTGTCCGACCGGCTGATTCAGCTGTTTCTGCGCGATGAGAATGGCCAGCGCGCCTGCTTCGGCCCCAACCAGCAACTGCAGACCGACCCGCACTTCCGCGACCACCTGCTTTTCCACGAATACTTCAACGGCGACAACGGCGCGGGCCTCGGCGCCACCCACCAAACCGGCTGGACCGGTCTCGTGGCCAAGCTCATCCAGCCGCGCGACAATTGTTAAGATGACAGAAGGAAGTTTTCCCCCTAATCCCTAATCTGTAACTAAATGGACTGGCTCGACCTGACAACCTCCATCACCGACGGCATGGCCTACTGGCCCGACAATGCGCCGGTGCGCATCCGGCGCACCCTGAGCATGGCCGATGGGGCGGCGGCCAACGTGTCGGAAATCAGCATGAGCGTGCATACGGGCACCCACGTCGATGCGCCCCTGCACTTTCTGGCCGACGGTATGGATGCCGCCCAACTCAATCTGAGCCACCTGATGGGCCCGGCGCTGCTGGTGGCCGTGGATTCTGAGAGGTTTATCAGCCAGGCTGATATTGCGCATCTGCAGCTGGCACCGGGTAGTCGGGTGCTGTTCAAAACCCGCAACTCCGACCGTGAATGGTCGCTAGAGCCCTTCGACCCCAATTTTGTGCGCGTGGGGGCCGATGCCGCCGCCTGGCTGCGTGCGCAGGGCGTTGTGTGCGTGGGCGTCGATTACCTCTCGGTGGGCGCCGCCGATACCCACCACAATTTGCTGGGCGCGGGCATCAGCGTAATCGAGGGCCTGGCCCTGCAGCACGCCGCGCCCGGCGAGTACGAGCTGCTGTGCCTGCCGCTGAAAATAGCGGGCACCGACGGCGCCCCGGCCCGGGTGCTGGCCCGGCGCATCGACAGCCGTTGACCCATTATTCCTTGCTCCGCTCGGAATGACAATCTTGCTTCATTACCCCAATTACCACCCAGCTATCCGCTCATACCCTCATCCTTAAAATCATGAAAAAGACGCAAATCGGAGTTATCGGCCTTGGTAAAATGGGCGCGGGGCTGGCCCAGCAGGCCGCTGAGAAGGGCTACCCCGTCGTGGGCATGGACATCCGGGCCCGGCCCGACCTCGAAACTGATAACCTGCGCGTGGTAATCACCGTGGCCGAGCTGGCGAAGCAATTGGAGCGCCCGCGTAAAGTATTCCTCTATATCCCGGCCGGCGCGGCCGTTGATGGCCTGATTGACCAACTGGAACCTCATTTCGAGGAGGGCGACATTATCGTGGATGGCGGCAACTCCTACTGGGGCGACTCCATCCGCCGGGCCGACCGACTCAAGCGCAAGGGCATTTACTTCATCGACTGCGGCACTAGCGGCGGCCCCACTGGCGCCCGCAACGGCGCCTGCTACATGGTGGGCGGCGACGATAAAGCCGTAGCCCAGCTCCAGGAGTTCTTCGTGGAAACCTCGGTGCCCGAGGGCTTCCTGCACACCGGCCCGGCCGGCACGGGCCACTACGTGAAGCTGGTGCACAACGGCATCGAGTTTGGGATGCTGCAGGCCATCGGCGAGGGCATGGGCATGCTCACCCACTTTCGCGACAAGCTCGATATCAGCGCCATTCTGGGCCTGTGGAACAACGGCTCGGTGGTGCGCTCATGGCTGGTGCAGCTCATGAAGCAGATGTACGACCAGGAGGGCCAGAGCTTCGACGTGCCCAGCTATATTGAGGACACCGGCGAAGTAAACTGGCTGGTGGCCGATGCCCTGCGCATGGAAGTGCCCATTCCCGTTATCTCCCAATCCATCATGCAGCTCTTCACCTCCCGCGACCAGGACCCGACCTGGGCCAAGGCCATTGCCATGATGCGCCACGGCTTCGGGGGCCACCCCTACGGCGAAGACGAAGGCCTCAAGCACGAGCGCCGCTTCGGCCGCGTGGGCGAGTACGAAATGCCGAAGTTTGCGGAAGGTGATGGGGAGAAGGGGTAAAAGCAACGTCATTCAGAGCGCAGCGAAGAATCTCGCGTGCAATGCTAACCCTAACGCAAGGAGTTGCCATTGCACGCGAGATTCTTCGCTGCGCTCTGAATGACGTTCTTTTTCCCATCACCATCTCCCCAGTCAAACCCAACTATCCTTCCGATTCTGCTGTTCTCTCTCCGTGACTGACTCAACCACTACTCCGCTGCCCACCCGTCCCGATTTACTGCGCATCGCCTACGATGACTACCGGGCCCTGCCTGCTATTGCCAACTCCGACCTCTCGCGCCTGCGCGACGCGCTTAACGGCCGTCCGCCGCGGCCCCACACCAGCGTCGGCGGCGCCCTGGGCCTGGGCACGGCCTTCCACACGGCCCTACTCGAACCCGACCTTTACGAGGCTGGCCAGCCCGGCATCAACGACACGCTCATCTGGTGGATGGTGGAGGGCGTGCAGCTCGACCCCGAAGTGAAGGCGCTGCTCGATGTGGGCACGCCCGAGCCGAGCTGCATTTTCACCGAACCCGTGACCGGCACGCTCTGCAAGCTGCGCGCCGATCTGGTCGTCGACCACCCCGGCCACCCCTATACCGTCGTGGATTTCAAGACCACCATGGCCCGCGACTACAACCACTTCGTGGAGCAGTGCACCTACTACGACTACGACCGGCAGGCCGCGTTTTATGCCGATGCGCTGCAGGCCGACCGGTTTCTGCTGATTGGGGTGCAGAAAACGGAGCCCTTCAAGGTTTTCGTGTATGCCGTACCGCCGCTCATGCGCTCGGAAGGCCGGGCCAAGTACCTGCGCCTGCTGCACCTGCTGCACCCCGAGGCCCCCGTGCCGCTGTCGGTGCTGCCAGCCGTGCGCGATGTGCGCCACGCCCTGAGCGGTGGCGCCGACGAGGAACCCGCGTAGAAGCCGCTGCTGCGACTAAAATTAAAATAAATGGATAAAAAGTTGCGTATTTACCAGTAGCTTGTTATACTTGTGAGCACTTCAATAAACGGTAAAATTCCGATGCGTCATTTCCGCAATAACCGCCAGAATAATAACTCGAATAATAATATTATTCGGGACTGGAAGGCTATTGCACCCTGGGAAAAATAAAGATCAATAATTGATTTTTTCCAAGCCTTCCTCTTCGGAAGGCTTTTTTTTGTGCCTTTGCCGCCCATTTGGTCCCGTAGCGAGTGGTTGGTAAGCGGGGTAGTTTTAATTATTAGCGCTGAAAAAACAAAAAAAAAGCTCCGGTTGGAGCAGGGGAACTCGTGTGCCCTTACGAAAATAAAAACCTCTCAGAAACCATTTAAAAAACAGCCCCATGATGACCGCCGAAATGATTACCACCGATTTACTCGAAACCGAAGAGGCAATTAGCCTGGTGAAGAGTGTATTTGCCCGCGAACTGGCCCGCCGCCTGCGCCTGAGCTGTGTTTCGGCCCCCATTGCCGTGCTCGACGGGACCGGCATCAACGACGACCTGAACGGGGTGGAGCGGCCGGTGACCTTCCCGGTAAAAGCGCTGGCCGAGCAGCGGGCCGTGGTAGTACACTCGCTGGCCAAGTGGAAGCGGCTGCGGCTGCGCGAGCTGGGCATTGCCGCCGGCCGGGGCCTGCTCACCGATATGCGCGCCCTGCGCCCCGATGAGGACTACTCGCCCATCCATTCCATCTACGTCGATCAGTGGGACTGGGAGCAGCACATAGCGGCCGAGCAGCGCACACCGGAATTCCTGCGCGCCACCGTGGAGCAGATTTATGAGGCGCTGCGGGCCACTGAGGTCGAAGTAGCCGCCCGGTACCCCGATATCGTGCCGGTGCTGCCCGGCCGCATCACCTTTCTGCACGCCGAAGACCTGCTGCGCCAGTACCCCGATCTTACACCCAAAGAGCGCGAGCACGAGGCCACCCGGCAGTACGGCGCGGTGTTCCTGATGGGCATTGGCGGCGCCCTGAGCCACGGCGAGGCCCACGATGGCCGCGCCCCCGACTACGACGACTGGAGCACCGAAACTGCCCCCGGCTACCAGGGCCTCAACGGCGACCTGCTGGTTTGGCATCCGGTGCTGCAAACGGCCCTCGAATTATCGTCGATGGGTATTCGGGTGGATAAGCTGGCGCTGCGGCGGCAGCTGGCGCTGCGCGGCTGCGAGCAGCGCCAGGCGCTGGAGTTTCATGGCCGGCTGCTGCGGGGCGAGCTGCCCGAGAGTATTGGTGGTGGTATCGGGCAGAGCCGCGTGTGCATGTTTATGCTCCGTAAGGCCCACATTGGGGAGGTGCAGGTGAGCATCTGGCCCGAGGAAACGCGCCGGGAACTGGCCGATAGGGGCATCATGCTGCTGTAGGCAGCCGTAACAGCAGGCCGCAGATTTGCGTTGAAAAACCCGGCCCCACGGCCGGGTTTTTCTTTTTCACCTGCAACGATACTTTTACATGGCAACCAAAGACCACGCCTCCGACGACATCTATACCGAATTCAAGAGCGATGTGAACATGACGGCGGCCGAGCTGGAAAAGTGGCTGAAAACCGATGAGTCGAAGTCGGTGGGCCAGGACAGCGGCGACGGCAGCAGCATCGGCCACCATTCGGGCGAGAAAATCGTGCAGATCCTGCACAAGAAGAAGGCCGACCTGACCGACGACGACCACGCCCACATGCACAAAGTCCACAGCTACATCAGCCGCCACCTTGCCCAGGGCGGCCCCGATGACAAAACCGAAACCAAGACCTCGCCCTGGCGCTACTCCCTCATGAACTGGGGCCACGATCCACTGAGAAAATAGCCCTCTGCCACCCTTTAAATAGGCACTGTGAGCACGGGCGGGGCAGCATGCAGGGCCACGGCCTCGGAAATGCTGCCCTGCAGCAGGTGGCTGAGGGCCGAGCGGCCGTGGGTAAGCATCACAACCAGATCGGCATGGGCCTGCTCAGCGAAGCGCGGGATGCCAGTGCTGGCCCGGGGCGCATCGAATACATCGGGCTCGTAATGGCTGAACTGGTGGCGCGCGGCAAACGCGTGGATGGCCTCTAGGGCGCGCGCATGGTGGCCGGCCGTGGGTACCACGTCGAGCAGGTGCAATGTGGCGGCCGGATAGAGGCCCAGCAACCGCTGTAGGCTGGGTGCGACCTGGTCGGCCTCAGCCGAAAAGTCAGAGGCAAATACTAAATGGCGCACCTCGAAATTCTTGACCGGATGCTTGACAGTGAGTACCGGGCAGGAGGCACCGCGCATAATATGCTCGGTGTGTGTGCTGAGGAAGAAGCGCGTCCAGGAAGTGTTTTCGTGCGCCCCCAGCACCACCAGATCAATGCCCCGATCCTGGATGATTTCGAGGATGGCCGTTTCGGGCTCGGTGGTAAGCACTAGTTCATGCACCGGCACATCGGGGGCCAGCTCGTGGGCCTGGGCCATCAGCCCGTGCATGCGGCGCTTGATAGCCTGCAGGGTTTTGAGCACGTACACGTCGTCGAGCCCGTGGCCGCCCACCAGTCCGCCGGTGGTGGAAACGTGGGAGTCGGTGGGCGGTACAAAGCAGTGCAGCAGCAGCAGTTGCCCGCCACTGCGCTGTGCCAGCTGCACCGCTGCCTCAAAAGCGTACCGTGATTCGGGGGAGAAATCGGTGGGAACCAGGATGTTTTTCATGGCGTGGCGGCAGAAGGTGGACGGATGCTGCTACTAAGTGACAGCAGGAGAGTAGCTTAATATATAGATAAAAGAATCTATTTGCAACTATTCGCGGTCTGGCCGCCCAGTTGGTGTCAGCCAGTTGCCCACCCGAATCGGCCAATTGGCAGCGAGGCTCGTTACTTTGCAGCCCCTTGTCTGTTAGGGAGCCTATGGCAGATTCATCTTTGATACTAATACTGGGGGCCGGGCTTTCGGGCCTGGTGGCGGCGCGGCGGCTGGTAGCGGCCGGCCGCACCGTGCGGGTGCTGGAGGCCCGCGACCGGGTGGGTGGCCGCACCCACGCCGTGCCCGCCCATCCTGGCGGCGGCCACTCCAGCGGCGCCCTCGCTGACCTGGGGGCGACCTGGGGGTGGAGCCATCAGCCCCAGTTGCTGGCGCTGGCGCGCGAGCTGCACCTTGCGCCGTTCGAGCAGTATAGCACCGGGGCTACGGCCTACGAAACGGGTGGTACGGTGCACCGGCTGCCGCATCCCTCGGGCTCGGCGGGCTACCTGCGGTTTGCGGGTGGTGCGGCCGCGCTGGCTCAGGCCGTAGCGGCCGCCCTGCCGGCCGGTACTGTGCAGCTCGGTGCCCGCGCAACCGGGCTGCGGCAGCTGGCCGATGGGGTAGAGGTAACGACGAAAGAAAACGGGCAGCCGCGCACCTACCGGGCGGCGGCCGTAGTGGTGGCACTGCCGCCGCGCCTGGCCGGCTACAGTCTGCAGTTTGAGCCCGCGTTGTCCGCCGCCGTGCAGGCCGCCCAGCAGCAGACGCCTACCTGGATGAGCCACTCTATGAAAAGCCTGGTAACCTACGAAACGCCTTTCTGGCGCGAGCTGGGCTGGTCGGGCTTTGGGGTGAGCCAGCAGGGGCCTTTAACGGAAATCCACGACGCCACGCCGCCCGAAGGCCAGCCGGGCGTACTGTTCGGGTTTTTTGCCGCCCCCCATGCGCTACGCAACGCCCCAGTCGCCGCCCGCGAGGCAGCCGTAGTGGCCCAGCTGGTGCGGCTGTTCGGCCCCGCCGCCGCCCGGCCGCTGGCTTACCAGGAACTCGACTGGACCCGCGAACCGTTTACCAGCACTCCCGCCGACGAAGCCCCGCCGCTAGCCGTGCCGCTGCAGGGCCCGCCGGAGTTGCGGGTCCCGCTCTGGCAGGACCGCCTCATCTGGGCTGGGGCCGAAACCGCCACCGGCGAGTGGGGCCGCCTCGATGGCGCCGTAGAAGTCGGGGAACGGGCGGCCCGGCAGGTACTGGCGGGCGCCGCTGCCGCCCCCGGGTTGTAGCTCCGGGCTGCATAACACGCCAAAAAATACTTCGCTCTAAGCACTATCAACTAAGCACTAAATCATGCCTCAGCTACTCGAAAGCGCCACATTTACCAATTCCTTCGTCGATGAACTGGCCGGTGACCCTTCGCACGAGAACGTGCCGCGGCAGGTGCCGGGCTACCACTACTCGCCCGTAGCGCCCACGCCGGTAGCCAAGCCGCGGCTGCTGGAGTGGTCGGCGGAAATGGGGACGGAGTTGGGGCTGGCGCGGCCGCCGGAGCAGGGCGCGGCCACGGAGCTGCTGGCCGGCAACCGCGTGGCCGACTCGATGCGGCCCTACGCCGCCCGCTACGGCGGCCACCAGTTCGGCAACTGGGCCGGCCAGCTCGGCGACGGGCGGGCCATTTCGCTGGGCGAGCTGCCGGGCCAGCAGGGCCGCCGCTGGGAAGTCCAGCTGAAAGGGGCCGGGCCCACGCCCTACTCGCGCCGCGCCGACGGCCGGGCCGTGCTGCGCTCTTCGGTGCGCGAGTTTCTCTGTTCCGAAGCCATGCACCACCTGGGCGTGCCCACTACCCGGGCGCTGAGCCTGGTGAGCACCGGCGACCAAGTGCTGCGCGACATGTTTTACGACGGCAACGCCCGCCCCGAGCCGGGGGCCGTGGTGGCCCGGGTGGCCCCCTCATTTGTGCGCTTCGGCAACTTCCAGCTCCTGCTAGCCCACAACGAAACCGACAACCTGCGGGTGCTGGCCGACTACGTAATCCGCCACCACTTTCCCGAACTGGGCGAACCCTCCCCGGCGGTGTACGTGGCCTGGTTAACGGAAATCTGCCGGCGCACGGCCGAAACGGTGGCGCAATGGCAGACGGTCGGCTTCGTACATGGCGTGCTCAACACCGATAATATGAGCATCCTGGGCCTGACCATCGATTACGGCCCTTACGGCTGGCTGGAACCCTACGAGCCCGGCTGGACGCCCAACACCACCGACTTCACCAACTACCGTTACGCCTTCGGTCAGCAGCCGCAGGTGGTACTCTGGAACCTGACGCAGCTGGCCCAGGCCCTCACGCCCCTCGTGCCCGACCCCGAGCTATTGCGCCCCGCCCTCAACCAGTACGTGGCCACGTTCAACCGCAGCCACCACGTGCGCCTGCTGGCCAAGCTCGGCCTCACGGCTTCTGGCAATGAAGCAGCAGACAAGCAGTTGGTAGGTAGCCTGCTGCCGGCCATGGAAGGTGCCCGGGTGGATATGACGCTGTTCTACCGCCATCTTTCCCACCTGGTGCCCCGCCTGCTGGCCGCCGAATCAGTAAATGAACCGGTGGAGAAACTGGCCACTGCGTTGCTGCAGGCCGTTTCGTACGCCGCACCCGATGCCACTGACTCCGCGGCGCTACGGGCGTGGCTGGGGCAGTACGCGGCCCGGCTGCGGCAGGAGCCGTCCACGCCCGAGGCCATCCGGGACGGTATGCTGACCGTGAACCCCAAGTACGTGCTGCGCAACTACCTGGCTCAGCAGGCTATTGAGGCCGCTGAGGCTGGCAACCTGGCTCCGCTGCATACCCTGCACGAGGTGCTGAAAAGGCCCTTCGATGAGCAGCCTGAGCACGAGGCCCTGGCTGCCCGCCGCCCCGAGTGGGCCGCTACCAAGCCCGGCAGCGCCACGCTCTCGTGCAGCTCGTAGCACCACTGCAGTCCGCACCGTGTTTGCGCTGGCGCGACGTGCTGACGTATGCCCGCTATGGCAATCCTGAACCCGTGCGCCGCCTGGAGCTGCCGGAGGCTGCATGGGCTGACCGGCTAACGGCGCTGCAGTTTCGGGTGTTGCGCCTGGCCGAAACCGAGGCGGCTTACCGCAATGAATTCTGCCGCAGCTACGCGCCGGGCTGCTACTGCTGCGCCGGCTGCGGGCAGCTGCTGTTCGATTCGGCCACCAAGTACCACGCCATTTCCGGCTGGCCCAGCTTCACCCAGCCCGCCAGCCGGGCCACCCTCAGCTTCCACTCCGACGACAGCCACCACATGCAGCGCATAGAAGTGCGCTGCAACGTCTGCGCCGGGCACCTGGGCCACGTATCGGCCGACGGGCCCGCGCCGGCCGGGCTGCGGTTTTGCATCAACTCGGCCAGCTTACTATTGAAAGCGGGGTGACAACGCGTATTCGCGTCTGGTCATCCGCTCCGTCAGCCCGGTTTCATCTAACGACCAGATGCAAATACGCGTCGCTACAACCTGTGAAGCTCGTTCTATTCGGCGGAAAAGGCCAATTCCGCGTATTGCTGGATTCTACTTTACGCAGTATGTATGTCGGAATGGAAAGCTGAACAGTCAACTACTGGCTTCGTGCAAGTGCGCGGTGCCCGGGAACACAACCTGAAAAACGTGGACGTTGATGTACCCCGCGATGCGCTGGTGGTGTTTACCGGCGTGTCGGGCTCAGGCAAAAGTAGCCTGGCGTTTGGTACCTTATACGCTGAGGCCCAGCGGCGCTACCTCGAGTCGGTGTCGCCGTATGCGCGGCGGCTGTTTCATCAGATGGCCGTGCCCGAGGTGGATTCCATTGAGGGCCTGCCGCCGGCCGTGGCCCTGCAGCAGCAGCGCGGCACGCCCACTACGCGCTCGTCGGTGGGCTCGGTGACTACGCTTTCCAACCTGGTGCGCATGCTATATTCGCGGGCCGGCGACTATCCTAAGGGGCAAAGTATCATCTACGCCGAGGCGTTTTCGGCCAACACGCCCGAGGGTGCCTGCCCCACCTGCCACGGGCTGGGCCGCGTGTACGAAGTGACGGAGCAGAGCATGGTGCCCGACCCTACGCTGACGATTCGCGAGCGGGCCATTGCCGCCTGGCCCCAGGCCTGGGGCGGCCAGAACCAGCGCGACATCCTCGTGACGCTGGGCTACGACGTGGACACGCCCTGGCAGGACCTCCCGCAAAAGCAGCGCGACTGGATTCTGTTCACCGACGAGCAGCCGGTGGTGCCCGTGTACCCTGGCTACTCGCCCGAGCAAACCCAGCGGGCCGTGCAGCGGAAGCAGGAGCCCAACTATATGGGTACCTTCAGCAGCGCCCGGCGGCACGTGCTCTACACGTTTTCCAACACCCAGAGTGCCCAGATGAAAAAGCGGGTGCAGCAGTATATGCTGAGCACCGCCTGCCCCACCTGCCACGGCAAGCGCCTGCGCCGCGAGTCGCTCAGCGTGACATTTGCGGGCCTCGATATTGCCGACTTCTCCGCCCTGCCACTCAAGCAAGTGGCGGCCCTACTGCAGCCCTACGAGGCCGGCACCGAAACCCGCCACGCCCAGCACGCCGCCCACGACCCGGCCCAGGTAGAAGCCGCCCGCCGCATTGCCGAAGACCTGCGGGCCCGGCTGGCAGTACTGCTCGATCTGGGCCTGGGCTATTTATCCCTGGAAAGAAGCACGCCCAGTCTTTCGCCGGGCGAATTACAGCGGCTGCGGCTGGCTACCCAGCTCTACTCCAATCTGTTCGGGGTAGTGTACGTGCTCGATGAGCCCTCGGCGGGCCTGCATCCGGCCGATACCGAGGCGCTGCTCACGGCCCTGGCCAGCCTGCGCAGCGCGGGCAACTCGCTGTTCGTAGTCGAACACAACCTCGACGTGGTGCGCCGGGCTGATTGGCTGGTGGATGTGGGCCCCCAGGCTGGTGAGCAGGGTGGCCAAATCCTGTACAGCGGCCCGCCCGAAGGGTTGAAGCAGGTGGAAGCCTCGCACACGCGCCGCTTCCTGTTCCCGCCGCAAGCAGGCCGCCCGGCCACCGCCGAACCCCGCGAGCCGGCCGGCTGGCTGGAGTTGGCCGGCATCACGCGCCACAACCTGCACGACCTCACCGTGCGCTTCCCACTGGGCGTCCTCACGACCGTAACGGGCGTTTCGGGCTCGGGCAAATCGAGTTTGGTAAGCCAGCTGCTGAAGCTGGAAGTGAGGAGCCCGCGCGAAAAGGCCCCAACGGAGGACGAGCCGGAAACGGCCGATGAGCTGCTGGCGGCCGAAGGCGACGACCGCGACCAAGGGAGCGGGGCGTTGGCGTTCAGCTTCTCGCCCGATGCGGCCCCGCTGACGCGGCTGGTACAGGTAGACCAGAAGCCCATCGGCCGCACGCCCCGCTCGAACATGGCCACTTATACCGGCCTGTTCGACCATGTGCGGCGGCTGTTTGCGGCCACGCCCGAGGCCCGCAAGCGCCGCTACGATGCCGGCCAGTTCTCCTTCAACGTGAAGAAAGGCCGCTGCCCCAACTGCCAGGGCGAAGGCTTCGTGATGGTGGAGCTGCTGTTTCTGCCCAGCGTCTACGCGCCCTGCCCCGTCTGCCACGGCACCCGCTACAACGATAAAACCCTCGAAATTGAGTACAACGGCCAGAATATTGCCCAGGTGCTGGGCACGACGGTGGACGCGGCCAGCGAATTTTTCGCCGACGAGCCGCCCATCCATCGGGCCCTGACGGTGCTGCGTGAAGTGGGCCTGGGCTACCTGCGCTTGGGCCAGCCGGCCACCGAACTGAGCGGGGGCGAGGCCCAGCGCATCAAGCTGGCCACCGAGCTGCAGCGCCCCGCCCGCGGCCACACGCTCTACGTGCTCGATGAGCCCACCACTGGCCTGCACCCCGCCGATGTGGAGCGCCTGCTTGTGCAGCTGCAGGCGCTGGTAACGGCCGGCAACACCGTGGTGGTAGTGGAGCACGACATGCGCGTAGTAGCCGCCTCCGACTGGGTGATGGACATGGGCCCCGGTGCCGGCGACGAGGGCGGCCAGGTAGTAGCCGAAGGCCCGCCGGCTACGGTAGCCAAGGCGAAGGCCAGCAAAACGGCCCCTTACCTGCGGCGGTTTATGGGGTAGTAAATTGCCGCTTCTGCTCCGGGTAATATTGACCGGAACTATTAGAACGTCAGCCGGACAAGCGTGACTCTCGGGCTGGCTGGCTGGCTTCCGGGAATGTTTCAGCGGCTCTGATGCACGAGCTTTTTAAGGAAGCTATGTGAAGTAGCAGGAGCCAAACGAGCGAGTATCCCGGAGCATATTTTCGGGGTACTCGCTCGTTTGGCTCCTGATCTTTTTTCAGGCCGTAAAA
This sequence comes from Hymenobacter psychrophilus, assembly GCF_900107135.1. Classification (GTDB taxonomy): domain Bacteria; phylum Bacteroidota; class Bacteroidia; order Cytophagales; family Hymenobacteraceae; genus Hymenobacter; species Hymenobacter psychrophilus. Next base: position 120,053 of record NZ_FNOV01000001.1, read on the forward strand.
TCACTTCGGCAGCGCATCTGCCAAAATCAGTTCCTGATAAGCAAGCGGCTTTCGGAACCTTGCGGGGTAATTGACCGCAACAGGTAGGCCCCGGCCGGGAGCGTGCGGATATCCAGCAATATCTGGTTATCGGCGGACAGTACGGTGCGGGAAAGCAGGAGCTGGCCGGTCATATTATACAGATGAAGCATGGTGGGCTGTCCGCGCTTGTTCGGCAGTAATACGGTCAGGCGGCCATCGGGCGTGGGGTTAGGATACACCTGCAGGGCAGTAGGTGCCGATGAAGAACGGGTTGTGGTGATAACCAGCGGCAGTGAAGGCTGCGAAGCGCAACCCTGGTCCGAGGTTGTGATGACCGTGTAGCTACCCTGGGCCGCATTGGGGTCGGTGGCCAGGGTATTGGCCGTAGCACCGGGCAGCGCCGTTCCGTTCAGGTACCATTGGTTGCCAACTGGGGCGCTGCTGGTTAAAACCGGACCCGGTGCGTAGCTCACCGATACCGTTGGGCGGACCGGAACGGGGTTTATGCGCACGACTACCGCCTCCGAAACCGTGCTGCAGCCGGTGGAGTTGGTAACCCGAACCGTGTAGGAACCGCTGGCGGTAGCCGCGTAAATGGTGGCCGTAGCGCTGGCAATCGGCTGCCCGTCGCGCAGAAACTGGTAGGTGTAGCCCGGCGCATCGGTGGTGGTGGTAAGCCGAACCGAAGTGCCGGCGCAAACCGTAGCCGGACCCGCCGCCGCTAATGCCACCACGGGCAGCGGCAGCACCATAACGGTTACCGGCTCGGAATACACGATTTCGTTGGCCGGGTTGCGCAGCACGGCGCGGAAGGTAGTGGTGGCGGAGAGGTTGGCAAACGCAAAGGCCAGGTCGGTGCCGGCCAGGTTAGTGTAGCCGGAACCCGTGTTGGCCTGGTAGCCGAGCACCGTGCCCACGGCGTAGCGTAGCGTAAGCGTGCCTTGGTTGGAGCCCGCGCAAACCGTCGTTGCCGAGCTGCTTAGCACGCCGCCGCCATCGGTGTTGAGGCGGACACTGACCGCGCTGTTGCCCTGGCCCACGGTCAGCACATCCACGTCGCCGTCGCCATCCACGTCGCCCAGCGCCAGGCCCTGGGGCGAGATGCCGACTTCGTAGTTGCCTTCACCCGAAAAAACGCCGGTATTGGAGCCCGAATTATCGCCCCCGTTCAGCCGCACGCTCACCGAGGTGCTGATGCTGCCGTAGGTGATGGCCAGGTCCAGGTCGCCATCGGCATCGAGGTCGGCCAGGGCAATGCGGCGGGGCGTGCCGGCCACTGCCACGCCGGTAGCCGGCCCAAATAGGGGCGTGCCGCTGCCCGCAGTTGCGCCGGTGTTGCGGTACACCAGCACCTTGCTCACGCCGTCTTGCTCGTTGCCCACCAGCAAGTCCAGGTCGCCGTCGCCGTCGATGTCGGCCAGCAGCAGGTTGGCGGGGGTGTTGCCGGTCAGCAGCTCCTGCGCGGGTTGGGGGTTGAAGCGCCCCCCGTAGCCGCCCCTTTCGTTGCCTTCGTTGAGGCAGATGCGCACGGTGCCGTCACCGCCGCTGGCGAATACAAGGTCCAGGTCGCCGTCGCCGTCCACGTCGCCCAGGGCCACGCCGCTGGGGTCGCGCCCGGCCGGAATCCGGTAGCTGACGCCAAAAAGACCCGTCCCCCCGTTGCCAGTTACGTGGATGTAGCCCAGGCTCCGGTCGGCCGTTACCATATCCAGGTCGCCGTCGCCGTCGATGTCGCCCAGCGCCAGGTTGTAGGGGCTGGAGAGGTCGCGGATATCGTTGCCGCCCGAGAACCGGCCGGTATTGGAGCCCGAGGCGTCGCCCCCGTTCAGGCGCACGCTCACCTGGCCGCCGGTGTAGCCCTCGCAGGCCAGCACCATATCCAGGTCGCCGTCGCCATCCACGTCGGCCATATGCACCTGACGCGGCCCTTTGGTCGTTTCAATATCTTGCCCACCCGAAAAATGGCCGGTGTTGGAGCCCGAGGCGTCGCCCCCGTTCAGGCGTACGCTCACCGTGGCGGCATATTGGTTGGTCGTAACCATATCCAGGTCGCCGTCGCCATCCACATCAGCCAAAGCCACGCTGCTGGGGTAGTAGCCCACGGCTACCTCGGAGCCGGGGCGCAGGTAGCTGCGGCCCGCGCCCGAAGTGGCCGCGTGGAACTGATACACGTAGGGCCGCCGAAACAACGTATCGGTTACGCTACGGGGACCGCGCAACACGGTAGCAAACAGCTTCTCGCCGGGCATGAACGCGTATTTTGGCTGCAAGCGGAGCGTGCTGCCACTCACGCTGGCTGTGCCCGTCAGCCAGCCCCCGCGCTGGGCACTGCTCACCCGCAGGGCCTGGCGGGTGGCGGCAACATCCTGCATGGGCGACGAAAACGTAACGGCCACGCCACCGGTCCGGGGCGCGTTGGGCTGGTTGCGGGCCGGATTCAAGCCGGCCACGACCAATGTAGGCAGCGTGGGCGGGGCCAAAACGAAAAACGAAGTGGTACTTACGGCTTCGCCGTTGGGCGTGCGCACTGTGATGGGGCCGGTGGTGGCCCCGGACGGCACAGTAGCCGTAAGCCGCGTGGCCGCCGCAACCGTTACTTGAGCCGCTACCACGCCATTGAACAGCACGGTGGTGGCGCTGGTAAACGTGGTACCCAACACGGTTACCTCGGTGCCTACCAGCCCGCTGGTGGGGCTGAAGGCGGTAATGGTGGGCGCCGGTAACGCATCGGTGGGCTGGTTGAACCGGACGCTGACCATACTGCCGGAGCTGGTGCTGACGATGTCCAGGTCACCGTCGCCATCCACGTCGCCCAGGGCTGCACCCGTTACAAATTCGCCGATGGCCACATTGGGGGTGGTTGGCGGGGCCTCGAAGGTACCGTTGCCCATATTAACGCGCACGTTAACCGAGTTGAGCGAGCCGGCCGACGCCACCACGTCCAGGTCGCCGTCAGCGTCCACGTCGCCCAGCAACAGGCTGTAGGCGTTGCCCACATAGGCGTTGGGGCCGTTACTGAAGCTGGCATCACCGTTGTTGAGGCGCACGTTGAGCTGTCCGGGGCCGCCGTCGTTGGTGCCCACTACCAGGTCCAGGTCGCCGTCGGCGTCCACATCGCCCAGCGCCAGGCTGACTGGGTTCAGCCCCACCCGGATAGCGCCGTTGGTGGCGGGCAGCTGAAAATTAGCCGTTTGCTGCCCCGTATTGAGCAGCACGTTCACCAAAGAAGGCAACGCCCCGTAATTGGCGGCCACGATGTCCAGGTCGCCGTCGCCGTCCAGGTCGCCCAGCGCCACAAACTTGATGGTGTTGCCCAACTGGGGGTCGGGGTTGAGGGCCGGCGGAATGAAGCGCCCGCTGCCGTTGTTAAGCCGGATGCTTACCGAGCCGGTTTCGTTGGCCGTTACCAGGTCCAGGTCGCCGTCGCCGTCTACGTCGCCCAGGGACAGGTGCACGGGGTGGTTGCCTACTGCCACTTCGGCGTTGGCGGCCGGCGCGCTGAAAGAGCCGCGGCCATTGTTGAGGCGGACGCTGACGCTGCCCGGACCGTTGTAGTTGGCGTTGGCCGTGAGCAGGTCCAGGTCGCCGTCGCCGTCTACGTCGCCCAACGCTGCCCGCAGGCAGTACTGGCCCACTGCCACTTCGGCATTGGTGGCGGGCGCTGCAAAAATGCCGCTGCCGTTGTTTAACCTTACACTAACTGTGCCCGGACCGGTGAAGTTGGGGCTGGGCGTAACCAAATCCAGGTCGCCGTCGCCGTCGATGTCGCCCAGCATTACATCGCGGGCCGAAGCGGCTACGGCCACATCGGGGACGGCGGCCGCGGGCAGGAAATTACTGCGGCCCGTACCGCCCGTGGCCGTTGTAAACTCGAACACCCGCGGCGTACTTAGCGCCTGGCCAGCCGGGTTGCGGAGGCCAGTTGTTAGGGTGGCCCGCACGGTTTCGCCGGGTTGCCAGGCGTAAGTGGGGGCAAAGACCACGGTGTTGCCGCTAACGGTGGTAGTGCCGCTGGAGCCGCTACGCAGCCCCCCGCGCCGGCTGCTGTGCACCAGTAACGCCCCCGTGCTTGCGGGGGCCAGCACCTCGCTAAGCGTGGCACTTACCGTGCTTTGCCGGGACGCACTAAGCGTGTTGGCCACGGGAGAAACTGCCAGCACAGTTGGTTGGGCGTGGCCACCGAAGGCCAGCAGATTCAGCCCCAAACCCCAGAGCAGCGCAAGTAGACTTGTTTTCATTGACATAAGCGGAAATAGCGGAGGAATAGGGGGCTAAGCGGAGTGCCACGCTGCCGTAGCGAACGGAAAATAGTAGCGAATCCAAGCCGCATTAAGCTAAGCAGCTTGCTTGTTGAAACGGATGGTAGCCACCCGGGGTAAAACCAACTTGATCGTAAAAAAAGAGGGTGAGCTTTTGGGTCGGCATGGCGCACGGCCAAGAAAGAGATAAACCTCAGCCGGGCCTACTCAAGCACCACGCGCCGGCTGAAGCTTTGGCTGCCGATGGTGCCCTGGAGCAGGTACATGCCAGGCGCCAGGCCGGCTGCATCAAATTCCGCCGTGGCCTCGGTGGCGGGCAGGCGGAGCTGCTGGCTCCGTACTACCCGGCCCAGGTTGTCGCGCAGCGTGAGGCGGAGCGGGGCCGGCTGGGGCCGGGCCGGCAGCGTGAGGCTGAACCGCTGGCTGGCCGGGTTCGGGAAAAGGCGCACCGCGGCAGTGAAATCGGACGCCGTGGTGGTCGTGATAACGCCGGGATTCAGGCTGATCCGCACATTGCTGTCAGTAGACTGGCACATAAGCAGGTCCAGGTCCAGGTCGCCGTCGAGGTCGGCCAAAACCACGCCGATAGGGTTTTGGTCCGTCGCAATGCTGGCAGTGCCACTGAACCGGCCGGTGCCATCGTTGAGGCGCACGGAAAGCGAGTAGCCGTCGGAGTTGCTGGTTACCAGGTCCAGGTCGCCGTCGCCGTCCACGTCGCCCGTGGCCATCGTGCGCGGAAAGTTGCCCACGCTCACGCTGGAACCGACCGTGAAAGTGCCCCGGCCGGTGCCCAGCAGGGTTTGTACCGTGCCGTTGGCGCCCACCAGCGCGTCGGGTACATTGTCCCCGTTCACATCGGCCACAGCTAGGCTGCTGTTGCCGTTGAGCGCCATGTAATGCGTGCCGCTGAACTGGCCGGTCCCATCGTTAAGGCGCACGGCCAGCCCGCTGGGGTTGCCATTCAGGCTGATGCAGTCCAGGTCACCATCGGCATCCACGTCGGCCAAAGCTAGTTGATAAGGCTGCGAAAAATACTGCTGGCCATTGCCCACCCCAAAAGTGCCGCGGTTGGTAAAGCCCCCCGCCCGGTTGTTGAGCAGCACCCATACTGCGCTGTTAATTCCATCGGGCAGCAGCAGGTCGGGGTAGCCATCGGCGTTTATGTCGCCGACTACCAGCGAATAAATCTGGTCGGTGATGGTGGTTTGAATCGGCCGGAAGCCGCCATCCACGAAAGTGCCCGTTCCGGAATTGAGCTTGAGGATCAGCAGTCGGCCGTCGGTCGTCAGCAGGTCCAGGTCGCCATCTTTATCCATGTCCAGTACCGCGAAGGCCAGCATATCCGAACCGACCGACAAGTTGGTGGTACCGCTGAACTGGCCGCGGCCATCGTTGAAGCGCACCGAAAACGACCGCCCCCCCGGGTTGAGCGTAACCACATCGAGGGTGCCGTCGCCGTTCAGGTCGGCGGCGGCGGCGGCCAGGGGGTTCAGCCCCACACTGGCCACCTGCCTCAGGGCTGGAAACTGCCCCGAGGCTGCCCCGGCGGCCGTAGTAAACTGAAACACGTGGCCCGCGCTCAGGGCCCGCCCGCCGGCACTCTGCACGGCCGCAGTCAGGCTCGCCGTAACGGTTTCGCCCGGCTTGAAGGGCATCGCTGGCACGAAGGTCAGTTGGTCGCCGCTCACGGTCAGGGTCCCGGTCTTGCGGCCGCCGGCCTGCGAACTCACCACGCTCAGGGCCGCCGCCACGCCGGTACTGCTGATGGGTTGGTTGAACTGGAAAACCACCGGGCTGACCAGCAGGGCGTTGCGCTGGTTGCGCACGGGCAGCACCGAACTGAGCGTGAAGGAGCCCACGACTTCAAAATCCTGCGGGCTGCGGCCGCTGCCGGCCGGGCTGGTCACCGTAATCGGGCCCGTGCTGGCCGTGGCCGGTACGGTAGCTGTAAGCTGCGTGGCCGATACCAGGGTGAAAGCCGCCGCAACACCATTGAAGGCTACCCCGGTAGTTCCCGTGAAATGGGCCCCGGTAATGGTGACGACGGTGCCGGCCCCGCCGCTGGGGGGCGTAAAGCCGAGCACCACTGGCGGGGCCGGCTGGTTGAAGCGGATGCTGACCGTGCTGCTGGTTGCGTTGCCGGAGTTGGCGGCGGCCAGGTCGAGGTCACCGTCGCCGTCGAGGTCGCCCACGGCCAGGCTGAACGAGCCGGCCCTAGTGTAGGTGCTCGTGTCCACGGTGGGGTCGGAGCCGCCGCTGAAAATGCCCTGGCCGTTGTTGAGGCGCACCGAAACCGTATTGCTGCCGTAGTTGGCCGTCAGCAAATCCAGGTCGCCGTCGCCATCCATATCGGCCGCGAGCACGGTACTGGGGGCCGTGCCCACCCCCACCTCCGAGCCGCCGCCAAACGTGCCGCGCCCATCGTTGAGCCGCACGGAAGCGGTAGTACCCGCCGCGAGGCCGCCGAGGTTGGCCGTGAGCAAATCCACGAATCCGTCGGCATTCACGTCGGCCAGCGCTACGCTGTACGGTCCTGGCCCTACGGCTACGCTGGCCGTCCCGCTGAACGCGCCGGTGCCGTCGTTGAGGCGGATGGCCACCCGGTCTTCCCCGAACACCGAAGCCACCAGGTCCAAGTCGCCGTCGTTGTCGACATCGGCCACGGCCAGTCCGGAAATACTCGCCCCCAGTGGTAGCTCCGTGGTGCCCCGGAAGATTCCCCGGCCATCATTGAGCCGCACCGAAACCGTGTTGCCCAGGTTATTGGGGCCAAAATTAGCGGTCAGTAAATCTAGGTCGCCGTCACCGTCGATGTCGGCCAGGGCCAGGCGGTAGGGCGAGCCGCCCACGGGCGCGATACTTTGCGGGAAAAAGCTGCCGGTGCCATCATTGAGCAGGGTGGTTACGTCGCTGCGGCCAAAGTTGGCCGTCACCAGGTCCAGGTCGCCGTCGCCGTCCACGTCGCCGGCCGTTACGCCCCGCACGTCGGGGTTGTTGCCGCCCACCTCGAAGAAGGCCGGCAGGCCGCTGAACGTGCCCTGGCCCGCGTTGCGTAGTACGCTCAGCGAACCGGCAGAGCCCGCGCCCGAAAAGCCCGTAATCAGGTCCAGGTCGCCGTCGCCATCTACATCGGCCAGTGCTACCTGGTAAGGCGACGGAGAGCCGACGACCGGGTCGGCCCCGGGCTGGAAATTGGCCTGGCCGGTTCCGCCCGTCGCCGTCGTGAACTGCAGCACCCGGGGCGTAGCGCCAAGGCCGCCCGCGCTCAGCACCTGCGCGGGTACGGTTACGTTCACTACTTCGCCGGGTAGAAAGCCGGTGGCAGGGGCAAAGCTGGCCGTGTTGCCCTGCACGCTAACCGTGCCCGCCTTGCGGCCGCCGGCCTGCGCCGAAAAAACGGGCAGCGGTGGCGCGGGCGCAGTCCGGAGTGGTTCGGTAAAACTCACACGCACGCTGCTGCCGCTACGGGGCACGTTCAGGGCATTAGGGTCCGGCGCGGTGGCCGTAACCCGGAGCAGGACTGTAAACGCGGTGCTGCTGGAGCTGCCGAAAATATTGGTAACCACTACCGGCCCCGGCGAAGCGCCGGCCGGTACCACGAACGTGAGGCGGGTACCTGAATTGGTGAGAATGGTTGCCGCCACGCCGCCTACCGCTACGGTGGCTCCGGTCAGAAAGTCGCCGACCAGCGTAACCGTGCTGCCCGCCACCGCGCTGGTCGGGGCGAAGCTGCTGATGAGTGGCGTGGGCGGCAGGTTCAGACGGACGCTGACCGTGCCGGTGCCCGGGCTGGCCGTGAGCAGGTCCAGGTCCAGGTCACCATCGATGTCGCCCAGGGCCAGCGCTGCCGGGCCCAGGCCCACCGGGCTGGTGTAGCCACCGCCGAAGATGCCGGTGTTCGAGCCGCTGCCATCGCCGCCATTCAGGCGCACCGTTACCTGGCTGCCGGTGCCGCCGGGGCCGGGGCTGGTGTCGGTTACCACCAAGTCCAGGTCGCCGTCGGCGTCCACGTCGGCCAGCAGCACGGCGCCGGGCGTCGGCCCGACGGCCACTTCCTGCGCGCCGCCAAACGAGCCGGCCGGGTTGCCGTTGCCACCGTTGAAGCGGACGCTCACCGTGCCGCTGCCGGCGTTGGCGCTTACCAAGTCGGGCGTGCCGTCACCGTTCAAATCGGCCAAAGCCAGCGCGGCCGGCCGCAGGCCCACCGGCACCGACTGGCCTGCCAGGAAGAGCCCGGTATTGGAGCCTGAGGCGTCGCCGCCGTTGAGCGCGAAGTTGATGGTGTTGCCATTGGCGCTGGTGCCCAGCACATCCAAGTCGCCGTCGCCATCGATGTCGGCCAGCGCCAGGGCCGAGGTTTCGGCTGCCACGGCGAAGGCTTGGGTGCCGCTGAAAATGCCGGTGTTCGAGCCGCTGGCATTGCCCCCGTTCAGGCGCACGCTGAGCTGGCCGTCGGTGGTGCTGGCCGTCAGCAGGTCCAGGTCGCCGTCGCCATCCACGTCGCCCACCACCAGCGCCTGCGCAATACCTCGGATGGCCACGCTGTGGTTGCCACTGAACACGCCAGTGTTCGAGCCGCTGGCGTCGCCGCCGTTCAGCCGGATGCTTACCGTGCCGCTGTTGGTGGCTACCAGCAAATCCAGGTCGCCGTCGCCATCCACGTCGGCCAAAGCCAGGGCGCCGGGCCGGCCGGCCACGGGTACGCTGCTGCCATTGCTGAAGATGCCGGTACTTGAGCCGCTGGCGTTGCCGCCGTTCAGCAGAATATCCACCGTATTGCTGGCGGCGTTGCTGGTGAGCAGGTCCAGGTCGCCGTCGCCATCCACGTCGCCCAACGCCAGGCCCGCGCCCAGGCCCGGGCGGTACACCTCAGTACCCGGCTGAAAATTGCCCCGCCCCGAGCCACCCACGGCCGTTGTGAACGGGTAAGTGAAGGGCCGAATGCTGCTGCCACCGGGACCTTGAATAGTGCGCGGCACCGTTACCCAGATCTTCTCACCGGGCCGGAAAGCCCCGGCGGGCGTAAACCTGAGCAGGCTGTCGGTAACTACGTAGCTACCCGCTTTGCGTCCTCCCTGGGTAGGGTAAACGGCTAGTCGGGAAGCCGATGCCGGGGCGGGATTGCCCGAAAAGACGACGGTAACAGCCGTGTTGCGGTCGGCGGCTATGGCGTTGGCGGCCGGCCGTAGCTTCGTTACGGTCAGCGGCGCGGGCGGAAGCGTCTGCGCCGCGAGGGGAAGATAGCCGAAACTTAGGCCTAGAGTCAGCGCTAAAAAGCGCGGGGAAGCTACCGGATTGCCTCGGCGGAGGGTAGAGAAACGGGTAGAGGTTTGCACAAATCGTAGAAAATAAGGGAGAGATAACAGGACCGCGCTAGTAACCCCAACTCAGCGCCTCAAATTCCTGTTTATCATCGACTTAGAAAGTAGTGGCCGTTGGGATAAGGCAGCGAAATCAAAGGCGGGGCTAACGACAAAAATAGAAGATTTCAAGTTGGCAACCGCGGGCAACAGGCGGTGTATTCGCAAGTATTTGCTGGCCTTCGGGATGCCTTGGGTTGTCCGATTCTGTCCCGGTTCCGGAGGGTACCAATGGCTGGTATGCTCCCGGAATTGATCTATCCCGTGTATTGGCCGGCTGCCGGCTGCGGTATCCTGCCTGGGCTAAGGAGGAGCTTTGGGGCCGAAGTTGGCTGGAAAATGACGAACTTACGGGGCTTTGGTGATGCGGGTGCGGCTGTTTTTGCTGCCTTGCGCACTGCGGTAGTGGCTTAGCGCCCGGCCTTCCGGCCCCGCGTTCCGTTTCTGGGCTTTCTCTCCATGGATTCTTCTTACCAACCCCCGGCCGAATTGCTGGCAAAGTTTGGCTTCCGAAGCAATGCCTCGCCGGCCGGGCAGGTGCGCTACAGCCGCCCCAGCGAAGTCGGCCAGGAAACCGTGGTGCTCTATGCCGACGGCGAAATGACGCTGCTCGAAGCCGTAAACGGCCAGATGCTCTACTGTTTCCAGGGCCGCGTGGCTTCCGAAGCCGAACTGCGAGTGCTGCTGCGCCAGGTAAACTGGCCCGCCGAAGTATCCGGCTGACCTTAGCTGCCGGCTGCCAATGGCTAGTAGTGCCAGGCGGAGCGCCACCGACGCGTTACTGCCTCCGGGGTGTTTTTTCTATTCTTTTCAGCTTGCTCAACTCCTTCCTTTGGATCAGGACCTTCAACTCAGCTTAGCCAACAACGCCAAGGAATGGCTGGCACTTTCCCTCTCCATTTCATCGGCCGAAAAGCTGGCTTTCGACAAGATTCACGACGGTTTCTTTACCATGTACGGGGCCGATTTCATGACCCATGTGTACCGCATGACCTTCGAGCGGGCCCTGCAGCAGCTACCGGAAGTGGAGCGCGACAAGTTGCTGCTGTCGTTTAAGGCCGCCATGGACAAGGCCATCGACGAGCACTACTCGCGGCTGTAAGATCCCGGCCGCTTGCGTCGGGCGTCGGGTTGCCACAGGCTTAATCCATTCGCTATGGCGAAAATGCTCCCTGGGTGCTGGGGGCGGGCAGCGGCGTGCCCAGGCCAGACCGGCGGGCTCACACCCAAGCCCCCAGCAGCTGGCGCACGAGCACGATTTGGCCCACGTGGTAGGCATTGTGATCGGCAATGAGCAGGGCTTCGCGCAGCAGGCTCTGGCCCGTGCCGTGGGGCAGGGGCGCCAACAAATCGGGGGCGCGGCGCAGGTGGGCCAGGAAGCGGGTGCGGTCGGCTTCGAGCTGCGCGAGGCAGGTTTGCCACCGGGCCACATCGGCGGGTGGGGTGGGAGCGGGCCAGTAGCCGGCCGGAAACTCGGGCGAGACGTGGGCCGGGTTCAGGCAGAACTCCACGATATCCCACTGGGCCAGGCGCAGGTGCTCGGCCAGCTGCCAGATGGTGTGCGGCAGCCCGGGCGCGGGCGCGTTGATGAGGGCTGGGGTGAGGCCGACGCAGGCATCTTCGAGCGAAACGTGGGCGTTGCCAGTAGTCAGCAGAAACTCCAGCTCCTCCAGCAGCCGGGGGTAAGTGGTAGCGTTCATGGGAGAAACTAAAAGGGGTAAATCTGCCGGCTAGCGGACTTATCAAACCGCCGGCCGCAGCCTATTCGAAGACGATGGTTTTGTTGCGGTGCACGCATACCTGCTCGCGGCAAACCAGGGTGAGGGCGCGGGCCAGGGTGAGCTTTTCGACGTCGCGGCCGGCCTGGGCCATGTCGCGGGCGCTCTGGGTGTGGTCGGTCGGGATGACGCTTTGGGCGATGATGGGGCCCTGGTCGAGCTGGTCGGTGACGAAGTGGGCGGTGGCGCCGATGCTTTTTACGCCCCGCTCGTAGGCTTGGGCGTAGGGGCTGGCCCCGATGAAGGCCGGCAAAAAGCTGTGGTGGATGTTGATGAGGTGGCCGCTGAAGTGGGCCACGAACTCGGGCGACAGAATGCGCATGTAGCGGGCCAGTACTACGTATTCGGGCTCGTAGTGCTGAATCTGGGCCAGCACGGCGGCCTCGTGGGCCTCGCGGCTCAGGCCCTCGGCGCTGATGTGGTGGTAGGGCACATCGAGGCGCTCGGTAATAGTGCGCAGGTTGTCGTGGTTGCTGATGACGCCCAGGATTTCGGCGTGTAGCTGCCCGAAAAAGTGGCGCACCAGCAACTCGGAGAGGCAGTGATGCTCGCGGGTGGCCAGCACCACAATGCGGCGGGGCTGGTCGTTGCGCAGCCGGACAACGGCCGTGGGCGGCAGCGCAGCCTGCAGGTCGCGGATGAGGGCAGCCGGGTCGCAGTCGCCCTCAAACTCGGTGCGCATGAAGAAGTGGCTGTCGTGGGGCTCCACGAACTCGCCGTTGCGCAGAATGTTGAGGCCGTGGCGGAAGAGCACTTCGGAGGTGCGGTACACGAGGCCGGGCTCGTCGGGGCAATCAATCAGTAGATAATGGATCATAAGCGAAACCCGGAACAGCGGGGCCGCAAGATTAGGCATTGCCGGGCAGATTCTGGAGATGGGGTGACACTGGCGGGCAGTGGGCGGCGGGCCGGCCCCGCGCCGGTAAGCCCGGCCGTAGCAACGCCGGACCCCGTTTATTGCGTAAGCGGTTGACTGTTCTTTCAACTTACTACTCATGACTGACAACGAAACCAACCTCAGCCGCCGCCGGGCCGTGAGTGGCCTGGGCGCCGCCGGACTGGCCGTGGCCGCCGGGCCGCTGCTGGCCGCCGATGCCGCTACAGGTGGCGGTGGGGCCGCCGCCGCGCCCGCCGTACCGCTCGAAAATCCGCTGACCAAGTACCCGCGCCCGCCCTTCAAAAGCCAGGAGCAGCCCTGGCCGGGGCTGGCCTCCAAAATGGACCCGCGCCCCGACCACGGCGAGCAGAGCTACAAGGGCTCGGGCCGCCTGAAGGGCCTGCGCGCCCTGATTACAGGCGGCGACTCGGGCATGGGCCGCGCCGCCGCCATTGCCTACGCCCGCGAAGGCGCCGATGTGGCCATCAATTACCTGCCCGCCGAAGAGGCCGATGCCCGCGAGGTAATCGAGCTGATTAAAAAGGCCGGCCAGAAAGGCGTGGCCATTCCGGGCGACTTGCGCGACGAGGCGTTCTGCCAGAAGTTGGTGGCCGAAACCGTGCGCCAGCTCGGCGGCCTCGATATTGTGGTGAACAACGCCGGCCGGCAGCAGCAGCGCCAGTCGATTCTGGACCTGAGCACCGAGGATTTCGATGCCACGATGAAAACCAACATTTACGCGCCGTTCTGGATCATCAAGGCCGCGCTGCCCCACCTCAAGCCCGGCTCGTCCATCATCGGCTCGACTTCGGAGCAGGCCAACGACCCCTCGGCCAACCTCTACGACTACGCCCAGACCAAGGCGGCCACTACCAACTACGTGCGCAGCCTGGCCAAGCAGCTGGCTCCCAAAGGTATCCGCGTCAACGGCGTGGCCCCCGGCCCCATCTGGACGCCGTTGCAGATAAGCGGCGGCGCCACCCAGGAAGACGTGCAGAAGTTCGGTGGCAAAACCCCCATGGGCCGCCCTGGCCAGCCAGCCGAGTTGGGCTCCATCTACGTGCAGCTCGCCGACCCCCAGGCCAGCTACGCCACCGGCCAGGTATACGGCGCCATGGGCGGCAACGGCACGCCGTAGGGGCCTCACCCCCCCCTGTCCCCACGGGGCCGGCCCTTGGTTCGCTCGATGCGCGAAGCCTCTGGGAGGGGGGCGGAGGCTAGTAATGAAAAGGTCCCGACGCTGTTGCGGCGGGGCCTTTTTCGTTACCTTTCGTTATCTCCCTCCTCTACAAACCTGCCATTATGAATTCCGCCATTATCCACGAACATATTGCGCTCAATCCAGAAGTACGCTTTGGCAAGCCCATCGTGAAGGGTACGCGCACGACGGTAGCCGAGGTGCTAGAGATGCTGGCCAACGGCATGAGCGCAAGTGATATAGCTGAGGACTTCCCAGCCATCGGGCCGGAGCAGGTACGCGCCTGCCTCCTGTACGCCGCTTATAAAGAAAGCATAGTGCTACTCGCAGTAGCCTAAGAAGTATGCGCCTGCTCCTGGATGAAAATATTTCTTGGCGGCTCGTCGCTTATTTGCGCCCGCATTGCGCGGCCGTGGTGCACGTTCGCGACCTTAACCTAGATAGCAGCCCCGACACCAGCATCTGGCGCTACGCCCGGCAGCACGGCTACGACGTGCTGACCAAGGATGAGGATTTCTTGCGGCTGGTACTGGCCGAGGGCTTCCCGCCCCGCGTGGTCGCTGTGCAGAATGCCCAGGTGCCGGTTGCCCGACTCGCGGAGTTCCTATTGGCCCGGCTGCCGCAGCTACGCGAGTTTCTGGGGGAGCAGCAGGAGTTTGGGTTTGTGGTGCTACGGGTTGTGTAGCTGTTTTCTTTAGTAGTTGAGGCTCACATAAAATCCGCACCATATTATGGCGGCAAAGAGAGCATAGGGCCACCATTCCCTTACGCCGAATGGCTCGGCTCCAATAAGGAATACTGTCGGATAGCTGGGGTCGTAGCGTAACTGAACCAATTGGTTTGCCTGATACCGTGCCGGGTAGCGGTCAACACTGTAACGTGCTACTATCCACCCGTGCTGCTCAGTAAAAAATCGAATTACTGGATAGTGTGCCATCGTCTCATTGTCTGCTTCGTCTTCGACCAGTTTTAGCACCGTACCCGTCGCCAGCACACCGTGCGTTTGAAACCAGCGCTTTTTTCGATAGACGGAGTAGGCCATCGCCGCCGGAATTGCCAGCACAACAAGGAGAAGAATGAATTGACTAGTCGTCATGCTACAAATACCTGATTTACGCTGCACCCAACGACTTCCAGAGAAGAAAAGAGCCCAAAACTAGACCAGCTATTCCCAACAGTGTTATGCTGGTGTAACCTTCAGGAGAATCTACATCGTCTGCGTTGGTCTTGGAAATTAACCTTGAAGTGGCTGATATACCCTTCCCTTACTTCAGTCAGGTTTGTATCTGTAATAACGGACGAAGTAAGGATGCCGTGCTCACGCAGGTAGCGGTTGAGGCGGAGTTGCCGGATGGTATCCCAGAGAATGAATAAACCGCATAGAAAGCAAATCGCGCTTACGAGAAGGGAAACGTAATCCATATCGCATCAACTATCCCTTCAACACCTCCCGAATCCCGCTCAACCCGCCGGTAATGCCTTCCAGCTTGTCGAGTAGCTGCAGGAGCTGACCGGCGCCGGAGTTGCGCAGGTTGGCCTGGTAGGTGGCTTTGATTTCCTGCCAGCGGGCGGTTTCGGCGGGAGTTTGCCAGCCCAGCAGCTCGCGGAGCTTGAGCAGGTTGGCCTCGGTGGCGCTGGTCAGGGTTTGGGCCTCGCTGGCGTAGTGGGCGGCCAGCAGGTCCGTTATTTCCTGGTCGTTCATCACGGGGCGCACCTTTTCGGCCAGCTTGTTCATGTTGCGGTACGAGCCCTGGAGCTTGAAGGGCGGCTCGGTGCGGTAGGCGTCGGCCTGGGCAGCCGAGGCAATGTAGGCGGCATTCACGCGGGCCACTACGTCGCGCAGGCGCAGCAGCTGGCGCAGCACGGCCACGTACTCGTTCAGCTCCTCAGGCGAGTGGTTGCCCTCGAAGGTTAGGCCCTCGGCCGAGCCGGTTTCGGCCAGGCGCAGCAGCGCGGGCACGTCCTGCGGGCTCTGGGTGGCCAGGCGGGCCAGGGTGGGGTGGCTGGTAAGGGCGTTTTCGAGGTAGGAGAGGCGGAACGCGGCCTCGGAGCCGGCCGTGAGGATGTCGCCGAGGTTGTAGATGTCGGCGCGGTTGGCCAGCATGTCGGGCAGCTGGAACACGTCGCCGCTTTCGGTGTAGGGGTTGCCGGCCATCACCACGGCCACCTTGCGGCCCCGGAAGTCGTAGGTGCGGGGGTGGCCGCGGTACACGCCCTCAATCTGGCGCTGGGCGTCGCAGAGCGAGATAAATTTCTGCAGAAATTCGGGGTGGCAGTGCTGGATGTCGTCGACGTAAATCATCACGTTGTCGCCCATCTCGAAGGCCAGGTTCAGCTTTTCCAGCTCCTGCCGGGCCCCGGCGTTCGGGGCCTGGGCCGGGTCGAGGCTGGTTACCGAGTGGCCGATGGCCGGGCCGTTGATTTTCATGAAGATGAGCCCCAGGCGGTTGGCCACGTACTCCATGAGCGTGGTTTTGCCGTAGCCAGGGGGCGAAATCAGCAGCAGCAGGCCCATCAGGTCGGTGCGCTTGCCCTCGCCGGCCGTGCCGATCTGCTTGGCCAGGTTGGCCCCAATCAGCGGCAGATACACTTGGTCGATGAGCTGGTTGCGCACGAACGAGGTGAGTACCCGGGGCCGGAAGCTCTCCAGCCGCAAGGCCGCCGTGGCCTCGGCCACGCGCTGCTTTTTCAGAGCCTGGAAGGCCTCGAATTGCGGCACCGTGCGCTGCTCGTGGTGCAGCAGCCGGCGGCGGAAGGCAGGGAAATCGAGGGGATAGTCGGTGCCGTTGAGGCGCGGGTGGGTGCCCTGGAAGCCGGGGAGGATTTCGCGGGTAGGAGTGGGCACGATGCGGGCGGCGTCGAAGGAGTCAGTGAGCAGCAGGAGCGCCACCTCACCCCCCGGTCCCCGCAAATGCTCCATGCGCATTACCTCGGGAAGAGGGGGAGCCTGACGATTGGTATCGTCAGAATCGTTGGGCAACTTCTCGTCTTCGTTTTGAGAGAGAAGTGTTGATTGCGTTTTTGAAGTAGAAGCCGAGCCGTCTGCTGACGACTGGCTCCCCCCTCTCCCCGAGGAGAGGGGGGCCGGGGGGGTGAGGTGCGACGCCTGCACCCACTGCCGCACCAGCGCAAACTGGGCCACCGGCTGGCCCGCCAGCGCCGCTACCGACTGCCCAAACAACTCACTCGCCCGCCGCTCCTGGAGCTGCTGCTGAAACTGTCGGTACAGCGCGGCCGCTTCCTGGGAAATAGGGAATTCGTTTTTAGTGCTTAGCGCCTGGTGATTAGTGCTTAGGTTGTTCTGGGCAGCCTTGTCATTCTTCTTGGCTTTGACTGGCTCGGGAATATCAGCTAGCTCAGTAGGAAGGCCATTTTTAATTAAAGAATTGAACAGGAACTCGCCCGCTTCCTGCACCTGATCCAGCGTAAAGAGGCCGGTTTGCTGGGCAAAGTGCTCGACGGCGGTTTGCAGCTCGGCTTGCAGGGCGTCGAACTGGCGGGAATCGGGGAAGACCTGCAGCAGCGTGCTGATGCCCTGGAGCTGGCGCTGCCAGTGGGCGCGTTGGGCGGGGTCAGCGAAGCGGAGCCAGAAAAGGGCGGCGGCGGTGCGGGTGTCGGCGGGGTAGCGCAGCAGGTTGGCAGTGCGGGTGAGGCGCACCAGGGCCGCCAGCAGCTTGGCCGCGTCGTGGTCGTGGACGCCTTTGAGGTAGCCCTCGGCGTAGCGCGGGGCCATGAACTGCTGCACGTAGCTTAGCAACTCGGCCTCGCTTAGGTGCGAGAGGTCGGTTACCGACAGCACGGCGAGGCGGCCGGCTTCGGGGTCGGCGGGCAGGGGGTGGTGGGCGGCTTGCAGGATGCGCCAGGCCAGGAACTCGGCCCGGTACACGTCGGGGCTTTCCGATACCACCGTCTGGTCCCAGACCGGGCGGGCGGCCAGCAGGGCCTCGTCTTCAATGGGCTGGAAGAAATTGGTGCCGGTGAGGTGGTAGAACAGGGCGTCGTCGCGCTGCACCACCGTCAGCTCCAGCGGCTGGGTGTTCACGGTGAAGGCGTAGGGGCCAAACCTGATGGTCTGGCCGCCGTCGGCGTAGAGGTCGGCCCGGTCGCGGAGCTGGCGCACGGCGTTTTCGCGCAGGGTTTTCAGGCGGCTCTGCACGTCGTCGGCCTTCACCGGGTCGCCCAGCGCCAGCAGCTCGCGGGCGGTCTGGCGCACCTTCTCCACCATCAAATCCGAAGCGAAGTAGCCCCCGATATCGGCCACCGACTCCAGGCGGGCCAGGCGGCTCTGCACGGCTTTCAGCAGGCGCTCGGCGCTTTGCAGCAGGGCCGAGGCGCGCTGGTTGCGGGCGGCCACCAGGGCCACTTTCTTGGCCTCGAAGGCCTCCACCACCTGCTCGCGACGGGTGGTGAGCTGCTCGATAAACTGGTCGAAATCGGGGTAGCGGCCCTCCAGCTCTTCGAGCTGCACCATGAGCTTGGTCAGGTACTCGTCGCACTTGGCGGGCGTGTCGGCCAGGTCGAGGTAGTTGGTGAGGGCCTGCTCCAGCAGCTTGAGCTGGGCCGTGAACTGGGCCTGGGCCTCGGTGCCGGCCAGCGCCTGCCGCCGCCGCTTCAGGCTGGCCCGAATCTGGTTGAAGCGGGCGTACACCGTCGAAATCCGGTCGATGATGGCCGTGGTCTGGGTGGGGTCGGGGATGGGCAGGTTGCTCACCACCTCAATCAGCAGCTCCAGCTCCTGGGCTAGGGCCGTAGTTTCGCGCTCCCGCTCGTCGGCTTCCACGGTCTTCTGCACCTTTTCCACCGCGTCGGCAATGGTTTGCACGCGCTGCTCGTAGGGGGCCAGCGCGTCGTCGCGGAGCAGGAACTCCACCGTCTGCTGGGCCACTTCCTGACTTAGCGTTTCGAGGGTGGCGGCCTGTTCTTCCACGGCCGGCAGCGCCACGTAGCGCAGCTCCTTAAGGGCCACCACGGCCCCGCGCACGGTGCGCAATTCGCCCAGCAGCTGCACGAAACCCGTTACGTCGTCGGGGGCGGTGCGGCGGATGCGGTCGGTTAGCTCGGCGGCCTGCCCGAAAACGTTCTGGGTTTGCTCGGCGGTGCTTTTGCGGATGGCCCGCACCTTGTCGAACTCCTCCACGGCGGCCGTGGCGGCCTGGCGGATGTCGGCCAGTGGCTCGGCCATATTCTGGGCGGCGGGCTCGCGCAGCCAGTGGTAGGTGTCGGTGAGGGCCGTGGTCTGGCGGATAAGGTCGAGGTAGAGCCCGGCGTACGAATCTTCCTTGCCCGTGAGCGTGAGCACCTCCTGCACCTCGCTCATGGCCCGCACGATTTCCTTGTTGCCCAGCTTGTAAAGGTAGGAATCGGAGGTAACCGGCAGCTCGAAATCAGGCCCCGTGAAGGGCGTCTGCCAGATTTGCACCGCGTGGTGCTTCTTGGGCTCCTCGTCGGTGCGGAAGTAGCACAGCTCCCCGTTCTCAAACACCGCGTAGCCGTGGCACACGATGGGGTTGTCCACGCGCTGGGCGATGCGGTTGTAGCTCAGCAGCAGGTACAGGCCGCTGTCCTTGTTGTAGAAAACGTACAGGAAATCCTCGCCGTTGGGCGAAGTGAGGCGCTTTTCGAACAGCATGTCGCGCAGGCCGTTGTCGAAGAGCTTGTTGTCGCCGGTCTGCAAATAGAAGCCGTGCGGGAAAATGAGGCCCTGGCCGTCGGGCAGCAGCACGCAGGCATCGGCCAGGGCATCGAGCCGCTGGGCCTTTTTGAGCTTGTAATTGAAGATGAAGTAGCGGTACGCGGCTTCCTGGTAGGGCCGGATTTTGAGCAGCACCAGATTGCCCACCACCGCGTAATAGATTTCCGAGTCGTCGAGGGTCTGGTCCTTGTCATCGACCGGCTCGCTCAGAATACCGCGCCCGGTAGCAGTGTTATTCTCGACTTTAATGGTGAGGTCGCCGCCCACGGTTTCCACAAACACCTTGTCTTCGATGCTGATGTGCGGGTGCCGGCCGCCGCGCTGCATGTCGCGGGTGGCGCGCTGCCAGGCAAACTCGTGCTGGGGCGGAAACGTGTACTCGTGGTCGGAGCGGTTGTCGAGGTAGGTGAGCGTGTCGCCCTGCATGAGCCACTTAAACGTCTTCACATCCGAAGCGCCCTTGCCGATGCGGAACACCATAAACAGGTGAGCCCCCAGCACCGCGAACTTCACGAACTGGGTGTGCTTGTAGTAGCGGTACAGGTTGCGGAACTCCTCCTCGAACTTGGCATCGGCCAGCAACTCCAGTCCCAGCGGCCGGAATTCCTGGTTGTGGTAGTCGTACACGTTGAACACGTCGGCCAAATCGGGCTCGGCCTTGAGGCCCAGCACCACGTTGTAGCCAAAAATGAACTGCCCACCCACCGGCACCAGGTCCCAGGCCACGCAGTTGTATTCGGTGGTGATGCGGCCGGTGCCAATGAGGCGGGTATCCACGGCCCCGAACACCTGCTTGCGCTCGGTATTGAGGGTGTTGAGGCGCTGACGCAGCTCGTCGCCGCTGTTGCGCAGCCGGTTGCGCAGGATTTCGTAGGTGCCGGTTTCGAGTTGTTCCATTGTAGTCGCCTCACCCCCTGGCCCCCTCTCCGAAAAGGAGAGGGGGGACTAGCTTTTAATCTTAGTTAGAGCTAAAAGCTAGTCGGTGATTAGTAGAAATTAGAAGCTAAAAACTAGTTCCCCTCCTCAGCTGAGGAGGGGCTAGGGGTGGTTGATGCTGACGGAACGATGCTATAACAGGTGGTTGACTGAGCAACGATTGTCAACCACCCCCAACCCCTCCTCAGCTGAGGAGGGGAGCTAGTTTTTAGCACTAGCTATAAAAAGCTAAAAGCTAGTTCCCCCTCTCCTTTTTCGGAGAGGGGGCTAGGGGGTGAGGCGCCCGTGAGGCACCCGCGTCAGGGTTACATCAACCCCCGCACCATCGTATCGCCAATGCCCAGCGCCTTGGCCGTGCCCGTGAGCTGCTTGATGGTGTTGCGGGTGGCGTCGTCGTTGGCCTGGCTCATGAGTTTCAGTAGCAGCGCCGAAACGCTCAGGTTCTTCAGCTCCTCGGAGTTCAGGCCGAACTGGTCGATGAAGCGGCGCAGGTTGGCTTTGAAGTCGCCGCCGCCGTTGCCGTCGTCGCCGAAGAAAGTGTGCTGCACGGTGCTCAGCACTTCGGAGTTGTGCACGGCGCGGTCGACCATTTTGCCCTTGGTGATGGAGCCGATAATCTGGTCGAAGAACATGGTTTCGCCGCCTACAATGTCGATTTTAGCCGCCTTGAGGGCCTCGCCGATAACCTGGGCCTGGCTGGCGGCAATGTCCTTCTGAATGCTGATTTGGGCCAGCTCGATGGACTTCTCCTTGTCGAGGCGGAGCTTGAACTCCTCGTGGTCCTTGCCCACGCCGTCGAGCTTGCGCATGGCGTCGGCTTTGGCTTCAATGCCCTTGGCTTCCACCGCGTACTTCTGCTCCGATACGGCGGCTTCCGCTAGGCCTTTCTGCTGGTCGGCGCTGGCGCGGGCCTGGATGATGTCGGCGTCGGCCAGGCCTTTTTCGCGGTTCACCCGCGCCGCTACCATCCCCAGCTTTTCGTCGGCTTCGGCCTGGGCCCCGGCTTTGGCCTGAATGCCCTGGGCCTCGGCCGTGGCCGTAAGCTGGAGCACGTTGGCCTCCGACTCGCCCTCCTTCTGGCGGGCGACGGCTTTGGCCTGCATCACCTGGGCCTCGGCCAGGCCGATGGCGGCTTCCTTGCTGGCTTCGGCTTCGGCCAGCGTGCGGATGGCCTGGGCCTTGAACTCGGCGGCGGCTTTTTCGGCCTCGGCCTCAATCAGGGCCTGCTTGCCGCGGAACTCGGCGGCCTGGCGCTCCATGTCGGCCGTGCCTACCAGGCTGACGCTGGCAGCTTCGGTCTGCTGGCGGGCAGCCGTCAGGGCCACCAGCTTGTCGCGCTCGGCCAGGGCCTGGGCGCGGGTATCCTTGATTTTCTCCTCCTCGATTACCGTGGCTTTTTCCACCGTAATCCGCTCGCGGATAATGGTCTGGATGTTCTTTTTCTCTTCTTCCAGCGCCTTTTCCTTTTCAATCTGAGCCAGAGCCACAATCCGCTCCCGCTCGTTTACTTCCAGAGCCTTGGCCTGGGCTACGCGCTCGGTTTCCACGGCGTCGGTGCGCTCTTTGTTGCGCTCGGCCACCAGCACCTGCCGGTCGCGGTTCTGCTCGGCAATGCCTACTTCTTCTTCCGTCGAAATACGGGCCCGCTCCGATTTCAGCATTTCTTCCTGCTGCACCTTGGCCGACTCGGCGTTTTCGCGGGCCCGGATGTTGGCCACCTCGCGCTTCTGCTTCTCTTGGTTTTCAATCAGCTGCTTTTCCAGCTCCAGAATGGTTTCCTGAGCCTCTACGTCCTGCTTCTTGATGGTTTTCTGCTTCTCGCGCTCAATGGAGTTGGCCTGAATTTTCTGCTCCGAGGTTAGGGCAATAATCTTCTTGATACCCTCAGCATCGAGGATATTGTCTTGGTTGAGGGCCGCGAGTGGGGTTTGCTCCAGGTAATCAATGGCGCAGTCGTCGAGCACGTAGCCGTTGAGGTCGGTGCCGATGATGGCCAGAATCTGCTGCTTGAATTGCTCGCGGGAGTTGTAGAGCTCAATGAAATCGAAGTGCTTACCAACAGTCTTCAGCGCCTCCGAGAACTTGGCGTCGAACAGGTTTTCCAGCGCGGCCGGGTCGGAGGCGCGGTGCGCGCCGATGCTCTGGGCCACGTTAATCACGTCCTGCGGTGTCTTGTTCACCCGCACGAAGAAGTTCACCTTCACATCGGCCCGCAGGTTGTCTTTGCACACCAGCCCCTCGGAGCCGGCGCGCTGAATGATGATGGTTTTGAGCTTGATGTCCATCACCTCCAGCTTATGGAGCACGGGCACCACGATGATGCCGCTGAACGACACCTTGGTGTCGCCCATGCCGGTGCGCACCAGGGCTTCGCCCTGCACGGCTTTTTTGTACATCCGGGCCACAATGGCAATAAAGCCCAGCACGAAAACGGCGATGATGACGAGCACCACCAGGGAGAGATTTTCTAGCAACATGAAAGTAGGGAGTAGGAGTGTTTCAGAGAGAAGGATGGTTTGGTCGGGTGCAAAGGATTTTGTGCGCGGAAGGACGATTTTTCGTCAGTTCTGCCTTACGTCTGCAGCCAGTCGGCCAGCCAGTTGAAGAAATCGGCCAGCAGGCCGTCGAGGAGGGCTTCGCCGAGCCAGCGCAGGGCGTTTTGCAACCAGTGGAGTAGCTCAGTCATGGCGGATGGCGGGGTTTAGCTGGAGCAGCGCAGCCAGGAAGCCGACGCGGTCGGCCGGTGAAATCAGCACCGAATTGTATTGGCCGTAGCGCACGCGCAGTCGGTCGAGCGAAAGGGCCGGGGAGCTAAAAGGGCTGTAACTGGGCAGCATCGACGTGATATCCTGGACCGGTACCCGCCACACCATCGGCCCCGCCACTACGCGGAGCACGTGTTGCCCGGGCAGCACTTCGTAGTAGGTATAACGCAACAGCCAGTAAAAGAGCCCCAGGACCGGTACCATCATCAGGGCCTCCAGCCACGCTTTTTCCAGGGCCGCGTAGATGCCGCAACCAATCAGCAGGATCATCACCGGCCCGAATAGCCACCAACTGACTGCGGAAGGGAAAATCTGTTTCATAAGTGAATTGAATAATTGCTAGGGAATAAGGAATAGCCGGTTTGGTTAAGCTCCCAGCTCAAACGGCTCAATCAGGTAGCAGCGGCGCTGCTGGTCGTAATCAATAATCAGGGCCGTGTCGCCCTTGCGAAGCTCGGTGCTGGCCGAGGCGGCCCGCACGTTGAGCATCAGTGGGGCTCCCTTTGGTAGCTGCACGCTGGCTTGGCCCAGGCGCTCGTGGGTAGTGGGCAGTAGCAGCGTGCACATCTTGCCCAGCGGCGAACTGCTGCCCTCGTGGTCCTTTTCCAGGGCCGCAAACAGGTACACGAAGGGCGTAGTAAGCAACTTGGCCACCAGTAGGCTGCCCAGCAGCAGCGGCACGAGCAGAATGCCGCCAATCAGCAGGCGCTCGTTGCCCAGATAATGGTTGGCCAGAATACTGGCTACCCACCAGGGCAGTACCACGAAGCTCACAAAAATCATTAGTGGCACCCGGCCCAGGTTGAAAAACCCCAGCACCCCGTTCATAAACGAAGTGCCCGCCTCGCCGGGGTGCCCGTGCGCCCCGGCGTGGGTGTCAAAATCCGCGTCGGCGTCGGTTTGCACGTCCAGGTCCAGCGACTTGAAATCGAGCAGGCCCAGCAGCACCGTCAGCCAGTACAGCAGCACGAATACCAGCAGGCCCGTGGGCAGCAGGTTGGCCGGCGCAACGGCCGCGTGGAGCAGTTCTTTCATCGGGGTAGTATTAGCAGCGGGAAGGTACGGGAATTGTGAGGCCAGTTCAAAAGCCGCCGAAGCGCGGAGGAAGTCCTACTAGTTAGCGACGCGGCTGTGCTTCCAGTTCCTGAATCCGCTGCTGCAACCGGCGGTTGTAGCGGTTCTGACCATTAAACTGCAGTGCCGCGCCTATCAGCATCAGGAAGTAGGCTTGCTCCAGCTCGATGACGTTGGTAATCCGCGCCAGGGCCGAACCCAATATCAGCGCCAGACCAGCATAAAAGAGTACTTTTTCGAGGGTTGTCATAGGTTGGTAAGGAAAAAGGCTGACTTACGATTCGGAGCTGCCCAGCTGTTTCTGCATGCCCAGCTTGGCCTTGAGGGCTAACAGTTCGACCGAGGCCTGGCCGCTGCCGTCGGTGCCCAGCGCCTGATCGATTTCCTGGTCTACCGACTTGCTCTCGTTGGCTAGCTGACCGTACGATTCGGCCAGGGCTTCCTCGGTGGCAATCTTCTCCTTCATGCGCTCGAGCAGGGTTACCGTGCCCGACGAGTCGAGCTGGGCCAGCTGCTGGTTGATGGTTTTGGTGGCCGTGCTCACCGTTACGCGCGCTTTCAGCGTCCGCAACTCGTTGTCCCACTGCGAAATGGTTTGCTTGAGCTGCTGCACGTTCTGGTTGAGCTGGTTGGCCGAGGCTTCGAACTTCTCCTGGTCTTGGCCGGCGCGGGTGGCCTGGGCCTCGTGCTGGGCCTTTTTGGTCAGCGACTCAGTGGCCAGGCGGTCGGCCTCGGTGGCTTCCAGCTCCTCGCGGTGGGCTTTTTGAAGTAGCAATACCGCTTTATTCTCGTAGTCGAGGGCTTTGCTGCGGGACGTTTCGGCATCGTTGCGGCTTCTGATGGCCAGTGCCTTGACTTCGGCCAGCGCGTGCAGGGCTTTGTCGAGGTCCTCGCGCAGGTCGCGCAGTCCCTGCTCGGTCATTTTGATGGGGTCCTCGAACTGATTGACAGCCGAATGGGCTTCGGCCTGCCCGATTTTGAAGAGACGGTTAAGAAAGCTCATGGTACTGGGGGTATAAGGTTCTGGAAATCGGAAATCCTGGCTGATGACGTTGCTTACGCCTCCAGCTTCTGCTGTCCTCCTTTGGAAAATTCAATCAGCTCGTCGCCAAACTCGCTGAGGACTAGTGCCAGGGAATTGAGCACGGCTTCGAGCGCCGCGCGGTCGAGGATGTCGAGCTGAAGCGTGTCGCGGTAGATAACCTTGCGGCCCGACTCGTCGAGCACGAAGGCGCCGTGGATGATGTCGCGGTTTTTCTGGAGCAGGCGCTGGTAAACGCTGCAGTCAGGAGCGGGTAGTTCCAGCAGGTACTGCTCCATAATCAGCAATGGCTCGCCACAGCCCAGCACCAGATGATGAATGCCCAGTTCCGGCCGGCTTACCACCAGCAGGTTAGCGCCTCCGTCCTGGTGATGGACATCGAAGCCCAGCTCCAGCAGATAGGTATGTAGTAGCGTAAAGTAAGGAGTAGCCATAGCGGTGCGGGAGAGGAGTGAATTAGCGTAGACAACTTAAGTAAATCGGGCAAACTATCGGGCAGACAATCCCGAATGACTAACCTGGCTCAAAAAAGTAGCAGCCGGATTGACTGACTGATCATATTGTGGTAGCTTTACGATGCAATGGTAAGCAAAGTTTACTTGATGCTCAAGCTTTGAGCTAAAAATATTTTCGTCCATGTCGTACGTTGGTAAGAATATTCGGAAGATAAGAACCGTTAAAAAACTCAGTCAGGCCGCATTTGCTGAGCTTTTTGGCTTAGCCAGGCCCAGTGTAGGGGCGTACGAAGAGGGACGTTCGGAGCCGAAAATGGAGACGCTGCTGCAGATTGCTCAGCATTTTGGCTTGTCAGTAGATCTGCTACTCACGAAAGAGCTGACCATAAATGAGCTCTACCGCTTCGATATTTTCAAGCCCCAGGAATCGGCCCAGGCTGATGCACCCGCCCCAACGGCGCTGGCCGATCAACGGCCCCAACTCACGCCCTACGTGCCCCAGGCCCGGCTGCTCGAGTACATCGTGCGCCACCACGACTCGGCCTTTATCGACGCGCTGCCCCCGCTCACGTTCCCGCACCAGCTGGGCCCCGCCACCCGCGCCTTCGACCTCAACGGCCCCGACATGGCGCCCACCCTGCGCCACCAGGACGTGCTCCTTTGCTGCCGCATCGATAAGGCGCTGCCCCGCCTGCACAGCGGCCGGGTGTATGCGCTGCTCACCCAAAGCCGGCTGCTGGTGCGCCGACTGCAGGAGCAGCTGCCCGGCCAGCTGCTGCGGCTGCGCGCCGACAACCCCGATTACCCACCCCAGGATTTTCATCTGCCCGAAGCCCTCGAAATCTGGGAAGTGCATGGTAGCTTCAGCACCTACCTGCGCCGCCCGGCGCTGCTGGAAGAGCGCGTGGCCCTGCTCGAACAGCAGCTCACGCAGCTGCAAACCCGTTTTGAAGAAACCCCACTGCCCGCCGGCCAGCCATAAAAAAACCGATGCAGAGCGGCGCTGATATGCCTCTCTGCATCGGTCCAGGCCACTTTTGCGGTAGGGCAGACTGCCTCAAACAAAAACTGCCGCGGCACCAGGGTGCCACGGCAGTTTTACGGAATAATTAAAGGGCGTGTCCGACCCAAGATGACTGAGCGGGAGGCAGCAAAAACCCGGCTGTTGGGCCGGGCTGGGGTAGTAGGGCTGTTGGGTTTAGGTGCGGGGAATAGTAGTGGTGCGGAATAGGGCTAATACTTCGTCGGTGAAAGATACGCGGGGAGTAGACTGCGGACGGTTGGCGGCGCCAACCACTAACAACACAAAGAGGAGGAAAAATCGAAGGAAAGTAGTAAAACGTTGCATGTTGAGGTAAAGTACAAATCGGGGCAGCCGGCCCAACGGAGGGCCGCGCCGCTGCATACGGCAAAGGTACGGCTTCGGCTGCCGCCCCACCCCTATAAATTGACGAACAGCCCCTGATTCTCTGCCAGAGACGAAAAAAAGTCGCCAGTCCCCGGTATTCTGTGTGCTGCCAATAGGCCGGCCGGCCTTGGGCGGGGTAAAAACAATACCTTGCTGGCACACTGTCTTTCCGGCCGCCGCCCGCTCGCTATGCCCCATTCTGCCCTCGAAACCCCCGAGCTCAACCTCGAAGCCACCTCGCAATCGACCCCTGCGGCGGCGCCCACCACGCGGCCCATGTACTACGAGTACCAGCCCGAGGAAACGGTGAAAGCCCAGCACGGCACCACCCTGCGCTGCAAAACCTGGGAGGCCGAAGCGGCACTGCGGATGCTGGAAAACAACCTCGACCCGGCCGTGAGCCTCGTGTACGATGAGCTGATTGTGTACGGCGGAGCCGGCCGCGCCGCCCGCAACTGGAAGGAGTACCAGACGATTGTTAAGAGTCTCAAGAACCTGGAAGCCGATGAAACCATGCTGGTGCAGAGCGGCAAGGCCGTGGGCGTGCTGCGCACCTGGACCCACGCCCCGCGGGTGCTCATTGCCAACTCCAACCTGGTGCCCGCCTGGAGCACGCAGGAGCACTTCGATGAACTGGATAAGCTGGGCCTGATGATGTACGGGCAGATGACGGCCGGCTCCTGGATTTACATTGCCACCCAGGGTATTCTGCAGGGCACCTACGAAACCTTCGCCGCCGTGGCCGACAAGCACTTTTCGGGCACCCTGGCCGGCACTGTAACCGTTACGGCCGGCCTCGGCGGCATGAGCGGCGCCCAACCCCTGGCCGTTACCATGAACGACGGTGTGTGCCTGGTCATCGAGCCCATTGACGCCCGCGTGAAGCAGAAGGTGCAGGAAGGCTACCTCGACGAGCAGGCCCGCGACTTACCCCACGCCCTCGAGCTGTGCGAGCAGTACAAGCAGGCACGCAAAGGCTGGAGCATCGGCCTCACCGGCAACGCCGCCACTGTGCTGCCCGAACTGCTGGCCCAGCGCTACAAAGCGGATATCGTAACCGACCAGACCTCGGCCCACGACCTGATGGACTACCTGCCCGAAGGCGATATTGCGGAGGTGCTACTGCTGCGGAAGGATAACCCCGATGAGTTCAAACGCCGGGCTCTGGCTTCCATCGTGAAGCACTGCCAGGCCATTATCGACCTGCAAACGGCCGGCGCAGTGGCCCTCGACTACGGCAACAACCTGCGCGGCCAGGCCGAGAAAGGCGGGTTGAAAGTGCGCGACGAGCAGGGCCAGTTCCTGTACCCCGGCTTCGTGCCCGCCTATATCCGGCCGCTGTTCTGCGAGGGCAAAGGCCCCTTTCGGTGGGTAGCGCTTAGCGGCGACCAGCAGGATATTCTGCGCATCGACCGGGCCCTGCTCGAAACCTTCCCCGATGATAAGCTGCTGGCCCGCTGGATTGAAAAAGCCCAGGCCAAGGTACCGTTCATCGGCCTGCCCGCCCGCGTCTGCTGGCTGGGCTACGGCGAGCGGGAGAAGTTCGGCCTCGTCATCAACGACCTCGTGGCCCGGGGCGAAGTGTCGGCCCCCATCGTCATCGGCCGCGACCACCTCGACTGCGGCTCGGTGGCCTCGCCCAACCGCGAAACCGAAGGCATGAAAGACGGCTCCGACGCCGTGGCCGACTGGCCCCTGCTCAACGCCCTGGCCAACTGCGCCAGCGGCGCCGACTGGGTAAGCTTGCACAACGGCGGCGGCGTAGGCATCGGCAACTCCACCCACTCGGGCATGGTAATCGTAGCCACCGGTACTCCCGAAAAGGCCGAACGCCTGCGCCGCGTGCTCACCACCGACCCCGGCATGGGCGTGTTGCGCCACGCCGACGCCGGCTACGAGCTGGCCCAGAAGGTTGCCCAGGAGCGCGGCGTGCAGATTCCGGGGATGAAGTAGGGCTGCTGCCACCGCGCAGGCTACAGATTTATCAGTAGTATTGGCGATCCGTCGGCGCCCGTCGCGCCGGCCACACCGTCTTTTTTGCTATGCGTTTACTCCTTCATCTAAGTGTACTCATTAGCTTGGTGGGCGCGTCCCTGCGTCCGGCTCACGCCCAGCAGCCTCTGGAAGTAGTTATTATGGCTGCCTCGCACTACAACGGCAGCCCGGCCGCCACCTACCAGCCCATCATCAAAAAGCTTCGGGCCTACCAGCCCGATATGGTGTTTGGCGAGTACCTCACGGCCGCGGATGCCCAGGCGCTGCCCGCTACCAATGCGTATCAGGCGGCGCACCAGCGCCGCCTGGCCTACCTGCGCCGGCGCACTCTCACCACCGACCCGCTCACCAGCCGGGCCGCCACGGCCGCCATCCGGCAGCTGCGCCGCCAGCCGCAGCTCGTACGCCCGCGCATCGATCTGGCCCGCTACTACACCTTCACCAACGATCGGGGCAATGCCGAGTATCAGCTGTACATGCTGGAAGAACCGCTGAAAAAGAGCCTGACTGCCAGCGACCAGGCATACTACACCCAGGCAATGGGGCCGGTGGATTCCCTGCGCAAAGCCCGGTTGGTACGGCCCCTCACCGAATACCACAAGATCATATTTCCCCTGCTCACGGAGCTGGGCCAGGCCCAACTTTACGGCATGGATTGCCAGCGCTATGATGAGCCCTGGGGCCAGGCGTACTACCAGGCCATGAGCCAAGACAAGGCGCTAAAAGCAGCCTTTCAACTTGATTCTGCCACCGCTCAGGCCGATACCTACCGGCGCATGGCCGCGACCCGCACGGCCTACTTTGCCTACCTCAACCAGACGGAGGATGATGTGGCGGTGTATCGTCTGCTCAACTCCCCGGCCTACGAAAAAATCGATGGTGCCCTCAACTTCTTCGGCGGCGATGCGCTGTATGATGCGCCGGGTTTCCCTACAGCAGCCGTGCAGGAAATGCGCCGGCAGTGGGTACTGCGCAACCAGGGCATGTGCGACAATGTGGTGCGCCAGGCCCGGCAGCAGGGCGCCCGCCGCGTATTGGTAGCCGTAGGTGCCTCGCACGGCCAGGAAATGCGCACGCTGCTGCAAAAGATGCCCAACGTACGCGTGCGCACTTTCAACGAGCTGCCCTAAAGTGGCGGCAGGCAGCACCTTGGCCCTGAGGGCCGAGCACCGGGGCTCCCACATTACGCACTTTTAGGTCGGATTGTCTGTGGTGAGCTTGCAGGGCGAATGGTAACTCCGCTGCCCAAACCCACCGCTACATCGGGCCGCCGTAACAGCAGAAACGCGCCTCGGGGTGGTGGCCGGCAGATTCGCAGCGGGGCAGCGGGGTGGCGTTGGTCGTTTCAGTTACAGGCTCTGGCAATCAGAAGCCATAGCGCAACCCGCGCAGCCTGCAACGTGCCCGAAGCAATCGGTAGCGCGGCCGATTGGACTTATAACGTGGGCGTTCGAACCTGCAACGTGGTCAGTCGAACCTATAGCGTGGGAGTGCACACCCATAACGCAGCTGGTTGAACCTGGAACGTGGCATCTGTAGCCTGTGGCGGGGCTTGTTGAGGTGGCCCCATGTGCGAATCCTCCGCCAGCATATCCTGCTCACTGGCTTTGGGTGGAGGTTGTTGCTCCACTGCCGCATCAGTGCCAAACCGCTGCCGCGCCGCCTGAACTTCTTCGGACGGCGCGGTGCGTTCCAGGCAAGTAAGCTCCACGAAAAAAGCAAAACGCCCGCCCCGGCTGTTTACCTCCCTGCGGCGGCGCATCGTCGGCGCGCAAATCGTGTAAACTTCCTGACTATGAACATCGGAATCATTGGCGCCGGCCACATCGGCAGCGCCCTGGCCGTGCGGCTCACCAGCCTCGACCATACCGTATACATTGCCAACTCGCGCGGGCCCGAAACCCTGAAAGACGTGGAGCAGAAAACCGGCGCTACGCCCGTTACGGCCGAAGAAGCCGCCCGGCGCGGCACCGACCTCATTGTGGTAACCATTCCGCTGAAAAATATTCCCGACCTGCCCAACGACCTGTTCGCGGGCGTACCGGCCCAGGTACCCGTCATCGACACGAGCAACTATTACCCGCTGCTGCGCGATGGCCAGATGCCGGAGCTGGAAACCGGCGACCTCACGGAAAGCGAATGGGTGCAGCAGCACCTGGGCCGCCCCGTGGTGAAGGTGTTCAACAACATCTACGCCGCTCACCTGGAGAACAAAGGCCAGCCCGCCGGCACGACCGGCCGCATTGCCCTGCCCGTAGCCTCCGACGATGCCGCCGCCAAGCAAAAAGTAATGGCCCTGGTGGAGGAGCTGGGCTTCGACGCCGTGGACGACGGTACCCTGCACGAATCGTGGCGGCAGCAGCCCGGCACCCCTTCGTACGGTGCCGACATGCCGGCTGACAAGCTGCGCGAGCACCTGGCCAGTCTCGGCACCGAGCGCACCGAGGCCCAACACGCCGAGTACCTGGCCAACCACGCCAAGCAGGAACAGGAAATGGCGGCCCAAGGCATCAAGCTGAAATAACCGCTTGGAGCTGACGGCGAAAGCGCCGGCTCATAAAAGGCCTTAGCTGTGCCCCGGCCGGTACGAGCCTGGTGCTTGTGCCAGGTAGTGAGCGAAGGCGCTACGTCTTCTGCCGCATCAGCAGTAAATCCATAAAAAGTACCGCTCAGCGAAACCTGAGCGGTACTTTTTGTTTCCAGGCAACTGCTTTGGCCACCCAGGCTTCAGGCGGCCCCTGCGGAATACGCTCCGCACTACTGTTGCTGCCGGCAACTCGCCCGAACCAACAGTAGCGCGCGGGGCGGCTGCCGCATCAGTTGCCGCAGCTAGTATCATCCCAATAACATTCATTGACACCGGGACTACAGTCAAGGACATTCCGACTACCTGCTTTGCCAGGCCGACTGGGGCTGTTATATCCCTCAGGGCTTTACCGCTACACCGGGCCGCCGCAGTGCCAGCAGAAATTGGCGTCGGGGCGGTGGCCGGCCGACTGGCAGCGGGAGCAGCGGGCTTGCTTGTATGCGGGGGCGGCCGGTGCCGCGGCAGTTTCGGCAGCGGTGGCGCCGGCCGCCGGAACCGCCGCGGCCTGGCTGCGCGACATCTGGGCCGACACGATGCCGGTGGGCACGGCAATAATGGCGTAGCCCATAATCATGAGCAAAGCGGCCAGCGTCTGCCCCAGCACCGTTACGGGCGAAATGTCGCCGTAGCCCACTGTCGTTAGCGTTACCACGGCCCAGTACACGCTTTTCGGGATGCTGGTAAAGCCATTCTGGCCCCCTTCGAGCACGTACATAAACGTGCCCATCAGAACGGTCAGCGTCAGGACCGACGACAGAAACACCAGAATTTTGAAGCGGCTGGCTTTTAAGGCATTTAGAATGAATTCGCCTTCGCCGATAAACTGCCCCAGCTTGAAAATACGGAACACGCGCAGCAGCCGCACCGTGCGCACCACCAGCAGATAGTGGCTGCCAGCCAGCACCAGTACCAGCAGCGAGGGAACAATGGCTACCAGATCAATCAGGCCCAGCCAGCTGAGGACGTAGCGCAATGGCCGCCGCACAATCAGCAGCCGCACCATGTACTCGACCAGAAACACCACCGTAAACACCCACTCCACCACCCGTAGTGCCGGCCCGTACTGCGCGTTGATGCTGCTCACGCTCTCCAGCATCACGGCCAGTACGCTCAGCAAAATGGCCAGCAGCAGCAGGATGTCGAACAACTGGCCGGCTCGGGTATCAGCCTCAAAAACGACGCGGTAAATGTTCCGCTTCCAGATCGGAGCGGCGGGGGAGGGGCGGTTATCCATAAGCGCAAACGGTGATGCTGTAAAGCTACGGTGCCCAACCGAAAGCCTGTTGACGGATTACCATACTGGTTTGCGGCCAGTACAGCGCGTGCTGCCCGGTGGCCAGCGCACAGTTTTCAGGCAGGGCGGCTTACCTTCCCGATGATGTTTACCAACCTCAAGAGCCGCGCCCGGGCCCTCAAAACCGAACTGGTGGCCCTCTACTATGCTGCTCGCGACCCGCGCACACCCTGGTACGCCCGCCTGGTGATGGTGGCGACGCTGGCCTACGCGGCCAGCCCCATCGACCTGATTCCCGATTTCATTCCCGTACTGGGCTACCTCGACGACCTGATTCTGGTGCCGGCGGGCATTGCGCTCAGCCTCCGGCTGGTGCCGGCCGAGGTAATGCGTGAAGCCCGGGAGCGGGCGGCTGCTACGCCCGTTTCCCGGCGCGCGAATTGGCTGGTAGGTGCGTTAATGCTGGTAATCTGGCTGATAGTGCTGGCCAGCGTAGGCCGGCGCGGGTGGGCATGGTGGCAGGCGCGGCCATAACCCTAAAACGGGCGTTACCCACCCGTTTCGAGCCGACCCCCCGCCTATCGGTTCTCTGCCAGTACTTTCCGTACCGGCGTCCACTGAATGCTGGGGTAGCGGGCGTTGTCGAGCGGTTCGGTTAGCTTAGCCTGGCCGCTAAGCATGTTGTGCAGATACTGCATGCCCTGCCAGGGTGGAAATACGTCGTCTTCGGCCGGTACCAGGGTTTTGGTAATCTTGATGAGGGTGCCCAGCAGGCCCAGGCTACCTACTCGCAGCAGGCCAAACGACCGGCCGGTGGCGGCAGTGGCGTCCGCTTTCAGCTGCCGGATGCTGGCTACTTCGCCGGCTATGCGCAGGTAGCGGGGCGTGGTGGCATCGAGGGCAGCGGCGGCCGTAAAGTCGGCCGTGTCTACCATAGTGGTGAAGTCCAGGGGCTGGTCGGCGCTGCCCCAGTACAGCACCCGCCGAATGCCCGGCTGAATCAGGGGAGCCTGGCCGGTGAGTAAATCCATGAACATGCCGTTGAGAATGGAAGTAGCCTGAATCGGAGCCTGGTTGAGACGGCGCTGGAACTCCCGGCGCAAATCGAAATTGCGGTTACTGCCCTCCGGCAGACGGGTAAAATCGGCCGAGAAATCGGATGGGATGAAGCGGGGTATACCGGCCGCTACGGCCGCTTCCAGCAGCCGGGTCTGCGTATCCACAATAATGTCGCGCAGGCCATTGAGGGCTGACACTACGCAGCTGCCCCCCTGGCAGGCCCGGGTGAGGTCGGCCACGCTGTCGTAATCCACGGCCACCACCTCCGCCCCCTGCAGGCGCAACGATTCCGCTTCCGCGCCGGTCTTGCTCTGCGGGCGTACCAGCGCCCGCACATTGGCCCCGCGGCGGCGCAGGTGATGGGCAATAAGCAGGCCCAGCGCCCCGGTGGCCCCGGCCAGCACAATCAGCGGTTGAGCAGCAGGGGCGGGAGTGGTTGGTTCAGTCATGGATGGAGTAAGAAGCAGGAGTAGGAGCGGAGCAGTAGTGCAAAAGAGGCCCAATGCGGCGGTTGCAGCACCGAAACGAACAGTTGCTTTACCCGGCCGGCCCCGATAAAGTTGTAGCCCCGGCCACAGCTGCCACGAAGTGTTGCCGCAATAAACCCCCGCGCCGAATACATTTACTGCCGTATGCAAACCATGCCCAAACCGCTCGTCGGCCTGTTCGATGCCCTCGTGGAGTTATTTATGAGCGTCAGCCGGCTGCTGGGCCTGAGCTACGCCGAGCTTAACATTGTGGTGTACTGCGGGCTGGTGCCGCTGGGCTGGCTGGCGCTGGTGGTGCTGCGGCAGCCCCGCTATAAGTGGCTGCTGCTGGCCGGCACGCTGGCGCTGGCGGCGCTTACGCTGGTGCTACGGCAGCCCGGCAGCACCGGCCAGAGCTTCTACAACTACAATATCCGGGTGCTGGAACTGCTGGGCCGCGCTACCGGCCTGGGCTACCTGCTGGTGTCGCTGCTAATGGGCGTGCTCATCCCGGCCGGGGCGGCGGGACTACTGCTGCTGGTGCCACGCCGCCGGGCCCTGCTGCTCTGGGGCGGACTGCTGGCGTTGCTGTTGGGCTATTTTATGCTCGGGGCCCGCCTCAGCTGAGTTGGAATAGTGCTTTTCCCCCTTTACTTATGAACCAGCTTCGCGCCGCTCTGGCCCCTTTCATCTCCCTCACCGATAGCGAGTGGGCCGCTCTGGCCCCGCAGCTGCACCGGCGCCAGCTGCGGGCCGAGGAATGGCTGCTCGCTCCCGGCCAGGTATGCCAGGAAATCTCCTTCGTTAGTCAGGGGCTACTACGAACCTGCTACCAGCGCCCCGATCAGGCGGAAGTCAATTTCCTCTTTCATTTTCCGCGCACGTTTGTAACTGATTACGAAAGCGTGCTGTTGCGCGAGCCGGCCCGCCTCGGCATTCAGGCCCTGGCACCCACGCAGGTACTTGCCCTGCCCGTTGCCCTGCTGCCCACGCTGTACGAAGATGTTCGTTGGCAGCGGTTCGGGCGGTTGATGGCCGAGCAGATTTACCTCGCCGCCCGCCGCCGGGCCGAAGAACTACTGTTTCTGACCCCCACCCAGCGCTACGAAAAGCTGCTTCATGAACAGCCCGACTGGCTCCGCGAGTTGCCGCTCCGGCACCTGGCCAGTTACCTCGGCGTGCAGCCCGAGTCGCTGAGCCGCATCCGCCAGCGGCTGACGCAGCCCGCTCCCGTAGGCGGCGCAAACCGGGGGCATGCCTTCCCGGAGGCCAACACTTGCGGCGGCCCTGCATTTCTTAACCAACGTCAAGGGTAAGTGCCTGCTCGGGAGGGTAGGTTTGGGCTTTCACCAAATCCACTTCCGCTCATGTCAGTTTTATATCGTAGCCTCGGGCTGCTAATGGGGGCCACCGGAATATTGCACATGCTGCTGGGTGTGGCGGTATTTACCGGTCCGGCCCGGTCCATCTGGCAGGCCGGTATCTGGAACTCCATTGCCCACGACTATAGCCGGGCTACTTTCCTGTGGTTTAGCTGCAGCGGCGCGCTGTTGCTGCTGCTAGGCTACCTGATGCACTGGGTTTTGCAGCAAAGACCCCTGCCGCGGGCCTTGGGAGGCGGGCTGGCGGCCTTGGCCCTGGCTGGCGGAATCATAATGCCGGTCAGTGGGTTTTGGCTGGTCCTGATTCAGGCTGGCCTTATTCTGAGGGGTCCGCGCACTGTGCCTGCCAAACAATAACGCCGGCTAATACCAGCGTTGCACCTAGTCCGGCAGGCATAACAGGAAGTTCCAGAATAAAAGTCTATCTTTAGCCCGTTAAAAGGCAACTTGTCAACGAGTCAATTAACTTAGTTCAGCCTGGCTGAGCTGAGCCAAACGGATCCGCTGCTGCTTGCTTCATCACTTCCACCACCTTCCAAGCATCATGCAGACGGGAACCGTAAAATTTTTCAATGAAACCAAAGGTTTTGGTTTCATCAACAACGCCGAAACCGGCGAAGACATCTTCGTACACGTAACCGGCCTCATTGACGAAATCCGCGACAATGACAAGGTAGAATTCGAAGTAGAGCAGGGTCGTAAGGGCCTGAACGCCGTTAAAGTGCGTCGCGCTTAGCCTAACCTACTTTTTGTAGTTGCAAAAAGCACGCTCCAACTGGGGGCGTGCTTTTTTGTGCTCCATAGCGGACGACGGCGAAGCGAATTTGTGAGGGCATTTTCTGTAGTTTAGTCGCATGAAGCAAGCAGCCTCCACCGTATTTGCCGTCCGGCCCGCCCGCTTCGGCTTCAACACCGAAACGGCCGAATCCAACCACTTCCAGCAGGCCCCCACCAACCTGAGAGCCGCCGACGCCGACGCCCGCGCCGTGGCCGAGTTCGAGGCCCTGGTTGAAACCCTGCGCAGCCGGGGCGTACAGGTGCGCGTGTTCGACGATACGCCCACGCCCGCCAAACCCGACGCCGTATTTCCCAACAACTGGCTCTCGCTGCACGCCGATGGCCGCGCCGTGCTCTACCCCATGTGCGCCCCCAACCGCCGCGCCGAGCGCCGCCCCGATATTGTGGCCGCCCTGGGTCAGGAATTCCGGATATCAGAAGTGCTGGACCTATCGGGCGCGGAGGCGGAAGGCCGGTTTCTGGAAGGCACGGGCAGTATCATCTTCGACCACGCGCACCGTCGCGCCTACGCCGGCCGCTCGGCCCGCACCGAGCCAGGGCTGCTTGCCGAGGTCTGCGCCCGGCTGGGCTACCGGCCGGTGTTGTTTCGGGCCATCGATGCGGGCGGGCAGGAAATCTACCATACCAACGTGATGCTCAGCATCGGGCCCGGCTTTGCGGTGGCCTGCCTCGAAAGCATTGCCGATGCCGCCGAGCGCCGCGCCGTGGAGGACTCGCTCCGCGAAACCGGCCACGAAATAGTGCCTATTTCGCTGGCCCAGGTGACCTGCTTTGCCGGCAACATGCTGGCCCTGCAGCCCGCCGGCGGCCCCGTGCTGCTGGCCATGTCGCAACGCGCCCACAACTCGCTCACGGCCGAGCAGGGGCAGCAGCTCAGCCGCCACGCCGAGCTGCTGCCCCTGCCCATCCCGACCATCGAAACCCTGGGTGGCGGCAGCGTCCGGTGCATGCTGGCCGAGGTGTTTCTGCCCGAATTACAGGGTGCCGCTACGAAGTAAATACAGGTCTATTGGCTGGCCGAAACCTTCGCCAAAAAGGCTGTTTAACGGAGCTATTCAGGCCTGAAACGCGTTGTCTATCCAATGACGCAAACTGCCCTTTTTCCCTCGCTCGATATCCTGCCCGAACCCGCCGCAACTGTTGCCACGCCGCGCCAGCATGGAGCCAAGCTCTGGCTGCCCAAGCGCGTGGTGTTCACCCCGGCCGCCCTCGACGAGCCGTTTGGCCAGCAGATGCTGGCCCGTGCCCAAAGCCACGGGCTGGAAGTGGAGCTGCTCAAAAGCAACCGCCTCACCGGCCTGCGCGGCGACGACGTGCGTGAAACCTACCGCCGGGCCAAAGGCACGCTGGCCGTGGTCTGTGCCCCGCCCGGAGCCCTGCGCCTGCAACCCACGCCCCCCTCGGCCGATTGGCAAATGAACCTGGCCGAAGGTTGCCCGGCCCATTGCCAGTATTGCTACCTGGCCGGCAGCCTCAGCGGCCCGCCGGTAGTGAAGGCCTTCGCCAACCTACCTAGATTGCTCGAAAACACCCAAAGCTACGAGCAGGCCGGCCGCGTTACGAGCTTCGAGGTGAGCTGCTACACCGATGTGCTGGGCATCGAGCACCTCACCGGCTCGCTGGCCGAATGCATCCGCTACTATGGCCAGCGCGAGGGCACGCACCTGCGCTTCGTGAGCAAGTACGACCACGTAGCGCCGCTGCTGGCGCTGCCCCACCACGGCCGCACCCGGGCCCGCTTCAGCCTGAATGCTGAGCCGGTGGTACGGAAGCTGGAGGGCGGTACGGCCTCGGTGGAGGCGCGCCTGCAGGCGTTGCGCCAGCTGGCGCTACCCCGCGAACGGGGCGGCGGGGGCTATCCGGTGGGCGTGGTGCTGGCCCCCATCATGCCCCTGCCCAACTGGCAGCAGGAGTATGGCCAGCTGCTCGACCGGGTGGCGGCGGCCCTCGATTTCAACTGCGACCTGACGGTGGAGTTCATCACCCACCGCTTCACACCTGGCTCTAAAAACGTGCTCTTGGATTGGTATCCCAACACCAGCCTCGACTTTGATGAAGCCACCCGTGCCGTGAAGCGTAACAAGTTCGGTGGTACCAAATTCGTGTACCAGCCCGCCGATATGCGTCAGCTCAAAGAGTTCTTCTACGCCGAGTGGCAGGCCCGTTTTCCCAAGGCCCCGGTGCTGTACTGGACGTAGGTTTTTTTGAGAAGCTAGAAGCTAGAAGCTAGAAGCTAGAGCCTGTTATGGACTTGTAGCTCGAAAAACGCCTTTTGCCAGCAGGAGTGTGACAAAGGCGAGGAAGTGAAATTGGTGCATGGTCAGGGCCAACCGTTCGTAATCACGCGCTAAGCGCCGGAAGCGGGCCGCCCAGCCAAAGCTGCGCTCAACGACCCAGCGGCGGGGCAGCAGCACAAAGCCGGTTTGGCCTTTGGGCTTGGCAATAACCTGTAAATCAATATCGTGCACGGCCGCGGCGTACGCCGCGTCTTCGCCCGTGTAGCCCTGGTCGACGTAGGCCACCTGCACTTTTTGGCCCGTGACCTGCTGCACCCGCTCACAGAGTGCGTCGACCTGCCCGCGGTCAGGCTCGTTGGCTGGCGTAACGACAGCGGCCAGCAGGTGACCCAGCGTGTCGACGGCCACGTGCACCTTGCTACCCTTGCGTCGTTTGGCCCCGTCGTAACCGGCGCGGGCGCCGCTTTCGGGCGTGCTTTGCAGGGTGCGCGAGTCCAAAATGACGGCTGTGGGCTCGGCCTCACGTCCGACCAGCACGCGGGCCAACTCGCGCAAATCGGCCATCATGTGCTCAAAACACCGGTTATCGCGCCAGCGCGCCCATTGCTGGTAGACCGCCGGCCAAGGCGGCAGGTCGTGGGGCAGGTAGCGCCAGCCGCAGCCGGTTTTGACCAGGTAGCGCAGGGCGTTGAACACGGCCCGGAGCGCGTGCTGCCGTTGCGACGCGTTTTCGCGCACCAGGGCCAAATAAGGCGCTACAAACGTCCATTCGTCATCCGTTACGTCGCTGGGGCAACCACTTCGCTGTGCCATACCCCCAAATTACGCTACCAGTGCATAACAGGCTCTAGAAGTCAGGAGTTAGAATACAGCCTGTCATCCTGAGCAAAGCGAAGGACCTTATCACGTTGGAACAGCCGCAACAACGACTCGTTCAGACGTAATAAGGTCCTTCGCTTTGCTCAGGATGACAGGCTGTATTCTAACTCCTGGCTCCTGACTTCTAGCTTCTCAAATCATACCCCCAACTGCTCCGGCGTTACCAGGTCCAGCAGGGTGCTGGTGCGGGTGCGCGTCTGGTTGACCAGTTCGGGTTCGTCGGCCAGCGTATGGCCGAAGGTGGGCACCATTTCGCGGAACCGGGCCTGCCACTCGGGCGTGGCCGATTGCGCGGGGAAGCAGCGCTGCACCAGCCCCAGCATAATGCTGACGGCGGTGGAGGCGCCGGGCGAAGCCCCAAGCAGCGCGGCAATAGTGCCGTCGGCGGCCGTTACCACCTCGGTGCCGAATTCGAGCACGCCGCCCTGCTTTTTGTCCTTCTTGATAACCTGCACGCGCTGGCCGGCAATGGCCAGCTCCCAATCCTGGGCCTGGGCTTCGGGCAGGTATTCGCGCAGAGCCGCCAGCCGGTCATTTGGCGACTGGCGCACCTGCTGAATCAGGTATTTGGTGAGCGACAGGTTTTTGAGGCCGGCCATAATCATGGGCTTCACGTTGCCGAACTGAATCGAGGCCGGCAGATCGAAGTAGGAGCCCGTTTTCAGGAACTTGGTGCTGAAGCCGGCGTAGGGGCCGAACAGCAACTGCTTTTCGCCGTCAATTACGCGCGTATCGAGGTGGGGCACCGACATGGGCGGCGAGCCGACGGAAGCCTTGCCGTACACTTTGGCATCGTGGCGGGCGATTACGGCCGGGTTCACGCAGCGCAGCCACTGCCCGCTCACCGGGAAACCGCCGTAGCCGGCGGCCTCTGGAATGTGCGACTTTTCGAGCAGCGGCAGCGAGCCGCCGCCGGCCCCGATAAACACGAACCGGGCCCGGGTTTCCGTTTCCTGGCCGTTTTGCAGGTTTTCGGTTTTCACCCGCCAGCTGCCGTCGGCGTTGTGGTGCAGCTTGTCTACTTCGTGGTGGAAGTGCAGGGTTACGCCGGGTTTCTCCTGCAGCAGATAGAACATGCCGCGGGTCAGGGAGCCGAAGTTAACGTCGGTACCCAGGTCCATGCGGGTAGCGGCCACGGTCTGGTCGGGGTCGCGGCCGTCCATCACCAGCGGCATCCAATCGGCTATTTCGGCCTGGTCTTCGCTGAATTTCATGCCCTTAAACAGAGCCGACGCGGTGAGGGCAGCATGGCGCTTGCGCAGGAACTCTACATTTTCGCGCCCCATCACGAAGCTCATGTGCGGAATGTGGTTGATGAAGCGCTGAATTTCCTTCACGTCGTATTTCTCCGTCAGGAAGGCCCAGAACTGCTTGCTCTGCTCGAACTGCTCGGCAATGCTGAGGGCCTTGCTGATGTCGATGGAGCCATCGGGGCGCTCGGGCGTGTAGTTAAGCTCGCAGAAGGCCGAGTGGCCGGTGCCGGCGTTGTTCCAGGCGTCGGAGCTTTCGGCGGCGGCCACATCGAGGCGCTCGAAAATGGTGATGGTCAGCGTTGGGTCGAGCTCCTTGAGCATCAGGCCCAGCGTGGCGCTCATAATACCGGCACCAATCAGCACAACATCGGTAGTGGGTAAAGAAGAAGTAGTGGAATGCATAGGGAAAGAGGCTAGATGATAGGTACGGACCACGGGCCTAAAAAGATAGAATCCTTGCCAGCGTCAGGGCGCAGGGGCTGCACAGATTTGCCAATCTATCTATAAATCTGTATATTAATGATCTGCTCTTGCCGGGTTTTTCCAGCGTTGTTTGGTGGGGGCGGCGGGCCGGGCCGGCTACGTTCGTTTCAAACCTCATTTGCCATGCATCATATTGTTTATTCGAGCCAGGTAGTGGGCGAGTTAAGCGAGGGCCTGCTGCGGGAAATGCTGGTAAAGTTCCGGGAGAAAAACCGCCAGCTCGATATTACCGGCATTTTGCTGTATTGCGACGGACAGGTGCTGCAGGTGTTGGAGGGCGAGCGCACGGTAGTGGAGCAACTCTACAGCGTCATTGAGCACGATCTGCGCCACCGCGCCGTGGCCAAGCTGGCCGATGGCCCGGTGAGCTGGCGCGAGTTCCCCGAGTGGTCGATGGCCTTTGCCATTGCCTCGCCCAGCGCCTTCGCCTCGCTGGCCGGCTACTGCAACCCCAACAACCCCTGGCAGCCCCGCAACGAAGCCGGCCTGCTCATCCGGGAGCTGATCCGGGAATTTATCCAGCAAACCCATCTTATTATCTGATGAACCTACTACCCGACCTGCCACCCGCCATTCCGGCCGATTACCTCGAACTGAACCGTCGCCTCTGGAACGCCAAAACGGCTTCTCACCTTGCTTCCGATTTCTACGATGTGCCCGGTTTCGTGGCGGGCAACTCGTCGCTCAACCCGCCCGAGCAGCAGCTGCTCGGCGACGTAACCGGGCAGCGCATTCTGCACCTGCAATGCCATTTCGGCCTCGATACCCTCTCGCTGGCCCGGCTGGGTGCCCACGTCACGGGCGTCGATCTGGCCGATGACGCCATTACCTCTGCCCGCGCCCTCAACCAGCAGCTGGGCCTGGAGGCCGAGTTTTTACAGGCCAACGTACTGGCCCTGCCCGCTCACCTCGACGGGCAGTTTGATGTGGTGTTCACTTCCTACGGTGTGCTGGGCTGGCTGCCCGACCTGCCGCAGTGGGCCGCCAGCGTGGCCCGCTGCCTGCGCCCCGGTGGCCGGCTGGTGCTGGTCGAGTTTCACCCCGCGGTCTGGATGTTTGACAACTACTTCACCCGCATCGAGCACTCGTACTTCAACCGTCAGACCATTGT
This sequence comes from Hymenobacter psychrophilus, assembly GCF_900107135.1. Classification (GTDB taxonomy): domain Bacteria; phylum Bacteroidota; class Bacteroidia; order Cytophagales; family Hymenobacteraceae; genus Hymenobacter; species Hymenobacter psychrophilus. The sequence continues at coordinate 162,403 of NZ_FNOV01000001.1, forward strand.
TGAGCAGGAAAACGGCACCTACGCCGACCGGGCTGCCCCGCTGCAGGAAACGTCGGTATCGTGGAACCACAGCCTGGGCGAGGTGCTGGGGCGCTACTAGGCCAGAGGCTGGCCATCCGCCACTTCGAAGAATACGACTACTTGTGCTACGACTGCCTGAACGGGCTGGAACCAGCCCCCGGCGGTGGCTACCGGCTCGCCCACATGCCCGGCAAGCTACCCCTCATGTACTCGGTAGTAGCCCAGAAGCCGTAGGTTTTAGTCGTTTAGCAGAGGAACGTCATTCTGAGCGGAGCGAAGAATCTCGCGTGAGTTGATTGAATGATTGTAGCAACGATTCACGCGCGGTTCTTCGCTCCGCTCAGAATGACAGTTCTTTCACTAACCACTAACCACTAACCACTACATCGGCTGTAGTTACAAACCGGGCCCCGCGCTGCGCCAGGTCGGCGCGGGCCTGCTGGTAGCCTTCGGCGCTGATAGCACGGGTGGCATCTTCCACGAAGAATACTGCAAAGCCTTCCTGCAGCGCATCGAGGGCCGAGAAGTAGACGCAGAAGTCGGCAGCCAGGCCGGCCAGGTATACTGCGGTTACGCCGCGGCCGCGCAGGTAGTCGGCCAGGCCGGTGCTTTTGCGGTGGCCGTTGTCGAAAAAGCCGCTGTACGAGTCGATGGCCGGGTTGGTGCCTTTGCGAAAGATGGCCTCGATGCGGTGCTGGTCGAGACCGGGTACGAATTCGGCGCCGGCGGTGCCCTGCACGCAGTGGTCGGGCCAGAGCGTTTGGAGCAGCCCGTGCAGCTCGCCCTGCTCGAAGGGCTGGCGGCCGGGGTGGGTGCCGGCAAAGCTGCCGTGGCCGGCCGGGTGCCAGTCCTGGGTGGCGACCACCAGCTCGAAGCGGGGCTGTAATTGGTTGGCCAGCGCCACAACGGCATCACCGCCGGGCACGGCCAGAGACCCGCCGGGCACAAAATCATTCTGAATATCAATCAGCAGAAGCGCTTTCATCGGTCAAAACTGAAAAGTGAGTGGCCCTGGCAACAAGTGATTTTCGGGGGAAGGTGTATGCCGCACGGCCGGGCAAACTTAGCCCAATCTGTCCACTCGGGGGCTCGCTCGCCCGATTCGTGCGTACTTTGCCCCGAATTGAGGGCCGGGCCCGACCCGGACCGAAAGCGCACGATAGGCAATGACGAAGTTTTTTCTGGTAGGAATGGGCCTGCTGCTGGGCGGCTGGCCGCAAGTGGGCACAGCCCAAACCATGAGCCCCGTTTCGGCTCCCGAGCCCGCCGCCCGGCAGGCCGTGGCCGGCACGCGGGTGTGGCTGAGCCCGCCGCCCGGCTTCGGGCCGGCGGCGGGCCTTACGGGACTGCGCCGGGGGCCGGCCGCGTTGCAGGTAATGGAGATGCCCGGCAGCAACTATTATCGGCAGGCAGCGGGCTTCAATCCGGCCCGCTTCACGGCCCGTGGCGGCACGGTTATCAGCTTCAGCACGCTGCAGGTAGATGGGTATCCGGCCCAGCTGGCGCGCGTGCAGCTCAGCCCTACTCAGGAAACCAGCCAGCTGCTGTTCGGCGACTCGACGTTTGTGGTGATGCTCGACGCCCGTTACCCGGTGGCCGACACGGCCGCCGGGGCCGCCCTGCGCCGCAGCCTGCGCTCGGCTACTTACCGCCCCGCCGCCGCCGATGCGCCGGTCACGCTGGGCAATGTCGTGTTCGTGCTCGACGAGCCCAAGTCGCCCTTCGCGCTGGCGCTGGCCCGGCGGGGTACCTATACCTATACGCTGGGCGGGCAGCGCAAGCCCGATTACGGCACCGAGCCGCAACTCACGGTCAGTACCTACCCCTACAACCCGTCCATCACGGCGGCCGACATCAGCGACCAGCTCCTAACCCGCCCCGACGGTCCCAGGGCTTACAAGCCGCGTAAGATGAGCTCGGGCAAAGTAAACGACCTGGTAACCTACGAAACCGAGGGCTTTGCCCAGCTGCAGGGCCAGCGGGTGATGGTGTACCAGCAGGTGACGGTCATCGGCAACACCGCCGTGGCCCTGCAGGGCATTGCCCGCCAGGATTTCGAGCAGGCGCTGGAGCAGTTCAAAAGCCTGACCCACACGATTAAGGCGCGCTAGTTTAAGCAGCGGGGAAACAGCAATACCACCTCACGTTCCTTCAAACGGAAACTGCTCCAGCGCCTCCCAGGGGCCGCCGCGGTAGGCCCAGAGGGCCAGGCCGGTGCCGGTAATGTCGTAGGGCTCGAAGTCGGCAGCAAGCTGCTCGTGCAGGGTGCGGGCCACGGCAGGCAACACTTTGTTCTGCACCGTGATGTGCGGCCGTAAGGGCTGCAAATCCTGAGGCCGGAGTGTGGCGGCCCAGCGAGTCTGCAATGCCCAATGCAGCTGGCGCAGCTGGTCGTTTTCGAGGGAATATGCCACGCCCTGGCCCAGAAAGCGTACGCCCGCCACGCGCAGCAGCAGCGGCGGAGTGGCGGCCGCCAACTCGTGCAGCTGCCCGGCAAGGGCTGCGTAATCAGCTCCCGGTAAGTGGTGGAAAAGCGTGACGTGGGCCCGCAGGTAGTTGCGGGCCGGCGGAAAGTGCGCAGCGCATCGAAGTGCTGCTGGGCCTCGTTGTTGAGAAGTAACGTCAGAATCAGGGGCGCCTCGATGGCAACCGGCCGCAGCTCAGTCATAAGCAACCAAATACCCCGATACGCAGCCGAAGCAAATCGGGGCAAAAAAGCGGGTATAAACCGCCGCATTGCACGCCCCCGATGTCGGGCAGGGTCTTACTTTTCCAGCATTACGCGGGTAGTGGTGGTAGCACCGGCCTGCTGCACCCGCAGCAGGTAAAAGCCAGCGGGCAAATCGGCCATTGATACCTCGATGGAAGCCGGGCCAGCCGGGGCGGTAAGCCGCTGCACCACCTGGCCCCGGGCCGAAATCAATTCCAGCGTGGCCTCCTGACCGGGCAGCGGCAGCACCACCCGCGCCGTATTGCGCACGGGGTTAGGATACACGGTGGCGGTGGCCGCGCTACGCACCATCCGTACGCTGGAGTAAGCTATGGTGCCATCGAGGTCGTGCATGGCCAGCCGGTAGTAGGCCACGCCGGGCAGCGGCTGGGCATCGGTGGCCGCATATTGCTGGCCGGTGGCCTGGTTGCCGGCCGTCACCCGCGCCACGGTGCTCCAGGCGGTAGCAGTGGGGCTGCGCTCTATCTCGAAATGGCTGGCGCGTGCTTCGGAAGCCGTGGTCCAGCTCAGGCGTACCGTGGAGCCGGTGGCCGCCGCCTCGAAGCGGGTGAGTGTAACGGGCAGGGGCAGGGCATCGGGGAAACTCACGGCGTCGCCGCGGTTGCAGCCTAGGGCCGCCCCGTAAGTCTGGCCGGTCCAACTGCCAGTCTGCCGGTCAATCTTATAAATGGTGCCCACATCGGCCGTCACGGCATACACGCCGCCCTGGCGGTCGGAGAACATAGCCCCGATATCCTGCGTGGCGGGCAGCAGCGTGGCCGGAGTGGTGGTAACGGCTACCGGCGAGCTGCTGATACCGCTGATAGTGAGAAATTTGCCGTCCTGGCCGATGTAGCTGACCAGATTGCCCGAAAACGGGTCGAACACCCAGTCCTGGATACCGCCGGAGGGGAGTGGCCCGGTATTGTTGTTCTGGCCAAACAGCGTAATGTTGTTGAGGTAGGCTTGGGTTTGGAGCCGAAACGTGTTGATAAGGGCCGCTGTGGCCGGGTCGCTGACGTCGAGCAGCCGCCAGGTGGGAGTGGCGGTGATGAAGGGCGTAAGCTGCACCTGACCCACATAAAAGCGGAAATCGGTGATGGTGCTGGCGCCGGCGAAAAAAACGTTGCGGTTGTAGTTGAACGACACACCGCCCACAAAATAGCTCGACGAGTTATCACCGTCGCCGATGAAGTTAAGCGTCTGGTTGTAGGACAGCGTTGCGTAGCCGAAACCCGCTGGGCCGGTGGTAGCGGGTGGGGCGGGTGGCCCCGAAACCGGCCCCAGGTTGGTGGCCTGGGCCGTAGTAAGGCTTACGCGGTAGAGGTTAGGCGGCGTATTGATGCTCAGCACCGTGAACGGGGCCACATTCATGGCGTACAGATTGGCGCGGTCCTGCTGGTCGTTGCCCAGGGCATTGAGTACCAGCGGCATACCCGCCTCGTTTACGGTGCCAATCAGCGTCAGCGAGCCATCCACATTGATGCTCTCGAGCGTGGAGGGGTTGTTGGCGCTGCCCGGACAGGCCGAGCGCACGGCAAAGCTGTTGGATGGGAACTGGGCCCGTGCCTGCAATGCACTTGCAGCGACCAGGCAGAAAAGAATAAGTTGTTTCATAATGGGAAGGAAAGGCAGGGTCAAAGAACGGATATCTGCCTGAATATAGTAAAATAACTGGTTATAATGCAATAAATAAGCGGACATTTTGAATGTATTCCCGAAACAGGGTACTGTCAGGGCATATTGATACCGTTCCTGGACGGGCGCGCTGGGCTGTCAGGATCCACAGACGTTCTGCGCATCTTTACCCGCCCAACCCCGCTACCGCTACCATGCCCTACACCCTGCTCATTCGCCACTGCGGCCAGCTGCTCACGCTGGCCGGCCCGCCCGCTACCCGCCCGCTGGCCGGCCCCGACCAGGCCAACTGGCGCATCATTGCCAATGGCTACGTGGCCTGCGAGAACGACCGGATTGTGGCCGTGGGCCCCATGGCGGAGCTGGACGAAAGCCAGCTGACGCCTACTACCCAAGTTGTTGAGGCGCACGGCCGGGTGGTGATGCCCGGGCTGGTAGAGTGCCACACACACCTAGTGTTTGGCGGGCAGCGGGCGGCCGAGTTCGAGCGGAAGCTGCGGGGCGAATCGTACCTGGCTATTCTGGCCGGCGGCGGCGGCATTCTGAGTACCGTACGCGCCACCCGCGCCGCCACCGAAGCCGAGCTGCTGGCCGCTGCCCTGCGCCACCTAGTCGATTTCTGCCGCTACGGCGTTACCACGCTCGAAGCCAAAAGCGGCTACGGCCTCGATACCGAAACCGAGCTGCGGCTGGTGCGCGTGGCCCGCGAGGCCGGCCGCCGCCAGCCCGTGCGGGTGGTGCCCACTTTCCTGGGCGCCCATGTGCCCGGCCCCGAGTACGCCGGCCGCCCCACCGACTACCTGACCATGCTCGTGGCCGAGGTGCTGCCCCGCCTCGACCCGGCCGAAGTGCCCTTTGTGGACATTTTCTGCGAGCAGGGCGCGTTCAGCGTGGCCGATTCCCGCAAATTCCTGACGGCGGCCCGCGACCTGGGCTTCAAGCTGAAAATCCATGCCGAGCAGCTGCACGAGCTGGGCGGCAGCGAAATGGCCGCCGAACTGGGCGCCGTCAGCCTCGACCACGCCGACTACCTCTCGGCGGCGGCGGCGGCCCGCATTGCTGCCGCTACGCAGGGGCGCACGGTGGCGGTGCTGCTGCCGCTGGTGCCGCTGTTTCTGCGGCTGGAGCGGTATGCGCCGGGCCGCGCGTTTATTGATGCCGGCCTGCCGGTAGCGCTCAGCACCGACTTCAACCCCGGCTCGTGCCCCAGCAAAAACCTATGGCTGGCCCTGAGCATGGGGTGCCTGAAAATGGGCCTCACGCCTGCCGAAGCCGTGGCCGCCGTAACGCGCAACGCCGCCTGGGCCATCGGTCAGCAGCAGGAGTGCGGCAGCCTGGAGCCTGGTAAGCGGGCCGATGTGCTGGTGCTAAACGTGGCCTCGCTGCCTGAAATACCCTACTGGCTGGGCGATAATCCGGTGCAGCAGGTGATAATCGGGGGTGAAATAATAGCCGATAACGGCTGAGCCCGCCCGCAAAAAAGCCCGGTCGTCGTCAACCTGACGGCCGGGCTTTTTCGCGGGCGGGTTTTAGGCTTACAACGTGTTCAGCTCGGTGAGCAACGCGGCAACGCTGATTTCGTTGAGGGCGGGGGTGAAGGGCACGCCCGCCTGCAACGTGCCATCCTGGCGGCCATAGTAAAGTTTGTTGTCTACGGTGCGCATCACGACTATGCTCACGCGGGCCCCCTGGGGCATTTGGGCGGCCCGGAACGTATTCGGGGGGGTGAAGTCGCAGACTGCTACCGCGCCGTTGAAATCCCGGAATACGGCGAATACACTGGTATTGGTGGTCGGGTCGATGTTGGTGCCGGGCACGTTCACGACGATGGGCAACGCACTGGGCGTATAGTAAAATCGGTCGCAGTTGAACCAGCCGATGCCGCTGTTGTAAAGGGCGCTGCCGATGGAGATGAGGTTGCCCGTGGGCGTGGGCGTCATGCCGGACCCAAAGTCAGGGTTCAGATACCAGCTGAAACAGGTGCCGCCGGCCGGCCCCGACACGAACAGCTGCATGGAGTCGCGGCTGACCAGGTTGGGCGGGTTCTGGGTCTGGATCTGAATAATGGCCCCGGGGCTCATCCGCACGGCCGTGTCCTGCTCGGCCCGCAGAAACACTTCCCCCGCCGATTCGAGTGCCGCCCCGTACGCCACGGTGGGGGTGTTGCTGAGTACCATATCGGCCCGGCGGTAAATTTCGCGCAGCGTGAGCTGAATGGGTACCGTGAGGGGGCGGCCGTTGCGCACAAACGCGTCGCCCGGAATGGTAACGACGGTGCGTTGGCTGCCCACGAAGGTGTTGGCCTGGCCGGGCGTATAAGTGAATGTTTGGCGGGCGGCCCCAAGCTGGGTTTGCAGCTCGCGGATAGTGGTCGGGACGGGGAGTTGAGGGCCAGTGCCATCTTCGCAGATAACTGTGCCGGCATCGAACTGGCAGGCCGATAGCAGGGAAAGCAGCAGCAGCAGCGGCGCAAACAGGAACCGTATCATAAGGCAAATCGGAGTTAGAAGGAATGAACTGGGGAAGAAATCAATGCTTGCGCGGATCGAGGTTCCAGCGGTACCCAAGCTGCACGCCCACGCTGAAGGGGTGGCGCGGTGCCCGGTTGTTGGGGGTGGTAAGTGAGTTGAGAAACAGCTCGCCCTGGGGCCGTATGGTGAGCCACTGGCCGGGGGCGAACTGGTAGTCGGCAAACGCGCCAACGGTCAGGGCCAGGTTCAGGCGCCGGTACGCGGTGTCGGTCGGAGTGGGGCGGCGGAGCCGCTGCCCGCAATTGCAGGCCGAGCCCTCGGTTACGCGCATGCTGGTGAGCAGGGCCGCAGTGCCGCCGCCCAGCACCCCATAGCGCCAGCGGTGGTTGCCCCCGAGCGTCAGCTGGGCCTGCACCGGAATGGTTATGAAATTGTAGGTGTCGCGGAAGTCGATCTGCCTAGTTTTAGCCGAGTCCGCGTTGCTGAGGGTGTAGCGCAACGTGTTGGCGTACTGCGCGAAACCCAACCCGCCGGCTACCGTCAGCCGGGGCGAGAAAGCGTAGGCGCCCATCAGCTGGCCACTGCCACTCCAGGCGGGGCGCTCCAGTTTTTCGAGCTGGGTAGAAGCGCTGCCCAACAGCCGGTAGGTCAGGCTGGGACCAGCAGTAAGCTGCACACTCCAGTTGCGCAGGCGCAACTCCTGGCGGGTGGGGCGCGGCGGGCGGGGCAGGGGCCGCGAACTTACTTTAGGTACGGCAGGCTGCGGCGGCGTTGGCAGGGGGCGTCGGGCCAGCGGCTCGTTGCTAAACGTAGCCGCCAGCCCGGCCAGATCGGATGCCGGTGTAGCCCGGCCCTGGCGGTCGGCGGGGCGGTTACTGGCTTTGGCACCGCGCCCGCGCCGGTTCATCGGCCGGTTGCGGACCAGGGCCAGAGTGGTTGGTTGCTGCTCGTTGGCTGTACGCTGCGGCTGGTTTCGGTGCTTAGCCACGCCTGCGAACTGGGTGGGCTGGTCGGTGGCGGCAGCAGCGGGCCGATTGGCCTGGTGGCGGTTGCCAGGCCGGATAGTTGGCAGGTTGAAGCCGTTGCCGGGCAGTGTGTTTGAACTGCGTGCGGCCCGGGTCGCCGGGCTGGCATCAGCGCCCGCATTAACGCCCGAATCGGAGCCCGCACCAATGGCCGGCGAAGGGGGCGTATCGAAGTCATTGATGGAGGTAGCCGCATCCGAATCGGCAGCAGTGGCCCCCGTTAGCGGAGAGTCAGTTGACGGCTCAACCGTATTCGAAAGCGGGTTTGACGCTCGCCCGGCAGTGCTCCGCTCCGGGGCGCGGGCTACCGTAGCAGCGGCATGTTCCGCCGGCTCCTTCTGGAAGAAGGGTCGCCAGTAGGTACTAGTAACCGTGATGCTCACCAGCAGCACCGCCAGCAGCCCCAGCGGCATCAGCCGCCGCAGCCAGGACGGCCGCTGCGGCGGCAGCTGCTGCTGAATGCCGGCCCACACCGATTCGGGCGGCGGGCTGCCGTAGGGTTCCAGCTTGCGGCGCAGGTCCCGGTAGAAATGGTCGGAGTCTTTCTCAGTCATGGCAGCGGGAAATGTGGGCCTGCTGATGCAGGCGGGCTTCGAGCAGGCGGCGGGCCCGGGAAAGTTGCGACTTGCTGGTGCCCTCCGAAATGCCGAGCAGCTCCGCAATTTCAGCGTGCGAGTACCCCTCAATGGCGTACAGATTCAATACCGTGCGGTAGCCCGGCGGCAGGGCGTGCAACTGCTGCACCAGTTCGTCGGCCGACAGCTGGTCGAAGGGTGTGCCGCCGGGGGCGGGCAGGTCGTAGGCTTCGTCGGTCAGGTCGAAGTGCAGGCCCCGCTGCCGGTGCTGCTGCCAGAGGTTGAGCGAGGTAGTAACGGCAATGCGCCGGGCCCAGGCCTCGAACGGCCCCTGGCCACGGAACTGGTCGAGGCGGGTAAAAATCTTCACGAACGCAAGCTGCAAGGCATCTTCGGCCTCCTCCCGCGACGGACAGTAGCGCAGGCAAACGCCCATCAGCTGATGGCCCAGCCGCTCGTAGAGGGCACGTTGGGCCGCCGGCTGGCCGCGGCGGCAACCCGCCACCAGTGCATCAAGTGATTCGGCCATAGGCGGGAGAAGATAAGCGGATAAACACGTCGGGCGCTAGCATGCTGACCCCATGACCGGCTTACCCCAGGGGCGGGTTGCGTGGGCAAACAACTATTTTTTTCAGCGCCCGGCCGCGCTTTCTGTTCCGTCAACAATAACGGCCGAAACCGTAGCTTCGCCGGGCGGTGTTGCACCGCCGTTTTCATTCGCGTTTTCCCTTTTGCTATGCTGCTGCCCCTTTATCAGGTCGATGCCTTTTCCGACCGACCCTTTGCCGGCAACCCCGCCGCCGTGTGCCCCCTTACCGAGTGGCTGCCCGAAGCCACTATGCGGGCCATTGCGGCCGAAAACAACCTGGCCGAAACCGCCTTTTTCGTGCCCAAAGCCGGGGCAGAAGGTGAGTACGAAATCCGCTGGTTTACACCCGCCGTGGAGGTGGAGCTGTGTGGGCACGCCACGCTGGCCTCGGCCCACGTGCTCTACCGCCACCTCAATTTCCAGCCCGAGGAAATCGTATTTCACTCGAAAAGCGGCCCGTTGCGCGTGAGCCGTGCTGAGAATGGCATGCTGACCCTGGATTTTCCGGCCCGGCCTCCGAAGCCGCTGGCCCAGCACCCCGACGGCCTCGTCGATGGCCTGGGGGCCACCCCGCTGGCCCTGCTGGCCGGCCCAGACCTGGTGTGCCTGTTTGCCTCGGAGGCCGAAGTGCGGGCCCTGCGCCCCAACCAGGCCCGGCTGGCCGAGGTGGAGTTTCGCGGCATCATCGCCACGGCGCCCGGCACCAACGGAATCGACTTCGTATCGCGCTTTTTTGGCCCCCGCGTGGGCGTGCCCGAAGACCCGGTAACCGGCTCGGCCCATACCACGCTGGTGCCCTACTGGGCCGAGCAGCTGGGTAAAACCAGCCTTCGCGCCCGCCAGGTATCGGCCCGCGGTGGCGAGCTGTGGTGCGAGCTGCGCGGCGAGCGGGTGCTGATGAGCGGCCACGCCGTCACCTACCTCAAGGGTGAAATAGAGCTGGGGGAGCTAAACTGATGGCCAAATTGCTGCGCTACGGCATTGCGGCCGTGTGGCTGGCCAACGGCCTGCTGTGCAAAGTGCTGCACCTGGTGCCCCGGCACGAGGCCATCGTGGCCCGCATCCTGGGGCCGGCCTATGCCGGCCCGCTCACCCGGCTCATCGGGATGGCCGAAATCGGGCTGGGCTTGTGGGTGCTGACCGGCCGCCGGCCACGCCCCACGGCCGCGCTGCAAATCGGGCTGGTACTGACGATGAACGCGCTGGAGCTCTGGCTGGCCCCCGACCTACTGCTCTGGGGCCCGCTGAACTTCGCGTTTGCCCTGCTGTTCGCGCTGGTGGTTTTTTGGTGGGGGCGGCTGGAGGGGGAAGTGCGAAGTGAGCACAGAGAAGTGAGAGTTGGAAAAAAGAACCTCATTCTGAGCGCAGTCGAAGAATCTCCACCGCTTCGTTGCAACAATTCAGACGAAGCGGTAGAGATTCTTCGACTGCGCTCAGAATGACGTCCTTTCCCTAATTCCTAACCGTATGCTCGCGCACCATCCATTTGCCGTTGCCGCCCAGATCAGCCGCACTACCGTGCTGACGTATGCCGTGCCTGTGGCCGAGTTGCGGGCGCTGGTGCCGGCGTGCCTCCAGCTCGATACGCTGGATGATACGTGGGGCTTTGTGGCCGTGGCGCTGGTACAAACGCGGCAGCTGCGACCCAAGGGTATGCCGGCGTTTCTGGGGCAGGACTTTTTCCTGATTGGCTACCGTGTATTCGTGCGCTACACCACGGCGGCCGGCAAACGGCTGCGCGGGCTCTATATCCTGCGTTCCGAAACTGATAAGCGCCGGATGCAGTGGTTGGGTAACCTGTTCACCGGCTACCACTACCGCACCATCGACATCGTGTACCAGGCTACCGCCAACGGCCTGCGGTTTGCTTCCGAAAAAGCCCGGCTGCGTGTTCAGGTAGAGCTGCCGGCCGGGGGCGAGGCCGAATTGCCGGTCGGTTCGCCGTTTGAAAGCTGGGCCAAGGCGCGGCGGTTTGCCGGGCCGCTGCCCTTCACGTTTTCGGTTGATGAGGCCGGCCAGCAGATGATCATTGTGGAGGGCGTGCGCGAAGACTGGCACCCGCAGTCGGTGCGGGTGCTGGAGGCGCAGGTGGGCCTGCTCGACGAGCTGGGCCTGCCGGGCACGCAACTGGCCAGCGCCTTTACCATGACCAACATTCCGTACAGCTGGAAAAAGGGCCGCGCCGAGCCCTTGCCCGCATGAGCACCGCGGCCACCAGTCCCGAAAACAAGCGCGGGCCGCTGCTGGGCGTGGGCAACATCGTGCGTTTTAATTGGCCCTTTTATGCCCTGGCGGCCAGCGGGGCACTGCTGCTGGGTGCTGCCGCGGTGTGGGGCCCGCCCGCCACCCGGCCCTACGCCGGGCTGGCGCTGCTGGCTGTGCTGCTGCCCGCCACGCTTTCGCTGCTGGCCTCCTGGTACGTGTACGATTGTTCGGCGCTTTACCGCTTTTCCTGGCTGCCGGCCCCGGCCACGCCCTTGCACCGCATCCTCAACATTCATGCGGGCTTCGACGAAACCAGCGCCCTGCTGTGGGTCCGGTTTCCAACGGCCGAGCTACGGATATTCGACTTCTACGACCCGCAGCTGCATACCGAGGCTTCCATCCGGCGGGCGCGGGCGGCCGTGGCCCCTTACCCCGGCACCGTGGCAGTGCAGCCCCTGGCTTTACCGCTGCCCCACGCGGCTATCGACCAGGTGTTTGCGCTGCTGGCGGCCCACGAAATCCGCGACCCGGCGCAGCGGGTGGCATTTCTGGCGGAGCTGAAGCGGGTGCTGGTACCCGGGGGCCGGGCCGTGGTGGTGGAACATCTGCGCGACCCGGCGAATTTTCTGGCTTATACCATCGGATTCCTGCATTTTTACTCCCGCGCCACCTGGCTCGAAGCTTTCCAGGCGGCCGGGCTACGGCTCGAGCAGGAAATCAAGATCACGCCGTTCGTATCAGCCTTTATTCTGGCCGACAATTCTAGAGATAATGGAGCTGATGCCGCTGGAAACGCACCTTAAACTGATCGGGGCCCTGCTAACACCCCTGGCCCTGCTGCACGCTGGTTTTCCGCGTTACTTCAACTGGGCCACCGAGTTCCGGGCCATCAGCCTCATCAACCGGCAGATGATGTACGTGCATACCCTGTTTATTGCCCTGCTGGTACTGCTGATGGGCCTGCTGTGCCTGGGCTACGCGCCGGAGCTGGTGCATTCGCGCCTGGGCCAGGTAGTGTGCCTGGGGCTGGGCCTGTTCTGGCTGGCGCGGCTGGTGGTGCAGTTCGTGGGCTACTCGGCCGAACTGTGGCGGGGCAAGCGCTTCGAAACCACCGTGCACGTGCTGTTCGTGCTGTTCTGGGCCTACCTGAGCGTGGTGTTCCTGGCCGTGTACTGGCTGGGCGACAGTAGCTGATGTAGCCTGCGCCTACTTCAGTACCTCGCGCCCGAAGCCGCCGCGCTCAATAACCTGTTCTATAAAAAGCGCCTTGCCCGGCACCCGCAGCAGCGCCTGATGCAGCTCCTCGGGTACGCCGGTGTAGCACACCAGCCCGCCGTGGCGGTACTCGATTTCCAGCGTTTGCGTGGCCGGGTCGTAGCCCACGGCTTTCAGGGAAGTAGAACGAATGGGGCGACGTTGCATATCCAAGGAAGATTTTACACAGTGAAGAGAGTACGAACTAAGTTGACAAACTGCTTTTTCCCCTTCTATATCTATGCACAGTTATATAAACTCAGGAGGCTTCGTCTTGCTTTTGCTATTCGTTGGTTGCCAGACAGATGATACGTTACCGCAAAAAGAGCAGCGGTTAGTTTACGATTATCGGATTGATGTGGAGGAAACTGCCATGTCGATGCCACAAAGAATACTAAGCGTTCAAACCGGCAGGTCTATCTCGGCATTCTATAGCTATAGAGCATCAGCTTACCTTTTCATCTATTCGAAAATTTATCCGGTAGGACCACAACAAGCAGACTCATTTCGAAGCATACGTCGCGTACCTCAAGACACGCTAACAATCGTTTTAACTCGTCCTCAAACGGATACCATTTATAGCTTGGCCCAACGGATATTCGCGCTTCCACAGCAAGCAGTATTACGTGATAGTCTGCATCCGCCGGTCTTTTCCCAACTACACGACACAGACCCGTATCTTAGCATTAAGCTACGCCTCAATCCCTATCGTGGGCCTGCTTACGAATGTACAGGCTACAGAGAAGAAAATGGCGCTAGCTACAATCTGCATGATTATCTATTGACGCTGCAGCGGAGACACCTAAAATTGCATTAAAGCCGCTATTCTGTTCATAGGTACTCTGAAATATGCCTACGCCGCCGGCTTCTTGCGGGCTGCCGCTACCTTCTTGCCAGCCACCGGGGCGGCCAGCTTGGCGGGGTTGTCGGCCAGGAACTTGCCCCAGCTTTTGCCACCAGCTTTCACGTTGTTGCCCTTTTGGTAGTGGTGGCAGAGGGCCACGCCCAGCGCATCGGTGGCGTCGAGGAATTTGCTGGCTTCGGCGATGGGGGGCAGCGTGAGGGTCTGGCGTAGCATGTGGGCCACTTGCTCCTTGGTGGCGCTGCCCGAGCCGGTTACGGCCTGCTTTACCTTGGTGGGCGCATACTCCACGTACGGAATCTGGCGGGAGAGACAGGCGGCAATGGCCATGCCCTGGGCCCGGCCCAGCTTGAGCATACTCTGCACATTCACGCCAAAAAACGGCGCCTCAATGGCCAGCTCATCGGGCAGGTACTCGTCAATCAGCTCCAGCATCCGCTCGAAAATGCGCTTGAGCTTGAGGGCGTGGTTGGTGCCCAGCTTCTGCATGTCAATCACGTCGTAGCAGAGCACTGTCACCTTCTGGCCCCGCACCTCAATCACGGCGTAGCCCATGATGGACGTGCCGGGGTCGACGCCCATAATCACCTTGGGCAGCAGTTCAGAAGAAGAAGCGAGGGGAAGAATCATGGTTTTGTTAAGCTGCAAGCCTCAAGCTATAGGCTGCAAGCTTTAAATTTGGTAGCCTTTTCGGGGTATTGGGACTGAGCAAAGGGAATAAAGTCGATGCTCTGAAGAAGCTACACCAGGCTTACAGCTTGAAGCTTGCGGCTCTGATAAGCTAACTTGCCGAAATTACGCAACCTGCCGTCATTTTGCCCGCCTCGCCGTCCCAAAGCTACGCCCAAAGCCCCGAACCCCGCATGCCAACCCGCCCTGCTCCGGCACGGGGCGGCGGCTGGGTGGTGGCGGCTAAGCTGGGCATTACGCTGCTTACGTTGGGTTTGCTCTGGCACTCGCTGGTCGATAATGAGGCCACGGCCGCCGCGTGGCGGGGGCTGCTGGCGCGCAGTCTGGGCGGGCAGGGGCGTGGCCCGGTGTTGCTGGCGTTGCTGCTGGTGCCGCTCAACTGGGGCCTCGAAAGCTGGAAATGGTGGCGGCTGGCCCGGCACCTGGAGCCCGTCTCGTTCCGGCGCAGCTTCCGGGCGGTGCTGGTGGGCCTCACGCTGGGCTTCGTCACACCCAACCGCATGGGCGACTACGCCGGCCGCATCATGGAGCTGAAAAGCCGCCGGCTCGATGCGTTGGGAGCTGTGTTTCTGGGGCGCTACTGCCAGCTGGTGGCCACGGTGGCGGCCGGTACGCTGGGCTTGCTCTACTTTGGGCTGCGCTTCTACCTGAACGGCTACCCGGCCGCGCAAATCGGGCTGGTGGTGCTCACGCTGGCAATCAATCTGGCGGTGCTGCTGCCACTCTACCACTCCGAGCTGCTGGTGGCGGCCGTGCGGGCCATTAAGCCGTTGCGGCGCTTCAGCCGCTATCTGGCCGTAATGCCCACCTACCCGGCCCGGCTACTGACCGATGTGCTGCTGATTTCGGGGCTGCGCTACTTGGTATTTGGGGCACAGTTTGGGCTGCTGCTGCTGGCCTACGGGGTGCAGACGGCCGTGGGCCCGGCGGCGGCGGCCGTGGCGGGCACCTTCCTGCTCAAGTCGCTGGTGCCCTCGCTCAATGCGCTGGCCGATGTGGGCGTGCGCGAACTGTCGGCCACCCATTTGTTCGGGCTGCTGGGCCAGCCGCCGCTGCCGGTGCTCAGCGCCAGCCTGAGCTTATGGGTACTCAATATTGCCGTGCCCAGCGCTGTGGGGCTGATATTCGTGCTGCGCCTGAAAGTGCTGCGCAAGCGCCAGGCCACCACGACTAGTGAGGCGGCTCCAGTTTCGGCAGCAGCGCCTGCCACTGCCGAAACTACCCCCACCGCATGAGCAGCGCCTGGAGCCTGTTGCTGCTGGCGTTTCCGGCGCTATACGCGGAGCAGCTGCTGCGTCTGCGCCGCGCCTGGCAGCAGCTGCCGCAACCCGAGTTGCCGCCGCTGCCCGCCGCCGCCGATTCGGTTGCCGCGCCCGCGCCCGCTGCCGTGCCGCGTTTCTCGGTGCTCGTGGCCGCCCGCAACGAGGCCGCCAACCTGCCGCAGTTACTCGCCGATCTGGCCCGCCAGCGCCTGCCGGCCCACGAGTTCGAGGTCATCATTGCCGACGACCACTCGACCGACGACACGGCTGCGCTGCTGGCAGCCGCCGCCACAACGGCCGCTTTTCGACTGCAAATGGTGCGGCTGGCCGAAGTGCCGGGGGCGGGAGTCGGCAAGAAAGCGGCGCTACAGGCAGCCCTGCAGCACGCCCGCGCCCCCTGGATAGTGTGCACCGATGCCGACTGCCGCGTGGGCCCCGACTGGCTGCGGACCTACGCCGCGCTGCTCGATGGGGCCGGGCCAGCGGTGAACTTCGTGAGTGGTCCGGTGCTGCTGACGGGGCCGGATACCCTGCTGCAGCGCCTGTCGGGGCTGGAGTTTGCGGGGCTGGTGGGCACGGGAGGGGCCGGCATTGCGGCCGGCACGCCCACCATGTGCAACGGGGCCAACCTGGCCTACCGCCGCCGCGCCTTTGCGGCCGTGGCCGGCTACGCGGGCAACGCCCACCTGCCCAGCGGCGACGACGAATTCCTGCTCCATAAGCTGCACGCGGCGTTTCCGGGCAGCATTCGGTTTCTGAAACACCCGGCCGCGCTGGTGCGCACGGCCGGGCCGCCCACGCTCTCGGCGCTGTTGCGGCAGCGGGTGCGCTGGGCCAGCAAGTGGCGGCACTACCGGCACCTGCCCTCGCAGCGGCTGGCAGTGCTGGTGCTGCTGGCCAATTTGGCCCCAATGGCCGGGCTGGTGGCCTCGGTCTGGCAGCCCGCGCTGCTGCCCGGGGCCGTAGCCGGCCTGGGCCTCAAGCTGGCCGCCGACTGCTGGTTTCTGGCCCCGGTACTGGGCTTCCTGGGCCGCCGCCGCTGGCTGGCCTACGCGCCGCTGCTGCAGCTGGCCTACGCACCCTACGCGTTGCTGGTGGGCCTGGCGGGCCTGCGCGGCGGCTACGAGTGGAAGGGTAGGAGGGCCGGGTAGAAGCGGGGCGCTATCTGAAGGTCATCAAACCCTAAAAGATGCTTGCTATTGCGGCGTTTGACGACGTACTTTCTGCGGTGTTCCAACCTCTCTGTCAAGATGAATAAGAACCTGCCGGAAATCATGATGCCGGCCAGCCTGGCGGTGGTGGCTTTGTTGATTTGCGGGCTGCTATTGACCGCTACTGGGGTGCTGGACGAATATCTTCCTACTTCTGCTAGCCAAATAGAACAGCCAGGGGGCTGTGCAGTAGTTGATATGCCTTCCTCGCTCAATCGGGTTGCGTTTGACACCTTACATCTGCCAGTTGGTAAGCGAAGGGCGATTCTGGCTGGTGAGTTCCTGTTCAAAGGCAACTGTGCCCAGTGCCACGGCATTGTTGATGTGGTAGTCGGCCCCGCGCTGGCCGGGGTGCGCAAGCGGCGGCCGGAAAAGTGGCTGCACGCCTGGGTGAAGAACTCGAGCAAGCTGATAGCCAGCGGCGACGAGTATGCCGTAAAAGTCTACGAGCAGTACCAGAAGCAGCAGATGCCGAGCTTTCAACTTTCCAACGAGGAAATCAGCCAGATTTTCGACTACCTGCAAGCTGTGGAAAAACAAGGTGCTATGGTAGCGGCCAATTGAACAGTTCTGCGAACCTCCGCGCATCCCTCTGCGTGTCGCTGCCAAAAACCCCGGCCGAACATCTACCTTTGCCTGCTCACAATCTGCCCTTCCTGCCGTGACCGACGCCGAATTTGATGTTCTCGACGAGTTGTACTTCGTCACGCCCTTCGCCGAGCTGCTGAAAAAAACCGGCCTGCCGCGCCCCGAGCTCGTGGACACCCTGCGCCGGCTGATGGACGTGGGCTACGTGCGCAGCTTCTGGCCCGACCCCGACACCGAGCTGGCCTACGAGGAAAGCTCGTTTGGGGCCTTGGTGGGCGACTGCCAGTTTCTGGCTTCCAAAGAGGGCCTGCTGCAACACAACACCCGCTGATGCCTGCCGTTGCCGCTGCTGCTCCGGTTGCCGCGCCGGCCGTGGCCCGCTCGCCGGGCTACTACGTCCGCCAGCGCCTGCTGCGCAATCTGCCGGCCATGCTTGGGCTGGGCTTCATTGTGCTCTGTACGCTGGTGGCCGTGTTGGGCTACTGGGTGCTGCCCGACAACTCGCCCTCGGCCAACAACGGCCTAGTACAGCTGCAAAAAGAAGCCCCCGGTTTCCCGGCCACCATCCTGCGCCTGCCCCGGCCCGCTGCGGTGCGCGACGCGGCCGACAACCTGCTACGCACCTGGTGGCAGGGCCGGACGCCACGCTTCCGCGAGGTGGCCATTGGCGGCTACCAGATTGTGGGCGACTCGCTCATCACCCAGCCCTACCAGAACCACTCGGCCCTGGCCGACCAGCGCCAGGCCTACGCCCTGAGTGCTGTGGCCGGCCGCAGCGGTTCGGCCGCCGAGCTGGCCCCGTTGGCCCGCCGCAATATCATCGAAAGAATGTACTGGCTGGGCACCGACAAGGCCGGCCGCGACGAGCTGAGCCGGCTGCTGCTGGGCACCCGCATCAGCCTGGGAATTGGGCTGGTGGCGGTGCTGATTTCGGTGCTGCTGGGCATGCTGGTGGGCGCCGTGGCCGGCTACGTGGGCGGCTGGCTCGACTCGCTGCTGCTGGGCCTGATGACGGTGGTGTGGAGCATTCCGGGAATTATGCTGGTGATTGCCATTTCGCTGGCCCTCGACAGCAAGGGCGTCTGGACCTCGTTTGTGGCCGTGGGCCTGACGATGTGGGTGGATGTGGCCCGCGTGGTGCGCGGGCAGATGCTGAGTTTGCGCTCGGCTACTTTCGTGGAGGCCGGCCGGGTGCTGGGCCTGCCCCAGCGCCGCCTGATTGCCCACCACTTGCTGCCCAACATGACCGGCCCGCTGATTGTGCTGGCCACAAGTAATTTTGCAGCGGCCATTCTGCTCGAAGCTGGCCTGAGTTTCTTAGGTTTGGGCGTGCAGCCGCCAGCCCCGTCGTGGGGCCTGATGGTAAACGAGGGGTTCCAGCTGCTGGGCACCCGTGCCGGCCTGTGGCTCACGCTGCTGCCCGGCCTGGCCATTAGCCTGCTGGTGCTCAGCTTCAACCTGCTCGGCAACGGCCTGCGCGACGCTTACGACCCCAAAACGCCACTTTAATCAATGAGTGAATGAGTGACTCGGTGAATGAGTGTTGTCATTACGACGTTCGATTATCTCACCGAGTCACTCATTCACCGAGTCACTCATTCGCCCTATGCCCAATACTACACCAGAGAAGAAATTATTCCTGAAAGAGCGGGAGCTGGGGGCGCTGCTGGAAATCACCCAGGCCATCAACCAGGACCATTCCGAGGCCGCGCTCTACCGGATATTTCAGTTTACGCTGCTGGGCCAGCTTAATATCCGGCGGCTGGTGCTTTATGTGAAGGAAGATCGGGAGTGGGCCTGCATGGCCTGTTTTGGCACCGGGCTGGCCGATTTTCGGAACGTGGAGCTGCCCTCGGCCATTACGGACACCTGCACCAGCGTGCCCTGCCGGCTGGGCGAGATGCTGGGGCTGAGTCCGGAGTGGGAAAACCTCGAAGTTGCCATTCCGGTGGTGCAGAACGGGTATGTGCTGGCCTACGTATTTACCGGCAACGTGCACGACGACTACGCCGGCGAGGAGGCTACCAAGTTCCTGCAAACGCTGAGTAATATTCTGGTGGGGGCCATCGAAAACCGACGGCTGGCGCGGCAGCGGGTGGCCTCGGCGGCTATGCGCAAGGAAATCGAAATTGCCCGCGAGGTGCAAACCATGCTGTTTCCGCAGCGGCTGCCCAACGATGCCGCCGTAGCCGTGCACGCCAGCTACGTGCCCCACACCGCCGTGGGCGGCGACTACTACGACGTGGTGGAGCTGGAAGACAACCGGGTGTTGCTGTGCGTGGCCGACGTGTCGGGCAAGGGCGTGGCGGCCTCGCTGCTCATGTCCAACTTTCAGGCCGGCCTGCGCACGCTCATGCGCCAGCAGGTCGATTTGGCCACGGTGGTGCACGAGCTGAATCACCTCATTTTTCGCAACGCCGGCGGCGACAAGTTCATCACCGTGTTTTTCGGCCTCTACGACCGCACTACCCGCGAGCTGCACTACGTGAATGCCGGCCACAACGACCCGCTGCTGCTGCTCGACAGCGGGGCCGCCAGCCAGCCGCTCAAAGAAGGCACCATCATGCTGGGCGTGATGGAGGAGCTGCCCATGCTGAACGTGGGCCACCTCGTGGTGCCGCCCCACAGCCTGCTGCTCACCTACACCGATGGCCTGACCGAAGTGTTCGACGCCAACCAGAACGAGTTTGGCGAGGAGGGCGTGCTGCGGGTACTGCGCCAGAACCGCTACGCCCCGCTGGCCACCGTGCACGCCGAGCTACTGCGCGAAATCACCGCCTTCGACCAGGCCGGCACCGGCTTCGCCGACGACGTAACGATTCTGAGCTGCCGGTTTAAGTAGGGAAGTGTTGGGTTAAAGAGAGGAACGTAATTCTGAGCGAAAGCGCAGCCGCAGTCGAAGAATCTCGCGTGTCAAAATATTTCCTGACGACAGGATTAGTATTGCACGCGAGATTCTTCGACTGCGGCTGCGCCTTCGCTCAGAATGACGTTCCGTGTTTCTAACCTCTTACCTCATCATTCACCCCTTCCTGTCGCACCCAGGTGCCCAGCCGCACCAGCATGGCCAGGTTGATAAAGAAGAACGAGCCGATTTTGTCTACTTCCACCAGCTCGTTGAGTAGCAGGTGGAACACGATGATAACGAAGCTCAGGCCGCAGGCCAGCAGAACGGCGCGGTACTCCGAGCCGGGCGCGGTGCGGTGGTAGAGCGTTTCGATGGTGATAAGCGTGGCCCCGACCAGGGTGATGAACAGCAGCATGCCGGGGAAGCCCTGCTCGGCCAGCAGGAGCAGAAAGTAGTTGTGGGTGGTTGATTTTTCGGGGTTGTCGCTCACGTAGGTGCGGAAGCTGCGCACCGTGTAGCGCTTGTATTCGGGGTAAAACGTGTTGGGGCCGCTGCCCACCAGGGGCTTGTCGGCGGCCATGCGGGCCGCCGCCACCCAGCGGTACACCCGCTCCATGCCCGATACGTCTTCCAGCTTGTAAGTGGCCTCCAAGTGCTTCTCGAAGTTCTCGCCGTTGAACACGGTTTTCTCGAAGTTGGGAGCATAGAGCAGGTAATTGTTCTGGCTCATGAAGTACCCGGCCCCGGCCAGCGCCGCCACCAGTACGCCCGCCAGCAGCAGGCGCGTCTGGCGCAGCCGCACCACCACGTAAAACAGGCCCGCCACCGGCAGGCTCAGCACCGAGGCCCGGGTATAGGAGAGCACCAGGCCCACCAGCAGCAGCCCCAGCGCCGCGCCCCACACCAGCCGCTCTACGCCCTGCCGGCTGCGCCAGCGGTAAAAAATGAAGGGCAGCAGCAGGGCCAGCACCGTGGCATAAATGACGTGGTTGCGGTAGAAATTGTGCACGGCCCACTGCGTCTCGTCAAACGCGAAGCCCCGGCTGGCCTGATTCAGCAGGATAACGACCACCGTAAAAGCAGCCCCGGCCGTGTAGAGCGTTGTTATCCGCCACAGGTCGGTGGGGCGGCGCAGCAGCAGCAGCGTGCCCAGCACGAAGGGCGTCAGGTACCAGCCCTTGGCCAGCAGATACTTGATCGACTTGGTGCTGTCGACCGAGAAAAAGGCCGATACCACCGACCACAGCAGCATAAGGCCCAGAATGATGAGCAGCGGATGCGTGAGTTCGCGCACGGGCAGCCGGTGGCGGCGCATGAGCAGGCTGGCTCCCACGCAGCCGCTGAGCACGAGCATGAGCGGCTCGGAGGGCACATCGAGGCTGAGGCTGCCGCTGAGGGAAATTTCGCGCGAGAAGGGCAGCGTCAGGAAAAACAGCCAGTATACCAGCCGCCAGTCTATCAGCAGCACCAGTAGGCCCACGCCGGCCAAAGCCGGCAGTAGCGGCAGGGGCGAGGCCAGCAGCCCCGCCACCGTCCCGCCCAGCAGCAGCAGCCCCATCAGGCCCGCAAACAGCCGTTGGGCCGGATCCTGGGGCAGCCAGCGGCTCAGTAGGGCCCGCGCCGCGCCGCTCACGAGCCGGCCCCGGTAGCTTGCCCAAACCGGCGCCGGGAGCCACGGCGGCTCCGCTTGTACAGCTCCAGCAGCGTAATAAGCACTATCGAGATGGCCAGCGTCACGACCACCGAGCCCACCACAATCAGCCAGCGCACGGGCTTGCTTTTACGGGTGGCCGGGTAGGCTTTCTGCACAATGTAGAGCGACGAAATCTTGGCGCGCAGCGTCAGGTCGGCCGTTTCGTAGTCGCCGCGGGCTTTCACCAGTCGGCCCTGCAAGTCGGTAAGCCGGGCCACAAACAGGCCCATCGAGTCGGTGCCCTGCACGTAGCGCTCCAGGTTGATGGTGTTGGTGCCGCCAGCCCCGGTAAGGCCCTGCAGCGCCCGGCGGGCGCCGGCAGCCTGGTTGGCGTTGCCGCTGCCTTCGGCCTGGCGCAGCTTGCTTTCCAGCGTGATGATTTCGCGGGCCATGTAGCGGCCCTGCTGCTCGAGGCCGTAGATGCCGTAGCGGCGGCGCGCCTGCACCAACTGCTGACGGCTCTGCTCAAACTCGCTCTGCAGGAACTCGAAGCGCAGCTTGTACAGGCCCAGCACACTGCGGCGGTTTTCCAGCGTAAGCTGCTGGTTGATGGAGTCGATAACCTGCACCAGCCGGTTGGCCAGCCGGGCGGCCAGCTCCTTGTCTTTGTCTTCGAAAGTCAGCTCGATGGCGTCGCGCTCGTTGTGCACAATGCTCAGGTTGGAGCTGAACTCGTAGAGCACGGCATTTTCGACCGCGTCGGTGCCCGGCTCGCCGGCCTTATAGTGCTTGTACAGGCCGAACTCCCGGATCAGCTGCTCGGCTACCGGCTGCGACTGACCAATGGTGATGATGCGGTCCAGGTCTTCCGAGCGCCCGCCCAGCTCTAGCTTACCGCCGTCCACGAGGCGGTCGGGGTCGGTGCTTTCGGGGTTGGTGGGGAAGAAAACGGCCGTCGAGCGGTAGATGTTGGGCAGCAGCAGGGCCACCACTACGCTTAGCACGGCCGCCGCTACCACGGCGGCCAGCACCAGTTTTTTCCACCGATTGATAACGGGCCACAGGCCCAGCAGCGAATAAGAAGATTCCGACATAAAAAACAGCAGGCCGCGCCCCCGGAAAGTGAAGGCAAAGAGGGCTGACGGCGGGCAAAGATAGCGGAAAAAGGCCGCCACCAACTTGCTGCGGTGCCGTGCGAAGCCCACCGGCTTTTGTGTAGTTTTACGCCCCACTGCCTCGCGCCCGGGGCCGGTTGCGGCAAACGGGCGGCCTGTTTTCTTCCCGTTTAGCTCCTTTCGCGCATCAAACGCTTCTTCGGCAATATCGGCTTTGTGGTGCTGCTCAACCTGCTGGTAAAGCCCGGTTGGGTGGTGCTCGAAAACGTGGTGCAGGACCGCATCGGCCACGAGCTGTTCGGCACGTTTACGGCCGTGCTCACGCTGGCCACCATCGTGGCCGCCGTGTCGGATCTGGGCATTACCCAACTCAGCACCAAGCGCCTGGCCGCTTCGGCCAGCTACTTCACCGACTTCTTCCCCACGCTGCTGCCGCTGCGGGCCGGGCTGGGTATCAGCTTTATGGGCCTTACGGTGGGCCTGGGCTGGGTGCTGGGCTACCGCGACCATTGGCTGGTGCTGCTCGGGCTCACGGCGGCCGGGCTGCTGTTTACGCAGTACACCCAGTTTTTAAGGGGCGTGCTGCAGGCCCACCAGCGCTTCAATACCGATGCCGTGCTCTCGGTGCTGGAGCGGGTGCTGCTGCTGGGCCTGGTGCTGGGACTGCTGCCGCTGGGCCTCACGCTCGACCGGTACGTGGCCGTGCGGGTGGTGGCGGGGCTGTTTACGCTGCTGCTGCTGGCGGGCCTCATTCGTCGGCTCTATGGGCGGGTGGTGATGCGCCTGCGCCCGCGCTGGCGGCAGGCCCGGCAGCTGCTGCTGGAAAGCCTGCCGCTAGCCTTCATTACGCTGGTGTACGGCCTCAATGAGCGGATCGACATGCTGATGCTGGAGCGGCTGGTGTCGGCCAGCGAGGCCAGCTACTACGCCGCCGCCTACCGCTGGGTTGATGCCGTGATGATGTACCTGTGGACGGTACTGCCGCTGTTTTTTGCCCGTTTCGCCCGCGCTACCGGCCAGCGCGCCGAGCAGCAGGAGCTGCTCTGGTTCGGGCAGCGGGTGGTAACGGTGCCGCTGCTGCTGGTGGTGGCCTTCGGGCTGTTTCGGGGCGAGCTGCTGTTCTTTCAGTTTGGCAACAGCAGCGCGGCCGAAATAGCGCGCATGACGCAGTGCCTGCAAATCCTGTTTCTCAACGTGCTGGTCCATGCCTTCTTCGCCATCTACAGCACGCTGCTCACCAGCACCGACCACGAAAAACCGGTTT
Source organism: Hymenobacter psychrophilus (assembly GCF_900107135.1). Classification (GTDB taxonomy): domain Bacteria; phylum Bacteroidota; class Bacteroidia; order Cytophagales; family Hymenobacteraceae; genus Hymenobacter; species Hymenobacter psychrophilus. The sequence continues at coordinate 186,364 of NZ_FNOV01000001.1, forward strand.
CCTGGCTTGTAACGGCCAGCATTGCGCTCAACGTGGGCCTCAATTTCCTGTTGATGCCGCGCTACGGGGCGCTGGCCGGCGCGGCCAACACCACCCTGTGCGCCGTGTTTGTGTCGGTGGGCTACGTGTGGCTGGTGCCGCGGCGCACCGGGGTGGCCTTGCCGCTGCGCATGCTGGGGCGGCTGGCGCTGGCCTTTGGCGGGCTGTGCGCCGGTTGGTACGGGCTGCGCACCTACGCCGGGCTGCCCTGGTGGCTGGAAACGGCCCTGGCCGCCGCGCTGCTGCTGGCGCTGGTGTTCGCGCTGGGCGTGGTGCGGGTAGCCGAGGTGCGGGCCGCGTTGCAACAAAAAGGGCAGGAGCCCGGCATAGGTGCGTAAGCAACCAACCGCCAGCCCAACTGCGGTCCAGCTGGCCCGTTAACTAACTGCTGCTGCGCAGTTGCCAGTAGCGCGAACTTTGTAGTTCGCGTTCTTGCGCCGTTCAACTGGCTTCCACGGCGCGGAAACGCGAACTACAAAGTTCGCGCTACTGGCAACCGCGCAACAGTCACTAACCACTCTCACTACTCACTGCCGTGCACATTGCCGTCAACGTCCGCTTCCTGCTGCCCGGCGACAAGCTGGAGGGCATTGGGCGGTTTACGCTCGAAACCCTGCGCGAGCTGGTGCGGCAGCACCCGGAGCACACCTTTCATTTTCTGTTCGACAGGCCTTTTGATGCGCGGTATGTGCTGGGGCCCAACGTGGTGCCGCACGTGCTGAAGCCCCCGGCCCGGCACGTACTGCTGTGGCTGGCCTGGTTCGAGGTAGCGGTGGCCCGCTGGCTGGCCCGCCACCGCCCGGCCGTGTTGCTGAGTCCCGACGGCTACACCACGCTGCGCACCCGCGTGCCCCGCGTGACGGTGCTGCACGACCTAGCGTTCGAGCACTTCCCGCAGGACGTAGACCGCCTTTCGCTGGCCTACTACCGCTACTTCACGCCGCGTTTCGCCCGGGCCTCGGCGCGGCTGGTAGCCGTGTCGGAAGCCACCAAGCAAGACGTGGTGGCCCGCTACAACATCGCGCCCGACCGCATCAGCGTGGTGTACAACGCCGTTGATGCGCGTTTTCAGCCCCAGCCCGAAGCCGTGCGTCAGGCTACCCGCGAGCGGTACACGGCCGGCCACCCGTACTACCTGTTTGTGGGCGCGCTGCAGCCGCGCAAAAACCTGCAGAGTCTGTTGCGGGCCTTCGATGCGTTTAAAACGGCTACCGGCTCGGCGGCCCGGCTGCTGGTAGTGGGCCGTACGGCCTGGAAAGCCGGGCCCATTTTCGAGGTGTACCAGGGACTGCGCCACCGCGCCGCCGTGCACCTGACGGGCCGCGTAACTGATGAGGAGCTGGTGCAGCTGTACGCCGCGGCCCGCGCCACCTGCTACGTGCCTTACTTCGAGGGTTTCGGCATTCCCGTTATCGAGGCCCAGGCCTGTGGCTCGCCCGTCATCACGTCCGATTGCAGCTCGCTGCCCGAAGTAGCCGGCCCCGGCGGCGCCTGCCTCGTCGACCCCTACTCGGTCGGCTCCATTACCGGCGGGCTGGCGCGCGTGGAGGAATCGGAGGCGTATCGGCAGCAGCTGATAGCCGCCGGTTTCCGCAACGGGCAGCGGTTTTCGTGGGCCGAAAGCGCCCGGCGGCTGTGGCAGGAAATCGAGCGGGCGGCGGATGGGCGGTGATTTGGTGGTTTGGCGAGCGGGCAAAGATACTGTCATCCTGAGCGGAGCGAAGGACCTTATCACGTTCAAGCAACTACAACGTGATAAGGTCCTTCGCTCCGCTCAGGATGACAGTATCTTTGCCCGCTCATCAAATCACCCCATCACCCAACCAAAACCAACGTGCACTTACACCGAATGCCGGGGCTGGTGCGGCGGCTGTTTCCGGAGTGTATCTGGGAAATGCCCGCCACTGACCCGCCTACGCTTTACCTGACCTTCGACGACGGCCCCATTCCGGAGCAGACGCCCTTTGTGCTGGAGCAGCTGGCGCGCTATGATGCTCGGGCTACGTTTTTCTGCGTGGGCGAAAACCTGGCGCGCCACCCCGATGTGGCCCGGCAGGTGCTGGCCGCCGGCCACCGCCTGGGCAACCACACCCACCGCCACCTTAGCGGCTGGCGCCACCCGCGCCCCGAGTACCTGGCCGACGTGGCCCGCTGCCAGCACCTGCTCGATGCGCTGCAGCCCGCCACCGTTGCCCCCGAGGCCCGGCCGCTGCTGCGCCCGCCCTACGGCCGCATTACCCGGCCCCTGGCCCAGGCGCTGCACCCCCGCCACCAGCTCATCATGTGGGACCTGCTCAGCTGCGACTACGACCCCGACTACGCCCCCGAGGCCTGCCTGCGGGCCAGCATCCGTCTCACCCGCCCCGGCAGCATCGTCGTGTTTCACGACAGCCAGAAAGCCGCCCGCAACCTGCGCTACGTGCTGCCCCGCTACCTCGATTACTGCGCCGAAGCCGGCTACCAGTTTGCGGCGCTGTAAGAACGAGTAGGGGGGGAGAACAGAAACGGCTGTCATCCTGACGAAGGAAGGACCTTATTACGTTTGAACGAGTAGTTGCCACGATTACTCAAGCCTGACAAGATCCTTCCTTCGTCAGGATGACAGCCGTTTCCGTTCGCCACCTCTCACCTCTCACCTCTCACCTCTCACTACCCAACATGCTGTTCACCCTGTACTTTATCGGCTGGTTTGCGCTGCTGGCGGTTTCGGCCTGGGTGCTGGGGCGGCGGCGGGCAGGGGCGCCGGCATTGGGGGAGGGGCGGCCGCGGGTAAGTATCCTGGTAGCCGCCCGGGATGAGCAGGCGGCCATTGCGCGCTGCCTGGAGGCCATTCGGGCGCTGGACTACCCGCCGGAGCTGGTGGAGGTGCTGCTGGGCAATGATGGCAGCACCGATGCCACGGCCGCCGTGGCCGAGGCGGCTATGCAGGGCTACGCAGGCACGTTTCGGGTGCTCGATATCCGGGAAAACCGGGGCTCGGCGCGGGGCAAGGCCAACGTGCTGGCCCAGCTGGCGCGGGCCGCTACTACCGACTTCTTCTTCATTACCGATGCCGATATTGCCGTGCCGCCCACCTGGCTGCAGGGGTTGCTGGCCTGGACTGGCCCGAACGTAGGCATCGTAACGGGCCTGACGCTGGTAACGGGGCCGCGGCTGTTTCACCGCTTGCAGGGGCTCGACTGGCTGCTGTCGCTGGGGCTGGTGCAGGTGGTGACGGATCTGGGCCAGCCCGTGACGGCCATGGGCAACAACATGCTCATCACCCGCGAAGCCTATGAGGCCACCGGCGGCTACGAGGCGCTGCCGTTTTCAGTAACCGAAGATTTCGAGCTGTTTAAGGCGGTGCGGGCGCGGGGCTTCGGCTACCGCAACCTGTTCCGGCCCGAGGTGCTGGCCGAGTCGCTGCCGATGTACAGCTGGCGCGGGCTGCTGCACCAGCGACGGCGCTGGATGCGGGGCGTGGAGCAGTTGCCGGGCTGGCTGCAGGGCTGCCTGGCACTATACGGCTCGTTTTACCTGGTGCTGGCGGCCCTGGCCGTGGTGGCGGGGCCAGGAGTGGCGCTGGCCGTGTGGGTGGCCAAATCGGCCATGCAGGGCGTGCTGGCTACCGTGTGTTTCCGCCGCGTGGGCCGCCGGCCGCCGCTGGCGCTGCTGCCGGTATTCGAGCTCTACACGCTGGCCCTGACGGTGAGTCTGGTGCTGTTCCGGCTGCTGCCACTGCACTTCGAGTGGAAGGGCAGGAGCTACCGCTAGGTTTGCGGTAGCAAACAGGCAAGACGGCTGTCATCCTGAGCTGGCGAAGGACCTTATCACGTTTGCACAACCGTAGCAGCAGCTTATTCGAGCGTGATAAGGTCCTTCGCCAGCTCAGGATGACAGTACCTTTGCCATTACCCCATCATCCCGTTACTTCACCCATGACCTTTTCCGATTCCCACGCCCACGTCTATTCTCCCCAGCTTAAACCCGACCAGGACGAAATGCTGCAGCGGGCCTACGAAAGCGGCGTGGAAACCATTTTCATGCCCAACATCGACCACGAAAGCATTGAGGCCATGCTGGAAGTGGAAGCCAAATACCCCACCCAGTGCTTCGCCCAGATGGGCCTGCACCCCTGCCACGTAACGCGCAACCTGGAGCGCGAGCTGTACGAGGTGGAGGACTGGCTGAGCCGCCGGCCCTTCGCGGCGGTGGGGGAGTGCGGCATCGATTTGTACTGGGATAAAACGCTGCTGGCCGAGCAGCAGGAGGCACTGCGGGTGCAGGTGGCGCTGGCCAAAAAGCACCGGCTGCCCCTGGTGCTGCACACCCGCGAAGCCTTCCGCGAAACCGCCGACATCATTACCGCTGCCCAGGACGGGACGTTGCGGGGCGTGTTCCACTGCTTCTCGGGTACGCCGGCCGAGGCCGAGGAAGTTATCCGGCTGGGCTTCCGGCTGGGCATCGGGGGCGTGGCTACCTTCAAGAATGGTGGGCTGGATAAGGTGCTGCCCGGCGTAGGGCTGGAGCACCTGCTGCTCGAAACCGACTGCCCCTACCTGGCCCCCGTGCCGCACCGCGGCAAGCGCAACGAGCCCGCCTACGTGCCCTTGGTAGCTCGCCGCGTGGCCGAGCTGCTGGGCGTGTCAGTGGAGGAAGTAGCTGCCGCCACCACCCGCAATACGCTGGCGCTGTTTGGCGCTGCTGGTGATGGGGGTGAGCAGGTAATGGACGTGAGGAGGTAAGGAGAGGTGATGACCGCCTCTTTGGCCCCCATCACTCGCTCACTGCATCACTTCCTTTCCCCAAAACCAACTCCCTACCTTAGCGGCTCCATCCCAATCTGTTCCTGCCCGTGGCTGCTACTCCCGAAAGCCCCCAGTCTTCCATCCTCGTCATCTACACCGGCGGCACGGCCGGCATGGCCTACAACAAGCGCGGCGAGCTGGTGCCGATGAACTTTGAGCAAATCCGGCGTAAGATGCCTGAGCTGCGCCAGCTGAACATGCTGGTGGAAGTAGTGAACCTGGGCGAGCCGATTGATTCGAGCAACGTAACCACCGCCGACTGGCTGCGCATGGCCGCCCTCATTGCCGAGAAATACGACCAGTACGACGGCTTCGTGGTGCTGCACGGCACCGATACCATGGCCTACTCGGCGGCGGCGCTCAGCTTCCTGCTCGAAAACCTGGGCAAAACGGTGGTGTTTACCGGGGCGCAAGTGCCCGTGGGCGGCATCCGCACCGATGCGCGGCGCAACCTAGTAACGGCGCTGGAAATGGCCGCCGCCCGCCACCCGATGGCCAAAACGGTGCGCGTGCCCGAGGTGTGCCTGTTTTTCAACGATCTGCTGATTCGGGGCAACCGGGCCAAAAAGGTGGAAAGCCAGCAGTACGACGCTTTTCGCAGCGAAAACTACCCGCCCCTGGCCCAGGCCGGCATCGAGCTGGCCTTCCACGACAGGCACATAAGGCTGCTGCCTGCCGGCAAGCTGTGCGTCCACCAGCGCCTCGACGAGCGGGTGGCCCTCATCCGGCTGTTTCCGGGCCTGAGCGAACGGGTGCTGCGGGCCCAGTTGGAGCTCGACGACCTGCGCGGCTGCGTACTCGAAACCTACGGCTCGGGCAACGCGCCCACCACGCCCTGGTTTCTGCAATGTCTGCGCGAAGCCTCCGACCGGGGCGTGGTGCTGTTCAATGTGAGCCAGTGCGAGGAGGGCCGGGTGCTGCAGGGCCGCTACGAAACCAGCGCCTACCTCTCCGACCTCGGCATTGTGGGCGGCGACGATATTACGGTCGAAGCGGCCATTACCAAGCTCATGTTCGTGCTCGGCCTGGACCTGGGGCCGGCCCAGTCCCGCCGCCTGATGGCCCAGGACCTGCGGGGCGAAATAACGCTGCTGTAGCGACGCGTACTCGCGTATCTGCGGCATTCCTGCGCCGTTCCTGCGCCGTTCCAGCGGCGCTATCTGCCCAGCTAAAGCGGCTGGGGCTTGCGTTTCCGGAAAATCGGGTGTTATTTTGCGCCACCAAACCGCATCACCCAGAGAGGTGTCCGAGTGGTTGAAGGAGCACGCCTGGAAAGTGTGTATGGGTGTGAGCTCATCGTGGGTTCGAATCCCATCCTCTCTGCAAAAAGCCCCGTTTCTAAAGCAGAAACGGGGCTTTCGTGTTTTTGGACTATGTCTTTCGGGCCCTTACTCCACCACCAGGCGGCCGGCGTAGGCGCGGTTTTGCGCATCAACAGCCCGCACCAGGTACAGGCCGGGGGCGAGGCCCTGCACCGAAAACGAGGCATCGGGCGCGAGCGTGGCCGTGCGCACGAGGCGGCCCAGCGGGTCGAATACCTGCACGGGTTGGGCGGCGGGCAGGCCAATAAGGCGCACGCGGCTGGTGGCCGGGTTGGGAGCCAGGGCCAGGGCCAGCGGGCGGGCCGAGTTGGTGCCCAGCACAACGCCGCCCAGCAGGGCCACGAAAGTGCCGTTGGGGGCCGGCGCCGTGAGCACCTGCTGGCCGAAGGTGGCCGGCGCACTATACGACCCCACCAGGTTCAGGGAGCCGTTGAAGCCCAGGCCCAGGTAGGAGCCGTAATCGGGGCCGGGGCCGCCGGCCTGCTGGGCCCAGCGGGGCTGGCCGGTGGGCGAGTAGGCCGCTACCAGCACGTCGCGCTGGCCCGCGCTGGTCAGGCGCTGGGTGCCAATGGTGAGGGTTTGCTCGAACGAGCCGGTGACGTAGGCCGCGCCATTCGGCGTCACGGCCACCGATTGCAGCTGGTCGTTGCCGGGGCTGTTCACTGGTTGGGCCCACTGCACTTCGCCGCTCAGGTCGTATTTGAGCAGGTAGCCATCGGTGCCGCTGTTGTTGGGCAGCGTGAACAGGCCGGCCCGCACCGAGCCCAGCGAATGCCCCACCACGTAGAGGTTGCCGGCCGCGTCGGTAGTGGCCTGGGCCGCCTCGTCGCGCTGGGGGCTGCCCAGCTGCCGGGCCCATTCCAGCTGGCCAGTGGCCGTGTAGGCCAGCACGCCCACATCCAGGTTGCCGGCGCTGCTGAGCGTGTTGCCGCCCGGCAGCAGCAGCCGGCTCTCGAAGTGCGGCAGCAGGTACACTCGGGTGCCGCCCGGGGCCACGGCCAGCAGGGGCGCAAAGTTGCTGCCGGAACCGTAGGAGAAGGCGGCCGTCAGGGCTTCTACCTGACCCGTGGCGGCGCTGAGGCGGGCCAGGTACGCGGTGTTGGAAGTAAAATTATCGGGCAGGTTAAGCACCGAACTGCCCAGCACGAAGAAACCGGTCATGATGCCGGTCAGGTACACGTGGCCGCTGGCATCTACGCCAATACCCGAGCCCTCGGAGTAGTTGAGGTCATTGCTCTGCTGCACCCATTGGGCAACGCCGTTGGGCGAGTAGCGGATGCAGAAGGTTTTCGACTGGGTGGTGCCCCGGTCGTTCAGGGCCAGGCCATTGCCCAGATCAACGGCCCCCACAAACTGGCCCGTCACGTAGGCGTTGCCGGCCGCATCAACCGCCACGCCCCGGCCGGCATCCATGCCGGCCGAGCCCAGCTGCCGGACCCAGAGCACATTGCCTTCCTCTGTGTACCTGGCCACGTAACCATCGGAGCTGCCCTTGGCCACGAGCGGGAAGCCCCCCACGCTGGTCGTGCCGGTGAAGGAGCCCACGGCGTAGAAGGTGCCATCGGCCTGGACGGCGCTGACGTGGGCTCCCGCCTGGGTAAGCAGGTTGGGGCCGGCACTTACCGCCCGCACAAAGGTCCAGGCGGGGGGAGGCGTGGTTTGGGCGGCGGCGGTAGTGGCAGCCAGCAGCAGGCCGGTGAGGGCAGAAGCCAGGTAGTGCGTAAGGGTAGCGGTTTGCATGATAGGAAAGAGTGAGGATGGAATATATAGGGAGTGCTTCGGGCTGACATTTACCTCACCCCCCGGCCCCCTCTCCTCGGGGAAAGGGGGTCGGCCCCGGCGGGGTCCCGTGAGGTGCTACCCCGCGTACGACCCGTCGTCGGTTTCGCGCAGGAAGCTGAGGGTGACCAGGGTGGTGAGCAGGGGCTGCACCTTTTCCGGCTTGGTGCGACGGAAACGGGCAGATACTTGGGCAGCACTGACCGACTGGCCCGCCTGTTGTACGGCATCCCGTACTGCATGAATCTACTCGGCTAGTCCGGTGGGCCAAGTTTGGGGCCGGTGGCCGCCGTTGCTTCGGTTAACAGAGTTAGCGCGGCTTGCTGCTAGCGGGCACGCTCCTGTTCGCCCTTGTCACGCCTGTGGCGCTATCGACTTTCTCGGTATTAGCTACTCCACGGCCACACGGCCTGTATACAGCTGGCCTTGCTGGTCTGTGGCACGCAGCGTGTAAAGGCCCGGCGCCAAGTCCAACACCGACACTTGCGCCGCAGTTGAAACTGTGGTTTCGCGCGCCACGCGGCCCACCGCGTCTAGCAATTGAATGCGAGTTCCCACTGGCAACCCAGGAAGGTGTACGAACGCAACTGCAGGGTTAGGATAGAGTGCCTGAAAAGGCAAGTAAGAAGTTTGGGTGGTTGAAACTGTACCGCCCAAACGGGCCAAATAGGACTCGCCATTAGCGGCATTAGTGCTAAGCGTGAAAGGCCCAAACACGCTGGCGTTGGCGAATAAGCCGCGCACCGAAATCCTGCTAGCATTGTCCAAGCCAAGGTAGTACGCGGCATCGGCGCCGGGGCCGCCCGCTTGCTTCACCCACCGCAGTTGGCCCTGTGCTGTGTAGGCTGCTACTACGGCGTCCGTAGCGCCGGTGCTGCTGAGGGTAGTAGTGCTCACCTGTGACGAAGTGCTGAAGCTGCCGGCCACGTAGGGGGCCCCGGTGGCATCGAGGCTCACACTATTCCAGGTGTCATCGGCAGTACCTCCTAAGGCCTCAGCCCATTGTGCAATTCCTTGGGAAGAATACTTGGCCACGTAGCCATCGGCACCGCCTTGGTAGGGCAGGGTAATGGTGCCAACTACATTTGTGCCGCGTGCTGTGCCGCACACATACACATTGCCTGCCGCATCGACGGTGGCGTCGCTAATGGGGTCGTTACCGGTGCTGCCGATTTGCTGCGCCCATTGGAAGCTACCCAACGCAGTGTATTTGGCTACTAGTGCGTCGGTACCACCGCGGCTAGTGAAGGTGAGTCCATTGGGGCATAGCGGTGCGGGCTGAGAAAAACTAATGGTAATGACAGTCTCACCAGCGGGTCCCACAGCAAGGCGAGGCAAGCCGAAACTGCCCCCAAGTGCAGGATATGCAAAAGCCGTGACCAAGGATTGTACCGCTCCTGTGGCCCACGACAGACGGGCCAAAAACACCGGGCGGTACTGGTTGTTGGGCATGCCAAGAGCAACACCACCCAATGTGAATGGTGCGTTGCAGGTGCCTGTTACATATAGGTTGCCTGCTAGGTCAGTGCCGATGCCAAAGCCAGTGCTGTTGCTCCCTGAAGTGCTTTGTTGAGCCCATTCTGGGGTGCCAAGCGGCGAATAGCGCACTACGAACACTTCAGGGGAGGAGGAGGCGTTGCTGAGCGACAAGTTGTTGCCAAGAGCGACGGGACCGTTAAAACGGCCGGTTACGTAGCTGTTGCCAGCGGCATCAAGCGCTACGTCAAAAATCAAGTCGGCGCCGGGCGAGCCTATTTGCCGCACCCATAGGACCGCACCGCCCGGAGAGTATTTCGCTAGGTAACTATCGACATCGCCCACGCTGGTGAGGGTAGTGGTGCCGACGGTGAGGCTTCCGCGCATGGCGCCTATTACATAGTGGTTGCCGGCCCCATCAACGGCCCCAACTCCTGTGTCAAATGTCTCTTGCCCGATGTTGGTGGCATCTTGCCAAGCAGGTGGCGTATTTTGGGCGCGTGTCCCCATGCTGTGGGCAAACAACGCCAACCCAGTGATGACGCGACGAAAAAAGGCAGGTGTAAAAATGCCCATAAGCCAATGATTATGAAGGTTGATTAGGGTTCAGCAAGTTTCTTGCAAGGTAAAGGAGGCTACCCGTACGGTTGTGTTTCGACTACGCTCAGCCGACCATCCAGTTCCCACCGCTACCCCGCATACAGCCCGTCGTCGGTTTCGCGCAGCAGGCTGAGCGTGACCAGCGTGGCGAGCAGGGGCTGCACTTTGGCGGCGGGCGTGCGGCGGAAGCGGGCCGCGACCTGGGCGGCGCTCAGGGGCTGGCCGGCCTGCTGCACCGTGTCGCGCAGGGCCTGCATCTGCTGGGCCAGCTCGGCGGGCCAGGGCTGGGGGCCGGTGGCGGCGGTGGCGGCCGTGGCGCGGGCGGCGGCAGCGGGCAGTGCCAGGGCCGACTGTTGCAGCTCGGGGGCCTGGTAGGCGGGGCGCAGGTACTGCACGTGGCCGAGGCTTTCCTGTTGGGCGCGGGCGTGGTTGAGGGCCACGAGGCGGGCCAGCAGCTCGGGCTCGGGCAGGGCGGCGGGCCAGCCGTAGGCGGCGGCTACGGCCACGTCGAGCTGCTGGTGCAGGCTGAGCACCACCGAGGCCAGGCCCTGCTGGTTGATGAGCTGCTCTTTGGGCGTGGCCAGGGGCTGGCCGGCGCGCAGCTTCTCCACCACGTTGTAGAGGTCGGTGAGGGTGAGGGTGGGGTGCAGGGCCTGCTGGCGCTTGCGGTGGGCGTCGAGCTGTTCGGCCAGCTCCCGGATGCGCGCCTGCTGCTCCGCCGTGGCCTCGGGGAAGGGGAACGGGTCGAAACAACGGGATTTGTTGTAACGGGGCCGGTCCTCTAAAGTACCGCCTGCTGTCAAAGCCCAAACCCTGTGAATTCTGCTAGATAATACGCCAAGATGAAAAGCATCATCAAGCGCAATAGCTACAACCATATTATCTGGTAGAACAGACGCATCCAAGAATTGAAAAAGGCGATGTTTGGCAGTTTCAACTGTGGCAATATATCTAGGTAAGCCTTTTAATGCAGACCTCATACCGGACCTTGCTTCGCCAAAAATCCACCATCTGTCTCGATAACTCGCCCTATTATTCTGGTCTCTTTCTGGCTTTACTGTTTCAGCAACGTGCTGGTAAATAGCTGGAAATTGTTCAAGTACCTCACTTGATGTCAAGCCAAACAGGTCAATTACCATAACGCCACGTGGCCTGTCTGTTAAGTCACGGCCATTTGAATAAGTGCGGATATAAGCTTTAGAAGCTGGGTTGCTTTCCAATCCTAATTCCAAAGCCCGCTCATGAGAAACAATAAAGCCCGCTCCCATAAGTTGAACACCACGACTTGAGAGCCCATCATTCGATTTTAATCCTCCAGCACTATCCATTGCAGCCCCAATCGACAAATCCGGCAGAATACGGCCTTCCTGAGTGTCAAATGTTACATCAGCCGCTTCGTCACCTTCCGCGGCATCTTCGGTTTTGAGCATCCATAATTGACCGGGCAAAGGCGTGGCCGGGGTGCGTTCGGCGACGGTCATGGCAATGCGCACGGCGGCTCCTTCGGCGGCATCCACCCAGGGGTGGTCGGGCACGGCGAAGGTGAGGGTGAGCGGGGCCGGGTCGCCTTCGAGGAAGGGCTGCATGACCCGGCGGTTGAAGGTTTGTTTGAGGCTGTTGGTGGTGATGAAGCCGAAGCGCTCCGCAGCCCCGCGCTGCACGGTGGCGGCGGCGTTGTACCACCAGTACATCACGAGGTCGGCCGAGTCGGGCACCTTGCCTTTGTAGGCTTTGCGCAGGGCTTCGGTGTAGCCGTCGCCGAGGGCGTCGCGCATGCGGGCCGGCCCCACAAACGGCGGGTTGCCCACGATGAAATCGGCCTGGGGCCACTCGGCGGGGCGGGGGTTGGGGTAATCGAGGACGGGGGTGCGGGCGGTTTCGTCGGGCACGGGCTGGCCGGTGGCGGGGTGCGGGCGGGTGGTGCCGTCCCAGCGCGTTACGGGCTGGCCCTGGGCATCGAGGCGGGGCACGGGCGGGTCGTGCTGGAGGGCGGCATCCTGCTGGCGGATGTTCTGGTACTCATCGAGCAGGGGCTCGCGTAGCTCGGAGGGGCCGTAGGTGCGCAGGTGCCATTGCAGGTATCCTATTCGCAGCACCACGTCGGCAATGGCGGCGGCGCGCGGGTTGAGCTCCAGGCCCAGCAGCTGGTGGGGGCTCACGGTGGTACCGCCGCCCAGCTCCAGCAAACCCGTCTGGCCGTAGCTGTTGATGGCGGCCAGCACCTCGCCCTCCAGGCGCTTGAGATGTTCGAGCGTGACGTACAGAAAATTGCCCGAGCCGCAGGCCGGGTCCAATATGCGCAAACTGGTGAGGCGTTGCAGGAAGCGCACCAGCTCGGCGCGGGCGTCCTTGTCCTGGCCTTCGGCGAGGCGGCGGGCGGCGGCGGCCTGGGCGGCGCTCCACTCGCGGCGCAGCGGCTCGAGCACCGTGGGCAGCACCAGCCGCTCCACGTAGCGGCGGGGCGTGTAGTGGGCGCCCAGGCTGTGCCGCTCCCGGGGGTCGAGGGCGCGTTCAAGCAGCGTGCCGAAAATGGCGGGCTCCACCTCCGTCCAGTCGGCCCGGGCCGATTGCAGCAGCAGCTCGGCCTGGGCCGCGCTCAGCGGCAGCGCGTCGGCCGCATGAAACAGCCGGCCGTTGAAGCGGCGCAACCGGGCCTGCAGGTCGGGCGAGAAGCCGCCGGTGTCCATCGTGCGCCAGAGCGTCTGGAGGGCGTCGGGCAGAAACTCCAGCAGCTCGGGGCGGCCGTAGCGGGTAAGCATGCCGGTAAACGACGTTTTGGGAATCAGGCCGGTATCCTCCGAGAACATGGTAAACAGGCAGCGCATCAGGAACTGGGCCACTACCTCGGGCGCGTGCCCGGCCTGCTCCAGCTGCTCGGAAAGCTTGGCCAGCCGCCCGGCCAGCTCGCGCGTTACGCGGGCGGCGCGGCGGCTGGCGTCCAGCTCGCGGGGGGCCAGCCAGATCTGGCGCAGCATGGCCCGGGTGCTGTCGTCGGCCAGGGCCGTCAGCTTGATGCGGAACTTCGTCTGGTCGGGGAAGGGCACAAACGAGTCGCCGACGCCAGCGAAGTTGCTGTACACATCGAGGCAGTAGCCCACGTCGGCCACCAGCACAAACAGGGGCCGGGGCTCGCTCGGGGGCAAAGCACGCACGTAGCCGAGGGCCTGCTGGCGGGCGGCCTGCATCATTTCGGCCCACTTAGGCGAGTTGCGCACGGCGTGACCCTTGCGGCGCTTACTGGGTTCGAGGCCCAGCTCGGCGCGTTCCTGGCGCTGCTGCTGGTTGGGGGTATCGGTACCCTGCTTGGTTTCGAGCACGAAGCAGCCGCGCTTATACAGGTCGATGCGGCCGGTGCTTTTGCGGGGGCCGTCGGCGAAGGTCACGGCCCGTTCGAGCACGTAGTGGTCGTGGGCGGGGTCGTCGGTGGTGGGGTCGGGGCGGGGCACGCCCAGCAGGTCGCAGAGGTCTTGCAGGAACAGGCCGTAGTTGGCCCGTTCGGCGCCGCCGGAGTGCTGCCAGCGGGCTTCAAATTCGGGGTAGGTCACGAGGGCGGTAGGATAACAGGATAATGGGGCGGGGAAGATAGGGCGCCATGCGTTAACCCTACCCCCTAGCCCTCTCTCCCCAAGGAGAGGGGGAGCCAGACGGCACACCTTGCGGGCAACGGGGCGGCCCGTCGGCCCGGGAGAGGGGGAAGGACGGGGGTGGGGTGGACGTTAGCCCAAAAAAAGCCCCCGCCCGGCTCCTTGCAGAACCAGGCGGGGGCTTCCGGAATGGGCGGGTGCGGCTTACTTCTTCGCGCCCGTCAGGCTGGTGGGCATCAGCACGGCATCAACCGACTGCACAATGCCGTTTTCGGCCACGATGTCGGTGTTGACGACAGTGGCCATGTTGCCCTTGGCGTCCTTGATCAGGATAGAATCGCCCTGGCGCATTACGGTGAGGGTTTCGCCCTGCACGGTGGTCAGCGTCTGGCCGTTTTTGAGGTTGGCCGCCAGGTAGGAGCCGGGCACTACGTGGTAGGAAATGAGCAGGGCCAGCTGGCTTTTGCTGGCGGGCAGCAGCAGGTTGTCGAGCGTGCCGGCGGGCAGCTTGTCGAAGGCGGCGTTGGTGGGGGCGAATACGGTGTACTTGGTGGCGCCGCGGGCCTGCTCATCGAGCCCGGCCGCCGACACGGCTTTCATCAGGGTAGTATGGCTGTTGGAGAGCTTCGACATCTGGAGCAGGTTGCCGTTGGCTTTCTGCGTGAGCGGTGCGCCGGTTTGGGCCGAGGCGGCGGTGCTCAAACCAAACGTGAGCAGACCGGCGAGCATAATAGAAAAGAGTGATTTGCTGCGCATAGTTGAGGGTGTTAGATTAAAGTGTTGTTTGGTAATAAGTTACGCGTTTAAGGTAAATGGGGTTGTACGAAATTGGGGCCAGCTGAGGCGCTGGAAGTGGCAGCGCCCGGGCGGTGCAGCGCCTCAGGTACGCGGCTGATTGCTCGCGCCGTTCGGGCAGCTCGATCCAGCTACAGGGCACAAATAGGCGTCTCTGAGTTGCGTAAGAGGCGTTTGGTAAGCGGCCGCCGCTACGCGTTGCTTCACGCTGGCTCAGGGCTTCGGCGGGGCTGGCCGGTTGGTCCATTCGGCCAGCAGCGCGGGCACCTGGGGGCCGTCATCGGTCAGCCAGTACAGGGCCGTTTCGGGGTCGTCGAAGTACTGCGCGTCGAAGCGGATGGCGGGCTTTATCAGGTCGTGCAGCGCATCGATGGCCAGCTGGTGGTAGGTTTGGTGGCTGCCCACAATGAGTACCAGCCGCTCCAGGGGCAGGGCCACGAGGGCCGGCATAAAGTGGGTGCCCAGCCACAACTCATCGTACACCGACAGCAGCGGCACCGTGCGCATATCAATAAGCAGGCGGCGCACGGCGTATCCGCCGGCCAGCCTGAGCAGAGCCGTCACCTCCTGGCGGCGCAGCACCGATTCGGCTCCCATCTGGTACTGCACCCGCAACAGGCCCGAGCCGGGGTCGGTTTGCAGGCAGAAAGAAGGGATATGCTGGTGGAGCATGCGGCGGGAGGGGGCTTGCGGGCAGCCGGCGGGTGGCGTACAAGGCCGCCAGGACAGGGTGCCTGCCCGTAAAGCTGCATTCGGTTCCGGTGGCAAGCTAACTGCCGGGCCTTATTCTGGGCCGACGAACGCAACATAACGGCCAAAGGCAGGTTTTACCGACTGAACCGTTGGTAGCCGCCGCCATTGGGAACACACATCCGGTGGGTTGCGTATGCCAGTACTACCTGCCCGCCCGGCCCGGTGGCGGGCCATTCTTCTACTCCGTTCCTGCTTTATGTCTGCCCCTACTACCCCCGCCCCGCTTAACCCCGACGGCTCGCGCCGCACCTTCATGAAACAGGCCGGCGGCTTTCTGGGGCTGGCCCTGGCTCCGCCCTTTATCAGCCAGGCCGAGCGCCTGACGGCCCTCTCGAAGAAAGTGGAAGGCGTGTCCACCATCAGCCTGAAAGTAAACGGCGCCGTGCGCGCCATCCGGGCCGAACCCCGCGTAACCCTGCTCGACGCGTTGCGCGAGTACCTCGACCTGACGGGCTCGAAGAAGGGCTGCGACCATGGCCAGTGCGGGGCCTGCACCGTACTCGTGGACGGCAAGCGCGTGAACAGCTGCCTCACGCTGGCTGTGATGACCCAGGGCAAGGAAATTACCACCATCGAGGGCCTGGCCAAAGGGGAGGAGCTGCACCCCATGCAGGCCGCCTTCCTCAAGCACGACGGTTTCCAGTGCGGCTACTGCACCCCCGGCCAGATTATGTCGGCCGTGGCCTGCGTGCAGGAGGGCCACGCGGGCTCGGCCGACGAAGTGCGCGAGTGGATGAGCGGCAACCTGTGCCGGTGCAGCGCCTACCCTAACATCACGGCCGCCATTCTGGAAGCGAAAACGCAGATGGGGTAGGGGGCGTTTGGTTTTAGCAGGCAGAGGAACGTCATGCTGAGCGCAGCCGAAGCAGCTCTACCGCTTCGTTGTGCTGCTACTCATTATACAGGATTACTACTGCGGTAGAGATGCTTCGACTGCGCCTCCGGACACTGGCTTGATGCGCCACACGCTCAGCATGACGTTCTCTTTTCCCCTGCTACCCCTGCCAAACTGCCCTCCCTTCATCTAAGCCTCCTCCTAGCCCCAACTCAACCATGAATAACTTCTCCTATATCCAAGCCGATAAAGCCAAGGAAGCCACCACGGCCAAGCGCGACGATAAATCGGCCGCTTTCATTGCCGGGGGCACCACGCTGCTGGACCTGATGAAGCTGAACGTGGAAAACCACGACCAGCTCATCGACGTGAACATGCTGCCCTTCCGGGGCATCGAGATGACCAAGAACGGCCTGCGCATCGGGGCCCTGGAGCGCATGAGCGACGTGGGCGAGCACCCGCTGGTGGTGCAGAACTTCCCGGCCGTGTCGCAGTCGCTGCTGCTGGCGGCCTCGGCCCAGCTGCGCAACATGGCCAGCATTGGGGGCAACGTGCTGCAACGCACCCGCTGCGGCTATTTCCGCGACACGGCGTTTCCCTGCAACAAGCGCGAGCCCGGCACCGGCTGCCCCGCCATCGAGGGCGACAATCGTAACCTGGCCATCCTCGGCACCAGCGACGCCTGCATTGCCACCAGCTACCCCGGCGACCTGTCGGTGGCCCTCGTTGCCCTCGACGCCGTGCTGACCCTGGAAAATGCCAAGGGCAAGCAGCGCGAGGTGCCCATCACGAAGTTCTATCTGCTGCCCGGCAGCACGCCCCAGAAGGAAACCGTGCTCGAAGACGACGAGCTGATTGTGGCCGTGACCATTCCGCAGACCGCGGCGGCCCAGAAATCCATGTACCTGAAAGTGCGCGAGCGGACTTCCTACGCCTACGCGCTGGCCTCGGCCGCGGTGGGGCTGGAGGTGCAGGGAGGCGTTATCCGGGCGGCCAAAGTGGCCTTAGGTGGCGTGGGTGCCCAGCCCTGGCGCTCGCCCGAAGCCGAGAAAATGCTGGTGGGCAAAGCGCCTTCGGAAGCCGTGTTTCGGGCTGCCGCCGAAGCCGCGTTGCGCGGGGCCAAGCCCCGGGAGCACAACGCCTTCAAGGTAGAAATGGCCCAGAATACGCTGGTGCGGGCCTTGAGTGAAGTGGCCGCCTAACTTATTTCTCGCAGAGGTCCGCAGAGGGATGCGCAGAGGTTAACAAGAAAACCTCCTTTTACCTCCGCGCATCCCTCTGCGGACCTCTGCGAGAAAACAACTACTGAATCAAATGGAAACCAACCAGACAAAGAACGCCCCCACCAACGTAGTCGGCAAACCAATGGACCGGGTGGACGGCCCGGCCAAGGTAACCGGCGCGGCCCGCTACTCGGCCGAAATAAGCGTGCCCGGCACGGTGTACGGCGTGCTCAAGACCAGCACCATCGCCAAGGGGCGCATCACCAGCATCGATACCACGCGGGCGGCCAAGGAGCCGGGCATCCTCAACATCTTCACCCACCAGAACCTGCCCAAGCCGGCCAAAACGCCTAAGCAGGTGGAGAAGTGGCGGGCGGCCCAGAGCTACCTGCCCATGCAGGACGACCAAGTGCAGTACGCCGGTCAGCCGGTAGCCCTGGTGGTAGCGGCTACGCTGGAGGCGGCCACCCAGGCGGCGGCCCTCATCCAGGTAACCTACCAGGCCGAGGCGCCCATCGACTCCTTCCACGACCCCAAGGCGGAGCTCTTCGACCCCCAGAAAATTCAGCAGGGCAAGAAAGACAGCCACGTGGTACGCGGCAACCCCCAGCAGGCCTACGACGGAGCCGCCATCAAGCACGAGGCCACCTACGTGCACGCCATCAACCACCACAGCCCCATGGAGCCCGCCGCCACGCTGGCCGTGTGGGAGGGCGCCGATAAGCTGACGGTGTACGAGTCGAGCCAGAACGTGACCATGCATCAGGGCGCGCTGGCCGATCTGCTGGGTATGCCCCGGGAGCAGATCCGGGTCGTGACCAAGTACATCGGCGGCGGCTTCGGCTGCAAGGGCTCGTTCTGGCCCCACACTATCCTGACGGTGCTGGCCGCCAAGGCCGTGAACCGGCCGGTGAAGCTGGTGCTCACGCGCCAGCAGATGTTCACCGGCGTCGGCCACCGCGAAGACCAGGAGCAGACCCTGAAAATGGGCGCCACGGCCGACGGCAAGCTGGTATCATTGGTGCACACCAAGCGCGCCACGACTTCCCCCTGGGACAACTACACCGAGTCGAACGGCAAGATCCTGGACATGCTCTACGCCTGTCCGAACTACTCCACCACCTACGAGCTGGCCCGGGCCAACGTGATGACCTCGGTGTGGATGCGCGCGCCCGGCGAGGCCCCCGGCTCGTTTGCCCTGGAAAGCTCCCTCGATGACGTGGCCAACCAGCTGGGCATCGACCCGCTCGAAATCCGCCTCCGCAACTACGCCGACCACGATTACAGCAACAACAAGCCCTGGAGCAGCAAGAGCCTCAAGCAGTGCTACACCCGCGGAGCCGAGCTCTTCGGTTGGGATAAGCGCAACGCCAAGCCCGGCCAGAACCGCAAGGGCCGCGTGCTGGTGGGCCACGGCATGGCCACGGCCAGCTACCCGGTGCACAGCTCCCAGGGCACGGCCCGGGTCCGCCTCTTCGCCGACGGCCACGCCGTGGTGGAAGCCGGCGCCACCGACCTGGGCACCGGCACCTACACCGTCATGACTCAGGTTTCGGCCGATGCGCTGGGTTTGCCGCCCGAGAAAATACGCTTCGAGCTCGGCGACACCCGCCTGCCCACGGCCCCCGGTTCGGGCGGCTCGGTGGCGGCCGGCACGGTAGCCTCGTCCATTATGGCCGCCGCTGAAGACGTGTGGGACAAAGTGGTGAAGATGGCGGTGGCCGACAAGAAGTCGCCCCTCTACAAAGCCAAGCCTGCTGATGTGAAGGTGGAGCTGGGCCGCATGTTCCTCATCAAAGACCCCAAGAAGGGCGAAACGCTATTGGCCACCCTCGGCCGCAGCGGCCAGCCTGATATTGAGGGCAGCGGCACCGGCAAGTACGGCGCGGGCTACGAGGAGAAGAACTTCGGCCAGAATGGGGCCGACGAGAACAACGACAAGAAGGAAAAGGTATCGGGCGGCCACTCCATGCACTCCTTTGGGGCGCACTTCTGCGAGGTAGAAGTGGACCCCGATCTGGGCACGGTGCGCATCACCCGCTGGGTGGGCGTGCACGGCGTGGGCACGGTGCTCAACCTGAAAACCGCCACCAGCCAGATGACGGGCGGGGCCATCTACGGCATCGGCGCGGCCCTGATGGAGGACACCTTCCGCGACCCTAACTACGCCCGCTACACCAACGCCGACCTGGCCGGCTACCACGTCCCCGTCAACGCCGACATCCCCGATATTAAAGTGGAGTTCGTGCCCGAAACTGACCCCTACATCAACTATCTGGGGGTGAAGGGCATCGGCGAACTGGGCATGGTAGGCGTGGCCGCAGCCGTGGGCAACGCCATCTTCAACGCCACCGGCCGCCGCATGCGCAGCCTCCCCATCACCCCCGATAAGGTGCTGGAGGCCCTGCGCCAGCCGGCGTAAGGCTTACCCCACCCCCCGGCCCCCTCCCCTCCGGGAGAGGGGGAGCCTAACGGTTTCGTTCAACGATTTTGCGTCTGGCTCCCCCTCTCCCGGAGGGGAGGGGGCCGGGGGGTGGGGTGAACACCAGAACGAAAGCTAACAGCTTTATAAATATGACCGAACTCCAACGTCTTCTCATCGCTTACGACGAGCACCGCGCCGCCGGCCGGGCCTGCGCCCTGGCCTCGGTGGTGGACGTGGCCGGCTCGGCCTACCGCCGCCCCGGCGCCCGCATGCTCGTGACCGATGAAGGCCAGCTCACGGGGGCCATCAGCGGGGGCTGCCTTGAGGGCGACGCCCGCCAGCGCGCCCGCCGCGTAATTCAGCAGGGCCGCCCCACGGTGGTTACCTACGACTCCACCGACCCCGACGACGACCTGCAATTCGGGGCCGCCCTGGGCTGCCAGGGCATCGTCCAGATTCTACTCGAACCCCTCGATTTCCAGGACCCCGACAACCCCGTGGAACTGCTGCGCCGCTGGGCCGGGGGCGTGGAAGCGCCCGCCGTCATCGTGACCATATTCGGCACTACCGGGCCTGAATCGGCGGTGCGGGTAGGGGAGCGGCTGCTGCTGCTGGCCGACGGAACCGTGGAAAGTACCCTGCCCGCCCACGCCGACCTGTACAGCCAGCTACTCACCGATGCCCGCGCCGCTTTGGCGGCCGGTCAGCCCGCCACCCGCCACTACCCTGAAAGTGGCAGCGTGGTGCGGGTGAGCCTGGAAATCCTGCGCCCACCCGTGCGCCTGACCGTGTACGGGGCCGGTAATGATGTACAGCCGTTGGTGCGCCTGGCCGCCGGCCTCGGCTGGCGGGTGCGCGTGGTGGATGGTCGTCCGGCCCAGGCCGCCGTGAACCGCTTCCCCGAAGCCGACGAAGTGCGGGTGCTGCCCCTGGCGCAGGTAGGAGCGGAGCCCCACGATGGCAGCTTCGCCCTGCTGATGACCCACAACTACTACTACGACCTGGCCGTGTTGCGCCACCTGCTGCCCGACCCCACTACCACCTACCTCGGGCTGCTGGGGCCGCGCAAGAAGTACGAGCGCCTGCTCGCAGAGCTCACCCAGGACTTCCCCGACGCGGCCCAGCGCTTGCAGGGCCGCATCCACAGCCCCATCGGCCTGAACCTGGGGGCCGAAACGCCGGAGGAAATTGCCCTGTCGGTAGTGGCCGAAATCCAGGCCGTCCTCACCGGCCGCCCCGCCGGCTTCCTCCGCGACTCGCCCCATCCCATCCACCCGCCCCTGCGCTCCGACGGCCCCCTGGTCCCCGAAGGCCGCGTGGACGTTGCGTGTGCGCTGTAGCGCGAGCCTTTGCTTCGCATATCGTAGAACGGCCGGCCCACGAAACAAACTTTCGTAGTCCGGTCGTTTCGTGTAACAAAGCTTATGACCGCCATCCTCCTGCTCGCCGCCGGCGCTTCCTCCCGCCTCGGCCGCCCCAAACAGCTGCTACCCTACCAGGGCCAAACGCTCCTGCGCCGGGCCGCCGAAACCGCCGTAGCCGCCGCGGCCGGCGCGCCGGTAGTCGTGGTGACCGGGGCGCGTCATGAGGAGCTGCTGCCGGATCTGGCGGGCCTAGCGGTGCGAGTGGTGCGGTGCGCAGAGTGGGAGCGGGGCATGGGCGCGTCGCTCAAAACCGGGCTGGCCGCGCTGGACTCCACTGCGCCATCCGCCGTTACCGTGCTACTCTGCGACCAGCCCCACGTAACGCCCGCGCTGTTGCGGCAACTGGCCGCAACGCACGAAGCCACTGGCCAGCCCATCGTGGCCAGTGCCTACGCCGGTACCCGGGGTGTGCCGGTGCTGTTCGGGGCACAAGTGCTGCCCCTGCTGCGCCAGCTGCCCGATTCGGCCGGGGCTGCCGCTCTGCTGAAACAGTACCCGGAGCTGGTCGCTACGGTGCCGTTTGCGGCCGGGGCGGTGGATGTGGATACGGAGGCCCAGTACGCGGCGCTGGTGGCCGGCCGGCCGGGCGTAGAGGCATCTCCTAAGCATTCCTAGCTTTTTTCGAAATACCAGCTTTGCTTGCCTTGTCCGCCACCCTGCCCATTCCGGCAGGGTGGCTCTTTCTGGGGGAGTTCACTACCATGCTCCTCACGCGGCAAATCCTGCCGCCTGCCCCGATGATAAGCCCGCGCAACGACGAAAAGACCCACCCAGGCGGGCAGATCTTTTCGGGGGGAAGTAGGGAAACGGATGCGGCTGGGGCTACCGGCGCGCTAGCGGCGGGCGAAGGGCGGCCTTCAGCTGGGCCTGGCGGCGGGTGGTGGACTGCAACTGGAGGGTATAGCAATACTGCACCGTCCCGATGCTGACCTCCACCCCGTAGGTCCCGTCGGCCAGTTGGCTTAGGTTCAGCTGCTGGCCGCAGGTGGGCTGCCGGCTGTAGGTTTCGTAAAGCAGCTGGTTGCCGGGGTAGCTGACAAAACGCAGGCGGGTGGCCTGCTGGCGGGGATTACTGATGCGCACCAGGTAGCGCAAGGAGTCGATTTGGCTGAGGTTGACGGCCTGGGCTTCGGCCTCTGCGGCCATCCAACGCGGGCGGGCCGTGGCGGAGCGCGACAGCGCCGAGGCGGCGAGCAGGCCGTAACCGAGCAACAGGGCAAGCAGGTTCTTTTTCATGGCTTAAAGGCTAAGGAAGGATGAAAAATGAAACGGGTATGAACTGAGGACTGGGTGAGGGTGGCCGTTTCCCGACACAAAGGTGGCCGTCCGGGCGCGCCCTGCGGGAAACTCAGCGTGTCCATTTCATCATCAAATCGTAAACCTCATTGCCGGAGTGTAACGCCGCGCTGATTCTCTGCGCTGCTTTCGTCGCCGGTGGGGGCTGCGCCGGCGGCATAGCCTGCGGCAGCCGGCCCATCCTGCGGCAACTGCAGCCGTGAAATCCCGTTATCTTGCCCGCACTACTTCCAACCATCCTCCTCATGCCCGAACCTGCCGCCGCCGTTGCCTCGCCCGAAGCCGGCTTCCACAACATTCCCAAGGACGACAAGCGCATCACCCGGGGCTGGACGTTCTACGACTGGGCCAACTCGGTGTACCCGCTGGTGATAACCAGCTCCATCTTCCCGATTTACTGGGGCTCGGTGGTGAAAGACCTCACGGGCACCGACAGCGGCAAAACGCCCGTCGAGTTTCTGGGCGTGCACATTCCGGGTACTTCGCTGCAGAACTATTCGGTGTCGGCGGCCTTCCTCATCATTGCCCTCATCAGCCCGCTGCTCACGGCCCTGGCCGATTATTCGGGCCGGCGGAAGCTGTTTATGCAGGTGTTCTGCTACCTCGGGGCGGCCTCGTGCGCGGGCCTGTATTTCTTCGACGCCAGCACGTTTACCATGGGCGTGTTCATCTTCATCATGGCCACAGTGGGCTTCTCGGGCTCCATTGTGTTCTACAATTCCTACCTGCCCGATATTTCGTCGGAAGAGCAGTTCGACTCGCTCTCGGCCCGGGGCTTCTCCATGGGCTACATCGGCTCGGTGCTGCTGCTGGTTATGTGCTTGGTGCTCATTCAGGGGCCCACGCTGTCGGGCACGCCGCTGTTTGGGCTGGAAGTGGGCGAGGCCACCCGCCTGAGCTTTTTGCTCACGGGCCTGTGGTGGGCCGGCTTCGCCCAGATTCCTTTCGCCACGCTGCCCGCCGACCCCGGCCGCCCCGCCGGGGCCACCAACGACTCGGGCTGGGTGCTCAACGGCTTCCGCGAGCTGGGTAAGGTGTGGGAGGAAACCAAGCACCAGCCCAACCTCAAGCGGTTTCTGCTGGCCTACTTCACCTACAACATGGGCGTGCAGACGGTGATGTACGTGGCCACGCTGTTCGGTTCGGAGGAGCTGAAGCTGGAAACGTCGGCTCTCATCATGACCATTCTGTTGCTGCAGCTGGTGGGCATACTAGGCGCCTGGCTGTTTGCCAAGCTCTCCGAGCGCATTGGCAACACCCGCGCCCTGAGCTGGGCCGTGTTCATCTGGATGCTGATTTGCGTGGCCGGCTACTTTGTGCAGGCCGGCTGGAGCTTCTACGCACTGGCCTCGGTTATCGGCCTCACGATGGGGGCCGTGCAGAGCCTCTCGCGCTCCACCTACTCCAAAATCATCCCCGAAAATACGCCCAACCCGGCCGCCTACTTCAGCTTCTTCGACGTAACCGAGAAGGTGGGCATCGTTATCGGCCTGCTGGTGTTCGGCGGCATCTCGCAAATCATGGGTGGCAACATGCGCTACAGCATCCTGGCCCTCATCGTGTTCTTCATCCTGGGCCTGTATTTCCTGCTTCAGCTGCGCGGCCGCAAGCTCCGCGAAGATTCCGGCACCGCTCCCGACACCTTCCCCGGCCCTCCACCGGCTTCGGTAGCGGCCGGCACACCGCTGTAGGGTAGAGGAGCAAAATACTACTGTCATCCTGAGCATTCCGCGCATCAAGCGGCGACGAAGGACCTTGTACCACCCACCGTGATGTGGTACAAGGTCCTTCGTCGCCGCTTGATGCGCGGAATGCTCAGGATGACAGGAAATTGATAACTCTTTAATTCAACCAGATGCACACGTCCTCTCTCCAACAGAACATCCTCGCCGAACTCGACCACGAGCTGGTGACCACCCGCAAGCTGCTGGCCCTGGTGCCCTTCGAGCAGGCCGATTACCAGCCGCACCCCAAGAGCATGAAGCTGGGCCAACTGGCCGTGCATATCGTGAACTTGCTGGCTTTTAAGCAGCTGTTCGTGCAGCACCCGAGCCGCGACTTTCTCGACCCCAACGGCCCCAAGCCCGGCCCCGCGCCCACAAGCCACGAGGGGCTGCTGGCCCGCTTCGATGAAGCCAGCGCCAGCCTGCGCGCCGCCCTGCAGGAATCCGACGACGAAAAGCTAACGGACGGCTTCCGCCTCCACCGCGGCGAGCAGACGCTGCTGGAAATGCCCAAAGCCACCGCCATCCGCATCATGGGCCTCAACCACAGCATCCACCACCGCGGCCAGCTCAGCGTGTACCTGCGCCTGCTTGATATCCCGCTGCCCGCCATGTACGGCCCCTCGGCAGACGATAAAATCTGGGGATAAGAGAAGGTAGAAACAGCACGTCATTCAGCGCAAAGCGAAGAATCTCGCGTGCTGACGTTGTAATGGTAATCCTAACGAAGGGCTACTATTACAACGTCAGCACGCGAGATTCTTCGCTTCGCTCTGAATGACGTGCTGTTTCTACTTCACCACAAACACCCGCTCGCCCGCAATCCAGGTTTGCTGCACCTTCGCGCCGCGCAATTGCTCATTGGGCATCTTCAGCAAATCGGTTTTCAGCATGACGAAATCGGCCACCATGCCGGGCTTGATCTGGCCTTTCTGCTTTTCCTCGAAGGCGGCGTGGGCGGCCCAGGTGGTCATGCCGCGCAGGGCCTGCTCGCGGGAAATGGCGTTTTCCATCTGGAAGCCGCCGGCGGGGTAGTTCTTGGCATCCTGCCGGGCCACGGCCGAGTGGAAGCCGAAGAGCGGGTTGATGTCCTCGACCGGGAAATCACTGCCCAGGGCCAGCTGGCCGTACTGCCGGAGCAGCTCGGCGTAGGCGTAGGCCGTTTTCAGGCGCTCGGCCCCGAGCCGCTCGCCGGCCCAGTACATGTCGGAGGTGGCGTGGGTGGGCTGCACCGAGGGCACGATGCCGAACTGCCCGAACTTGCCCATATCGGCTGGCGTGACGACCTGGGCGTGCTCGATGCGCCAGCGGCGGTCTTTCTGGCCTTTCAGCGCCTCACCGTAGATGTTGAGGATGATGCGGTTGGCCGAGTCGCCGATGGCGTGGGTGTTCATCTGGAATTTGCTGGCCGCCAGCAGCTTCGCCAGGTCCCGGAATTCCTTTTCGGTGGAGAGCAGGAAGCCCGTTTCCTTGGGCTTGTCGTGGTAGGGCTCTACCAGGCAGGCGCCCCGGGAGCCCAGGGCGCCGTCGGCGTACACCTTGAAGGAGTTGACGGTGAGCCTGTCCTTGAAGATGGGCCCGTTTTTGAGGTAGAAGTCCTTGTTTTCGGTGGTGGGGGCCAGCATGGCGTAGAGGCGCACCTTGAGCTTGCCGGCTGTCTGGAGCTGGTCGAGGCGGTCGACCTGGGCTTTTTCCAAACCGGCGTCGGCCATGCTGGTCAGGCCCACGGCCAGGCACTGCTGCTGGGCCTGGAGCAGCATCGTTTCGGCTTCGGCAGCCGTCGGCTCCGGAATCTTGCCCGACACCAGGTCCACGGCGTTATCAACCAATAGGCCGGTGAGTTTGCCGTTGCTGTCGCGGGTTATGGTGCCGCCGCTGATGGGCGTGCGGGCCGTGATGCCGGCCAGGTCCAGGGCCTTCTGATTGACGAGGGCCGCGTGCCCATCAACCCGGATGATGAAGACCGGCGTGTTCGGGAATAGGGCGTCGAGGGTATCCTTAGTCGGGAATTCCTTGCGGTTCCAGTCGTTCTGGTCCCAGCCCCGGCCCGTGAGCCAAGCCGCCTGGGGGTACTGCTGCCGCTGCTTCTGGAGCTGCTGAATCACTTCGCCCCAGGAATTGGTGCCCACCAAATCGGCGTCGCGCAGGCCCAGGCCGTAGCGGTAGAAGTGGCAGTGCGCGTCGTAGAAGCCCGGGTAAATGAACTGGCCCTGGGCATCGACTTCCTCCTTGGCCGCAAACTTGCCGCGCAGTTCCTCGGCCGTGCCCACGCCCACAAACTTGCCATCCTGCACGGCAAACGCCTGGGCCTGGCTGAAGGCCGAATCCACGGTGTAGACGGTGGCGTTGTACACGAGTAGGTCGACGGGCTGGCGGTTGCCGGCCGAGTTAGACTGGCAGGCACTGAAGCCGGCCGCAAGCAGGGGCAGGGCCAGCAAAGAGCGGAAACGTGGAAGCATAGGGGCGGGAAAGAGTGGTCGGTAGGGTAGAAAATCCGGGAGCAAGATACCAGCGCAAAAAAGAACGTGTCATCCTGAGCGGAGCGAAGGATCTTATCACGCGTAAACAAGCCGTTGTTACGGTCATTCACGCGTGATAAGATCCTTCGCTCCGCTCAGGATGACACGTTCTTTTGACGGTTAAAAAGCCGTGCTAGTCGAAGCGCATGTGCTTTACCGACTCGCCGGAGTTCTTCAACTCCAGCAGCGACTCGATGCCGATTTTCAGGTGGTTTTTCACGTAGTCGGCGGTTACCTTCTTGTCGCTTTCCGACGTCTTCACGCCCTCGGGCGTCATGGGGTTGTCGCTCACCAGCAGCAGGGCGCCGTGGGGAATGCCGTTCACGAAGCCCACGGTGAAGATGGTGGCCGTTTCCATGTCCACAGCCATGGCCCGGATCTGGCGCAGGTATTCTTTGAAGGCTTCATCGTGCTCCCACACGCGGCGGTTGGTGGTGTACACCGTGCCGGTCCAGTAGTCCAGCTCAAATTTCTTGATGACGCTGCTCACGGCGCGCTGCAAACGGAAGGAGGGCAGGGCCGGAATTTCGGCCGGCAGGTAGTCATCAGACGTACCCTCGCCCCGGATAGCGGCGATGGGCAGGATCAGGTCGCCGAGCTTGGTGTTGCTTTTGAGGCCGCCGCACTTGCCCAGAAACAGGGCCGCCTTGGGCTCAATGGCCGACAGCAGGTCCATGACGGTAGCCGCCATCGGGGAGCCCATGCCGAAGTTGATGATGGTGATGCCGCCGGCCGTGGCCGTCTGCATGGGCTTGTCGAGGCCGCGCACTTCGGTGCCGAACTGCTCGGCAAACATAGTTACATAATTCGCGAAGTTGGTGAGCAGAATATACTGCCCGAATTCCTCTAATTCGACTCCGGTATAGCGTGGGAGCCAGTTTTTAACAATGTCAGCTTTCGTTTTCATACAAAAGGGTTCAGGTTGCAAAGGATAAGGTTACACCGAAACCGGCAGCGGCTGGGGGCAGCGGCCGGCTCAATCAACCGGAAAAGGGTAGGTACAAAAAAGCCGTCGGTGCCCGGAACGGGGAAGCGACGGCACGGAATGAAAAGCGGGAGACATGCCCCGGGGCCGTACCTTTGGAGGTGATGCAAGAGTTGAACCTGCCGCCTTTCGAAGCCAAAGTTACACAAAGCGGCGAAAATCTGCTAATCTGGGATGTACTGCGCCGCCGCCACGTTGCGCTCACGCCCGAGGAGTGGGTGCGCCAGCATTTGGTGCATTACCTCATCAACCATCGTGGCTACCCCAAGGGCCTGCTAAGCCTGGAGCGCGGCCACCAGTACAACAAACGCCAGAAACGCACCGATCTGCTGGCCCTCGACGCCACCGGCCAGCCGCTGCTGCTGGTCGAGTGCAAGCGCCCCACGGTGCCCATCACGCCCGCCGTCGCCCACCAGATTGCCACCTACAACCTCACCATCGGCGCGCCCCTGCTGCTGCTCAGCAACGGCCTGGAGCACTACTGCTGGCGCGTGGACGCCATAAACCGCACCAACGAGCGGCTGAACGAAGTGCCATTTTATAGCTGTTAGCTGAGAGCTATTAGCTGATAGCCTCCGTTCGTTCAGCTAACAGCTAACAGCTAACAGCTAACAGCTAACCCCAGTGCCGCCGCCAGCGCATCGATTTCCGCTTCAGTGTTGAAGGAATGCACAATGAGCCGGAGCCGTTCGGTGCCAGCGGGTACGGTAGGCGCCACAATGGCGCGTACATCGAAGCCGGCGGCCTGGGCGGCGGCGGCCACGGCGCGCACGGCGGCGGGGCCGGGGTTTTGGGTGAAGAAAACCGGGTGGATAACGTGGCTGCTGTCCGGTACGTGCAGGCTGGATACAGCGTTGAGCGTGACTTTCAGGTAGTCGGAAAGCCGGAAAAGCTGCTCGCGGGCTGGCTGTAACCCGGGTAGCAGTTCGTAGGCCGCCGCAAGGCCGGCCACTGTGGTCGGGGGTAATGCCGTGGTATAGATGAAGGGCCGGCTGAAGTTGAGCAGGTAGTCGCGCAGCAGGGCCGAGCCAGCCACAGCCGCGCCCTGGCTGCCGAGGGCCTTACCGAAGGTGAGGATGCGGGCAAATACAGCATCCTGCAGCCCCAGCGCCGCCACCAGCCCTTCGCCCCGCAGGCCGTAAAGGCCGTTGGTATGCGCCTCATCGACCACCAGATACAGGCCCAGGCGCTGGCAGAGGGCGGCCAGCTCGGCCAGCGGAGCTACGTCGCCGTCCATCGAGTACAGCGCCTCTACGGCCACGAAAACGGCGCCGGTGGCGCGGGCAGCCTTGCGTTCCAGGTCGGCCAAATCGTGGTGACGGAAGCTCCAGGCAGTGGCCGGCGTGGCCCGGATGCCGTCCTTGACGGAGGCATGGCTGGCCTCGTCGTAGAGAATGGTGTCGCCGCGCCGGGGCACGGCCCCGAAGAAGCCCAGGTTAGCCGCGTAGCCCGAGTTGAACAGCAGCGCCGCCTCGGCCCCGTGGAAGTGGGCTAGGTGGTTTTCGAGCGCCTCAGCAGCGGCCGAGTTACCAGTGAGCAGGCGCGAGCCGGTGCTGCCGGCCGGCAGTTGGGTGGCCGCCTGTACCGCCGCCTGCACCTGCGGGTGCCGGCTCAGGCCCAGGTAGTCGTTGGAGCTAAAATCGGTGAGGCCGGGTGCGGGCGGGGTGGGCAGGCGGCGGCGGGTACCGGCGGTGTCGCGCCGGGCCAACTCGGCGGCCAGGCGCTGGTGCAGGGAAGAAGGCATAGTCGCGCGGCATGCGCAGGAGGACATAAAATTATCCTTCAAACTGTTTGGCCGATAACCACACGCTGCCATCCTGCCCGAAGGTGCGGGCGTTGATAACCAGCCATTCCGAATCTACTTCCACCCGGTCGCCGACGGCGGGCAATACGCCGTGGCGCTGCATCACCAAACTCAGCGCCGACCCAATTTTGTCTTCCAGCTCCGAAATCAGCTCGTGCGCCTCACGTGCCTCATGTTGCTGGCGGATGCTTTCGGCGTACGTGTAGTCGAGGTTGAGGTCGAAGGGAATTTCCATGGGAAGAGTTGAGGAAGAGAAGTCAGGAAGAAAAAAACAGTGTCATGCCGAGCAGGTGGCGCATGGAGCCACCTGCTCGGCATGACACGTTTTGGGGGCTCAATCCAGTGCCTACGCCTCTACCGGCGCCTTGCCGCGGCCCATCAGCACGGCGCCCTCGGGCACATCCTTGAACGACTTACGGGGCTTGAGGCCGAGCAAAGCGAACATCTGCTGATCGGCGTCGAAGTCGGGGTTGGGGGTGGTCAGCAGCTTTTCACCCGAGAAGATGGAGTTGGCACCCGCCAAAAAGCACAGGGCCTGCTCGGTAACGGGCATTTCCTGGCGGCCGGCCGAGAGGCGCACCATCGTATTCGGCATTAGGATGCGGGCCGTGGCAATCATGCGCAGCATCTCCCAAACGCTCACGCGGGGCTGCTCGGCCAGGGGGGTACCTTCCACGGGTACCAGCGCGTTTACCGGCACACTTTCGGGGTGAGCAACCAGCGTGGCCAGCGTATGCAGCATGGCTATGCGGTCTTCGTCGGTTTCGCCGAGGCCGATAATGCCGCCCGAGCACACCGAAATACCCGCTTTGCGCACGTGCTCCAGCGTGTTCAGCCGGTCGTCATAGGTGCGCGTCGTGATGATGTCGTCGTACTTCTCGCGGCTGGTGTCGAGGTTGTGGTTGTAGGCGTAGAGGCCGGCCGCTTTCAGGCGCTCGGCCTGGTACTCGTTCAGCATGCCCAGGGTGCAGCACACTTCCAACCCGAGGCCGTTTACCTGCTCCACCATGCCCAGCACGCGGTCAAAGTCGCGGTTGTCGCGGATTTCGCGCCAGGCCGCGCCCATGCAGAAGCGGGTGGAGCCGGCGTCGCGGGCGCGCTGGGCCGAGGCTAGTACCTCGGCGTCGGGCAGCAACTTGTGGGCCTGCACGCCCGTGTGGTAGCGGGCGGCCTGGGGGCAGTAGGCGCAGTCTTCGGGGCAGCCGCCGGTTTTCACGCTCAGCAGCGTGCATACCTGCACTTCGCCGGTGGCCTGGGTTTGGGCGTGGATGGCGGCAGCCTGGGTGACGAGTTCCAGCACGGGCTGGTTATAGAGGGCGGTTACTTCGGCAAGGGTCCAGTCGGTGCGGATCATTTTTGAGCTATTAGCGGGTAGCTGATGGCTGTTGGCTTTGGGTGGCGTTGCTGTCAGGGAGTGAGCTAACAGAAAATGGCCAACGGCCAACAGCTTTACTTGTGGGCCGCAAGATACTCAGCGGGGCCAGAGTATCCGCGCTTAGCAGCGGTTGGAGGCAGCCTGAGGGGCGTAGAGACGCAATATTTTGCGTCTCGCCGTTGAATAGGCGTGCGAAACGGTCAATATCAGCAACGATGAGACTTCAACTAGTGCGTCTCTACGCCCTGCTAACGGTCTCAGCAAGCATCTTAAAACAGATTTCAGGAATTATCTGGTTGGCTGAGAAACAGCGAGCGAGTACCCCGAAGCGGGGCTTCAGAATACTCGCTCAAACAAGGGCGTATGTAAGCAGCGGGCTGCTTACTCGGCGTTATAGCGATTCTCCGCAACTGGAGTGTCGCTGCTGCCTTTGTTGTCACGGGTGTTTTTCTGCACGGCAATGGCCGCGAACAAACTCAGCAGAAACGACATACCGTAGAACCCTTTTTCGCTCAGAGTGAGCGTGGCGTTCCACAGACCCACCGTGAGCAAGGCAATGGAGAGGATGGTGGAGAACCAGCTCAGGCCGTAGTAAATGTTGGTTACCGGAATCCCATCGAGTTGGTCGCGTACCGATTTCTGAAGCGAAATGGCCGAAAACAGTCCGTACATAAGGATAGTGAAGTAGTAGCCTTTCTCATTGAGCAGCATCTGCGCATTCCAGAGGCCGACGATGAAGGCGCCCATCCCGGCGAGCAGGGCAAACCACGAGGCGGCCACAAAGGCATTGGAGGTTTTGGCGAGGGGAGCGTTCATGGCAATTGGCGGTAAAAGAGGTGGAGAGAGCACAGCCGGCGGTAACCCGTCCGACATTCCAAACATACGCGGCCTTTCCAGGCCGGTAGCCCCAAGGTTCCGTCATTTCAGACTTTGGCAAGACCGCTTTGTGGAGATGCTGGAAACCAGTGCCTAGCGCGTGAAAAAGGTAATGCAGCGTACAAAGCTAGATTTCATCTGATAGTCCGCTGTATTTCAGCCTGCCTGATAGATCAATAATCCGACTTTTAAAAAGGAGTTTTTAGGTGTAACCAAGCGCGTTGTTGATGTGGATGCGGCCACATATTGGCCGGACTGGTGCTGCCAAGGTAAAAGTTTATTGCGGAGCGGCTATATAGCCCCGTTACCGCCTGCCGAACCAGTGCTAGCAGCGCTACAGCAGCATTGTAAAGGTGCTGCCTATATTGAGCCGCCAATTGCTCTTTGTCCGGTTAGTCGATGCTTCTTACCCTATCCACCACCTACCAGCCCGCCACCGATTTGGGCTATCTGCTGCATAAGAATCCGGCCCGGCTGCAAAGCCTCGAAATAGCCGGGGGCCAGGCGCACATTTTCTATCCCGAAGCCACCGCCGAGCGCTGCACCGCCGCCCTGCTGCTCGAACTCGACCCTGTGGGCCTCGTGCGGGGCAAAGATGGGTCGTCGGGCGAGGGGTTTGCGCTGCAGCAGTACGTGAATGACCGGCCCTACGTGGCCTCCTCGTTCTTCAGCGCCGCACTGAGTAAGGCCTTTAACACGGCCATGAACGGTACCTGCAAAGACAAGCCCGGATTGCCCGAACAGGCCCTGCCGCTGACCGTGAAAGTGGCCGTGGTATCGGCCCCCGGCCCCGACTGGCCGCGCCGCCTGTTTGGGCCCCTGGGCTACGATGTGCAAGTGGAGTCCACGCCACTCGACCCCACGGTGCCCGAGTGGGGCAACAGCCGCTACCACACGCTGCACCTGCACCACGCGGGCTTGCGCCTGCAGGATGTGCTGACCCACCTGTATGTGTTGCTGCCGGTGCTCGACAACGACAAGCACTACTACATTGGGGAAAACGAGGCCGAAAAGCTGCTGCACCGCGGGGCCGGCTGGCTGCCCCAGCACCCCGAGCGCGACTTCATCACGCGGCGCTACCTGCGCAACCTGGCCGCCTACGTGAACCCCACGCTGGAGCGGTTGCTGGCGGGCGAGGAAACCGAAGAAGCTGCCGCTGACCCAGCTCCTCCGGCTACCAACGAAGCGGGCACCACGCCGGCCCCCGAACCAGCGGCCGTGAGGGTTTCGCTCCACGACCAGCGCCTGGAGCAGGTGGCGCAGGAAATCCGGCAGCTGGGCCCCAAGCGGGTGCTCGACCTAGGTTGCGGCGAAGGCAAGCTGCTGCGTCTGCTGCTCAAGCAACCCAAAATCGAGCACATCCTGGGCATGGACGTGTCGCACCAGGCGCTAACCCGCGCCGCCAGCCGCCTGCACCTCGATGAGATGCCCCCGCGCCAACGCGCCCGCCTCGACCTCATCCAGGGCTCATTGCTCTACCGCGACGAGCGCCTCGGCGGCTTCGATGCGGCGGCGCTGGTGGAAGTAATTGAGCACCTCGACGAAAACCGCCTGGCCAGCCTCGAAGCCGTGGTGTTCGGCCAGGCCCGCCCGGCACATGTGTTCGTCACGAGCCCCAACGCCGACTACAACCAGCTCTTCGAGAAGCTCCACGCTGGCGAGTTCCGCCACACCAACCACCGTTTCGAGTGGACCCGCGCCGAGTTTGCCGCCTGGGCCGCCGGCGTGGCCGAGCGCCACGGGTATAAGGTGCGCCTGGAAAGCATGGGCGAGGAAGTGGAAGGCGTGGGCGCCCCGTCGCAGATGGCGGTGTTTGGGGCATAATAATTACCCTGAGTAGGCAACTTGGCGAGTTATCGCCAAGTTGCCGACAGCACCTCGCACTACCTTGTTGGTAGCTCAGGGAGTTGCTCCATTAGCGTCTCGAAGCAAAGGATTAGGTTGACTTTGAGCGCCTTCAATTCTTAACGTAGTATCACCACTACATCTCTCAAATAGCTCATTACGCCATTCTACACTATCAAAATTCGTCAAGTTGTCGACTCTCATACCCTGAAAGAACCTCTGACGTTGGCTGATTATACCAAAGCTTTTACCATTCTTAATTCTGTACAAACCAACAAGCTGTGGTGCCCCACCACACGACTTGTTTTGAATATCTGCTAAAGTATGACAAAAACATTGAAATAGTGCACGACTGGTGTATTTGTTCTCGCTTTCCCAATAAGTCTCATATTTCATCAAAAATTCCTTTGCCCCTGAACCAGTTACAAAAAGCTTATCGGAATATGATTCAAACTTAACGCTCTCGGCTTTCCATTTTTTAGAAGCCTTTGTCCACCTTATTTTTCTGGAAAAGAAGTTACTTGATTCATCTCTACTACAATGTATTACTTCGAGCGCATCTGTTGCAATCCATTTTTGATTCGGATAGCTATTAAACAAAGCGATGAACTTATCAATGAAAGCTTGAGACTTCTGCTCGCAATTCCACTCTGATTGAAAAAGTAGGCCTTGGTCAATGATTTCAACCAGTTGGTTTAAAACAACTGAAGGAAACAGAACGTCACCGCAATAACCGAATACATCAGGATAATTTTTGCAATTGAAAGTTTTCTTGCCATAATCAAAGATAGAGCCGTCAGGCCATGATATTCGACTATCACTAGCAACATAGATTGATGCTGGTTTTCTCGAATCCACACCAAGCCAACTTATTAAGAGCGTCATATACTCGCAATTCAGGTGAGATAGTCTATTTCCCTAAAATACCTTTGACTTCCCAATGCCCCAAGATACCCTAAAAGTCCCCGAACTGGCCCTCATTCTGCTGATTGGCAGCACCGGCGCGGGCAAGTCGACGTTTGCCCGGCGTTTGTTCAAGGCCACCGAAATTGTGTCGTCGGATGCGTGCCGGGGCATGGTAGCCGATGACGAGAACGACCAGTCGGCCAGCCAGGATGCATTTGAGCTGCTGCACTACCTGGTGGCCAAGCGCCTCAAGCGCGGGCTGTTAACGGTGGTGGATGCCACCAACGTGCAGGAAAGCAGCCGCAAGGCGCTGGTGGCCCTGGCCCGGCAGTACCACGTGCTGCCCGTGGCCGTGGTGCTCGACGTGCCCGATGCCGTGGCCCAGCGCCGCAACGACCAGCGCCCCGAGCGCCGCCATCTGGGCCGGCACGTCATTGCCGGCCACCGCCAGCAACTGCGCCGCAGCCTGCGTACCCTCAAGCAGGAAGGCTTCCGGCATATTCACCACCTGCGCGGCGTGGAGGAAATCGACGCCGTGCAAACCGTGTTGCGCGACCGGCTCTACAACAACCGCCAGCAGGAAACCGGCCCCTTCGACATCATCGGCGACGTGCACGGCTGCTACCACGAGCTATGCACGCTGCTGGAGCAACTGGGCTACCAGATAACCGAGGAGCCGATAACCGACGTGCGGGATTTGGGCGTGCGGGTAGTGGCGCCTTTAGTCGATTACCAGACTTCAGAAGGCCTCGATAGGAACCTCGCAACCACCGGCTCGCTTGTTCCGACAACGGCGGTGATAGGGGAGGGCGAGGCGGAAAACGTGCGACGCAAAGCCGTCTTCCTGGGCGACCTCGTGGACCGGGGCCCCGCCTCGCCGCAGGTATTGCGGCTGGTGATGAGCATGGTGCGCGACGGCACGGCGCTGTGCGTGCCGGGCAACCACGACATCAAGCTGCTGCGCCACCTCAACGGCAAAAAGGTAACCGCCAACCACGGGCTGGCCGAAACGCTGGCCCAGCTGGCACCCGAGCCCGAGGCGTTCAAGAGCCAGGTGCGGCAGTTTCTGGATGGGCTGGTAAGCCACTACGTGCTCGACGGCGGCAAGCTGGTGGTGGCCCACGCGGGCCTCACCGAGGACATGCACGGCCGGGGCTCGGGGGCCGTGCGGGCCTTCGCGCTATTTGGCGAAAGCACCGGCGAAATCGATGAGTTTGGCCTGCCCGTGCGCTACGAGTGGGCCCGCGAGTACCGGGGCCGGGCCGTGGTGGCGTTCGGCCACACGCCCGTGCCCGACCCCGAATGGCTCAACAACACCATCGACCTCGACACCGGCTGCGTGTTCGGCGGCCGCCTCACCGCCCTGCGCTACCCCGAGCGCGAGCTGGTCACCGTGCCCGCCGCCCAAGTCTACTGCGAGCCAGTCAGGCCGCTAAATCATAAGCTGTTAGCTGATAGCTCTCAGCTGTTAGCTTCCTCGTCAAAAGACCAGAACGAAAAGCTAACAGCTAACAGCTCTCAGCTAGAAGCTGAATTAGATATTCGCGACGTGACGGGCAAGCAGTTCATCGAAACGCGGCTGATGCGCGGGGTGACCATTCGGGAGGAAAACGCGGTGGCGGCGCTGGAGGTGATGAGTCGGTTTGCGCTGCACCCCAAGTGGCTGCTGTATTTGCCCCCCACCATGTCGCCCACCGAAACCTCGGCGTTGCCCGATTTGCTGGAGCACCCCGCCGAAGCCCTGGACTACTACCGGCGGCTGGGCGTGGAGCGCGTAGTGTGCGAGGAAAAGCACATGGGCAGCCGCGTAGTGGTGGTTTTGGGCAAAGACGAAGCCGCTATAACGCGCCGTCTGGGCCTCACGGGCGAAGGCATCGGCAAGTGCTACACCCGCACCGGCCGCAACTTCTTTACCGACGCGGCCCTCGAAACGGCCTTCATGGCCCGCCTGCGCGACGCCCTGACCACGGCCGGCTTCTGGGAAAAGTTCGATACCGATTGGGTGTGCCTCGATGCCGAGCTGCTGCCCTGGTCGGCCAAGGCCCAGGAGCTGGTGAAAAACCAGTACGCCGCTGTGGCCGCCGCCGCCAACTTCGCTTTGCCCCAGGCCGAAGCCACGCTGGCCGAAGCCGCCGCCCGCGGCCTCACGGGGGCCGCCGAGCTGCTGGCCCGCACCAGTGCCCGCCGCGAAGCCGCCACCGACTACGCCGAGGCCTACCGCCGCTACTGCTGGCCCGTGCAGTCGCTCTCCGACCTCAAGCTGGCCCCGTTCCACCTGCTGGCCACCGAGGGCCGCACCTACTTCGAGCGCGACCACGCCTGGCACATGGAAACCCTGCGCGGCCTCGCTCTGGCCGACCCCGGCCTGCTCCGCGCCACGCCCTACCGCGTGGTGGCCCTGAACAACCCCGCCGAAACCGACGCCGCCATAACTTGGTGGACCGACCTGACCGCCGCCGGGGGCGAAGGCATGGTGGTGAAGCCCTACGATTTCGTGCCCGCCGGCAAGGGCGGCCTGCTCCAACCGGCGCTCAAGTGCCGCGGCCGCGAGTACCTGCGCATCATCTACGGCCCCGATTACCTGCTACCCGGTAACCTCGAACGCCTGCGCCAGCGCAACGTGAAAGCTAAGCGCAACCTCGCCCTGCGCGAATTTGCGCTCGGCGTCGAAGGCCTGGAGCGGTTCGTAGCCCGCGAGCCCCTGCGCCGGGTGCACCAGTGCGTGTTCGGCGTACTAGCCCTGGAAAGCGAAGCCGTTGACCCACGGCTGTAAAAAGGGCAGGAAACGAAAAAGAACGTCATTCTGAGCGAAGCGCAGCGTAGCCGAAGAATCCCTACCGCAATGGTAATTACTGACCACAACGATGTGGTAGAGATTCTTCGACTACGCTGCGCTTCGCTCAGAATGACGTTCTTTTTCGTTTCTCCAAATTACAACGCCCTACCGGCTGCGGCTGGAACCACGGCTGCCGCGGCTGCTGCTTTGGCCCTTAGCGGGGCCGCCACTGCCTTTGGCCGGGCGCTTGGTAGCACCCTTTGGGCCGCCTTTCGGGCCGGCGGATTTACCGGGGCGGGGGCCGGCTTTGTCGGTGGGGCGGCCCGAGCCGGCGGTGCGGCCGGCCGTAACGAGGCGCTTGGGCTTGGCGCCGGGGCGCACGGAATCCTTATCGAGCCAGGCGCCGGCGGGGAGGGTTTTGGCTTTGCGTGGGGCTTCGGCGTCGCCCATGGAGGGGTCGGAGGGGAGGCGCACGATGTCGGGGCGGGCGGTGGCGCGGCGGGCAGTTTTGCGGCCCGGCTGGTCGCCCCACTGCTCGGCCGTCGATACCACTTTGCGGCGGCGCGCGGTGCGGCCGTCGTCGGTGCCGCTGGAGTTCTCAATCATCTCAAACAGCACCTTCAGCTCTTTATCGCGTAGCTCGCGCCACTCGCCGGGCCCGAGGCCCTTGATGCTGATGTTCATCACGCGGATGCGTTCGAGCTGCACCACCTCGTAGCCGAAATGCTCGCACATGCGCCGGATCTGGCGGTTCATGCCCTGCACCAGCGTGAGCCGGAAAATGTAGGGCGTCTCCTTCACCGCCTTGCACTTCTGGGTCATCACCCCCAGAATAGGTACCCCGTTCTGGATGGCCTCAATGAAGTCGTCCTTGATGGGCTTGTCGACCATCACGATGTACTCCTTCTCGTGCTGGTTGCCGGCGCGCAGGATTTTGTTCACGATGTCGCCGTTGCTCGTCATCAGCAGCAGCCCTTGCGACTCCTTGTCGAGCCGGCCGATGGGGAAGATGCGCACCGTATGCTTAATGGCCCGGATAACGTTGTCCTTCACGCCCAAATCGGTGGTCGTGACGATGCCGGGGGGCTTGTTGTAGGCCAGGTACACCGCCTCTTCCTCGGGCCGGGGCTCGATGTGGGCGCCATTCACCACCACCCGGTCGCGACTGGTTACCTGGTCGCCGACGGCGGCGCGCTTGCCATTTACCAGCACGTTGCCCTGCTCGATGTGGCGGTCGGCTTCGCGGCGTGAGCACACGCCGCTTTCGCTGATGTATTTATTGAGTCGGGTTGCCATGTTGATAAAGCTTAATGCTTGGGGCCGAGTGGTTAGGCCGGCAGAAAAAGAGGCTGCCAACCCGCAGTGGGGTCGGCAGCCTGCAAAGGTACGCCGTATTCAGGAGAGGGGGAAACCGGCTGCTACAACCAGTGGCCGGCTTCAGGGACGAACCGGGGCTCAGGCGAAAAACGCAAACAGCGCCGTTTCCAGTTCGGCGGGCAGCGTGGGCGGATTGATGGTGCGCAGCGTCAGCGGCGCGGCCCCATCGGCGGGCGAAAAAGTGCCCCCGGTGGTGTTAAACCGCAGTTGGCCTTGGCTGAATTCGCGCTGGTGCTCGCCGTCTTCGGTACTCATATCCACAAAATCAAGCTGGCTGAGCTGGCGGCTGGCATTATCGAAATACAGCCAGAAGTACAGGTGACCGGGATTTTTACTCTGGATATCGAGGCGCTTTATTTCGAAGATGGTGGCCGTATCGGCTTCAAACAGAAACAGGGAGCGGTAGAGGAAAGCCATAGGAGGAGAAAAAGAACGCCTACAGGGCGTAGATGAGCGAAGCCACAACCGGCGCAGAAATCAGCAGGCAGATAGCCAGGGGCCGCCAGACGCTGCGGGCCGGAAAGTCCCGCTTGTTCGGGATGAACTTGTCGGCGTAGGAGTTGAGGCCGTAGCCGCCGGCCAGCCCGGTGCCCACCGCGTAGGCCCCGTAGGCAGACGAATCGGGTACCAGGGAGATGAGCACCGCCATAACCACCGTATAGGCCACGCTGGCCCACAACGCCTTGCGTGCCTCTTCGGGCCGGCCCACCGCCCGCAGGTTGCTGGCCGTGAGCACACCCCCCGCCACGGCGCTGAATGCCAGCGAAAACAGCCGGATGATGCGCTGGGAATACAGGGGTGGGTTGGTGGTAGTAGCGGAAACGGAAGGGGGCATGGGTTGAGTAAAGGAGGCCGCTTAAAAAACGCTGGATGCAGGTTACGGATTACAATTTTACCGCTTTTTCGCCTTGGTCCACTCCTTTCATCCACTTCATCAGGCCGTGCATGTAGGTTTGCTGGTCGTCGTAGAAACTCATGTGGCTGCCGCGGGGGCAGATGAGGGCGGTGCCGTGCTGCACTTTCTCGGCTACCATGCGCATGTGCTCGGGGTCCATGGTGTCGTATTTGCCACCGATGCTGAGCACGGGCACCGCCAGCTTGGGCAGGTCGGGCACGCGGTTCCAGTTCAACAGCTTGCCCGATACGCCGAACTCGCTCGGTCCCTGCATGGTCACGTACAGCGACTGGTTCATTTTGGCAAACGAGCGGTTCACCGGCTCGGGCCACTGCTCCAGGGGGCGGCGCAGAATGTGCTGGGTGTAGAAGTTGGGCAGGAGCAGCTCCATGTAGCGCGGGTTCTGGAAGTCGTTGCGCGCTTCAATGGCCCGGATTTCCTTGAGCACTTCGGGCTTGAACTGGGGGGCCAGCACCTCCTCGGCATACTTGCCGTAGGCCGGAATGCTCATCATCATATTGCTGATGACGACGCCCTTGAGGTGCTGCTGGTACTTGAGGGCGTACTCGGCGGCCAGAATGCCGCCCCAGCTGTGGCCGAGCAGGTAGAAATTGCTGCTGTCGAGCTGGAGGGCCTGCCGCACCTGCTCCACTTCCTCCACGTAGCGCGGCAGGCTCCACATGGCGGTATCCTTAGGGTTGTCGGAGTTGCCGCAGCCGAGCTGGTCGTAATAGATAAACTCGATGCCTTCGCGGGGCAGAAAGCTCTCCATGCACTCGAAATACTCGTGCGTAGCTCCCGGCCCGCCATTGAGCAGCAGCAGCTTGATGCGCGGGTTGTTACCGAACCGCTTGGTCCAGATGTTGAACGTGCCCTTAGCCGTGGTAATGGGCACCATTTTTACGCCGCCATCTGCCAGCACAGTGGTATCGGGGGCGGAGAAGTAGGTGGTGAGGGCCGGTGCGGTACCCGTTTCGGGCGTGGCGGCAGGGTTCGTGGAGCAGGCAGCGGCCGTAAAGGCCAGCAGGGTGGCGGCAAGAAGACGTTTCAGCATCCGGCAATATATTGAGTTGTTAGTTGTGAACGAGGTAGGGACAGCGAAGCGAAGCCCCGCCCCTACCTCGTTCAATTATTCCGCCAGCCACTGCTGGGTCCGGTACTCGCCGGGCCCGATGAACAGGTGAAGCAGGTCGTTGGTGAGCTGGAGGCCGTTGGCGCTGTTGGTGAAGAAGAGCAGGCTTTCGCGGCGACCTGGCAGCACCAGGAAAAAGCCCTGGAAGTCGTCGTTGTCGCCCCAGTGCCAGAGGGCGGGGCCGGCGCTGGTGGTGGCCAGGCCCAGGCCCACGGCCCAGTCCACGAACGGGTCGGCCGGGCCAGTGGGTCGGCCGCAACGGTTGGCCTCGTTGGCGGAGCTGGTCAGCAACCGGGCGGTGGTTTGCTTGAGGCCGCGGCCGGTGCGCAGGGCCTGCAGAAAGCGGTTGTAGTCGGGGGCGGTGGTGAGCAGGCTGTAGGCCGCGTAGGGCTCAGCGAAGCGGCGCACCTCGGTGGGCAGGCCGGCTTTATCGTGGCCGCAGGCAGCGTTGCCCGCAAAGCCGGCCTGCCACCGGAAGCTGCTGCGGCGCATTTTCAGCGGCCCAAAAACCTCCCGTTGCGCCAGCGTTTCCAACGGTTCGCCGGTGAGCTGCTCCAGCGTTTTCTGCAGCCACACGAACCCTTCGCCCGAGTAGTTCCAGCAGCTGTCGGGTGCAAACCGGAAGGACAGGGGCGAGGTGGCCCAGGTAGGCCCGAGCGGGTTATCGGCCCAATTGGGCAGGCCGGTGCGGTGGGTGAGTACCATGCGGGCCGTTACGCGGGCAGCGCGGGACGCATCCTGCACCCGCGGATACGGCGCGTAGCTGAGCAGCGGCCGGTCGAGGTCGAGCCGGCCCTGGTCGTGGAGACGGAGCGCGAGGTAGGCCAGTACCACCTTGCCCAGCGAGGCGGCCTGAAACACGGTTTCGGCAGTCACGGCCGCCGCCGAATCCTGCCGAAGCCGGCCCAGGTTATAGGTGGTAACCCGGGAGCCCTTGGTATGCACGAGCTGCAGGCCCGGCACGTTCCGTTGGGCCAGCAGCGCCTTTAGTTCGGTTTGCTGGGCGGGGGCACGTAGGCTAAGTAGCAGCAGGACCGGCAGCAGGAGTAGCAGCAGTTTCATGGTAAGTAGGAAAGCCGGTGCGGGGTTGCGGCCGGGGCGGATGTTGCGGCAGATGCGGCGGCAGGCGCAACGGTTGCTTCCAGGGGGCGCTCAGATTGCTTTACGCCGGGCCTTGGGAAAAATCAACGGCGTTTTGGGCCAGTTGAACCAGGTGGCGCTGGCCATCTTTATTGAACGTTGTTCAAATACTTGCAATGAAATCATACCCGTGCTCCGTGCAATAAGCTGGTAGTGCCGCCCACGCGAGGCCTTGGCGTTTTGCCTCCGTCCGGGCCGCCTGCAGAAGCTGCATGTACCGGGCAATAATTAGCTGCTCGCACCAATCGCGCGCGTTTTGCAGGTCATCAGATTCAATTTCAAGCTCCTCAAATGCCTCCTGTAGCGACTCGTAGCCTTCCAGAATCAAAGCGTTTTCACTGGCCGCGCAATAGTCAGGTAACCAGTCCTCCGCGGTTGCCAGGCCGTAATCTGCCGTGTAGGCGAAACCGTCAATAGCCCATTCATCTGTGTTGACATCGAACTCAGTAAGCTCAAAATAAAGTGCTTTTACCGGCTGGTTAACGTCTACGGAGCGGTGAAATTCATCTGCCCAATGGCAAAGCGTATGGGTCTGATCTAGCAAGGACCGCCCGGCTATCTGGTGAAAGGGGGAGAGCGGAATGGCCGCCAACTGGTTTTCAGCCAGTTCAATAGCCTGTGCGATTTCTCCCCGCAACAAATAAGAATTGAGTAGTTTGGCGAATTCGAAGTTCACGTAGCGGCTACTGTATAGTGGTGGTGCAAGTTGCTGCTCAACGCAATGGGCCGCCCAAATTGAGCGGCCCATGATGTTTAGTTACGGTTGATGAGGTTTACCCCAGCGTGTGGTAGACGGCCTGCACGTCGTCGTCTTCCTCGAACTTCTCAATCAGGTTCATCACCTCTTCCAGCTCGTCGCCTTCGAGGTGCACCGTGGTGTTGGGCACGCGCTGCAACTGGGCCGATACCACATTGAACTCCTTTTCTTCCAGCGCCTTCTGCATCTGGCCAAAGTCGGTAAAGGCGGTTTCGACTACGATGAAGTCCGTGGTGTTGCCCTGCTCGTCCTCGTCCTGGTCGGCGTACACGTCTTCGGCGCCGGCATCAATGAGCTCCAGCTCCAGCTCTTCCACGTCCAGGCCTTCGGCGGCCAGCTTGAATACGCCCTTGCGGGTGAAGGTGTAGTCGGAGGAGCCGGCAGTGCCCAGCGCGCCGTTGCCGCGGTTGAAATACATGCGCACGTTGGCTACGGTGCGGGTTGGGTTGTCGGTAGCGGTTTCAATCACCACGGCCACGCCGTGGGGCGCGTAGCCTTCGTACACCACTTCCTGGTAATCCTTCTCCTCGCGCGAGGAAGCCCGCTTAATGGCGGCTTCCACCCGGTCTTTGGGCATGTTCACGCCCTTGCCGTTCTGCATGGCCGTGCGCAGGCGCGAGTTGGTGTCGGGGTTGGGGCCGCCTTCTTTCACGGCCATCACGATTTCGCGGCCAATCCGGGTAAAGTCTTTCGACATCCGGTCCCAGCGCTTCATTTTGCGGCCTTTCCGGAATTCAAACGCGCGTCCCATCTATGGTGAGTTGGTGAAATG
This sequence comes from Hymenobacter psychrophilus, assembly GCF_900107135.1. GTDB lineage: Bacteria > Bacteroidota > Bacteroidia > Cytophagales > Hymenobacteraceae > Hymenobacter > Hymenobacter psychrophilus. The sequence continues at coordinate 229,585 of NZ_FNOV01000001.1, forward strand.
GTGAGTAGTAAATTGTCGTGCTGGCGGAAAGCCTGAACGAGTCGCAAGTTAGCAGAAACCCAGCCGGGGCTCAAGGTGAGGGGGTGAAATAGTGAGATGGTGAGTTTGACGTTCGGCAGGACCTAACTGCGCAAGTGGCGTAATTAGCACCATCCAACACTCACTATTTCACCATCTCACTAGCTTGCCTTCAGCCCCAGCCCGCGGGCCAGCAGCCAGTCGAGGGCGCGGGCGGGCAGCAGGCGGGGCACAATGTAGGCCCGGAATACGTCGGCGGCAATAGTGTAGCGCAGTTTGGGGCGGGGCGTTTCCATGATCTGTACCAGCCGGCCGGCCACGTATTCGGGCGTCAGGCCCTGGCTACGGGTTTTGTTGATAAACCCCAGGAAGCGCCGGGCCGGGCCGTGGTAGGGCGTATGCGCGTAAGGGCCAAGGTCGATGCCCTTGTCCCAGATGGGCGTTTGCGTAACGCCAAGACCGATAAGCACCACCGGAATGCCGAACAGCCCCAGCTCGCGCCGCCAGGTAGCTGTAACGCCTTCCAGCGCGTGCTTGCTGCCCACATACGCTCCCAGAAATGGCGAGGCCACCTGCCCGCTCACCGAACCCATGTTCAGCACCCGGCCCGGATGCCCCGCAAAACCGGCCCGGGCCCCGAGCAGCGGCAGGAAAGCCTGCGTTACCTGAATCAGCCCCAGTACATTCACCTCAAAATGCTGCCTGATTACGTCGAGCGGCTGATGTTGTAACGGCCCGCCGAATGCTATGCCCGCGTTGTTAAGCAGGCCCGTCAGCGGCCTGGTACCCAACGCATGGGCTACATCGGTGGCGGCCCGCGCCACGGCTTCGGCATCGGTTACGTCGAAGAGCAGGGGCATGAAATTCGGGCCCAGCTCGGCGCGCAACTGCTCGGCGTCGGCGTCGCGCCTGATGCTGCCGAACACCCGGTAGCCGCGTGCCAGAAAAGCGCGGGCCGCCGCCAGCCCCACGCCGCTCGATACGCCGGTAATGACAACAGACTTGGATGGTTCAGCCATGCGGATAAAAGTGGAAAACAAGCCACGGAGGCCCCGGGCTTATTGGTGACGCAGGGTATAAGTGCTCTGGTTGCCGGCCGGGAAGCCCGCCAGCGTAATTGTCAGCCGGCCTTTGCTGAGCTGGAAAGTACCTTCGTCGGTGCGGGGCCGGCCGCTTTTATCGGGGTAAGTAAAGCTGATGCGGCCGGGCGTGAACGTGAAGCGGCCGTCCTGGTCGAAGCGCATGGGGCCGCCGTTGGCCGTCAGCGTCAGGCGCTTTTGGTAAGTGCCATCGGGGCGGAGCAGCAGGGTGCCGCCCACGCCCTGGGCCGGCAGCGGCTCGGGGCTGGTGCCCTGGTCGAGGATGCTGTAGGCTAGGTAGGCGTAAGTGCCAAAGAAGGAAGTTGGCGCCACCGGCCCCGGTTGTTGGCGCGACTGGGCTGGCAGCGGAAATCCGGGCAGCAGCAGCAGCAACAAGAGTACAGGCAAGAGACGGGAGTACATGTTCATGCCGAAAGATAAGCGCCGCTGGAAGAAGTGCCCGGTCCCCGGGCGGTCCGGCCGGCACTCAGGCGGCAATGCTCAGCACCCAGGTCAGGGCGGCGTCCGTTTCGTCGAATTCGAAGGTTTTAATGGGCAGCACCTGCGCCAGCGAAACGCTGCTGGCCACGGCTTCGCGTGAGGGCCAGTCCATCGCGTTTATCCAGGCTACGGCCCGCACGCCGCGAGCGGCCAGCGCGGGTGCCAGCACCCCGCCAATCCAGTCGCCGGCCTCTGCCCACTCACCAAACGCCTCGCTACTGTCATTAATCATGCGATACACGGGCTGGGTGGCCGGTAGGAGGGCCAGTAGCTGCTCGCACTGCTGCTGAGCCAAAGCGGCATCGAACCGACCACGCCATTGCGCCTCCACCAACTGGTAGCGGCTGCTGTACCGCACCAGCAGCGTAGGCGTGTCAAGCAGGATTTGATCGAAATAAATCATGCTTCGGAAAGTTGGAATGAAAACGGGCCCAGGCCAGCTAGGCAGCCGTCTGTTACAACATACGGAGCCCGGCAGCAAAAAGTAAACGCCGTTTCACCGCATGGGCGGTGGCAAAGTTCGAAGGACCGTTTAAACTGCTGATTCGGTGCTACAAAAAAAGCTGCGGCGCGGGCGCAACCGGCGCGCCACTATATTTCCGCTGCCGGATTGTTACTTTGGGCTATGGCTGATTTCCTGCGTGAGTTGATTCGTCCGGCCGCCGAGCTGCCCGTAGCCGACGTATGCCTGGTAGGGCTGCCCCTTGATTTTGGGACGGTGCTGGAAGGGGGCCGGAGCGGGGCCATGCACGCCCCCAATGCCATCCGGGCCGAGCTGCGGCGCTACCATAAAACCTACAACCTCGAGCACAGCGTCGACCTGCGCCCGCTACGCATAGCCGATGCCGGCAACCTGCCGCTGCGCGCCTCCTGCCACGCCGACAACCACGCGACTATTGCCACCGAGCTGGCCCGGCTGCTGGCGCAGTATCCGCGGGTGGTGGTGCTGGGGGGCTCTCATGATGGCACCTACAGCACCGTGCGGGGCCTGCACGCGGCCACCGGCGGCCAGCCGCTGGGGGGCATCAACCTCGATGCCCACGCCGATGTGAAAGACCGCCCGGGCATACTAAGCAGCGGTACGCCCTTCGGGAAGCTATTGCGCGAGGGTCAGCTCGCCGGGTCCCGCTTCACCGAAATCGGGCTGCACTCCAACCTCAATCTGCAGGCCGATATCGACTTCCTGCACCAGCACCAGGCTTACGTGGTGCCGCTGGCGCAGGTGCAGCAGGAAGGAATGCCGGCCTGCATGCAGCGGGCGCTGACGCGGGCTACCGCGGCCGGCCCCGCCTTTGTGAGCTTCGATATCGACTGCTGTGCCCAGGCCTATGCCCCGGCCGTGAGTGCCCCCAGCGCCGACGGCCTGACGCCCCGCCAGGCCACCGAAGCCGCCTGGCTGGCTGGTCGCGCGGCTGGGGTGCGGTTGTTTGAAGTGGTCGAGCTTAATCCGCTCTTCGACCGCGACCAGCAGACGGCGCGTTTGGCGGCTACCCTTGTGGCGGCGTATCTTACCGGGGTGGCCGCAACGCTTGGCGCTTAGCGCCTGTCGTCGCCCCGCCGTCACTGTCGGTCCTTAGTATGAAAACGAACCTGCTGCTCTCTCTACTCCTGATTACCGGCTCGGTCGCGGCCCAGAATGCCACGACTCCTAAGGCCGCTTCCGTCAAAGCCACCTCTGCCAAAACTGCCGGCCCAGCTCCTGTCTTCTCGCTCGACTGCGCTACCGACCCGCTGCCCGCCGGCCCACTGCAGAAAACGCACTGCGAAATCCGAAACCTGACGTTGCCCGCCCCGCCCGCCAATACTGCCCTGACGGTGGATGCACGGACCAACGGCAGTATTACCGTGCGGGCCTGGGCCGGACCCGATGTGCGGGTGCGGGCCCGCGTAACGGGCCGCGCTGCTACCGCCGAAACTGCCCGCGCCCTGGCCGCAGCCGTGCGCCTGAGCTCCACCGCGCATACGCTGCAGGCCGGGCTGGCCAATGGCTCGGTGGAGGGCTGGGCTGTAAGCTATGAAGTGCTGGTGCCGGCCCAAACCGACCTGACGCTGACGGCCGTGAACGGTGCGCTGGAGCTGGAAAACGTGCGGGGCCAGTTGCACCTGACGACCACCAACGGTCCACTCACGCTTCGTGGCGTGGCCGGCGACGTGCGCGCCCACACCACCAACGGCCGCATCGACCTGAGCCTGAGCGGCGACGCCTGGACTGGCCCGGGGCTCGATGTGAGTACGGTGAACGGCGACATCAGCTGGCAGCTGCCGCCCGAGTATGCGGCCACATTACTGGCGCGCACTACCCGCGGTCGGGTTGAGGCCGCGCTCAATACCAAGCGCCTGAACCTACTGCCCCACAACCTGGCCGCCACGTTGGGTAAGGGCGGGGCGCAACTCAAAGTGAGTACCGTAAATGGCAACGTGCAGGTAAGTCAGCCGCGCCCACCTGCACCGCTACCCGCCGACTCGCTCGACGTGGAATAGTGGCGCCGATGGGCCGTAACGGTATGCTTCGCGGTGTTACACCGAGTCGTTGCCGGCTACTACCTGGGCGTGGTTGAGCACGGCTACCAGCGTAACGCCGCCAATGATGTTGCCCAACAGCGCCGGCACCACAAAGCCGCCCAGCACCTGGCCCCAGCCGGCCAACCCTACGCTGGCCACGCTGAATACCTCCACCGAGCCGGCAATAATGTGGCTGAAATGTGCCAGACCTACCAGGTACGTCATCAGAATAATAACCCATACCCGGGCCGACTCGGCGAAGGGCAGCAGCCACACCATCAGGGCAATAACCCAGCCGGCAAAAATGCCGCGCAGCAGCGTGGTACCGAAGCCAAAATGCATTGCCCGCTGACCCATGCTTATAAATTCGGCCTTCACATCCTCATCAAAAGCCGAGCTGTGCATGGCTACTAGCGCCAGCACCAGCGCCCCAAGCAGGTTGGAAAAAAGCACTACGCCCCACAGCCGCAACACGTTGAGCAGGGTGGGCAGATCTTTCTTGGCCAACAGCGGCAGAATGGGCGTCAGCGTGTTTTCGGTAAACAGCTGCTGGCGGGCCAGAATCACAATCAGAAAGCCGATGCTGTAGCCGAACGTGGCCACCAACGGCCGCCAGGGGGCGTCGGGCAGGTAATGCGTGAGCAGGCCTTCGCCAATCATGGAAAAGCCCATCGAGAGGCCCGCCGCCAGCCCCGACCAGAACAGCGCCGCCGTCGGACGGTTCAGCTCCATTTCGCCCTCCTGCATGGTGGTGCGGTACAACACCTTGCCCGTAGGAGCCTTACGCTCGTTCACTTCGCGCTGCTCGGCCCGCTCCTGCTGGATTTCCTGCTGCTTCACTTTAGGGTCGACTTCTTCTTGCATAGCAGAGCTTAAACGCAGCCATTAAAATTCCGACGAAGAATCGATTAAAAGAAAGCGGGTGTCAGAAAACAAAAATCCGCAACCAGCTGAATAGTTGAGCTAAACAGTGGGTTGCGGATAGTTGTTTTTGATTGGAGGCCTTCCGGTGAGGACTGCCGGTTTTTAGCGCGCTACCTCCTCGGTCCGAAAGCGCTTGGGTTCGCCGGCTTTAGGGCGCGGGTATTCGTTCTGCTTTTTGGCCCGGTACGATTTTACCAGCCAGGCCGCGCCCACAAGTCCTCCAAGGGCCGCGGCAGCCATACCAAACTTCGCCCGAATCGGGTCGTGGGGAGCCGGCGGCAGGTAGGCTACGCCGTTGGCATCGAGGCGGGCGGGGTGCTGCACGTAGCGGCCGTGGGCCGGCACCCGAAACTCATCGGCCAGCCGGCGCAGGCCCGCACTGGCTTCGGGGCCGCGCACGGCCGGGCCATGGCCGCAGCCAATGGCCTCGGGGCGCAGGTCGGCTAGCAGCCGGATGGAGTCGCCCACCTGCTGCCAGTCGTAGTTGAACGGGGCCCCCGCAATGCTGATGTTCTCAACCTGCAGCAGCACGGCCGGCACCGACTGGTGGTTGCAGGTGGCAAACGCATCGGCCCCGAGCAGGGTGCGGTCTTTTTCGCGGAACAGCGCCACCTGGCCGGGGGCGTGGCCGGGCACATGGTGCCACTGCCAGTCGGGTAAAAAGGGTGGGTCGAGGTCGTTGGCAGGCAGCTGCTGCACGTAATCGGAGAGCTGGAACGACTGGGGCGGGAAAAAGCGGGCCGCGGAGGCCAGCGAGCCGCCACCGGCCACTGTTGGGTCGGCGGGCGGGTACACGGCCCGAGCCGTCAGGAAGGGCAGCTCCAGCTGGTGAGCCAGCACCGGCACCTTCCAGTGCTCGGCCAGGGCCTGGGCCGAGCCGGCGTGGTCGAGGTGGCCGTGGGTAAGGATAATGGCCTCGGGGTGGGAGCCGGAGTAGAAAAGTGCGTCGGCTGCCGCCACAATGGCCTGCTCCGAGCCCGGCAGGCCGGTATCAACCAGTACCCACTCGCCGGAGCGGCCGGTTTCAACGAAATATACGTTGACAAAACGCTGAATAGTAAGCTGATGAACGCCAGGGGCTACTTGTTTCATAGGGAAAGCAGTGAAGTAGAAGGATGCAAATTGTACGCACCAGCACCAGATTTTGATTTGTTTCCCTGCACCAGCCCTCAACTTGCACGATGGTTCAGATCAGACAATCTGCTACTTTAGTGCCTTCATCCGGCCGCCAAGCATTTATGCCGCGGCTTCTTTCCCCGGAATTCTGTGGAGACTAGCTCCGCCAAAAGCGCCTTTTTCGACCGAACCCGTCAGCTGCTGCTGCGCCAGGGCTTCCGCATCGACCGCGAAGACCCAGCCCGTCCTTGGGGCGGCTTTTTCGTGCTCGATGAAACCCAGGCCCAGCAGTTTGCCGACCAGTACTTCGACGGCCTGACCGTGGATGAGCTGCGGATTTCGGGCCGGCTGAGCCCTAAAATCCTGCTTGTGGCCCCACTGCAGCGCCTCTCGTGGCAATACCACCACCGCCGGGCCGAAATCTGGCGCGTCGTTAGTGGCCCCGTGGGCATCATCACCAGCGACACCGACGAGGAAGGAGAGCTGAAAACCTACGGACCGGGTGAGCAAATTACGCTCCGCCAAGGCGAGCGGCACCGCCTGATTGGCCTCAGCGACTGGGGCATCATCGCCGAAATCTGGCAGCACACCAACGCACAAAACCCTTCCGATGAGGACGACATTGTGCGCGTGCAGGATGACTTCAACCGCAGATAATGCAGATGAACAGATGTTGCAGATGTTGCAGATGCATACGGAAGCTACTCATTAGCATCAACTCTACAAATGTCGAAGACCAGACTGCTATTTTATGCCAGATAGCCTGAATCTGCACTGTAATGGTTGCCACTAGTGTCCGCCGCTTGTTGTTGCTGTTGCTGTTGCTAACTTGGCGGCCAGCCGCCGCGCAACAAGTCAGCTTTTCGGAGCTGGTTGATTTTTATGAGGGCGGACCAGCGGCAGCACAGCGAATATTGCTGCCACGCGGCTGGTTGTACACGGGAGAAGATACGTTTCAAGACTCGCGGGAGAATTGTGCGGGCAAAAGCATACTGTTTGGCTTGCCGCTGACGCCGCCCGACTCGACTGGCTATGGCCATTGGATAAATGTGGACACCGAAGGCAGTTGCAAGCGTACTGTGGGCTACCAGACGTGGAATAAAGAAGCAATAGCGCTGATGAAGCGCGAACTAAAAGGGCAGTATCGGATGGTATTCGACAATACGTCTACCGCTTGGGAAGGTGGGCATCAGGTTACGCGCTTGATGTACCTCGGACCGAAGTATCGGGCGCAAATAATTGAAACAGAATATAAAACCAGCCAGAGGAAACGGCTTGTGCGGTATGCCCTATATGTAGGAAAACAGCCGTTGCCATAAACCCAAAGAGAATTCGGCTTCCACAGAAAAGCCTCGATCATGATGATCGAGGCTTTTCTGTGGAAGCCGAATCAGTGATTTGATTTAAGCAAGCGCTTGGCGTAGCGCCACTAGCAACTGCTCGGCGCCGGCCTGCTCGCTGCCGGTGCCCAAATGCACGCGCAGGGTGCGGCGGCCATAGTCCTGCAGGGCCTGCAGGTCGCCGGCCGCCTGCGCGTTCTGGAAGGTGCCGAAGGTGTAGGGGCGGCCGGGCAGGGGCAGGTCGGCGGGGTGGTCGGTGGTAAGCTGCAGGAACAGGCCGGTGTCGGGGCCACCCTTGTGGTACTGGCCCGTAGAGTGCAGAAAGCGCGGGCCGTAGCCGGCCGCCGTGGCTAAGTGCAGGCGCTGCTGCACAAGCTGGCGGAGCTCATCAAGCTCGGCGTTGAGGGCCGGCGTTTCCATCAGGTAGGCCTGCACGCAGAGGTAGTCGCCGGGCTTGGCCTGCCCGAAAAAGGCCTTCAGCACGGCTTCGGCGCTGTTGCCGCTTACGCTGGTGTAGTAGTCGAGGCCGTTTTCGGAGGCGGTGGGGGCGCTGGTCTGGGGTAGTTGTCCCTGCTGTTCTACCACTTCCATGAGGCGGTTGGTGGCGGTTTTAGCCGCCTGCACGTTGGGCTGGTCGAAGGGGTTGATGCCCAGCACGGCGCTGGCTACGGCCGTAGCCACTTCCCAGCGGAAAAACTCGGCCCCCAAATCCAGCGCATCGTGCAGCAGAATCGTGATGACGGGGTGGCCGGCGGCCTGCAGGGCGGCTATTTTTTGGCGGTTCTGCTCATCGGGCTGGCTTTCGTAACCCACGTACACGAATACCCGGTCGGAGCCATACACTGCCGGGGTGCTGAGCGGGTCGCCGGCCAACGGCAGAATACCGGTGCCCTGCTTGCCAGTGCTTTCGGCCACGAGCTGCTCCAGCCACAGCCCAAAATCCGACAGGTTTTCGGGTACTACCAGCGTGAGCTTATCGCGGCCCTGCTGGGCCAGCACGCCCAGCGCCGCGCCCAGCTCCAGGCCGGGGTTCTGCTCTGCGGGGCCTTCGGCACCGCAGGCCCGCATCATGGTCTGGGCGCGCTCCAGCAAGGTTTTAATATCGATGCCGAGCAGCGCGGCAGGTACCAGGCCGAAGTAGGAGAGGGCCGAGAAACGGCCACCCACATCGGCGAAGTTGAGGAAGATGCGGCGGTACTTCTGCGCCGTGGCCTGGGTCACGAACTGCGAACCGGGGTCGGTGATGGCCACGAAGTTCTCGCCGGCTTTATCGCCCTTCAGCTTCTGCAGCCGGGCATAGAAGTAGTCGCCAAACGCCAGCGGCTCGGCCGTAGTGCCCGATTTAGAGGCTACCACGAACAGCGTTTCGGCCAGCGGTATGGCCTGCTCAATCTCGCGCACCGAACCCGGGTTAGTAGTGTCGAGCACCGACAGCGGTAGGCCCCCGCTCAGCTGCCCGAAGGCCTGGCGCAGCACAATGGGCGTCATCGAGCTGCCGCCCATGCCCATTACCACCACATGGCGAAAGCCGGCCGCCTGCACTTCCTGCACAAACTGCTCGATTTCGGGCACGGCGGGTAGCATGGCATCTACCACCCGCAGCCAGCCCATGAAGCTGCGAATGCTCTGCTGGCCCTCGGCGTCGGAAACCCAGAGGTCGGCCTGTTTCTGCCACAGTCCGGTGGTGAAGTTCTGGTCGTGAAAGCGAACCAGCTGGGCCTCAACCGCCGGCTGGTAGGTGCCGAGCTGCAGGGTTTGCGAGGGAAGCGGGGTGGAAGAATTCATCGGGAAAGTAGCCATAAAAGGAACTGCAAAGAGATAGGGGCCGGCAATTGGCTCGGCCGGCCAAAGGTAGAAAGACAGGCGCACACGGCCCGTGGGCCCAAGTGGCTGTTCTAGCGAACAGACCTGGTAGCGGCCAAAAAGGTGGGCGTAGGGGTGGCCCGGGCTGCGGCCCACTCTTGCTCGAGGCCGGGCTGGGCAGCTGGGTCGGAGAAGCTCAGCAGCCAATCGAGGGCAACCGCTGGTTTGGAAAAGAACTGTACCTCGTAACGTATGAAGTGGCGGCCCGCCCGATGCAGGGTTTCAATCACCATCTGGTTGTAAAGGCCGTCGGAGGGAATCACGAAAGCCACGTGTCGCACGGCGGGCCCCGACACTCGCGGCAGCCACTGCGCGGCGGTCCATAATTGCTGGTTCATCTGCATCTCGGGTAATTCGTGCAGGTCGATCAACCCCTCGGTCACCACCTGCTGGTCGGCCAGCTGCGCAACGGCCCGCATGCTGCGCTGGAAGTCGGCTAACGTGCGTGAGGGGCGCCGGAACTGGAACCGGAGCAGCGCCTGCGCCGGCGCGTATTGGGCCTGAATATCGTGGAAACGCAGAATCATAGGCAAAAGGAGCGCGCCTGGCTACGGGAGTTCGCAGCCGGGAGCAGGGTTTCGCAGTGGACTATTTTTCAAGATACAGCAACAAAATTTAGACGCCCGCATCCGGCAACGTCGCCTGGCTGCCGGCTGGTCCCGATATTTGCAGTCTATGCAAACAACTTCGCCCGTCTTGAAGCCAGACACCGCCGCTGTCCTGCCGCCCGCACTCCGGCTGCTGCGCCTCAAGTTTCGGCTGCAGGCCGCCCTTTCCACCGAATGGGCGTTCCAGTCGGCCTGGCGGCTGTTCACTACTCCCCGGCGCCTGCCCGAAAAAGCCTGGGAAGCGGCCGTGCTGGCCGACGCCCGCCGGTTTGTAGTGCCCGGCCCGACCGGCCCGCTGGCTGCTTACGAGTGGAACCCGGCCGGCACGCGCACAGTGCTGCTGGTGCATGGCTGGGAGCATCGGGCCAGTTTCTGGGGCGCGCTGGTGCGGGTGCTGGTGGCGGCCGGCTACCGCGTAGTGGCCTTCGATGCGCCCGCCCACGGAGCCTCCGCCGGCCTCCGCCTGACGCTGCCCGCCTACGTGCAGGCGGTGCAGGCCGTGGCCGATACCCTCGGTGCTGGCCTGCACGCCGTGGTGGCCCACTCGCTGGGTGGGGCCACGGTGGTGGGCGGGCCGGTTCGCTTCCATACCGCCGCGGGCGGGGGCCTGTCGCGGCTGGTGCTGCTGGCGGTGCCCGCCAGCACGCCCGCCGTGGCCCTGCGCTTCATCGACCTGTTGGGCCTGCCGCCGGCCGTGGTGGCGCGCATGGCCGCCTACATCCGCGAGCAGCACGGCCGCGACGCCGAAAGCTTCAGCTTGCTGCAGGCAGGCCCGGTTTTTCCGGTTGGCCGGGCCCTGCTGCTGCACGATGAGCACGATGCCAGCATTCCGTTTGCCGAGGCCCGGGAGCTGGCCGCCGCCTGGCCCGAGCTCGAGTTTGGGGCAACCAGCGGCCTGGGCCACAACCGCATTATGCGCGAACCGGCCGTGCTGGCCCGCATTGTGGCGTTTCTGGCCTGAGTTGCTGCGCCCCGCAGCTGCTGGCTTGTGCAAGAAGGGCAGGTGGCAGCGGTGAGGAAAATTTCAGATTCCCGACAGAATTGCCGGCTACCTTGCCCGCCACCATCCCGTGCTGTCTTCAGCCGTTCACTTAGCCGCTTCCCTGCCTTGATCAAGCCATTTTTTCTCCGTCTGACCCTGGCTTTCTCGCTGGGTGGCGCAACGCTGCCGGCCGCCATGGCGCAGGTACCGCTAGCCACCCCGGCTGCTGCTGCCGATACCACTATCAAAAAATACGAAACCCCGGCCGCCGCCGCAAAAAAGGTCTGGTACAAGGGGAAGCTTTTCCGGGCCGTCGCTATTCCGGCTGCGCTTATCACCTACGGGGCCATTACGGCGCAGGGCGACGCAGGCATCAACCACGATGCCCGCACGTTTGTCCGCAAGCAGTTCCGGCCGGTAAGCACGGGCTTTGATAACACGCTCATTATTGCGCCTTATTTCGAGCTGATTGGTGTGGCTATTGCCGGGGTGGAGTCGCGCAACGACCGTATTAACACGCTGCTCGTTATTGCCAAGGGCGAGGCTATTATGCTGGCCAGTACCTTCGCCGTGAAGTACATGGCCAACGAAGCCCGGCCCAATAAGTCCGATAACCTGTCTTTTCCATCAGGGCACACGGCCCAGGCGTTTCTGGCCGCCAGCATCGTGCACACCGAATTCCGCGATAAAAGCCAGTGGTACGGAATAGGGGCGTACACGATTGCTACCAGCGTGGCCGCCCTGCGCATGATCAACGACCGGCACTGGCAAAGCGACGTGGTGGCGGGTGCCGGTTTCGGTATTTTGTCGGCTCACCTGGCCTACCTGACGCACCGCAACCGCTGGGGCCGCCATTCGCGCATGCTGGGTGAAACCAGCTTCTCGCCCACCTACGTGCCCGGCGGCGGCCTGGGCTTGGGGGTGGTGTGGCGGCCCGCCCGGTAGCGGCTGCACCGGTTCCCACGCGCTACCACACGGGCTTTCGGCCGCTACTTTCCCTTGATGCATGAAACAGCGGCTAACGTCTCTTTACCGATTTGCGAAGGAACTGCTGACCGCATTTTACCAGGGCCTGCGCCACGCGCTGCGCGGGCACGGCCACTTGGTGGTGCTGCTGCTGCTGGGCATTGGAGTGCCGTGGCTGATATTTGTGAACGTGGCCGAAGACATCTGGGAAAGCGGCGGCTTCATCGGCGACCAGCCCATTCTGAGGTGGCTGCACGCCCGCCAGAACCCCGGCCTCGACCAGCTAGCGCTGGCATTTACCCAGGCCGGCGGCCCCACCATCATGGCGATTGCGGGCGTGGGTATTGGGGCACTGCTGCTGTGGCAGCGGCGGCAAACGGCGGCGTGGTTTTTTGGGCTGTCGGTGGGCGGGGCAGTCTTGCTCAACGTGGTGGCTAAGCTGCTGTTCGGTCGGCCCCGGCCGGCTCTCTGGGATTCAATTGCCCCGGAAGGCTTCTACAGCTTCCCGAGCGGGCACGCCATGGGTTCGGCGGCATTGGCGGCGGCGCTGGCCTTTTTGGTGTGGCGCACGCCCTGGCGCTGGCCGGCCGTGGTAGCAGGCACCTTGTTCGCGCTGGGCGTGGGCCTCTCGCGCATGTATCTGGGCGTTCATTTTCCGTCCGATGTGCTGGCCGGCTGGTTCTGCTCGGTGGGCTGGGTGGCCAGCCTGCATATTTTTTTCTCGCCCGACCTGGCCCAACTGCGTGCGTGGTGGCGGGAGGCGAAGGGGGCAATTGCAAAATGGTAAGTCTGCCTTTTGGGCGGCGCGACGGGTACCCAGTTCCTAGCCACTAGCTTCCCGATTTCAACTCTATCTTTCCTGAAAGGTGAAGCCAACCGGCGCGTTCAGCTAACAGGTTTGCCAACGCCCGCCGAACACCAAACGCACTGTTTTCCCTGTTCTCTCAGCCATGTGGTGGATTTACGCGCTCCTTTCGGCCCTATTTGCGGCCCTCACGGCGGTGTTGGCTAAAGTCGGCATCAAGGGGGTCGACTCCAACCTAGCTACCGCCGTACGCACGGTTGTGGTGCTGGTGCTGGCCTGGGGAATCGTGTATTTTCGGGGTGGCCTGGAAGGAATCCATGCCCTCACGCGCACCAATTGGCTGTTTCTGGGCCTCTCGGGCGTCGCTACGGGCCTGTCGTGGGTGTTCTATTTCCGGGCTTTGCAGTTGGGCAAAGTGTCGCAGGTGGCACCCGTCGATAAACTAAGCGTGGCGCTGGCTATCGGGCTATCGGTGCTGTTTTTGGGCGAGAAGCTGACGCTGCACACCGGCATTGGCGCCGGCCTGATCATCATCGGCACGCTGGTGCTGATTTGGGGGTAGCGGTGAATGAGTGAGTTGGCGAATGAGTGAGCCGATTGGTTGTTGTGTGGTGCTCTGGGTAGAAGCCGAACAGCTCACTCATTCGCCTACGCACTCATTCGCCTACCAACTCGCCTACCGCATCACCGCTGATAAACCGGGCGACCAGATTGGGCTGGGTGATGGGCAGCATGTGGCCGCCCTCGATCAGCTGCAGGGTGGCACCGGGGATGCTTTCGACCAGCGCCTGGCCGTTGGTGCGCCAGTCGAGCACGGCATCGTGGCGGCCGTAGAGTACGCGCACGGGCAGGCGCAGCTCGGTCAGGCGGGCGGTGAGGGTGGGCAGGTAGGTGGGCAGGGCCTCCAAATCGGCAACAGTGGCCAGGAACTGGGCGGGCTGCAGGCTGAGCATGCCGCCGGCCTTCGTAGCGTAATCGTGGGGTGGCGTTTCGGGCCCGAACAGGGCCTTCATTACTAGGGGGCTGCGACGGATGGAAAGCGGCGTGGCCACCGTCCAGGCAACAACCTGCCGCTTCCAGCGCGACGGAATCAGCAGGCGCTGGAAGATGGCGGGCACCGTTTCGGGTAGCGCCGACAGGGGGGCAACCAGGATCAGCTCGGCTACTTTATCGGGGTGATGGAGGGCCAGCGCCAGCACTACGGCCCCGCCCAGCGAGTGGCCCACTACCAGCGGCCGGCCCAGTTCCAGCTTGTCGATGAGGGCCGCCAGCGCATTGGCCTGGCTGATTAAATCGGCGCTGGCAGGCCGCTGGGAGTATCCCGAGCCCGGCCGGTCGACGACAACCACCCGGAAATTTGCCGCCAGCTGTTCGACCACGCTGTAATTGAACTGGCCCATCTGCCCGCCCAGCCCGTGCACGAGCAGCAGCACCGGCCCGCTGCCCTGTTCGCGCACGTGCAGTCGGCCGCCGGGCAAATCCACAAACGAGCCGCTGGGCGGTAAGGCGGCCCGCACCCTGCGAGCCGTGCGATGCGTAAATAGTACGAGCCCGGCCAGCGTAGCGCCGCTAAGCGCGAGAACCGAGTAAGCAGTGGTTTTCAGGTGCTTCATATATCGAGTTTGCTAAGCTGTAAGCTTTTGCTCAGAAATGCCATTCAGCGTATGCTGCGCTTAGAGCAGCATGCTCCGAATGATGTTCCTTCATTAACCACCCGGCATCTGCCCGGCGGGACCGAACTGTAGCGTGCCGTCGTTGATGCGGGTGTAGCGGATGTTGAGCAGGTCTTTGAGGTAGTTCTGGTGGACGAACCAGGGGCGGCGCGAACCTTGCCGGGGTAGCTCGGCGGTGGCCCGCTGCACGTAGCCCGACGAGAAATCGAGCAGCGGCCGGGCCTGCAGATCGGTGGGGCGGGCGGGTACGGCAATGGCCAGCTGGTGGCGGTCCAGGTAGCGCAGCAGGCGGCAGAAGTAGTTGGCCGTCAGGTCTACTTTCAGCGTCCAGGAGGCGTTGGTGTAGCCAAAAGCCATGATTAGGTTGGGCACGTCGGAGAGCATCATGCCCCGGTAGCTAAGCGTATCGGCCGGATGAATCAGGCGGCCATCAACCGAGAGCGTGATGCCGCCCAGTAGCTTGATTTTGAGTCCGGTAGCCAGCACCACCAAATCTGCAGGCAGCTCCCGACCCGATTTCAGAAGCAGGCCGCTGGGCGTAAACCGCTCAATTTCGTCGGTAACCACGGCGGCCTGGCCCTTGCGGAGGGCGCGGAACAGGTCGCCGTCGGGCACCAGGCACACGCGCTGGTCCCAGGGGTTGTAGCTGGGCGTAAAGTGGGTGGCCACGTCGTAATTGGGGCCGAGCTGGCGGGCGGCCAGGCCCACCAGTTGCCGCTTGGCCTGGGCCGGGCGGCGGCGGGCCAGCGCGTACAGCCCGATTTGCACCAGCACGTTTTTCCAGCGGGTGAGCTGGTGGGCCAGGTGGCCGGGCAGGTGGCGGCGCAGCCAGTTGGCAATTTTGTCTTCGGAAGGCTGGCTGACGATAAACGAAGGCGAGCGTTGCAGCATGGTTACGCGGGCGGCCGATTTCGCCATGGTCGGCACCAGCGTCACGGCCGTGGCTCCGCTGCCCAGCACCACTACCTGCTGGCCGTCGTAGTTCAGGTTTTCGGGCCAGAACTGGGGCTGCACAATGCGCCCCCGGAAGTCGGCCTCGCCGGCGAATTCGGGCCGGTGGGCTTCCTCGTAATTGTAGTAGCCGCTGCACGCATATAAAAACCGGGCCCGTAGCGTCCGGCGCTGGCCGTCGTGTTCAGCCTCTACCGTCCAGCACGCGTCGGCGCTGGCCCAGGCGGCCCTCACCACCTTATGGCCGAAGCGGATGTGTTGGGTGATACCGGCCTCATGGGCCGTTTCGTGCAGGTAATCGAGGATGGCGGGGCCGTCGGCAATGGCCTTGGGGTTGGTCCAGGGCTTGAAGGAGTAGCCCAGCGTATGCATGTCGGAGTCGGAGCGTACGCCGGGGTAGCGGAACAGGTCCCAGGTGCCGCCCAGCGCCTGGCGGCCCTCCAGAATCAGGTAGGTTTTGCCCGGGCAGCGCCGCTGCAGCACATGCGCCGCCCCAATGCCCGACAGGCCCGCACCCACAATCAGCACATCGAGCAACTCGTTTTCTGGATCCATAGCCTTGGTTTTAACCGTGGGAAGGTAGGAAGGTTCGGGCAGCATTTCACGCAGGGTCTCGGGGTGGTCGTTCCCTGCGAGACCCTGCATCACCCCCCCCCGAGACCCTGTGTGAAATGCTGCTTAAACGGCCCGCTGATACGCCAGCCGCAGCAGGCTTGGCAATACCAGCAGCAGTAGCGGCAACGCCAGCAGCAGCCCGCCGATAACGGCAATGGCCAGCGGCTGGTGCAGCTGCGCCCCGGCCCCGATGCCCAGTGCCAGCGGCAGTAGCGCAGCAATGGCGGCCAGGGCCGTCATCAGCTTAGGACGCAGGCGGGCGGCAATGGCGTAGCCGATGGCCTGCTCGATGGGCAACTGCTGGCGGGCTTCCAGAAATTGCTGGAGCGTGAAAATAGCGTTTTCGCCGATGATGCCGACCACCATAATCAGGCCGGTGTAGGAGCCCACGTTGAGCGGTGTGTTGGTGAGAAACAGCGCCAGCGCCCCGCCCGCTGGCCCCAGCACGGCCACCAGCAGCACCAGCCCCGCCGCCCTTAGCTCCCGAAACAGAAACAGCCCCACCGCAAACACCAGCAGGCAGGCCGCCCCCAGAATCGTGAGCAGCTCCTGAAACGACTGCTGCTGCTCGGCGTAGGAGCCGCCGTACTGAATAAAGTAGCCCGGCGGCAGCGGCACTTCGCGGGCCAGCTTCTGCTGAATTTCGCGCATGGCCGTGCCCAGGTCGCGGCCATTGAGGCGGGCGGTTACGGCGGTCAGGGCCTGCAGGTTCTCGCGCTCCAGCTCGGCGTCGCCGGCGTTTACGCGCACCGTGGCCAGCTCGTCGAGGCGGTGCTGCTGGCCGCCGGGTACAAAAATGGGCTGGCCACGCACCTCGGCGAGGCTGGCGCGCTGGCCGCCGGGGTAGCGCAGGCGGATGTTGAGCAGCTGCTCGCCTTCGAGCACTGTGCCGGCTACCACGCCCGCCAGCCGGGTTTGCAGCTGGCTCTGAAAATCGAGGGCCGTGATACCGAACTGGGCCAGTCGGCGGGCATCGGGGCGTACCTCCACAGCGGGGCCCATGCGCACGATGCCGTCGAACACGTCGGCCGTGCCGTGCGTTTTCTCCACCAGGCCGGCCACCTGCCCGGCCAACCGGTAGCGGGTCTGGGTATCGGGCCCGAATACCTTGATGTCGATGGGCTGGACGGTGCTCATCAAATCGCCCAGCATGTCGCCAATCACCTGCCCGAAATCAATAATCAGTGCCGGCTGGGTGGCTTCGATGCGCTGGCGGATGTCGTCGATAACCTCTTCGGTGGTGCGGCTGCGGTCGGTTTTGAGGCGGATGAGGTAGTCGCCACGGTTGGGTTCGGTGATGAAGAAGCCCATTTGGGTGCCGGTGCGGCGCGAGTAGCTGGCCACCTCGGGCACTTGCCCAATCAGCCGTTCGGCCTGGCGCAGCATCTGGTCGGTTTGCTCCACGCTGGTGCCGGGCGGCGAGTTGTAGTCGAGCACAATGGCGCCCTCATCCATCTCCGGCAAAAAACCCGTCGCCAGCCGCGGAATTACGAACCACAGCACGGCCATCAACCCCAGAATGCCGATTATGGAGTAAGCCGGGTGGCGGATAACGGCCCGTACCCACTTTTTTGAGCTATCAGCTGTTAGCTGATGGCTGTTAGCTTTTTGAATCGAGCTATTAGCCGTTAGCTGATAGCTATCAGCTTCGTTCCTGTTATTAGTGCCAGCAGCCTGTTCTTGAACGTCGCTAACAGCTAACAGCTTTAAGCTAGCAGCTCTTCCAGAAAGCAGCAGATACAGCACCGGCAGCCCCAGCCAGGCCACGAAAAAAGAGCACACCAGCGCCACCACCATGGTAGTGGCCAGCACCTTGAAGTAGGCGCCGGCCACGCCGCCGAGCAACGCGAAGGGTAGAAAGATGACGATGGTGCTGAGCGAGGAGCCCACCAGCGCCGGCAGCAGGTGCTGCACCGAACGGTTTACAATTTGGCCGGGCGTGTAATCGGGGTGGTCCTCACCCACGCGGTGCAGCTGCTCCACCATCACCACGGCATCGTCAATCATCAGGCCGATGGCGGCGGCCAGGGCCCCCAGCGTCATGATGTTGAGCGAGTAGCCCAGGCCGAAGTAAAGCACGGCCAGCGTGAGGGCCAGCGCCAGCGGAATGGTGAGTAGAATGGTGAGCGAGGCGCGCCAGGACCGCAGAAACAGTGCCGTCACGACCAGCGCCAGCGCCAGACCAATCCAGAGCGAATCCTGCACCGAGCGTACCACTTCGGCCACGAAATCGGCCTGGTCGTAGTAGGGCTGCAGCGTGATGCCCTTGGGCAGGCCGCTTTGCAGGGCGGCTACCTGGGCGCGCACCCCTTCACTCACCAGCACTACATTGGCATCGGGCTGGCGCAGCACCGAAAGCAGCACGGCGGGGTGGCCGTTGGCATTCACGCGGGTATACTCGGTTTGCTCGCCCAGCTGCACGGTGGCCACGTCGGCCAGGCGCACGATTCGGCGGCCGTCGTTGCGCAGCACCACGTTTTCGAGGTCCTGCCGGCTGCTGACGGTGGCGTCGGTAACCGTGAGGTAAAGGCGGCGGTAGTCGGTGAGGTAGCCGTTGCTCTGCACGAAATTGGTCTGGCCCAGCGCCGCACTCACGTCGGTGGGCGTCAGGCCGAGGGCGGCCAGCTGGTCGGCCTGCAGCTCCACCTGAAACTCCTTGGTGCGCCCGCCCTGTACCTGCACCGTCGACACCCCCTCCACCTGCGACAAAAACGGCTTGATGGTGAACAGCGCCAGCTTGCGCAGCTCCAGCGCCGAGCGGCCCGGCGCTTCCAGCGTATAGCCCATCACGGGCAGAATGGCCGGGTTCATGCGCTCCACCGACAGCTGGGTGCCCGCCGGCAAGTCGGCCCGAATCTGGTTGAGCCGCGACTCAATGGTCTGCTGGCTGCGCACCACATCCACGCCCCAGTCCAGGAAGGCCGAAATCTCGCACGAGCCCCGGCTGGTAGTCGAGCGCAGCAGCTTCAGCCCCGGCACCTGCTTGATGGCGTTTTCCAGCGGCTTGGTCACGGTCACCATCATGCGGTCGACGGGCTGTAAGCCGTTGTCGGCAATCACCTTCACCTTCGGAAACGTGACTTCCGGAAACAGCGCCACATTGATGCGCCGGTACGCCAGCGTGCCCAGGGCCAGCGCCAGGGCCAGCATCACCGCAATCGGAGCTTTATAAGTTTGGAACATGGGAGGAGCTGGGAAATTGAAGGGAACTTCTGTCATCCTGAGCGGAGAGAAGGACCTTGTCACATTTGCGCGAGTCGTTGTTGCGTAATAACGTCCTTTGCTCCGCTCAGGATGACAGGCGGGCTACTCACTCACGACCTCTCTGCTCGATCTGCACCGCTGCCGTATCATCCAGCCCATAATTCCCACTAACCAGAATCCGGTCCTGGGGCGAGAAAACGGGGCGTTTGATTTCAATGCGGCCCTGCTGTTCGAGGCCGGTTTGCACCGGCACGCGCACGGCGGTGGAGTCGTTGAGCAGGCGCATGACCCAGAACTCGGTCTGGGTTTCGTTGGTGAGCACGGCCGGCCGGGGTAGGGTCGCGGCGCGGTAGGGCGCGGTTTTGTCAAGTTGCACGGTTACGGCTATGTTTTCGGGCAGCTGGGGCGCGGGGCCAATGAGGCGCACGGTGTAGCGCTGCACCTGGGTGGCGAGGTCGGCGGCGGGCAGCACCTCGGCCACCCGGCCCGGCAGCACCCGGCCATCGGGCAGCGTAATGCGGCAGCTTTGGCCGGTGCGCACGTAGCGCAGCTGCGTTACGGGCACATCGAGCACGAAACCGAAGCGGGTCTGGTCGTACACCAGGGCCAGCTGCTCGCCATCCTGCACGTAGTCGCCGGCCAGCTTGTCCACGATGGCCAGCACCCCGGCGCGGGGGCTGGCAATGCGGATGATGCCGCTGAACCGCAGCCGCGGGTCGCCGGTAAGCTGGTCGAGGTGCAGGGTGCGGGCTTCCTTGGTTTGCAGCGTGAACACCGTCTGGCCCGCCCGCACCAGCTGCCCCGGCACGGGCACCGGGGCCAGCAGGTAGCCCGTGGTGGTGGCCCGCAGCACGTCCTTGGCCGGGTACGCCGACACGGCCCGCAGCTCCAGCACGTCGGTCAGCGTATCGGTCTGCACCCGCTCCACCGTTACCACGGCCCGGGGCCGCACGGCCGTTTCGTCGGCCGCAGTTTCCTCGGCCGGCGCGGCGGGGTTGCAGGCGGCCAGCAGCAGGAGAGCAGAAAAGGGCAGGAGGGCTCGGTTGGTCATGATTTGAAAATTGTAACAGCACGTCGTGCTTCGACTGCGCGGACGCCAGATGAAGCGCGACGTGCTTTTTACTGGTAACTGGCAACTGGTAACTGACCTCATTCACTCAGATAATCCAGCTGATAGAGCACCCGTAGCCGGTCGGTTTCGGTTTGGGTGAGGCTGAAGCCGAAGTTGCGGGTACTGCCAAGGAGCTGCAGGTAGTCGAGGATGCTGATGTCGCCGGTGGCGAGCTGCTGGTGGCCGGCGGCTACCAGGGCTTCCGCCACGCGGAGCTGCTCGCGCAGCAGACCCAGCAGCTCGGTAGTGGCTTGCAGCTGATTTTGGAGCTGGTCGTAGAGCTGCTGGCGCTGGGCCGACAGAAACGAGCGGTAGCCGTGCCGGATTTGCTCCGCCACTTCCAGCCGGCTGGAAGCCAGTTGGCGCTGGTGGCCATCAAAAATCGGCACCGAAAGCTGCAGGCCCCCGCTGATGCCGAAGCGCCGCTGAATAGCAAGCAGCGAGGCCGACTGCAGGCCGATATCGGCCACGGCCTGCACGCGGGGGCGGTAGCTCAGGGCTATGGCCCGGTGCTGCAACCGTAGGCGCAGGCTGTCGAGCGTGTACTGGCGCTGGGTGATGGAGTGGAGGCCGGCCAGCGGCGCATGGGTAGGCGGCACGGGCGTCTGCAGCGGCCGCAACGCCGTATCGCGCACGCCGCAGAGGTAGCGTAGCGTGCCCAGCTCGCGGCGGTAGGCCAGCCGGTTTTGCTGCACCGTTACTTCCTCGGTGCGCACCGAGAGGTAATACGACAGATACTGGGTTTGCTTGTAAAGGCCACCATTTACGAGCCGGCGCAGTAGCACATCCTGGCGGCGCAGCTGGGCCAGGATTTCCCGGCTAAAGGCCCACTGCTGTTCGGCGGCGTAGGCCGTCAGAAACTGGTCGGTGAGGCTGCGGCGCAGGTCCAGGGCCGAAAGGCGGCCGTTGTTGCGCAGCGTCTGGCCCTGGTTTTCGAGCAGGCGGTAGTCGTTGCGCAGCACGTTGCCGTTGAGCAGCGGCTGGCTTATGCTGGCCACCGTGCCGTAGTTGCCGCCGTTGCTCACGGCCTCGTCGTAGCCAAAGCGGCGGGATACGGGCGCGTACACGGCCACCGCGTTGCCGGCCACGTACGGCCGGTTCTGGGCCGCCCGACGCAGGCTGTCGAGCTGGTTCTGGAGCACCTGCCCGCGCCAGTCGCCCAGCAGCGGGCTGTGCTGGTAGGCTGCGGCCAGAAACTCTTCGAGCCGGTTAGGCGCGGTCGGGGCGGGCCGCGCCGGTGTCGGCTGGGACGCTCCGGGCCGGGCCGCCAGCAGCAGCCCCAGCAATATCGCCCCCGGCAGCCAGCCCCGGCAGGCGGATAATCTCTTGCAGAGCAGGCGAAAAGTTGGTAGAATGGGCACGGGCAGCGGCAGTTAACTGCCGCAAAGCTGCCTGTCAATTCTGAAGTAAATCTGAGGCCGGGCCAGTTGGCAGCCACCTCTCATCCGGCTCCTTCAGGTTTTCTTCAGACCCACCTCCTACGTTCGGGCTCTTTTACTTCGCTCCGGCATCTGCCCATGAAAAAGCTCCCCGAAATCACCCTGCTGTTCTGGATAATGAAAATCTGCGCCACCACGCTCGGCGAAACCGGCGGCGACCTGCTGGCCCAGACCCTGAACGTCGGCTACGCGCTCAGCTCGGTTATTCTGCTCAGCATTTTCCTGGTGATACTGGTGGGCCAGCTGCTGGCCCGGCGCTACGTGCCCGCCCTGTACTGGGCCGTTATTCTGGCCACCAGCACGGCCGGCACCACGTTGTCCGACTACATGGACCGCACGCTGGGGCTGGGCTACGCTACCGGGGCGCTGATTTTAGTGGGCCTGCTGGCCTTGGTGCTGGGCGTGTGGTGGCTCAGCGAAAGGTCGTTGTCGGTTGATAAGGTGCAGTCGCGCAAGGCCGAGCTGTTTTACTGGACCGCCATCCTGGTGTCCAACACGCTGGGCACCGCGCTGGGCGATTACCTGGCCGACGATTCGGGCCTGGGCTTCGGCGGCGGGGCGCTGCTCATTGGCTCGCTGCTGGCACTGGTAGTGCTGGCCCACTACTTCACCCGCATTTCGGCGGTTCTGCTGTTTTGGGCGGCTTTTGTGCTTACCCGCCCGTTTGGGGCCACAATGGGCGATTTGCTTACCAAGGATGTCAGTAAAAATGGCCTTGGTTTCGGCACCATCGGCTCCTCGCTCATTTTGTTCGCGGTGTTGCTCGGCCTCGTGGTTTACACTAGCTGGCAGCTCCGGCGGCCGGCCGCTGAAGCAGACGTGCGGCTGCATTAAGCGAAGTTTCCTCAGAATTACGTCAGATTTGCACCGTTCCTTCGCCAGCAGCGCCCGCACCGTGGCGGCTGCTGCTGGCTTGCCCTATGAAACTGCTCCTCATTGAAGATGAAATAGCGCTGCGCAACACGCTGGTCGAGTACCTGCGCCAAAACGGCTATGTGTGCGAAGTGGCCGGCTCCTTCGAGCAGGCCCTGGAAAAAGTCAAGCTCTACGACTACGATTGCGTGGTGCTGGACCTGACGCTGCCCGGTACCGGCAACGGCCTCGACATCCTGCGCACGCTTAAGGCCGATGGCTCGCGGGCCGGCGTGCTCATCATCTCGGCCCGCGCTTCGCTCGACGACCGCCTCACCGGCCTCGACCTGGGGGCCGACGACTACCTGACCAAGCCCTTCCATCTGGCCGAGCTGAACTCGCGGCTGCGGGCCATCATCCGGCGGCGGCAGTTCCAGGGCCACCACCACATTGCCTTCCGCGACTTGGTGGTGTGGCCCGAGCAGGCCGAGGTGTTCGTGCGCGAGCAGCCCCTCACGCTCACCCGCAAAGAGTATGATCTGTTGCTCTTCCTGCTGACCAACCCCAACCGCGTGCTCACCAAGGAAGCCATTGCCGAGCACCTCTGCGGCGACGCCGTCGATGCGGCCGACTCGTTCGACTTCATCTATACCCACCTGAAAAACCTGCGCAAAAAGCTTCAGGAAAAAGGCGCGGATAACTACATCCGCACCATGTACGGCGTGGGCTATAAGTTGAGCTTTGAGTAAGTTTTTGAGCTGTTAGCTGTTAGCTCCCGTTCCTTCAGCTAACAGCTAACAGCTAACAGCTAACAGCTAACAGCTAACAGCTAACAGCTAACAGCTAACAGCTAACTCAGTCATCAGCTTAAAAAAATGAAGCTGCTCACCAAAACCAACCGCTACTACCTGCTGCTGACGACTGCGCTGTTTGCGCTGGCGGGCGTGGGACTGTATTATGGTCTTTATGCGGCGCTGCGGCACGAGGTGGAGGAGCAGCTCGGCAATGCCCGCCTGCAACTGGAGCGCCGCGCCGCTGCCGGGGAAGCGCTGCCTGCCACGCCCTTCGAGTACCAGCTGAGCGTGAGCCCGCAGCCGCGCCCGCTCGGCTACCGCGACACGCTGCTGCTCGACCCCGTGGAGGGCGAGCTGGTGCCGCACCGGCAGCTCACGTTTCGGTTGCCGGTGCAGGGCCGCCCGGCCTGGGTAACGCTGCGTAAGTCGCTGGTAGAAACCGACGACGTGCTGGGCGTAGTGCTGACGGTGCTGCTGACGGTGCTGGCGCTGCTGCTGCTGAGCGTAGTGCTGCTCAACCGCTGGCTTTCGCAGCGCCTGTGGGCCCCGTTCCGGACGACGCTGGTGGCCCTGCGCCACTACGGGGTGCAGGAGCATCGGGTGCTGGAATTTGCGCCCGTCAGCACTGATGAGTTTGCCGAGCTTAATGGGGTGCTCACCCGCCTTACCCGCCGCCTGGTGGCCGACTACGAGGCGGTGCGCGAGTTCACGGCCAACGCCGCCCACGAAACCCAAACGCCGCTGGCCATTATGCAGGCCCAGCTGGAGCAGCTGCTGCAACTGCCCGAAATGGCGAATCCGCAGCTGGCCGGCCTCGTTACCGACCTTTATCAGGCCACCCGTCGCCTCTCGCGCCTGCATCAGGCCCTCACGCTGCTCAGCCACCTCGAAAACCGGCAGTTTGTCGCTCCCGCTGTTTCGCTTTCGCTGGCCCAGCTGCTGCGCGACAAAACCGAAAAGCTCCAGCCCCTGCTCGAAGCCCGCGACCTGACCCTGCACCTGCACCTGGCCGCCGAGCCCAGCGGCCTGCACCTGCACCCCGGCCTGGCCGATTCGCTGGTACACAACCTGCTCCAGAACGCCATCAAGCACAACCGCCCCGGCGGCTCTATCGAGGTGCGCCTGAGCCCCGAAGCCCTGGAAATCAGCAACCCCGGCCCGGCCGTCAGCGGCGACCCGGCCCGGTTTTTCGAGCGGTTTCAGAAGCACGATGCCGCCTCGGCCTCGCCCGGCCTGGGGTTGTCCATCGTGGAGCAAATCGGCCGCTACTACGGTTTCCGGGTGAGCTATACGTTCGAGCCCAACGGCTCCCGCCACACGTTGCGGGTGGTATTTTGATGCGTTGGTAGCGGAACGTCATTCAGAGCGCAGCGAAGAATCTCGCGTGAATCGTCCAATAACCAAGGCAACGATTACACGCGAGATTCTTCGCTGCGCTCTGAATGACGTTATTGCTCTAACCCCTAACTGAATATCAACCAGAAAACCAACAGATTCGGGCGCTAGGTTTGAATGTAGTTAACCCTCAAACCGCACGCTGTATGAACCACTCCTTTGGATTACTCGCCGCCGCTCTGCTGCTGGCCGGCTCGGCTTCGGCCCAGAAACTAAAAACCGCCCAGGTTCCCGCGGCCGTAGTGGCCGGCTTTACTCAGAAATTTCTCCAGGCCAAGGACGTGAAGTGGGAAAAGGAAAACGACCACTACGAGGCCGGTTTCAAGCAGGGCAAAGCCGAAATGTCGGCCCTGCTGCTTGCCAATGGCGCGCTGGTGGAAACCGAAACGGAAATTAGTGTGGCCCAGCTACCGGCCGAAATACGCGCCACGCTGGCCCGCCAGTATAAGGGGGTAACTATTAAGGAAGCCGCCAAAATTGTGGCGGCCGGCACTGGTGCGGTTACCTACGAAGCCGAAATAGCACAGGGCGGCAAAACCCGCGACGTGCTCTTCAACGCGGACGGTCAGGAAGTAAAGCAGTAGGGGCAAAGCGTCGCCGGGGGCTACACCGTATCGTGACCCTCGGTGGCCAGCTCGCGTAGCAACTGGCGCAGGCCGGCGGGTTCCTGCAGCAGCTGCAGCACCTGGGCCAGGTATTCGGCTTCGGCTTTCAGGTGGCGCTTTAGCTGCCGGATTTCCTGCTCGCGCTTTTTGCCGGTGGTGGCACCGAAGCCATTCTCGCCGTATTGCAGCACCTGAATCCGCTGTTTCAGCTCGGTTTGCTGCTGTTGCAGGGCCTGGGTATAGCGGGCCAGCAGGGTGTCGTCGGTTTGGTTAGCGGGGGCAGTTTCGGCCAGCAGCTGGAGCAGCGTATACAGGTCGTTGGCCTCGTAGGCCTCCGTGATGCGCTGCATAAGCTGGGTGCGCTGCCCGTGGGTGCTTTCGTCGCGGCTCAGGTCGGGATGATGGGCGCGGGCCAGCTGGCGGTACAGGGTTTTGGTGTTGGCCAGCAAGGCCTGCTCCTGGTTTCGTCCGGCCTGAGCCGCCGCTTCTTCGGCCCGCTGCTGCTTGCTTTTGCGCCGGGCCCGGGCCGCCTCGGCCGCCTGCTCGTGCGGCGCCTGCCCGGCCGCCGCTGGCGGTGGGGGCGTGGCCACTGCGGGCACCTTTTCCTCGTCCTCCTCATCGGTATCATCGGTGCGGCGGCGCGGCGCGTACTTGCGCAGCATCTCGGCCGCATCTTCCCCGAACCGGTCCTGCAAGGTGCGGGCGTTGCCCAGCAGCAGGGCCGTAATCTGCTGCTCCTCCAGGCGGCTGAAATAGCCCAGCAGCAGGGCTTCTTCCAGCGGGACAAATAGCGCTTGCCGGGCCTGCACTACCGTGTTGGCGGCTGGACCCACCTGCTGCCAATAGCGGCGGCGCGCCTCGGCCTGGGCCGCCTGTAACTCGCGTAGCCGCTGCCGTAGCCCCTCTACCCGCGCTACGGCCTCGGTAAAGGCCTGCTGGGCCGGCGTCCCGGGGGCAGCAGCTGGGGCAGGAGTCGGCAACGAGTTAGCGGCCGGCAGGTCGGTATAAGGGTTGTGCAGGTGCATAGGAAGGCGCAAGGGCGTAGTAAAAGACAAAAGTACTGTCATCCTGCCCTTCGCTCAGGATGACAGGCTATTTATTAAGCTGCTCCACTAGCCCCACAGCTCAAATGCCGTCCGGAAGGTGTTGCAGTGCGCGTCCACAATGTCGGCGAGGCGCTCGGAGTAGCCGCCGCCCATGCACACGGCTACGGGCAGGCGGTGCTGGTGGCAGAGGCCAAGCACGTACTCGTCGCGGTGGCGGCAGCCGGTTTGGGTGAGGGCGAGCTTGCCCAGCTTGTCGGTGGCCAGCACATCGACGCCCGCCAGGTAGAACACGAAGTCGGGCTGCACCGCGGCCAGCAGGCGGGGTAGCGTTTCGCGCAGGATGCGCAGATACTCCGCGTCGCCGGTACCCAGGTCCAGGGCCACATCCAGGTCCGACTGCTCCTTGCGCAACGGGTAGTTGGCCCCGGCGTGCATTGAGAACGTGAACACGCGCGGCTCGCGGGCAAAAATGCTGGCCGTGCCGTCGCCCTGGTGCACGTCTACATCCACCACCAGCACCTGCCGGGCCAGGCCATGATGCAGCAAATGGGCGGCGGCAATGGCCACGTCGTTGAGCACGCAAAACCCCTCGCCCCGGTCCCGAAACGCGTGGTGGGTGCCGCCGGCCAGGTTTAGCCCCACCCCGTCGCGCAAGGCCCGCTTCGCCGATTCGAGCGTGCCGGCCGAGCTGCTCAACGAACGGCGCGTCAGTTCCGGACTCTGCGGCAGGCCCAGGCGGCGTACCTCGGCCGCGCTCAGCTGCTGGTCGCGGATTTTGTGCCAGTACTCCAGGGAGTGTACCCGCAAAATATCTTCCTCGGGGCAGAAGCCGGGGTCGTAGAAGTCGGGCTCGGTGGCCACGCCCTGCCATAGCAGCTGCTCCCGAATCAGGCCGTACTTAGCAATAGGGAAGCGGTGGCCGGCGGGCAGCGGCAGCGTGTAACGGTCGGACGTAGCGAGGCAGGGCATAAGCAGAGGCACAACGCGGCCCCGGGGCCGTAGGTTTTACTGTTCTTCCCGGCTCAGCCGAAAAGGGTGCTGCTGTAAGGCGAGGTGATGACTGAGGGACATTCTCTCTCCAAATTCGATGCTGAGCACCGCGGGGCTTTTGCTCCAGTAAAGCCTGCTGAATTCGGTTGTGCCTGCCTTTACACCGCTATAGAATAAATTAAATGATTCTAAATAGAATTAATAAACGGTATTTATACTATCAGAGCCCCTTTTCAATAGCAATCGATAAAAATATACACAAAATATAATTGGTAAGCGTTGCAATTGAAAAAATAACTCCGCTATCTTTGTCCCGTTCGGGAGCAACAACTGCCCCGAACTAACACCGCCTCTCTGCCATGCGCCGCCACGTCACTCAATATCAGCCAATGCTCAACTCGCTGGATCGGAAGATTCAGCCGGGGTTCGGCGCGCCAGCTCGCAGATGAGGTCTTAGATCAGCCATCCGCTTACGCAAACGCCCGAATCTACCCAGATTCGGGCGTTTTCTTTTTCATCCACTTTCTATTTATCCCCTGTTATGTTCCTGCTCACCATGAATCTGCACGCTGGGCCGCGGCCCCTTGCCGCCCTCGGGTGGCCTGCCGCCCGCCCGGTGCCCACTGCCTCGCAGTCCTCCTTCCGGAAAGCCAAACGCTTCAGCTAACCAGTCCCTCGCCGGACCACGCGAAGCCCGTAACCCAAGTTGTTTTCTTGTAAAATAATTCGTAAAAAAGATACGAATACGGGAAAATATTGCCTAAAAATTTCGGCCGGATTTACTTGATTATAATCAATTTTGCGATTGAAATAATCGGGCGGGAACAGTGTGTCCGTTCTTTTGAAAAATCATGAAACCAATTCGTCCTACCGGCCCCCGCGGCCTTCCGTTTTTGCCTGCCGTTCCGTTGCAGAGCGGTCCTTTTCAATGTCCAATCGCCATAAAACTCTCTCGGCCCAGGCCCAGGTCGCCCAACGGGCCGTAGCCGTGCTGGCCCACCGTTTCGCGGGCCGCAAATGGCCCCTGGCCCGCCAAATCAAGTACCTGCATACCTGCACCTCGGTGGCCGACGTGCACGCCGTGCTGGAGCCCGGTTCGGTGCCCGCGCTGCTCTATGTGGAATGCCTGCACGGGCACTCCCAAACCGAGCGTAGCCGTTCGCATGCCGCTCTACAAGCACTGCTGGCCTGCCAGACCGACATCCTCAGCCGGCCCGAGCTGGTACCCGCCGTGGCGGCCATCTGCCGACTCTATCACTACCGCCGCCGCGAGCTGAGCGCCTGGCAACCCCAGCGCCGCAACGCTTTCCGGCAGCTCTACAGCCTGGTGCGCTACCTCTTCGATGAGTTCGGCGATGTGCCCGGCTGGGTGGTGGAAGCCTGGGCGACCGGCCAACTCACCCAGCATGGCCTGGATCTGGCCCGCCTGACGGTGCACCTGGGCAGTGGCCAGTCCCTGCGCACCTTCGCGGGGCTGCCGGTGCTGCTCACCCGCCGCCTGGAGCACGCCCTGCGGCAGGCTCCCTGCGAGTACCGCTTCTTGCAGGCCCTGCGCTACGCCCAACTCGCCGACCTCGGGGCCCTAGCGCTGCTGGAGCCGTTGCTGGCCACCCGCCTGGGCCAGGAAACCGGCCCCGATGATGCCTTCTGGCTGACGGTGGTGACCTTCTTTCGGGATGCTCCGATGGTGGACCCCTGGCAGTTCGGGCCGGTGTGCGACTGGATCCATCAGCGGCGCACCGTGGGCACCGACGGCGAGCCGCCCCAGCCGGGCTTCTCGCTCAAGGGCCGCCGGATGGATTCGGTGCTGCGCCTGACCACCAGTTGGCACCGGCGCACCCACCGCGCCCGCACCTACTGGGGCTACGGGCTGTCGTTGACCACCACCTGGGCCGGGCTGCCGATTGCGGATTTCGAAGCCTACGGTACGGTGTGGGTGCTCATTACCCAAGTGCTCGGCTACGGCCAGCTGCTGGAGGAAGGCAGCACCCAGAAGCACTGCGTCTCGTCGTACGCTTATTCCTGCCTGCGGGGGCGTTGCGGCATCTTTTCGCTGCGGCTGCACGGGGCCCGCGCCCTCACTGTGGAAGTCCGGGCCAACCGCCAGATAGTTCAGCTCCGGGGGCGGGAAAACCGGGCGGCCACCGAGCAGGAACGGTACTGGCTCACCCAGTGGGCCACCGAAGCCGGCCTCAGCTTTCTGTCCGGAGCCTGATATGTCACCCGCATCCTCATCCCCAAAGGCAGTCCGATCTAAACCCCGGCCGGCCGATATTCAGGCATTCATCAACTTTCTGCTGCCACTGGCCCCGGTCCCGGCGGCCGGAAACCCGGAAACCCGGAAACCGCCTGCGTCGCGCTTCCTGCAGGTAATCTGTCAACGCTAAATTCTCCCACCTCATGCGCTTTACCTACCCACCAGATCTTACAGAAAGCAGCAACGCCAGCGGCCACTCGTGGACTGGTCCGTTGCCGACCGGCGGGCGTCAGTGCTGGTGCCCGCCAAGGGTTGGCTTTTTCTACCAATAACTACTCCTAAAAAAACCAAGAAAATGGCTTCTCAACTACGCGGCAACGACCTTCGTCAACTGGGCTTCCCAGAAGGTCGGGCCATCGGGCTCGCGCTGGCCCAATTACAGCGCAAACACCTTAAGCGCCTCTCCCAAACCGAGCAGCTGGTGCTGCTACGGGCCTTACTCGACGCGCCCACCAACTTCCTCACCCACCTCGACTGGAGCCATACGGCCGCCGCCCTACTGCCCGCCCCCAGCCGCCACATTACCCTCGCCGAGCGCAAGGACTACGCTGTGTTCGGGGCCGAGCACATCGAGCCGGGGGCCATTCATCAAATGGAAACGGCCATGAAACTGCCCGTGACGGTGGCCGGGGCGCTCATGCCCGATGCCCACCACGGCTACGGCCTGCCCATCGGGGGCGTGCTGGCCACCGACAACGCCGTCATTCCTTATGCCGTGGGCGTGGATATCGGCTGCCGGATGGCGCTGTCGGTGTTTGCGCTGCCGCCTAAGCACCTGGAGCAGCGGGTGCAGGAGCTGCGCAAGCTGCTGCTCGACAACACCCGGTTCGGGGGGCGCGACGTGTTCCGCCGGGGCCAGCACCTCGACCACGCGGTGCTGAGCCGGAGCGAGTTCCAGGACATTCCCTTCCTGCGCAACAAGCTCGACACGGCAGCATCTCAGATTGGCTCCTCGGGCGGCGGCAACCACTTCGTGGAGTGGGGCGTGGTGGACATCACCGACCCCACCAATGAAATGGGCGTGCCGGTGGGCCAGTACCTGGGGCTGCTCTCGCACTCCGGTTCGCGGGGTATGGGCGCGGCTATTGCCAACCATTACACCAAGCTCGCCAAGGATGTCTGCCAGCTGCCCGGCGAGGCCCAGCACCTAGCCTGGCTCGGCCTCGATACCGAAGCCGGCCAGGAATACTGGGCCGCCATGAACCTAGCCGGTGACTACGCCTCAGCCTGCCACCACCAGATTCATCACCGCCTGGCCAAAGCCCTCGGCGAAAAACCCTTGACTAAGGTCGAAAACCATCACAACTTCGCCTGGAAAGAGTTTTTGGCCGACGGTCGGGAAGTGGTGGTGCACCGCAAAGGCGCCACGCCGGCCGGGGCGGGCGTGCTGGGCATTATTCCTGGCTCGATGACGGCCCCCGGCTTCATTGTGCGGGGGCGGGGCGAGGCCCTCTCGCTGAGCTCGGCCTCCCACGGGGCCGGCCGGGCTATGTCGCGCACCCGGGCCAAGGCCGAGCTGGGCGAAGCCGACCTGCGCCGCTACCTGCGCCAGCACCAGGTGGAACTGCTCGGCGGCGGCCTCGACGAAGCTCCCCAGGCCTACAAGGACATCCGGCAGGTGATGCAGAGCCAGACCGAACTGGTAGACGTGCTGGGCTCTTTCACCCCGCGCATCGTGCGGATGGAAGGAGCCGTGTAGGTTCGTATCTCAAAAAGCAGCGGTGGCTTCAAATGGGCCGTCGCTGCTTTATTGGGTTGTTGATAGTTGCAACAAGCTCCATACCGCAACACGCCTTCTCTGCAAGGAATGAATGAGTGACAGCCAAATGCCCGCCTACCAAATTAGCGGTAGGCGGGCATTTGGCTGCCGCAGCTTTTTAAGGCCCTAAGCCGCGCCGGCGGCTACCAGTAGCGAAGCCCTATCATCTTCCTCACCCTGGCTAGCCGAAGCCAGACTGAAATAGAAGTCCGGACGGACTATCGGGGGCAATTGTGCTGATGTCGCCCTGAAGCACATGAGTGCCTTTTTACTTTGTAAACAGATTTCAATAAAAGCTGCCCGGCAGCCCCAGTTTTAAGCACGACTGTATTCAGTGAGCCTGCCTTCCGGCAACGCTCTTCTTCAGCTCGCAGCTACCGGAGCCAGCACCAGTACGCCATCACCAACCCGAATTATTCCGCCCTGAATGATGCGGGCAGTGAGGCCGCCGTGGCCGCGCATGGCATTGTAGCCGCCGGGGCCCAGTTCCTCCTCCATACGCGAGCAGGGGTGGCACTCGCCGGTGATTTCGAGAACAACTTCGTTGCCGATGCGGATGTGCCGGTTTTTAAGGGCCAGCAGATTCAGGCCGCTCACCACCAGGTTACGGCGCAGGCGGGCCGGGTCGAGCGGGGCGGGCAGGCCCAGAAAGCCCGCTACCGCCGCCAGGTGCTCGTGCTGGATGAGCGTGATTTGGCGCTTGCCGCCGGGGCGGGGGCGGGCGTGGTCGCCCAGTAGGTGGCGGTCAGTCTCCGCTTCGGCCTCGGCCACTACCTGCATGGCTTCGCGGCGCACCGGGCGCAGCCCAATCCACTCGATGCGGCCCTGCTGGGGCAGGGTGCCAAGCAACTTGGCAATGGTCGATTTATCGTCGCCGAAAAAAGGGAAAGGCATCTTTTAAGTTTAACAGTTGCGAGGTAGGGGCGGGGGAGGATTTCACTCTGTGACCTAAATCACAAACCTAAAAAATCCCAGCCGGCAATCGATTTGGCTACTAGGTAAGCGGCCCCGGCGGCCAGCGAGCCGACGCCGGCCATTTTAAGCGCCCCCCATAGGGGCGGCTGGCCGGTAAGGCGGCTGCGGAAGTAGCCGAAAACCAGCAAGCATACCAGCGTAATCAGCGCCGACCACACGAGGCCCGCGGTGGGTGTGGCCGTGAAAAAATAGGCGCTCAGCGGAATCAGCCCGCCCACCACGTAGGCCCCGGCAATAGTGAAGGCGCTTTTAGGCGCCTGGCGCGGATCGGGCTTTTCGAGGCCCAGCTCGTATTTCATCATGAAGCGCACCCACTGGTCGGGGTCGGCAGTCAGCTCGCGCACGGCCAGGGCGCGGGTGCTGGCCGACAGGCCGATTTCGGCCAGTAACTCATCTACCTCGGCGCGCTCAACGTCGGGCACATTAGCTACTTCCTCGTATTCGCGCTTCAACTCGGCATCGTAGTGCTCCACCTCGGTGCGGCCAGCCAGGTAGCCACCCAGCCCCATGGCAATGGAGCCGGCTACAATTTCGGCCAGGCCCGCCGTGATGATGAGGCCCGAGGAGGCCACGGCCCCACTCAGGCCGGCGGCCAGCGCAAAAGGCACCGTCAGGCCGTCGGCTAGGCCGATAACAATATCCTGCAGCACGGCCGAGCTGCTCAGGTGGGTTTCGTCGTGCGGATGCGAGTGCGCCATATAAAACGGTTGGGGGAGTGGCTAAAACATCAGCCGGATTGCTAACCTACGCTACTGTCCTACGTATGTTAAACCAACCGGGCGGATTCGTGCCGGCTTTATTTTCTGACTTTTACTGACCTTCTATTATGGCCAAATCCAGCGCCAACGCCCCCGACAAAAAAACTAAGAATAACGATCAATCGGGCTCTGGCTCGACGCCCAGCGTCCAGCCGGTACTCAACCAGCAGTTCGACGCGCCCAAGCCGCTCCAGAAATATGGCACGGTATCGCAGCGCCTGCCCATCGGCCTCGATGAGAAAACCCGCCAGCAGAGCGTGACCAACCTCAACCAGATGTTGGCCGATACTATGACGCTGCGCGACATGTATAAGAAGCATCATTGGCAAGTGGTAGGCCCCACGTTTTACCAGCTGCACCTGCTCTACGATAAGCATTACGAGGAGCAAAGTGGGTTGGTCGACACTATTGCGGAGCGCATCCAGATTCTGGGCGGTGTGGCAGTAGCCATGGCCCATGATGTAGCCGAGCTGACATCCATTCCGCGCACGCCCCGCGACCGGGAGGAGGCACCCATCCAAGTGTCGCGCCTACTCGAAGCACACCAGATTATTCTCAAAAACAGCCATGAGTATGCCAAGCAGGCCGATGACGCCGGCGACGACGGTACCAACGATGTGGTGGTAAGCGACGTGATGCGCACCAACGAGTTGCAGGTGTGGTTCGTGTCGGAGCACGTAGTGGATACGCCCTTGGCTCGCGCCGAGTAAGTCCAGCCACGCACGATAGATTAGAAGAAAGGCTTCTTCCCGCAACGGGAAGAAGCCTTTTTTATGCGGTTGGTGGCGTGGGCAGGCCGCCCCGATGCCGGCGGTGGCGGCGGCGCTTCTGCTGGTGGTTTTCCTCGGCTTCCTCTACTGAATGCGTCCGGCCCAGGTCGTGGTCTTTGCGGGCCTTTTCGGCCAGCAGGCAGAAATACTTGTGAAGCATGTTGATTTCCTCCTCCGAAAAATCCTGCGCGTTGATGAGGCGGTTACTGGCCCCTCTATGGGCCGCCAGCAGCTCGTTAAGCTTGAGGTGGAGCACCAGCGAATCCTTATTCTGGGCCCGCTGAATGAGAAACACCATCAAAAAGGTAACGATAGTAGTGCTGGTGTTGATGACCAGCTGCCAGGTTTCGGAGTAGTTGAACAGCGGCCCCGTGGCGGCCCAGGCCAGCACCGTGCCCAGCGCCAGGCAAAATGCCGCCGTGCTGCCCGACCAAGCCGTAACCCCTGCGGCAAACCGGGCGAATAAGTGCGTTGTGCCCGCCGGAGCTACGGAAGAAGGAGGGAGCATGCGAGCAGAAAAGGGCAGGAGTAGCTATAAAAACGGTGGCAACTATTAAATATAGCCCTATTAAGCGAATGCAAAACGAAATTTTTAGTCCTGACAATGAGCACTGAGCGGTATCCTGCGGTATTATCTGACGTAAAAAAATGCCCCGCACTTGCACCCTGACTTCCGACCCCCTACTTTTGTCATCGATTCGCCGCCTCAACGAATCCAGAGGCTTCGGCTTTTGAAAAAGAAAGAGTGCTTGCCAACAACTGCGCACGTGGTGAAACTGGTAGACACGCCATCTTGAGGGGGTGGTGCCTTCGGGTGTGGGAGTTCGAATCTCCCCGCGCGCACTCTAATAAAAACCCCGCTTCGGCTTGCGCCGGAGCGGGGTTTTTGTTTCCGGCGGGAGCAAGTAGCGCAAGTCATTCTTGGGCAGAGTGTCTCTTCCTTCTGACCTTATCAAGGGCAGATAAACCGCAAAGCCCCTGACGCCAACACGGGCATCAGAGGCTTTGTGCTTACTCCAAATTCGTCATATCGGAAAGAGCAGACTGCTTCGCTCCACTCATCACGACAAAACGGTTTGCTTATTTATCAACTCGCCTCTATTCCCACTCAATCGTGGCCGGTGGCTTCGAGCTGATGTCGTACACCACGCGGTTGATGCCGCGCACCTGGTTGATGATGCGGTTACTGACTTCGGCCAGAAAGTCGTAGGGCAGATGGGCCCAGTCGGCCGTCATGCCATCCACGCTGGTCACGGCGCGCAGGGCCACTACCTGCTCGTAGGTGCGCTCGTCGCCCATTACACCCACGCTCTGGATGGGCAGCAGCATTACGCCGGCCTGCCACACCTCGCTGTAGAGGTTGTGCTCCTTGAGGCCGTTGATGAAAATGGCGTCGGCGCGCTGCAAAAGGTCCACTTTGTGGGGGGTGATGTCGCCGAGAATGCGGATGCCCAGGCCGGGGCCGGGGAAGGGGTGGCGGTGCAGAATGTTGACCGGCAGCCCCAGCGCCGCGCCCACCTCCCGTACCTCATCCTTGAACAAGGCCCGCAGTGGCTCCACAATCTTGAGGTTCATCTTCTCGGGCAGGCCGCCCACGTTGTGGTGGCTCTTGATGGTCACGGCCGGCCCATTTACCGACACCGACTCAATCACATCGGGGTAAATCGTGCCCTGGGCCAGCCAGCGGGCGCCTTCTACTTTCTGCGCCTCCTGGTCGAACACCTCGATGAAGGTACGGCCGATGGCCTTGCGCTTCTGCTCGGGGTCGGTGAGGCCTTCGAGGGCCTTATAAAACTCGGCGCTGGCGTCCACGCCACGCACGTTCAGGCCCAGGCCGCGGTACGATTCGAGCACCTCCTCGTACTCATCCTTGCGCAGCAGCCCGTTGTTCACGAAAATACCGTGCAGCCGCTCGCCAATGGCGCGGTGCAGCAGCAGCGCCGCCACGCTCGAATCGACCCCGCCCGACAGACCCAGAATCACCTGGTCCTGCTCGCCAATGGTGGTTTGCAGCGTGCTTACCATGCTGTCTACGAAGTGCTCAGGCGTCCAATCCTGGGCGCAGCCACACACGTCCACCACAAAGTTGCGCATCAGCTGCTTGCCGTCGGTCGAGTGCGTTACTTCGGGATGGAACTGGATGCCGTAGGTCGGCTGACCCTCAATTTCGTAGGCTGCTACGGCCACATCGGGCGTGCCGGCAATGGCCAGAAAGCCTGCCGGCAGCTCTTTAATTGTGTCGCCGTGCGACATCCAGACCTGCGAGCCGGGCTGTAGGCCGTGCAGCAGCGGGTGGTGCTGGTTGATGTGGGTGAGGCGCGCGCGGCCATACTCACGAATGGTGGCCGGCAGTACTTCGCCGCCCTGCTGGTGGGCCAGCAGCTGCGCTCCGTAGCAAACGCCCAGCACCGGCACGTTGCCCAGGTAGGCGCTCAGGTCGGGGTTGGGCGCGGTAGCGTCGCGTACCGAGCAGGGCGAGCCCGAAAGCACAACGCCCCGGATATCCTCAGTGAGGTCCGGGGCGTGCGTAAACGGGTGGATTTCGCAGTAAACATTCAGCTCCCTAATGCGCCGGGCAATGAGCTGGGTGTATTGCGAACCGAAATCGAGGATGAGAATTTGTTCAGGCATAGGCAAAAGTAGCGCACCATTTCCAGACCCGCCGCACCTGCGCCTCCTTTTTTAGTCGTCGCCCCGCCCCGCGCGGCGGACTTGCCGCCGGGCAACACGGCCCGCCAGCGTAGCCCGGCAGGTTAGTTGAGAAGAGCGAAAGCGTCCAAATAAACCCAGGAAAGAAGGCTATGGCAAGTGCCGGCTAAAATGAAGGTGCCTGATTTTCTTGCTGATACCTGATCAAATAGTAAAATTGCGGTTGCAACCGCATAATCCGGCAAAACTGTGCCTACCTTTGCATCGGCGAGTCAGAACGACCAGCTCCTACTAAATTCCCCCAGGACCGGAAGGTAGCAAGGGTAGGTGGTTGAGCGGTGCGATTTTGGCTCGCTTTTTTTTGGCCCACGGATTAGCGCGGATTTTTTCGGATTGCACGGATTTTGTAGCCGGACCGATCTGCCCGTCGCTGACCTAAGTACATAGTTTCAGGAAAACATAAAAGGCGGCCTGTTTGGGCCGCCTTTTTGTTTTTGCGTACTTTGCGCCGCCGGCCGTTGCCGGCTTCCGGAGGCAGAGCGGCTCGTTCCTGAAATCCGTGAAATCCGTTAAAATCTGCGCTAACTCGTAATCTGATGAAGTTTTTTATCGACACCGCTAACCTCAAGGAGATTCAGGAAGCCGTAGAGCTGGGCGTGCTGGATGGCGTAACCACCAACCCCTCGCTGATGGCCAAAGAGGGCATCCGGGGCACCGATGCGGTGATGAGCCACTACAAGCAGATCTGCGAAATCGTGGACGGTGATGTATCGGCCGAGGTAATTGCGACCGACTACGAAGGCATGATCCGCGAGGGCGAGGCCCTGGCCGAACTGCACCCCAACATCGTGGTGAAAGTGCCCATGATTAGGGAGGGCGTGAAGGCCATTCGCTACTTCTCCGACAAAGGCATCAAAACCAACTGCACGCTGATTTTTTCGGCCGGGCAGGCCCTGCTGGCCGCCAAAGCCGGTGCTACGTACGTGTCGCCCTTCGTGGGCCGCCTCGATGATATCGGCCACGACGGCCTGCAACTGGTGCAACAGATTGTGGATATTTTCAGCAACTACGGCTACCCTACCCAGGTGCTGGCTGCCTCGGTGCGCCACGTACCCCACCTGCTTCAGTGCGCCGAACTGGGTGCCGACGTGGTTACCTGCCCGCTGAACGTTATCACGGGTCTGCTCAACCACCCGCTCACCGACAAAGGCCTGGCTACTTTCCTGGCCGACCACAAAAAGGTGAACGGGTAATTGGGGGTTAAAAGTGAAAAATTAAAAATGGTACGTCAGCATGGGTTGCGTGAACAGCAATTGAAGCTGTTTACAAAGTCTGGGGGCGCTCATGCGGAGCTTACCGAAGTATCGCTACTGCTTCGTCGGACGACTGCGACGAAGCGGTAGCGATACTTCGGCAGGCTCCGCATACCAATGCCTTTGCTGCTAGCGACCTGATCAACAGCTTCATTTTTAATTTTTCACTTTTAATTTTTAATTCAAGAAATGTACATCATCAAAGTAAAGGGCAAGGCCAAAATTCCGGACTACATCCAACTCCGGGACCAGGATTTTGTGCTCATTGCCTACTTCCGGGCCGACCGACCGCTGAAGGATTTGCACCGTTACGGCCTCGAAGGCAAGGAAACCGAGCTGGCGGGTGTTATCAGCGGCCTTGAATTCGGCCGGCTGCAGAAGCTGGAAATCTAGGCTTTAGATAGTAGGCGAGGTTTTTTAAAACCTCTTTCCCAGACTCAGACTCCCAGACTATGACCGTTATTGAGCTGCACGACGCCTACATTATGCAGGACGTAAACACGGTACTGCAAAAAGTGACGTTTGCGCTGGAAAAGGGTGAGTTTGCCTACCTGGTAGGCCGCACGGGCTCGGGTAAAAGCTCGCTGCTGAAGACATTGTACGCCGACTTGCCGCTGCCCGCTGGTACCGGCTCGGTGGTGGGCTTCGGGTTGCCCCGTAGCATGGGCAGCAGCGGCAGCGACAAAGTACCGTATCTGCGGCGCAAGCTGGGCATCATCTTTCAGGACTTCCAGCTGCTTTTCGACCGTTCGGTGGCCGATAACCTGCTGTTTGTGCTCAATGCCACTGGCTGGAAAGGCAAGGCGCGCAAGCAGCAGCGCATTTCCGAAGTGCTCATGCGGGTGGGACTGGCCAGCGTGGCCGGCAAAATGCCCCACCAACTGTCGGGGGGCGAGCAGCAGCGCGTAGTAATTGCCCGAGCCCTGCTCAACGAGCCGTTGCTGCTGCTGGCCGACGAGCCCACCGGTAACCTCGACCCCGATGTGTCGGACAGCATTATGAAGCTGTTCGTGGAAATCAACAATGCTGGCACGGCCGTACTCATGGCTACGCACAATTACCAGCTCATCGAGCAGTACCCGCACCGGGTACTGAAATGCGAGCAGGGCCAACTAATTGACTCGGCTGTTACACCATTTGCCCTGAGCTAATCCTGTTCGGCCCCAAAAAACCGCTGGTACTGACAACCAATTGGCCCGCCCGGGCCTCCAGGGGTAGGCGGCCGGTTTGCCGGCCCACCACTTTCCCACCCGCAAGCCCCTACACAGCCAGCGCATGATTGGGCTCTCCGTGCTGATTCCGGTGTTTAACAACGACGTGCGGCCACTGGTGCGCGCGTTGCTGGCGCAGGTTGCCGACTGGCACGGCCCGGTCGAAATCCGCTGCCTCGACGACGGCTCGCACCCCACGTACCGGGCGCTGAACCGCGAGCTGGCCAAATTGCCCGGCGTGGTGTACGCCGAGCTGGAGCACAATGTAGGTCGGGCCGCCATCCGCAACCAACTGGCCGCTACCGCCCGCTACGCCTGGCTGCTGCTGCTCGACAACGACAGCCGCTTACCCGACGACCAGTTTCTGGCCCGCTACCGGGCGGCCCGCTATGTGGCCCCGGTGCTGGCGGGCGGCACCTGCTACGAAACTGCCCCGCCGCCCGATACGGCGCTGCACCTGCGCTGGCTGTACGGCTGCCGGCGCGAAGCCCGCCCGGCCGCCGTGCGCCAGCGCGCTCCGCATGGGCAGCTCACGCTCAATAATCTGCTCATTCAGACGGGTATCTTCCGGGAGTTGGGCCTCGATGAAAGCCTCACGCGCTACGGCCACGAAGACACTAAATTCGGCTGGCTGCTGCGCCGCTCCGGCATAGCAGTGCAGCACCTCGACAACCCCGTGCTGCACGACGGTTTGGAAGCAGCTCCGGTGTTCCTGCAAAAGAGTCACGATGCCGTGCGCAACCTCGTGCAGCTTTACCGCGCCGAGGGCCTGGGCGCCGAAACCCGCCTGCTGAAGGCCGCGTTGCGCCTGCAGCGCTGGGGTCTGAGTGAGGCCGTGCGTACCACCTTCAGCCTGCGCCAGATTCAGGTGCAGCGCAACTTGCTCTCGGCCCGACCCAGCCTGCGCCAACTCGACGCCCTCAAGCTTTACTGGCTGCTGACGGAACTGCGCTGAACAGAATAGGCGGTGGAGTGGCCTGCAACTTGGCGACAACCACGTAAAAGCGCCGGTTCTTCTAAAAGAAGAACCGGCGCTTTTACGTTTTCTCAGGCTAACGGAGGGTTAGTCGTTGTCGGTATTTTTTACTTCCGACTTCACTTCCTTGTAAGCGCCTTTTACGGCTCCGCCTACTTTCTTGCCCACGTTGGCAGCTCCCTGGCCTACATCTTTGCCCACTTCCTTCACGTCGGAGGCCGTGTTGCTAACGGCCTGACCTACGGCCGAGCGTTCATCCTTGGTGTCGTTGGCTACGTCCTTGGCTTCGCCGGTTACGGCATCAACGGCCTGTCCGCCACGGATACCCGCTTTATCAGCCGACTTGAAGGCAGCGTACTTAAGCTTCTCTTTCTGAATCTCGGCCAAGTCGTTGGTCGGAATATTGCCCTTTACCTTGTCGTAGGCCTCATCGAGGGCGCGCCACTCGGCGTTGATGTTGCGCCAGTCGTTGATATCGTAGTTGTTCTCGTTGCGCTTCACCTCGTTTACGAAGTCCTCGTACACTTGGCGGGCGTTGGCGGCCGTTACGCGGGTTGCCGGCGCGGTGGGCTTATAGTACTTGCCCATCGTCATTTCGCCTGCCGGGGCCATTCCCGAACGGTTGGTCCAAGAAGCCTCACGCTTGTCGTAAGCCGTGGTGTAGCGGTTGCGTAGCTGCTCGATTTCCTGGCGGCGGGTGTCGTCGTACTGATCGGCATACTTATCCACAGCAGCCACTCTGCTGTCGAAATCAGACTTCATCTGGGCAGTTTCGCGGTTGTAGTCGTCTTCCGTGGCGCTAGCGGCGGCATCAGCTCTGGCTTCGGCATCCGAAACAAAGGTCTGAAAATCGTTGTAGGCCTGGTCCTTATCGGCGGCCATTTCGGTTTGTTGCGTATTGGTGCAGCTGGTTTGCGTGAACATACCGCCGGCCAGCAGCAGGGCCGAAAGAGCCGGAATGGTGAGGGTCTTGCGAAGCATAGTAGTTGGTTTTAAAGGAGAAAGGGAATTGCCGGAGAGAGCAAAATTGGCCGAAGCCTTCCCGGTTTAACGCAGATTTCCGGCCTGCGGTTGCGGCGGCCTGGGGCGTAGGCATCCGGGGCGCGACCCGTTGTGGCGTGCTGTATCTTTACACCTCCGGTTGCTTTTCCCCGATTTTCCCGTGCTCGTTCCGTCTCTGCCTGTCGCGCCGTCTGCCGCCATCCAACTACTTGATTTACCGGCTCAACATGCTCCGCTGCAAACCGAGCTGACGGCCGCCGCCGCCGCTTGCCTGCACGAGGCCGCTTATATCCAGGGGCCGGCCGTAGCACAGTTCGCCCAAGAGCTCAGCCAGTACCTGGGCGGCCCTCGGGTGGTAACCTGCGCCAACGGCACCGATGCGCTGCAACTGGCTCTGATGAGCCTGGACCTGCCCGCCGGGACCGAGGTGATTGTGCCGGCCTTTACCTACGTGGCTACGCTGGAGGCCGCCGCCGTGCTGGGCCTGCGCCCCGTGCCGGTTGATGTTCTGGCGGACACCTTCAACCTCGACCCGGCAGCCGTAGCCGCCGCCCTCACGCCCCGTACCGGCGCTATTGTGGCCGTGCACCTGTTCGGGCAGTGCGCCGACTTAGCGGCGTTGCGCCAGCTGGCCGACCAGTGCGCAGTGGCCCTCATCGAGGATAATGCCCAGGCCATCGGGGCCACATTTCAAGCCGGAAACGGAGTTAGTTGGGTGGCCGGGACGGTGGGGGAGGTGGGCACTACCTCGTTTTTCCCGAGTAAGAACCTGGGCGGCTTCGGCGACGGCGGGGCGCTATTCACCCGCGACGAAAACCGGGCCGCCTACCTGCGCCAGCTCGCCAACCACGGCCAGACCCGCAAGTATTATCACCAGCACATTGGCCTCAATTCGCGCCTCGATACGTTGCAGGCGGCTTTACTGCGCGTGAAGCTGCCCCACCTGCCCGCCTGGACGGCCGCCCGCCAGCGCGTAGCCGCCCGCTACGACACGCTGCTCGGCAGTGTGCCCGGCTTGGCAGTGCCAGCCCGTGACCCGCGCAGCAGCCATGTGTTTCACCAGTACACCATCACCCTAAGCGAGCAGGAGCCCGGCCGTCGCGACGCGTTGCAGGCGTTTCTGGCGGCCCGCGGTGTACCGAGCGCCGTGTACTACCCGCTGCCCAACCACCTGCAGCCTGCTTACGCCTACCTGGGGTACCGCGCCGGGCAGTTTCCGGTGGCCGAGCGCCTGGGCCGCACGGTGCTGTCGTTGCCTATTCATCCTACCTTAACCGACGAGCAGGTGGCATATGTGGCGGCCATGGTGCGAGCGGGTTTGGCCTGACGGGTGCGGATTGGCCCGGTTTTTTCTTTTCGCCCCCATAATTCCAGTTTATCTCTTCTGATTTTTTTCGCCCATGCGCTTTTCTTTTCTGACCCTCGCACTGCCCCTGACCGGGGTGGCCGCTCTTACCACCGCCGCCATTACCAAGCCTGCTCAGGGCTTCAACATATTTTCGGTACAGCAGGACATTGAGCTGGGCGCCCAGGTGGCCCAGCAGACCGACTCGCTTTACCGGGCCAAGGGCCAGCTGCTGAGCCGCAGCGGCAACGCCCGGGCCTATCAACTGCTCGACGGCGTAGTGAAACGCGTGCTCGACAACGGCCAACTCAAGTACCGCACCCAGTTCCCATGGGACGTGCAGATCATCAAAGACGATAAGACGCAAAACGCCTTTGCCACGCCCGGCGGCCATATCTATGTGTTTTCGGGCCTGATTAAGTACCTCGACAACGAGAACGAGCTGGCCGGGGTACTGGGCCACGAAATTGCTCACGCCGACCGCCGCCACAGCACCCAGACCATGCAGAAGCAGTATGGCACCAGCATGTTGCTGGGGCTGCTGCTGGGCAGCCGCTCCAACAGCCAGCTCGTGCAGATTGCCGCCGGCCTGGGCCAGCTCAAGTTCAGCCGCGCCTACGAAACCGAGGCCGACAAGTACTCCACCATCTACCTCAACGGCACCCGCTACTACGCCTGCGACGGTGCGGCGGGCTTCTTTATCAAGGCCGAAAAAGAGGGGAGCAGCGGCACGCCCGAGTTTATGAGCACCCATCCCAACCCCGGCTCCCGCGTCCAGAACATCCAGCGTAGCGCCCAACAGCTGGGCTGCACCGGCAAAACGGTGAGCAACACCAATTTCAACGAGCTAAAGCGGATTCTTTAGCCAGCTGTCCGGGCTCTGCCTGGCCACATGCCAGCTGGCAGTAGCGCAAAGCGCCGGTTTGGCGTATCGTTGCACGAACCCATTCGGGAGTCAGCAACGATACGCCAAACCGGCGCTCTGCGCTACACTTGCGTGGCCCCTAGCTGGACTGCGGGCGGATGAAATCGGTGATTAGCTGGGCAATTTCGGGCCCTTTTTCCTCGGGGAAGAAGTGCTTGGACGCGAGCTTATGCACGGTGGGCAGATGGGCAGCATCTTGCACCAGCTTACCGAAATGCTCGAAGTCCAGGGCCGGGTCCTCGGCCCCCCAGATGGCCTGCACCGGGTAGGGCGGGTGGTCGACGGCCCGCTGCATCAGGTCCTGCAGTTCCTGCGAATGGTCGAACTGGCGCATGATTTTCAGAAACGCCTTACCGCCATCGTCGCGCTTGAGCAGGTCGACGTAGGCGTACACTTCCTCTTTGGCTAGCTCGCTGATGTTGCTGACGCCCATGCCCTTGAACAGCAAATACCAGGTGGGGTGCTGAATGCTCAGCAGCTCGGCCTCGCCCAATACCGGCATTTCGAAGGGGCGCATGGGCAGCGGTTTCTGGAAGTTGACCACATCATAGAACATGTTGAGGATGGTGAGCGACTTAATGCGCTCGGGGTGCTCGGCGGCTAGGGCCAGCCCAATGGCACCGCCGATATCGTGCACTACCAGATGGTAGCTGTCGAGGCCCAGGGCTTCGGTAGCCTGGTGCAGAAACCGGGCAAACCCCCGGAACGTGTAGTCGAAATCCGCGGGCCGGTCCGACAGGCCCAGCCCCGGCATATCTACCGAAATACCGCGCAGGCCCTGGTCGGCCAGGCTGCGCAGCATTTTGCGGAACAGGTACGACGACGTGGGCACGCCATGAACGCAGAAAACGGGCTCGCCCTGGCCATAATCCAGCGCAAACGTGCGGACGCCCGCTACATCGAAATAGCGGCCAGAAGTTTCATGGGCCTGCATGATCTGCTCTACGGTGCGGTTGCTCATATCTAAGGTGATAGATTGTTGACAGGGAAGGAAGACGGCAGTAGCCGCTGGGGCAGCGCAAGGCTTGGGCCCGGCGGCGGCTTACACCTTAGTACGGGCGCAGCGCCAAATAGATAAGCCCGACCACGGGCCGGGGCGGGTCGGCTGATCGGGGGCAAACCTGTACTTTTACCCGCGTCTTACCTCTTCTGATTCCCTTGCTTATGGCTACCCCACTCGTAACTCCGCTTGCCCCCGATGCTAACCCTGAAGTGGCGGAGCTGGCTGCCTTCTTCAACGAAACCCTGGGTTTCTGCCCCAACAGCGTGCTCACTATGCAGCACCGTCCGGCCATTGCCACGGCCTTCATCCAGCTCAATAAAGCCGTAATGGCCAACCAGGGCCGCGTAACCAGCGCCCTGAAACGCCTCGTTGGCTACGTCAGCAGCCACGCCGCCGGCTGCCA
This sequence comes from Hymenobacter psychrophilus, assembly GCF_900107135.1. Taxonomy (GTDB): domain Bacteria; phylum Bacteroidota; class Bacteroidia; order Cytophagales; family Hymenobacteraceae; genus Hymenobacter; species Hymenobacter psychrophilus. The sequence goes on from NZ_FNOV01000001.1 coordinate 274,310, forward strand.
GTACTGCCAGGCGCACACTATTCTGGCCGCCGAGCGCTACGGGGCCGAGCAGCAGCAGCTCGACCACATCTGGGAGTATGCCACGCACCCGGCTTTTTCGGCGGCCGAGCGGGCGGCGCTTGACTTTGCCGTGGCCGCCTCGGCCGTGCCCAACGCCATGAGCGAAGCTATCAGCCAGGCCCTGCACCAGCACTGGACGGAGGGTGAAATCGTGGAAATTCTGGGCGTTATCAGCCTGTTTGGCTACCTCAACCGCTGGAACGACTCGATGGGCACCCACCTGGAAGAGGGCGCGGTAGCCGCCGGCCAGGAGCACCTGGCGGGCCGCGGCTGGAACCCTGGCAAGCACGCCTAAGCCGTTAGCATGAGGGGCCGCTAATCTGCGTCGGGCGCGGCGGTGGGGGCCAGCAGCACCCGGTTGAGCTCGGCGCGGTGGGTGCGCCAGTCGGGCATGAACTGGTCCATAAGGCCCCAGAAACGGGCGTTGTGCAGGCGCTCGTGCAGGTGGGTCAGCTCGTGTACCAGCACGTATTCGAGGCAGGGCAGGGGCCGCTTGATGAGCTCCAGGTTCAGCCAGACGCGGCGGGCCCCGATGTTGCAGGTGCCCCAGCGGGTGCGCATCTGCTTCACCCCCCAATCCGCGGCTGCCCGGCCCACCACCGGCTCCCACTGGGCAAAAAGCGCCGGCAGCAATTGCTTGATTTGCTGCCGGTACCAAGCCGTAAGCAGGGCTTCGCGTTGCGCGGCGGTGCTGCCTGCGGGCACGGACAGGCGCAGCTGGCGGGATTCGGGCCGCAACAGCACACCGGCCCGGCCGGCTGCCGGGCTTACCAGCAGCTCGTAGTCCTGGCCCAGATAGGGTACTGTTTCGCCCGATTCGTAGCGCAACTGCGGGGCTGGCTCGCGGGCGGCAAAGCGCTGCTGCTGTTGCTCAATCCAGCCCCGGCGGGCCTGCACGAATGCCTCAATGGTCGCTACGGGTGTTTGCAGCGGCACCGACACCCGGATGCGCCCCCCAGCGTACACCGTCAGGCGCAGGCTGCGCATGCGCTGGCGCACGAGGTCAATTGGCAGGCCGGCAATCTGGACGAGGGGCATGGGAGGCTAGGGGTGAAGCGGAGTGCAAAGTTGGGTCTGCCGGCCCGTTTTTGCGGTATTCTTTGGGCATAAAAACCAGTTCCGCGTTAAAACGCCCGTTTTTTCGCAGCTTGCGGGCCGCTTTCTTTTCCTTTCTTATCCCCGTTTCCGTGGCTGATTCGCTTCCGGCAGTTCGTTTTGTTATCTGCGGAGTGGGCCACATCGGGCGCCGCCATACCGCGCTGGTGGCCGCCCACCCGGCGGCCCAGGTGGTGGCGCTGGTCGATATCCGGCCCGAGCTGGCCCCGGCGCTGGCCGCCGAATTTCCCGGCGTCCCGTTCTTCGCCTGCCTCGACGACTACCTCAGCCACGGCCCCGCCGCCGATGTGCTGACGGTGGCCACGCCCAACGGCCTGCACGCCAGCCAGGCCATCCGGGGTCTGCGGGCGGGCCTGCACGTGGTAGTCGAAAAGCCGCTGGCCCTGCACAAATCCGACGCCGAAGACATCGTGCACACGGCCCTGCAAACCGGCCGCTTCGTGTTCGGGGTGATGCAGAACCGCTACTCGCCGCCCGCCGCCTGGCTCAAGCAGGTAGTGCAGGAAGGCCGGCTGGGGCAGGTGTTTCTCGTGCAGCTCAACTGCTTCTGGAACCGCGACGAGCGGTACTACACGCCCGGCAGCTGGCACGGCACCCGCGCCGCCGATGGCGGTACGCTCTTCACCCAGTTCAGCCACTTCGTGGATCTGCTCTACTGGGTGTTCGGCGACATCACCAACATCTCGGCCCGCTTTCGCGACTTCACCCACGAGCACCTCACCGAGTTCGAGGACTCGGGCCTGGTGACCTTCGATTTGGTGCGCGGCGGTAGCGGCACGCTCCAGTACAGCACCGCCGTCTGGGACCGGAACCTGGAAAGCTCCCTCACGGTGGTGGCCGAGCGCGGCAGCCTGCGCCTGGGCGGCCAGTACATGGACAAAGTAGAGTACTGCCACCTGCAGGATTACACGCTGCCCGCGCTGCCGCCCACCAACCCCGCCAACCAGTACGGTCCCTACCAGGGCTCAGCCGCCAACCACGTCCACGTCATCGACAACGTGGTAGAAACCATCCAGCAGCGCGGCGTGGCGACTACCAACGCGCTGGAAGGTTTGAAAGTAGTGGAGATGATTGAGCGGATTTACGCGCTGCGGTAAATAGTGCTTGCGCCGCAGAACGGTATATTTACCTCTGATGCTCCTTCCCGACCCCCACGACCAGCAAGCCCTGACTGACCTGCGCGCCTGGCAGCAGCGGATGCAACGCAAGCCCACGCTGCTCAACCGTTTCACGCGGCTGGTGCAGGCCCGGCTCAACGCCCTGCTGCCCGAAAAGCTGCACCGCATCCTCACGGCTACCATCCAGAAAATGGTGGAGGGCGTGCTGTTCGGCTCGCAGCATACCACCCGCCAGCCGGTGTCGGAAGGAAGTTTAGCTGAGCGCGAGGCGCGGGTACGGGCCCGCATCCGCAACTACCGCAACGCCGCAACCGTGGAGGGCGGGGCCACCGGGGCCGCGGGCTTCCTGTTGGGCCTGGCCGATTTTCCGCTGCTGCTCGGCATCAAGCTCAAGCTGCTCTTCGACATTGCCGCCCTCTACGGCCACGATGTGCGCCAGCTTTCCGAGCGGCTCTACCTGCTGCACATCTTCCAGCTGGCCTTCAGCAGCCAGCACACCCGCCGCGAAACCTACCGCCAACTGGCCGACTGGCCCGCCACCGAGGCCACTGCCACTGCCGAAACCTTCGACTGGCGCACCTTCCAGCAGGAATACCGCGACTACATCGACCTGGCCAAAATGGCCCAGTTGCTGCCCGTGGTGGGGGCGGCCGTGGGCGCGGTGGCTAACTACCGCCTGCTGGCCCAGCTCGGCGAAACGGCCATTATGGCCTACCGCCTGCGCTGGTTTGCCGGGGCCCGCGAACTGCCGCCAGCCCCACCCGTAGTACTGCCTGAATAATTATGATTTGCTGAGTAACAGAAACCAAAATGCCCCGACGGTAATCGTCGGGGCATTTTGCAATATGGCTAAGTGTTGGGCCTACTGTGCTGCTGAAACTAGCCTTTGGCTTGGCGCTTTGCCTGATGCTTGGCTTTCTTATCGACCTGCATTTGCGCGTACTTGGTGTACTGGTCGGCGCTCAGGATTTGCTTGAGTTGGGCGTCGTACTGGGTCCGCTGGCCCTTCATGGCTTGGTGGCGGGCCTTTCTGTCGGCCTTGGCAACCGTGCCCGGCTGGACCTTGCGGGCCTGCTGCTGCTGGATGCGGGCCAAGTGCAACTGGCGCACCTGCTGGCTCTGGGCGGCCGAGAGGCTGAGGCTCTTGGTGAGTTTCTGAGCGGCCCGGTCGGCGCGCTGTTCGGGGGTGAGGTCTTTGTTATGGGCCTTCTGGTGCTGGCCGCGGGCGGCTTTTACCGGAGCAGTCTGGGCTGAGGCGGCGGCAGAAATCGAAAAGGCGGCGAGCAGAATGAGGAGCTTTTTCATGGCGTATGAAAGGGGTAATTATTTATGAAGGTGATGGCTGACACCCAGCCTGACTGGCTTTGGGGTTCTGATGGAGTATTTGCAACTCCGGTGCCAGTTTGCGCCAATACAGGTCAAAAACCGCCTTTGAAAAATTTAAATTTTCTCATTAAACCTACCGCCAATTTTTCTATCGTTAAAGTTAATTGTTTTATATTCAGTAATATATGAACATGTTTGCAGCCCATTTATCTAGCCGAATTACTATTCTACCAGCAGCAGATTGCGGCGACGGATATAGGCCTCGCCTTCCTGCCAACGCACCCGGTACCAGAGATCCTGCCGACCCAGCACCTCAAACCGGTCGCCGGCGGCCGCCGTGGTCAGCCAAGTGGCGCCGGCGCCGGGGCCAGCCATCAGCGGGGCCCGGGCGCGCGCTATTAGGCCTACCCGGCCGGGAGCCAGCACATTCAAGGCCAGGCCCACGCTTAGCAGGTAACTGCCGTATACGGCCCACCAGGCCCGATCGGCGGTGCGGCGGCGCAGCAGCAGCGCCGTGCCAGCCAATACGGCCAGCAGCAGCAAGCCCTGCAACAGGCGGTAATAGTAGCGCTGCAGCGCAATAAACAGGTTTTGCCGCCAGGTATCGGGGTAGCCCGTGAGGCGGTGCTCCTGGGCCAGGATCACCATTTTCTGCCAGGTGGCGTAGCGCGGCTCCAGGCTCTGAGCCACGGCCAGATAGTAAAGCGCGGCCGGGTAGTGGCCCAGCGCCTCCTGGGTGTAGGCCATGCGCAGCGCCTGCCGGCCCGATTGCAGGCCGTCTTGGTCGCGGGCCTGCCGGTACCAGGGGTACGCTTCGGCCACTTGTCCGGCGCCAAACAACGAATCGGCTTTTTGGAGCGCCGGACTAACTTTTTGGGCCTGAATCGATTGGCCGAAAGTCAGGAACAACAGGAAAAAAAGGGGGGCTTTTTTAAGCAAAACAGTTGCACAGTTAAATCCGAGACTCTACTTTTGTGCCACAATCAGCCACACGGGCTGCTTGCCAGTGCAAAGAAACTGATTCTGTAGCTCAGCTGGTAGAGCAATACACTTTTAATGTATGGGTCCTGGGTTCGAATCCCAGCGGGATCACCAAAAGCCTTCCTACGCTTCGTAGGAAGGCTTTTTTTATGACCAACAAAGCAAAAGTGAAACGATGACCAATACTACACCGGCCCGCATGAAGGCAGGCCGCCTCAGGCTTACCGCTGACGGACCATTTCTTCCGGGCAGATGAACTCCAGTTGGATGCCGTTGCGCTCCAGCGGTTCCCGGTGATGATGCCAGTCGGTGTCGGTGGCATTTACGATAACCGGCCGGCCGGGGTGGGTAAGGGCCGTTGCTACGAACTTACGGTCGGAGGGGTCGAAGTCGGCCAGTTCGGGGTCGTCGGGAAAGGCTGCGAATCCTCTTTCTGCGTCGGGTTGCAATTGCACGGATTCACAGTGCTGTGGATTTGCGCGGTTGCGCAATACCCATTGCAGGAAGGCGTCGCCCACGCCGGGCTGGCCGCTGGGGCTAAGCTTGCGGTGGTATTCCTGAAGAATGAGAAACGAATCGTCCAGCACCAGAATCTCGTGCTGCTGAAGTTGCCGAAGCCGCTCCACGGCTGCCAGTACGCACCTGGGACCGGCGGCTGAAGCGCCGTTGGCGACGAGCGGGACGTTGGTGTCGATCAGAAAATGCATTGGCCGCTCAGGATTGCATTTTGCGCTTCATCTCGGCTTCCATCATGGCTGCGGCCTCGCCCATCGTGTCGCCGAAGAAGTTTTTGGGCCAGTTGCGGATGTTGCCGTATTCATCCAGGTCGAGCGGGGTGAGGGTGGAGGCGGCCCCCACAAAATCGGTGAAATAAAGCTTGACCTGATCGGTTGGCAGTGCTTCTTCCGCCAGCCGCCGCTGCAAGCGCTGCAACAGATGCTCGCTGTGGCTTTCCAGAATAATCTGCACGTTGCGGCGCTTGATGGCATCGATAAACACGTCGGCCAGCCCCGCCTGCACGGCCGGGTGCAAATGAATCTCGGGCTGCTCCAGAATAATAGTCGAGCCCTCCGGCACGTAGAACAGCAGCACCAGCACCGGCAGCAGCTGCGAAACGCCAAAGCCCACATCCGTCAGGAATACCTCAGCCGATTCGGCAGTGCGCTTAATGCGGACCTCGTACTCCTTGCGGTTAGGCGCAATCGGGCGGACCTCAAAGGAGTGAATCAGGCCGAGCTCTTTGAGCCAGTAGGCTACGTGTTGTTCGAGGGTATGCATGGGCTGTCCGCTGCCCATGTTGATATTAGGTTTTGTGTTTTTTGATGACAGAATAGCTGCAACTGCTCCAGCTCCTCTATTCCCTATATTCCCTGGCTTCTCTCCTCCCCATATATATAACCTGCTAGGATACTCTCGGAGAGGGCCCAAATAAAATGTTTCTATAAACGAATGCTCGAAAAAACGTTCGAGCTCAGGCATAGCCCACACGAGCTTGTTGTTATTAGATAGGATGTTATGAGGAAATCCGTAGAACTTTATTGGGTCTCCGATACTGTTATTTATTAGTTTTTCTACTCCATTGACAATTAAATAATACTTGTTATAATTATTTTTATTCTCTTTATATTTTTTAGATAATCTGATTCCGGCTGACATGTTTCTCGAAGAATATTTAAATTCTTCGAGAATGTTTATTACGGAATTCTTTATCCTAGCTGAGAATTCAATATTTTTTACAGGAATGTCAGTGTCACTGCCGAATAGCATTACTTCATTGATAGCTGATGGCAATTTAAATGATAGAGTAAATTGAACAACCTCTGAAATGTTATGATTATATATAATATCATGCATCGTCCCTAACTCCACATAGGACCGCTCATCCCCCAAGTTCAATACCTGCGCCCTATCCGACGACTCCACGGTCTGCTTGAGCATCAGCAGGAATTGCAGAATGCTGGTTTTGCCGGAGGAGTTGGTGCCGAAGAAGCCGGTGATGCTACCGAACTGAATGTCGCCGGTATCCTGCCAGGATTTGAAGTTCTGAATGCGAAGCGAGTTGAGCATAGCGGAGCGCGTGAAGACTAAGCGAAGGTAAGCGAACCGGCCAAGTAAGCCGCCGCGTTCCGTTCCTCATTCCTGCCGCGACCTTTTCCCGGCCTATCTTTGTTGATTCCCCGCCGACTACCAAATCAGCGAAATCACGATTAATCAGCGTAAATCAGCGATGATTGTTTGCATTGCCGAAAAGCCCAGCGTAGCCCGTGAAATTGCCCAGGTCCTCGGGGCCGACCGCCGCATGGACGGCTACTACGAGGGCAACGGCTACCAGGTCACCTGGACGTTCGGGCACTTCTGCCAACTGCGCGAGCCCGAGGACTACCGCCCCGAGTGGAAGCGCTGGAGCATCCACGATTTGCCCATGCTGCCCGAGCAGTTCGGCATCAAGCTCATGCTGCGCGACGATGGGGTGGTGCGTCAGTTTGGCGTAATTAAGCGCCTGCTGGCCGCCGCCGATGAGGTGGTGAACTGCGGCGACGCGGGCCAGGAAGGGGAGGTGATTCAGCGCTGGGTGCTGATGGAGGCCAAGTACCGCAAGTCCACCAAGCGCCTCTGGATTTCCTCGCTCACCGAGGAAGCCATCCGCCAGGGCTTCCAGAACCTGCGCGAGGGCTCGGAGTTCGACTCGCTCTACCAGGCCGGCAAGAGCCGGGCCGTGGGCGACTGGCTGCTGGGCCTGAACGCCACCCGCCTGTTCACGCTCAAATACGCCCCCGGCCAGCGCCAGGTGCTCAGCATCGGGCGTGTGCAAACGCCCACGCTGGCTTTGCTGGTCGACCGTTACCACGAAATCCAGAACTTCCGGCCCGAGCCCTACTGGGTGCTGCGGGCCGAGTACCGCAGCACCATGTTCAGCCACGTGGCAGTGGTGAAACCGGGCAAGGACGACGACGAGCCCGACGAAAAGGCCCGCCTCAAGGCCCGCGGCTACTTCGTGACCCAGGAAGACGCCGATTCCGCCCTGGCCCGCGTGACCGGTCAGCCCCTGACGGTGCGCGACGTCATCATCAAGAAGGCCCTGGAGAGTCCGCCCGCGCTGTTCGACCTGACCTCTTTGCAGGTGCAGTGCAACAACCAGCTGGGCCTCTCGGCCGAGGACACGCTCAAGACCGTGCAGGGCCTCTACGAGAAGAAAGTGGTCAGCTACCCCCGCGTGGACACTACCTTCCTGCCCGACGACCAGTACCCCAAAATTGCCGGCATTCTGCGCGGCCTGGGCGGCTACGCGGCCCTCACGGCCCCGCTGCTGGCGGCCCCCAAAATCCGCAAGAGCGCCAAGGTCTTCAACAACAACAAAGTCACCGACCACCACGCCATCATTCCGACCGGGGCCAGCGCGGGCGGCCTGGGCGGCAACGAGCAGCGGGTCTACGACATAATAGTGCGCCGCTTCCTGGCCGCGTTTTACCCCGACTGCGAAGTATCGAACACGACCGTGACGGCCGACGTGGCGGGCCTCACGTTCCGCGTCCGGGGCCGGCAGATTCTGAGTCCCGGCTGGCGCGAAGTGTACGGCGACCCCGAAAAGCAGCTGGTGGCCAACGAACGGCGCAGCAGTAGCAGCAGCGACGATGACGACGTGGTGGGCACCGTGCTGCCGGCCTTCGTGAAGGACGAAAACGGGCCGCACAAACCCCGCCTCGATGCCAAGCAGACCCAGCCCCCGCGCGACTACACCGAGGCCATGCTGCTGCGCGGCATGGAAACGGCCGGCCGCAACGTGGATGATGACGAGCTGCGCCTGGCCATGAAGGAAAACGGCATCGGCCGCCCTTCTACCCGCGCCGCCATCATCGAAACGCTGTTTAAGCGCGGCTACATCATCCGCGACAAAAAGAAAATCGTGCCCACGCCCACCGGCGTCGAGCTCATCGGCCTCATCCGCAACCCCACCCTGAAATCGGCGGAGCTCACCGGCCAGTGGGAAAAGAAGCTGCGCCAGATTGAGGGCGGCGAGCTGGACCAGGAGCAGTTTCTGGGCGAGCTCAAGCAGCTGGTGCGCGAAATGGTGCAGGAAGTGAAGCAGGACGGCTCGGGTAGGGCCATCAGCACGGTGGCCGGCACCTCACCCCCCAGACCCCTCTCCTCGGGGAGAGGGGGAGCCACGGCGGGCAAGGCCAGTCGTCAGGCTTCCACAAGTCGTCAGGCTCCCCCTCTCCCGGAGGGGAGGGGGCCGGGGGGTGGGGTGCTGGGCCTGGGCCCGTGTCCGGTTTGCAGCTCCGGGCACGTGTTGCGGGGCAAGGCGGCGTTTGGCTGCTCGCGCTGGAAGGAAGGCTGCCAGTTCCGGCTGCCCACCGAGTTTGAGGGCAAGAAGCTGACCGACAAGCAGGCCGGCGACCTACTCAAAAAAGGTCGCACCCAGGTGATGAAAGGCTTTCTGGACGACGACGGCCACAAGTTCGACGCGGCTGTGCTGCTCACGCCCGCCCGCACCCTGGAGCTGGTGCGCGCCGCCGAAAGCAAGCCCACTACCGCCCAGGACCCCGGCCAGATTCCCTGCCCGGTGTGCCGGTTGGGCCAGATGCTGCGCGGCAACAGCGCCTGGGGCTGCTCCCGCTTCCGCGAGGACTGCCAGTTCCGCGTGCCCTTCGCCTGGGGCGGCAAAACCCTCACCTACACCCAGATGGACCAGCTCCTGCGCAAGGGCAAAACCTGCGTCATCCGCGGCTTCGTATCCAGCAAAACCGGCAACCGCTACGAGGCCGTCCTGCAAATCGGGGCCGAGGGGCGGATTGAGCCGGTGTTTGATAATAAAGGGTAGTGTAAGACGGTTAAGACGCGGAAAGACAACCCGGTGTAGGTTTAACGCTATGCTTTCTAGACCTTGGTGAGAGGATTTCTCATCATCACTACTGTTTCCTATATGTCCTCGCGTACGCCCTTTATTCTCAATTTTTTGCTAACAGTACCTGTAATAGGGCTATCCATACTCTTCGATGATAGATGGGGTGCACTGCTTGGAGTGATGATTTCTAGCCTTTTAGTCATTGTGGCGAACACATTCATGTGTGCAAAAGCTATTTGGAAGCGTGAATATGTATTAGCCATTATCTATTTTGTAATAGCCTTCAGTGTAACCATGTTTTTCACTTCTATAAAATTTGGGAAAATTGGTGGATAGAGAGTTAGACGTTTTCCACATGAAGATTATAAGAGCTTATTCATGAAATATCAGCTTGGATTTGGGAATAAACGCGTGTAGCTAAAATACAGGCAGTAAAAGTTAGAGCCTGGGAAAAAGCGGATATTGATACTAGCGGACTAACTTATTTCAGGCACCCGTAGCTTCCATGTCTTCCCACCTCGGTAAAACCCTTTTCCTGCTCGGCCTGGGCCTGATGTTGCTGGGGGCGCTGCTGTGGCTGGGCGGCGGATTCAGTAGTGACTGGCATCTTGCTGTAGCCGTTGCTTTCGCCCCTACTTCCCGTTCAGCTTGCGTAGTTGCTGCGTGAAGCTGAACGGCACCGACTGCTCATCGAAGGCCAGCACGAACGTAAGCTGCCGGGCGGCATCGAGGCGGGGGAAATACACGAGGCCCACGGCCCGGTCGCCGGGCTGCAGGGTGGCGCGCTGCAGGGTGCTCACGGCCAGATCCGAAACGGTCTGGTTCAACTGCTCCGCCCGCACGGCCCGTACGACCCGTTGCACCTCGAAAAACGCCTGGCTGCCCTCGTGCCGGACCTGCCGGCTCGTTCGTTGCAGGGGCGTTTCGCGCTGGTTGGCGCTGGCCACGTCCTCGGCCGTATTGGCTACCAGCAGCAGAATCTGAACCAGATTCACCCGGCTTGCCTTATCGGCCAGTTCGTCGCGGCGGTGGGCCAGCGAATCCAGCCGCACTTCAGGATTTAGAGCCAGCCGGCGGTCCGCCGTGAGAGTGGGGGCAGCCGGCGCGCCTTCTCCATGTCTTGCCGTGCTGTCGGGTTGTGGAAAGTAATAGAAACGAGCCGGGTCGATGGTTACGGGGTGGTTGGCGGCGTTGCTGAACTCGGCCTCAAATACCAGTTCCCGGGCATCGGCCCGCACAAACTGCAGGCGCACGTACACGCTATCGGAGTGGCTGACGAGGTTCGAAGTCCGGCCCGGCTCCGAACTTATAGGAGCGATACTCAGGGTTTGGGTGGGCGCGCATGCCGTCAGTCCGCAACCCAGCACCAGCGCCGAAGAGAGACCCATCAGCAGCCGGCGTGCCATGAGTGAACTAGCAGTAGATAATGAGAGCATAGAAAGATGCTTTAGACTGGATAAATATAAGCTGCTGCCGTTCAAGCAGCCGACGCTACAGGAATACTTCGCACAAGAATGAAGCCGCTTTTGCTCAGTTACTTAGAGTCGATATGTTTTTTTATGGAGTGATAAAGAACTTCTTAGGAACAGCTATCCGCTGCCAAGCCTTCCCGCCGGGGCTACGGCGCAGGCACAGCTGGCAAAATGCTTACCCACAGAGTATTCGGGCTGGCTTGTTTAATGGTTCAACTTGCGTAGCTCCTGCGTGAAGTCGAACGGCACCGGCTGCCCGTTGAAAGCCAGCACGAACCGTAGTTGCCGGGCCGCGTCGAGGCGGGGGAAGTAAACGAGGCCCACGGCCCGGTCGCCGGGTTGCAGGGTGGCGCGGCGCAACAGGGCGCTTGCCATGGTGGTTGCCTGGGCGTGCAGAGCCTGGGCCTCATCAGCGTGGCCGGCCCGCTCGTTGTCGAAGGAGATTCGGTCGTTTTGGTGGGCGATGTCGCGGGCTTCTTCCTGCGCCGCCGTTTCATCTTTGCCAATACTTTTGATATCCTCGGCCGTGTTGACAACCATTGTCAGGATTTCGAACAAGCTCACTTTCTCGGCTTTTTCGGCCTGCTCGTCGCGGTGGACTGTCAGGAGGCTTAGCCGCGTTTCCGGGTCGCTGGCCTGGTATCGGCTTGGCGCGAGGCCCAGGTATGCCGGGCGGTTGGCGGCACTGTCGGGCAGCGGCAGAAAGTAAAATTGAGCCGGGTCGATGGTAACGGAGTGGTTGGCGGCGTTGCTGAACTCGGCCTCAAATACCAGCTCCTGATCTTCGGCCCGCACGAAATGGAAGCGCACATATACGCTATCCGGATGGCTGATTAAATCCGAAACCGGGGTGCTACCCCAACCAACCGGACTCATGCTCAGATACCTGTTCGGCCCGCAGGCCGTTAGCAGCATCCCCAGCAGCAGGCTCAGCAACAGCCGCCAAACTGCGGATAGAACCGAAATAACCGATATAAACATACAGTGGAGTGGATGGATAAGGGGCCGGACTGTTCAACCGGTGCAACGCTATATAGAAGCTTTGCGCAAGAATAAGGCCGTTTTTACCTATCACTGAGAGGGGCTACCGAAGCATCAGCTCCGGGGGCAGCACCGCCGCGCCGTCGGCAGCTACCGGTAGTGGCCAGGCCCGGCGTACAGCCACGAGGGGCACCGGCCCGAACAGGTGCGGAAACCACGCCTGCCGGCCCGCCGCCCACTCGCGCTCCACGCGCACACTAGCGGCCATTAAGGTAGTTTCATCAATTTCCAGCAGCAGCGCGCCGGGGCTGCCGGCGTAATAGAGGCGGGCGGTTTCGAGGACCTGATCCAGCTCCGACGCATGGATAAACCCTTCCGCTGCCAGGTCGGGGCTGGCGAAAAAGCCGGTTTGCTGCGCCTGCTCCCAATCATGGGGTTGGCTGATGCGGTAAAGCATGGGGTCGGAATCTAACATTGAAATTGACAACGGTAACAGTCGGCTGAAGTACGGTCGGCAGAATGACCGTAGCGCCAAGAGCCAACAAGTGACAGACTAAAAAGTGGGAGCCGGCAACTATAGCTGCCGGCTCCCACTTTTTAGTCTGTCACTTGTTGGCTCTTGGCGCTAGGCTTGCCACACATCCTGTTGCACGGCTTTGCCCACCGTCAGCACGAGGCGGACGGGGTTGGGCACCAGCGTCAGGCGGGCTTCCTTGCCGGAGTATTTCTCCGAGTCAATCCAGACGCCCTCTTTGGGGCTGGGCTTGGGGCCGGGGCCGGCGGGCAGGTAGGCGGTGGGCAGCAGCACATCGGTATCGGAGCTCAACTCGTCGTGCACTTTCTCGAGGGCTGCTTCCAGAAACGGGCCGTATTCCTCGTTGAAGTCGTCTTCGAGGTCGTGGAGTTCCTCTTCTACGTCGTCGTAGCGGGCATCGTCGTAGGTGAGTTTCTGCAGTTCGGCTTTCTTGTCGATGAGGGCCACGAGGGCTTTGTTAAGCTCTTCCGAATTCATAAGGCTAAAGGCAATAGGTTCGTTGGCAAAGGTAAGGGCTGAAAAAGAACTGGCACATGGGTCGAGCGAAAGAACGGTGGCAGGCCAAACCCAAAAACAGTAGCAGGCGAAGCGGAAGCAGACCACGACACCGTTTCAGGGCTCCGCCCAGTACCATTCTGCCCGCCAGCCACCCCTTGAGCAAAAACCCGTATTTTTACCCAACCCAATAAATTCTCCGCCAACCTACCCATTCTTATGCAAACCATGACTTCCCCGGCCGTGCAGGCCCATCCGGCCCACGATTTTCTACCCCTCAACGGTACCGATTACCTCGAATTCTACGTCGGCAACGCCAAGCAGTCGGCCTATTTCTACCAGGCCGCGTTCGGCTTCGAGCTGGTGGCCTACGCCGGCCCCGAAACCGGCGTGCGCGACCGGGCCTCCTACGTGCTGCAGCAAAACAAAATCCGCCTGGTGCTCACCACCTCGCTGCTGCCCGACTCCGACATTACGCGCCACGTAGCCCAGCACGGCGACGGCGTGAAGGTGATGGCGCTGTGGGTAGACGACGCCCGCAAATCGTTCGAGGAGACCACCAAGCGCGGTGCCAAAGTGGCCTTCGAGCCCTACGTTATCGAGGATGAGCATGGCTCCGTGACGCTGGCCGGCATCTACACCTACGGCGAAACCATCCACACCTTCGTGGAGCGCAGCAACTACTCCGGGCCGTTTCTGCCGGGCTTCGTGGCCCGCACCAGCACCGTGCCCCAGGGCAACCCGGTGGGCCTGCAGGTAGTCGACCACTGCGTGGGCAACGTGGGCTGGGGCGAGATGAACCAATGGGTGAAGTTCTACGAAGACGTGCTGGGCTTCAAGCTGCTCATTACCTTCGACGACGACGACATCAGCACCGAGTATTCGGCCCTGATGAGCAAGGTGGTGAGCAACGGCAACGGCTTCGTGAAATTCCCCATCAACGAGCCCGCCGAAGGCAAAAAGAAAAGCCAGATTGAGGAGTACCTCGACTTCTACCACGGCCCCGGCGTGCAGCACATGGCCCTGCTCACCGACGACATCCGCACGACCGTGACGGAGCTGCGCCGCCGCGGCGTGGAGTTTCTCAACGTGCCCGCCACCTACTACGACGACCTGCTGGAGCGCGTGGGCCACATCGATGAGGACCTTGACAGCGTGCGCGCCCTGAACCTGCTTATCGACCGCGACGAGGAGGGCTACCTGCTCCAGATTTTCACCAAGCCCGTGGAAGACCGGCCCACCGTGTTCTACGAAATCATCCAGCGCAAAGGCGCCAAAAGCTTCGGCAAAGGCAACTTCAAGGCCCTGTTCGAGGCCATTGAGCGCGAGCAGGGCCTGCGCGGTAACCTGTAACTGCGCAGGCAGGTAGAAACCTGTCATCCTGAGCATGCTGCGCTTAAAGCAGGGACGAAGGACCTTATCCCGTGAGAACGAATCGTCGTTACGGGATAAGGTCCTTCGTCCCTGCTTTAAGCGCAGCATGCTCAGGATGACAGGTTTTTTCGTCATTTTTGCCCGACCTAAATACTACGTACCAACACCTAAGCACTAAACCTAATGGCCCTTTCCCCCGACCTGCAAACCAAAATCAACGGCTGGCTGACCGACGACTACGACGCCGCTACCCAGGCCGAAATCCGGCAGCTGCTGGCCGATAACCAGGACGAGCAACTGTCCGACGCGTTTTACCGCAACCTGGAGTTTGGCACCGGCGGGCTGCGCGGCGTAATGGGCGCGGGCTCGAACCGCATGAACCGCTACACGCTGGGCATGGCCACCCAGGGCCTGTGCAACTACCTGCTCCAGTCGTTTCCGGGCCAGGAAATAAAGGTGGCCGTAGCGCACGACTCGCGCCACAACAGCCCCGAGTTTGCGCGCATCGCGGCTGATATTTTTTCAGCCAACGGCATCACGGTGTATCTGTTCGAAAGCCTGCGGCCCACGCCTGAGCTGTCGTTTGCCATCCGCGAGCTGGGCTGCCAGAGTGGCTGCGTAGTTACGGCCTCGCACAACCCCAAGGAGTACAACGGTTTCAAGGTGTACTGGAACGACGGCGCCCAGGTGGTAGCGCCTCACGACCAGAACATCATCCGCGAGGTAGAAGCCATCAGCTCGGTGCGGGAAGTGAAGTTCCAGCCCGAGCCCGCGCGCATTCACCTGGTGGGAGCCGAACTGGATGCCGCCTATCTGGCCCGGGTGAAAGACCTGAGTATCAACCCCGAGGCCATCCGGCGGCAGCACAACCTGAAAATCGTGTATACGCCCTTGCACGGCACCGGCATTACTATGGTGCCGGCCGCCCTTTCGCAGCTCGGCTTCGATAACCTGCACATCGTGGAAGCCCAGGCCACGCCCGACGGCAACTTCCCCACGGTGCTCTCGCCCAACCCCGAGGAAAAGGTAGCCATGCAAATGGCTCTCGACGAAGCCCAGGCCCTCGATGCCGACCTTGTGCTGGCTACCGACCCCGATTCGGACCGCGTGGGCATCGCCCTGAAAAATACGGCTGGCGAATGGGTGCTAGTCAACGGCAACCAAACGGCCGCTCTGCTCACGCATTACGTGCTCTCGGCCCGCAAGCAGGCCGGCAAGGCCACCGACAAGGACTTCATTGTGTACACCATCGTAACGAGCGAGGTGCTCGGCGACATTGCCCGCTACCAGGGCGTGAAAGCGTACCGGACCCTGACGGGTTTCAAGTACATTGCCGGTGTCATCCGTGAGCGGGAGGGCGAGGAAACCTACGTGGGCGGCGGCGAGGAAAGCTACGGCTACATGCTCGGCGACTTCGTGCGCGATAAGGACGCTATTTCGGCCTGCGCACTACTGGCCGAAATGGCCGCCGTGGCCAAAGACCAGGGCCACTCGCTCTACGAAGAAATGGTGGCCATGTACCTGCGCTACGGTTTCTACAAAGAGCACCTGATTTCCATCACCAAAAAAGGCCAGCGCGGGGCCGAAGAAATTCAGGAAATGATGCGCGAGCTGCGGGCCAACCCGCCCGCCACGCTGGCCGGCCAGCCGGTGGTGGAAATGCGCGACTTCAAAACCGGCAAAATCAAGGACCTGCGCACCGGCCTCGAAACCGAAACCGGCCTCGAAAGCTCCAACGTGCTCCAGTTCATTCTCGAAGATGGCAGCAAGATTTCGGCCCGCCCCAGCGGCACCGAACCCAAAATCAAGTTCTATTTCAGCGTGAAGCAGCCGCTGGCCTCGGCTGTGGATTTCGACTTGGCTACCCGCTTGGCCGACGAGAAAATCCAGCGCATTATCGGGGATATGGGTCTTAATTGAGTTGATAGCTTGACGTGCTGGCTGATTAGTATAAGCGAGGCGGGGACGGGTTTGGGGCTCGCCCTCGCCTCGCTTACGTAACAGGTTAAGCGCTAACAGCTCAAAAACTAAAAAGCTTGGCCCAGGCCGAAGTAGAGCAGCTTATCCTCGCGGGAGAGGCCGTAGTCGAAAGATATGATGGTAGACTGGTTCCAGGCCAAACGTAGGCCCGCGCCATAGGAGGCACGAATGTCGCGCAGGCCCAAATCCTGCCACCGGTCACGCACGGTGCCAGCATCGACGAACGGAGCCACTGCGAAGGTGAAGCGCTGCTTGCCCAGCGTGGTTTCGAATAGTCGCGCCCGGAGCTCCAGGTTGGCAAAGGCCACCGAGCGGGCCAGGAAGCGGTTGGCCCGGTAGCCGCGCAACGACTGCCGCCCGCCCAGGGCATTGATACTACCGTCGGGGCTCCACTGGTCTTGAAACTCGAAAAACGGGGCGCGGTTGCCGAAAATGGTGCCCGCGCCCAGCCGGCCGGCCAGCACCGTGCGGGGCCCTAGTGGCAGCCGCTGGTAAGCTTTCCCTTGCACAAATAGCTTGTTGAAGTTAAACTGCGAGCCGATAATACGGTTAGAAAACTCGTTGGCCACCTCGAAGTAATAGCCCCGCGTGGGGTCGGGCTCAAAGTCGCGGGTGTCGTAGAGCAGAGCCGTTTGCAGAATCGAAATCCAACCGCCTTCTAGCCCAAAAACGCGGTCCTGTTCGAAGTCGCGGCGTAGTAGGGAAGTGCCATTAGGGGCCTCGGTAGCTTCGCCCGAAATGGGCATCAGGGCTTCAGCTGGCTCGCCCTCGAAGGTTTTATAGCTCAGGTGCTGAATCTCGTAGCCACCCATTACGCGCCACCGGCCCGCGCCCAGGGCATAGTCGGCCTTGAGGTTGAGCATAAACTCGGTTTCGCGGAAGCGGTTCGACAGCGCATCGGTAACTAGGGCGGAAGCCTCGCCGGGCTGGCTGGGCCGCAGTGTTTTGCGGGCGCGGTCGAAGGCTTCGTAGGTGGCGTAGGTGGGGCCGCCTTCAGGCGTGGAAGGCAGCCGCAACTCGCCGAGTGTGGCTTCGGTGAGGCCGAAATACAGGTTGGCCGGGTTTTGCTGAGCCTTGAAATCGAGCTTGAAGCGCCAACGGGTGCCATTGTAATAGGGGGCATCCAACCCTAGCACCAGCTCGCGGGCATTGGAGGTATAATAGGCCGCGTTGGCTTTTAGCTTGAGCAAATAAGGTGTATAGGCAAAAAACGGGTTGGTGCGCTGCCCATTCCAGTACACATTCGTGCGAGCCCCAAAGCCAAAGCCCGTCACCGGGTCGGACGAGAAGTCGGGCAGCCCGGTAACGAACGTCCCTTCGCGCTTCTTGGCTAAGTCCGCGTCCGACATACGCCGCGACTGAATGAAGGAAACGGTATCAGGTAGGGTAGCCGTTGGGGCCGAGACCTGACCCCGCGCCGCCAGCGGGGCCACCAGTAAGGTTACGCAAGCAACCGACCAAAAATTACGCGTCATGCAAACTTGGGCTAATCGTTGGCTTCGTTCAGCCCATCATACGGGCTACTAGATGTCCAACATGAATATCTGATGAATTTGGCTACAAGGTTATAGCCCGATTCTAAAGCAAATCTGTGGTCCGATACAGTTGCAAGCTCCATTCTTGAACGCAAAAACGCCCCGTACAATTAGTGCGGGGCGTTTCAAAAAATACTAATGTCGGTTCTGCTACTTGCTTTTCTGGTCGTTGTCCTGAGTAGCCTTGCGGATTTCCTTTTCGTCTACCTGGTCGCTGATGGGGGCACTGGCATCGGTTTCGCCATCGGCGGCCGTGGTCATTACCTTCTCGGCACCAGTAAGGCTGGTAGCAGTGCTGCCGGTTTTGGTCGAGTATACTTTGTCGTCGTTTTGGTCGGTGGTCTTCTTGGAATCAGACATGGAGTAGGAAAAATAGGAGGAGAATAGATTACGACTGGCCCCGAAAGGGCTGCCTGCTATCTACTACGCATGGCAGGGGCGGCAGGGTTACTTTTTCGGCTGATTAGTCTTGGTGCTGGCCAGTTCCTGCGCCGCCCTACTGCGGCTTGCGGCGGCGGGGCCGACGGGTGCCCAGCAGCAGCAAAATCAGCAGTAGCAGCGCGGCGGCGGCCAGTGCCCACCACGTAATGGCGGGCAGCCCGCGGTAGTAGGGCATGGCCGGCGAGTAGTTGCCCAGCAAACTCAGGCCCGCAAACAGGATGATGGCCACCGTAACGGCCGCCAGAATGCCGCGGCCCACCAACTCGTCGGCTTTGGCCATGAGCAGCTGGAAGCCACTGAGCTCGACGCGCAACCGTAAGTCGCCGCGCGAAATTTTGCGCACGATCTGCCGCACGTCGGTGGGCAGCGTCTGGAGCAGGGCCAGCAGTTGGGTGCCGGTGTAAAGGGCCTCGTTCTGGATGTTCTCGCGCGAGTACTGCTCAGCAATAATGCGCGCGCCGTAGGGCCGCACAAAGTCGAAGGTGTTGAAGCGCGGGTGCAGCACCTTGCCAATACCTTCCAGAATCACCAGGGCCCGCAGAATCAGAAATACCGCGCCCGGCACCTGCAGCTTGTAGCGGTAGATTACGTCTTGCAGCGAGTCGGCCAGATCCGACATGCTCATTTCCTTCACATCGAGCGAGGCGAAGTCCTCAATCAATTGGCTCAAATCGGCCTCGAAAGCCCGCATATCGGGTATTTCCGAGGTCAGGGCCAATCGGCGGAAGTTGAGGGCCATACTGCGCGCATCCTGCCGGGCCATGCCGATGAATACGCCCGCGAAGGCATACTTCTGCTGCTTGGTCAGGCGGCCCACCATCCCAAAGTCGATGAGCACCAGCGTGCCGTCGGGGCGCACCAGCACGTTGCCCGGGTGCGGATCGGCATGGAAGGCGCCGAACTCGAAAATCTGGGTCAGGTAGATGTCCATCCCCGTTTCGGCTACCTTCTCCGGACTCAGGCCCCATTCCAGCAGCTGTACTTTATCGGTAATCTTGCAGCCACTCACAAACTCGATTACCAGGATGCGGCTGGTACTCAGCTCGCGGTAGGGCTTCGGAATGTAGAACGTGTCGTAATCCTCGTAAAGCAGCCGAAACTGCTCCATGCTGCGGGCCTCCGAGTTGTAGTCCAGCTCCTTTATCATGCTGCGCTCGAAGGCATCCACAATGTCCTGCGGATTACTCAAACCCTGCTTTTTGAGGAAGCCGGCCGTCAGCCGTACCAGCTCGCGCAGTAGGCTCAGGTCGGTCCGTACCTTCTCCTGCACGTCGGGCCGCTGCACTTTCACCACCACCTGCTCGCCCGTCAGTAGCCGGGCGCCATGCACCTGCCCGATGCTGGCCGAGCCCAGCGGCACCTCCTCAAAATCAGCAAACACCTCTTCCAGCGGCTGGCCCAGCTCGCGCTCAATAATGGCGCGCGCCTCCGCCACCGGAAAGGGCGGCACGTTGCTCTGCAGCTTCTCAAACTCGTCAATCAGGGGCTGGGGCAGCAGGTCGGCGCGGTTGCTCAGGGCTTGGGCCAGCTTGATGAAAGTGGGCCCCAACTCCTCGATAATCATCCTGATTCGTTCCCAGCGGGTCGTTTCAAATACCGCCTGCTCGCCCTCCAGCCACGAACGGCGGCGGCTGTTGGGTACCAGCCGCCGCAGGGGCGTGCTCGTTACCACGTCCTCGAAGCCGTAGCGGATCAGCACTTCGGCTACCTGCCGGATGCGCGAAAGATTGGAGATGGTGTTCTTGAACATGCTCGGGACAAGTTACGGCGAAAGCGGAGCGTACTGAGCTTCTGCTGTTCACAAACAAAAAACCCCGCCCGTAAAGTACGGATGGGGTTTTTTACTTCACTTTAGCGGAGCTTACGACTTGGCGTCGGCAGCATCAGCCTTGTTTTCGGCTTTCTTGGCGGCACCAGCCGAACCAGCGGCCGATTTCTGCGTTTTGCCCGCGGCGGCGCTGGTTTTATCAGCAGCTTTTTTCACGGTGCTGGCGGCTTTGCTGGTGGCACTGGCCACTGCGCCTTTAGCGGCGCTGGCGGCCTTAGAGGGGGCGGCCTTCTTGCTGCCCGATGTAGCGGCGCTGCCGGCGGCCGACTTACCGGCGGCCTTGCTGCTGCGCTTCAACTCCTCCAGCTCCGAGTTGGGCGCCACACCCACCGTTTTCAGCATTTTGGAAGCCAGGCTCTGGGCCTGCTTTTCCAGTTCCTTGCGCTTGGCATCGGTGTTCTTCTTGAGGTCGTCCATGATTTTGGCGCCTTCTTTCTCCGAGAGCTTGCTTTCCTTCACCAACGAATCAATGGTTTTTTGTACCCGGTCGTTGGTCAGCGACACGAAGCCCACACCGGCATTAACGAACTTCTTGAACAGATCTTCCATGAGGAGTTGGGATTGAATGAGTGGAAAGTGAAGGAAATCAGGGGAAAACCGCCTGCCCGAAGCCTACGGTCTAGAAATAGTATGCAAGCCTACTATTTTTTACAAACCTACGAAATACCTGCTATATAGTTAAGCCACAATCTGATTTTTCTCATCTGATGAAGCTCATTCTCAGACTGCTTGCGCGGCTGTAAGGGGCCGGGAGGCCGCAACGGCGCCAGCAGGAGCGGGGGCAGCTTCGGTCCATATCTGCCGGGTAAAGTCGGCTACCCGGTCGAGGGCGAGGTCGGCTTCGGGCACGAAGCGCCAGAACAGGTGCCACCAATGTACCAGCCCGTCGAAAATCTGGAGCGTAACGGGCGTACCGGCCATGCGGGCCTTGTCGGCGAAGCGGCGCACATCGTCGCTCAGCACCTCGGCGTCGGAAATCTGCAGCAGCAGCGGCGGCAGCCCGTGCAGCGCGGCGCGGGCCGGCGAGAGCAGCGGGTGGCTCAGGGGGGTATCGGCGGCATAAAGCGGCCCCCAGCTCCGGATTTCGAGCGCCTCCAGCAGCAGGCTTTCGTGGTGGCACACGCTGCGCAGCGTACCGGCGGGCAGCTTCAAATCGGTCCAGGGCGAAAGGCCGATGGCGGCGGCGGGCAGCGGCTCGTCGGCGTCGCGCAGGGCCAGTAGCAGCGCCAGGGCCAGCCCGCCCCCGGCCGAGTCGCCGGCCACGATAATGTCGGCGGGCGCGTAGCCCTGGTTCAGCAGCCAGTAGTAGGCCGTCAGGGCATCTTCTAGGGCGGCCGGAAACGGGTATTCGGGGGCTTTGCGGTAGTTGATGGCCAGCGCCGTTACGCCGCACTTCTGGGCCAGCCGGCCCACCAGGGCCCGGTGGGTATTAAGTGAGCCCAGCACGTAACCGCCGCCGTGCAAATATAGCAGCACCCGCCCCTCAGCCGCCCCGGCCGGCCGCACCCACTCGGCCGGAATGCCTTCCACGTCGGTGTCTTCCAGGAACACGTTCCAGGGCATAAACTGCCCGAAAGCCAGTAGCTCGGCAAACAGGCGCATAGCAGGCAGCTGGGGCCGCCGCTCGGCCAGCGGCCCCGTCGCCGCCACCAAAAACTGTTGCAATACTATGTGTTGAGGCGAGGACATATCGAAGGGAGTTAACAACTATGGACCAAGAGCCAGGAGTTCTACGTCTCTGATCAGACGATGTCCATTGTCTTATTCCTTCAATTTCAGATGGGTGGAATCGGTACGAATACGTGGTCCTTAGAATAGGTTCTCAATTCTTAATCCGGTGGTTTCGGTAGCCGCGGATGGCAATGGGAATCCAGCCCAGCAGCGGAATAAAGAAACTGATGGTGAACGGGTTGCGCCAGAGCATGCGCCAGTAGGCGCCGGGCGTGCGCAGGTCGAGGTCGAAGTGGCGGCGGCCGGCGCGGATGTACTGGCGCTCAAACTCCTGATACAGTGCGGGCCAGGCCCAGGGCAGAAAAAACGGGAAGTAGCGCCAGTTGGTTTTCACGCGCTGCCATAGCTCGCCCCAGCGGTAGGGCTGCTGCCCGTACTTGGCCACGGCGGCGTCCAGCTCGGTTTGCATGCGGGCGCGCAGCTGCTCCGATAGGGCCCGCAGGTCGTCGCGGGTGAGGTCGGCGGGGTCCTTGTCGGTTAGCTCGTAGGGCTTCACGCGGGTGCCCAGCACAAAGGTGAGCTTGGCCGGAAACGCCATGTAGAAAAACCAAGGCTGCAGCAGCACCAGCAGCAGCACCGGCCCCACCGGAATAAACGGAATCCCGATTTTCTTGCTCAGCCGGTTCACCCACTCCCAGGTGTAGGTGTGGGGGTTAAGGTACTCGCCGTTGATGGTATAGAACGGAATGATATCGGTGCGGTGCTCGATGCCCAGGCGCACGATGCTGGTGGCCAGGCGCTGAAGCCGGTACTTGTTGTTGAACCCCTTGCCGATGCCCGGCACCCCCTCGGGGTACAGCATCAGGTTGTGGTCGTTGTAGTACATCATCGTCTCGAAGTTGAGCGTGGTGGCATCCACGCAGCCGGCCCGCTTCCAGAAGTCTTTCACCAGAAACGGATTCATCAAAATCGATTGCGAGAGCATGGGCGCCGATAGCGGCCGGGGCAGGTCGCGCAGGTCGGGCAGGTGGCGCCAGAGGTGGGCCAGGGCCACCATGGCATCCCAGGGGAAAGCCATACCCGAGTGGTTGGAGGCAAACAGCAGGGGCCGGTCGGGGCGGTTGCGTTGGGGGTAATCCTCGAAGCCCACCAGCTCGGAGCGGAACCACACCCGGTCGAGCAGCTGCATGATATTCTGGTCGAGCGTTTCGACGAACTGCTCGTCGAAATAATCGGTGTAGATATGCTGGTTGGCCACAATGGCCGGCGGTGGCCCGGCAGGATTCGCGGCGGTGGGATTCGTCATAAGGGGCAGGAAGACGGTCGGGTTTCCAATGTACTGCTTTTAGCCGCTCCCTAGTTGCGCCCCGGCGCAGTACACTACAAAAACGCCGGCCGGCGGATACCCCGCGGCGGTTCTCAGATCTGGCGGGTCAGGCGCACCCGGGCTGTTTGTAAATCGTCGGTGCCGGGGCGGCGCACCACAAACAGCAGCTGGCGGCCGTCGGCCGAGTGCAGCATCCGGCTGATGTCGGTGAGCGAGAAAAACTCGGCCGGAATGAGATTAATCGACGTGATTTCATCGCCGGCCTGCAGCCCGGCCTGGTCGGCGGGGCCGCCGGGGTCAATGCGTAGCAGGCGGTAGCGGCGGTAGTTAGGGCCGAACGCCAGCAGGTCGAAGCCGACCATATCGTGCTCGAAAGGGTCGCGAAACTGGCTGTTGGGCCGCAGCAGGAGCCTATTGTGCGGATAATCGATGATGGTGGTGAAGCGCTTGAGCAGCTCGAAGCCCAGGTTACCATTGCGGAACGTTTCGGCACGTCCGGCCACGTCAGCCGAGTCGGGAAACGAGGTGAGCAGCGTACCGACGCGGTAGCGGCCCAGCTGCAGGGCCTGCACCCGGCCCAGAAAGCCGTTGATGGTGCCGTTAAGGCCCAACCCGAGCTGCGTGCGCAGGCGGGCCGGGGGCAGGTGCAGGCGGGGGTCGGAGGTGGTTTCGATTGATAGTGCGTGGCCGGCGCCGGTATCGAGCACCAGCCGCAGGGGCAGCTGCAGCGAGTCGGTGAGCTGCACGGGCAGGGTCAGGTAGGCTTTGTAGCCGTCGAGCTCGAGGGGCAGACTGGTCCAGCGGCGGCCCCGCGGGGCGTGGTAGCGGTCCGGATTAGAGAACACCAGCTGTTGCTGCTCGGCATCAATGCGCACCACAAGGTTGCGAAACACATCGGAGCCGAGCAGGCCGTGCACGGGCACACCTACGTAGCCCGAAATATTCAGCACGTCGTCGGAAAGCATCAGAAACGGGGCCCGCGCCGCGCCTACGTGGCCATCCAGCTCTACTGCCACGGCGGGTACTTGGTAAGCTTCCACGGCCTTCTCCTCGCCGGCCCCCGACACCATCATCCGGCCGGCCGTTATCAGCTTCAGCTCTCGGCCCACCTCCGGGTCGGTGATGAGCGAGATAGTCAGACCCGTATCGAGCAGGAAGTTATACGGCCCCTGCCCGTTTAGCAGCACTGTTACCACAATCAGGTTGCGCTGCAGGGCAAAGGGCACCTTGGCCTGCCGGGCATGGGGCCGCAGCAGCCGGAACACCGGCTCCGAAATCTGCCCCTGGCCGGGTATTACCGGGCCAGCCAGCCCCAGCAACAGCAGCAGCCAATAGGTCAGTCGCCACGGTCGGCACCGGCAGCACACACGCAATAAGACCCCGATTCGCAGTGGCATACCCAGGAATAAACTTCCCGGGTAAGGTACTTAAAATTCGATGTGAAGCGTAACCGCCCGGTTGCCCGCTGCTACCCCGGTGCCTCCCACGCCCCGGCCGGCTGGTAGTATAGCTGGCCGGCGTCTATGCTGAGTGGGGCCGCCAGGTTGTTGTGGTAAAGCTGACCCGTGCCCAGCCCCTGCGGGAAGCCGGGCCGGGCCACCGTGCCGGCCAGCTGGCTGATGGCATTCAACCCCACGTTCGACTCCAGGGCCGATGTCAGCCACCAGCCGATGCCGTGGCTGTCGGCCAGCGCGGCCCAATGCTGGCTGGCGGCCAGTCCGCCCAGTAGCGTGGGCTTAAGCACCAGGTAGGCCGGGCGCACGCGGTCAAGTAGTTCTGCCTGCCGGGCCGGGTCATTCAAGCCAATCAGCTCCTCGTCGAGCGCCACCGGCACGGGCGAGTGGCGGCACACCTGGGCCAGCGCCGCCCACTGCCCGGCGGCAATAGGTTGCTCGATGGAGTGCAACTCGAACCGGGCCAGCTGCTCGAGCTTGCCCAGTGCCTCAGACGGCGCGAAGGCCCCATTGGCATCCACGCGCAGCGTAAGGCGGTCGGAGCCAGCCAGGGCCCGGATATCGGCCAGAATACGCAGTTCGGTGGCAAAATCGAGGCTCCCGATTTTGAGCTTCAGGCAGTCGAAGCCCGCGGCCAGCTTAGCCTCAATCTGTTCGCGCATAAAGGCGGCGTCGCCCATCCACACCAGCCCATTGATGGGCAGGCCGGCCTCGCCCCGGCTGAAAGCGTTGTCGTAGAGCTGGCGGCAGGCGCCGTTCTGGTAATCGAGGGCAGCGGTTTCGAGGGCGAAGCGCAGCGCCGGCCATTCGGGGCCCACCAAATCGGCCGCTTCCTGCGGCAGCAGCTCGCGCAGCTGGCGGCGGTTGAACTCGCGCACAAACCCGTCGAGCGTGGCCGCAAAGTCGGGGCCGTGGTCGGGGCTGAGGCCGGCCAGCGGAGCCGCCTCGCCCCAGCCGGCGCGCTCGGGTGCGGCCGTATCGGAGAGCAGCAGATAGTGCGCCAAGTGCTCGGTGAGGGCCCCGCGGGAGGTGCGGGCCGGGAAGTTGAAACGCAGGGCGCGGCTAACGAATTGAAGCTGAAGCATGTGGACGGGAACAGGGAGCAGCCCACCGCGGCGGGTTTGGGCAATATACAAACTGGCCCTCATGCCAACGCCGCCCCTAACCGGATATGTCCGGCCGGGGGCGGCGTTGGCATCAGGGCCGGAGCCGGCAACAGCTATTCGTTGGTTGTATCCTTGGTTGTGCTACGGGTGGCCTGGCCACCCTTACGGCCGGCAGCGCGGGCTTCTTCGGAAGTAAAGCGGTGGCCCCGCCCACTCTGGTGCGAAGCGCGGCCGCCCTCGCTGGCAATACGGCGCTGGGTGGCCGGGTCCATGGCCGCGAAGCCGCGGGGGCGTTTAATTACGGCTTTTTCGGTGGGGGCCTTAGCGCCAGAGGTTTTCGTAGTTGCAGTGGCTCCGGTTGCAGTGGCTCCGGTTGCAGTGGAGCGGGCAGTAGGGTTGGCGTTCATAGTTGCGGAAAGAAGAGATGAGTGAGCGGCAAAACGGTAGTGATTTCCAAATCGGTGGCCGGTGGAAGAGCGCACTGGATGAATAGGCTAAATCTTACGTTTAATAAGAAGATTTCAACCACAGATGTAAAGCATTTACTGAGGTATAGACAGTAAAATACCACTTTCTACGGACGAGCTCATCCGTATAACTACGCACCAGCTTCGGTAAATCTGCGGGCTGGGACCCGGCTTTGGGCGGGCGTAAACTACTCGGCCGGTTTAGCGTTTTAGCAGTAGATTCCGCCCTTAAACCGTTTCTGCTTATGCCCGCTTTCCTCACCTCCGCCCCGGCCCCGTTGCCCCAGCCGGCGCTGGCTACCCGGCGCAGCTCCGCCGACCGGTTCGCGGCCGTGCGGACGCAGTCGGCGGCCCTGTGCCGGCCTTTGCTGCCCGAAGACACCGTGGTGCAGCCCATGCTCGATGTGAGCCCGCCCAAGTGGCACCTGGCGCACACCACCTGGTTCTGGGAAACCTTTCTGCTGCGCGAATACCTGCCCGGCTACCAGGTTTTCCACCCCGATTACGCCTTTCTGTTCAACTCGTACTACAACTCGCTGGGCTCGCGCGTGAACCGGGCCGACCGGGGCACGCTCTCGCGCCCGCCCCTGGCCGACGTGTACGCTTACCGCCAAGCCGTTGACGCCGCCATGCAACAGTTGCTGGCCCAACGAGCCGAAACGCTGCCGCCAGCCTTTTGGGAGGTGTTCGAGCTAGGGCTCCAGCACGAGCAGCAGCACCAGGAACTGCTGGCCACTGACATGAAGTACATCCTCAGTACCAGCCCACTGGCCCCCGCTTACCTGAATGATAAACCGGCGGCCGACACCTGCCTGCCCGCCCCAAAAGCCACCTGGCTACCGGTAGCGGGCGGCGTGCACCGCATTGGGTTTGAAGGCGAAGGATTCTGCTTTGACAACGAGCAGGCCCCGCACGATACCTACGTGGCCGATTTTGAGCTACAGAACCGGCTGGTTACCAACGCCGAATACCTGGAATTTATGGCCGCCGGCGGCTACCAGGATTTCCGCTACTGGCTGGGCGAGGGCTGGGATTTGGTGCAGCAGCAAGCCTGGCAAGCCCCGCTCTACTGGCTGGAGCGCGACGGGCAGTGGCTGCGCTTCACCTACCACGGCCTGCAGCCCGTGAACATGGCCGCGCCGGTTACGCACGTAAGCTTTTACGAGGCCGATGCCTACGCCCAGTGGCGGGGCTGCCGCCTGCCCACCGAGCAGGAGTGGGAAATTGCGGCCCGCCAGTTCAACCCCAATCCGGCGGCCGGTACCTTCCTGGAAAGCAGCCTCTTCGACCCGCAGCCCCTGCCGCCCGATGCCGCCCCTGACCAGTGCCACCAGCTGCTCGGCGACGCCTGGGAATGGACCTACTCGGCCTATCATCCGTATCCCGGCTATCAAAAAGCGGCCGGGGCGCTGGGCGAGTACAACGGCAAGTTCATGGTTAACCAACTGGTGCTGCGCGGCGGCTCCTGCGCCACGCCCGAAAGCCATATCCGCCTCACCTACCGCAACTTCTTTCATGCCGATAAGCGCTGGCAGTTCACTGGCATCCGCCTGGCTCGTTAGCAGTTAGCCAACAGAACTGATTCAGCAGCCAACAGTAGCCAGCCAACCGCTGTTACTACTGCCCAAATACACCTCTATGCCTCACCACCCTACTGTTCAGGCCGCCGAGTTGGCGCCGTCCTCAACTATCGTTGCCGACCCTAATTTGCTGCTGCAAGCGCACGTGCGCCAGGGGCTGGCCCGGCCGTTCAAGGCACTGTCGTCGATGTATTTCTATGACGATGAAGGCAGCCGGCTGTTCCAGCAGATTATGGCCCTGCCGGAATACTACCCCACCCGCACCGAGTTTGCGCTGCTCAGTCGCCACCGCGCGGCTATTGCGCGGGCCCTGCGCCCCCAGAACCCGGCCGAGCCGTTTTTTCTGCTGGAACTGGGGGCCGGCGACGGGCTGAAAACCAAGATTCTACTGCGCGAGCTACTGGAAGAAGGCGCTGACTTTACCTATGTACCAGTTGATATTTCGGCGGCGGCGCTCGAAGGGCTGGGGGCCAGTTTGCAGGCCGAACTGCCCACCCTGCGCGTGGAGCCCGTAGTGGCCGACTACGCCGACGCGCTGGGGCTGATGGCCGCTCGGCCGGGCCGCAAGGCAGTGCTGTTTCTGGGCTCCAACATCGGCAACTTCAGCCCCGAAGAGCGCCAGCAGTTTCTGCAACGCCTCGCCCGCCCCCTCACCGCCGACGACCGGCTGCTCATCGGCTTCGACCTGCAGAAGGACCCACGCCTGATTCGCGCCGCCTACGACGACAGCCAGGGGGTAACGGCCGCCTTTAACTACAACCTGCTGCACCGCCTCAACCGGGAGATGGAAGCCGATTTCGACCTCGACTACTGGCAGCACTACACCGACTACAACCCGCTCACCGGGGCTGTGCGCTCGTTTCTGGCCAGCACCCGTGCCCAGACGGTGCATTTCGCTGCCCTGGACTGGTCGGTTGATTTCCGGGCCTGGGAGATGATTCATACCGAAAACTCCTATAAATTCACCCGGCCTGGTATCGAGGCTGCCGCGCAGGAAGCCGGGCTGCAGGTGGCGGAATTTTTCACCGACGAGCAGGACTACTTTGCCGACGTGCTGCTGCGGCGCCAAGACGCTTAGCTTGTGCTGCGGCAGCCCGCATGGGCTTTCGAGCTACTGCGCTTCTTCGGCTTGCTTTTTCCTGCTTACTCATGAATACTCCTGTTTCCCTGGCCTCGGGCTACGGCAACTTTGCGGTGCCTCCCGAAGCTGCCGGCGCGGCCGCTCATGCCTTCCAAACTTCCCCGCTAACGGTGCTGCCCGCCGCCGGCTCCGAGGCGCTGCGGGCGGCCCTGGCAGGGCGGCCCCGACCGGCCGACGCCGCCCCACTAGGGCCGGCCAACGTGGTGATTACGCCCGGGGCCAAGGCGGCGCTGTTTGCGCTGCTGAAAACTGTCCTCCGCCCCGGCGACGAAGTGCTACTGCCCACACCCAGCTGGTTTGGGTTCGATGAGTTGGTCGCCCGCGCCGGCGGCACGCTCCGCACCCTGCCCCTCAGCCCCGACAACAACTACGCCCTGCCGGCCGAGCAGCTGCGGGGGGCATTATCAAGCCGCACGCGGGTGCTGCTGTTCACCAACCCTGGCAACCCCACTGGCCGCCGCTACAGCCGGGCCGAGCTGGCCGGCTGGCTGCAGGTAGCGGCCGAGTTTCCCGACCTCTATCTGCTCAGCGACGAGATTTACGACCTCATCTATTTCGAGCCCGAGCCACCTGTTTCGCTGCTCGATTTTCCTGATCCGCGTGGTCGGCACTTAGTGGTAAACGGCTTCAGCAAGTCACTGGCCCTGATAGGGTGGGGGATGGGCTACCTGGTGGCCCCGGCGCCCGTGGCCGCCGCCAGTGCCGCCTGGCAGCATGCTACCGGCGCGGCGGTGCCCGCCCCCCTGCAGGCCGCGGCGCTGGCCGTAACCGAGGCCGCCGCCGAAGTAGCCGGCCGCCTGCTGCAGCAACTGCGCCCCACCCGGGCCTACCTGCACGATTTTCTGGCTACGCTGCCGGCCACCGGGCAACCGCTGCTGCCGGCCGGCACCTACTACGCCTTCCCCGATCTGCGCGCCTACCTGAGTTCTGGCCTGCTACCCGCCCCAGCCTCGGCCGAGCTGATGAGCCGCCTGCGCACGGCCGGTGTCGAGGTAGTGGACGGAGCCGGCTGCCATGCGCCCGGTTTTGCGCGCATCTCCTACGCCGTTGCGGAAGCCGACCTGGCCACGGCCTGCCAGCGCATGACAGCAGTGCTGAGGTGAGAGGCCAGATGAGTAGCAGGGGAGTAAGAGAGTCATTCACTACCTATTACTAGTTTACCTTTGCGGCTCCTTTTTGCCGCCTGGTTATGCTTCCTTCTACTTTTCGCTCGCATCTCAATCCCACACTCAGCCTGGCTTACCCGGTGGTGCTTAGCCAGTTGGGGCACGTGCTGGTGAACGTGGTCGACAGTATGGTAGTGGGCCAGACGGGCAAGATTCCGCTGGCGGCCGTGTCGCTGGCCGTGAGCGTGAGCACTGTGGTGATGGTGCTGGGCCTGGGCCTGACGATGGGCATCACGCCGCTGGTAGCCGCCGCCGATGGCCGCCAGGATGTGGCCGCCAACGGCCGCCTGCTCGTGAACGGGGTGTGGCTGAGTGCCGTGGCCGGACTGGTGCTGGCTGCGCTGGGGTTTGTGGTGCCGGCGCTGCTGCCTCACCTGGGCCAGCCCGAGGCAGTGGTGCTGCTGGCGGCGCCCTGGGTGAAGGTGCTGTTCCTGTCGTTTTTCCCGCTGATGGTTTTCCAGGGCTTCAAGCAGTTTGCCGAGGGCCTGGGCCTTACCCGCCAGGCCATGGTGCTGTCAATCCAGGCCAACGTGGTGAATGCCGTACTCTGCTACGGGCTGGTGTTTGGCAAGTTGGGCATGCCAAATATGGGCATGATGGGCGCCGCCTGGGCCACGCTGATTGCCCGCGTGTTGATGGCTATTCTGATGGCCTGGTACGTGTTGCGGGCCGCGCGGCTGCAGCCCTACCGCCTGGCCGCGCAGGCCAACCTGCAGCCCGATAAAGCGGTGTTGCGCCGCTTGCTGGGCCTGGGCATGCCCATTGGCGTGCAGATGACGTTCGAGATGGGCGCGTTCAGCTTCTCGGCTATTATGATCGGCTGGCTCGGCGCTACTCAGCTGGCGGCCCACCAGATTGCCATCAACGTGGCCTCGGTTACCTACATGGCGGCCAGCGGCATCGGGGCGGCGGCCACCATCCGGGTGGGTAAGTTTTTCGGGGCCCACGATGGCCCCCGGGCCCGGCAGGCCGGCCTGATGGCCTACCTGCTCACGTTTACCTTTATGGGTTTGATGGGCCTGCTGCTGGTGCTGGTTCGCAACTATCTGCCGTTCTATTACAACAACGACCCCGCCGTGGTGGCCCAGGCCGCTACGCTGCTACTGATTGCCGCCGCCTTCCAGATTTCCGATGGCCTGCAGGTAGTGGGCCTGGGCGCATTGCGGGGCCTCGAAGACGTGAAAGTGCCCTCGGTGGTGGCCCTGCTGGCCTACTGGGTGGTGGCCCTGCCGCTGGGCTACGTGCTGGCCTTTAAGCTGAACTGGGGCGCGGTGGGTGTGTGGCTGGGTCTGCTCACGGGCCTGACGCTGGTGGCCGGGTTGTTGCTGCTGCGTTTCTACCGCCGCCCCCAACTAGCCGCCGATGCCAGCACTGCCTCCCTGAACGAACCGGCCCTGGCCATACGGTAAGTGAGCGGTTGGTGAAACAAACAAAAGCTGTCAGTTAACAGCTATACACCAATAGCTTAAAAATATGCTCTTTCCTGCTCCCATCTGGCTTCTGAGTTTGCTGCTACCGATGCCCGGCCCGGCCCAGGTTACGCCGCCGGTCCCCAAAATCAGTTGGAGCGCTGCCCGCCCGCTTACCTGGGCCGACTTCCGGGCCCGCCCCAACACCGACCGGCTGGCGGCCCTCACTGCCTCCACCATCGACGCCACCATTGGCTGCGTTGATTTCCACTTCTCGGGCAAGGTGCAGGCCACGTTTGCGCCCTCCGAGTCGTGGGTGCGCAACGCGGCCCAGGCCTCGCCGGCGCTGCTGCGCCACGAGCAGCTGCATTTCGACCTGACGGAAGTACATGCCCGCATGCTGCGCCAGAAGCTGAGTCTCATTAAGTTCGACTGCCTGCACCTGCAACCGGCCTTCAACAACATCACGAAAGTGGCCTTCCTGGCCTGGCAGCGCGATGAGGCACGCTACGACCAGGAAAGCAACCATGGTCTCAACGCACCCAAACAAGCCGAGTGGGAACAGAAAACCCGTCTGCGACTGGAGCAGCTCGACGCATTTGCCGAGTAAGTAGGCGATATGGTGAGATGATGAGTTTGACGCTCGGTAACCCTGATTGCGCAACTTGCGCCGTCGGGCCGCTGAAGCATCAAACTCACTATCTCACCATTTCACTATTTCACCTCATGCTAACCTGGGAAGAATTCGAGCGCGTGGATATGCGCGTGGGGACTATCGTGGAGGCGCACGAGTTCCCGGAGGCACGGCAGCCGGCCTACCGGCTGCTGATTGATTTGGGGCCCGAAATCGGCCTGCGCAAGTCCAGCGCCCAGATTACGCACCATTACCGGGCCACCGACCTGCCGGGCCTGCAGGTACTGTGCGTAGTGAACTTTCCGCCCAAGCAAATCGGGCCGTTGCGCTCCGAAGTGCTGGTTACCGGCGCCCCCGATGCGGCCGGCCACATCGTGCTGGCCACGCTGGCCGCCCCGCTGCCCAACGGCAGCCGCCTGCGGTGAGTGAGTGAAAAAGCCCGTCATTCTGAGCGGAGCGAAGAATCTCGCGTGCCACAGTAATTCCTGACGACAGGGTTAGCGTTGCACGCGAGATTCTTCGCTTCGCTCAGAATGACGGTCTATTTTCCCTCCCTTACTTCTCAAGGGTGGCGAGGCTATCGACGACGGACTTATAGAGTTTGTTCAGCTCCTGGCCCTGGATGGCGTAGTAGCGGAAGCTCTGGGTGAAGGTGGAGTCCGAGACTTCGTGGCGCCAGTAAATTTTCTTCTGCTCCTGCCGAAACAGGGCCCGGCTGGAGTCGGGCGTCAGACCAGCCGACTCGACGCGAGCTTCCAGCGTGTGCAGCTCAACCAGCAGGTTCACCATTTTGTCGGGGGGCAGTAGTTGGGCGGGGGCGGGCACCTCGTCGGTCTTCTGGCAGGCGCTGGCAGTCAGCAACAAAGCCGATAGCAGCGCCGATACCAGCACTCGGTGGGCAGGGGAGAGGCAGTGGGAAATTCGTTTCACGAAGGCAAAGTTAGGTCAATGCTGTAGTTTAGGCCGAATGAAACCCGCCGATTCGCCCTTTCAGCAGCTTGTGCGCCGCCTGCGGCAGATGGAAATCCGCATTTTAAAGGCCGTGGATGCCCAGTTGCAGGGCAATTTTCACTCCGTATTTAAAGGTACGGGCCTGGAAGTGGACGAGGTGCGCCTGTACCAGTACGGCGACGAAGTGCGGGCCATCGACTGGGCCGTAAGCAGCAAAGGCCACGGCACGTTCGTGAAAACCTACAAGGAAGAGCGCGAGCAGCAGGTGCTGCTGCTGCTCGATGTGAGTGCCTCGCAGCAGGTGGGCGCGGCCGGCCGCCGCAAGCTCGATGTGGGCCGCGACATTTGTGGGGTGCTGGCACTGGCCGCCGCCCGCCAGGATGCCCAGCTCGGCCTGCTGGCCTTCTCCGACCAGAAGGAGCTGTACCTGCCCTCGGGCAAAGGCACCCACCACGCCTACGCCCTCATTAAACGGCTGTATGAGCTGGCGCCCCAGCACCGGCAAACGGCGGTGGCGGCCGGCATCAAGCAGGCGCTGGGGCTGCTGAAGCGGCGCAGCATTGTGCTGCTTATTTCCGATTTTATCGACGCCGATTATGAGCGCGAGCTAACCATGCTGGCCCGCAAACACGATTTAGTGGTGCTGCAACTGCTCGACCAGCGCGAGCAGGAGTTCCCGCCTCTGGGCATTATTCCGCTCCACGACCAGGAATCGGGCCGCACCGTGTGGACCAACACCTCGTCGGCCGCTTTTCGGGCCCGCTACCGGGCCACCTACGAGCAGAATCACGCCCAGATTGGCCAGATTTGCCGCCGCCACCGCACCGAGTTCCTATCCATCAGCACCGCCACCGACTTCGTTCCCCAGCTGGTGAACCTGTTCCGGCGGCGCAACCAACGTGGGAGTCGTGGGTAAGGCAGTGGGGTTGAAGCGGTGGGGGTTCCGGCGCCTGCATAGTTGGCTGCCGGTTGTGGCAGTTCTGCTGCTGCTGAGTGGTGCCGCCGCCGCGCAGGTGCCGGGCCTGGCAACCGCTGCCACTACCGATACCACGGTTACAGCTGCCCGATCTGCGCCTCCTGCTGCGCCGGCGCAGCAGGAGGCAGTGGCGCGGGGGCGGTTCCGGCAGGCTACCGTGCGGGTGGGCGAAATTGTTGAGTTTGAGCTGACCTCGGACCACGCGCCGGCGCTGGAAATCATCTTCCCTGACTCGGCGGCCAATTTTGCACCCTTTGAGCACGTGGGCCGCCGCTACCAGCCCACCCGCACCCGCCGGGGCCGCAGCCTCGACCAAGCCGTGTACCGCCTGCGTACCTTCAGCCTCGATTCGGTGCAGACGCTGAGCGTGCCCGTAACCGTGCTGCGCGGCCGCGATACGCTGCTGCTGCCCACCGCGCCGGTAATGCTACGGCTGCGGCGTACGGCCCCGGCTACTGGCCTGGTAGCCGAGTTGCCCGCCCTACGCCAGAATCTGCAGCTGCTGCCCGTGGCCCAGCGCTTCAACTACCCCTATTGGCTGGCCGGGCTGGCTGCGCTGCTGCTGCTGGCTGGTGGGCTGGTGCTGGGTTTTCGGCAGCGCCTGCGCCTGCGCTACCGCCGCTACCGCCTGCGGAAGAACCACGCCTACTTCCTGGCCCAGTATGCCCGCCACGTCGAACGATTTACGCTTTCCCGCTCGCTTACTAACATGGAGCGGGCCATCACGCTCTGGAAAAACTACCTCTCCACGCTCACCAACTTCAACATCACCAGCCTCACCACCCGCGAAATCGTGGCCCGCTACCACCACGACCCCGCCGTGCGCCAGGCCTTGGAGCTAGCCGACCGGGTTATATACGGCAATCAGTTTTTCGAGGAAGACACCGAAACCGACATCATGTTCGACCTGCTCCGCCAGTTTGCCGACCGGCAGTATGCGTTGGTGATGACGCAGGAAGGCGAATGAGTGACGTTCTTTGCCCGCTTACTCCCTATTCCCCCAGCCTCTCCCCAAATGCAAGATCTGCTCGACAGCCTGCGCTACGCCACGCTGGCCGGCTTTAGCTGGGAGCAGCCGCGCCTGCTGCTGCTGCTGCCGCTGGTGCCGCTGCTGTTCGTGCTGCGCTGGGCGCTGGCGCGGCGGCGGCGGGCGCACCTGGATGTGGCCTTCGTGGCCGGCGAGCTGCGCCGCGACTGGAGCGCGGCCCTGCGCTTCGTGCCCGATGTGGTGCTGGCCCTAAGCCTGGGTTTCGGGATTGTGGCGCTGGCCCGGCCCCAGCGTACCGACGAGCGGGTGGTGCAAACCGGCCAGGGCATTGATATTGTGCTGGTGCTCGACGTGTCGGCTTCAATGGAGCTGCAGGATTTGCGCCCCAACCGCCTGGAGGCCGCCAAGCGCGTGGCCCTCGATTTCCTGGACCGCCGCCGCGGCGACCGGGTGGGGCTGGTGGCCTTTGCCGGCAACGCCTACTCGCTGGCCCCCCTGACTACCGACTACGAGCTACTGCGCGAAAACCTGCAGGGCCTGCGCCTGGGCCTGATTGCCAACGACGGCACGGCCATCGGTACGGCGCTGGGCGTGGCCACCAACCGTCTGCGCGACTCGCCCTCGCGCACCAAAGTGTGCATTCTGCTCTCGGATGGCGAGAACACGGCCGGCTCGCTCGACCCGCTCACGGCCGCCCAGCTGGCCCACGCCTACGGCCTCAAGCTCTACACCATCGGGCTGGGGCAGGATGGCGTGGTGCCCTACGGCACCGATGAAAACGGCCGGCCCCGCTTCGTGGAAACCCGCCTCGACGAAACCACCATGCGCCAGATTGCCCAGGCCGGCGACGGCCGCTTCTTCCGCGCCACCGACAACGCCGGCCTGCGCCAGGTATTCGACCAAATCAACCGCTACGAGAAGTCCGAAATCAAGCAGACCCGCTACCGCAACACCCAAGACTACTACCGCACCTACCTCTACTGGTGCCTGGGCTTCTGGCTGCTCTGGCTGGGCCTGAAAAACACATTTCTGACCAACGCGCTGGAAGATTGAGGTAGTAGTTTTTACTGATTTTCCGGCTGATTACGCTGATTCGGGAGTTTCCGCCACCGCTGCTGTAACTTGACCGCCCCGCCCGAACGAGTCGGGCGGGGCGGTCTGTTTATTTAGGATTGATGAAATCAGAACTTCTAGAAAAGTGTATTCATCAGCCATTGCGCCAGTTTCTTGGCCATAGTTTAAAAGAGTGTTTCTACCACGATGTATTTGGTCAGGATTTATTAACCACTAATAACAAGGGCATAGATATTATTGCGCAACAGCTAGAGCTAATATTCGATAATAATGAATCAATTTTCATTTCATGGGATACTATTGACGGATGGCATCAGTATAGTCTGAGTATTTCAAACAAAGCATTTTGCAAAAATACCGAAAGATATCTGGCAAATTCCTCTTTCTGGCAATATTATATTGGTTCTGCCTTTTCCGGCTACGAAGTGTATGGTTACGTCGAAAATAAAATCATAACATATAATGCATTGAATATCCCAATCAACACAGCTTGTTATTATAATGAACCTCATCTTGTGCTACTGTATTTTGATAATATTACAGTAGCAATAGCTAATTTTTGCTTAGAGGATGACTTTGTGCCCACACTTCCGATGGGAGACGACGTGTGGATATTATTTGATCCAATCAGTATCCAACTATGCATAAAAAAGCTAGGCCTCGAGAAACTCGAGGCCTAGCAAATACATATTATTAGCAAAGGTAAACTTATCTCCCCACCACCTTAAATAGCGTACCGGCACTGAGTTTGTCGGTGGTTTGCATGCCGTTCAGAATAGCCAGCTCCTGGTGGCGCTTGGTGGAAACGCCGTTGGCCGTTAGGGCCTGGGCCAGCGTCTGGCCGGCTTTGGCGGTGCGGATGCGGATTTTCTCGCTCTGGCGGTTGAGCTTGTTGGCGTCGGTGAGACGGCGGAAGCCCTGGGCGGTGCGCTGGAAGGTGGCCCCGTAGCTGTTGAGCGTGTTGGGCGCGCAGAGGCCGATGAGCGCGTAGAGCGTTTTGCCATCCTGGATGACGTAGGACAGCGTGCTGGCCTGGATGCCCTGGCGGCCCTGCTGGTCCTGGCCCACCTGGTCGCCCTGGATGGCCACGGCGGGCAGGCCGTTGATGGTTGTGCGGGTGGCCTGGGGCGAGTTCAGGCTCAGCTCCTTGGCCAACGCCTGGGCCGCTTCATCGGCCGAATTGCCGGGGGCTAGCGTGAGAATCTGCACGGCTTTGCCGTTGGGCTCGGCCATCTGGAACTGCTGGGGCGAGTTCTGGCTTTTCCAGCCCTGGGGAATTGGAAACTGGAATTTCAGCTCGGGATGGTAAAATACGCCGCCTTCCACGAATCCCTGGCGCGGGTCGTCGCCGTAGGGCAGGCCCTCAATCATGCGCAGGTAGCCGTTGCGGTTTACCGTGAGGGCCCGGCCGCCCTGCTGCTGCTTGGCCTGGGAGGCCAGCTGCTTCACGGTGCTATAGCGGTCGGCCGAGTTGGGGTGGCTGCTCAGGAACGTGGGCGTGCCACCGGCGCCGCTGGCCTGCTCCTGGCGCTGCAGCGTGAGGAAGAAATCGGCCATGTGAGAGGCATCATACCCGATTTTGCTCGAATACGCCACGCCCAGCTTGTCGGCCTCGCGCTCATCGTCGCGGCCGTATTTCAGAAACACCAGGCCCACGCCCTGCGAGAGGGGCTGGGCAATGGAGGCCACCCGCTTCGAGAGGATGGAGCCCAGCAACAGCGCCCCGGAAGCCAGCGTCGAACGGCTCTGCTGCTTCTCGCCGTGGCGGGCCGTTACGTGGCCCAGCTCGTGGCCCAGCACCCCCGCAAACTGCGCCTCATCGTTGAAATGGGCCATAATGCCGCGCGTGAAGTACACGTTGCCATCGGGCGCGGCAAAGGCGTTTATCATCGGCGAATCCAGAATCGTAAACTGGTAGCCGAAATCGGCGCGGCTGGACACGGCGGCCATCTGCTGGCCTTTCTGGTCGATGAATTTCTGCAGGACCGGGTTATTGAGCAGCCCAAACTGGGCCACCACCTGCGGGTCGGGCTCCTTGGCCGGGGCCGGGGCGCGGAAGGCCGTGGAGCCGGCCAGTGGCAGCAGCAGCAGCAAAGCCGCCCGGCGCAACGAGGAAGAGTAAGTGGTTTTCATGGGCAGGAAATCAGAAGAGAAGAGAATACGTCGCTACGCACCTCTACCGTAGAAAGGTTACAACGGCGGGCGGCGCGGCCCCAAACGGGCAAAAAAATGGCGGACTGCGTTGCGCTGCCCGCCACCTGCGTGGTTGAAACCAAATACCCCGCCAGTTCTATTTGCCTACCACTTTAAACAGCAAGCCGCGGCCCAGCTTGTCGGAAAGCTGCATACCATTCAAAATGGCCATTTCTTCGTGGCGCTTGGCGGGCACGCCGTTGGCCGTCAGGGCCTGGGCCAGCGTCTGGCTGGTTTTTACGGTGCGGATGCGCACGTGCTCGGGCTGGCGGTTGAGCTTGTCGGCCGAAGTGAGGCGCTGGAAACCCTCCATGGTGCGGGTGAACAGGGGCGCATAGGCGGCAAAATCCTGGGGCGCGCTGCCGCCAATCAGTACGTAGAGCGACTGGCCGTCCTGGATGATGTAGCTCAGCACCTGCATGCCGGTTTGCTGCTGGCCGGTTTGCTGGTCCTGCTGCACCTGGGTGCCCGTGAAGGCCAAAGCCGGGAAGCCGTTCACCTTCAGTTCGCGCGACTGGCTGACCTGCAGGCTCAGCTCCTTGGCCACGGCCTCAGCGGCCTGCTGCAGGTTGTCGCCGGGAGCCAGCGTGAGCAGCATCATGGCCTTGCCGGCCGGGTCGGCCATCTGGAATTGCTGGGGCGAGTTCTGGCTTTTCCAGCCCTGCGGAATCGGAAACTCGAACTTTAGCTCGGGGTGATAAAAGGCGTTGTTTTCCACGAAGCCCTGGCGCGGGTCTTCGCCGTAGGTGATGCCGTCGATGAGGCGTAGGTAAGCGTCGCGGTTGATGTCGAGCTTGGCGGGCGTGCCGGGCTTGGCTTTCCACTCGGCCGCCAGCTGGTTTACGTGGGTGTAGCGGTCGGCGGGGTTAGGGTGCGTGCTCAGAAAATCGGGAATGGCCTCGCCCCCGGCTTTCTGCTGCTCGCGCTCCAGCGTACGAAAGAAATCGGCCATTTCGGCGGCGTTGTATCCGATTTTGGTCGAGTATTCCACGCCCAGCTCATCGGCCTGGTTTTCGTCGTCGCGGCCGAATTTGAGGGTGAGCAGCTGCAGGCCCTGCATGGCCTGCTCGCCGAAGCGGGCCACCTGGGGCGAGGCAATCATGGCCCCCATCAGACCCACTTGGCTGATAATGGAGGTGGTTTGCTGCTTGGCCGAATGCCGGGCCGTTACGTGGCCGATTTCGTGGCCCAGCACGCCCGCAAACTGGGCTTCGTTGTTGAAGTGGGCCATGATGCCGCGTGTGAAGTACACGTAGCCGCCGGGCACGGCAAAGGCATTAATCA
The DNA here is from genome assembly GCF_900107135.1 of Hymenobacter psychrophilus. Lineage (GTDB taxonomy): Bacteria > Bacteroidota > Bacteroidia > Cytophagales > Hymenobacteraceae > Hymenobacter > Hymenobacter psychrophilus. The sequence continues at coordinate 313,819 of NZ_FNOV01000001.1, forward strand.
CCGGCGAATCGACGATGCGGAACTGGTAGTCGAGGTCGGGCCGGTGCGAAATCCTGCCCATTTTGTCGCCCATCGTATTGATGTACTGCTGCAGCTTCTCATCCTGATACAGCCCAAACTGGGCCACAATGGCCGGGTCCGACTGCTTGCCCATCGCCAGCTCCTGGCCTTCCGAGACCAGCATGACTTCTTTTTTGCCCGTAACGGGATTCACGGCGCAGCCCGACAGCAGCAGGCCACCAAGCAGCAGGGAGGGGAGAAAACGTAGACGCATAGGAGTAGGAGTTAAGGGAGAGTTGTCCTCTTCAACGCAACTCGGCGGCTGGCGTTGGGATGGGCGGTGGCATGAACGTCAGGTTGAGCGGAGTGGAAGCATCGCTACCGCTTCGTTGCAGCCGACAGGACTGCCATTACAGTAGAGATGCTCCGGCTCCGCTCAGCCTGACAATCTTTTTTAGCCTGCACCGGGCGAGGCTTCCCCCTTCCTCCTTATGGCTGCTGCTCTTCCTGCTGCTCTTCCTGCTGGATTTCCTGTTCTTCCTGCTCCTGCACCGTAAGGCGGCCCTGGCGTCGGTCGAGCCAGTTCATGACGGGCGTGGCCAGCGTACCGTGCAGAATAATGGATACGAGCACCGTGAAGCCAGTAGTGGCCCACAGCTCGCGGCTGTTGGGGAAATAGCGGGTATCGAGGGCGAAGGCCAGGTAGAAAAACGAGCCGATGCCGCGAATACCGAAAAACGACACGATGAGCCGCTCACCCCAGTCGAGGCGGCTGTTGCTCAGCGTGAGCAGGCCGCCCAGTGGCCGCAGCACCAGCAGCAGAATCAGTCCCAGCGCCACGCCCGTCCAGTTCAAATAGTCGAATAAGCCCCAGGCAATGGAGCCACCGAACAAAATCAGAATCACCACAATCAGCAGGCGCTCCAGCTGGTCGGTGAAGTCGTGCATCTCGTCTTGGTGCTCGTGGCTACGCTCGTGGCGGCGCAACGTAACGGCAGCCACAAACACGGCCAGAAAGCCGTAGCCGTGTACCAGCTCGGTGAGGCCGTAGGCTACCAGCGTAACGGCCAGCGCCACAAAGCCATACGCGTTGGGCCGAATGCAGACGCGCCGGGGCAGGTCAAAAATCAAATACGACAGCAGCCGGCCCGCCAGCCAGCCGGCCAGCACGCCCATGGCCACGCGGTAGCCTACATCCATCCAGGCCCAGTGCCAGAGCCGCTCGCCCAGGCTTTCCTTGGCGATGGGCAGTAGCGCCAGCGCCAGATACACGAACGGGAAGGCCAGGCCATCATTCAGGCCGGCCTCGCCGGTGAGGGCGAAGCGCACGTTGTCTTCGCCGCCTTTGCCGGGCTCGCCCACCTGCACGTCGCCGGCCAGCACGGGGTCGGTGGGCGCGAGGGTGGCGGCCAGCAGCACGGCCGAGGCCAGCGGCAGCCCGAACAGGCCCCAGGCCACGCCCACAAACCCGCCAATCGTGAGTACCATCAGCACCAGCACCAGCAGCAGCGGAATGCGCCAGGCTTTCAGCGAAAACCGCTTATCAATCTTGAGGCCGGTGCCGGTGAGGGCCACCGTCACGCAGATTTCGGTGAGGTGGGTGGCAAAGGTGGAAAACTCCACCGGATCGGGGTCGGGCAAGCCCAGCGGCAAACTAAAAATCAGCATGCCCAGCCCCACAAACAGAATCGGGTAGGAAAGCGGGTACTTCTTGAGCAGCGACGGCAGCCAAGCCACGCCCAGAATCGACACGCCGAGCACGACGAGGATGGTATTATACATAGTTGGGTGATAGGGGAGGCCAGGGAATCAGCCGTCAGTCATCTTGAGCAGCGCAAAGGACCTTATCACGCAGAAACAGCTAATCTGGTTTCGTACAGTAAATCGTGCTCACCTGATAAGGTCCTTCGCAAGCTCAGGATGACAGCAGGCGTGGTCGTCGGCCAGGCCCCCAGGTTCTTATAACCCCTACGGCCGCCGGCTGTTCACGTCGAGGCGCTGGTAGCCGATGAGCAGGTCGGTGCGGGTGCCGGGCGGGCGGTAGTACACCAGCAGGTCGTACTGGTTTTCGGTTTCCTGGTGGCTGCCTTCCCACGGAATGCTGTTGGCCCCGGTAGGAGTCTGGGTGGCGTAGTAATAGTTGTAATAGCCCTGCTTGAGCAGCGCGTGGCCCGTGTAAAGCCGGGTTGCGGCATCATAATTCAGCCTGAATTCATCGCGCAGCTGCCAGTCGCTCAGGGCCCCGAGTACGTACACCGGGCCGGCTGCGGGGGCATCGGCGCGCAGCTGAAACGTCACGTCGAGGTACTCGGTGTTGGTGCTGGGGTCGCCGGGGTACTCGCGGCTCTCAATCAGGCGCTGGCCGTTGATGTCGTCGTACTGGGTGTACCGCTCGCTGGCCCGCGAGGCTTCGGGCAGCAGCAGCGCGGCGCGGGGGGTGGTGGTAGCATCGAGGCTGGCCACGCCGGCGCCGGCCGAGCGGAAGGTGCGCAGGTCCATGAACCGGAACTCGCTCAGGCCGGGAAAGGCGTTTTCGAAGTTGAAATACTGGTAGTCGAGCTGCTGCTCGGCGTCGCGCACGAAGGTGGGGCGCAGGTTGTAGTGGGCATTATCCCAGCGAAAGTTCTGGCGCAGCACCACCTTCACCTCCTGGGCCGGATTGACGAGGGCCATGTTGTAGCGAATCCCGAAGTCAATCTGCTGCCAGCGGAACCGCTCCTCGCCGGCCACCGGAATGCCCTGCTTCATGGCAATCTGCACGGCCCCATCCTCGAACACCAGCACCCGGCGGCTGAGCAGCGGCGTGCCGCCCGCGCCCTGCACCACCCACAGGTAGTTGCCCGACAGCTTCACGCGCGGCATCTGCACTTGGTAGTGCTGGTAGGGTACCTTGGTGCTCACCGAGGGCCGGTAGTTGTTGATGAGCTGCTCGTTGATTTCGCTCAGAAACTGCATATCGGTCAGCATCGAGGGCTGCCAGTTCAGGTCGCAGTGCACGAGCTTGGCCGTGAGCCGCTGGCCCGACCCGCCCAGCACATCGAACTCCAGCACCGGCTGCTGGCCCTGGCTGAGCGGCACCACCGGCGGATTGAACACCTGGCCCGCCTGGCCCGTGGGTACGTAGCAGAGTACGGTGCGCACGTTGGGGTCGTAGATGTAGTCCTCGTAGCGCAGCTTTTTATCGACGTAGTACTCAGTGCCTACCTGGCCGGGCGTGGCGGGCCGGCGGGCGGCGTTGGGGTCGGTGATGGGCGTACCCAGCGGCACGCAGGCGGCCACCGGGAGCAGCCCCAGCAGCGGAAGAAAGCGGGAAAGTAAGCGCATGTTGCGAAGGTAGGGCGAAGCGGCGGTTTTGGGCGGCGGCGCAAACACGCTATATTTAACTCGCTCCCTACGGGTTAGTTGCGGGTCAAGCAAAGGGTGTTGAGCTGAAAGACTTGGATAAATTCATCACTACGAATGTTGGCAGCAATATTCGCAGATAACTCTTATGTAATAAAGCAAGATGGATAGATACCAGATACACGAAGCCGCTTTAAAATCTGAATACGAGTCTGCGTTGAATCTGATTGGATTGAAAGTGGACTTAAATGAGTTAGATACTTATGGACATACTGCTCTACATTGGGCAGTATTTACAGGAGATACAGATATGGCAAGAATACTTCTTGAAGCTGGAGCAAATCCCAATATCCTATCTTCTGACGGTGTAACTCCAAAATGGTGGGCAAGGGATTTTGGTTTGTTGGAAATAGAGCTATTACTAGATATATATGGTGGCAAAATATTGACTAATAAAGATTTTAACAGGGCAGCATTTTCAGCTTTTAATAATATGATGGGACAATCTCTTCCAGAAGAGGATAATATAGACTAGGACTTGAGGCCCGTAAAAATCATCGAACCAATTACCCTTTTTTACAACACAGCCCGCAACGCAAAGCCCCGCCCGAAGCACTAAGATTCGGGCGGGGCTTTGCGTTGCGGGCTGATGCATCACAGCCGAACGGCCGCTAGATGTTCTCCGGCAGCAGGATGGAATCTTCGAAGTTGCCCAGGATGGCTTTTTCGCCTTCCGTCACGGCTTCGACCAGCAGCGCGCCACCCACAAAGGCGCCTTTCCAGGATTCGCCCAGGCCGCCGAACACTTCGGCCCGGTCGCCACGGGAGCGGAGCTGGTTGAGGCCCACTTTGAAGGCGCGCACCTCCTTGGCCGTGCGGGCGGCCAGCTTGGCGTCGTCGGAGGCAATGGCGGCCACCAGGGCCCCGTTGCTGATGTTCATCTCGCCCACCAACTCCTCCACGCGGTCAACGAGCACAATGCTGTCGATGGGGCCGAAGGGCTCCTTGAAGTACAGCTCGCTCTGGCGCGGCAGGTTCACCAGCGCCCGCGGGGCGCGGTAGGCGCTGCGGTCCTGGCCGGGCAGGAACAGGCTGTCGTCGAGCTGGCCCTCGTAGATGGGCGTGGCCCCGGTTTTGAGCGCGTCCTGGTAGAGGCGGTCCAGGTCCTGGGCCTGGCGGGCGTTGATGACGGGGCCGAAGGCCAGGTCGGGCAGCGCGTCGCCGGGGGCGTCGACCAGCGTGGGGTTGCCGATTTTCAGGTCCCGGATGGTGTTCCAGTACGTTTCGAGGAACTGCGGGAACAGGCGGCGCTCCACCACGAAGCGCACGTAGGCCGTGCAGCGCTGCTTGCCGTAGTCGTAGCCCTTCTTGAGCTGCTGGGCCATGCCGTCCCAGTCGGAGTAGTCCCAGATGCCGTAGGTGTTCACGCCCTCCATTTCCAGCATGTAGCGCTTGTCTTGCTGGGCCAGCGCGTCGGCAATGTTGCGGCCGTTGTAGCGCCCGCCCACGAAGCTGAGGCAGTCCACGGCATCGTTGCGCACCAGCACGTCGCTCAGCTCGCCACCCGAGCCGCTCACCAGCGTGACGGGCAGGCCGCAGCGGCGGGCAATGGCAAAGGTCAGGCTCAGGGAAATAAAGCCGCCATCGGTGGGCGTTTTGGCAATGACGGCGTTGCCGCACAGCGCCTGCACCAGCACCGCGTGCAGCAGCACCGACATGGGGTAGTTCCAGGAGGCAATATTGCTGACCAGGCCCAGCGGAGTACGCTTGCCAAGCATGCCCTCGATGTTGTCCACGTACCACTGCACGCCGTCAATGGCGCGGTCGATGTCGGTAAAGCCCAGCTTGTAGGTTTTGCCGATTTCCCACATCAGCAGCTTGCCCACCAGCTCCACGTGGGGCTGCAGCTGGGTCAGGCAGTCCTGCACCCGGCGTTTGCGCTCGTCGAGGTCGGTATTGGCCCAGGCGGCGGCTTCGGCTTTGGCGGCCTGCACGGCCCGCAGGGCGGTTTCGTCGTTGAGCATCGGTAGCCAGCCGAGCTGGGTGCCGTCAATGGGCGAGATGAACTCGCGGGGTTTGCCGGGCTCCTGCCAGCGGCCTTCCATCAGGTTGAGGAAGCCGTTGCCGTCGGCGGTGAAGATTTCGGGCGCTACACTTTTGGTCTGTTGCAGCAGGAAGCCGAATTCGACCTGCGGAGAAATCATTTTTGCCATGAGGAAAGAAAGAGTTAGGTAGCGAAATGAAGCACCAGAAACCGCGGCTCCGGGCCGATAAGGTACGCGGTTCCGACCAACATCAACCGGTCGGCTCATTAAGGCTGTGGGGCGCCCCTTTGTTCAGCGCTGGCCCTGCTCACCCCGCCGCCATAGCGCCGGCAGCAAACGCAGGGCGGCGCTGAGGCGGGGTATCGACACTCGGCGTATATTTAGCCGACGCCCCGGCAGCCGCCCGACCCAGTAGCAATGGGGGCTGGCCCAGCGCTACTGCGCCGGGCGATTTGCCGAAAGTTGGCGCTAAAGCAGTCCGGCGGTCCGTCCGAACAACTTGGTTCGGGCGGGCCGCCGGGTAACGTTGAGGATGTATTGGTGTTTACACTAGCTCGGCCAGCTCCAGCCAGCGGAGTTCCTTGGTTTCCAGTTCCTGGGTGAGCGTGCCGAGGCGGGCACCCCAGGCGGCAAATTCGTCGGCGCTACCGCTGCCGCCATTCAGCTTGCTGGTGACCTGCTGCTTTTCGGTTTCGAGGGCGGCCATGTCTTTTTCGAGCTGCTCGTACTCGCGCTTCTCGGCGTAGGAGGCGCGGCGCTTGGCAGCGGCAGCGGCCGGGGCGGGGGCAGCCACCGGCGCAGGCTTGGCGGCCTCGGCTTTGGCTTCGGCGCGGGCCGTTTTGGCGGCTTTTTCCTCTTCTACCAGGGCGGCTTCGGTTTCGCGCTCGGCCAGGTACTCGCGGTAGTCGGTGTAGTTGCCGGGGAAGTTGAGCACGGCCCCGCCTGGTTCGAGCACGAACAGGTGCTCGGCCAGCTGGTCGAGGAAGTAACGGTCGTGACTCACGATGAGCAGACAGCCGCCGAAGTGCAGCAGGAAGTCTTCGAGAATGTTGAGCGTGCCCAGGTCGAGGTCGTTGGTGGGCTCGTCAAGAATCAGGAAGTTGGGGTTCTTGATGAGCACCCGCAGCAGCTGCAACCGGCGCTTTTCGCCCCCGCTGAGCTTGTTGACCAGCGTGTACTGCTGAGCCGGCGGAAACAGGAACAAACTCAGGAACTGGCTGGCCGTGAGCACGTCGCCGTTGGCCAGCTCCACCACTTCGGCCACTTCCTTCACAATGTCAATCACGCGCTGGGTGGGGTCGAACTCCAGCTCCGTCTGGGTGTAGTAGCCGAACACGGTGGTCTGGCCTACCTCAATAGTACCGGAGTCGGGGGCGAGCTTGCCGGTGAGCATGTTGAGCAGCGTGGATTTGCCCGCGCCGTTGGGGCCCACCAGGCCAATGCGGTCCTTCTTTTTGAAGACGTAGCTGAAATCGTCGAGCACCACGTTGTCGCCGAAAGACTTGTTGAGGTGGCTGGCTTCGATGATTTTGCCGCCCTGGCGGGTGGTTTTCACGCTCAGCTCCACGTTCTGCTTGCTCAGGTTGGTGCTGGCCTTTTCCTTCGTGATGTAGAAGGCGTCGATGCGGGCCTTCTGCTTGGTACCGCGGGCCTGGGGCATGCGGCGCATCCAGTCGAGCTCCTTTTTGAAGAGCTGGCGGGCCTTCTCGACTTCGGTGGCCTGGCGCATCTCGCGGTCGGCCTTTTTCTCTACGAAATAGGCGTAGTTGCCCTGGTAGCGGTACATCTGGCCCTTGTCGAGCTCCACAATTTCGTTGGCCACGCTGTCGAGGAAGTACCGGTCGTGGGTAACCATGAGTAGCGTGAGGCTGGGCGACGACAGGCGGTTTTCGAGCCACTCAATAGTGCTCAAATCCAAGTGGTTGGTGGGTTCGTCGAGCAGCAGCACGTCGGGCTCCTCAATCAGCACCCGGGCCAGGGCCACGCGCTTGCGCTGCCCGCCCGAAAGCTGGCTCACGTTGCGCGTCAGCAGCTCGCCCAGAATGCCCAGCCGCGACAGTATTTGCTGCACCTGGGCCTCGTAATCCCAGGCCTGGAGCGAGTCCATGCGCTCGAGTACCCGTTGCAGGTCGTCGGATTTGTGGTCGGGGTCGTTGACGACGTGCTCGTATTCCTTGATGGCCTTGAGCGTGTCGTTCTGGCTGGCGAAGATGGTTTCTTCCACCGTCAGGCTTTCATCGAACACCGGCTGCTGGCCCAAATACGTCACGCGGATGCCCTTGCGCACGCTCACCAAGCCGGTATCGGGGATTTCGAGGCCCGCCAGAATGCGCATGAGCGTGGTTTTGCCGGTGCCGTTGATGCCCACAAAGGCCACGCGCTGGCCTTGGAGCAACCCGAAGTTCAGGTCTTTAAACAGCCAACGGTCGGCGTAATTTTTGGAGAGGTTTTCCGCGGAAAGAAGATTCATGCCCCAAAGGTACGGCGGCAGGGGATGAAGTAGTGGAATGACGTTCTTTTCTCTTTGCCAGCGCAATGGCCACAACGCGCTACTTCAGATGCTGCGCCGCTTTCGACTCCTGCAGAAACAAAACCGCGTCGAACTCACTGTGCAGCTCGTGGGAGGCAAAATTCTGGGGTGCCTCCTGAATGCCAATGTCGCGAAACTGCTGCTGCTGAAAAAGCCAGGCATTCTCATCATTCAGCTTCAGCCGGCGCATATCCAGCACAAAGGCGGGCAGTTTGGTGGCCTGAAACCAAGCCTCATAAGACCCGGCCGGAGCCGGTTGCGCGGCGACCGAACGAAACGTGTGGCCGCTCTCTGCCGCATAGCTGCCCTGCCCGAAGGCAAAGCCCAACGACAAATACGACGGACCAAAGCTGGCCCTCAGCCACTCTCCCAGCGGGCGCTGGCTCAGGGCGGAGGTAGCCACGTGCGCGTTGTGCGCCCAAACGGCCAGCTTGGTCGGGGTCCCGTTCAGGCCCAGGTTTTGGCTGAGCCAAAGCACGTTTTCGGCCATGCAGGCGTCGCGGTAGTCGCCGCCCTGGCGCAGGGGCAGGCGCCGGAAGGTGGCGCCCTGCTCCAGCCGGCGCAGCTCAAACAGAAAGCGCGCCTGCTGGCGGGCAGTCCAATCGGGGTTGCGCACGAGCTTGAAACGGGTATCGAGGCCGGTGCGCAGCTCGCGGATGAGGCGCAGCAGCGTTTGCAGGCGGGCATCGGTGGGCTGGTGAGGCGTCTGGAACAGGTCGAGGGCCGGCCCCCCGCCGCTGCGCGGAACCTGCGCCAGCGCCGCGGCCAGCTCCCGCAGCCGGGTCTGCACAAACTCGTCGTCGGGGCGGGCCGCCTGTTGCAGGAATGCCAGCGCGTTTTCGGGCGCCTGCATATCCATGCCGGCAAACTGTACTTTGGCCACGCCGGGGCGTTGGTTGTAGGCGCGCAGGTAGCGCAGCAGGTCGAGCACTTCCTGGGTGCTGAACACGCCCAGACTGCCCACCAGCCGGGCCGGGTCGCCCTGCCCGGTTTGCAGATACTGGTTCAGCGGCTCGCAGTCGGCGCTGCTTTCCAGCACGAAACCCGTAAAGCCTTTTTGCTCCACCAAGTAGCGCACCAGCCGGTGCTTCATCTCGAATAAGCTGCCCGAGCCGTGCGTCACCTCGCCCAACCCCACCACCCGCGCATTGCCAATCAGCGGCCCCAGTGCAGCCAAATCCGGCGTTTTGGAGGCCGCACCGGCCGCCGGCGCACTAACCGGCAGCGGCACCAGCACCCGGCGCAGCCAAGCCACCTCGGCGGTGGTGGGCGCGGCGGGCGCGGGCGCGGGCGGTAGGGCCGGTACGTAGGGCTGCCCGTCGAGGCTGAAGGTAAAGTCGTCGAGCAGCACCGTGGCCGGACCGGGCAGGCGCATACCCAGCGACAGGTCGGTGGCAAACTCATCGTCGGCCACCGGAATACGCAGGCTGAACGCGGCCCATTCCGCCCCAGGCCGGGGCGGCGGCGGCAGCTCGACCACTCCGTGGCTCCACTGCGACTCGGTGCCGCCGCGGCCATCGGTGCTGAGCCGGGCGTAGGTGAAAACCGGCAGGGCGGGCGCGCCCGCTCCGGCCGGGGCGGGTTGGCGCCAGTAGCCGCTCACTCGTAGCATTTTGCCGCGCAGCTGCGCGATGGGCAGTGTGCCCAGGTACACCACGGGCACCGCCTCGCCGGGTCGGGCGGGTGGGGCGGCCGTCAGGCGCAGGCTATGGCGGCCCTGTCGGGGCAGCAGGCTGTCCAGGCGCAGTGTTACGCGGGTGGGGTCGGGGCGGGCGGCGGGCGGCGGCAGCTGCTCGAAGCTCCAGGCAGGAGTTTGGCGCTCCTGGGCGGTCAGCAGCAGGGCCTCGGTGCCGGCCAACGGCCCGTCCTGATACCGGCGGCCATTGATGCGCACCTCGACGTCATCGAACCAGACCTGCCCGCTGCCATAGGCCCGCACGCCCAGGCCGAAGGCGGTGGCAGTGGGTTTCACGACCAGCGTCAGCTCCAGGCGGCGCCACTCCTGGTTGGGCGGCAGGTTTTCGAGTTGGTCGCGCCGGTCTTTGCCGTCATCATTGTCGGGCGTGTGGGCGTAGGCATAGAGGCCGGCCTGGCCCGCGAAGCCGCGGGTGCGCACCCAGCCACTAACCGTCACGAGCCGGCCACGCACCGAGTCGACGGGAAAAGAAAACAGCGTATAAATGGCTGCGGAAGTAGGTTCGTCGGCCTTTTCCAGGTCGAGGCGCAGACTGCCCCGGCCCTGCCGGAACGTCGCCGTGTCGAAATTCACGACTGTGCCACCGTCCATTTTGCGGGCCCACAGCAACAGCGGCCGGCCCCGATTGGCATTGGCCTCCAGGGCCAGGTTGAGGTGCGCCTGAGCCGGAGCCAGCAGCGGGTACAACAGCAGTAGCAGCAAGGCCAGCCGCTGATTGATTTTGGAAAGTAGCATAGTGGGAAGAAGTATAGCAAAAGTAAAAGGTCGCCTGGCTCAAGTGGCCGCAGGAAAATCCGGTCCGACGCCCCAAAGACAGTCGGCTGTCGCAAGGGCCATCAGGAATTGGTCAGCAAGAGGTATGATACTAACGAACATGGCAATATTCGGTCGGATGACTGTCGCCGACGCGCCCCAGCCGGCCGACTGCCCCTCTACACCTCTGCTGGTGCTGATAGTAGCTTCTCTACAGATTATTTGCTCCGCGAACGCCAGATGAGGGATGACAGTACCTTTGCTCTTTATCCCTTAACTCACTCACCGCCCTATGCCTCTCCCCATGACTTCGCGCCGCTGGCTGTGGCTTTTTCTGCTGGTGCTGGGCGGGGCTTTTGCCTGGCAGCTGGGCAGCTGGGGGCCGCTGGAAAGCAGCGAGGCCCGCTACTCGGAAATCGGCCGCGAAATGCTGACCGGCCGCGACTGGCTGCACCCGCGGCTGCTCGGGATTCAGCATTTCCATAAGCCGCCCCTTACGTACTGGGTTACGGCGGCGGGGCTGGGGCTGTTTGGGGTGAATATGGTGGGCGTGCGGCTGCTGCCGGTGCTGGCCGTGCTGCTACAAGTGGGGCTGGTGTACGCGCTGGGCCTGCTGCTGTTTGGCAACGACAGGGCCCGGGCCCTGGCGGCGGCCGTCATCTACGGTACGCTGCCGGTCGTGCTCATTTCGGCCCTCAACGTAACCACCGACGTGTACCTGGCCACCCTGGAGCTGGCGGCGGCTTACGGCATCCTGCGCTACTACCACGATGGCGGGCAGCGCTGGCTGTACCTGTTCTGGCTGGGGCTGGGACTGGCCTTCCTCACCAAGGGGCCGGTGGGCTTCGTGCTGCCGCTGATGGCCGTGGCGGGCGCCTATTTCCGGGTGCCGGCCGCCGAGCGGTTGGGCGGCGGGGCGCGACGGCCGTTTACGGTGCACCACGTGCTGGGGCTGGCGCTGTTCGTGCTGGTAGGGCTGAGCTGGTACCTGTATCTGATGGCCGAAAACCCGGCTTTCGTGCGCTATTTCCTGTACGAGCACACGGTGGAGCGCTTCGCCAACGCGGCCACTTTCAACCGCAGCAAGCCCTGGTGGTTTTACGTGCTGCTGGCGCCGGCTACCAGCCTGCCCTGGGCAGTGGCGCTGGTGGTGCGGGCCGCGCGCACGCCCTGGGCCACGGTGCCGCGGCTCTGGCGCAACGTGCTCATCTTCTGGGTGCTGGTGCCGCTGTTGTTCTTCTCGCTCTCCAAATCCAAGCTGCTGCTGTACGTGCTGCCCATTTTCCCGGGCGTGGCCCTGCTCACTACCTACTATCTGGGCCGCTGCACCGAGGCTGTGCTGCACCGCTGGTACGTGGGCATTGTGGGCTTTTTTGGGCTGCTGCTGGGCATACTGTGCCTGCTGCCCATTTTTGCGGCCGTGTTCGAGCTGGGCCTGGAACTGCACCCGCTGGTTTCGCTCTGGCCGGCTATTGGGGTGGTTACGCTGGTGCTCACGCTCAGCATCTGGAACCAGGTGCGCATTGCGCCCCGGCTGCTGGTGGGTACCGTTATTTTCACGGTTTTCCTGCTGATTTCGGCTAAGCCCATCATGCAACAGAACGAGCTGGCCTTCAACGGCAGCCGCCCGCTGGCCGAGTTCATCACCAGCCAGGGCCTGCAAACCCGCCCGGTCGTGGTCTACGACCAACTGCTGCCCTCGCTGGCCTTCGAGCTGGGCACGCTGCCGGTCTTTCTCAACGACGGCAACACCAGCCTCAACCGCGAAACCCAGTTTGAGCCCGGTACCAGCTGGCACCGCTACCTGCTCTACCTCAATCAGCCCGAAGCCGAAGCCCCCCTGCGCCAGCTGCTCGCGCAACAGCCGGTGCTGCTGGTAAAAGGCGAACTGAAACCCGAGCGCCAGTGGCTGCTGCAAAGCTTCACGCACCAGGAAAAGCTGGGCAAGTGGGTGGTGTATTGGTAGCAGCTGCCCGCAACTTACCGGGTCCGCTGGCGCTCATCCTCATTGCCAAACTCCCGCTGTTTGCCCTGTAAAAGGCTGTTGCCAATATCGTAGCTGAGGGTGAGGCGGAAAAACCGACTGCTGTTATTCTCACTGTAAACCTGCCTGATACCGTTGACTGTGGAGCTATAGTCTTTCAGGTAAGCCGTATTAAATGCGTCGTTCAGCAGGGCCGTAACGTGCAGTCGGTTGTGCAGAAACTGGTGCTGCAACGCCAAGTTCAGCCCCGACGTGTAGCCCATGCGGTACAGGCCCCTGGCCACCGGCGAAGCGTACGTGTAGTCTGCCTGGAGCGTGGTAGCCGGGCCCAGGGTGAAGGTGTTCGTTGTGGCTCCATACAGCTGGATGCCATTGCGGGGCCGGGCCGCCAGGCCGTTGCTGAACTGCGTGGCCGAGCTCAGCCCGTACAGCTGCGTCTGGGTTTGCCACCAGGCCGTAACGGGGGCCGTGTAGCTCTGGCCCAGCCCGTAGGCGTACTCCCGAAAATAGTTCTGCCGGCTGATGGTCAGCGTGTTGGTGGCCGGCTCGGCCGTGAAGACGGGCCCGAAACCCGCCACCGTGTGGGTGAGGAAGGCGTTGGTTCGCCAGGCGTTTTTGTAGGCGTAAGTCAGCTCCAGGTTGTTGGCGAAGGAGGGTTGCAGAAACGGGTTGCCTTCGGAGTAGCTGTTGCTGTTGATATAGGATCGGAAGGGGTTGAGCAGGCCGAAACCGGGGCGGTTCACGCGCCGGCCGTAGGTGAGCCGGAAGCGGTGGTCGTCACTCGGTTGGTAGGTGAGGTAGGCCGAGGGAAACAGCTTGCGGTAGCTTCTGGTAGTTCGCTGGTCGAGGGTGGCCGAGTAACCCCGGGTTTGGGTGTTTTCCAGCCGTAGCCCCAATTGCAGGCTCATCCTGGCGCTGAAGGGGCGGGTGCCACTCACGTAGAGCGCCTGGGTTTGTTCGCGGTACTCAAAGGTATTGGACCGGCTGGGGTCCAGTTGCGGAGTAGCCGGCCGGATATCGTAATAGGCCAGCCCGCTTTGGCTGCTGATCAGGCTGATTTTGCCCCCGTACGAAAGCTGTGCCCAGAGCAGCGGATGGGTCATGTCGGCCTTCACGCTACCCGTCCGCACCTGCTGGTACGAATCGTTACGAGCCGCCAGACTGGTTCGCACAAACTCCTCTTCGGGTGTAAAAACTTTGGCTATAAGCGTGTTGTCTAACTCCGAATCATACGTGAAATAATCCGCATCGACCGACAGCTGCCGCTGCAAGGTATCCAGCACTGATACCAGGTGCGCGTTGTAGGCGTGGCTGCTGGTGCGTACCCGGCGGGCATCCGTATTGCGCACCAGCGAGTCCAGCCGCTGTTGCCGGTTGCGGATATCGATGGTCGTGTAATCCTGGCTGCCTGGGGTCGCGTAGGTGCCGGCGTACTGCCCCCCCACGGAGAGGTTCGGTGTAAGGTCGTAATCCAGCGCCAGCCGGGCCGAGGCGTTGTTTTCCTGCTGCCGGCCCGTATAGCGCAGGTTCCAGAGGCCGCTGGGGTAGGCAGTGGTAAGCGTCTGCCTGGCCTGGCTGTTACCCAGCTTGCCGCCCACGCTCCCGGCGAAGCGTATCCGGCCCTGGTTGTAAATAAGGTTATTCCGTAGCGCCAGGCTCCCATACGTGTTCTGTTCGTAGCTGAGAGTACTGGTATTTTTCCAGGAATCGGCCGCTCCCTGCCTGAGGTTGATATTCAGCAGCCCGGCACCGTCGGCCTCGTATTCCGCCGGCGGATTGCTCATCACCTCCACGTTGCGGATGCTGCTGGCCGGAATGGCTTTCAGGTAGGCTACCAACTCTTCGCCCGCTAGTTCGAGCAAGCGGCCGTTCACCAGCACCCGCACGGCCCCCCTGCCCAGCAGGCTGATGCTGTTGTTGCGCACCAGCACGCCAGGGGCCGCGCTCAGGGCCTGCACTGCATCGCCCCCCGTTGCGGCGGCGCTATTCTCCACGTTGAAAATCACGCGGTCCGGCTGATATTCTACCAAAGCCTTCTGGCCCACTACTGTTACCTCCCGCAGGGCGGTGGCGCTGGTTTTCAGAATGATGGTGCCCAGCGTTGTAGCGGCCGCTAATACCACCGGTTGCTCCCAGTCGCTAAAGCCCAGGAAGCTCACTTTGAGTTGGTAGGCCCCCGGTGCCGCCTGTAACTCGAAACGGCCCTGCTCGGTAGTTGCAGTGGCCGCGACCAGCTGACCGGCGGGGGTAAACAGCACCACGTTGGCCCAGGCCACGGGCGCCGTCCCGTCCGTTACGGTGCCGCTGAGCGTACCCTGCGCCGCTACCCAACCAGGCAGCAGCCAGCACAGCAGCCCGAGCCAGTGGCACAGTATGGGCATCCGCCTCCGGGAGTTGCGCCCTGGCTGCACCCGGGGGAGGGGTAATTGGAAGAAGCGACGCGGCATGCGGGAAACGATTGAGTACCTGGCTTTGCTACCAGGTAACCCAAAGGTGCGGCCCCGCTTCCGGCCCTGCGACCGACTAAAAAAGTCGAACCACTTTCCCGTTGAAAAATGCGTCCGACTTTTCTCAGCCGACGTTCGACTTTATTTTAACTGTCTGTATATGAAAGTATTGAATAGTGAAAATTCGGTTGGGTCCTTTCAATAGCAGACGGAAACAGGCTCTGTATTTTACTCTGTAATCGGCTCAACAACACTTCTCCTCAAGCGCTTCGGTACTGCGTTGGGGTTTGGCCCGTGTGCTTTTTGAAGGAAGTATTGAACGAGGATTTGGAATTGAATCCGACTGCGTAGAGAATTTCGAGTACGGTTAGCTGGGGCTGGCTGGCATCCTTGAGCAGGTGCATGGATTTGGTGATGCGGTACTCATTCACGAAATCAAAAAAGTGCTGGCCCAGGTGATGGTTGATGAGCACTGACAGCTCCCGCACGGGCCAGTTGAGCTGGGTAGCCAGCTCCTGCACGGTCAGGTCGGGGTTGAGGTAGGGCTCGGCCTGCGCCATGTAGTTGCGCAGCTGTTGCACCTGCGTTTCGGTTTGTGGTGGGGCCAGGGCTTCGGTGGCCTTGCTGGCCGCCGGCTCGCCGGCCAGCAAGGCCCCAACTGGTTCCAGGGTCGAATCGACGCCGCGGAAAAGGGCTGGGTGATAAAGCGCCTTGAGAATGAACCAGGACAGAACGCAAGTGGCGTTGATGCCAACCAGCAGTTCAAAGCCCGCGAACCAATCCTGCTGGTCGGTGAACTGCAAGCCGTTTTTGACCACGACAACGACGTGTAGCAACGTCAGGGTAGCCGTTAGCTGGAACAGCCACTTGTAGGTAATACTGGCCGGATTGGTGTAGTTTTCCTGATACGCCTGCTTGTACTTTTTAAGGATTATGAAAATGGCGGCGGTATAGACCAGAAATTGCAGTTCGCCCAGCCAACGAATAACTACAGATTCGGGCTGATCCCTGAAGTTCTCCAAGAAATGCAGCTTGGCGGCGGCATCGACCAGGTAAAAACGGGGCAGCAGCCCTAGCGTGAGCAGCCCGAAGGGCAACAGGTGCCACAGGTGCCGGGGCTTCAACCGAAAGTCGGAGTAGCAAACCGCCAGGGCGTACAGGTAAAAAACAGGATTAATGAGAGTGTTCGTGGTGATTTTGAACACCAGCAGCCCTGGGTAAGGCAGCAGATGACGGTTCAGAAACCACGAGCTGATATCCAAGGCGTTGAGCAGAATAAACGTCCCAAACAGCCGGTTGCTCAGGCGGTGCCTGGTCGGAACCGTCAGCAGGAACAAGGCCAGCATGCCCGCAATAAAAACGGCCAGCATGCTGATAACCTGAATCAGACTTCTATCATGCATTAGGCGAGGAAATAGGAGAAGCAGGCAGTAACTTGATCAGCCAGGGTTGTTGCGCCAAACGTGAAGTTACGTTTTCAATGCTTTCAACGAATCGTAATCTGGTGCCGTTGGGGCAGTTCACAGGCTGTTACTTCTGAAACTGCGCTACGAATTCAGCCCTGCACCACCGTAGACGGCTGCCGCCTTCTCGCGCAGGTTGTAGCCTGATGACATGACCTCGCCATAAGCCCCCGCCGAGCGGATGGCCAGCAGGTCGTGGCGGTGGGTTTCGGGCAGCAGCCGGGCGCGCCCGAAGGTGTCAGTTGACTCGCAGATGGGCCCCACGATGTCGTAGGCCAGTTCGGGGAGCTGGCTGCTCAGGTTCTGGATGTGGTGGTGGCTGCCGTAGAGGGCCGGACGCATGAGTTCGGTCATGCCCGCATCGAGAATGGCGAAACGCGTGTGCTGGCTTTCCTTCACATACAGCACCCGGCTGAGCAGCGTGCCGCACTGCGCCACCACCGAGCGGCCCAGCTCCACATGCACCTGCTGGCCCGGCCGCCGCTGCAGGTACTGGTCAAACAGGCCAAAGTAGGTGGCAAAATCGGGAATCGGGTGCTCGTCGGGCTGTTCGTAGCTAATGCCCAGGCCGCCGCCCACGTTGAGGTGGGGCAGGTGGTGGCCGCGTTCTTCGAGCCAGGTCTGCAGGTCGTTGAGCTTGCGGCTGAGGGCGGCAAACACGCTCATCTCGGTTATCTGGGAGCCGATGTGGGCGTGCAGGCCAATCAGCTCCACGTGGGGCAACTGCTCCAACTGCTCCAGCACGCCGGCCAAATCGGGCAGACTAATACCGAACTTGTTGGCATCGAGGCCCGTCGTGATGTGGGGGTGGGTGTAGGCGTCCACGTTGGGGTTGATGCGCAACGCCACCCGCGCCTTGCGGCCCTGCCTCCCGGCCAGCTCATCGAGTACCCGCAACTCGGGTACCGACTCGGCGTTGAAGCAGAAAATATCGGCCGTCAGGGCCAGGTTAATCTCGGTATCCGATTTGCCCACGCCGGCAAACACCACGTCATCGGGCCCAAAACCGGCCTCCAGGGCCCGCGCTACCTCGCCGCCGCTCACGCAGTCGGCCCCCAGCCCGGCGCGCCGGATGCGCGCCAGCACGGGTAGGTTGGAGTTGGCCTTAAGGGCGTAGTGCACCCGGAAATTGCCCGGCCGCGCCGCCGTCGTCAGCGCGGTCAGCGTCTGGTCGAGCAGGTCGAGGTCGTAGTAGTAAAAAGGGGTAGGCTGATGCAGGAATTCAGCGGGAAGCGTGAAAGACATGGTTGAGGGGTGTTTGGGGTAATGTTGTTAGGAATAAAGGAACTGGGTAAAAGAATGGTGTCATGCTTCGACTTCGCTCCGCTCAGCATGACGTTTCCTCTCACTCCTCGCGTCCTTCAAATAGCCCCGCATTCAATGCCTTTAATGCCCGCACTTTATCGGTGGTGCTGACTAGGATGCTGATGTTGTTGGGCGAGCCGCCGTAGCTGATCATGCGCACCGGTACGTCGCGCAGGGCGGCGAAGGCGCGGTGGGCACTGCCGTTGGCGTCCTGCGTAAGGCTGCCGACGAGGCAGATAATGCTCTGGTTTTCATCGACGGCCACCGCACCAAAGTTCTGTAGCTCGGCCACAATCTGAGGCAGACGGCCGGCGTCGTCGATAGTCAGCGACACGGCTACTTCCGATGTCGTAATCATATCAATGGACGTGCGGTGGCGCTCGAATACTTCGAACAGGCTGCGTAGGAAACCGTGGGCCAGCAGCATCCGGCTCGATTTCACGTTGATGGCCGTGATGCCGTCTTTGGCGGCAATGGCCTTAATGGACCCGGGGCCGGTGCGCGCCGAAATGAGCGTGCCGGGTGCGTCGGGCTGCATCGTGTTCAGCAGCCGCACCGGAATGCTGTGCGCCCGCGCCGGTAGTACTGAGCTGGGATGTAGGATTTTAGCTCCGAAATAAGCCAGTTCGGCGGCCTCATCAAACGACAGCTCGCGCACCGGGTAAGTGCCGGTTACTACGCGCGGGTCGTTGTTGTGCAGCCCGTCAATATCGGTCCAGATCTGAATTTCCTCAGCTTCCAGGGCCGCTCCCATCAGCGAGGCCGAGTAGTCGGAGCCACCGCGCCGCAGGTTGTCGATGCCGCCGCGTGCGTCGCGGCAGATGAAGCCCTGGGTGATGAACAGGGCGTTGTTGGGGTAGGGAAGCAGCGCGGCCATCAGTCCCTGCCGGATAGCGGCCGCGTCGGGCTCGCCGTCGTCGGCGAGGCGCATGAAGTCGAGCGCGGGCAGCAGCACGGCCGGGCGGCCCAGCACGGCCGTCACGTAGCCGTACATCAGTTGAGTGCTCAGCAGCTCGCCCTGCGCCAGAATGATTCGCTCGTCGGCGGGGGTTAGCGGGACCGCCAGAAAATCCAGCAGTGTTTGAAAGTGCGTGTCGAGGATCGGCAGCAGGGTATCGGCAGCATCGGCCAGCAGCTCGCGGGCCACGTCGTGGTAGCGTTGGCGCAGGAACGCAATGCGGGCCTCGGCAGCGGACGCGTCGCCGCTGCCGAGCAGGCCCGCAATTTCCACCAGTGCGTTGGTGGTGCCGCTCATGGCCGAGAGCACTACCACGCGCCGCCCCAGGTGCGGGGCATGCATGAGCTCCGCCACTTCGCGCATCCGTTGCGCCGACCCAACGGACGTGCCGCCAAACTTCAGAATCTTCATAAGAAACAATTGTGGGGCGAAGCACCGCTTCGCCAGCGCCAAAAAAAACGCCGACCCTCGAAAGGACCGGCGCGGAAAATGTTCAGAATCAGGTACGATGAACTAATGCGACGGTCGGGTCGGGGTGCGTTTTTTCGATTTCTTGACCATCAGGGGGCCGCTGCCTACGGGCTTGCCCTTGCCGCACGCGCCCATGGCGCAAGCCGCGGGGCTGGCGAAGAAGGCGGAAGCAGCAGGAAACAGACGCGACATAGGGCGGTAGAAAACCAGGGATACAACGGGTGTTTGGCCTCGTTGCGGCCGCAAGTACGCTCCGGATTAACAATATTCCAGTACGGCCACGAAAAAAAGTTGTGGTTTGGCCAGCTGCCATGGCGGGCATTGCCCGGCGCGAACTGCCCCGGCAGCGCCTTTACCGGCCTAGTTGCTTGGTCACCCAGGCCGGGAGCTGGTTTTGCTGGCGCAGCCGCAACAGCTCGTCCAGCTGCTTGTTTTTCTTGTAGCCCCCCGCCTGATAGGCCACAAGCAACGTGTGAATGCCTTCTACATTAAGCAGCACCTCATCCTGCACCTCGGGGTGCTGGAGCTGGTAGCGGGCCCAGCCGCCCATGAACAGCAGCAGTTGGTCGGGATCCTGCTTGACGAGGTCGGCCACGTACTTCTGCAGCTGCACCTGCACGTTGGACGAGCCACTCAGCCACTGAAACACGAACTTGTTGGCCGCCTGCCGCTGAGCCGTTTGCTGGCCGGCGGGCGTTTTCTCCAGCCAGTTCACCGCCTCCACCACCTGGGGCTCAAAGCGGATATAATCTTCCGGCAGCCTGAGCGTATAGTCGGGAACCTGGTAGCCCGATTGGGCCTGGGCTGCAGGACCACCTAGCAGCAGGGCCAGCAGCAAAAAAAGGAAGGTCGGTTTCATGGTAGAGGGGACTAGGGAGATAAAAAAGCCGGGCCGGCTATTGCCAAGGTACACGAATATCGCAGGGATAAGTAGGGTTAAGCACAGGCTCTGGGCCCTCGCGTGCACGCTCACTACTCTGGAGACGGGATGTCCTTGCTGAAGGGCAGGTCGGCTTTGGTATCGGTTACAAAAAAAACTTCTGCTGCCACTTCGGAGCGCTGGTTGCGTGTGGGAGCACATAGTAGCCGGCCGCTTGCAGTTGGCGAGGCTTCCCACTTCAGCGAGGTGCAGTTGGTAAGTCCAGCCGTGAGCCTGCCTACACCCTGGGGGCAGAATACACAAGTAGGTGCCAGGCGGAAGGAAGCACAGAAGCCCATCCGGTGCCGCTACCGTCTGGTAACGAATGGTTCTACTTCTCGCGTGCTCGTTTCGGTTGGTCCCTGTCCCGGCCGGGTTGGGCCCCGGAACGGAATAGGGCGGCCGGTGGCCTGGCTGCGGTTGCTGGCCGCATCAAGTGCCTCAAAGGTCGCGGTGCAGGCTTCATCTGGCCCGAAGGTGAAATTGCCGTCACACGTGAACCAGCCGATTCCCAGCTGATTTTGCCAGGGCGTAAGGTAGCTAATCACCGGGGCCTTCAGGCGTGCACTTCGGATGGTGACCCGCACCAGTACCGGCGAAGCATCCTGCACGGGGAAAGAAAACAGCACATAGTTATTTATGCCCTCACTGTTCTCCGAGTACTCTTGGCGCACGGGGGTGGGCGTAGCCGTCCAGCGCGGAGCCTGCGTATCGGGCAATGTGCTGCTGACGCGCCAGCGGTGCACAATAACGAGTTGCTTACTGCCAGCCTGGGCGCGCTGCATTCGAAATAAGCTGTAGCCAGCAGAAGACGGCAGGCTGGTACGCAACTGATACGTGGTATCGGGCAGCAGGGGTCGGGCGGGCTGCATCAGCACTTGCCGGGCGCTGCTGAAACGGTTAGCCGGCTGCTCCAGTAGGAGCAGGGGTACCGAATCCTGCTTTGACCACAGATATACCTGAATTTGGTGCCCGAACTGCGCTAGCTTCGGGCAGGCAATTGTATTGAGCTCCGCAGAAAACAGGAATATCTGGCGGGGTTGGATAGGAGCATGCGCGTCTGGCCATACTGCAACATTCGGTTGAGAGATGCACTGTCCCGCTACCGGCCCGGCGGTAAGTAAAAGTAGCAGCGCGAAAAAACAGAAACAGCGACGCATAGAAACCAACTATTATACAGCCTAAAACTACATATCAAGGCCCATCGTGCATTGCACAATGGGCCTTGATATGATATATAAGCCGATACTCTACCGCACCGGCTTGGGTATGACGGGCAGGCTCTCGTGGCCCTCGGCGTCCACGCTCACCACGCCAAAAATGAAGTTGTCCTTGCTGAAGGGCAAATCGGCTTTGAGGTCGGTGACGAAGAATTTCTGCTCCCACTCGGGGGCGCTGGTAGGGCGCATAAGCACGTAGTAGCCGGCCGGCTTTTCGCCGGTGGCGGGGGCTTCCCACTGCAGCTCGGTGCGGTTGGTGAGCTTGGCCGTGAGCACGCCTACATTGCGCGGGGCAGCCGGGGCCAGGGCCAGGCTGGCCAGCGTAGCCAGGTTGACGCCGGTATTGCTGCGCAGGTAGTCGAAATCCATGAACTTGGCCAGGTCGCCGTACTCCTCGCCCTTTTCGGTGCGCAAGTCCTGGTGCTGGTGCCGGAAATCCTCGTTCATCTCCGAGAAGCGCACCGCCGTGAAGCCCTGCTGGTTGAAGGGCGTATGGTCGCCGCCGCGCAGGAACCGGTCGGGGCGGTACTCGAGCACCACCTCGTGGCCGGGCACGTACTGCTTGGTGGCCTCGCGGGCGTAGCGGGCCAGCTGGCGGCTAGGCGAGTCGTTCTCGGAGCTCAGCGTGCGGCGCGTCCGGGCTTCCTCGGGCGTTTCGGTGGCCGGTACGCCTTCGCTGAATACCCGTAACTGGGTCTTGTTCTTTATTTCCGGATCGTGGCCGGTCGAGTTGCCCATGATATCGTTGTTGAGCATGGCCACCAGATTCCAGCCCTCTTTCTTGGCGCGTTGGGCCAGGTGGGTCGAGCCATAGAGGCCCTGCTCTTCGCCCTGCACGGCCACGAAAATGATGGTGGCCGGAAACTTCTGTTGGCTCATTACGCGGGCCAGCTCCATTACGGCCACCGTGCCCGAGCCGTCGTCGTTGGCCCCGGGCGCGTCGGCCGTAGCGTTCATCACGTCGGTCACCCGCGAGTCGATGTGGCCGCTGACGATGAAGATGCGCGTATCGGTGGGGTCGGTGCCGGGCAGCGTGGCCATTACGTTGGCCATCAGCACCGGCTGGTTGATGCGGCGGCCGTCGGGCTTGATGGTAAACGTGTCCTGCTCGACCTTGAGCCGCCCGCCGCTGGCTTTACTGTACTTCCGGAACTCGCTCTCAACCCAGTTCCGGGCCGCCCCAATACCGCGCTTTTTGCTCTTGGTGTCGGAAAGCGTGTGGCGCGTACCGAAGCTCACGAGCTTGTCCACATCATCCTGCAGATTCTTGGCCGACACCTGCTGTACCATTTCCCGGATAAGCGGGTTGGGCGTAGTGGCCGGTTTAGTTTGGGCAAAAACGGGCGTGGTTAGCAGGCCAAGGCCAAGCAGCAGGAGTAGGGAGCGGGACATAAAGGAGTTTTGATTGGAAAGGTATAGACGCAATTCCGGCTTAGGCGTTGCGGGGAAAGTAACGCGAACTTTGTAGTTCGTGGCTGCGCGCCGATAGAATCGTTTGAAAGGCGCGAAGCCGCGAACTACAAAGTTCGCGCTACAGCCGTGCCACGACCACGCTGGCCGCGTTGCCGCCGAACCCGGCGGCGTTTACCAGCACCCGCCGCACCGGCCGCAAAGCCGGGCCATTTACGTCGGTTTCGAAAGGGGGCGTAGGCCAGGTTTGGGTTTCGAGCACATACAGAGCGAAATCCAGACTTAGGGCAGCCGAGGCGCCCAGTGTATGGCCCAGCAGCCATTTATTGGATAGTAGCAGCGGTAGATGCTCGCCGAATACGGCCCGCAATGCCGCCCGCTCGGCCGCGTCGCCGGCCGGGGTACCGGGCGAGTGCAGCACTACCGCGTCTATTTCGGTTGGGGCGGCGTTGGCCTGCTGCAACGCCGCCCGCATGGCCTGCTGGAAATGCTGGCCGTCGGGCGAAAGGCCCGTTTTGCTGCCCAGCGCCTCGAAGCCGAAGCCCACGCCGCTGAGCAGTAGCGCCGTTGCGCCGGTTGCCTGCAATGCCGCCCGGCTGCCGCGTTCCAGCACAAAAACGGCCGCGCCCTCGCCCAGCACAAACGTGGAGGGGCGGCCCGCGCCCGGCCGGCAGGGCCAGTTGGTGGCCTCGAAAGGAGAGTAAATGCCGATGGCCCGCATCTGGGCCAGCGTAAAGGCCGTGAGTGGGGCCTCAGCGCCACCGGCCAGAAACCGGTCGGCCATGCCAGCGCGCAGCCAGGCCACGGCGTTGCCTAATGCCTGGAACGCGCTGCTGCAGGTGCTGGAGTGGCTCAAAGCTGCCGCACCCGTTTGGCCCGCATCAAAGGCCACCCAGCTGGCCACGTTGCCCAGCGTTGTCAGCGGCGAAGCTGCGGCTGGCACCCGCCCGTCGGCCAGAAACTCCGCATGAAACTCCTCCAGCCGCCCCGTAGCCCCCCGGCTACTCCCGATGCTGACGGCGAGATTACCCGTTGCCAGTTGCCAGTTGTCAGTTGCCCGGTTGTTTTCATTGGCTATGCTGGCAACCGATAACCTCGCGGCCAGTATAGCCAGCAGTACGGTGCGGTCGAGCTGGCGGTAGGCGGGGTGGGCCTGGCGCAACGTGGCTACTGCGGCTTCGGCCTCGGCCGGCAGGGCCGCTACGGGCAGGCCCGCCGGGTGCGCGCTGAAGGGCGAAGCGGCCGCGTTCCAATCCGACTCCAGCCCCAGCGCCGATACTCGGCCCCGGCCCCGGATGACGACTACGGCATCTGAAGAGGGGTTAATCATGCAGAATGTGGGGCAGGTTGGGGGCGGGCACGAAGTCGAGGACCACCTCGCGCATCTGGCGCAGCACCGTGTAAAGCAGCGCCATCTCGGCATCGGTGGTGCAGTAGGGCGGCAGCAGGTACACCACGTTGCCTAGGGGGCGCAGCACCACGTGGTGGTCGAGGGCAAGCTGGTAGAAGGCGTCGCGCAGGCGGCTGAAGTAGCTGGTGCCCTCACCTGGGTCGTACTCTACGGCCAGAATGGTGCCCCGATGGCGCACTGCCCGAATGCCCGGCTGCCCTTCGATTTCGGCCCGGAAAGCAGCGTGGGCAGCAGCTATGCGACGGCGCTGCTCGGTGCATTCCTCGGCGCGGGTGAGCTCCAGGCTGGCCAGGGCGGCGGCGCAGGCTACGGGGTTGGCCGTGTAGGAGTGGCCGTGGAAAAGCGCCCGCATCTTGTCGTCGCTCAAAAAGGCCTCGTACACCGGAGCAGCGCAGGTAGTTAGGCCCATTGCCAGGGTGCCGCCGGTGAGGCCCTTCGAAAAGCACATCAGGTCGGGCTGCGCAGTCAGCAGGCTGCTGGCAAACAGCGGCCCGGTGCGGCCGAAGCCGGTCATCACCTCATCGGCAATGCAAAGCACGCCGGCTGCCTGGCAACGGTGCAGCATTTCGCTCAGAATGACGGGCTCATACATGACCATGCCCGCCGTGCCCAGCACCAGGGGCTCAAATATGAAGCCGGCGACTTCGGGGTTTTGTAGCAGCGCATCGAGCTGGGCCAGCACTTCGGCCTCGCGGCCCGGCACCGGCACATCGATAAACTTCACGTCAAACAGCAGCGGCCAGAAAGGCTCGGTGAAGGCGCCGCGGCTGCTCACGGCCATGGCCCCGAACGTGTCGCCGTGGTAAGAATTCTTGAAGCAGATAAACGTGCGCCGCGTGGGCTGCCCCAGGTTGTGGAAGTACTGGAGCACCATTTTCAGGGCCACTTCCACGGCCGTCGAGCCGTTATCGGAGTAGAAGGCGCGAGCCTGGTTTTCGGGCAGAATTTCCAGCAGCTGCTCGGCCAGCTCGACGGCGGTCGGGTGGGTGAAGCCGGCAAACAGCACGTGCTCCAACGTGCGCAGCTGCTCACTCACGCGGGCCGCAATGTGTGGGTGGGCGTGGCCGTGCAAATTCACCCACCACGACGAAATGGCGTCGAGGTAGCGGGTGCCGTCCTCGGCTACCAGCCAGCTGCCCTCGCCCCGGGTAATGGCAATGGGCAGCGGGGCGGTCTGCATCTGGGTGTAGGGGTGCCACAGTACGGCGTGGTCGCGTTCAGAAAGGGTAGGCATGCGGCAAAGGTAGGCCCAATGCCGGTTGCCGCGGAGTAATCCGCGTTTTCGTGGCCGGCCCCGCATTGCCGTGCGAGGCCCGTGGCGCTAAGCCAGGCCCTCTTATGCGCTCATAAACCACTCCCGATACTCCGCCGCGTACCGCGCCACCACGGCGGCCGACACCGCCGGCTCCTCCAGTATCCGGGGCATTACCGGCCCGTTGTAGTAGCTCAGAATAGCCTCCTCGGTGGCCGGGTTGGGCGCGCCGTTGAACACGAGGCCGCGCACCGGAATCTGTCGCTGCCGCAGCGCCTCCAGCGTGAGCAGCGTGTGGTTGATGCTGCCCAAATAGTGCCGCGACACTACCACCACGGCCAGCCCCAGCCGCTGCACCAAGTCGGCTACCGAAAAGCCGGGCGCCAGCGGCACCAGCAGCCCGCCTGCGCCCTCTACCACGAGGTGGTTGCTGGTTGTGGGTAACTCGAAATCGTCGGGCCGCAATATCAGGCCCTCGGCAGCAGCGGCGGCGTGAGGCGAGGCCGGCAGCGCCAGCCGGTACCGCTCGGGCCAGAAGCGGCTGATGGGGTTCGTGACAAGCCCGCGCACGGTACCCGCATCGGTCGTGGGCGTGAGGCCCGCCTGCACGGGCTTCCAGTAATCGGCCTGCAGGGCCTCGGTAAGTATGGCCGCGACGAGCGTTTTGCCCACGTCGGTGCCTATGCCAGTGATAAAAAGGTTTTCCAAAAGAAAGTGAGTTAACGAAACATATGCTTCTAAAGATCAGACTCCTTTTTCAATGATGCTACAATCAACGTAAGCTAAATGGAGCGTAACAAACGCTTACTTATACAGCGTGTTATCTGCCAGCCCGTTCAGGTAAAACTGCACACAGGCCTTCAGTTCGTCGCCGTACTGGCGCAGCTTGGCAGGGTCGGGGGTGGCGAGGGGGGTAGCGGGCAACTGGTGGCGTTGGTAGGGGTAGAGGCGCACCTGGTCGTTGGCGGTCAGCTCGGTTACGTAGTCGGCGTGGATTAGCCAGTAGCTGCCGCCGCTCAGAAACAGGGCCCGGCCGCTGGTGCCGGTATCGAACACCGAGGAGCCGAAGGGCAGCAGCTGGCCGTCGGCGGGCAGGCCCAGCAGGTCGAGCACGGTGGCCGGCACATCGGCCTGCTGGCTGATGCGGGGCTGGGGCAGGGCCGGCAGCGGCTGGCCGGGGGCGAAGAGCAGCAGCGGCGTTTTGTACTCGCCCAGCAGGTTCTGGTAATCGGGCGCGTCGGATTGGGAGGTGTGGTCGGCCAGCAGGATAAACAGCGTATTATCGTACCAAGGCTGCTGCCGGGCCGTGGCGAAGAACCGGCGCAGCGCTAAATCAGTGTAGGCAATGGTGGGCTGAATGGCCAGCGGGCCGGTGGGCAGCTGGCCCTCATACTTGGCCGGCAGCCCGAACGGCTCGTGGGCACTCAGGGTAAAAAGCGTGCTGAAGAACGGCTGCTTCTGCCGGCTCAGCTGCCGGCTGAAATACTGTAAATAGGGCTCATCAAAAATGCCCCAGTGCCCGTCGAAATCGGGGCTGTTGGCGGCGCCGGGGTATTCATCGAGGCCGAAATACTGCTGCATGCCGGTCATGCCGCTGAAGGTGTTGAAGCCCATGGTGCCGTTCTGGGCCCCATGGAACAGGCTGGTCTGGTAACCGTGGCGGGCCAGCAGGCTGCCCAGCCCGTGCATCTCGTCGGTCTGGAAATCGGAGGTGATAAAGGAGCCTTCCATCAGGCTCGGCAGGCCGGCCAGCACGGCCGGCAGGGCCTCGATGGAGCGGCGACCATTGGCGTAGTGGTCGGGCAGCAGCAGGCCGCCGCGGGTGGCCAGCGAGTCGAAAAAGGGCGTGTAACTGCGCCGGCCGGGGTTCTCAACGCCGTTGTACTCCGAGCCGAAGCTTTCGAGAATCAGAATTACCACGTTGCGGCCCGGCAGCGGCACCGTGGCCCGCTGCGGTAGCGGCCGGGCCGCCAGAGCCGCCCGTAGCAGCTGCTGCGTGCCGAAGTACTCCTTGCGCTCGGGCGCGGCGTAACCCAGGCTTTTGAGGAAGGTGAAGGTGGTGTTGAGTGCCAGATGGCCCAATACCGCCGGTTGCTGCACGAAAGCGGCCCCGGTGCGCAAGGGCTTCAGCTGCAATCCGCCCCGGATGCCGAGTACCGCCAGGCCCGCAATAGCGACCAGCTGCACGGCAATGGTAGCTGCTAGCTTATAGCGGTTAGCGGTTGGCTGCTGGAAATTGGATTGCCCATCGTTCGTTTGCAGCTTGTGGCTGGTAGCTTGTCGCTTCCCGTCAGGCATCGGGTAGAAGTACCAGAGCGCGGCCAGCAGCACGCCGAGGGGCAGCAGCAGCCACCAGTAACTGAGCAGCAGCTGGCCCGCCTGCCGCTGCACATCGGCCCCGATGGTACTCAGCTCGTTGCTCGTGCGCCGGCCGATGAAGCGGAAATATTCCCAGTCCACCAGGTTCAGCACCAGCCCGAAGCTGTTAAGCAGCAGGTACACCGCCCATACCAGCCGCTGCCAGCCCCGGCCCCGGCTGGGTACCAGGCCCAGCAGCAGCCATGGAATATTGAGCAGCAGCAGGGCCGACAAATCGAACCGGAAGCCGTGCCAGAAGGCCAGCGCCACCTGTCCCGCCGAAGCCTCCCGGAACACGGCGTAGTTCAGCCCGAAAAAGCCCAGCCGCAGCAGCACATAGGCCCCCAGCAGCAGCGCAAAACGACGAATCAGCAGACGAAGAAACTCGGTGGGCATGGGCAGGTTAGGGAGCTGTTAGCTATTGGCTATTAGCTATTGGCTGTTAGCTTTCGTTTTAGATAACGGCTTTTTATAGTAACAGAAACTTCGCGCTCCGACCCTACAGCGGCGCCAGCGTCACGGCTTGGCCGTCGGGCAAATTCTTGATTTGCTCGTAGAAGCCCGCCAGCCAGTCGAGGCGCTTAGCCACTGGCACGGCCTTGGAGGCCGGGGCCGTGCGGCCGTTGGTGGCCAAGCACAGCGGCGGGTACAAATTCAGCAGTTGCCCCGGCTGCAGCACGCCGCCGGCCTGCTGAAAAGTGCGCAGTGGCTCCAGGCCCAGCGCATCCATCGGGAACTTCTCGGCTCCGAACAGGAAGTGCTTGAAATCTACATCGAGGTCAGCCAGCTCGCCGGTTTCCGTGTCGAGCAGCAACACGGCATCACCGCGCAGCAGAAACTGGTTGCCCACGCAGTCCTGCCCGAACGGGATGTCGGACTTGCGCAGCTCGCCATACGTGCGCCACAGCGCCCGCTCGCCCTGCCAAACCTGGGCTAGCGCGTGCCAGCTGGGAGCCGCCACGCAGCCCCGGATGTGCAGCCCGCCGAAGTAGGCCACCACGCCATTCTGGGCCCTTAGAAACGCCTGCAAATACGTTGGCAGCCGCGCCAGTGTCACCAAGTCCGTCAGCTCGCTACCGGTATAAATAATTCCTTTCATGTTGATTGCAGATGCTGTTCTTATTTCCCAAGGCTAAAGCCCTGGGCTACGCAGCGTTTTTGTTCAGCGGCCGCGCTAACTAGCCCAAGGCTTCAGCCTTGGGAAACCGGGCCTACAGAAAAGCCTTTCCCGCGCGGGGCGGGAAAGGCTTTTCAAGGCAACAGGCAGTGAAATTATACCGACAGGAACGTGCTTTCCTCGAACAGTACATTCTCGTTGAGTACCTGGTTGACGTCGGTCAGTTCCAGGCCCCAGGCGTCGGCTACGCCCTTGTACACCACCTTGCCATTCACCACGTTCAGACCCATACGCAGGTCTTCGTTGAGCAGGCAGGCCATACGCCAGCCCTGGCTGGCCAGCTTGAGGGCGTAGGGCAGCGTGGCATTGGTGAGGGCCAGCGTAGACGTGTAAGGCACGGCACCCGGCATGTTGGCCACGCAGTAGTGCACGATGTCGTCGATGATGAAGGTCGGGTCTTCGTGGGTGGTGGGCTTGCAGGTTTCGATGCAGCCACCCTGGTCCACGGCCACGTCCACGAGCACAGTGCCCGGCTTCATGGTCTTCAGCATGTCGCGCGTGATGAGGTGCGGGGCCTTAGCACCCGGAATCAGCACGGCCCCGATGATGAGGTCGGCCGTTTTCACGGCGGCGCGGATGTTGTACTCGTTGGAGTACTGCGTCGTCACGTTCTTGGGCATGAAATCATCCAGCTCCCGCAGGCGGTTGAGGTTGATATCCATGATGGTTACTTGGGCGCCGAGGCCGGCCGCAATTTTGGCCGCCTGGGTGCCCACGATACCAGCGCCGAGCACCAGCACTTCGGCCGGCTTCACGCCGGGTACGCCGCCGAGCAGAATGCCACGGCCTTTCAGGGGTTTCTCCAGGTACTTGGCGCCTTCCTGCGGGGCCATGCGGCCGGCCACCTCGCTCATCGGAATGAGCAGGGGCAGCGCGCGGTTCGACGATTCCACGGTTTCGTAAGCCAGGCACACCGCCTTGCGCTCAATCATGGCGTGGGTCAGGGCCTCGCCCGAGGCGAAGTGGAAGTAGGTGAACAGCAGCTGGTTCTCCTTGATGAGGGGGTACTCCGAGGCAATCGGCTCCTTCACCTTGATAATCATCTCGGCCTTCGCGTACACATCCTCAATGGTGGGCAGCATGTTGGCGCCGGCCTGCTCATACTCCTCATCCGAGAAGCCGCTGCCTTCGCCGGCCGTAGCCTGCACGTACACCTCGTGGCCGTACTTCACAAATTCGGTCGCACCGGCGGGCGTCAGGCCCACCCGGTTTTCGTTGTTTTTGATTTCTTTTGGAACACCAATCAGCATGGCTTGCAGCAGGAAAAAGCGGGTGGGTAAAATGGGTGGGTTAACGGGGGGCAAAGATAGACAAGGAAGGAGTTAGAAGCTAGAAGTTAGAAGTGAGAGGTGAGAAATGAGAGATAAGAAAAAGAACGTCATTCTGAGCGAAGCCGGCGGCGAAGCCAAAGAATCTCGCGTGTCACAGTAATCCTACTATCAGGAGTTAGTACTGCACGCGAGATTCTTCGACTTCGCCTCCGGCTTCGCTCAGAATGACGTTCATTCACTATTCACTTAAACGGTACCGACGTACCGCTTTCCTTCAGCATGCTGCCGACGTTGAGGTCCTTCACGATGTCGGCCGTGAGCGTAAGCTTGGCGTCGCCGTTCAGGTCGTTGCTGGTGATGACGACGGACTCCTGCTGCTGGCCCAGGCGGCGCTGGTTGTACACCAGCTCCACCACGGCCGTCTCGCCGGGCTTAATGGGCGAGGGCACGTTCTTGTAGCCCACGCAGTAGCACTGCGACGTAATGGCGCTCAGCACCAGATCCTGCTTGCCGGTATTGGTGACCTGAAAGCGGGCCGTGAGCGTCTGGCCGGCCTCCATTTTGCCGAAATCGTGGCGGGTGCGGTCCAGCTTCAGGCGCGGCGACTGGGCCAGTTGGGCCGGCGTTAGTTTCGAGCGCATCTGCTCCTTGTTCAGTACGTTGCCTTTAATGGTGAGCACCTCGCTGGGCGTGCTGGCATTGCTGACCACCGTAACGGTTTTGTTGAACACGCCGGGTCGGCCGGCGCTGCTGTACACGGCCTTCACCATGCCGCTTTTGCCGGGCATGATGGGCGTTTTGGTCCAGTCGGGCGTGGTGCAGCCGCAGCTGGCCTGCACGTTGGCAATAACGATGGGCTGGTTGCCCGTGTTCTTAAACCGGAACTCGTGGGCGGCCATTACGCCCTCCGGAATGGAGCCAAAATCGTGCTGCTCCCCCTCGAAGGTGAGCACGCCCTGGGCGCGAACGGCCGCAACGGTAGTGAAAAGCGCAAGGAGCAGGAAAACGAGCTGTTTCATGGCGGAGAAGCGTTAGAAGCCGGCAGTAACAGGGCTAGTTAGTATTCTCGGTGAAGACAAAATGCCCTGCTTGCAGCTTATCCCAAAGATACTCAACGAAACCCGGCCGCCGGCGCATCGGCAGCAAATCCGTACTTTTGTAGGCCTGTTTTCCGGTAAGCAGGTCCCCACCCCGTTCGCCACTACCGGTTTTCATCCCACTCGCCACCCGTCTATGCCTACTACCGACACCGCCCCCGCTATGCCCGCCCGCGTTGATTCGCTTACCAAGGAAGATTTTCTGCACGATTACCGCCTGGGCTGGGAAAGCCGCCACGCCTCGCTGGCCGGCCGCAAGGAGGTGTTCATGGGCAAGGCCAAATTCGGCATCTTCGGCGACGGCAAGGAATTGCCCCAGCTGGCCATGGCCCGCGCCTTCCGGGCCGGCGACTGGCGCGCCGGCTACTACCGCGACCAGACCTTTATGCTGGCCATTGGCGAGCTGACGCTGCAGCAGTATTTCGCCCAGCTGTACGCCCACCCCGATGTGGAGGCCGAGCCCGCCACCGCCGGCCGCGCCATGAACGGCCACTTCGGCACCCGCTTTCTGGATGAGGACGGCAACTTCCGTCCCTCGGCCGAAATGAAAAACTCCTCGGCCGACATCTCGCCCACCGGCGGCCAGATGCCGCGCCTGGTGGGCCTGGCCTACGCCTCCAAGCTCTACCGCCAGAACCCCGAGCTGCACCAGTTTTCAGACTTCTCAGTGAATGGCGACGAGGTGGCGTTCGGCACCATCGGCAACGCCAGCACCTCGGAGGGCATGTTCTTCGAGGCCATCAACGCGGCGGGCGTACTCCAAATTCCGATGCTCATCAGCGTCTGGGACGACCACTACGGCATTTCGGTGCCCGCCGAGTACCAGACGACCAAGCAGAATATTTCGGAAATCCTGAAAGGTTTCCAGCGCGAAGGCGAGGGCCAGGAAGGCTTCGAGATTTACCGCGTAAACGGCTGGGACTACCTGGCCCTGCTGAAAACCTACGAGCAGGCCGCCGAAGTCTGCCGCGAGCAGCACGTGCCCACCCTGGTACACGTGCAGGAAGTCACGCAGCCCCAGGGCCACAGCACCTCCGGCTCGCACGAGCGCTACAAGAATGCCGAGCGCCTGAGCTGGGAGCAGGAGCACGACTGCCTGCGCAAAATGCGCGAGTGGCTGCTGGCCGACGGCCACGCTTCGGCCGAGGAACTGGACGCCATCGAAAAAGCGGCTCAGCAGCTTGTGAAGGAGGCCCGCACCGCTGCCTGGCAGGAATTTTTCAACCCCATCAAGCAGGAGCGCGACGAGGTGGTGGAGCTTCTGAACAAGCTGGTGGCCGAAACCGGCACCGAAAACCAACTCCACGAACTGGTGGAAACCCTGCAGCACAACACCACGCCCATCCGCGCCGATTTGGTGCGCACGGTGCGCCGGGCTTTGCGCCAAGTGCGCGGCCAGCGTAGCGCCGGCCGCCGCGAGCTGCAGAACTGGCTGGAGCAGGCGCTGGCCGAAAATGCCGACCGCTACAACTCCTACCTGTTCAGCCAGAGTGAGGAAGCCGTGGGCAACATTACGGAGGTAGCCGTGGAGTACGCCGCCGACGCTGCCTCGGTGGACGGCCGCGAGGTGCTGCAGGCCTGCTTCACGGCCAACTTCGAGCGCGATGCGCGCATTTTCGCCATCGGCGAGGATGTAGGCCGCATCGGCGACGTGAACCAGGCGTTTGCGGGTTTGCAGGACAAGTTTGGCGAGCTGCGCGTGACCGACACCGGTATCCGCGAGTGTACCATTATCGGGCAGGGCGTGGGGGCGGCCATGCGCGGGCTCAAGCCCATCACCGAAATTCAGTACCTCGACTACCTGCTTTATGGTATTCAGCCGCTCTCTGATGACGTGGCCTGCCTGCAGTACCGCACCAAAGGCGGCCAGAAGGCCCCGCTGATTGTGCGCACCCGCGGCCACCGCCTCGAAGGCATCTGGCACTCGGGCTCGCCCATCCAGATGATTCTGGGCGCCATCCGCGGCATCCACCTCTGCGTGCCCCGCGACATGACCCAGGCTGCTGGCTTCTACAACACATTGCTGCGGAGCGATGAGCCGGCCATCGTGATTGAGTGCCTCAACGGTTACCGTCTCAAGGAGAAAATGCCCCAGAACCCCGGCGACTTCACCCTGCCGCTGGGCCGCCCCGAAACCCTGCTGCGCGGCGCCGACCTCACCATCGTCACCTACGGCTCGATGTGCCGCATCGTGCTCGACGCCGCCCAGCAGCTGGCCGAAGTGGGCATTGCGGTGGAAGTAATCGACGTGCAGACGCTGCTGCCCTTCGACACCGACCACCTGATTGTGGACAGCATCCAGCGCACCAACCGCGTGCTGTTTGCCGACGAAGACGTGCCCGGTGGCGGCACCGCCTACATGCTGCAGCAGGTACTCGACGACCAGCAGGCCTACCGCTTCCTCGACTCGCAGCCCCGCTGCCTCGCTGCCCAGGCCCACCGCCCACCCTACGGCTCCGATGGCGACTACTTCAGCAAGCCCAACGCCGAAGACGTGTTCGACACCGTGTACGAGATCATGCAGGAGGCCGACCCCAAGCGATTCCCGGCCATCTACTAAGCGGCAACTCGCAAAAAAGCGCCCGCCCCATGCAACAGCTGGTGCGGGCGCTCTGCGAACAGCCAGTAGAGCAACGAAGCTGGTTATCGTGGAATGGTTATGGGGGTAGTAAGCACTTCGTTGCTGCGGTGCAGAGCCCGGTCCTGAATGCTGATTTTAAAGCGGAGGACTGTTCCGGGAGGCGGCGAACCAATCGGGGAAAAAGGGATGAAGTAATATATTTCGCCCCGCAACGGAGCCGCCCGGTCGCCTTGGGTGGCAGGCGTTAGGATCGGATAACGGCCATTAAAGCCGTTTACCACGTCGCCCGGTGGGGTGTAGTCCAAATAGGTGCCATCGGTCTGGCGGATCTGGGCCTGGCAGAAGTAGTTCAGGGTATTGGGATTAGGCGTTTTATCGGGCAGGCGCGGGTTGTAGGGGGGGAGCGTATCGTTCAGTCCCAGGCCCAAATCCCCATCCCCATCACGGTAGCTAATCGTTATATTGATGCTGTCGATGGGACTGCCTTTCTGAATGATTGATTGTATGCTGATGCGCTCAAACTCAATTTCCGGCGTGTCGGAATAGTTGGGGGGGGTGATGCAGCCCGGCACCGACAGGCCCAGCAGGCCCAGCAGCACTATAAATCCCAGCGTCTGGAAAAGTGGCGTACGAGATGAGAGCATAGGAAAACGAGCTTAAAGAGAAGGGCCGAAACTGCCGGCCGCCGACAATGGAAAGGTAGCTTAAAGATACCGTATCTGAACGAATGAGCAGTTGCCTGCATTGTTCAACATCTGGCTAACCGCTGGCTATAAAAATGAGTTTCCGCACCCAGTACCTGCATGCCCTGCCCAGCCTGACGGCCGCCACTGTTCCGGCTGCTGCCCTGACCCTTTTTCGCTACCAGGCCACCCATTGCCCCCCTTACGCCGCCTATCTGGCGGCCCTGGGCCGCAACCCAGCCACTGTGGAAAGTCTGGAGCAGATTCCGTTTCTGCCCATCGAATTCTTCAAAACCCACGAGGTGCGCACGGACACTGCCAACTGGCAGCCAGCCGAAACTTTTTTGAGCAGCGGCACTACGCTGCAACAGCGCAGCCAGCACCACGTGCGCGAGCCCGAACTGTACCGCCAGCATGCCCAGCGTATTTTTGAGCACTATTATGGCCCGCTGACGGGCTGGACAATACTGGCGCTGTTGCCCTCGTACCTAGAGCAGGGCGGCTCGTCGCTGGTGGCTATGGTCGAGCATTTCGCGCAGGCGTCGGGGCAGCCACAGCCCGCCTTCTTCCTGCACAACCACGCCGCGCTATTGGCTGCACTGGCTGAAGCCAAAGAGCAGCCAAACCGCAAAGTGCTCTTAATCGGCGTCAGTTACGCGCTGCTCGATTTCGTGGAGGCACACGCCGGTCGTCCCGAACTGCTAAACCTGACGGTGCTGGAAACCGGGGGCATGAAGGGCCGCCGCCGCGAGATGATTCGGGAGGAGCTGCACGCCGAGTTACAGCGCGGTTTTGGCTCGGCCGGTATCCACTCCGAATACGGTATGACCGAAATGCTGGGCCAGGCCTACAGCTTCGGCGACGGCCGGTTCTGGGCCCCGCCGCAGCTGCAAATCCTGCTCCGCGACCCCTCCGACCCGTTTTCCGTGTCGGCCACCCGGGCCAGCGGCGCGCTCAACGTCATCGACCTGGCCAACATCGACAGCTGCGCTTTCATCGAAACCAAAGACCTGGCCCGCCGCCACCCCGACGGCTCGTTCGAAGTCCTCGGCCGGCTGGATAATTCCGATATCCGGGGCTGCAATCAACTGGTGTAGTCTGAGGGGTTAGGAGAGAGGCATAGTAAAAAAAAGGCGGTCATTCTGAGCGAAGGCGCAGCCGTAGTCGAAGAATGACCGCCTTTTTTACCCCATCATCTCATCACCTACTTCCCTGCAAACGCTTTAGCGTCGGCCTCCGTAATCGTGGCGTCGCTCATAATCACGAGGCGCTCGACCACGTTGCGCAGCTCACGGATATTGCCGCGCCAGTCGAGGCCTTGCAGGTAGGTGAGGGCCGCGTCGTCGATTTTCTTGGGCTTGTTGCCGTAGTCCTGGGCAATGTCTTTGAGAAACTTATCGATGAGCAGGGGTACATCGTCGCGGCGTTCGTTGAGCGAGGGCACCGGGATGAGGATAACCGAGAGGCGGTGGTAGAGGTCTTCGCGGAAACTGCGCTCGGCAATTTCCTGCAGTAAATCTTTGTTGGTAGCCGCCAGCACGCGCACATTCACCGAAATTTCCTTCTCGCCGCCCACGCGGGTAATTTTGTTCTCCTGCAGCGCCCGCAACACTTTGGCCTGGGCCGAGAGGCTCATGTCGCCGATTTCGTCCAGAAAGAGGGTGCCGCCGTCGGCCTGCTCGAACTTGCCGATGCGCTGCTTGATGGCCGACGTGAACGAGCCCTTCTCGTGGCCGAATAGCTCCGACTCAATTAGCTCCGATGGAATGGCGGCGCAGTTTACCTCTACCATGGGGCCGCCGCTGCGCTGGCTCAGCTCGTGTAGCTGTCGGGCCACCATCTCCTTGCCCGCACCATTGGGGCCGGTTATCAGCACCCGCGCATCGGTGGGGGCCACCTTCTCGATGGCCTTGCGCACGGCCTGCAACCCGGCCGATTCGCCAATCATTTCCGAGCTTTTGGCCAGCTTCTTCTTGAGCGTTTTGTTCTCGGAGGATAGCTTGGTGGTTTCGGTGGCCAGCTGCACGTGGTCGAGGGCGTTGCGCACCGTTACGAGCAGGCGGTTGAGGTCTGGTGGCTTCTGAATGAAGTCATAGGCGCCCTTTTTCGTGGCCTCCACGGCCATTTCGACGTTGCCGTGGGCCGATACCATGATGAAGGTGGAATGCGGCGCCAGCACCCGGGCGCGCTCCAGCACTTCGAGGCCGTCCATCTTGGGCATTTTCACGTCGCAGAGCACTACATCGTACTTCTCCTGAATGAGCATGTCGAGGCCCGTGGGGCCGTCGGCGGCTTCATCCACCTTGTAGCTTTCGTATTCGAGGATTTCCTTGAGCGTGTGCCGGATGGCTTTTTCGTCGTCGATTATCAGCAGGCGGGGCATATTGCGTAGCTTTTAGCTGACAGCTGTTAGCTGTTAGCTTTCGTTGGGTGGAGTAGGAAAGATAGGGTCTTTGAACGGAAGCTGTCAGCTAACAGCTAAAAGCTAGCAGCCAAATCGAAAAACAAAGAGGCCGCCGCAACAACAGTTGCGGCGGCCCTTCGAGGTGGCGTGATGAGTCTGTAAGCCGGGTTTTGTCCGCCTACCCGAGGGCAAGCGGCCCCACCATTTATCTAGGCCAGTCGTTGCCGAAAGGCTCCATCAACCTACCCGCCAGCGCCGGACGAGCCGCCCGGTGCCAGCCCCTGGAAGCGGGGCCGACGTGCTGGCTTATTTGGTCTTTCAACCCCTGAGGTTTACCCAGCCGACTTGGTCACCCAGCCGCTGGTGCGCTCTTACCGCACCTTTTCACCCTTACCGGCTGCCCGAAGGCAACGTAGGCGGTATTTTCTGTGGCACTGGCTGTCCGACGCGGCTTTACGCTACGCCGTCCTTCCCGTTAGGAAGCAGGGTGCTCTGCGTTGCCCGGACTTTCCTCGTCGCGGTTCTTGCGTTCCGCGCCGCGGTGGGGCGACCCATCACGGGAGCAAAGGTAGGAATTAAACTATTGGTATAATAACGCCATCTACTTCTTCTACTTGTATATGTTGTTGTCTTATTATGATATTAAACTCTCTAGCAGTTCTTGTCTCCATATTCTCAATTAAAAAAGAAATAGATGAATCAATATATTTATTTACTAATTCAATATTCTGAATTGTTAATTGACTGATATTCTTAGGTAGATCACCATTGTATTTTTTATTGAGAATAAAAGAAAATTCGTTTTTTCTCACAATCGCATGCTGCATGGATTCTGTAATATTTGCATGTATGAAATCGTTTCTGAGATTTACTAATTTGAGAAGATTTTTAAAGCTTTCATTTGAAGAGTCTAAAGTTTTTACTTTAAAACCGTCACAATAAAAAGGAGCTAATCTAAATTTTATATCTATTTGTTCTCTACTCAGTCTGTCGTTTATTCTTGACTCTCTTAACGCTTTGTTTAAATAAATTTCATACAATAAGTTTAAGAGCCCCTCAAAAGATGACATGAAGGAGCTAAAACTAGCTTTGCATAAAGTAGAGATTAGGCTTAATGTATCATTTTTCTCTTGTATATTATCTATTTCTGCGTATAGTTTGAACGGGTTCTCTATAAATCTCTCTTTTTTTAATTTTAAATTTTCTTCCTCATCTTTCTTGTACTTAACAACTTGCTTGTTTATGAGATTGATTAGGTCATTGGTGGCCTTTTTGGCGTTTGATACATCTGCACCTTGTCTTGTAGAGCAATTTGCCATCCAAGTAGAAGATTCCCAGTCAGATATTAGAAATATGAAATTATCAAATATTATCTCAAATGTCCACTGGATTCTCTCGGCATCTAATGGCTTGTATTTGGGTGATCCAAAAAGATCATATAGCAAACAAAATACAATATAGCTACTTGTTTCTTCGATGGCAATAAAAAAGTCTCCCTCTAAGTTACCATCTTTATCAAGTCTTCTTTCGAAATTGGGTTCAGATTCTGAATTCTTTAGATCTGTTATTTTCATGATTTCATATATATAAAGAGTTTACTTCACCGCCACCCACACGTTGTCCTTCGGAAAACTATCCGGCACGAGCGTGGCGCCGAGCTTCATCTGCTGCGCGGCTTTGGTGGTGGGCACGGGTACGGTAACGGTTTTGGCGCCCGATTCCCAGACGGCTATGGTGCGGTGGACTTTGGCGGTGGAGTTGTCGGCGAAGGTAATGGTGAGGTCGACGGGGACGGGCTTGGTGCCTTTGGATTCCACCACTACATCGTAGCCGGTGGCCGTTTTGGTGACCTGCTGGATGGCTAGGTCGGGGTAGCCGCCGTCGAAAAACCAGCGCTGCCAGAACCAGTCGAGGTTGCGGCCCGCTCCGGCGTTCATAGCGTTGAAGAAGTCGTGGGGCATGGGGTGCTTACCCTGCCAGTTGCGGATGTAAGTATGCAGGGCCTTCGTGAACAACTCGTCGCCGAGCAAATCCTGCACATAGAGGTAGCCCAGGCCGGGTTTGGGGTAGGAGTTGAGGTAGAACGCCGTGCCCGTCTGCTGGGTGCTGAGCGTCATGATGGGTAGGTCGGCCTCGGTGTCGGCGCCGGCGGCATAGGGGGCAATGCCGTAGTTATCGTCGAGTTTGGGGTCAATCATGCCCGAGATAATCCACTCGCCCATGGTGGCCCAGCCCTCATCCATCCAGCCGTATTTGGTTTCGTTGGTTCCCAGATAGAAGGGGAACATCGTGTGGAAGATTTCGTGGACTGTGAGCGTGATGCCGTCCTCGCGGGTTTCGGTGGGGTTGTCGTTCACCATCATCGGGTACTCCATCTGGTCGAGGCCGTCGAAAATGGTTTCGTGGGAGTAGGGGTAGGGCCACTTCGGGAAGGTGTAGCTCATGGCCTCCACCGTTTTGCGGGCGAAGTCGATTACCTCGGCGTAGTCCTTGTGCTGGGGGTTGTACACGGCATCCACCCGCGTGCGGCGCTTAGTGGCCGGGTCCACTACCAGGCTGCTACTCTGCCACACGTAATGGTCGGTAGTGGCAAACACGAAATCCGTTACGTTTTTAGCCTCGAAGTGCCAGGTGTTTTCGGGCTTTTGAGTGGCCGTGATGTTGCCGGCTTTCAGATCGGCCTCGGTGATGATGCTCGTGATGCGGTCCTGGGTTTCGGCCTGGCGCAGACGCTGGGCGTACTTTTTGGTGAGCACCTGGTCGGCGTTGGTCAGGTCGCCGGTGGCCCACACTACGAAATTCTTGGGCACAGTAATGTCTACCGAGAAATTGGCGAAGTCGTTGTAGAACTCCTGGGAGCCGAGGTAGGGGTTGCGGTTCCAGCCGTCGATGTCGTCGTAGACAGCCACGCGGGGGAAGAAGTAAGCCACGAAATCGGCGTTGGGCTCGACCTGGCCGGTGCGCATGTGCGAGCCGGCATTCAGCGTGTAGGCAAAGTCCACCGTCATTTGGGCCGTATGGCCGGGGGCAATGGCCTTGCGGGCCGGCACTACCAAGTTAGTGAAGCTGGGCCGCAGGTCGGCGGCCGGCACGGCCTGGCCGTTGAGCGTGAAGTTGGTGAGTTGCATGCCTTCGCCCACGTCCTCGGGGCTCATGCCGCTGGCCCGGGGCGCGCCCTTCTGGTACAGATTGGGGTAGAGCTTGAACCACACCTGCCGCAGCGAATCGGGGCTAGCATTGCGGTAGGCAATAGCGGCCGTGCCGCTCACCCGCCGCGTGGCCGGATCAAAACGAACCTTGATTTTGTAGTCGGCCGAGTTCTGCCAGTACTTGGGTCCCGGCAGCCCGTTTTCGGCCCGGGTACCCTTGTCGTAGGTAGCCCGAATGGTACGCGACACTGGCAGCTGCTGGGCCGGCAGCGTGAGGGGTAGTAGTAGGAGGGAAGCGGCGAGGAGCGCGGGGAATTTCATGCGGGGAAGTAAGTTGTGGCCGCAAGGTAGAGAGTTGCCGGGAGAGCAGGGAACAAAAAAACCTGTCATCCTGAGCACAGCGAAGGACCTTATCACGTTAAAACGAACCGCTGTTGCAGTTGCTTTGGCGTGATAAGGTCCTTCGCTGCGCTCAGCATGACAGGCAGGTTTCCCTTTACGCTTACTTCAACCGCACCAGCGTGGCGCCGTAGCCAAACTTCTCCTTCATCGAATCCTCGAAAAACTTAATGTCGCGGTTGCGGCTCAGCAGCTTGTGCAGCTCCTTGCGCAGCGTGCCGTTGCCCGAGCCGTGGATGTAGATGATTTCGTGCATGTTGGTGGCCAGCGCCCGGCTCAGCGTGTCCTCAAAAGCTTCGAGCTGAAGCTTGAGGATAGCCGAGTTGCTCAAGCCCTCGGTGCCGCCCTCAGGCTGCAGGGCCTCCAAGTGCAGGTCTACCTCGTGCGACGGCGCTACCAGGGCTTTGGCGGGCTCAGGTGCGGGGGCCACGGCGGCGGGCTTGGCGGGCGCGTTGCCGGTCAGCTGGGCCTTTAGCTTGTCGGCCAGCTGCTGCTTGTCGGTGGCGGGTTGGGGCTTGGCGGCCGGCGCGTTGGCTGGTTGCTCGGTTTCGGCGGCGGGCAGGGCTACCGGGGCGGCGGACTTCTCGTCGAGCTGGAACAGGTAGGCCTCGCGCTGGAGCACCGGCACGTTGGGCTGGCGGCTGGTATAAAAGCTGGCCGCCCGGAACTGCAGGCGCTTGTTCAGCAGCTCAAACGCATCGGGGCTGTTGAACTGGAACGGCAGCAGCTGCACCAGCAGCGCCGGCCATTGGTCGAAATCCTTGAGGTGCCAGTGGCCCAGCGCCTCGCTGGCCGACTTGGCCTCCAGCTTCTCGGCCTTCAGGGCCCGGTACTGCCCGCTGGCCTTCTCCTCGCCCAGCGTAAAGAGCACGGTGCGGTCGGTGTGGTTGACCAGGTGCAGGGCCAGCAACTCGGGCGACTGGTGGGTGAGGGCCAGGTAGATGCCCTTCTTAACCACCGGTGCCTGGTTTTTGTCGGCTTTGATGGGGGTCGGGCTTTCGCCTGTAGTAGCTGGCTTGGTGGCTGGCGCTTCCGTGGCTACGCCGGCCTTCTTGGCGGCCTGGGCGGCCATAGCAGCACCGCTGCTGGCGGCTTTCTTCTCCGATTCTACGGCGGCAGCGCTCTTGCCGAAGGCCTTGGTTTCCTCGGCCGCTACTACCACAATCTCGCGGCGCAGCACCGGAATGGTGAAATCGTTATCGATGGCTACTTCCACCAGCTCGTCGCTGAGCACGCGGGTAATGATGCCTTCTTCACGCCCGGTCAGCAGGCGTACTCGGTCTCCAATATTCATAAATCACAGCTGTTGCAGATGGTGCAGATGGCGCAGATTCGTTCTGGCATCTCTCCCGGGGGAGGCGTAAAGGTCGCCATTTGCTTACGCAAATTGCGCTGAAACGATGGATGAACGAAAACGCCTGTCATCCGGCGCATGTTGCGTTAAGCACGACACGCACCGGATGACAGGTGGAAGTTAGCCAGGTTCTTTACCAGTACAGCCCGTGCGCTCGAAAGCCGTGGCGCGGGTTCCACTCCAGGGCGGGGGCAGGCAGGTGGAAGATGCTGAGGGCGTAGAATACCTTTTTGAGCACCTTGCTGCGGGTTGGGATGCGGCGCAGGTCTACGTCGAGGCTGAAGTAGAACTGGCGGTAGGAGCGCAGGCCCAGCGCGGCATTGGCTTCCGGGTCGTTGAACACCATTTGCTGGGCGCCGTAGCCCAGGGCTGGCTGCAGCCAGCGCGGCCAGCGGCTGCTGGCGGGCATAAACGCGCCCACGTCGGCAGCCAGCCAGTAGGTCTGGCCGTTGTAGTCTTTGAGAAACTGCTCGCCCAGACCGCGGCCCAGCACGTTAGGGCGCAGGTCGGCGTAGCGGGTAGTCCGGAACGAGAGCTTGGGCATGATGCGCACCTCGTTCCAGACCAGCTGCTGGCCAATCAGGCCGGCCGAGCCAAGGAAGTTGGCCGCCAAGTCGGTGGCTGAAGCGCCGTAGGCCGGGTCGCGGCCATCGAACAACTCGATGGGGCTTTGCAGCAAAAAGCCCACGAAGCCGCCGTACCAGATGGACCGGCGGTCGGGTACGCCGGCCCAGCGCAGCATATCCACCGCGCCCCGGCTCTCGTGGAAGGCCCCCCAGAAGTGCCCGGCCTTGTCGAGCTGCTGCCACTCGGGCAGGTCGTTGAACCAGTGAAAGCGGCTTTTCTCGCCCGTATACCAACCCTCACTCAGCAAATACATCAACGACGAGTACGACACCACCAGCCCGCCGGCCAGTAGTGGCAGCCGCTGGTTGAGCCGCGACGGTGCGGTCGGCGGTAGGCTGTCGGTGGGAGCCGGGAAGCCAGCGGCAACCACTGGCTCCGGCACGGCTGCTTCGGAAGGGGCCCGCGGCACCTGGGCGCGTACCGGCCCGGCGAGTAGCGCACCCAGCAGGCCCACGAACAAAGAGGCGCGACGAGTGAAGGAGGGAGAGGGCAAGTGCAGTAAAAAAAATCTGGTTAAATCTACGCTAAATGCGGCTATTGACTTGGTGAACACCCTTAGGCGGATGTATATTTAATGCCCCTTTGCAGCAGACAGTGACTGTGTATTACCTATTAAGGTTAATGTGGCACCGGGGATCGCAACCGATTTTCAAAAATTCCCACCCCGTTTACTTATGCGAATACTTCAACTCTTTCTGTTTTTTCTGGCTTTCGGAGCTACCGGGCCAGATTGCTGGGCTCAGGT
The DNA here is from genome assembly GCF_900107135.1 of Hymenobacter psychrophilus. Taxonomy (GTDB): domain Bacteria; phylum Bacteroidota; class Bacteroidia; order Cytophagales; family Hymenobacteraceae; genus Hymenobacter; species Hymenobacter psychrophilus. The sequence goes on from NZ_FNOV01000001.1 coordinate 356,870, forward strand.
AGTTACTGCGCAGCCCACCTCATTCACGGCCGAGCAAGCCGTTACGCTCACCTTTGATGCCACAAAAGGCAATGGAGCACTAGCCAATTTAAGCGGCGACGTATATGTGCATACCGGCGTTATCACCAACTTAAGTAGCAGCCCCTCCGATTGGAAGTACGTGAAGTTTACCAACTTCAACGCCCCCGATCCGTCGGTAAAGCTCACGCGTAGTGCCACTAACCCCAACATCTACACTATTGCCATCACGCCCAGCGTGCGGGCCTGGTACAACGTGCCGGCCTCCGAGCAGGTTCAGCGCCTGGCCATGGTGTTCCGCAACGCCAACGGCTCCATTGTGGGCCGTGCTACTGGTGGGGGCGACATTTTCGTGGATGTGGCCCAGAACGGGTTCGACCTGCGTTTCACCCAGCCCAGCGGCCCCGGGCCGTTCGTGTTCCCGCTGAATTCGCCCACGCTTGTGAAAGGCACCTCGGCCGTACCCGCCAACCTGGCCCTGCTGCTCAACGGCACCCAGATAGCCACTGCCGCCAATGCCACCGCCATCGAAGCCAACATAACGCTCACGCAGGCCGGTGCCAACACGCTGCGCCTAACCGCTACCCTGGGCAACGCCTCGGCGGCGGCCGAGCTGACACTCCAAACCCGCGAGGCCGTAGTAATAGCCCCGCTGCCCGCCGGCGCCAACCGCAATGGCGTTACGTATATCAACGGTGGTACTTCGGCCATCTTCAGCCTGACGGCGCCCAACAAGAATTTTGTGCACGCCATCGGTGAGTTCAACAACTGGACGGCCAACGCCGCCGGCTATATGAAACGCACCCCCGATGCTACCGGCCAGCCCGACAACTCGGTGAACGGCCGCTGGTGGGTGCAGGTAGATGGCCTGACTGCCGGCCAGGAGTATGCCTACCAGTACCTCGTAGATGGCCAGTTGAAAGTAGCCGACCCCTACACCGAAAAGGTGCTCGACCCCCAGAATGACCGGTTTATTTCGGCCGCTACGTACCCTGGCCTGAAGGCCTACCCAGCCGGCCAGAGCGGCATTGTGTCGGTGCTGCAAAGCAACATGCCAGCCTACGCTTTCCAGAGTACCAACTTCCAGGGTCCTAAGAAAGAAGACATGGTGGTGTACGAGTTGCTGGTGCGCGACTTTCTGGCCAGCCACGACTACAAAACCCTCACCGACACGCTGGCTTATTTGCAGCGCCTGGGCGTGAACGTGATTGAGCTGATGCCCGCCAACGAGTTCGAGGGCAACGAAAGCTGGGGTTACAACTCGTCCTTCTACTTCGCGCCCGACAAGTACTACGGCCCCAAAAACGACCTGAAACGCTTTATCGACGAGTGCCACAAGCGTGGTATTGCCGTGGTGTTCGATATGGTGCTCAACCAGTCGTTTGGCCAGAGCCCGATGGTGCAGCTGTATTTCCAGGACGGCAACCCGGCCCCCGATAACCCTTGGTTCAACCGCACCGCCACCCACCCCTTCAATGTGGGCTACGATTTCAACCACGAAAGCGCTTTCACCCGCTACTTCAGCAAGCAGGTTATCGAGTTCTGGCTGAAAAACTACAACATCGATGGCTACCGCTTCGACCTCAGCAAGGGCTTCACCCAAAAAGTAAGCACCGATGTGAACGGCTGGAACCAGTACGACCAGTCGCGGGTGGACATCTGGAAGGACTACCACAATTTCCAGGTGAGCGTAGCGCCGGCTTCGTATGCTATTCTGGAGCATTTGGGCAGTAATGAAGAGGAGAAAGTACTGTCGGATATGGGCCTGCTGCTGTGGGGCAAAATGACCGATGCCTACAACGAGGCCACGATGGGGTACCACGAGGGTGGCAAGTCCAACTTCAGCGGCGGCTATTACAAGCAGCGTGGCTGGAACCAGCCCAACCTGGTAACCTATATGGAAAGCCACGATGAGGAGCGGCTGATGTACAAGAACCTGACCTTTGGCAATGCTTCGGGTTCGTACTCGGTGAAGAACCTGCCCACCGCCCTCAAGCGCCAGGAAATGGCCGCCGCGTTCTTCTTCACGGTGCCCGGCCCGAAAATGATCTGGCAGTTTGGTGAACTCGGCTACGACAAGTCCATCTTCAGCTGCCCCGATGGTACCGTGCCCATCCCCTACGCCGAAAATGACCAATGCAAGCTGGGCAACAAGCCCGCCCTCTGGACCTACTACCAAGAGGCCGACCGTCGCCACCTCTACGACGTGTACCGCAGCCTGATTGCCTTGAAAGTGCAGGAGCCCGCCTTCAAGAACCCCGCCAGCTTCACCCAGAACCTGAACGGCGCGGTGAAGACCCTGCAGCTCACCGACCCGCGCCTCAACGTGACTATCGTGGGCAACTTCGATGTGACGACGGCCACCGTGATGCCCAACTTTCAGAGCGCCGGCACCTGGTACAACTACCTGACGGGCGAAACCCTGGTCGTAACCGATCCTTCGGCTTCAATTCCGCTGGCACCCGGCCAGTTTGCAGTGTACACCTCGCGCAAGATTGCGGTGCCCACCGGCACGGTGCTCAGCACCCGCCGCGCTAGCACGGCCGCATTCCAGCTCATGGCCCAGCCCAACCCGGCCGGCGTTGCGGCCCAGCTTCGCTACGAACTGCCCCAAGCCGCCACAGTGCAGGTTACGGTGACCAACCTGCTCGGGGCTACGGTACAAACCCTGCCCGCTACCCGCCAACCAGCCGGCTCGCGGAGCTTGGAGCTGCCCCTGCAGAACCTAGCCAACGGTGTGTATCTGGTTCGCCTGCAAGCCGGCACCCAGCAGCAGTCCATCCGGCTGGTGGTAAATCATTGATTTTGAATTGCTGAAGCTGTTTGCAAAGTCGGCAATGGTTACGAAACGGTCATGCTGAGCTTGTCGAAGCATCTCTACCGCTTCGTTGGATGACTGCGACGAAGTGGTAGAGATGCTTCGACAAGCTCAGCATGACCGCCTTTTGACCTTGCAAACAGCTTTGCTAGCTGAGAGCCTTTAGCTATTAGCTTTCGTTCAGAAGAGTCCGTTTTATTACACAAACGCAGGCCCCGCACTCAATAGAGTGCGGGGCCTGCGTTTATTCAGCTAACAGCTAACAGCTAACAGCTAACAGCTAACAGCTAACAGCTTAGGCACCAAGCTCTGCTTCGTGGAAAGCCACCAAATCGTCGATGGGGGAGCGGATGATTTTGCCGACTTCCATGTCGTACTGCTTAGCTACCTGCGTCAGGGCATCGCGGAAGTTGTAGCCCACCGAACCAATGCAGTTGAAGGTGTAGTCCTGAAAGTTGGGGTAGTGCCGGACGATATTCTCGAAGAACGTTTCAAAACCCTGCACCACGATTTCGCGGCAGTAGCTGATGTTGTTGTGGTCGTAGGTGAACTTGGCGAAGCTGGCTAGGAAGCGGTTGGGCAGTGGCTGGTTATAGAGCCGGTCCAGAATATCGTCGCGGGTGAGGTTAAACTCGTCCTGGAAAATTTCCTGCAGCCCCTCGGGCAGCAGCCCGCGCAGATAGTCGCGCAGCAGACGCTTGCCAATGAACGAGCCTGAGCCCTCATCGCCCAAAAAGTAGCCCAGCGAATCGACGTTGTGAATAATCTTCTGTCCGTCATAGAGGCAGGAGTTGGTACCGGTGCCTAAAATGGCGCCGAAACCCGGCTTGCGGCCCAGCAGGGCGCGGGCGGCGGCCAGTAAATCGTGGTCGACGGTAACGGTGGCGTTCGGAAACGTCTGGCGCATGGCGGCGGCCAGCACCTCGGCCTTGGCGCCCGACGATACGCCGGCTCCGTAATAGTGCACCTCGGTTACTTCGGCGCGGGGTAGGTTGTCGGGCAGGTTATGATCGAGCGAGTCGGCCACGGCGGCCGTTTTCATAAAATCGGGGTTGTAGCCCTCGGTATTAAAGTACACGCGGTTACCGGCCTCGTCGAGCTGGCACCAGCTGCTTTTGGTCGAGCCGCCATCGGCAATTAGAATCATGTAGGAGACTGAAAAAATGTGAAAGAATGCGGCAATTGGCAGGTTATCGGCCCCACTGCTTAAAGGCGAAGCACGGAAAACTTTCCGGGAGAAAAAAACGCAAATAGCGCTGATAAACTCAATTCTGCCGGGCTTTCCGGGAGCTGGCTGATAACATAAGACGAATGATGGGCAAATAAGTGGTTATATGTTTGATTGTCAAGGGGTAAAAGTTTAAAATATTTACACCAGTATAATGCTATAATATAATATAAAATGGTAAATTCATGACAAGAAGATTGGTAAGCAACCACTTACTCGCCTCCTTCTTGTATGTTCCATTTCATTCCACTTTTCTCTCTTTCTTATGAAAAAACAATTTACTCTCGCCGCCCTCGGGTTGCTCACGGCCGGCGCTTTTTCGGCCCAGGCTCAGGTTACAGTTGATGGACAGTTGACCGCCGCTGAGCTTACAGCCGGTAATTATATCTTACTGGGAAAAAGCAATTCTTTCACTGGCAACCAGAACGACGGTCGGCCATTTGGTAAGGCCGGGCTGTTAAGCCTGTACGTGGCCAACACGCCCACGAAAGTGTACATGTTTCTGGGTGGTACTGTCGAGGCCGGTGGCAACTCGTTTCAGATTTATCTTGACCTGCCTGGAGCAACGGGAGTGCCTGCCGCCACGTTTTTGCCTGCTGGCGCTGCCGGAACCTCGTTCGAAAAAGTAACGCGCATCAAGCTGGACCAGGCGGCTGATTTAGCGCTGGCGCTGCGAAGCGACGGAGCCGCAGTTGGTGGGGTGCAGAATTACAAAGTTGAGGCGGCCGTATATTCTTCTGCTACGGCCGTGCAGAGCAAGCAGCTTACGGACGCAACCACACTCATTAAGGGAGATGGCACCGCGCTAACTATTCCGGCCACTCTCGCTGCGGCCCCATACGCTGGTCTGGCAGGTTCGCGTATGGCCTACCGGAATACCTCGAATGGCGAAATCGGAACTAACCCCGGCAATACGAATCCTATTACCGGTGCTACCTATGGTGCAGCAGGCTCTTTTGGTTGGGAAATTGAAATAGACCGGGCTGCCTTAGGGGCTACTACCGGCACCCCGACGTTCCGGATTTTCGCCATCCAAAACAATGGTAGCGGCGGATTTGCTTCCGGCGAATTCATTCCTCAGGCAACGGGGGCATTACCCACTGGACTGCAAAATCCGAATCTGGGAGGAGCAGACGCCAATAGCGGTGCAGGCAATGACGTAGATTTTGCTGCCATCCCCGGTACTCAAAGTGCCGGTTTCATCTTAGGAACAAGTGGTACTGTTCTCGGTAACCGTTCGGCCATTGCCAGCGCCCTTAAGTTCGGCGTGTATCCTAACCCCGCTCCGGGCGCGGCCAAGATTTCGTACGTGGTGCCCGGCCAGCAGGAAGTAAGCGTCGATGTATTCAATTCCTTGGGCCAGCGGGTCCGCTCGGTGGCCTCTGGCCGTCAGACTGGCTCCCAGGAATTTCCGCTCAGCGACCTCGCTTCCGGCGCTTACTTCGTGAAGTTGCAGGTAGGCGGGCAGAGCACCAGCCAGAAGCTCATCGTGCAGTAAGCAGGTATCAGCAACTGAAAAAAAGGGCCCGGCAATTGCCGGGCCCTTTTTTTCAGCTATTTTCAGCTAGTACCGTAAGCTGTTGGGTTTGCTTAATCTGAATCTCAAGCACTTCATCAAAAAAAGAGGGCCCGGCAAACTGCCGGGCCCTCTTTTTTTGATGAAGTTAAGAAGTATAATTACTGCTTAACTGCGGTGTAGGTAGCAGGTTTCACGCTGTAGTTTAGCGTTACGGTATACGTACCGGCCTCCGAAATTTTGATGTTGGAACCGCCTTCCTTAAGCGGACCCGCCGTTTTGGTAGCGTCTCCGTCGCTCAATGCGCCTAGGTTGAGGCCCCAGTCGTTGTTAGCGCGGAACTTATAGTACGCTGCGGTCAGGGGCAGCGTAATCGTCCAAACTCTGCGGTCGAAGTCGTAAGTCATGGGCGTTTCGGTACCCCAACCGTTGGTTGTAGCGTCGCCGATGATGGCCCATACATCCTGAGGCAACTCACGGCTTTCGTAAGGCGTAGCTTTAATGCCCGTCAGGTTCGACATCATCAGGCCCGCGTTGTTGAGCAGCATCGACTGCAACCGCACCTCCAGCTCCGAAACCTCACCGGCTGGCCGCTTCAGGTCCGAGTAGATGCTGTTCAGTTCTGATACCGTCAGGGTGCGCGTAGTAGCCGTACCCACCGAAATGGTGCGCGCCGACTTGAAGTTATTGCCCTTGGTATCGAACTCCAGTGTGTAGTTGGGACCGGCCGCGAAACCGTAGTTGGTGGGTGTCCAGGTATAGGTTACGGCGTCCTTATCGGCATTAGCGCGGCTCAACACCGGCGTAGTAGTAGAGGCCTGCAACTGAGGGGCTGCCGTTTGGGTGAGCATTATTTTGTCGCCTTCTTTCTCACAGGAAGTGAGGAACAAAGCGGCAACGAGGCTCAGGCCAGTCAACTTTGTAAATAAATTTTTCATGGGGTAAGCTGAAAAGAGTGAGGAATAGCCATTGGGGCCAACCAGCCGGAACCGAACGAATCGTGCGGGCTCCGGCCAGTTGGACCGGCAAGGTTAGTAGCCTGGATTCTGCTTTAGGTTAGGGTTGGCCGTCAGGTCACTAGTAGGCAGCGGGAACAGCGTCCGAGTCAGCTCAACATCAGTTCCGGCTTGAACACCGCCCTTGAAGGGCCAGTTGTAGCCGCGAGCGTATTTACCGAAGCGGATCAGGTCAGTGCGTCGGTGACCTTCCCAGTACAACTCCCGGCCACGCTCGTTGAGCACCAAGTCGAGGCCGCCCTGGCCCGTCAGATCAGCCGCCGTAATATTGCCCGAGTCGTTGCCGTAGGCCCGCTGGCGCAATGCATTGAAGTAGGTAACGGCCTGGGCCGTGGTGCCTCCCGAACCCCCGCGTACTACCGCTTCTACGTACATCAGGTACGCATCGGCCAGCCGGAACAGTGGGAAATCGGTGTCAGGGAAAACCTTGTCGTTGCCCGCTACGCCCTGCGACGACACGTTCTTGAACTTGGTTACCGCGTATCCGTCGGTGAAAGTAGCCACCTTGTTGATTTCGAGCGACTGGCCATCGGAGAAGAACATAGCGCGCTTATCGGCCTGCGACTCGGGAAATAGATTGACCAGGTTTTTCTTGGTGCGGGTACCGCCCCAGCCGTTGTCAATGCCAAAATCGGTGACCGACATCTTACCACCTACGGAGGCGTGGATGATGAACGTCATGCCACCGTACGTCTTGGTGCGTACACCGTCGAAGCGAACCGGAAGGATGATTTCGGAACGCGCTATGCTGCTGTTATCCGTACGGAACAGGTTCGCGTAGCTGCCGGAAAGCTGGTAGCCGGATTCAATAATCTTGTTCGTGTACGTGATAACCTCGGCGCTGCGGTTGGTGCCGGTGGTGCCGCCGGGAGTGGTGCTCAGGTAAACGGGGGCGTTCTGGTACAGCTTGGCCAGTACCATCCAGGCGGCGGCCTGGTCGGCGCGGCCAAACTCGTTGGTGCGGGCCGGGGCCAAATCGGCTACCGTGGCTTTCAACTCGGATTCAACATAGGCAAACAGCTCGGCCCGCTCGATGCGCCGGGGCTTCTCTGTACCAACCGTCGACGTTTCATCAGCAAACGGTACGTTGCCGAACATGTCCAGCGCATGGTAGTAGCTCATGGCGCGCAGGAAGCGGGCCTCGGCGCGGTACTGCTTGAAGTTGGTCTGCTCGGCCGCCGAAATACCGTACTCGCTGAGCTTGGCATCCGAGGTCTGACGGATGAACTCGTTGCAGAGCGAAATCTGGTAGAAAATCCGGTCATACATCGCCCGCACAAAGCTGTGGGAGGGCGACCATGTGAGGCGGTTGTATTCGGGTACGCCCGGATCACCTTCCCAAGCCAGAATGGCTTCGTCGGTGGTCAGTTCCTGGGCCATCCAGTACTGGCGCAGGTAATTGGAAAAGCCTTCGTCGATGCCGGCAATATCAGGCTGGCCAGCCGGGCCCTGCTGGCCGCTTACGGCCATTGTGGCGTAGAGGCGGGCCAGTACTTCTTTTACCCGGGCCGGGTCGCGGTAAACCGACTCAACGGTTGGCTCATACGACGGCTCTTGGTTCAGCTCGTTGATGCATGAAGAGAACGGAGCCAGACCAAGTACAACCAGCGCAAGGGCAACTGAACGTGAGAACTTGTTTTTCATGGGATCGGGGAATTAAAAGCCGAGGTTCAGGCCGAGCGTGATGGTGCGCGGACGCGGGTAAATGGTGTTGTCGATGCCAAGGGCAGTCTTACCGGTACCAGTCGTGATTTCCGGGTCCAGGCCTTTGTAGTTGGTGGTTACGAACAAGTTCTGAACCGCCAGAGATACCCTTAGGTTCGCCTTATCCTTGTAAATATTGCCGAAATCGTAACCAGCCGTCAGGTTTTCCAACCGCATGAAAGAGGCATTCTCTACGTAGTAGTCCGATTGCAGCCGCTCCGTTGTATTGGTTACGAAACCCGAGGTCAGGAATTCGCGGTTCAAGTTGTTGAGCACCCCATCGGAGCCGGCCTGCGGGAAAGCCGCCTGGGCCCGTACGTTGTTGTACACATAGTTGCCAAGGTTGGCGCGCATAGTGAAAGCCAGGCTGGCTTTGCCGTACGAGAAGTTGGAACCGAAGCCCAGAATGGCTTTCGGAGCCGGCGACTGGTACTGGTACCGGTCGTCGGAGTCGATAGTGCCATTGCCGTTGCGGTCCACGTACACGCCCTCCAGGGGCTTGCCATCGGCGCCGTATACCTGCTGATACACGTAGAAAGCATTGGGCTGATAGCCCACCGAGTTAATCTGAATGGTACCGTTATTACCGCCTTCAATGCCGCCCACATTGTCGCCTAGGTAAGAAGGGTCGGTGGCATTGGTCAGTTTGGTGATTTCCAGTTTGTACAGGTTGGCGTTGGCATTTACCGTCCAGTTGAACTGCGTGCCCCGGACAACATCCACATTGAGTGCCGCCTCCAGGCCGCGGGATTCCAGTGAGCCCACGTTGGTTGTCAGCTTGTTCGACAGGTTCGAGAGAGCTGGTACAAATACGTTGTTGAGCAGGTCATCGGTTTTCCGGTAGTACACATCGAACGTACCGTTGAAGCGGTTGTCGAGGAAACCGTAGTCGATACCCGCGTTGTAGGTCGTCGACGTTTCCCACTTGATGTTGCGGTCGTAAGGCGCCGCGCGCAGCGTATTCGAGAACTCGTCGCCGAACTGGTACTGCGACGTGCTTTCGCTGAACGTATAGCGGGCCAAGTAGGGGTAAATGTCGCCGATGTCCTGCTGGCCGGTCTGGCCGTAGCCCAGGCGCAGCTTCAGCTCCGACACAGCGGTCGAGTTGAGCAGGAAGTCTTCGCCCTTCAGGCGCCAGGCAGCGGCGGCCGAAGGGAAGTAGCCCCACTGCTGGCCTTCGCGGAAGCGCGACGAGCCGTCGGCCCGCATAGTAGCCGTCAGCAGGTACTTATCGCTCAGGTTGTAATTGGCCCGGCCATAGAACGAGAGCAGCACGTACTTTGGGTCGCGGTAGTCGAGGCCGCTGAACAGCGTGGGCGCTGCCGCATACACAGCCTCGTTGGCCAACCGGTCGGCAAATACGTAGTTTTTATCAGCGAAACGCTGGTACGAATGACCAGCCAGCAGATCGAGGCGGCCGGGGCCTACCTCCTTGTTGTAGTTGAGGTAGAATTCGAGCAGTCGGTTGTTCTTATCCTGGCCCGAGAAGTTGTTTAAGCCACCCTGACCGGCCGCTACACCGGCAATGGCTACCCGGTTGAAATCGGAAGCAGCGGTAGAAGGCACCAGAACGCTACCCCGGCCCTGCTGCACATCGTAGCCCAGGTTGAGGTTGGCGCGCAGGCCCGTGAGGAAGGGCAGGGCGTAATCGAGCTGAATGTTGCCGATGCTGCGCTTTACCGTGCTCCGGTCGCGGCGCTGGTTGATGAGACCCAGCGGGTTGCGCGTGGCCAGCGTGTTGAGGTTACCATCTTTCAGCACCTCATTAAAGCCGCCGTACGGGTTGCCCGGCGCGTATATTGGCAGCGTTGGGTTGGCAAATACGGCTGCTCCCACGGCTCCCTGGTTGGAGAAGTTGTTGTCAACCCAGCTGCCCTTCACGTTCACGTTTACCCGCAGGTTGCCATCGAGCAGCACCGGCGAAAGGCCCACCGAGCCAGTGTAGCGCTTCAGGTCGTTTTTGAGAAGCAGGCCCTCCTGATCGAGGTAGCCGCCCGAAACGCGGAAGGGCACGGCGCCCACCGCCCCGGTCAGGCTCACGTTGTTATCCGTAGTAAGCGCTGTCCGGTAGATTTCGCGCTGCCAATCCGTATTTACGGTCTGGTCCTGGCCTAGCAAAGCAATCTGCTGGGCGTTGCCCTGCGCCAGTACCACTTTCCGGAATTCGTCGCCACTCAGTACGTCTACGTACTTCTTGGCCTGCGACACCGAGTTCTGCGACGATACATTCACGCGCAGTTCCTGGCCCTGCACGCCTTTTTTGGTAGTAACGATAATAACACCGTTCGAAGCGCGCGAGCCATAAATGGCCGTCGAAGACGCGTCCTTCAGCACCGAAATGCTTTCGATGTCGTTGGGGTTAATCAGCGACAGCGGATTAGCCGCTCCCGACAGGCCCCGGTTATCAACTGGCACTCCATCGATAACGATGAGCGGGTCGTTGGAGGCCGTCAGCGACGAGCCACCCCGGATGCGGATGGTAGAGCCCGCGCCGGGGGCACCGCCGCTGGTAGTTACCTGCAAACCGGCCACTTTACCCTGAATCAGCTGCTCGGGGTTGGTTACTTGGCCCTTCACGAACTCCTTCTCCGATATCTGCGAAACGGCTCCCGTCAGGTCCTGCCGACGCTGTACGCCGTAGCCTACTACTACAGCCTCATTAAGCAGGGTAGTGTTTTCCGAGAGTGTCAGCGCGCGCACGGTCGTGTTCTGGCCGGCCACAACACTAATGGTCTGGCGCTGGGTAGAGTAGCCTATGAACGAAATAACCAGCGTTTGTGAGCCGGTGGGGGCATTCTGAATCAGGTATGTGCCATCACCATTGGTAGAGCCGCCTACGGAAGAGCCCTCAATCAGGACTGTTACGCCGGGCAGTCCTTCGCCCTTCTCATCGACTACCCGGCCGCTGACCGTGCCAATTCCTTGTGCGTGAACACTGCTGATGCCCGCGCCCGCGCAAAGGAGCGGTAGCACCATTTTCGCCAGATAAGGGTTTTTCATGGAAAAAAAATTAGGGGTTGAAATGGATTTTCCGCCCTCGGGCGGAGTGGGAATTTGCGAATGGTTACTCCTGCATAAACTGGTAGCCGAAGTGGTGGCATTTACGCACCACTAAGCTGAAACAGGCCGTGCATGGGGTCGCCGGAAGGCGTAGAAACAACGCAAGGTAAGCCTCACTTTATCATAAAACTATGCCCCATAGTGGTCAAAACGGTTTAGTTATAATTGCATTTTAAGGCTTCTTGCTGGCCTGTCACTATACTGGGCCCATATGTGGCCCTTAGCTCTAGCAACCTGACCGGGCTGCCAGGTGGTCCTGCTGACTGCGAAAGTGCCAAGTATCAGTTCGTTCACAAGGATGGGGTCAGCAGTATTACAGCCGTCGGTAGCTGTAACAGCAGGTGCTGTATTGCTTGCCAATGGTTAAAAGAAGGCGAATGCAAGCAGGTAAGGGTAATTGCAGCACAAAAAATGCATGCAGGCGTATTATTCAATGTCAATAATGGGTTGTATTAGTGCTGTATTGATAGATAAAGGGTTGGTAGCGCAGGATAAAGGAAAACTGATTGCTCCAAAACTAGCAGAGGTGGCTAATGCAGGAAAAGTTTAGATCAATAGGGTGGTGGTATAGTGAGGGGAATATGGCTGGATTTTATCCGCCTTATTTGCACATAAACCAGTCTTTCATCTGCGACATGCTAATGTAGGGCTCGGCCATAAGCCAGCCCCAAAGTCACTTGGGCCAGTTGTGCTAGGTGAGAACTTACTCACCTAGCACAACTGGCCCGCATCAGCCCTGTGCAAATGGATTTTCCCGGAAAAATGCAGCTTGCCAAAATGTACTAAAACAGGGAATCGGGCCTATACCATCGGGCATAGGTGTGTCCGCTTCTTCACCGGTAGTTTCGGGCGTAGCTTGCGGCCCCAACTGTTCCCGTCCGAATATCGTGTCTGTGCTTCGCTTATTACTTTCTGCGGCAATGCTGTCGTCTGCTTTCCGCGTAGGCGCTCAAACGACCATCCGGGTAGCTGCCGTACCCACCGCCACGCCCACTACTGACCAGCTGTATTTGGCCGGCTCGCTCAACAATTGGGCGCCCGGTAGTCCGGCCCATGCGCTGGCCCGCCAGCCCGACGGCTCCTATGAACTCACGCTGCCTGCCTCCGTTACCGGGCCCGTCGAATTCAAGTTCACCCGCGGCTCCTGGGCCACCGTCGAAACTGATGCGAAGGGCCAGGACGTAGCCAACCGCCGCCAGACGCTAACCGGCGCGCCGGCTACGCTGAAGCTGACCGTAGCGGGCTGGAAGGACCTAAGCGGCTCGGCTCCGGTGCCCTGCCAGAGTACTGCGCTGCAGCCCAACGTGCGCATCATCAGCGAAAGCTTTGCTATGCCTCAGCTGGGCCGCACCCGTCGCGTCTGGGTGTACCTGCCCAACGACTACGCCACGGCGACGGCCCGGCGGTACCCCGTACTCTATATGCACGACGGCCAGAACGTGTTCGATGCCTGCACTAGCTTTTCGGGCGAGTGGAGCGTAGATGAAACCCTGAGCCAACTGCAGGCCCAGGGCCTCGACGCCACCGGCAGCATTGTGGTGGCCATCGATAATGGCGGATCCGAGCGGCTGAACGAGCTGTCGCCCTGGAATAACCCACCATACGGTGGGGGTCAGGGCGACCAGTACGTGGACTTTATGGTCCAGACGCTTAAACCCTACATCGACGCCAACTACCGCACCCTTACGGGCCGCGAGTTTACGGGCGTGGCCGGCAGCAGTATGGGGGGGCTGATTTCGACGTACGCCGCCCTGAAGTACCCGCTGGTATATGGCCGGGTGGGCGTTTTTTCGCCGGCTTTCTGGTTTGCCGAGCAACCCTTGTTTGCCTACTTGCGCCTGCACCCACCGCGGCCCGATACGCGCTTTTACTTCGTGGCCGGCGCCACCGAAAGCGCCACCATGGCCCCACTGATGCGGGCCATGCACGATTCGCTGGCCAAAACGGGCATGCCGGCCGCCAACCTGAGTTACCACTCGGTGCCCGATGGTCAGCACGCCGAATGGTTTTGGAAACGGGAGTTTGCGGCGGCCTACCAATGGCTGATCCAACCGGCTGTGGTAACCAGCAATACTAAACCGATGGCCGGGCTGGCGTTCAGCGCCTATCCTAACCCAACCCGCAACTGCCTCACGCTGCTGCTGCCCGCCGAAGTGCGGGGTAGTGCCCGGCTGGAAATTGTGGATGCCCGTGGCCGGCAGGTGCGGCGCGAAAAGATTCAGTCGGGGGCGGTGCTCGATGTGAGCAGCCTGCCGGCCGGGGTGTATCAGCTGCGCGTAACGGCTGGCGCGCTTGAGGGGCGGCAGGCGCTGGTGAAGGAGTAGCAGGATAGTTGCCAATGGGCAGTAAAAACAGCGTGCGGAGTGCAGCGAAAAGTCTTACGTGCAACGATAACGCCTGAAGCCAGGGCTACATTGGCACGCGAGATTCTTCGGTGCGCTCCGCATGACTGATTTGCTTGACGACTAAAAAAAACGAACTTTTTCTTGCGCAGAAGCTAACCGTGCGTAGCTTTGCGCCGTTCAACGCCCAACTTAACCCTTGGTGATGACCTGTCCGATGATGATGCAAGCTTGGTGGTGGCCCTACGGAAATTCCGGACGGGACAACCTGTGCGTGCGTTAGAATCGACCACTATTCTTCGTAACTGCTCCAGATGTAACCCGGCCGCCCGCCGGGTTTTTTTGTGCCCGGCGCTGGCCTTTCTCCTGCTCACCGCAACCAGCCCGCCCATGCAATCCTACGCCCTCACCACCCGTTTCCAGCGCGTTCTGGCCGATACCGTAACGCCGGTGGGCCTGTATCTGCGCCTGCGCGACCGGTACGACAACTGTCTGCTGCTCGAAAGCTCCGACTACCACGGCCAGCAGAACGCCTTCAGCTACCTCGCTTTCGACCCGCTGGCCCGCTTCGAGCTGCGGGGTACCGAGCTGACGCTACGCCTGCCCGGCGACGTGGTGGAAACCGAAACGCTGGCTTCGCCCCGCCAGGCGCTGGGGCGGCTTCAGGAGTTTGCTGCCGCTTTCCAGACCGAGGACACGGGCCACGACTTCATTACCGGGGGGCTGTTCGGTTACCTGGGCTACGAGGCGGTGCAGGCTTTCGAAGACCTCACGCTCAACCCCGAAAAGCAGCCCGCCGGCCCATTGCCCGACATGCTCTACGGCACTTACCGCCATGTTATTGCCATCAACCACTTCCGCAACGAGCTGTACGTGTTTGAACACACGCTGGCGGGCGAGGAAGTGGATGAGGCCAGCCTTACGCGGCTCATCAACCTGATTCGTAACCCGTCGCTGCCCGATTTCAAGTTTGCCATGGAAGGGCAGGAGCAGAGCAACCAGACCGACGAGCAGTTTCTGGCAGTGCTGGAACAGGGCCAGCAGCATTGCAAGCTGGGCGACGTGTTTCAGATTGTGCTGTCGCGGCGCTTCGAGCAGGGATTTTCGGGCGACGAGTTCAACGTATACCGGGCGTTGCGCTCCATCAACCCTTCGCCCTACCTGTTTTACTTTGACTACGGGGCGTTCAAGATTTTCGGCTCTTCGCCCGAGGCCCAGGTACGTATCCAGGGCCGCGATGCCAGCCTGTTCCCGATTGCCGGCACCTTCCGGCGCACCGGCAACGACATCCAAGACGCCGAACTGGCCCAGCAGCTGGCCGACGACCCCAAGGAAAACGCCGAGCATGTGATGCTGGTAGACCTAGCCCGCAACGACCTGGCCCGCCACGGCGACGCGGTAGAAGTGAAAACGTTCCGCGAAATCCAATTCTACTCGCACGTCATCCACCTGGTAAGCGAGGTGCGGGCCACGCTGACCAAGGGTACTAACTCCCTGCAAGTGGTGGCCGACACGTTTCCGGCGGGCACGCTTTCGGGGGCACCCAAGCACCGCGCCATGCAGCTGATTGATGCGCTCGAACCTACCGCCCGCGGCTACTACGGCGGCGCCATCGGCCATTTGGGCTTCAATGGCGACTTCAACCACGCCATCATGATTCGCTCGTTCCTGAGCACGGGCGGCCGCCTCTACTTCCAGGCCGGGGCCGGTGTAGTAGCGGCCTCCGACATCCACTCCGAGCTCCAGGAAGTGCACCATAAGCTCGCCGCCCTCCGCAAGGCGCTGCAGGAAGCGGAGCGCGTATAGCCCCGGCGGCGGCCCAGGGCTGAAGCCCTGGGCTACGGAGCCACTCCTTATAGACGTAACTCACTAGCCCAGGGCTTCAGCCCTGGGACCATCAGGCCAAACGGCCGAACCCAATGAACATCCTCGTTCTCGACAATTACGACTCCTTTACCTACAACTTGGTGCAGGTACTGCGCGAACTGGGCCACCGCGACAACGTGGCCGTGATTCGCAACGATAAGCTGACCCTCGACGACGTAGCGGCCTACGACGCGGTGCTGTTGTCGCCGGGGCCCGGCCTACCTTCCGAAGCGGGCCTGATGCCGGCAATTATCCGCCGCTACGCGCCTACCAAGCGTATTTTGGGGGTGTGCCTGGGCCATCAGGGGCTGGCTGAGAGCTTCGGCGGCGAGCTGTACAACCTGCCCCAGGTGCTGCACGGCCTCGCCACCGACGCCCACCTGACGGCCCCAGACCGGCTGTTTGACGAGCTGCCCGAAACCTTTAAAGTGGGCCGCTACCACTCCTGGAGCGTCCGGCCCGAAACCATGCCGTCCGAGCTGGAGGTGACGGCCGTGGACGAGAACGGGCAAGTGCTGGCCTTCCGTCACCGCCAGTACGACGTGCGCGGCGTGCAGTTCCACCCCGAATCCATCCTCACCGAGCACGGCCACCAGATGCTACGCAACTGGCTGAAGTGAAAACCCACTTGTCATCCTGCGCAGGTTGCTCGAAGCGCAACCTGCGCAGGATGACAGAGAAAAATATCTGCAAAATCCCATCATCAGCAACATCTGTGCTTCTGTGAAACAACTTCTCACCCAACTCTTCGACCAGCAGCTCCTCACGCACGCCGAGGCCCACGAGGCCATGCTGCGCATCGGGCAGGGCGAAGCCAATGCCGCCGAAATGGCGGCCTTTATGAGCGTGTACCGGATGCGGCCGATTTCGGTGCCCGAGCTGGCCGGCTTCCGCGACGCGCTACTAAGCTTGAGCCGCGACCCCGAGCTTGGAACCCGCGACACAATTGATATCGTGGGTACCGGCGGCGATGGGAAGGACACGCTCAACATCAGTACGCTGGCCTGTTTTGTGGTGGCTGGCGCGGGCTACCACGTCACCAAGCACGGTAATATCGGCGTATCGTCGGTGTGCGGCTCGTCGGATGTGTTGCGCGAGTTGGGGGTTGATCTGGCGGCTGATAACGACGGGCTGAAGCGGCAGTTGGAGCGGGCCGGCATCTGCTTTCTGCACGCGCCCTCGTTTCATCCGGCCATGCGCCACGCCGGGCCGGTGCGCCGCGAGTTGGGCGTGCGCACATTCTTCAATATTTTGGGGCCGCTCGTGAATCCGGCCCGGCCGAAGTTCCAGGTGGCCGGCACTTTCAGCCTGGAGTTGCTGCGCCTTTACCACTACCTGCTTCAGCAAACCGACACCCGCTACGCCGTGGTACACGCCCTCGACGGCTACGACGAGCTCTCGCTGACGGCGGCGGCCAAGCTGGCCACGCCCGAAGGCGAGCGGGTAGTATCGGCTGCCGACTTGGGCCTGAGTGCTACGCGCCCCGAGGAGCTGGCCGGCGGGAGCACCGCCGCCGAATCGGCCCGCCTGTTCGTAGAGGTGCTCGAAGGCCGCGCCACCCGCGCCCAGCGCGACGTGGTAACGGCCAACGCCGCGCTGGCCATCAGCTGCCGCGAACCAAACTTTGGCTTTGCCGAAGCCCTGGCGGCGGCCCGCGAATCCCTGGATTCGGGTAGGGCGAGACGGGCACTTAAGCTATTAGCGGAGAGCTGTTAGCTTTTTCGTTCTCGCTGCCCATAAAACAACTTCTTCCCAATCCACCTTTCTTCTGCTTTCTACTAACTGAAACAGAACGTTAAGCTAACGGCCAACGGCTGTCAGCTAATAACTCAAAAACCATGACCATTCTTGATAACATAATTGCCCATAAGCGCCGCGAAGTAGCCGACCGTCAGAGCTTGGTGCCGGTGAAGCTGCTGGAGCAGAGCCTGTATATGGAGGCCAAGCCGCTGAGTTTGCGCCGCTACCTGCTGCGCGACGATTTGAGCGGCATCATTGCCGAGTTCAAGCGGAAGTCGCCGAGCAAGGGCATCATCAACGCCCACGCGCCGGTCGAGCGCACCACGCTGGGCTATATGCAGGCCGGCGCATCGGCGCTGTCGGTGCTCACGGATACCGAGTTTTTCGGCGGCCGCAACGAGGACCTGACCACGGCCCGGCGCTATAATTTCTGCCCCATTCTGCGCAAAGATTTCGTGGTGGGCGAGTACCAGATTATTGAGGCTAAAAGCCTGGGGGCTGATGCTGTGTTGCTGATTGCGGCCGTGCTCAGCGGCGAGGAAGTGCTGCGCCTGGGCCGGCTGGCCCGTAGCCTGGGAATGGAGGTGCTGCTCGAAATCCATAGCGAGCAGGAGCTCACCGACACGCTACACCCCGACGCCGTGAGCCTGGTAGGCGTGAACAACCGCAACCTGCACGATTTCGCCGTGAGCCTCGACACCTCGGGCGAGCTGGCCCGCCAGATTCCGGACGAGTACGTGAAGGTGACCGAAAGCGGCCTGAACTCGGCTGCCGACATCCGGGCATTGCGCGAGGTCGGCTACCGGGGCTTTCTGATGGGGGAGGCCTTCATGCGCCACGCCCGTCCCGAGCAGGCCTGCGCTGCACTGGTGCAGCAGCTGTAACGATATGGTATCGTCGTCGGAACCTGGAGTTGTGAACTTCGCGGCTGCTACGGCGTTTGGCTTTCCAAACTCCCTCCGTATGTCAATTGCCCCTAATCTTCGCCTGAAAGTCTGCGGTCTGCGGCAGGCCGAAAATATTCAGGAAGTAGCGGGCCTGGAGCCCGATTTCCTGGGCTTTATTTTCTCCCCAAAATCGAAGCGTTTTGTGGGTGAGGAATTGCGGCCGGAGTTGGTACGGAGCTTACCAGCCGGCCTGCGCAAAGTAGGCGTGTTTGTCGATCAAAGCTCGGCCGAGATTATGCAGCAGGTGCGGCGCTACGGCCTCGATTTGGTACAGCTGCACGGCTCCGAACCGCCCACCCAGTGCGCCGCGCTCCGCGCCAACGACGTGGGCGTTATCAAGGCGTTTGCGGTGGCCGACGCCGTGGATTTCGCGGCCCTGGAGCCTTACGCACTGTTTTGTGACTATTTCTTGTTTGATGCGGCCGGGCCCCAGCCGGGCGGCAACGGCACTCGCTTCAACTGGGAACTGCTGCGTCGCTACCACTTGCCGGTACCCTACCTGCTGGCCGGCGGCATTGGCCCGGGCATGGCCGCCGAACTGGCCCAGCTACGGCTGCCGGGCCTCTACGGACTCGATGTGAATAGCGGCTTTGAAACCGCGCCCGGCCTGAAGGACGCCGCCAGGCTGCAGGTTTTTTTTGCCGAACTACAGGCCTGATTTCTGCCGGCCCGGCAGTTACGTAACAATCCACTGCCGCTCCTTACTTCTCCAACCAAAAACGCATGGATAAGCTAACCATTGCTCTCGACTGGACCGTTAACCCCAACCACTCGGGCTTTATTGTGGCCCAGGAGCAGGGCCTGTATGAGGCGGCCGGGCTGGCCGTTACAATCGGCACGCCCGATACGGACAACTATGCGCTGACCCCGGCCAAAAAAGTGGAGCTGGGTCAGGCCGATTTTGCCCTCTGCCCGCTGGAAAGCATCATCAGCTACCGCACCAAAGCCAAGCCCTTCGACGCGCTGGCCGTTGCGGCCTTGCTGACCGAAGACTTAAGTAGCATTGTGACGCTGCGCCGGGATGATATTCGTTCGCCCCGAGACCTCGCAGGCCGGACGTACGCCTCGTACCATGCCCGCTACGAAGACCAGATTGCGCAGCAGATGGTGCGTAACGACGGTGGTCAGGGCGAACTGGTCATCACATACCCGGAAAAGCTCAGTATCTGGAACACGCTGCTGACCGGCCAGGCCGATGCTACCTGGATTTTTGATAACTGGGAAGGCGTAGAAGCAGCACTGAGCGGTGTGGCCCTAAGCAGCTTCCGCTTGGCCGATTACGGTATTCCCTACGGCTACTCGCCGGTTATTATGGTTTCGGAAAAGCGGCTGCGCGAGCGTACCGAGGCCTACCGGAAGTTTCTGGAAGCCACTAAGCAAGGCTTCCTGTATGCCCAAGCCAACCCCGCCGAAACGGCGGCTTTGCTGGAAAAATGGGTGCCGCCGGCCAACCGCCAGCCCGAACTGCTATTACAAAGCCAGCGCTATACCAGCCCGTACTACGGCGCTGCGGCCACCTGGGGCAGAATGGCGCCTGCCAAGGTGCAGACCTACCTGAACTGGCTCTACGAACAGCAGCTGGAAACGCAGCAAGTTTCTTTAGCCGAAATCATATCCAACGAGTTATTGTAGCGACCGACTTGCCAAAGCAACGCCCGGCACCACCCCGATAGCGACTCCACCGCATGACTGCTTTCCATATGAAACCCACCTACCAGCAACCCACCGAGCGCGGCTACTACGGCCAGTTTGGCGGTGCCTTCATCCCCGAAATGCTCTACCCCAACGTGGAGGAGCTGCGCCAGCAATACCTGTCTATCATGGCCGAACCGGCTTTTCAGCAGGAGTACCAGCAGCTGCTGCGCGACTACGTGGGCCGGCCCACGCCGCTGTTTGAGGCCAAGCGGCTGTCGGCGCGCTACAACACCCGCGTGTTTCTCAAGCGTGAAGACCTCTGCCACACCGGCGCCCACAAGGTCAACAACACGGTGGGGCAGATTCTGCTGGCCCGGCGGTTGGGCAAAACCCGCATCATTGCCGAAACCGGCGCCGGCCAGCACGGCGTGGCCACGGCCACCGTATGCGCCCTGATGGGCATGGAGTGCATCGTATACATGGGCGAAGTGGATATGGAGCGCCAGAAGCCCAACGTATACCGCATGCGCCTATTGGGCGCTGAGGTGCGACCCGCCAGCAGCGGCAGCAAAACCCTGAAAGACGCCACCAACGAGGCCATCCGCGACTGGATTTCCAACCCCGTTGACACCCACTACATCATCGGTTCGGTAGTCGGTCCGCACCCGTACCCCGATTTGGTGGCGCGGCTGCAGGCGGTTATCAGCGAGGAAATGCGCAAGCAGTTGCTGGAAAAAACAGGCTCTGAGTTGCCGCAATACGTGGTAGCCTGCGTGGGCGGCGGCTCGAATGCGGCCGGCGCGTTTTACCATTTCCTGGAAGATGCGGAGGTGAAGCTGGTGGCCGTGGAAGCGGCCGGACACGGCGTAAATTCGGGCCATTCGGCGGCTACCTCGGTGCTGGGCAAGCCGGGCATCATTCACGGCGCGCGCACGCTGCTCATGCAGGATGAGGACGGCCAGATTACCGAGCCGTACTCGCTGAGCGCGGGCCTCGACTACCCCGGTATCGGGCCACTGCACGCCTTTCTGGCCGATGCCGGCCGGGCGCAGTTTATCAGCGTTACGGATGACGATGCGCTGAAAGCCGTGGTGGAGTGCAGCCGGCTCGAAGGCATTATTCCGGCCCTCGAAACGGCGCACGCGCTGTATGCCCTGGGCCAGCTCGGCGCCGGCCCCGACGATGTGGTGGTTGTGAACCTCTCGGGCCGCGGGGATAAGGACCTCGAAACGTACATTCAGCAGGACCTGATGTAATATTCTGTCATTCTGAGCATGTCGCTTGATGCGCGACATACTCGGGATGACAGCTCATATCCAACCCATGAACCGAATCCAACAAGCTTTCCAGCAGGATAAAAAACTGCTCAATATCTACTTTACGGCCGGCTACCCGCGCCTCGATGATACGGTGCCTATTCTCCGGGCGCTTGCCGAGGCGGGAGCCGACCTTATCGAAATCGGGATGCCGTTTTCCGATCCGCTGGCCGACGGCCCCGTCATTCAGGCCAGTAGCACGGTGGCCCTGCACAACGGCATGAATATGCGTGTGCTGTTCGGGCAGCTGACCGATATCCGCGCCACAGTGCCCGACACGCCGATTCTGCTCATGGGCTACCTCAACCCGGTAATGCAGTTCGGAGTCGAGAACTTCTGCCGTGAGGCCGCCGCCGCCGGCGTCGATGGCGTCATCCTGCCCGATCTGCCGCTCGACGACTACGTGGCCGAGTACCAGGACATCTTCCGTCGCCACAACCTGCGGCCGGTATTCCTCATCACGCCCCAAACCGCCCCCGAGCGCATCCGCCGCATCGACGAGCTGACCGAATCATTTCTCTACCTCGTGTCGGGCCCCGGCACCACGGGCAGCGGCGCGGTGCAGGCCGAAGGAGTACAGGATGCCTATTTCCAGCGAATTGAGGCCATGAAGCTGCGCAATCCGCGCCTAGTGGGTTTCGGTATTTCAGACAAAAAATCTTTCGACAATGCCTGCCAATACGCCGAAGGAGCCATTATCGGCTCGGCCCTGATTCGGACCCTGGAGGGTGCTGAGGACGCTCCGGCGGCGGCGGCTTCTTTCGTTTCTTCCGTTATCAAGTAGCTGTCATTGTTGCTTAAATCGCAGCACGCTCCGGATAACAGGTGTTTTTTCTTTCCCATCCAATGATTCTTCAACTCGACCCGCAGATTTCCGAGCAAAACCAGCAGGAAATTGAAGCCAAAATAAAGGCCCTCAACTACAAGGCCACGGAGGTAAAAACCCAGCGGGCCCACTACCTCGTGGCTATTGGCAAAGCTGAAATTGACCTCCGAAGCCTCGGCCAGCTGCCCGGTGTGCAGGACATCCACCGCGTATCCGACGACTACAAGCTGGTGAGCCGCAAGTGGCGCGTGCGCCCCACCGTGCTCGACCTCGGCGACGGGGTGCGCATCGGGGAGGGCACGCTCACGCTGGCCGCCGGCCCGTGCAGCATCGAGAGCGAGGCGCAGATGGAAAGCATTCTTCAGCACCTCGTGGACAACGGCGTGCGCATTATGCGCGGTGGCGTGTACAAGCCGCGTTCCTCGCCGTACTCGTTCCGGGGCCTGGGCATGGAGGGGCTGCGGCTGTTCCACCAGATGGCCCGCGCCCGCGGCATCAAAATCATCACCGAAGTAATGCAGGTGTCGCAGGTGGAAGAAATGCACGACTACGTGGACGTGTTTCAGGTGGGCGCCCGCAACACCCAGAACTTCAACCTACTCGATGCGCTGGGCGGGGTTGATAAGCCGGTGATGATCAAGCGCGGCATTTCGGGCACGCTGGAAGAGCTGCTCTCGTCGGCCGAGTACGTGTTTTCGGGCGGCAACGAGAAGCTGATTCTGTGCGAGCGGGGCATCCGGACCTTTGAAACGGCCTCGCGCAATACGCTGGATTTGAACGCGGTGCCGATTCTCAAGGAGAAAACCCATCTGCCCGTCATCGTCGACCCCTCGCACGGCATCGGCCTGCGCGAACATGTGGCCGCCATGGCCCTGGCCGGCGTCATGGCCGGGGCCGATGGTATCATCTACGAAACCCACGAAACGCCCGAAAAAGCCGCTTCCGACGGCGCCCAGACGCTCAACTTCGACGAGTCGGCCCGCCTGATCCGCAACCTGCGCCGCGTGTACGCCTTGCGGCAGGAGCTGGAGTAGAGCACTTGCACTGCCTAAATCCACAAAAAAAATATAAAGTAGCATCAGAAAAATATAGTTCTATATTTGCTGCACCATGTTCAACCTGACCGCCACGCGCTTTATGTCGATTACCGTCTGCAATCTGCAGTATGGTAGTGGGTGGCGTGGCCGGTGTAACAGGTAGGAAAAGTGAACATTCTCCTCCTCTGAACCTCAGTAAGGCCCGCTTCCGACAGGAAACGGGCCTTTTTTATGCTCACTGCCATGCTTCAGCAACACTACGACCAGTACTCGGCCCAGGACCATTTGGTGTGGAAAGTATTGTTTGACCGCCAGACTGCCCTGCTGCACAAGCGGGCCTGCGGGGCGTTCTGGCAGGGCCTGCGCGCGGCCGGCCTGCACCGCAATGCCCTGCCCGATTTTGGCCAGGTAAGCCAGCGCCTGCAGCACGCCACCGGCTGGCAGCTGGTACCGGTTGCCGGAATGCTGAACGATGCCGATTTCTACGGCATGCTGGCCCGGCGCCAATTCCCGGCCACGGTCTGGATCCGGAGCATGGCGCAGTTCGATTTCATCGAAGAGCCCGACCTGTTCCACGGCGTGTTCGGCCACGTACCGCTGCTGATGGACGCGGCCTTTGCCGACTTCCTGCAGTTCCTCGGCCACGTGGCTACGCTGCATTTGCCCGACGCGGCAGCCATGATGCGGCTGGAGCGGCTCTATGGCTTCGCGGTACAATTTGGGTTGGTGCACGAAAGTGGCGAAACCCGCCTGTTCGGGGCCGGACTGCTCTCGTCGTCGGGCGAAATCCACCATTATCTATCTGAGGCCGCCCCGCGCCAGCCCTTTGAGCTGGCCGCCGTGCTCGATACGCCCTACAGCGAGGCGCACCTGCAGGATGGCTACTTCGAGCTCAGCAGCTGGGAGCAGCTCACCGAAAGCGTAGCCGATTTGGCCGCCGTTCTGGCTGCTGCCCCTCAGCCGATGCTGGTGACGGAGTAGGTGGGCAGGATAAAATTCCGGCTTTTCGGCCGGCCCGTTTGCTGTTTAATTCTGGCGTGCTACATTTGCTCCCGATGACCCGCTTCACTTCCCGCTATTATGCTTATGCCTATTACGCCCCGCAAGGGAGCGGAGCGGCGGCGGCGTGCCGGAATCAGGAGTAGCAAATCCTCTTCCAACGTCTTGTCAGGCCTGCTTCCGCTTCGTGCGGGGGCAGGCCTTTTCTTTTTCCCTCTTTTTGTTTGCCAACGATGAACACGCTCCTCGAAACCGCCGCCGCCCAGCCCCTGCTCCGCCAGGAATACGCCAGCTACACAGCCGCCGACCAGCACGTGTGGCAGTTGCTTTTTGATAGGCAGATGGAACTGCTGCCCGGCCGCGCAGCCGATACGTTTCTGGAAGGCGTGCACCGCGTGGGCTTCACCCGCGAGGCCATCCCCGACTTCCGGGAGGTAAACCCGCGCCTATTGGCAATAACGGGCTGGGAACTGGTCGTGGTACCCGGCATCGTAGACGACACCGTGTTTTTTGGGCTGCTGGCCGAGCGCAGGTTTCCGGCCACTACCTGGCTCCGCACCCTGGCCCAGCTCGATTACCTGGAGGAGCCCGACATGTTCCACGACGTGTTCGGCCACGTGCCGTTGCTAACAAACCCCGGTTTCGCGGCGTTCCTGCAGGAGTTGGGCGCGGCGGCCGTGCGGCACAGCCAGGAGCCCGGCGCACTGGAAATGTTCACGCGGCTCTACTGGTTTACCGCCGAGTTCGGCCTGATTCAGCAGCCCGAGGGTTTGCGCATCTACGGGGCCGGCCTGCTCTCGTCGCACGGCGAGGTAAAGTTCAGCCTGGGTGAGCAGCCCACCCGCCTGCCGTTCAGCCTGCAAGGGGTGCTCGATACGCCTTTCGAGAAGGACAAATTCCAGGACCTCTACTTCGGGCTCGACAACATGCAGCAGTT
The DNA here is from genome assembly GCF_900107135.1 of Hymenobacter psychrophilus. Lineage (GTDB taxonomy): Bacteria > Bacteroidota > Bacteroidia > Cytophagales > Hymenobacteraceae > Hymenobacter > Hymenobacter psychrophilus. Next base: position 381,875 of record NZ_FNOV01000001.1, read on the forward strand.
GCCGGAAAGCCTGACGGCGTTAGGTGAGATGATTGAGATGAAATAGCGAGGTAGCGGGCTGACGTTCAATTGGCCCAATTGCGCCATTTACGCCGACAGGCTAAGTGAACGTCAACTCACTACCTCACTACCCACCACTCACCTAATAGCGCCAGCCCAGCCGGCGGTACACGAAGTGCAGGAGCCAGAGCGGGCCGATGAGCAGGAACTGCAGGTCTTTGAGGAATGATGGCTTTTTGCCCTCGACCTTGTGGCCCCAGAACTGCCCGATCCAGGCCAGTATGAACACAATAAGGCATACGGCCCAGAGCGGTAGCGCGGCCTGGGCCTGCACCAGCCGCAAGGCCAGCGCCATGGCCAGCCACACCAGCACCATGCCCATGGCCAGCCGCCCCGACAGCCGCACGTAGTAGCCCACGGCCAGCACCATTACCAGCGTAGCCCAGTTGATCCAGGGGCTAACGGCGCGCAAGCCCGCCGGCACCGGCACCGACCAAAGCAGCCCCAGGATGGCGAACATAATCAGCGGCACGCACACCCAATGCACCAGTTTGTTGGTCGGGTTCTGGTGGCTCTCGGCGTACTCGTCGAGTAGCCGTTGCACGGGCGAAGCGGTGGTATTCATCGGTTGCGGTGAAGGGTGAAAGTAGCAGGTAAAAGGTAACTATTCGTGCGCTTTCACGCTGATAAAGTATTGGTTTGTCTTCACGAAGCCCAAAGAAAAAGGCTGCCCCACCGGGGCAGCCTTTTTCTGGTAAATAAGGGTTGGGTGAAAGCTCGGCTTAACCGAAAAAACCGTGCTATTCCGCAGGCTACTTCAGCTTGAGGTGCGCCTTCAGGTAGGCGACGGAAGCGGCGTGGGCATCTTCGGCCATTGCCTTGCTGTACTTGGGGTTGGAAGGGTTGGCGAAGGCGTGGTCGGCGTCGTAGGCTTTTACGGTGAGGCCCTTTTTGGCCGCCTTCATGTTCTTTTCGAACTCGGTTACCACCTCCTGATTGATCCATTTGTCCTGCTTGGCGAAAACCATCAGCACGTCGGTATTCAGGGTTTTGAGCTTGGCCACATCCTTTTCGGGCATGCCGTAGTACATCACCGCGCCCACCGCCTGCTTGCCGGCCAGCAGGGCCGTTTGCAGGCTCCAGCCGCCGCCGAAGCACCAGCCGATGCTGGCTACCTGAGCGCGGGGCCCGGCGTGCAACAGCGCGCCTTTGATGATGGCCTCAGCCCGGGCGGTTTTCACGGCCTGCATGAGCTTGCCGGCTTCGTCGGCCGTGGCGGCTACTTGCCCGTCGTAGAGGTCGAGGGCAATGACGTTGGTGCCGGGCAGCTCCTTCGCGAAACGGGCGGCTTCCTGCTTGATGTAGTCGTTCAGGCCCCACCACTCGTGAATGACAAACAGGTACTTATCCGAACGGGTGTTACTCTTGATTTCGAAAGCCTTGCTCTTGCCGCCGTCGGTGGTCGTGAACTCAATCATCTCGCCGCCACCGGCGTAGCGGAAAGGAAGGGGTGCGTCGTGGCCGCCCGAGAAATCCTCGTTGGATGCCAGCATGGCGAAGGTTTCGGTGGCGTTAGGGCCGGCGGCCGGCTTGGCGCAGCAGCTCATCGAGGTTTGGGCCGAGGCCACGGAAACCACGCTTAGCAGCGCGGCGCACAGCGTCCAGAACTTTTTCATGGGAGAAATATGGGGGAGGAAAGATACCCCGGTCTTTTCCGTGTAGCTACACGAATAAGCCGGGGCTGCTTTAACCGAAAGCGCGGAAATTAGTTTCAGCCAATTGCTATTCAGCGCCGGTGTGGATGCTGGCTTTTAGCTCGGTAAGCAAAGCATAAAGCCCCACGTAGGTGCGGTTGAGGTAGATGAAGTGCTCGGAACCGCGCGGCTCGCGCTGCTCTCGCAGTTCGGGATCCTGCATCAGACCGTCGCCGAGGGCGTAGAGGGCCTGCATGTAGGTAGGGTCGCCGAAATCGAAAGTAGCTTGGCGGAAAGGGCGGCCCACCAGCTCCAGCGAGGCCTGCATGGTACGCACGTAGAACTCGCGGCGGGCAGGTGCGTCGCCGGTGTGCAGCACACCGCCCTCGGTGAGCAGCGCCGCTAATTTGGCCGGATCAGCCAGGGTTTCGGGGGCGAGCAGGGCTACGAACAGACGGTGCACGTCTTCGGGAATCTCTTTCACGCAGCCAAAATCGAGCACGCCCACGGTGCCACCGTCGTCGGGACGGAGCAGGAAGTTACCGGGGTGCGGATCGGCGTGCACGCGGCGCAGCTCGTTGAGCTGGAACATGTAGAAGTCCCAGAGCGCCTGGCCCAGCTGGTTGCGTACGGCCTGGCTGGGGTTGGTGAGCAGAAACTCGCGCAGGTGCTGGCCGGGCAGCCAGTCCATCGTCAGGATGCGGGCCGACGACAGCTCGGGGTAGTAGCGCGGGAACTGCAGGTGGGCCAGCCCGGCGCAGGCGGCGGCAATTTCCTGGCCCCGGCGTAGCTCCAGGGCGTAGTCGGTTTCCTCAATCAGGCGGGTTTCTACTTCCTGCATGTAGGGCCGTACAGTGGCTTCGTCGAGGCCGAGCACGCGCAACGCCACCGGCTTCACGAGCCGGATATCCGAGCGGATACTGTCGGCCACGCCGGGGTACTGCACCTTCACGGCCAGCTCCAAACCGTCCTTACGGGCGAAATGCACCTGCCCGATGCTGGCGGCCTGCCGGGCCTCCCGGTCGAACTCATCAAACACCTCGAAAGGCGACTTCCCGAAAGCGTCGCGGAAGGCCTTGACCACCAGTGGGCCCGAGAGGGGCGGGGTCTGGTACTGGGCCTGGGCAAACTGGTCGGCGTAGGCGGTGGGCAGCAGATTTTTCTCCATCGCCAGCATCTGGGCCACTTTCAGCACGGAGCCTTTCATCTCGCTGAGCGTGCCGTAGAGCTCGGCCGCGTTGGCGGCGTGCAAGTCGGCCATCGGGCTGTCGGCCCCTACGGCCCGCTTGGCGTAGTGCTTCACGTAGTTGGCCCCCACATGGAGGCCGGTTTTGGCAAACCGTGCCGCCCGCGCCACTTTAGTTGTCGGCAGCGAGGTAAGGGATTTAGGAGGGTTTTCGGGCATCAGGAAGGGCTATAAGGAATAAGGCAGTAGGGGCGGGGCTTGTCCCCGCCCGCCGTTAAACGGTCCGGATTTGAACCGTTCAACGGCGGGCGGGGACAAGCCCCGCCCCTACAGGCACCAGCTAAGCTTACCGCCGCCGACTGTGTAACAGGAAGCGCACGAAATCCACGGCCGAATCGAGGGTGTTGCGGCCCACGAGGTCGAAGCTGAGGGTAACGGCCTTCTCGATGGCGGCGTCGGTGCGCTCAAAGTCCACGGTGTCATCTTTGGCAAAGAAGCCGAGCACGAACAGCAGCTGCTGCCAGAAGAAGCGCGGGTAACCATCCTGAATAAGTTTGCGGCTGGCTACCTCGTCGGTGCGGCGACCTTCGCGCATGATATCGGTCACAAACTCCTCGAAATCCTGACGAAAATCGTCGAGCACGCGGGGCGTGAGGCCGGGCATGCGGTGCAGCGAGCGGCGCAGGCTTTGCAAAGCGTAGCTCCGGTTGCGCTTCAGAATCTCAATCAGGGTATAGTAGAACCCCAGCAGCTTCTCGCGGGCGCCATACTGCTCCCAAACGGGCTCCTTAGCGGCCGTAGCGCGGGCTTCCCGACCGAAATCGGCCCATATTTCGCGGTCGATGGCGTCGAAGTTGGCGTACACCCGGTAGAACTCCTGCTCGGGTAAACCCAGCTTCTGGGTGAGCTTGTACACCGATTGTGGTGGGGAGCCTTTCTTGAGTACGTAATCGAAGTATGCCTGCTTGATGCGGGCCTTGGGCGTGGCCGCTTCGGGCGCGGCAGTAATGGGCTGTTTCATATCGGGGGTATAACAAGGAGCAATACGGTAGGGTTTCGCACATTAACTCTCCGCCCGGTATGCGGTGCGCAAGGTGTCGATGGCCCGCTGCCGGGCGAATTTGTGGTCAACAATAGGAGCGGGGTAGGCGGCGGTGCCGTATTCGGGCACCCACTGCTTCACGTAGGCCAGGTCGGGGTCGTAGCTTTCGAGCTGGCTTTGGGGGCTGTAGACCCGGAACCAGGGTGCGGCCACCACGCCGGTGCCGGCCATCCATTGCCAGTTGCCCACGTTCTGGCTCATATCGTAGTCGAGTAGCTTATCGGCAAAGTACCCGTCGCCCCAGCGCCAGTCGATGAGCAGGTGTTTTACCAGGAAGCCGGCCGCCGTAATGCGGGCGCGGTTGGGCATGTAGCCAGTGGCGTTCAGCTCCCGCATGCCGGCATCGACGAGCGGGTAGCCGGTCTGGCCTGCGCACCAGGCCGCAAACTCGTCTTCGTTGTTGCGGTAGGGCACTTGGCGCAGGCGCGGGTCGAAGCTCTCGGTGGCCGTGCCGGGGTAATGCCAAAGCAGCATCATAAAATAGTCGCGCCACACCAACTCGGCCAGCAGCTTGGGGTTGAGCTCCCGGGCCTGGCGCATCAGCGCGCGCACACTCAGCGTACCGAAGCGCAGGTGCACCGAGCGGCGCGTGCTGCTGTTGACGAGTCCCGGCCGGTCGCGGGTTTTGTGGTAGTCGCGCACCAGGGCCTCGGTGGGTAGCTCGTTGGCCGGCACGAACTGCTCGCACCGCTCAAACCCCATATCGGCCAGCGTAGGTCGGGCCGGCGCATCGGGTAGGGCGCGCAGGTTTTCGGCCCTGAATAATTGGGCCGAAGGGTGCGGCTGCAAGTCCACATCCTGTACCTTTTCCAGCCAGGCTTTGCGGTAAGAACCGAATGTGCGCGCCGGCTTACCCGACTTACCCAGCAACTCGTTTTTGGCAAAAATTACCTGGTCCTTGAAAGCGTGAAACTCCGCTCCATGCTGCCGGGCCAGTGCCGTTATGGCTCCGTCGCGCTCGGCAGCGTAGGGCTCGTAGTCCTCGTTGGTGTAAATGGCAGCTACCTCATGCTGGCTCAGCAGCTGCTCAAAAACCTCCAGCGGCCGTCCGTAAAAGGCCAAAAAGCTACCCCCGGCGGCCTGGGTTTCCTGGCCCAGGCGCTCCACCTGGTCGTAAATGAACGTGACGCGGGCATCCCGCCGGGAGGGCAGCAAATCCAGGATTTCGCGGTCGTAGATAAACAGTGGCACCACCGGGTAGCCGCTTTGCAGGGCCGCTGTCAGGCCCGCGTTGTCGTGCACCCGCAGGTCGCGCCGGTGCCAGAAGAGAACGAATTTCATTGGGAGCTTAAAGGAAGTTCAACCAGCCAATCCGTTATTTCAGATTTCCCATTCCACCATCCACATTCATCACTTGGCCGGTAATGAAGGAGCTGTGGTCGGAAAGCAGAAAGGAAGACATATAAGCCAAATCCTGGGGCTGGCCGATGCGCTGGAGCGGGTGGCGCTTGGCCCCGGCTTCCTGCTTTTCGGGGGTGTTGAGCAACGCGGCGGCCAGCGGCGTGTCGGTAAGCGAGGGCGCCACGCAGTTCACGCGGATATTGCTGGCAGCATACTCGGCGGCCAAAGCGCGCGTCAGGCCTTCTACGGCCGCTTTAGCCGTGGCAATGCTGGCATGGAACGACATCCCCGTATCGGCTGCCACCGTGCTAAACAGCACCACGGAGGCACCGTTGGCCTTCTTCAGGCGCTTCATGCAGGCTTGCAACACCTGCACTGCGCCAAGCACGTTGAGCTGGAAATCGGCCTGGAAATCGGCCAGCGGAATCCGCTCGAAAGGTCGCAACTTGATGGAGCCGGGGCAGTAGACCACGCCATGGAGTACCTCGGGCAAGCCATCGAGAGCCGCGCCCAGCGGCTGCGTTACGTCGAGTTCTATAAAGGTGGTGTTAAGCTCGGCCAGTTCGGGCGACTCGTGGCGGGAGGCGGTGTAGAGGTGGGCGTTGAGCTTGCTTAGCAGCCGGGCCGTGGCCAGGCCAATGCCCGAGGAGGCTCCAATGAGGAGAATATTCTTGTCCGCGAATTCCATGCGTGGGAGGTTAGATGAAGTGTCCGGCCAGAGAACTAGGCCGCGCAGGGAAGGTTTTTGGCTGTAGCCCCTGAAGATGCGGCGAGACTATATGGTGGGTTATCTATATTATATAATTAAAAAGAGAAATAATTTTGTATTTTGATGCCACTCATGCGGAATAGTGGTTAAATCAAAATGCTGACTTGCATGTCACGGCCCTTATACCATTCATATGAAACGTTTTTCCGCTTCCCTGCTGCTACTACTAGTACTTCTGCTCAACCTGGCGGTGCCCAGCATGGCCCAGGAGTTGGTGGGCATCGTGGGCAACGTGATGACGCCCAACAACCAGGCTCTCGAAAAGGCGTCGGTGCTGGTGGTGTACGGGCCGACTCAGACTCGTACCACTACCGCCACCGACGAAGCCGGCAACTTCGCGTTCAAGGGTTTGGTGGTGGGCGGCCCGTACTCGGTACAGGTCAGCCAGACGGGTTTTCAGCCCCAGAAGATTGACAATATCTTTCTGCTGGCGGGCAAAACGGCTAACGGTACGTTTGTGCTCTTCCCCGAGGAAAAAGGCCCGAACCAAAGTCCGAACCGGGACTACCTGACTTATATCCAGCAGTGCCGCATCATTCCACCCGGCGAAGCGGCTACTGCCGCATTGCCGCCAACGGCCCCCACTGTACCAGCCGCCCGCTCGGGGGCCAAGCCCCTGCCCGTGGCTCCCCCGGTTGCCGCCCCGGTTGCCGCCCCGGCCGCTGCTCCGGCGGCCAACTATCCAGCTGCTACGCCACCGGCCGCGGCAGACCGCAATGTAGTGGCGGCCGGTGGGCGGACGCGTTACCAGCCGGGTAGTCGGCGGGCAAGCAGCATTGCGCCACCCCTCGTAGATGGGCACTACGACTTTAAGTCGGGCTACTATATCTACCACACGGGCGCGCCCACTACGCTGCGCCTGTCCAATGGGCAGCAGTTGCGCGGGGTAGGCAGCCAATCCACCGAAAGCCAGCTCCACCAGTTCCTCAACAACCCCCGCCAGCAGGTAGACACCGTAGACCGCACCCGCGGCTGGATCAGTTTCGATCGGGTGTTTTTTATGACTGGCCAGGCCACGCTCACGTCCGAATCGAGGAATCAGTTGAAAAATATTGCGCTGATGATGCAAAGCTATCCGCAGACCCGCCTCAGAATCGGGGGCTATACCGACAGCGTGGGCACCTATCAGATGAACCGCGAACTGAGCGAGGCCCGCGCCCGCACCGCCTGGACTGCGCTGGTAGAAATGGGCGTGAGCCCGTCGCGCCTCGAAGCCCGCGGCTATGGCCCCAATTATCCCATGGCCTCTAACCTGACGCCCGCGGGCCGCGCCATGAACCGCCGGCTGAGCTTGCGGGTAGTTAAGAAGTAGGGTCGGGAGGCGAAAAGCGTTGCCAGTCAATGAGGCAGGGAGTAATTGGTTGGCGGAAGCATCCCGGAAGCTGCACCAATATTTCGCTATTAGCAAAAATTCGCTGGCGTTATCGGCGTCGTTCCGTAGCTTGCGGCATCTTCTTCCGTCAACTTCTCCTGCCGAATGAATATCCGTCGATTACTGGTCGCCAACCGCGGCGAAATTGCCATCCGCGTGCTGCGGGCCGCCACCGAACTGGGCATCCGTACCGTGGCCATCTACACCTATGAAGACCGCTACTCGCTGCACCGCTACAAGGCCGACGAAGCCTACCAGGTAGGCCGCGACGACGACCCGCTCAAGCCCTACCTCGACATTGAGGGCATCATCCGCACAGCCAAGGAAAACCAGGTCGACGCCATTCACCCCGGCTACGGCTTCCTGAGCGAAAACGCCACGCTGGCCCGCCGCTGCCGCGAGGAGGGCATCATCTTCGTTGGGCCCCGGCCCGAGGTGATGGAGGCGCTGGGCGACAAAGTAGCCGCCAAACGCGTGGCTGTGCAGTGCGGCGTGCCCATCATCGAGAGCAGTGAAGCCGACCTGACCGACCTGGAAGTGGCGCTGGTGGAGGCCCACCGCATCGGCTATCCGGTTATGCTGAAAGCGGCCAGCGGCGGCGGTGGCCGCGGTATGCGCGTCATCCGCGACGATGAGGCGCTGGAGCGCGGCTTCTTTGAGGCCCGTAATGAGGCCCTGAAGGCGTTTGGTGACGATACCGTGTTTCTGGAGCGATTCGTGGAGAACCCCAAGCACATTGAGGTGCAGCTGGTAGCCGACAACTACGGCGGCCTCACGCACCTTTACGAGCGCGACTGCTCGGTGCAGCGCCGCTACCAGAAAGTGGTGGAAGTAGCCCCGTCGCTGCACCTGACGCCCGAAATGCGCGAGCAGCTCTATGAGTACGCCCTGCGCCTCGGCCGGGCCGTGAGCTACAACAACGTGGGTACCGTCGAGTTTCTGGTCAACCCCGAGCTCAACCGCATCTACTTCATCGAGGTGAACCCGCGCATCCAGGTCGAGCATACCGTCACGGAGATGATTACGGGCATCGACCTGATTAAAACCCAACTCCACGTGGCGGCCGGCTACCGGCTCACCGACCCCGAAATCAACCTCGGGCCCGATGTGGTGCCGATGAAAAACGGCTATGCCATTCAGTGCCGCATCACCACCGAAAACCCCGAGCAGGATTTCAAGCCCGATTACGGCACCATCACGGCCTACCGCTCGGCGGGTGGCTTCGGCATCCGCCTCGATCAGGGCTCGGTGTACAGCGGCGTGCGGGTGTCGCCGTTCTTCGATTCGCTGCTCGTCAAGGTGTCGACCCAGGCGCCCACCTTGGCCGATGCGGCCCAGAAGATGGCCCGCACGCTCGACGAGTTCCGGATTCGCGGGGTGAGCACCAACATCCAGTTTCTGCAGAACATCATTGCCCACCCGGTTTTCATGGCCGGCGAGGCCACGGTGGACTTTATCAAGGACCACCCCGAACTGTTCCGCTTTCAGCAGCGCCGCGACCGGGCCACCCGCATGCTACGCTTTCTGGGCGACGTAATTGTGAACGGCCACCCCGACGTGGCCGGTAACCTCGACCCCAAAAAGGAGCTGCGCAAGCCCCGCCTGCCCGAATCGGACCTCACGGGCCCGCCACCGGCCGGCACCAAGCAGAAACTGACGGAGCTGGGGCCCGAGGGTTTCTCCAAGTGGCTGCGCGCCGACCCGCAAATCCACTACACCGACACCACGCTGCGCGACGCCCACCAGAGTTTGCTGGCCACCCGCATGCGCACCTTCGACATGCTGAAGGTGGCCGGCCGCTACGCCCACGAGCACCCGCAAACCTTCTCGCTGGAATGCTGGGGCGGGGCCACGTTTGACGTGGCGCTGCGCTTTCTGCACGAAGACCCCTGGGAGCGGCTGGCTAAACTACGGGCTGCCGTGCCCAATATTCTGCTGCAGATGCTGATTCGCGGGGCCAACGGCGTGGGCTACAAGGCCTACCCCGACAACCTGACCGGGCGGTTTGTGCAGCAGGCCGCCGAAACAGGTATCGATGTGTTCCGCATTTTCGACTCGCTGAACTGGATGCCGGGCATGGAAGCCTGCATTGGCTTCGTGCGCACCAAAACCGACCGGCTCGCTGAGGCCAGCATCTGCTACACCGGCGACCTGCTCGACGTGAGCCGCCATCAGAAATACAACCTGGATTACTACCTGCGGCTGGCCCGTCAGATTGAGGATGCCGGGGCGCACATCCTCTGCATCAAGGACATGGCCGGCTTGCTGAAGCCCTACGCGGCCCAGGAGCTGATTACGGCCCTACGAGAAACGGTCAGCCTGCCCATTCACCTGCACACCCACGACACGAGCAGCCTGCAGCCCGCCACCTACCTGAAGGCGGTAGAGGCCGGCGTGAACGTGATTGACGTAGCCCTGGGCTCGTTGTCGGGCCTCACGTCGCAACCCAACTTCAACTCGGTGGTGGAGATGCTGCGCGGCCAGCCCCGGCACCGCGAGTTCAACCAGAAGTCGCTCAACGAGTTTTCGACTTACTGGGAAACCGTGCGCGAGTACTACTACCCGTTCGAGTCGGGCCTGAAGGCGGGCACGTCGGAGGTGTTCCAGCACGAAATTCCGGGCGGGCAGTACTCCAACCTGCGCCCCCAGGCGGCGGCCCTGGGCTTGCTCGACAAGTTCGAAACCGTGAAAACGACCTTCGCCGACGTTAACCAATTGTTCGGCGACATCGTGAAAGTGACGCCCTCCTCGAAAGTAGTGGGCGACATGGCGCTGTTCCTGGTGTCGAATGACCTGACCACCGCCGACGTGCTGGAGAAGGGTGACACGCTCAACTTCCCCGAATCGGTGCGCCAACTGTTTAGGGGCGACATCGGCCAGCCCGAGGGCGGCTGGCCCCAGGATGTGCAGGCCGTAGTGCTGAAAGGGGAGGAGCCCTTCACCGACCGGCCCAACGAGCACCTGGCCCCGATTGATTTCGAGCAGGAGCAGGCCAATTTCAAGGAAAAGTTCGAGGCCGAAGGTAAGTTCACCGATGTGCTCTCGTGGCTGCTATACCCCAAGGTGTTCGAGCAGTACTGGGACTTCCGCCAGCAGTACGGCGACGTGTCGGTGGTGCCGACGCCGGTGTTCTACTACGGCCTGCAGCCGGGCGCCGAAACGCTCATCGAAATTGCCCGTGGCAAGAGCATTATCGTGGGCCTGCAGAGCATCGGGCCGGTGGATGAGGATGGTAACCGCACGCTGTTCTTCACCCTCAACGGCCAGACCCGCAACCTCAAAATCCGCGACCACTCGGTGGAGGTGAAGCGCATTATGAACACTAAAGCCGACAAGATGAACCCCCGCCAGTTGGGTGCGCCCTTGCAGGGTTTGCTGAGCCGGGTGCTGGTGAAAAGCGGCGAGCAGGTGCGCAAAAACACGCCCCTGTTCATCATCGAAGCCATGAAGATGGAAACCACCATTACCGCCCCCGACGATACCACCGTGCAGGCCGTGAACCTGGCCGAAGGCACGTTGGTAAACGCTGACGACCTGGTGCTGACGCTGGGCTAGCCTGGCCCTACCGGAATAAGTGCCGCCACCCGGTTGCCAACTGATTGTTTCGCCACGGCGAAACAATCAGTTGGCAACCGGGTGGCGGCAGTATCTGAATGCGCGGGTAAGCAGGCTGGAAAGGCGGGCAAACTGCGCTAAATCCGCCACAGACTTCTATTTTGCATCATGTATAAAGCTATTGCCCTCGTTCTGCTGCTCGGCTTTTCCGGCGGCGCAGCTGTCGCTCAAAAAAAGCCGGCTAAACGGCCCGTTGCACCCGGCGTGGCGGTCGCTACCGTGGAGCGGGTAGTTCGTACGCTGGCCGCTGACGAGATGCTAGGCCGCGGCTCGGGCCAGCCTGGTGGCGAGAAAGCCGCCGATTTTCTGGTGGCCGAATTTCAGCGGATTGGTCTGAAGCCGCTGCCGGGCCTGTCGGGCTTCTCGCAGTCGTTTCCGGTGTATGAGGCCCGCACAAAGGCCAGGTTGGTTTCGGTGGGCGGAGTGGAGGTGCCGCCCGCGCGGTTCGTGCTCATCTCAGGCCAGCCCCAGCTCCACTGGATGCCCTCCGATGAGCCGGCTATCCGCGTAGTAACCGTTGGCCCCAAAGACAACCTGCTGAAGGAAATCCGGCCGCTGCTTAACCCGCAGGCCAACACCATTGTATTCGTCGATACGGCACAGACGGCGGCGTTTAAGCGCGTGGCCGGCTTTGCGGGGCGCGGCGGACTACGGGCCGATAAGCCGGCGCCATTCTCTACGCTGCTCGTGTTGGGAAGCGCCCCAGCCAGTCCGCTACAGGTTAGCGTGACGGCTACCACCGACATCCGGACCGTAACACTGCGCAACGTGGTGGGTATGCTGCCGGGGCTGGATAAAAACCGGACGAAGGAGCAGGTCGTGTTCGGTGCGCACTACGACCACATCGGCTCGCTTGCTGCCGTAGCCGGCGACTCTATTGCCAACGGGGCCGACGATGACGCCAGCGGCACGGCAGCGGTGGTAGCGCTGGCCGAGTACTTTAAGAAGCAGCGTAGCAACGCCCGCCCGTTGGTGTTCGTGGCCTTTGTGGCCGAAGAAATCGGGGGCTTCGGTGCGCGTTACTTTGCCAGCCAGCTCGACCCCGCGCAGGTAATGGCCATGTTCAACATCGAAATGATTGGCAAGCAGGCCAAGTTCGGCCCCAACTCCGCCTTCATCACAGGATTCGATAAGTCGGATTTTGGCCGGCTGCTTCAGCAGAATGCCCAGGGCATGGACTTCCGGTTCGAGCCCGACCCGTACCCCGAGCAGAACCTGTTCTACCGTTCCGACAACGCCACGCTGGCCCGCCTGGGCGTGCCGGCCCACACCATCAGCACCGACCAGATTCCGACCGACAAGCTCTATCACTCGGTTGATGACGAGCTTGAAAGCCTCAACCTGCCCAACATGACGGGCGTTATCACGGCCATTGCCCGCGCCGCCGCGCCCATCATCAGCGGCCAGCAAACCCCCACCCGCATTGCCGGTGAATAGCTGGCCGCTTCACACAGCACAAAGCCATAACCAACCGCAAGCCCCTGACTCCAGCACGGATGTCAGGGGCTTACTGCTGTAAAAGGCTCGTCCTTCAAACGAGTAGCTTACCTCGTGCTAGCCGCAACGACTGGCCACTTCACCCACTCATTTGCCCAGCCGTGCGCTCAGGCCGGCCCCAACAGTAAAGCCGCCAGCCGCTGGCGTGAGGCCGTGGCCGGCCGTTACATCAAAGCGTAGGCCAGGCAGGGGGCGGTAGTAAAGGCCCGAGGTAAGGCCCGGCAGCCAGCCCTGCTGGCGCTGCCAGGTGGCATACGTTTCGGCCAGAAAGCCGAAGTGCGTGCCCGCGCCAAGCGGGCCATTAAGAGCCAGCGTCGTCAGGTACTCGCCCTGCTTGGTGCCCTCGGCTTTAAAGCCCTGCTGCCGGAACCCGAAGTTGCCTTCGAGCCCGAAACGCTGCCCCAACTGCTGCGACACCAGCAGCCGGCCGCCGGGCTCCAGCTGTTTGCCGGTAAAGCTGGCGTCGCCATTGCGAAGGTTCATATCAAGCAGCACCACTACCTGGGAACGGGCATTCTGCACGCTCGAAGCCAGGAATTTGGCCCCCACATTCAGCGGCGCGAAGCCTACCGGGCCGGCAAAAGGCGTAGCCGGTCCCTCGGTCAGCCGCCGGTTGTTGGCGGGCGGGCGCAGGTAGTTCTGCGTGGCGCGCAACTCAATGTGGTTGAAAAAGCCCACCCGAAGCGTGCTGCCCCATACCTGGCGGCCGGCGAAACGGGTGCTACCACCCGCATCGTAGCGCGTCAGGCCGGTTTCTAACTGAAACTGGCCGGGGTACAGCATGTTGGTGGTAATGGTCTGCCCGGGTCGGTCGGGGCGGATGAGACGCACGAAGGGCGACTCGCCGTTGGGGTTGAATTCAGCATCGGCGGCGGCCGATTGGGCCAGGGTGCGGGCCGGAGCAGCCAATAACAGCAGTGCTCCGGAAGTCAGCAAAGTGGTTTTGCGCATGGCAGCCAAGACGCCCAGTAGCCGGGAATGGTTCCTTGGGATTAACGCTTCGTTACCAATGATTTGTGTTTATTTTATAGAGATTTGTGCTCAGTTGATAAAGTCTGGAGTCAACCGGCCAAATAAAAAAAAGCCCCCACCGCAACCACGGTGGGGACTTCCACATACGCGTCTAAGCTCTAAGCTCTAAGCTCTAAGCTCTAAGCTCTAAGCATCTACTTCTCAGCCTTTATGGCCTCTTCGGCGGCCTGCACGATGGCCTGCTGGTCGGCTGGCTTGCCCTGTTTTACCTTTTCGAGCATGGCTAGGATGGGCTCAGCAACGCCGTACTGCTTGTACTGGATAGCCATTTTCTGGAGCCGCGCCACACCTTCCTGCAGCACCGTCTGGTCGGGGAGGCGGGCCATGAACCCCACGAGGCTTTCCATCATCTGAAACTGGCTTTGGGGGCCGGCCGCATCGAACTGGTCGCGTACGTAGGGCCAGGTGCCGGCGTCGCCGACTTCGGCGTACACGCTGGCAATGGCGGCTGCCACATCGGCTTTAGCACCGGGCTCCAGGGCGTTTGCGCGGGCCAAGGCCTGCTTGGGCTGCACGGCGGCCAAGCCCTCTAGTGCGGCGCCCTGCACGGCATACGACTGGCTGCTGAGCGACTTGGTGAACAGCTTCTCGTCCTTCTTATCGTCAACCATTGCCAGCGCCCGCAGCATGGCCGCCTGGTTATTGGTGTTTTTCTCCTGCGCCAACTGCTTGCGAATAAGCGGCGCGGCGGCTTTGGCTACGCCCTTTTCGTCAAGCTTAAGCGACCCCAGGGCGGCGCGGCGAATAAACTCGTTCTTATCGCTCAGCGCCGCAGATAGCAGCTGCCGGGCGGCCGCATCGGTGGGGGGCAGGGCTGCGGCGGCGGCTACGGCCTCGCGCCGGTCTACGTAGCGGGGAGCCGTGCGGTACTGATAGGCAAACTGGCCGAAGGGCTTGTTATCCTTCTTCTGCCACAGCGTCACCTTGTCGGCATCCACGTTCACGAGTTCGGGCTGGCTGGCGGCGGGCAGGCGGATAATTTCGGTGGCCTTCCGGAGCACCACGTTGTGGCGCGTGGGCTTGCCGTTCTGGTACACATCAATAGCCATCGGCAGTTCAAACACCTGTCCGGGCTGGGTCTGCTTGATGGTGACAACCTGTTCCTTATTGAGCTGGTCGTAGTTGTAGTCGATGGTAACCACCGGGTGGCCCGCGCCGAAGTACCACTGGTTGAAGAACCAGTTCAGGTCGCGGCCCGATACGGCTTCCATGGCCAGGCGCAATTGGTGGGCTTCGCCGTTGCTGAATTTGTTGTCGGTGAGGTATTTCTGCAGGCCCTTGAAAAATACTTCCTCGCCGAGGTGGTTACGCAGCATGTTCAATATCTGGCCGCCCTTCTGGTAGCTCACCAGGTCGAACATGTCCTCCTTGTCGGCATAGTGGAAGCGCACCAGGTTCTTCTGGGCGTCGCGGGGGCTGCGCAGGTAGTTGCGCATGTTCTGGTAGGCGTGGGCATCTCCCGCCTCCTGGCCGTATTTATGCTCGGCCCAGAGCGCCTCCGAGAAGTCGGCAAACGACTCGTTCACCGTCAGATTGCTCCAGCTTTCGGCCGTCACGTAGTCGCCGAACCACTGGTGAAACAGCTCGTGGGCAATAACCGACTCGCCCCGGTCGTACTCGGCATCGAGTGCCTCGCGGGCGTCCTTGTGCAGAAAGTCGCCGTGCAGCGTGGCCGAGGTGTTTTCCATGGCTCCGCTCACGTAGTCGCGCACCACAATCTGCGAGTACTTGTTCCACGGATAAGCCACGCCGAGCTTCTTGGAGAAGAACTCCAGCATTTCGGGCGTGTTGCCGAAAATCTGCTTGGCGAAGGGCGCGTACTTGGGTTCGAGGTAGTAGTTCACCTCTTTGCCCGCCCAGGTGTCCTTCGTAATTTTAAAGTCGCCCACGGCCATCATAAACAGATAAGGCGAGTGGGGCAGGTCCATTTTCCAGGTGTCGGTGCGGGTGCCGTCGGTGTTGCTTTTCTGGCTGGCCAGCGCCCCGTTGCTCAGCGTCACGTACTTTGCGGGCACGGTCATGGCAATTTCCTGGGTCGTTTTCTGGTTGGGCGAGTCGATGGTCGGGAACCACACCGACGAGGCTTCCGTCTCGCCCTGGGTCCAGATCTGCACCGGCTTACCGGCCACGGCGCTGTCGGGGTTGATAAAGTACAAACCCTTGGCATCGGTAATGGCGGCGCTACCCTTCACCTTCAGCTCGTCGGGCTTGGCCACGTACTCGATGTACACGGTGTACTGCTGGTCGACGAGGTAGGTTTTGTCGAGCTTGATGTTGAGTTGGTCGCCGTTGTATTTGAATGTAAGGGCTTTAGCGTTGCCCTGGCTCACCATCGTCACCGAGCCAATATCCATGCCCTTGGCATCCAGGCGCAGCGAGTCGGTGGGGTAGGCGTGGGGCCGCAGCGTAAGCCACTCCTTACCGATAAGCTGGCGCTTGGCGTAATCGAAGCGTACATCAAGCTTGGTGTGTACCAGGTCGTTGATTTTCGGGCGTGAGGCACGATAAGTTGCCAGAGCCACCGTGTCGGGGCTGGCGGGGCCTTGCTGGGCCAGGGCCGGCGTGGCAAATAGTAGCCCGAGAGCCAGCAGGAAGGGTTTGTTCATTGAGGTAAGAAGGAAGGGAAATGAGGCTGCTAGTTGCGAATTTTTTGGCACAGATGCACCACAAATGCCCGGCTGGGCCGGCAGTTTGCATAGATGCCAAAACCGGGTCTGGGGTTGCGTTTGGCCAGTAGCCGGATTGGGGCTTGTGGGGTGAGCGGGTGACTATGGGGTGTGCCAGTGCGGAGCAATTATGTGGTTGTCGCCGGCAAGGGGCAAATAGGCCGCGGGGTAAACTGTGGGTGAATTCCAGCAGAGCATAAAACCGCAACTCAGATTGGCAGGCGCACCACAAACTCGGTGTGGTGCCCTTCCCGCGACTCCACGGTTAGGGTGCCGCCGTGGCCCTGCGTGATGATGTCGTAGCTCAGCGAAAGGCCCAAACCCGTGCCTTCGCCGGTGGGCTTGGTGGTGAAAAAGGGCTGAAACACTTTCCGGCGCACCGCGTCGCTCATGCCCGTGCCGTTATCCCACACGCAGATTTCGGCGTACTGGCCCGTCTGCTGGGTGCTAACGCGCACAACGGGCTGATAGGTTGCTCCGTTAAGCTGCCAGCGCTGCCGCACGGCGTAGAAGGCGTTGGTAAACAGGTTCAGCAGCACCCGGCTCAGGTCGGCGCCCACTGCTTCCACCAGCGGCAGGTCGGGGGCGAAGTCGGTTTGCAGGTCGGCGGTGAAGGCCGGGGCCTTGGCGCGCAGGCCGTGGTACGCCAGGTGCAGGTACTCGTCGCAGAGCGCGTTTAGGTTTACAGCGGCCCGCTCGCCGGTGCTGGTATGGCTGTGCTCCAGCATACCGCGCACGATGCCCGCCGCCCGCTGCCCATGCTGGCTGATTTTGGTTTGATTCTGGCGCAGGTTGGCTAGCACGTCGGTCAGGTCCAGCGTGTCGTTGGGGGGCAGCGCCAGGGCCGCGAGCATCTCCTGGGCCTCGGTGCATAGCTCCGTGCTTACGTCGGAGAAATTGGTGACGAAGTTGAGCGGGTTCTGGATTTCGTGGGCGATACCGGCCGTCAGCTCGCCCAGCGAGGCCATCTTCTCGCGCTGTATCAGCTGGTTTTGGGTGATGCGCAGGGTGGCCAAAGCGGCTTCGGCGCGGTTGCGCTGGCCTACTACCTCACTCGTGCGGGCTGCTACCTGCCGCTCCAGCTGGTCGTTCTGGGAAGCCAGCAGCTGCTGCCGCTCCTGCTCCTGCCGCCGCGTGCGGGCCGATAGCTCCTTCACCTCCCGCAACTTCTGGGCGAGTTGGGTGCCGGTAAGGGCGTAGCGCTGCCCCAGTAGCACCGACAAAATCAGGGGGTTGGTGAGGTAGGAGGCGTTCAGCAGGGCATTGCCCAGCACGTAGTGGGGGGTAAAAACCGGCAGCAGCACGCCCGCCGCGTACAGCGTGCCTCCCGTGAGCATGGCGGTCAGCACGGCCGCCGACCCCAGCTCGTGCCGCCGCCAACCCAGCAGGCTAACCCGGATGGCGTCGGCGTAAATGCACATGGCAAAGGTATAGGTGGTGAAAAACGGGGCCCACCACCCCAAAAAATTCACTGCCATGGCCAGCACAAACATGACCGACAGCAGCCCAAACAAGCGCCCCCGCGGCTCGTTGACCATGGCGTAGATGGTGGCGAGGCCAAAAATAGCCGCTACGGTCGCACAGCAGATTTCGACCACGCTCGCCCGGAAGAGCACGGCCGTGTGGTCGGAGTGAAGCCAGGCCAGCCCGGCCACTATGGCCCCCAGGGCCGCGGGTAGGGCGTAGCCGGCGTAGTACAGGTTGCCCCGCTCCCGGCGCGACCACAGAAACAGCATCAGGTGTACAAAGCCGGCGAAAAACAGCATTCCCGCCCGCCCCGCAAACTGCAGCATATCGAGGCGGCGGTCGGTGAGGTAGCGGGCGGTGGCCAGCGTGGGCGTATGCACCTCCAGGCGCACGGCCGGGGTGCCCTGAAACAGCATGCTCGTGGAGTAGAGAAAGTACAGATTATCGGCCCCGAACGACCAGCGCACCAGCACCGACGTGGGGCCGGCATGGGTGAAGCGCACCGGCACCGGCTCGTGGTTGAGGTAGAGCGTCTGCTCGCCGCCCGGCGCCCCCGGTAGCCGTCCGCGGCGGCTCACCAGCCGGCCATCCAGGTAGATTTCGGTGGCTCCCGTTTGCGAAAGGGCGAAGGCCATCGGGCGCCCGACCCACGCGGCAGGTACCACCAGGCGGTAGCGCCACCAGCCCTGGCCTGCCCGCCGGGCTGCCGGCAATAGAAACAGGCTCCGGGTGGGGTCGAGGGGCTGCCAGGCCGGGCCGCGGGCCGAGTCAGGGCCGGCGCGAAACGACCAGCCCGCCGGCTCCAGCAGCTGTCCGCCCGCCGGTAGCGGCAGCGCCTGCGCGGGCCGGAGCACAAGCAGGTAGCAGAGTAGGCAGAAACAGATGAGAGAGAAGTGCATAGGGCAGTGGCGGGAGCAAGTAGGACGTCATTTCGACCAGCAACAGTCAACAGGCAGGGTGCCAACAACCGCTAATCAGAGAGGTCATCAGTCACCTTACACGGGTGCTTTCGGGCGGTGGTGCTCCCACCAGTAGCCCACTTGGTGCAGCAGCCGGTCGGGCATTTGCTGCAGCGCGTCGGTCCAGGGTAGGCCCCGGCCAAACCGCTCCCGGTCGCGGGCGCGCAGCAGGGCCAGCGCAGCGGGTTCGTGCAGCGGCCAGATGTGGCAGAGCGGGGCCCCGCTGCCGCTGGCGATAATAATGCCGTTGACGGCCCGGCGGGCAGCCTCATTGGCCCCTTCCATTGTGGCCAGGTCGGTGTTGGTGCGCACGTAGTCGGCGGCCAGAAATAGGTTTTCGATGTTGCAGAAGCTCTCCGGCCGCAGGCTCCACGAGTTGGCCGTGTTCACGAGCAGCGGCTCGGTGTTGTGCACCGACACAAACGGGCTGATAATGGGCGGCGGTGTAGGTTGGTGGGTATTGGGCTCGATGTCGGAATCTACGTAGTGGCCCAGCACCATGTCATCGGTCAGCAGGCCGGTGCCATCGGCCCGCACCAAGCTTTTTTTCAGTTGGGTCCATACTTCTGCCACTATTTCGGGCAGAGTACAGTCGGCGGCCGTTTTGCCGTTCAGGCCCGGCTCAAACCAGTTACTCACGTCCACCGAAATCAGGCCCCGCACCTGGCCGTCGCCGTAGCCCGCCAGCGGGTGCCGGGGCCAGAACTGGGGCTGCGAGATACCCGTGATGGCCCAGGGCGAGTCGAGGCAGATGACGTGGCCGGGGGCCAGGGGCACGTCCTGGTTCAGATAAAACTGAATGCCGTTCATCCAATTCAGCGCGCAGGTAGCGGGGTCGGCCAGGGTCTGGATAAAGCCCAGCGTGGCGTCCACGGCCAGCATGTCGGGGCTGATGAGTTGGGCCATGCGCTCGACGGGCACGGCTGCCACGTAGTAATCGGCCTCAATGCGCTCCTCGGCATCTCGTTCCTCGGGGCGCACGTAGGCGGCCGTAATGCGGCGCGTAAGCGGGTCGCACTCGAAGCGGGTAACGTAGCGGTGGTGGTGGTAGCGCACGCCCAGCGTGGTAGTCAGGTGCGCAAGCCAGGGGTTGAGCCACACCTCGTTGGTCGGGCCGTTGAGGATGCGGTCGGCGTGGGCGGTAGGGTCGGCCATGAGCAGCAGCAACTGCAGCAGAATGTCGCCGCCGGTTTTCACGCTCATCAGCTTGGGCTGGGCCGCCACCAGCGAGCGGGTGAGGCCGCCCACGCAGTACAGTTCGTAGGGAAACGGTGCCCCATCCGGCACATTGTCGCGGTGCCGCTGCTGGGTGGTCTGCATGAAATCCCACCAGCTCTGGCGCTCATACACCTGCTGCCGCCGCTCATAGCTGGAAGTCAGAATCTGCCACAGGCTGTGCGCAAACAGCTTCACGTCGCTGTGCGTGAGGCCGGTGTCAGCCTCGCGCAGGTCCAGCAGGATGGTTTCGAGGTCGGCGCGGGTTTTGGGGAAGTTGACGAGCGTAGGTAGCGGTGGCCGGCCAAACCGCGCCAGCAGCACCCGCTCCGAAGCCACTAGGTTGTCGAACACCCCCTGCCGGTTGTGGCCGTACGGAATCCGCTTCATCGTGTCGGTAATGTGGCGGTAGAAACCGGGGAAAAACCGGAAGCCATGCTCGCCGGGCAGGTCGGGGCGGCCGTCGCGGCCGGTGTTGGGCACGTCTACCGAGCGGGCCTTGCCACCCACGTAGCGCGGCTGCCGCTCGTATACATCCACCGAAAAACCGCGCTCGGCCAGTTCGTGGGCAGCACTCATGCCGGCAACGCCCCCGCCCAGCACAGCAACTCTGACGGCGGTAGTAGGAGAGGTAGACATAAAAGAAAGTAAAAGGAAGGTGTAATCTATCAATATAGCTATATTTATTAGTTTTATAATACAATGTATAGATAGTAGCCCGTATCTGCTACCTGAATAGATAAGGGCAAATGGATTCGGCGGTCCAAACGAGGCATCTCGGCCATCACCGGCGAGTGGAAAGAAGCAGGTTCCGTGTTTCTGTTAGCTACTTAGGCGCAATCGGCTCATAAAGAAGAACGCCTTCCACATCTGGCAAGGCTTGCCTGTTTGCGCAGTGAATTAAGCAGGGAAACCGGGTGTAGGGCGGGGTATGGCTCAAGCAGTCGGACCCCGCCCTACAGGTAGCGCGGCAGGTTGCCGAACCGGCTGACGAGCGGCGTTCAGGGACGCCGGATTTTGCCCGCTACCTGAGTCTCCATGTATAAGGTAGGCCACACCGCAGTGATAGGCCTGGGTAGATTGGATCAGGAAAGAATCTGTATTTTCCGGAAGAAAGCCCCCCCGTTTCTGAAAGCATGAGAATCCCGCACCTCCTATTATTCCTGCTGCTGCTGCTGACATCCTTCGGGACTCACGCGGCCCGCGTCGATACGCTGGCCATTCCAAGCGCCGCTATGCAGCGCCCCTACCGGGCGGCCGTGGTAGTGCCGGCCAGCTACGCCAAAAATAAGCAGGCCCGCTACCCAGTACTCTACCTGTTGCACGGCGCCTATGGTCACTTCGCCGACTGGACCAGCAAAACGCCCGACAAAACCCTGCTCCACCGCCTCGCCGACCAGTACAATCTGCTCATTGTGACGCCCGAGGGCGAAACATTCAGCTTCTACCTCAACTCACCGGTGAACCCCGCCAGCCAGTTCGAAACGTACATCACCAAGGAAGTCATCGGCCAAATCGACCGGAGTTACCGCACTGTGGCCCGCAAGGAAGGCCGCGTCATTACGGGCCTCTCCATGGGCGGGCACGGAGCTCTTTACCTCTCGGCGCGGCACCCCGAGCTGTTCGCGGCGGCCGGCAGCATGAGCGGCGCCCTGGATCTGAGCATCACCAACCGCAAGCTCAACCCCCAGGAAGCCCAGCAGCGCCAGAGCCTGTTCAACCCCATCCTCGGCCCCGAAGGCCCCGCGCCCAATGCGTACAGCACGAACTCGGTAGTCAACATGACCGATGCGCTCTACCGCAACGGGTTACCCCTGATCATCGACTGCGGCGTGGACGATTTTCTCATCGACATCAACCGCGAAGTGCACCGCCGCCTCGTCTACAACCACACGCCCCACGACTACACCGAGCGCCCCGGCGCCCACACCTGGGACTACTGGCAGAACGCGCTGCCGTATCACCTGGTATTCTTTCAGAAAGTGCTGGAAGCTGGGGGCGTTGCGGTGAAGTAACTGGTAAACAAGCAATTATTAACCAGGAGGCTGGTTAAAAATACTCCTGCGAAGCCGTTTAGAAAGTCTAAGAAACGTCATGCTTCGACTGCGCGGACGCCAGAAGAGGCATGACGTTCTAGTCATACTTGTCTGTTTTTCAATACGGCTCCTGCCTCAAATACGACCCCCTTCGGTTTCCGCCAGAGAAAAGCAGATACTTCCGGTTCGTTTTCAATCAGCGGCATTTGCACGAATGGTAAGGATATCCTTACTCGTCCTCGTAATCCAGGCCCAGCAGTTGGTTAAGGGCTTGCTGAATTTCGCTGGCGGCATGCATCTGACCGTCTTTGCGGGCTACGCGCAGGCCCTTCTGGTAAACTTTTTCGGCCTCATCGGGCTTTTGCAGGTGCTGCAGCATCTTGCCGGCGTGGTAGTACGTACCTACGTAATCGGGGTGCTGATCAAGCAGCAGCCGGTAGTAGCGCATGGCCGTTTCGGGCTCCGTTTCGCGGTATTCGGTGGCCAGCGCATAGATGGTAAACGCGTCGGAGGGGTCGTCTTCGTAGAAGGCCAGGAGCTGTTGCAAACGGCTGGGCGCGGTTTCCATAGGGCAGGAGTTTTGAGTATCTTCGCCCAAATTTGACACTTTCTTTAGTTTCTTCCATATAAGCAGCCGTAGATGAAGTTTCTCGTTTGCATCAGCAACGTACCCGACACGACCACCAAAATCACCTTCACGCCCGATAACAAGGAGTTCAACAAGGCCGGGGTGCAGTTCGTGATTAATCCCTGGGATGAATATGCCCTCACCCGCGCCATTGAGCTGAAAGAGGCCCAGGGCGGTGGCACCGTTACGGTGCTCAACGTCGGCGAAGCCGATACCGAGCCCAACATCCGCAAGGCCCTGGCCATTGGCGCCGACGACGCTATCCGCGTGAATGCGCACCCGAAGGATGCCTTCTTCGTGGCTAAGCAGATTGCCGCCGTTGCCAAAGAAGGCGGCTACGATGCTATCCTGATGGGTAAGGAAAGCATTGACTACAATGGTTTCCAGGTGCATGGTATGGTGGGCGAGCTGCTCGGCATCCCGACGGTGGCCCCGGCCATGAAGCTCGACATGAGCGGCAACACGGCCACGCTGGAGCGCGAAATTGAGGGTGGTAAGGAGATTGTGGAGGTGAATACGCCTTTCGTAGCTTCGTGCCAGCAGCCCATGTGCGAGCCCCGCATCCCCAACATGCGCGGCATTATGACGGCCCGCACCAAGCCGCTGAAAGTAGTAGAGCCCACCACTGATGCGGCCCGCACCGAGGTGGAAACGTTCGCGCTACCCCCCGCCAAACAGGGCGTCAAGCTTATTGCGGCCGAAAATGCCGGTGAGCTGATCAAGCTGCTTCGTAACGAAGCGAAAGTAATCTAGCTTGAAGAGCTTAGATGTTGGCGCTTGCAGCTTAGCCCATTACGGCGCTTTGCACTGAGTTGTCAACGTAAAAATCTAAGCTCCAGGCACTAACATCTAAGCTTTAACAACAATGTCAGTATTAGTAGTAGTTGAATGTGACGGCGGCGAGGTAAAGAAGTCCTCGCTGGAAGTAGCTTCCTACGCCAGCCAGGTGGCCCAGATGCTGGGTAGCACCGCGACGGCCGTGGCCGTGGGCGAGGCGACCGAAGCCAACCTCGCCAAGCTTGGCGAGCAGGGTATCAGCAAGGTATTGTACGATTCCGAGCCCCGTCTGAAGGATTTCGTGAACGGCGCCTACACCAAGCTTATCGCCGTCGCTGCTTCGAAAGAGGAAGCCAAGGTGATTGTGCTGGCTAACTCCAATATCGGCGCCGCCGTGGGCTCGCGCCTGTCCATCCGTCTCGAAGCCAGCCTCGCTACCAACGTGGTGGAGCTGCCCAAGACTGATGGTGGCAAGTTTGTGGTAAAGCGCGGTGCCTTTTCGGGCAAAGCCTTCGCCGACGTAGAGCTGGCCAGCGACCGGAAAATTATTGCGGTTAAGAAGAACTCGATTGAGGCCCTGCACGAAGCCGGCAAAACGGCTCCGGTAGAGTCGTTCTCGGCCCAGCTGACCGACGCTGATTTCGCCGACGCGCCCAAAGAAGTTATCATGCAGGACCAGGCCGGCGGCGTATTGCTGCCCGAGGCTGATCTGGTGGTATCGGGTGGCCGGGGCATGAAAGGCCCCGAGAACTGGAACCTCATCGAGGACCTGGCGAAGGCGCTCGGCGCTGCCACGGCCTGTTCCAAGCCCGTTTCGGACGTTGACTGGCGCCCTCACCACGAGCACGTGGGCCAGACCGGCATCACGGTGTCGCCGAACCTGTACATTGCCTGCGGTATTTCGGGTGCCATCCAGCATTTGGCCGGCGTTAACTCCAGCAAAGTTATCGTAGTCATCAATAAAGACCCCGAAGCCCCGTTCTTTAAAGCCGCCGATTACGGCATTGTGGGCGACGTTTTCGACGTACTGCCCAAGCTTACCGCGGCTGTTAAGGAATTAAACTAGTGTGCCGAATGTGCTGATGCGCGGAACGCGGGGAATGATTTTACTTTCTCCCATGCCGCCCATCAGCACATTTCCACATTGGGTCTGTTAGCACATTTACCAAGATTCTGCCAGTGAAAAAAATACCGCTCGAAATTCTGGGCCTCTCGTCCAGCCAGTCGCAGTCGGGCTCGTTCGCGCTTATTCTGGGCGAGAAGACCGGCAACCGCCGCCTGCCCATTATCATCGGCATGTTCGAGGCGCAGAGTATTGCCATTCAGATTGAGAAAATCAGCCCCAACCGGCCACTGACGCACGATTTGTTCCGCTCGTTTGCTGAACAGGTGCATGTGGCCGTATTGGAAGTGGTGATTTCCGACCTGAAGGAAGGCGTGTTCTACTCCAAAATTGTGTGCTCCGATGGGGCCAGCACCTTCGAGCTGGATTCGCGGCCTTCCGATGCCATTGCCATTGGCCTGCGCTTCGGAGTGCCCATTTTCACGGTAGAAAGCGTGCTCAGTGAAGCCGGCATCATCCTCTCCGACCTCGACGAAAATGAGGCTGAAGATTCGGACGATGAAGACGACGACGATACTGATACCGATACTGATACCGACGAGCCCCGGGCTACGCCACCGCCCCGCGAGCCCAGCGGGCAGGTGTCGCTCGATGAGCTGACCAAGATGCTGGCTCAGGCCCTGGAGCGTGAGGACTACGAGAAGGCTGCCAAAATCCGCGACGAGTTGAACAAGCGCAACGATTAGCTTTTTTTGAGCTGGTGGCTACCACTCGCTGGTCCTCAGGTTCGATCAGCTGCAATAAATGCCAGAACCCCGCCCGGACTCCGTGTCTGGGTGGGGTTTTGCTTTGCTGCCTACCTTCCCCATCCTAACTGTCCTTTCTTCTCCGGCTCTCATGCAAGATTCCGCCCCCAACTCCCCCGATTTGCGCTACCCCATTGGCCACCCTGTACTGCCCGACGCCTCACTTGAGCAGGGTGCCCGCACGGCCTATATAGCCCATCTGGCCACGCTGCCCGACCTAGTGCGGGCTACCGTGGCCGGCCGCACGCCTGCCCAGCTCGACCAGCCTTACCGCCCCGGCGGCTGGACAATGCGCCAGTTGCTGCACCATCTGCCCGACTCGCACCTGAACGCCTACACCCGCTTCAAACTGGCTCTCACCGAAGACAACCCCACCATCAAATCCTATGATGAGGCTGCCTGGGCCGAGCTACCCGATAGCACGGCCACCCCCCCGGCCGTGTCGCTGGCTCTGCTTGAGGCACTGCACATCCGCTGGGTACGGCTGCTGCGCAACCTCACCGACGAGCAGTGGCAGCGCACGTACTACCATCCCGATTCCGACCGCACCTTCACCCTCGATCAGGCACTGGTGCTCTATTCGTGGCACGGCCGGCATCATTTGGCGCACTTGCGGGGTAATGAGCCGCTGACTTAGTAAACTGCTGTTGCCAGGCGGAGCTGGAGTAATCGGTATGTGCAACCCGTGAAGCCTCTATAAACACAAATCCCCTGACGTGTGAACGGCAGGGGATTTGTGTTTATCGGGGGGGGGGCCTCGCTACATTGTGCTCCCGCTAGCGGCCTGACGTATGTTTCTACAGGCTCGCAACGCCGCTGTGGGTTTCATCGTCGATGCGCTTGGCGGCGCGCACCAAGCTGCTGCTGAAGATGAATTCCTTCAGCTCGGGGACCTGCGCATTGAGGATTTCGTCCTTGGTACCATCCCAGAGCTTGAGGCCCTTGTATAGGAAGATGATATGGTCACCGATTTCAATCACCGAGTTCATATCGTGGGTGATGATGACGGTGGTGATGTTGTATTCGTAGGTGATTTCCTGGATGAGCTCGTCAATTTTGAGGCTCGTAAGCGGGTCGAGGCCGGAGTTGGGCTCGTCGCAGAACAGGTAGGTGCAGTTGGGGGCAATGGCGCGGGCAATGCCGACACGCTTCTTCATACCGCCCGAAATTTCGGAGGGCATCTTGTCGCCCGCGTTTTCGAGGCCCACGCGCTTGAGACAGAACTCCACCCGGTCGCGGCGCTCTTCGCGGCTCATCTCGGGCGTCAGCATTTCGAGCGGAAATTCCACGTTCTTGGCCACCGTCATCGAGTCGAACAGCGCCGAGCCCTGGAATAGCATTCCGATTTTGCGCCGGATTTCCTGCCGAACCTGCACCTTGTTGTTGGAGAAAACGGTGCCGTCGAAGGTGATGCTGCCCAAATCGGGCTGCATCAGGCCCACCACGCACTGCAGCAGCACCGATTTGCCGGTGCCCGAGCCACCAAGCAGCAAGTTGCACTTACCCGTTTCGAACGTGCAGCTGATGCCTTTCAGCACCGGATTGCCGTCGAAGCTCTTCTCAATGTTGTGAATCTCAATCATACTAATTAGGGTCTGGGGCAGGAGGGGGTGGGGCTTGTGGTACCAGACGTCTGGAAAGGGTTTAAACAGCACTAGGCCGAACCTCGACCAAATCCCCGGCAGCCCGCCTCCGCATCCCTCTTACAGCAATATGGCCGCCAGCGCGAAGTCGGCGATGAGGATGGCAATGATGGAATTGTTTACGGCCGTGGTGCTGGCCGTTCCTACTTCGAGGGCGCCGCCATCGGTGTAGTAACCTTTGAAGGCCGAAATAGCCGATACTAGAAAGGCAAATACCACCGACTTTACGAGCGCGAAGAAGATGTTGTAAGGAATAAAATCGGTCCGGATACCTTCGATGTATTCCTGAGCTGAGATGGAACCGGTGAGTGAGCCCGCCAAATAACCGCCGATGATAGACAGGGCCATGGCCAGAACCACGAGTAGCGGAAACATAAGGATTGCGCCCAGAATGCGCGGCAATACCAGGTAAGAGGCCGAGTTGATGCCCATCACTTCCAGAGCCGATACCTGCTCGGTGATGCGCATAGTGCCCAGGCTACCCGCAATGCTGGAACCTACCTTACCGGCCAGCACGATGCTGGTGATAGTAGGCGCCAGCTCCAGAATCGTCATCTCGCGCACCATGTAGCCAATGGTACTTTTGGGGATGAGCGGGTTGGTAAGGTTGTACGCAATCTGCACGCAGGTTACGGCCCCGATGAAGGCCGATACGATGGCGACAATAAAGATGGAGTTTACCCCAATCGTAACACACTCGTCGATGGTGCGCCGCCACAGCACGGTAAACCGTTCTTTGCGCACGAGCATGCTCTGCATGAAAAGCAGAAACTGACCAAATGATTTGACCATAAAACTGAAAAACAGAAAGGAAAAGCGGATACTTGCGTCGGGAAACCGGGGTTGAAAACTCGGCCGTCGGCCCGTGCTGGTTTCCCTACGTAAAAAACGGTTATGTCAAACAAAGGAATGCAAAAAAATATCGTCGTAACGGGCGGCACCAAAGGAATTGGGCGGGCGCTGGTGTTTCGATTTCTGCGGGCCGGCTATCCGGTGGTCACCTGCGCCCGGTCGGCCCCCGACCTGGCCGAGCTGCAAGCTGCCGCCACCGCCCTGGTGCCCGGGGCCGTGCTGCACACCCAGGCCGCCGATTTAAGCCAGCAGGAACAGGCGCGGAGCTTCACTGATTTCGTGCGGGAGTTGGGGCCGGTAGCGGTGCTCATCAACAATACGGGCGCTTTCATCCCCGGAAGGTTGCAGGACGAGCCCGCCGACGGCTCGCAGCTGCGCCAGATGCTGGCCGTTAATCTGCTGAGTGCCTACGACGTGACGCTGGCGCTGCTGCCGGGGCTGCTGGCCCAGCAGGGAGGTCATATCTTCAACATCTGCTCCACGGCCAGCACCACGGCCTATCCAAACGGCGGCTCCTATGGCATTGCCAAGCACGCGCTGTTGGGGTTCAGCAAAAACCTGCGCGAAGAATTGAAGCAAAGCGGCGTGCGGGTAACCGCCGTGCTGCCCGGACCCACCCTCACGGCCAGCTGGGAAGGCGTAGACCTGCCCGCCGAGCGGTTTATTAAGGCCGAAGACGTGGCCGATGCTATTTTCGGAGTCTTCAGTCTCTCGGCTCAGGCTGTGGTAGAAGAACTACTGATTCGGCCCCAACTGGGAGACTTGTAGGCTTCGAATTGCGCCGGCCGATTACTCAGGCACGTATTCGGTTACCGGGCAGCCGGCCGGCGTAGGTAGCGCACATACCCAAAGTCGAGCAGCACGGCCCAAAGGCTCATCAGCTGCCAGCTACTCAGCCACGGTAGCAGGGGCCGCCAGCCCAGCCCCAGTGCTGCTGCCCACAGGCCCAGGCTGAGAGCGTAACTCAGCTTGAGAACAGCAAGGCGGGTTTTGGGGGTTTTGCGGGCGAACCACGTGCCATAGAGTCCGGCCAGGGCCACGCCGCTGCCCACGAGTAGCTCCGTGCTGCCCTCCCAGTGCTGCACTTTAAACAGCAGGCCCACAAGCAGGCTCACTACCGCGCCGGCCACGGGGGCGGCAAACCGGCTGCGCCGCAGTTGCCCGTTCCAGATAACCCACAACAGCAGGCCGTAGGCGGCACCCGTTAATAGAAGCTGCCAGGAAGGATAGGAGGTGAGCATAGCGTATTGCCAACCGTTATTCGGGCCTTACCTGGCCGCGACCAGTAACGGGCAACACCAGCTTTTCGGGCGCGGGTGGGGCGTAGAATATGGTGCCGGTGCCGGCGTGAGTGCCTACCAGCAGCCGCGAAGCCCGGAACCGGGCGTCACCGTCGCTGCCGGAATTGGTTTGCAGGTATACGTCGCGGAGTGGGAAATCCTGAGCGTAGAGGCTGCCACTGCCACCCAGCGTGTGGTGCAGCTCGTCGGCCGAGCCGGTCAGGTAAATGTCGCCCAACTCGTATTGGTCCATGTTTACGTAGCGGCTGATGAGGTGCAGGCGCATATCGCCGGCCCCGATGAGATGGGGCGAAATAGTGTCCTGCCGGAATGCGCCTTCGGTACGGATATCGGCCTGACCGCGCAGAAACAGGTCGGTGAGGTGGGGCAGGTGCAGCGTGACTTCGCGGGGCGTGTTGTAGCGGCGTACCCAGTTGCAGCGGCTGGTGTTGCGCACCGTCAGCATGCCGTCCATCACTTCGAGGCGGATATCGTCCTGCAGATTTTTACCGGCCCGCACTTCGGCGAAAGTGGCCGTGTCCTGCACCAGAATAACGCTGATGTTATCGTAGGTAGTGAGCCGCTGGAACGGGGGTAGCGTGCGGCGCTCGGTGGTGATGTTGCCGGTGCTGGTGAAGCAGCCGGCCTCGCTGTCGGGGTGGCAGCCGGCCAGCGCGGCGGCCAGCGCCCCGAAGGCGGCGGCGCGCAAAACCCGGCCGGGGGCGTTACCTTGCATCTTTAAACAGAATCCCCACATTTTAGCACTTCGCGCGATGGATTTGAGCGGTAAGGTAGCCATTATCACAGGTGTCAGCAAAGGGATAGGGCTGGCCACCGTCGAAGCCCTGCTGGCCAAAGGTATGCACGTAGCCGGTTGGGGCCGCACTGCACCCACCGATTTCCAGCACCCGCGCTTCCATTTTATCGAGTGCGACGTGCGCGACGAGAAAGCAGTGCAGCAGGCTTTCAAAGCTACTCAGAAGCAGCTGGGGGAGCAGGTACACGTATTGGTAAACAACGCCGGCCTGGGTATTTCGGGGGCGGTTGATGGGTTTTCGGCCGACGACTGGCGCCTGATGTTCGATACCAACGTGCACGGCACCTTCTACTGCACCCAGGCCGTGCTGCCCGCCATGAAGCAGCAGCAGCTGGGCCATATTTTCAACATCAGCTCCATCGCCGGCACTACCGGCATCGAGAATATGGCCGGCTACTGCGCCAGCAAGTTCGCGGTGCGTGGCTTCTCGCAGTCGTTGTTCAAGGAAGTGCGCAAGGATGGCATCAAGGTCACCTGCATCTACCCCGGCTCCACCCAAACCAACTTCTTCGACGACATCCCCGGTGTGGAAGCCAACGAAGGCATGATGCAGCCAAAGGACATTGCCGATACGATGGTGTACGCGCTGGATGCGCCGTTCAACTTCCACTTGGTAGATATTGAAATGCGGCCGCTTCAGCCCAAGAAGTAAGCGAACGACCCGATTGTCATCCTGAGCGGAGCGAAGGACCTTATACAAGTCCGCACTATTTGTTTGCTCTCGTTTGCTCTAGATGAGGTCCTTTGCTCCGCTCAGGATGACATTTATGGGCGGCATCTGTACAACGCGTAACGCAACTATGGTAGAAATCCAGCACCTGACTAAAACCTTCGGCTCGCAGGTGGCCGTGGATGACATTAGCTTTTCGGTGGGCAAGGGGGAAATCCTGGGCTTTTTGGGGCCGAACGGGGCGGGTAAGTCCACGACCATGAAGATGGCGCTGGGCTACCTGCCTCCCTCGGCCGGTACGGTGGTCGTGGAGGGGTTCGATGTGCGCACGGCGCCGCTGGAAGTGCGCCGTCGGGTGGGCTACCTGCCCGAGCACAACCCGCTCTACCTCGACATGTACGTGCACGAGTACCTCGAATTCATTGGTTTGGTACACGGGCTGGGCGGTAGCGGCCTGCGCCAGCGGGTGCGGCAGCTGGTGGAGCGGGTAGGGCTGGGGCGCGAGCAGAACAAGCTTATCGGGGCCCTCAGTAAGGGCTACCGGCAGCGCGTGGGGCTGGCCCAGGCGCTCATCCACGATCCGGGCGTGCTTATTCTCGACGAGCCCACTACCGGCCTCGACCCTAACCAGATCGGCGAAATCCGCCAGCTTATCCGCGAGTTGGGCCAGGACAAAACCGTCATCTTCAGCACCCACATTCTGCCCGAAGTGGCCGCTTTATGTAGCCGGGCCGTTATCATCAGCCACGGCCGCCTCGTAACCGACTCGCCGGTGGCGGAGTTGGGTGCCCGCGGGGCCCGCGCGGCGGGCGAAACGGTCATCCGCGCCGAGTTTGAGCAGCCTATCGATGCGGCTCCGTTGCTGGCGCTGGCCGGCATTCTGGCCGTTGAGGCGGAGGCTGTGGGTGCTGCCTACCGCATCCGCGCCCGCGCCGGCTCCGACCAGCGCGGGGCCATTTCGCGCCTCGCCGCCGCCCAAGGCTGGGTGCTGCTGGGCCTGCGCCAGGAAGAGCAGAGCCTGGAGCAGGTGTTCCAGCAGCTGACAGAGGGAAAGAAGAAAGCGTAAAAAAGAACGTCATGCTGAGCCAGGTCGAAGCATCGCTACCGCTTCGTTGCATATATCAGCCCATCACAAAATCAGCCTATCAACCATGTTTGCCATTCTGCGCAAAGAATTCAACAGCTTCCTGAACTCGCCCGTGGCCTACGTGGTGCTGGGCGTGTTTCTGGTGGCTACCGGGCTGTTCGTGTGGGTGTTCCCCGACAGCTCGGTGCTCGATTACGGATTCGCCGACTTGCAGACGCTGTTCAACATCGCGCCCTGGATTTTCCTGTTCCTGATTCCGGCCCTCACCATGCGTACGTTTGCCGAGGAGAAGAAAGCCGGTACCATGGAGCTGCTGCTGACCCGCCCGCTCACCGACACGCAGCTTATCGGGGGCAAGTACCTGGCCTGCCTGCTGCTGGCCCTGCTGGCCCTGCTGCCCACGCTGCTCTATTACTACTCGGTGTACCAGCTCGGCAACCCGGTGGGCAACATCGACTCAGCCGCCACGGTGGGCTCCTATCTGGGCCTGATGCTGCTGGCGGCAGTGTTTGCGGCTATCGGCGTGTTTGCCTCGGCCCTCACCCGCGACCAGATTGTGGCCTTTCTGGCGGCTGTAGTAGGCTGCTTTCTGGTGTACACCGGCTTCGATTCGCTGGCTTCGGTTTTTGATGGCGCCCCGGCCTACTACATCGGTCAGCTCGGCATTGCCGCCCACTACCGCGACCTGAGCAAAGGCCTCATCGACTCCCGCGACCTGCTTTACTTCCTGACGTTAAGCGCCGCTATGCTGGTAGCCACCCGGCTGGCTTTGCAGAGCCGCAACTGGTGATTTTTCTCAGCTGTTGGCCAGTAGCTATTAGCTGTTGGCTTTCTGTGCTGATGGCTTTGAATGGGGGCCTTTAGCTATCAGAAATGATTTTGAACGACTTTTTAGCGTGAATCTGTGAGTACTGAATTAGAACAAGAGCTAACAGCTAACAACTCTCCGCTAACGGCTCAAATAAAGAAGCGCGACCTGACCCGGTTTGCGGTGCTGCTGGGGGCGCTGCTGCTGCTCAACTTCCTGGGCGGGCTGTTCTTTTTCCGGCTCGATCTGACGGAGGACAAGCGCTATACCATGTCGGGGGCCACTAAGGAGTTGCTGGAAACGTTGCCGCAGCCCGTGACCGTAACGGTGTATCTCGACGGAGACTTCCCGCCGGCTTTCCGGCGCCTGCAGCAGGGCGTGCGCGAAACGCTTACGGAAATGCGCGTGTATGGTGGGGCCAACCTGCATTTCGTGTTCGTCGACCCCTCGGCCGCCGCCACCGAGCAGGCCCGCAACGAGTTCTACCAGACGCTCTTCAAAAAGGGCCTGAACCCCACCAACCTCGGCGCCAACGACAACGGCCAGCGCACCGAGAAGATCATCTTCCCCTGGGCCGTAGTTTCGGCCGGGGGCAAGGAGCAGAACGTGCTGCTGCTGCGCGGCAATCAGGCCGAATCGCCCGAAGTGCGCCTCAACCAGAGCATTGAGGGGCTGGAGTACGAGCTGGCCAGTGCCATCCGCCGGCTTAGTCCTGGCAGGCGCCAGCGCATCGGCGTGGTGGAGGGCCACGGCGAGCTGACCAATATCGAAGCTGGTGACCTGATTGGCTCCCTCAGCCGCGACTACGACGTGTTCCGGGTAAGCCTAGACAAGTCGAGCCCCAAAGATTTGGCTACGCTCAGTGCCCTCGTTGTGGCCAAGCCGGCCCAGGCCTATACCGAGCCCGAGAAGTTCAAGCTCGACCAGTTCATCACCCACGGCGGCAACGCGCTGTTTTTCGTGGATGCCATGCGCGTCAACCTCGACAGTGCCAGCCGCGGCGGCATGCTGGCCTTCCCGCTCAGCCTGAATCTGGAGGATATGCTGTTCAGATACGGCCTGCGTATCAATCCCGATTTGCTGCTCGACCTTAACTCGGGCGTCATTCCGCTCGTCACGGGCATGAACGGCGACAAGCCCAAGGTCGAGCCCATGCCCTGGCAGTTTTACCCGCTTATCAACCAGTTCAGCCCGCACCCCATCACCCGCAACCTCGATGCGGTGTACACCAAGTTCGTGAGCAGCATCGATACGGTGAAGGCCGTGGGCATCCGCAAAACGCCCCTACTGCTCACCTCGCGCTACACCCGCGTGCTGCCCTCGCCCGTGCCCGTTAACCTCAACGACGCCCGGATGCCGCCCGACCCTAAGCTGTACACGGCCCAGAACAAGCCGGTGGGCTACCTGCTCGAAGGCCAGTTCCGCTCGCTGTTCGCCAACCGCGCTGCGCCCGGCACCAACCGCTTCCAGCCCGCCAGCAGCCCCGAAAACCGCCCCGCCAAAGTGCTCGTCATCTCCGACGGCGACTTCGTGCGCAACGACATCGACCCCAAAACCGGCCGCCCTATGCGCCTGGGCTTCGACCGCCTCGCGCCCACCGAATTCGCCAACCGCGAGCTGGTGCTCAATGCCGTCGATTACATGCTCGACCAGTCGGGCCTGATTGCCGTGCGCGGCAAGCAAATCACGCTCCGTCCCCTCGATAAAGTGCGCGTGCAGGCCGAGCGCCGCGGCTGGCAACTCCTGAACCTGGCCGCCCCGCTGGTCCTGCTGGGGCTGTTCGGGCTGGTGCGCGCCTGGCGTCGCAAGCGGCGGTATGCGCGGTTTTAATATTTCCCCAAACTCATCGTTCGCGAAGCAGCTGTATACTAATGACTTTGTTTGTATTTCTTTGCAGTGTCAAGAATATTTTGAGTGTTCTTGCTTGATTTAACTTGTTGTTTGTCATTAAGATCAAAGTCGGAATTATCTATTATATCAGCAGATGCTTTGTAATATTTAATGCATTTATCATCATCGTTTAATATGGATAGCAATGGCTTGCAATATCTTTCCATTTGTTTTTGGCTTGATAAAAATATAGTCTCGTTATTATTAACAAGCTCTTTAAATACCATTAACAAATGAAATCTCGCTTTTTTGTATTTTGTATCTATTATTTTTCTCTTAAACAAACCTTCTAATCTATAAAAGGCTAACGCGCTTGTGTAGTATGATTCATATGCGTGGTCATTTTGAAATATAGGGGAAGATCCAGAGTTAAGTTTGTTAACTATAGAACCGAAAAAGCTAGTCACTAAATGTGGGTTTTGTAAAAACATTGCTGAAAAAGATTTTATTTGTATGGGTATTGTTATAATTCTAGCCTTTATTACGCTTGTGTCTGTATTATATTGCTTTGATCTTCTTTCGTAGTGTAATCTTTCGTCACCATTAAAAGAATTATAATATCTTTCTAAATTTCTTTGAAACTCAGTTAAGGCGGCTAATTGCTCTTTCTTAATAGGTGTTTGGTTATTAGTGGCTAAAGTTATTTGGTTCTTGATTTCCTCATTGGTTGTTGCTACAACTTTTAGAGGTACAAACACATTATTTATGCCTTCGCTTAGTCTATTGCTATATAGCATGTTGCTCGTTTGACATCCATTTACGATTTGATAATCACGAATAACGAATGTGTCTCCTGTTGAAGAAACATTGCTAGCCACTATGGTTACTCCATTATTTAATACGCTGAATAAGGATGAGGAATCACCATTTATTGTTCTGCTTATACCGTTATTAACATCATTGTCTTTGCCTTGGAAGTCGCGGACGTTGTCTTCGAAAACATTTTTTAAATTGTCGTTATCATCGACAATTATTTTCCTAAATTCTGAAAATGGTAGTAATCCAACGTATGATTCAGATACCCCATCAATTTGAGGGATAGTTACTCTCTTGCTGAAATTCACAGTGGCAATATTATTTTCTTTTGTCTTCCTGTAAGCGGATGTTAATTCCTTAGCTCCATATATATGGAATACGACTCTATCAAATAGGTTCTTGGTTTCAAGGTCTAGCTTGCCTGATTCTATTATTCCACTAAGATTTAAATCGCTAAGCCACTTTCCGGTTGTAACATAGTAAAGCTTTATATCGGGGCTTTTTTTAAGAAATGATGCTTGGTCATATATATAATTAGCTAACTCAGCGAATTTCACTATATCATCATTACGCAGTAGTTTGGGTTTTTCGGAGAAGAAATCTTTTACACCGAAAATGAATGAATTAATGTCGCTTCCACTGAACGATGAAGACGTTTTTGCCTGAATAAAAATGAAAGTTGTATCAAGTCTATCGTTTTTTTCTATAAGCTCATCAATTTCGTCAATAGTCTCTACTAATAGCCCATTTACAATTATCGCAATTCCATCGATTCCTGTGTCGTTTCCATCACCTACTGTGACTAGATCAAGCTCAAAAGTTTTATTGTATTCATTTGATATCACGGTGTAATTTACCAACTTTTCAAAGTCCTTGGATTCTCCTTCTGAACTAATTTCCTCTACTCTCAAAAGCTCATCAATAAGGCTTCTCGTGATCTTGTCCATACTTTCTCTGTAAATGGTATGATAATGACTTTGACTTGTCCACGACAAGGTAATGAATACTATACCTTTTACTTATGCTTTTAAGCTTAGTTTTTTTGCTATTAGATTGTTGATAGAGTAATTAATGATAGAGTAATGATTTATACATGTATTTGACAATAAGCACTATACGTGCATTGGTTGCGATTTGCAATAGGCTGAGCTATTGAATTACTGAGACGACACAAGAGTAGACTTGACACTGTTAGAAAACCCCGCTCGCGTTGCCTATCTTTGTTCATTGTAAAAACTGCACCCAACCCAACTCCTCCTATGAAGTTCATCGTCTCGTCTTCCGCCCTGCTCAAGCAGCTCCAGAGCATCAACGGCGTGGTTACGAACAACCCCGTGGTGCCCATTCTGGAGAACTTTCTCTTCGAAATTGAGGACGGTAAGCTGACGATTACGGCCTCCGACCTGGAGACGAGCATGATGACCGAGCTGCCCGTGGAAGCCCGCGAAAGCGGCCGCATTGCCGCCCCGGCCCGCATCCTGCTCGATACACTCAAAAACCTGCCCGACCAGCCCGTCACCTTCACGCTGGACGAGGAAACTTACAGCATCGAAATTGCCAGCAGCAACGGCCGCTACAAGCTGGCCGGCGAAAATGCCACCGATTTCCCCCGCGTACCGGTGGTAAAGGGCACGGCTCCGGTCGAAATGCCTTCCTCGTCGCTGAGCCGGGCCATCAACAAAACCATCTTCGCCGTCAGCACCGATGAGCTGCGCCCGGCCATGACCGGCATTCTGGTGCAACTGGCCGACAATCAGGTAACCTTCGTAGCTACCGACGGCCACCGCCTGCTGCGCTACCGCCGCTCCGACGTGGGTGCGGGCCAGACCAGCAACATCATCGTTCCGCGCAAAGCCTTCAACCTGCTCAAGGGCGCGCTGCCCTCCGAGGCTACGCCGGTGCGCATGGAGTTCAACGCCTCCAACGCCTACTTCAGCTTCAACCAGATGCGCCTCGTGTGCCGCCTGATTGATGAGCGCTACCCCGACTACGAGAACGTGATTCCGGTCAGCAACCCCAACAAGCTCATCATCAGCCGCCAGGAGTTGCTCAATTCGGTGAAGCGCATCAGCATCTACTCGAACAAAACTACTCACCAAGTGCGCCTGCGTCTCGCGGGCTCCGAGCTCACGGTGTCGGCCGAAGACCTCGATTTCAGCAACGAAGCCAACGAAAAGCTGGCCTGCCAGTACGACGGCGAAGACATGGAAATCGGCTTCAACGCCAAGTTCCTGCAGGAAATGCTGAGCAACATTGACTCCGAGGAAATCACGCTGGAGCTGAGCACGCCCAACCGCGCCGGCCTGCTCATGCCCACCACCCCCGACGACCACGAGAGCATCCTGATGCTGGTGATGCCGGTAATGCTCAACAACTACGTTTAAGGCCGGTTTCTCTAAATAATCAACTCAGAACGTCATGCCTCATCTGGCGTCCGCTTGCCGAAGCATCTCTACCGCAGTGCTAATTAGTGGCATACAAAGCGGTAGCGATGCTTCGGCAAGCGGACGCCAGATGAGGCATGACGTTCTTTCTTTACCTTTTCTCATGAAGAAGTCTGAAATCCGTTTTAGCATTGCCCTCGACGACCAGAAAGTGCCCGAGGCCATCAGCTGGTCGGCCACCGATGCGGGGCCCGATATCCACTTTGCCAAGGCCATCAACATCTCACTCTGGGACCGGGATGAGGCCGGCACGATGAAAATCGACCTCTGGACCAAGGATATGCCCGTCGATGAGATGAAGCACTTCTATGTGGATACCATTGGGGCGATGGCCGAGAGCGTGCTCACGGCCACCAACGATTCGTTTATGGCCACCAAAATGCGTGAGTTGTGCCGCCAGCTGATGGACCATATCGAGGAAGAGCAGCGCCAGCAGAAATAGCCTGTTATTCCTTTCCTGGCACCACAACGGCGCGAGAGCAGATAACTTCGGTAAGCGCAGCACCAAAAAGCCCCACCAGCATAGTGCTGGCGGGGCTTTTTGGTGCTGCGCTTACCGGTGCTACTTAGCTTTGATAGCCGTGGCGGGGCCGATGGTGGCTCCTTTGCTGCTGACCGGAGCCGGATCTTTCACCGACTTCACGAAGGCGTCGTTGGTGGTCTGGCTATTGTAGCTCGTGCTGAAGGCATTGTACTCGCGGCGCGAGCCGTAATAGTTGCTATACTGGTCGGTGCTGAGTACGGTTTGCAGTTCTTTGTCCCGCTCGCGACATACCACATCGCACTGTTCCTTGATGAGTTTATCGTTGCCTTCGTTCTTCAGAATAATGGCCACGATGCGGGACTGCTTCTCCTCGTTAATGGCCTGAACACGGCTCTTCTGGTAGCCGTTGAGGCGCAGGTCGCGGGTCATCTGGTACGACAGATCCTGGGCGTGTTGCTGCACGGGGTTGAGGCGGGGCGAGGGCTTGGTTTTATCCTGCTTGGTAACCAGTAAAGTTCGCTGCTGGGCAAAAGCACCGAATGAAGTCAGGAGTAGAGCGGAGGCGAGGGCAAGTATCTTTTTCATCGGTAAAGAATAGCGTGAACAAAATGAGCGGAGCCAAATCCTTGGTTGCCAGCCAGCGGTTAGGCTGGGGCTTGCCATGTGCTAACGAAAAATAATGCCAGGTAGTTTAATTGTGGCGCTATAGCGACACCGGGCCCGTTAAAAAGCTATGCAGCCCGTGAAGCGGCCGGGGCCGCCCCACGGGCTGCATAGGTATTAGGTCGCCGAGCCTCCTAGAAGGCGTTCTTCCACATCATCGACTCGACGGGCTTTATCGTGCGCTGGTTGTACTTGGCGTTGGGCTTGCTATTGTAGAGGTTTTCCACCTCACCCTCCACCGTGAAGTAGATGAGCTGGCCCACCGGCATGCCGTGGTAAATGCGCACGGGCATCGATACGCTGATTTCCAGCGTCCAGGTATTGCAGAAGCCAATATCGCCCTTGCCGGCGGTGGCGTGGATGTCGATGCCGAGACGGCCGACGCTGCTCTTGCCCTCCAGAAAAGGCACGTGGGCGTGGGTTTCGGTGTACTCCTCCGTTACGCCCAAGTACAGCGTGCCAGGCTGCAGCACAAAGCCCTCGGCCGGGATTTCGAACACGTCGATTTCGTTGTGCTTGCGGGCATCGAGTACCGCGTCGCGGTAGGTAGCCAGGTAGCGACCCAGGTGCACGTCGTAGGAGTTGGTGCCAAGGCAGTTGCGCTCGTAGGGCTCAATCACGATGGTGCCTCGCTCTATTTCGGCGAGAATCTGCTGGTCAGAAAGAATCATCTTTTTGGGTTACTAATTAGTTATCCTCTTCCTCGTAGCGGTCTTCGGGCAGGGCGCGGGAGGTGGTGCGGCGCGGCCGTTGGGGCAGAGGTTCAGTTTCGTCGTCGGAATCGGGGTAGGATGGAGGCGCAACCGCGTCGAGACGCTGCTGCAGGGCGGGTACTACGCTGAGAACCAAGTAAAGCAGTAGCAAAAACGAGCCGCTGAGCAGCATCAGGTTCAGGTAGTCCATCCAGTCGTGGCGGGCGGGCACGTCGAGGGAGCGGGGGCCGGCGTAGGCAGGGGAGGAGGCCAGGTCGGCTTCGGGTTGGGGCTGCGGGTCTTCGGCTACGGTGGCCGGGCCGCTTAGCGTGGCGGGGGCCACGCCATCGGCGGCCGGGGGCACGGCGGCTCCGTCGGCGGCTACCTCGTCGGGGGCGGGGTCCTGGGAGGCGTTGAACTGGGCCGCACTCTGCTTGATGACGCGCTGCAGGGTCCGCACAAGGGCCACCCGCTCATCACGCGGGAGCACCCGGATAAAGAACTCGAAGTTGCGGTCGACCAGCGTACTATTAAGCTGCTTTTCGAACTCCAGTAAATCGGTGCGGCCCTTGCCAAACTGGCCCTTAAACCGCTCCGACACCCCATTGTAGTTGCGAAACAGCTGCTGCAGGTCGGCCCGGCCAAAGTAATTGCTGAACTCGGCCCGGGCCTTGGGCGAGCGTAGGCTTACCGGGTACTTGGCACGGGTGAACGACTTATCGTACACCGTTTCCATGGTCCGGAAGTTGAGCTCATCAACGGTGCGGTCGAACAGACGCTTGTTGGCCGCGGCCGGCCCGGTAGTAGTCTGGGCCGCTACGAGCAGCGGCAGCACGAGCCCCAGCAACAATAAAAGCAGCGGCAGCGGGCGAAATCGGGGCATGAGTAGGCGGTTGGTCCGCGCAAAGGTCGGGGTTTAATGATTAACGGTTAGTGATTAATAATTAATTGTGAATGTCATTAAGCATTAATCACTAACCGTTAATCAGTAAAGATTACAGTCCATGCGCCTCCACCATCGATTCGCGGCAGGCAGTCAGGTAGCGGTCTACTAGTTCATCGGTTATGGAGATGCTCACGAACAGGGCTTCGTAGAGGGCTGGGGCCAGGTAGATGCCGCGGTTCAGCATGGCCCGGAAGTAACGGCCGAATGCTTCGGTGTCGGACGTCTTAGCGTCGTCGAGATTGGTTACGGGCTGGTCGGTGAAGAAGACACTGAACATCGAGCCCACGCGGTTGACGGTGTAATTCAGGCCTAAATCGGCGCAAATCTGGCGGGTGCCGTCGGCGAGGCGGGCCGTGATGCGGTCCAGCTCGGTGTATAGTTCGGGGTGCTCGTGCAGGTAGGTGAGTTGGGCAATGCCGGCGGCGGTGGCAATGGGGTTGCCCGAGAGCGTGCCCGCCTGGTACACCTTGCCGGCTGGGGCCACGTTGTCCATAATATCCTGGCGGCCACCGTAGGCGCCTACGGGCATGCCACCCCCAATGATTTTGCCCAGCGTGGTCAGGTCGGGCGTGACGCCAAACAGCTCCTGGGCGCCGCCGCGGGCGAGGCGGAAGCCGGTCATCACCTCATCAAAAATGAGCACGATGCCGTGGCGGGTGCATAGCTCGCGCAGGCCCTGCAGGTAGCCCTCGGCCGGTATTACCAGGCCCATATTGCCCACTACCGGCTCCAGAATCAGGGCGGCTACCTGGCCCTCGTTGGCCAGAATCAGCCGCTCGGTGGCTTCCAGGTCGTTGTAGGGGGCCGTGAGCGTATCCAGGGCCACGCCCTGGGTAACGCCGGGCGAGTCGGGCGCGCCCAGCGTGAGGGCCCCCGAGCCGGCGGCAATCAGAAACGAGTCGCCGTGGCCGTGGTAGCAGCCCTCGAACTTGATAATTTTGTCGCGCCCCGTGTGGCCCCGTGCCACCCGGATGGCCGACATCGTGGCCTCGGTGCCCGAGTTCACCAGCCGCACCTTCTCGATGCTGGGCACCATTTTTTTGATCAGCTCGGCCATTTCCACCTCGCGGCGGGTAGGCGCGCCAAACGAGAGCGAGTCGCCGGCCGCGGCCCGCACGGCGTCTACCACGAGGTCGGGGGCGTGGCCCAGAATCATCGGGCCCCAGGAGTTGATGAAGTCGAGGTACTTATTACCATCCACGTCCGTCAGCCAGGCGCCCTTGGCCGACTGCATAAACACAGGGTGCCCGCCCACGGCCCGGAAGGCCCGTACCGGCGAGTTTACGCCCCCCGGAATGTGGTGCTGGGCGCGGGTGAAAAGGGTATCGGAAGTAGCGAGGTTGAGCGTAGGCGTAGGATGGAGGACGGAGTCGGGAGAAGACATGAGAAGCAGGGTAAGAAAACGAATAAAAGCCAGGCTGTTCCGGCTGAAACTGGAGTGGCGGGTAGCGAACCAATCAACACCCGCCGCTAAACAACCTACCGGAAGCCCACCGGGTTTAGCACTTCTACTTCGAGGCGTTCGAGCTTGGTAATGGGTACGTACTGGTTGTCGTGGGCGCCGTCGGGGTAGCCGATGCCCTGGAACACGGCGCCCGACACCGGCCCGCTGCCGGCCAACGACTGCTGAAACGCGGGGCCGTACTGATGCAGCTGGCTGCCGAAGTAGTAGAGCAGCTCGAAGCCCGTGTAAGCAAATACCGAGGGCGGTAGGTTAAGCTGCTGGGTGTAGAGCTGGCGCACCCGTCGCATCCCGGCATTGTTGCGGTCGAGGAACTTAGGGTGGATGAAGTAGATGTCGCGCGAATCGAGTTGGTCGAGGGAAAGCCGGTTGTTATCGAGCCAGGAAGCGTAGGTGATGAGCGGCGGCCTGGCGCTCTGCACCCGCAACGCCGAGAGCGTAAACACGCCGGCCTTGGGGTTATCCGAAGCCACCACGAGGTGGCCGATGGTCTTCAGATCAATGCCTCCGAAGCCAGCGGCCAGCGAAGTTTCATCGTCGGACTTGATGCGGCGCAACTGGAGCACTTTGCCGCCCAGCGCCTCGTAGGCCTGCTTGTAAGCCAGGCCGAAGGCAGTTTCGTCGTTGGTGTCTTCGTAGAGAACTACGGCCGTGCGCGGGCCGCCAAGGCGGGTGTAGGCGAACTGGGCCGCCTGCCGGGCCTGGGTGGCGGTGCCGGGCTCAAACAGGTAGTGCCAGGCGTTGTCGGTCACCAGGCTGCCATCCTGCGAAAGCGGATTTACCACTGCAATCTGGTGCTGTTGCGCGTACTGGGCCAGTAGCTTGGAGCCCGACTTATAAACGGGGCCGATGAGCAGGTCCATCCCCGCCAGCTCGGGCAGCGTCAGCACTTGCTTAAGCTGCACGGTGTCGGCGCCGGTATCGTAGGCAAATAACTGCACCGGGCGGCCGGCCCGCTGCAGCGAATCCTGGGCCAGGCGCAGGCCGGCGTATAGGTCGGTTACGAACTGGTTGCGGCGGCGCTTCTCCCAGCTCATATCGTTGAACTCGAAGGGCAGCAGCACCCCGATGTTGTAGCTATTCTTTTTCGTGCCACCGAGGCGGGGCGCGTAGGCGTTGCGGTCGAGCTTAAAGCGGCTGATGAGCTGGTCGAGCTGGGGCTGGTCGGCGGGCGTGTACCAGCCGCCGCTTATCAGCTTGTCGGCGTAGGCCCGGCCCAGGGGCGCATCCTGCGGAAAGTCTTTCACCAAGCCCTGGAATACGGCCTTTTCGCTGATGCGCGGCAGGTAGGCGGCCTCCATGTTGGCCCGCTCGATGGTTAGGGCGTCGGCTGGCAGGCTATTGAGCACGGCCAGGGCATTGGCGTAATCCCGTTGCTCGAACGAGATTTGGCCCTGCAGAAAAAAGGCTTCGGGCAGGCCGGGCCAGGTAGGATAACGGTTGCGCAACAGGTTGAGCATCTGCTCGGCCTCGGCCCACTTTTTGGCCCGACTGGCCGCCACGGCGTAGAGGTAGGCTGCCTCGGGAGCCCGCGCAAACTTAGCGGCCGGTACCGTTAGCGGCTCCAGCTCCTGCATGGCCAGCGCGTAGCGCCCCTGCTCCACCAGAATCTTCCCGTTTTTGTAGCGTAAATCCTGATCGGGCGAGCCCAGGCCGGCGGGCGGTGGTGGCAGGGTAGCCGATGCGGCTACCGGCTTGGCCCGCGCCGACGATGGGGCGGAGGCAGCCGGGCCAGCCGGTTTGGCCGCCGGCCGCGGCGACTGGGCCCGCAACGCCGGGGCAGCCGCCAGACCGGCGCAAAGTAGCACCGTGGGCAGGAAGGCAGATAACCTCATAGACCGAAAAGCCAGGGGAAAAGCAGAAAAACTACAGAACCGCCACCAGCGCGGTCTGCCCGGCAAAGGTACGCAACCAGCGCCGGGTTGCATGCCTTTGCCGGGCAGACCGCGCTGGTGGCGGCGGGCAGCTCTACGCTTTGTGCAGCTGCCGTATCCGCTCGGCCTCGGTTTCGTTGACCTGCGTAACGAGGGTGGCGTACACGCGGAAGTCGTTAGCCGGAAAATGCTGCTCCAGCAGTTCCTCGATGCGGCGGTAGAGCAAGGCTTTCGTAATGAAAATCACCCGGTAAAGCGGCTCTTCGGCCACTGTGCCCTCGGGCGTGAGGTAGTGGTTAGCAATGGCTTCGTCCACAAAAACATCGGTGGCCAGATGCTCGGTAAGCATCAGATGGGTTACGCGCTTCGCACGGTCTGGGCTGAGGGTGAGCAGGTTAAGAACGATCATGGGTGGGAGTGGGATAAATGAGACATGCCATGGTGCGAAACGGCTCTTCGCACTGGGATTTAAATCAGCCGCGGCAGCAAACCATTGCGGCAAACGGTTCACCGCTGTTCTGCCAGAAGCC
Organism: Hymenobacter psychrophilus; assembly: GCF_900107135.1. GTDB lineage: Bacteria > Bacteroidota > Bacteroidia > Cytophagales > Hymenobacteraceae > Hymenobacter > Hymenobacter psychrophilus. Next base: position 425,998 of record NZ_FNOV01000001.1, read on the forward strand.
TGTTAGCGCCGACGCTTTTTTAGTTCCGGGAAGGGGGCCAAGCTGTGCAGAATTTCCTGAATCAACGGCTCATGGGTGAGGAAGGCGTCGGGTGTGGCCAGCAGGTAGATAAGCACCACATGCCCCCGGTGGTGGGCGGCCAGCGCATCGTAGCGCAGTATGCGGCCGTCCATCTGGCCCGTGCCGGTGGTTTCCAGGAAATTAAGGCCGTTGTAGGCTGTTGCGTACTGCTTGTTAACGGGCACGCCGAACTGCTCGGTGAGCTGGTACAGCGCCTGGCCGGGCGTAAGGTCGTCGGCCCCACCGCGCAGCTTGCCGATGTAGAGCACCATATTTTGGTCGGGGCTGACGTAGGCTGTTATCAAGGTCGAATCGAGGTTATGCTGGGTGATTTTCCAAGTGGAGGGCACCTGGTATTCCAGCTCGTATTTGGGCAGAACTACCCGCTCGAACGACATGCCCGCCGAGGCGCCCACTACCGGCGGCGCGGATGATTGGGCGGCCAGCGGCCCGACCACAAGGCCCGCCAACATTAACAGCAGAAGTAACAGACGCGAAAAGGATGTCATTGGGAAAGGGGAAAGTAGTGGAAAAATACCCCGGTAAGGCCCTTAGTGCCGATTATCGCACTTTAGCTGACAAATAGATTACGAAAACCGGCCAGTCTCCGGTCCTAAAGGCAAGCTGAAAAGGTAGTTGGCTTTACGGTAGGTGGCTTATCTGGTAGTTAGCGGGGCAAGGGCGCTAGGCTGTTGAGTACCTGGTCGAGCAGCGGGGCCCGAGCCCCGAAGTCTTTGGGCGTAGCATAGAGGTACACCAGCAGTAGGTGGCCCTGGTTGTCGGCCACGCGGGCCACATAACGCTGCTGGCGGCCCCGCAGGCGGGCCGTACCGGTGCTTTCCAGAAAGGTGAGGCCACCGGCCGATGTGGCCGGGTGCTCTTCATGCTCGGTGGCTCCGAGGTGATTGAGCAGCCGTTGCAGGGCCTTGGACGGGGGCAGCGTGGCATGGATCCCGCGCAGTTCCCCCACCCAGAACTGCACCTGCTGGTCGGGGCTGGTATAGTGCATCACGTAGAGCGAATCGGTGCGCAGGCGCTCCACCCGCCAGTCGGCCGGCACCCGGAACTTGAGCTGGAGCTTGCGGCTCTGAATGGTTTCCAGTTCCTGGGCCTGGGCCGGCCGCTGGCCGCCCAGGCCCGTCATCAGCAGTAAGAAAAGCAGGAAGCAGCGCATGGCCAGAGGAAAAAAAGAAGAAAGGGAAGGAGCGGCCGAATCAAGGAAAGGGGGCCATCTTAATGTTGTTTTAATAGTATTACTGATATCATAGTTAGTTTTACTACTATACAATAAACTCAGAATATAGTTGCTTCATTACAGCTGATAAAAAGGAGTAAGAGGTAAAATGGCGCCATATTTCTTATTCATAGTGTTGATATACAGAATATTGATAATTAAAATTATGCTTTTATATTTGATAGTAAAGCTATTATAAGAAAAAGTATGGTTAGATTTGCGAAGCGGTTGGGTAAGAACCTAGCCGGCGTTCCCTCTCCCAACTTACTTACTATGTCTACCAAAGCACCTGTTACAGTAGCCGTCGGCGACGGTATCGGCCCCGAAATCATGACCCAGACGCTGCGGATACTCGAAGCGGCGGGTGCGGCCATAGCGCCCAAGTTTATCGAGGTGGGCGAGCAGGTGTACCTGGCGGGCCATGCCTCGGGCATCGGGCCGGAAGCCTGGGACTCGCTACGGCGCACCGGCGTGCTACTGAAGGCACCCATCACCACGCCACTCGGCGGCGGCTACAAGAGCCTGAACGTTACGCTGCGCAAAACCCTGGGGCTGTACGCCAACGTGCGGCCCACCCGCTCGCTCTACCCGGCCGTGTTCACCCGCCACCCCGACCTCGACATCGTGATTGTGCGCGAGAATGAGGAGGACCTGTACGCCGGCATCGAGCACCAGCAAACGCCCGAAGTGGTGCAGTGCCTGAAGCTGGTGAGCCGGCCGGGCTGCGAGAAAATCGTGCGCTACGCCTTCGAGTATGCCCGCCGCCACGGCCGCAAGCACGTTACGTGCATGACCAAGGACAACATCATGAAGCTCACTGACGGGCTGTTTCACCGGGTGTTCATGGAGATAGGGCAGGAGTACCATGACCTGGGGCAGGACCACCAGATTATTGACATTGGTACGGCCCGGCTGGCCGACACGCCCGAGCGCTACGATGTGATAGTGACGCTGAACCTGTACGGTGACATTATTTCCGACGTAGTGGCCCAGCTGGCTGGCTCGGTGGGTCTGGCCGGCTCGTCGAACATCGGCGACCATGGGGCGCTGTTCGAAGCCATCCATGGCTCGGCCCCTGATATTGCCGGGCGGGGTATTGCCAACCCCTCGGGGTTGCTGCAGGCGGCCGTGCTCATGCTCGTGCACTTGGGCCAGAACGAGGTGGCCGCCCGCGTACACAACGCCTGGCTCTGCGCCCTCGAAGACGGCATTCATACGGCCGATATTTATCGCGCTGAAACCAGTACTACCAAAGCGGGTACCCAAGACTTTGCCGATGCCGTGATTGAGCGTTTGGGCCGGGCGCCAAAGCAGCTGGTGCCCTTTAAAACCGGAGAGGCGGTGCTAGCCGCGACGCCTGCCAAGCCCGTAGCAGACTACAAGCGCCCCGTGGTGGAGCAGCAATTGGTGGGCTCCGATTTGTTTGTGTGCTGGAGCGGCTTCAAGCCCAACGAGCTGGGCGAACAGCTGGCCCAATTGGCGGGACCCGAGATGAAACTGAAAATCATCACCAACCGCGGCGTGAAGGTGTACCCCGACGGTCACGACGAAACGTTCTGCACCGACCACTGGCGCTGCCGTTTCGTGGCCGCCAACGCCACGGTGGCCACGGCCACGCAGGTGGGCTACACGCCGGTGCAGTTCGGGCAGGTACTCGATTTGCAGCGCCGCCTGACCGAAGCCGGTATCATGGTTATCAAAACCGAAAACCTCTACCTCATGGATGGCCAGCGCGCCTTCTCGCTGGGCCAGGGAGAATAACCCCTTGGCTTTTTAATGTGCTGCTGAATATGTGCTGCTGAATGCGAGGTTCGACCTGGCAGTGCGCCTCGCCCCTCGGTCTCTCTGCTTTTTTGGCGAGGAACCGGGGGGCGAGGCGCGCATGTATAAGGGAAGCCATGAGGATGAATCCGCCAGCGTGTTTTAATCGAAATTTAAGCTCCATTTAATGCCGTCTTAAGCCTGCGGCGGTCCGACCGGGGTACCTTTGCAGCAGGTGTCAGCGAAGAGACAAACCGCTGGATGGAGCCCAGGCAAGACAATACGGCCCCCAACCGGTTAGTAATACTATCGATAAGTATAGTGCTACCTTTCTGTCTCCATTGACGCTACCTATGAACCCACTACTGCGCATCGACCTAAACGAGCGACTATACTTACGCGACCCCCAGGACACGGTGCTGGGCCGCCGGCTTGTGGCCGAGAGCGTGAAGCTGATTGATGAAATCGGGCTGGAGCAGTTCACCTTTAAGAAGTTGGCTCTGCGCATGGAATCGACCGAGGCCTCGCTCTATCGCTACTTCGAAAACAAGCACCGGCTGCTGGTGTACCTGGTGTCGTGGTACTGGGCCTGGCTGCGCTACCAGATCCGCTTCCATACCCACAACGTGCCCGATGCCGCCCAACGCCTGCGCCTGATTCTGGGCATCTTCACCCGCGCCCACCACGACGACCCCAGCACTACCCCGCTCGACGAGGCGGCCCTCTACCGCATCGTAGTCAACGAAGCCTCCAAAGTCTACCTCACCCACGATGTGGATGAGGACAACCAGGCCGGCCTGTTCCGCGAATACAAGCGCCTGGTAGCCGAGGTGGCCGCCGTGGTAACGGAGCTGGCCCCGGCTTACCCCTTCCCGCGGGCGCTGGTAAGCACCCTGGTGGAGGCCGCCCGCAAGCAGCACTTTTTCGCCCGGCATTTGCCCGGGCTCACCGATGCCCAAAACCCCGACAGCCAGGAACAGGATCTGTACCGTTTCCTCGAAAGCCTGGCCTTTGGGGCGTTGCGCTAAGCCGGCCCGCGCGTGCCGACCTGCCTTTCCACTGCGTTAATCCGATTTTCTGCCCCATGCCTGAACCTGCCGCTTCTTCGCTCACCCCTGTGCAGCGCCTCTTCAACCTGCTGCACGCCGAGCGGCGCGACATCACCTACCTCTATATTTACGCCGGCCTGGCCGGCCTCATCAGCCTGACGCTGCCGCTGGGCGTGCAGTCGGTTATCGGCTTCGTGAGCAGCGGCGACGTGAGCACCTCGCTGGTGGTGCTTATCAGCTTTATTGTGCTGGGCACGCTTGGGGTAGGGGCGCTGCAGGTAATGCAGCTTTATTTGGTCGAGTTTGTGCAGCGGCGGCTGTTTGCGCGCATCAGCTTCGATTTTGCCGTGCGCCTGCCTCGGGTCCGCACTGAAGCCCTCGACGGCCAGTATCTGCCCGAGCTGATGAACCGGCTGCTCGACGTGCCCACCCTGCAAAAAGGCCTTTCGACGCTGCTGGTTGAATTTTCAGCGGCGGCGCTGCAAATCCTGTTCGGCCTAATTCTGCTCTCCTTTTACCACCCCATCTTCATCGTGTTCGGCCTGCTGCTGCTGGGGCTGCTGGCCTTGCTCATTCGCTTCACTGCCCCCGGCGGGCTCGACAGCAGTTTGGTTGAGTCGAAGTACAAGTACCGGGTGGTGGCCTGGCTCGAAGATGTGGCCCGCACGGTGAACACCTTCCGGCCCGTTCCGCGCCAGCAGCTTTCGCTGGGCCGCACCGACGAACTGGTGGGCGGCTACCTCTCGGCCCGCGAAAGCCACTTCCGGGTGCTCGTCACCCAGTTCTGGGGCTTTGTGGCCTTTAAAAGCCTTATCACGGCCGCCCTGCTCATTATCGGGTGCTGGCTGCTGATCAGTAAGCAGCTTAATATCGGGCAGTTTGTGGCCGCCGAAATCGTGATTATCCTCATTATTACGGCCATGGAGAAAGTGGTGCTCAAGCTGGATGTGGTGTACGACGCGCTGACTTCGCTCGACAAAATCGGCCACGTGCTCGACTTGCCGATGCTGCCCGTATCCACCGGTACGCTCACGCTGCCCCAGGCCAGTTCGGCGCTGGGCCTGGGCGTAGAGTTGCGCGAACTGAGCTACCGCTACCCGGCCAACCCAACCCCCACTCTCGAAGACGTGTCGCTGACCATCGCTCCCGGCCAGCGCCTGGGCCTGAGCGGCCACGATGGCTCGGGCAAAAGCACGCTGCTAAGCGTGCTGGCCGGCCTGCTGGCCGACTACTCCGGCGTGGTAGCCTACGACGGCCTGCCGTTGCGCGACATCTCGCCGGCTTGCCTGAGCGGCGAGCTGGCCGACAATATGTCGCACCAGGGCCTGTTCGAGGGTAGTCTGCTGCAAAACCTGACCCTCGAACAGCCCGGCATTGGTCCCGAAGACGTGGCCTGGGCCCTGGAGCTGGTGGGCATGCGCGACGAGCTGTACGCCCGCCCGCAGGGGCTGAACACGCTTATCGGCGTGGGGACGCCCTTTTCCGACAGTGCCCGCCAAAAGCTGCTGCTGGCCCGGGCGCTGGTTAGCCGGCCCCGCCTGCTGCTGCTCGATAACCCGTTGCTGAGCGTGGAGCAGGCCGAGCGCCACCGCATTCTGAGCCGCCTGCTGGCCCCCAACCAACCCTGGACCGTGCTGCTGGCCAGCCACGAGCCCGACTCGCTCCGCCTCTGCCACCGCCTGGCTCTGTTAAACGAGGGCCGCCTGGTAGCCGAGGGCGACTACGAAACGGTATCGAAGCTGATGGGGTGATGAGAGTTAAGGACGGTAAGCAGGCCGCGTCAGGCGTATCTGGCGTCCGCGAAGGCGCAGCCGCAGTTGAAACCTGACACGGCCGCTCCAACCGCTCACCACCACCAACCGCTCCCATTCCGCACGTTCAACCACCTTCTTCACATCAGAAAAAAATGCCCTTCGCCGAACATCCCCTGGAAGAAACCAACCCGCTGACGGCCAGTTTCCGCTCGTTTCGGCGCGTGCAGACGCCACGCACGGGGCGGGTGCTGGCCCGCTGGCTGGCCGCCCTGGGCGTGCTGGCTATCGGGGCCGGCTTTCTGCCCTGGACCCAGAACATCCGCTCGACGGGCCGCCTGACCACGTTGCGCCCCCAGGACCGGCCCCAGGACGTACCCAGCACCATTGCCGGGCGCATTGCCGGCTGGCGCATCCGCGAGGGCCAGCGGGTGAAGAAGGGCGATACGCTGGTCGAAATCAGTGAAATCAAGGATAAGTACTTCGACCCTCAGCTGCTGGAGCGTACCCGTGAGCAGCTGGCGGCTAAAATTTCGGCCCTGGAGCAGAACGAGGGCAAAACCGTGGCCCTCGGCGACCAACAGGACGCCCTGCGGTCGGGGCTGGCCGTCAGCCTCGATAAGGCCCGCAACAAGGTGGCCCAGACCCGCCTGAAGGTGAGCTCGGAGGAGGCCGGACTGCGGGCCGCTGAAAACGACTTTGCTATTGCCCAGCGCCAGCTCGACCGTCAGGAGGAGCTCTACCGCCAGGGCCTCAAGAGCCTGACCGAGGTGGAGCAGCGCCGCCTCAAGTTCCAGGAGTCGCGCGCCAAGCTGCAGGAGTCGCAGAACAAGCTCGGGGCCTCGCGCCAGGAGCTCACCAACTCGCAGCTGGAGCTCTCGTCGCTGCAGGCCGAATACCAGGACAAGCTGGCCAAGTCGGAGTCGGACCGCCGCTCGGCCGTGGCCTATCAGTTCGACTCGGAGGGCCAGATTTCCAAGCTGCGCAACGAGCTGGCCAACCTCAGCATCCGGGCGGGCTATTACGCCATCCGGGCTCCGCAGGACGGCTACGTGGTGCGGGCGCTCAAACAGGGCATCGGCGAAATAGTAAAGGAGGGCGAGGCGGTGCTTACCGTAATGCCCATCGCGCCCGAGCTGGCCGCCGAGCTGTACGTGCAGCCCATGGACATTCCGCTGCTGAGCGTGGGCCGCAAGGTGCGCCTGCAGTTCGATGGTTGGCCGGCGCTGGTGTTCAGCGGCTGGCCCGGCACGAGCTTCGGCACCTTCGGCGGCCGGGTGGCCGTCATCGACAACATCGACTCGCAGGGCCAGTACCGGGTGCTGGTAACGCCCGACCCCGAGCTGGAGGCCTGGCCCCAGCTGCTGCGCGTGGGCTCCGGCGTCTACGGCTGGGCCCTGCTCGATAACGTGCCCATCTGGTACGAGCTCTGGCGGCAGCTCAACGGCTTCCCGCCCGATTTCGTCGGCTCGCCTACTGATCAGTCGGGCAAGGGTAAGTCTGAAAAGAAAGCGGATAAGTCGGCGGCCGAAGAAGACGCGTATTAATAGAGCGGCCAGCTACCAGCGGCCAGCTCCAAGTACGTTCAACTACTGGTCGCTGGCGGCTTGCAGCGCTAACCAAACATCCATGATTTTCCGAGCACTTCTTTTCTTTTTGCTGGCGTTGCTGCCCGCCTTACCGGCCCGGGCGCAGGTGCCACTAGCTGCGCCGGGGCTGGCCCCTGATTCGGGGCGGGTGTTTGGGCTGGCCGACCTGCTGGGCTACGTGGCCCTGCGCCACCCCGTGGCCCGGCAGGCGGGGCTGCTGCCCGAGCGCGCGCGCCAGGAAGTGCGCTACGCCCGCGGCCTGTTCGACCCCACCGCCACCAGCAAATACTACGGCAAAACGCTCAAGGGTCAGGAGTATTTCCACGACTGGGACAGCCAGCTGCGGGTGCCGGTCTGGTACGGTTTCGAGGTGAAGGCCGGCTACGAGCGGGGCACCGGCCAGTACATCAACCCCGAAAACTTTACCGCTCCGGGTGGCCTGAGCTATCTGGGCCTGTCGGTGCCGCTGGCCCAGGGCCTGCTGATAGATGAGCGCCGCGCCGCCGTGCGCCAGGCCCAGGCGCTGCAGGGCCTGGCCGAAGCCGAGCGCCGCGGGGCCCTCAACAAGCTGCTGCTGCAGGCCGCCAAAGACTACTGGGACTGGACGCTGCGCTACCGCCAGCTGGAGCTGAACCGCCGGAACCTGGTGCTGGGCGACGTGCGCTTCCGGGCCGTGCGCCAGCGCGTGATTTTTGGCGACCTAGCCGCCATCGATTCGGTGGAGGCGCTGGGCGAGCTGCAGAAGCGCCAGGCCGAGCTGAGCCAGGCCCAGATGGAGTTCCGGAACGCCACGCTGCTGCTGAGCAACTACCTCTGGAACGAGCAGCAGCAGCCCCTGAACCTGCCGCCTACCGCCCGCCCCCAGCTGCTGCCCGGCCCCGCCGACTGGCGCACGCTGCCCCCCGATTCGGTGGCCGCTCTCACGGCCCTGGCCCAGCAGATTCATCCGGAGCTGCAGAAGAGCCGCGCCAAGCTGCTGCAGCTTTCCGTCGAGAACCGGCTGCTACGCAACAAGCTGCTGCCCAAGCTCAACCTCGATTACAACCTGCTACAAGCTGGCCAGCCTTTCGCCCCCGAAAAGGCCGCCAGCCTGAGCGGCAGCTACCTGCAGAATAACTACAAGCTGGGCGTGAGCTTCGCCTACCCGCTGCTGCTGCGCCAGGAGCGGGCCAAGCTGCAGCTCAACCGCCTCAAGCAGCAGGACACCGAGCTGGCGCTGCAGCAGGACACCCGCGAAATCGAAACCGGGGTGCTGACCGTGGCCAACAGCTGGGCCGCCCTGCGCGAGCAGCTGGCCCTGCAGCAGCAAGTCGTAGCCAACGCCCAGCGCCTGCGCGATGGGGAGCAAATTCGCTTCGAAAACGGCGAAAGCTCGGTGTTCCTGCTCAACTCGCGCGATGCCAAGCTGCTGGAAGCCAGCCAGAAGCTGGCCGAGCTGCAGGCCAAGTACGCCCAGACCCAGGCCACGTTGCGCTGGGCCGCCGGCGGCATCGTGGAGGAGCAGTAGCCTGACCTAACTATCTTATTGCCTAGGCGTCTTTTTACTCCGTCACGGTTCGCCCAAGGGTAGTTTATCTTGCGGGACAGCTGAATTTGGCTGCTGAATTTTGGGCACTTGTCTGACTTTGCTCACGAATTAGCGTATTCATGCCAGTCCAATCTTTCTACCCCATTCTGTCCTATGAAATCAGCATTCCTCTTATCCTTGTGTATAAGCTTAGCCGTTCCGACAGCAGCGTTGGCCCAGACAACCGATTGCGAGTTTATGAAATCAGAAGTTTCTCGTCTGAAAGCTGAAAATTCTTTTTTGCGTAAGAAGTTGGCGGTGGCTACGGCAGGTAGTACGCTTGCTCCAGGTAGGGCCACTCCCGCAGTCTCAACGGGAGTAAGTTTAGCCACTATTGGTAAGGAGACGGTGGAGAGAGTGGAATTTAGCCTGGTGAAGTGCGAGGGGAACCGCAAAGCCCAAACCGTGACTGTTGAATTACTGTTACGTAATATGGCGCCCACTCGGGACTTGCAGTTTGCCTCTGCGAAGGGTATTGATGCGAGCGGGGAAGAATATAAAACCTACGACATACACATTGGCTCTGGTAACGACCGGAACGCGCTGCCGACCAACGTGCCGGTGAAAACCCGCATAACCATTCCCAAAGTATTGCCGACTACACAGAGCTTAGTGCTGTTTGCCTGTCCGGTATATTCAGATAGTCAACCCGGACGGGAGGTAATGGTACAGTTTGAAAACGTGCCCATTGCCTGGAAATAAACAATTATGAATAGGCCGCAACAGTTGACTTCTCAGGCGGCAGTATGAAACGGAAGATTCGCACGGCCGCCTGAGAAGTCGTTGCTTTCGTAATCGTACTGCCCGCCAAAATTTCCGTATTTGCGGGCATGTCGATGTCGGTTAGCACGTTTTCACAGGCCCAGCTGCGGCAGCGCCTGAATCTGCTGCTGGTGCTGGGCCTGTCGCTGGCCCTGAGCGTGGCTCTGATTACCGGCCGGGTGCTGCTCACGCGCCAGCTTACCTTCGTGTTTCTGCTCTGGAACCTGTTTCTGGCCCTGGTGCCGTTTGGGCTGAGCACCATGCTGGGGCTGGCCGCCGGACGGCTGCGGGCCCGGGTGCTGTTGCCGGTGGGCGCCGCCTGGCTGCTGTTCTTCCCCAACGCACCCTACATCCTCACCGACCTGTTTCACCTGCACCCGCGCCCCGGCGTGCCCTACTGGTACGATCTGGCCCTCATTCTGAGCTGCGCCTGGAACGGCCTGATGCTGGCCTACGCCTCGCTGCTGGACATGCAGCAGCTCGTAACGCGGCGGCTGGGCACGCTGACCGGCTGGGGCTTTGCCGCGCTGGCGCTGCTGCTGAGCAGCTTCGGCATTTACCTGGGCCGCTATCTGCGCTTCAACAGCTGGGACGTGCTCAGCAACCCCGTCAGCCTGTTCTACGACATCCTCACCCGCCTGCTGCACCCGCGCGCCTACCCCGGCACCTGGGGCGTTACGCTGCTCTACGGCCTGTTTCTGCTGCTCGGCTACGCCACCGTGCGGCTGCTGGGCAGGGTGGAAGAGAAGGGGGAAGAGTGAGCTACAAGCCGCAAGCGGCAAGCTGATGTTCTACCTTCAGCTTGCCGCTTAAAAGTCTTGGCTGATGTTTGAACGTCAGCTTGTAGCTTGCGGCTTGTAGCTTAAAGCTCCTGCCATGCTCCACCTTACGCCTCCCGACGAAAACGCCCCCTCTATGCGCTGGGGCCAGCTGCTGAGCCGCCGCCGCTACCCCGAGCAGCCGCAGCTGCACGTCGTTACGGAGGCCGCGCCGGTGCGCGGGGCCTTCGTGGCCGACTACGACCGGGTGGTGTTCAGTTCGGCGTTCCGGCGGCTGCAGCGCAAAACCCAGGTCATGCCCCTGCCCGAAACCGATTTCGTGCATACCCGCCTCACGCACTCGCTCGAAACGGCCTGCGTGGGCCGCTCGCTCGGCCGCCTCGGGGGCCGGCTGCTGCTCGAAGAAACCGAGGGCCTGGCCGACGAGCTACCCCATCTCGATTCCGATTTCGGCGACATTGTGGCCGCCGCCTGCCTGGCTCACGACATCGGCAACCCGCCCTTCGGCCACTCGGGCGAAGACGCCATTTCGGCCTACTTTCGCAGCAGCGCCGCCGAGCCGTTTGTGCGCATGCTCAGCGAAGCCCAGCGCGCCGATTTGCAGCATTTCGAGGGCAACGCGGCCGGCTTCCGGGTGCTCACCCATACCTACGCCGCCCACAGCAGCGGCTCGGCCGGGCTGGGCCTCACGTATGCCACGCTGGGCGCGTTCAGCAAATACCCGCGCCCCTCGGTAGTGCCCGAGCAGGCCCTCACGCAGAGCACCAGCGAGAAGAAATACGGTTACTTCCAGACCGAATCCGTGCGGTTTGAGGAGGTGGCCCGCGAGCTGGGGCTGCTGCCCAAGCCGGCCGGTTCGGAAGCCGCCGGCTTCTACCACCGCCACCCGCTGGCTTTCCTGGTCGAAGCCGCCGACGACATCTGTTACCGCATCATCGACTTCGAAGACGGCCTGAAACTGGGCCTGATTCCGTGCGATAAAGGGCTGGCGCTGCTGCGTGATATGCTGGGCGACGCGCCTACCCGCCGCGGCTCGGTGGAGTGGCGCGACTGGCGCGAGGAGCTGGGCTACCTGCGCGCCCGCCTCATCAACCAGCTCGTGCAGCAAACCGCCCGCCGCTTCGCCGACCGCGCCCCCGAGCTGCTGCGCGGCCACCTCGACGAGCCGTTGGTGCGCCAGCTGGCCTGCTGGGAACAGTTGCAGGAGGTGCACCGCCTCACCGTGGAGCATCTCTACCAGAGCCGGCCGGTGCTCGAAATTGAGGCGGCCGGCTTCGAGGTGTTGGGCGGGCTGCTCGATGCCTTCCTGGCCGCCACCTTCGACCCCCACGACAGTGCCCGCTCGCGCAAGCTGCGCCAGCTGTTGCCCGAGCAGTTCCGGGCCACCGGCTTCCAGCAGGATGCTGGGGCCTACGAGCAGATTATCCTGCTCACCGACTACATTGGCGGCCTCACCGACCAGAACGCGCTGGGCCTGTTTCGCACCATCCGCGGCATCGACCTGCCCAAAGGTTTCTAGCGGCCCAAAACTGCTCCGGCGCCCACCCAAACGAACTTCCGGCCCCGGCCCGGCCGGCTGCCGGAGCCGGGGGGCGGGGCCTTAACCCGCCAGCCAATATCTTAGGGGCCTTATATGGTCGATATGGTATTGATTCTGCGAAAACCGGGGCTGGGGCGGCCGCTGCTGCTACTGCTGCTCACGTTGCTGGGGCTGCTGCTGCCGTTGGCGCCGCTGCGGGCTTCTATCCCTCAGGCCCCGGCCGCCGCCGCCGATACTATCCGCGTGCAGCAGCTTAATCAGCTGGCCTTCGAGCTGCGCTCCTCCAACCCGCGCCTGTCGCGGGCCCGCTTCGAGGAGGCCGCCGCGCTGGCCACCCGCTTGGGCTACGCTTCGGGCCAGGCCCAGGCCTGGCTGGGCCTGGGCTTTTACTACCGCAAGCGCAACGAGTACGCGCCGGCGCTGGCCTTCACCCAGCAGGCCGCCCGCGTTTTCCGCCAGCAGCACGACGCGCTTAACCTGATTGGCGTCGGCTACAACCTGGGCTACATCTATTTCGGGCAGGGCAACTACGCCCGCGCCCTGGCCAGCGCTCAGCAGGGCCTCACCCAGGCCGAAAAGCTGCGCAACAACAAGTGGCTGGTGCTGATGAACGCGCAGCTGGGCTTCATCAGCACCCAGCTGGGCGAGTACGGGCAGGCCCTGGCCTACCTGGAGCAGAGCCGCACGCTGGCCAGCCAAACCCACGACGAAGGCGGCGTGGCCCAGAGCCTGCGCGGCCTCGGCGACCTGTACCAGGCCCAGGCCCAGTGGACCCAGGCCCGCCGCTACTACACCGAGGGCGCCGCGCTGGCCCGCCGCCTCGGCGACAACCCCGGCCGCATGGTGCTCGAAGTGTACATTGCCGATATGGCCGAGCGCCAGGGCCGGCCGGCCGAGGCCCTGCGCTACGCCCGCCAGGCCCGCGCCGAGCTGCGCCGCCTCGATGTGGTGGGCTACCTGCCGCTGGTTGATTTGGTGATGGCCCGCGCCTAGCTGCGCCTGCGCCGCCCCGACAGCGCCATTTATTACGGCCGGCCCGGCCTGCGGGCCAGCCAGCAGCGGGGCGTGAAAGAGGACATCCGCGACGGCAGCCGGGTGCTGGCCGAGGCCAGCGCCCGGCTGGGCCGCTTCGCCGACGCCTACCGCTACCACCGCCTGTATGCCGCCTACGACGACAGCCTCAGCAGCCGCGCCCTGATTCGGCGCACGGCCGCCCTGCAGTACGGCTTCGAGCTGCGGCAGCAACAGGGTCGAATCCGGGAGCTGACGCGCGCGACGGTCATGGTGCGCCAGCAAAACCAGCAGCAACAGTGGCTGCTGGGCGTATCGGGACTGGGGCTGGTGCTGATAACGGGCCTGAGCGTGGTGCTGGGCCGCAACTACGGCCAGAAAAAGCGCGCCTACGAGCAGCTAAGCCGTCAGCAGGCCGAGCTGGTGGCCACGCAGCGCCAGCTGGTGGCCGCCGAGAAGTGGGCCTTCGTGGGCGAGCTGTCGGCCGGTATTGCCCACGAGCTGCAGAACCCGCTCAACTTCATGAACCGGCTGGCCCTGGTCAGCAACGAGCTGCTGGAGCAGGAAACGGCCGGGGCAGTAGGAGCAGCCGCACCCATGGTTGAATCCGACGAGCTGGGGCAGGAAATTATGAGCGGGCTGCGGCGCAACCTGCACGAAATCAGCCAGCACGGGCAGCGAGCCTCATCCATTATCAGCAGCATGCTGGCCCACGCCCGTACCGGCGCCGCCGCCCCGCAACCCACCGACCTCAATGCCCTAGTAGCCCGGCAGCTGCGCCTGGCCTACGAAGGCCGCCCTGATTCCGCCCTGCTGCTGCCGGCCGGCGTGTTGCACCCCGTGCTGGGAGAGGGCCTGCCTTCGGTGCCCCTGCTGGTGCCCGAAATGGAGCGGGTGCTGCTGAATCTGTTCACCAATGCCCTCTACGCGCTGGCCGGCCAAGTGGCGCTGGCGGGACCCGGCTACGTGCCCGAGCTGCGTGTGAGCACCACGCTGCTGGCTGGCCAGGTGCGGGTGCAGGTGCGCGACAACGGCACCGGCATGAGTCCCGCCGTGCAGCAGCGCATCTTTCAGCCCTTCTTCACCACCAAACCCGTAGGCGAAGGCACCGGCCTGGGCCTCTCGCTGGCCCACGACATCATTACCAAAGGCCACGGCGGCACGCTCACCGTGGCATCGGAAGAAGGCCAGTTCACCGAATTCACCCTCACGCTACCGCTGGGGGAGGGGTAAACGGACTGTCAATCGCTGAAGCTGTTTAGGAAGTCGGTTTAGGGTTGATTTTTCGCAACAACAGGACGACGAAGGCCAACCAATGCCACGCCAGCCAGTTGTCGATGCTGG